>NZ_CP090021.1:0-2780000 GCF_021391315.1 Cereibacter azotoformans | reverse complement strand
TGTCGGGTAAGTTCCGACCTGCACGAATGGCGTAACGATCTCCCCGCTGTCTCTGATGTGGACTCAGCGAAATTGAACTGTGTGTCAAGATGCACACTTCCCGCGGTTAGACGGAAAGACCCCATGAACCTTTACTATAGCTTCGCACTGGCATCAGGAATGTGATGTGCAGGATAGGTGGTAGGCATCGAAACGGGGACGCCAGTTCCCGTGGAGCCAACCTTGAGATACCACCCTTCGCATTCTTGATGTCTAACCGCGGTCCATTACCTGGATCCGGGACCCTGCGTGGTGGGTAGTTTGACTGGGGCGGTCGCCTCCCAAACAGTAACGGAGGCGCGCGATGGTGGGCTCAGACCGGTCGGAAATCGGTCGTCGAGTGCAATGGCAGAAGCCCGCCTGACTGCAAGACTGACAAGTCGAGCAGAGACGAAAGTCGGCCATAGTGATCCGGTGGTCCCGAGTGGAAGGGCCATCGCTCAACGGATAAAAGGTACTCTGGGGATAACAGGCTGATGATGCCCAAGAGTCCATATCGACGGCATCGTTTGGCACCTCGATGTCGGCTCATCTCATCCTGGGGCTGGAGCAGGTCCCAAGGGTATGGCTGTTCGCCATTTAAAGAGGTACGTGAGCTGGGTTTAGAACGTCGTGAGACAGTTCGGTCCCTATCTGCCGTGGGTGTAGGAGACTTGAGAAGAGTTGCCCCTAGTACGAGAGGACCGGGGTGAACGAACCACTGGTGGACCAGTTGTCGTGCCAACGGCAGTGCTGGGTAGCTATGTTCGGACAGGATAACCGCTGAAGGCATCTAAGCGGGAAGCCCCCTTCAAAACAAGGTCTCCCTTGAGGGCCGTGGAAGACCACCACGTCGATAGGCCAGAGGTGTAAGCGCAGCAATGCGTTCAGCTGACTGGTACTAATTGCCCGATTGGCTTGATCTGAACCGGTAACAGCAAGGCTCAAAAAGCCTCCGCTCTACCCCAGATCAGAAGCAGCACGACCTGGAACAAGCATAAGCCTGGTGTTGTCGTTTCTTCTCCGGTCTGGTGGCCATAGCACGAGCAAAACACCCGATCCCATCCCGAACTCGGCCGTTAAGTGCCGTCGCGCCAATGGTACTGCGTCTCAAGACGTGGGAGAGTAGGTCGCCGCCAGACCTGATAAGAAACGAAAATCTCCAGAACGATCAAAATCAACCGCGTCAAAATACAAACGACGCAAAACGGCCGCGGGGTGGAGCAGCCCGGTAGCTCGTCAGGCTCATAACCTGAAGGCCGCAGGTTCAAATCCTGCCCCCGCAACCAAAAAATTGCAGCATTAACAGCACATTACACGGCACTCCTCGGGGTGCTGTTTTGCATTGCGGCAAGCGAACTAGCGCGCAACTAGCCGCCCGCAGGCACCGACTGCGGCGGGTCCAGCACCAGCCGGTGCCATGCCTCACGAAACTCGTCCCGGTCATATGCCCGCGGTTCAAGCCACCAGCGACCGCCATTCCGGTCCTGGGTCGCAAGGGCACGAACATCCTCGAGCCGCAGAACATAGCAGGCAGGGGTATCGCTGTTCGCATGAACGGTAATGATCCACCAATCAGACCGCAGACTGCGAAGGTCGGTGCCTAAGGGCACGGCGTGTCGCTTGCTCAGCGCCTTGGACTGGACCCCGAAGAAATGCGTCTCGTCCGCATCGGTGACGATTAGATCGGACCCCCTCGCATTCCGTATCGTCGGCATGATGCGCCAGCCCCGGCGTGAGAGCTGCCACGCGGCATAGTTCAGCCCGGAATTGCCCGTCATCTGGTGCCGTATCGGCGGATCGTTCTGCTCAGACATAGCGCAGCCTCTAACTCAGTGAGAGGCTGCCCGGATCAAAGCCGGGTGTTGGAATCCTCGTGCGTAGCCCGAGGCACCGCTGCCTTTAGCGAGTGCTTGGACATACGCAACGGTCACCCGGCCGAAAATTCGACCGAGCTACGCATCAAGGGGATTCCACGCCCCACGGGCAGAATTGGCTGCGCCGCCCGCTATCTCTGCCATGTTAGGCGCATTCATTCAACGAGATAGGGTAGGTGATAAAAGCGCCCCCGCACCGATTGGCGCGAGGGCGCTCCGTCACCAGCGTCATGGGCTCCGCTGGCGCCGTAACCCCGAGCCACCCCTAGCCCGAGGAATCGTATATCATGCGCGGTTCCATACTCCGTTGCCGACCGTGTGGCGCACGCCATAGTCTCCGTCGCGGTGCCACCGCCGGAGGCATTCGATGACCACAGGCATGTCAACCGGACACAGCTTGCCCGCCTCAACCCCGGCCATGCACTCAGCCGCGAACGCATCAACCGACCCGTAGATGGCTTCGATGGGCGATGGCTTCGAGGTGCGAGCAGCCTCCAGCTTAGCAACCCGCTGCAACATGCCGCGCACACCCGCCATCAGGCACGCCCCTCGCCCTTGAGCCAACGGGGGCGCAGGGCCTTGATGGTGCGCTGCATCTGCACCAGAAGCCGCGCCTCTGCCTCGCGCTGCTCCTGTGCCGCGAACACGCGGTCCACGGCACGCGCCACCTGCTTGACGCTGGGCTGCGGCTTGCTGTGGTCACCCTTAGCCACGGCCTTCACCTTTCAGCTTCTCGAACGCTGCCACCAGCGACGGGGCTGCACCGAGGCACCGGGCAAACTCCATCTCGCCGCGCACCTCGGACACCAGCGCATCTTCCTCACGGCGCTTCTGGATGGCGTCCAGTGCGTCGCGTTGCGCTTCGTTCTCGCGGTTGCGCTTCGCTTGGCCGCGCAGATCGTCTTCATCAGCTTTCATGTCAGATCACCTTCATTGTCTTGAGGACGTTCATTGCGTCGGCCCGCACCTCGGGGTCCGGGCAGTCGCGCATCACTTCCAGCATCGCGGCGACAGCTTCACGGCGCAGCCTGCCCCGTTGCTGGTCGTCCAGTTGCGCCAGCCAGCTTTCCATCCGCTCACTGTTCGCCGCAGCGTATTCGGCAAAGGTGATGGGCACGAGGACGAGGGGGTGCGCCATCTGGTCGGCAATCCCCACAGCCCAATCCACCGCCGCCTGATAGGCGTCGATGCCCCGCGTGCTGAGCAGGTGCCGTTCGGTCGGGCCGCGCAGGTAGGTCAGCACAAAGCTGTCCTCGGGCAACGGCTCGTAGGCATAGACATGGTTCCGCTCGGTCTTGATGACTGACATTCAGTTCACCTCCTTCGCTTCAAGCTGGATGATGCGCTGTTCCAGTTCTTCGTTCTTGCGGACGTTGCTCAGCGTGCCGATCATTGCGATGATCTGCTGCCCCACATCGGGCGGCACCTCGCCAGCCGCTACCGCGCCAAGCACGGCCTCGATCTGCTTGCCGATAGGCAGTTCGGGGTCGAGGCTGAACTGGACGGGTTCGGACTGCGCCTTGACGGGCGGCATGAGGCGGGACAACACCAGCCCAGCGGCGGTCATGTCACCCTCAAGCGCCCTGTCGATGACCACACGCACCACGTCCGGGCCGTCATCGTTCAATGCCCGCGCGATGCGTTCACGCTTGCTGGCAGCGGCACCCTTTGGCCTGCCCGCGGGGTTGCCGCTCACACCCTTCTTCCAGTTCGGGTTGCCGGGGTTCTTACCCGGCACGAACCCTTCCATCCAAGCAGGCTGCTGAACTACTTCATTCATCCGAAGACCCTTGCTTATCAAATCCCGAGGTTCAGATGCCCCCGAGGGCCTTCTCAGCGGCGTTGTGCTTGTCGCGGAGCATCTTGGCGTAGGCGGGCGACTTGCCGACGACCCGCTCCATTTCCTTGTGGATCAGCGGCGCACGGTCTTGGATCAGGTCCATCGCGGCACGCATGGCCCGCAGACGCTTGCTGGCGGTGGGGTTGGCCTTCTCGTTCCACAGGCGGCGCAGCACGGCCTGCATTTCGTCGGTCAAGCCTGACAAATATGCCGGGGCTCCCAAAACGGCGGAAACTGTAAGCTCGTCACCCTTCTGGATGGCAGCTTGCACGAACCCAAGGGCGCTTTGGCCGGGGCGCTTGTCTGCCGTGCTGGTGCCCTGCCGCTCTGCCAGACCCTTCACATGGTCGCGGATCTGCGTGCTGATGGTGTGTGCGGCGCGCGCTTCCATTGGGGCGGAGAGCTGCTTTTCAATCAACTCAGCCCCGGCCCGCATGTTGTGGTAAACCTTGTCGAGCTGCGGCGCGAACTTGGCGAACGCACGATCCGCCATCTCCTGGACCTTGATCGTCCGCATGTCCTCGTTCCACGCGGTGTTGCCAGCAGCAACGTCGCGCACGTCCAGCACCTTGCCGATACCCTCATAGACCGAAGTGAACGCCTGCACGACCTGTTGCAGTTCACCTTCCGTTTCGGAATCATATTCGTCCAGCGACGCAACGCTTTGCGGGTGGAGCGAAGCGGTGATCCGCGTGTCCACACCCATTCCAAGATCGACTGCCATTTTCTCTGATCCACCCTGATAAGGCTTGCTATGTGCTGCAAGGGTAACTGATCCCTGCGAAAGTCCGCAATGCGATCAGTAACTTAGCTGCCGCGCGCCCCATATTCTGGGTCTGAAGGTCGGTCCCGAGCTGCGAGCCAACTCTCACAAACGCCTGCTCGCCCCATAGGGGGCAACCGCCCGCAGCGCTCGGCTAGATCGGCATTGCGGCCGGGCGGGGTGTTACTCTGCCCCGCGTTCTGAGCGGAACCATGCGCGAGCTGATGAGCGACAACCAAGTTGGCCGAAACCGTCAGGCAAGTTGGCCGCTGGGTTCAGCCGGAGGACGGGCGTAGCCCGTCCCGGAGGCTGAACCCAGCGGCTGGCCCTCGTTTCGGGGGAGAAGGGTAGGTGCTGGCCGCTGCGGGCCGGTAGGGTCGAGGTCTCTGCTACCAAACGGAGATCCGACCGTGCCGGGCAAACCCGTCACCGACCAGCAAGTGAGAGTCTACATGACCGACCGTCTCCAGCACAGCCAGCGTGTCGCCGCCGCCCGCGCCGGCTTCAGCGAACGCACCGCCCGCCGCATCGATGCCGATCCGCGCCTTCCATCGCAACGTCCGGCCCCCCGGGGCCGCACCGTGCCCGACCCGCTCGAGGCGGTGTGGGAACCGGTGCTGCTGCCGATCCTCGCGCGTGATCCAGCCGTTCAGGCCGTCACCCTGTTGCGGCACCTTCAGACGAGCGATCCGGAGGCCTTCCCCGACGACCGCGTGCGCCGGACGCTCGAGCGGCGCGTCCGCGACTGGCGTGCCCTGAACGGACCCGAGCGCGACGTGATCTTCCGCCAGACGCCGGAACCCGGCCGGATGGCGCTGTCGGACTTCACCGATGCGAACGAACTCTGCGTGACGATCGCGGGGCAGCCGCTTGAGCAGCGCCTCTACCACTTCGTCCTGGCCTACAGCGGCTGGGAACATGCCGCCGTGGTGCTGGGCGGCGAGAGCTTCCCGGCGCTGGCCGAGAACCTCCAGAACGCGCTCTGGACCCTTGGCGGAGTGCCTGGCGAGCATCGCACCGACAGCCTGTCCGCAGCTTATCGGAACCTCGATGCCGAGGCCGCGGCGGACGTCACCAAGCGCTATGACGCCTTCTGCGCCCACTACGGCATGCTCGCCAGCCGCAACAATCCGGGCGAGGCGCACGAGAATGGATCTGTCGAGGCCCACAACAACCACCTGAAGGTCGCCCTTGATCAGGCCCTGATCCTGCGCGGCTCCCGCGACTTCGCCGATCTCGCCAGCTGGCGCCGCTTCGTCGATGAACTGGTTGCTCGACGCAACCGCCGGCGCGAGTCCGCGGTGCGCATTGAGATGGCGGCGCTCAGGCCGCTGCCGGCCCGGCGCACCACCGACTTCACCGAGGTGGTCGCGCGGGTCACGAAGACCGGGGGCTTCCTGGTCCACCAGGTCTTCTACTCGGCGCCCTCCCAACTGATCGGCAAGCGGTCGAACCGGAGGTTCGCCTCCGGCGAAACGGGTCCATGTCTACGACGACCGGATCGAGGCCTTTCTCGGAGCGACCCCTGTCGTCACGCACCCCCGCCGTCGCGGCCGCGATGACGGCACCCGCGTCCACTGCGTCAACTATCGCCATGTCATCCACGCCCTGCGCCGCAAGCCGCAGGCGCTGGCCGGTTCCGTTTACCGCGACGGCCTGTTCCCGCGATCGGAATACGCCGAGGCCTGGGTCGCGTTGTCCGCCGCCTTGCCGCGTCGCGACGCCTGCCGTCGCATGGTCGATCTGCTGTGGCTCGCCCATGAGGAGGGCTGTGAGGCTGAACTGGCCGCGCTGATTGCCCAGACCCTCGGTCATGGCGAATTGCCCGAAGCCCATGCGCTAAGGAGTAAGCTGGAGCCGCGCCGGCGCGAGCTGCCCGACGACACGCCCGTCAACCTCACCGATCTCGCCCGCTTCGACGAACTGCTGGAGGCGCGCGCATGACCGCCGCTGCCCCGCGCCCCGTCGATGTGCATGCGTTGCCCGCCATGCTCACGGCTCTCCGCCTGCCCAGCATCCAGCGCCACTGGACGATGCTCGCAGACCGCGCCGACGCCGAGGGCTGGCCCGCGTCGCGCTTCCTCGCAGCTTTGGCCGAGGTCGAGCTCGCCGATCGCGATGCCCGCCGCATCCAGCGCCATCTGCAGCAGTCCGAACTCCCCGGCGGCAAGACGCTGGCAACGCTCGACTTCAAGGCACTGCCCGGCGTGACCCGGGCCCGCATCGAGGCGCTGGCCGCCGGGGATTGGGTTGAGACCGGCGCCAATCTCATCGCCATCGGCAACTCGGGCGCCGGCAAGAGCCACGTTCTCTGTGCCATCGGCCATGCTCTCGTCGAGGCCGGCAAGCGCGTCCTCTACACCCCCACCACCGACATCGTGCAGAGGCTGCAGGCCGCCCGCCGCGATCTGGTCCTCGAGGCCGCACTCGCGAAGCTCGACAAGTTCGACCTGATCATTCTCGACGACATCACCTACGCCCAGAAGGACCAGGCCGAGAGCTCGGTGCTCTTCGAGCTCATCGCCCGGCGCTACGAGACGCGAAGCCTCGCCATCGCCGCCAACCAGCCGTTCAGCGCCTGGAACCGCGTCTTCCCCGATCAGGCCATGACCGTCGCCGCCATCGACCGGCTGGTTCACCACGCCACCATCCTCGAGATGAACGGCGAGAGCTTCCGCCGCCGCGCCGCCGCACGACGCCGATCCTCCGAGCCTGTCGCTGCGCCGACAGCCTCCAGCGACAACATCGGCGTCGAAGCCACCGACAACATCAACGACAAGCTTAGGGAGATCAGCGCCGAGTAACACCAACGACCGCAGCGGTCAAAACCGGCCATCCTGGTTGTCGGTCACGGCCAAGAAGGTTGACGCTCTACAGCGAGCGGTGTCGCGCATTTTTTAATATTTTCGCGCATAGTATTGACATATCATGCGTGTGATCTATGTATGATGCGTGTCGGCGGAAAATCATGGAGGGCGATGTGGCATTCAGGGCTGATGAGGCTGCGAATAACGGCTACGAGCGAGCTAGGAACTACCTGATCCCTAGAACATTCGATCCGGCGCATCGCCAGAAGGCGGAAGCTGCTCTCTTGGATATTGTTGACCAGTTGGGCCCAGTTGTTGAAGGGTATCCCACGTGGCACCCATTGGTTGCCAATCACGATGGTCGCAATCCAGAAACGACGCCGAACACGCGAAGCGGATACGAGGGATTGGACCACACCGTCTATTTCGCGCACGGATTCATCACCTGCCCGTATCAAGGCAGCGGCAAAGCAAGCAAGGTGATCGAGTCCGTTTCAAAGCTGCCGTATCATCACTGCGCCAGCATTACTGCCGAAGAGCTAGAGATCGAGTTCTACAATTCTGGAACTACTGCAACCCTTGTCAAATGTGAGTGGCACGACGGTCTGGACCTTGGGCATCTGATACCAAAGCGTCTGGCGGTTCCGCTGATGCTAGAGCAAGAGTTGCCATGCTGGCGCTGGTCGGAGCGGGCTGAGACTTGGGAGACTATGCGCCCCTATTTGCTGGGCGAACCGCATGGGGGCCGGTCGTCTTTGTTCGTCGGCCAAGAGACGGCTCTCGCGATGAAGCATGTGTATATGGCGATGGTTCAATCTGGGATGTTTGGTCCGCTCAAGATGGGTTGAGGTGAGGCAATGAACCGACAGGAGCGACGCAAGGCGAACAGGGGCAAGCCGAAGGTGCTGGCGACGATCCGCCGGGAGATTTTCACGACGACTAATCTGGGAGACAAAGAGGTCCACCTTGATGTTGGGCGAATGCGTGAATGGGCTGAGAAGCACATCGAGCCGCAGAAGATGCAGATTGTCGCTGAGCATGTGAAATGGCTGGTGGAGGGCGGCACGGTCACGCAAGACAGGGTGATGGGCTACACCATCAATCAAATCCCGAAGCCGATCCTTGTGTGCGAGCACCCCGAGGGGCTAGGCGACGAGATCGTTGACGGGAACCATACCTATGTCGCCATGGCCCTTAGCTGGGCGCAGGCCGTTCAAGTAGGCTTGGCAGCACCATCGGACACCCCTTTCGTCGTAGGTTATGGCCTCACGCCTGAACAGTGGCGACCGTTCGTTGTGCCAGCCTCGCAATTGCGGAAGCGAGGCTAAGGCTAGGACAGGGCTAGGCGCGGGGTATGACCACACGGCAAATGCGATGCCATTCAAGGGCTTGCCCCTCGGTGGCTGGCATATGCACCCTTTGACGTTCGACCTTTTGGACCGAGAAAGGCACCCTGCGGTTGCCCTTTTCGGGGCTGGACAACCCCAAGCCGGGGAATCGTAGCAGATCGTAGCCGCGTTAACACAGCGATTTGCTACAATCGTAGCCGCGTTTTTTGCAGCAAAAACAGTGCGTTATGGGTGATCGTGGCAATCGTAGCCGTAGCAGCCGGGGTGCGCGCGGCTACCGTAGCAATCGTCGCGTAGCCCCATTACGCAAGAGATTAGATATGTATGTATCTATCGACCTTTTGTCGCTACCCCGAAAACAGATGTTTACCGAGTTCAGCCTGAACAACGCGATCAGGCGGCCGCGTGACTGTAGCCGCGAGCGCGCTCCTGCCGGATCATCGCCAGAACGAGGGTAATGACGGCGGCAAGAAGCTTCCTCAGATGGGCGAGGATCTTGCGGATGTTGTGACCGCATCCGCAGAGGACGGCGAAGAGGGCGTCACCAATGACGCCTTTGAGGAAGCAGCGCGACAGCCTTCCGTCGGTCTTCATGTGGCCGATCTCGGGTTCGATGCTGCTGCGCCGACGCAGCGCCTTTGCCAGCGCCGGGGCCAGCCCGCGGCGGGTGCCGCTGATCAGCACCTGGGTGTGCTGGACGCCGTGGCCCTTGTATCCGCGGTCGACGACAGCGCGTTTGGCCGGGTGGCCGGTGAGGATCGCCACCTGCTCCAGCGCCTCGCCGAGAGTGTGGCCGTCGTAAGGATTGCCCGGCAGCGAGCGCGCGCCCACCACGAAGCCGCCCTTCAGCGTGGTGGCGATGCTGACCTTGGTGCCGAACTCGTAGCGGACGCGGGCCTTGCCCTTCGAGATGCAGTCGACCTCGGGCTCATGGAGCGAATAGATCTTGCCCGGGTCCTTCGGCCGCTGGTGGAGCAGCCGCGAGACCAGCACGAGCTTGTCCAGAACCCGCTCGCGCAGCGGCCCCTCGGGGATCTCGTCGAGCTGCCGCCGGATGTCCCGCATCACGCGGCCGGTATAGCCCTTGAGCGTTCTCAATGCCTTGCGCATGCGCCGGAACTGCTTCGCATGAGCATAGCGGCCGACCTGCGCCGCCAGCCGCGGCGCCAGGCGCGCGTAGCTCTGGCGCAACTCGATGCCGGCCTCCTGCGCCAGATCCACCAGCTGTGCCCGCGCCCGGTCGTAGAGCCGGGAGTCGGTCGGGTGCGCGATGTTCTTTTCCATGACGGTGGTGTCGACGGCGATCTCGTCGAGGCTCGTGTCATCGACGGCGCCGGACTTGCGACCAGCCTCGATGGTCTTTGTCAGCAGCCACTCCACGCCTTCCTCACCGATCCGCTTCCGCCACCGAATGAGCGAGGTCGGGTCGATCGGCGGGCGATGCTGAAAGAAGGTCTCGCCGGTGAAATGCTGAAAGTAGGGGTTCTCGACCCAGCGGGCGACCACGGCTTCGTCCGAGAGCCGGAACGCGTGCTGCAGGTAGAGCAGCCCCGCGACCAGCCGCGGCGAGGTCGCCGGCCGTCCGGTCGTGGACGGGAAGAACCCGGCCCATTCGCGCTCGAAGAACTCCCAGTCGATCAGCCCCGCCAGCGTGACCAACTCGTGACGTATGTCGATCATGTCGACGAGGCGCGGCCGGAAGAGGTCGTTCTGCTCGGGAGGACGGGGACGATGCTTCATGCGACGGGCCAAAATTGCAGGGTTCCGCGCCGAATCCTATGAAATCCTGCAGGCCATGGCCACCAAAACCTCGGGTTTATCGCCTTGGATCCAGGCCGTCCCCGCCCGCCGCTACGGCGAGCTGGTCGAGACCTTCCGGGGCCTCGCGTTCGACGAGGCGGGCCTGGCCGAGGCCGGCTTCGCGGGCCACCGCCTGATCGTGGCGCACGATCCGCTGCGCGCGGCCGAGCAGCCGAGAAACGCCGCGCCCACATCGCCGAACTGGAGGTCATGGCCGAGCGCATGACTGGCAAGCGGGATGCGCAGGAGTTCGGACCGGACCGCGCAGCGGCGGATCCTCCAGTGGAGGATCCGGGGCCGGACGGGGCGACCGACCGAGGCCGCCGGGCCTCCGACCGCGGTGCCTGCAGCCGGTTCACCCGCGCGGTCGCCGAGGCCGAACTGACGCGCTTCCTCAAGGCCGACTTCACCGCCGACCGCTTCAGCTGGTCGCTGGACGGGGCCGCCATTGCGGAAGCGGAACTCTTCGACGGCAAGCTCGCGCTGCTGACCAATGCGCTGGCCGACATCGAGCGCGGCTTCCGGGTGCTGAAGTCCGATATCGAGATCGCCCCGGTCCACCACCGGCTGCCCGAGCGCATCCGCGCCCACGCGCTGATCTGCTTCCTGGCGCTCGTCCTCTACCGCGTCATGCGCATGCGGCTGAAGGCGAAGGGCCATGCGGCGAGCCCCCGCACCGCGCTCGATCTCCTCGCCCGCATCCAGAAGCACACCGCCCACGCCGGCAAGCGCAGCTTCCACGGCCTGAGCAAAACCACCCCGGAGCAACTCGACCTCTTTCACGCCCTGAGCCTGCCAAAACCGGCCTGACACCGCTCGTGTTGTCACATTTTCGGCGAATCGGCCTGAACGATGTCAAATGCTTAGCGACTTTGCTGATGAACTTGGGCGGGCCAGCACCACTGCCGCCGATCCATTCCCGGCGGGCCTTGCGGATGCGCGAGCCCGCGAATGGGACGGCGGTCTGGCAAGGGGCTCTGGAACAGGGTGCAGGTTACCCCGTCGGAGGACCAGGACCTTGGGGAAGGGGACGCGCCGCATCCCCGGCGGAACCAGCGGGAGCGGAAGATCATGATCCAACGTATTGCAACTGTCCTCTGGCTTTGTGCCTGTCCTGGCGGAGCGTCCATCGCGCAGGAGTGCCCGGCCGCCGTGCCCTTCGCGACAGCGGACAGTCTTGACGATCTGGCCGCGCGCTGCGGCGTGACAGCGGACGCGATCCTGCGGGCGAATGGCGCAAGCAGCGAGGCGGAGCTGCACGATGCGGGCGCGGTCGCCATTCCCGGTCGCAATGACGATACCGAAGGCAGCCTTCTGGTGCAGGCGGGTGAGGTTCTGGAAGACACCGCGCGCGAGGCCGGTGCCGTCGCAGCCGAGGCTGGCGATGCTGCCGCGGATCATCTTGCCGGGACGGAGTTCGGCCAGAGCCTCAGGTACGCCATAGACCAGCCGTCGGCGCACGGCGCGACCATGCTTGTCACGCGGACGTCCCCAGGCCGGTTCCAGATCGAGGTTTCGGGGCTGCGGGCAGGCCAGGAGGTCACCGTCACCGCCTTCAGGCGCGGCGAGTTGCTCGCGCTGGATGCGGCCGTCGCCGATGGCGCCCTGACCGCGCATCTCATGCTGCCGGGGCTCGACGAGGAGGAACAGGCGGCCTTTGTGCTCGAGGCGCGCGAGGAGGATCTTCGGCTGACCGCCACATCGCCGGACGGGTGACCATCGGCGCGCCCGTGCTCACCCCGGCCGAGGGCGTTCCGGCCCGTGGCTGCAGGACGGCGGCTGAGGCCGCCGCGGGTTCAGGGGCTTGCGTCCCGCCACCCTGCCCCTGAGACATTGAGCCGGCGCTTCCGCGCCCGGATCTTGTGCAGGAACCTCATGCCCGGCCTGCCGTTGACATGGCAGGAACCTTCGGAGCAGCCCATGGCGACGCGCAGTGATTGGACCCTCCCGCTCGTGAAGGGTCGGCTCCGGCAAGGCCCCCGGATCAACCGGGTCACCGCACCGCGAGCGACCGACGCTGATCATGGGTAAGGCCGCCTTCCTGAGCCGCGCCGCAGGCCTCTTTGCCCAGGCGCGTCAGTCGCTGTGGTTCACGCCGGCCCTCTATGCCATTGTCGCCGTCACGGTCCTGCTGCTGGCTCCGGTCATCGCGCCGTTCATTCCGCCCGAGCTTGTGGAGCTCATCGGCCTCGACGGGGTCTATGATCTTCTCGACGCCCTGGCCAACACGCTTCTGGCGGTGGCGATCTTCTCGCTCGGGATCATGGCCTCGTCGATGCAGGCGGCCGCCGGCGCGGCCACGCCGCGGGCCCGGCCCCTGCTCATGAAGGACCGGACGGCGCAGAACGCGATCTCGACCTTCATCGGAGGCTTCATCTTTGCGATCGTGGGCCTCGTCGGCCTCTCGACCGAATATTACAACGACGCTTCGCGGGTGGTTCTGTTCCTCGCCTCCTGCGTCGTGATCCTGGCGGTCATCCTCGCCCTGATCCGCTGGATCGGCCGGCTGACCGGTCTCGGCGACGTCTCGGAGGTGACGGACCTGCTGGAAGAGACGGTGAAGGAGGCGCTGGCTGCGCATGCCCGCGATCCCTTCTTCGGCGGCGTTCGCAAGGACAGTGCGGATCGCGGCGGCTTCGACCTCTTCCCGCGCGGCTTTGGTCATGTGCAGGCCGTCGATGGCGAACGGCTCGCAGCTCTCGTCGAGGACCGGCGCCTGTCCCTGCACCTTCTGGTGCGGCCGGGCGCCTATGTCGATCCGAAGCGGCCGGTGCTTCGCGCCGCCGAACCGTTCGACGAAGAGACAGCCGACGCGCTTCTGGCTACCCTCACGATCGGCCCGGAGCGGAGGTTCGAGACCGATCCGCGCTACGGGCTGATCGCCCTGTCGGAGATCGCGTCTCGCGCGCTCTCGCCGGGGGTCAATGATCCGGGCACCGCGATCGGCGTCATCGGCACGGCCGTGCGCGTGCTGGCCTACTGGAGTGACAAATTGCAGGCAACTCCCGAGGTGCGTCACCCGCGTCTGCATGTCGTGCCGCTGGCGGCTGCGGATGTGATGGAGGACGCCTTCCGCTGGATCGCGCGCGACGGAGCCGGCCAGCTGGAGGTGCAGATCCGGCTGCAGAAAGCCCTGGCCACGCTGGCCGCGCACGATCCCCGCCTGTTTGGTGCCGCCGCCCGGCTTCTGTCGCGGGAATCGCTGGCTCGCGCGGCACAGGCGATGAAGATGCATCAGGACCTGGACCGGCTCAGGCTTGAGGTGGCCCAACTGGCTGCTCTCGGCGAGCACCCCGAGCGGTAGCCCCCGCGTTCGCGCAGGGTCAGACCGAGCCGCCCATGTCCGAGGATCAGGTGGCAAATCGAGGAGTGTCGGCTTGTGGTGCGGGACTACCGTGAACAGCAGGGCGGTGTTCCCCGGGACGAAGCGGCCCGGATCGTGGAGACGAACCAGCCCGAGCGCCCGCCGTCGGCCCGTCCTCCAGAGCGAAGATGAGGTCGGCGGTGCCGCGCCAGCCTGCCTCGTCGCCGAGCAGGCGCAGGGTCATCGTCACACCGGGCGCGGCGTAGGTGGCGGTCCCGGTCTCCTGCGGCCTCTTATCGAGCGCAATGAGGATGCCGTTGAGCTTCATCGCCGCCCGGCTCTCCGGGCTCGCCCAGAGGATCGAGTCATCCTCTTCGCTGCGAGCAAACGCGCGCGCGCGAGGATCGCCAGGTTCGCGGTGCGGTTGCGGTACATCCCCGACATGAAGCCCAGCATGATGACCGCCATCGTGGCGCCCATGAGCAACGCCATCCAGGCGCGGGTCTCCGAGAAGAAGACATGCTCCCAGGCATAGGTGTTCAGATACATCAGCCCGAACATCACGACGGTCGAGGTCAGGATCATCAGGGCGAAGCGCAGGTACGACATTGAAGGGCCCTTTCGTCTCGCGCCCTCCGCCCGGCCCGAGGGCCGCTGCGCAGGAGGGCTGGCGCCCCGTTCCGGGGGAACAACGGCCGGGTCTGCCACAAGGTTTCCGGTCGCTGCCTTTCACCCCGGTGGCACGGCCATCCTGATGCGCCCCGTTCCCATCGGTGCTCCACATCCCCGCGGCCACCGTGGCCCGGCAGACGGCGGCCGCACCGGAGCCGTCGGGATCATTGCCCGCAGAAGCGGGTTGTTCTTGCGGTGAACAGCGGGAGTGCAAGGATGAACGAACCGATCTTCTTCGACAGCTGGGCGGGGCTTGCGCGGACCGTTGTGGTCGGAATTGCCGCCTACGGCTTGCTCATCGCGATGCTGCGGGCCTCCGGCAAGCGCACCCTGAGCAAGATGAACGCGTTCGATTTCGTCGTGACGGTCGCGCTTGGCTCCACTCTGGCGACGGTTCTGCTCAACCGGTCGGTGCCGCTGGCCGAAGGGGTCGCGGCGCTGGCGCTGCTGATCTGCCTGCAATACGCCATAACCTGGCTCGCCGTCCGGGTTCCGGCCGTGCAGGCGCTGGTCAAGAGCGAGCCGACGCTGCTGCTGCACGACGGCTGCTTCCTGGACCAGGCCCTGAAGCGCCAGCGCGTGACCCGCGACGAGGTGCTTGCGGCGCTGCGGCAGAGCGGCATGGACGATCCGGCTGGCGCGCGCTCCGTCGTGCTCGAGACCGATGGCAGCCTGAGCGTCATCCCCCGCTAGCACGTCGATCATCCAGTCGCGTTCCGCACCGTCTGCCGCCAGAGGGGCGGTGCCGGAGCGGGTGGGGACAAAGCGCCGCCGTCAGGTCGCCGAAATCTTGCACAGGCGACCTATTGAAGCAGCTTCTGGCAAGCGGTTGCAGAAGCTGCATGTTTCAATTACGACATCCGTGTCGGTTTCGATCGACCTGCGCGCCCTGCGCGCCGGCTCATCGGCTGCCTTGCGGTCGGTATGGCATGTGGCCCTGCGCCTCCCTGGTGCTTTCCCTTCGGGCCCGGACAATCAAACGGATCTCCGGTGACAGCGGCGCGCCGGTCTTCGTCACGAATGCGCCGCAGACAGGAGAAAGCCCATGACGAAGCGCATCGCTTCCGCCTGGCTTGCCGCGTCGCTTGCCGCCCTCGCCGCTCCGGCTTGGGCGCAGGAGACGTGCGGCCGGATCAGCATCGCCGAGATGAACTGGGCCTCGGCCGGGGTGGCGGCGCAGGTGGACCGGATCATCCTCGAGGAAGCCTTCGGCTGCGACGTGGAGCTGGTCACCGGCGACACGATGCCGACCTTCACCTCGATGAACGAGAAGGGCGAGCCGGACATGGCGCCCGAGATGTGGGTGAACGCGGTGCGCGCACCGCTCGACGCCGCCGTGGAGGAGGGCCGTCTGGTGATCGCGGCGCCCATCCTCGAGGAAGGCGGCATCGAGGGCTGGTGGATCCCGCGCTATCTGGCCGAGGCCCATCCCGAGATCGACAGCGTCGAGGCGGCGCTCGCCCGTCCCGAACTGTTTCCCGCGCCCGAGGATCCCTCGGTCGGCGCCGTCCACAACTGCCCGCCCGGCTGGAACTGCCAGATCTCGACCGAGAACCTCTTCCGGGCGCTCGATGCCGAGAGCCGCGGCTTCACGCTCGTTGATACCGGCTCGTCGGCGGGGCTCGACGGCTCGATCGCCAATGCGTACGAGCGCAGGGCCGGCTGGTTCGGCTATTACTGGGCGCCGACGGCCATCCTCGGCAAGTATGACATGGTGCGCCTGCCGTTTTCGGTGCCCCACGACAAGGCCGAATGGGACAGCTGCACCGCGGTGCCCGACTGCGCCGAGCCCAAGGTGAACGCCTATCCGGTGTCCGAGGTCTTTACCGTCGTCACCCCCGCCTTTGCCGAGAAGGCCGGCGTGGCCATGGACTATGTCGGCGCGCGCCGGTGGAGCAACGGCACCGTGGGCGAGGTGCTGGCCTGGATGGACGAGAACCAGGCCACGAACGAGGAGGCGGCGCGTCACTTCCTCGAAACCTACCCCGAGTTGTGGCGTGCCTGGCTTCCGGCCGAGGCCGCCGACCGGGTCGCCGCGGCGCTCTGAGCCGGGCGATCCGACGGCCGGGCCGCCCCCAAGACCGGCCCGGCCCCCTTCCGATCCGATACGAAAGGAGCCGAGATGGCATCCGCCTGCTGGGGCTTGCCCGACGCGTTCTGCCAGTTTCCCGCGATGGACGGCAAGAGCCTCCTCCTGATGCGCAGGACCATCGACGGCACCTTCCGCGACATCGTGCGCAGCTGGTCCGGGGCCATCGACGCGGCCACGGCGCCCCTGCAGATCGCGCTGAACGCGCTGGAGCGGGCCTTCACCTCGACGCCCTGGATCGTGGTGCTGGCCCTCGTGCTGGCCATCGTCTGGGCCGGCTCGCGCAGCTGGCGCATCGTGGCGGGCACGGCCGTGGCGATGCTCGCCATCGGCTGGTTCGGCCTGTGGCGGGACACGATGGTGACGCTGGCGATGGTGTCGGTCTGCACCGCGATGGCCGTGGTCATCGGCCTGCCGATCGGCATCGCCGCCGCACGCTCGGACCGGATGCAGCGCGTGATCAACCCGGTGCTCGACGTCATGCAGACGCTGCCGAGCTTCGTCTACTTGATCCCGGTGGTGGTGATCTTCGGCATCGGCAAGGTGCCCGGCATGATCGCGGTGGTGATCTATGCCGTGCCGCCGATGATCCGGCTGACCAACCTCGGGATCCGGCTTGTCGATGCCCAGGTGCTGGAGGCGGCCGAGGCCTTCGGATCGTCCGGGCGGCAGAAGCTCTGGAACGTGCAACTGCCGCTTGCGCTGCCGGCGCTGATGACCGGGGTCAACCAGACCATCATGATGGCGCTTTCGATGGTCGTCGTGGCCTCGATGGTCGGCGTGGGGGGCCTTGGCAAGAACGTGCTGCAGGCGATCAACAACCAGTTCTTCACCCTCGGCTTCCTGAACGGCTTCGCGCTCGTCGCCATCGCGATCATCTTCGACCGCACGAGCCAGGCCTTCGGCCAGCGGCTCCAGCAGTATCGGGGGGCGGCGCATGACTGACCAGTCGGTTCCGACCCTCGAGGACGAGGACGAGGTCGCCACCCGCCCGGGTCTGGAGATCCGCGGCCTCTACAAGATTTTTGGCCCCAGCCCGTCGCGCTGGATCGGCGCGGTGAAGGCCGGGATGACCAAGACCGACCTCAACCGCCGCCACGGCCATGTGCTGGGCCTGACCGACATCTCGCTGTCGATCCCGCCGGGGCGGATCACCGTCATCATGGGCCTGTCCGGGTCGGGCAAGTCCACGCTGATCCGCCACATCAACGGGCTGATCGCCCCCACGGCGGGCGAGATCCTGTTTGACGGCACCGATGTCTGCCGCATGAGCGCGGCCGAGCTGCGCGGCTTCCGCCGCAGCCGCACCGCGATGGTGTTCCAGAAGTTCGCGCTCCTGCCGCATCGCACGGTGCTGGAGAACACGCGCTACGGGCTCGACATCCGCGGCGTTCCGCGCGCCGAGGCCGAGAGGGCAGCGCGGCGCTGGATCGCGCGCGTTGGCCTCGGTGGCTACGAGAACAGCTATCCGTCGCAGCTTTCGGGCGGGATGCAGCAGCGCGTGGGGCTGGCGCGGGCGCTGGCCACCGACGCCGAGATCCTGCTGATGGACGAAGCCTTTTCCGCGCTCGATCCGCTGATCCGGCTGGACATGCAGAGGATCCTGCTGGAGCTGCAGGAGGAGCTGCACCGCACCATCGTCTTCATCACCCACGACCTCGACGAGGCGCTGCGGCTGGGCGACCGGATCGCGATCCTGCGCGATGGTCGGCTGGAGCAGGTGGGCACCGGGCAGGACATCGTGCTGCGGCCCGCGAACGACTACATTGCCGCCTTCGTCCATGAGGTGAACCGCGCCCGCGTGATCCGCCTCTCCGCCGTGGCGACGCCGCTGGCCGAGACGGAGGAGGCGCCGCGCCTGGCCCTGCCCGACCGCCTCGTGCTCGAGGAGGCCGCGCGCGAGATGCTGGCCGCCGGGGCCGAGCGCGCCCTTGTGGTCGGCCCGCGCCGCAGGCCGCTGGGGATCGTGCGGATCGGCGACCTGCTGGCGGGCATGGTCCGCCCGTCCGGCCGTCCCCCGACGGATCAAGCGCCGACCGGACCCAGGGGGAAGCCATGAACGCGGAAGATCCCGAACTGTGGTTCAGCGATGCGATCGCCACCTTCGGTGACCGCCTGGCTGCGGCGCGCGAGGCGGCGGGTCTGACCGAGGCGGCGGCCGCGGCCGCGCTGGGCGTCGCGCCCGCGACCTACGACGGCTGGGAGAAGGACGCGGCGATGCCTCGCGCCAACCAGGTCCACATCCTTTCCGGCATCCTCGGCGTGTCTCTGACCTGGCTGCTGACCGGAGAGGGGCCAGGACTGTCCGGCCCCGACGATGCGCACGCAGAGGCGGCGATCGCACGGCTGACCGAAGACCTTGCCGAAACGCAGGCCAGGATGCAGCTGCTGGAGGCCCGCGTCCGGCAGATGATGATGCGCCTCGAATAGCCCGACGGGGCGATCCACCGGCGCGCCATCCCGGGCCTGCCCCGCGAGGCGGCCGAAGACAGCCCCGCGGCCGCGATGTTCAGTGGAACAACCTTCCGCCTGCCGGTCAGGCGTTGCTGTCCGAGAGCGCGTGATCTTCGAGATCCATGACATCCTCGGACGACTTGTCCCAGCCGGCCCGTTCGTCATCGGTCGCCCGCGGAGAAAAGAAGCCGGTGAAGGCGTAGAAGACACCGATCAGCGGCGCCGTCCAGCAGGCGAAGGCGAGCGGGATGTAGAGCAGGTTCTGGATGTCGCCCGACATGATCCCGAGCCCCAGCGCCGAGATCACGAAGGCGCCGCCGGCGTTCCACGGGATCAGCGGGCTCATCAGCGTCCCACCCTCTTCGACCGCGCGGCTGAGGTTCAGGGTGGAATAGCCCATCCCGCGGTAAAGCGGCGAATACATCCGCCCCGGCAGAGCGATGGAAATATAGGGGTCTCCGGCCACCAGATTGGTGGCGAAGGCGGTGGCGATGGCCGAGCTTTGCACCGCCGCGAAGGTCTTCACGCGCGCGATGATCGCCGTGATGATCGCCTCGAGGCAGCCGGTGCGCTCCAGCGCGCCCCCGAAGCCGAGCGCGATCAGCATCAGCGAGATGGTCCACATCATCGACTGGATGCCACCCGAGTTCAGCAGCGAGTCTATTTCGGCCACCCCGGTGTCGATGGCATAGCCTGACTGGGCGTAGGTGAAGACGTCATGCACGCCCGCGCCCTGCTGGAAGATCGCGATCAGCGCCCCCACCAGCACCCCTGCGAACAACGACGGCAGCGGCGGCTTGCGCATCAGCGCCAGAACCACGACCACGAGCGCCGGCAAGAGCGGCACGAGACCGATCTCGAACCTCGCGTCAAGTTCCCGGGTGATCCTGTCGATGGCGCCGAATGAGGCCTCGTCCGATCCGATGAGCGCGTAGCCGGCGGCCAGATAGGCCACCAGCGCGATCAGCATCGCGGGCACCGTCGTCGGCAGCATGTTGCGGATATGATCGAAGATGTTCACTCCGGTGACTGCGGGGGCGAGGTTGGTCGTGTCGGACAGCGGCGAGATCTTGTCGCCGAAGAACGCGCCCGAGACGACGGCGCCCGCCGTCCAGTAGGCCGGAATGCCGAAGCCTGCACCGATACCCATCAGCGCAAGGCCCACCGTGCCCACCGTGCCCCAGCTGGTGCCCAGCGAGAGCGAGACGACCGAACAGAGGATCATCGCCGCGGCGAGGAAGATCGACGGGTTCAGGATGGTCAGCCCGTAGTAGATCAGCGTCGGCACCGTTCCCGAGGCGATCCAGACCCCGATGATCATGCCCACCACGATCAGCACCGAGAGCGAGGGCATCGAGACATGGATGACGTGGAAGACCCCCTCGCGGATGTCCAGCCATTCCTGCCCGCGCAGCACGCCGACAAGCCCGGTGATCGCCAGTCCGATGACCAGAGGAATATGCGGGGTGAAGTCGCCGAAATAGAACAACTGAACGGCCAGGAGTCCGAGTGTCAGCAGGACCGGCACAAGGGCGAGTAGCAGGGGCGGCGGGTCGGGCCTCGGCTTTTCCATGTCTGCCTCACGAATGACTGTGACTGGAGGGAAAGCACGGGAACCGCCTCTCAGGTTCCGCAGGCGCTTGCCTCCGTGTGTCCGCCAGCGCAATCGACCCAGGAGTTCAGGCCATGGATTTTCGGGGTCTTGATGTGTCGCTCGACGAGACGCACATCTGCGTCGTCACCGAAAGCGGTCGCGCCGCGGCGCGGATCTGGGGACAAGGCGACAGAGGGGCTCCGTTGCGCCCATGAAGCGGGACGGTTCTTCTGCAACCGCGGTCACACCCGCTCGAGGGCCACCGCAATGCCCTGACCCACGCCGACGCACATGGTCGAGAGCGACCGGCGCCCGCCGGAGAGCTGGAGCTGGAGCGCGGCGGTTCCGGTGAGACGCGCGCCCGACATGCCCAGAGGATGACCGAGCGCGATGGCGCCCCCGTTCGGGTTCACCCGCGCATCGTCCTCGGAAATGCCTAGGTGCCGGAGCGTCGCAACAGCCTGTGCGGCGAAGGCCTCGTTCAGTTCGATCACGTCGAACTCCGCCTCCGTCAGCCCGAGCCGGGCCATCAGCTTCCGCGCGGCGGGCACGGGGCCCATGCCCATGATCCGCGGCGGGACGCCGGCCGTGGCCCCTCCCAGCACGCGCGCGATGGGCGTGAGCCCGTGGCGCCGGGCCGCGTCCTCGCTCGCGAGGATCAGCGCCGCCGCGCCGTCGTTGACGCCGCTGGAATTGCCCGCCGTGACCGATCCGCCCGGAAAGAGCGGCTTGAGCCTTGCCAGCGCCTCGAGCGTCGTTGCCCGCGGATGCTCGTCGCGCTCGACCGGGATCGGCTCGCCCTTGGGCTGCGGAACGAGGACCGGCGTGATCTCCTGCGCAAGCCGCCCGCTCGCCTGCGCCGCCGCGGCCTTCACCTGCGAGGCGAGGGCCATCGCATCCTGCGCCTCTCGGCCGATGCCGAAATCGCCGGCGACATTCTGCCCGGTCTGCGGCATGGACTCGACGCCGTGGGCCGCCTCCATCGCCGGATTGACGAAGCGCCAGCCGATGGTGGTGTCGTGGATCTCGGCCGTGCGCGAGAAGGCGGTCCCGGCCTTGGCAAGCACGAAGGGCGCGCGCGACATGCTCTCGACGCCGCCCGCGATCACGAGTTCCGCCTCGCCCGCCGCGAGCTGGCGGGCGGCGATCAGCACGGCGTCCATGCCCGAGCCGCAGAGCCGGTTGATCGTCGTGCCGCTGACGCCGACCGGCAGCCCAGCCAGCAGCGCCGACATGCGCGCCACGTTGCGGTTGTCGTCGCCCGCCTGATTGGCGCAGCCGAAGATCACGTCGTCCACCGCCTCCCAGTCCACGGCGCCGTTGCGGGCCATCAGGGCCTTCAGCGGCACCGCCCCCAGATCGTCCGCGCGGACGGAGGAGAGCACCCCGCCGTAGCGGCCGATGGGGGTGCGGATATAGTCGCAGATGAAGACCTCTGTCATGTCGGTGCGGCTCCTCCCTTGCGTGGATCGGCGTTGGTCGGGCCGGGGCACGCCGGCCCTCCCGCACGGGTCGGACCCTTGCGGGCGGTGTGGAACATCGGGCCGCCCTTGTGGCGCGGGAACCCGTAGCCATGGACCTCGACCAGATCGATGTCCGCCGGGCCTTGCGCGAGGCCCTCGTCGCAGATCCTCTGGCCTTCCTCGGCCATCGCGCCGATGAGCCGCTCCGCGATCTCCATGGCGCTCGGCCGGGGGCGCGGGGTCACCAGAGGGGCGATGAGCGCGGCCACCTCGGCCGACGGATGGGGCTGGCGGCTCTCGGGGGCGTAATCGTACCAGCCGCCGCCCGACTTCCGGCCGAGGCGGCCGGCGCGCACCAGCCGGTCGCCCGGCCCCTCGGGCAGGTCCTGCCCCTGTGCGCGCGCCGCCTCGCGGGCACGGAAGGCGATGTCGAGCCCGGCCATGTCCTGCATCTCGAACGGGCCCATCCCGAAGCCGAAGGCGCGCATCGCCTGATCGACCTCGGCGGGGCTGGCGCCCGCGAACAGAAGGGCCTCGGCTTCGGCGCGGTAGCGCTTGAGGATGCGGTTGCCGATGAAGCCCTCGCCGTTGCCCGCCTGCACCGGGATCTTGCCCAGCCGCGCGGCGAGCGCGAAGCCCGTCGCGAGCGTCCGGGACGTGGTAGCGGCCAGGGGCACGATCTCCAGGAGCTTCATCACCTGCGCCGGGCTGAAGAAATGCAGCGCGATGAAGCGGTCGGGGTTGGGCAGGCCCGCCACGATCCGCTCGGGGTCGAGGTAGGACGTGTTTGTGGCGAGGATCGCGTCCGGTCGGCAGAGGCGGGTGAGGTCTTCGAAGACCCGCCGCTTGACGGCGAGATCCTCAAAGACCGCCTCGATCACCAGATCGCAGACCGCGAGAGGGCCGAGGCCGACCGTGCCGCTGACGCGGGCCAGCCGGTCCGCCGCGCCCGCCCGATCCGTCAGCCCCCGCGTCACCTGCGCCTCGAAGATGGCCCTGACCCGCGTGAGGCCCGCCTCGAGCGCATCGGACCCGGTTTCGGCGAGCGTTACCTCGAGCCCCGCCGCGGCAATGGCGGCCGCGATGCCGCTGCCCATCGTGCCGCCGCCGATCACGCCGATGCGGGCCATGGGCGCGGGCTCGATGCCGCGGAGAGCGGCCGGGCGCACTGCGGCACGCTCGGCGAAGAAGAGATGGCGCAGGGCCGCGGCCTCGTCCGAGCCGCGCAGCCTCAGGAAAGTCTCGCGCTCGGCGCGCAGGCCGGCGGCGAAGCCCTCTGCCACGCCCACGTGGATCGCCTCGAGCGCCGCGACGGGTGCGGGGTTGCCCCGGGCCGCTTTGGCGATGCGCGCGCGGGCCTCCTCCCAGAAGGCGGGCCCGGGATCGGCGAGCGAAGCCGCGCCGGCCGGCTGGGGCAGGGGACCGTCGAGGGTGCGGGCGAAGGCCTGCGCCTCGGCGATCAGATCGCCCGCCGCGATCCGGTCCGCGAGGCCCGCGTCCTGCGCCTCATTGGCCGAAAGGGTGCGACCCGCGGTGATGACCTCGATGGCGGGGGCGAGGCCGATCCGCCGCGGCAGGCGCTGCGTGCCGCCTGCGCCGGGGATGAGGCCCAATGCAGTCTCGGGCAAGCCGAGCCGGGCCTCTTTCGCGAAGATCCGGTAATGGCAGCCGAGCGCCAGCTCGGCCCCGCCGCCGAGGGCGGCGCCGTTCAGCGCGGCGACCCAGGGCTTCCGCGCCGCCTCGATGGCCGCGATCACGTCGGGCAGATGCGGCTCCTCGGGCGGGCGGTCGAACTCGCCGATGTCCGCGCCGCCGACGAAGACCCGGCCTTCGCCTGTCAGCACCACGGCGCGCACGCTGTCGTCGGCCTCCAGCTCGGACGCCAGGGCGGCGAGTTTCTGGCGGACGGCGCGGCCGAGCGCGTTGACCGGAGGGTTGGCAAGGGTCAGGAGCGCGATCTGGTCGATGTCCCTGCGCCGGATGAGGTCGGTGGTCATGGTGCCTTGGGCCTTTCGATGATCTTGCCACAGAGGATGCCAGATCCCGGCCGACCCGGGGGCGGCCACGGCCAGATTAACCATGGCAGAAAGGGGCGCGCAAGATTTTTGATTGATTGGGCAATCAAAAATGTTGACTTGTCCAGCCAGAGGGACCACAACTGACGGCGGAGGCGGTGCCCGGTTGCACGGGGCCGTCGGAGAATGACGCAAGGTGCGGATGACGGGGGGCGGCGATGGCGCTGAATGACGCGGCGAAAGCGGTCGGTGCGGTGGGCGCGGCGATGCGGGATCACGTTCTCCTGCCGGCGCAGGAGATGGCGAAGCTCGGGAAGGCGGCGCAGCCGGTGCTGACCCATGCCGAGGGCATCTATGTCTATGCCGAGGACGGCCGCCGCCTGATCGACGGGCCGGCGGGCATGTGGTGCGCGCAGGTGGGCTACGGCCGGCGCGAGATCGTCGATGCCATGGCGCATCAGGCGATGGTTCTGCCCTACGCCTCGCCCTGGTACATGGCATCGAGCCCCGCGGCGCGGCTGGCCCAGAAGATCGCCACGCTGACGCCGGGCGATCTCAACCGGATCTTCTTCACCACCGGCGGCTCGACCGCGGTGGACAGCGCGCTGCGCTTCTCGGAATTCTACAACAACGTGCTGGGCCGGCCGCAGAAGAAGCGCATCATCGTGCGCTACGACGGCTATCACGGCTCGACCGCGCTCACCGCCGCCTGCACGGGGCGCACCGGCAACTGGCCGAACTTCGACATCGAGCAGGACCGGATCTCTTTCCTGTCGAGCCCGAACCCCCGCCACGCGGGCAACCGCAGCCAGGAGGCCTTCCTCGACGATCTGGTGCAGGAGTTCGAGGACCGGATCGAAAGCCTCGGCCCCGACACGATCGCGGCCTTCCTGGCCGAGCCGATCCTCGCCTCGGGCGGCGTCATCATCCCGCCCAAGGGCTATCACGCGCGCTTCAAGGCGATCTGCGAGAAGCACGACATCCTCTATATCTCGGACGAGGTGGTGACGGGCTTCGGCCGCTGCGGCGAGTGGTTCGCCTCGGAAAAGGTGTTCGGGGTGGTGCCGGACATCATCACCTTCGCCAAGGGCGTGACCTCGGGCTACGTCCCGCTCGGCGGGCTCGCGATCTCCGAGGCGGTGCTGGCGCGGATCTCGGGCGAGAATGCCAGGGGAAGCTGGTTCACCAACGGCTACACCTACAGCAACCAGCCGGTGGCCTGCGCCGCGGCGCTCGCCAACATCGAGCTGATGGAGCGCGAGGGCATCGTCGATCAGGCGCGCGAGATGGCGGATCATTTCGCCGCGGCGCTCGCTTCGCTGCGCGATCTGCCGGGCGTGGCGGAAACCCGGTCGGTGGGCCTCGTGGGTTGCGTGCAATGCCTGCTCGACCCGACCCGTGCGGACGGCACGGCCGAGGACAAGGCCTTCACGCTGAAGATCGACGAGCGCTGCTTCGAGCTGGGGCTGATCGTGCGCCCGCTGGGCGACCTCTGCGTGATCTCGCCGCCGCTCATCATCTCGCGCGCGCAGATCGACGACATGGTGGCGATCATGCGGCAGGCGATCACCGAAGTGGGCGCGGCCCACGGTCTGACCGCGAAAGAACCGGCCGCCGTCTGAGGCGGCCGCGACGAAACTCCCTCCGACAGGATCCAGATGCTGCAAGAGATCGACTGGCACGCCCGCGCCAAAGCCGTGGCCCTTCCGAACCGCCCCTTCATCGACGGCCAGTATGTCGACAGCCTGTCGGGCGAGACCTTCGCCTGCATCTATCCGGGCGACGGGCGCCTGCTGACCGATGTGGCCTCGTGCAATGCCGCGGATGTGGATGTCGCGGTGCGCTCGGCGCGCAAGGCGTTCGAGTCAGGCGTCTGGTCGCGGATGGCCCCGGCCGACCGGCGGCGCATCCTGCTGCGCTTCTCCGAGCTGATCCTTGCCCACCGCGAGGAGCTGGCGCTGCTCGAGACGCTCAACGTGGGCAAGCCCATCGCCAACGCCTACAACGGCGACGTGGTGAGCGCTGCCGCCTGCATCGCCTGGTATGCCGAGGCGATCGACAAGGTCTATGGCGAGGTGGCGGCCACGGCGCATGACATGACGACGCTCGTCATGCGCGAGCCGCTGGGGATCGTGGCGGCCGTGGTGCCGTGGAACTATCCGATGTCGATGGCCGCCTGGAAGCTCGGGCCTGCGCTCGCCACCGGCAATTCGGTGATCCTGAAGCCCGCCGAACAATCGCCCTTCACCGCGCTGAAGTTCGGCGAACTCGCCATCGAGGCGGGGATGCCTCCGGGGGTCCTGAACGTGGTGCCGGGGCTTGGTCATATCGCAGGCAAGGCGCTCGGGCTGCATATGGATGTCGATTGCGTGGGCTTCACCGGCTCGACCGAGGTCGGCAAGTATTTCATGCAGTATTCCGGTCAGTCCAATATCAAGCGCATCGGGCTCGAGCTTGGGGGCAAGTCGCCTCAGGTGGTGCTGGCGGATTGCGACGATCTGGACGCGGCGGCGGCCGGGATCGCGGCCGGCATCTTTGCCAACACCGGACAGGTCTGCAACGCGGGCTCGCGCCTCATCGTGGACGAGACGATCCACGACCAGCTCCTCGAGAAGATCGCGGCTCAGGCCAAGGTCTTTGCGCCCGGCGATCCGCTCGACACCGCCACCCGCATGGGCTCGATGGTGAGCGAAGAGCAGATGGACCGCGTGCTGGGTTATATCGACGCCGGCCGCGCCGACGGCGCGCGACCCGTGCTCGGCGGCGGCCGGGTGAAGACCGAGACCGGCGGCTTCTACATCGAGCCCACGATCTTCGAGGGTGTGCGCAACGACATGAAGATCGCGCAGGAAGAGATCTTCGGGCCCGTGCTCTCGGCCATCCCGGTGAAGGGCTTCGATGAGGCGATGGCGGTGGCCAATGACACCGTCTACGGGCTCGCGGGCGCGGTCTGGACCGGGTCTGTGAAGAACGCCCATCGCGCGGCCAAGGCGCTCCGCGCGGGCGTGGTCTGGGTCAACTGCTTCGACCGCGGCTCGCTCGCCGTGCCCTTCGGCGGCTTCAAGCAATCGGGCTTCGGCCGGGACAAGTCGCTGCATGCGATGGACAAATACACGGACCTCAAGGCGGTCTGGTTCGCTCATTGACCCTCGCGCGCCCCGCCTGCGCTGCGGGCGGGGTGCCTTTCCCTATCGCCACGCCACTGACTGGAGTCCAGCGATGTGGAAGGATGACGTCCTCGCCCAGACCGTCGTGCCCTATGAGGAGCGCCGCCGCCGGATCGAGGCCGAGCCCTTGCCGGAGAATATCGGGGCGCTCATCGACGCGGCCGCCGCGGAGGCCGGCGACCGGGTGGTGTGGAACTTCTTCGAGAGTGGCGAGACCCTCACATACGCCGAGATGCGCCGCAGGGTGAACGGGCTGGCCGCGAGCCTCGTGGCCCTCGGGATCGGCAAGGGCACCCATGTGGGGGTGATGCTGCCGAACGTCGAGGCCTTTCCGCTGACCTGGCTCGCGCTCGGGCGGATCGGAGCGGTGATGCTGCCGATCAATCCCGGCTATACGCCGCGCGAGATCGCCCATGTGATGAAGGTCGCCGAGGCGGAATGGGTGGTGACCCACGACAGCACGCGGGCCGTGCTCGACGAGGCGGACGCCGCGGGCTTGATCGCGCTGCCCGCGCAACGGCTGATCGTCGTGGGCCGGGCCGAGGGCGGGGCGCACGACTGGGCCGAGCTTGCATCGACGCCGCAGGACGCCTTCACCCCGCCCGAGCCGGTTGGGCATGACGATCTCCTGAACATCCAGTTCACCTCCGGCACCTCGGGCTTTCCCAAGGGCTGCATGCTCGGCCAGCGCTACTGGATCTCGGCCGGGAAGGTGAACGCCTTCCGCGACGGCCGGACCTACCGGCGCATCCTCGCCTCGACCCCTTTCTTCTACATGGATCCGCAGTGGCTCCTGCTGATGACGCTCTATCAGCGCGGCACCCTGTTCGTTGCGGCCCGGCAATCGACCAGCCGCTTCTCGGGCTGGCTTGTTGAGCATGAGATCGACTTCTGCCTGCTGCCCTGGGTGCTGCACGGCATGGCGCCGCAGCCGCATGACGCGCACAACCGGGTCGTGCGCGCCAACATCTACGGCTGCCCGCGCGACCTGCACCGCGGGCTCGAAGAGCGGTTCGACCTGAACGCCCGCGAGGCTTTCGGCATGACCGAGATCGGCCCGGCGATGTTCGCCCCCATCGAGCGCGCGGACAAGGTGGGCTCGGGCTCTTGCGGGCTGCCGTGTCCGTTCCGCGAATGCCGCATCGTGGGCGAGGACGGCCAGCCCGTCGCGCGGGGCGAGATCGGCGAACTGCAGATCCGCGGCCCGGGCATCATGCTCGGCTATTACAACAATCCCGAGGCCACGGCCGAGGTGCTGAAGGACGGCTGGTTCTCTTCGGGCGACCTGTTCCGCCAGGATGAGGACGGGTTCTTCCACATCTTGGGCCGCAAGAAGGACATGATCCGCCGCTCGGCCGAGAACATCGCCGCGCGTGAGGTCGAGACGGTGCTGGCCGCAGCGCCCGGAGTGGCCGAGGTGGCGGTGGTGGGCGTGCCCGATCCGCTGCGCGGCGAGGAGGTCAAGGCCTGCATCCGCCTGAAGGAGGGTGTAGTCGCCGATGCCGCGATCCTTGAGGGCATCGTGGCCACCGCACAGGCCGGGCTCGCCCCCTTCAAGGTGCCGCGGTTCTACGCCTTCGTCGAGGATTTCCCTCGCACCGCCTCGCTCAAGATCGCCAAGCCGCGGATCACCGCGGGCGTCGCCGACCTGCGCGCGGGCAGCTACGACCGCGCCACCGGGGAATGGATCCCCGCGACCGAGGGAGCCTCCGCATGAGCCCGCCGTATGATGCGATCATCGTGGGCGGCGGCCACAACGGGCTGACCTGCGGCGCCTATCTCGCGCGCGCGGGCGTGAAGGTTCTGGTGGTGGAACGTCAGCCCGTTGTCGGCGGCGCGGCGGTGACGGGCGAGATCGCGCCCGGCTACCGCAGTTCGCTCGCCTCCTATTATCAGGGGCTTCTGCAGCCGAAGGTCATCCTCGATCTCGAATTGCAGAAATATGGCTTCGAGGTGATCCCCGCCGCGCCCACCGTCTTCGCGCTCGAGGGCGGGCGCACCTTTACGATGTGGGACGATCCGGAGCGGTTCGCGGCCGAGATCGCGAAATTCTCGAACATCGACGGCGCGGCCTATGCCGGCTATCGCGCGCACATGCTGAAGATCGCGCCGCACATGAAGCAGCTTCTGTGGGAGGTGCCGGTCGATCCCGGCAGCGGCAAGATCCGGGATCTGAAGCGGCTCGCGGGCTTCGTCTGGCGCTTCCGCAAGGTCGGGCCGCAATTCTACGACATCTACAATCTCCTCACGATGAGCGCCTGGGACTATCTCTCGCGCTGGTTCACCTCCGACGAGGTGAAGCTGGTCCTGGGCTTCTTCGCCGGCGGGGGCGGGGCCAATTCCAGCCTGAAGACACCCGGTTCGGCCTATATGCTCGCGCGCGGCATCGTGCGCGACGGCGGCACCGCCGCGGGGCCCGCCGGCTTCATGAAGGGCGGGATGGGCGCCATTTCCGACGCGATCCGCCGCTCGGGCGAGGCGCATGGCATGGAGGTGCGCACCTCCTGCCCGGTGGAGAGGATCCTTGTCGAGAACGGCCGCGCCACGGGCGTGCGGCTGGAGGGCGGCGAGGAGATCCGCTCGAAGATCGTGATCGCCAATGCCACCGCCCGGACGACCTTCACCAAGCTTCTCGATCCCGCCGAACTCCCCGAGGAATTCAACCGCGACATCCGCAACATCCGCTGCGAGAGCACGGTCTTCCGGGTCAATCTGGCTCTCTCGGCGTTGCCCGAGGCGCCCATCTTCGGCCAGACCAATCCGCAGGGCGCCACCGTGCCCCAGATGACCATCGCGCCGAACGTGGCCTACATGGAGCGCGCCTGGCATCAGGCGCAGGGCGGCGAGATCGCCGAGGCGCCCTTCCTGATCGTCAAGGTCCCCTCGATCGTCGATCCGACGCTCGCGCCCGAGGGCCATCACATCATGAATGTCTTCGGCGGTCATGCGCCCTACACGCTCGCGCGGGGCGACTGGGACAGCCGCCGCGAGGAGCTGTGGGGCCGGGCGCTGGCCGTGCTGAAGAGCCAGTTCCCGGACATCGAGGACAAGATCCTGCATCGACAGATCCTGACGCCGCTGGACCTCGAGCGGATCTTCGATCTGCCGAACGGCCATGTCCATCACGGCGAGATCAGCGCGGACCAGATGTTCTTCCGCCGTCCTTCGCCGCAGTTCGCCGACTACCGCAGCCCGGTGGACCGTCTCTATCAGGCCTCGGCCTCGGTCCACCCCGGCGGCGGCGTGACCGGCGTTCCGGGCCACAATGCGGCGAAAGTCATCCTCGAAGACCGCCGGAAATGGAGCTGACCCGATGCTGATCGATTTTTCCTCGCGTCCGCCGCACCCGGATTTCTCGCCCGCCGCCCCGCATCTGGAGAATTACCGCCGGGTCTATCAGGCGAGCGAGCGCCGCTCGGCCGCCTCGGATGCGGCGCAGGGGCTCGACAGCTGGCTCGAGACCTACGAGCGGCTCGGCGCGCGCCATGTGGTGCTGAAGGCGCGCGATCTCACCACGACCTTCGGTTTCCAGATCTCCAACGAGGCGGTGGCCGAGTTCATCCGGGCGCACGGCCCGCGCTATGTGGGCTTCGCCGGCGTCGATCCCTGGCAGGCCGATGCGGTGGACCGCTTCGATCACGCGATCCGCCATCTCGGGCTGCGGGGGCTCAACCTGCAATGTTTCGAGCTGAAGATGCGCCCCGACGACGAGCGGCTCTTTCCGCTCTACGAGAAGGCCATCGACCTCGGCGTGCCGGTGAACATCCATTGCGGCATCAACTTCTCGACCCACACGCCCATGTCGATCGGCCGCCCAGAATATCTCGACAATGTCATGGTGCGCTTCCCGGAGTTGCGCGCCGTGGCCTCGCCGCCCGGCTGGCCCTGGGTGCAGGAGCTGATCGGCGTCGCCTGGCGCCATCCCAACCTCTCCATCGGGGTCCTGGCCGTCCGGCCGAAACTTCTCGCCAAGGCGCATTCGGGCTACGAGCCGCTGCTGCAATACGGCCGCACCCTCCTGAAGGAGAAGATCATCTTCGGATCGGCTTTTCCAATGATGCCGGTCGAGACAGCTTTGGCCGAACTCGACACGCTGGGGCTCGATGCGGACACGCGCCGGCTCTGGCTCCATGACAATGCGGCGGGGCTTCTGGGGCTCGAACCTGCCGGAACTTGACATTGACTTTCCGCCCTTTATTCCCGAGGGGACTGCGCCGCTCCCCGATCCTGCCGCAAAGTGACCAGAGCTCCCATGACCGAGCCGAAACCGAGAGCGAAACGCAGCGGCACTGCCCCGACGAGGACCCGCGACGATCAGGTCGTGGACCGGCGCCGGTCGCTGTTGAAGGCGGCGGTGAAGGTGATCTCGAAGCGCGGTCTGACGGGCGTCACCATCAACTCCATCGCCGCCGAGGCGCAATGCTCCTACGGCGTGGTCGCCTTCCACTTCCAGTCGAAGGAAGGCATCATCTTTGCCGCGCTGGATCATTCTGCGGCGGAATACGAGGCCTATCTGGCCCAGTTGAACGCCTCGCAGCGCGGTCCGGCCGAGCGGATCCGGCACATGATCGACACGGACTTCAGCCGCAAGGCGGCCGGTCACGAGTCCATCGCCCTCTGGCTCGCCTTCTGGGCCGAGGCTGCGCGGGTGCCCAGCTTCCGCAAACGCTGTGCGGCGCTCCGGGTGCAGTATAACGAGGCGGTGGCCGCCGATGTGGCCGAGCTTGCGGCGCTGCGCGGGCGGGCGGTCGAGGCCGAGCAGGTGGCGCTGACGCTGAACGCCATGATCTCGGGGCTCTGGGTCGAGAACCTGCTCCTGCCCATCACCGTCGCCGAGGGGCAGAAGCGCGGCCACGACGCTGCCACGGCCTATCTGCGGCTGATCTTCCCCGAGGATTTCTGAACCCCGGGGGCGTGGCCCGCGCCTCAGCCGCGCGCCGCCTCGAAGCCTTCCAGCAGGTGGACGACATTCTCGCCGATCGCCTCGATGGCATAGCCGCCCTCCATCGCGAAGAGGGTGGGCAGGCCGAGGGCGGCGATCATCGCGCCGATCTGCGGATAATCCCCGCTCTCCAGCCGGAAATGCGAGATCGGATCGCCCGCGAACGTGTCCACGCCCAGCGAGACCACCAGCCGGTCGGGGGCGAACGCGCGGATCCGCGCCAGTCCCTCGGTCAGCGCGCGGCGGTAGGCCGCGAAATCCGCGCCCCAGGGCAGGGGCAGGTTCAGGTTCGTGCCCTCTCCGTCACCCTCGCCGGTCTCGTCCGCAAAGCCGATGTAATAGGGGTATTCCTGCACCGGGTCGCCGTGAACCGAGACGGTCAGCACGTCGCCGCGGTCGTAGAAGATGTCCTGCGTCCCGTTGCCGTGGTGATAATCGATGTCGAGCACCGCCACCCGCGCCGCACCGAGGCTGCGGAACTGCTGCGCGGCGATCGCGGCATTGTTGAGGAAGCAGTAGCCGCCGAAATAGTCGCGCCCGGCATGGTGCCCCGGCGGGCGGCAGAGGGCGAAGGCCGCGGGCTCGCCCGCCTCGATCAGCGCCACGCCGGTCAGGCCGCAATCGACGGCCGCCCGCGCCGCCTCCCAGGTGCCGGCGAGGATCGGGCTGCTCATGTCGACGGCATAGCGCCCGAGTTCCGCCCCCGGCCGGACAGTCGGGATCGACCGCGACCGGCGCGGCGGCCAGAGATTGGGATAGGCCGGGATCGGCCCCATCTCGGCCGTCCAGCTCTCCCAGGCGCCTTCCAGGAACCGCACGAAGGCCGCGTCATGGACGGCCAGCACGGGCCCGAGGTCGAACGGCTCGGGCGCCATCACCGGCCCGAGGCCCGCGCGGGTGACGGCGGCCCGCACAAGCTCGGCCCGGCGGGGGATCTCGAAGGCCTCGACCCAGCCGCCGCGGTAGAATTCGCGCTCCACGCTCTGCAACGCGTGCTTTTCGGAGAAGATCGTTTTCATGGGGGCCTCAGAAGGGCAGGGAGGGGCGGGTGGCGTCGGTGCCATACCAGCCGCCGGTGGCGGCCTCGTAGGCGAGGCCCGCGGTGAAGACGGTCTGGTCGTCGTAGGTCCGGCCCACCAGCTGAATGCCGGTCGGCACGCCGTTCGGGGCATGGCCCGAGGGCACGGAGAGGACCGGGCAGCGGCTGAGCATGTTGAAGGGCCAGGCCATGGTCCAGCCGAGATAGGAATCGATCTGCTGCCCGTTGATGACCAGCGGATCGGAGAAATCGAACTCGGCCGGCACGGCGGGGATCGCGAGCGTGGGGCAGAGGAACAGGTCGAACCCTTCCATCATCGGGCCGAAATGCGACCAGATCCGCCCCTCGACCTCCATCCCCGCGAGATAGTCGCGGGTGGTGGTGGCGAGCGACTCGCGGGCGAAGCGGCGGGCGTAGGAGGTCAGCCGGTCCTCCCGCTCGTCCAGATACTCGGCGAGCCAGGCGCCGAAGAGCGCCCTGTGATGGGTGGCGGCGGCCCGATAGACCTCCCAGGACCAGGGGAGCGCCACCTCCGTGACCTCGGCGCCGAGCGTGCGGAACACCTCCAGCGCGGCGAGCGTGTTGGCCCGAACCGCCCTGTCGATCTCCATGAAGCCGAAATCCAGCGAATAGGCGATCTTCCAGCCCTTCACCCCCGACCGGTCGAGGCGCAGCTCGAGCTTCGGCTTCAGCGAGGCGATGTCTTCGGGATGCGGCCCGGCGAGCACGTTCTGCATCAGCAGGCAATCCTCGACCGTGCGCGCCATGGGGCCGGGATGGTTGTAGGGATCGAGGTTGAAGGGCGGCGTGGAGGGCACGCGGCCGTAGGGCGGCTTGAAGCCCACGACCCCCGAGGCCGATGCGGGGATCCGGATCGAGCCGCCGATGTCCGAGCCCGTGGCCAGCGGTGCGAGGCCCGCCGCCAGCGCCACCCCGGAACCGCCCGAAGAGCCGCCGGGCGTGAAGGCGGGGTTCCACGGATTGCGGGTCACGCCCCATTGCCGCGAGTGGCAGAAGGGGGCGCAGGAGAATTCCGGCGTGGTGGTGCGGGCATGGATCACCGCGCCCGCCTCCACCAGCCGCTGCACGACCGGCGCGCTCTTCGCCGCCACATGGTCCGCATAAAGGAGCGAGCCGTAGGTGGTGACCTTGCCCGCCATCATGGTCTCGTCCTTGAGCGCGGTCGGAACGCCGTCGATCCTGCCCGGTTTCTGCGCGCCCGACATGTAGCGCGCCTCGGACTGCCGCGCGGCCTCCAGCGCCTCCTCGGCATAGGTGAAGCAGACCGCGTTCAGCGTGGTGGCACTGGCCTCGATCCGCGAGAGCAGCTCGCTCACAACCTCGACCGGCGAGATTTTCCGGGCGGCGTAAAGAGCTGTCAGTTGCGTGGCGCCGAGATAGGCGAGGGAGGTGTCGGACATGCTGGGATGGGCCTCGGGCAGGGGTGCTTGCGAGGCATTCTGGCGGTTGCTCGATTGATTGGTCAATCAGTTTGTTGACAGGTTCCGATTTCCGCGTATCGTCGCTTTGACAAGATCGCCGGCGCGACGGATGGCTGCCCAAGACAGCCGCAACCCGGTGGGACTTCCAACGATAACCGAATCTGACAGGGTGAACACATGAACAAATCGCACCACCTGATGATGGACGATCTGGTCACGCGACTGCGACGCGGACAGCTGTCGCGCCGCGAGTTTCTGGCCCGCAGTTCGGCGCTGCTGGCGGCCGGGGCCGTGGTCGGCCTGCCGGGTGGATTGCGTGCGCAGGAGGCCGCGCCCAAGGCCGGGGGCTTCATGCGTCTGGGCCTGCACAATGCCTCTCAGAACGATAATCTCGACCCCGGCAGCTGGTCGACGAGCTGGACCGGCGCCTCGTTCAACGGCGGTGTCTATAACAACCTTGTCGAGATCCTGCCCGACGGCTCGGTCGCGGGCGATCTCGCCGAGAGCTGGGAGGCCGAGCCCGGCGCAAAGGTCTGGCGCTTCAAGCTGCGGTCGGGCGTGACCTTCCACAACGGCAAGAGCCTCGACGCCGAAGATGTGCGCCAGTCGCTCGAACACCACATGAAGCCGGACTCGACCTCCGGGGCGCGCGCCATCGTCGAGCAGATCGAGACGATCGAGGTCGAGGGGTCGGATACGGTCCGCATCACCCTCTCGGAGGGCAATGCCGATCTGCCCTATCTGCTGTCCGACTATCACCTGTCGATCTATCCGGCCCTCGACGGCGGCGGGATCGACATGGAGAGCGCCAACGGCACCGGGGCCTTCACCCTCGAGAGCTTCGAGCCGGGCATCGCCACCCGCCTCAAGCGCAACCCGAACTATCACAAGAACAACAAGCCCTATCTCGACGAGGTGGAGTTCATCAACATCACCGACGCCACGGCCCGGCTGAACGCGCTGCTGACGGGCGAGGTCGATTTCATCCAGGATCTCGACATCCGCAACGTGGCGATGGTCGAGCGCAGCGGCGATTTCTCGGTGCAGCGCATCCCGAGCCTGCGCCATTTCACCTTCGACATGGACACGCGCGTCGCGCCCTTCGACAATCCCGACGTGCGGCTGGCGCTGAAACATGCGCTCGACCGGGACGACGTGATCGAGAAGGTGTTCCTGGGCGAGGCCACGAAGGGCAACGACAATCCGGTGGCCTCGATCCAGAAGTTCCACCACGAACTGCCCGCGCGCGACTACAGCGTCGAGAAGGCCAGGGAGCATCTGGCGAAGGCCGGGCTCGATCAGGTCAGCGTTGATCTGTCGGTCGCCGAGAATGCCTTTGCCGGCGCCATCGAAGCGGCGACGCTCTACCAGCGGCATGCGGCCGAGGCCGGCATCACGATCAATATCGTCCAGGAGGCGGCCGACGGCTACTGGGAGAATGTCTGGCGCAAGAAGCCCTTCTGCGCCGTCGATTACTTCGGCCGCGCCACGGTCGACTGGCTCTTCTCGACGAGCTATGTCACCGGGGCGCCCTGGAACTCGGGCTGGTCGAACGCGCGGTTCGACGAACTGCACCAGATGGCCCGCGCCGAGACCGACGAGGCCAAGCGCATGGCCTGCTACGCCGAGATGCAGGAGATCCTGCGCGACGACGGCAATGTCATCACGGTGGCCTTCGTGAGCTGGCGCAATGCCGTCTCGAACCGCATCGGCTTCGGCGAGGTCGGCGGGCTGATGCCGCTCGACAACATGCGGATGTGCGAGCGGTGGTGGGTCAAGGACTGAGGCCCGGCCGGTCCGTTCCCGGGAAGCGCGGCGCGCGCCGGGCTCACGTTCCGACATTATCGTTCAGGGCGGAGGAAACCTGATGCGCTACCCCACGGGCCCCATCGGCGGGCCGATCCCGGTGCGGGCCCTGGGCCTCGCACCCTCGCGGCGGGCCTTTCTCGGCGGCGCGGCCGTCCTGGCCGGCGCCTTCTGCCTGCCCGCCTCGCTCCGGGCCGAGGAAGGGCCGAAGCGGGGCGGCCGGCTGCGCTACGGCGTCAATGACGGCTCGCAGCAGGATTCGCTCGAGCCCGGAAGCTGGGCGACGGTGATGTGCGGCGCGGCCTTCAACGGGGCGCTCTGCAACAACCTCGTCGAGCTTTTGCCGGACGGGTCGCTGGCGGGCGATCTGGCCGAACGCTGGGAGGAGGCGGAGGGGGCGACCCGCTGGACCTTCACGCTGCGCAAGGGCGTGACCTTCCACGACCGCCGCCCCTTCACGTCCGAGGATGCGCGGCAATCGCTGCTTCACCACATGGGCGAAGACAGCACCTCGGGCGCGCTCGCCATCGTCAGCCAGATCAAGGAGATCGCGGTCGAGGGCGAGGACCGGCTGATCGTGACACTCACGCAGGGCAATGCCGACTTCCCCTATCTGCTGTCGGACTATCACCTGTCGATCTTCCCGGCGAAGGAGGGGGGCGGCATCGACTGGGAAAGCGGCATCGGCACCGGCGCCTTCCGGCTGGACAGTTTCGAGCCCGGCGTCGCGGTCCGGCTGGTCCGCAATCCCCGCTATCACAAGCCGGGCCTGCCGCATTTCGACGAGGTCGAGTTCATCGCGATCCCCGACCGGGCGGCCCGGCTGAATGCGCTGCTGACCGGCGAGGTCGATGTGATCGAGGATCTCGACATCCGCAACGTCCCCCTCATCGAGCGCAACCCCGATCTGGTGCTGCACCGCACGCCGAGCCTGCGGCACCTGACCTTTGACATGAACTGCCAGACGGCGCCCTTCGACCATCCGGCGGTGCGTCAGGCCCTGAAGCTCAGCCTCGACCGCGAGGATGTGATCGCCAAGGTCTTCCTCGGCGAGGGCGAGACCGGCAACGACAATCCGGTGGCGCGGATCATGCCCTTCCGGGCCGAGACGCCGCCCGAGCACCGCTACGACCCCGAGGCCGCGCGGGCGCTTCTGGCCGAGGCCGGGATCGAGGGGCTCACGGTCGATCTCTCGGTCGCGGAGTCGGCCTTCCCCGGCGCGGTCGAGGCGGGGGTGCTGTTCCGCGAGCATGCGGCGCGCGCCGGCATCACCATCAACCTCGTGCAGGAGGCCGATGACGGCTACTGGGACAATGTCTGGCTGGTGAAGCCTTTCAACGCCGCGGACTGGTATGGGCGGGTCACGCTCGACTGGCTGTTCGCGACCTCCTACACCTCCGACGCGCCCTGGAACAACACGGGCTTCCGCAACTCCCGATTCGACGAGTTGCATGCGGCGGCGCGGTCGGAGACCGATCCGACCACGCGGGGCGCGCATTATGCCGAGATGCAGCAGATCCTGCATGACGAGGGCGGCGTGATCACGGTGGCCTTCGTCTCCTGGCTTCTCGCCATGTCCCGTGCCATCGGCCATGGCGAGACCGGAGGGATCCTGCCCGCCGACAATCACCGCTGCGCCGAGCGATGGTGGCGCACCGACATCTGATGCCTTCGGGTGGGCGGACCTGCCCGACCGTGCCCTCTCACCCGATCCCTGCCGGAGACTGCCGAGTATGAACAGAACTTCCCATCCGATCTTGTCCATGGTGGTCAGTCGGGTCGGTCTGGGGCTTCTCAGCCTCCTTATCGTGTCTCTGGTGATCTTCTTTTCCGTAAGCCTGCTGCCGGGCAGCTATGCCTCGGCCATCCTCGGGCAGAATGCGACGCCCGAGGCGGTGGCGGCTCTCGAGACGAAGCTCGGCCTCGACCGGCCGGCGCTCTGGCGCTACCTGAGCTGGCTCGGCGCGGCGGCGACGGGCGAGCTCGGCCAGTCCTTCGCCGGCCGGCCGGTGATGGCGGTGCTGGGGCCGCGGCTGCTCAACACGATCACGCTGGCCTCGATCACGGCCGCCATCGCCGTGCCGCTCGCGATCACGCTCGGCGTGATCTGCGCGCGGTTCCGCGGCCGGTTCATCGACCGCTTCCTGTCAACCTCGACGCTCGCCTCGATCTCGCTGCCCGAATTCTTCGTGGCCTATCTCATGATGATGATCTTCGCCGTGAAGCTGCAGTGGTTTCCCTCGATGGCGGGGATCCGCAACAGCATGGATCTGGGCGAGCAGCTCTACCGCATGGTGCTGCCGATCCTGACGCTTCTCCTCGTCATCCTCGCGCACATGATCCGCAACACGCGCGCGGCGATCCTGTCGGTGATGTCGAGCCCCTATGTCGAGATGGCGCGGCTGAAGGGCGAGTCCGAGGGCCGGGTCGTGATGCGTCAGGCGCTGCCCAACGCCATCGGCCCCATCGCGAGCGTGGTGGCGCTGAACCTCGCCTATCTCATCTCCGGCGTCGTCGTGATCGAGGTGGTCTTCGTCTATCCGGGCGTGGGGCAGGCGATGATCGATGCGGTGCGCAACCGCGACGTGCCGGTGATCCAGGCCTGCGCGCTGATCTTCGCCACGGCCTACATCGGCTTCAACCTGTTGGCGGACATCGTCTCGATCGTCAGCAATCCGCGCCTGCTGCATCCGCGCTGAGAGAGGGGTATCATGGACCAGAGCATCGACGCCCGCCCCGCCACGCCGTCGCGCCTGACCCGCGCCCGCAGGCTCCTCGCAACCGCGCCCTTCACCGCGCGACTGGGAATGGTCCTCCTCGCGATCTACGCCTTCGTTGCGATCTTCGCGCCCTGGATCGCGCCCTATGGCGAGGTCGAGGTGGTCTCGCGCATACCCTTCGACGGCTGGAGCGCCGAGCATCTGCTGGGCACCGACCAGCTCGGCCGGGATTTCCTGTCGCGGCTGATCTTCGGCGCGCGGAACTCGATCTCCATCGCCCTCGTGACCACGCTGATCTCCTTCGGGATCGGCTGCCTGCTCGGTGTCTTTTCGGCGCTGATCGGCGGCTTCGTCGATCAGGCGATCTCGCGCTTCGTGGATGCGCTGATGTCGGTGCCGGATCTGATCTTCATCCTGATGATCCTGTCGATCTTCGGCAATTCGATTCCGAACCTCATCCTCATCATCGCCGTGCTGACCTCGACCCGCTTCTTCCGCATCTCGCGCGCGGCGGCGCTGAACGTGGCGAGCCTCGATTTCGTCGAGGCGGCCCGGGTGCGCGGTGAAAACCTGCTCTGGATCTCGGTCCACGAGGTGTTCCCGAACGTGCTGCCGCTGATCCTGTCCGAGCTCGGGATGCGCTTCTGCTTCATCTTCCTGTCCATCGCGGCGCTCTCCTTCCTCGGCGTGGGCATCCAGCCGCCGATGGCGGAATGGGGCTCGATGGTCCGGGACAATGCGGCCCTCATCAACATGGGCGATATCACGCCGCTGATCCCGGCGGCCTCCATCGCGCTCCTCGCGATTGCGGTCAATTTCGTGGTCGACTGGCTGCTGAACCGGGTCAGCGGCCTGAACGAGGAGGGCTGAGCCATGGCTTCCGACCAATCCCCCGCCGTCCTCGAGATCCGCGACCTGAGGATCGAGGCGAAATCCTCGGACCACTGGTCCCAGATCGTCCGGGGAGTGAGCCTGACCCTGCGCAAGGGCGAGGTGCTGGGGCTTGTGGGGGAATCCGGCGCTGGCAAATCCACGGTGGGGCTCGCGGCCCTCGGCTACCTGCGGCCCGGAGCGCGTGCGAGCGGCGGCTCGGTGCGGCTGATGGGCACCGAGCTTCTCGCCATCCCCGAGGAACAGCGTCGCCGCCTGCGCGGCACGAAGGTGGCCTATGTGGCGCAGAGCGCGCAGGCGGCCTTCAATCCGGTGCATCGCTTGATGGATCAGATCACGTTGGTGGCGGTGGATCGCGGCGGCCTCTCGCGCGCGGAGGCCGAGAAACGGGCGGTGGCCCTCTTCACCGCGCTGCAGCTGCCCGACCCGCAGAATTTCGGCGCGCGCTACCCGCATCAGGTGTCGGGCGGCCAGCTGCAGCGGGCGATGGTGGCGATGGCCATGATCTGCAATCCGGCGCTGATCGTCTTCGACGAGCCGACCACCGCGCTCGATGTGACGACGCAGGTCGAGGTGCTGATCTCGATCCGCAAGGTGATCGCGGAGTTCGGCGTGGCCGCGATCTATATCACCCACGATCTGGCGGTCGTGGCGCAGATCGCCCATCGCGTGGCGGTCCTGCGCTATGGCGAGGTGGTGGAGGAGGCGCCGATCGCCGCGATCATGGATCACCCCGAGCATCCCTACACGCAGAGCCTCTGGGCGGTCCACGAGATGCCCGCGAACGACCCGGAAACCCAGGAGACGCCCCGCGCGCCGCTTCTGTCGGTCGAGGGTCTCGGCGCGCGCTTTGGCACGTTCGAGGTGCTTCAGGACATCGACCTGCGGATCGGGCGCGGCGAGACGGTGGCGCTGGTGGGCGAATCCGGCTCCGGCAAGTCGACGCTCGGCCGGGTGATCGCGGGGCTGAAGGCGCCCTCGGCGGGGCGGGCCCTCTTCGACGGGGCGGCGCTGCCCCCAAAGCTGCGGCAGCGCCCGCTCGAGCTGTTGCGCCGCATCCAGATCATCTACCAGTCGGCCGATACGGCGCTGAACCCGCGCCAGACGGTGCGCGCCATCGTGGGCCGGCCGCTGACCCTCTATCAGGGGTTGCGGGGCGTCGCGCGCGAGAAGCGGCTGATCGAGCTTCTGCGCATGGTCGAGCTTGATGCGAGCCATGCCGACCGGCTGCCCGGCCAGCTCTCGGGCGGCCAGAAGCAGCGCGTGGCCATCGCGCGGGCGCTGGCGGCGGAGCCGGAACTCATCATCTGCGACGAGATCACCTCGGCGCTCGACAAGGTGGTGCAGGCCGACGTGCTGCGGATGATGATCGGGCTGAAGGAACGTCTGGGCGTGTCCTACCTGTTCATCACCCACGACCTCGAGGTGGTGCGCGCCATTGCGGACCGGGTGGTTGTGATGCAGCACGGCCGCATCGTGGAGCAGGGCGAGAAAGGCAGGGTCTTCGCGCCGCCGCACGAGCCCTACACCGGGCGGCTCCTGGCCTCGGTCCCGGACATGGCGGTGGGCTGGCTCGACCGGATCATCGCGGGCCGCGCGGCCTGACCCGCGGGCCTTGCGGATCCTGCGGCGGTGAACCTCAGGGCCTGTGGTGCGGGTGGCGTGACCCTCAAGTGGGCCATCCCCTTGCCGGAGCCGGCCCGTTGCGCACATATCGCGTCGCAAAGGCAGAGCGCGAGGACGAGATGACAGTGCGGGAAACGGTAAGAGCGTGGATTGAGGCGCCGGCGGTGCGGCAGGGGATCATCGCGGTGATCCTTCTGAATGCGGTCCTGCTGGGGATGGAGACATCGCCCACCCTGATGGCCGCGGCCGGATCGCTGATCCTGACGCTGGACCGGCTGTGCCTTGCGATCTTCGTGCTGGAGCTGGCCCTGAAGATCTATGCCGAGCGGCTGCGGTTCTTCCGCTCGGGCTGGAATCTCTTCGACTTCGTGATCGTGGGCATCAGCCTGTTCCCGGTTGGGCAGGGACTGTCGGTGCTGCGCGCGATGCGCATCCTGCGGGTGCTGCGGGTGATCTCGGTCGCGCCGCGGCTGCGCCGGGTGGTCGAGGGCTTCATCACCGCGCTGCCCGGCATGGGTTCGGTCTTCCTGCTGATGGCGATCATCTTCTACATCGCGAGCGTCATGGCGACCAAGCTGTTCGGCACGGCCTTTCCCGAGTGGTTCGGCGACATCGGCCAGTCGGCCTATTCGCTGTTCCAGATCATGACGCTGGAAAGCTGGTCGATGGGCATCGTGCGCCCGGTGATGGAGCTTTATCCCTATGCCTGGGCCTTCTTCGTGCCCTTCATCATGGTCACGACCTTTGCGGTCGTGAACCTGCTGGTGGGCCTTATCGTCAACTCGATGCAGGACGCCCATTCCGCCGAGGATGTCTCGCGGACCGATGCCTACCGCGACGAGGTGCTGACGCGCCTTGCCGCCATCGAGGCGCGGCTGACCGCGGGCGACGAGACGCGCGGCTGACCGCCAACGCCCCCTCCTGGGCGATGAGCGCCGACACGGTGCAGGTGTGGAGAGCGCCGCTTCGGGATCGAGCCGCTGGAGGTTCCGGATCTCCCCGCCCGCGTCGAGGATCCGGACGGCGAGGCGGCTTGCGAGGCCCCGGTGTATGCCCATGGCGCCGGCCACCCCCGGACCGGCGGACATGCCATGCCCAGGAACGATGCAGGGGCCGCTATGACCAACCTTTCCGCCACCCCCTCGGCAGCGCCGCACCGTGCGGTTGGGCGCCGCCGGTCGGGCGGATTGTGCGTTCGCTTCGGGATGACGCCTTCAATGTCCACCACCTACGGAACACGATCGCCGTCCTCGGAACCGTTGCCGTCATCAGAGCCCATCGGCGACATGTACCGCTTGTTGCGTGACGGAGATCAACTGCGCCAGCCTCGCGGCCTCGCGGTTGATGTCGTGCCGCTCCAGCACGCGGAGGCGCGCGAGGCGGCCCATCTCGGCCAGAATATCGAGCGGCGTCTCGGCGAGGCGCTTGATCGCACGGGCGAGCGCCGTCGCATCTCCGGCCGGCACGAGATGACCCGTCTCCTCGGGCAGAACCAGCTCGGGGATGCCGGCGACCATCGTGCCGATCACCGGACGACCGGCGGCCATCGCCTCCATCACGACCATCGGCAAGCCCTCGGCAAAGGAGGGCAGGATCAGCGCCTGCGCCGCGGCCAGCTCTTGACGGACCCGGCTCTCGTCGGTCCAGCCGGTGAGGGTGACACGGCGCGCAAGCCCCCGCTCGGCGATCATCGCCTCGATCCGGCCGCGCAGGGGACCGTCTCCCACCAGCGTGAGATGCAGGTCGGGAAGTTGCGGAGCGGCCAGTGCAATGGCCTCGATCAGGAGCGCGAAGCCCTTCTGCTCGGTGATCCGGCCGACCGCGACGAGGCGCGGCCCGGTGGCGGGCAGGGGCAGGCTCTCGGGGAAGGCTTCGGGCTCGATCCCGCAATGGACGACATGGATGCGCCGCCAGTCGGCCGGCTCGGCCCACCTGTAGAGCTGGCTGCGCCCATAGGAGCTGATGGCCACCGTGAAGGCCGCGCGTTGCATCTTGATCGTCAGGTTGAGGGCAACGGGGGAGTCGAACTCGTCGGGACCGTGAACGGTGAAGCTGAAGCGGGGTCCGCCAAGCGCCTCGCACAGCATGGCGATGCTGGCGGCGGCGCCGCCGAAATGGGCGTGGACATGGGTGATGCCGAGCATCCGGGCCCGCTGGGCAAGATGGGCCGCGAAAAAGAGAAACACGGCATACCGGAGCCGGCCGCCCTGCGAGCCGCAGCGCGCTGCCAGCCGCATCCCGCCCCAGCCGTCCCGCGGGTGCCGGACCAGCCAGCCCAGGGCCGAGAGGAGGAGGCGAAGGGGCGGCTCGCGCAGCAGATGTTCGGTGGCGTCGTCCTCAACGAAATCGGCCGGATCCGCCAAGGCTGTACGTTCGCTGCGCACGGCGAAGCGGTGGATGCGGTGGCCCGCCCTCTCCAGCGCGCGGATCTCGCGGCGGATGAAGCTGTAGGAGGCGCGGGGATAGGTATTGACGAGATAACCAAGGCGCATTGCTGGAAAACCGGCGGAAGAATGATCCCTGAATAGGCCGCGCCCAGACCTCTGCCTAGTCCCGCGGCCGAGTGACGCTGCGGGAAGCGCCGTCTGCCGAATCATCCGAAAGCGGTGCGATTGCCACGATTGCGCCGCAAACCTTCCGCCAATTTGCGCAGATCACCCCTCAGCTTCAGCCATAGGATCAAAGCAGCAGAGGATTTGCCGATGGCCTTCGGAATCGTCTTCTCCAGCCTCGTCACGGGCCTGAGTCTCGCCGTCTGGGGGCTTTGGCAGGGCTACTCGATCCCCGCGGCGTTGCTTCTGCACATGATGGGGGGAACGCTCGGGGCCCTGCTGTTCCTCGGCATCGCCGTGATGCGCCCCACCGCGCGGCAGCCCTACCTGCGCGCCGAGGGCGGCGCGGCCAACTGAGGCGCCCGGTGTCAGACTTCCGCCGGTCGCCGGATCTCCTGCGCGGCCTCGAGCACCAGGGGATGCAGGCCAGCCCGCCCCTCGTCGATCAGCGCCAGCAATTGCCGGCGCATCCGCGGCTCCCAGAAATCGTTGATGTGGGCCGCGGTGCCTGCGACGGCTTCCGCGCGCGGCCGGGACGCGAAGAAGGTGGCGATCTGGTTCGCCATGTAGATCAGCTTGTCAGGCGACATGGGCGGCCTCGTCGGGGGTGATGCGCTGGGGATGGGTGAAGACCTCGCAGCGGTCGCCGCGGGCCATGGCCACGAGAGTGAGGCCGGCGTCCTCGGCCATCCGCACCGCGTGCGCCGTCGGGGCCGAGACGGCGATCAGAACCGGCGCCCCGAGGCGGGCGCATTTCTGCACCATGTCGATCGACACCCGGGACGTCAGGACGACGGCTCCGCGCCCGGCGGCGACGCCCTGCCGAAGCAGCGCCCCGGCCAGCTTGTCGAGCGCATTGTGCCGGCCCACGTCCTCGCGCACGGCGACCAGCCCTTGTCCGGACATCCAGAACCCCGCCGCGTGAACCGCGCGCGTCGCGTCATGGAGCGGCTGGTGATCGACAAGCCCGCCCACGGCGGACAGGCAATCCCGCGCGCCGAGGCGGACAGAGCTCGCCACCGGGGGCGGCGGTCGCAGCGCCTCTTCGAGGCTGTCGATGCCGCAGAGGCCACAGCCGACCGGGCCCGCCATCCGGCGGCGGCGCGCGGCGAGGCGCGCCTCGGCCTCGGCCGTGAGCCAGATCTGCAGGTCGATCCCCCGCGGCGTCTCGACCGGGGTGAGGCTCTCGATCTCCTCCGGCCGAGCGAAACCTTCGGTCAGTGCGAAGCCTGTGGCGAAGTCCTCAAGGTCGGCGGGGCTGGCCATCATCACCGCCTGCGTCGTGCCGTTGAAGCTGAGCGCGACCGCCACCTCTTCGGGCAGGCAGCGGGCGCCCGGCTCGGCCCGCCCCGGCGAAAGGGCGAGCCGCGGCAGGATCTGGCGCGTCGCGGTCATTCGGCCGCCGGCAGGATGCGGCGGGCCAGTTCGGACTGCAGGCGGTAATCCTCCTGCCAGTCCGAGGGACCGTTCGAGGGCGAGACCTGCACCGCCGTCACCTTGTATTCGGGGCAGTTGGTCGCCCAGTCCGAAAAGTCGGTCGTGATGACGTTGGCCTGCGTCGCGGGGTGGTGGAAGGTCGTATAGACCACGCCCGGAGAGACCCGATCGGTGAGTTTCGCGCGCAGCGTCGTCTCGCCCGCGCGCGAGGCAAGCCGCACCCAGTCCTCGTCCTTGACCCCCCGCACCTCGGCGTCGTGGGGATGGATCTCCAGCACGTCCTCGGGGTGCCAGATGCTGTTCGCCGTCCGCCGCGTCTGGGCCCCCACGTTGTATTGCGAGAGGATCCGCCCCGTGGTCAGCAGCAGCGGGAAACGCGGGCCGGTCCGTTCATCCGTCGCCACATATTCGGTGCGGATGAACCGTCCGCGCCCGCGCACGAAACCTTCGACATGCATGAGAGGCGTGCCCAGCGGGTGCTCTTCGTCGCAGGGCCACTGGATCGAGCCCGCCTCTTCCAGCCGCTCGTAGGAGACCCCGGCGAAGGAGGGCGTGGTGGCCGCGATCTCGTCCATGATCTGGCTCGGGTGCGTGTAGCCCCAGCCCGCGCCGAGCGCGTTGGCCAGCATCTGCGTCACTTCCCAGTCGGCGAAGCCGTTCTTCGGCGCCATGACCTTGCGCACGCGGTTGATGCGCCGCTCGGCGTTGGTGAAGGTGCCGTCCTTTTCCAGGAAGGACGAACCCGGCAGGAAGACATGGGCGTAGTTGGCGGTCTCGTTCAGGAAGAGGTCATGGACGATCACGCATTCCATCGCCGCAAGGCCCGCCGCGACATGGCGGGTGTCGGGGTCCGATTGCAGGATGTCCTCGCCCTGGCAATAGAGACCCTTGAAGGTGCCCTCGACCGCGGCATCGAGCATGTTGGGGATGCGCAGGCCCGGCTCGGGGTCGATCTCGACGCCCCAGAGCCGCTCGAACACCTCGCGCGCGGCGTCGCTCTTCACATGGCGGTAGCCCGGCAGTTCGTGCGGGAACGAGCCCATGTCGCAGGAGCCCTGCACGTTGTTCTGCCCGCGGAGCGGGTTGACGCCCACGCCCGGCCGCCCGATGTTGCCGGTGAGCATGGCAAGGTTCGCGATGCCGATGACGGTGGTCGAGCCCTGGCTGTGCTCGGTCACGCCCAGCCCGTAGTAGATCGCGGCGTTGCCGCCGGTGGCATAGAGGCGGGCGGCGGCGCGCAGCTCGGCCGCGGGCACGCCCGTCAGCGCCTCGACCGCTTCGGGCGAATGGCGGGGATCGGCGGCGAACTCGGCAAAATCCTGGAACTCGTCCCAGTCGCAGCGTTCGCGGATGAATGTGTCATCCGCCAGCCCCTCGGTCACGATCACATGGGCGAGCGCCGTGACCACGGCCACGTTGGTGCCCGGTCTCAGCGCGAGGTGATGGGCCGCGGCGGCATGCGGGCTCCTGACGAGATCAATGCGCCGCGGGTCGATGACGATCAGCTTTGCGCCCTGACGCAGCCGCTTCTTCAGTCGGCTTGCGAAGACCGGGTGGCCGTCGGTCGGGTTTGCCCCGATCACCATCACCACATCCGAGGCCTCGACGGAATCGAAGTCCTGCGTGCCGGCCGAGGTGCCGAAGGTCTGGCCAAGCCCGTAGCCGGTGGGCGAATGGCAGACGCGGGCGCAGGTGTCGGTGTTGTTGTTGCGGAAGACCGCACGGGTCAGCTTCTGGACGAGGTAGGTCTCCTCGTTCGTGCAGCGCGACGAGGTGATGACGCCGACCGACTGGCGGCCGTGCTTCTGCTGGATCGCGGTCAGGCGACGCGCGGCAAAGCCCAAGGCCTCGTCCCAGCTCACCTCCTGCCACGGGTCGTGGATCGACTCGCGCACCATCGGCTTCAGGATCCGGTCCTTGTGCGCCGCATAGCCGTAGGCGAAACGGCCCTTGACGCAGGAGTGGCCGTGGTTGGCCTTGCCGCCCTTGTAGGGGACCATCCGAACCAGCTCGTCCCCCCGCATCTCGGCCTTGAACGAGCAGCCGACACCGCAATAGGCGCAGGTGGTCACGACCGCGCGCTCGGGCGTGCCGATCTCGATCACCGACTTCTCCTGCAGGGTGGCGGTCGGGCAGGCCTGCACGCAGGCGCCGCAGCTCACGCAGTCGGAGGTGAGGAAACTGTCGCTCGCCATGCCGGCCGACACGCGGCTGTCGAAGCCGCGGCCCTCGATCGTCAGCGCGAAGGTGCCCTGCACCTCCTCGCAGGCCCGCACGCAGCGCGAGCAGACGATGCATTTCGACGGGTCGTAGGTGAAATAGGGGTTCGACTCGTCCTTGGCCATCCACTGCGGGTTCAGGTCGCCGCCGGCGTTGCGCGGGGTGAAGTGGTTTTCCACCGCCTCGTAGCGCACGTCGCGCAGACCCACCGCGCCCGCCATGTCCTGCAACTCGCAATCGCCGTTGGCGGCGCAGGTCAGGCAGTCGAGCGGATGGTCGGAGATGTAAAGCTCCATCACGCCGCGGCGGAGCTGCTTCAGCTTGGGGGTCTGGGTGCGCACCTTCATGCCCGGCGTGACGGGCGTGGTGCAGGAGGCGGGCGTGCCCGCGCGGCCCTCGATCTCGACGAGACACAGCCGGCAGGAGCCGAAGGCGTCGAGGCTGTCGGTCGCGCAGAGCTTCGGCACCGAGATGCCCGCCTCGGCCGCGGCCCGCATCACCGAGGTGCCCGCAGGCACCGTCACCGGAAAGCCGTCGATCTCGAGCGTCACGGTCTCGGTCGCGCGCGAGGCGGGTGTGCCGAAGTCACGGTCGTCGGGAAGGATGAAGTCTTTCATTCGGCTGCCTCCTTCATCGGGGCGAAATCGTCCGGGAAGTGGGTGAGGGCGCTCATGACCGGATAAGGGGTGAAACCGCCCAGGGCGCAAAGCGATCCCGATTTCATCGTGGCGCACAGATCCGTGAGAAGCGGGATCGCCGCCGCGTCGCCGCGGGCGATCCGGTCCACCGTCTCCATGCCGCGCACCGCGCCGATGCGGCAGGGCGTGCATTTCCCGCAGCTCTCGATGGCGCAGAACTCCATGGCGAAGCGCGCCTGCTTCAGCATGTCGGCCGTATCGTCGAAGACGACGATGCCGGCGTGCCCCACAAGGCCCTCGGCGCCCGCGAACTCCTCGTAGCAGAAGGGCGTGTCGAAGAGGGCGCGCGGGAAATAGGCCCCCAGCGGCCCGCCGACCTGCACCGCCTTGACCGGCCGCCCCGAGGCGGTGCCGCCCGCGATGTCATCGACGATCTGGCCGAGGCTCATGCCGAAGGCGATCTCGAACAGGCCGCCGCGCTTCACATTGCCCGCGATCTGCAGCGGGATCGTGCCGCGCGACCGGCCGAGGCCGAAGTCGCGGTAGTAGGCCGCGCCCTTCTGGAAGATCACCGGGATCGAGGCGAGCGAGATCACGTTGTTGACCACCGTCGGCTTGCCGAGGAAGCCCTCGAGCGCCGGAAGCGGCGGCTTGGCGCGCACCACGCCGCGCTTGCCCTCGAGCGAGTTCAGAAGCGACGTCTCTTCGCCGCAGACATAGGCCCCCGCGCCGACGCGGATCTCCATGTCGAAGGCGCGCCCCGAGCCCATGACCGAGGGACCGAGCAGCCCGTGGCCGCGGGCGATGCGGACGGCCTCGATCATCACCTCGACCGCATCGGGATATTCCGACCGCATGTAGACATAGCCGCGCGTGGCGCCGGTGGCGAGGCCCGCAATGGTCATGCCCTCGATCAGGGTGAAGGGGTCGCCCTCCATGATCATCCGGTCGGCGAAGGTGCCGCTGTCGCCCTCGTCCGCGTTGCAGACGATGTACTTCTGATCCGCCTGCGCCTCGGAAACGGTCTTCCACTTGATGCCGGTGGGAAAGCCCGCGCCGCCCCGCCCGCGGAGCCCTGACTCGATCACCTCCTGCAGGATCTCGGCGCGGCTCATGCCGATGGCGCGGTGGAGCCCCTCGAAGCCGCCGTGCGCCTCATACTCCTCGAGGCAGAGCGGATCGGTGATCCCGCAGCGCGCGAAGGTCAGGCGGGTCTGCATCATCAGCCAGGGCAGTTCCTCGGTCGGGCCGAGCGCCAGCGGATGCCGTTTCCAGTCCGCATCGAACAGGGCGGGCACGTCCTCCGGGGTGACAGGCCCGAAGGCCATGCGCCCGGCCTCGGTCTGGATCTCGACCAGTGGCTCGAGCCAGACCATCCCGCGCGACCCGTTGCGCACCAGCGTGAGCGGCAGGCCGCGCCGCCCGGCTTCGGCCTCGATGGCCGCTGCGACCGCGTCAGCGCCCACCGCCTTTGCCGCCGCATCGCGGGGGACGTAGATCCTCATGCCCGCACCTCCTCGAGGATCCGGTCGAGCCGGGCATCATCCACCCGTCCCACGACGCGCCCATCGACCAGCGCGGCCGGTGCGCAGGCGCAGAGGCCGAGGCAGAAGACGGGCTCGAGCGTCACGCCGCCGTCGGCCGTCGTCTGGTGCCAGCCGATGCCCAGCCGCGTCTGCGTCGCCTCGGCCAGCCGGTCGGCGCCCATGGACTGACACGCCTCGGCCCGGCACAGCTTGAGGACATGCCGGCCGTGCGGACGGGTGCGAAAATCGTGATAGAAGCTCATCACCCCATGCACTTCCGCGCGCGAGAGGTTCAGCCGCTCGGCAATCCGGGGCAGCGATTCGAGCGGGACATGGCCGAACGCCTCCTGCACGGCATGGAGGATCGGCAGGAGCGGACCCTCCAACCCCTCGTGCGCATCGAGAATTTCATCGACGCGCGCGCAAAACTCCGCTTCGGCCAGACGCATGCGGCCCCTCCCCTCCCTGGATGAGCGACAAAAATACGCAGCCTGATAGACACATCAATATCAAGGATCCGTGGATCCATTGATGCCGTCTATCAATCCCCGGCCAGTCGGCGGGCGGCGTCGATCAGCGCGGCCAGGATCGGTGTGTGCGGCTCGCGGTGGGGCGCGATGAGGCCGACCTGATGCTCGACCTCGGGCTGCGCGATGGGCGTGGCCCGCAGCCGCCCGTCGGCGGCGAAGAGGTCGGCCAGCTGTTTCGGAAGGATGCTGGCCCAGCGGCCGGTCATCACATGAGAGATCAGCGCGAGGGGCGAGTTCGACTCGACCGACGGTGTGGCCGGAGCGCCGGGGCCCGCGAGATGCTGGTTCACGATGCGCCGGTTCTGCATGTCGGCGGTCAGCAGGCAGAGCGGCAGGCGCGCGACATCGTCCCAGCCGATGCTGTCGCCCGGAGGCAGCGGGAAGTCGGGGGTGCAGACGAGGCGGTAGCTCTCGGCATAGAGCGGGATCTGCGTGACCCGGCCGAGCGGCTCATTGTCGAGATAGGTGATGCCCGCATCGAACTCGAGGCTCTCGATCCCCGAAAGGATCTCGGACGAGGTGCGCGACAGGATGCGGACATGCACTCCGGGATGGCGCTCGAGGAAGGGCGCGGTGAGGTCGGCGACCATCGGCACGGCGGTCGGGATCACGCCGATCCGCAGGTTGCCCGACAGGCCCGACCGCACCGCGCGCATCTCGTCGCGCAAGGCCCGCACGTCCCCCACGATCCGGCGCGCCCAGTCCAGCACCCGCGCCCCTTCGGGCGTCAGGCCCTGAAAGCGCGAGCCGCGAAAGACCAGTTGCACCCCCAGCTGGTCCTCGAGCTGACGGATCGCCGAGGACAGCGTGGGCTGCGTGACCCGGCAGGCCTCGGCCGCGCGCCCGAAGTGCCGCTCACGCGCGAGGGCGATGAACATCTCCAGCTTGTCGATCACGCGCTCTTCCCCCCGGCCTCGCTCCTCGGATCGCCGTCCGGCCGATCCGCCGGCAAGTTTTGCCGGAAGTGCGGCGGCTCTCTTCTTGTTCCGCGCCGGGCCTCGGCCTACATCGGGCGGATGAAACAGTATATACCGTTCATCAGGAAGGACCCGGTTGTCCCGGTGATCCGGCTTCAGGGCGTGATTGCGACCGGCGCGCGCGGCGGCCTGTCCGATCAGGGCCTTGCCTCCTTGATCGAGAAGGCCTTCCGGCGGGGCAAGCCGGCAGGCGTGGCGCTGGTCATCAACTCGCCCGGCGGCTCGCCGGTGCAGTCGAGCCTCATTGCCGCCCGCATCCGCCGACTGGCCGAAGAGCATGAGGTGCGCGTTCATGCCTTTGTCGAGGATGTGGCGGCCTCGGGCGGCTACTGGCTGGCCTGTGCGGGCGACGACATCTGGGTGGACGAAAGCTCGATCGTCGGCTCGATCGGGGTGATCTTCGCCAGCTTCGGCTTCCACGACTTCATGACGCGGAACGGGATCGAGCGGCGCGTGCACACGGCGGGGCGCTCCAAGTCGCTGGCCGATCCGTTCCTGCCCGAAAAGTCCGAGGATATCGAGCGGCTGAAGGCCCTGCAGGAGCCGATTCACCGCGCCTTCATCGACCATGTGAAGCGCAACCGCGGGGCTCGGCTTGACGAGTCGGCGGATCTCTTCAACGCCGACATCTGGACGGGCCAGGAGGCGGTGCGGCTGGGTCTGGCCGATGGCGTGGCCCATCTCGTGCCCAAGATGCAGGAGATTTACGGCGAGAAGGTGCGGCTCGTGCCCTATGGCCAGCGGCGACCGCTGCTGCAGCGGCTGGGGATGAACCTCTTCGGGCATGTCCTGTCCGAGATCGAGGACCGAAGCCTCTGGGCGCGATACGGTCTCTGATGCTGGTCAAGATCGTCACCCTCTTCCTGATCGGGATGGCGGCCGTCGCGCTGATCGGCCGCTTCCGCTTTCCCCGGATCGGCCGGAGGAGCGCCCGTGTCGCGCCGCCCACGATCTGCGGCCATTGCGGGCGCTACATCCTGGGCAAGGCGGAGTGTTCCTGCCGGAAGGGCCGGGGCTGATGCGGGCGCTGGTGACGGGCGCCGCCCGACGGCTCGGGCGCGAGATGGCACTCTGGCTCGCGGCGCGCGGCCATGATGTTGCGGTGCATTACTCGGGATCGGCCGACGAGGCGGAAGAGGTCGTGCGCGAGATCCGGGCGCAGGGCCGACGGGGGGCCTGCCTGCAGGCCGATCTTCTGGTCGAGGCCCAGACGGCCAGCCTCGTTCCGCGGGCGGCCGAGGCGCTGGGCGGGCCGCTCGACCTGCTGATCAACAACGCCTCGATCTTCGAGCGCGACACGATCGAGGGCGCCACCCGCGAGAGCTGGGACCGGCACATGGAGTCGAACCTGCGGGCGCCCTTCGTGCTGATCCAGCAATTTGCGGCGCAGGCCCCCGATCCGGTGAGGGATTCTCAAGATGAGCCTCTTTCGCGGGCTCTGGTTGTCAACATGATCGACCAGCGCGTGCTGCATCCGACGCCCGACTTCGCAACCTACACGCTAGCGAAGGTCGGGCTCTGGACGCTCACCCGCCTTGCCGCGCAGGAGCTGGCGCCCCGTGTTCGGGTCAACGGCATCGGCCCGGGGCCCACGCTTCAGGGCGCCCACCAGACCGCCGCGGACTTCGCGGCCGAGCGCGCGGGCACCGTTCTCGGGCGGGGGGCGAATCCGTCGGATATTACCGCGGCGCTTGGATTTCTCATCGATGCCCCTGCCGTGACAGGCCAGATGATCTGCATTGATGCCGGTCAACACCTCGGTCCGAAGGAGGCTTGCGGCCCGGGTGACCAGGCGCTCTCTTGGAAGTTGTCCACTTTATGAATTTTCATGTATCGAGCATGTGAAAATCCTTGAGCTTTCATGACTTTGGAATGACGAGATAAAAATTATCGCGTTGTATCAGAGTCTTGAGATACCGCACAATTTTTGCGCAAATGGACGAAACTGCCATGAGACAAGGGAAAATACGCGCTCCGCGTAGGTTTCCCTCAGACTTATCCACAGAAACGGTGGACAGCTTTTCTCTTGTGGCCGGGTCGCTATCGTTGCAGCGGTCGGCAGGAATCGTGAACGCGTTACAAGGACGGAGTCGGACGTGCAGGATGACGATACGGAAGGCCGCACCGTGCCGACCGGACATGCGGTGATCCACGGCTACCTGCGGACGCTGGACGGTTCGCCCGGCGTCTACCGGATGCTCGATGCGCAGAGCCAGGTGCTCTATGTGGGCAAGGCCCGCAACCTTCGGGCGAGAGTGTCGAACTATGCCCGTCCGTCAGGGCATTCGGGCCGGATCGCCCGGATGATCCGCGAGACCGCGAGCATGATGTTCCTCACAACGAGGACGGAGACCGAGGCGCTCCTCCTCGAGCAGAACCTCATCAAGCAGCTCAAGCCGCGCTACAACGTGCTGTTGCGCGACGACAAGAGCTTTCCGAACATCCTGATCGCCAAGGACCATGCCTTTCCGATGCTGAAGAAGCACCGGGGCAAGAAGTCCGAGAAGGGCAGCTACTTCGGCCCGTTCGCAAGCGCCGGGGCCGTCAACCGGACATTGAACCAGCTTCAGCGGGTGTTCCTGCTGCGCACCTGCTCGGACGCGACCTTCGACAGCCGCACGCGGCCCTGCCTGCTCTACCAGATCAAGCGCTGCTCTGCGCCCTGCGTGGGCCGGATCACGCCCGAGGACTATGCCGGAATGATCGGCGACGCCGAACGGTTTCTGCAGGGGCGGACGACGAAGGTGCAGGCCAACCTCGCCGAACAGATGCGCGCGGCCTCCGAGGCGATGGAGTTCGAGCGGGCGGCGGCGCTGCGCGACCGGATCAAGGCGCTGACCCAGGTGCAGTCCTCGCAGGGGATCAACCCGCGGGGCGTGGCCGAGGCCGACGTGATCGCCGTTCATCTGGAGGGCGGGCTGGCCTGCGTTCAGGTCTTCTTCATCCGCGCCAACCAGAGCTGGGGCAACCGCGACTTCTACCCCCGCACCGGCGCGGGGGCGGAAGAGCCCGAGATCCTCGAGGCCTTCCTCGCGCAGTTCTACGACGACAAGGAGCCGCCGCGGATGATCCTGCTGTCGCATCCGGTGGACAACCCCGACCTGGTGGCGCAGCTTCTGTCGCAGCGCGCCGGGCGCAAGGTGACGCTGGGCGTGCCGCAGCGGGGCGAGAAGGCCGAACTGGTCGAGAATGCCGCCCGCAACGCGCGCGAAAGCCTCGCGCGACGCATGGCCGAGAGCGCCACGCAGAACAAGCTGCTGGCGGGGCTGGCCGAGGCCTTCGATCTCGATGCCCCGCCGTGCCGGATCGAGGTCTATGACAACTCGCACATCCAGGGCACCCACGCCGTCGGCGGCATGATCGTGGCCGGACCCGAGGGCTTCCTCAAAAGCCAGTATCGCAAGTTCAACATCCGCGGCGCGGCCGGCGCGCAGGGCGACGACTTCGGCATGATGAAGGAGGTGCTGACCCGCCGGTTCGAACGCCTGCTGAAGGAAGACCCCGATCGCAAGTCCGACGCCTGGCCCGACCTTCTGCTGATCGACGGCGGCGCGGGGCAGGTCTCGGCCGTGCAGGAGATCCTGCAGGAGCTGGGCGTGGATGACATCCCCTTCATCGGCGTGGCCAAGGGCATCGACCGCGACGCCGGCAAGGAAGAGTTCCACCGCCCCGGCGAGCCGCCCTTCGCGTTGCGGATGAACGATCCGGTCCTGTATTTCGTCCAGCGCCTGCGCGACGAGGCGCACCGTTGGGCGATCGGCGCCCACCGGGCCAAGCGGGCCAAGGCGGTCAGCGCGACACCGCTCGACGAGATCCCCGGCGTGGGCGCGGCGCGGAAACGCGCGCTGCTGGCGCATTTCGGCTCGGCCAAGGCGGTTTCTCGGGCCGGGCTGCCCGATCTCTGCGCGGTCGAGGGCATCTCGGAGACCCTTGCCCAGACCATCCACGACCATTTTCATGGGGCCTGAGGCGCTTTCGGGGACACATGAGGCGGGGCGCCGCTGCCCAAGCCTCTTCCCCCGGCGGCGGCGAATGGCTAGACCTGCGGCATGAACTGGTCGATCCCGAATATCCTTACCGTTCTGCGCCTGCTGGCCGCGCCCGGCGTGGCGGTGATGTTCCTCTATTTCCATAGGCCCTGGGCCGACTGGTTCGCGCTGGCCCTCTTCATCCTGGCGGCGGTGACCGATTTCTTCGACGGCTACCTCGCCCGGCTCTGGAAGCAGGAATCGAAGTTCGGCGCCATGCTCGATCCGATCGCCGACAAGGCGATGGTGGTCATCGCGCTGGTGATCATCACCGGCTATTCCGGCATGAACCCCTGGCTGATCCTGCCCGTCACCGTGATTCTCTTCCGCGAGGTCTTCGTGTCGGGCCTGCGCGAGTTTCTCGGCGCGAAGGCGAGCCTTCTCAAGGTGACGAACCTCGCCAAGTGGAAGACGACGGCGCAGATGGTGGCCATCGCGATCCTGTTCCTCGGGACGGGGCTTGAGCATCTCGAGGGCATCGCCCGCCGCGGCATGACCTGGGAGCAATATGCCCAGGCGGTCAGCGCGGGACTGGCCGATCCGATCCGCAGCTGCGGGATGCACGGCTGCTCGTCTTACGCGACCTGGGTGGGGCTCGGGCTGATCTGGCTGGCGGCAGCCCTTACTTTTGTCACCGGATGGGACTATTTCAGGAAGGCGCTGCCCTACCTGAAGGACGAGAAATGATCGACCTGCTCTATTTCGCCTGGGTCCGCGAGCGGATCGGGCTGCCGCGCGAGCGGCTGGCGACCGAGGCCGCCACCGTGGCCGATCTGGTCGAAGAGCTGCGCGCGCGCGAGGACCGCTATGCGCTGGCCTTTGCCGATCTCTCGAGCCTGCGCGTGGCTCTCGATCAGGAGCTTGCGGATTTCGACGCCCCCCTGGCCGGGGTGCGTGAGGTGGCCTTCTTCCCGCCCATGACGGGCGGCTGAGGTGCGGGTGCTTGTCCAGGGCGCGCCGTTCGACTTCGGCGCCGAGGCCGCGGCCTTTTCCGCGGCCGCCGGAGGCGCCGGGGCCGTGGTGACCTTCACGGGCCTCGTGCGCGACCTGTCAGGCCGCTTGCAGGCGATGGAGATCGAGCATTATCCCGGCATGACCGAGCGGGCGATCGCGGCCATCGCCTCGGAGGCGGTGGAGCGGTGGCGGCTGGTCGATGCCCTGGTGATCCACCGATACGGGCGCCTCGGGCCGGGCGAGCCGATCATGATGGTGGCCACGGCCGCGGCCCACCGGGCAGAGGCTTTCGCGGCGGCCGAGTTCCTGATGGATTACCTCAAGTCGCGTGCCCCCTTCTGGAAGAAGGAAGTGACCGCCGACGGCGCCGACTGGGTGGCGGCGAAGGACGCGGATGAGGCGGCGCTGGGGCGCTGGTAGAAGAGGTCTCCGGCCGGCTTGGCGGCGCGCCGGTTTCTGGCGTGGCTCGGGGGCTGTCTGCCCCCGGCCGCCCCTGCGGGGCGGCTCCCCCGAGGATATTTGGACAGAGTGAACGGGCGGGGCGCGCGCGCGCTCAGCCTACCAGTTCGCGCGGCACGACGAAATCGGCGGGCTCGGCCATGCCGTAGCCGGCGTCGGCCCAGGCGATGTCGCCGAAGTCGGCCACGAGCGTGGCGCCGGTCGGATATTTCTGGAACTCGGTGCTGAGAGGCGGATGCTTGACCAGCCGGTGGGCGAATTCCGCGATGCCGGGATTGTGGCCGAGTATGCAGACCGTGTCGGCGGTCGCGTGGCGCAGGACGGCGAGCATGACGTCCGAGCCGGCATGGTAGAGCGCGGGTTTCAGAACCGGCGCGGGAGCGCTCGGCAGGAAGGGGGCGATGCCGTCCCATGTGGCGCGGGTGCGCAGCGCGTCCGAGCAGAGCACCTCGCCCGGCAGATAGCCGCGGGAGGCAAGCCACTGGCCGAGGTCGCGCGCCGCGCCCTCGCCCCTGGGATTGAGCGGACGGTCGTGGTCCGGGATCAGTGGATCGTCCCAGGCCGATTTCGCGTGGCGGATCAGGATCAGGCGCTTGGTCATCGGTGGAACTGCCTCATGTGGTAGGCGGATTGCGCCTCCATCCTTGCATGGGCTTGCGAGCGGGGGCAAGCGCGGCGAACCGCGCAGCCGTGCTCGAGGCACGGGGCGCCCTCGGGACGGTCGAGGAAGGCGTGGCAGGCCGGCACGTCGTAGCCCTCGGCGCCGAGCGCCCCCACGGGGCAGGCCGAAAGGCAGGGCTGGCTGGCGCAACGGGCGCAAGGAGAGATCCCGGCCACGGGCTGCAGCCGTTCACGAAGCGCGAGCGCACCGCGGCAGGAGAAGAAGAGCCCGGCCTCGTCATGGACGATCAGCCGCACCGGCGAGGCGAAGGCGCGCCCGGTGCGCAGGGCCCAGGCGTAAAAGGGCCACCAGGGCGGCCCGCCGAAGGGAAAAAGTGCGGTCGCGCCGAACTCGGCGGCCAGGGCGGTGATCGTGCGGGCCGACCAGCGGTCCATCGGGTCGGGGAGGCCGTCCCGCCACTCGGGCTGTGCGGTCATGTAGCCCCAGAAGCCCGGCTCGCGCGGGCCGAGGAGGATCAGGCTTCCGGTGCCCTCGGGCAGGCCGTCGCCGGGCTCTGCGGCAAATCCGCCCAGGATCGCGAGGGCATGGTCGGCGGCCCGCGCCTCGATCCGCGCCAGCATCAGCGGATGCGCGGCTTGATCCGCGGCTCGGTCGAGCGGATGATCGTGCCCGCGCCTTCGTCGGTGAAGATCTCGATCAGGCAGGCGTTGGGGATGCGCCCGTCGAGGATCACCACCGCGCGCACGCCCGCGTCGAGGGCCGCGAGGGCGGTCTCGGTCTTGGGGATCATGCCGCCCGAAATCGTGCCGGTCGCCACCATCTCGCGGACCTGGCTGGGGGTGAGCTGGCTCAGCACCTGTCCGCTTGCGTCCTTCACGCCGGCCACATCGGTCAGAAGGAGCAGCCGGTCGGCCTGGAGCGCGCCCGCGATGGCGCCCGCCGCCGTGTCTCCGTTGACGTTGAAGGTCTCGTTGTCGGCCATGCCGGTGGCCACGGGCGCCACCACCGGAATGATCCCGGCATTGTAGAGATCGCGCAGGACCTGCACGTTCATCTCGACCGGCTTGCCCACGAAGCCCAGCTCGGGGTCGTCGGCCACGCAGACCATCAGATCGTCGTCCTTGCCCGAGATGCCCACGGCGCGCCCGCCCTGGTCGTTGATCGCCTGCACGATCCGCTTGTTCACGAGGCCCGAGAGCACCATCTCGACCACCTCGACGGTGGCCTTGTCGGTGACCCGCTTGCCGCGCACGAACTCCGACTTGATGCCGAGCTTGCCCAGAAGCTCGTTGATCATGGGCCCTCCGCCGTGAACGACGACCGGGTTCACCCCCACCTGCCGCATCAGCACGATGTCGCGCGCGAACTCGGCCATCGCGGCCTCGTCGCCCATGGCGTTGCCGCCGAACTTCACCACCACGACGGCGCCCGCGTAGCGTTGCAGATAGGGCAGGGCCTCCGACAGGGTGCGGGCGGTGGCGACAGGGTCTCGCGTCATGGCGGATGCCTCATCCTCGGGCGGTTGTGGGGATTGCGGACGTGGTAACGGCTTTGCGCGACACTGCCAAGCGGCGGCGCCTTGCAAAAGCGCCCCGCTCGCGTAGCTTCGCCGAAAAGGGGACCGGGCGATGGGCGAACAGAAGACGATGGTGCTGACCGGCGCCAGCCGAGGCATCGGACATGCGACAGTGAAGCGATTCTCGCGCGAGGGATGGCGTGTGCTGACCTGCTCGCGCCAGCCGTTCGATCCGCGCTGCCCCTGGCCGGGGGGCGAGGAGAACCATATCCAGGTCGATCTCGCGAGCCCCGAGATGACCATTGCGGCGATCGAGGCGATCAAGGGCAAGATCGACGGCAAGCTTCATGCGCTGGTGAACAACGCGGGCGTTTCGCCCAAGGGGCCGAAGGGCGAGCGGCTGAGCACGATCACCACCGACCTGCGCACCTGGGGGCAGGTGTTCCACGTCAACTTCTTCGCCTGTGTCGTGCTCGCGCGTGGGCTGCAGGCCGAGTTGACAGCCGGCAAGGGGTCGATCGTCAACGTGACCTCGATCGCGGGCAGCCGGGTGCATCCGTTCGCGGGAGCGGCCTACGCCACCTCGAAGGCGGCGCTTGCGGCGCTGACGCGCGAGATGGCGCATGATTTCGGCCCGCTCGGTGTGCGGGTCAACGCCATCGCACCGGGCGAGGTCGAGACGTCGATCCTTTCGCCCGGAACCGACAAGATCGTCGAGAAGCTGCCGCTCCAGCGGCTCGGCCAGCCGAGCGAGGTGGCGGACCTGATCTGGTTCCTCTGCTCGGACCAGTCGAGCTACATCTCGGGCGCCGAGATCGAGGTCAACGGCGCCCAGCACGTCTGAGCATCAGGTCAGCGTGGCGATGATCGTCCGCAGCGTCTCGATCCCGAGGCCCTTTTCGGAACTGGTCATCACCAGCTCCGGGTAGGCGGCGGGGTGCTTCTTCAGCGCGCCCCGCACCTGCCCGAGCACCGCCTCGCGTTCGGCCTGGCTGACCTTGTCGGCCTTGGTCATCACCACCTGGAAGGTCACGGCCGAGCGGTCGAGAAGGTTCAGGATCTCTTCATCGACGGATTTGATCCCGTGGCGCGTGTCGATCAGGACGAAGGCGCGACGCAGCGTCTGGCGGCCGGCGAGGTAGCCCTTGAGCAGCCGCTGCCAGCGTTCGACGATCGGCTTCGGGGCCTCGGCATAGCCGTATCCCGGAAGGTCCACGAGGTAGCGGCTGGGCCCGAGTGCGAAATAGTTGATCTCCTGCGTCCGGCCCGGCGTGTTGGAGGCGCGCGCCAGCGCCTTGCGTCCGGTCAGAGCGTTGATCAGGCTCGACTTGCCGACGTTCGAGCGGCCCGCGAAGCAGACCTCGATCCGGTCGGCGGGCGGCAGGGCCTCCATCGTGGTCACGCCCTTGACGAAGTCGCAGGCGCCCGCGAAGAGCAGCCGGCCCGCCTCGCGGCTCGCCTCGTCGGGCTCGGGGGTGAGGGGGAAAGGCAGGGACGTCACGATCTCACCTCGTCGCCGATGGTCAGGGGGCCGCCCTCAAGGACGGTTGCGTAGATGCCGAAGTCGCGGTGGCCGTAGTGGGCCTGAAGCGCGCCGAGCGTGTCGGCATCGACCATGCCGGTCTCGGGGTCGGCCATGGTGGCGCGGCAGCGGGTGATCCGCTCCTCGATGCGCAGGAGGGCGGCGCCCACGCGGATCTCGCGCCCGATCAGGTCGAACTCGGTCCAGGGCTTCCATCCCTCGACCCACAGATTGCCGCGCCAGCGATGGATCGACAGGGGCTGGCCCATCCGGGCGGACAGCTCTTCCAGGCTCGAGAGCGAGAGGATCGAGATCGAGGGAAAGGCGCTGTCGGTCATGCCTCGGTCGGCCGAGACGACACGCGCGGGCCGAGGGCGGCCTTCGGGCATCAGCGGGGCCACCCAGTTGAGGAAGCCGGGCGTCTCCTGCGGATCGTCGGGCCGGAAGGCGAAGGGGCCGAGGTCAGGGTGCGAGAGCCGGACGGTGGCCGTGGCCTCATCCAGCGCGGCGGTGATGGCCATCAGACCGGGCGCCTTCGCGCCGCGGGTGAAGTTCTGGCAGGCCGACCATCCGTCGGACAGCCGCGCCGCCTCGTGCGCGACCGCCCAGTGACGGTCCCACGGCAGGCAGGCACCCGGCGAAAGCAGAACGGACGCGAGTTCCTCGCGTCCGTGGGCCTTGATCGGGTGACGGCAGATGTGGCGAAGCCGCGCCGTCATGGTTTCCGCTTCTTCGCCGCAGGCGGACGGCTGTCGTTCGCAGCCTTGCCGGCGCCCTGCGCGGCCGACTTGCGGCTGAAACCGGCCTTGATGTTGCCGAACAGGTCCGGGTGGTGGCCGTGGCTGCGCATGATCACATACTGCTGCGAGAAGGTGATCACGTTGTTGACGATCCAGTAGAGCACCAGGCCCGAGGCGAAGTGGCCGAGCATGAACATGAACACCCAGGGCATCCAGGCGAAGATCATCGCCTGCGCCTTGTCGGTGGGTGCCGGATTTAGCTTCTGCTGAAGCCACATCGAGATGCCGAGCAGGATCGGCAGGATCCCGATGAAGATCAGCGCCATGGTCGAGCCGGGCGTCGGTGCCGCCCAGGGGGCCAGTCCGAAGAAGTTGAAGATCGAGGACGGGTCGGGCGCCGAGAGGTCCGTGAGCCAGCCGAAGAAGGGGGCGTGGCGCAGTTCGATCGTGACGAAGATCACCTTGTAGAGCGAGAAGAAGATCGGGATCTGGATCAGGATCGGCAGGCAGCCCGCGGCGGGGTTGACCTGCTTTTCCTTGTAGAGCCGCATCATCTCGCGCTGCATGAGCATCTTGTCCTCGCCCGCGCGCTCGCGGAGCGCCTCGAGCTCGGGCTGCAGCTCCTTCATCCGCGCCATCGAGACGTAGGACTTGTAGGCCAGCGGCAGGACGAGCGCCTTGAGCAGGAAGGTCAGGGCGATGATGGCCAGACCCATGTTGCCGATCATCTGGTTCAGCCAGTGCAGCACCGCAAAGATCGGCTTGGTCAGGAAGAAGAACCAGCCCCAGTCGATCGAGTCGATGAAGCCCGGGATCGGCTCGGCGCCCTCGGTCGGCTCGATCGCGCCTTCGTTCTGGTAGGCGCGGATGGCTTCCCATTCCTTGGCGCCGGCAAAGAGGCGCGAGCTGACTTCCGCCGTGCCGCCGGGTGCCACGGTGACGAGCTGCTCACGGGTCTCGGCCTGGTAGATGTCTGCGCCCGGGACGTATTTGGTCACGCTGCTGAAGGGCTGGCCCTGCTGCGGGATCAGTGTCGTCATCCAGTACTTGTCGGTGAAGCCGATCCAGCCGTCCTGCTGCGCCTCGACCACCTCGGCCAGCGCCCCTTCGCGCGCAACCTGCGGCAGCTCGGCGATGTCGTCGTAATTGGTCTCGGTCAGCTCGCCGTCGGCGCGGCCCACCGCACCCTCGTGCAGCACGAAGAAGTTCTGCAGGTTCAGAGGCTTGCCATGGCGCGCCACGATCCCGTAGGGCGCGAGGCGGACAGCCTCGCCCGTCCGGTTCTCGACCGTCTGCGAGATGGTGAACATGTAGTGGTCATCGACCGAGATCGTCCGCGTGAAGACGAGGCCCTGGCCATTGTCCCATTCCAGCGTGACCGGCTGGTCCACGCCGAGGGTCGCGCCGCCGACCTGGGTCCAGGTCGTGTTGGCGCCGGGCACATCCTCATAGTCGAGCGCACCGGCCGGGGTCCAGCCGTAGAGCGCATAGTAGGCATTCGGTTCGCCCACCGGCGAGAGCAGGCGGACGATCTGCGAGCCGGGGTCCAGCGTCTCGTGGTACGACTTGAGCGAGAGATCGTCGATCCGCCCGCCCAGCATCGAGATCGAGCCCTGCAGCCGGGGCGTGTCGATCGCGACACGCGGCGTCTCGGGCAGTTCTGCGTCGGGCGGCACCGCGGTCATGGGCGCATCCGGAGTGGCCGAAGGAGCCAGCGCCGTTTCCTGCGTCGCGACAGTGGCGGGCTCGTCCTGCGTCACCGCCTCGGGAGGCGGGAACAGGAAGAACCAGACCATGATCACGAGGAAGCTGAGTCCGGTCGCCAGGATGAGGTTCTTGTTCTGATCGTCCATGAAAGACACGCGGTTCCTGTTCAGGGGTGCGGTCGTTCAACAGAAGGGGGCTGCAAAGGTCAAGCAGTTTTCCCCTCCCGGCCGCGGTGGATCGCCTCGCCCCGGAGCGGCTGCGCGCAGCCGAAACCTCACGATCCGGCCCGCGCACCGGGACGGAATAGCTCCTTCCGGGCGGCCAGCCAGCCGGTTGCATCCGCGAGGGGCATGGGCCGCGCGATCCCGTAGCCCTGCAGATGGCCGCAGCCGAGGCGGGTGAGGGTGGCCAGTTCTCCGGGCGTTTCCACACCTTCGGCCAGCGTCTCCAGCCCGAGTTGCGAGGCCATGGAAATGATCGCGGCGAGCATGGTGCGCTGGTTGCTGTCGGAATCGGCCCGGGTCACGAAGCTTCGGTCGATCTTGAGCCGGCGGAGGGCGAAGCGGCGGATGGTGGTGATCGAGGCGTGTCCGGTTCCGAAATCGTCGAGATCGATGCCGCAGCCCAGGGCCGCGAGGCCCGCGATGTTGTGAACGACCACATCGCTCGCGCCCTCGGCCACCACGGTCTCGAGGATCTCGACCGACAGCCGGGACGGGAGCAGGTCGAATCGGTCGATCTCCCACTTCAGCCGCTCGACGAGCCGCGGATTGCGCAGTTCGGAGGCGGAGAAGTTCACGGCCACGCTCGGAACCCGCAGGTCGTCGCGGTCCCACTGGCGAAGCGCCGAGAAGGCCTGAAACAGCATGACCTCGCCCAGTCGCTCGGACAGGCCCGCCTCCTCGACGGCGGGAAGGAACTCGCCCGGCAGGATCAGTCCGCGCTCGGGGTGCTGCCAGCGCGCCAGCACCTCGAATCCGCCGATGCCGCCATCGACCGCGCGGATCTGGGGCTGGAACCAGGCCCGGATCTGTCCGCCGTCGAGCGCGGCTTCGAGCACCTCCCGAAAGGCGTCGCGGTCCGCGCGCTTGCGGGCCATTCCCGGTGCAAAGGCCCGCACGGCACCGGGGCCGTTGCGCACGGCTTCGTCGGCCGCAACCTGCGCGGCGTCGAGCAGCGCCTTGCCCGAAGCGGTCTCCGTCTGCCCGGGCAGGGAAAAGCCGATCGAGCAGGTCACATAGAGCCGCGATCCGTCGATGCTGATCGGCGCCGCCAGTGCCGACTGCAGCCGGCTTGCCAGCCGCACCAGCGACTCGAGATCCAGCCGCCGCACGGGATAGAGCGCGACGGCAAGCCCGCCGCCCTCGAGCCGGGCCACCACATCGCCTTCGCGAAGCGCGCTGCAGAGACGCTCGGCGCTGCGGGCGAGCATCTCGGACTGCACGGCGCGCCCATGACGGTCGAGGAGTTTCTCCATCCCGTCGAACTGCAGCACGAGGCAGGCTGTCGTCCGTCCGGTTGCGGCGCGTTCGCCCAGCACACGGTCGAGGGCGGCGACGACATGCGGACGCAGCGCCAGCCCCTCGCCCGTGGAGGGGCCGCGGTCGCGGAACGTGCCGCCTGCCGCGTAAAGAAGCGGCAGGCCAAGGGCCATGAGCACCAGGGACCGCTCGCCCCCCAGCCAGTAGGCCAGAAGCGTCAGGGCGGGGAGGAAGGCAAGAAGCTCGGGCCGGCGGAGCAGGTTTCCGATGCGGACGAACGCCGCGGACGATCCGCCCATGACCTGCATTTGCATTCCCCTTCCGTGGCAGCGGGCCGGAGGCCCCGACTGCGCACCATAGGAGACGAGTCTCAGCGGGAGGTTAATCCCCGCCCCGAAGCTGCGGCGGCTCCGCCCCGTTTCTGCCCGACGCCGTTCCCGTGGCGAGTCCTGCAAAGTCGAACAGGCCCGGATCGAGAAGATGCGAGGGACGCGCGTTCATCAGCGCGCGGAACATCACCTGCCGCCTGCCCGGCGAACGCGCCTCCCAGCCGTCGAGGATCTGCTTTACCTGCTGACGCTGCAGTCCGTCCTGCGAACCGCAGAGGTCGCAGGGGATGATTGGATAGTTCATCGAGCGGGCGAACCGCTCGCAATCGGCCTCGGCGACGAAGGCGAGCGGACGGTAGACGAACAGGTCGCCCTCTTCGTTGACCAGCTTCGGCGGCATCGTGGCCAGCCGCCCGCCGTGGAAGAGGTTCATGAAGAAGGTCTCGAGGATGTCGTCGCGGTGGTGGCCGAGCACAATGGCCGAGCAGCCTTCCTCGCGCGCGATGCGGTAGAGGTTGCCGCGCCGGAGCCGCGAGCAGAGCGAGCAATAGGTGCGTCCCTGCGGGATCTTGTCCACGACGATGGAATAGGTGTCCTGGTACTCGATGCGGTGGGGGATTCCCATTCGGGTGAGAAATTCTGGCAGAACCGTCGCCGGGAAGCCGGGCTGGCCCTGATCGAGGTTGCAGGCCAGCAGCTCCACCGGCAACAGCCCGCGCCACTTCAACTCGATGAGGGCGGCCAGGAGAGTGAAGCTGTCTTTCCCGCCGGACAGGCAAACGAGCCAGCGTGCATCCCGCCCATCCACCATGCCGTATTGGTCCAGGGCCTCGCGGACGTTGCGCACGATGCGTTTGCGCAACTTTCGGAATTCCGTGGTCTGTGGAGCGCCCTGGAGGATAGGATGGATGTCATCTAGCTCATCGGTCATAAGCGGCGCCTCATGGGATAGCATGGGTCATGAAAGGGTCATGTGCCATAGCTGCCACCGAACTGACAGTGGTCGCGTGGCCTGCCTTGCCCTGCTGTCGATCTGATGTGAGAGAAGCTCGGCGGGATACTTGACGTCTTACCCCCACAGAGCCGGATGCGACAGGTTCAGGGCGGACCGAGCCGTCTCTCTGGCCCATGCTCAAGCGCCAGCGGCCCCTCCGACGTGAGGTCAAGCACGCGTTCGAGGCCCGGATGGATGCCGCAGTCCACGACCGCGAGGTCGCTTGCGCTGATGTATCAACCGCTTCGCCGGTGTTCAGGCCGAACCAGGCGCGCTGCCCCGGGCAGGTCGGCCCTGCAGCCTGGGTCATCGAGTCAGGATCGTCTTGCTGCCCGACTGCACCGTCCTGAGGTGGGCTCCGGCAAGGGCGTCTCTGGTCGTACCTCGGGCGCGCGCGGTGTCATGATTCATGATAACCATGCCGGTAGAGGCAGCGGGCATCGTAGGCCGCCCGGCCATCGCGGCTTCGGAAGAGGCACGCTCCGGGCAGCTCCCATGCGGACGGCGGGCGCTGGATGCCCCGGACGCAGGGCATGCCGGGACGGCGGTCGTTGCCGCAGACCGGAGGCGGCGGATAGGGCCGTCCCCAACCGTCCGGCGCCCTGTGGCGGATCGGCGGCGCGGCAGGCAGGCCGAGGGGGCGGTCCACCACCACGACAGGCGTGCGGCCGGCTGGCTGCGCCTCGGAGCAGCCGGGCAGGAGGAGCACCGGCGCCACCAGCGCAAGGGCCACGAGGGGCGCGGATCGGGATCTGAGCGGGAACATGACATCCTCCTGAAGGCAACCGGCCTCCCGCCGGCGTCCCCAAGGCTGGGCACCGCGCCCCTTGCCGAGCAATAGCGGGCCCCTGTCAGGAGATGACCCGCCGCCTGATAGGCGATAACAAGAGCCGGGATCGGGCTCCGACATTGATTATCCCCGGCCCGCTCCCCATCATCGGGACCACGAGAAACCGGAGTCGCTCCATGAGACTTTCCGCCCTGCTGGCCGTGCTCGCGCTTGCCGGCGCGCTCGCCGCGCCAGCCGAGGCCGCCTGCTACGCCGACTACAAGGCAAAGCAGGATCGCCCACTCCGCCTTCATTACGGTGTGGCGCAGGTGCCCGACAGCGCCTGCAACCGCAAGGCCGCCACACGCGTTCTGAAGCCACGCCTCGAGCAGGCGGGCTGGACGCTCCTGAACGTTCTCTCGACGTTCGGGCCCGAGGGACTGGACGAAAGGAAAGCGAGTGCAGGACGCTACTTCCTCCGCTACTGACGCGCTGAAGGCCGGCAACCGGGTCGTGGCCGGCGGAATCGCGGCCATCGTCCTGATCCTGTCGGCTGCGGCGGTGTTCCTCTTCCTCAACCTGCCCGATGCCGACGCCTTCAACGCGCGGGTCGAGCGCCTGTTCGTCGAGGTGGATGCCCTGCGCTCGGGGCCCGAGATCCGGCTGCTGGAGATCATCGCCCAGTCGGGCACCACCTTCTCGGAGGTGCTGGCCAGCTACCGGATGGTGATCTTCGTACTGCTGGTCTTCTCGACCTCGCTGCTGGTGGCGGCGCTGGTCCTGCTTGTGACCATCGTCGCGCTGAACCGGCGTATGTCGGCGATCCAGCGGTCGGGCATCCAGGTGGCCTCGCTGATGATCTCGCGCGAGAGCCGGTCGGTCTATATCAACGACATGGAGTTCAGCCTGACCGAGGCCGCGATCGAGACGCTCTCGGTGCTGGCCGAGGCGCGGATGGACGATGACGTGCTGACCGGGGCGCAGATCGAGGCGATGATCTCGGGCAAGAGCGTGACCGACTGCGACGAAGCGGCGGGGGCGACGCGCGTCAAGCGGCTGCGCGACGCGCTTGGCAACCAGATGGTGAGCGAACTGCTGGTCAAGACGATCGCGCGGCGCGGCTACATGCTGGCCGTGGGCAAGGACGTGATCCGCATGGTCTGAGCCCTTGCCCGCCCGCTGCGGGGCCATTCGCCGCGCTTGTGGCGCATGGCGGGCGGGCATAGGCTTTCCGATGAGCAGAGGAGAGCGGACATGACCCAGATCGACCCGGCCTTCACCGGCCAGACCGTCATCACCACCTTCGAGATGACGCCCGGCACCTGCGCCGACCTGCTGGAAGAGCTGCAGGCGGCGCTGGAGGATTTCATCCGCCACCAGCCCGGCTTCATCTCGGCGAGCCTGCATGTGAACGATGCGCAGACGCGGGTGGCCAACTACTCGCAATGGCGCAGGCGCGAGGACTTCCAGGCGATGCTGCGGGCGCCCGAGATGCGGGAGCGCACCCGCCGCTTCGCCTCGCTCTGCCGCAGCTTCGAGCCCGTCATGTATGATGTCGTCGCGGCCTGCTGACGGGTCGGCGCGTCGTCGCTGACGTCTCCGGCGGGGCGTGACGGGCGCGCGTGCCAGCCGGATTCGGTTTCGGCGATCATTCTTGCGGACAGGCGGACCCCGCCTGCGGTCTTCCGCGTTTCCCAGCCGGATCAGGGGAGAAGATGATGGAAGAGTTCATGCAAGGGGTGGGCGTCGTGGGTCTCGTGGTGCTGGCGGTGGTCGGGCTTGCGGCGGGCTGGATCGCGAGCCAGGTGTCCGGCGGACGCCACCGCGGTCGCTACATGCTGATCGGGCTGGTGAGCGCGATTGCCGCGCCGCTTCTGCTCGTGGCGCTGGGAGTGACGGTGCTGGCGGCGTCGGGTCTCGTGGCGATGGTGGTGGCCGCGCTGATCGGCGCCGTGATCGTGCTCTTCCTCGCGAGGCTCCTGTTCGACTGAGGCAGCGGGTCAGAAGTCGAGCCAGATCCCGAGCTTGAGCGCCGGATCGGCGTGTCCGCTGACGGGCAGGATCACCCCGAGTTCCAGTTTCAGGGGCGTGCTCAGGTCATAGACCAGTGAGCTTGCGAGGCGGGCGTCGAACCCCGCTTCGCGCCCCTGCTCGAGCTGAAGCTGCTCGATCCACATGATCCGGTCGTGCGGCCTGAGGCCGAGCGTGATCTCGGCCTTGGCGCTGGTCTCGGGCATCAGGTAGCTGTAGGTCGCCACCGTCCGACCGTGCACCTGCTGCGAGAAGGTGACGTCGCGGGCGGTCACGACGGCGCGGGCTTCGGCGGCCAGCCAGCCGGGGCCGAAGCGGGTCGTGATCCCGCGCCCCCAGCCGCCACCGACCTGAACCAGCGGCGCGACATCGCCCGCGATGAGGCTTGCGCCGATGCCGGCCGAGGCCGCGATCCGGTGCGGCCCGCGCTCCCACGCCTTCTGCGCCCAGAGGATCAGCTTGCCGTCGCCCTGCGCCGAGCGTCCGGCGTCGAGGCCCAGCGTGATCCGCTCGGTAAGCCCATATTCGGCCCAGAGGCCCGTCCAGCTGTCCCGCGCCTCGTCCTGTTGTTGCGAGAGGGTGAGGAAGATGCCGCCCTTCTCGCGCGGCCAGGGGCCGGAGACGGCCGGCGCCACGCCCCAGAGGAACACCCCGGCAAATGCCACCAGCCCGGCAAGGCGCATGAGAGCGGTTCGCATGGATGACCCTCCGACGCGCTTAGCCTGCGCCCGGCGTGGTTAAGGGTCTCTTAAGGGCAACCCGGGCGTCAGCGCCCGCGGCGCTTGTTGCCGCCGCGTTGGCCGGCCCGCCCGGCGGTGCTGCGGCCCGAGCTTTTCACCGCGGCCTCGGCGGCGTCCTCCACCGCGCTCTGCCGCGCCAGCGGATCGTCGGCGACGGCCAGTTCCACCGCCTCGAGGCGCTTGATCTCGTCGCGCAGCCGCGCCGCCTCCTCGAACTCGAGGTTCTCGGCGGCCTTGCGCATCGCGGTGCGCAGCCCGTCGAGATGCGCCGCAAGGTTCGAGCCTACCATCGGCTTCTCGACCTTCGCCGTCACCCGGTTCATGTCGGTGTCGCCCTGCCAGAGGCCAGCCAGCACGTCCTCGACGTTCTTCTTCACCGTCTGCGGCGTGATGCCATGCGCCTCGTTGTAGGCGATCTGCTTCTCGCGCCGACGCTCGGTCTCGCGCAGGGCGCGCTCCATGCTGCCGGTGATCCGGTCGGCATACATGATCACCCGCCCGTCGGCGTTCCGCGCCGCCCGGCCGATGGTCTGGATCAGCGAGGTTTCCGAGCGCAGGAAGCCCTCCTTGTCGGCATCGAGGATCGCCACCAGCCCGCATTCGGGAATGTCGAGCCCCTCGCGCAGCAGGTTGATCCCCACCAGCACGTCGAAGGCGCCAAGCCGCAGGTCGCGCAGGATCTCGATCCGCTCGATCGTGTCGATGTCGGAATGCATGTAGCGCACCCGGATGCCCTGTTCGTGCAGATACTCGGTCAGATCCTCGGCCATGCGCTTGGTCAGCACCGTCACCAGCGTCCTGAGGCCCGCGGCCGCCACCTTGCGGATCTCGTCCAGGAGGTCGTCCACCTGCATCTCGACCGGGCGGATCTCGACCATCGGATCGAGAAGGCCCGTGGGGCGGATCACCTGCTCGGCAAAGACGCCTCCGGCCTGCTCCAGCTCCCACGCGGAGGGGGTGGCCGAGACGAAGACCGACTGAGGCCGCATCGCGTCCCATTCCTCGAACTTGAGGGGGCGGTTGTCCATGCAGGAGGGCAGGCGGAACCCGTGCTCGGCCAGTGTGAACTTGCGCCGGTAGTCGCCCCGATACATGCCGCCGATCTGCGGCACCGTCACATGGCTTTCATCAGCGAAGACGATGGCATTGTCGGGGATGAACTCGAACAGCGTCGGCGGCGGCTCGCCCGGAGCGCGGCCGGTCAGGTAGCGCGAATAGTTCTCGATCCCGTTGCAGACGCCGGTCGCTTCCAGCATCTCGATGTCGAAGTTGGTGCGCTGCTCCAGCCGCTGCGCTTCCAGCAGCTTGCCCTCGGCCACCAGCTGGTCGAGCCGCTGGCGCAGCTCCTTCTTGATGCCCTGCACGGCCTGCTGCATCGTCGGCCGCGGCGTGACGTAGTGCGAATTCGCGTAGATGCGGATCTGCTTGAAGCTGTCGGTCTTGGCGCCGGTCAGCGGATCGAACTCCACGACGCTCTCCAGCTCCTCGCCGAAGAACGAGAAGCGCCAGGCCCGGTCTTCCAGGTGGGCGGGCCAGACCTCGAGCGAATCGCCCCGCACGCGGAAGCTGCCGCGCTGGAAGCCCTGATCGTTGCGCCGGTATTGCTGCGCCACCAGTTCGGCGATCACCTGCCGCTGGTCGTAGCTCTGCCCCACCACCAGATCCTGCGTCATCGCCGAATAGGTCTCGACCGAGCCGATGCCGTAGATGCACGAGACCGAGGCCACGATGATCACGTCGTCGCGTTCCAGCAGCGCCCGGGTGGCCGAGTGGCGCATCCGGTCGATCTGCTCGTTGATCTGCGATTCCTTCTCGATATAGGTGTCCGACCGCGGGACATAGGCCTCGGGCTGGTAGTAGTCGTAGTAGGACACGAAATATTCCACGGCGTTGTCGGGGAAGAAGCCCTTGAACTCGCCGTAAAGCTGCGCCGCCAGCGTCTTGTTCGGAGCCAGGATGATGGCCGGGCGCTGGGTCTCTTCGATGATCTTGGCCATGGTGAAGGTCTTGCCGGTGCCCGTGGCCCCCAGCAGCACCTGGTTCTGCTCGCCCGCCCGCACGCCCGAGGCCAGCTCGGCGATGGCCGTCGGCTGATCGCCCGCGGGTTTGAACGGAGTCTTCATCTCGAAACGCCGCCCGCCCTCGAGCTTGGGGCGGGTCAGCACCTCCGGGCGGTGCATCGGCATGTTCATATTGTTGTGCGGCATGGTGATTCCCCTCGGCCGCCTAGATTTGATCCGTTTTTGTTCGCAAACAAGGGAGCTGAGGCTGCTTCTTTACCGGCGTTTAACCATTGGCGGCTAGAAGGAGGGGGCAAGCAGCAGAACGCTGTCGGTCGGTTGCACCACACACCCCACCCACCCCTCCGTGATCGATCGACAGCCGCTTGCAACGCGGTCTGGAGGTCTTGATCTGCGGCGGGAAAGCCGCCAATAACGGGGCATCTTGCACGGAGGCCCCATGCGCGCGCGTATCTATCAGCCTGCCCGAAACGCCATGCAGTCCGGGACCGGAAAGGCCAAGGGCTGGGTTCTGGTGTTCGAGAGCCGCGAGGCCCGCGACATTGACCCGCTGATGGGCTGGACCTCGTCGGCGGACACGCAGAATCAGGTGATGCTGCATTTCGACAGCCGCGAAGCCGCGCTGGACTATGCCAAGGCGCACCGGATCGAGGTCGAGGTGACGGAGTCCAAGCCGCGCCGGCCGAACATCCGCCCGCGTGGCTATGGCGAGAACTTCGCCACCGACCGTCGGGGCGCCTGGACGCATTGAGCCTGGGCGGCACCGCCTAGAGAAAGCCGATCTAGAGAAAGCCGATCCACCGCCCCGCCACGAGCGTCGAGAGCCACAGCGCAGCCGATGCAAGCGCCGCGGCGCGCGTGACGGGCGTGGCAGGGCCGCCGGCCACGAAGGTCCTCCAGCCGCGGCCCAGGTGCAGGGCGGCGACGTTCAGGACCGCCGCCGCGATCAGCGCGAGCTTGATCAGGAAGGCGCGGTTGCCGAGGTAGTTCGGCGGATCGACACTGAACAGCCAGAGGCCGGTGGTGAGCGCAACCGCAAGCCCCACGCCCGCGCTTCGCACGAGGAACGGCGCCACCTCTCCCGCGCGCCGTCCGGCAACGATCATCAGGTCGAGCGGCAGGATCGCCCCGACGAGCAGGGCAATCCCGAGGATGTGGGCGGCATTGACCAGCAGGTAGGCCGTGCCCGAGCCGCGGATCAGATCCGCACCGGGCCAGCCCGCCAAAAGCTGCAGCATCAGCCCTGCGGCTCGATCAGTTCCGGGTAAAAGTCATAGGGCGTGCCGTCGATCGTGATGCGGACGGCCTTCATCAGGTTCGTGCCGTCCTTGGCGCGATGCCCGAGGACATGCACCGCAACGCCGGGTTCCGCGGTCTCGGCGGTGAAGCCCGCACGCTGGGTCTGGTTCGGGTTGCCCAGCTCGATCTGCCAGAGGGCCCCGTCCGGGGCGAGGATCTCGATCTTGGGATGCGGCGGGTTCATCGAGACCGACTGCAGTTCGCCCGTCACCTGCGACTGCTGCTCTTCGGCCCAGTTCCAGCCGTGATGGGCGAGGGCGGCAGTGCCGACGAGCGCGGCGGCGGCAAGCGCCAGTCCGAGGCGGGGAAGGATCATCGCGGTTCTCCGTGCTGGTTCAAGTGCCAACGCACAAGGAGCGCTCTCGGGCGACCGCGCTCACGCCTTGTTGATCCGGCCCGGTTCGTCCGGCATTCGCGCCGGGAGCAGCCACCCGGCTGTCATCCTGGTGCTGCAAAACTCTTGCATCAGGGGGGGGGTGGCCCTATACGCCCCCGTTCTTCCTTCTCGCGCGGGGGGTCTCATGATCCAGACACCTTTCTACCTGATCGATTCCGCCAGCCTCAAGCGGAACATGGCGGTCATCGACCGGCTCCGCGAGGGATCGGGGGCCAAGGCGCTGCTCGCGCTCAAATGCTTCGCGACATGGCCCGCCTTCGACTACATGCGCGACCACATGGACGGGACGACCTCCTCGTCGCTCTACGAGCTGCGGCTCGGGCGCGAGAAGTTCGGCAAGGAGACCCATGCCTATTCGGTGGCCTGGCCCGATCACGAGATCGATGAGGCGGTGGGCTACGCCGACAAGATCATCTTCAACTCGGTGGGCCAGCTTCAGCGGTTCAGGGACCGCACCGGCGGGATCGCGCGCGGATTGCGGCTGAACCCCGGCCTCTCGACCTCGGGCTTCGATCTGGCCGACCCGGCGCGGCCCTTCTCGCGGCTGGGCGAATGGAGCGCCGAGAAGATCGAGGCGGTGCTGCCCGACATCTCGGGCGTGATGATCCATTACAACTGCGAGAATGCCGATTTCGACCTGTTCGACCGGCAGCTGGCCGAGATCGAGGGCCGCTTCGGCGCGATCCTCGACCGGCTCGACTGGGTGAGCCTTGGTGGCGGCATCCATTTCACCGGCGAGGGCTATCCGGTGGACCGGCTGGCCGCGCGGCTGAAGGCCTTTGCCGCGGCGCACGGGGTTCAGGTCTATCTCGAGCCCGGCGAGGCGGCAATCACCCGCTCGGCCACGCTCGAGGTGACGGTGCTCGACCTGCTTGACAACGGCAAGCAGCTGGCCATCGTGGACAGTTCGGTCGAGGCGCACATGCTGGACCTGCTGATCTACCGGCAGTCCGCAAAGGTTGAACCCGACGCGGGCGATCATAGCTACATGGTCTGTGGCAAGTCCTGCCTGGCCGGAGACATCTTCGGCGAGTTCCGCTTTGCCGAGCCGCTGAAAGTGGGCGACCGCCTCTCCATCGCGGATGCTGCGGGCTACACGATGGTGAAGAAGAACTGGTTCAACGGGGTGAAGATGCCCTCGATCGTGATCCGCGAGCCCGACGGATCGCTGCGCGTGGCGCGCGAGTTCGGCTATGGCGACTATGCCTCGAGCCTCGGCTGAGGCGCTTCCCTCTGTCCTTGAAGGAGACGGTTCGAAGTGAAGAAGAACGTGTTGATCATCGGTGCCGGCGGCGTCGCACAGGTGGTGGCGCACAAGTGCGCGCAGAACAACGACGTGCTGGGTGACCTGCACATCGCCTCGCGCACACTCTCGAAATGCGAGGCGATCATCGCTTCGGTGCACGAGAAGGGCGCGATGAAGGGGACGGGCCGGTTCGACGCCCATGCCGTCGATGCGATGGATACCGCCGCCGTGGCCGCCCTGATCCGCGAGACGGGCGCCGGGATCGTGATCAACGTGGGCTCGGCCTTCGTCAACATGCCGGTGCTCGAGGCCTGCCTCGAGACGGGCGCGGCCTACATGGACACGGCGATCCACGAGGATCCGGCGAAGATCTGCGAGACGCCGCCGTGGTATGGCAACTACGAGTGGAAGCGGCGCGAGCGTTGCGCCGAGGCGGGCGTCACCGCGATCCTCGGCGTGGGCTTCGATCCGGGCGTGGTCAATGCCTATGCGCGGCTGGCTGCGGACGAGTACCTCGACGAGGTCGCCTCGATCGACATCGTGGACATCAACGCGGGCAGCCACGGGCGCTGGTTCTCGACCAACTTCGATCCCGAGATCAACTTCCGCGAGTTCACGGGCACGGTCTATTCGTGGCAGGACGGGGCGTGGCAGGCGAACCGGATGTTCGAGGTCGGGCAGGAGTTCGACCTGCCCGTGGTGGGCCGGCAGAAGGCCTACATGACCGGCCACGATGAGGTGCACTCGCTGGCGGCCAACTATCCGCAGGCGGACGTGCGCTTCTGGATGGGCTTCTCGGATCACTACATCAACGTCTTCATGGTGCTGAAGAACCTCGGGCTTCTGTCCGAGCAGCCGGTGACGACGGCCGAGGGGCTCGAGGTGATCCCGCTCAAGGTGGTGAAGGCGGTCCTGCCCGATCCCTCGTCGCTGGCGCCCGACTACACCGGCAAGACCTGCATCGGCGACATCGTGAAGGGGACGAAGGACGGCCAGCCGGCCGAAGTCTTCATCTACAACGTGGCCGACCATGCCGAAGCCTATGCCGAGGTCGGGTCGCAGGGGATCTCCTACACCGCCGGCGTGCCGCCCGTCGCCGCGGCCATCCTCGTGGCCGAGGGGACATGGGATGTGAAGAAGATGGTCAATGTCGAGGAGCTGGACCCGAAACCGTTCCTCGCGCTTCTGAACCGGATGGGCCTGCCCACGCGGATCAAGGACGCCGCCGGGGATCGCGCGCTCGAGTTCTGAGGGCGCCAATCGCGCTCTTTCCAGACCCCGGCCGCAGGCGTGGCCGGGGTCCTTTCTTTTGAGCGTTTATCGGCCCCCCCCCGGGCTCGCCCGGGGGGCTGCCTTCTCCAGGCGGAGCCTTGTCAGCCTTTGGACTGCGGATCCTCCGGCGCCTGTCCGGGCTGTTTCTGCGAGCGATGCGGCCCCGCCTCGCCCGGATCCTCGCGATCCCGCCCGGTGGGGTCGATCTGCTGCTGGCGCTGGTCCACGCTGTTGCCCTCGCGGCGGCGATCGCCGGGTGCGGACTTGTCATTGTCGGTCATGGCATCCTCCTGCGCGGTGAAACCGCTCAGGCGCCCGTCCGTTCCGCGTCTTCGCGGAAGCGCCGCGTCTCGAGCGCGGCGGCCATCAGCGTGCGGGTGTAGCTCTCCTGCGGGCGGTCGAAGATGTCGGCGGTCGGCCCCTCTTCCACGATGCGCCCCTCCTTCATCACCACGATGTAGTCGGACAGCGCCCGCACCACCGCAAGATCGTGGCTGATGAAGAGGTAGGACAGCCCGTGCCGCGCCTGCAGGTCGCGCAGCAGGTCCACGATCTGCTTCTGCACCGAGCGGTCGAGCGCCGAGGTCGGCTCGTCCAGCACGATGACCTTGGGCTTCAGGATCATCGAGCGGGCGATGGCGATGCGCTGGCGCTGGCCGCCCGAGAATTCGTGCGGATAGCGGTTACGCATGTCGGGGCTGAGGCCGACCTCGGCCAGCGCCTCGCCCGCGCGGCGGTCCCGCTCGCGCGAGGACAGGCCGGGCTCGTGGATCTTCAGCCCCTCGGTGATGATCCGCCCCACCGTCATCCGCGGCGACAGGCTGCCGAACGGGTCCTGGAACACCAGCTGCATCCGCTGCCGAAGGGGCCGCATCGCGGCCGGGTCGCGGGCCAGTTCGCGCCCCTCGAAGGTCACGAGACCCGCCGAGGGCAGAAGCCGCAGGAGCGCCCGGCCGAGCGTGGACTTGCCCGAGCCTGACTCGCCCACCACGCCGATGGTCTGTCCTTGCCGCAGCCGCACCGACACCCGGTCCACGGCGCGCAGCTCCTCGGCCTTGCGGAAAAGGCCGCCGCCGCTCGAGAAGGTCACCTCGATGTCCCGCCCCTCCATCAGCACGGGGGCGGTCTCGGGCGGGGGGGCCTTGGTGCCTTCGGGTTCCGCATCGAGCAGCATCCGCGTGTAGGGATGGGCAGGCGCCGCGAAGAGGGCGCCGGTCTCGCCGGTCTCGACCACCTCGCCCGCCTGCATCACATAGACCCGGTCGGCAAACCGCTGCACGATCCCGAGATCGTGGGTGATGAAGAGGATCGCCATGCCGAGCCGCTTCTGCAGATCGGCCAGAAGCGTCAGGATCTGCGCCTGGATCGTCACGTCGAGCGCGGTCGTGGGCTCGTCGGCGATCAGGATGTCGGGATCGCAGGCCAGCGCCATCGCGATCATCACCCGCTGGCGCTGCCCGCCCGACAATTCGTGCGGATAGCTGTCGATCCGCCGCTCGGGCTCGGGGATGCCGACGAGGCGCAAGAGGTCCACGATCCGCGGCCGCGCGGCTCGTTTTGAAAGCCCGCGGTGGAAGCGCAAGGGCTCGGCCAGCTGGTCGCCGATCCGGTAGAGCGGGTCGAGCGAGGTCATCGGCTCCTGGAAGATCATGGTGATCTTGTCGCCGCGCACCTTGTTCAACTCGCGCTCGGGCAGGCCGATCAGCTCGCGCCCGCGGTAGCGCGCCGAGCCGGTGGCGCGGCCGTTCTGCGCCAGAAGCCCCATCAGCGCCATCGTGGTCTGGCTTTTCCCCGAACCGCTTTCGCCGACGATGGCCACGGTCTCGCCGGGCATCACCGAGAGGTCGATGCCGCGCACGGCCTCCACCTCGCCGTCGTTGGTGTCGAAGGTGACGCGCAGTCCCTTGACGTCGAGAACAGGCTCCATCTCAGCGGTCCTTCGGGTCGAGGCTGTCGCGCAATCCGTCGCCGAGGAAGTTCAGCGCGAACAGGATCGCGGTCAGCGTGAGGGCAGGCCAGATCAAGAGCCACGGCGCGCCGCGCATGTTGGCGGCGCCTTCCGAGATCAGAAGGCCCAAAGAGGTCAGCGGCTCCTGCACGCCGAGGCCGAGGAAGGACAGCAGGCTTTCCAGCAGGATGGCCTTGGGCACCAGCAGCGTGACGAAGACGATCACCGGCCCGAGCGTGTTCGGCACTATGTGCCGAATCAGGATGCCCGCGCGCGTGGCCCCCAGCGCCTCGGCCGCCTGCACGAACTCCTGCCGTTTCAGGCTGAGCGTCTGGCCCCTTACGATCCGCGCCATGTCCAGCCACTCGGTCGCGCCGATGGCGATGAAGATGATGACGATGTTCCGGCCGAAGAACACCACGAGCAGGATCACGAAGAAGATGAAGGGCAGCGAGTAGAGGATGTCCACGATCCGCATCATCACGTTGTCCACCCGCCCGCCGAGATAGCCCGAGATCGCGCCGTAGGTAACGCCCAGAAGGAGCGCCATGGCCGAGGCGAGAAGGCCGATCGCGAGCGAGATCCGCACCCCGATGAAGATGCGCGACATCAGATCCCGCCCCACGGCATCGGTGCCGAAGAGGAAGTAGAGCTGCTCCACATCGGCCGAGAGCGTGCCGCTCAATCCGTCGGGCGCAAGGTCGAGCCGCGGATTGATGAAGAGGTCGGACCGCTGGAAATAGCGCAGGATGCGTTCGTCGATCGGCTCGTCGTCGGCGATCTCGACCGAGACGGTGCCGTTCTCGAGCACCGGCGTCCCCTCGACCCGGGCGCGGGCCATCGTGCGTTCGAAATTCGGGATCACCACATCGGCGCGCGGGTAAGGCTCGAGGCTGGCGGGCGCGCGGACGAACTGGGGATAGACCCGCGTGTAGTCGTGCGGCGAGAGCATCGGGCCGAAGATCCCGACGAGGCCGAGGAAGATCAGCACCAGCGCCGAGGCGACCGCGGCGCGGTTCTTCCGCAGGCGGATCCAGGCGTCCTGCCAGAGCGAGCGGCCGACGAGGGCATCGGGTGCGGGCGCGGGCGTGCCCGGTGTGGGAATGGGCATCTCAGTCATAGCGCACCCGCGGGTCGAGAAGGGTGTAGAGCAGGTCCACGATCAGGTTGAACAGCAGGATGAAGAGCGCGATCACCACCACCGTCCCCATCACCAGCGTGTAGTCCCGCCCCAGCGCGCCTTGCACGAAGTAGCGCCCGATGCCGGGCAGGCCGAAGATCGTCTCGACCACGACCGAGCCGGTCAGAAGCCCCGCGGCCGTCGGTCCGAGATAGCTCACCGCGGGCAGCATGGCGGCGCGCAGGGCGTGCTTGACCACCACGGTCCGGGCGGGCAGCCCGTAGGCGCGGGCGGTGCGGACATGGTTCGAGCGCAGCGCCTCGATGGTCGCCCCGCGCACGAGGCGCGCGATCACTGCCACCTGCGGCAGTGCCAGCGTCACCACCGGCAGCACCCAGTAGGCGGGGTCCGACGCGGACCAGCCGCCCGCGGGAAGCCAGCGCAGGATCACCCCGAAGAACAGGCTGAGCAGCGGCGCCACCACGAAATTCGGCGTCGTGATCCCGAAGGTGGCAAGCCCCACGATCGTGTAGTCGAGCCAGGAGTTCTGCCTCAGCGCGGCAATGGCCCCGAGGACGGTGCCGATCAGCACCGCAAGCGAGATCGCCAGCCCGCCGAGCAGCATCGACACCGGCAGGCCCGAGGCGAAGAGGTCGTTGACGCTGAAATCGCGCTTCGTGAAGGACGGTCCGAGATCGCCCCTCAGCAGGTTGCCCATGTAGGTCAGATATTGCGACCAGAGCGACCCGTCGAGGTTATAGGCCCGCTTGAGGTTCTCCATGATGAGCGGATCGAGCGGCCGCTCGAGGTCGAACGGGCCGCCCGGCGCCAGCCGGATCATGAAGAAGGTGAGCGTGACGATGATGAAGACGGTCGGCACGGCCGAAGCGAGCCGTCGCAGCGTGTAGCGAAGCATCGGAAAAGCCCTCGCAAGGGGGGCGCGACGGAGGATCCGCGCGCGCCCCGTAACGATTACTGGGACAGCGAGAGCCAGCGGGTCTGGTGGACGTCGGGCAGGTTGTCCTCGTAGCCCTGCACCCGGTCCGAAACGAGCGCGCGCGAGGAGTAGGTGAGCAGCGGGATCGCCGGCACCTCGTCGAGCAGGATCGTCTCGGCCTCGGCCATGATCTGTGCCCGCGCGTCGAGATCCTGGGTCTGGGCGGCCCTGTCCATCAGCGCGTCGTAATCGGCGTTCTCCCAGCGCGGATAGTTGAAGGGCACGCCGCCCTCGAACAGGAACAGGAAGTTCTGCGGGTCGGAATAGTCGCCGATCCAGCCCGCGCGCACGATGTCGAAGGCGCCGCCTTCCTTGAGGTAGTTGAAGTAGTTCGTCCCCTCCATCTCGTTCAGCGTCGCGTTGATGCCGATGTTCTTCAGCATGTCGGCGATGGCGGTCATCGTGTTGCGATGGTTCTCGGACGAGTTGTAGGAGAGCTGCACGGTCAGGCTGCCCTCGGCCACGCCCGCTTCCTCGAGGAGCGCCTTGGCCCGGTCCTCGCGGTCGAGCAGATCCTCTTCGGCATAATCGAGCGAGGGAGGCGTCTCGACATAGTTCGAGATGCCCGGCGGGACGATCGAATAGCCGGACAGCATCGTCTCCTGCCAGACCTGCTCGGCGATGAAGTCGCGGTCGAGCACGAGCGAGATCGCCTGACGCACGCGCTTGTCCTTGAGCGGGCTGCCGTCGGCGCCCTTCACCGGCAGGTAGTAGGTGCCGAGATAGGGCGCGATGCGCAGCTTCTCGCCGAGGTTCTGGCGCATGTAGCTCATCTGTTCGGCGGGCACGTCGGTGCAGATCTGCACCTCCTGCGCCTCGAAGCGCCGCAGGCAGGCCGAGCGATCCTCGAAGGGCACCCATTCGACGCGATCGACGGCGATGTCCTGCGCGCCGTGGAAATGTTCGTTCTTCTCCATCACGATGCGATCGTTCGGCACGAAGCTGACCAGCTTGTAGGCCCCGTTCGTGACCATCACGCCCGGCCGCGTGAAGTTCGCGCCTTCCGCCTCGACCGTCGCCGGATGCAGCGGCAGCGAGGACTGGTGCGTGAGCAGTTCGAGGAAGTAGGGGGTGGGCGCGTTCAGGGTGATTTGCAGCGTATGATCATCCACCGCCTCGACCCCCAGCTCTTCCGGGGTCATCTGGCCCGAGGCGACGGCTTCGGCGTTCAGGATCGGGTAGAGGATGTTGGCATAGACCGCCGCTGTCGCGGGCGTCACGATCCGGCGCAGCGCGAAGACGAAGTCGCCGGCCACCACCGGATCGCCGTTCGACCATTTCGCATCGTCGCGCAGCTTGAAGCTGTAGGTCAGACCATCCTCCGAGATCTCCCAGCTCTCGGCTACCCCCGGCACCACCTCGCCCCGCGCATCCTGCACCACGAGCCCCTCGTAGAGATCGTTCAGGATCCGGCTCTCGGCCACGGTCGAGGTCAGGTGATGGTCGAGCGTCGCGGGATCGGTGTCGTTGCCCCGGACAAGGGTCACCTGCGCAGCGGCAGCGCCGGCGCCTGCAACGATCATCGCGAGAAGACAGGCCCCGGTGCGGAGCGGCAAGCGTGTCATGGCGGGAAGTCCTCCGTGTTGGTCCTTCTGGTTGAATCGATCCTTCTGCATGTTTGCCCGCCGCCGGAAGATCGGATGCCGTCACGGCACCCCGGCATGAGCAAGATCTTGCCGGTCCCGGTGAACGACCTGCCGCGGCAGCGGTTCCCGACGCCCTCAGGCGGGCTGCTTCGGCAGGCGTGACAGGCTGAGCCCTTCGGCCGCCCTGAGATGGTTGTGAATGTCGGTGGCCGCGATCTCGGCCTGCGCCATGGCCACCGCGATCTGGTTGAGACCCGTCACCACGTCGCCCGCGGCCCAGACGCCCGGCAGTTCCGTGCGCTGGTGGGCATCGGTGCCGATCCGGCCGTCGGGCTGAAGGGCCATGCCCAGCGACCGGGGGAGGGCGGTCTGCGGATCGTTCCCGAGGCCGGCATAGAGCGTGTCGAACCGGCCGGGCTCGCCGTCCGCGAAATGAATGGTGACCCGCCGCCCTGCGGCCTCGATCCGCCGGATGGGGCGGCGGTCCACCCGCACCCCGGCATCGGCCAGCGGTCGATGCGACGCCTCCGGCAGATCCTGACCCATCGAGACGAGCGTGATCCTCGGGGAGTAGCTGCGCAGGAAGAGCGCCTCGCTCACGGCGCAATCCTCGTGCCCCAGAACGGCAATGCAATGGTCGATCACCTCGAACGCATCGCAGACCGGGCACTGCCGGATGAGCCCCTCGCGCACATGGCGCACCACGTCGGGCAGATCGGGCAGCCGGTCGCGGACCCCCGTCGCAAGGATGAGGTGGCGCGCCTCCAGTGGCCCCTGCTTCGTCTCGATCCGCCAGCCCCCATCCGGCAGGCGGCGCCCCGACTCGGCCGCGAGGGGAGCAGGCGAGATGCCCAGCCGCCCCAGTTGTGCCCGCATCCGCGAGAGAAGCTCGGCGCCGCGGATGCCGTCGGGGAAGGCGGGATGGTTGTGCGAGCGCGGGATCAGCGAGGCCCGGCTCTCGCCGCCGTCAAGCAGCAGGACGCTGCGCCGGAAGCGGGCGAGGAAGATGGCGGCGGTCAGGCCAGCGGGGCCGGCGCCCACGATGATGCAGTCGGCCATGTCGATCTGTCTCTCCCGATCCGGTCGGGGCGGACCTCGCCCCCGCAGCGTAAGCCGCAGCAACCTCCGGGCCCGCGCGGCATGAGCCGCAGCAACCCCTAGAGCCTGCCATCGTTCCGACAAAAAATGTTCGTCCAATGTGAACCAAGTCGGGGTTCCGCGCGTTTCGCCGCCGGCGAGGATTGGGAAGAGCTTGATGATTGCGGCAGAAGATCCGTTGCAGGACAGCGTGACGAGTGCGGCCAGGGTTCCTACGGATGTCAGACTGATCGGGAGTGTGCGGGTAATGACCTGCGAGGCCTCTCCGATCGGCCCGCAACCGCCGCCTGCGGCCGGAGTCATGCTCCACCTCAGCCGCGATCCTCGGCGGCCTTTCGCCTCGAACGTGGTGCTGCTGGTCGATGAGGCCGGTGACGCGGTGGCCGAGATCCCGAGCCTTCCGGTGCGCGTGCTGGCGGCGCTTCTCGACAACGGCTGCCAGTCCCTTGCGCTTGTCGAGGAGAGCGGGCCCCGCCTCTCGGTGGGGATCCATCTGGCGGCCCCCTTCTGAACAGGGGGCGCGCTTCACCCGAGGCGCAGGTTGCCGCCCGGGTGGGGGCGACAACCGTCTCGTTTCTCAGCCGCGCGGCTTTTTCGGAGGCGTGAAACGGCGGCTCGTGTCCGAGGCATCCGCGCGCGGTTTCCGCGGAGCGTCCTTCTTGGCGAAGTCCTTCTTGGCGCCCCCTTCGGCGCGCGGCTTTGCGGGCCGGTCGTCGCGCGCGCCCTTGTAGCCCGACGGACGGGCCGGGCGGGCATCCGGGCCGCGCTCGCGCGGGCCTGTCTCGTCCCGAGCCGGCTTGTCATGGGATTTGAAGCCCGCCGCCCGCGGCGCGCCCTCGCCGCGCGGCTTGCCGCGGGGGGCGTCGTCGCCGGCAGCACCGTGCGACTTGTAGCCGGTGGACCGGCCGGCCGTTCCGCCGTGCGACTTGTAGCCGGCCGAGCGGCCGGTGCCCTCGGCCCGCGTGGCCGCGCCCTTGTAGGCGGGCCGCGCCGGACGTTCGCCCTGCGGCTGCCGCGGCTTGCGCCCCTCGTCAGAGCCCTCGCGGCGGGCGCCGGTGCCTTCCTGCATCTCGCGCTTCGCGACATGCCCGCTGTCCTCGCGCCGGGGGCGGGCGGGGCGGTCGTCGGGCGTCCAGCCGCTGCGCGGAGCCTCGTCCCGCTCCTCCTCGACGAAGCGCGAGGGCTTGGGCTGGTAAGGCGCCTTCTCGCGCCGCGGGGCCTCGTCCCGCGTGCGGGCCGTGCGCTCGGCGAAAGGCTTGCGCGGCGCGCGTTCCGGCCGCTCGAGCGAGGGTTCGCCCTCCAGCCGGACCATGCCCACGCCGGCCTCGATCTCGAGCGCGTCGCCGAACTTCTTGGCGGCCGCCTTGGCGATCTGGACGAAGGTCTGCTCCTGCTGGACGCGGATCGCGCCGATCTCGTTCTTGGTGACACCGCCCGCTTCGCAGATCTTGGGCAGCAGCCAGCGCGCCTCGGCGCGTCCGGTGTGGCCCACGCCCACCGAATACCAGACGGCCTCGCCGAACTCGCCCCGTTCGCGCGGCGCGCGCTGCGCGGGTTCGGGCGGGGCCACGTCCTGAAGCACCTCGGGCGCCGAACGCGCCTCGCGCCAGAGCCGCACGAAGGCCGACGCCATCTGCGCGGGGCCGAACCGCTCGAGCAGCTTCTCGGCCAGCGGCATCTCCTCGGACAGATCCTGCCCGAGCACCGGATGTTCGAGCAGCCGCGCGTCGTCGCGTTCCTGCACCTCGTCGGCCGAGGGCGGCTTGCCCCAGTCGGCCACGAGCTTCGCCCCGGACAGCAGCCGCTGCGCCTTGCGCACCTCGGAGGGCGCGGCGATCAGCACCGACACGCCCTTGGCGCCCGCGCGGCCGGTCCGGCCCGAGCGGTGCAGCAGCGTCTCGGAGTTGGTGGGCAGATCGGCGTGGATCACCAGTTCGAGCCCCGGAAGGTCTATGCCGCGCGCGGCCACGTCGGTCGCGATGCAGACCCGCGCGCGCCCGTCGCGCAGCGCCTGCAGCGCATGGGTCCGCTCCTGCTGCGACAGCTCGCCCGAGAGCGCCACGACCTGAAAGCCGCGGTTGCCCATCCGCGCGAGAAGATGGTTCACCGCCATCCGCGTCTTGCAGAAGACGATCGCCGAGGGCGCCTCGTAGAAGCGCAGCACGTTGAAGATCGCATGTTCCCGGTCGCGCGCGCTGACGGTCAGGACGCGATACTCGATGTCGGCATGCTGCTTGCGCTCGCCCGCGGTCTGGATGCGGACGGCGTCCTGCTGGAACTCCTTGGCCAGCGCCTCGATCTCCTTCGGCACGGTGGCCGAGAACATCAGCGTGCGGCGTTCCTCGGGGGCGGAGCCAAGGATGAACTCCAGATCCTCGCGGAAGCCGAGGTCGAGCATCTCGTCGGCCTCGTCCAGCACCACGGCGCGCAGGCCGGTCAGATCCAGCGAGCCGCGCTCGATATGGTCGCGCAGGCGGCCGGGGGTGCCGACGACGATATGGGCGCCGCGTTCGAGCGCCCTACGCTCGGTGCGGTAGTCCATGCCGCCGACGCAGGTGGCAATCTGGGCGCCGGCTTCGGCATAGAGCCAGCCAAGCTCGCGCGCGACCTGCAGCGCCAGCTCGCGGGTGGGGGCGATGGCAAGCGCGATCGGCGTGTCGGCGAACAGGAGCCGGTCGGCGCCCTGCAGGATCTGGTCGGCCACGGCGATGCCGAAGGCCACGGTCTTGCCCGAGCCGGTCTGGGCCGAGACGAGCGCGTCGCGTCCGGCCACGCCTTCGGCGAGCACGGCCTCCTGCACGGGGGTGAGGGACTCGTAGCCCTTGGCGGCAAGCGCCGCGGCCAGCGGCGCGGCAATATCGGTATGGGTCATGTATCTGCCAAATGGGGGACGCGCAGCGGCGCCCGGGTTGACGGCCAACCTTCTCCCATCGCGGCCAGGCCTCCTCGCCCGCCGTCCCGAGGTTCCGGGCCGTCCGGGGGCTCTACAGGATTCGGGCGGCCCTGTATAGCGGCTTGACCGCGACGGGGCTGTCGCAGACCGATCGGACCGGGCCGGCGGAGGGTCGGCCCGTCCCTGCCAGGCATGCCTGCCGGTCTTTGCGGGGACGGCGCATGGTTTGCCTCTTGGCCTTTGCCGGACCGGCGCGCATATAGGGGCACCACGTCAGACGGAGGATGAACCCATGCTCGGATTCGGTGACAAGCCCGCGAACGGCGCCGCTCCGAAGGGCGATCTCGTGAAGGACACGTCAGAAGCGACCTTCATGCAGGATGTGATCGACGCCAGCCGCGAAGTGCCGGTGATCGTCGATTTCTGGGCGCCCTGGTGCGGGCCCTGCAAGACCCTGGGACCGGCGCTCGAGGCCGCGGTGACGGCCGCCAAGGGCAAGGTCCGCATGGTCAAGGTCAACGTGGACGAGAACCAGATGATCGCGGCGCAGCTGCGCATCCAGTCGATCCCGACCGTCTATGCCTTCTTTCAGGGCCAGCCGGTCGATGGCTTCCAGGGGGCGCTGCCGGCCTCGGAGGTGACGAAGTTCGTGGACAAGATCGCGGCCATGGGCGGCGATGGCGGTCTGGGCGACGCGCTGGCCGCGGCCGAGGAGATGCTGGCCGAAGGCGCCATCGTGGATGCGCTCGAGACTTTCGCCGCCATCCTCGGCGAAGAGCCCGAAAATGCTGCGGCCTATGCGGGCCTGATCCGCTGCCATCTGGCGGCCGGCGATCTGGATCAGGCCGAGGCCTATGCGGCGGCCGCCCCTGCCGCCATCGCCAAGGCCAAGGAGATCGAGGGCGCGCGCGCGCAGATCGAGCTGGCCCGGCAGGCCGCCAAGGCGGGGCCGGTGACCGAGCTGAGCCGGGCCGTCGAGGCGGATCCCGCCAACCATCAGGCGCGCTTCGACCTTGCGCTCGCGCTCCATGCCTCGGGCAAGGTCGAGGAGGCCGTGGACCAGCTTCTCGAACTGTTCCGCCGCGATCGCGAGTGGAACGAGGGCGCGGCGCGGACCCAGCTTTTCACCATCTTCGACGCGCTGAAGCCGACCGATCCGATCGTGCTGAAAGGGCGCCGGCGGCTGTCCTCGATGATATTTGCCTGAACGATGGGGCGCTCTAGTTCAGAGCCCATGATCAAGCAGGCCGATCTTCCCGACGTCATTCCGGTGTTCCCGCTGCCCGGAGCCCTGCTCCTGCCGCGGGCACGCCTGCCCCTTCATATCTTCGAGCCGCGCTATCTGCAGATGCTCGAGGACACGCTGAAGACGCCGCAGCGGCTGATCGGCATGGTGCAGCCGCGCGACGTGCCCGGAGGCGCGGAGAAGCGCCTTCATGCCATCGGCTGCGCGGGCCGCCTGACGGGCTTTTCCGAAACCGAGGACGGGCGCTACATGATCACCCTCTCGGGCATCTCGCGGTTTCGCGTCCTGTCCGAGGTGCAGGGGTTCACGCCCTACCGCCGCTGCACCGTGGACTGGAGCGACTTCACCCGCGATCTGGGCCCGACCGAGTCTGACTGCGGCTTCCGGCGGGATGCCTTTCTCGAGCTGCTCGGGCGCTACTTCGCCGCGATGGAGCTTTCAACCGACTGGGGCAGCCTGCGCGAGGCCGAGGAAGAGCTTCTCATCAACTCGCTCTCGATGCTTTGCCCCTTCGATCCCGAGGACAAGCAGGCGCTGCTCGAGGCGCCGTCGCTGGAAACCCGGCGCGAGACGCTGGTGACGCTGATCGAATTCGCCCTCAGGGGCGGCAATGGTGAAGAGGTGATGCAATGACCGAGTCCCCCCAGTTCGACCGCCGGATGCTCGAGGCGCTCGTCTGCCCCGTGTCCCAGTCGGGGCTGAGCTATGACGCCGAGCGGCAGGAGCTGGTGTCGCGCCAGGCTCGGCTGGCCTTTCCGATCCGCGACGGGATCCCGATCATGCTGGTGTCGGAAGCGCGCGAACTCTGACCCGCGGGGCCTTGGGCCGGCGCCGGGGGCTGTCTGCCCCCGGACCCCCGAGGATATTTGGGCAGAGTGAAAGGCTCAGATCGGGCGGCCCTGGAGCAGCCGGGGGAGATCCCCCGTGAGACCGGCGGCCTGCCGGATGAAGCCGCGGCGCAGGCCCGGAACGGCGTTCACGATTCCCATGCCGAGGTCACGCCCCGCCCTCAGGATCGGATTGTCGTTCGAGAACAGACTGTTGACCATGTCCATTCCCAGCGCGAGCGCGGTGGCGTCGAAGCGGCGCCATTGTTGGTAGCGGTCAAGGACGAGCGGAGAGCCGACGTCTTCTCCGCGGCGGGCGGCGAGGGTCAGCACTTCGGCCAGGGCCGCCACATCGCGCAGGCCGAGGTTCAGCCCCTGGCCCGCGATCGGGTGGACGCCGTGGGCGGCGTCGCCCACCAGCGCCACGCGCGGCGCCACGAAGCTGTGGGCAAGCGACAGCGAGAGCGGATAGGTGAACCGCTCGCCGGCGAGGGAGATGGCGCCCAGGAAGTCGCCGAACCGCGGCCGGAGGGCGGTGAGATAGTCCGCGTCCGGCAGGCGCTGGATCTCGGCCGCGGCGGCGTCGCTCTCGCTCCAGACGATCGAGGAGCGGTTGCCGGGCAGCGGAAGGATGGCCAGCGGACCCGAGGGGAGGAAATACTGCCAGGCGGTGCCCTCGTGCGGGCGCTCGTGCTCGATCGCCGCGACGAGGGCGGTCTGGCCGTAGCCCCAGCCGGTGCGGCGGATGCCGGCGCGGCGCGCCGTGCCGCTCTGCCGTCCGTCGCAGCCCACGAGCAGCCGTCCCGAGAGGTGCGCTCCGGTCGAGAGGGTGATGGTGACGCCGCTCGCACCCACCTCCTGCGCCTCGACCGTGGCGCCCGAGATCAGGCGGATGCGCGGCTCGGCCTCCATCGCGGCGAGGAAGGCGGCGTAGAGAAAACGGTCCTCGAGCAGGTAGCCCATCGGCCCCTCCTCGATCTCGGCATGGTCGAAGGCCAGCACGAAGGGCGAGGGGCCGGTGGCGGTGGTGCCGTCCGAGGTCACGACCCGCAGGATCGGCTGGGCGCGGGGCGCAAGCCCGTCCCAGAGGCCGAGCGCCGCAAGCAGCCGCTGCGAGGCCAGCGCCAGCGCATAGGCGCGCCCGTCAAAGCCGGGCTCGGCGCGCTGGGGGGCGGGCCGCCCATCCACCACCGTCACGGAAAATCCGTTCCGCGCCAGCGCGAGGGCCAGAGCGGGGCCGTTCAGCCCGCCTCCGGCGATGAGGATGTCGGCATCTTGGGTCATGCGGGCCAATATGGCCGGGCGCGCGGGATTGTCCAGCCATGGCGCGGCGGTTACGGTTCCCGCGCGGGGCAGGGAGAGCGCGATGGACTGGCTGTGGATGACGGCGGCGGATCTGGGGCGGGGGATCGACGGGGGCCGGATCCATCCGGTCGAACTGGCCGAGGCGTTCCTTGACGCCGCGAGCGACCATCCCGAGGCCCCCCGGATCTACGCGCGGCTGACGCCCGAGCGCGCCCGTGGCGAGGCCATGGCCGCGGTCGAGCGTGCCAAGCTCGGCCTGCGCCGCGGGCCGCTGGATGGGGTGCCTGTCTCGTGGAAGGACCTGTTCGATACGGCAGGGATCCTGACCGAAGCGGGATCGCTGCTGCTGAAGGGGCGGCGGCCCGAGCGGGACGCCGAGGTGGTCGTGACGGCGACGCTGCAGGGGCTCGTCTGCCTCGGCAAGACCCACATGTCCGAGCTGGCCTTTTCCGGTCTGGGCCTGAACCCCGTGACCGCCACGCCGCCCTGCATCAACGATCCGGCGGCCGTGCCGGGGGGCTCCTCCTCGGGGGCCGCGGCCTCGGTGGCGTTCGGCCTGGCGCCCGCCGCCATCGGCTCGGACACCGGCGGGTCGGTGCGCATTCCCGCCGCCTGGAACGACCTGACCGGGCTCAAGACCACCGCCGGCCGGGTTCCGCTCGGGGGCGCCGTGCCGCTCGCCGCGCGGTTCGATACGGTGGGGCCGCTCGCGCGCAGCGTCGAGGATTGCGCGCTGCTGCTGGCGGCGCTGGAAGGCGGGCGGGCGCCCGATCTGCGTGGCGCTTCGCTGGCGGGGGCGCGGTTCCTCGTGCTCGAGACGGTCGCGCTCGAGGATCTCCGCGAGGCGCCGGCGCAGGGTTTCGACGAGGCCGTGGCGCGGCTGGCCCGTGCGGGGGCGCGGACCGAGCGGGGGGACGTGCCCGAGGTGGCCGAGGCGATGGCGCTGGCGGGCCCGCTCTTCACCGGCGAGGCCTACGGCACCTGGGCCGAGGTGATCGAGGCCGCGCCGCATCTCATGTTTCCGCGCATCCTTGAACGGTTCCGGTCGGGGACTCATGTCACGGCGGCGGACTATGTGGCCGCCTGGCAGAAGCTCGACCGGCTGCGGGCGGCCTGGAATGCGAAGACGGCGGGGTTTGACGCGGTTCTTGTGCCGACCTCGCCGATCCTGCCCCCGGATGCGGGTCGGTTGATGACCGACGAGGACTATTATGTCACCGAGAATCTGCTCGCGCTGCGCAACACGCGGATCGGCAACCTCATGGGGCTGCCGGTCCTGACCCTGCCGACGGGGCAGCCCTCGTGCGGGATCTCGCTCATGGGACAGCCCTTCCGCGAGGAGCGCCTGCTGCGCCTTGGCGCCGCGGCCGAACGGGCGTTGGGCTGAGGGGCGAAAAAGCCACAGCGCCGGGCGGGTCCGGGCCGCACCGGCCTTTTTCTGGACCCTCCGGCAAGTTGCCGCTATCCTGCGACAAACGGGGCGATACGACCCCGATCAAGAGGCAGTAGATGGCATTTCCCGAGCGGTTTTCGAACCTGCCAGATTACGCATTTCCGCGTCTGCGGAAGCTGTTGGACACGCACGCACCGGGCGGCGAGCCCGTCGCCATGACCATCGGCGAGCCCAGACATCCGATGCCGGAGTTCGTCGGACCCGTGCTGGCCGAGACTCTCCAGGGCTTCGCTGTCTATCCGCCGAACGACGGCACGCCCGAGCTGCTGGCCGCGATCGGCGGATGGCTGAAGCGGCGGTACCGGGTCGAGGTGGGGCCCGAGCGGCTCATGGTGCTGAATGGCACCCGCGAGGGGCTGTTCAACGCCGCGCTCGCGCTGGTGCCCGAGCAGAAGCGGGGCAAGCGCCCCGTGGTGCTGATGCCCAACCCCTTTTACCAGGTCTATGCGATGGCCGCGCTCGCCCTGGGGGCGGAGCCGGTCTATGTGCCCGCGCTTGCCTCGAACGGTTTCCTGCCGGATTACGCGGGCCTGCCCCGCGAGATCCTCGAGCGGACGGCGCTGGCCTATCTCTGCTCGCCCGCCAACCCGCAGGGCTCGGTCGCCTCGCGCGACTATTGGGCGAGCCTGATGGATCTGGCCGAGGCGCATGATTTCCGCATCTTCGCCGATGAGTGCTATTCCGAGATCTGGCGCACCGCGCCCCCAGCGGGCGCGCTCGAGGTGGCGGATGCGACGGGCGCGGACCCGGAACGGGTCTTCGTCTTCCACTCGCTGTCCAAGCGCTCGAACCTGCCGGGCCTGCGTTCGGGCTTTGTCGCCGGCGGGGCAGGGGGGATCGAGCGCATCCGGCAACTCCGGGCCTTTGCGGGCGCGCCGCTGCCCTTGCCCGTGCAGCGCGTCTCCGAGCGCGCCTGGTCCGACGAGGCGCATGTCGAGGCCAACCGCGCGCTCTATCAGGAGAAGTTCCGCATCGCCGATGCGGTCTTTTCCGGCCTTCAGGGCTATATGGGCCCCGAGGGAGGCTTTTTCCTCTGGCTGCCCGTCCCGGACGGCGAGGAAGCGGCGCTGAAGCTCTGGACCGAGACCGGGGTGCGGGTTCTGCCCGGTGCCTATCTCGCCCGCGAGGTCGGCGGAGAGAATCCCGGCAAGGGCTATATCAGGGTCGCCATGGTGGCCCCCAAGGACGAAATGCAGCGCGGGCTCATGCGGCTTCGCGACTGCCTTTACGGGTGAGGACGGTAGCATGGCATCCTATCACGCACGGCAGCGCGACCCGCTTCTGGACCAGAACATGCAGGCGATGCTGGAACGCCGCGGGCGGGAGTTGCTGGGCATCGGCCTGCTGATCACCGCCTTCGTCTTCATGCTGATGCTGGCCACCTATTCGCCCGAGGATCCCGGCTGGATGGTCGCCACCGACGAGCCCGCGCAGAACGCGCTGGGCCGGATCGGTGCGGCGATTGCCTCGACGCTGATGATCATCGCGGGCAAGGGCTCGTGGGGGCTACCGATCGTTTCGGCCGCCTGGGGGGCGCGGTTCCTGCTGCACCGGGGCGAAGAGCGGGCGCTCGGCCGCATCGTCTTTGCCGTCATCGCCGTCGCGCTGGGCTCGATCTACGCCGCCACCCATGTGCCTGGGCCGGAATGGAGCCATTCCTTCGGTCTGGGCGGCCTTTTCGGCGATACGGTGCTGGGCGCACTGATCGAGATCGTGCCGCTGCCGGCCGCCTATGCGCTGAAGCTGCTCTCGCTGCTGGTGGGCGGCGGACTGGTGGCGATGGGGCTTTTCGTCTGCGGCTTCGATCTGCGCGAGTTGCGCCAGGTGGCGCAGTTCCTGCTGGTGGGACTGGTCGTGACCTACAATGCGGTGCTGCAACTGGCCGGACGCGGCTCGGCGCAGGCCGCGCAGCTGCTGCAGGAGAAGATCCGCGCCCATCGCGAGGGCCGCGCCGCCGTCGATGCCGCGGCCGTGCGCTCGGATGTCCGGGCCGAGGCGATGCCGCGTCCGCGCGGCCGCTTCAGCGACCCCGAGCCCGAGCCGGAACCCGCCCCGCGCATGGGCTTTCTGAGCCGCCTCCGTGCCTCGCACCCGGTGGAAGACCCCGAGCCGGTGATCGAGGAAGCCGCCTGGGGCCGCCCCGCCACGCTGCGGGCGGACACGACCCGGCCGGCGGCGCTGCGTGCCGAAGGGCTGCGCGCCGAGCCGCGCTATGCCGAGCCTGCGCCGGCGCCCGCCGCACCGCGCGAGCGGACGGGGCTGCTTGCGCGGGTGCCCCAGATCATCCGGCGCGTCACCGATCCCGAGGCCGAACTTGTGGAGCCGAGGCTGTCGGACGCGGCCGCCAACGCCGAGGGCCCGTCCGAGGACCGGATCAAGGCCCGCATCAACGACGTGATCCGCTCGCGCGTGCGGCAGACCACCGGCCCCCTCTCGCCCATCGCCGCGGCGATCGCCCGCCGCGAGCCGCCGGTGGCGCGCCGCCGCGCCGGGCCGGCGCCTATGGTGGCCAGCCGCCGTGCGCCGATGGAACTGCCCCCCGAGCCGCCGCTCGTGGCCGGTGCGGGCGAGAAGATCCGTTTCGCCTCGGGCATGGTCGCCTCGCGCATCCCGGCCTCGGCAACCGCCCGCATTGCGGTGAGCGCGCTTCATGCCTCGGCCGCCGGTGCCGCGCCACGTCTCGTGTCGGAAACCTATCCCGAGATGGACGAGGTGGAGGAGCCGCTTCTCACCGCGCGCGAGCAGCTTGCCTATACCGACGAGGACGACGACGGCGCTTACGCCGGCTACGAGGAAGAGGCCGATCAGGAGACGGTGGCCTACGCCGAGGACGAGGCCGCCTGGCTGCCGCACGAGGATTTTGACGACAGCGCCGACTGGGCGGCGGAAGGCGCCGCGCTGACGGAGAGCCCGGCCCCCGCGCCGGCCCCGGTGGCGCCCGCGCGGCCGCAACCGGCGCGCCCGCCGGTGGTCGAGGCCCGGCCCAGGCCGCGCTTCGAGGAGGTGGAGACGGACTACGAACTGCCGCCGCTGTCGCTGCTGGCCTGCCCCTCGACCGTGGTCCGCAACACGCTCTCGGTCGATGCGCTGAAGGAGAATGCGCGGATGCTCGAGTCCGTGCTCGAGGATTATGGCGTCAAGGGCGAGATCGTGGACGCGCAGGCCGGGCCGGTCGTCACGCTTTATGAACTGGAACCGGCGCCGGGGCTGAAGGCCAGTCGGGTGATCGGTCTGGCCGATGACATCGCGCGCTCGATGTCGGCGCTTTCGGCCCGCGTCTCGACCGTGCCGGGGCGGACGGTGATCGGGATCGAACTGCCGAACGCCAGCCGCGAGAAGGTGATCCTGCGCGAGATCCTCGCCGCGCGCGACTTCGGCGACAGCGCGATGCGGCTGCCGCTGGCGCTCGGCAAGGACATCGCGGGCCGGCCTGTGGTCGCAAACCTCGCCAAGATGCCCCACCTGCTGATCGCCGGGACCACCGGCTCGGGCAAGTCGGTGGCGATCAACACGATGATCCTCAGCCTCCTCTACAAGCTCACGCCCGAGGAATGCCGGCTGATCATGATCGACCCGAAGATGCTGGAACTGTCGGTCTATGACGGCATCCCGCATCTGCTCTCGCCCGTGGTGACCGATCCGAAGAAGGCGGTCGTGGCCCTGAAATGGGTCGTGGGCGAGATGGAGGAGCGCTACCGCAAGATGTCGAAGCTCGGCGTCCGCAACATCGAGGGCTACAACGGCCGCGTGGCCGAGGCGCTCGAAAAGGGCGAGATGTTCAAGCGGACCATCCAGACCGGCTTCGACGAGGACACCGGCGAGCCGGTGTTCGAGACCGAGGACCTGCAGCCGGTCAAGCTGCCCTTCATCGTCGTCGTGGTGGACGAGATGGCCGACCTGATGATGGTGGCCGGCAAGGAGATCGAGGCCTGCATCCAGCGCCTCGCGCAGATGGCGCGGGCCTCCGGCATCCACCTGATCATGGCGACGCAGCGGCCTTCGGTCGATGTCATCACCGGCACGATCAAGGCGAACTTCCCCACCCGGATCAGCTTCCAGGTCACCTCGAAGATCGACAGCCGCACGATCCTGGGCGAGCAGGGGGCCGAGCAGCTGCTGGGCATGGGCGACATGCTCTACATGGCGGGCGGGGCCAAGATCACCCGCATCCACGGCCCCTTCGTCAGCGACGAGGAGGTAGAAGAGATCGTCAACCACCTCAAGAGCTTCGGCCCGCCGAAATACATGTCGGGCGTGGTGGAAGGCCCCGAGGACGAGCGGGCGGACGATATCGACGCGGTTCTGGGCCTGGGTGGGAACTCGGATTCCGAGGATGCGCTTTACGATCAGGCGGTGGCCATCGTCGCGAAGGACCGCAAATGCTCGACCTCCTACATCCAGCGCAAGCTGGGCATCGGCTACAACAAGGCCGCGCGCCTCGTCGAGCAGATGGAGGAGCAGGGCGTTGTGACGGCCGCCAACCATGTGGGCAAGCGCGAGATCCTCTTGCCCGAGCAATGAGACCGGCCCGGCCGGCCTGAAACCTTCCTCGCCGCAACGTGAAGGCGGCGGGGATGCGCAGCCCAGGGGGAGCGACTAGCTTCATCACCATGAAACCCATGCGTCTGATCCTCGCCCCTCTGGCGCTTCTCGCCCTCGCGCTGCCTGCGGCGGCCGAGAAGATCCCGCTTTCGACGATCTCGGCCTATCTCAACCGGCTGAGCACGGCGGAAGCCGACTTCACACAGGTCAATGCCGACGGCTCGATGTCCACCGGCCGGCTCTTCATCAAGCGCCCGGGCCGCGTGCGGTTCGAATATGCGCCGCCCGAGCGGAGCCTCGTGATGGCGGGGGGCGGACAGGTGGCGATCTTCGACGCCAAGTCGAACCAGCCGCCCGAGCAATATCCACTGAGCCGGACGCCGCTGAGCCTGATCCTCGCGCAGAACATCGACCTGGGCCGCGCGCGCACGGTGGTGGGCCACCGCGAGGACAGGAACACGACGCGCGTCGTGGCGCAGGATCCGGCGCATCCCGAATATGGCACGATCGAGATGGTCTTCACCGCCAATCCGGTGGCGCTGCGTCAGTGGGTCATCACGGATGACGCCGGCAGCCAGACGACGGTGATCCTCGGAGAGATGTCTCAGGGCGGAAACCTGCCGGCCTCGCTCTTCAGCATCCAGTCCGAGGCCGCCAGGCGCGCGCGCTGAGCGACCTCGGCGCCGCCATCAGCGGCGGCAGGAGGCGAGTTGTGCGCGGTAACGCTGCTCGCGCTCGCCGACCCGCTTGGAGACGGCGATCAGCCACGGCTTGCCGTTCTGGCTGCCGCGAGCGTAGCCGGTCCGGCCCTCGTGATAGGCCAGATACTGGTTGGTCGCGTCCCACTTGGGGATGCCGAGGCGGCGCGTCGTGCCGTCCATGTACCACCCCATGAAGTCGGTCGCATCCTCGATGCGGTCGCGGCGGGCCCGGCGCTTGTTGCGCTCGGCCATATATTCCTCCCAGGTGCCGTCAAGCGCCTGGCTGTAGCCATAGGCCGAGCTTTGCCGGCCCATCGGGATGATCCCGAGGAGAAATTGATGCGGCGTGCGCGCATTTCCGATGAACTTGGATTCCTGGTGAATCGTCGCCATCTGCACCGACACCGGGATTCCCCAGCGGCGCTCGGTGGCCTTCATGGCGCGATAATATTGCGGCCGTTCGGCGACGATGCTGCAGGCGTTTTCCAGATCGCGCGGCGGGGAATAGCGCCCGCCGCCGCAGGAGGCCAGAAAGACCAGCAGTATGGCCGCGCGGAGAAGTCTGCTCATCTGCCCCTCGCGTGTTCTCTTTTGCCGAAGGTTAGGGCAATTCCGCCGGGGAGGAAATGGCTGCGGCCGCGTCCCTTATCAGAAAAACGCGAGGCGCTGGAACTGTCGCGGGATCTTGCCATTGACCTCTGCGACAGGCCGGATCAGTGACGGCCGGCGGTGGGAACCTGTTCCCGGACGGTCCGGCGCCACACACTGTTTCCTGTCCGGCGCGGGGTCGAGGTGGACAAATGGATGGCAGGCGGAATAATGGAGGGGTCGGGGGTGCGTGACATGCTCAAGACAGAGGCGAAATATCATCTGGGACAGGTGCTCCGTCATCGGAAGCATCCTTTCCGGGGCGTTGTCTTCGACGTGGACGCGATGTTTTCCAACACCGAGGAATGGTATGACGCCATCCCCGAGGAGAGCCGCCCGTCGCGCGACCAGCCCTTCTATCACCTGCTCGCCGAGAACGAGCAGAGCTACTACGTCGCCTATGTCTCCGAACAGAACCTCGTGCCCGACGACACGGGCGAGCCGGTGGAGCATCCCGACCTTGCCGAGCTGTTCGGCGAGTTCGAGGACGGCCGCTATCCGCTTCAGTTCCAGTTCAACTGACCGTCAGGGACCCCTGAGGGCGACGGCTCAGTAACCCAGCGCGCAGCCGTCCTTGCGCGGGTCGGACGCGCCGACCAGAACGCCATCCTCGCCGATCAGGATCGCCTGCGCCCCGCCGATCGGCTCGTCGGGGATGCGGACATCGTGGCCCATGGCGGCGAGGGCGGCGCGCACCGGGTCGGGATAGCCGCGCTCGACCAGCATCCCGTCGGGGCCCGAGAAGCTGCGCGGCGCGTCGATCGCCTCCTGCGGGTCGAGCCCGAAATCCACGAGGTTCGAGACGAGCCGGGCGTGGCCGGCCGGCTGGTAGGCGCCCCCCATGACGCCGAACGGCATCACGAGCCGCCCGTCCCGCCGGATCATCCCCGGAATGATCGTATGCATCGGGCGCTTGCCGCCCATCGCCTCGTTCGGGTGGCCCTGTGTGAGGCAGAAGCCGGCGCCGCGGTTCTGGAAGTTGATGCCGAAGCGCGCGGAGGCGAGGCCGGACCCGAAGCTGTGATAGACCGAGCAGATCAGTGACACGGCCATCCGGTCACGGTCCACCACGGTCAGATAGACCGTCTCGCGGTGCACCGATTCGGACAGGGGCGCGGCCGAGGGCATGGCGCGGGTGCGGTCGATCAGGCCGGCGAGCTGCTCGGCCGTTCGGGGCGAGAGCATATGGGCAAGGCGGCTCATGTGCGAGGGATCGGCCATGAAGCGGTTGCGCGCGTCATAGGCCAGCTTCGCGGCCTCGGCCTCGAGATGGGCGCGCTCGGCGCCAAACGGATCGAGAGACGCCACGTCGAAATGCGCAAGGATGTTCAGCATCAGGATCGCCGTGGCACCCTGGCCGTTGGGCGGATGCTCCACCACTTCGACGCCCCGGTAGTGGCCCGAGATCGGCTCGCCATAGGTGCAGGCGGTGGCGGCGAAATCCTCGAGGGTGTGGGTTCCGCCGGCCGAGCGGAGCGAGGTCACCATGTCCTCGGCCACCTCGCCCTCGTAGAAGCCGGCCCGTCCCTGGGCCGCGATTCGGCGCAGCACCTCGGCCTGCCCCGGGGCGCGGAAGATCTGCCCGACGCGCGGGGCGGCGCCGTCGAAGAGGTAATACTGCCGCGCCGCGCCCTGCAGCTTGGGTTCGGCCACGGCCCAGTCGGCGGCGGTGCGGGGGGCGACGGGAACGCCCTCCTCGGCGTAGCGGATGGCGGGGGCCAGAACCTGCGCCAGATCGAGGTTGCCCCAGTCGGCCGAGAGGCGGCAGAAGGCATCGACCGCGCCCGGCACCGTCACCGACTCGGGCCCGTGCAGCGGCACGACCTCGTGCCCCTTCTCGCGCATCAGGGCGGCCGAGAGGCCGGCGGGCGCGCGGCCCGATCCGTTGAGGGCCACGATCCGCTCTTCGCCGGGCGGCTTCAGCAGCACGAAGCAGTCGCCACCGATCCCGGTCATCTGCGGCTCGCAGATCCCCAACAGAACGCCCGCGCCGATGGCCGCATCGGCCGCATTGCCCCCCGCCTGCAGGATGTCGAGGGCGACCTTGGAGGCCAGAGGATGGGACGTGGCGCAAAGGCCGTTGCTGGCATGAACGGCCGAGCGGCCCGGAAGCTGGAAATCGCGCATGTCATCCTCCTGATCGGGAGGAGCCTAGAAGCCCGCGCCGGAATTTCCAAGATGAGAACCTCGGCGCCGGACCAGGTGGGGGACGGGGAAACCCGGCGCCGAGGGAAGCGTGGAGTCGCTACAGGATCAGCCTGCGCGGCGGGTGGGGCGGATTCGCAGCCGGAATCCGGCCAAATTGCGGTCTTCTGCGATCCGGCGTGCGGGCCCATCATGGGCAACAGTCGGCCTCGGCGGGGCCGAGGCGGAAGGTCAGGCGGTTCACGCCGTTCTCGTTGCGGTAGGCGAGGTCGCGCGCCAGGGCCCGGATGATGGGCCAGCCGAACCCGCCCTCGGCCAGCGGCGGTGCAGCACCCGCCCGCAGGTCGCGCCGGGGCGGCAGCGTCCGGCCCGCCATCGGCCGACCGCGATCGACGATCTCGCAGGCCAGCCGCCCGCGCCGGAGCGCGAGCGACACCTCGATCTCGCCCTTCCCGTCGCCATAGGCATGTTCCACGCAATTGTTCAGCACCTCGGCCAGCAGGATCTCGGCGTTGAGCCTGTCTTCCTGCGGCAGAGAGCGGATCACGGGCGAGCCGACGAGGGAGGCCAACGCCTCGCGCACCGCGAGCGGAGCACTGGGCAGCGTGATGCGGCTGCTGAGGCCTCGGTCACAAGGCATCGCTCACCCGTTCGTGGATCGTGAAGACCCTATCCATCCGGGTGAGCCGGAACACCTTCTGCACGACCGGGCCAAGTGCCGCCAGTTCAAGACGCCGATCCGGCCCGAGCAGCTTCATCACCGACACGACCGCGCCAAGCCCGCTGCTGTCGAGGAATGTCACGCGGGAAAGATCGAGCAGAACGCGCGGGCAGGGCGCCGCCACCAGTTCGCGCATCCTGTCCTTGAACTGGATCGCGCTCGCCGCATCAATCCGCTCTTCCTGAACGCGCACCACCAGAAGGTCTCCGCGTGCTTCCGCCTCGAGGTTCATCGCCAGCTCCTGTTCTCCGCCGACGCAGGCTAGGGCCCATCCGTTGACATTCGGTAACCGGCGGCTTCCGTTCCGGTCGCGGCGGGCCTATCCTGCCCGCCCGGCCGCATCCGCGGCGGCACCCTGGAGGGAACATGGACTACGACCGGCTCGACCAGACCATCGACGCGCTCTGCCACGGCGAGCGTGATACGGTCGCGCTGATGGCAACCGTCGCCTGCGAGCTGCACCATGCGCACCCGCTGTCGGACTGGACGGGCTTCTACCGCGTGACCGAGCCCGAGGTGCTGAAGATCGGGCCTTACCAGGGCTCGCACGGCTGCCTCGTGATCCCCTTCGGGCGGGGCGTCTGCGGGGCGGCGGCGCGCACGGGCGAGATCCAGCTCGTCCCGGACGTGGAGGCCTTTCCCGACCATATCGCCTGCTCGTCCTCCACCCGCTCCGAGATCGTTCTGCCGGTCCGCAACGGCGAGGGCCGGCTGCTGGGGGTGCTCGACCTCGACAGCAACACGCCCGCGGCCTTCACCGAAGAGGACGCGCGGCGGCTTCAGGCGCTGCTCGACCGCACGTTCCGGGAGGCGTCGTGATGCGCGGCGCGTGCCTCTGGGGGGCTTCGGGGGCATGGCTGAGCCGGATGCCCCGGCCGGTCACTCCGAGACGAACTTGTTGAACCGGCTCTGCCCGCCGTCCTTCGTCTTGTCCTGACAGAGGAAGGACAGGCCGTTCTCGTCGAAGATGCGGAAGAACTCTTCCCAGTCGATCTGGGTCAGCCGGTCTTCCGGCTCGCCGAAGTCGATGCGCAGGATGCCGCCCTTGCCGCCCGTGTCCACCTTGGCCGGATGTCCGTCGCGGGCCTCGGCCCATTTGCGGATCGTGTCATGGTCGCGGGTGGTGATGGCTTCGCTCATGGTGTCTCTCCCGATGGGGTCGCCCGGTCCAATCGCGGGCAGCGGGCGATTGTTCCCGCGGGCGGCCTCGGCTATGGGGCGGGGATGACCGATCTCTATGCCCCGCCGGACGTGCCGCTTTCGCTGATCCACCACGACGCGCAGATCGTGGTGGTGGACAAGCCTGCGGGCCTCTTGTCCGTGCCCGGCAAGGGCGAGGACAAGGCCGACTGCCTGATCGAGCGGTTGCGCGGCGTCTTCCCCGAGATCCTGCTGGTGCATCGGCTCGACCGCGACACCTCCGGGGTGATGGTCTTCGCCCTGACGCGGGCCGCGCAGGCCGCCTTGGGCCAGCAGTTCGAGAAGCGGCAGACGAAGAAGGTCTATGTGGCCCGCCTTGAAGGCCGGCTGGAACCGCGCGAGGGTCGGGTGGACCTGCCGCTCTGCGTGGACTGGCCGAACCGACCGAGGCAGCATGTGGATCATGTGAACGGCCGACCGGCCCAGACCGAATGGCGGGTGGTGAAATATCTGCCGAACGAGACCCGCGTGCGACTGATGCCGGTCACGGGCCGCAGCCACCAGCTCCGCGTGCACATGGCCGAGACGGGGCATCCGATCCTCGGCGACGCGCTCTATGCGGCGGGTGCCGCGCGGGAGCATCCGCGCCTGATGCTTCACGCCGAGAGCCTGCGGGTGCGCCATCCCGACACGGGCAAGAGCCTCACCTACAGCGCGCCCTGTCCCTTCTGACGGGCGGCAGCCGGGGCAGGAAGCCTGCCCGCCCCGGCCCCTCGTCACTCCGCGGCCAGCGCCTCGGCCTCGGGGTCCCAGCCCGAGATGGCCTTGACCTCGAGGAACTCCTCGATCCCCCAGAGGCCGCCTTCCCGCGCCCGGCCCGAGGCCTTGACGCCGCCGAAGGGCGCGCCTGCGCCGCGCGATTTGCCGTTCATCTCGACCATGCCCGAACGCAGGCGCCGGGCCAGGCGGTTGCGCCGCGCGCCGTCCTGGCTCTGGACATAGTTGGTCAGGCCATAGGGCGTGTCATTGGCGATCCGCACCGCCTCGTCCTCGGTTTCGAACGGCAGGATCGACAGGACCGGCCCGAAGATCTCCTCGCGCTCGATGGTCATGCCGGGGGTCACGTCGGCAAAGACCGTGGGGCGCACGAAGAAGCCGCGGTTCAGCCCGTCGGGCCGGCCGAGGCCGCCCGCCACCAGCCGCGCGCCCTCGTCGATGCCCTTCTGGATGTAGGACTGGATCTGCTCGAACTGGCGCTTGTTCACCACCGGCCCGATATGCGGCCCCTCCTCATGCGCCGAGGCCACGCGGGTCTTCGAGGCCACCTCGGCCGCGATCTCGACCGCCCGGTCGTAAAGCGGGCGCTCGACCAGCATCCGGGTCGGGGCGTTGCAGCTCTGGCCCGAGTTGTTGAAGCAATGCTTCACGCCCCGCTCGACCGCGCGTTCGTCGGCATCGGCGAAGACCAGGTTCGCACCCTTGCCGCCAAGTTCGAGCGTGACGCGCTTGAGCGACTCGGCCGCGGCCTTCGAGATCGCCCGGCCCGCGCGGGTCGATCCGGTGAAGGAGATCATCTCGACATCGGGGTGCGAGGACAGCTGTGAGCCCACGCCCGCGCCGTCGCCGTTCACGAGGTTGAAGACGCCCGCCGGAATGCCCGCATCATGGACGAACTCGGCAAAGAGCAGCGAGGACAGCGGCGCCTCCTCGGACGGTTTGAGCACGCAGGTGCAGCCCGCCAGCAGCGCCGGGATCACCTTCAGCGTCACCTGGTTCATCGGCCAGTTCCAGGGCGTGATGAGCCCGACGACGCCGATCGGTTCCAGCGCGATACGGTCGTTCGGCGCGTGCGGGCCGAGCGGCCGGACCCACTCGATCTCCTCGAACGCCTTGAGGAAGTTCGACAGATGCCAGGGCAGGCAGGGCGCCTGGCTGTTGCGCGCAAGGTCGATGGGTGCGCCCATCTCGAGGCTGATCGCCTGCGCCATCTCTTCCTTGCGCGCCTCGTATTGCGCGAGGATCCCCTTCACGAGCCGCAGCCGCTCGGCCGGGGGCGTGGCGGCCCAGCCTTCGAAGGCGGCCTTGGCTGCGGACACGGCCGCGTCCGTGTCGGCCTGATCGCCGAGCGAGATCACCGCGCAGACCTCTTCGGTGGAAGGGTCCACGACCTCGCAATCCTTCCGCGTGACCGGCGCCACCCACCGGCCGCCGATGTAGAAGTCGCGTTTTTCGATCATGTCATCCTCCGCTTGGTGCCGGAGCGAAGGTGGCACCCTGCCGCGATGGCGTCCAGCGCGATCCCGGGTGTCACGAAAAGGAACAGGAAAAATTCGCCTTTCGTGCGCAGCCCGCGGCAGCCCGTCCTTGTGCGTCCGAAGCGGCGGCGCCGAGCCGAAGATGCGTCGAAGGTTTCGGAGATCGGGAGAGAAGTGGTGCCGGTGAAGGGACTGTCGCCCCAAAATCGCACTTCTGCTTCTTCCGCAATATCAAGGCCCTAGGAGGTAGCCTTCCCGTCCATGTGTCCCGGCCGGTGGCCCCATTGTGTCCCCGCCGGTGGCCGCAAAGATGCACCCGAAGGGCCTGATAGGCAACACCAGATGAACGGGAGGGTTGAGAATATTCCACCGCACACATGCGAGACCCAGAGATCATGTGAGCGGCTCACGCTGCACCCCCCGGTGCCCCCGTCGATCTTCCATGTGGCGCACCCAATGCGGATGCGGGCGACAGGACTCCACCACGGCTGGACGTCGGCGGCCGTCGTCGCCACGGCGTCCGAGGAAGCTGGCGGCTCCCTCGTGGACAGCGGCAGGTGACCGGATGGGTATACCTCAACGGCCACCGCGAAGAGGCCCGGAAACGGTGTCCACAAGGGTTGACTTCGGCTTTCGTATATGGATCTATGTGGTCAGCACCTTTATTGACATCTGAGGCACCATGTCCCGCACCGTCTTCTACGCCCGCGTCTCCACCGCCGAGCAGACCGTCAGCCACCAGCAGACGCAGGCCGAGGCGGCGGGCTTCACCTTCGACAAGGTTGTGGTCGATCATGGCGTCTCGGGCGTCTCAGTCCCGCTGGCCGAGCGCCCCGAGGGCAAGCGGCTCTTCGACATGCTGCACCGGGGAGACGTGCTGGTGGTGCGCTGGGTCGACCGGCTGGGGCGGAACTATCAGGACGTGACCGACACCATCCGGCATTTCATGCGCGAAGGCGTGGTGATCAGGACCATCATCAACAACCTGACCTTCGACGGCTCGACCTCGGACCCGATGCAGGCGGCCGTTCGGGATGCCCTGATCGCCTTCATGGCGGCCACCGCGCAGGCCCAGGCCGAGGCCACGAAGGAGGCCCAGAAGGCAGGCATTGCGGCGGCGAGGATCGACCGGACGAAGTACCGCGGCCGTCAGCCCAGCTACACCCGCGATCAGCTGGCCGTGGTGCGCGACATGCTCGCCACCGGGGCGGGAGCCTCGGCAATCTCGAAGGCCACGGGCCTCACCCGGCAGACCATCCTGCGGCTGCGGGCCGACATGGCGGCGGCCGAGGCGGCGCTGGTCCGTTGGGGCGCGGAGGCATGACGCTCACGGAAAGGCTCATTGGCAGGCCGTCGTATTCGCCCGCGGCGCACGTTGTGGTTGCAACGCAACAGAATGCCAAAGTTTCCGATAGAAATGGTATACGCAAAGACGATCTTTTTCATCGCAAGTAGGTCGACGGGGCGCGATCAAGCGCGTCACATTATGGACCGAACGATGAACGAAACGATCAGAGACGATCAGCTGGCCGCAGCCATTGAGGCTCAGAGCTACCTGAACTCCACGGCAGTTGCGCTTGAGCGCATTGACACTGCGCTTCGCGACAACACCGAGAAGATGGCCGCCCTGAAGTCGCGGGAGCTGCTGCTGCAAGCGGCAAGAGGAGAGATCATCCAGCGTGATCGAGCGCGCGAAGCGCTTCTAAGTGTATGCCTCGCTGCCGGCTACACGTACGACCCGTGTGAGGAAGTGGACGATGGTTCCTTCGACGGCGGCTGTGACAGCATCGGTGAATGCCATTGCGATGTTGAGATCACCGCTGAAGACGAGATCGTCTCCATGCTTGGCGAGCGTCTGATCGACTGCGTCCAGGGCATCCGCGATTGCGCTGATCGGGTCGACGCCTGACCTGAGCCACACCGCAGGCTGGTCTCGGCTGTGTCCGAGGGAGTAGAGCCTCGCATTGGCGTCACGGCCGAACTCTGCTGGAAGATGAAGGAGAAGCTTTCAGCGCTGGGGTCGGCGACACGGTCGGGTTTGGCTGGTCCACGCCCTGCCGTGATCTTGAGGTGCGGCGCTCGGAGGCCGCGTAGAAGACCGCTGCGGCCTCGCGTACGGGCAGCGCCGGGGTTGAAGCCGGAGAAGGCCACGGGGCGCCGGTGAATCGCTCCGGGCCGCTGCGGGGGCAATTTCCCCCCATACATGGCCTGACGAACCCGCGCGCCAACGGAGCCTGCCCGCGCACCCGCCGCTAACCCGCCACGAAAGGACAGCCGCGCTCGCCTTCGCGGGGGCGGACAATCCATTCTGCGCCGCCTTCGCCTCGCGCCGACACGGTCACCCGGCCAGTCCCGCGCCCGCCTTCCCCTGACCTGAACCCGCCCGAACTCCCGCCCGCCTCTCGCGCCAAACCGGCCGAGGGGTTTTCGGCGTTCGCATCCCAAGGACAGCCATGTTCGACATGACCCGGCCCGACGAGGCCAACCCCACCTGCCCGAACTGCGGCAGCATCTTCAGCCCCCGCCGCAAGGACCAGAAGTTCTGCGCCAAACCCTGCGCCAAGGCGGCGACCCGCAACACCACACGAGGCTCCCGCGCCCACGGCGAAAGCGCCGCCGCCCGCCACCGTCACGAGTCCCGCAAGGGACGCCTTCGTGGCCTCGCTCACGCCTTCCACGAGACGCCACCCGCCTACCGAGCCAAGTTCCTCGTCCGGCTGATCGTGGAGGGTCGCAAGCTGGCCGAACTGCGCTGCTTCGTCACCCTGCGTTCCCTGCTGCGCAGCTGGTCTTGCGACGAAGGCACTGGCCGCCTCAACATCGCCCATGTGCTCGACCACTTCTGCCGCGAGGTCTACGGGCTGCGCTCCTTCGAGGTGCTGGACCCCGCGCGGGTCTTGCCGCCCGAGGCCGAGCTTGGCTTCCCGGCCACCTACTTCGGCCCCGACGCCCCGTCGATCTACGAGGACGGCAGCCTAAGGCGCGGCTTCGGCGTCACGGCGTCACGGCAGGACTGGTCGGTGCCCGCGCCGTACGTCATCGAGCGGACGCCGACGAACGTCTACGACTGGCGGGCCATCGGCCGCGCGATGCGTGATCACGGGTGGACTCGCTACGCTGACCCGAAGGACCCCGACACGCCTTCGCCGTTCCACTTCGGGAAGCCCGTCGCCAACCCCCGGAGTCGTCCCTCCGCCAAGATGAAGGAGAACCCGAACGCGAACCCGCTGCGGGGCTACCTGAGGCGCGACCCCCAGGAGTTCTTCGGGCAGCTTCGGGTGGACCGCGAGGAGCGCCCGCTGAAGCCCATGACGGAGGACGCGGCGCTGGCCGTGCGACAGACCGAGTTCCCCGACGGCATCGGCACCGACACCCGGCTGGCCGAGGCCGCCTGAAAGTCCCTCCTCCAGTATAAAGGGAACCTTCGCGGGTACCCTGAACGGGGCAACGTGACGAGGAAGACCTTCGTCGTCTCGACGACCTGCACTCCCGCTGATCGCTGCACCCGAAGGCGGCACCTGATGCCGACCCTCGGCCCGAGGATGACTATCAGGTCCAACCTCGCCGGCAACTCCGCCTCGGCGGCTGCCGAGAAGACCCCGGCTTTCATGGTCTCGACCGGCGCAACCGGATGAACGGCAACCTGAGGCTGACCCTCGTCCCAGCATGCCGATCACTTGCACGCTTACCGGCACCGCCGCACCTGCGGCCCCCGAGAATGCGCATTCTACGGATGATGGGCATCGATTCCACGCGATGGTGGGCACGGATTCCACGGCATCGTGGGCAGCCGTTCCACGGCTCGGGCAGCTTGGCCGACCCGCACATGGAGTCAGGCTTGATCGGTAGGGTCAAGCGGTTTCAGCCTCGTTGCGCGCCTACGCATGCTTTCACCCGCCAGCGTCAGGCGGTGGGCATTGTGAACGAGCCGGTCCAGAATGGCGTCGGCCAGCGTCGGGTCGCCGATGGCCTCGTGCCAGTGCTCGAGCGGGAGCTGGCTGGTGACGATGGTAGCGCCGCGGCCGTGGCGGTCCTCGAGGATCTCCAGCAGGTCGCGCCTCTCGAATGATGTCAGGACGGCAAGTCCCCAGTCGTCGAGAATGAGCAGATCAGTCCGCGCCAGAGCCTTGAGCATCCGGGCGTGCCGTCCGTCGCCCCGGGCGATGGCAAGCGCTTCGAAGAGGCGCGGGACCCGGTGGTAGACTACCACTCGCCCGTCCCGGCAGGCCTTTTGGCCGAGTGCGCAGGCGATCCAGCTCTTGCCGAGGCCGGTGGGGCCGGTGATGAGCAGGTTCTCGTGGCGGGCGATCCAGGCACCGTCGACCAAGTGGGCCATCACGGTGCGGTCTATGCCGCGCGGGGTGCGCAGATCGAGATCCTCAACGCAGGCGGCCTGCCGCAAGGCGGCGAACTTGAGCCGGGCAACCAGCCGCTTGGCGTCCCGCTCGGTGGCCTCGCGATCGACCAGAAGGCCGAGCCGCTCTTCGAAGCCGAGGCTGTCGAAGGTGGCCGGGGCGTAGCGCTGCTCGTCCAGCGCCTTCGCCATGCCGGTCAACCCGAGGGCGGTGAGGCGCTCGGAAGTGGGATGGGTCAGCAAGGTCAGTCTCCTTTCAATGATAGTAGCCTTGGCCGCGGATGTTGGGGTGCTGCAGGGGAAGCTGCCCGGCCTCCTCCTCAAGAAAGGCGCGGTCGAGCCCGCTCTGCAGGATCGACCGGATCGAGGCGACCGAACGCGCGCGGATGGACAGGCCTCGCCGGCAGGCCGCGTCGAGACGCGCCGGACCGAAGCTTCTGGCGAGGGCGAGGACGCCGAGGCAGGTGCGAAATCCCTGCTCGGGGTGGGGGCGATCGGCCATCACCACCTCACAGAAGGCGGCAACCGAGGGGCCGAGCTTCGCCGCCTGCGCCAGCATGCGTGCCGGTGTCCATTCGGCGTAGCGGCGATGCGCCGAGGGCATGTGCTCGGGCACCGTGACATGGCTGCGCCGTCCGGAACTGCGGGCGTGGCTGGCAACCCGTTGGCCCTTGTGGAAGATCTCGACGGTTCCGCCGCAGATGCGGACATCCACCTCCTGGCGGATCAGCCCGAACGGCACGGAATACCAGCAGCTGTCGACCTCGACGTGGTAATCCGGTGCGATGCGGGCGCGCTTCCAGCGGGCGAACATGTAGGGCTCCGGCGGCAGCGGTTGCAGGTTCGGTCGGTCGAGGGTGGCGAAGAGATCGGCACGGCTGGCGCCGTAGCCACGCATCACGCGCATGTTCAGTTCATCGACCAGCTGCCGGATCGCAGCGTTCAGCTCGGCCAGCGAGAAGAACCGCCGATTGCGCAGACGCGCCAGGATCCAGCGCTGCGCGACCTGCACCGCGACTTCGACCTTCGCCTTGTCGCGCGGCCGGTAGGGACGCGCCGGCAGGACAGCGGTGCCGTAGTGGCCGGCCATCTCGGCGTAGGTTCGGTTCAGTCCCGGGTCGAACCGATCCGCCTTGAACACTGCCGACTTGAGGTTGTCAGGCACCACCACCTTCGGCACGCCGCCCAGGAAGGCAAACATCCGGACATGTGCGCCGATCCAGTCCTCGAGGCCCTCCGATGCCACGGCTTCCGCGTAGGTGTAGTTTGACGCTCCCATCGCGGCGACAAACAGCTTCACCGCCTGGACCTCGCCGGTCTCCGCGTCGATCAGCTCGGCCGTGTCGCCCGCGAAGTCGACGAAGACCTTCTCGCCGGCCACATGCGTCTGGCGCATCGTGGGGCGGACCCGGCCCTTCCAGGCCTCATAGTGCTCGCAGAACCAGGCGTAGCCAAACCCGAGGGGATGGGCCGCGCGGTATTCCTCCCAGAGCAAGGCCCGCGTGACGCCGGGGCGCCGCAGTTCCCTGTCGACCACGGACCAGTCAGGCACGGGACGCTCGTGATCCGGAACGGAAGGTGCCGCCGGGAACAGCAGCAACTCAAGGTCGTCGTCGGTCAATGTCTCGGGAAGCGGCCATGTCAGGCCGGCCTTCCGCGCCCGGCCCAAGTAGGCTCCCACGGTTCCCTTGCCCAGCCCGAGCGAGGCGGCGATCGCCCGCTCGCTCAGCCTCTGGGCATGCTTCAAACGCAGCACATCACGTATCAGGCGCATCGACAGTCGTTCCGTTGGCATTCAGGTTCCCTCGCTCAAACGAGGGCACCGTAGCTTCAGACTGTCGGCCAGAACTGCCCACCATCCCGTGGAACGCGCGCCCACGATCGCGTGGAATCGCTGCCCACGATCACGTGGATCCCGCGCCCATCATCCCGTGGAATCCCTGCCCACCATCCCGTGGAACACGCAGCCGAGAAGACACCGCCTTCATGGTCTCGACTGGCGCAGCCGGATGAACGGCAGCCTGATGCCTGTCCTCGTCCCGAGCACGCCGATCAGGTCCGACCTCACAAGCGCCGTCGCACCGGACACAGTCAATACGACAACCCCAACGTTTCAATTCCAACCGGTCAGCCCGAGGCACTCCGCCTAGGCCACCTGACCGGGCATCCCCATGCTTCCCCGAAAGGAGCCACCATGACTATCACGACCAACATCGCCACCATCTTCCAGTTTCAGCCTGACTCCGGGGCCTCTCGCGGGGTCCGAACGCTGACCCTCGACGGGGAACCTTGGTTCGTCGCCAAGGACATTTGCGACGTGCTGGGCTATACCAACGCCGCCGATGCCGTAGCTCGTCACTGCAAGGGGATAGCGAAACGCGATACCCTCACCTAAGGCGGGCTTCAGGAGATGACCATCATCCCGGAGCGCGACCTATACCGCCTCATCATGCGCTCGAAACTTCCCAGTGCTGAACGCTTTGAGGAATGGGTTGTCGGCACCGTCCTTCCTGCCATACGAAAGACCGGCTCCTACGTCCGCGGGGAGGAGTCCCTAGACTCAAACGCCCCCGACTATCTGGACCGGCTGAAAGACCTCCTCATCAAGGCACAAGAGCGGAAGTTGGAGGAAGCCGAAGCCAGGATCGCGGCATTGAAGCCAAAGGCAGAGGCCTTCGGGGTCATAGAGCAAGCGTCGGGGTCGCTAACCGTGACGGAGGCCGCCAAGGCGCTGAAGGCCAAGAGGGTGAACCTGTTCGGTTTCCTTGAGGGGCACCGCTGGCTGACCACCAAGAAGGGGAACCGGCAAGCAACCGCTGCGGCCATCCGCGCCGGTTACATGACCACCCGGACGCACACCGACACGGCGGGTCGCATCCACACCACGCCCCTCGTGACGCCGAAGGGCCTCGCGCGTCTCGCCCAGATCAAGGCCGAACGTGTTGCCTAGTGCGCCGTCCATGCTCCGCGCGCTGAGGCGGTAATGTTCCGCAGCAGGGCGCAGTACCTCGTGACCAACTATAAGCAGTGACTCCCCGGCTGGACCGACAAGGGCTGGCTCAAGAGCGACAAGAAGCCGGTCGAGAATTGGCACTTATGGAAGCTCCTGATCGAACAGACCGAGGCGCTTATCGGACTGTAACTTCCTGCTCTTCTCGGCCGCACGCATCGGAGAGAAACATGCCATGCGAAGAGAGCAGAGGTTATTGATCTCGGACAGACATCGAAATGGATGCCGCTTGTGCTCTTTCGACCAAGGAAGACATCAAGCTCCTTGAAGGCGCATACGGACTTGACGGAATTTGGGCGCAAGATTAATGCCGCTAAAGAGGTGGCTGAATCCGTGCCTTGGCCGGAAAGATGGCGGCGGCTCAGGGCGGAGTTCCTAGGGTTCTACCGGAGTATCACTTCTCAGGAGGAAGACAAAGCGTCAAGCCCGTCAGTACATGAATAACCAATTTTCTCGCTCAGCGAGAAAATATTGCAAGCAAATGCATGTCGAGAGACTGCGCCGTGATCGGAACTCCGATCATCATTGCTGAGAAACCACGAGGGACTTGGGCCGAACCTTTATCAAGTGTAGGCTTGGCAAGAACATGTCTACTGCGACAGCATTGGCGGAAAGTTGGCGCTTGGGTTCCATCTATCATCTAAGCCAGTAAAACCTCGTTTGGGGGGGGGAATCTTGAAGTTTATCGAAATAGGTCGGGGCGCGTCGGTAGGTGCGGAAGTTGAGGTCGCTCTAGAGAAAGACGGTTGGGATGACAACGGACGTTACCAGACCCTCTACCGCCTTCGAGCCAACATTGAAGGCACCTTCCAAAATATTGGCAAAGTAAGGATTGGCTACCGCGGGCAGAAAAATAAGCGGGAAGGTCAAGGCATCACCTCCCTCGGCGATCAGCCTTTTACTCAACTACCCGACGACTGGATTTCTCTCGGAGTTGATGAGGATTATTACGAAACCTTGCACTCACACGGAGCGCGCTTCGCGCGCGAGGTGCTTAAAGGCTTGAATGACCTTGCTTTTCTTGGCGCACTTGATGAAAAGTGGAAGGAAGAAGATGTGGTCCGCTACTCCATCATGCGCGGCAAGGATGATGCCGAATATCAAAAACTTAGGAGGCTGGCGCAAGGTGATCGCACTAAGATCCCCTTCGAATTGACCTACGTGCCTCTGCGAGCGTTTTTCAACGGCGAAAATCTAACGTTTTCTGTTACTCCGAACTCCACTCCAAGTACCAATGTCCACGCCATCATCGGCAGCAACGGTGCCGGTAAGAGTTCATTACTGCGGGACATCGCATATATCGCTCTCCAAGATAGTCGCGCGCTAGGCAGCATCACGATCTCGTCCGCCGACAACAGTCCAGCCTCAACGCTGAACCAGCTAGTTTTTGTGTCATATAGTATTTTCGATGAGGCTGAATTGGGTCGCAAGATACGTGATGCAAGAATGGGTAACCGCGTGGAGTATGTTGGAATTGATTCGTCTGGGAACAGTGAAGACTACTCAGTGATTGATGGCGGAGAAGAAAGTGGCGCTGAGCGCCCTACCGCAAACGTCGATTTGCGCGAAAAGATCGCGAACGATTTTAGCGCCGCGGTAAATCTTTGTGCTTCGGGATATCGAAGGACGCGGTGGCTTAAGGCCATTGAAGCACTGAAAGTTGATCCTGTTTTCGAGCATATGGATCTCGAAAGTCTTGTCGCTCCGGACCGTGACGCACGCTCAGTGCCTGCTGAATTGTTCCAGGGGTGCAGTTCCGGACATGCAATATCACTGCTAATTATCACAAAGCTGATAGTCCATGTTGGAGAGCGCTGTTTGGTTCTCGTCGACGAGCCCGAGACTCACCTGCATCCGCCTCTTCTGTCTGCTCTCCTCAACGCCATCTCGGAAATCGTAAGCGATAGAAACGGCCTCGTTATCCTCGCGACCCATTCTCCAGTAGCTCTTCAGGAAATTCCGGCAGGTTGTGTCTGGGTGCTGAATCGCTTTGGAGATCAAGTGACCATCAGCAGGCCTAGAATTGAAACCTTTGGGGAAAACTTGAGCACATTGACGCGGGAGGTCTTCCGGCTCGAACTTCACAAATCTGGCTTTCACAAGACCATTGTCGATATGATAAATGACGGGAAGGACCACTCCGACATCTTCGAGATGATACCTTCGATGGGAAGTGAAGCGCGGGCGCTTACAATCAATTTGGCTTTCAACGCGAACGGGGTGAAGAAATGATTCGCGTGCCAAGAATTGCCGCAACAACACGCGACATAATCTGCTCCGCCACTTCGAACGCCGATACCGACTTCAAGCGCTTTGTTAGAAAGGAAATCGCGCGGTTTGAGAAGGAGGCGGAGCACTACAAGATTCTTGCGAGCTTAATTCGCTGTATAAAGTTGCGCCGCACAGCGAAGTTGGTCTCTCTACACGAGACAACTTCAAGGCAATCTACTCGGAAGAGCTTTCTTCGGCCGGAGGAGCGGCAAGATCCCACTATGACTTGATCAGGGCCTCTGCGCCCTATGGTCTATGCCCCTACTGCGGAGTTGGCTATGTCGATCAGGTTGATCATTTCCTGCCGAAGAGCAAATTCCACGAGTTTGCCCTCACATCGGTCAATTTGGTACCCATCTGCTCTCGCTGCAATAAGAACAAAGGCGCGAAATTCGCCAAGCGAGGATGCGATCAATACATTCATCCCTATTTCGACCTCGTTGAAGGTATTTGGCTCAACTGCAAAATCGTCTTTGCGCCGGAAGTTAAAGTGAGATTCGTCATTAGTGCAGAGGATGTTGGGGAGGCTATGGCGAATCGACTTGAGAGGCATTTTGATGATTTGAAGATTGGCGAGCTTTATGCTGCATACAGCTCTAGTTACCTATCCGTCATGAGGCAGCAGTTTCTTGACCTATTGGATAAGCGCGGAGTCAATGCACTAAAGTTCGACGTGTCTGAACAACTCAAGCAGGCGGAGCGGGAGAGTAGCACAGGAAATGACTGGAAAGTCGCGCTTTTGAGGTGCCTCGTCTCGCTGCCCGAGTTCTTAGAAAGAGATAACATAAAGGCAATTCCCAGCCCTGAAAACTACCCTGCGTGGCGGTGTACCGCGCCAAGCTAGAAGCGGCTTGCAAAATCCGCGTGAAGCCACAGCGAGGCGTCCGAGAGCCAGAACTGAAGCAGATAGGTGGCGTTCGCAAAGACAACTTTATTCGCATTAGGGTGACCGCCATCACTCCAGTGTTTGTCCTGTCCGAACGACTATGCCAAGGAGGACAACTCTATCGGGCGGCCACCTTCAGGAGCGCGCGATGGGCCACCTCCAGCCTCGCCGCCTCGCCGCCATAGATCTCTCCGATGGAGGAGGAAGCATGACCAAGCACCAAGTCCTGAACCGTCTTCTCGACCCCGGCCAAGCGGAGGCTGTCCTTCATGTTGTGCCGAAGGGAATGGACGACATGGCGCGGGTTCGTCGTCTCCTTCCTCACATGCTTCATCAGGGCAGCGGAGGCCGAGTCAGCGCCCCGAGGGCGGGCGTAACGCTCGAAGACCATGTTCCGTTCACGGGGCAACCTGAGAGCTTCCCGAGCGGCCTCCATAGCATCGCCGAGGAGGGGGACCGAACGGATAGAAGCCTTGGTTTTTAGCCTCCGGTCTTCATGCCACGTTACACGGATGTGCGGGATGACCCCTGACAGCTTCACGTCCTGAACCCGGAGGCCCACAACTTCGGACAGGCGACAGCCCGTGCCGACCAGCAAGCGCCAGATCAACCGAATTTCCGTCAGCACCGAATCGCTTCGGGTCGCTGGGGCAGCTAAGCGGATTGCTATCGCCGTGATGACTTCAGCGGGAAGCGGGTCGCCCAAGTTCGACAAAATCCACCCGGGACTGGCGCGATTCCGGCGGGCTGTTCGAGTCGTTTCAATGGGTTGGCCGTCAGCACGCCGAGGTTTCATGTAGTTACATGGAGCGCAGCTAAAAGTTCTTGCTTAGAAGGCGCAATGCTGCGATTTCGTAGGGATGTTCATTCGCATCACCGAAAATGGCGGCCGGCGCTACCTCCAGATCATGGAGTCCTACCGTAACGACGCCGGCAAGCCGCGCAGCCGCGTGATCGCGAACCTCGGGCGCATCGACGACAGACCGGACGGCCATCTCGACTCCCTGATCCGGGGGCTGTGCAAGGTCACGGGGCGCGATGCGCCGGAGGCCCTCAGGATCGAGCAGGAGCCCGGCCGCGCCTTCGGCGACGTCTTCGCCCTCCACGAGCTGTGGAAGGACCTCGGCTTCGACCGCGCGCTGGCGCGGGCACTGCGGTCGGGCAAGCGGCAGCTTGATGTGGAGGCGCTCGTCAGGGCCATGGTTTTCAATCGGTTGTGCGAACCGGACTCGAAGCTCGGCTGCCTGCGCTGGCTGGAGACGGTGGCGATGCCGGCCATGCCCGAAACGGTGACGCATCAGCATCTGCTGCGCGCGATGGACGCGCTGATGGACCATGCGGAGCGGGTCGAGATCGAGTTGGCGAAACAGATCCGGCCGCTGGTCGACCGGGATCTGGCGGTGGTGTTCTACGACCTGACCACCGTGCGCATCCACGGCGAGGCGGAGATAGAGGATGATCTCCGCGCGTACGGCATGAACAAGGAGAAGGGCGGCATTGCCCGCCAGTTCGTGCTGGGCGTCGTGCAGACGGCGGAAGGCCTTCCGCTCATGCACACCGTCCACCCCGGCAACGTCGCGGAGACCAAGACGCTGCAGGCCATGCTGACCACCGTCCTGCAGCGTTTCCCGGTCGAGCGGGTCGTGCTGGTCGCCGACCGTGGGCTCCTGAGCCTCGACAACATCGACACGCTGACCACGCTCGCCGATCAAGGAGGGCGGAAGCTCGAGTTCATCCTGGCCGTCCCCGCCCGCCGCTACGGCGAGCTCGTCGAGACTTTCCGCGGCCTTGCCTTCGACAAGACGGGCCTCTCCGAGGCTCGCTTCGCGGGTCACCGGCTGATCGTGGCCCACGATCCGCTGCGCGCGGCCGAGCAGTCCGAGAAGCGCCGAGCCCGCATCGCCGAACTTGAGGTCATGGCCGAGCGCATGGTCGGCAAGCTGAATGCACAAGACGCGGGGCAAAGCGACCGGGGCCGGCGGGCCTCCGACCGTGGTGCCTACAGCCGCTTCACCCGCGCGGTCGCCGAGGCCGAACTCACCCGCTTCCTCAGGGCCGACTTCACCGCCGACCGCTTCAGCTGGTCGCTGGACGAGACCGCCATCCACGAGGCCGAGCTCTTCGACGGCAAGCTCGCGCTGCTGACGAATGCTCCCGACCTGACGCCGGCCGAGGCCGTCGCGCGCTACAAGGCGCTGGCCGACATCGAGCGCGGCTTCCGGGTGCTGAAGTCCGACATCGAGATCGCCCCGGTCCACCACCGCCTGCCCGATCGCATCCGCGCCCACGCGCTGATCTGCTTCCTGGCGCTCGTGCTCTATCGCGTCATGCGCATGCGCCTGAAGGCCAAGGGCCACACGGCCAGCCCCCGCACCGCGCTCGATCTCCTCGCTCGCATCCAGCGCCACCGCGCGAAAATCGGTGAGCGCACGGTCAATGGGCTCTCTGTGACAACGCCTCAACAGATGGAACTCTTCGACACCCTGAACCTGCCAAAACCCCTCTGACGAACGCCGTGTAGTCACATAATGGCTCATTCCGCCATAATGACATCAATTGCTTAGCGGTTTTGCTGTCGAACTTGGGGGGTCGCGCTTGTCCTCATCAAGGTCGGCAACCCCGACTTCGCTTCCTGCGATCTTCAGCTTCTCGAACGGGTTCACCGCCTTGCCCCGAAGGTCGAACTCGGTGAGGCCGAAGTTGGCCACCGCGACCAGCACGTTCAATTCGCGCCGCACGGAGGCGGGAGACAGGGTTCCGCCGCCGCTTCTTTCGCTTGAGAGCATGTGGTCTCGGACCGCGCGCGCGTCCTCCCGCTTCAGGTCTTCCAGCGGGCATGTCCTGACCCGCTCCCCGAGGGCCTTTCGGACACGGGCGAAGATGCGCTCCAGCCGTATCGCCGCAGCACGGTTATCGTCTCCCACGCCGCCCGCCAGCTTCTCCTTCAGATACAGCTTTCGGGCATCCTCAAGGGTGTGCTTGGGAACCGCAGGAGGTTCCTTGAGGGCCTGGACGACAGCCGTTCGGCCCTGCCGGTGCATCTCCTCCGCAAGGTGGTCGCGAAGTTCGTCCTCATCAAGACCCGTGCCACCTTGAGAGACCAGAGCCTCGGCCTCGGTCTTCGCTGCCTGCCATTCCTCGCGAGGTGTCGCCGTTGCCGCAGGCCGCCATGGGGCAGGGGCGGGAGCCACGATGCTTACCAGCCGCTCGAACTCGGTCTCAAGCTGCCCATACTCCCGCCGCAGGGCTGCACCGCTGGTGGCCTCCAAGACCCGCTTGAAGGTCTTCATCCCGGCTCGCTCCTGCGCCTCCTTGGGGATGCGCCTGCGATACTGCCACTTGCCCGAGCGGGCCTTCTGGAGATGCTCCAAGGTCATCGCTACAGCCACCGTCTGTGTCCCTTCCGTGTCCCGGCCTGTGTCCCGAGCGAGAAGGTAACCCTGCGAGTTCCTTAGATATTTGGGGAAGATAAAGGAGAAGTGGTGCCGGTGAAGGGACTCGAACCCCCGACCCCATCATTACGAATGACGTGCTCTACCAGCTGAGCTACACCGGCACTTCTCTGGAAGGTCCGCAGGGCGGACCTGTCCGTCGCTTCTCCGGTCCAAGCCGCTGATGTTGCGGTCTTACCGGGGATCCGGCGCACAGCGGCTGGTCCGCCTGCGCCCGATCCGGCGATGTTGCGGGCTTCTAGCAAAGTCCCGCGGCGGTGGGTAGCCCTATTTTGAGGCGGGCTCAACCGCTTTTTCGTCGATCACGTCATCATCCACGGCCGCGGCCTGCGCCGCCGCGGGCGCGCCCACGATCAGCGGCAGAAGCTCGGTTCCGGTCGCGCTCGGCGTGGATTTCCGGGTGGGTTCGCGCCAGCTGAGCGTGTCGAAACCGCCGCAGTTGTCGCAGATCGGCGCCCAGTTGGCGTGGACTGTCTGGCAGTTGTCGCAGCACCACTGCGGACCCCGAGGCGCCGACAACGCGCGCGCCAGCCAGCCGCGCACCACAGCCTCGTCGCCGCCTTCGCCGCGTTCGACCGCCGCCATGATGGTCAGCGACCGCTGCGTCGGATGGCGAGAGACGATGTCGCCGAGCGCGCGCCGCGCGGCCGGGAAATCCTCGGCGGCCAGCGACAACTCCGCGGTCAGCAGCCTCGACTCTTCATGATCGGGATTGATCGACGTGAGCGTGCGGAACCGCTTGAGCCGCTCGACCGGGGTCTCGTTCGGCTCGATCTCGGCGAAGGCCGCGGCCAGATCGGGGTGGGGCTCGGCCTCCCACGCCTTCTTCAGCACCCGCGTCGCGTATTTCTTGTTGCCCTGTGCCAGGTAGCTGCGCGCCGCCATGGCGGCGGCCGGGATCAGGTCCGGCGACTGCTTGTTGGCCAGGATCGCCGCCTCGCGCGCCTCGATCGAGGCATTCTCGTCGAACACGTCCTTGGCTGTCTGCAGCGCCAGCACCGCGTCGCGCCGCTTGTAAACGGCCTTGGGCAGGGCGCCCGATTTCATCTTGGCGGTGAGGGTGCTGCGCGCGCCCGACCAGTCGTGGCGGTCGGCCTGCAGCTTCAGCAGGATGTCCTGCGTTTCCGAATGCTTGGGGTTGATCTCGAAGGCCTTCTGGGCCAGCGCCAGCGCGGTTTCGGTGTCGCCCTCGTCCAGCTTCTGCTTGAGAAGGCCCCGGATGCCGACGAACTTCGTCCGCTCATCCTGCAGAAGCAGCTTGTAGGATTCCTGCGCGCGGCGCGAATCGCCCGCCTGCTGGGCCGCCTGCGCGTTCAGCAGCGTCGTCATCGCGTTCTGCCCGAGGTATTTCCGCGCCTTCGACGCCCGCGACATCGCCATGCGCGGTTCGCCCGCGGCCAGCGCCATCATGCCCTCGGACAAGGCCCGCAGCCCCTTTTGCTCGCGCGAGCGGTCGAAGTAGCGCGAGACGGCGGTCTCGTCGCCGTTCAGGAAGCGCAGCACCGCGAAGAGGAACCCCATGATCTTCAGGAACAGCCAGACCGTGAAGATCAGCAGCAGCGCCGCGATCACGGCCTGCAACGGCCCGAGGTTCAGCTCGAGGTTGCCGACGGCCAGACGCAAGGCGCCGCCGCTCTCCATCAGCATCGAGGCGCCGAACGTGAGCCCCACCACGAGGGCCACGAAAATCAGGATCTTGATCAAGGACCAAAGCATGGAACCGGCCTCACTTCCCTTCCGCGGCTGCGGCGAGGGCCGCGACGGCGTCGATTGCCTCAATGCGTGTGCGCGCCGCCTCGGTCCAGCCGGCCATGGCCTCCTGACCCTCGGGCGGCAGCGCCGCGATCTCTTCCAGCGCCTTCCGCAGATCTCCCGTGCGGACGGCGGCCTCTGCGCGCGACAGCACGGCGTCGGGATCGTCGCCGGCCCGCGGCGCCAGCGAACGCACGCCCGCCTCCGAGAGCAGGAAGGCCTGCGCCCGCGAGGTCCAGCTGTTGCCCATCGTCGCGCGGCGGGAAACGGCCAGCGCCTCGCGGGCGGCGGCCGGGAACTCGTCCTCGAGCGTGTCGAGGGTTGCAACGCCCCCTTCGGCGTGGGTGCCGAGAGCCGCGGGCGGCTCGACGCCCCGCTCGGAAAGCTGCTGCAGCGGCTCGGCGAAGGGCGAGCCCGCGTCAATGGCGGCCTCGACCTGTGCGAGGGCCGCGGCGGTGGTGGCGGCCCGCGCCTGCGACTCGGCCTCGGCCTTGAGGTCGGCCGCGGCCCGCTCGGCCTCGGCGATCCGGGCCTGCGCCTCGGCCTGCGCGTCGCTGACCGCCGAGCCCGAAGCTTCGGCGATCTGTTGGCGAAGCGCCTCGATCTCGGCCTCGAGCGATCCGGTATCCGCAGCCGGAGCCTGTTCGGACGGCGCCTCGGCCAGTTGCGCCTCGAGTTCGGCCACACGGGCCTCGGCCGCTGCGGCGCGATCCTGCGCGGCCGTCAGCTCTTCCTGCGAGGGGCCGGCGACCGGAGCGGGTTCGGCGGCCGGGGCCGCCTGCGACGCCGCGGCGAGTTCGGCGCGAAGCTGCTCGATCTCGCGCTGCTGCGCCGCGGACTGGTCGGTCTGGCCGTAGTTGGCAAGCGGCCAGTCGGGCTGGGCGTGGCGGGAATAGGCGAAACCGCCCGCCGCGCCTGCAATCCCACCCACGAGAAGCAGCACGAAGCCGGCCGGCCCGCTGCCGCTGCGCTGCGGCTCGGGCTTGCGCGGTGGCGGCGGGGGCACGGGCGCCGGCTCGTCCAGCTCTTCGCGGTCGTGGGCGGGCGGCATCTCGGCGATGATCTCGGCTTCGTCGGGCAGCGTGCGATCCCGATCGGCGGGTTCGGCGGTGGCGCCCTCCGTGGTCAGACCCTCGGCCCCTGATTCGGCGGGTGCGGGTTCGGCGGGCTCTCGCGCCTCCACAGGTTCCGGGTTGGAAAGGGACTGGGGATCGGGCGCGTCGTCGTCCCGATTCTTCTCACCAGGTTCGCGGGACTCCGGTTCTGACATCGCCGTGCCTTCCAGTTTTTCAGGTGTTTTGTGACCGCAGTCACCCTAGCGACTGCGGCGGGTTGCCTCAAGCATCTGCCTCTGCGTCAAGTAGCGCCTTGACCGCATCGAGAAGCGCCTCGGCATCGGGACGGGCCGCGACGCGCAGACGGGCCGGAAAGAGAGCGCCGGCGGCCTCGGCCACGGCCGGGCTCATCGCGGCCACCCAGAGCTGCGGGGCCACACCCGCCCGCGCCAGTTCGAGCCCCAGCAGCCGGGCCGTCCGAGGCGAGAACAGCGGCGCCAGCACCGGCGCCCCGCCGGCCAGCAGCGCCAGCGCCTCGGGCAACAGCGGTTGCGGGCGCTGGTCATAGACCACGGCCTCCACCACCACGAGCCCCTGCGCCGCAAGCCGGGGCGCCACCTCTCCGCGCGACTCCGCGCCCCGCAGGTGAAGGAGCGGCCCCCTCTCGCCCGCGGCGACGATGGCGGCGATCAGCGCCTCGGCATCGCCTTCGGCCGACTGCGCATCCAGCCCCGCGGCCCGCGCGGCCCGCGCGGTGCGGTTGCCCACGCACCAGGCGCGACCCACGCCCGCCAATCCGGGCGCGGCGAGGCGGCGAAAGCCTTCCACGCCGGTCTCGGAGGTGAAGATCAGCGCCTCGGGCCGCAGCGCAATCGGGGGAGAGAGGAACTCGGGCACCATCAGCGGCGAGGTCACCAGCCGCACCGGCCCGAGCGCCTCGCGCAGCGCCACGGCAAAGCGCGCGCCCTGCGCCTCGGGGCGGGTGAGAAGGACGGCCGGAAGGAGGGGGCGGGATTGTGGGGCCATGAGCAAGGTGTTACCTGCGGTCAGAACCTTCGGCAACGGCGCCCCATGTCTCACCCGCTCACCTTCCTCGGCATCGAGAGCAGCTGCGACGACACCGCGGCGGCCGTGGTGCGCGCGGCCGAGCGGGCCGAGATCCTGTCCTCGGTGGTGGACGGGCAGGCCGCGCTTCACGCGCCCTTCGGCGGCGTGGTGCCGGAAATCGCGGCTCGCGCCCATGCCGAGCGGCTCGACCTCTGCGTCGAACGCGCGCTGCAGGAGGCCGGGCTGGGTCTTGGCGATCTCGACGGGATCGCGGTGACGGCGGGGCCGGGCCTGATCGGGGGCGTGCTGTCGGGCGTGATGCTGGCCAAGGGGCTGGCGGCGGGAACGGGCCTGCCGCTCGTGGGGGTGAATCACCTCGCGGGCCACGCGCTCACACCACGGCTGACCGACGCGCTTGCCTTTCCCTATCTGATGCTTCTCGTGTCGGGAGGTCATTGCCAGTTCCTGATCGCTCGTGGAGCGGAAGCATTCTCGCGCCTTGGCGGTTCCATCGACGATGCGCCGGGCGAGGCTTTCGACAAGACCGCCAAGCTTCTGGGCCTGCCGCAACCCGGAGGCCCCTCGGTCGAGGCCGAGGCGGCCACGGGCGATCCGCGCCGCTTCGCCTTTCCGCGACCGATGCTGGACCGGCCGGGGTGCGACATGTCCTTCTCGGGGCTGAAGACCGCGCTGCTCCGGGCCCGCGACGGGATCGTGGCGGAGAAGGGCGGGATCACGCGGCAGGATCGGGCCGATCTCTGCGCGGGCTTTCAGGCGGCCGTGGTGGATGTGCTGGCGGAAAAGACCCGCCGCGCGCTCGCGATCTATGCGGAGGAACAGGCGCCCGTGCCCGCGCTGGCGGTGGCCGGCGGGGTGGCGGCCAACGGGCCGATCCGCGCGGCGCTGACCCGCGTGGCCGAGGAGGCGGGCGTGCGCTTCCTCGCCCCGCCGCTCCGGCTTTGCACGGACAATGCGGCCATGATCGCCTGGGCGGGCATCGAGAGGTTTCGGGCGGGCGGTCGCGACGGGATGGATCTGCAGGCCCGTCCGCGCTGGCCGCTCGACCAGAGCGCGCCGGCCCTGATCGGGTCGGGCAGGAAGGGGGCAAAGGCATGATCGGCATCCTCGGCGCAGGCGCTTTTGGCACGGCCCTTGCCGTCACCCTCGGACGCGAGCAGCCCGTAACACTCTGGGCGCGGCGCGGCGTGGCGAAGCTCGAGCTGGAGCTTCCCCCGCTGGTGCGGCTGACGTCGGACATCGAAACCGTCACCGAGCCGACCGTGCTGCTTGCGGTGCCCATGCAGGCCCTGGGCGGGCTTCTGCGGGAGCATGCGGCCCAACTCGAGGGCCGGGCGCTGGTCGCCTGCTGCAAGGGCGTGGATCTTGCCACCGGCCACGGCCCGACCGCGCTGATCGCCGAAGCCTGCCCGCGCGCCACGGCCGCGATCCTGACGGGGCCGAGCTTTGCCGCCGACATCGCCCGCGGACTGCCGACCGCCCTGACCCTTGCCACCGCGGACGAGGCCGCGGGCGAGGCGCTGCAACGCCAGCTTTCGACGGCGACGCTCCGGCTTTACCGCACGACGGATACGGTGGGGGCCGAGCTGGGCGGCGCGCTGAAGAACGTGATCGCCATCGCCGCGGGCGTCGTCATCGGCGCGGGCCTCGGGCAATCCGCGCGGGCCGCCCTGATGACGCGGGGCTATGCCGAGATGCAGCGGCTGGCGCTGGCGCTCGGGGCGCGCGCCGATACGCTCGCGGGCCTGTCGGGGCTGGGGGATCTGGTGCTGACCTGCACCTCCGAACAGTCGCGGAACTTCCGCTACGGGCAGGCGCTCGGCGCGGGCGCGGGCTTCGATCCCGCCGTGACGGTCGAGGGCCGGGCGACGGCGGCGGCGGTCGTGGCGCTGGCCGCGCGGCGCGAAATCGACATGCCGATCACGGCGATGGTGGATGCGCTGATCGACGGGCGCGTGACGCTGCCGCAAGCCATCCAGACCCTTTTGTCCCGCCCCCTGAAACAGGAGTAGCCCATGCGCGTGGCCCTGATCTGCACCGACCGGCCCGGTGCGCTCCAGACCCGGCTCGACAACCGCGCCGCCCACCTTGCCTATATCGCCGAAACCGGCGTGGTCGAGATGGCCGGTCCGTTCCTCTCGCCCGAGGGGCAGATGACCGGCTCTCTCGTGGTGCTCGAGGTGGAGACGCTGGCCGATGCCGAGGCCTGGGCCGCTGGCGATCCCTACGCCCGGGCGGGGCTGTTCGAGAGCGTGACGATCTCGGAGTGGAAGAAGGTGGTGGGCTGATGGCCTTCTGGCTGTTCAAGTCCGAGCCCGACGCCTGGTCGTGGGAGCAGCAGCAGGCCAGGGGCCAGGCCGGAGAGGAATGGACCGGCGTGCGCAACTATCAGGCGCGCAACCACATGCGGGCCATGAAACTCGGCGAGCGCGGGTTCTTCTACCATTCCAACATCGGCAAGGAAGTCGTGGGCATCGTCGAGGTCTGCGGCCTGTCCGCGCCCGATTCCACCGCCGACGATCCGCGCTGGGACTGCGTGACGGTCCGGGCGGTGGAGCCGATGCCGAGGCCCGTCACGCTCGAGGCCATCAAGGCCGAGCCGCGGCTGGCCGGCATGGTGCTCGTCACCAATTCGCGCCTCTCGGTCCAGCCGGTCGGCGACGAGGAATGGCGCGTGATCTGCGAGATGGGCGGCCTCTGAACCATCTGCGGTCCGCGGGACAGCAAAAGGCCCCGCCGCGGATGCGACGGGGCCAAAGCCTGAGCGGCAGGCGCCCGGAAGATCAGGCCTCGGTGGCCTCTTCCTTCTTCTCGGGCGCGATCTCCTGCCCGGTCTCCTGATCGACCATCTTCATGCCGAGGCGGACCTTGCCGCGCTCGTCGAAGCCGAGCAGCTTGACCTTCACTTCCTGGCCTTCCTTCAGCACCTCGTTGGGGTGCGTCAGGCGCTTGTTGGCGATCTGGCTGACATGCACCAGACCGTCGCGCTTGCCGAAGAAGTTCACGAAGGCTCCGAAATCGACCAGCTTCACCACCTTGCCGGTGTAGATCTGGCCCTCTTCCGGCTCCGCCACGATCGACCAGATCATGTCGTAGGCCTTCTTGATGGCCGCCTGATCGTTCGAGGCGATCTTGATCACGCCGTCGTCGTTGATGTCGACCTTGGCTCCGCTCGTTTCCACGATCTCGCGGATCACCTTGCCGCCCGAGCCGATCACTTCGCGGATCTTGTCGGTCGGGATCGTCAGCGTCTCGATCTTCGGCGCATAGGCCGAGAAGGAATTGGCCGAGGACAGCGCCTTCGACATCTCGCCGAGGATGTGCATCCGGCCGTCCTTCGCCTGCGCGAGGGCCTGCTCCATGATCGCCGGCGTGATGCCCGCGACCTTGATGTCCATCTGCAGCGAGGTGATGCCGTTCTCGGTGCCCGCCACCTTGAAGTCCATGTCGCCGAGGTGATCCTCGTCGCCGAGGATGTCGGTCAGCACCGCCCATTTGCCATCATCCTCGAGGATGAGGCCCATGGCCACGCCTGCGACCGGCGCCTTCAGCGGCACGCCTGCATCCATCATCGAGAGCGACCCGCCGCAGACCGACGCCATCGAGGACGAGCCGTTCGATTCCGTGATCTCGGACACGACGCGGATCGTGTAGGGGAAGTCGGTCGCGGCCGGCAGCACCGCCTGCAGCGCGCGCCACGCCAGCTTGCCGTGGCCGATCTCGCGCCGGCCCGGAGGTCCGAAGCGGCCCACTTCGCCGACCGAGTAGGGCGGGAAGTTGTAGTGCAGCAGGAAGTTCGAGCGTGAGTTGCCGTGCAGCGCGTCGATGATCTGCTCATCCTCGCCGGTGCCGAGCGTGGTCACGACCAGCGCCTGAGTCTCGCCGCGGGTGAAGAGCGCCGAGCCGTGGGTGCGCGGCAGGACGCTCGTCTCCGAGATGATCGGGCGGACGGTCTTCGTGTCGCGGCCGTCGATGCGGGCGCCACCGTTGATGATGTCGCCGCGCAGGATCGAGCTTTCCAGCTTCTTGAAGGCGGTGCCGAGGTTCTCGTCGGCCAGTTCCGCGTCCGACAGCTGCGCCTTGATCGCGGCGCGGGCGGCGTCGATGGCGTTCACCCGCTCCTGCTTCTCGCGGATCGCGAAGGCGGCGCGCATCTGCGCCTCGCCGAGCGACTTCACCTTGGCGTAGAGCGCGGCATAGTCCGGCGGCGAGAAGTCGAAGGGCTCTTTCGCGGCTTCCTCGGCAAAGTCGATGATCATGTCGATCACCGGCTGCATCGCCTCGTGGCCGAACTTCACGGCGCCCAGCATCTCGGCCTCGGACAGCTCGTAAGCCTCCGATTCGACCATCATCACGGCGTCCTTGGTGCCGGCGATCACCAGATCCAGCCGCTGCTCGGGGTTCTCGCGCAGCTTCTGCATGTCATCGACGTCGGGGTTCAGCACATATTCGCCGTTGGCATAGCCCACGCGCGCGGCCCCGATCGGACCCATGAAGGGCACGCCCGAGATCGTCAGCGCCGCCGAGGCGGCGATCATCGCCACGATGTCGGGCTCGTTCACGAGGTCATGGCTGAGCACGGTGACGATCAGCAGCACTTCGTTCTTGAAGCCGTCCACGAACAGCGGGCGGATCGGGCGGTCGATCAGGCGGGAGGTCAGCGTCTCCTTCTCGGAGGGGCGGGCTTCACGCTTGAAGAAGCCGCCGGGCACCTTGCCCGCGGCGTAATAGCGTTCCTGGTAGTGAACCGTGAGCGGGAAGAAGTCCTGGCCCGGCTTCGCGGCTTTCGCGAAGGTCACGTTGGCCATGACCGAGGTCTCGCCCAGCGTGGCGATGACAGAGCCATCCGCCTGACGGGCGACCTTGCCGGTCTCGAGGGTCAGCGTCTCGCCGCCCCATTCGATCGATTTCTTTGTAACGTTGAACATCTCGTTTCCTGTCCTGACCGGGGGACCCTCCGCCCGGCCTGTTGCGTACGGGCCGCATGCCCGTGGCTCCTGTCTCATGCCGTGGCCTGTCCCGCGGAGCCCGTCGGGGAGGCCGTCATCCGCGGAGAAGCCTCCCCGCATCCGGAATAGGAAAACGCGCCCCGCAGGGCGCGCTTCAAGGTCAGCGGCGGAGGCCCAGACGCGCGATCAGCGCGGTGTAGCGGGCTTCTTCCTTCTTCTTGAGGTAGTCGAGCAGCTTGCGGCGCTGCGCCACCATCATCAGGAGACCCCGACGGGAGTGGTTGTCCTTCTTGTGGGACTTGAAGTGCTCGGTCAGCGTCGCGATGCGCGAGCTGAGGATCGCCACCTGGACTTCCGGCGAGCCGGTGTCGCCTTCCTTGGTGGCGTATTCCTTGATGAGACGGGCTTTTTCTTCGACGGTGATCGACATCGGATACTCCATGTTCTGTGTGTGACGGCGCAAGCCGGGATGTCGTCCAGCAGGGCCCTGTAGCTCCGCCACCAGGGGCGGATGCGCGCCTATACGGGAAAAACGCCTGAAAGGAAAGCGTCTTCTCCGCCGAGGGGTGGCGCGCGGGCGATCCGTGGCGGGCGGCGGCGGCGTCACTCCCAGAGGATCGGCGGCTGGTGATAGCCGATGTAGAGCGGGTGCCTCGGCTGGCCGTCCTGGTTCAACCCGAGATGGTGGAGCGGCAGGCCGGTCGCCCGGAGCAGCGCCTCGACCTGCCGCCCCCGGTCGAGAAAGGCGCCGTGCGTGCCCCAGGCGCAGACGATCCGGTCGGCCCAGGGGGCAGAGTGGGCGATCGCCTCGTCATTCTCGGGATTGCCCACCGGATCGGGCGCCGCGCGCATCTTCTTCGGGTCGGTGTCCCGCCAGGCAAAGATGTTGCAGACACGGAACCCCCCGAACCCGAGCGCCCGGGCCCGCCGCTCGCAGCGCTCCACCGTCGGGTCGTTCTGGTATTCGGTGGCCGTGGAGGGGTTGAGCATGATGAACAGCGCCTTCGCCCCCGCCGGGTCCCAGATGCGCGTCAACAGATAGCGGTAGCGTTCGCAGTCGGAATAGACGGCGGTCGAGGGCGCATCGCCCTTCACGAAGCTGCGCGTGATCATCTGCCCTCCGGTTCGGCCGCCTCCACCTAGGCGGCCGCGCCGGGAAGGGCAAGGGCGCGGGTTCGGCCGCCTCCACCCGGGCGGCCGCGCCGGCAAGGGCAGGGGCGCCGGTTCCGTAGCCGAGGCCCCGGATCGGTTCGTCCCCGGCAGGGCCGCGCGAGGGGGTTCGATGCCCCCTCGCGCGGCGCCTCCGCCCGGTCGGTCCGCCTCAGAGTTGGAAGCTCGGGGTCGAGGCCGAAAGCGCCTGTTCTTCCTCGTCCATGTCCTCGCCGATGGCCTGGAAAAGCGGGGTGGACATGTAGCGCTCGCCCGTGTCGGGCAGCATCGCGAGGATCACCGACCCTTCCGGCGCCCGCCTGGCCACCTCCAGCGCCACCGCAAAGGTCGAGCCGCCCGAGACCCCGGTGAGGATGCCCTCCCTGGCCGCCAGTTCCCTGGCCCACTTCATCCCGTCCTCGCCCGAGACCGGGATCAGCTCGTCATAAGCCGCGGCGTCGAGCCCCTCCTGCAGCACCTTCGGGATGAAGTCCGGTGTCCAGCCCTGAATCGGATGCGGCTCGAAGGCCGGGTGGCCCGAGGCCGCCGTCCCGTCCGCATTCCGCTCCTGCGGCACGCCCGATCCGACGAGCTGGGCATTGGCGGGCTCGCTCAGCACGATCTTCACCTCGGGGCGCTCGCGGCGCAGGACGCGCGCCACACCCGTCACCGTCCCGCCGGTGCCGTAGCCGGTCACGAACCAGTCGAGCCGCTGACCCTCGAAATCCGCCACGATCTCGCGCGCAGTGGTCGATTCGTGGATGTCGGCGTTGGCGTCTGTCTCGAACTGGCTGGCGAGGAACCAGCCGTTCGCCTCGGCCAGCTCCTGCGCCTTGCGATACATCCCGAAGCCCTTGCCCGCCCGTGGCGTCAGCACGACCTTGGCGCCCAGGAGCCGCATCAGCCGCCGCCGCTCGACCGAGAAGGCCTCGGACATGGTGATGACCAGCGGATAGCCCTTCTGCGCGCAGACCATCGCAAGGCCGATCCCGGTGTTGCCGCTGGTCGCCTCGACCACCGTCATCCCCGGCTTCAGCTTGCCCGACCGTTCCGCCGCCTCGATGATGTTCAGCGCCAGCCGGTCCTTCACCGAAGCGGCGGGGTTGAAGAACTCGGCCTTCACATAGATCGTCACGCCCTTGGGCGAGAGATTGTTGATGCGGATGACGGGCGTGTTGCCCACCGTGTCGAGCACGCTGTCGTAGAGCCTGCCGCGGCCCTCGGTCGTCCGGATCTTCTGGGCATCCATGATGCTTCTCCTGTCACTCTCGGTTGCCGCAGCTTAACCCGTTCCGGCGCGGCGTGTTTCCCCATTTTCGCCGCGCCGGTGGAGGGTTGTTCCGAAGGGGCCGCCGCGCGTGGAACGCGGTTGCCCCGCCGCCCGCATCCGCGGCGGCCTCGGATGTGACGGAGTGCGGCCGCAGACTGCCGCTCAGAGGTTGAACACCCGCGTCGGATGCAGCTCTCCGGCCTTGTAGATCCCGACCGCGACCGGCTGGCCCTGAAAGCTGGCCCAGGCTTCCTCGCCGAACTCCACGTCCGAGGCGATCACCATGCCGGGGTTGCCGCACTTCAGCCGCGCGGCGCCCTCGGCCGTGGCGGGCAGCTCCGGCAGATCGGCCAGCCCGCAGGCCAGCGGCATCACATGCGTGAGCAGTTCCTCGCTCTTGGCCAGCTCGTCGATCGTCGCGACCGAGATCCCCTCCTCGGCCTCGAACGGCCCCGACCAGGTCCGGCGCAGCCACTCGACATGGCCGCGGCAGCCCAGCGCCTGCCCGAGATCGCGGGCGATCGAACGGACATAGCCGCCCTTGCCGCAGACCATCTCCAGTTCGACATGGTCCGCATCCGGCCGGGAGATCAGCTCGAGGCTCTCGACCCAGAGCGGCCGGGCGGCAAGATCCAGCCGCTCGCCCTCGCGCGCGAGATCATAGGCGCGCTCGCCCTCGACCTTCACCGCCGAGAACTGGGGCGGCACCTGCATGATCTCGCCGCGGAAGGCCGCCAGCGCCGCCTCGATCTCCGGGTCTTCCGGCCGCGCCTCCGAGGTGGCGATCACCTCGCCGCTCGCATCGTCCGTCCGCGTGCCCACGCCCAGCCGCACCATGAAGCGGTAGCATTTCAGCGCATCGGTGATGTAGGGAACGGTCTTGGTGGCTTCCCCCAGCGCGACGGCCAGAACCCCCGTCGCATCCGGGTCGAGCGTTCCCGCATGGCCCGCCTTCTGCGCCCCGAGCGCCCAGCGCACCTTGTTCACGACCGCGGTCGAGGTCATGCCCGCGGGCTTGTCCACCACCAGCCAGCCAGAGATCGCCCGGCCCTTGCGCGTCCGTCCCATGCTCGTCCCTCCAGAAAGAAGGCCGCCTGCTAGCCCCTCGCGCCGGTCGCGTCAACGGCGCCCGAGGTCAGGGCGTAGGAACCACCAGCCCCACGATGGGGCCCATCGGCGTGCCCCAGTCCGACCGGCGCGCGCCGCGGTCGTAGAGGCGCGAGATCGAGCCGTCGAAATAGAGTGCGTCGGGCAGCTCCAGGGCATCCCGGAAGAGGCGTCCGAACTCGTGGAAGGTGATCGGGCGATTCGAGATCGCGAAGACGGCGCGGCTGCCGTCGGCGCTGACGCCCACGCCGTTGCGCACATAGCGCGAATCGCTGTCCACCAGAAAGCGCGGATGCAGCTTGCCCCCGATCACCAGCATCGGGCCCGACTGGCTGGCAAAGCGGCAGGCGGGCCGCTCGGCCGCAAAGGCGCGCGACTCGATCACGCGATAGCCCTCGCCCACGCAGAAGACGCCGTTGGGCAGCATCCCGAAATTGCCCGGCCCGGCCGAGGTCACGATCGGCGCACGCTCAAAGCCCTCCTCGACCAGCAGCCCCACCGGCCGGCGGTCGGCGTGATACATGCCCGCGTTCATCGCAAAGGCAAGCTGCCGCCCCTCGGGCGCCAGCGCGCTGTTGATCCGCTCGAAGCTGCCGTAGGGCTTGCCGTCGGGCGCGGTCTGGAACAGGCGGATGTCGTCGCCGGCCTGTGCTTCGCACAGGCTGTAGCGCGTGCCCTCGAAGGTCAGGTCACGGCAGGCCGGCTCGGCCGTCGCACAGGCCGCCGGCCAGAGCGCGAGGGCGAGCGCGACGAGCCTAGTCCTCATCTCCGTCCCCGCTGCCGCGGATGTCGCGCTGCACCGTCTCGTCCGAGAACAGCCGTCTCGTCTCGTCCAGCCGGTCAAAGGTCTCGTCCGGCCGGAAGCGCAGGTCCGGCGCGTATTTCAGCGTCATCTGCCGGGTGATGTGGTGGCGCAGCTCGCCGCGGTGCTTCGACAGAAGCGCGATCGCTTCCTCCACATCCTTGCCGCCCAGCGGCATGACATGGACGGTCGCCACCTTCAGGTCGGGCGAGCAGCGCACCTCGCCCACGGTGATCGACATCCGGTTCAGGTCAGGATCGTGGATCTCGCCACGGTTGAGCACGTCCGCAAGCGTGCGGCGGATCAGTTCGCCGACGCGAAGCTGGCGTTGCGAGGGGCCGGTGCCGGTGTGGGATCTGTGTGCCATCCGGCCCATGTAGGCCGTTTCGCGCCGCCCCGCAACGCCGCTTGCAGGGACCGGTCTCGACGCAGCCGCACCCCCGTCCCCCACCCGTCCCCCCCCGTCCGCCGCCCGCCGGGCACGCCCCCGTCGCACCGCCCTTTGCGCGCGCCGTGCGAAGCCGCTAGGAAGGCGCAAAAGCAAGGGAGCGCGTCATGTCGGATCTGCCGGGTATCGTCGTCACCGGGGCCTCGGGCCGGATGGGCCAGATGCTGATGAGGACCGTGCTCGCCTCGGACAAGGCCCGCCTCGTGGGCGCGGTCGAGCGGCCGGGCAGCGAGTGGGTCGGCCGCGACGCCGGCGCCGCCATGGGAGGCGCCGCGATCGGCGTCACCGTTACCGACGACCCGCTCGAGGCCTTCGCCCAGGCGCAGGCCGTGATCGACTTCACCTCCCCCGAGGCGACGGTGCATTTCGCCGAACTGGCGGCCCAGGCCCGCGCCGTCCATGTGATCGGCACCACCGGGCTCGATCCCGCCCATCTCGAAAAGCTCGAATGGGCGGCCCATCACGCGGTCATCGTGCGGGCCGGCAACATGAGCCTCGGGGTGAACCTGCTCACCCGGCTCACGCAGAAGGTGGCCGAAGCTCTCGATGCCGACTGGGACATCGAGGTGGTCGAGGCGCACCATCGGATGAAGGTGGACGCGCCCTCCGGCACGGCGCTGATGCTGGGCGAGGCCGCGGCCCGCGGCCGGGGGACGGATCTGGACCGCGCCCGTGTCTCGGGCCGCGACGGCATCACCGGCCCCCGTGCGCCGGGAAGCATCGGCTTCTCGGCCATCCGAGGCGGCGACATCGTGGGCGAACATGACGTGATCTTCGCCGCGGCCGGAGAGCGCATCGTGCTGCGCCACGTCGCCACCGACCGGGCGATCTTCGCGCGCGGCGCCCTCAGGGCGGCGCTCTGGGGCCAGGACAAGCGTCCGGGCCAGTATGACATGATCGACGTCCTGGGCCTCTGACCCGCCCGAACCGTCGCGCGCTCGCCAGGCCTGCCCTTTCATTCTGGCGGAAATATCCCGGGGTCCGGGGCAGAGCCCCGGCGGCCGGCCCCTCGGGCGCGGTCAGAAGTCGATTGCGATCCCCTTCTTCTCCCAGTCGCCGAAACGCACCGGCTCGGGCCCGTTGCGCCCGCCGATCTCCTTCGGCAGGTCGAGCGCCTTGGCCTGCCGGCGGCGCTCCTCGGCCTCGGCCAGCGCGCGCAACGCCTCGGGCGGAAGGTCCTTGCGGGTCTCTTCGGTCATGTCGGGCTTCCTTGTAAGGGCTTGCCGCATGATATACCGCCGGAGAGCGGCGGAACAAGGAGGCGGCATGGCGGACGAGGCGCGGGGCATGGCGGTGGCGCTTCTCGATGCGGTGCTGGGCGAGCGGAGGCTCCTGTCGCAGGCGGTGGGCGAGCTTCCGTCCGCCGGCCCGGCCGAGCGCGCGCGGGCGCAGCGGCTGGCGCTGACGGCGCTGCGCCATCTCGACCCGGCCGACCGGCTGCTTTCAGCGCATCTCCGCAAGGCGCCCCCGCTCACGGTGCGCAACATCCTGCGGCTCGCCGTGGTCGAGATGGCGGTCGAGGGCGCCGCTCCGCACGGCGTGGTCAATGCCGCCGTGGATCTGGCCCGGCGCGGGCGCCGCACGCAGCATCTGGCGGGGCTGGTCAATGCGGTGCTGCGCAAGATCGCGCCCGCCTCCTTTGCCGGCCTGCCCGCCCGGCCGATGCCGATGTGGCTCCGCCAGCCGCTCGTCCGGCGCTGGGGCCGCGGCGTGGTGGCGGCCATCGAGGCGGTGCAGGCCGCGGCACCTCCGCTCGACCTGACGGCGAAGCCGGGGCGCATCGCGCCGGGCGAGCCGCTGCCCACCGGCAGCTTCCGGCTGCGCGAGCCGGGGCAGGTCTCGGCCCTTCCGGGTTTCGAGGCGGGCGACTGGTGGGTGCAGGATGCGGCCGCGGCGCTGGCCGTGCGGCTGCTCGACCCGCAGCCGGGCGAGCGGATCGCCGATCTCTGCGCGGCCCCCGGGGGCAAGACGCTCCAGCTCGCCGCCGCGGGCGCCGAGGTGACGGCGCTCGACCTGTCCGAGCCACGCCTCGTCCGGCTGCGCGAGAACCTGGCCCGCACCGGGCTGCAGGCCGAGGTGGTGGCCGCCGATCTTCTGGCCTGGCAGGGCGGGCCGTTCGATGCGGTCCTGCTCGATGCGCCCTGCTCGGCCACCGGCACGATCCGCCGCCATCCCGACCTGCCCTTCGTCAAGGACGGCAGCGAACTGCCGGCGCTGGTCGCGCTTCAGTCCGCGATGCTGGACAGGGCGCTCGGGATGCTGAAGCCCGGTGGACGCCTCGTCTTCTGCACCTGCTCGCTCCTCGAGGAGGAGGGCGAGGCGCAGCTTTCGGCGCTTCTCGAACGTCACCCCGCCCTCAGGGTCGAGCCCCCGTCGCTGGCGGGGGTCGAGCCCGGCTGGGTCGGCCCCGAGGGCGGACTGCGCCTGCGCCCCGACCATTGGGCCGAGGCCGGGGGCATGGACGGCTTCTACATGGTGCGGGTGCGCAAACCATGAGCCGGAAGAGCGGAGCGGGGGCAGTGTGAGCGAGGGCAGGGTCGCGCTTCTCGATCGGCTCGCGGTCTGGCGCGCGCGGCTCAGCCGCCCGGCGCGCCGCTTCACGCTTCTGCCAGAGCCCGGCTGCCTCGGCCTGCCCGAGCGCGGGCGCTGGCTGGTCGCGGGCACCTACCTTGTCGAGGGGCGGCTGGTGCAGGCGCCCGGCACGGCGCCGTGGGACCTGCCGGGGGCCGGCGCCGCCCAGCTTGCCGACGCCCATGGTTTCGGCTGGCTCGATGATCTCGCAGGGCTGGGCGACCGCCCCGCGCGGGCCCTTGCGCGCGACTGGACCTTCCGCTGGATCGCCCGCTTTGGCCGCGGCCGGGGACCGGGCTGGACCCCCGCGCTCGCGGCGCACCGGCTCGGGCGCTGGATGAGCCATGCGGCGCTGCTGGCCGAGGCCGGCGAGCGCGATCAGGCGACGCTGGCCCGCGCGGCCTCGCAGACGCTCCGCTTCCTCGAGCGGCGCTGGACCAGCGTCCGCGGCCCCGCCCGGATCGAGGCGCTGTCGGCGATCCTGCGCGCAGGCCTCGCGCTCGAGGGGATGGAGCGCCATGTGACCGCCGCCGCCGTGGCGCTGGGGCGAGAGGCCGAGGCGCAGGTCGATGCCCACGGCGCCGTCGCCTCGCGCAGCCCCGAGGAACTGGCCGAGCTGTTCGCCATCCTGGCCGAGGCCGAGGCGGCCCTTGTGGCCGCGGGCCGTCCGGTGGCCGAGGCCCACCGCGCGGCCATCCACCGGATAGTGCCCGTCCTGCGCGCCCTCAGGCATTCCGACGGCGGGCTCGCCCGGTTCCACGGCGGCGGCCGCACCGTGGCCGAGAGGGTGGAGCGCGCCCTCGCCACCGCGGCGGTGCCCGCCGTTCCCGCCGAGGGTGCGGCCATGGGCTTCCTGCGCCTCTCGGCCGGGCGGACGAGCGTGCTGGTCGATGCGGCGGACCCTCCGGCCGGTCCCCACGCCCATGCCTCGACGCTGGCCTTCGAGATGAGTTCGGGCCGGCGGCCGGTCGTCGTCTCCTGCGGTTCGGGCCGGGCATGGGGCACGGAATGGCACCGGGCGGGACGCGCGACTCCCTCGCATTCGACGCTGGCGATCGAAGGCTTTTCCTCGTCCCGTCTCGGCCGGTCGGGCGAGGAGATGACCGAGCGGGCCCGCGTCCTTTCCGCGCACCGCCAGCGCGGCGCGGCGGGGACGCAGCTCAGCCTGGTCCATGCCGGATGGGCCGAGACGCACGGCCTGACCCACCGGCGCGAGCTGCTGCTGGCGCCCGACGGGCGCAGCCTCTCGGGCTCGGACACGCTCGCCGCCCTGACGCCAGCCGAGAAGAAGCGGCTCGACGCCGTCCTCAAGTCGGCGCGCGGGCAGGGCATTTGCCTCGCCCTGCGGTTTCACCTGCATGCGGACGTGCGGGCGAGCCTCGAGCCCGCCGGGCTCGGCGTGGGGCTGACGCTCGCCAGCGGCGAGCGATGGACCTTCCGGTTCGAGGGCGCGGCGCGGCTGACGCTCGATCCTTCGGTCTATCTCGACCGTGCCCACATGCTCCCCCGCGCCACGAAGCAGATCGTCCTCCACGCCGTTCTTGTGGGGCACGAGGCCCGGATCGGCTGGACCTTGGCCAAGACAGAGGATACTCCGCTGGCCATTCGTGACCTGGACCGGGACGATCCCCCCGCGACCCGGCCCTGACCTGGCTTTGACCTGGAGGCAATGTGATGACGAATCTTGTTCCCGTTGGCCGCGCCCTTCTGTCGGTTTCCGACAAGTCGGGGCTCCTCGACCTCGCACGCGCCCTGGCCGAGCTGGAGGTGGAGCTGATCTCGACCGGCGGCACGGCCGCCACGCTGCGGGCCGCGGGGCTCAAGGTGCGCGACGTGGCCGAGGTCACGGGCTTCCCCGAGATGATGGACGGCCGGGTCAAGACGCTGCATCCGATGGTCCATGGCGGGCTTCTGGCGCTGCGCGACGATGACGAGCATCTGGTGGCGATGGCCGCGCACGGGATCGAGCCGATCGATCTGCTGGTGGTGAACCTCTATCCGTTCGAGGCGGCGGTGGCGCGCGGCGCCTCCTACGATGACTGCATCGAGAACATCGACATCGGCGGTCCGGCCATGATCCGGGCGGCGGCCAAGAACCACCGCTTCGTGAACGTCGTGACCGACACGGCCGACTACAAGGCGCTGCTCGACGAGCTGCGCGCGCACGACGGGGCCACGACGCTCGCCTTCCGGCAGAAGCTGGCGCTGACGGCCTATTCGCGCACCGCCTCCTATGATGCGGCGGTGTCGGCCTGGATGGCCGGGGCGCTGAAGTCCGAGGCGCCGCGCCGCCGCACCTTTGCCGGCACACTGGCCCAGACCATGCGCTACGGCGAGAATCCGCACCAGAAGGCGGCCTTCTACACCGACGGCTCGCACCGGCCGGGCGTCGCCACCGCGAAACAGTGGCAGGGCAAGGAGCTCTCCTACAACAACATCAACGACACCGATGCGGCCTTCGAGCTGGTGGCCGAGTTCGATCCCTCCGAGGGTCCGGCCTGCGTGATCGTCAAGCACGCCAACCCCTGCGGCGTGGCGCGGGGCGCGACGCTGGCCGAGGCCTACGGGCGCGCCTTCGACTGCGACCGCGTCTCGGCCTTCGGCGGCATCATCGCGCTGAACCAACCGCTCGACGCGGCGACCGCCGAGAAGATCACCGAGATCTTCACCGAGGTGGTGATCGCCCCCGGCGCCGACGAGGACGCCCGCGCGATCTTCGCCGCCAAGAAGAACCTGCGCCTGCTGACCACCGAGGCCCTGCCCGATCCGCTCGCGCCGGGGCTGGCGTTCAAGCAGGTGGCGGGCGGCTTCCTCGTGCAGGACCGCGACGCGGGCCATGTCGATGCGCTCGACCTGAAGGTGGTGACGAAGCGCGCGCCTTCGGACGCGGAACTGGCCGACCTGCTCTTCGCCTGGACCGTGGCCAAGCATGTCAAATCCAACGCCATCGTCTATGTGAAGGACGGCGCCACCGTGGGCGTGGGTGCGGGCCAGATGAGCCGGGTCGATTCCACCCGCATCGCCGCGCGCAAGTCCCAAGACATGGCGCAGGCGCTCGGCCTCGCGCAGCCGCTGACGCAAGGCTCCGTCGTGGCCTCGGACGCCTTCTTCCCCTTCGCCGACGGCCTTCTCGCCGCGGCCGAGGCGGGGGCGACGGCCATCATCCAGCCCGGCGGCTCGATGCGCGACGACGAAGTGATCGCGGCGGCCGACGAGGCGGGCCTTGCGATGGTCTTTACCGGCCAGCGGCACTTCCGGCACTGAGATGCGGCTGACGGCGCTCACGGCCCTCATCGTCTTTCTGATCGACCAGGCGACGAAATGGATCGTCGTCTGGGGGCTCGGGCTGGCGCACCGGGGGGCGATCGACCTCGTCGCGCCCTGGCTGACCTTCCGCATGGCCTGGAACCGGGGCATCAACTTCGGCATCGGCTCGTCCGATCAGGAGATCGTGCGCTGGGGCCTGATCGCGGTGTCGCTGGCGATCTCGGCCTGGGTCTGGCGCTGGGTCGGGCGCAGCGAGCCGTCGCGGATGGCGCGCGTTTCCGGCGGGCTGCTGATCGGCGGGGCGATCGGCAACGTGGTGGACCGCATTCTGTATGGCGCGGTGGCGGACTTCCTCAACATGTCCTGCTGCGGGATCGAGAATCCCTATGCGTTCAACGTCGCCGACATCGCGATCTTTGCGGGCGCCTTCGGTCTGGTGCTCTTCACGCGCGAGACGAAGCCCGCGCCGGGCAAGGCCGCGGCTGGCGCCGCAAAACGCAAGCCCTCGGACGGCAAGTCGAACGGCACGGGCCGGCGCGGGGGCGGAAAGACCCCGTGACGGCTCGGAACCTTTGCGCTAAAGACGGGCACGAGGCAGCAAGGAGACGAGGCATGCGGGCAGCTCGAGGCGCAGGGGCGGGTGCGGCACTGGCGATGCTCCTGCTGGCCGGCTGTGGCGGCGGAGATCCGAAGCTGATGAACCTGCGCGCCAGCGGACCCGGCCCGGACGAGTTCGGCATCCTGCCCGTCAAGCCGCTCGAGATCCCCGAGACGATCGGCGCGCTCCCGCCTCCGACGCCCGGTGGCGCGAACCGCGCCGACCCGAACCCGCTGGGCGATGCGGTCGCGGCGCTGGGTGGCAGCCCGGCGGCATCGGCCGCCATTCCCGCCGCGGATGCGCCGGTCGTGGCGCACGCCACCCGCTTCGGCCGCGACGCCACGATCCGCCCGACCCTCGCCGCCGAGGACTACCAGTGGCGGCGGGACAATGACGGCCGCCTGCTCGAGCGGGTGTTCAACGTGAACGTCTATTTCGACGCCTATCGCCCCATGGCGCTCGACCAGCAGGCCGAGCTGGCCCGCTGGCGTGCGGCGGGCGCGCGCAACCCCTCGGCGCCGCCTGTCGCCGGGCGCGAGTGATCACAAGCCCGTAGGGGGACTTGCGGCGCCGCGGCCCCACGGTAGCTTTCGCGCAGATCCATCTTCTGGAAGGACATGATGATGCTGCGCCGCCTGGCCCTTCCGGCCGCCACCTGGCTCATGCTCTCGCTCCCCGCGCTGGCCGAGACGGTGAGCGATTTCCGCCTGCCGAACGGGCTCGAGGTGGTGGTGATCGAGGATCACCGCGCCCCTGTCGTGACTCACATGGTCTGGTATCGCGTGGGCGCCGCGGACGAGCCGCCCGGCCATTCCGGCATCGCCCATTTCCTCGAGCATCTGATGTTCAAGGGCACGGACGAGCTGGCCGCGGGCGAGTTCTCGGCCACGGTCGAGGCGCAGGGCGGCGATGACAACGCCTTCACCTCGTGGGACTACACGGCCTACTTCCAGCGCGTCGCGGCCGACCGGCTCGATCTGATGATGAAGATGGAAGCCGACCGGATGCGCGACCTCGAGATGACCGAAGAGGATGTGCGCACCGAGCGGCAGGTGGTGCTGGAAGAGCGCAGCCAGCGCATCGACAGCGACCCCGGCTCGATCTTTTCCGAGCAGAGCCGCGCGGCGGCCTACCTGAACCACCCCTACGGCATCCCGATCATCGGCTGGCGGCACGAGATCGAACAACTGGACCGCGAGGACGCCTTCAGCTTCTACCGGACCTACTACGCGCCGAACAACGCGATCCTCGTGGTTGCGGGCGACGTGGACCCGGCCGAGGTGCGGCGCATGGCCGAAGCGCATTACGGCCCGCTCCAGCCATCGGCGAACCTGCCCGAGCGGCTGCGCCCGCAGGAACCGCCGCAATTGTCCGAGCGGCGCCTGACCTTCACCGATCCGCGCGTGGCGCAGCCCTATGTCTCGCGCAGCTACCTTGCGCCCGCCCGTCAGAGCGGTGCGCAGGAGAAGGCGGCGGCCCTCACGATCCTGGCCGAACTTCTGGGGGGCAGCCCCACCACATCGCTTCTCGCGCGCGAGTTGCAGTTCGGCGAGCGGCCCCGCGCCGTCTGGGCGCAGGCCTGGTACAATGGCGGGGCGCTCGACTCGGGCAGCTTCGGGCTTGCGGTCGTGCCGGTGCCCGGCGTGCCGCTCGACGAGGCCGAGGAGGCGATGGATGCGGTCGTCGCGCGCTTCCTCGAGGAGGGGCCCGACCCCGAGGATTTCGAGCGGATCAAGATCCAGCTCGGCGCGCAGGACATATATTCGCGTGACAATGTGGACGGGCTGGCCCGCCGCTACGGCGCCGCTCTGACCACGGGGCTGACGGTCGAGGACGTGAAGGCCTGGCCCGATGTGCTGCAGGCGGTGACGCCCGAGGACGTGATGGCCGCCGCGCGCGAGGTCTTCGACCGCCGCCGCGCCGTCACCGGCTGGCTGATGCAGGCCGACGAGGAGACAAGCCAATGATGCTGCGCCTGACCTTTGCGTTGATCCTGTTCGCCCTGCCGGTGCGGGCCGATGTCCAGATCCAGGATGTGACCTCGCCCGGCGGCATTCACGCCTGGCTGGTGGAATCGCACGACCTGCCCTTCACCGCGCTCGAGATCCGGTTCCGGGGCGGCACCTCGCTCGATCCCGAGGGCGCGCGGGGGGCCGTCAACCTGATGGCGGGCCTGCTCGAGGAAGGCGCGGGCGATCTCGACGCGCAGGGCTTTGCCCGGGCCCGCGACGGGCTGGCCGCCAGCTTTTCCTTCCGACCCAGCACGGATGCGGTGGCCGTCTCGGCCCGCTTCCTGACCGAGAACCGGGACGAGGCGGTGGATCTCCTGCGCCTCGCGCTGGTCGAGCCGCGGTTCGACGCCGACGCCATCGAGCGCGTGCGGGGGCAGGTGCTGTCGGGGCTGGCCTCGGATGCCAAGGATCCGACGCGGATCGCGGGCCGGACCTTCGACGAAAAGGCCTTCGGCGCCCATCCCTACGGCAGCGACGGGTCAGGCACGCCCGACAGCGTCCGGGCGCTGATGCGCGACGACCTCGTGGCGGCGCATCGTGCCGCGCTCGCCCGCGACCGGATCTATGTCGCGGCGGCGGGCGACATCACGGCGGAAGACCTGGGCACGCTGCTCGACCGGCTGCTCGGCGACCTGCCGGCCGAGGGTGCCCCCATGCCCTCGCGGGCCGAGTGGCGGATCGGCGGCGGGGTGACGGTGGTCGAGTTTCCGACCCCGCAGGCCTCCGTGCGCTTCGGGCATGAAGGGATCAAGCGCGACGATCCCGACTTCTTCCCGGCCTATGTCCTGAACGAGATCCTCGGCGGCGGCCGGTTCGGATCGCGCCTGATGACCGAGGTGCGCGAAAAGCGCGGGCTGACCTACGGGATCGGGTCCTATCTCGCGCCGATGGACCATGCCGAGCTGATGATGGGGCACTTCGCCAGTTCCAACGCAACGGTGGGGCAGGCCGTCGAGATCGTGCGCGAGGAATGGCGCCGCGCGGCGGCCGAAGGCGTGACGGCCGAGGAACTGGAGGCGACGAAGACCTACCTCACCGGCTCCTATCCGCTGCGCTTTGACGGAAACGGCCCGATCGCCAGCATCCTCGTCGGGATGCAGATGGAGGATCTGCCGATCGACTATCCGGTAACGCGCAACGCAAAGGTCGAGGCGGTGACGCTCGAGGATGTCAAGCGCGTGGCCGCGCGCCTCCTCAAGCCCGAGGCGCTGCATTTCGTCGTGGTGGGCGAGCCCGAGGGGCTCGCGTCCGACGGCTGAGGCCGATCGGTTGTTCCCGGTGGCGAAGCGGCGGCTCTTCTGCTAAGGCTGGTAGCATGACGCTCCTCAGCCCCAAGATAGGCGCCGCGCGCCCGGTAATCCGGCAGCTCGATGAAGCCGCCATCAACCGCATCGCGGCCGGCGAGGTGGTGGAGCGTCCGGCCTCGGCCGTCAAGGAACTGGTCGAGAACGCGCTCGATGCCGGCGCGCGCCGGGTCTCGGTGGACATCGCCGACGGGGGCAAGACGCTCATCCGCGTGACCGATGACGGCTGCGGCATGACGGCCGAGGATCTGCCGCTCGCCCTGTCACGCCACGCCACCTCGAAGATCGACGGCTCGGACCTGCTCGACATCCGCAGTTTCGGGTTCCGCGGCGAGGCGCTGCCCTCGCTGGCGGCGGTGGGGCGGCTTACGATCACCTCGCGGGTGGCCGGGGGCGAGGGGGCGGCGGTGACCGTCAGCGCCGGCCGGATGGAGCCCGTGCGCCCCGCCGCGCTGGGGGCGGGCACGGTGGTCGAGCTGCGCGACCTTTTCTTCGCCACGCCCGCGCGGCTCAAGTTCCTGCGCACCGACCGCGCCGAGACGCAGGCCATCGCCGAGGTCGTCCGCCGTCTGGCGCTGGCCGATCCCGAGGTGGGCTTTACCCTGACGGACCATTCCGCGGGCGAGCCGCGTCTGCTGTTCCGCGCCGAGGCCGAGGGGGGGGATCTCTTCGACGCCCTCCACCGCCGGGTGGCGCGGGTCGTGGGCGCCGATTTCGCCGAGAACGCGCTGCGCATCGATGTCGCGCGCGAGGGGCTGCGCCTGCAGGGCTACGCCGCGCTGCCGACCTATTCGCGTGGCTCGGCCGTGGCGCAGTTCCTGTTCGTGAACGGCCGTCCGGTGCTCGACCGGATGCTGCTCGGCGCGCTTCGGGCGGGCTACATGGATGTGCTGAGCCGCGACCGCTATCCGGCGGCCGTGCTGAACCTGATCTGCGATCCGCAGCGGGTCGATGTGAACGTGCACCCCGCCAAGGCCGAGGTGCGGTTCCGCGAGTCGGGTGAGGTGCGTGGGCTGATCGTCACCGCGCTGCGTCACGCGCTGGCGGGGGCGGGTCACCGGGCCTCGACCACGGTCGCCGGGGAAACGCTCGAGGCCTTCCGGCCCGAGGCCGCGGCCCCGCCCGCCGCGCGCATCTACCAGATGGACCGCCCGTCCGCCGCCTCGGTCGCGCGCAGCTTCGCCTTTCAAGCGCCGCAGGCGGCCATGCCGGGACTGGCCGAGGCGCCCGCCGCACGGGTTGAGGAGCCGCCCGTTGACGCGGCCGAGGATCGTCCGCTCGGGGCGGCGCGCGCGCAGATCCATGGCAACTGGATCCTTGCGCAGACCGCCCGCGGCCTCGTGATCGTGGATCAGCACGCGGCGCACGAGCGGCTGGTCTATGAAAGGCTCAAGCGGCAGCGCGACGGGTCAGGCATCGCGCGGCAGGTGCTGCTGATCCCCGAGATCGTCGAGTTGTCGCCCTCGGATGCCGCCCGGCTTCTCGAGGCGGCGGACGAGCTGGCGGCCCTCGGCCTCGTGCTCGAGCCCTTTGGCGGGGGCGCGGTCGCCGTGCGCGAGGTGCCCGCGATCCTCGGCAAGGTCGAGGCGGCGCCGCTCCTGCGCGACATTCTCGACGATCTGGCCGATCTGGGCAGCTCTGACCGGCTTCAGGCCCGTATGGATGCCGTGCTCTCGCGCATGGCCTGCCACGGATCGGTGCGCTCGGGCCGCGCCTTGCGGGCCGAAGAGATGAACGCGCTTCTGCGCGAGATGGAGGCGACGCCCCTCTCGGGTCAGTGCAACCACGGCCGGCCCACCTATGTCGAGCTGAAGCTGGCCGACATCGAGCGGCTGTTCGGCCGGCGATGACCCGCCCGCAATGATCCGCATCGGCGACCGGACCTTCGGCTGGGACGACCCGCTGGTGCTTGGCGTGGGCGCGGGACTGGTCCTTCTGGTGATGCTCCTGCTGATCCTGCGCGCGGCCGGGCGGTCGGCGCGGATGGTCGCGCCGATGCTGAACGAGCTGGGGTGGCTCGGCCAGCAGGTGCAGATGCTCTCGGACGGGCAGGAGCGGCTGGCGGGCGGGCTGCATCATGTCTCCGAGGCGCAGGCCTCAAGCCAGGGCGCCATGCTGCAGCTGATGGAGCGGCGGCTCGCCGAGGTGCAGCGCGGCATGGCCGAGAGCCTGCACGGCACCGCGCTCCGCACGGCGCGCTCGCTTGGCGATCTGCATCAGCGGCTTGAGACCATCGACCGGGCGCAGGCCAACATCGAGAAGCTTTCGGGCGACGTGCTGGGGCTGCAGGACATCCTGTCCAACAAGCAGACGCGGGGCGCCTTCGGCGAGATCCAGCTGCATGACATCGTGCAGAAGGCCTTGCCCTCAGACAGTTACACGATGCAGGCGACGCTTTCGAACGGGCGGCGGGCCGATTGCCTGATCCATCTGCCCGAGCCGCCGGGGCCGATCGTGATCGACTCGAAGTTTCCGCTCGAAGCCTACGAGGCGCTGAGGGCGGCCGAGAATCCGGCCGCGCAGATGGAGGCGCAGCGGATGATGCGGGTGGCCGTTCGCGCCCATATCCGCGCCATCGCCGAGAAATACATCCTCGAGGGCGAGACGGCGGACGGGGCGATGATGTTCCTGCCCTCCGAGGCGGTCTATGCCGAGCTTCATGCCAACTTCGGCGACATCGTGCGCGAAGGCTTTGCGGCGCGGGTCTGGATCGTCTCGCCCACCACCTGCATGGCGGTGCTGAACACGATGCGGGCGGTGCTGAAGGACGCACGCATGCGGGCGCAGGCCGGGGCGATCCGGCGCGAGCTGGCCGAACTGGGCCGCGAGATCGACCGGCTGACGGACCGGGTGGGCAACCTCGACCGCCACTTCACCCAGGCCGCGCGTGACGTGGAAGAGATCCGCATCTCGGCCGGCAAGGCGGGCAAGAAGGCGCGGAGGCTCGACAATTTCGACTTCGAGGACATGAGCCCGCGCACCGACGCGGCCGAATGATCGCCCGCGTCATTCGCGCGTCGTGAAATGCACGGCCCCTCTGCCCACGACCAATGCGCGCTCAGATGCGGAAGAAGGGCTGCACCAGCTTGGGCAGGAAGCTGTTGAAGCGCAGCGGCGCGTCCGTGGCCGCAAGGCAGATGCAGTCGATCCCGGCCTCGGCCGCCGGCGTATGTTCCAGCTCCTGATCGGCAATCTCCAGATCGCCGGGGCCGAAGCGGTCCGTCTCGTCGCGGAAGGCGCCCTGCAGCACGAGCGTCAGCTCCATTCCCCGGTGGCCGTGGTCGGGCACGGCCTGACCGCCCGGTATCCACAGAAGCCGCGCGATGGCCTCGCCTCCGGTCGGCAGGATCGCCTGCCGCACGCCACCGCCGAGCGCCCGCCAGCGGACATCCTCGAGCCGGCCGCCCACATAATCGGCCAGAGGCGCGGGGGCGCGGGGATCGGCGCGGCGGGCAGGCCGCGCGGGCACCTCGATACGGCGGTCAAGCCGGGACATGACGGCGGCAAGGCTGCCCTCGGAGAGGGCGACCGGCGCCGCCTCTTCCATCAGCCGCCCGCCCACCGCATCGAGGGCCGCCGCCCGCGCGCGGCAGTCGTCGCAGAGCGAAAGATGCGTGGCCACCACCAGCGAGAATGCCTCGGGAAGCGAGCCTGCCGCATAGGCCGTCAGAAGGGCGTCGGAAATATGGTGCCGGATCGTCATGGTCTCGTTCAACTCATGTGCTGGCGCAGACGTTCCAGCGCGAGCCGGATGCGCGACTTGATGGTGCCTAGGGGAAGCCCGGTCTCGACCGCAAGTTCCCGGTGGGTGAGGTCGCCGAAGAAGGCGCGCTCGATAAGGGCGCGCTGCGCCTCGGGGAGGAGGGCGATCGCGCGGCCGAGGCGGTCGTTCTCCTGCTGCATTTCATAGACGTCGGCCTGATCGGGCTCGGCGTCCGGCCCCCAGAAGAGATCCTCGGGCTCTGGCTGGCGCGATTTCCGCAGCCCGTCGATCCGCCGGTTTCGCGCGATCGTGAAGATCCAGGTCGCGGCCGACGCCCGCGACGGATCGAAGAGATGAGCCTTCTGCCACACCGTTGCCATCACATCCTGCGCACATTCCTCGGCCTGTGACTCCGTGCTGCCGGATTTCATCAGGAAGCCCTTCACCCTCGGCGCGAAGTGCTGGAACAGCTCCGCGAAGGCTGCCTCGTCCCGATGATCCCGGATCGCACGCATGAGTGCCACCCAGTCCGTCCCGTTACTCTTGTCCGTCACAGCAGGCCTTTCCCTCGTCGCCCGCGGGAGAGGATAGGCAACCGGTCGCCCGCTTGCATCCGTATTTTTCGGTCGGTCCCTGCCGTGGTCCTTACGCCCTGTTTACGCCCCGCGGGGCCGTCTGGATCACTCGGGCGGATCGAGAAAAACTCCCGACCGACTGATCCGGGCCGCGTGACGCCGCGTATCAACCGCACATAAGAGGGAAGGTGCAGGGCATGCCATTCGAGACGTCTGAGTTCGCGCGCCGGCGCGTCGCTGTAATCGGTGGAGGGGTCTCGGGGATGGCGGCGGCGCATCTGCTCGCCCGCGATCACGCGGTGGTCCTGTTCGAGTCCGAGAAGCGCCTCGGCGGCCATGCAAGGACGGTTCTGGCCGGCAAGCGCGGCGATCAGCCGGTGGATACGGGCTTCATCGTCTTCAACAAGGTGAATTACCCGCACCTGACGCGGCTCTTCGACGAGCTCAAGGTGCCCGTCGTCAAGAGCGACATGAGCTTTGGCGCCTCGGTGCGCGGCGGGCGGCTGGAATACGGGCTCAAGGACCTGAAGGCCGTTTTTGCGCAGAAGCGGAACGCCCTCGATCCGCGCTTCCTGAACATGCTGATGGATGTGCTGCGCTTCAACGCGCACGCGATGGAGCATGCCGACGATCCCCGCATGACGATCGGCGAGCTTCTGGCGCGGCTCGAACTGGGCAACTGGTTCCGCGACTATTATCTGCTGCCGATCTCGGGGGCGATCTGGTCCACGCCCTCGCGCGGGATCCTGGATTTTCCCGCGCAGGCGATGCTGCGGTTCTTCGAGAATCACGCGCTGCTGTCGCACACCGGGCAGCATCAGTGGTACACGGTGGCGGGTGGCTCGATCGAATATGTGAGCCGCCTGCAGGCGTCGATGGCGTCGCGCGGGGTGGATCTGCGGCTCGGCGCTGGAGTGGCGGGCGTGCGGCGCGAAGGTGGCGGCGTGCGCGTGCGTGCCGAGGGCGGCGATTGGGAGGCGTTCGACGAGGTCATCTTCGCCACCCATTCCGACGATACGCTGCGGCTGCTGTCGGATGCGACCGAGGCCGAGCGCTCGGCGCTCGGGTCGGTGCGCTATCAGCCGAACCGGGCGGTGCTCCATTCGGACACGTCGGTCATGCCCAAGCGTCGGGCGGCCTGGGCCTCGTGGGTCTATCTTGAGCCCGAGGATCCGCAGGCGCCGATCGACATCACCTACTGGATGAACTCGCTTCAGCCGATCCCCGAGGACGATCCGCTGTTCGTGACGCTGAACGGCAACCGGCAGGTGCGCGAAGAGCTGGTCCATGACGTCGTGACCTTCCGCCATCCGGTCTATGATCTGGCCGCGCAGCTGGGCGTCGCGGCGCTGCGGATGATGAACGGCGAGCGGCAGACCTGGTTCGCCGGGGCCTGGATGCGGAACGGCTTCCACGAGGACGGCTTTGCAAGCGCCGTGGATGTGGTCGAGGCGATGCGCCGCCGCGCCGCCACCCCGGTCGCGGCCTGAGGCGCGCCATGTGGGCCGAGCATGTTCAGGGTGAGACCTTTCATGAGCGCAAGGGCGCGCTCGGGAACAGCTTCCGCTACGGGGTGGATTACCTGATCGTCGATCCCGAGGCGGTCGAGGGGCCCGCGCTCTTCTCGCGGAACCGGGCCAACCTGATCGCGCTGCACGACCGCGACTACGGCGGTGAGCCGGGGCAGGGCCGGGGCGTCGCCTGGGTGCGCGAGGTGCTGGCGGCGCAGGGGATGGCTCCGGCCGCACGCATCCTTCTGCTGACACAGCCGCGGGTGATGGGGCATGTGTTCAACCCGGTCAGCTTCTGGCTCTGCCACGATGCCGAGGGGGCGCTGCGCACCGTCATCGCCGAGGTGAGCAACACCTTCGGCGACCGTCACTGGTATCTCTGCGCCAAGGAAGACGGCTCGGTCATCGAGCGGACGGATACGCTGACGGCGGCCAAGATCATGCATGTCTCGCCCTTCCAGCCGATCGAGGGCGGCTACCGCTTCCGCTTCGACATCCGCGAGGACCGGGTGGGGGTCTGGATCGACTACAACTTCGCCGAGGGCGGGCTCTATGCCACACTGACGGGGCGCCGGGCGCCGCTGACGAACGCCGGCATCCTGCGGGCCTGCCTGCGCCGGCCCTTCGGCTCGCGGCGGGTGCTGGCGCTGATCCACTGGCAGGCGCTGAAGCTCGCGCTGAAGGGCGCCCGCTACCGCAGCCGGCCGGCGCCGCCGCTGCAAGACGTGACCCGGTGACGGCGAGGCTTCTGCCGTGGTCGCTTCTTGCGGGGCTGATCGCGGCTGCGGGCCTGCCGATCTACATCCATGCGCCGAAGGTCTATGTGGACGAATACGGCCTGAGCCTGGGTGCGCTGGGCGCGGTGCTGGCCGCGCTCCGGCTGGTGGATGTGGTGCAGGATCCCGCGCTGGGATGGCTGGCCGAGGTGACGCGCCGACGCAGGGCCGGCATGGTGGCGGGGGCGGTGCTGCTGCTCGCGCTGGCGATGGTGGGCCTCTTTGCCGTGACGCCGCCGGTCGCGCCGCTCCTGTGGTTCGCGCTGATGCTGGTCGTGCTCTTCTCGGCCTTTTCCTTTCTCACCATCGCCTTCTACTCCGAAGGGGTGGGCAAGGCCGCGCGGCTGGGACCGGGCGGGCATCTGCGGCTGGCCGGCTGGCGCGAGGCCGGGGCCTTGGCGGGCGTCTCTCTGGCGGCTGTCGCGCCGGTCGTGCTGGGCAGCTTTGCCCTCTTTGCCTGGGGCTTTGCGGGGCTTGCGCTGGTGGCATGGTTCGCCATGCGCCGTGAATGGGCGGGCCTGGCCGAGCCGCCGCGGCCCGACCTGCGGGCGGTGCTGCGCGATCCGATGATCCGGCGGCTTCTGCTGCTGGCTCTGGTCAATGCGGCGCCGGTGGCGGTGACCTCGACGCTTTTCCTGTTCTTCGTCGAAAGCCGCCTCGACGCCGCCGGCTGGGAGGGACCGCTGCTTCTGCTGTTCTTCCTCGCCGCCGCGGCGAGCGCGCCCGGCTGGAGCCGCGCCGCCCGCACCCGAGGCGCGAAACCCGTGCTGCTGGCGGGCATGGCGCTGGCCGTGGCCTCCTTCGTCTTCGCCTTCACGCTGGGGCCGGGCGAGATCGTGGGTTTCGCGCTGATCTGCGCGGCGTCGGGTGCGGCGCTTGGGGCCGACATGGTGCTGCTGCCCGCGATCTTCGCGCGCCATCTCGCACGCACGGGATCGGGAGAGGCCACGGCCTTCGGCCTCTGGTCCTTCGCCTCGAAACTCGCGCTTGCGCTGGCGGCGGCCTCGGTCCTGCCGCTGCTGCAACTGGCCGGCTTCACGCCGGGCAGCACCGGGCCCGAGGGCGCGCTCCTCCTTCTGTCGGTGCTCTACGCCCTCGTGCCCTGCGCGCTGAAGGTCTTCGCCATCCTCCTCCTGCTTGCCACCCCCATTCCGGAGAGCTGACCCGTGACCCCGTTCCTGTTCCTCGTCCTCGGTGCCCTCGTGATCCTCGGCCTTGCCCTCGTGCGTCACCGGACGCTGGCCTTCGCGGCGCAGCGGCCGGCGGATTATGCCGGCAAGGGGCCGGTGCTTGACCCGCGGCGTGATCTGGCCGGGCCCCTGCTGTGCGAGGGCGTGATCTACGGGCCGACCGGCCGCGTCACCTCGCGGTTCGTTGCGGACATGGAGGGGCGCTGGGACGGAACCTCGGGCGTGCTGACCGAGCACTTCCGCTACGACAGCGGCGCCACCGACCGGCGCGAGTGGCGCTTCACCCTCGGCAACGATGGGACGCTGCGTGCACAGGCCGATGACGTCGTGGGCACGGGACTGGGAAAGGCCGAAGGATCAGCCCTTTGCCTGCGCTACCGGCTGCGGCTTCAAGATGACGCAGGGGGGCATGTGCTGGATGTGATTGACTGGATGTACCGTCTGGAGAATGGCACGATCATCAATCGGAGCCAGTTCCGCAAGTTCGGGATCAAGGTGGCCGAGCTTGTGGCGACACTGAGACGGATCGAGAGATGAGAGACTTTGTAGGTAAGCGGTATTGGCTCATCGGCGGAAGCGAGGGCCTCGGTCTCGCGCTGGCGAAGAAACTGAGCGGGGCCGGGGCGCGGGTCATCCTGTCGGGCCGCGACGAGGCGCGTCTGGCGGAAGCGGTCGAGGCGATGCCCGCCCCGGCCGAAGCCGTCGTGATGGATGTGACCTCGGAGGCCTCGATCGAGGCGGCGCTGGCCAAGGTCGGGGCCTTCGACGGCGTGGTCTATCTCGCGGGGACCTACTGGCCGATGAAGGCGCAGGAGTGGGAGACGGCCAAGGTCGAGGCGATGATCGACACCAACCTGTCGGGGCTCGTGCGGCTGGTCTCGGCGACCCTGCCGGGCATGATCGCCGCGAACCGCGGGCATCTTGTGGTGGTGGGCAGCATCGGCGGCTATCGCGGCCTGCCCGGCGCCATCGGCTATTCCGCGAGCAAGGCGGGCGTCATGGCGCTGACCGAGTCGCTCTACGCCGACCTGCGCGGCACGGGCGTCGAGGTGCAGCTGGTGAACCCCGGCTTCATCCGCACGCGGCTGACGGAGAAGAACAGGTTCCGCATGCCCTCGATCATGGAGCCGGAGAAGGCCGCGCAGCACATGTTCGAGCATATGTGCTCGGACAATTTCCGCATGAACTTCCCGCTGATGTTCGCCTCGTTCTTCCGCTTCTCGCAGTTGCTGCCGGACGGGCTGTTCTACCGGCTGCTCGGGAAGGGCTGAGCGCGCGCCTGCGGAACGGCGGGGGGCTGTCTGCCCCCCGCGCCCGTCCGGGGGACGGGCTCCCCCCGAGGATATTTGTGCCAGAATGAAAGGCGCGGGGGCCGGCTAGAGAGCGGCCGCGTGGCGGTCGAACTCGACCTTTGCGCGGGCCCAGACGCCTTCGTCGAGGCGGTCGAGCGCCAGAAGCGAGGGAAGCAGCTGGGCCGCATAATCCTCGCTGCTCTCGACGGGCAGGAGCGAGGGCAGGTTGTCGATCGCCATCACGTCGAGCACCGGGTCGGCATGGACGCGAAGCGCCGGCGCCGACCAGCGGGTAACGCGGTCATAGACCCTGATCGGCGAGAAGTCCGAGGTCGGGTCGCAGGCGATGTCTCCGATGACGCGCAGCGCGCGCGGGGCGTCGAGCGCCTCGGCCGGCACGAAGACCGGGCAGCCCGGCCGCGCGAGGATGCAGTTGAGAAAGATCTCGTGCTCCAGCACCTCGGGGAAGGGGCCGCCGTGCGCGGTTTCGGCCATGTCCCAGCGGGTGACGGCGAGGCCCATGGACTCGCAGAGGTCGGCCGCGCCGGTGCCGACGCGGCCCTGCGCGCCGATCACCAGCGCACGCGGCTGCTGTGCATTGGAAGCGGTCAGTTCGGCGGCGAGATCGGCCAGCAGACCCTCTCGTCCGGGCCAGGTCGAGACGGGATCGCAGATCCCGCCCCGCGCCTGCGCCGCCCAGCATTTCAGCGCGACGGCGGCCCCGGCGTAGCCCGCCCAGTAGCCGAAGGCGGCGACGCGGCGTCCGGTCTCGTCCACCAGCGACTCAAGATCGTAGAGCGTACCGCCGGCCGCCTTGAACCGCTGGAGGAGGATGCGCCCTGCGGGCTGGCCCTTGTAGGCGTGGCCGAAGAGGATGTGGCGGTGGGGGAGGGGGCTGCCGTCCTCGGGCAGCTCCTTCAGGCCGAAGATGATCGCGTCGGCGGGTGCGGAGGGCCAGGAGTTCTCGGGGGCGATGGCGCAGCCCGCGGCGGCGTAGCCTTCGATCGAGAGGGCGCGGACGCGGCTGGCCTCGACCGTCACCCGGATGCCTTTGGCCACCAGCGCCGCTGCGCCTGCGGGCGTGAGCCCCACGCGTTCCTCGTTCGGCCGCTGTTCGGCCCTCACCCACAGATGCGTCATGCGCTGCCTTCGATGGTGGTGCGGTAGCCGCGCCGCCGGGCGCGCTGGTGCCAGCGCTCCGCCGCAAGGCAGGCATCCCGCAGGTTGGAAAACCAGGTGACGAGCCTCCGGCCGGCCCGCCCGGGGCTGCGGCGGCCCCATTCGCGCAGGACGGTGTATTCGCCGAAGAGGTTGTAGGCGAGTTCCACCCGGTAGAAGCGGGCGGGGCCGTCGGTGTCGCTCAGACAGAGATATGTCAGCATCTGGGGCCTCCGGTGGCGGTCTTGTTGCCAGAGATACCAGATCTGCCACGGCTGGACAGGGGGGAAAGGCTGCCCGGCCGGGGGATCAGGCCGGAAAGCGGCCGCCCTGCCTCATGCCGAGGGGGCGTTCGCGGCGCTCGGCGCAGGGTTGGGACAACTCGGAGGAGAAAAGCTCTTTCAGCTCTTCGCGTGTCAGGATCTTGGGTGTCTTGAGGCTGATGGCGGGCTGGCGTGGGGCCCTGAGAAAGAAGGGCCAGCCCAGGCGGAAGGCGGGTTTCTCGCCGTCGTGGATAAGTGTCATTCCATCGTCTCCCCAGAACGAAGCGCTTGCGCGAGCCCTCTCCATCATCCTGCAGCGCGTGGCAGCCACTGCTCATCCGGATAATGATTCGTTACCCACTCTACCCTCAAACAGGTACTAAGCGGATTTGTGCCGATTATGCGAAAGGGGGTAAAAGCTCCATCCGTCCGATAATTTCGGCCCGTCCTTGCAAAAAAGTCACAGATGAAGAAAGCGAGCGACGCCAACAGGTTGCGAAATTTTTTGTGGCACAACTAAAAGGTGTTCAGCTTCCGCCGTTTCCCTCCTTGAGCGCAAATCCAGCCGTTCGACAGGAGACCGACAGAATGACGGCTGCCCTGATCCAGCTTGCCCGGACACGCCGTCTGCGCGCACTTCGATATCTTCATCGGGAAGGTCTCGAGACGCGGAACGTGTTCGTGGCCGATCCGTCGCCCGAACGGATCCGGGAACGCGCGCCGCGCACGGCGGAACCTTCAGGCGTTGCCTCTCAGGGAAAACACGCTAAGGTTGTTTCGATGGTCAGGTGACGGAAGTCGGAGTAACGGATGGTCCCGTGCGTCCTTGCACTCGATGACGAGACCTCGGTGCTGACAGTGGTGCAGGAAGTGCTGGAAGAGCGCGGGTTCCGGGTGATCACGGCCAAGACCCTGGCGCAGTTCCGCCGGATCCACGCGCAGGAGCAGGTGGATCTCTTTCTGATCGACACGTCGCTGCCGGACGGAAACGGGCTCTCGCTGGTGCGCGAATTGCGGCAGGTCACGGATCGCGGCATCATCCTTCTCGCGCCCCGCCGCGACGAAGGCGATGGCGTCCTGGGGCTGGAGCTTGGCGCGGATGACTCGCTCACCAAGCCGTTCCTCGGGCGGGAACTGGCTGCACGGGTCGGGGCGGTCTTCCGCCGGACGGGCCGGGCGGCGGCCCTTCCCGCCGGGCGCCCCCGCGTCGATCACGAATTCGAAGGCTATGGCATGAGCCTTCAGGCGCGGAAGGTCTGGTCATCCGACGGCGTCGAGATCGAGCTGACCACCTCGGAGTTCGAGCTGCTGGCGGCGCTTCTGGCGCGGCGGGGGCAGGTTCTCAGCCGCGACCAGATCATGAACGCGATCAAGGGGCGGAGCTGGGAGAGCTACGATCGCGTGGTGGACGGAATCGTCAGCCGGCTGCGCCGGAAGATGCCCTCGACGAAGAGCGGAAGCCACTTCATCCGCACCGTCCACGGGGTGGGCTACGCCTTCACGGCCTGAGGCGCTTGCCGCCCGCGGATCGGTGCGGGCGGCGTCTCAGGCTTCGTCCCGGACGAGGGCGCCGTTGTCCACCGGCGCATCGCGCAGGGCGCCGAGGAAGGTCCGGCACCACCAGAGCACGTCATGCGCCTCGAGATGGTCCATCATCCGCCTCCAGCGCGCCATCCTCTCGTCGAGCGGCATGGAGAGCGCGCGTCCGATCGCGTTTGCCGTCTGCTCGGTGTCATAGGGGTTGATCAGGATCGCCCCGTCGAGCTCGCGCGCGGCGCCCGCAAAGCGCGACAGCACGAGGACGCCGGGATCCGCCGGATCCTGCGAGGCGATATATTCCTTGGCAACCAGGTTCATCCCGTCCCGCAGCGGCGTCACCAGACCGACCTTGGCCAGCCGGTAGAGACCGGCCAGCACCGGCCGCGTCAGCGACTGGTTCACATAGCGGATCGGCACCCATTCGATCGTGCCGTGGGCGCCGTTCACCCGTCCGCAATGCGACTCGACCTGCCCCTGCATCTCGAGATACTCGGGCACGTCCGAGCGCGAGTGCGGTGCCACCTGAAGCAGCGTGACCTTGCCGGCCTGGTCGGGATTGCGGGTGAGATACCGCTCGAACGCGTCGATCCGGGCGGCGATCCCCTTGGAATAATCCAGCCGGTCCACCCCGATGATGAGGGAGCTGCCGTGCAGGCTCTGCTGCATGTCGGTGACCAGATCGATCCCGTCGGTCTTGGCCGCAAGACGGGCGAAATCCTCGGTCTCGATCCCGATGGGGAAGGCCGCCGCCGCCACCTCCTTGTCGAAGGCGGTGAGCCAGCCGGGCGCGGACCAGTCGCCCCAGCCCTCGCGGCGCAGGCAGCCCACGAAATTGTCGAGGTCGTAGTCGGTCTGGAAGCCCACGAGATCGTAGGCCGCAAGACCGCGCATGATGATCTCATAGACGGGCAGGGCGGTGAGGATGTCGGCCGGCGGCCAGGGGATGTGAAGGAAGAAGCCGATCCGGTTGCGCACCCCGCGCTTGCGCAACTCCTGCGCCAGGGGGATCAGGTGGTAGTCATGCACCCAGATCACGTCGTCCGGTTCCAGCATCGGCACCAGCCGGTCGGCAAAGAGGCGGTTCACGCGGAAATAGCCCGCCATCTCCTGCCGGGCATATTCGGCCAGATCGAGCCGGCAGTGGAAGATCGGCCAGAGCACCCGGTTGGCGAAGCCGTTGTAATATTCGTCGAGATCGGCCTGCGACAGATCCGTCAGCACATAGCTGATCCCGTCCTGCTCGAGCGTGCTGAGGCCCTGCGGCTCGCCCTCGCCGGTCGAGCGGCCGGACCAGCCCATCCAGATCCCGCCGTTCTTCCGCAGCGCCGCATGGACGGCGACCGCAAGCCCTCCGGGCGGGGGATTTCCATTCTCGTCCGGCAGCGGCACGCGATTCGAGACGACGACCAGCCGGCTCATGCCGCAAGCTCCGCCACGAGATCCCGGAGCGTCTGCGGCGAGTTCAGCCGCGCGGCGGCCAGCGTCGGCGCCTCGGTCTCGCAGATCCTGACCGAGAGGCCGCCGCGGGCGTTGGCAACCCGGAACATCTCTTCGTCGGTCACGTCGTCGCCCACGGCAACGGGGCGGCGGCCCGCGAAGGGCGACTCGGTCAGAAAGGCCTCGACCGCCGTGCCCTTGTTGGCCGAGGCCGGTCGAAGTTCCACCACCATCTTGCCGTGCTGCAACACCCAGCCGTCACCCATTACCTTCAACGCCATCTCCATCATCGCCCGCACGTCCCGCTCCCGTTCGGGTGCCTGACGGTAATGCAGCGCCACCGCCGCCACCTTGTCCTCGAGCAGCACCCCCGGCATCCGCGCCGTGCGCCGCCCGAGATCCTTGCGCAGCGCATTGAGCGAGGGGGTCAGCGCCGCCCTGTCCAGCTCGCCCGAGGCCCGCCGCCGTTCTACGCCATGCAACCCTGCGGCCGGGAACAGGTGAGGGCCGAAGTTCGCGTCGATCCAGTCCACGCGCCGCCCCGTCACAAGGGCGAGCGCGCCGCCCATGCGATCGGCCAGGCTTGCCAGATCCTGGGGCAGGCCGGGCTCGACCCGGACATCGTGCGGCTGCTCGGCAATGTCCACCAGCGTCCCGTCGATGTCGAGAAACAGGGCCCACTCTCCGGGAGCATCGCGCAAGGCCGCGCGGAGGATGGCTTTGCCGTCATCATGTTCGGGATGCAGGGCGGGTTGATTCATGGTGCCTCCGGCGGATGTTGCGGACAGGGGGGAACGCATGAGGGGGCGATCCGGTTCACGAAAAAGTTCGCGGCAGCCGCGGAAGATTGCCACATCTTTCATGCGCACCGCGCAGTCTGGCGCTCCGAGGCGCGAGGTGACGGCGTCGATCGGACGGCACAGCAAGGGCGTGGAGCGGACGATTGCGCCCTCGGCGCGATCCTGCCTGTCCTTCCGATCTGGCGAGGGAGCGGCGTGATGTCGCCCATGGCCCGATGAGGCGCTCGGCGACTTGACGCAGCCGCGCCCCGGCGGCAACGGTGAGGACTGGCCCAGCTTGCATGTATGGAGGCACACATGCCCGAAGTCTCTGAACTCGCCTTTCGCCTGATGATGGCCGCGGTAATCTTCGTCGGCGTGGGCATCATGTTCGCCTTTGCCGGCGGTCACTGGTTCGTCGGCATGGTGGTGGGCGGCCTCGTCGCCGCGCTGTTCGCCGCGACCCCGCCCAAGCAGTAAGTCCCGGCAAAGCCGGTTCCGGCAGCGTCAGCGCCATCTTGCGGAACGCTGACGGCCCGACGGATCTCCACTGCGGTTTCGCGGTGGGTCCGAACATTCCTGCCACACATACTCTGGCAGATCCGGCGAGGGGCGCGGCAGCCCTTCGCTGAACCGCTGCTCTCGGCGCGCATCCATCGCGCGAGTTCCCGCCGAGATCATGGCAGCCCGCGGTTGAATCCCGCGCGCAGGGCGGTTCAAGTGGAACTCTCACGCTCGAAAGCGTTTGTCTCCGGCAGGTCTCTCTGCCTAACCTGTCCGTGCAGCCTGCACGCTCGCCACGGCGAGGAGCGGCGGCGGTTTTGACCTATCGCTTTTTCTTCAGGATCTTTTCAACATGAGAACGGCGATCATCATTCCCTTTTACCAGAGGGACAGGGGAATCCTGTCGCGCGCCCTCGACTCGGTCGAGGCGCAGCGTCTGCGTGACGACGACAGTCTGACGGTCTTCGTGATCGACGACGAGTCTCCCGTTCCCGCCCGATCCGAGCTGGCCGCCTGGCAGGGCAAGGTGCCCGTGCGGCTTATCGAGCAGAAGAACGGCGGGCCCGGCGCGGCGCGCAACGCCGGGCTCGACGCCGTCGAGGCCGAGGGCTACGACCATGTGGCCTTCCTCGACTCCGACGACATCTGGCAGCCCACGCACCTGCGGGACGCGCTGGACCTGCTTGAACAGGGCTATGACTTCCACTTCTGCGACCACCAGCGGACCGACGACGACATCACCTATTTCGAGCGGACACCGGCGCTGCGGGAGATGCGCGAGGCCCGCCATGCGGGCGTGACGGTGATCGACGCCGAGATCCCGATCCTCGCCTTCGACCAGCCGTCGATCATGACCGCCTCGATCGGCACCTATCTCAGCCAGACCTCGACGGTCGTGGTGCGGCAGAGCTTCGTGCGCCAGCTGAGGTTCGAGCCGCGCCTGCGCAACGCGGGTGAGGACCAGCTCTTCTGGTTGTCGCTCATCGAGGCAGGGGCGCGAACGGTCGTTTCGTGGAAGCTGAACGTCCTGTGCGGGCGCGGCGTGAACGTCTATTTCGACGCGTTCGACTGGCGCTCGACCAAGGTGGTGGACCGCACCGGCTACATGCTGATGTTCTTTCACACCGTCGCCCGGAGGCTCTCGCTGTCGCCCGAGGATCGCAGCATCGTGGCGGACCGTGTCCGGCGCTATCGGCGCGCCTACAGCTATCTCTTCCTGCGCGCCCTGCTTCAGCGCCGGGTTCCGTCCCTGTCCCTTGCATGGAAGCTCGTCGCGCTTGATCCGGGCCTTCTGCCGGCCATGCCGATCCGGTTTCTCGCCGTCCTGCCCCACCGCGAGCAGGAAAGCCTGCAGTGGTAGGCCGGTCCCGGTGACCTGCGGCACCGGGACCGGCACTCCGGGCTAGTCCCAGATCTTCCAGGGCGCCTTGCCCTTCTCCCACATGCCCTGCAAGAGGGTCTTGTCGCGGAGCGTGTCCATGTTCTGCCAGAAGCCGTCGTGGCGATAGACGGCCAGCTGGCCATCCTGCACCAGCCCCTGCAGCGGCTCTTCCTCCCAGACGGTGCTGTCGCCCTCGATATAGTCGAAGACCGACGGCTCCAGCACGAAGAAGCCGCCGTTGATGGTCTGGCCATCCATCACGCTCTTCTCGCGCAGGCGGTTCACGCGCGTGCCATTGGAGAGGTCCAGCGCCCCGAAGCGGCCGGGCAGGCGGACGGCGGTCACCGTGCCCGCCACGCCCTGTTCCTTGTGGAAGGCCACCAGCTTGCCGATGTCGATGTCGGACACGCCGTCGCCGTAGGTCAGGCAGAAGGGCTCGTCGCCGATATGGTCGCGGATGCGCTTGATGCGTCCGCCGGTCATCGTCTCCAGCCCGGTATCGACCATCGTCACGCGCCACGGCTCCGAGACGGGGCGGTGCAGTTCGATCTCGTTGGTGCGGACGTCGATGGTGATGTCGCTGTTGCGGTGGAAGTAGCTCAGGAAGTAATCCTTGATCATGTGCCCCTTGTAGCCACAGCAGATCACGAAGTCCGTGATGCCGTGGGCGGCATAGATCTTCATGATGTGCCAGAGGATCGGCCGGCCTCCGATCTCGACGAGGGGCTTGGGCACGACGCCCGTCTCCTCGCTCAACCGCGTTCCATAGCCACCCGCAAGCAAAACGGCCTTCATGCAAATGCTCCTGTCAAAGGGTCGTGGTCTCAATGAAGCCCGGTCGGGGAAAGCGCGCGGTCCGGGCGGCCCGCATCGGAAACTGGTCGTTCAGGGTCTGTGGCACCTCGCGTCCTGCGGTGCGGCCGCGATGCACAGCTCAAATACAGGTCTCTCATCTCAAATCCCGCGGTCGCAACAGACTGCACCCGGCCCAAGGGAAAAGCCCGTCGGAGAGGCCGACGCCGGGTCACATGGAGAAAGATACGCGCCCCGGGCTTCAGGGCGAGTGCTTTCTGCAAAAGGGCGGAAACTTTTTGGCGGGACTGGCCCGTGGCGGCGAGGGCGCGAGGCGCTCCGGTCCCGCAGCGGCGGGGGGGCGCGCCCCCCGCCGGCATCGCGTCAAAGGACGTAGCGGCTCAGATCGGTCGAGCGGGCCAGTTCGCCAAGGTTCTTCTCGACATAGGCCGCATCCACCGTGACCTCCTCGCCCGAGCGGTCAGGCGCGTGGAAGGACAGCTCCTCGAACACCCGCTCCATGACCGTATAGAGGCGCCGGGCGCCGATGTTCTCGACCGAGCGGTTGACCTCGGCCGCGATCGAGGCGAGCGCCTTGATCCCGTCCTCGGTGAAGGTGATCCCCACCTTCTCGGTCTTCATCAACGCCTTGTATTGCCGTGTCAGCGCATTGTCCGTCTCCGAGAGGATGCGGACGAAATCCTCTTCGGTCAGCGCGCGCAGTTCCACCCGGATCGGCAGGCGGCCCTGAAGCTCGGGCAACAGGTCCGAGGGCTTGGCGATGTGGAAGGCGCCGCTCGCGATGAAGAGGATGTGGTCGGTCTTGACCGGGCCATACTTGGTCGAGACCGTCGTGCCCTCGATCAGCGGCAGCAGGTCGCGCTGCACGCCCTCGCGGCTGACGTCCGCCCCCCGCATGTCCGACCGCGCGCAGACCTTGTCGATCTCGTCGATGAAGACGATGCCGTTCTCCTGCACGGCCTCGAGCGCGGTGGCCTTCACCACCTCATCGTCGAGAAGCTTGTCGGCCTCCTCGTTCATCAGGATGTCGTGGCTTTCGGCCACCGTCATCCTGCGCCGGGTGGTGCGGCCGCCGAAGGCCTTCCCGAAGATCTCGCCCAGGTTCATCATCCCCATCTGGCCCTGGCCGGTCGGGTCGAGCATCTGCATCGGGTTCGAGGTGTCGGCCACCTCCACCTCGATCACGGTCGCGTCCAGTTCGCCCCGCTTCAGCTTGCCGCGGAACATCTCGCGAGTCTGCTCGCGCGCATCCCGGCCCGCGATCGCCTCGATCACGCGATCCTCGGCGGCCTTCACCGCGCGGCTCTTCACATCCTCACGCATCCGGGCGCGGGTCTCGACGATGGCGGCATCGACCAGATCGCGGATGATGCTGTCCACGTCGCGGCCGACATAGCCCACCTCGGTGAACTTGGTGGCCTCGACCTTCAGGAAGGGCGCCTTCGCCAGCCGGGCCAGACGGCGCGAGATCTCGGTCTTGCCGACGCCGGTCGGGCCGATCATCAGGATGTTCTTCGGGTAAACTTCGTCGCGGATGTCGTCGGACAGCTGCTTCCTGCGCCAGCGGTTGCGCAGCGCCACGGCCACGGCGCGCTTGGCGTCCTTCTGGCCGATGATGAAGCGGTCAAGCTCCGAGACGATCTCGCGCGGGGTCAGGTCGGTCATTTCGAGATACGCTCCACCGTCAGGTTGCCGTTGGTATAGACGCAGATGTCGGCCGCGATCGCCATGGCCTTGCGGGCGACCTCCTCGGCCGGCAGGTCGGTGGCCATCAGCCCCCGCGCCGCCGCCAGGGCGAAGTTGCCGCCCGAGCCGATCGCCGTCACGTCATGCTCGGGCTCGAGCACGTCGCCCGCGCCGGTGATGACGAGAAGCGTCTCACCGTCGGTCACGATCAGCATGGCCTCGAGGTTGCGCAGATACTTGTCCATGCGCCAGTCCTTGGCCAGTTCGACGCAGGCGCGGGCCAGCTGGCCCGGCGCCGCTTCGAGCTTCTTTTCCAGCCGTTCGAGCAGCGTGAAGGCGTCGGCCGTCGAGCCCGCGAAGCCCGCCACAACCTCGTGCCCGCCGGGCGACAGCCGGCGTACCTTGCGCGCCGTGCCCTTGATGACCGTCTGCCCGAGGCTCACCTGCCCGTCGCCCGCGACGACGACCTCGCCACCCCGGCGCACGGCGAGGATGGTGGTGCCGTGCCAGCCGGGAAACCTGTCTTCTGCCATGAAACCCTCCGTTTGCGCCTATATGGAGCCCCGCCGCGGGGGGCACAACCCGAGCGACGGCGGTTCACTCCGTCCGCGTCGTCAGGTGCATCTCGGCCTTCTTGGCGCATCGTCCGGGGCCGTCGGAAGGGGAAAGATGCCGCAGAGCCCCGATCCCGACCTGTCCGCCGACCGCGGCCAAGAGCCCGCGGAACAACGAAAAGGGCGCCCGAAGGCGCCCCGCGTCGGTTGATCCCGGGCCCTGCTCAGAGGGCGGAGGCGATCCAGCTCGCCAGCGCGGCCTTGGGCGCGGCGCCGACCTTGTTCGAGACCACCTGGCCGTCCTTGAACAGGAACAGCGCCGGAATGCCGCGCACGCCCAGCATGGCCGGGCTTTCCGGGTTCTCGTCCACGTTGACCTTCACGATCTTGACCTTGCCGGCGTATTCGTTCGACAGTTCCTCGAGCGCCGGGCCGATCTGCCGGCAGGGGCCGCACCATTCGGCCCAGAAATCGACGACGACGGGCACGTCGGACTTGCGCACTTCGGTGTCGAAGGTGGCGTCCGTCACGGGAACGGTGGACATATTCAATTCTCCTGATCCGTAGGGCTTGGTTGGAAGGTAAGGACCGCCCGTCGCCGCGTCAAGTTGTCGTGGCTCGGGCAAGGGCCGACCTCACGATATCGCGTGGCAGCCGCATCAGGCTCGCCGTCCGCGTCCAGAGGATCGCGGTCTCGACCTCGCGATCCGGGTAGATCCGGGCCAGGGCTTCGGCGTAGGCGCCCATCTGGCGCAGGATGCCCTCCGGCACCTCCTCGGGACGCGCCGGCACCACCATGTTGGTCTTGTAGTCCACGGCCAGCACCCGGTCCGGGTCCACCACCAGCCGGTCGATCGTGCCGAAGAGCCGCCGCCCGGCAACCTCGGCCGTCACCTGCACCTCGATAAGCGCATGGGGCACCAGCGCCGCGCCCAGATCCTCGGCCGAAAGAATCGCCCGAACCTCCTCGAGCACGTCCCCGAGATCCCCCAGGTCGGGCAGAAGCCCCCGTGCCACCTCGTCCCACGTCTCCGGCGGATGGAGCGGCAGATGCTCGAGCAGCCGGTGAACGGCCGAGCCGCGGGCCAGCGCCAGTTCGGTGGGTAGGGCCTCGCCCGGCAGCGCCTTTGCCCCGCCCAGATCCGACGGCAAGAGCAGCCCCGGCGCGGCCACGGGTGCGGCCGCATGGGTCCGGGCCCAGGCGGGCAAGGCGGGGCGCCCGGCCTCGGCCACGGCGGGGCGCGGCGCGGGGGCGGGCCAGTCGCCTTCGACGAGCAGCAGCGTGCCGTCCGCCCGCCGTTCAGCGCCCGCGGCCTCCATCCCCTGCCGGATCAGGTCGTGCCAGGCGCCGCCGCTCTCGAGCTTGCCGGCCGCCGCCGCGATCAGCCAGCATTGCGCCCGCGTCATGGCCACATAGAGCAGCCGCAGGTTCTCGGCCGCGTCCCGCGCCCGCCGGGCCTCACGCGCGGCGGCGATCTGCGGCGGGCTCTCGGGGGCCGGCGTCTTCCAGACCCGCGCGCCGCAATCGAGCGTGAAGATCTCGTCATGCTCGCGTGGCTTGCGGTCGGCCGTGTCGGGCAGGATCACGATCGGCGCCTCGAGCCCCTTCGAGCCATGCACCGTCATCACCCGGATGCGCCCGCCCGCGGCCTCCATCTGCCGCTTCACCTCGACCTCGTCGGTCTGCAGCCACGTCAGGAAGCCGGTCAGGCTCGGCACGTCGGTCCGCTCGTAGGCCAGCGCCTGGCTCAGAAGTTCGTCGATGCCATCCTCGGCCTCTTCGCCCAGCCGCGCCAGCAGCCGGCGGCGGCCGTCGTGGCGCGTCAGCGCGCGCTCGATCAGGTCGAACGGGCGCAGGAAGTCGGCCTGATCGCGCAGGTCGCGCAGGATGGCGACCGTCTCGGGATGGGTCGCCTCGCGCTCGCGCAGCCGGCGCCAGAGATAGCCCTCGCGCCCGTGCGCCAGATCGAACAGCTCCGCCTCGCTCCAGCCGAAGAGCGGCGAGCGCAGCACGGCCGCGAGCGAGAGATCGTCCTCGGGCGTCGCGAGAAAGGCCAGGAGCGCCGACAGGTCGCGCACCGCAAGCTCGGCCCCCAGCTTCAGCCGGTCGGCCCCGGCGATGGGCAGGCGCGCCTCCTTGCAGGCGCGGATGATCTCGCCAAAGATGTCCGACCGCCGCTGCACGAGGATCAGGAAATCGCCCGCCGCGACGGGGCGGAAACCGCCCGGCTGCGGGATCTGCACGCCCTCCTCGATCATGGCGCGGATGCGGGCGGCTACCTGCCGCGCCAGCCGCGCCGCGTGATGCTCGTCCGAGACGAGATCGACCGGATCGAACCAGTTCTCGGGTTCGGGCTCGGTCGCGGCCTCGACCAGCGGCCAGAGTTCGGCCCGCCCCGGCATGTCCGAGCGGAAGGCGATGTGACGGACCTCGCCGCCCAGATCCTGCCGGCGCCGCTCGTCGAAGGTCAGATCCACCAGCCGCAGGATCGCAGGCGAGGAGCGGAAGGAATGGAGCAGGTCCAGCTCTTCCAGCCGCCGCTCGGCCCCGGCGAGGCGCTCGCCGAACTCGGCCCGCATCCGGTCGAAGGCCGCCACGTCCGCGCCCTGAAAGGAATAGATCGACTGCTTCTTGTCGCCCACGACGAAGATCGTCCGCTCGACCTCGCGCGCGCCGCGGCCGGCGGTGAACTCCTGCGCCAGAAGCTCGATCACCTTCCACTGGTCGGGGCTGGTGTCCTGCGCTTCGTCCACGAGGATGTGGTCGATGCCGCCGTCAAGCCGGAACAGCACCCACTGCGCCACGGACGGATCGGTCAGCAGCCCCTTGGCGCGCTGGATCAGGTCGTCGAAATCGAGCCAGCCGCGCGCGGCCTTGCGTGCCTCGTAGAGCGGCAGGAAGACGCCCGCGAAGGCGTGGATCAGCCGCGCGCGCTCAGCCGCCAACAGGCAGCAGCGGACCGGGCGCGCCGCCTCGACCCGGCGCATGAGCGCCTCGAGCCGGTCGGCGAGCGGCCCGAGCGCGCCGCGCGTGGCCTTGGTCGGAAAGCTGCCGATCTTGGCCGTGTAGGGCTCCTTTGCCGAGGCGCCCGTCAGCAGCACCCCCTCGAGCCCCGCCAGCGTCGCGGTCGTCGGCGCCGAGAAGGACAGAAGCCGCAGCTTCGCCGCCGCCTTCTGGTCGTTGGCCGATCCCGCCTCGAGCGCGGCGATCAGGCCGGGCATCCACTCCTCTTCGCCGCCGAGGAAGACCTGCGCCAGCAGCTCGTCCGCCCCGCCCGTCACGCCATAGAGCGCGCGGCAGGCGGCGGCGTCCAGCGGCGGCACGAGGCCCGCCCGGTTGCGCGCCACCTCTTCGGCCAGCGCGCCGAACTCCTCGCCCGTGTAGGCGCGGGCCAGCTCGGCCACCAGCGCGGGCGCGGTGCGGTCGGCCATCTCTTCAAGGATCTCGTCGCGCAAGAGGCGCGCCGCGCGGTCGTCGAGTTCGGTGAATTGCGGCGAGACGCCCGCCTCGAGCGGGAAGCGGCGCAAGAGCGTCGCGCAGAAGGAGTGGATCGTCTGGATCCGCAACCCGCCCGGCGTCTCGATGGCGCGGGCGAAGAGCCGGCGGGCCTGCGCCAGAACCTCGTGCCCGACCGCCTCCACCCCCAGCGCATCGAGCGCGGCGCGCAACGCGGCGTCCTCGAGCATCGCCCATTCGCCCAGCCGCCGGAACAGCCGGTTCTGCATCTCGGAGGCGGCGGCCTTGGTGTAGGTCAGGCAGAGGATGCGCTGCGGCTCGACCCCGTCCAGCAGCAGCCGCGCCACCCGGTCGGTCAGCACCCGTGTCTTGCCCGAGCCCGCGTTGGCCGAAAGCCACGTCGAGGCCCGCGGGTCGGCGGCCTGCACCTGCCGCTCGGACGCCTCGTCCCTGCGGCGGCTCATGGCGCGGCTCCGGCGGACTCGGACGGGCGTCTCATGCGGCATCCTCCGGGCGTGTCCTGTCGCGTGGGCGGGCCTCGCCGGACGGCGCGCCCGCCTCTTCCCCCACCGGCACCGGCACGGGGCTGTCGCTCATCTCCCACTCGCCGAACCGCGCGAGATGGTCGTAGTCGCCGGGGAACCGCTCGCCGAACATGGCCCGGCGCGAGACATAGCCCTGCTCGCGTCGCAGGTAGCGGCCGACAAGGGCGTGAAGCCCCTCCCAGACCTGCCCCAGAAGGGCTGCGTCGGTCTCGACACTCTCCACCTTGGGGCTCGATCCGAGGCCGATGTAGCTGATCCGCGCCACGTCCGTGGGCCCCAGTTTGCGAAAGCCGCCGTGCTCGGCCATCGCCGCCTCGAGCAGAAGCTGCTTGTCGAACTGCTCCTGCTGCTTCCTGGTGGGCGGGGTTCCGGTCTTGTAGTCGAGGATATGCAGCCGGCCATCGGGCAGCCTGTCGATCCGGTCCGGCTTGGCCGTCAGCGTGAAGCGCAGGGGCGCGAGGTCCACGCGGCCCTCCTCTTCCAGCACGACCGGGGTTCCGCCATGCGCCGCCTCGGTCTCGAGGAAGAAATCCGCCGCCCGGTCGAGCCGGGCAAGCCACAGTGCGCGGGCGGCGGGCCATGGCACCTCGTCCGTCAGCACCGTTTCGGCGATCCGCATCAGGCGCGCGCGCTCGGCGGCGCGGTCGGTCCCCGGCGCGCGGTCCTTCACGAACTCCTCGAGGATGCGGTGCAGGATCGAGCCGCGCAGCCGGGCATCCGGCGCCCGGTGCAGCGGATCGAGCGGATAGAGCCGCAGGATGTGGCGGGCATAGATCGCGTAAGGGTCGCGGATCAGCGTGCGGATGCCGGTCACGGCCAGCCGGTCGGGCCGCGCCGAAACGGGCGGCTGCGGCGCGGGCCGCGCGGCCAGCGGCACCGGCGCCTCGGGCTGCTCCAGCGCCGAGGCGAGCGCCAGCCAGCCGCGTCCCCGCGCGCGCATCGCCTCCAGCGCCTCGGGCCCGCCCTGCGTCTTCAGCCCGCTCATCAGGTTCATCAGCCGGTTCAGCCAGCGCGACGGCACCGTTTCGGCCTCGGCGTTGCGGGTGGCGCGGGTCAGCACCACCTCGGGCGCGGCGACCGCCTGGCTGTAGTCGTGCGCCGAGAGGCCGATCCGCCGTTCGGGGAGAAGAAGCCCCGCCCGGAGCCGCATCTGCCGGTTGAGCCACGGATCGGGCGGCGGCAGTTGCGGCCATGTCCCGTCATTGAGGCCGCCGAGGATCACGAGATCGGCCCCCTGCACGCGCGCCTCGAGCGTGCCCCAGATCATCAGGCCGGGGTGGGCCTGCACCGCCTCGCGCACCTCGCCGCGGGCGAGGATCGCGTCGAAGAGGTCGGTGTAGTCCGCGGTGGTCAGTTCGCCCCCGTGCGGTGCCTCGCGGCGCAACTCCTCGACGGCGGCGCGCGCGGCCTCACCCGCCTCCTTCAGCCACAGCTCGCCCGTGTCCGTGCCGGCTGGTCCCGCGGCCAGCGCCTCGGCCAGCGCCAGATGGGCGGCGACATGATCGGACAGGGGACGGGTGCCCGCCGCATCGAGCCCCTCGATCCGTCCGCCCAGCCAGCGCGCCCAGTCCGCCACCCCGTCGTCGGGCCGCGCCCCGGCCCAGAGATCCAGATCGGTGCCCGTCGGGAAGGGCGGCCCCTTGCGCCGCAGGTGCAACTCCAGATCCCGCGTCCAGCGCAGGTGGTTGCCGCGGTCCGAGCCGGTGGCCGTCAGCGGATGCTTGAGCAGCGTGAGCAGCGCCTCGCCGGTCAGCCGCTGTCCGAAGAGGCGCGCCACATGCCGCAGGAACCGCCCCGGCGCCGAGAGCGCAAGCGGGCGGCCCGCGGAATCGTCCGGCACGATCCCCCAGCGGTCGAGCGCCGCCGCCACCTGCCGCGTGAGCCCCCGGTCCGAGGTGATGAGAGCCGCGCGCCGGCCCTCTTCGGCGGCCTTGCGCAGGATGATCGCCACGGCCAGCGCCTCGGCCCGCGGCCCTGCGGCCTCGATCAGCGTCATGCCCTCGGCCGCAAGCGCGAGATCGGTCAGGCGCTGCCCCTCGGTCAGCCACTGGTCCGTCACCGGCGCGGGCCGCAGCGAGAGCGAGATCAGCCGGTTCCGCGCCGGGCTCGGCGGGTCCTCGTCGGTCCAGCGGTGCACCTGAGAAGGCGCAGCCCCCACGAGACCCATCAGCCGGTGAAAGCGGAACTGGGGATGGTCCTCGGCGGTCAGCGCATCGCCCAGCCCGTCCCAGACCTCGGCGGGCAGGTCGAAGTCGAAGCCGGGCAGCACCAGCGCGCCCTGCGGCAGCCGCGCCACCGCCTGCATGAAGAGCGCCGTCGTCCCGCGCGAGCCGGTGGAGCCCGCGACGATCACCGGATGATCGGGGGGCGCCTCGGCCCAGCGGGCGGCGATCCGCTCGACCGTCATCCGCGCCAGCGCCTGCGCGTCGGGTGCGTCCGCCCCGAACATCGGCGCCACGATCGCCATGAAGGTCTGCGTCCGCTGCCAGTGCGCCGAATGGTCGGCGACGTCGAGCCGCGCGATGGCCTCGGGCGGCACGCCCTCGCCCTGCATCTCGTCGATCAGGTCGGCAAGGCTGTCCGAGAGGTCAAAGAGCGCCGAGCGGGGCGCGATGTCGGGCTGCGCCTCGATCAGCCGCGCCACGAGCTGCGCAAGCTCCAGCCGCCGGCGCAGCGGCGGAACCGGGGCGGGCAGGCCGGGCACCGGCGGCAGTTCGGTCACGAGGCGGATGCGCGGCAGGAAGCCCGCGCCCTCGGCCGTCATCAGCTCGACGACCCGCCGCCGCATCCGCTGCGTGTTGACGTAAAGCTCGACCCGCGCCATCGCCTCGGGTGGGGCGCCGGCCATCCGGGCGCGCAGACCCCGCACCAGCGCCGCCGGGAAATCCACGCCGGGCGGCAGCCCGAAGAGGCGGGGGCCCGGCCCTTCGAACAGGGAAGACGCGTCAAGCATGGGTGAGCATCGCCTCGGCCTCGGCGATCCCCTCGGGGCGTCCGACATCGCACCAGCCGCCGCGGTGCACGAGACCGAAGGCCGTGCCGGCCTCGATCATCTGGTCCCAGATCAGGTTGAGCGAGAATGCGCGCGCGTTGACGGCCGCCAACCGCTCTGTCCGCAGGATCTGCGCCCCGAGATAGGTGTAACCCGGCGCGCCCTGCGGGCGGGCGATCCGGCCCCCGGCATCCATGGTGAAGTCGCCCCGCGCCGCCCCGGAGGGCGCAAGCAGGAGAAGCGCCTCCATCCCCTCGCTCCAGCCCTGTGCGAGCCGGTCCAGAGGGTTCTCGCCCGTCCAGACCGCGTCGCTGTTCAGCGTGAAGACCGGCCCCCGCCCCAGCAGCGGCAGGGCGTGACGGAGGCCGCCGCCGGTCTCGAGGATCTCCTCCTCGTGCGAGATGTGGGCGCGGCCGGCCAGATGGGCCTGAAGCGTCGCGGGCAGATAGTGGGTGTTGGCCACGATGCGCGCCACGCCCGCCGCCTCGGCCAGCGCCAGTGCATGGTCGATGAGCGGGCGGCCCGCCACCTCGATCATCGGCTTGGGCCGGGTGGCGGTCAAGGCGCCCATGCGCGTCCCGAAGCCCGCCGCGAAGATCATCACCGCATCTGGCCGCATTGCGCGCGGATCCTTTCCAGAACGGCCGGAGCGGGCTCCGGCAGAAGGGCGCGGCACTCGGCCGCCAGCGGCGCCAGCGCCGGATGCGCGAGGTTGCGCCAGAGCTGGCCCCAGACCCGCGGGATCAGCGCGACATAGCCCGGCTTGCCCGCGACGAGGCAGAGCCGCGCGAAGATGCCCAGGATGCGCAGCGCCCGCTGCGCGCCGAGAACCGCATGGGCCGCCTCGAAGGCCTCCGGCTCGGCGCCGGTGGCTGCGGCGAAGCGGCGGATCATGGCGCGTTCCATGGCCTCGGGCACATCGCGCCGCGCGTCCTGCACCAGCGAGACGAGATCGTAGCCCGGCTGCCCCATCTGGGCGAGCTGGAAATCCAGCAGGCCGACCCGCGCAAGGCCCGCCCTCCCGGGCAGCCAGAGCAGGTTCTCGGCGTGATAATCCCGCAGGATCAGCACGCGCGGCCCGTCGGCATGGCGGCGGAGCGCCTCCTCGAGCAGGGTCGTGAAGCGCGCGGCATCGGGGGCCGTTCCGGTCGCGGCGCGCGCATACCAGTCGGGCGCCATCGCCGCGGCCTGCGCCCATTCCGCCGCCGACAGGTCGGGCAGGCCCGCGGGCGGGGCCGCGCGCTGAAGGTGGATCAGCACATCGGTCGCCGCTTCGTAGAGCGCGGGCTCGGCCGGGCCACCGGCGCCGGAGAGAAGGCGGGCGAAGAGCGCGTCCCCCAGATCCTCGAGGAGCAGGAAGCCGTTCGCCAGATCGCAGGCCAGCACCTCGGGCGCCGAGAGGCCAAGGCGGCGCAGATGGGCGGCGATGGCCACGAAGGCGGCCGGATCGTCGCCCCTGCCGGGCGGCGCATCCATCAGGACCGCCGTCTCGGGCCCCCGCTGCAGCCGCTGGTAACTCCGGTCCGAGGCGTCGCCCGCCAGATGGTGCCGCAGCGCCGTGCCCCAGCCCGAGCGCGCGAGAAAGGCCTGTGCCAGCGCCTCGCGCGTGGCGGGTGCCGCATCATCCATGCCAGTCATGCTCCAGCTGTGCGAGCAGGCCCGGCCGACCGCCCGAGAAGACCGCGCGCCGCCCCTCGCCCTCGGCCTCGAGCCGCAGGCGAAGCGCGTCGGGTGGGGCAAGACCGCCCAGCCGGTCCGGCCATTCCACGAGACAGACCGCCGTCGCGAAGGCCGCTTCAAGGCCCAGTTCCAGCACTTCGTCGGGGTGGGTCAGGCGGTAGAGGTCGGCGTGCCAGATCTCGTGATCCGCGGCCTCGTAGGTCTGGACGAGCGTGAAGGTCGGCGAGGGCACCTCTTCCTCGCGGCCGAGCGCGCTGCGGATCAGCGCGCGCGAGAGATGGGTCTTGCCGGCGCCGATCGGCCCTTCGAGCAACAGCACGTCGCCGGGCTGCAGCCGCCGGGCCAGCCGCGCGCCCAGCTCGGCGGTCGCGTCTTCCGAGGGAAGGGAGAGGGTGAGGGAGGCGGGCGCGGACATGGGCGCGACCATGCCCAGAGCCGCGTCCGGGCGCAAGGGCCGCAGGCGGGTCGGCCGTGGCGCTCACGCGCGGCGGAGGGTGGCCGCCTCGGCGGAAGCGCCCTCATCGGGCCGGTTGATGCGGAAGAGAACCAGCGTCGCCCCGCCCGTCAGCGGCGAGAAGCGGCAGGAGATCAGGCGGCCGTCGTCCAGCCGGACCTCGCCGCTCCAGGGGCGCCGGCTGCCGAGGTCGGCCACGAACCGCTCGGCCTCGGACCAGAGCGGCGAAGGGGCGGTGCGGGCGCGCCATTGCTCACAGAGTTGCACGATCGAGCCGCTGCCCACCGTCTCGACCGGATCGTGCCCCCAGAGGGCGCCGTAGGCCGCGTTGGTCATCACCAGTTCCCCCGCCTGCGAAAAGACGGCGATCGCCTCGTCCATCGCATCGACCACGGCCTGCCCGAGTTCGAGATCCGCCCGATAGCGCCGGGTCCGGCTCATCTCGGTCGAGATGTCCTCGAACATCAGCGCGAGGGCCCCGTTCGGGTGGGGCCGCCCGATCACGCGGTAGGTCTGGCCCGAAGGCAGGCTCCAGGTCTCGGTGTAAAGGCCGCTGGAGGCCGCCTTCTCCAGTTCGAGGATCTGGCGGCGCCAGCTGGGATAGTCCTTCGGCTCGGGGATCATCTGCCGGTCGCGCAGCGCCTCGAGGAAGGAGAACAGCGAGGGTTGCAGCGCCAGCATGTCGGGCGGCAGGCTGGTGAGGTCGAGCAGGGCCGGGTTGAAGAGCGCCAGCTTGCGGTGCTGGTCGAAGATCGCAAGCCCGATCGGCAGGTGCGCGAAGGTCTTGGCCAGCGTCTGCATGAAGTCGCGCAGCGAGGCCTCGGCCTGCACGGCGGCATCGGCGGGCAGCGCGAAGAGAAGCCGGCCCTCGCCCTCGGCAAAGCCCACCAGCTCGAACCAGCGGGCGGTGCCCTGCGTCTCGAGCTTCTGGCGCTGCCCCGGCGCGCCCTGCGCGGTGGCGGCGCGCTCGAAGAGGCGGGGGAGTGGCCAGCTCAGGTCTTCGCCGGCGTCGAGCCGTTTCGCCGCCTCAAGGAGATAGGCCGCGTTGGCCCAGATCACCTCGCCCCGCCCGCTCTCGCGCCACATCATCAGCGGCGCCTGCGAGACGGTCGCGCGGAGCTGGTCCAGCTCTTCCACCAGCGCGCGCTGCGCCAGATGGTCCAGCCGGGGCCGCTCGGCGCTGGTGGGATCGTCGAGCGTCAGGCGCGTCACGCCGCCCCGCATCTCGGCCATCAGGAGGAGCGGATCGGCCTCGCCCGTCGAGGCGAGCGTGAGCCGCCCGTCCCCCGCCAGCGTGGCAAGGCGGGATTCGAGATCGGGAAAGCGTGGCACGAGATAGGCGAGCAGCCGCAGCCACGGCCCGCCGCGGGCGGGCGAGAGGGCGAGAATGGCCCGCGCCCCGGGCGTCGCGTCCAGAAGCGTCTCGCCGTCGAACAGGAAGACCGTGCCGGACTGCGGGTCGGAGAAGATCCCGCCCGTCCGCCGACCGGACCGAGCCTGCAGCACGCCCGCCAGCACGATCGCGGCAGAGGCGGCCATTGCTGCGGTCAGGATAAGCCCGAGCGCGAGTGCCCAGTCAAACTCCATCTGCCGTAACCCCGGACTGAATGGTCAAGCGCCCGCACCTTGCGGCGCAGAGGGTTAACAGCCCGTTAAGGCAGCAACAACCGCAGGCTGCGGCGTGTGCCGCCGTTCACCCCTGGATCAGGACGTTTTCGCCCAGCGGCGCATTGTGCACCACCACGAGCCGGCCCACCGGCCAGATCACCTCGACGATGGCGCCGCAACGCTCGGGGCGCTCGTGGCTGCGCAGGAACGGATCGGCGGCATTGGCAAAGCTGAGTTCGGCGCCCGACCGCTCGAGCAGCGTCTTGGCGATGAAGAGACCGAGGCCCATGCCCTCGTAGCCCGGACGGCGCGACTGGCTCTCTTCGCTGCGGCGCTGGCGGACGAACGGGTCGCCGATACGGCCGATGATCGCGGGCGGATAGCCCTCGCCATCGTCCACGATGCGGATGGCGATCCGGTCGCCCGTCCATTCGCCGTCGATCCAGACCGTCGAGCGGGCGAAATCCACCGCGTTCTGGATCAGGTTGCGCAGCCCGTGGATCACCTCGGGTCGGCGCAGGATCACCGGCTGGCGTTCGTCACCGTCGCGGCTGGGATAGAGGTCGAACTCGACTCGCTTGCCGCGACCGACATGCGGCTCGGCCGCCTCGCGCAGCACCTCGCCCAGGGGCGCCTGCCGCATCTGGAGATCGTCCTTCCCGGCGCGCCCCATCGAACGCAGGATATCGCGGCACCGATCCGCCTGCGCGCGGATCAGCTCGGCATCGTCGCGCAGCGACGGCTGGTCCGACAGCTCTTCGGCCAGTTCCGAGCTGACGAGCTTGATCGTCGCGAGCGGCGTGCCCAGCTCATGCGCGGCCGCGGCCACCACGCCGCCGAGGTCGGTCAGCTTCTGCTCGCGGTCGAGCGCCATCTGGGTCGCCAGAAGCGCGTCGGACATCGAGCGGATCTCGATCGCCACCCGCCGCGAATAGAGGCCGAGAAACAGGATGCCGATGACGATGGCGAGCCAGAAGCCGAACTCGAACATGCGCGGCACCGTCAGGCTCGACCCGTCCGACAGGATCAGCGGCAGGTGGAAATAGGCGGTGAAGGTCAGAAGGCCGATGGCGATCGCGCCGAGGATCACCGTGGTGCGCAGCTCGAGCGCAAGCGCCGAGATGGTGACGGGCGCGAGGATCAGCAGCGCGAACGGATTGGTCAGCCCGCCCGTCAGGAACAACAGGAACGACAGCTGCGTGAGGTCGAAGAGCAGGATCATCAGCGCCTGGAACTCGGTCAGGCGGCGGTTCTGCGGGAAGACGAAGGTGGCGATGACGTTGGCGATGACCGAGGCGCCGACGGCCATGAAGCAGAGCCCCATGGGCAGGCGCACGCCCAGATACCAGTCGGTCACGATGATGGCGGCCAGCTGGCCCGCCACCGCCATCCAGCGCAGCAGGATCAGCGTGCGCAGCCGGACCCAGTCGCCGCGGGTGTCACGGTTCAGAATGCCGTCGGGACCGAGTATCATTGCAGCCCATGTCACTTTGCCTGTATCGGGACCTTGTTAGGTTGCCGGGCCCGCGGGATCAATCGGCAACCGCAAGCGTGGAGGAACATCTCATGACGAAGCTCTATGCCGGTGCTGCCGCGGTGGCTGTCGTCGCGCTTCTGGCAGGGTCGGCGGCATGGGTGCTGCTGCGCCAGCCCGAGGACCGTTTCGCGCAATGCGGAGCCAATCAGGTGGCCGGCGGCGCGATCGGCGGAGCCTTCACGCTGGTGAACCAGGACGGCGAGACCGTGACCGACCGCGAGGTGCTGGCCAAGCCCGCGCTGGTCTATTTCGGCTATACCTTCTGTCCCGATGTCTGCCCCTTCGACATGGCGCGCAACGCGCAGGCCGTGGACATCCTGACCGAGTGGGGCATCGACGTGACGCCGGTCTTCATCTCGGTCGATCCCGCCCGCGACACGCCCGAGCAGCTGAAGTTCTTTGCCGAGGCGATCCATCCAGCGACGGTGGCGCTGACCGGATCCGAGGAGCAGGTCAAGGCGGCGTCACAGGCCTACAAGACCTTCTTCCGCGTGCAGGAGGCCGAGGATGAGTATTATCTGATTGATCATTCCACCTTCACCTACTTCATGCTACCCGGCGTTGGTTTCGTGGACTTCTTCAAGCGTGACGACACGCCCGAACAGATCGCGGAGCGAGTTTCGTGCTTCGTGAATGACAGCCATGTGTCAACTTCCTTTGACGCTCGGCGGCAGAAGTCCTATCAAGCATCGAGGGGAACGCAGATGGGCGACAATCATGGCTGAGGATCTGGTATTCGAACTCGGGGCCGATCGGTCCCTTCTTCTCGTGGACGATGACGAGCCCTTCCTGAAGCGGCTTGCCAAGGCGATGGAGAAGCGGGGCTTCGTGCTGGAAACCGCGCAGAGTGTCGCCGAGGGCAAGTCCATCGCGCAGGCGCGTCCGCCGGCCTATGCGGTGGTGGACCTGCGTCTCGAGGATGGCAACGGGCTCGACGTGGTCGAGGTGCTGCGCGAGCGGCGGCCGGATTGCCGCATCGTCGTCCTGACGGGCTATGGCGCGATCGCGACCGCGGTCGCCGCGGTGAAGATCGGCGCGACGGATTATCTGTCCAAGCCGGCCGACGCCAACGAGGTGACCCACGCGCTGCTCGCCAAGGGCGAGAGCCTGCCGCCGCCTCCCGAGAATCCGATGTCGGCCGACCGCGTGCGGTGGGAGCATATCCAGCGCATCTACGAGATGTGCGATCGCAACGTCTCGGAGACCGCACGGCGGCTGAACATGCACCGCAGGACGCTCCAGCGGATCCTGGCCAAGCGCAGCCCGCGCTGAGGCGACCGCCGTCGAACCGGCGCCCGTGCCTCTCTGTGTCCGGTGCCGCGCCGAGGTCGCCCGGAACGAGGAGGGTGCGCGTCCCGAACGGCCGGCCCGTTCGTCCCTTGAAGGGACGTCATGACCATGGCAGCCGTCCCGGGGCGCTGCCCGCCTTGAGGCGGCGCGCCGCTGGGGCGGGTGCCGTTCACGCGACCTGAGGGCCGGTTGGGGCCTCGGGCGTCCGAGCGACGCATATCCCTACAGGCTCTTGCCCGGCCGGCCGCGGGGCATCCTGAACCGGGGTGCCGGTGCAAGACGGCGCGGAGCGTTCAATACTCTGAACAGGCGGCGGCAATACCTCAGTCGCATTTCAGCGGTCATGGGGCTGCATGCCGTGGAAAGCGGTTCTTCCGGGCGAGACTGTTTCTAGCGCAGGGTGAATAATCCAGCCTTCCAAAGGCGTGCCATTCCGGCATCTCCTACCTGAAAGTATAAGGCTTGATGGAATTCCTGTGACGCAATCGGTCGAAAATCAAAATTTTTCCTGTAATCCGATTGACCTTTGCCTCCCGTCGTAAAAGTAATTGACTGCATGGTTTGTATGACGGGAAGAATGAATGGATATCGATCTCGACTCCATGAGCCTCAAGGAACTCAAATCGCTGCAGGCGCAGGTTGCCAAGGCAATCTCGACTTATGAGGACCGGCGGAAGCGGGATGCACTGGCCGAACTGGAAGAAAAGGCCCGTGAGCTCGGTTTCTCGCTATCGGAACTGACGGGCGCCGCCGCCACCAGACGCCGCGCGGCGGCCCAACCCAAATATGCCAATCCGGAAAACCCCTCGGACACCTGGTCCGGCCGGGGTCGCAAACCGCGCTGGTTCGAGGCCGCGATCAAGGCCGGAAAGCCGGCCGAAAGCATGGCGATCTGACTTCAACGGCGATCCAGCGCCAATTGAAGCTCCTTGTGTCGGGCGGTGAAGGCCGCCCGCACTTCAACCGGCGGCCGCAGACGGATCTGCAGGCCACCGAGCAGCGCCTCGGCGGGGCGCCCGAAGAAGCGATCCGCTTCGGCCTCGGTAAATCCGGCGATCTGCACCGCTTCCAGCCAGGCCGAGATACGATCAGCCCTCTTGATGTCCCGCTTGACCTGCAGGGGCAATTGCGCGGGAAGGCCGAAGCGGATGTGAATGGCCGCCGCAAGGCGTGCATCCAGATCGCCATATTGTGCCCCGATGGCATCCTTTACCGGGCTGATCATGTCGCCGATGACATATTCCGGCGCATCGTGCAGCAGGGCCGCCAGACGCCAGCGCATCGCCGCTCGCGGGTGGCAGCGGCTGAAGATCTCCTCGACCAGAAGGGAATGTTCGGCGACCGAAAAGGCGTAGTCGCCGCGTGTCTGGCCGTTCCAGCGCGCCACGAAGGCGAGACCATGCGCAATGTCCTCGATCTCGATATCCACGGGCGTCGGGTCCAGCAGGTCCAGCCGCCGCCCCGACAGCATCCTCTGCCACGCGCGTTTCATGGGCCTACCGTCAGGTCCGAAGGGAAACGCTCGAGATAGCGTGCAAGTCTCCCGGAGGAGAGAAGGTGCTTCATCAGCATTCGACGCATGGCGAGAGAGTCGGGGCGCATTCCGGGGCCAAGGGGAAGGGGTGGATGATTGGGGAAATGGCGGGCGAGGAAGATTTGCAGATCCCGTGCGAACTGCGGAGAGAGGAGATTGTCCGGGTCGCACCACGGTTTGCACCGGCCGATGAAATGGATGATGTTCGGGCCGAGCATGGCGGCGAACAGCCGTGAGGACCATGTATATTGCCAGTTCCAGGATGGGCTGAGTTCGGCCCAGTTACCCAGCATGGTTGCATTCAGCAGGGACTGGTCGTGTCGAACAAGCTGCCGGCCTTGGGATCGTCCGATGCGGAGCGCCTCCTGCAACAGGTTGGCTGCGCGAAAGGCAGGAACGTCAAAGAGCAGGACGCCCGAGTTGAAATAGGGCCTTTGAGGCAATCCCAGCCGGTCGAAATCGACCATGCGTCGTGAGGGCGTCCGCCACTGCTTGTTGTCGCGCACCGCCGCCAGGGGGCGTGCTGCCAACGGCAGGGCGAGCAGGGCCGCAAGGTCTCCTCCCTGTATATAGATGTCCGAGTCCAGATAGAGGATCCGGTCATAGTCCTCTGAAAAGGCATCGGGCAGCACGAGCCGCAGATAGGTGACGGCCGTCCGGCGATCGTCGAGCCCGAAATCGGCAAAGAGGTGAGCGGCGTCTATCGTGCAATGCCGCACCGCCAGTTCCGAGAGGGAATGCGGTTCTTCGATCGCCTCCAGGGATGCGATGCAGATGTCGAAGCCGCGATCCGGATGCCGCCCTGCGATCTGCGCCGCCGCGAACATGGCATAGGGATAATAGTTCCGGTCGCAGCAGAAGATCACTGCCTGCCGCGCCCGCGCCGGCCGCGATGCTTCCACATTCAGGGCCATGATCGTCCTTTCGTCCTTGCGGCCCGCATTGCTTCGAAAGCCGCAGGGTGCGCGGATTGCTCCGATCCCGCGTCGATGCTAAGGCAGGGCCGACTTAGTGATCAGGAGCCGAAAGCCCATGGCCGATTTCATCGTCAAGGATCTATCGCTCGCCGACTTCGGGCGCAAGGAACTGGACATCGCCGAAACCGAGATGCCGGGACTGATGGCCCTGCGGGAAGAGTTCGGCACCTCGAAACCCCTCAAGGGCGCCCGGATCGCCGGATCGCTGCACATGACCGTGCAGACCGCCGTGCTGATCGAGACGCTGGTGGCGCTGGGCGCGGACGTGCGCTGGGCCTCGTGCAACATCTTCTCGACCCAGGATCATGCCGCGGCCGCCATCGCGGCCTCGGGCGTGCCGGTCTTCGCGATCAAGGGCGAGACGCTGGAGGACTACTGGGCCTATACGGATAAGATCTTCCAGTTCCCCGAGGGCACCTGCAACATGATCCTCGACGACGGCGGGGACGCGACGCTCTATGTCCTTCTCGGCGCGCGGGTCGAGGCGGGCGAGACCGACCTGATCGCCGTGCCGACGAGCGACGAGGAGGTCTGCCTCTTCAATCAGATCAAGAAGCGCATGGCCGAGACCCCCGGCTGGTTCACGAAGCAGCGCGACGCGATCAAGGGCGTTTCCGAAGAGACGACCACGGGTGTCCACCGCCTCTATGACCTGCACAAGAAGGGCCTGCTGCCCTTCCCGGCGATCAACGTGAACGACAGCGTCACCAAGTCGAAGTTCGACAACAAGTACGGCTGCAAGGAATCGCTGGTGGACGGCATCCGCCGCGCGACCGACGTGATGATGGCGGGCAAGGTCGCCGTGGTCTGCGGCTATGGCGACGTGGGCAAGGGCTCCGCGGCGTCGCTCCGCGGCGCGGGCGCCCGCGTGAAGGTGACCGAGGTCGATCCGATCTGCGCGCTGCAAGCCGCGATGGACGGGTTCGAGGTCGTGGTGCTGGAAGACGTGGTGAAGGACGCCGACATCTTCATCACCACCACCGGCAACAAGGACGTGATTCGCATCGAGCACATGCGCGAGATGAAGGACATGGCCATCGTCGGCAACATCGGCCACTTCGACAACGAGATCCAGGTTGCCGCGCTGAAGAACCACAAGTGGACCAACATCAAGGACCAGGTGGACATGATCGAGATGCCCTCGGGCGCCCGGATCATCCTTCTGTCCGAGGGGCGTCTGCTGAACCTCGGCAACGCCACCGGCCACCCGTCCTTCGTGATGTCGGCCAGCTTCACGAACCAGGTGCTGGCGCAGATCGAGCTCTGGACCAAGGGTGGCGAGTATGCGCCCGGCGTCTACATCCTGCCCAAGGCGCTGGACGAGAAGGTGGCCCGCCTGCATCTGAAGAAGATCGGCGTGAAGCTGACCGAGCTGCGCCCCGAACAGGCCGACTACATCGGCGTCAAGGTCGAGGGCCCCTACAAGGCCGAGCATTACCGCTACTGAGCGCGCCCGCCGCGCGAGAAGCGCCGCCCGGGAGACCGGGCGGCGCCTTGCATTACAGCCCGTCGCCGAATCCGTGGGTCTCGGTCACATAGTCGATGTCCTTGTCGCCCCGGCCCGAGAGGTTGATCAGGATCGACTTGCCCGGATGGTTCTTCGCCTCGCGCATGGCGAAGGCGACGGCATGGGCGCTTTCCAGCGCCGGAATGATGCCTTCGTGCCGCGACAGGGCATAGAAGGCTGCCAGCGCCTCCTTGTCGTCGGCGCCCGTATAGGTCACGCGGCCCGAGCGGTGCAGGAAGGCGTGTTCCGGCCCGACGCCGGGATAGTCGAGGCCCGAGGCCACGGTATGCACCGGCGCCGGGTTCCCCTCGGCGTCCTTCAGCACCATCGTGCGGAAGCCGTGGATGTCGCCATCCTCGCCGTAGGTGATGGTCGCCGCGTGCTCGCCCAGCTTTGACGAGGTGCCGCAGGGCTCGATCCCGTAAAGCGCCACGTCGTCGTCGATGAAGCCCGAGAAGATGCCCATCGCGTTCGACCCGCCGCCGACGCAGGCCGCCACCATGTCGGGCAACTCGCCCGTCATCTCGAGGAACTGTTCGCGCGCCTCGACGCCCACGACATGTTGGAAGTCACGCACCATCATCGGGAAGGGGTGCGGCCCCACGACCGAGCCGATGGCGAAGAGCGCGGTGTCGGCCTGGCTCAGGTAGCTCTGGAAGCAGCTGTCCACCGCCTCCTTCAGCGAGCGGCCGCCAAAGCCCACCGGCACCACCGTCGCGCCCAAGAGCTTCATGCGGGTGACGTTCGGCGCCTCCTTGGCAATGTCGATCTCGCCCATGTGGATCTCGCACTCCATGCCGAAATAGGCGGCGGCCGTCGCCAGAGCCACGCCGTGCTGGCCGGCCCCGGTCTCGGCCATCAGCTTCTTCTTGCCCATGAAGCGCGCCAGAAGCCCCTCGGCCATGCAGTGGTTCAGCTTGTGCGCGCCGGTGTGGTTCAGATCCTCGCGCTTTGCGTAGATCTGCGCCCCGCCGCACTGGCCCGAGAGGTTCTTGAGGTAGGAGACGGGCGTCGGCCGGCCCTGGAAATGCTTGCGGATGTAGCGCAGCTCGTTAATGAAGTCGGCCGATTTCGAGATCCGGTCGTAGGCCTCGCGGATCGCCGCGAAATGCGGCTCGAGCGGCGGGGGCAGCATGGCGCCGCCGTAGGGGCCGAAGAAGCCTTCGCGCGTGGGATGGGATTTCATGTAGGCGCTCATTCGGCCCCTCCTGCTCTGGGTTGGTCGCAGGGACTATCTGCCGCCCAACGCGCGGCTTCCAGCCGGATCGTCGTCGCAGGGAAGAACGGGCGCTCGCTGCCGGATGGCCGCTTGCATTCGACTCGAATACCGGAAGCTTCGCCTTTGCGCAGCGCCGCTCGCCGCGCTAACTTGACCTCATCAGGGCAGGACGCCCGGGGACCTTCAGAGACACATGTGGTGCCGGATGGGAGCATGTGGGGTGGATGGAGGGCCCCTCTGGGGTGGGGCCCTCCATTTCAGGATCCTGGCCGTCTCAGCCGGAGGGTGACGTCAGGGCGCGCACCTCTTCCTGGCCTGCAACCATGCCCGGAAGCAGTTCACCGGCGGTGTCTCTAAGGGCGCCCGCCTGACCCGCCGTGGCAAACCCCTGATAGAGTGTCACCTCCTCATCCATGGCGCGGCGCTGGCCCGCGAGATAGAGGTCATCGAACAACTGGTCATTGGCGGCGCGCAGCGTCTGGGCCTCGGCCTCGTGACGGGGCGACATGCGGGCATTGAGGGACAGGCTGTCCTGTTCGGCCGCCTTCACAAGCCGCTCCGCCGTGGCGCGGCGTTCGGCCAGCACCTTCTCGGCAAAGGCACGGACCTGCTCGTTCCGCGTGCGCTGGAGGGCGGTTTCGCTGGCCTCAACGCTGAAGAGCGCGGTGGACACCGCCATTCCGGCGAAGACTTCGGCATTGTCCACGACGACGAGCGGCGGCCCTATCGCATCGGACTGCGAGAAGGCCACCGGCGTGGCAAGCAGCAGGGCCCCAAGGGCCATCGGCACAAGTCTCATCTTCAGGCTCCGGCAGTTCTTCGAGTCATTCCCGCTCTTGTCCGGCTCAACCGCTGCCGTGACGCTCGGTTCCGACGGGGGCACGGTCGGCGGCTGTCCGCCGAGGCTGTCCCGCAGGGGCCGCCGCCCTCTGGAACAAGGCCGGCGCGACGCCGTTGCCCCCGCGAACCGGCCGCCTTCCACCCCATCGACGCAATCCGAGGTCTCGTCATGCCAGCCAGATCCAAGGCTCAGCAGAAGGCTGCCGGAGCAGCCCTGTCGGCGAAGCGCGGTGACACGAAGAAGACCGAGCTGAAAGGCGCGTCAAGAAGCATGGAAAAATCCATGTCCGAGAGCCAGCTCGAGGAAATGGCCTCGACACCGCGGAAGGGCAAGCCGGAGCACAAGTCCGGCTGATCCGCTTGTCCGAGGCCCGCGCCGCGCCGTCGCTCCCCGGCGCGGCGCCGTTTGCCTTTGTGGGCGATCAGGAGCGCAGGAAGCCCAGCATGATCCGCTCTTCGCGGCGCAGTTCGGCCAGATCGGTCGGCTCCATCGCGGCGAGCTGGTCCCGCCTGTCCTCGGGCTTCAGGTCCGCGAGGCCGAGAATGCGGGGATGGATGTAGGAGGTGCGGCTGATCGTGGGCGTGTTGTGCAGCCGCTCGGCTGCGGCCTCGGCCATCATCTTCACGGTCAGCCGCCCTTCTGTGGCGCGGGCCAGACCGAAGGCCGCGAGCGACCCGCCCCAGGTGCGGAAGGTCTTGGCGCTCGCGCCGGGAAGCTCGGTGGCTTCGACCAGATAGTCGTTCACATGGTGCGAGGCCACGCGGCGGACCTGACCTTCCTCGTCGATCCAGGTGAAGAGGTTGCGGCCGGGGAGATCCTCGATCTCCTGCAGGATGCGGTGCAGGCGGCGGTCCTTCAGCACCTGCCGCACGCGCTTGCCCCCCTTGGCGCGGAAGTCGAGGCGGACCTCGCCCTCGCGAAGCTTCACATGGCGGGAGAGGAGCGTGGTGGCGCCGAAGGTGCGGTTCGCTTCGGCGTAGGCCGAACTTCCGACGCGCAGCCAGGTCCGGTCGATCAGCATGGTGAGGGCGGCCAGCGAAAAGGCAAGCTCGCCGGCCTCGGCCTTGAGGTCGTGCGACACGCGGCGGCGCAGCCGTGGCAGCGCCTCGCCGAAGGCGGGCAGCAGGGCGTATTTTGCCTGGGATCGCCAGCTTCCCCAGTCGGGGTGGTAGCGATACTGCTTGCGGCCGCGCGCGTCGAACCCGGTCGCCTGAAGGTGCCCGTTCTCGAGCGGGCAGATCCAGACCTTCTCGTAGGCGGGCGGCACCCCCAGCTTCAGGATCCGTGCCCGCTCTTCGCGCCCGAGAATCCGACCGTCGGGGCCGCGATAGACAAACCCCCGTCCGCAGCGGCGCCGCGTGATGCCGGGCGCGGAGTCGGTGACATAGACGAGACCGCGGGGCACCGATGCCTGGGTGCCGTCCGCCATTTCGACGAGAACGCAGCCGTCCTTCACCTTCCGTCCTCCTGTCGCGGCCCTGGTCCCTGGGCAGGCCGTCGCGGTCAACCGGCGGAACGGGTGCCGGTTCCCGGCGTTGTCGGAGGATTTCGGGCGGCCTTCGGGGCATCCCTTGCCAGCCGCGCCCGCGCGCCCTACCCATTGGGCAGCCGGCCCGACAGAAGGTTGTCCCTTGCCCGACCGTGTCTCACCCCTCGCGCCCTTCCGCCTTCCGACCTACCGCAACCTGTGGATGGCGAGCATCGTCTCGAACTTCGGCGGGCTGGTGCAGGCCGTGGGCGCAGGCTGGATGATGACGGAACTCACCCATTCCGCGGGAATGGTGGCGCTGGTGCAGGCCTCGACCACGCTGCCGATCATGCTCTTCTCGCTGCCGTCGGGCGCCCTGGCCGACAGCCTGAACCGGCGGCGCCTCATGCTGACGGCGCAGCTGTTCATGCTGACCGTCTCGGCGGCGCTGGCATTTGCGGCCTTTGCCGGGCTGCTCACGCCCTGGCTGCTGCTGACCTTCACCTTCCTGATCGGCGTGGGGGTGGCGCTGCACAATCCCTCATGGCAGGCCTCGGTCGGAGATATCGTCCCGCGTGCGGACCTGCCGTCGGCGGTCGCGCTCAACAGCATGGGCTTCAACCTGATGCGCAGCGTCGGGCCGGCGCTGGGCGGGCTGATCGTCGCCGCCGGCGGCGCGGCCGCAGCCTTTGCAATCAATGCGGCGAGCTACCTGCCGCTGGTCCTCGCGCTGTTCTTCTGGCGGCCGGACTATGCGCCGCGCCGCCTTCCGCGCGAGGCGCTGGGATCGGCCGTCGCGGCGGGTCTGCGCTATGTCTCGATGTCGCCGGTGCTGCTGAAGGTGCTGTTCCGGGGCTTTCTCTTCGGACTGGCCGCGGTCAGCCTGCTTGCGCTTCTGCCCATCGTGGCCCGCGACCTGGTGGCCGGGGGCGCCTTCACCTACGGGGCGCTGCTGGGCTGCTTCGGGGTGGGGGCGATCGGCGGGGCCTTTGCCGGTGCCCGCCTGCGCGAACGGTTCCAGAACGAGACCATCGTGCGCGCGGGCTTCCTGCTCTTTGCGGCGGCGCTGGTGGGCCTCGGCCTTTCGCGGGACCTCTGGCTGTCGGGGCTGATGCTGTTGCCGGCCGGTGCGGCCTGGGTGCTGGCGCTGTCGCTCTTCAATGTGAGCGTGCAGCTGGCGACTCCGCGGTGGGTCGTCGGGCGAGCCCTTGCGCTCTATCAGACGGCGACCTTCGGCGGGATGGCAGCGGGCAGCTTCCTCTGGGGTCAGGCCGCCGAGGCGGGCGGCGTGGCCCAGGCGCTGTTCGGCGCCGCGGCCGTGCTGGTGGTGGGGGCGATCGTTGGCCTGCGGATGCCGTTGCCCGCCTTCGGGATGGAGGACCTCGATCCGCTCGGCCGCTTTGTCGAGCCGAAGCTGCCGGTCGATCTGAGGACGCGGTCGGGCCCGATCATGGTGACGGTGGAATATGATGTCGCACCGGAGAATGTGGAGCCGTTCCTCGCCGCGATGGCCGACCGGCGCCGGATCCGGATCCGGGACGGGGCCCGGCAGTGGGTGCTGCTGCGGGATCTGGAACGGCCCGGGATCTGGGCCGAAAGCTATCATGTGGCCACCTGGGCCGAATATCTGCGCCACCACGAGCGGCGGACGAAGGCGGATGCCGAGGTGACCGACCGGCTGTTGGCGCTGCATGAGGGGCCGGGCAAGCCGCGCGTCCGCCGGATGATCGAGCGCCAGACGGTGCCGCTGCACGACGATCTGCCGCTGAAGCCCGAGGAGCTGACCTGAGAGCGGGGGCGCTGCCCCCGCACCCCCGGGATATTTGGGCAGAGTGAAAGGGGCAGGCTTTCGGGCGGCTCAGCCCATGCGTTCGGAGGCGTGGGCGCCGGGCGAGGCGGGAAAGACCACCGTCTTGTTGCCGTTCAGGAAGACCCGGTGGTGGATGTGGGCGTGGATCGCGCGGGCGAGCACCGAGGCTTCCACGTCGCGGCCGAGGCTCACATAATCGTCCGGGCTCTGGGCGTGGGTGATGCGGACCGTATCCTGCTCGATGATCGGGCCTTCGTCGAGGTCGGCGGTGACATAATGGGCCGTGGCCCCGATCAGCTTCACGCCGCGCTGGTAGGCCTGCTTGTAGGGGTTCGCGCCCTTGAAGGAGGGCAGGAAGGAATGGTGAATGTTGATGATCCGGCCCGACATCCGTTCGCAGAAGGAATCCGACAGGACCTGCATGTAGCGGGCGAGGACCACCAGTTCGGCGCCCGTCTCTTCCACCAGCGCAAGCAGGCGCGCCTCGGCGTCGGGCTTGTTCTCCTTCGTGACCCGGATGAGGTGGAAGGGAATGTCGTGGTTCACCACGAGCTTCTGGTAGGTCAGGTGGTTCGAGACGACGCCCACGATCTCGATCGGCAGCGCCCCGATCCGCCAACGGTAGAGCAGGTCGTTCAGGCAGTGGCCGAAGTTCGACACCATCAGCAGGACCTTGAGTTTCCGGGAGCTGTCGAAGATCTGCCAGCCCATCTCGAAGTCCGGGGCGATGCGGGCGAAGCTGTCGTTCAGCGCATCAAGGGTGGCGCCGGTCTCGGACTGGAAGCCCACGCGCATGAAGAAGCGCCCGGTTTCCTGATCGTCGAACTGCGCCGAGTCGGTGATGTTGCAGCCATTGTCGGCGAGGAAGTTCGAGATGGCGGCGACGATGCCCCGGCGGGTCGGGCAGGTGACGGTGAGGACGAACTTCGACATGGGGCTCCCTCGGATTGGTCTTTCCGAAGGGGCTATAGCGCCGAGGCCCGCACGGCACATCACAAAGCGACGTGCGAAACGCGAAATCTGACATCGGGTCGCAGGCGCCCGAGGCCATGCCCCGGGCGCCGCTGTTTCAGCCGAAGACGCGGGTCAGGGCGCGGTCGATCGCATCCGTGATCTGGTCGATGTCGTCGGGCGTGGCGATCAGCGCCGGAGACAGGCAGAGCGTGTTGTTGAAGCCCGGCAGGCTTCGGTTGGTCATGCCGATGATGACGCCCTGTGCGTTCACGTCGGCCACCACGGCCGCCACGCGCCTTTCGTCCATCGGCTCCTTCGTGGCCCGGTCGGCCACCAGTTCCGCCCCGCAGAACAGGCCCTTGCCGCGCACGTCACCGATCACGGCGTGCTTCTCCTGCAGCGCGGTGAGGTTCGCGATCACGCGCGCGCCCATCTTCAGCGTGTTCTCGAGAAGGCCCTCCTCCTCGATGATCCGCATGTTCTCGAGCGCCGCGACCGGCCCTGCGGTGCAGCCGCCGAAGGTCGAGATGTCGCGGAAGTAGCTCATCGGATCGTCCGGGTTGTCCTTGAACATCTCGAACACGGCCTCGGTCGTGACCGTGCAGGAGATGGCGGCGTAGCCCGAGGCCACGCCCTTGGCCATGGTCACGAAATCGGGCTTCACCCCGAAGTTCTGGTAGCCGAACCAGGTACCGGTGCGGCCGAGACCGCAGACCACCTCGTCGATGTGCAGAAGGATCTCGTATTTCCGGCAGATCTCCTGCACCCGCTCCCAGTAGCCGGCCGGGGGCACGATCACGCCGCCGCCCGCCGTCACAGGCTCGAGGCAGAGCGCGCCGATCGTGTCGGGGCCCTCGCGCAGGATCACCTCTTCGATCGCGTCGGCCGCCCGCTCGCCGTAGTTCTCGACGTCCCATTGCTTGCGGTATTCGAGGCAGTGCGGGACCATCACGAAGCCCGGCGTCAGGGGGCCGTACTGCTCGGCGCGCTGGGGCTGGCCGGAGGTGGCGAGCGCGGTGATCGTGGTGCCGTGGTAGTCGCGTTCGCGGAACAGGATCTTGTTCTTGCGCCCGCCGTGGTGCCGGTGCGAGATCTGGCGCACCATCTTGTAGACCTTCTCGTTCGCCTCGGAGCCCGAGTTCGAATAATAGACGCGCGAGAGGCCCGGCATCTTCTCGATCAGCCGCTTCGAGAAGAGCGAGGCCGGGATCGAGCCCGCGGAATGGGCGAAATAGTTCATGCGGATCAGCTGGTCGCGCACGGCGTTGGCGATGCTCTCGCGGCCATAGCCCACGTTGACCGTCCAGACGCCGCCCGAGACCGCGTCGAGATACTCCTTGCCCGCCGCGTCCCAGACGCGCATGCCCTTGCCTTCGACGATGATCCGGGGATCGACCGTCTCATACTGCTTGTGCTGGCTCAGGTGGTGCCACATGTGCGCGCGGTCGGCCTCGATGACCTCGCTGAGGTCGTTCGCCTGTGCCAAGCCTTCCATCATCCGTGCTCCCTGTCGGTGTGTCCGGTCGAGTTTGAGGGGCGATCCGCTGAAAAGGCAACAGGCCGGTTGAGCCGGCCTGTGCATTTCGCGCTTCGTGAATGTCAGTGCTGCGGACGCTCGGCCCAGCCGGCGAAGATCCGCTCGAGCGCGACCACGGCGTAGTAGAGCAGGATCCCGAGGAAGGCGAGCGCGATGAGGACGGCGAACATCAGGGGATAGTCGCCGTTCGTCTCGCCCGACTTGAAGAGCGCGCCGAGGCCGCGACCGTGCGGGCTGACGATCTCGACGAGGTTCGTGCCGATGAAGGCGAGCGTGACCGAGACCTTCAGCGCGCCGAAGAACTCGGGCAGGGTCTTGGGCAGGGCGATCTTCCAGAAGATCGTGAGCTTCGAGGCGCCGAGCGACCGGAGGATGTCGCGGTATTCCGGCTCGAGCGTGGAAAGGCCGATGCCGACCGAGACCGCGATCGGGAAGAACGAGATCAGGAAGGCCATCAGCACGGTGTTGAAATCGTGCTGGCCGATGAAGATCAGCGCCAGCACCGGCACCAGCGTGGCCTTGGGAATGGCGTTGAAGCCTACCAGCAGCGGATAGAGCCCGTCGCGGGCGATGCGCGAGAAGCCCATCACCATGCCCAGAAGCGTGCCGAACAGGACGGCGAGCCCGAGGCCCGCCACCGTCCGCCACAGCGTCTGCCAGCCCATCGTCAGGAACAGCTCCCAGTAGCGGGCGTAGGCGGGCGGCAGGTCCGAGGGCGAGGCCATCTTGTAGTTGGGCCAGCCGTTCCACCAGACGATCCCCTCCCAGAGCGCGAGGAACATCAGGATCGCGGCGAGGGGCACGCCGATCTTGCGGGCGACTTCCATCAGTGCACCTCCCCCTCGCGCCCCTGCGCGATGCGGATCTGGTCGCGCAGGATGTGCAGCATGTCGGTCGCCTCGGGCGTGTAGAGGACGTCGATGCGCCGGTCGGCGGGCAGGCCCACGTTCAGGATGAACTGGGTGCTGGCCGGGCGGCCCGACAGCACGATCACCTGATCGCCGAGGAAGACGCTCTCGCGCAGGTCGTGGGTGATCAGCACGCAGGTGAAGGGCTCGGCGGCGCGCAGGTCGCGCATCGTCTGCCACAGATCCTCGCGGGTGAAATTGTCGAGCGCGCCGAAGGGCTCATCCATGATCAGCACGTCGGGCTTGTGCACGATCGCGCGGCAGAGTGAGGCGCGCTGGCGCATCCCCCCCGAAAGCTGGCTCGGGCGCTTGGCCTCGAAGCCCTTGAGGCCCACCATTTCCAGCAGCGCCATCGCGCGGTCCACCCGGTCCTTGCGTGGCATCCGCGGGGCCACGATCTCGAGGGGCAGGATCACGTTCTCGAGGATCGTGCGCCATTCGAGCAGCACCGGGTTCTGGAACGCCATCCCCACCGTCCGGCGCGGCGAGGTCACGCGCTCGCCATGCAGCCAGACCTCGCCGCGGTCGGGCTTCATCAGCCCCGCCACCAGCCGTGTGAGGGTGGACTTGCCGCAGCCCGAGGGGCCCACGACGGCGCAGAACTCGCCTTCGGGAACGGCGATGTTCAGATCCTCCAGCACCGGCAGCGGGCCGAGCGGCGTCCGATAGGCGTGGGTCACGCCCCTGATGTCGATGAGATTGGCCATGCGCTTTCCGGCAGGGAGGGACGCCGGGCGGCGTCCCCGATCATTCGAAGGTCACTCGAAGGTCAGGCTGCCGTCGGCGGGCAGCCACTGCGGATCGAAATAGAGCGCGGCATCGGGCGCGTTCTGGAACTCATAGACGGATTTCGTCTGCTCGATGGCGCGCGCCATCCGGTCCGGGTCGATGTTGCCCATGCCGTTGGCCTTCACCCAGTCGGTCACGACATTGTCCGCGATCGACATCTGCAGCCGGCGCTCTTCCAGCGCGGCATCGGCCGCCGGGTTGCGCTGGATCAGCGCGGCGATGGCGGCCTCGGGATCGGCGACGCTGTCCTTCCAGCCCTTGGCCACGGCGCGCAGGAAGCCGGTCACCGCCTCGGGATTGGCCTCGGCGAAGTCGGTGTTGACGATGATCGCATTGCCATAGAGCGCCACGCCATGATCAGCCATCAGCAGGGTCGAGATGTCGTCCTCGGGCACGCCCAGCCGGATCAGGTTGAGCGTGGACGAGAAGGAGAAGCCCGTCACCGCATCGACCTGACCCTCGGCCAGCATCGGCTCGCGCGTGGGGAAGCCCACCGGCTCGACCGTGATGGCGGCCATGTCGAGACCGTTCTCGGCGGCAAAGATCGGGAACTGCGCCCAGGCGCCATCGGGCGGCGGCGCGCCGAGCTTGCGGCCCTCGAGATCCTTCGGCGCCTCGATCCCCTGCGACTTTCGCCCCACCACCGCGAAGGGGGGCTTGTCATAGATCATCATGGCGGCGATCACCGGCGCGCCGGGGTTCTGGTCGAGGAACTTCATCAGGCTGTTGATGTCGGCAAACCCCACCGGAAAGGCGCCGGTCGCGACCTTCGGAATGGCGTCGAGCGAACCCGCCCCCTCGGAGATCTGCACCGAGAGATCCTCGGCGGCGAAATGGCCTTCGTCGAGGGCCACGAAGTAGGGCGCCGCGGGGCCCTCGAACTTCCAGTCGAGCGCGAAGGGCATCGCGGTCTCGGCCCCGGCCGTGGCGGCAGTGACGGTAAGGGCCGCGGCAAGGGCGGCGGCGGAGGCGCGGAACATCACTCTCTCCTCATGCGCGAAATCACAAGCGAAGCTGCCCTCCTGTGGCGCAGGTGCAAGGCGGGCACCCGTCCGGCGGACAGCACATGGCCCAAGGTGCCCAAAAAGACTGCAGATGTCGATGGTTTGCCTGCACGGCGGGCGGCTTGTTCAGGAGGTGCGACGGATCAGCGCCTCGGCCGCCACCGGATTCGCTGCCTTGAAGCCGGAGATCACATAGAGAAAGACCTCGCACGGGCGCGAGCCGGTCTGCGCGAGGCGAGAGAGGCCTTCGGGCGCACGACCGGCCTCGAGGCTGCGGGCGCGCTCGGCCCAGCGGTCGAGCAGGTCGGGCGGGTAGCCCTCGGGCTCTCCCTCGCGGGTGCCCATGAGGCGCAGATAGGCAAAGTCGGCGGTCTGGTCCGCGATCTGGGGGTGCTCGCTGTCGCCCGCCAGGACCACCGCCACGCCCCTTTCGGCGGCCATCTCGACAAAGGCGGGATCGCGGAAGCTGTCGTGCCGGACCTCGACGGCATGGCGCAGGCGCCGGCCCCGATGCTCGGGCGGCAGCAGGGCGAGGAAGGCCGCGAAATCCTGCCGGTCGAAGGCCTTGGTGGGAAGGAACTGCCAGTTGATCGGCCCGAGCTTGTCGCCCAGCCGCAGGAGGCCGCTGTCGAGGAACCGGGAGACCGACTCGCCCGCCTCGGCAAGACGTTTGCGGTTGGTGGCAAAGCGCGGGGCCTTCAGCGCGAAGATGAAATCTTCGGGCACCTCGTCGTGCCAGCGCGCGAAGCTGTCGGGCTTCTGCGAGCGGTAGTAGGTGCCGTTGATCTCGATGGTGGTAAGGCGGCGCGCGGCGTGCTCCAGCTCGCGCTTTTGCGGAAGGCCCGCGGGATAGAAGCTGCCCCTCCACGGCGGGTAAACCCAGCCGCCGATGCCTGCGCGGATCATCTGTCGCTTGCCTCCGAAGGATGGCGGCTCGTGCTGGGGCAGGGGTTGGGCCCGCGCAGCGTGGCCGGGATGCGGCACGGATGCGAACGGGCGCAGAGCGATCCGCGCCCGCGCGCCCGTCCCTGCCGCCTCACTTGCGGTCGGGGTCGTGCGTGTGGTGGCGATCCTTCTCGCCGCCTCCGCCCGACACCTTGCTGTGGTGGCGCTCGTCGCTGTCGGCGGGCGGCTTCGTGACCTCCGGCGGCTCCTTGGCGTTTTCGTGCGCGGCACCGGGGCTGCCGTGCCTGCCGCGCTTGTCGCGGTTGGACAGCACCGAGTTCGCCGGGATCTCGGTCATGTCGGCCTCGGCTCCTGCGCCGTCGCCCTTGCCCTGCACGCCCTGACCGAAGTGCTTCTTGTCCGCATGTGCCATAGGTTCCTCACTTCGGCGCCGTTCCGGGCGCCGTCAGAGCGAAACCGGGGGCACGGGCCGATGTTCCCGGCGACCCCAGCCCTGCCTCCGTGGCGGTCAGACCTCGAACCGGACCCAGCGGAGGCCGTAGCCCTCGAGTTCGACCGTCAGTTCGGTCTTCTTCACCGAGATCTTGCCGCTGCCGAGGATCGGGCGGAGCGTGCCGATCGAGTCGATGTCGGAGAGGGAACAGGTCACGGTCTGCTCCTGGCTGCCCAGGTTCGCGAGCGCGATCAGTGTCCGATCCTGCCAGTCATGGCGGATGGCGAAGACGGGGGCCTCGGCCATCGGCAGGACGGCATGGGTGCCGAAGGCGATCTCGGGACATTCCCGCCGCCGCCGCATGAGCTGCTCCATGAACTTGAAGAACGAATCCGGCCGGTCCTGCTGCTCGGCGACGTTGACGCGGGCAGGGGACCAGCGGCCCTCGGACACCACCGGGCGCAACAGCCTGTCGGCCGGCGCGGGCGAGAAGCCGCCGTTGTGCCCGCTCTCCCACTGCATCGGCGCCCGCACCGCGAGACGACCGGGGATGTCGAGGTTCTCGGCCATGCCGATCTCTTCCCCGTAGAAGAGCACCGGCGCCCCCGGCATCGAGGTCATCAGCGCATAGGCCATCCGCATCCGCGCCTCGTTACCCTTGAGCATCGTCGGCATCCGCCGGCGCAGCCCGCGCCCGAAGAGCTGCATGTCGGGATCCGGCCCGAAGCTGGCAAAGACCTCCTGACGCTCGGCCTCGGTCAGCTTGTCGAGCGACCATTCGTCATGGTTGCGCAGGAAATGCGCCCAGCCGTCATCCGGCGCCAGCTCGGGCATGTGGCGCAGCCCGTGCACGATCGGCCCCGCATCTTCGCGCGCCAGCGCCAGCGCCATGGCCTGATTGAGGTTGAAGTCGAGACACATGTGCAGCTCGTCGCCGTCCTCGTCGCCGAAGAAGCGCCGCACGTCGGGATAGTCGAGGTTCACCTCGCCCAGCAGCACCGCCTCGCCTGAGCGCCGGTTGATGAAGGCGCGCAGGTCGCGCAGCCAGCGGTGGGGCGCAAAGCCCTTGTCCTCGGTGGACATCTGCTCGAGCAGGAAGGGCACGGCGTCCACCCGAAATCCCGACAGGCCGAGCTGCAGCCAGAAGCCGACGATGCGGCGGATCTCGTCCCGCACCGCGGGGTTCTCGACATTGAGGTCGGGCTGGTGGCTGTAGAAGCGGTGCAGGTAGTATTTCCGGGCCTTCGGGTCCCAGCTCCAGCTGCTGTCTTCCTCGCCCGGGAAGATCAGCGACGAGGCGTCCTCCTCGGGCTTCTCGTCGCGCCAGACATACCAGTCGTGGTAGGGCGAGGCCGGATCCGAGCGCGCCGCCTGAAACCAGGGATGCTCGCGCGAGGTGTGGTTCACGACAAGGTCGGCGATGACTCGCATCCCGCGATCCCGTGCGCTCCGAAGAAACTCCACGAGATCGCCCATCGTGCCGAGCCGCGGATCGACGGCGTAATAGTCGGTCACATCGTAGCCGTCGTCGTGGTTGGGGCTCGGGTAGAAGGGCATCAGCCAGATACAGCTCACGCCAAGGCGGTCCAGATGGTCGAGCCGCCGGGTCAAGCCGGCAAAGTCGCCGACTCCGTCACCGTTGCTGTCCTGGAATGTCTCGACATCAAGGCAGTAGAAGACCGCGTTCTTCCACCAGACATCACTCGTGCGGCTGATATCCATCCTCAGCCTGCCCGAACACGCATGAAAACCTCCGCTTCTTTACGGAAGAGAACGCGGGCCGCGCGCAGGAGGTTCCCGGCAACCCTCAGACTGTTCTGGAAGAAATGGTGAGCGGGGTGGGTATCGAACCCACGACCAGCTGATTAAAAGTCAGCTGCTCTACCACTGAGCTACCCGCCCTCACCATGTCGGAAGCGGCGGTACGACCGTCGTTCCTGACTGCGCCGCTCTCTACGCAACCGGCTCCGGGGGGTCAAGGGCCAATCGTGAAGAAAGATCGCCCGCTCTGGCAAAAAGATCCCGAGGGGCGTATAGGGTGCGGCATGATGGACATGGGCGCTACCTCTGGCCTCGGCTTCATGAAGATGCATGGGGCGGGCAATGATTTCGTGGTGATCGACTCGCGCGGGCGCGGGGCGGTCATGTCGGCTGGCCTTGCGCGGGCGCTGGGCGACCGGCACCGCGGCGTGGGGTTCGACCAGTTGGCCGAGATCCGCGACCATGAGGGCGCGGATTTCGCGCTGGACTTCTGGAACTCGGACGGGTCCCGCGCAGGCGCCTGCGGCAACGCGACCCGCTGTGTCTGCGATTACATCATGCGGGATCTGGGCCGGGACGCGGTGGCACTGGTCACCGCGCGCGGCCGTCTGCACGCGGTGCGCCGGACGGACGGGCTGGTGTCGGTGAACATGGGGGCGCCGCAGCTGCTGTGGTCCGAGATCCCGCTTGCCCGCGAGGTCGTCCCCGACAGCCTGCCTCTGGCCGGCGCACCGGCGGCGGTGGGGATGGGCAATCCGCATTGCGTCTTCTTTGTCGAAGATGCCGAGGCGGTCGATCTTGCGGGGCAGGGGGCGGCGGTCGAGACCGATCCGCTCTTCCCCGAACGGACGAACGTGGAGTTTGCGAGCCTCATCGGGCCGGACCGGTTGCGGCTGCGCGTCTGGGAGCGCGGGGCAGGCATCACGCTGGCCTGCGGCTCGGGGGCCTGCGCGACGGCGGTGGCCGCGGCCCGGCGCGGCCTGACGGGACGGCAGGTGGTGCTCGAGATGGACGGCGGCCCGCTCGAGGTGGACTGGCGCGAGGATGGCGTCTGGCTTTCGGGCCCCGTCGCCCATGTCTTCGAGGGGCGGCTCTCGCCCGCGATGATGGCGCTGGCATGAGCGCGCCGGTCTTCTCCACGCTGGGCTGCCGGCTCAACGCCTATGAGACCGAGGCGATGAAGGAGCTGGCCTCGGCCGCCGGCGTGGACAACGCCGTGGTGGTCAACACCTGCGCCGTGACCGCCGAGGCCGTGCGCAAGGCCAAGCAGGAGATCCGCCGCCTGCGTCGCGAGAATCCGGGCGCCACGATCATCGTCACCGGCTGCGCCGCGCAGACCGAGCCTGCGACCTTCTCGGCCATGCCCGAGGTCGACCGGGTGATCGGCAACACCGAGAAGATGCAGGCCTCGACCTGGGCTGCGATGGCGCCCGACCTGATCGGCGAGACCGAGCGGGTGCAGGTGGACGACATCCTGTCGGTGCGCGAGACGGCCGGCCACCTGATCGACGGCTTCGGCCGCCACCGCGCCTATGTGCAGGTCCAGAACGGCTGCGATCACCGCTGCACCTTCTGCATCATCCCCTACGGGCGGGGCAATTCGCGATCCGTCCCCGCCGGGGTGGTGGTCGAGCAGATCCGCCGGCTGGTGGACCGCGGCTTTGCCGAGGTGGTCCTGACCGGGGTGGATCTGACCTCGTGGGGTGCCGACCTGCCGGCGCAGCCCCGCTTGGGCGATCTGGTGATGCGTATCCTTCGGCTGGTGCCGGATCTGGCGCGGCTCAGGATCTCCTCGATCGATTCGATCGAGGCGGACGAGGCGCTGATGGGCGCCATCGCGACCGAGCCGCGGCTGATGCCGCATCTGCATCTCAGCCTCCAGCATGGCGACGACCTGATCCTGAAGCGGATGAAGCGCCGCCACCTGCGCGACGACGCCATCCGCTTCTGCGAGGAGGCGCGGCGGCTGCGCCCCGACATCGTCTTCGGCGCCGACATCATCGCGGGCTTCCCGACCGAAAGCGAGCAGGCGTTCGAAAACTCGCTGAAGCTGGTCGGGGAGTGCGGGCTGACCTTCCTGCATGTGTTTCCGTTCTCGCCGCGCACGGGCACGCCCGCGGCGCGGATGCCGCAGCTGGCCGGTCCCCTGATCCGCGAGCGGGCGGCGCGGCTGCGCGAGGCTGGTGACGCGCGGCTTCTGGCGCATCTTGAGGCGCAGCGCGGCCTTTCCCATCGCGTGCTGACCGAGGGCCCGCGCATGGGGCGCACCGAGCAGTTCACCGAGGTCGCCTTTGCCGCCGACCTGCCCGAAGGACGGATCATTTCCGCCACCGTCACCGGCCATGCCGAGGGCCGCCTGACCGCCACGGTTGCCGAGGCCGGTCTCGCGGCGTAAAACCCGGCCATTCCAGTGAAAGGCCCTTCCATGACCGCACCGAAACCCGTCGTTCTCTGCATCCTCGACGGCTGGGGTCTGCGTGCCGAGCGCGAGGCGAACGCCGTGGCGCTGGCCAATACCCCGACCTTCGACCGGCTGATGGCGACCTGCCCCAATGCGACGCTGATCACCCACGGCCCCGACGTGGGCCTGCCGCGCGGGCAGATGGGCAATTCCGAGGTGGGGCATACCAACATCGGCGCGGGCCGGGTGGTAGCGATGGATCTCGGCGCCATCGACCTCGCCATCGAGGAGGGCACCTTCGCGCGGAACCCGGCGCTCTGCGACTTCATCGCAAAGGTGAAGGCCAAGGGCGGCACGGCGCATCTGATGGGCGTCGTCTCGGACGGCGGGGTGCATGGCCACATCCAGCACCTGATCGCCGCGGTCGAGGTGATCGCGGCCTCGGGCGTGCCGGTGGTGATCCATGCGATCACCGACGGCCGCGACGTCGCGCCGACCTCGGCGGGCGGTTTCGTGCAGCAGCTGGCCGAGGCGCTGCCTGCGGGGGCCAGCATCGGCACGGTGATCGGACGCTACTGGGCGATGGACCGCGACAAGCGGTGGGACCGGGTCAAGCGGGCCTCGGATGCGATGCTGCACGGGCAGGGCGAGCGGGCGGCGGACGCCGTGGCCGCCGTGGCGGCGGCGCTGGCCCGCGGCGAGACCGACGAGTTCATCGCGCCGACCGTGATCGGCAGCTATACCGGCGCCATGGACGGCGACGGCTTCTTCTGCCTCAACTTCCGGGCCGACCGCGCGCGCGAGATCCTTGCCGGCCTCGCCCAGCCCGGGTTCGACGCCTACGACACCGGCCGGCGCCCGGACTGGTCGGGCTTCCTCGGGATGGTGGACTATTCCACCGAGCACGACCGCTTCATGACCACCGCCTATCCCAAGCAGGTGATCCGCAACACGCTGGGCGAATGGGTGGCCAGCCACGGGCTGCGCCAGTTCCGCATCGCCGAGACCGAGAAATACCCCCATGTCACCTTCTTCCTGAACGGCGGCAAGGAGGTGCCCGAGGCGGGCGAGGACCGCTACATGGCCAATTCGCCCAAGGTCGCGACCTATGACCTCAAGCCCGAGATGTCGGCCCCGGATGTCAGCGACCATCTCGTGCAGGCGATCGGCGAGGGCTATGACCTGATCGTGGTGAACTACGCCAACCCCGACATGGTGGGCCATACCGGCGATCTGAGGGCCGCCATGGCCGCCTGCGAGGAGGTGGACCGCGGGCTCGGCCGTGCGGTCGAGGCGGTGTGCCAAGCGGGCGGGGCGATGATCGTGACCGCCGACCACGGCAACTGCGAAACGATGATCGATCCCGAGACCGGCGGGCCGCACACGGCGCATACGACGAACCCGGTGCCGGTGATCCTCGTCGGCGGGCCGGCGGGGGCGCGGCTGCGCGCCGGTCGGCTGGCCGATCTGGCCCCGACGCTGCTTGAGCTGATGGGCCTGCCGCAGCCCGAGGAGATGACCGGCCGGAGCCTGATCGAGGCATGATCCGCGCGCTCGTCCTTGCGCTGGGCCTTCTCGCCACGCCGGCCTCGGCCGTGACCGTGGCGCAGGAGGCAGCGCAGGCGGCGCGCGATCTTCAGGCCGCGGTCACGGCGCTGCAACAGGCGCAGGGCGCGCGCGACCGGGTGGCCGCGCTGACCACCACGATCCGCGCCTACGAGCGCGGTCTGGCGGCCCTGCGCGAGAATCTGCGTCAGGCGGCCATCCGCGAGTCGGTGCTCGAGATGCTGCTCGAGGCCAAGCGCGACGAGATCTCGCAGCTTCTGGGCGTGCTCGCGCGGATGGATGCGCGTCCGGGGCCCTTGCTGCTGATGCATCCTGCGGGGCCGCTGGGCACCGCGCGGTCGGGCATGATCCTGTCGGACGTGACGCCCGCGCTGCTGGCCCAGGCCGAGTCGCTGCGCCAGCAGGTGCGCGAGATGCGCGACCTGCGCGAGTTGCAGACCGCAGCCGGAAAGACGCTGGCCGAGGGGCTCGCGGTCGCGCAGGAGGCGCGGACGGAGCTGAGCAAGGCCATCTCGGATCGGGTGGATCTGCCGACGCGCTTCACCGAGGATCCCGAGGTGCTGAGGGGGCTGCTGGAAAGCGCCGACACGCTCGACGCCTTCGCGGGCGGGCTGGCCACCGGCGATCCCGATGCCGCCGCGCGCGATTTCGAGGGCGCGCGGGGCCGCCTGCCGCTGCCGGTGCTGGGCACGATCCTGCGCCGGGCCAACGAGGCCGATGCGGCCGGGGTCCGCCGGCCCGGCATCCTGATCGCCGCGCGGCCGCAGGCGCTGGTGACCGCCCCCTGGCCGGCCACGATCCGCTACCGCGGACCGCTTCTCGACTACGGAAATGTGATGATTCTCGAGCCCGGCGCCGGTTATCTGCTGGTGTTGGCCGGACTGGGCACCGTCTATGGTGACACGGGCGAGGTCGTCGCCGCAGGGGCGCCGCTGGGGCTGATGGGGGGCGAGCCGCGCGCGACCGATCCCGCCGCAACCGGCGGGTCGGGCGCTGGCGCTCGGGATACGGAAACGCTTTACTTGGAACTGAGACAAGGGGCCGAGCCGGTCGATCCGGCGGACTGGTTCGAGGCAAACGGGGAATAGGACCGGCATGAGGAAATACATGATGGCCGCGCTGGGCGGCACTGTCGCCGGCGTGCTGATGGCGACCCAGGTGGCCGGGCCCCTCATCGCGCAGGAGCAGCAGCGGTCGAAGACGGTTTATGAACAGCTCGACCTGTTCGGCGACATCTTCGAGCGCATCCGCGCGCAATATGTCGAGGAAGTCGAGACCGACAAGCTGATCGAGGCGGCGATCAACGGGATGCTGACCTCGCTCGACCCCCATTCCAGCTATCTGCCGCCCGATGATTTCAACGACATGCAGGTGCAGACCCGCGGCGAGTTCGGCGGGCTCGGCATCGAGGTCACGCAGGAAGAGGGCTTCGTCAAGGTCGTCTCGCCGATGGACGGCACGCCCGCCGATGCGGCCGGGATCGAGGCCGGCGACTTCATCACCCATGTGAACGGCGAGACGGTGCTGGGCCTCACGCTCGATCAGGCGGTGGACATGATGCGCGGCCCCGTAGGCTCGGAGATCATCATCACCGTGGTGCGCGAGGGCACGGCCGAGCCGTTCGACGTCTCGATCATCCGCGACACGATCAAGCTGGTGGCGGCGCGCAGCCGGGTGGTGGGAAATACCGTCGTGGTGCGCCTGACCACCTTCAACGACCAGACCTTCTCGGGCCTCAAGGAGGGGCTGGAGAGCGGTGCCAAGGAACTCGGCGGGCTCGACAAGGTCAACGGGATCGTCCTCGACCTGCGCAACAACCCGGGCGGGCTGCTCACGCAGGCGATCCAGGTCTCGGACGCCTTCCTCGACAAGGGCGAGATCGTCTCGACGCGGGGCCGCGCCGCGGGCGACGGCGAGCGGTTCAACGCGACGGCCGGTGACCTGATCGGCGGCAAGCCGATGGTCGTGCTGATCAACGGCGGGTCGGCCTCGGCCTCGGAGATCGTGGCGGGCGCGCTGCAGGACCACCGCCGCGCCATCGTCGTCGGCACCAAGAGCTTCGGCAAGGGATCGGTCCAGACGGTAATCCCGCTGCGCGGCGAGGGCGCGATGCGGCTGACCACCGCGCGCTACTACACGCCGTCGGGCCGCTCGATCCAGGCGCTGGGCGTGGCGCCGGACATCGTGGTGAACCAGCCGCCGAGCCGGCCCGCCGGGACCGAGGAAGAGGACGCCGCCGCGCCGGGCCCGGCGGCCCGCAACCGCTCGGAGGCGGATCTGCGGGGCGTGCTCTCGAACGATTCGATGAGCGATGACGAAAGGAAGCAGCTCGAAGCCGAGCGGGCGCGCGCCGAAGAGGCGGCCAAGCTGCGGGACGAGGATTACCAGCTGGCCTATGCGGTCGATATCCTCAAGGGCCTCGCCGCCATCGAAGTGAAACCGTGAGGCGGCCATGGAGCGCGTGATCGACCCCGAGGCCTTGCCCTACCGCCCCTGCGTGGGCATCGTGCTGATCAACCGCGAGGGGCTCATCTTCGCCGGCCAGCGGATCGACAGCCCGGTGCCGGCCTGGCAGATGCCGCAGGGCGGCATTGATGCGGACGAGAAGCCGCGCCAGGCGGCGCTTCGCGAGCTGCAGGAGGAGACCGGCATCCCCGAGGATCTGGTCGAGTTCGTGGCCAAGGCGCCGGAATGGGTAACCTACGATCTGCCGCCCGATCTTCTGGGCCGCGTGTGGGGCGGGAAATACCGCGGGCAGCGGCAGAAATGGTTCCTGTTCCGCTATCTGGGCACGGACGAACAGATCGGGATCGCAACCGAGCACGCCGAATTCTCGTGCTGGCGATGGATCGGGGCCGAGGAGATGGTGGCCTCGATCGTGCCGTTCAAGCGCCCCGTCTATGAGCGGGTGGTGGCGATGTTCCGCGAGCACCTGTCCTGACCCTTTGAAGGGCGCGCGTCGGCCGGCGGTGGACGGGGGCTTCGCGCCCCCGATGCCCCGCCCTGCGGGCGCGGCGGCTCCTCACTGCCTTCGTCGCATCCCCCGCGGGATATTTGGACAGAGTGAAGGGACGGAAGGGGCGTTTCAGCCGTTCTCGCGCAGGATCGTGCCGGCGAGGTAGAGCGAACCGCAGATGAGGACGCGCGCGGCCGGGTCCTGCCGGGCGATGCCGGCGAGGGCGTCGGCGACCGACGGCGCGGTCGAGGCGGCCAGTCCGATGGCTTCGGCGGCGGCCCGGGTCTCGTCCGCGGGCAGCGTGTTCTTCTCGCCGGGGATATCAACCGCGTGGAGCCGCGCCGCATGGGACGCGAGGGGGCGCATGTAGCCCGCCACATCCTTGGTGTTCAGCATCCCGCAGATCAGATGCGTGGTCCGCGGCGGCATCCGCGCCAGCGTCGCGGCCACCGCTTCGCCGCCGGCCGGGTTGTGCCCGCCGTCGAGCCACAGTTCGATCCCCGGAGCGCTCTCGGGCAGGGGGCCGCGGCGGAGGCGCTGCATCCGGGCCGGCCAGTCGGCGCGGGTGACGGCGGCCTCGCAGGCGGGTTCGGGGGCGCCGAGGTGGCGCAGGGCCATGAGGGCCGCGCCGGCGTTCTGGATCTGATGCGGGCCCGGCAGGTTCGGAAGCGGCAGGTCCAGGAGGCCGGACTCGTCCTGGAAGATCATCCGGCCCCGCTCTTCCCAGACCTGCCACTGCTGGCCGTGGGCGAGGAGCGGCACGCCGAGCCGCGCCGCCCGCGCCTCGATGACCTCGAGCGCGGCCGCCTCCTGGGGCCCAACCACGCACGGGATGCGCCGCTTGAGGATGCCGGCCTTTTCGCCCGCAATCTCGGGCAGGGTCTCGCCGAGAAACTGCTGATGGTCGATCGAGACCGGGGTGATGATGGTCAGGCGGGGTTCATCGACCACGTTGGTCGCGTCGAGCCGGCCGCCGAGGCCCACCTCGAGGAGGGTGCAATCGGCCGGCGTGCGCGCGAAGGCGAGGAAGGCTGCGCAGGTCGTGATCTCGAAGAAGGTGATCGGGTCGGGGCCGTTGGCCTCGAGACATTCGTCCAGGAGCGCGGCGAGCGCCGGCTCGGAGATCAGCTCTCCGGCAAGGCGGATGCGCTCGTGGAACCGCGCGAGATGGGGCGAGGTGTAGGCGTGGACCCGAAGCCCCTGCGCCTCGAGCCCGGCCCGGATCATGGCCTGAGTCGAGCCCTTGCCGTTCGTCCCGGCGATATGGATCACCGGCGGCAGCGACCGTTCGGGATGACCGAGCCCCGCCAGCAGACGGTGCACCCGGTCCAGCGTCAGGTCGATGACCTTCGGATGAAGCGACATCATCCGGTCGAGGATGATGTCGGAGGCGGGCAGGCTCACTCGGCGGCCTTGTTTTCGACAACGGCCTCGGGCGTGGGCGGCGGCGGCAGGTCGATCACCGGCCGCGGCTCGGGCGCGGGCAGGTCGCCCTTGATCGCCGGCGGCTGGTTCATCAGCATGCGCAGGATCGTGACGAGTTCCTCGCGCATCGCCTTGCGGTGCGTCACCCGGTCGAGCATGCCGTGATCCAGCAGATATTCGGCGCGCTGGAAGCCTTCGGGCAGCTTCTCGCGGATCGTCTGCTCGATGACGCGGGGGCCGGCAAAGCAGATCAGCGCGTTCGGCTCGGAGATCTGCACGTCGCCCAGCATCGCGTAGGAGGCGGTCACGCCGCCGGTCGTCGGATGGGTCAGGATGCAGATGTAGGGCAGGCCCGCCTCGCGCAGCATCTGCACGGCGACGGTCGTCCGCGGCATCTGCATCAGCGAGAGGATCCCCTCCTGCATCCGCGCACCGCCCGCGGCGGCAAAGAGGATCAGCGGGCATTTGAGCCGGACCGCACGTTCGGCCGCGGCAATGATGGCGTTGCCGACATACATGCCCATCGAGCCGGCCATGAAGCTGAAATCCTGCGCGGCCGCGACCACCGGCGTCCGGGCGATCTCACCCTCGGCGACGAGCATCGCCTCCTTCTCGCCGGTGGCCTTCTGCGCGGCCTTCATCCGGTCGGGATATTTCTTCTGGTCGCGGAACTGGAGCGGGTCGGCCAGCGGGACCGGCACCTCGACCTCGGTGAAGATCCCTCCGTCGAACAGCGCCGCAAAGCGGTCGCGCGGACTGATGTTCATGTGATGGTCGCAGGTCGAGCAGACATTCAGGTTCTCGGCCAGCTCGCGGTGGAAGAGCATCGTCCCGCACTCGGGGCACTTGGTCCAGAGGTTCTCCGGCACCTCGCGGCGCGAAAAGAGCGAATTGATCTTCGGGCGGACGTAGTTCGAGATCCAGTTCATGCGGGCAAGCCTTCCGGTCGCGGCGTTGCTGCCGAGATAGTCCGCAGGGGCGGGAAATGCAATCGGGCGGGGCGCCCCTGTGACGCCCGCGCGCGGGCTGGAGAGGGGGGGCTGCGCCGATGCGGCTGTGGATGCCGGGGCCGGTGTGGGGGCCGCGAGGGATCTGCTTGCTCTGCCGCGGGGTGGCCGGTATCTCCTGTTGCCGGAAGAGACGAGGAAGGCCGTGAAACATCCTTGCATCAGACGCGTCGCCGGGGCTGCCCGCAAGACATGAGGCGCCTTCTGTTCGCAGTCGTCCTGGCCGGTCTTCCCGCGCTGCCCGCGCTTGCGGAAGGGGTGCGGGTGGCGGCCCCCTCCGGCTATTGCATCGACCGTGAGGCGGGAACGGGGCTCGGTCTCGTGCTGATCGGCCGCTGCGAGGGCGTGACCGACCGGCCGCCGGCCGTGCTGACGGCCACCGTGGGCGGTCCCGGATCCGGGATCGACGTGGCGGGCCGGGGGCAGGAGCTGGCCGCCTACTTCCAGTCGGAGGCCGGCCGTCGGGCGCTGAGCGCATCGGGCAATCCGCGCCATGTCCAGCTGCTCGAGGCGGTGGGGAGGGGGAACGCCTTCCTGATCCGCCTTCGCGATTCCGGCGGGCGCGCGGCACCGGAAAGCTGGCGGGCGGTGCTGACGCTGAACGGGCGTCTGGTGACGCTCACGGCCTCGGGCACGGGCAAGGCGCCGCTTGGGCGCGAGAATGGCAAGAGCCTCATCTCGGCCTTCGTGGATGCAATGGAGGGTGCGAACCGGCGCCAGCCACGTCTGGAGGAGTGATGCGCCCCGAATGACCGGGCTCGGCTCCGGCCCGAAACGGCGGGATCTTTGCGCGGGGGATCCGCTGCGTGCCGAGCGCGATCTGCTGGATCACCGATCGGCGCCACCTGCCGCGACCGCATGGCTGGTCGGAAACGGGGATGGCTGGAGTGATTGACGCTGGTGCGTTCAGGCGGCCGGACGAACAGCGGGTGGAAATCCGGCAGTGGAAGCCTCAGACGACGGGCCAGACGCCCGCCGTCCCGGCGGATCGGATCAGTCGCGGTTGTAGTAACCGTACATCTGCTCGAGGGCGCTGATGTTCCGCAGCTGGCGGGTGTTGCGCTCGGGGGTGAAGTAGGCGGGAACCGTTTCGGCGGCCTGAGCGGCAGTCAGGGTGCGATGATCATGTTTCATGGTCGTTCTCCTTTGGCCTTCGATATAAACCTCACAGTTTTCTTGACTTCTCCCTAATGCTGCATGCCTCCCATGCTGTCGCTGCAACGCAGCGCGACAGTCTGACGCAATTTTATTGCGCATTCGGGTTTGGGGAGGTGGCATTCTGTCGTCGTACCGCGCGCCGCCCCGCGACAGGTCGCCGCAAGCCCCGGAAGGGGTGCTGCGAATCGGGTGGGGCTCCGTCCTGTCCCGGACTTGCCTGCCCCTTTCCGCAATGCTGCCTGAATTGCCCCTCAATCAGAGGCATCAGCCCGGGACTGTGCGCAAGGGGACGGCCATGGATCGACTGACGGAAATGGAGGCCTTCGCCACGGTCGTGGATCAGGGAGGTTTCACCGACGCCGCCAAGAAGATGGGCATCTCGAAGTCGGCGGTCTCCAAGCATGTCTCGGCGCTCGAGGCGCGGCTTGGCGCGCGGCTGCTGAACCGGACGACGCGGCGCGTCTCGCCGACCGAGATCGGCCTGGCCTACTACGACCGGGCCCGGCGCGTGCTGAACGACGCCGGAGAAGCCGACGCGCTGGTGACCTCGATGCAGATCGCGCCTTCGGGCCTGTTGCGCATGTCGGTGGCGACCGATTTCGGCGTCAGCCTGCTGTCGCCGATCCTTGGAGAGTTCCTGCAGGAATATCCCGGGATCACCGTCAACATGGTCCTGAACAACCGCTATGTGGAGTTGATCTCGGAGGGGTTCGACATGGCGATCCGCGTCGGCGAGCTGGAGGATTCCAGCCTGCGCGCGCGCAAGCTGACCGAGACGACGCGGCGGATGATCGCCTCGCCGCGCTATTTCGAGCGCCACGGTCGGCCGCAGAAGATCGACGACCTGAACGAGCACAAGCTCCTGCATTACTCCAATCAGGCGAATGGAAACGTCTGGAAGATCACCTCGCCCACCGGCGAGAAGCGGCAGGTGCGGACGGCCGGCTGGCTGACGGTCAACGACGGGCAGTCGCTGCTCAACGCGGCGATCTCGGGCCTGGGCATCGCCTATCTGCCCTCGTTCCTCTTCGCGGATGCGATGCGCGACGGGCTGGTCGAGGAGGCCATCCCCGGACTTCCGGTCGAGACCCTCGGGATCTATGCCGTCTATCCGCCGGGCCGGTTCACCCAGCCCAAGGTCCGGGCCTTCATCGACTTCCTGGCGAAACGCTACCTCGACAAGGGGCCGGACGTCTGGTGAGGGTTCCCGTCACCCCGCCAGCAGCATGACCTCGACGCGGCGGTTGCGGCTGCGTCCCTCTTCGGTGCGGTTGCTGGCGCGCGGCGCGAGATAGCCGACGCCCTCGGCGCTGACCTGCGCGTCAGGCACCCCATGCCGCGACACGAGCCGCTGGCGGACCGAGGCGGCGCGGGCCCGGCTGAGGCTCACGTTCCCCTCCAGCCCTCCTGATGCGTCGGTGTGGCCGACGATCACCACCTGTCGCGCCGGATCCTGCTTCAGCCACTCGGCCAGTTCGGCAAGCGCCGGATAGGTGCTATCCTCAAGGTCGGCCGAGCCGCTGGCAAAGGCCAGATCCTCCAGCACCACCGACCCCGATTGCTCGAGCCGCGCGACGAGATCGGCCTGCGGCGGGTCTTCGGGGACGGGTTCTGCCGCGGATGGGGCGGGCGACGGGGCCGCAGCCCGCGGGCCCGCCTCGATGATCTGGGCAAAGGCCGTGCCGCCGGACCGGCTGACGAAGAGGCTGATCGCCTCGGGGTCCGCGGCCCCCTCGCGCAGGGCGGCGTAGAACCGGAAGTCCCCCAGATCGACATGCATGTCCGGTTCCGGCAGAACGTCGGTCGCGTAGCGAAAGTCGAAGCCACCGCAGCCGCGCGTCTCGCATTGAAAGACGGGGCGGAAGCCCTCGGCCTCAAGGGCGGAGCGCAGCGGAGCGAGCAGGTCGAGCGTCGAGGCTTCGCCCGCGTCGCTGCGCCAGACGCTGCGCCGGATGTGGCCCTCGATCACGCGCACCGGCAATCCGGCCTCGGTCCAGGGGCCGGTGGGCAGGCGGTAGCTGGACGCGCCGTCCTCCACCCGTTCGGCGAGCACCCAGGGCGGTCCGGGTTCCAGCGCGGCCGCACCTCCAGGACCGATCAGCAGCGCCGTGGCAAGGGCCAGCGCCCGGCCGCGCGCCGATCGCATGATCCGGGCGCTCATTTCATCCGGTAGTGGTATTGCCCCACCTCCTCCATGCCCAGCGATCCGTAGAGGGTGCGGGCCGGTCCATTCGCGCTGGTCACGACGACCGAGAACCACTCGGCGCCCTGCTCCTGCGCCCAACAGGCGCCGCGGCGGAGGATGGCCCCCGCCGAGCCAAGCCGCCGCAGTTCGGGCGCGACCTCGAGCGCATGGAGCATGGCGAACCGCCCGTGCAGGGCGACGAAGGCCGCGCCCGACGCGCGGTCGTTCTGCCGGCCAAGGATCGCGCATCTGGGACCGGCGGCGCGCTCCATCACCGCGACGCGCGCCGGGCCGATCCCGCCCTCGGCCCAGAGGTCGCGCACGATGCCCAAGGGTGGCCAGTGCGGGAAGGCGGCCATGTGCGGCGGCGGGTCCGCCGCAAGCCGCGCCGCGGGGCAGGCGTAGGCCGTGACGGGATCGACGATCCGGTAGCCTCGGCCCGCAAGGGTCGCATCGAGCGCCTCCTCGCCCGCGCGCAGCAGGAAGAGCGGCGTCTGCCCAAGCTCCTCCATCGCCTGTTCGGCCGCCGGCAGGTCATCGGGACGCCACGGGCCTTCGGCGGTGGCGGCCGAGACGCGCTTGCCGCCGCCCTTGCCCTCGCGGATCGCCCAGGGGCCGGTGCGGGCCAGGCGCGCGGCGGGCCAGGTGGCCTCGAGCGTGGCGTAGATGTCCTGCGGTGTCATCGGGCCTGCGGGAAGAGGGCGGCAAGCCGGATCATCGCCTCGGAGATCCGTCCTGCATCGGTGCCGCGGATCACGAGGTTCGAGCCGTAGGCGCCGTTCTGGATGAAGGGGTAGCTGCCCATCTGCAGGTCCGGGTATTCGGCCGCCAGGGAACCGAAGGGCCCCGCGATCTCGCCCTCGCCCCGATCCACGCGCAGGGACTGGCTGAGAAGCGGGGCACCCCCGAGGAGGGTGGGCACGACCGAGGCCACCATCGCCTGGAAGATGTTCGGCACGCCCGCCATCACATGCACGTTGCCAAGCGTGAAGCCCGGCGCCGTCGAGACGGGATTCTCGATCAGCGTGGCGCCGTCGGGGATGCGGGCCATGCGCTGCCGGGCCTCGTTGAACTCGAGCCCCGTGCGCGCATAGTGCGCGGCGAGCAGGTCGTAGGCGTCCTGCCGGATGCCGACCGGCACGCCGAAGGCCTCGGCCACGGCCTCTGCGGTGATGTCGTCGTGCGTGGGCCCGATGCCGCCCGAGGTGAAGACATGATCCCAGCGGGCGCGCAGCGCATTGACCGCCTCGATGATGGCCGCGCGGTCGTCGGCCACGCAGCGGATCTCGCGCAGGCAGATGCCGTGGCGGGTCAGTTCGCCGGCCAGATAATGGCTGTTGCCGTCGCGCGTGCGGCCCGAGAGGATCTCGTCCCCGATCACGAGCATGGCGGCGGTGGGGTTCGCGGGCATCGGCTCCTCCTTCGGCTGGGTCAAGCTATAGGGCCCGGCGCAGGGCGTTTCAAACCTTTCGCAAAGGGCGCAGGTATGGCAAAGGAGCCGAAGCTTGACTATCTTGAGACGACACCGAGACCAGAAGGATCAGGCCCAGTGGACGAGTCGCGCGGGCGCATCACCAAGAACGGCATCCGGATCTACGAGCCCGAGGATTACGCCGGCATGCGCAAGGCCGGGCAGGCCGCGGCCGAGATCCTCGATCTCGTGGGGCCGCTGGTGCAGCCCGGCGTGACCACCGCCGAAATCGACCGCTTCATCACCGAAGAGATCGAACGGCGCGGGATCACCTCGGCCACGATCGGCTACAAGGGCTACCAGCATGCCTCGTGCATCTCGGTCAACCATGTGGTCTGCCACGGCATCCCCGCCCAGAAGCTGCTCAAGGACGGCGACATCCTCAACATCGACGTGACGGTGATCGTGGATGGCTGGTTCGGCGACACGAGCCGGATGTATGTGGCCGGCACGCTGGGGCGCAAGGCCGAGCGGCTGCTCGAGGTCACGCATGACGCGCTGATGAAGGGTATCGAGGTCGTGAAGCCGGGCGCCACCTTCGGCGACATCGGGGCCGCGATCCAGACCCATGTCGAGAACAACCGCATGTCGGTCGTGCGCGACTTCTGCGGCCACGGGCTCGGGCGCGTCTTTCATGCGCCGCCGAACGTGCTGCATTATGGGCGCCCCGGCACCGGCCCGGTGCTCGAGGAGGGCATGATCTTCACCATCGAGCCGATGGTGAACCTCGGCCGTCCCGAGACGAAGGTGCTGGCCGACGACTGGACCGCGGTGACGCGGGACAAGTCGCTCTCGGCGCAGTTCGAACATTCGGTTGGCGTGACGGCGGACGGCTGCGAGATCTTCACCCTTTCCCCCGCGGGCCTCTTCTACCCGACCTGGCCCGTATCGGGTTAGGCCAAGGCCGGAGTGCGTTCCGGCGTCCGGCGCCGCATTGGCTTGACCGGCCTGCCGGCTCGCGTCAGCGGGCGAAGGTGATCGGCAGGGTGAAGGTGTAGCTCGGATCGGTCAGGGCCGCGGGAGCGGCCGGGAAACGTCCCGCCGATTGCACCGCCCGCAACGCGAGTTGGTCGAGCCGGGCGTCACCCGACGAGCGCAGGATCGCAACACCGCCCAGCGAGCCCCCCTGCGCCACGGTCAGGCGCACGGTCACCTCTCCCGTCATCCCGCGCGCGCCGCGCGTCCGGCGCTGGATCCGCTGGCGGATCTCGGCGCCCCATTTCGCCGTAAGATTTTCGATCTGCCCGCGCGAGGCCGTGGCTGCGGCCCGGCCCGGCGTCTGGGCCGGTGGCGCAGCCGCCTGCCGCGACGGCGGAGCGGCGGCCTTCTTCACCTCGCGCGTCGGCGGGTCGGGTTTCCTCTCGGCCGGCGTCTCCCGCTCGGGTCGCGGGACGGGACGGACGTCCGGCGGGATCTCGGCCACCTGCTCCTCCTCGGGGGGAGGGGGCGGGGGCTCGTAGGAAAAGGTCTCGGGCGTGGGTACCGGGATGTCAGGCAGGTCCACCGTCTCGGTCGGCGGGCGCAGGTCGGGCGGCGGCGGGCTGAGGTCCGGCTCGGGCTCGGCCATCTCTTCGGGCTCGGCGGCTTCGGGCGCGTCGATCTGCGGCACCTCGGGGGCCGGTTCGGGGGCGGCAAGTGCCGCGGGCGCGGGCGGCGCGGGCTCCAGGTCGAGATAGACCGCCTCCTGAAGCGCGTCGGGCCGGCCGGGCTCATCGGCGCGGAAGACAGCCGTTGCCGCGGCCGTTGCGGTGGCCGCCACGGTCAGCGCGGCCAGCGACCAGCCCGCCGCCTCGCGCCGCAGCCGGCCGGGTCCGAGGCTCTGCCGCCAGTCCGCGTAATGGTTCATCGGGGGCCTCCGCCGGGCAGGGCCTCCAGCCCGACCAGCGCCACCTTGAGATAGCCGGCACCCCGCAGAAGGTTCATCACCTCCATCAGGTCGCCGTAGGCGACGGCCTCGTCGGCGCGCAGGAAGATGCGCGTGTCGCGGTTGCCCGCCGTCGCCGCGTCCAGCTGCGGCTGGACACTGTCCCTCGCGATGGGCTCGTTCTTCAGCGAGAGGTTCAGATCCTTCTGAAGGGTCAGGAAGATCGGCTCGTCCGGCCGCTGGCTCTGGCTTGCGGTCGAGCCGGGCAGGTCCACCGGCACATCCACCGTTGAAAGCGGCGCCGCCACCATGAAGATGATGAGCAGCACGAGGATCACGTCGATGAAGGGCGTGACGTTGATCTCGTGGTTCAGGTCGTCGTCGCCGCCGCCGCGGAAGCCCGCCATGAGTCAGAGCCTCCCTGCGGTGCGGAAGTCGAGGTCGCGGCTCAGCATCCGCTCGACCGCGGCGCCGGCGTCGGCAAGGCTCAGCCGCCAGGAGGCGATGGAGCGGACGAAGTGGTTGTAGATCACCACCGCCGGAATGGCCGCGACGAGCCCGAGGCCGGTGGCCAGCAGCGCCTCGGCGATGCCCGGCGCCACGACGGCGAGGTTCGTGGTCTGGCTCTGCGAGATGCCGATGAAGGCGTTCATGATGCCCCAGACGGTGCCGAACAGCCCGACGAACGGGCCGACCGAGCCGATGGTGGCCAGCAGGCCGATACCCCGCCGCAGCCGCTCGCCCGCCTGCGCCTCGACCCGCTCGAGGATCGAGCGCACGCGCTCCTTGAGGCCCGCGGTGCCGGCAAGATCGAGCGCCGCATCCGAACGCTGCAGCTCTTCGAAGGCGGCCCGCGCCATGAAGGCGGCGGGGTCGCGGCGCCCGGAAAGCCGCTGAACCGCCTCGTCCAGCGTGGCCGAGCCGCGGACGGTTCCGGCGGTCGAGGCGAGCCGGCGGCGGGCGATCGCGATCTCGACCAGCTTGAAGAGCAGCACGGTCCAGGTGACGAAACTGGCCGCGGCGAGCACGATCATCACGGCCTGCACGACCCAGTGGGCGGCCTCGAACATCCCCCAGGGGGTCAGGTCGTGCGGGATCGGCACCGGGGGCAGGCCGAGGGCCGGCTCGTCCGCCGTGGGCCCCTGTGCCGGGTCGGCTTCGGGCGCCGCGCCGGCCTGGGCCTCGGGGGAGCCCGTCGGATCGGCCGCTGCGCTGGCCGGGGCCTCGAGGGAACCCGCCGGATCGGCCGCCGCGGGTGCCGGCGGCTCCGGTGCGGTGTCCGACGGGGGCGGAAGCACGGGGCCTGTCTCGGCCGGATCTTGCGACGGCACGACCGGAGCGGGCGCGGCGGGCTCCTCTGCCGGAGCCTGCAGTTGCGGCGACAGGTCGGGGATGGCCGGGGGCTCTTCCTGCGCCTGGGCCGCAACGGCGGTCAGAAGGATCAGCAGGAACGGGCGCAAGAGCAATGCCATGAATTCTTCCGGTCTTCGACCGCCCGGTGGCGGCTTGTGGGTCTCTGGCTTGCCTCCTGCCGTGCGTCTCGGGTCGACTCGGCAGGTTGCGGCTGCCCGTCGTCTAACTTATGTTTATCAAAATAGTCAAGTTTCTAGAAAATTGATCGGGTTGCGCCGGCGATGCCGACGAGCCCAGCCGATCGGCAGCCTGTTCTGGTGCGGAGGTTGGGCGCCGGACGTCCGGCGCCCGGTCCGTCAGATGATCGGCTTGCCGCCTGTCACGGCGATGGTCGCCCCCGAGGTGTAGCTCGACAGCGGATCGGCCAGCATCACATAGGCGGTGGCCAGTTCGGCCGGCTGGCCCGGGCGCTGCATGGGCACCTGCTTGCCGAAGTTCCTGACCTTCTCGGCCTCCATCGTGGAGGGGATCAGCGGCGTCCAGACGGGGCCGGGGGCCACGCAGTTCACCCTGATCTCCTTTTCGGCCAGCATCTGCGCCAGCCCGCCGCTGAAGTTCTGGATCGCGCCCTTGGTCGTGGCGTAGGCCAGAAGGTGCGGGCTCGGCGAATCCGCATTGACCGAGGCGGTGTTGATGATCGCGCTGCCCGGCCGCATGTGCGGGACCGCGGCCTTCGAGAGATAGAACATCGCGTGGATGTTCACGCGGAAGGTCAGCTCCCACTCCTCGTCCGAAATGTCGCCCACGTCGGAAAAGCTCGCCTGATGGGCGGCGTTGTTCACGAGGATGTCGATGCGGCCGAACTCCTGCACGGCGCGGTCGATGATGGCGCGGCAGTGCGACGCTTCCTGAATGTCGCCGCGCATCAGGATCGCCTTGCGTCCGGCCTCGGTCACGAGCCGTTCGGTCTCGGCGGCATCCTCGTCCTCCGAGAGGTAGGAGATCAGCACGTCCGCCCCCTCGCGCGCATAGGCCAGCGCCACCGCGCGGCCGATCCCGCTGTCGGCGCCGGTGATGACGGCCTTCAGATCCTGAAGCCGGCCCGAGCCACGGTAGCTCGTCTCGCCGTGATCGGGCTGCGGGTCGAGCCGGGCGGTGCGGCCGGGCATCGGCTGCTCCTGGTCGGGGAACGGTGGTTTGGGATGATCGGTCATCGCGGCCTCCTGTTGGGCAGGGTTGGCGGTCGCAACCGGAAAGGAGGTGCGATGTTCCGGTGGGGGCGGGGCGCCCCCGGTCTCAGGGCAGGTCCACCATTCCCTTGATCGCCTCCACATGGCCCGGCCTGGCCGCCAGCGCGTCGGCGGCCAGGGCCTCGGCCTCGGCCAGCAGGTCCTCGGACGGCACCAGCCGGTCGATCAGACCCCAGGCCAGCGCCTCTTCGGCGCTGGCCTTGACGCCCGCCATGAGGATCATCTTGGCCCGCGCCGGGCCGACGAGCGTCCTCAGCCGGCGCACGTCCGAGGGCTGGGGGCGAAATCCGAGCTTCATCACCGGGTAGAACAGCTTCGCCCCCGGCACCGCGATCCGCAGATCGCAGGCCAGCGCCATTCCCATGGCCCCGCCTGCGAGCGTGCCGTTCAGCGCGGCGATCGTGAGGCAGGGAAGCGCCGCGACCGCGGCCGACAGCCGCTCCCACACCGGGTCGGTAGCGAGACCCGCGCGCGCCTCGTCGAGGTCGGCCCCGGCCGAGAAGACCTTGCCCGCCCCCGTCAGCACCAGCGCACGGACCCCGTCCTCCGCGGCCGAGCCCACGGCGGCCTCGATCTCCAGCAGCATGGCGCGGGTCAGCGAGTTGGCCTTGTCGGTCCGGTCGAGCGTCAGCGTCCGCAGCCCGCCGGCATCGGTCACGCGGATCATGCGCCGAGACCCACGGCCCGCCGGATGCTCTCGTCGCGCAGCGAAATCTCCTGCCCGAGCCAGCGGTCGGCGCCGGGCCCGCACATCCACAGCAGTGCCCTTGCCGGCCAGTCGGCGGGGATGTGGGCCGAGGGATCGAGACGGCTCACCGGATTGACGCCGCTCTCGCGGATCTTGTCCTGCATCTCGGTCGCGACCGTCCCGGGCGAGAGGCCCATGATGCGGATGCGGTTGACCGCCTCTTCCAGATGGGCGCAGCGCGTCAGCATCGCCGCCCCCGCCTTCGAGCTGCAATAGGCGCTCCAGCCTTCGAGCGCGTTCTGCGCGGCGCCCGAGGAGACGGTGATGATCGTGCCGCCCGTGCCGCGCATGTGCGGCACGGCGGCGCGCATCCCGTGGAACACGCCCTTGAGGTTGATGTCGATGGCGCTCGCCCAAGCCACGGGGTCGGCGTCGGCCATGCGCGCGATCGGCTCGATCACGCCCGCGTTGTTGATCAGCACGTCGATGCGGCCGGCGGTCGAGACCACCTGATCGATCGCCGCGCGCGTGCCCTCCCAGTCGGCCACGTCGCAGCGGATGGCGAAGGCGCCGTGACCGGCTTCGGCCGCAAGCGCCTCGATCTCGTCCGCGCTTCGGGCCAGCAGCGCGACCCGCGCCCCCGCCTCGGAAAAGACGCGCACCGCGGCCGCGCCGATCCCGCGACTGGCGCCCGTGATTGCCACAACCTTGCCCTGCAGAGTTGCCATCGAACCGCTCCTTCCCTGGCCTTCTGACAAACGTGTTAGCCGATGATTGCATTCGACGGAAAGGCTTGACCCTTCAGTACCCGCGGAAGAATGTGGGCCCATCGTTCGCGTTGGGGAAGGCATATGAAGTATTTCTGGACACTGGCTGGCACAACCGCCCTTGCGACGCTGGTCGCGGCGGGTTCGGCTTCGGCCGATGTGACGCCCGAGCAGGTGTGGCGGGGCTGGCAGGAGCTCGGCGCCACCTATGGCCAGACCCTGACCGCCGCGAACCAGAGCCGCACGGGCAACACGCTCCGGCTGCAGGATGTCCGCCTCCATCTCGCGCAGGACGGCACCGTGATGGAGAGCACGATCCCCGAGGTGAACATGACCCAGCGCGGCGACGGCAGCGTGGAGATCACCATGTCGCCGGAGTTCCCCGTCGCGATGACGATCCCAAACGAGCCCGAGGCCGAGAACCCTGCGCCCGAGCCGACGCGGCTGGGGCTTGCCATGCGGCAGCCGGGCATGGTCATGGTGGCCAGCGGCGACGATCGGGTTTCGACGCTGGCCTTCGACGCGCCCTCGACGACGATCGCGCTGACCGAGGTGGATGGCGAGCCGGCGCGCAGCCGGAACCTCCGGGCCGAGGTCACCTTGAGCGACGTGGCCGGCACCTACCGCACCGACGGCACCGGAACACGCACCATCACCAACGATTTCACCGCCTCGGTGGCCGAGATGGTCCTGGCGATGACCGACCCGGACCAGGGCGGCCGGCTGAACCTCCGCGCCAGCGCGACCGATCTCAAGGGCAGCTCGAGCGGGACCATGGTGGGCCCGCTGGGCATGACCGATCTTGCGGCGGCGCTCCAGGGCGGTGCGGCCTCGAACGGCAGCTTCACCTACGGGCCGGCCACGCTCGAGTTCGATTTTGCCGATGCGACCGACACGGCCAAGGGTTCGGCCAGCGCCGCGGGCGGCAATCTCGACGTGTCGATGAGCGGGGACAGCCTCGCCTATGGCGGCGGCACGCGGAACGTGAACCTGACGGTCAGCGGCAGCCAGATCCCGTTCCCGCAATTCAACATGAGCTACGCCGAAGCCGCCTTCCAGCTCGTCACGCCTGTGGTGAAATCCGAGGCCGCGCAGGACTTCCGCCTGCTGACAAGGCTTGTGAACCTCAAGGTGTCGGACGAGATCTGGGCCATGTTCGACCCGCAGGAGCGGTTGCCGCGCGATCCGGCGACGCTGGTGGTCGATGCCCGGGGCAAGGCCCGGCTGGATGTGGACCTGATCGACCCCAAGGCGATGGAGGCGCTCGGCGACCGGGCGCCGGGCCAGCTCGAGGCGCTGGACGTGGACGAGCTGAAGCTGACCATCGCCGGGGCTGAACTGACCGGCGACGGTGCCTTCACCTTCGACAACAGCGACTTGACGACCTACGGCGGCATGCCCGCCCCGACCGGCCAGCTCGACCTGAAGCTGGTGGGGGGCAATGCGCTCATCGACCGGCTGGTGAGCATGGGCCTCGTTCCGCAGGAGCAGGCGATGGCCGCCCGCATGATGCTCGGCATGTTCGCGCGCCCCGGCGAGAGCCGGGACACGCTGACCTCGACGCTCGAGTTCCGGGACAAGGGGTTCTACGCGAACGGCCAGCGCCTGCAGTAGGGCGCCAAAGCCTCGGGAGACCGGCGGCCCCCTCGGGGGCCGCTTCTCATTTGGGGCGGGGCGCTTGTCATGGCAGCCCCTCCCGATTACCTCGGAACTGAACCAGAGGAGGTGCCCATGACCGAACCGCTCGACAGCCTGACCGCCCGGCTGCTTGAGGCCGCCCGCCGCGCCGGGGCCGAGGCCGCCGATGCGATCGCGGTGCGCGGCACCTCGCTCTCGATCGACATCCGCGAGCGGGCGCTCGAACAGGCCGAACGGGCCGAAAGCCTCGAGGTGGGGCTGCGCGTGCTGCTGGGCGGGCGGCAGGCTTGCGTCTCGGCCTCGGACGTGTCCGCCGGCACGCTCTCGGCCATGGCCGAGCGCGCGGTGGCAATGGCGCGCGAGGCGCCGGACGATCCCTTCGCGGGCCTCGCCGATCCGGCCGAGATCGCGCGCGGCTGGGATCTCGCCGCGCTCGAACTGGTCGATGACTCCGCAGAGCCCTCGCCTGCGGCGCTGGAAGAGGATGCCCGCGCGGCCGAGGCCGCGGCGCTGGCGGCGGACGGGATCTTCCAGGTCGAGGCGAGCGGCGCCTGGTCGCGGCGCGAGATGCACCTCGCCGCGACGAACGGCTTTGCGGGCGGCTATGCGCGCAGCTCGCGCTCGATTTCGGCCGTGGCCTTCACCGGCTCGGGCACGCAGATGGAGCGGGACTGGGCCGCCGAAACCCGCATCTTCGGCGACGACCTGCCCGGCGCGGCCGAGGTGGGGCGCCTTGCCGCCGAGCGGGCGCTGGCGCGCGTCGGTTCGCGCAAGCCGCCGACCGGCCACTTCCCGGTGCTCTATGACGAACGGGTGGCGGCGTCGCTGATGAGCCATCTTCTCTCGGCGGTGAACGGGGCCACCATCGCGCGCGGCGGCTCGTGGCTGCGCGATGCGCTGGGTGCGCAGATCCTGCCCTCGCATCTTTCCTTCATCGAGGATCCGCTGCGGCCCCGCACCGGATCCTCCCGGCCGTTCGACGGCGAAGGGCTGCCCACCCGCCGCCGCGCCATCATCGAGGACGGGATCCTCACCGGCTGGACGCTCGATCTTTCGACCGCTCGGAAGCTGAAGATGGAAAGCACCGCCAACGCCGCCCGCTCGACCTCGCAGCCGCCCTCTCCGTCGGTGTCCAACACCGAACTGACGCAGGGCACCGCGTCGCGGGCCGATCTTCTGGCGCAGATGGGGACGGGGCTGCTCGTGACGTCGCTGATGGGCTCGTCGATCAACGGCAACACCGGGGACTATTCCCGCGGCGCGGCCGGCTTCTGGGTCGAGGGCGGCGAGATCGCGTGGCCCGTGAACGAATGCACGATCGCGGGCAACCTGCGCGAGATGCTGCGGACGATCCAGCCGGCAAACGACGCGCGGCCGCATCTGTCGAACCGCGTGCCGAGCCTGCTCGTGGAGGGTCTCACGATTGCCGGCGCCTGACCTTGCGCTGCTGGCCGAGGCCGCCCGGGCCGCGGGCGAGGTGGCGCTGCGCTACTGGAAGAACGCGCCCCGCGCGTGGGAGAAGGCCGAAGGGGCGGGGCCGGTCACCGAGGCCGACCTTGCGGTGAACGACCTGCTGGAGAGCCGCCTTCGCGCCGCCCGGCCGGACTATGGCTGGCTCTCGGAGGAGAGCGCCGACAGCGGCGCCCGCAGGGGCGCGCGGCGGGTCTTCATCATCGATCCGATCGACGGCACGCGCGCCTTCATGGCGGGCGAGGACACGTTCGCCCATTCGCTCGCCGTGGCGGAGGCCGGACAGATCGTGGCGGCGGCGGTCTATCTTCCGGCGCTCGATCGTCTTTACACGGCCAGCACCGCCACGCCGGCGATGCGCGACGGCCAGCCGATCCGCGCCAGCAGCCGGACCGAGGCCCGGGGCGCCACGCTTCTCGCCACGCGGCCGATGCTGGGCGACAGCTACTGGCCGGGCGGGGTGCCGGACGTGAAGCGCAGCTTCAGGGCCTCGCTGGCCTTCCGCCTCTGCCTCGTGGCCGAGGGGCGGCACGACGGGATGCTGACGCTGCGCGAGGCGTGGGAGTGGGACATCGCCGCCGGCAGCCTGATTGCCGCGCGCGCAGGCGCGACGGTGACGGATCGTCTCGGCCAGCCGCTCGTCTTCAACTCCGAACATCCCCAGACCGCCGGGGTGATCGCCGCGGCGCCCGGGCTTCACGCCGACCTGATGGGGCGGCTGACGGCCTGAGGCTGTCAGATGTCCGTCCAGGACCGCGCGGCCTCTTTCAGGTGGGCGAGGAAGTTCTGCACCTTCATCGTCCGGTGGAGATCGACATGGGTCACGATCCAGATCGGGGCCTCCCATTCGGGGCGCGGCGGCAGGATCTCGATCAGGTCCGTCCCCGCCGCCTGCATCACCGGCAGGAAGCCGAGCCCCGCCCCCTCGCGCACCGCATCCTCGAGGGCGGCCGCCTCGGTGCCGCGGAAGGTGATCCGGTCGGGTGCCACCTCGTCGCGCAGCCATCGGTGATGGGGTGCGCGCGGAACATCCGCGCCCACGAAGCGGTGATGCAGGAACTCCTCGGGGCCCGAGGGGAGGCCGTGCGCCGCCGCATAGGCGCGCGAGGCATAGAGCGCGTGCCGCATCCGGGCGAGAGGCTGCACCACATTGTCGGGTTCCTCGGGCGTCGAGCCGGCCCGGATCGCCACATGGGCCTCGCCATATTCCAACCGGAAGAGCCGCATGTCGGTCAGGTAGCGCACGATCACCGCGGGATGCCGCTCCTGGAACGAGGTGAGGACGGGCGTGACCAGCGGGGAGAATCCGGGCAGCGAGGTGACGACCAGTTCCCCCGCCACCGTCTCGCCGTTGCCCTTGATGCGGCTTGCGAGTTGCGCAAACTGCTCTTCGGTGGTCTGCGCGACGAGAAGCAGATCCCGGCCGGCTTCGGTGGCGGTGTAGCCGCGCGCGTGCCGCTGGAAGAGCCGCGCGCCAAGCCGCTTCTCGAGCGCGTCGATGTGGCGGATGACCGTCGCATGATGCACCCCCAGCACGTCCGCCGCGCCCGAAACGGTGCCGAGCCGCGCGACCTGATAGGCTGTGCGCACCTCGTCCCAATTGTCGAATCCCATCGCCGTCCCTTCCGCCGTTCCGCGCCAGAGCGCCCTGCGCCTTGCAGGCCATACAGTCTGGCAGAGCATAGTGCACGGCGGCCGGATCGTCAGGGTCCCGGAATTGCACGCTGCCTTTCCCGATGGCTCGCAGGTCCCAGATCGGCCGGACCCTGCAGATGACGACGGCCTGCATCGCAGCGCTCCGGGAGCGCCGGTGCGCTTCGGCCTGATTGCCTGCATGTCCCGGGACAATGTGCGCCGGAAGGCGGCTTCGGGCTCTTCCCATCGGCGGGACAAGGTCCTAGAGAGGGAGGGGCGGAGTGTAGCGCAGCCTGGTAGCGCGCCTGCTTTGGGAGCAGGATGTCGGGGGTTCGAATCCCTCCACTCCGACCATGTCCGTCCTTATGGCCGCGTGCGGCTCCGGGCGCGGTGAAGCCGTTTGGTAACGGCGTGCGCGCGTCGCTGTTGGTGTCCTCGACCATGCGAACTGCCGTGGGCCCCTTGCGGGAGGACTTCAGTGATTCCGGCCAGATGGCCGTGAAGGCAGCGATTGCCTGCGCCCGGGGCGCGAAGCGGCCTGCCGCTCCGCGTTTCTGAAGCGGTCAGAGCCCCATGAGCGACGGCAACGCGCGCATGTCGGCGAAGGGTCGCGCCCCTTCGGCCGCCAACGCCGCCGCGTTGCCGTTCGGCGCGTAGCCGAAGCAGGTCATGCCCGCCGCCCGTGCGGCGCGGGCGCCGGTGGGGCTGTCCTCCACGACCGTGCAGCGCGACGGCTCCACCCCCAGCGCGCGGGCGGCATGGAGATAGAGATCCGGTGCGGGCTTCGGGGCACCCAGCGACTGGCCCGAGAAAAGCCGTCCGTGCAGCCGCGCCATCAGCGAGGGATGCTGCCCCAGCGTGACCTGCATCTTGCGGTCCGATCCGTTGGAGCCCACCGCATAGGGGATGCCGGCCCGGTCCAGCGCGGCCACCACCTCCTCGACATGCGGGATGAGCGGCGTGCCCTCGCCGAGGCGGGCGTAGAGCCTCTCGTAGAAGTCCTCGACCCACCCGGCCGGCAGATCGGCGCCGAGCTGACGGGCCTTGGCCGCCGCGCCGGGGATCGTGCCGCCGAGGAAATGCGCCTCGAGTTCCTCATGGCCCAGAATGAGGCCATGGCGGACGAGATCCTCGCCCAGAAGGGCGAAGGCTGTGGGCTCGCTGTCCACAAGAACGCCGTCACAGTCGAAGATCACCGCCGCGATCATGGCGCCTCCAGAAGGGTGACCAGCGTATCGCCGTAGCGCCGCTGGTCGAGCTGCGTGAAGCCCGCAGGCGGGGCAGGGGGATGGTTTTCCTCCCAGACGATGATCGCGCCGGGGGCGAGCCAGTCGGAATGGGCGGCCAGCGCCTTCTCGCCCATCCCCTTGCCATAGGGCGGGTCAAGAAAACAGAGCGTGACGGGGGCCGCCGGTGCGGGGGCGGGGCGCGTTGCGTCGCGCCGCTCGATCGCCGTCCTGTCCTCGGCCTGCATCAGGGCGATGTTGCGCTTGAGCAGGGCAAGCGCGGGCGGTCCGCTCTCGACGAGGATCGCGTGCCCGGCCCCGCGGGAAAGCGCCTCGAGCCCGAGCGCCCCGGTGCCCGCGAAGAGATCGAGGACCCGGGCGCCGGCCACGGGATTGCCATAGCCGCCATTGATCAGAAGGTTGAAGATCGCCTCGCGCACCCGGTCCGAGGTCGGGCGCAGATGGGCCCGAGCGTCCCCCTCGCCCACCTCGGCCAGCTTCAGCCCGCGCTTCTGTCCGCCGATGATCCTCATGCGAGCAGCGACTTGAGCGCCGTGGAGGGATTGGCCACCGTGTCGGGTGCCGGGCTCCGTCCGGCCTCGATCAGGCGCTTGCCGACCATGTAGGCGCGGGGATCGTTCACCGCATCCACGGCCAGAAGCTCCGGCCCGCGGTAATACCAGAAGGAGACCGAGTCGCCCTCGGGCCCTCGCGTCACCACCCGGTCGTATCCGAGATTGAGGCCCGCGATCTGGAGCTTGGTGTCGAACTGGTCCGACCAGAACCAGGGCATCGGCCGGTAGGGCCGGTTGGCCCCCAGCAAGTTGGCCGCCACCGCTTCGGCCTGATCAATGGCGTTCTGAACCGATTCGAGACGCAACCGGCCGCCTTTCCAGGGAAAGGAGGCGCAGTCGCCCGCCGACCAGATCGCCGGGTCCGAGGTGCGCCCCATCTCATCCACCGCGATCCCGTTGTCGAGCGCGACGCCCGCAGCCTCGGCCAGCTCCGTGGCGGGGCGGATGCCCACGCCCGCGATCACGAAATCGGCCGGAAGCTCGGTTCCGTCGGCCAGCCGGGCCCCCGTCACCCGCGTTTCGCCGATCAGGCGGTCCAGGGCCACGCCCTCGCGGATGCGGACGCCGCGCGAGGTGTGCAGCGCGCGGAACCAGTCGGCCGTCTCGGGGGCGGCCACGCGCTGCAGGATGCGCGGCGCCATCTCGACCACGGTCACGTCGAGCCCCAGTTTGGCCCCCACCGCCGCGGCCTCCAGCCCGACATAGCCGCCCCCGATCACCACGAGCCGCCGCCCCGGCTGGAACTCGGGCCGCATCGCATCGACATCGGCAAGCGTGCGGACGGTGAACACGCCGTCCAGCCCGCCGCCGGCGGCCTCGGGCAGGCGGCGGGCGATGGACCCCGTCGTCAGGACAAGCTGGCCGTAGGGCATATGCTCGCCGCCCACGGTGACGGTGCGGGCGGTCCGGTCGATGGCGGTGACGGGCGCCCCCAGACGCAGTTCGATCCCGGCCTCGGCGTAGAAGGCCCGGTTGCGCAGCCAGAGCCGCTCTTCCTCCATCGTGCCAAGCAGGTAGGCCTTGGACAGCGGCGGGCGCTGGTAGGGCGGGCTCGGCTCCTCGCCCAGAAGCGTGATGCTCCCCTCGAACTTCAGCGCGCGCAGCTTGGCCACCAGCGCCGCTCCCGCCTGTCCCGCTCCGACCACCACGATGTCCGGCATGACCCCTCACTCCTTCACCCTGCGACAAATCGACTGGCCGGGCGTCCGGCGCGACCCTATAACTCGCGGCATCGGGAACGCAACGAGATGGGGACAAGAGATGGTGATTTCGGTGGGAGACCGGCTGCCCGAGGCGGCGCTGGTGCGGATCGGGGCCGAGGGGCCGGAGCAGGTGCAACTGTCCGAACGGCTCAAGGGCCGGAGCGTGGTGATCTTCGCCGTGCCGGGTGCCTACACGCCCACCTGCCATTCGGCGCATGTGCCCTCGTTCATCCGCACGAAGGAGCAGTTCGCCGACAAGGGTGTCGAGGAGATCCTCTGCATCTCGGTCAATGATCCGTTCGTGATGAAGGCTTGGGGCGAATCCACCGGCGCGTCCGAAGCCGGCATCACCATGCTGTCGGATGCGGATGGCGCCTTCACCAAGGCGCTTGGACTTTCCTTCGACGCGCCGCCTGTGGGGCTGATCGGCCGCTCGAAACGCTACGCGCTCCACGCCCGCGACGGGGTGGTCACGGTGCTCCATCTCGAGGAGAGCCCCGGCGTCTGCGAAAGCTCGGGCGGCGAGGCCCTGCTGGCGGCGATCTGATCGGGGCCGCGGCGTGACGGTCCCGCGGGCAGGCCGTCACGCCGCGAACGCGCTTGGGTCGCGCGCCGTGTGACGGTGGGCATCGTCACACGGCTGCGCCGATGACCTGCCGGCGGCCCTTCGGGCCTGCTGGCGAAGCGCGTTGTTCCGGTGCGGCGGAGGGCTTACTCCGCCGCGAGGGCCGTCCGGTCCACGAGGCCCACGATGTCCATCATGATCCGGTTCAGCTCGAAATCCTTGGGCGTATAGACGGCGGCCACGCCCATCGCGCGAAGCTGCTCGGCATCCTCTTCGGGGATGATGCCGCCCACGATCAGCGGAACGTCGAGCGAGACGCGGCGCATCTCGGCCAGCACCTCCGTCACCAGCGGCATGTGCGAGCCCGAGAGGATCGACAGGCCGATCACATGCGCCTGATCCTCGACGGCCTTGGCGACGATCTCGCCGGGCGTGAGGCGGATGCCGTCATAGGTGATGTCCATTCCGCAATCCCGCGCGCGGGCGGCGATCTGCTCGGCGCCGTTGGAATGGCCGTCGAGCCCCGGCTTGCCGACGACGAACTTCAGCGGCCGGCCGAGGCGCGCCGAGACCGCCTGCACCGCCTCGCGGATCGGGTCGAGGCCGTCGGTCCGGTTCGAGGGCGCGCGCGAGACGCCGGTGGGGCCGCGGAACTCGCCGAAGGCGCGGCGCAGTTCGGCCGCCCATTCGCCGGTGGTGGCGCCCGCCTTGGCGGCGGCGATCGAGGCGGGCATCACATTCTCGCCCGAGGTGGCGGCGCGGCGCAGTTCGGCCAGCGCGGCGGTCACGGCGGCCTCGTCGCGCGCGGCGCGCCAGGCCTTCAGCCGCTCGACCTGATCGCGCTCGGCTTCCGGGTCGGCCACCATGATCGCGCCATCGCCCGTGGTGAGCGGCGAGGGCGCGCCACTGGTCCAGCGGTTCACGCCCACCACCACCGTTTCGCCCGATTCGACGCGGGCGATGCGCTCGGCGTTCGATTCGACGAGGCGCGCCTTCATGTAGTCGATCGCCTCGATCGCGCCGCCCATCGCGTCGATATGGGCCAGCTCTTCCCGCGCGCCGGCCTTCAGCGCCTCGACCTTGCGCTCGACCGCGGGGTTGCCGTCGAACAGATCCTCATATTCCAGCAGGTCCGATTCGTAGGCGAGGATCTGCTGCATCCGAAGCGACCATTGCTGGTCCCAGGGCCGCGGCAGCCCCAGCGCCTCGTTCCAGGCGGGCAACTGCACCGCGCGGGCGCGGGCCTTCTTCGAGAGCGTCACCGCCAGCATCTCGATCAGGATGCGATAGACGTTGTTCTCCGGCTGCTGCTCGGTCAGGCCGAGCGAGTTCACCTGCACGCCATAGCGGAAGCGGCGGTATTTCTCCTCCTCGATGCCATAGCGGTCGCGGCAGATCTCGTCCCAGAGATCGACGAAGGCGCGCATCTTGCACATCTCGGTGACGAAGCGGATGCCGGCGTTCACGAAGAACGAGATCCGGCCCACCATCGCCGGGAAATGCTCGGCCGGAACCTTCGTGCGCAGGTCGTCGAGCACCGCGATGCCGGTGGCCAGCGCGAAGGCCAGCTCCTGCTCGGGCGTGGCCCCGGCCTCCTGCAGGTGGTAGGAGCAGACGTTCATCGGGTTCCACTTGGGCAGGTGCACCCGCGTGTAGGCCGCCACGTCGGTGATCATGCGCAGCGAGGGCTTGGGCGGGCAGATGTAGGTGCCGCGGCTGAGATACTCCTTCATCAGGTCGTTCTGCACCGTGCCCTGCAGCTTCGAGACATCCGCCCCCTGCTCCTCGGCCACCGCGATGTAGAGCGCGAGCAGCCACGGCGCCGTGGCGTTGATCGTCATCGAGGTGTTCATCTGCTCGAGCGGGATCTGGTCGAACAGCGTCCGCATGTCGCCCAGGTGGCAGATCGGAACGCCCACCTTGCCCACCTCGCCGCGCGCAAGCTCGTGGTCGCTGTCATAGCCGGTCTGGGTCGGCAGGTCGAAGGCGACCGACAGACCCGTCTGCCCCTTGGCAAGGTTGGTGCGGTAGAGTGCGTTCGAGGCCCTTGCCGTGGAATGGCCGGCGTAGGTCCGGAACAGCCAGGGGCTATCCTTCTGGGTCATGGCGAGAAACCTCCACTCTGGCGGGCAAGGAAGTTGCGGTTGGATGTGGATACGCGAAACATAATGTCCCTGTCAATTCGCCGCAACGCGGCGAGGTTCCGCAATCGCGCATCGGAAAATCCTGTCCGCCGGTTCGATCGACCGGACCTTTGTCGGGCAGGCAGGTGATCAGCCGTTGACAAACCGATGGGGCGGACGACGGCAAGTTACGCTGCGTCGCAGCAGACAGAATATTACAAAAATGGTACTTCTGACTATTGCAATCTTGCTGAGCCGGTCGTATTTCAGTCCATCAATGCCGCCGATTCTGCGTTGCGGCACTTCCCTCAGGCCCCAGAGGAGGCAAGCATGGCCCTCGACGTTCAGAGCGACATCGTCGCCTACGACGCTCCCAAGAAGGACCTTTACGAGATCGGCGAAATGCCTCCGATGGGTCATGTGCCGAAGCAGATGTATGCCTGGGCCATCCGCCGCGAACGCCACGGCGAGCCGGACAAGGCCATGCAGATCGAGGTGGTCGAGACGCCCGCCATCGACAGCCACGAGGTCCTTGTCCTCGTGATGGCCGCGGGCGTGAACTACAACGGCATCTGGGCCGGCCTCGGCGTGCCGATTTCGCCCTTCGACGGCCACAAGGCGCCCTATCACATCGCGGGCTCCGACGCTTCGGGGATCGTCTGGGCCGTGGGCGACAAGGTCAAGCGCTGGAAGGTCGGCGACGAGGTCGTGATCCACTGCAACCAGGACGACGGCGACGACGAGGAGTGCAACGGCGGCGACCCGATGTATTCGCCGAGCCAGCGGATCTGGGGCTACGAGACACCCGACGGCAGCTTCGCCCAGTTCACCCGCGTGCAGGCCCAGCAGCTGATGCGCCGCCCCAAGCACCTGACCTGGGAAGAGGGCGCCTGCTACACGCTGACGCTCGCCACCGCCTACCGGATGCTGTTCGGCCACAAGCCGCACGACCTGAAGCCGGGGCAGAACGTGCTGGTCTGGGGCGCCTCGGGCGGGCTCGGCTCCTACGCGATCCAGCTGATCAACACCGCGGGCGCGAACGCGATCGGCGTGATCTCGGAAGAGGACAAGCGCGATTTCGTCATGGGCCTCGGCGCCAAGGGTGTGATCAACCGCAAGGACTTCAAGTGCTGGGGGCAGCTGCCCAAGGTCAACTCACCCGAATACAACGAGTGGCTGAAGGAAGCGCGCAAGTTCGGCAAGGCGATCTGGGACATCACCGGCAAGGGCGTGAACGTCGACATGGTGTTCGAGCATCCGGGCGAGGCGACCTTCCCGGTCTCGTCGCTGGTGGTGAAGAAGGGCGGCATGGTGGTGATCTGCGCCGGCACCACCGGCTTCAATTGCACCTTCGACGTCCGCTACATGTGGATGCACCAGAAGCGCCTGCAGGGCAGCCACTTCGCCAACCTCAAGCAGGCGTCCGCGGCCAACCAGCTGATGATCGAGCGCCGGCTTGACCCCTGCATGTCCGAGGTCTTCCCCTGGGACGAGATCCCGGCCGCGCACATGAAGATGTACCGGAACCAGCACAAGCCCGGAAACATGGCCGTGCTGGTGCAGTCGCCGCGCACCGGCCTGCGCACCTTCGCCGACGTGCTGGAGGCAGGCCGCAAGGGCTGACCGCACGGAAGGCAGCTTACTGGCCGCCGCGGCACGGGTCGCGGCGGCTTTTGATTGCCTTGGAAGAAAAGCGCGGTTGACAGCGCGCGCCAGCCGCGCTCGCCTTGCGGTAGAATGACCTGCTCCGAAGGGCGATTCCGGCGCCGATGCCGCAATGACACATGACTGGATACTCGACGTGCTGAGCGACCTCCGCAGGTATGCCGAGCGGAACGCGCTTCCCGCGCTGGCGGCTGGCCTGGATGAGACGATCCGGCTGGCCCGGGCCGAGATCGGGGCGCCGCCGCCCGGTCCCGAACAGGACGAGCCGCCCTCGCGGCCCAACTGAACGCCGGCGCTGGTCTTGCCCCGCGCCTGCGGCTATGGTCGCGCCCATGCTGGCCATTTCCTTTTCCGACGATCAGGCGGAAGCCTACGACCGCGTGGCCGAACAGCTGCGCGGGATGGGCGTGGATCTCGCCAACGGAAGCCATTCGGCGCCGGTCGAGGGCAAGAGTTCGGTGCTCGCGGTGGTGGGCAAGGCCGGATCGGGCAAGACGATGCTGCTCGCCTCGCTGACGAAGGCGCTGACCGAGGCGGGGCTCGAGGTGGTCTCGGGCGACTGGGAGGGCCGCAAGCGCAAGGAACGGCGCACCCTCGCCATCCTTGCGCCCACGAACAAGGCGGCCAGCGTGCTGCGTCTGCGCGGCGTGCCGGCCACCACGATCCATCGCATCCTCTATTCGCCGCTCTACGATCCGCAGTATGAGCGGATTGCCGAATGGCTGGCCGGAAACGGCAAGCGGCCCGAGGTCGAGGGCCTGTCCGAGACGGCACTCGACCGGGCCAAGGCCTTCTACGAGCAGGTGGCCTCCATCCCCGGTGCGCTGGCGGCGGCGGGCCTGCGCGGCTCCGACTTCATCAAGGGCTGGAAACGGCGGGACGAACCGCTCGACGTGGGCTTCGTGGATGAGGCCTCGATGCTGGACGAACGCCAGTTCGATGACCTGCGCGAGATCTTTCCGACGCTGGTCCTGTTCGGCGATCCGGCGCAGCTGGCGCCGGTGGGCCAGTCGGGCAAGATGGTCTTCGAGACACTGGGGGAGGCGCGGACGCTGTCGCTCTCGCGCATCCATCGACAGGCCGAGGACAATCCGATCCTCGATCTCGCCCATGCGCTGGCCGACCCGGACCTGAGCTTCGAGCAGTTCGAGGCGATGGTCGAGCGGGCGGCCCGCCGGGACGACCGCGTGCAGGTGGCGCAGAGGGTCGATGCCGGTTTGATGGCGCGCTCTCCGGCGCTGGTCTGGCGCAACCAGACGCGGATCCGCCTCATCACCGCCTTCCGCGCCGCCCATGGCGCGCCCGAGACCGAGCTTCTGCCGGGCGAGCCGCTGATCTGCGACGGGATCGAGTTGCCGCTGAAGCATCGCAAGAAGCGGATCGACCTCGAGGCGCGCGGGCTGATCAAGGGCGCGCAGGTGATCTATCTCGGCCCCGGCAACCGCGAGGGGTTCGCGAAGCTGCATGTGGTGGGCGCCGAGGATCCGCAGGTCTCGGCCGCCTCGATCATCAAGATCGAGAAGCCGGGCGAGGAAGAGCCCTTCATCCCCTCGGCCGCCCGGATGGGCGCGGCCTTCCTGCACGGATCGGCCGTCACGATCCACAAGGCGCAGGGCTCGCAATGGGAGGTGGTGCAGGTCTTCGCCCCCGATCTCTGGGCCGCCGCGCAGGCGGGCCGGACCGAGGCGGGCGTGCCGCTCTGGAAGCGGCTGGCCTACGTCGCCATCACCCGTGCCGAAAAGCGCCTGATCTGGGTGGTTCGCAACCGCCTCGCCCTGCCGCAGCGGCCGCTCTCGGTCGAGGATCTGCCGCGCACCGCCCCGCGGCTGAAGCTGCAGGCGGAGGAGTAGGTCCCCTCCGTCCGGGCGGGCGTGACTTCGCCCTCGGCCAAGGCTAGAGTCGGGCCAAAAGTGCAAGGGAGCAAGCACATGCGCTGCGTCTTCGTCCAGTTCCGCTGCGTGCCCGGCAAGACCTACGAGGTCGCCGACGCGATCTACGACCGCGAGGTCGTTTCCGAGCTTTACTCGACATCGGGCGACTTCGACCTGATGGCCAAGGTCTATGTGCCCGACGATCAGGATGTCGGCCGGTTCCTCTCGGAAAAGCTTTTCGACATTCCGGGAATCCAGCGCACGCTGACAACCATGACCTTCAAGGCCTTCTGAGCAGAGGCCCTCGTAACGGCCGAAAAGATTTTTCTTTCCGACCGCTACCCGGACAGCCAGTCCGAGCGGCCGGTCCCGACGGCTTCGGAGACATTGCCGAACCCATCCTGCTCGAGAAGCCGGTCAAGGTCCCGGGCGATCCGGGCCGCCAGCCCCACGCCCTCATAGACCATGGCCGTATAGAGTTGCACGGCCGAGGCCCCGGCGCGGACCTTGGCATAGGCTTCTTCGGCGCTCGAGATCCCGCCCACGCCGATCAGCGGCAGGCGCCCTTCGGTCAGATGCGAGAGCCGGGCCAGCACCCGGGTCGAGCGTTGGAAGAGGGGTGCACCCGACAGGCCACCGGCCTCGCCGGCGTGCGCGCTCTGCAGCCCCTCGCGCGAGAGGGTGGTGTTGGTCGCCACGATCCCCGCGATGCCGGACTCCATGGCCACCTCGGCAATCTCCGCCAGATCGGCGTCCGACAGATCCGGCGCGATCTTGAGGAACACGGGCACCGAAAGAGAGAGCGTCGCCCGCACCTCCATAACGCCGGAAAGGAGGGCGGTCAGCGCTTGCCGTCCCTGAAGATCACGCAGCCGTTCGGTGTTGGGCGACGAGACATTGACCGTCGCGAAATCCACATGCGGACCGCAGGCCGCCAGCACCGCGCCGAAATCGGCGGCACGGTCGGTGCTGTCCTTGTTGGCGCCCAGGTTCAGCCCCACCGGAACCGGCCCCCGAGGCCGCATGGCCAGCCGGGCGCAGATCGTGGCCGCGCCGTCGTTGTTGAAGCCGAATCGGTTGATCGCGGCGCGGTCCTCGGTCAGCCGGAACAACCGGGGCTGCGGATTGCCCGGCTGCGGCCGGGGCGTCGCCGCGCCCACCTCGATGAACCCGAAGCCGGCGCGCATCAGCGCGGGCAGCGCCACCGCATTCTTGTCGTAGCCGGCGGCCAGCCCCACCGGGTTGGGAAGCAAAAGGCCCGCGACCGAGGTGGCCAGCCGAGGAGACGTCACCGGCCCCGGCAGCGGCACAAGGCCCGAGCACAGGGCGGACAGGGAAAGGCCATGGGCCTTCTCCGGGTCCATCCGGTGAAGGGCCGTCAGCGCCGCGCGTTCCAGGATGTTCACCAGAGCCCCTCGGGGAAGATGTGGCCGGTGGCGCCAAGCGGGAGCGACTTGTCCCACACCACGTCGTCGAGCGTCATGCGGCGGTAGAGGTGCGGAAAGAGCTGCCCGCCGCGCGACGGCTCCCACTTCAGGGCGGGGCCGGCGCGGTCGGGATCCACCGCCACCAGAACCAGATCGCTCTCGGTGCCGAAGTGCCGGGCCGCCGTCTCGGCCACCTGCGCCGCGGTCGAGAAATGGATGTAGCCGTCCGCCCGATCGACGGGCGCCCCGGCCGTGGCCCCGGCGTTGCGGAACGCGTCCCATTCAGTGCGGCGGAAAATCTTGAAGATCAGCATGTCAGCCTCATGCACCCGGACCGTGCGCCGGTCAATATCGCCGTTGCCCGATGCTCCCTGTTGCCCCTGCGTCAACCAGGCCTCGCCTTTGACAGCGGGCGTCGGTCCCCGCACTCTGGCCGCACCTGTCCAGACCGGGAGCTTAGACATGAAATCCACCCTTCTCGCCTCGGCCGCACTGCTGGCGCTTGCGGCCGGCGCGGCGCGGGCCGACTTTGCGCTCACCATCCTGCACACGAACGATTTTCACGACCGTTTCGAGCCGATCTCGAAACATGATTCGACCTGTCCTCCCGAGGACAATGAAGCGGGCGAGTGTTTCGGCGGGATCGCACGGCTGGTGACGGCCGTCGCCGAGGCGCGGGCGCAGGGCGGCACGCGGCTTCTGCTCGACGCGGGCGACCAGTTCCAGGGCTCGCTCTTCTACATGCGCTACAAGGGAGAGCTGGCCGCCGAGTTCATGAACGGGCTGGACTACGACGCGATGGCCGTCGGCAACCACGAGTTCGACGACGGCCCGGAGGTCCTGACGGACTTCGCCCGCCAGCTCGAGGCGCCGCTTCTGATGGCCAACGCCGATCTGACGTCCGAGCCCGAGCTGCGCGAGCAGGTCCAGAAGTCGGTGGTGGTCGAGAAGGGCGGCGAGAAGATCGGCATCGTGGGGCTGACGCCGCTCGATACGGCCGAGCTGGCCAGCCCCGGGCCCAACGTCGTCTTCACCGAGCCGGTCGAGGCCGCGCAGGCCGAGGTGGACCGGCTGACCGAAGAGGGCGTGAACAAGATCATCGTGCTCTCGCATCTGGGCCACGAGGCTGACAAGCAGATCGCCGCGACCCTTCGGGATGTCGATGTGATCGTGGGGGGCCATTCGCACACGCTCCTGTCGAACGAGGACGAGGACGCCGCCGGCCCCTATCCGACCATGGTCGGCAAGGTTGCCATCGTCACCGCCTATGCCTACGGCAAGTATCTGGGCGAGCTGAACGTGACCTTCGACGACGCGGGCGCGCTTGTCTCGGCCGAAGGGGCGCCCAGGCTGCTCGATGCGTCGGTGGCTGAGGATGCGGCGACGCTGGCGCGGGTCAAGGAACTGGCGGCCCCGCTCGAGGAGATCCGCGCGCGCGTGGTGGCCGAGGTGTCCGGGGACATCGACGGCTCCCGCGAGAGCTGCCGCAGCGGCGAATGCGAGATGGGCAATCTCGTGGCCGACGCGATGCTCGACAGGGTGCGCGAGCAGGGGGTTCAGATCGCCATTGCCAACGGCGGCGGGCTGCGCGCCTCGATCGAGGGGGGCACGGTCACGATGGGCGACGTGCTGACGGTGCTGCCGTTCCAGAACACGCTGTCCACCTTTCAGGTCTCGGGTGAAACAGTGGTGGCCGCACTCGAGAACGGGGTGAGCGAGGTCGAGGAGGCAGCCGGCCGGTTCGCGCAGGTGGCCGGGCTGACATACGCGTTCGATCCGGCCGCCCCCGCAGGTTCGCGGGTCTCGGAGGTGATGGTGATGGAAGAGGAGGGCTGGCAACCGATCGACCCCTCGCGCACCTACGGCGTCGTTTCGAACAACTACGTCCGGCAGGGCGGGGATGGCTACGCGATGTTCGTCGAGGCCGCCAACGCCTACGATTTCGGCCCCGATCTGGCCGACGTGACGGCCGAATATCTTGCGGCCCATGCGCCCTACGCGCCGGTGATCGAGGGCCGCATCACCCGCAAGTGACGCCCCGTTCCTGATCAAGCCAACGGCCGCGGACGCCTCGTGCATCTGCGGCCGTTCGCGTTCCCGGCAATCGGTGCGATAATATTTCAACCGGCATCGGCATGGTTGAGCGGGATCAGCCGGAAGGCGAGTAAGCGGAAATCTGCCGTTATCGGGATAATTATCAGAAAATCTTTCGGCAATTGAGGCTCAAATCCGCACCGCGCGTTAATCTGTTTCCGAGGCAGGAACAACAAGGCGCAACGCGCGCGGAGGTGGGGGCATGCGGCTTCTGGTGATTGATCATGATCCGGCTTTCGTGCTGGTTCTGCGCCAGATGCTTGACGGGCTCGGCCTGCCGGATCCCGACTGCACGGCCACCGCGCGCGAGGCTCTGCGGCTCCTCGGCGCGGGGGCGCGATTCGATTGCATCATCCTTGACCTCGACCTGCCCGGAGGGGCCGCGGCGCTCTGCCGGAGGCTGCGCCTCCTGCCCGAACATGGCGCGACGCCGATCCTTCTGATCGCCCGCCCGCCGAAGGACGGCGATCTGGCCGAGGCGCTGGCCGCCGGGGCATCCGACTATGTTTCGCGTCAGATTGATCCGTTGGAGCTGCGGGCGCGACTCGGCATGGCGGCCCGCCTGACCGATGAGCGGCGGCGGTCGCGCGCCCTTGCGCTCCGGCTTCACGGGCTGGCGGCGGCCGGCTTCGGCGATCCGCAGCCGGTGCTCGGGCTCGAGGGGGTGATGGAGCTTGCCGCCTTCGAGGACCGGCTGCGCCATGGGCACACCGGCCAGACCGCACTGGCCTTTCGGATCGGCAATGCGGGGGCGATCGCCGCGGCCGCAACCGCCGGGCAGTATCATGACATGCTGACCCATGTGGCGGCGGTGATCCTCGACCGGCTGAGGCCGGAGGGGCTGGTGCTGGCCCATGCCGGGCAGGGCGAGTTCATGGGGCTCATGCCCGCCCCCCCGACCGAAAGGCCGCATGTGCTGGCCGAGGTGCTTGGCCTCCGGCTGGCGGACCGCGCGCCGATCTACGACCGGCTTGCCCTGCCGCGGCCGGTCCTGCAGGTGGGCAAGCCGATGCGCCCCGGCCTCTTCTTCCGCTCGACGCCCGAGCGGCTGATCCGCCGGGCGCGCGAGACGCTCCGCAGTCCCGATCCCGCTCCTCAGGTTCTGGTCTAGCCGCGGAGTCATTGCCCAACCTTTGGGCGATCCCTGCCGGCGCGCCGGTTTTTTCGCCGTGTGCGCCATTGGCCCATTGGCAGCCCACCGCGATCCGTGGAACCGTCGGGCCGACCGGGCAACGGACGAGCGAGATGTCGATCAAGGCCAGCATCCACCACCTGACCCATTACCGCTACGACCGGCCGGTGACGCTCGGGCCGCAGGTGATCCGCCTGCGCCCCGCGCCCCATTCCCGCACGCGCGTCATCTCGCATTCGCTGAAGGTTTCGCCCGGCGGCCATTTCGAGAGCCACCAGCAGGACCCTTACGGCAACTGGCTGACGCGGATCGTATTTCCCGAGCCGGTGACCGAGTTCCGCATCGAGGTCGATCTGGTCGCCGATATGGCGGTCTACAACCCGTTCGACTTCTTCGTCGAAGAGTCGGCCGAGCACTGGCCCTTCGATTATCCCGACGACATCCTCGAGGATCTCTCGATCTACCGCACGCCCGAACCGGCGGGGCCGCACCTGCGCGCCCTTCTCGACACGATCCCGCGCGAGCGGCGGCGGACGGTGGACATGGTCGTCGATCTGAACGCCCGCCTCGCGCGCGAGATCGCCTATGTGATCCGCATGGAGCCCGGCGTCTTCAGCCCGGAGGAGACGCTGGCCGAGGGCCGCGGCTCGTGCCGTGACAGCACCTGGCTGCAGGTGCAGATCCTGCGCCATCTGGGGTTCGCCGCCCGCTTCGTCTCGGGCTACCTGATCCAGCTGAAGCCCGACCTCGAGGCGCTGGATGGTCCTTCGGGCACCGATCACGATTTCACCGACCTGCACGCCTGGGCCGAGGTCTATCTGCCCGGCGCGGGATGGATCGGGCTCGACGCGACTTCGGGGCTCCTGACGGGCGAGAGCCACATCCCGCTGGCCGCGACCCCGCACTATCGCAACGCAGCCCCCATTGCCGGCATGGCGAGCTACGCCGAGGTGGATTTCGCCTTCGACATGACGGTGGCCCGCGTCGCCGAGCATCCGCGGATCACCATGCCCTTCTCCGAGGACAGCTGGGATCGTCTGAACGCGCTGGGGCACAGGGTCGATGCCGCGCTGACGGCGGGCGACGTCCGGCTGACGATGGGGGGCGAGCCCACCTTCGTCTCGATCGACGATTTCGAGGCCGGCGAGTGGAACACCGAGGCCGTGGGTCCCACCAAGCGCGCCTTTGCCGATCGGCTGATCCGGCGGCTGCGGGACCGGTTTGCGCCGGGTGGCTTCCTGCATTACGGGCAGGGCAAATGGTATCCGGGCGAGACCCTGCCGCGCTGGACCTTCTCGCTTTACTGGCGCGAGGATGGCCAGCCGATCTGGCACGATCCCGCGCTCGTGGCGGCCGAGGCGGCCCCGGCCGACCTTGGCGCGGCCGAGGCCGAGCGTCTCATGCAGGGGATCGCCGCGGAACTGGGGCTCGAGCCTGATCTCGTGGTGCCCGCTTACGAGGATCCGGGCGAGTGGCTGCTGAAGGAGGGCAACCTCCCCGAGAACGTGACGCCCGAAAACTCGGAACTGAAGGACCCCGAAGAGCGGCTGCGCATGGTCCGCGTCTTCGAGCGTGGCCTGACCGTACCTTCGGGCTTCGTGCTGCCGGTGCAGCGGTGGCAGGCGCAGGACGCCGGCCGGCGCTGGCGGTCCGAGCGGTGGAAGCTGCGGCGCCGGCATCTGTTCCTCGTGCCCGGCGACAGCCCGGTGGGCTACCGCCTGCCGCTCGGCTCGCTGTCCCATGTGCCGCCCTCGCGCTATCCCTACATCAACCCGACCGATCCCACCGTCGAGCGCGGGCCGCTGCCGCCCCCGGCGCAGACCGTGCCGCTCCAGACGCCCGAAGCCGGGGTGGCGAGCTTCACCGCCGCGACGCCCGGCCAGACCTTGGTCGAGCAGATCCTCGGCGACGAAGACGCGGTTCGCACGGCGCTGGCGGTCGAGGTGCGGGACGGGCGGCTCTGCATCTTCATGCCGCCCGTCGAGGCGGTCGAGGATTATCTCGATCTCGTGGCTGCGGCCGAGGCGGCGGCGGCCCGGCTGAACCTGCCGGTCCATGTCGAGGGCTACGCGCCCCCGCACGACCCCCGGCTGAAGGTGATCCGCGTCGCCCCCGATCCGGGCGTGATCGAGGTGAACATCCATCCGGCCGCGAGCTGGGAGGAGTGCGTCTCGATCACCACCGCCGTCTACGAGGAGGCGCGCCAGTGCCGCCTCGGCGCCGACAAGTTCATGATCGACGGCCGCCATTGCGGCACGGGGGGCGGCAACCATGTGGTGGTGGGCGGGCGGACGCCGATGGACTCGCCCTTCCTGCGCCGGCCCGATCTGCTGCGCAGCCTGATCCTGCACTGGAACCGGCACCCGTCGCTCTCCTGCCTCTTCTCGGGCCTCTTCATCGGCCCGACGAGTCAGGCGCCCCGGATCGACGAGGCCCGCCACGACAGCCTGTATGAGCTTGAGATCGCGCTGGCGCAGATCCCGGGGCCGCAGGATCCGCGCGCGCCGCTCTGGCTGCCCGACCGGCTCCTGCGCAACATCCTGACCGACGTCACCGGCAACACCCACCGGGCCGAGATCTGCATCGACAAGATGTTCTCGCCCGACGGACCGACGGGCCGGCTCGGTCTGGTGGAGTTCCGCGGCTTCGAGATGCCGCCCGATCCGCGGATGAGCCTCGCCCAGCAGCTTCTGATCCGCGCCCTCATCGCGCGGATGTGGCAGAGCCCGGTCACCGGCGCCCTGACCCGCTGGGGCACGGCGCTGCATGACCGCTTCATGCTCCAGCACCATGTATGGGAGGATTTCCTCGACGTGCTGGCCGACCTTCGGGCCCACGGCTTCGACCTCGACCCCGAGTGGTTCCGGGCGCAGGCCGAATTCCGCTTCCCCTTCTGCGGCGAGGTGACCTGTGAAGGCGCGCATCTCGAGATCCGTCAGGCGCTCGAACCCTGGCATGTGCTGGGCGAGACCGGCGCCATCGGCGGCACGGTGCGCTACACCGACAGCTCGACCGAGCGGCTGCAGGTGACGCTCTCGGGCGCCGATCCGGCGCGCTACCGCGTGGCCTGCAACGGGCGCGAGGTGCCGCTGCAGCCCGTGGCCAACGGCCGGGCGGTGGCGGGGGTGCGGTTCAAGGCCTGGCAGCCGGCGGCGGCTCTGCATCCGAACCTGCCCGTCGATGCGCCGCTCACCTTCGACCTCTACGACACCTGGTCGGGGCGCGCGCTGGGCGGCTGCGTCTATCACGTCGCCCATCCCGGCGGGCGCAACTACGAGACCTTCCCCGTGAACGGCAACGAGGCCGAGGCGCGCCGCCTGGCCCGCTTCATGCCCCACGGCCACAGTGCCGGGCACTGGCCCCTTCGGCCCGAGCGTCCGCACCCGGAGTTTCCGATGACGCTCGACCTGCGCCGGCCTGCGGGGCTCTGATGGAGAGACGGTCCCGACCCGCGCCGGGTCTGCCCGGCCTGACCGCCGGCTACCGCCCCCGGCCCGGCGTGCCGGACGAGATGATGGACGCCGCAGGTGGGATCCGCCCCGTCTGGGGCGGCTTCATGCGGCATCTGGCGGGGCTCGCGCCCGAGGAACTGGCCCGCCGCTGCGCCCGCGGCGACCAGTATCTGCGCGATGCGGGCGTCTTCTTCCGCCAGTATTCCGCCGAGGGCTCGGACGAGCGCGTCTGGCCGCTCAGTCACATCCCGGTGCTGATCGACGAGGCCGAGTGGCAGCGTCTGGCCGAGGGGCTCGTGCAGCGGGCGCACCTGCTCGAGGCGCTGATGGCCGACCTCTACGGGCCGAACCGGCTGGTGGCCGAGGGCGTGCTGCCGCCGGCGCTGGTGGCCGGCAACCCCGAGTGGCTGCGCCCGATGGTGGGCATCGCGCCCCGCGGCGGGCACCATCTGCATTTCCTCGCCTTCGAGGTGGGACGCGGGCCGGACGGCGACTGGTGGGTGCTGGGCGACCGGGCGCAGGCGCCCTCGGGCGCGGGCTTCGCGCTCGAGAACCGGGTGGCCACCTCGCGCGCCTTCTCGGATTTCTATGCCGAGGCCCATGTCCACCGTCTCGCAGGCTTCTTCCGCACCTTCCGCGACGCGCTGCAGGACCTGCAGGCCGATCCGCAAGGCCGGGTGGGGATCCTGACGCCGGGGCCGCTGAACGAAACCTATTACGAGCACGCCTGGATCGCGCGCTACCTCGGCTTCATGCTGCTGCAGGGCGAGGATCTGACGGTTGACGGCGGTCAACTCAAGGTGCGCACGGTGGCGGGTCCGCAGCCTGTGTCGGTGCTCTGGCGCAGGCTCGACGGGGCCTACGCCGATCCGCTGGAACTCGAGGGTGGGTCGCAGCTTGGCACGCCGGGCCTCGTCTCGGCGCTGCGCCACGGCTCGACGACGCTGGTCAACAACCTCGGCTCGGGCGTGCTGGAAACCCGCGCCTTCCTCGCCTTCATGCCGCGCATCGCGCGGGCGCTGCTGGGAACGGATCTCGCGCTGCCGAACATCGCGACCTGGTGGTGCGGGCAGGCGGCGGAGCGCGCCCATGTGGCGGCCCATGCCGACCGGATGCTGATCTCGCCCGCCCTCTCGACCCGGCAGCCGATCGAGGACGATCTCGCCGCACTGGCCGGGACCCGGCTGGCCCCGCGCGACCCGGCGGAGTTCCTCGACCGCGAAGGGGCAGGGTTCGTCGGGCAGGAGTCGGTCGTACTTTCCACCACGCCGGCGCTGATCGGGGGCCAGCTCGTGCCCCGGCCGATGAGCCTGCGGGTCTTTCTCGCCCGCACGCCCTCGGGCTGGCAGGTGATGCCCGGCGGCTTCGCCCGCATCGGCCGGACGCCCGAGCCGCGGGCCATCGCCATGCAGCGCGGCGGCGCCGCGGCCGATGTCTGGATCGTGAGCGCGACGCCCGTCGAGGCCGCGAGCCTGATCCCCGCGCAGGGCCGGCAGCTTCAGGCCCATGAGGGGCCGCTGCCCGCGCGGGCGGCCGACAACCTCTTCTGGCTCGGCCGCTATGTCGAACGGACCGAAGGGATCATGCGCCTGCTGCGGGCGCGCAACGTCCGGCTGGCCGAAACGGGCGACGCCAACGCGCCGCTTCTCGCGGCACTGGCGCCGCTGTTCCGGGGGCAGGGGGTGGACCCCGAGGAGGGCATCCCCAAGGGGCTGATCGAGACCCTCCGCTCGGCCATCGCGAGCGCCGGGCAGGTGCGCGACCGTTTCTCGCCCGACGGCTGGTCCTCGCTGGCCGATCTCGACAAGACCATGCGGCGCATGGCCGACCGGGTCGAGGCGGGCGACGACGCGGCCCGCGCCCTGTCGGCGCTGCTGCGCAAGATCACGGGCTTTTCGGGCCTCGTGCACGAGAACATGTATCGCGTGACCGGCTGGCGCTTTCTCGAACTTGGGCGCCATGTCGAGCGCGGCGCCGCCATGGCCGCGGTGCTGGCGACGCTGGCCGATCCGTTCGCGCCCGACGGGGCGCTCGATCTCGCGGTCGAGGTGGGGGATTGCGTGATGACCCACCGCCGCCGCTTTGCCGTCACCACCTCGCGCGAGACGGTGGTGGACCTGCTGGCGCTCGATGCGATGAACCCGCGCTCGATCCTGTTCCAGCTCGACGGGATACACGAGCAGGTCAGCTACCTGCCCGGCGCCACGGCGAGCCCGATGCCGGACTTCCTCCGCCTCGTCCTGCGGACCCGCACCAACCTTGCGACCGAGCGGGCCGAGCAGCTCGACACCCGGGCGCTCTGGGCGCTGCGCGGCGCGATCTGGGACATTTCCGATCTGATCACAGACACCTGGCTCAGCTGAATGCTCTATCAGGTCCGACTTTCCGTCAGTTATCACTACGCCCGTCCCGCCTCGGGAGGGCGGCACCTGCTGAGGCTTCTGCCCGCCCATCTGCCGGGCGTGCAGGAGATCTCGCAGGAGGCGATCGCCATCAGCCCCCGCCCGACCGAGAGAAGCGAGCATACAGATTTCTTCGGCAACCGGACGGTGGAGGTCGCGGTGGCCTGCGACCATTCCGAGATCGTCTTCACCGCCAGTTGCCGGGTCGAGCGGCTGTTCGCGGGGCCGGGCGCGGACCGCTCGCCGCCGCTGACGGAGCTGCCGGGCGAGATCGCGGCGGTGCTCGATCTCGGTCCCGCCGCGCCCCATCATTTCCTGTCCGCCTCGCCGCGGATCCGGCCGGTGGCGGCCATCACCGACCATGCCCGGCTGGCGCTGGCCGACGCGCCGAGCGTGCGCGCAGCGGTCGAGGCGCTGGGGCGGGCGCTGCATCGTGACCTGCGGTTCGATGGCGGGGCGACGTCGGTGGACACGCCCCCCGAAGAGGCCTTCGCCCACCGCCATGGCGTCTGCCAGGACTTTGCCCAGATCATGATCGCGGGCCTTCGGGGTGTCGGAGTGCCGGCCGCCTATGTCTCGGGCTTCCTGAGGACGGTGCCCCCGCCCGGCCAGCCGCGGCTGGAGGGGGCGGATGCGATGCATGCCTGGGTGCGCGCCTGGTGCGGGCGGTCTGAAGGCTGGGTCGATTACGATCCGACGAACGGCTGCTTCGTGGGAGCGGATCATGTCGTGGCCGCCGTGGGCCGCGACTATGGCGACCTGGCGCCGGTCTCGGGCATCCTGCGCATCGCCGGCGGGCAGAGGACGAGCCATGCGGTGGATGTGATCCCGCTGCCGGGCTGAGATGGCGCGCGGGCTGAGGGCGCAGGGAGGGGGGCCTCTGCCCCCCTCGCCGCTGGCGCGGCTCACCCCCCGAGGATATTTGGGCAGAGTGAAAGCGGCAGGGGGCGGCGGGGTGAGCCGCGCCGGTCAGTAGCCGGTCATCTCGAGATAGCCGCGCCCGCTGTGGGAGCCGGAGATCGTGATTGGCCCCTCCCAGTAGGGGACCGAGGTTCCCATCCAGGCGGCGTCGTTCATAGCCTCGACCGTCACGTCGAGATCTCGGGCCGGCAGTTCCAGCCGCCAGTCCACCGGGATCTCGCGCCCGGCGACCTCTGCCACGCGCAGGGGCGTCACGCGGAGCGCGCCGGGCGGCATCGGCGTGGGGCGGCCGTCGGGCTCGATCCAGGTGGCGCTGGTGTAGCCCGCACCGCCGTCGCGCAGGCGGAACCCCATGAGCCGCGCGCCGTCGTCGAACATGAGCGAGAACCAGTCCCAGCCGGTCTGGTCGGCCGCCAGCGGCTGCGAGGACCATTCGCGGTCCAGCCAGGCCTGGCCGGTAACGGCGATGGTCTCTCCCTCGATCTCGAGCTGGCCCTCGACCTCGTAGAAGGGCTGCGAATAATACCAGCTGGCCTGTCCGGCCGCCGATTTCACCGAATAGCCCTGTTCGCCCTGCGGGACGAGCGGGCCCTGCGCGGCGAGCCGCAGCGCGTAGCCGAAGCCCTCGCCCGCGGCCGAAAGCTCCAGCGCCGAGAGCGGATCGGCGCCGGGGGGGGCGGTGCCGGTCATGCGCCAGTCGTCGATCCAGGCCTCGAACGGCTCGGCCACCACGCCGGCCTGTCCGATCCCGCCGCGCCCGTAGCGTTCGGCGGCGAAGTGCCGGTCGGGCGTGGTCAGGGCGGCGTGGCCCAGCCAGAGTTGCGGACTGTCCCAGCCCGCGCCCTCGCGGGGGGCCAGGGCCGAGCGGAAGAGCGTCCACTGGATGCCGTAGTCGCGCCCGTCCTCGCCCGTCAGGACCGAGGTCAGGTACCACCACTCGATCCGGTAGTCGGGGTGGGGGCCGTGATCGCGCGGGAAGGCAAGTCCCGCGCCCCGCTCCGGGACGGCAAAGCCCTCGGCCGTGGCGCCGAGCCCGGCGAAGCCCTGGGCCGCGGTCGGCGGGGCACCAGGGATCAGGAAGAGGCCCGCCAGCGCCGCGGCAAGGGCGAAGCGGCCGCGGGCGGCGTGGTGTCTAGCGTTCATTGGCAAAGACCCTCAGCAGGTCAGCGGGGCGGAGACGGGCGAGACGGCGCACCGGCACGGCGGCGGCCAGCGCCGCGGCGCCGAGGGCCAGCGCGCCGAGTGTCAGCCAGTCGAGCGGGAAGACATGCATCGGCAGCCGCCAGCCGAAGGCCTGCACATTGACCACCGCCAGCAGCACCCAGGCGAGGGCGAGGCCGAGCGGCAGGGCCGCAACCAGCGTGCCGGACGCCAGAAGCAGCGTGCGCAGCATCTCGAGCCGCGCGAGGCGCGCCTTGGTGAGGCCCATCGCCCAGACCGGGGCGAGCTGGGGCAACCGCATTCCCGAGAGCACCATGAGGCTTGCAAACATCGCAAGCCCCGCCACCCCCAGCGTGAGCACGTTGAGCGCGGCGGTCACGGCGAAGGTGCGCTCGAACACCTGGAGGGAAAAGCCCTTGAGGCTGGCCTGGTCGATGAGTGTCTCGTCGGGAAGGTCGAAGGCCGCGCGCAACTCCTCGGCCAGCGCCTCCGCCCGTGCGGGCGCCACGCGGATGCCGTAGCGCCGGCGCTCGGCCTCGGGGTGGAGCGCGAAGAACCGGTCGATCCCGAGGATCACCTGCGCCGAGGGGTTGCCGTAGTCGCTGTAGATGGCGGCGATCCGGCCCTCCCAGCCCGGCAGGCGGATCGGGTCGCCGGGGGCGAGCCGTTCGCGCCGCGCCAATTGCTCGTTGACCAGCGCCCAGTCGCCGCCGGCCAGCCGGTCCCAGACGCCCGGCTCCTCGGCCAGAAGCGGCCAGTTCTCGCGGTAGGTGGCGTGATCGGCCATGCCGTAGAGCTGGGCGGGTTGGCCCAGAACCTCGGTCTCCGCCCGGACGATGGGCAGGACGGCCTCGGCCCGCGGCTCGAGCCAGTCGGCGATCCTGTCCGCGGTCACCTGGTCGGGGGCGCTGAGGTAGAGCTCGAAGGCGAGGCGCTGGTCGAGCCAGCCGGTGAAGGTCAGCCGGAAGCTCGAGACCATCGTGCCCACGCCGATATTGGCCGCAAGCGCGAGCAGCAGCGCCATCAGCGCGAGCGAGAGCCCGGGAAGCTGCTGGCGGGTGTCGGCCCAGAACCATTGGGCGATGGGCCCGCGCGCCGCGCGTTGCGCCAGCCGCAGGACGCCCGCCAGCAGCACCGGCAGCAGGAGCGCCGCGCCCAGAAGGAGCGCCGCCAGCAGCACGAAGGCCGCGACGACACCCCGGCCCCAGAGCAGCAGCGCCCCGGCGAGGATCAGCAGCCCGGCCGCCGCGGCCGCCTGCCGCAGGAGCGCGCGCTCGGAGGCGACGGCCCAGGCGCGGGGCTGGGCGGGCGCCAGAAGCGGCAGATGCGCCACGCGCCAGAGGCTCTGGCTGGCCGAGACGAGCGTGCCAAGGAGCGCGATCCCGAGGCCCGCCGCGGCCCAGCCCGGCCGAAAGGCCAGCGTCCCCGGCACCTCGGCGCCGTAGAGGCCGCGCAGGGTGGCCGCCACGTCGGGCAGCAGCAGCGCCGCCACCAGATAGCCGAGCGCGAGCCCCGCCACTCCGGCCAGCAGCGCGAACAGGACCAGCTCGGCCAGGAGGAGCCCCGTCAGCGTCCGCGCCGTTACGCCGAGCGCGCGCAGGGTGCGGAACATCGGTCGGCGCTGCTCGAAGGCAAGGCCGATGGCGGAATGGACGATGAAGAGACCGACGGCGAAGGACAGCAGCCCGAAGGCGGTCAGGTTCAGGTGGAAGCTGTCCGTGAGCCGCGCCACGTCGCTTTCGCTGTCCGGGGGCACGAGGCGCAGGCCCTCGGGCAGCTCTCCGGGCCGGGGGGCATCGGGGTCGAGGAGGAGGTGCGAGACCAGCCCCTCCATCCGCAGGAGCCGCTGGGCCTGACCGATGTCGATGAGCCCGGTGCCGGGCGGGATGCCCTGGGCTTCGCGCAGCGGCGGGAGATCGGCCCCCTCCATCCGGGCCAGCGTCTCGGGGGCGGCGAAGATCAGGCCGGGCGCGGTGAGGAAGGGCAGAAGCGCATCGCCCTCGCCGAACTCGACCTGCTGGGCCGGGGCCGGAAGGGTCAGCGGCTCGATCCCGATGAGCCGGAGGCTGCGGCGCTCGTCGATGCGCACCCGCCCCTCGATCACCGGCGAGACGCGCCAGCCCGCCCGGCGCAGGTCCACATAGGTCTCCTGCGGGATCGGCCCTTGGGCCGTGATGCGGGCCAGCCGGTCCTGCCCGAGCGTGGCCGCGGCCTCGGCGTAGCTGGCCCGTGCCTCGGCATTGATGGCCTGAACCCCCGACCAGAGGGCGGTGGCGAGGGCGAGCCCGAGAAGCAGCATGGCCAGTTGAAGCGGACTGCGCCGCCAGTGCGAGAGCAGCGCCGCGAGCGCGACCCTCATGCCACCCGACCCGCCGAAAGCTGCAACCGGCCGTGGAGCCGCCCCGCGAGCCGGGTGGAATGGGTGACCATCAGAAGCCCCGCTCCGGTCTGGCTGACGAGGCGCAGGAAAAGCGCCATCACCGCGTCGCCGGTCGCCTCGTCGAGATTGCCCGTCGGCTCGTCGGCCAGCACGAGGCGCGGCCGGGCCGCCAGCGTGCGGCCGATGGCCACCCGCTGCTGCTGTCCGCCCGAAAGCTGTTCGGGATAGCGGTGGAGGCAGGCCGTCAGACCGAGCGCATCGGCCAGCTCGGCCTGCCACTCGGGATCGTGCCGCCCAGCGAGCCTCGCCTGAAAGGCCAGGTTCGCGGCCACGTCGAGCGAGGGGATCAGGTTGAACTGCTGGAAGACGAGCCCCACGGTGCCGCGCCGCAGCCGGGCGCGCTCAGTGTCGCCGGCCTGCGAAATGTCGTGGCCGGCCACGACGATCCGGCCCTCGTCCGCCGAATCGAGCCCGGCCGCGAGGTGAAGGAGCGTGCTCTTGCCACTGCCGGACTCTCCCGTCAGCGCGAGGCTTTCCCCCGGCGCAAGGTTCATGTCCACGCCCGCGAGGACCTGAACCGGCCCCTCGCCCGTGGCGTAGCTTTTCCGCACTCCCTCGAGCGAGAGCAGTCTTTCCGAAGGATCGCTCACCAGCACCGTCCGCACCTTGTCCTCCGGCAGGCACCGGAGGTTCGCCCAGAGCTAGCACGGTGCGCGCCGGGTGCCAGAGGGGGATCGTCACGAGATGGTGGCCCGCGCGCCGCAGATCAGATCCGCACGAGATGGTTGTCCCAGGCGGCCGCGGCCCGCGCGAGCGGGGCGAAGCCCTCGCGGGTCAGGCGGGTGACGGCGCCGCCGCCGTCGGTGACGACGAAGCCGCCCGCGACGGGTGCCACGCCACAGGCGTCGGGGCGGGCGTGGCCCGCAACCGGCGCGCCCTCGGCGGTGAAGAGCTGGACGACCCCGCCGCGCGGCGAGGTGAGGGCGATGAGCCCCCCGGACCGGGCGATCGAGCCGGCATATCCGCGCATCGCGAAGAGATCCTCCTCGCGCGGGGGGCAGAGGCGCAGCGCCTCGCCGCGCCGATGCAGGCCCAGCAGCGGCACGGGTTCGGCGGGATCGCCCTCCCATTGCATCGCGAACGCCACCGTTCCGTCCCCGGCCAGCGCCAGATGGCGGATCGAGTTCTGACGCAGCTCCTCGGGCAGTTCGGCCTGTTCGAGGAGTGCGCCGTCGGGCGAGAGGTAGGAGAGGTTCGACCGCATCGTCTCGAGGTTAAGCTGCGAGCGGTCCTGCGGGTCGGTTTGGATGCCGCCATTGGCCACGACCAGCACCTCCGAGCCGGGCAGGCGGCGCAGCTCGTGTGGGCCCACGCCGCCCGAGGAGAACTCGCCCAGCCGGTGCCAGCCTGCCGTGTCCCAGAGGCCCACGATCCCCGCGGAACTCTCAGCCACCACTTCCGAGGTGTAGAGGACCGCGCCATCGGCGGAATAGGCGCCGTGCCCGTTGAACTGCCGACCCTCGGGCGGCGTGAGGCGGGCGCGGAGCGTGCCGCTCGCGCAGGCGATGACCAGCGCATAGGTGCCGGGCCGTCGGGCAAAGGCCACGGCCTCGGCGCGGGTCGGATGGGCGGCGGCGGCATGGCCGCGCGCGGGAAGCGGGATGGTGAAGACCGTCGCGCCCGCCTCGGTCAGGCCGAAGAGCGCGAAGGCGCCCGAGGGGAGGCGGGCGGCGGACAGGAAGGCCGGGCTGCCCGCGTCGGCCCAGCTCGGGCGGGACATGGCCGAGGCGATGAGCCCGGCAAGGACATGGCGGCGGGTGGCCACGTCAGTCTCCATCCGCGGCGTTGAAGCCCACGCTGACCCCGAGCGCGCCGCCGACCTCGGCCGCAAGCTGGTCGCGCAGGGCATGAAGGCGCTGCTGGAGGATCTCGATCCGCAACCGGCGCGAGGGATCGGCGGCGCCCTCGAACCGCGGATCATCGAGGGCCGCGGCCTGGCTTCGGGCGCGCTCGAAGCCCTCGCGGGTGCGCGGGCTGTCGGGGGCCAGTGCCAGCGCCAGCCGTTCGAGGGCGGCCAGCGACAGTTCGACATTGCGCTGGCTGCGGCCCGAGAGGCGCGCCTCGGCCCGTTCCGGGCGTGGGCGATCAAAGGTGCCGAGCGGTCGGCCGAGCCGTTGGTCGGCCGTGAACTCGAGCCCCGTCATCAGTTGGGTGAAGAGCGCCTGCCGCGCTTCGGCCTCGGTCAGGAAGCGATCGTTGCCGGGCGCGCCGGCCGAGAGCATCAGGGGCGCGAAGCTCTCGCGCCAGTCGGTCTCCAGCTCGACCGCCATGCGGGCAAGATCGGCCGCCGTGGCGCGCGTGAGGGCGCAGGCGGGCTCGCTCGCAAGGGCCGGATCGTAGAGCAGCCGCTCGAGCGCGAAGAGCCCGCGCGCCGCGACCGAAACTTCGGCGAAGCGTTCGGGTTCGAGGAGGGCCGGGTCGGCCGCCTCCAGAAGCCGGGCCTGCGTGCGCGCGCCGCTGCCCTTGGGGTCGGGCCAGAAGGCGATTGCGAGCGCGCGTCCGTCGGTCTCGGCCGGGCCGAGCCGCAGATGCGAAATGCCCATCCAGGCGTCGAACGCCGCATTCCAGGACGGACGCAGGGTCTCGGGGCGGCAGTCCGCCCGCGCGGCTTCATTGAGCGCCGCGGTGGCGGCGGTGAAGGCCGCGTGGCCCGGAAGGACCGTCTCGGACAGCGCCTCGGGCAGACCGGCCCGCGCGCCCGAGCCGAGGAAGGGCAGGGCAAGGAGGGCCAGGGCCGCGATGGACGTCCGCCACGGGTGCCGCATCAGAGATCCTCCACGAAGGCGACGAGGGCCGCACGGTCGGGGGCGGGCAGGGCCATGACGCGCGCGCGGGCGGCCTCGGCTTCGCCGCCGTGCCAGAGGATTGCCTCGAGGATCGTCCGCGCGCGGCCATCGTGCAGGAAGTTGGCGTGGCCGCTCACCTGCTCGGTCAGGCCGATGCCCCAGAGCGGCGCGGTGCGCCACTCGCGCCCCGTGGCCCGGCCCTCGGGGCGGCCGTCCGCCAGCCCCTCGCCCATGTCGTGGAGCAGCAGATCGGTGTAGGGCCAGATCAGCTGGAAGCTCTGCTCGGGCTGGTCCTTCAGCCGGTGAGTCACGAACTTGGGCACATGGCAGGCGGGACAGCCCGCCTCGTGGAAGAGTTGCTTGCCGCGCAGCACCTGCGGATCGTCCACCCGGCGCCTCTCGGGCACGGCGAGGTTGCGGGCGTAGAACGTCGTCAGTTCGAGCCCCTGCCGGTCGATCTCGAGACCGTCGCGCTTGCCTGGCTCGATCCCGTGGACCGCGGCGCGGCAGTCGGTCTGCGCCTCGGTGCATTCGCCCCAGGGCTCGGGGAAGAGGGCGTTCGCGATCCCCATGTCACCGGCAAAGGCCGAGGCGGACTGCTGCAGCACCGTGGGCGTCCCCGCCTTGAGGCCGAACCGGCCGAGCATGGGCGCATCCGCTTCGGCGGACCAGGTGATGCTGGGCCGGCCCGAGATGCCGTCGCCGTCCCGATCCTCGGGGTCGGCGTGGGCCAGGATGTCGGCGGCCGGAATGGCCTCGAGCAGCCCCAGCCCGATCATCTGCGGCGTGACGCGGGGCGAGAGCATCACATCCCCTGCCATCGGGCCGTAATTCAGATCCTCGACCGAGTAGTCGGGCTTGCGCAGCGTCACCACCGTGCCGTCATCGAGCGTGACGGGCAGCTCCTGCCAGTCGATCCGCATCCGGCCCTCGGGTGCCAGACCGGGGGCGGCAAAGTCCTGAAGCTGCCCGCCATAGGTGGGTTCGGCGCTGGTGGCGATCCAGTCCTCGATGCCCTCGGGCGAGGGACCGCCGGGAACGGAAAGGCGCAGGAACATCGAGACCGCCTCATCCTCGGGCCCCTCGGGCACATGGCCGCGGCCGTCCTTCAGGTGGCAGTTCTGGCAACCGCGGGCGTTGTAGAGCGGGCCGAGCCCGTCCGAGGCCTGCGTCGAGGAGGGGGCCGCCACCCACAGCTTGCGGAACAGCCCGTTGCCGAGCTTGAAATCCATCTCGCGCTCGAACGGCATGTTGCCCGAGGATTGCGAGAAGGCGTCGGCCGTGTCGCGGGCGCGCACGCTGGCCGCGCCGCCGGGCAGCGCCTCGAAGGGCTCGGGCTTCGAGAAATCGACGGGCGGTGCGAGAACGGCCGCAATCCGGGCGGTCTCGGCGGCCGTGCGGGGCAGGATGGTCAGGTTCGGCGGATCCAGAGGCTCGGCCGCGGCGGGAAAGGCGATGATCACCAGCAGGGCAGGCAGACGGGACATGAGGCGGGTTCCTTTCCCCGCCTGTCTCGCGCCATTTCCTGAGTCTTTCAATCGAAAATGTGGGCCGCGCGCAGCGCCCGCGCCGCGCACCCGGCTCAGTCGGCCTTGTCGGCGGATTTCGCGTTCAGAAGCCCGTAGTTCTGTTCGCCGATCGTGCCCATCAGGTCGAGCTGGGTCTCGAGATAGTCGATATGGCCCTCTTCATCGGCCAGAAGTTCCTCGAACAGGTTCTTGGTGACGTAGTCGCCGACCTTCTCGCAATGATCGCGCGCCTCGCGGTAGAGGTTGCGGGCGTCATGCTCGGCCGCGAGGTCGGCGTCGAGCGTCTCGCGCAGGTTCTGGCCGATGCGCAGCGGGTCGAGCCGCTGGAGGTTCGGGTGCCCCTCGAGGAAGATGATCCGCTCGATCAGCTTGTCGGCGTGGTGCATCTCTTCGATGCTCTCGGACCGCGACTTCGAGGCGATGCCGCCAAAGCCCCAGTCTTCCTGCAGCCGGTAATGCAGCCAGTACTGGCTGACGGCGGTGAGTTCCGAGCGGAGGGCTGCGTTCAGATAATCAATGACTTTTGCGTCACCCTGCATTCCCGTTCATTCCTGCGTTTGTGGCGCGACGGAGGTCGCGCAGGTTCACTGGCACCTCAAAACTGTCGCACTTCCGCATCGTGTCAAGAAAATGGGGCATGCAGCCGCCGCAGTCGGCCCGCTTGCCGAGGGCGCGGTAGATCTTGCCGGGCGTGACGATGGTCTCGGGGTCCGAGGCCCGCATCCAGTCGATGGCCGAGCGGATATCCTTGTCGGTGATGCCCATGCAGTGGCAGACGATCATCATTCTCTCCCGGCAGGTCTGGGTGCCGATTTAGCCGGGGCGCTTGGCGGTGACGTTGCGCCCCGGCAAGGTCAGGGGTTACTGGAAGACGGCGTTCGGATCATCGAGGCTGTCCGAGCCCTCGAACTCGATCTTCGCGAGCCCGAGAGCGGTGGTGGCCCGTTCGATCGAGGCGGTCTGGGTGACCAGCGCATCGACGGCGCCCATGATCAGCTCTTCGCCCCGCTTGTTGCCGGGCGCGAGCATCTGGTCGTAGGCCATGCCCTCTGCGGCGGCCGTCCGCAGCGCGTCGAGCCGCTCGAGCGTGGTGTCGAGCTGGCCCCGGAGCACCTCGTCCAGTCCGGTATCGGCCTCGGCCACGAGGTCCGAGAGCGACGGGCCCTCGACCCGGCTTCCGTCCACGCGCTCGTAGCGGCCGAGATAGACGTTCCGAATGCCGAGCCCGTCGTAGTAGTGGCTGTTGTGGGTGTTGTCCGAGAAGCAGTCATGCTCTTCCTCGGGGTCGTTGAGCATCAGGCCCAGCTTCATCCGCTCGCCCGCCTGCTCGCCGTAGGAGAGGCTGCCCATCCCGGTCAGCATGGCCTGAAGCCCGGCCGCGGGATCGGCGCTTACCGCCTCGCGCGCAGCGCCGCCCTCGGACCATTGCGCCACCATATATTCGAGGTCGCTGACCAGAAGGTCCGTGGCGGCCAGCAGATAGGCGCCCCGCCGGTCACAGTTGCCCCCCGTGCAGGCCCCGCCCGAGGCGTAATCGGTGAAGGGCCGGTTGCCGGCGCCCGCCTCGGTCCCGTTCAGATCCTGCCCCCAGAGCAGGAACTCGATGGCGTGATAGCCCGAGGCCACGTTCGCCTCGATCCCGTCCGCCTCGTGCAGCGTCCCGGAGATCAGCGCGGGGGTGATCTCGGTCGCATCCACCTCGGTCCCCGACAGGGTGAAGGTCGGCGTCGCGATCACGTTCAGCGTGGCGAGGTCGTTCTCCTCGGTCGCGCCGCCGTGGGTCGGATCCACATAGTCGATCAGCCCCTCGTCGAGCGGCCAGGCGTTCACCTTGCCTTCCCAGTCGTCCACGATCGGGTTGCCGAAGCGGAAGGCCTCGGACTGCTGGTAGGGCACGCGCGCGGCGATCCAGGCCGTGCGCGCGGCGGCCAGCGTCTGCTCCGAGGGCTGGGCCACGAGCGCCTTCACGGCCATCTGCAGGTCCCGCGCGGTGGCAAGGCTGTCGCCGTAGGTGGCTTCGGCGATGTCCGCGTAGGTTTCCACCACCTCGGCCCGCTCCACTGCAAGCGCGGGAAGCGGCAGGAGCGCGCAGGGTGCGGTGGCGGCGAGGGCGAGAAGACGTGATTTCATGGCTGCTCTCTGGCTGGAGGGGGCGGGAGGCGGGGCCGTCCCGCGCCCGGACGTCACTTGGTCAGAATCAGTTTGCCGGCGCGGGTGATGCGGAGGCAGTAGATCTGCCCGTCGAGGAGGATGCGGGCCTGGGCTCCGCCGTCGGTCAGCGCGCGAGCGTCGTGGACCGGAATCCCGGCCTCGATCAGCTCCATCGGATCGGTCATCGCGTTCATGCCAGGCGCTCCATGCGGTCGAAAAGCGAGGTGAGGGTGGAGCCGGCGGGCAGGAACCCCTCCAGCGCCTGGCGAAGCAGTTCGTTGAAGCCCGGGTCGGGCAGCGGTCGCATCATGGAACCTCCGTATCTGGCTGAAGGACTCCGGGCTGACCCTCTTGGGCTGGCTTGGACATTGGGGAAAGGTGACTGAATTAGTGGGTCATGTAAAGGCTGATTCTTTCTCTCGGAATAACTCCGCCCGCGACATAGTGGACCCTGTTGGCTTGCCGCCACATCTCACCGTCCGGCGGATTGCGGCGCGGGGATGGCTTTCCCATATCGCCCTCAGAAGCCAGCAGGAGGGAGCCGGAGATGAAGGACGCCGGATTTCTGCAGAACCGTGAACGCGGGATGCCGATGGTGAGGGGCCGTGTCCCCGCCTTCCCCGAAGCCGCTTCCAAGGGCTGTTGCGGTGACGGCGGACTGGCCGATCTGATCGCGGGGTTCCTCCTGGGTGATCCTGCGCGCTGCGCTGTGGCCGGGGCGGCCGCGCGCAAGGGAATCGTATCCCTGTCCTGCATGCTGGCGGGCCATGCCTGGGCCGACTGGCAGGACGGTGGAGGGGCGCCTCCGGCGCGGTCCGACGGATCTGCGGGGCTGGAGGAGGACGGCGGCGGATCGGCCGACGGGCTGTGCGAGCGGCTGTTGCAGGCGATGGTGGCGGGTGCCAAGGCGGGGGGGCGCGTCAGCCGCGAGGAGCGCAGGTTCATCCACCGGCGGCTGCGCGAGCTGGATCTGGAATGCGAGGCGCAGGCGCTGATCGCGGCCGAACTCGAGGCGCCGCTCGATGCGCGGCGGATCGCCCGCCTTGCGCGCAGCACCGAAGAGGCGGCGAGCATCTACGCGGCCTCGCTGCTCGCGGCGGGCCGTGGCGGCGGCGAAGGCAACGTCTATCTGGCCGATCTGGCGGGGATGCTGCAGCTGGACGCGGTGCTGATCACCCACCTGCAGCGGCGGGTGGCCAGCGCCGGGTCATTCGCGCTTCGTGAATGACGGGCCGGGCCGTTCAGCCCGGCACGCCGCCCGTGGCCTCCGTCACCTCGTCGGCGGCATCCTTGACCAGCGCGCCGAAGCGGTTGCTGTCGGACAGGCTGACGCGGAAGGCGGGGCCCGCGAGCGAGATGGCGGCCACCGGCTCGCCCAGGCTGTTGAACACGGGCGCTGCGACGGCGCGGATGCCTTCGGCGCTTTCCTGATCGTCCACCGCATAGCCGCGGTCGCGCGTGCGCGACAGGTCACGCATCAGGGTCGAGGCCGAGGTGATGGTGAGCGAGGTGAACTTGCCCAGCCCCTCGCGCTCGAGGATCGCCTGGACACGCTCTTCGGGATACCAGGCCAGCAGCGCCTTGCCGACGGCGGTCGCGTGCATCGGCCCCGAAGATCCTTCGGGAAAGAAGGCGCGGATCGCCTGCCTGGTCTCGACCTGCGACAGGTGCATCACCCGGCCGTCGGCTTCGATACCCAGAGCCGCCGTCTCGCCCGTGGCCCGCATCAGGCGCTCCATCGGCAGGCGGGCCCGCTCGACGAACTTCGCGCGCCGCAGGAAGGCCGAGCCGATGCGGAAGGCGCCGCCGCCGATGTGCCAGATCTGGCCCTGCTCCTCCATCTCGATCATCTGGTGGGCCTGAAGCGTGACCAGGGCGCGATAGACGGTGGCCGCGGCCTCTCCGCTCTCGGCGGCGAGTTCCGACAGCGTCATGCCCTCGGACTGGCTGAGCAATCGCAGCATCGCCAGCGCCCGGTCGAGCGACTGGACGGTGTTCTGTTCGGTCTTGTCCTCGGCCGCCTTGGGCCGACCTCGGGCGCGGCGGGTGGTGGCGGGGCTCGTCTGGACCATGTTCGGCGCCTCCGTCTGCTGGGTCACGCAAAAAAGCGTTCCGTCCCATGAAAAATGCTGCAGCTGCACTTTGCAAGCGCGAATGCGGCCGGGACGGCATCCGGGGCACGTTCGCGCCGATCGGATCACGCACGGAGGCCGGCCTGCGCGATGCGTGGGCAGGAAAAATGTTCTTGGTGCATGATGAAGCCTTCCGAATTACACTTTTCGGGCGACTCCATGGAACTGGAACAGGAGTCGGAAGTTGTAGATGGCGAGTCATTGCATCTGGGGGGAGGCAAGATGATCGACCAGTGTTCCTTGCATGTAACCGATCTGGAGCGGTCCCGCTCCTTCTATGACGCGGCATTGGGCCGGCTCGGCATCCCGACCGGCCGTCCCGAGCGCAGCGGCGTCCACTGGGCCCGTGAGGGCGGGGAAGCCTTCTCGATCAACGCGGTGCGGCCCGGACACAACGGCCGACAGGTGCGCGAGGCGCATCTGGCCTTCGTGGCGCGATCCCGCCCGGCGGTGGATGCGTTCCACGCCGCGGCGCTGCGTGCGGGAGGTCGGAACGACCGGGAGCCGGGCCTCCGCCCCGAGTATCACCCGAACTATTATGCGGCTCTGGTGCTCGATCCCGATGGCCACAGGATCGAGGCGGTCTGCCACGTTCCCGACTGAAGCCGAGGCGCCTGGGGTCAGGCGCCTCCTTTCGTTCGCGGCGCAGGGAGATCCGCGCCGTGTCCTCTGCCCGAAACCCTTGCGGGGACGGGCGACCGCGGCGCGGCGGCCCGCCCGTCAGCGATCGGCGATCATCCAGGGCTCTTCGAACCAGTGTTCTTCCAGATTGTCGCCCGGACCGATGCGGTCGAGGACGGCAAAGAGACCCGGTTCGGCAAGCGGCGTAAGGACGCCGTGCCATGTCCCGCGGTGCAGGTTGATGCCCTGTCCGGGGGCGGTGAGGAAGGCCCGCGGCGTGCCGGGCGCCCCGTCCGCATCCGGAGCCACGATCACGAGAAACGGATGTTCGGTCATCGGCAGAAAGGCTTGCGAGCCCTCGGGGTGGCGCTCGACCATCTCGAGCCGGTAGGGCAGCCGGCGCGGCTCTGCGCGAAAGATCGAGAGGCCGGCGCGTCCCGAAGCGCCGAAGTCGAGGCGGGCACGGTCATGCCAGCGGCCACAGAGGCCCTGGTTGATGAGCCGGTCCGGGGCGCCCTCGGCGGCGAGGAGATCGCCGAAGGGGGCGAAGGCTTCGGCCGACAGGGGTTCGGGGCGGATCGGGTGGCGGGACATGGAAGCTCCGGTTGGAGGGGAAGGCGGGGGGCTGTCTGCCCCCCGGCCCGGCTGCGCCGGGCTCCCCCCGAGGATATTTGGGCCAGAATGAAGGAGGCTCAGCGCCCGAAGGCGCCGGGGCCACGCAGTTTCGCGTGGCGGTTCACGTCCTTGTAGAGAAGGTAGCGGAACGGGCCGGGGCCGGCCGCGTAGCAGGCCTGCGGGCAGTAGGCGCGCAGCCACATGAAGTCGCCCGCCTCGACCTCGACCCAGTCGCGGTTGAGCTTGTAGACCGCCTTGCCCTCAAGGACGTAGAGCCCGTGCTCCATCACATGGGTTTCCTCGAAGGGAATGAGGCCCCCCGGCTGGAAGGTGACGATGTTCACATGCATGTCGTGGGCCAAATCGGCGGGATCGACGAAGCGCGTGGTGGCCCAGCGGCCGCCGGTGTCGGGCATGGGGCGCGGGGCGATCTCGCGCTCGTTGGTGACGAAGGCGGCGGGCGGGGCCACGCCGGCGGCGGGTTCGTAGAGCTTGCGGATCCAGTGGAAGCGGGCCGGCTCGTGGCTGCCGTTGTGCAGCCGCCAGCGGCAGCCGGCGGGGATGTAGGCGTAGCCGCCCGGCCCCAGCTCGTGCTCCTGCCCGTCGAGCGAGAGCCAGATCTCGCCGTGGGTGACGAAGAGGACCGACTGGGCCCCGGCCTCGGGGTCGGGCGCGTCCGAGCCGCCGCCGGGGGCGACCTCCATCACATATTGCGAGAAGGTCTCGGAAAAGCCGGTCATGGGCCGGGCGATCAACCAGAGCTTCGTGTGGGTCCAGCCGGGCAGGGCGCTGGTGACGATGTCCGAGAAGACGCCGCGCGGGATGAAGGCGTAGGCGTCGGTGAAGACGGCCCGCCCGGTCATGAGCTGGGTCTGGGGCGGCAGGCCGCCGGTGGGAGCGTGGTAGGAGGTCATTTCAGCATGTCCTGGAGCCGGAGTTCGGCGATGCGTTCCACCTGCCGGCAGGCGGTGGAAAATTCGGTGGCGCTGTCGTTGGCGAGGCGGGTCTGGAAGGCGGCGAGGATGCCCGCCTTGTCGTGGTCGCGCACCGCGATGATGAAGGGGAAGCCGTGTCGGGCGACATAGTCTCCGTTGAGGGCGGTGAAGCAGGCCCGCTCGTCATCCGTCAGCGCGTCGAGGCCGGCGCTTTGCTGCTCGGCGGAGGAGGCGGCCGTCAGCCGCCGCGCCTGGGCGAGCTTGCCGGCGAGATCGGGGTGGGCCTTGAGCACGTCGAGCCTCTCGGCGGGGGCGGCCGTGCGGAAGGCGCGTGCGAGCGCGTTGGCAAGGCCCGCGGCGCTGTCATGGGCGGGTCCGAGTTCCAGCTCGAAGGCGCGCTCGGCCACCCAGGGGGAATGTTCGTAGATCCCGCCGAAGCGGGCGACGAAGCTCTCGCGGTCCATCCGCGAGGGGCGCGGGCGGCGGCGGTGAGGGTGGACCGCGCGCCAGTGGCGGGCGATGTCGCCGCGGCGCGGGAACCAGACGCCGTCATGCCCGCGCGCGTAGTCGAGGAACCGCTTCAGCCCCGCGATCTTGCCGGGCCGCCCGATCAGTCGGCAATGGAGGCCGATCGAGAACATCTTCGCCTGACCCGCGCAGCCCTCGGCGTAGAGCGTGTCGAAGCTGTCGCGCAGGTAGGTGAAGAACTGCTCGCCCTCGATGTAGCCGGGGGCGGTGGCGAAGCGCATGTCGTTGGCCTCGAGCGTGTAGGGGATCACGAGCTGGTCGCGTTCGCCCGCCTCGATCCAGTAGGGCAGATCATCGTCGTAGGTGTCCGAGATCCAGTCGAAGCCGCCCTCTTCTGCGGTGAGCCGCACCGTATGGATCGAGCAGCGCCCCGTGTACCAGCCGCGCGGGCGCTCGCCCACCACCTCGGTGTGCAGGCGGATCGCCTCGGCAATCTGGCGCCGCTCTTCCTCCTCGGGCATGTCGCGGTGCTCGACCCATTTCAGCCCGTGCGAGGCGATCTCCCAGTCCGCCGCCTTCATGGCCGCCACCTGCTCGGGTGAGCGGGCGAGGGCCGTGGCCACGCCATAGACCGTCACGGGGATGTTCAGGCCGGTGAAGAGCCGGTGCAGCCGCCAGAAGCCCGCGCGCGCGCCGTAGTCGTAGATCGATTCCATGTTCCAGTGGCGCTGGCCCGGCCAGGGCTGCGCGCCGGCGATGTCCGACAGGAAGGCTTCCGACTGCGCATCGCCGTGCAGGAGGCAGTTCTCGCCGCCCTCCTCGTAGTTCAGCACGATCGAGACGGCGATCCGGGCGCCGCCGGGCCAGGCCGCATCGGGCGGATTGGGACCATGACCGCGCATGTCTCGGGGGTATCGGTTCATCGGACGCTCCTTGTTCCCGCAGCGCGGGGCCTGCGCAGGAAAGCGGGAAGCGGAGGCGCCCGCAAGTGCTTGCGCAAGATCGTGCGCCCTTTCGCGTGCCGTCGCGCGGCGACGCCTCATCTGGCGATCGCATCCGGCGGCGAAAGGCGGCACTCTGCCCCGGACAATGGAGGATCCGATGGGACGACTGACGACACATGTGCTGGATACCGCGACGGGCCGCCCGGCCGCCGGTGTGAGGATCACGCTCTACCGGCTGTCCGGCGCGGGCCGGGACAGGATCGGCGATGCGACGACGAACGTGGATGGCCGCACCGACGGGCCGCTGCTCGAGGGCGCGTCCATGGCGGAGGGGAGCTACGAGCTGGTCTTCGCGGCCGGAGATTACCTGCGCGGCACGGGGCAGGCGGGATCCGGCGTGCTCTTCCTGGACGAGATCCCGATCCGCTTCGGCATTTCGGATGTCTCGGGGCATTACCACGTGCCTCTCCTGCTCGCGCCCTACGGCTATTCCACCTATCGCGGCAGTTGATCCTGGCCCATGCCGCTGCTCCTCCGGGGTTCTGTCCGGCAATAAGTCGCACCTTCCGAGGGGGGTGTCCGATCAGGTTGACATTGCGCATGTAAGGGAATCGTTACAGGGTCATGGTGTTGAGAATTCGGTAAGGGCACCGGGCGGCAAGTGGCGCACGCACAAGCCAGCGGGATCTGCCGTTTTCGAAAGCCAGCGTGCAGGCCCTACACGCATCGAGGAAGCATATTCGGGAGAGTACCAAGTGACCGATGATCCGAAAAAGGTCTGGCCGAGCGGCCTGACGGTTGCCGAAGCGGAAGAGGTGCACAAGCAGCTCATCCTTGGCACCCGCGTGTTCGGCGGCATGGCCCTGATCGCGCATTTCCTGGCGGCGGCGGCAACGCCGTGGCTCGGCTGAGGGAGAAGTAAAGATGAACAACTCGAAGATGTGGCTGACGGTCAATCCGAACCTCGGCATTCCGCTGCTGCTGGGTTCCGTGGCTCTCGGTTCGGTGGCCGTCCATGCGGCCGTCCTGACCACGACCCCGTGGATCGCCGACTACTACCAGGGCTCGGCACCGCGCGCTGTCGTGGCGGTTCCGGCGGAAGAGGCCGTCGCTGTCGAGGAAGTGGCCGCGGTCGAGGAAGCCGCTCCGGCAGCCGAGGAAGTGGCTCCGGTCGAGGAAGCGGCTGTCGAGGAGGCCGCTCCGGTCGAGGAAGCCGCCGCTCCGGTTGAGGAAGCCGCCGCTCCGGTCGAGGAAGCCGCCGCTCCGGCCGAAGAGGCCGCTCCGGTTGAGGAAGCCGCCGCTCCGGCCGAAGAGGCCGCTCCGGTCGAGGAAGCCGCCGCTCCGGCCGAAGAGGCCGCTCCGGTTGAGGAAGCCGCCGCTCCGGCGGAAGAGGCTGCTCCGGTTGAGGAAGCTGTCGTGGCGGAAGAGGCGGCTCCTGCCGCCGAGCCGGTTGCCGAAGCCGCGGCCGCCGAGGAAGCTGCTCCGGTGGCGGAAGTGGCCGCCGCTCCGGCAGCCATGTCGCTGGTGGACATCGCCGCCAAGCTGAACGCGCTGGGCTACTCGGTCGAGTCGGTCTCGAAGACCGAAGGCGGCTATGTCGTCAACATGACCGACGCCAACGGCATGCCGGTTGCGGCGACCCTGGACCCGGTCACCGGGCTGCCGGTCGTGCCGGTCGCGCAGTAAGCGCCTGCGAACGGACTGGAAGAGGCCGCCCGAGAGGGGCGGCCTTTTTCGTTTGCGCCGTATCGCTGTCCGCCCCCGCGGGCTGATCCGGTATACCTTGGCATACCGGGCTTTTCTCCAGCGGGCTTTTCCGCTATGCGGGGCGTGATCAATCATTCCGGGAGCCTCACCATGTCGAAGATCAAGGTAGCCAACCCCGTCGTCGAACTCGACGGCGACGAGATGACCCGCATCATCTGGGACTTCATCAAGCAGAAGCTGATCCTGCCCTACCTCGACATCGACCTGCATTACTACGATCTCGGCATCGAGGAGCGCGACCGCACCGAGGACCAGATCACCATCGACGCGGCCAACGCGATCAAGCAGTACGGCGTCGGCGTGAAATGCGCGACCATCACCCCCGACGAGGCGCGGGTCGAGGAGTTCGGCCTGAAGTCGATGTGGAAAAGCCCGAACGGCACCATCCGCAACATCCTCGGCGGGGTGATCTTCCGCCAGCCGATCATCTGCAAGAACGTGCCGCGCCTCGTGCCGGGCTGGACGAAGCCGATCGTCGTCGGCCGCCACGCCTTCGGCGACCAGTACCGCGCCACCGACTTCCGCTTCCCCGGCAAGGGCAAGCTCACGCTCAAGTTCGTGGGCGAGGACGGCACGGTGATCGAGCGCGAGGTCTTCGACGCGCCGGGCTCGGGCGTGACCATGGCGATGTACAACCTCGACGAGTCGATCCTCGACTTCGCGCGGGCCTCGATGAACTACGGGCTGAACCTCGGCTGGCCGGTCTATCTCTCGACCAAGAACACCATCCTCAAGGCCTATGACGGCCGCTTCAAGGACCTCTTCCAGAAGGTCTATGAGGAGGAATTTGCCGACAGGTTCAAGGCCGCGGGCATCACCTACGAGCACCGGCTGATCGACGACATGGTGGCCTCGGCGCTGAAATGGTCGGGCGGCTATGTCTGGGCCTGCAAGAACTACGATGGCGACGTGCAGTCGGACACGGTGGCGCAGGGCTTCGGCTCGCTCGGGCTGATGACGAGCGTGCTGATGACGCCGGACGGCAAGACGGTGGAGGCCGAGGCCGCGCATGGCACGGTGACGCGGCACTACCGCCAGCACCAGGCGGGCAAGGAGACCTCGACCAACTCGATCGCCTCGATCTTCGCCTGGACGGGCGGGCTCAAGCACCGGGCGAAGCTCGACGACAACGCGGAACTCATGCGCTTCGCCGAGACGCTGGAGCGGGTGACGGTGCAGGCGGTCGAGGACGGGTTCATGACCAAGGATCTCGCGCTTCTGGTGGGGCCGGACCAGAAGTGGCTGACGACGATGGGCTATCTGGAAAAGGTGGACGAATATCTCGACCGCGCCCTCGGCGCCTGAGATGCGCCGAAAGCCGGGGGGCTGTCTGCCCCCCGGACCCCCCGAGGATATTTTTCCAGAGTGAAAGTGCGAAGGGGCCGGCCTTCCGTGGGGCATCGCTTGTGCGGCCGTTCCGGCTGATGTTTGCGAGGGACGTGGCTGTTGGGGGGGCTTTGCAGACGGGGCGGGGCGCGTGGATCAATCCAGTCCTGCAACGTGCGCCCTGAGACGGACCAGCGCCAGCACCGTATCCACCGTGGGCGTCGGCAGCCCGAGAATGCGCCCCAGTTCGGCCACCGAGCCCACCAGCGCCTCGATCTCCATCGGGCGGCGGGCCTCGAGATCCTGAAGCATCGAGGTCCGGTGCGCACCCACCGCCGCGCCGCCGTCGATCCGGCGTTCGACGTCGATGGGAAACCGCACCCCGAGCCGCTCGGCGATCTCCTGCGCCTCGAGCATCATGTTCCGGGCGACGGATCGGGTTCCGGGATCGGTGCAGAGCCGGTCGAGGGTCGCGCCGGTCAGCGCCGAGATCGGGTTGAACGACAGGTTGCCCCAGAGCTTGAGCCAGATCTCGTCGCGCAGCCGGGGCCGGACGGGCGCCTTGAGCCCTGCGGCCGTCAGCGCCTCGGACAGCCGCAGGGCGCGTTCGGACCGTTCGCCCGAGGGCTCTCCGAGCGAGAAGCGGTGGCCTTCGAGGTGGCGGACCACGCCGGGTTCGACCACTTCGGCCGCGGGATAGACCACGCAGCCCAGCACGCGGTCCGGGCCGAACCCCTGCCACTGGAGGCCGCCCGGATCGACGCTGTCCAGTCGGCGACCTTCGAAGGGACCGCCGTGACGGTGGAAATACCACCAGGGCAGGCCGTTCACGCCCGAGACGAGCGTGCCGGAGGCGCCGAGCAGCGCGGCCACCTGCGGCACCACGGCCGGGACGGAATGGGCCTTGAGCGTGAGGATCACATAGTCCTGCGGGCCAAGCTCGGCGGGGTCGGTGGCGGCGCGCACCGGCAGGGTCCGTGTCGCGTCCCCCTCGATCAGCGTGAGGCCGCGGGCCTGCATCGCCTGAAGATGCGGCCCCCGCGCGACCAGCGAGACGTCGGCGCCCGCAGCCGCGAGCCTGGCGCCGAGATAGCCGCCGATCGCGCCGGCGCCGAAGATGCAGATCCTCATGCCGGGCTCACCAGCCCGAGCTTTTCGGCCAGACCGATCCGCTGCAGCTTGCCGGTCGCGCCCTTGGGGATCTCCTCGAGCAGCAGCACGCGGCGCGGCACCTTGAAGTCGGCGAGCCGGGCGGCGCAGAAGGCGCGGATCGAGGCTTCGTCGGCGGCCATGCCCTCACGCAGGACGACGGCCGCCGCCACCTCCTCGCCCAGCCTGGGGTGGGGCAGGGCGAAAGTCACGACCTGCTGGACGGCCGGGTGGTCCATCAGCACGCCATCCACCTCGAGCGGCGAGATCTTCTCGCCACCGCGGTTGATGATCTCCTTGAGCCGCCCCGTGATCGTGAGATAGCCCTCGGGGTCGAAGCGGCCCTGATCGCCGGTGCGGAACCAGCGCTGGCCTTCGGCTTCGAAGAAGCTTGCGGCATTGGCGGCCTCGTTGGCCTCGTAGCCAGGGGTCACGTTCGGGCCCGAGATCACCACCTCGCCCAAGCCGTCGATCAGCCGGTTCCCGGCCTCGTCCGCGATCCGCACCTGCGGGCCGGCCGGCAGGCCCACCGAGCCGGGCTTCTGCGCGCGCGGCGGCAGCGGGTTCGAGGTCATCTGGTGGGCGGCCTCGGTCATGCCATAGGCCTCGATCACCGGGGCGCCGAAGGTCGTCGCGAGCGCCTCCATCACCTGCGCGGGCAGCGAGGCCGAGGAGGAGCGGATGAATCGCAGGGGCGCGCGTTCGATCGCATCGGCGTTGCGGGCGGCGCGGGCGAGGATCGCCTGGTGCATCGTGGGGACGGCCGTGTACCAGGTCGGGCGGGCGGTCTCGAGCCAGCCGAAGAACTTCAGCGCGTCGAAGCCCGGGGCGCACCAGACGGAGGCACCGGCCGCGAGGCTGGCGGCCACGGAGGCCACGAGCCCGTGGATGTGGAACAGGGGCATCATGTTGAGGCCGCGATCGTGGGCCGTCAGCGCCAGCGAGGTCGCGACATGATGGGCCGAGGCCGCGAGGTTGCGGTGCAGGAGCGGCACGATCTTGGGCCGCGAGGTGGTGCCGGACGTGTGCAGGATCAGCGCCACGTCGCGCGGCCGGGCCGTGTCACGGTCGGGCTCGCCGGGGGCGACGCTTTCGGCCCGCAGCGAGAACCAGCCCGCCGGATCGGCCGCATCATGGCCAAGCCGCAGGACGGCAAGGCCCAGGCGGAGGGCCGCGGTGAGCGCGGGGCCGTCATATCCCTCGGGCAGGACGATGGCCCGGGCGCCGAGATCCGACAAGTGGAACTCGAACTCCTCGAGCCTGTAGCCGGGGTTCAGGGGGGCCGTCACCGCGCCTTGCGCGATGGCCACGAAGGCCGTGGCCATCTCGGGCCCGTTCGGCAGCACGATGGCCACGCGGTCGCCGCGGCCCACCCCCGCGGCGTGAAGCGCCGCCACGGAATGGCTCGCCAGATCGCGCAGGCCGCCGTAGGTCAGCCAGGGCCGGTCGGGGGCGCCCACGGCCAGGCCGTCGTTGCGGTGGAAGGCGAAGAGGTCCGACAGGCTTGCGGTCATGGGCTGTTCCTTTGACAGTCGCGGGGGCGTGGGTCGCCCTCTGGCGCGCCGCCATCGGGGCGCGGTCACGAACCATCTCGCGCCGCAATCGCGGCGCGGTCAAGGGAGCATCCTCGCTGCGCGGCAGCGACACCGGACCGCCTTGGCCCTGGCGAAGGCAGGGGATCAGACCACCTCGACCCGCAGCGCGCCGAGCCCGTCGATGTGGGCCTCCATCACGTCGCCGCGCACCACGGCACCCACCCCTGCGGGGGTGCCCGTCAGGATCACGTCGCCCGCCGCCAGCGCGAAATGGCGCGAGAGGACGGCGATCATCTCGGGCACCTTCCAGATCATCTGGTTGAGGTCGCCTTCCTGACGCAGTTCGCCATTGACCGTCAGCGCGATGCGCCCCGCCTGCGGGTGTCCGGTCGCCGAGGCCGGATGGACGGGGCCCACCGGCGCGGAATGTTCAAAGGCCTTTCCAACCTCCCAGGGCCGGCCGGCCTTCTTGGCTTCGGCCTGCCGGTCGCGCCGCGTCATGTCGAGGGCCACCGCATAGCCCCAGACATGGCGCATGGCCTCGTCCACCGGGATGTCCGTTCCGCCAGAGCCGAGCATCACCGCCAGTTCGACCTCGTGATGCACGTCCGAGCTTTCGGGCGGGTAGGGGAAGCGGCCGGACGGATCGAGGTTGTCGGGGTTCTTCTGGAAGAAGAAGGGCGGCTCGCGGTCGGGATCGCCGCCCATCTCGACGGCATGGGCGGCGTAGTTGCGGCCGATGCAGAAGACACGCCGCACCGGGAACATCGCGTCGGTGCCGACGACGGGCAGGCAGGGCACGGCGGGCGGGGCAAAGACATGGGCAGGCATCGGATCTCCTCGGTGGTCGCGCTTGGTGCAGGATGGGGCAGGGCCTGCGAGGGGCCCGGGGCGGGTCACAGGCTCGCCATGGCCTCGGCCGCAATGGTGAACGAGCGCCGGCGGGCCTCGGGGTCGTGGATCTGGCCGGTGAAGATCACCTCGTCGGGCCGGTGCCGTTCGATCAGTTCGGCGAGCTGGCGCCGCACCGTCTCGGGGCCTCCGGTGGCCGAAACCGCCAGCGCCTGATCGACAAGGCGCAGCATGGCGGGCTCGACATGGGCCGCGATGTCCTCGACCGGGCGGGGCAGCTTGCCCGGCCGGCCGCTGCGCAGATTGGCAAAGGCAAGCTGGGCCGAACTGCGGAGATAGCGGCCCTCGTCGTCATCGGCTCCGGCAAAGATGTTGATCGCGATCATGGACCGCGGCCGGTCGAGTTCGGGCGAGGGGCGGAAGGTCTGGCGATAGGCCGCCAGCGCCGTCTCGAGGGCGGGAGGGGCGAAATGCGAGGCGAAAGCGTAGGGCAGCCCGAAATGGGCGGCAAGCTGCGCCCCGTAGAGGCTCGAGCCCAGGATCCAGATCGGCACGCGCGTTCCTTCGCCCGGTACGGCCTGTATGGCGCCGGGCTCGGCCTCGCCGAAGTAGCGCTGCAACTCCAGCACATCGGCCGGGAAGTTGTCGGTCACGTCGAGATTGCGCCGCAGCGCCTGCGCGGTGCGGGCGTCGGTGCCCGGAGCGCGCCCGAGCCCGAGGTCGATTCGGTCGGGATGGAGCGTGGCCAGCGTTCCGAAGGCTTCAGCCACCATCAGCGGCGCGTGGTTCGGCAGCATGATCCCGCCCGAGCCCACGCGGATGCGCGAGGTGTGAGCGGCGACATGGCCGATCAGCACCGCCGTTGCGGCCGAGGCGATGCCCGGCATGGCATGGTGTTCGGCAAGCCAGAAGCGGCTGTAGCCGAGCGCCTCGGCGTGGCGCGCAAGCTCTGTGGTCTGGCCGAGCGCGGCGGCGATCGTGGCGCCCTCGGGCACCGGGGCAAGATCGAGGACGGAATAGGGGATCATGGCAGGTTCCTTTGCCCTTGTGCGGGCTCCGATGGCCCTCGCGCCGGGCGTGCGCCCCGGGGCGGGGCATGTGCTGCGGCCGGAACGACCGGACGGGACCTCAGCCCGGTTCGGATCTGAGGGGGCGGATTGCGGAGGGCAGAGGCTCGGGCGGTGGCCGGGGGATCGGATCGGCCTCCTCGGCCTCGGCGATGTCGATCTCGCGCTGCCACTCGCGCCACATCGAGACGAGCAGCGCCATCAGCACCGGGCCCACGAACAGGCCGACGATGCCCATGGTCTCGATCCCGCCGACAAGGCCGAAGAAGGTGGGCAGGAAGGGCAGCTTGACCGGCCCGCCGACGAGCACCGGACGGATGGTCTTGTCCACGATGAACAGCTCGATCGTGCCCCAGAGGAAGAGGCCGAGCCCCGCCCAGGGCGAGCCGCTGGCCGCGAGATAGGAGGAGGCGGCGACGACGCAGAACGGAGCGCCCCCCGGCACCAGCGCCATGAAACCCGTGATGACGCCCAGCGTCACCGGCGAGGGCATCCCGGCGATCCAGTAGGCGGTGCCGAGCACCACGCCCTCGCCCATCGCGATCAGCGTCATGCCGGTCACGGTCGAACTGATCGTGGCCGGCACCACGCGCGAGATCCTGTCCCACCGGTCGGGCAGGATGCGGCTGCCCACGCGGTCCACCTGCGCCGCGATCCGCTCGCCGTCGCGGTAGAAGATGAAGAGCGCGATCAGCATGAAGAGCAGCGTCAGCGCGAGGTGGAAGGCGAGCGTGCCCGCCGTCAGGATCCCGCGCGAGATCGTGCCGATGTTGGCGCCCGAGACGAGTTGGACCATCTCGCTGATCGCGCCCGGCTCGCCGATATAGGCGCGCCACTTCTCGCCGATCCAGGGCCCGACATGGGGCAGCGTCTCGAGCCAGACCGGCGGCGGTGCACCGAGGCTGTTGGTGTTGATCGCCCAGCCGATCCAGGACTGCAACTCACGGAAGGCATAGAGCAGCGCCATCATGACCGGGATCACAAGAAAGCCCACGATCATCATCAGCAGCAAGGCCCCAGCCCCGGCGCGGCCGATCGGCAGCGACCGCTCGAGCCTCTGCAGCAGCGGCCAGCTTGCGAAGGCGATGATGACAGCCGCCAGCACCGGCACGAGGAAGCCGTGGAAGAAATAGACCGACGCCGCCAGAATCAGCAGGAGCAGCCAGCGCGCCGCCGAAATGTCGGTGATGAGCGGCTTGCGTGCGCGTTTGAGCCGATCCTGTCGGTCACTCAGCGCTTCGGATTTCGTCTCGTTCATCGCGGTGCCGGCCGTGCCTCCCTGGTGGCGACTGGGCGCCGCCAGATCCTATTTAAGCAAAGATCGGCAGGATGCACCTCCGCAGGCGCGGTTCGAGACGAAAAAACAGGTGGCTCAGGCGGTGCGCCTGCGCTCCTGCCGCGCCGAGAGGCGGGTCATGACGCTGGGCATGACATTGGCCAGCAGGAAGTCGGGGTTGATCCGCTTGCCGCAGAACTGCGAGGCCGGCATGCGGCAGGCCCGCATCGAGCAGCATTCGGCGTTGTGCGGGCACGCCACGCCCGCCACCGAAGCCGTCAGTTGCGACAGATGCCGGAAGCCGGCATCGGCGCCGGCCTCCTTCAGCATCGACGGCGCCAGCTGCGCCAGCCCGCCGCCGATCAGGATCCGCTGCTCGGGCAGGTCCCGGCGGGCGCGCAGCGCCGCGATCAGCCGCAGCGTCTCGCGGTCATGGTCGGTCCCTTCGAGAAGGCTGGGCGCCACGACCAGCGTCGCGGTGCGCGTGGCCCTGAGCCGCCCGATCAGATCCTCGGCGCTTTCGGGGTGAAGGATCGAGGTGGACCAGCCCGCCGCGCGCAGCATCTCGCCGGCAAGCGCCGCCTCGAGGATCGGCGTCTGCCCCGGAACGGCGGTCACGGTCACCGCGCCCACGCTGTTCTGCGGGTCGGGGAGGTGGTGGATGCGCCGAAGCACCATCTGCAGGGCCGAGCAGGCAAGCGTCAGGCGCAGCCGCGTCGTGCGGTCCTCGGCCAGGTCGCGCAGCATCCGCTCGGCGCAGGTTTCGTAGAGGCGGGCAAAGTCGGCCGCCGTCGGCGCATGGGCGCGCAGCAGCGACTCGATCTCGGCGATGCGGCCGAGCGGGTCGGCCAGGAGCAGGTCACACAGCCGCGCGACCGCCTCGGCCCGGGCCGAGCGGCGGGCCGGTCCGTCGTGCAGCGGGTAGATGGTGGCGGTGCCCTCGTCCATCTCGGAGGCAAGGCTGCGGGCAGCGCAGACGTCGGAAAGGAAATGGCCCACGGTGGCGATCCTGTCGAAGGAGAGACTGTCGGTGCCCTCGGGCAGCAGGCTGCGGCCCACGGCGACGATCTGCCGGCCGTCGGTGATCCCGAGGCTGCGCAGGTCGCTTTCGGGGCAGGAGAGCTGCATGTGCCATCCGGCAAAGCGGCGCTCGGTGGCGGGTTCCTTCGCCAGCAGTTCGAACCCGGAATGGCGCCCGTCCCGCAGGATGCCGTCGAGAAGCCCGTTCACCGCATCGGCCGGCCCTTCGAGCCACTGCAGGAAGCGGCCGTCCGCATAGAAGAGCGCGCCGGTGATCTGCAGTTCGGCGTTTCGCCGGCGCGAGGCTTCGACGATGTCGATGAGATCGCCCATGGTGAGGCTGGGGGCCGCGAGGCTGCGGTAACAGCAAGAGATCAGATCCGAGCCCGCCATCGCGACCTTCGCCTCTCGTTCCTTGACCATCCCTCGCCCCTTAATGCCGTGGGGATTCAGAAACAACCTTGCCCTCGGCGCAGGCCACCGCCTGCGTCAATTCGCCTGATCCGTCTCTGTCCTGCTGCTCTCCGGGCGTTCCCGCGCCTCGGAGGATGTCGTCTTCCGGGACCTCCGGCGGCAGATGAACCTGCCCGGCGATCCGCTCGCCTCCGAACCCTGGTGTTCCAGGCGAGGGCAGGCGGTGCGGGCCATCGACGGCCGTTCCCAGCTGCATTCGCCTCACTCGCACGATGGCCGCAAGCATCGGTTCCGACAGGGATCGAGTCAAGGATCGGTCGGGGGGGTGCGTCAACATATACCTGAGATGGTCTTTTTACGCGCGGCGCGGCGCGCGCCCGCGCTGTCGCGGATGTGAGGGCCGCGACGCGTCAAACCCCTTGCGCAGCGCGGAAAACTCGGTGCCAATCAAGCCCTGCCTGAGGGAGGATGCGAATGGAGGATGCGGGGCCCGCCGCGGTGATCGTTGCCCATGGGCAGCCCTCGGACCCCGTGCCGGCGGCGGCCGAGATCGCCGCACTGGCGGCGGCCGTGGCAAGGCACCTGCCCGGCTGGCACGTGCGTGCGGCGACGCTGGCCGAGCCGGGGGCGCTGGCCCGCGCGGTGCAGGGGGCGCCGGGCGTCGTCTATCCGCTCTTCATGGCGGGGGGGTGGTTCACCCGCACCAACCTGCCACGCCAGCTGGCCGCCGCGGGCGGAGAGGGCTGGCGCCTCTCCGAGCCGTTCGGAACGGATCCGGCGGTCCGCGATCTGACGGTCGCCATCGCGCGTGAGGCCCTCGCCGTTGCTCGGGCGCCTGCGATCCTGCTGGCGGCGCATGGCTCCTTTCGCAGCAGCGCCCCGTCCGATGTCGCGCACGCCATGGCCGAACGGCTCGAGCAGGAGCTGGGCCTGCCCTGCAAGGCCGCCTTCATCGATCAGGAGCCGCGCATCGCGGAGGTCGCGCGGCGCATGCCGGAGGCGCTGTGCCTGCCCTTCTTCGCGGCCCGCGGAGGCCATGTGGTGAGCGACCTTCCCCAGGCTCTGGCCGAGGCGCGGTTCCGCGGCCCCGTGCTGGAGCCGGTGGGCCTCGATCCCCGTGCGCCCGCCCTGATCGCGCGGGCCATCGCCGCCCTTGGCACGGCAACGGGCGGCTAGGTCAGCGCATCCGTCCGCTCAGGCGGAGGCCGGATCTCGGCCTCTTCGAGTGCGGCGCGCATCCGCTGCCAGAGCGGGGGCAGGGCCTCGAGATGGGCGGTCACGGGCGCGCCGGTCCGCAACGCCTCCTGCAACTGGCGCAGGCAGCGGTGGAGCGGCCCGGTGCCGAAGGTCGAGACGGCGCCGGCCATCTGGTGAACGAGCCGCCGCGCGTCCTCGGGCGCGGGCTCCGGCCCGAGCGCGCCGAGCCGGTCGAGAATCGCCTCGCCGTCGAGGATCATCTGGCGGATGAGGGCCGACAGCGCCCCCTGGCCGATCTGCCGGGCAAGCTCGTCGAGGCGCTGGATGTCGAGCGCCTCCTCGGGCGGAGGGAGGAGCGGTTCGAGCGGCTGGCGCAGCAGGCGCAAGAGCGACTCGCGGCCGACCGGCTTTTCGAGGCAGCCGTCGATGCCGGCCCGGCGCAGCGCTTCGGGGGCCGCTGCGAGCGAATGGGCCGTGACGGCAAGGATGCGAGAGCCCGCGCTCGGACCGCCGCCGTCACGGATGCGACGGGCGACCTGCAATCCGTCGAGGCCCGGCATGCTGATATCGGTCAGGATGACATCGAAATGCCGCGCCTGCGCGGCCGTCAGCCCCTCGAGACCGCTGCGGGCCGTCAGCACCTGATGGCCGGCGCTCTCGAGGAAGTTCTGCGCGATGAAGCGGTTGATGTCGTTGTCCTCGATGAGCAGCACCGACAGCGTCTCGCCCCCTCCCCCGGCGCGCGCCGCCGCCTCGCCACGCGCGCGCTGGAGCGGCAGGCGCAGCGTGAAGCGGCTGCCGTTGCCCGGCGCGCTTTCGACGGTCAGATCGCCGCCCATGATTCGCGCCAGCCTGCGCGCGATGCCGAGGCCGAGGCCGGTGCCGCCCGACCGCCGCTCGTAACTGGCGTCGAGGGTCACGAAATCGTCGAAGATCTTTTCCTGGTTCTCGGGCGCGATGCCGATGCCGGTATCCAGCACCCGGATTTCCAGCGTCCCACCCATGACCTCGGTCTCGACGATGATCCGCCCGTTGCGGGTGAATTTCACCGCGTTGTTCAGCAGGTTGAGGATCACCTGCCGCAGCCGTGCCGGCTCGCCGTTCAGAAGGCCCACGGGGCCCGTGATCGCGCGAAGGTCGATCCGATTGCCCACGACCGCCGCGAATCCCGACTGGTTGGCGATGCACTCGGCCACCAGCCGGTCGAGGTCGTAATCCACCATCTCCGCCTCGGAGGGGCGGGCCTCCGAGCGGGCGATGTCCAGGACGGAATTGACGTGGTCGAGCAGGATCTGCGCCGAGGCGCGCAGCACCGAGACCAGCTCGCGCTGGCGCATGTCGAGGGGTGTCTGGTCGAGAAGCTCGACCGACCCCGCCAGACCGTTGAGCGGCGTGCGCATCTCGTGGCTCATGACGGCCAGAAAGTCCGCCCGCGCCTGTTCGCCCGCCAGCGCCTGATCGCGCGCCTCGGTCAGTTCGCGCTCGGCGCGGCGGCGGGCCGAGATGTCGCGCATGAGCGCCACGATGATGTCCTCGCCCTCGACACGCGCCGCGGCGAGCGACACTTCCACCGGAAACCGCAGCCCGTCGGCATGAACCGCCTCGAGTTCGAGCCGGAGTGGACCGTCGAGACGCGGATCCGAGGTGCGCAGGGCCTCGACCACGCGCGTGCGCTGTCGGCCCTGAAGTTCCGCCGGAAAGAGAAGCTCCATTGCGTCGGCGCCGCACAGCCTCTCGCGCTGATGGCCGAAGATGGCGAGGGTGGCGCGGTTGCAGTCGATGACCCGTCCGCTCCAGTCCGTGACGAGGATCGCATCGGCCGAGATGCGGAAGATCGCCTCCAGCCGGGCGCTGGCGCGCCGGGCCGCGTCCGCCTGCTCGCGCGAGCGGAGATAGAGCCGGAGAAGCTGAAGGGCGCCGGCCGACAGCACCAGCACCAGCGCGATGGTCAGCGCGACCAGCCTCATCAGCGAGTTGGCGATGATCTCTCGGTCCTCTGCCGCGCGCACCGCCTGGTCTTGGCTCGCCGAACTGGCGAGCCGGTCCAGCACCTCCTGCTGCTGTGGCAGGGTGCGGGCGAGGTCTGCCCGCCGCTGCGCGAGCGTCGCGTCCGGGGCAGGGATGAGCGCGGCGGCCTCGTCGGCGAAGGACTCCAGCCGGGCCATGTCGGCGGCGTAGCCGGGCTCCCACAGAAGGGCGCTCTGGGCCAGAGCCGCCCCAAGCTGCTGGATGGGCGCCTGCAGCGCCTCGATCGCGGCGCGCGTGTCGCCGGGCGACGCGTCGCCCTCGAGCAGCCCGGCCAGCCGCTTGAGACCCGCGTCCACAACCGCGATCTCGGCCTGCACGCCGCCCGAAGCCATGAGGTCGAGCTGCTCGAACCGCCGCCGGGCATCGAGCGCCAGCGCGAGGATGACGCTGGCGCCCGCCAGCACGACGAAGACCGCGGCCGGCAGGCGGAGCTTCTGCCAGAGTCTGGGGCCGGATTCGGCCCGCCGGACATCCGTTTCGCGTCGCGCAGCCATGACCTTACCCTAGATCAGGGCCCGAGGCCGATCCAGTCTGCAGGAGGCCGCGGCCGACGACCGGCCAAAGATGTGATCAGGGCAGGCCGCGCCGTCACACGGTATGGAGGTAGAGGTCGTAGTCCACGTCCGGGATCGTCCGCGCGACGCGGGCGTATTCCGCCTCCTTGATGGCGGTGAAGGTGCGGTGCATGTCCGGCCCCAGCGCCTCGCGCAGGAAGGCGGAATGGCGGGCCGCCGCGATCGCGCTGCGCCAGCAGGTCGGGATGGGCTGGGTGTCGCCCGGATCCTCGTAGCCGTTGCCGGTGGTCTCGGGGCCGGGGTCGATCTGCTGCTCGAGCCCGCGGCGGATGCCCGCAAGAACGGTGGCCGCCACCAGATAGGGGTTGGCGTCCACGCCGGCCGGACGGTGCTCGATCCGCCGGGCGCGGATGTCGCCCGCCGGGATCCGCAGCGCGACCGACCGGTTGTTCACGCCCCAGGTCGGCGAGACCGGCGCGTAGCTCTGGCTTGCGAAGCGGCGCCACGAGTTGGCGTGGGGGGCGAAGACCAGCATCGACTCGCCCATCGTCTCGCGCAGGCCGCCGAGCGCGTGCAGGATCGCGCGCGACCACTGGCCCTCGGTCTCCTCGACGAAGATGTTGCGTCCCTCGCGGTCGCAGAGCGAAACATGCAGGTGCATCCCCGAGCCCGCGTAGCTTTCCACGGGCTTGGCCATGAAACAGGCCGTGACGCCGTGCCGCCGCGCATGCGCCCGCACGATCCGTTTCAGCCGCATCAGATCGTCGGCCGCCTGAAGCACGTCGGTGCGGTAGTGCAGGGTCAGCTCGTACTGCCCCGGCGCATATTCCGAGATCATCGTCTCGGCCGTGATCCCGGCCTTTTCGGCGCCAGCATAGATGTCGGAGAAGAGCGGCATCATCCCGTGCAGGTGATCGACCGAATAGACCTCGGTCTTGCGGCTCATGCGGCCGTCGAGCACGTCGGCGGCCGGCTGCACCCGTTCGTCGGGCCCGCGCTCGTTGGCCAGCAGGAAGAACTCCAGCTCGAAGGCGGCGGAGGGGTAGAGGCCGAGGTCCGCCAGCGCCTCGACCTGCCGGGCGAGCGCGTGGCGCGGGTCCGAACTCATGGGCCGGCCGTCGAGGTCATACATGGACATGAAGACTTCGCCCCGCGACGGGGTGGTGCCGTGCAACGGCACCAGCGTCCCCGGGATCGGCCAGGCGCGCAGGTCGCCGTCGCCCTGATCCCAGATCAGGCCGGTCTCGTGTACATCCTCGCCGCAGATGTCGAGGCCGAGGATCGAGATCGGCAGGTGTCGCCCGCCCTTGTAGAAGGACAGAAGCTCGTGCCGCCGGATGATCTTGCCCCGCCCGATGCCGTTGGCGTCGTGCAGGATGATGTCGAAGGCCTCGATCTCGGGGTGCTGGGCCAGAAAGGCCTCGGCCTCGGCGAGGGTCGAACCGGAGGGGCTGGGTTGGTCGGTCATCGGTGCGGTCACGCGAAAAGCTCGGTCAGGATGGCGTCAAAGGCGGTGATCAGGCGGTCGATCTGGCGGTTCCGGGTGACGGGGCTCACCAGCATCATGTTGTGGAACGGTGCGATCAGCGAGCCGCGGTTCAAAAGCCCCAGATGCACCGCGGCCTCGAGGCGCGGGTGATGGGCCCGCGCGGCCTCACTCCCGTTGCGCAGCGGGCCCGGAGCGCAGATGAACTCGACCCGCGCGCCGACCCGGACGACATGCCAGGGCGCCTCGACGCGCGAGATCACGGCCGAGAGGCCCCTGGCCAGCCGGTCCGAGCCCTTCTCCATCCGGGCGTAGGCCTCGGGGGTCATCACCTCGCTCAGGGTGGCGCAGAGGCAGGCGAACTGCATCGGATTGGCCGCGAGGGTCGTGCCCATGCCGCTGTGCCCCTCGGGGCGCGCCGCGTCATAGGCGGCAAAGCGCGCGGCAAGATCCGGCGTCAGGCCCCAGACCGCGGCGGGCATCCCGCCCGCCACGCACTTGCCCACCACGAGGATGTCCGGCGACAGGCTGTGCACCCGTCCATAGCCGCCGAGGCCCGACGAAAGCGTGTGCGTCTCATCGAGGATCAGCACCGCCCCGTAGCGCCGCGAGAGCGTGCGGAGCGCGTCGTGAAAGCCCGCTTCGGGCAGCACCATGCAGGAGTTGGTCATCACCGGCTCGGTGAGGATCGCGGCGATCTCGCCCGTGGCCAGCGCCGCCTCGACGGCCCCGATGTCGTTGAACTCCACCGCGACGGCCTTCGAGGCGAGATCCGCCACCTGCCCCACGAGGCCCGGCCGCGGCCGGGTGCGCCCGCCCTCGAGCATCACCATCGTGTCGTCCACGGTCCCGTGGTAGCAGCCGTTGAAGACCAGCACCTTGCGCCGTCCGGTCACCGCCCGGGCCACGCGCAGCGCGAATCGGTTGGCGTCGCTGGCGCTGAGCGCCACCTGCCAGCGGAACTCGCCGAAGGTGCGCCTGAGAAGGCGGCCCGCCTCGAGAGCGGCGGCGGTGGGCAGCATGTAGGTCAGCCCGTGCCGCGCCTGCCGGCGGATCGCCTTCGCGACCGGCGGGGGCGAGTGGCCGAACATCGAGCCCGTGTCGCCAAGGCAGAAATCATCCAGCCTGTGACCGTCGAGGTCGATGAGATGCGAGCCCGAAGCCTCGGCCGCCACCAGCGGAAAGGGCGAGGGCCAGTCCTTCATCCAGTGCATCGGAACCCCGCCGAGCCAGCCCGAGGCGCCGCCCTGCAGCGCCGCGCGCGAACGCGGATGGGCCTGTTCGAAGGCGGCGGTCTCTCGGGCGAGGAAGGCCGCGATCCGCCCGTCGAGCACGCCGGCCGTCCGCGTCACCGCCTCGATCATGCCCCCGCCACCGGGCGGAGGATGCGGTTCACATGCCCCATCTTGCGGCCGGGCCGCGCCTCGGCCTTGCCGTAGAGGTGGATCGCGGTGTTCCGCTCCAGCGCAAGCGCGGGCACGCGCGCCACGTCATGGCCGATCAGGTTCTCCATCTCGACATCCGCAAAGCGCGAACCGTCGCCCAGCGGCCAGCCGGCCACCGCGCGGATATGCTGCTCGAACTGGTCCACCGCGCAGCCGTTCTGCGTCCAGTGGCCCGAGTTGTGGACCCGCGGCGCGATCTCGTTCACCAGAAGCGCCTCGGGCGTCACGAACAGTTCCACCCCCATGACGCCCACATAGTCGAGCGCGTTCAGGATCCGCCCGGCCAGCAGCACCGCGTCGGTGCGCTGCGAGGCGGTGAGGCGGGCGGGGACGGTGGTCGTGTGCAGGATGCCCGAGAGATGGACGTTCTCGCCCGGCTCATAGACCGCCACCGACCCGTCGCGCCCGCGCGCCGCGATGACCGAGACCTCGTGGGTGAAGCGGACGAAGCCTTCCAGCACGGCCGGCTGCCCACCCATCGCGGCAAAGGCCTCGGCCGCGTCGTCGGGCTCCATGATCCGGGCCTGCCCCTTGCCGTCATAGCCGAGCCGGGTGGTCTTGAGGATCGCGGGCGTGCCGATGCCGTGGATCGCCGCCTCGAGATCCTCGCGGGTGGCGACGGGCCGGAAGGGCGCGACCGAGAGGCCGAGGCCGGTCAGGAAGCCCTTCTCCTCCAGCCGGTCCTGACTGACGGCGAGGGCGCGACGGTTCGGATGGATCGGCTTCAGCGCCTCGAGCAGGTCGAGCGCCGAGGTCGGGATGTTCTCGAACTCGTAGGTGATGACATCGACCGCGGCCGCAAAGGCCCGCAGCGCGGCCTCATCCTCGTAGGGGGCCGTCGTGACCGCATGGGCCACGTCCGCGGCCGGCGGGTTCGCCCCCGGCTCGAACACATGGGTGCGGAAGCCCAGCCGCGAGGCCGCGACCGACAGCATCCGCCCGAGCTGGCCCCCGCCAAGGATGCCGATGGTGGCTCCGGGGTGCAGGCGGTCAGTCATCGGAAGGCTCCTCGGGGATGGAGGCGGAGAGGGCGGCGCGCCAGTCGTCGAGCCGCTGGCCGAGCGCCGGATCGGAGATCGCCAGGATGCCCGCCGCCATCAGGCCCGCGTTGGCCGCGCCCGCCGCGCCGATGGCCATGGTGGCCACCGGAAAGCCCTTGGGCATCTGGACGATGGAATAGAGGCTGTCCACGCCCGAGAGCGCCCGCGTCTGGACAGGCACGCCGATCACCGGCACCCGCGTCTTCGAGGCCATCATGCCGGGCAGATGGGCCGCGCCGCCCGCCCCCGCGATGATGACCTTGAGGCCGCGCTCGACGGCGGTCTTGCCGTAGGTCCATAGCCGATCGGGCGTGCGGTGCGCCGAGACGATCTTCGCCTCGTAGGCGATGCCAAGCTCGTCCAGGATCGCGGCGGCCTCCTTCATTGTGGCCCAGTCGGACTGGCTGCCCATGATGATCCCAACGTCCACCGCCATGCGCGACACCCCTGCACTGCCTTGAGCCGCGCACTATAGCCAGCGGCGGGCAAGGGGCAAGCGGGCGCTGCCTGAAGGGCGCGTGCGGCCGCGCGCCCGGAGAGGGGCCCTTCGCGCTTCGCGAAACGCAAGCCCTCGAACCCCGGCGGAGAGGCCAGACCGGCGGCAGACATTGCACGGGCGCAGGCCTGCGAAAGGGTCCGGCGCCGGCCCCGCGACCGCGATGTGTCAGGCGATGATGTCGGGGATGAGCTGATCCTCGATCTTCACGATCTGGTCCTTGAGGCACAGCTTCTGCTTCTTGAGCCGCCGCAGCGTCAACTGGTCGCCCCGGCCACCGGCCTCGAGCGCGGCGATTGCATCATCGAGATCACGATGCTCGCGGCGGAGCACCTCGAGCCGGATGCGCAGCATGTCTTCAAAACTCAGTTCAGGGGACGCATTCATGAATTTGACCTGTCGGGAAACTTCGCCCGTTGCGTTTTGGATGAGTCGCCGTAACACGAATATACAGATCGCGAGCGTCTGCGGGAAGAATAGTGCGCGGATCCAGATGTCGCGTTCTCTCGATTTCGAGCGGACCGTGCCGGAGGCGGGGCAGGCCCCGGCGGCAGCCGCGTTTCCAAGCCGCCAAGCCCGTGCCGACCTCGGCATCCGGGCGCGTCGCGCGGCGCCACCGGCCTTGCAAGGCGCCGGTCATCCGCCCATATCTGGGGAACGGAATGCCCGCGTGGGGTTCCGCAGAGAAATGTCGCTTGTGCAAGGACATGACGGAATGACCAAACTGACTTTCGGGGGCCATCCCTTCCTTCTCGGCTTCGAGCAGCTCGAGCGACTGGTCGAGCGGACGGCCAAGACGGCGAGCGAGGGCTATCCGCCCTTCAACATCGAGGCCGTGGCCGAGAACGCCTACCGGATCACGCTGGCCGTCGCGGGCTTCCGCGAGGATGACATCGCCATCACGGTCGAGGACCGGCAGCTTGTCGTGCGCGGCCGCCAGACCGAAGACGCGGCCGAGCGCGTGTTCCTGCATCGCGGCATCGCCTCGCGCGCGTTCCAGCGCAGCTTTGTGCTGGCCGACGGTGTCGAGGTGGCAGGGGCGAACATGGAGCACGGGTTGCTGCACATCGACCTGAGGCGGCTGGTGCCGCAGCCAATGGTGCAGACGATCCCGATCGGACGCAGCCGCGCGATCAAGGAAGGAGTCGAGCAATGAACACGCCGTTTGATTTCCCCGAAGGTATGGGCAGGCTGGTCTATGTCCGTCCGGTGCCCGTGGCCGAGCTTCCCGAGGAGGTTCAGCCGATGGCCCGGGGGCTGGACCACGTCTTCGCGGTTCATGCCGCGGACGGAGAGCGCCTCGCGCTGGTGCGAGACCGCCACCTCGCCTTCGTGCTCGCCCGCCAGAACGATCTTGCGCCGGTGAGCGTTCACTGATCCTGCGCAATCTTCGCGCCGCGCGGGTGCCGGATGACCGGGCGGCGCATGCGGCAATCCCGCGGGTTCTGCGTGCCTGTGACGGCCCGTTTTGTCGCGGCCGGCCTGATGATCGGGGTGCGCCAGGCGCGGGTCTTGTGGCGAGGGCGGGTCTTCGCGGGCCAACTCTCAGCCCGCGAGCTTTGGCCTCGTGCTCGCGGTCAGGCGGTAGCTGACCGCTTCGGCGAGATGCGGATGTCGCACGTCCTGCGCGCCGTCGAGGTCGGCGATGGTGCGGGCCACGCGCAGGATCCGATGATAGGCACGGGCCGAGAGGCCAAACCTTTCGGCCACGCGGCCGAGCAGGGCCCGTCCCTCGGCGTCGGGAGAGGCGATCTGTTCCAGCAGCGGGCCATCGGCGTCGGCGTTCACCCGGATCTGCGGCAGGCCGGCATAGCGGCGGCCCTGAATCGCGCGGGCCTCGGCCACGCGCGCGGCGACGGTGGCGGAATCCTCGGTCGCCGCCGGCAGGCTGCCGTCCACCCAATCGACCGGAGGCACCTCGATCCGCAGGTCGAACCGATCCATGAGCGGACCCGAGATCCGGCCCAGATACTCGTCCCCGCAGGACGGGGCGCGGCTGCAGGCCTTGGAGGCATCCGCGAGATGACCGCAGCGGCAGGGGTTGGCGGCGGCGATCAGCAGGAACCGGCAGGGGTAGCGGTAGCGCGCCTCGGCGCGGGGCACCATGATCTCACCCGTCTCGAGAGGCTGGCGCAGCGTGTCGAGCACCCGCGGCGGAAACTCGGGCAGCTCGTCGAGGAATAGGACGCCATTGTGGGCGATGCTCACCTCGCCGGGGCCCGCCCGGCGCCCGCCGCCCACGATGGAGGCGGGCGAGGCCGTGTGGTGGGGATCGCTGAAGGGCCGCGTCCGGCTGATCCCGCCGTCGCCGAGCTTGCCGGCAAGCGAATGGACCATCGAGGTCTCGAGCGCCTCGGCGGGGGTCATCGGCGGCAGGATGCCGGGCATGCAGCGGGCAAGCAGGGATTTGCCCGAACCGGGTGCGCCGATCATCAGCAGGTGATGGCGGCCCGCCGCCGAGATCTCGAGCGCGCGCTTGGCCCGTTCCTGCCCGTTCACCTGTGCAAGATCCACCGCCGTGGCGGGGCCGCCGGCCACCTCTCCGGCTTCGGCGGGCGTGATGGGCGACTGGCCGGAGAAATGCCGCACCACTTCGGCAAGGGTGGTTGCCGCGAGAACCTGCGTCGCGCCAACCCAGGCCGCTTCGGCCCCGCAGGCCTTCGGGCAGAGGAGCGAGCGGTCCTGCTCGGCGGCGGCGACCGCGGCGGGCAGCGCGCCCGCCACCGGCACGAGCCGCCCGTCGAGCGACAATTCACCGATCGCAAGCGTCTGCTCCACCTCGTCGGCCGGGATGATCTCGAGCGCGGCAAGAAGCGCAAGCGCGATGGCGAGGTCGAAGTGCGACCCCTCCTTGGGCAGGTCGGCGGGCGAGAGGTTCACGGTGATCCGGCGCGAGGGCAGCGCGATCGACATGGCGGCGAGAGCCGTCCGCACCCGTTCGCGCGCCTCGGAGACCGCCTTGTCGGCCAGACCGACGATGGCGAAGGCCGGCAGGCCGGGCGACACGGCGCATTGGACCTCGACGCTGCGCGGATCCACGCCTTCGAAGGCGACGGTGAAGGCTCGGGCGATCATGGACTTCCCCTCTCGTGCGAGCCTTAGCGGGAAATCCTTGATCATGCGTTAACCAGAACCGGGCAGAGGCCCGGCGGTGGAGGGGCGCGGCGCGCCCCTCCCCTTCGATCAGGCCGCCGCCACGGCGTTCTGGTTCACTTCCGAGCCCGCCAGATCGCTCAGCAGGCTGTCGGTCTTCTTCTCCTCCTCGAGCGTCTCGGCGAGGATCGTGGCGGCATCGTCCATCCCGAGGGTCTTGGCCCAGGCGACCAGCGTGCCGTAGCGGGCCATCTCGTAATGTTCGACCGCCTGCGCCGCGGCAAGAAGTGCTGCGTCGAGTGCCGGGCTGTCCTTGTATTCCTCCATCACCTCGGAGCCTTCCTCGATGATGCCGTCGATCGCCGGGCAGGTCTTGCCCTGGGCGCGCTTGCCCAGAAGCTCGAACACCTTCTCGAGCCGCTCCTTCTGGCCTTCGGTCTCCTCACGGTGGGTCTTGAAGGCGTCCTTGAGCTGCTCGGACTGGGCCGCCCGCGCCATCTTGGGCAGGGCCTTCAGGATCTGCCGCTCGGCGTAGTAGATGTCCTTCAGCGCGTCGAGAAAGGCCGCGTCGAGTTCCTTGGTCTTCATGTCCGTCTCCATGCAGATTGTGGCCTTGGAACGGCTGCGACGCGCGCTTGTTCCGCAGGTACGTCGGCATCGGCGCCGGCGGCGTGGAAATCCGCACGGCGGCCGGATCGCGCACGGGCGCGCGGCGGGCTCACGGCGGGCTCACGGCAGGCCGGCTTCGGCCGCCGCCGGATCGGTCAGGATCCGCACCGGCGTTCCCTTGTAGGCCGGCGTCCCCGACAGCTCGTCCCGCGCCGAGAGGGGGACGAGGGCATTCGCCTCGGGGTAATAGGCGCCGATGCAGGCATCGGGCAGGTCATAGGCCGTCACCCGCATGCCCGACACGCGCCGCCGGATGCCGTCGCCGACGGCGCATTCCAGCGTCACCCTCTGCCCTTCATGCAGCCCGCGCCGCGCGATCTCCTCGGGGTTCATCAGCACCACGTCGCGCGATCCTTCCAGCCCGCGCAGCCGGTCCGAGAAGCCGTAGATCGTCGTGTTGAACTGGTCGTTCGATCGCAGCGTGACGAGGGTCATGTCCTCGCCCGCGGGCGGCTCGCCGAGGGCGCAGAGCTGCTTGGGTGCGGTGAACTGGGCCTTGCCGCTCTCGGTCTTCCACTCGCGCTCGCGCGCCGCGTTGCCGCGGTAGAAGCCGCCGGGCGTGAAGAGGCGCGCGTTGAAGGCGGCGAACTGGTCGGGCCAGCAGGTCTCGATCAGGTCGCGGATGTGGCGGTAGTCGCCCACCCAATGCTCCCACCGCAGGCGGGGGTTCTCGTCCAGCGTCGCCCGCGCGAGGCCCGCCACGATGGCCGGCTCCGACCGCAGCCAGCCCGAGGCGGGCGGACGCTTGCCGACCGAGCCGTGGATGTGGCTGAGGCTGTCCTCCATCGAGACCGCCTGCGGGCCGCTCGACTGGCGGTCCTCCTCGGCCCGCACGAGGCAGGGCAGAAGCCAGCTGTCCCGGCTCACCAGCGTGTGCGACCGATTGAGCTTGGTGGCGATCTGCACGTTCAGCTCGAGCCCCGCCCAGGCCTTGTCCGTCCGGCTCTGGTCCGGGATCGCGCGGGCGAAGTTGCCCCCGAGCGAGAGGAACGCCTGCATCGTGCCATCCAGCAGCTTCTCTGCGGCCACGGCCGTGTTCCAGCCCTCGTCCCGCGGGATGTTCAGGTTGAACAGCTCCTCCAGCTTGTCGATCGGCACCAGCGAGGGCTTCTCGCTGATGCCCACCGTCCGCTGGCCCTGCACGTTGGAATGGCCGCGGACCGGCGAGATGCCCGCGCCCTTGCGCCCGATGTTGCCGCGCATCAGCAGCAGGTTCACCAGCATCGCGATGTTGAGCCAGCCGTGCACATGCTGCGTCAGACCCATGCCATAGATGCCGATCACGCGCTCGGATCGGGCATAGATCTCGGCCACCTGCTCGAGATCGGCGCGGCGCAGCATCGAGACGCGCTCGATCTCGTCCCACGAGGTGTCGCGGATGCGGGTCTCGAACGCGTCGAAGCCGGAGGTGTGTTCGGCCACGAAGGCGCGGTCGATGATGCCGCCGCGCGTCTCCTCGAGCGCGAAGAGGTGCTTGCAGATCCCCGCAAGCGCCGCGATGTCGCCGCCCGGCCGGACCTGCAGGTAGATGTCCGAGATCCGGGTGGGGCTGCCGAGCGTCATCTGCGAGGGGTTCTGCGGGTTCACGAACTCGACCAGCCCGCGCTCGCGCACCGGGTTCAGCGTGACGATCCGGCAGCCGCGCTGCACCGCCTTCTGCAACTCGTGCAGGAAGCGTGGGCTGCTGGTGCCGGTGTTCTGGCCGAGGAAGAGGATCATGTCGCAATGGTCGAAATCCTCGAGCACGCAGGTGCCGACCGACGAGCCCGTCACCTTCTTCAGCCCGACGCTTGTGGTCTCGTGGCACATGTTGGAGCTGTCGGGCAGGTTGTTGTGCCCGTAGGCGCGGGCGAAAAGCTGCCAGAGGAAGGCCGTCTCGAGGCTGGCCTTGCCCGAGGTGTAGAAGACCGTGCGGGCGGGCTCGAGCGTGCGGAGCCTCGATCCGATCTCGCGGAAGGCGTCCTCCCAGCTGACGGGCAGATAATGGTCCGTCGCCGCGTCGTAACGCATCGGATGGGTGAGACGCCCGGTCTTCTCGAGGTCGTGGTCCGACCAGTCGCGCAGTTCCGAGACGGAATGCCGTGCGAAGAACTCGGGGCCGCAGCGGTCCGTGGTCAGGTCCCAGATCGTGGCCTTGGCGCCGTTCTCGCAGAACTCGAACAGGTGCGGCTTGGCGGGCTTGGCCCAGGCGCAGGAGGTGCACATGTGCCCTCCGGGCTTGTTCTGGCGCATGAGCGTCTGGACCACGCCCGGCCCCGGCTTCTGGTCGAGCAGCACCTTGGCGATCCCGCGGACCGATCCCCAGCTGCCCGAGGCTCTTTCATAATGCGGCGTGTCCTGACGCTGCCGGTTCTCCTTGGGCTGGGTCATCGGATCCTCCTTGACTGGCGGAGGTGCAACCGGCGCGAACGCCCGCTGTTCCGTCACTTCGCCAAGAGGCGAACGGATGGCCGCCGAAGCACGCGACCGTGGGATGCGGCTTCCGCTGGCGCGGGACCGATCCCGCCGGACGTGCCAGTCGCTGGAACATATGTCTCGCGGCCCCTGTTCCGCGGCAGGACAGCAGCAGGAGGGACATCATGAACAAGGCCGATGCCGGCGGCGTGACGGAAACGCTGGTCGAGGAGATCCTCGATCTGTCGCGTCAGCGGCTGACCGGAGAGCTCTCTCCCTGGTTCGCCGAGCGCCTGGCCGAGCAGGTGGAGCGAGGCCTGTTCCTTCCGCCCCGCGATCTCGATCTCGTCGGTGCACGGCTGGTGCAGGATCTGGCCGAATACCGGATGCAGGGCTCGATCTCGACCGCGGTTCTCGGCATGTCGGGCGGTGTCGATTCGGCGCTGACGGCGGCGCTGTTCAAGGCGGCGGGCTGGCGTGTCGTGGGCCTGACGCTGCCCATCGAGCAGAACCCCGAAGAGACCGAGCGCGGCATCGAGGCCTGCGAGGCACTGAGGATCGAGCATCTCCATCTCGATCTCTCGCAAGCCTACCGGGCCGCGGTCGCGCAGCTTGGCGATCTCGATGGCGATCTCGTCGCGTCGGACGAGGGGCCCGCCCGGACGCGGCGGGGAAACCTCCGGGCGCGGCTTCGGATGATGACGCTGTATGATCAGGCGCATCGGCTGGGGGGCCTCGTGGCCAGCACCGACAATCTCTCGGAGCTCAGCGCCGGGTTCTGGACGCTGCATGGCGACGTGGGCGATCTGGCGCCCGTCCAGTCGCTGCTGAAGTCCTGGGAGGTGCCGTGGCTGGCGCGTGCCCATGGCGTGCCCGAGCGGACCTGGCGTGCCATGCCGACGGACGGGCTGGGGATCGGCGGCGGCGACGAGGCCCAGATCGGCGCCACCTATCTGGAATGGGACATCGTGCAGTTCGCGCTGGCCTCCGCCCTGCGCGACGATCCGGGGCTGACCACCCAGCATCTCGCCTTTGCGCTGCGGATGGATGAGGACCGGCATGCGCAGGAGGTGCTCGGCACGGTTCTGGCACGGATGAAGGCCACCTGGCACAAGAGGGTCAATCCGATCCGGTTCGACCATCCCAAGGCCGACCGCTACGATCCGCTCGACCGTCTCGATGAACGGCTGTTCCGCCCGGCGGTGCTGCGCGCGGACCAGTCGCTCCTTGGCTTCTCCGGAGAGATGCAGGATCTTGCGGCCCGGCTGGTGCGGGCGCTGAAGGCTGCCGACTGTCGGCTGGTGACGGCCGAATCCTGCACCGCCGGCATGATCGCCGCCTGCGTTTCGGGCGTTCCCGGTTGCTCGGGCGTGCTCGAGGGCAGCTTCGTCGTCTATCGTCCGTCCATGAAGTTTGCGGCTCTCGGAGTGCCCGAGGCTCTGATTGCCGAAAAGACCGTCTATCATCCGCAGGTCGCGCGACGCATGGCCGAGGGGGCGCTGGCCGCAGCCCCCGAAGCCGATCTCGCGCTGGCCGTGACGGGGGTGGCGGGGCCCGGCGAGGACGAGGGCCATCCGCCGGGATATGTCTGTCTCGCCGTCGCCCTGCGCGGGCGCGAGACCCGGATAAGCGAGCATTACCTGCCCGGCAGCCCCCGGCAGGTGCTGGCGGCCACCGTTCGCCGCGCGCTCGGGGAGGGGCTCGGCGTGCTGCAGGAAGCCAAGGGCTGATCAGGAGGGCCGCAGGTAGTCGGGCAGGCGCGGCGCGGCGGTCCCGTCCGCGCCCCAGCTCTCCGAGACGGTCATCGTTCCGGCCCCGATCAGCTCGAGGCACTTCGGAATGGCTGCGAACACAGCCTGCAGCGAGAGGGCGATGGCCGCCGGCTGCCCCGGCAGGTTCACGATCAGCGTCCGGCCCCGCACGCCGGCCGTCTGGCGCGACAGGATCGCGGTCGGGGTCTGCTGCAGGCCGATCATCCGCAGAAGCTCGCCGAAGCCCGGCAGTTCCTTCTCGATCACGCCCACCATCGCCTCGGGCGTGAGGTCGCGTGGCGAGGGGCCGGTGCCCCCCGTCGTGAAGACGAGGGCGGCCCCCTCGCGGTCGCAGAGGTCGATCAGCGTCTCACGCACCGACTCGATCCCGTCCGGCACGATCCGGCGCAGGATCTCGTGCTCGGATGTCACGGCGGTGGCCAGCCAGCCGGCGATGGCGGGACCGCTGAGGTCCTCGTATTCGCCGCGGCTGGCGCGGTCCGAGGCGGTCACGATGGCGATCTTCACGTCTGTCGCTCCTTCCGGTCGTCCGGCCCACTCTGGCCCGGCTTGCCCGGAAGGAGAAGCCCCGGCTTTGGCGGACGGCGTGCGCCCCGCCGCTTTTCACCTGACGGGCGGGCCAATGCACCCTACTCTGGCCCAAAAGGGAGGATGAGGCATGAAGATCACCGCAGCGGTGCTGGAGCGTGACGGGATCGCGGGGAACTACGCCGAGGAGCGGCCGCTCGTGGTGCGCGAACTCGATCTCGCGGCGCCGGGACCGGGCGAGGTGCTGATCCGGGTGGCCGCGGCCGGCGTCTGCCATTCGGATCTGTCCGTGATCAACGGCACGAGGCGTCGGCCGCTGCCGATGGTGCTCGGCCACGAGGCGTCCGGCTATGTCGAGGCGCTGGGCGCCGGTGTCGAGGATCTCGAGCCCGGCGATCATGTCGTCTGCATCTTCGCCCCCGGTTGCGGCCGCTGCACCCCCTGCGCCGAGGGGCGGCCCGCGCTCTGCGAGCGGGCGGCGCGGCATCACGGGGTGGGCGAGCTGATGACCGGGCACCGGCGCCTGTCGCACGAGGGCCGGCCGGTCCATCACCACCTGGGCATTTCGGGCTTTGCCACCCATGCGGTGGTGGCCCGGCCCTCGCTCGTCCGGGTGCCGCGGGATGTGCCGCCCCATGTCTCGGCGCTGTTTTCCTGCGCTATGCTGACCGGGGCGGGGGCGGTCTTCAACACGGCGCAGATCCGGCCCGGCGCCCGTGTGGCCGTGGTGGGGCTGGGAGGCGTGGGACTGTCGGCGATCCTCGGCGCGGCCGCGGCGGGGGCGGGCGAGATCGTGGCCATCGACCCGTTCCCGGCCAAGACCGAGGTGGCGCGCGCCATGGGGGCAACCCTCGCCGTGCCCGCCGACGGGGACACGGTCTCGGCCGTGCGCGACCTGACCGGCGGCGGCGTGGATTATGCGTTCGAGTTCGCAGGCTCGATCCGCGCGCTCGAGACCGCCTTCGAGGTGACGCGCCGGGGCGGGATGACCATCACCGGCGGGCTTCCCGCTCCGCACGAGCGGATGCCGCTCGACGCGCTGAAGCTGGTGGCCGAGGAGCGCACGCTGAAGGGCAGCTACATCGGCTCCTGCGTGCCGCAGCGCGACCTGCCGCGGATGCTGGCCCTGCACCGGCGCGGTCTGCTGCCGGTCGAAAAGATGCTCACCCACCGGCTGAAGCTTGACGAGATCAACCTCGCGATGGACCGCCTGGCCGACGGGAGCGCCATCCGGCAGGTGGTGGAGATCGGATGAGCGCGCGGCGCCGGCCTCCGCTCCCGGGTCCACGGCCCGGCTCCGGTGCGCGAAACGGCTGATGGCCGGAGCTTCCCTTTCGGGCTGTAGCGAAAACAGGTCCCGCTGACGCCAAATGCCCAAATCATTTACGAAAATAGCGGTCGGGCAGGTCCGGAGGAACATGAAAGGTGCATGTATTCAGGTGCTTGGGTTGCTTGGCAGGTTGCTGAAAAACCCGGCCTCGACGCGGGTTCAGAACGTGATTCACCCTTCCGGGAAGCACGTGGGGTCTCTTGATGCGCGGGACGGACGAGACGAGCGGGTCGCTCTTCAGCTACGTCGACCTTGAGGAGCGCATTCCGGCCCGTCACCCGCTTCGCAAGATACGCCGGGTCGTGAACGACGCGCTGGTCAGCATGAACGCCGAGTTCGACCGGCTCTACGCCGCCGATGGCCGCCCCTCGATCGCTCCCGAACGGCTGCTGCGTGCCAGCCTGATCCAGATCCTGTTTTTCGTCCGGTCCGAGCGGCAGCTGATGGAGCAGATGCAGTGCAACCTGCTGTTCCGCTGGTTCGTCGGGCTGGGCATCGACGATCCGGTCTGGGTGGCCACGGTGTTCAGCAAGAACCGCGACCGGCTGCTGACGACGGATATCGCGCAGAAGTTCCTGGCGGCGATCCTCTCCCATTGCGAGATTGCGCCGCTCCTCTCCGACGAGCACTTCTCGGTGGATGGGACGCTCATCAAGGCCTGGGCGTCGATGAAGAGCTTCCAGCCAAAGCCGGAGCAGGAAGCGGCAGAGCCCGGCGGCGGTCCCGACGATCCGCCAGCCCCTCCGCCCTCTGCCGAAGCTGAACCCACCGAGACGAAGCCCGAGCCCGCCCCGATGACCCCGCCGAAACCCAGAACCCGAAATGCCGAGGTCGACTTCCGGGGCCAGAAGCGCTCGAACGCCACTCACGCTTCGGTCACCGATCCGGAGGCCCGGCTTTACAAGAAATCTCCCGGCGCCGGCGCGGTCCTGTGTTTCATGGGAGGAGGATAAGGAGACCGTCCAGTGGACCGTTTTCCCGACGCAAGCCCGATGGAGAACCGGCACGGTTTCGTGGTGCAGGCCGAGGTCACGCAGGCGGACGGTCATGCCGAGCGGAAGGCCGCGCTCGACATGGTCCACCGCCACTCGCGCGGCTCGACGAAACGGCTGACGCTCGGCGCCGACAAGGCCTATGACGCCGAGGAGTTCGTCCAGGACCTGCGGCAGGCCTGCGTCACGCCTCATGTCGCGCAAAAGGCGCGCTTCTCGGCGATCAACGGCCGGACCACCCGGCACGAGGGCTACGCCCTCTCGCAGCGCTGCCGGAAGAAGATCGACTTGCGTCGGGGCACCCAAGTTCATCAGCAAAGTCGCTAAGCATTTTGACATCGTTCAGGCCGATTGGCCGAAAATGTGACAACACGAGCGGTGTCGGGCCGGTTTTGGCAGGCTCGGGGCGTGAAAGAGGTCGAGTTGCTCCGGGGCGGTTTTGCTCAGGCCGTGGAAGCTGCGCTTGCCGGCGTGGGCGGTGTGCTTCTGGATGCGGGCAAGGAGATCGAGTGCGGTGCGGGGGCTGACGGCGACAGCCGCCATGGTGAACGGGCCCGGGTCGCCGTCGATCGCGCCCTTGTAGAGCCCTGCGGCCGCAAGCAGCCGCTGGATGTCTCGCACGTCCACATCATTCTCCCATGAAAAAGCCCCGCACGATGGCGGGGCGGTGTCAGACGGTTGTTAGACGGGGTGGATCCCCGCATCCGGAGGTGGCGGTGATCGTGCGCGGGCACGGCTACCAAGGGGTCCCTGGCAAAGAGTTCCGCCACTGCACGTGCGGGCTATGCGAGGCGGAGTTCACGCGGGGCATGGTCAAGGATGCCGCCGCGCCGCGCAAAGGGGATGGGGTCTGAGCATGCCGGCAGCAACCGTCACGAAGTCCGCCATCAGCCGCGCCATCGCGGCATGGAAGGAGAGCGGGCTGAAGGTCGGCGAGATGGAGATCACGAAGGACGGGACGATCCGCATCACCGCGGCGGTGGACGGATCGGCGCCCGCGCCGCAGCGTGCTGGGCCCAAGCAGTGGCCAAGCAGGTGACACCGGTGAAGATCCACCATCCCGGACTGTGGGCTGAGAAGCTGCCGTCCGGATCGACCCGCTACAGGGTGCGCGCCGAAGGTCGGAAGACCAAGGTGACGGTGATCCCTGTCGCGCCCGACCATCCCGACTTCTGGGATCACTACCGCGCCGCACGCGCGGGCGAGAAGTGGACAGGCCCCGCCACCAAGACGACGGCAGTCGCGCACTCGATCGAATGGCTGGTAGAGAAGTATCTCGCACACCTGGCGCGCGTGGTCGAGGCCGGGCAGGCCTCCCCGCTCACGCTCAGGCAGCGCAAGTCGCAGCTCCGCCGCATGTGCGCGATGCCCACCGACGACGGCGGCACCTATGGCGAATACGACATGCAGGCCCCGCGCAGCGCAATCATCGCGGCGCGCGACCAGTGGCGACACAAGCCCGCGAAGCCGACAACCTCATCAAGTCGATCTCGGCCATGTATCGGTGGGCGATCGACGAGGCGGAGATCGCAACCGGGAACCCGGCCGCCGGCATCGGGAAGCTGAACAGGGGCGGTGGAGGCGCGGCACCCTGGACGGCCGAGGATTTGAAGAAGTTCCGTGCCAAGCATCCGTTGGGCACCACCGCGCACCTGTGGCTGACGCTCCAGATGTTCACCGCCTGCCGGATCGACGACGCGCGCAAGCTCGGCCGCGGCAACGAGGTGGAGCGGGCAGGGGCTCTCTGGATTGAGTTTCAGCCCGGGAAGAAGGGTAGCGCTCCGGTCTCTGTCCCGCTGCTGCCGCAGCTGCTGAAGGCCACGCGCGCGCAGAAGGTGCAGGGGGCGACCTATCTCCTGACGGACTACGGCAGGCCCTTCAGCACGGCCGAGAGCCTCCGCAACCGCGTGCGGAAATGGTGCGCCGCCGCCGGCATCGAGGGCAAGTCCTCGCACGGCATCCGAAAGGCGATGGGAGAGCTGCTCGCGGAGGCCGGATGCCCCAGCACCAGATCATGGCGATCATGGCGCACACGCAGGCCAAGACGTCCGAGATCTACACGAAAGGGGTGGAGCGCCGCACCCTGGCAGCCGCCGCTTTTGCGGCCTTGGCGGGCATGGATTGGTGAAGGTGCTCCACGGCCACAAAATGTGGAGCACATGCCTTTGAATTCAAAGCGAAAAAAGGCAGAATGGCAGGCCCGGAGGGCGCCTCAATAGATGCCTGAGGCCCAGCAATATCAGGCACTCAGTGTCCCACGCCCGGCGGGATCGGCTTTAGAAGGATCAAGGGGTTAGGAGGCGGGTGTCCCACGCAGTCTTGACCCGTCGCCGCTCGGGGAAACTTGGGATCTTGCACTGCGCGCAGCATGGCGCGTGTCACTCCGCGTTTGCTCAGTTAGCGGCCCTGCTCGACCATTGTGTCTGACTTGCAATGCATGGAGCGTCCGCAGCCAGCCCTGACCGGACGCTCAGGGTCCATCAGGGTCCATTTGATCCTACGATGCTGCTTTGTCGAACCGGCCCTTCGACATCAAGGAAAGTAACTCAGGCATCAGGTCAGCCGTCACAAGATGTGCTGGACGCTTCCGTTCTTCTTGGCATAGATCGCTGCAGAGAATTGTCCCCCGCCGGACTGGGATCGCGTCAGGCCACCCGATGCTGCGCTCAACGGGACCGGCTATCGGAAGATCTGAGAAGTCCTTTCCGGTGAGGTCTAAGGCACTAGGAGTACCGATTTGCGCCGGACTAGGTTTTACGCCGGTGACGTCCCTTCAAATGGTGTAGCTCGCCGGTAGCGCCGCCGCCCGCTCGCGCGCTCACATCAAGCGCCGTAGCGGGCGGGCGGCGGTGCGGTGGTCATCGGGTTTTTCGGTAGGGTCGGGTTGCTGAGCCAACCTTGAACCGAGGAATGCCCCCGATGACCAAACCCATGATGGACCTCCGTGCGCTGGTGGAGAAGAGCGCTGATGCCGACCTGCTGCGCGAGATGATCGGCTTCGCCGCCGAGCGGCTGATGGAGCTCGAGGTGGGCGCCAGGACTGGCGCCGACTACGGCGAGAAGAGCAGCGAGCGGCTGGCGCAGCGCAACGGCTATCGCGACCGGGACTGGCAGACCCGGGCCGGAAGTGTCGAACTGCGCATCCCCCGCCTGCGCACCGGCTCTTATTTCCCCTCCTTCCTCGAGCCGCGGCGCTCGGTCGAGAAGGCGCTGACGGCCGTGATCCAGGAAGCCTATGTCCAGGGCGTCTCGACCCGCGCGATGGATGATCTCGTGCAGGCCATGGGCGGGACCGGGATCTCCAGGAGCCAGGTCAGCCGGCTCTGCGAAGAGATCGACGAGCGGGTCGACGCCTTCCTCACGCGGCCGATCGAGGGCGAATGGCCCTATCTGTGGATCGACGCCACCTACCTCAAGGTCCGCCAGGGCGGGCGCATCGTGTCGGTGGCCGTCACCATCGCCGTCGGCGTGAACACGGATGGGCGACGCGAAGTCCTGGGCATGGCCATTGGGGCCTCGGAAGCCGAGCCGTTCTGGACCGAGTTCCTGCGCGACCTCGTGCGCCGCGGGCTCTCCGGCGTGAAGCTGGTGATCAGCGACGCGCACGAGGGCATCAAGGCTGCCACGGCCCGGGTGCTGTCCACCAGCTGGCAGCGCTGCCGGGTCCATTTCCAGCGCAATGCCCTGGCGCATGCCGGCAAGAACAGCCGACGGGTGGTTTCCGCCTTCATCGCCACCGCCTTCGCCCAGCCGGACCACGCGGCGGCCAAGGCGCAATGGCGGCTCGTGGCCGACCAGATGCGGCCCAAGCTGCCGAAGCTCGCCACGCTCATGGACACGGCTGAGGAGGATGTGCTGGCCTACATGACCTTTCCCGCCCAGCACCGCGCCAAGTTACATTCCACGAATCCGATCGAGCGTCTCAACGGCGAAATCAAGCGGCGCACCGACGTGGTCGGGATCTTTCCGAACGAAGCATCCATCCGCCGCTTGGTCGGCGCGATCCTGATGGAGCAGACCGAGGAATGGACCGTCCAGCGCGGCCGATACCTGACGCTGGAAACCCTCGCTCCGGTCTGCGATGATCTCACCGTCAGCCTGCCTGCCGCGCAGCGCGACTGACCAGCTCGACCCGCTTCCGAGCACGAGGCCCGCGGTCAGCTACACCACAAGATGGGACACGATCTTTACGCCCGTTCCCTTAGTCGCTCCCGCTGTGCGACGTTGGCTTGGAACAGTCTCTTTTTTTCTCGCAGCGAACGGCAGCTATCGCTCGTGCTTCCTCGGCGCTCGGTCGAGAAGGCGCTGACGGCCGTGAACGCCAACATGCCACCCCTTGCGGGACCACGGGGAGGATCTTCGAATCCAGCACGCAGCAAGATCAGCTCTTGACCAACGTGATTACAGAACGACATGCGATACGGACCACCTGACGATCCGGGACGCACTCTCAGACGGCTTGAAGTGTGCCTGGTTTCCCAATCATTGTATTATTTGATTCCGTTCTGAGCCTGTCCTTTGGGGCTGGCAGAGCAACAGGAGCCATCGTGACAAAAATATACGTTGAACTAAACGGCGTCGTACTGGAGCCGCACTGGTATGACCCCAACAACAAGGCAACGAAGCCAGATCGCTTCGGAAAGAGGGGTGGCTACCGTGTGCATCCGGCCGGAGACGGTCACAACGAGTCAGCAAACGCCGTGTTTTACCGTTCTCTGGAGGACGTTGCAGAACACCTAAAAGCGTGTCCGGACTGGGGACTCCGCTTCAAGACGCCCGCAGGTCCAGCCAACATCTTCTATGAAGATATTATCATCGATGGAAAGCCTCGCTGAATACGTCAAGACTGACCACCGGCCCTTTACCGCCGATGACCCTCTGTCAAGGGCTACCGTGCAGCCTCCACAGATGGTCTCTCATAAACAGTCTTGCGGATCGACTCAAATCGACAGTCAGCAGAGTATGGCGGGCAGACTTCGGTGGTCGCGATGCCGATCTGACTGAGCCGGAAATAAAAGCAAAAAGCACCAAGCGGCGCGCTACAGCGAGGCTTCCTCATGAAGACTAAGGACGGCGTTCAGAGTGACAGCATAGTCGCGTAGCTCCAACGGCCCGCCCTTATGAACAACCCCGACAACCCTCTCCATTCTATCCATAATTGGGCCTCCGGACATACCTTGGCCAATTTTAAACGAGAGGTTCAAGAGTTTGACGCCCGATCTCGTTGCCACATGAGAGACTTCCCCTCTTGATGTAGTAACGGCATCTCCCACCTGATAATCCGTAAAGCCGAACGCTCTGACAACATCACCGCCTCGAGCAGGAACTCGGCAAGGTTTCAATCCTTCGAACTTATTTTCTGGGACATCATGTTTGAGTATGCAGATGTCTCTCACTTTGCATCGTTTGGCGACTTTGACTTCGAATTTCAAATTGGGAGCTGATGGATGAAATACGCGGAAGAATTCCAAATCAATTTCCTCCGGCGGCGCGCAGTGCTCGGCACTTACGAGTCCGACACCGTCCAAGAAGAAAGCTGTTCCCTGAGCCCCCTCAGTTACACTCATAATTCCCTGCCCATTGGCCTCCGCTTCGCCATATAGTTTATCTATTTTTCTGTCATTATATTGCCACTCTATAATCCATATTCCCGAGCTCTGCCTCTCCCGGGGAGTCGGCTCCGTCGCGAGGGACGGCAAAAACTCTTTATTGAACTTGTCTGCCAGTGATCTATAAATCGGGTCACCTTTGCCTCGGACATTGGCAAGGTGATTGAGCTTCCCGCGCAAATACTGCTCCAGTGATCGCTTCGCCGACGGGCGCTTCTGTCGGAACTTTGCCTCTGCGACGGCGTATCCGTCTTTCATAATGCTGAAAAGGATTGCGCGAATGTTACTTATGTATGTCCTCGGAACATTCGGAAACTCATTAACAATTAATCCGGTCACAATTTTCCTGTGCGATCCGGATGAAAAGCGAATCTTTTCCTCGTTCAGAAAGAACCCATTCTTCACGACCACGTCAATCAAATCGACTGAAAGGGCGCTGATATCTAATTTCCCCGGAGAAGGAACGGTAGCTGAAAATAGACCCGCGGGCGTTCCATTCGTGGAGATACTAATATCATCAGCATATCTAGTAAAAACCAAATTCTGCTTCTTTGCGAAACTGTGCAAGTCTCGATCTAGCGAGAAGCAGATCAAATTTGATATAATGGGGCTCGTCGGCGCCCCTTGCGGAAGGTACCCTGCGTGGCAGCATATTGTTGTGATCGCGTCACATACGTCGGTGGCAAATCCGAGATTTCGGAACAGCCCTCGTACCCGGTTCTCTGTGATCGACGGAAAGAAGGCTTTCAGATCTAAACTTAGGACATGCCTCTTTCTGGCGTGAATGGCGGCATTCGTAATGATTGATCGCCCCGAAACGAATCCGTGGGTGGAAAGCCGCGGACGGTAAAATTTCTCGAAAGAGCTTTTTAGGCGTCCCTGGAGGAACTTTAGCCTTGCATCGGGCGCAGATATCAGCCTCGCCTTTTTCGGAGACGGTATCGTGAATTCGCTATACATGAAAGATCGCGAAAGCCTGATCTTTAGAAGCTCCTTATCGGAAATGCCCAGGTAGTCTAGCATCTTACTCAGAGTCGTGAGCTCATCAGGTATACCGATCCTCGGCTTTCCTGAGCCGAAGATATAGCTTCCGGAAGGCACGAGGTGCTCCCCTCCATTCATGCATAGGATATCAGATTATGCAGGCCACAGACTTGTGCTGTTCATTGCGTCTTGCGTTTCAGTTCCGACAACGCGAGTGCGAGGGAGCACCTCGTATGGCATCGCTACGATAGATCGTGAAAGGCTGCAAGCGATCTCCTTGACGTCTGGCCGCTCTCTGCGCATTGCAGTCATACGAGCGCGGCCGATTGCCACTCCCCGGGCAGGCTAGGTGCTCAGAGCTCGGCCGCTTGGGCAAGCCTGGACAGGACTAGCGCATCGAGCGTGTCCGCCGAAGGTGCCAACTGCTTCAGCGCGTCCGGCACCGAGTTCCGGACATAGCTCGAGGCAAACTCCGTCGCCGCGTCGGGGGTAAGCTTGCGGGCCACGGCCAGGCGCGCAGCGGTCATGATCGCCGAATGCAGCGCCTCGCGATGCCGGGCCTCGATCTGGATCCCGGTCCAGCGCTGGAAACGGACGGTCGCGAGCCCGATCAGCGCGGTGAGCACCACGCCTGCGAGATCGAGGAGGCTCGGCGCTAGGGCGGTCAGCAGGCCGCTGCCGGTCGAGGCGGCGGCAGGGAGGGCGAGCGTGGCGAGGATGATGGCCGAGATCACCGAAGCGGTCCCCTGGGCAAGGGCGGCGACCAGCGGCCAGCCGACGAGCAGGATGAAGGTCAGCGCACAGAGGGCGAGCATGAGCACGAGGGGCGCCAGAGGCGCGAGGACGATGATCGGGGACATGGGGTCTCTCCTTCAGAGGCGGGCGAACTGGAAGTGCATCCAGTCGCGGTTGCAGGCGCGGCCGAGGCTCGTGGCGCCGGCGGCTTCGACGATGGTCCAGAAGGGCTCGTAGGCGGGCGCGGCGAAGCTCGCCCGGTCACGGCCCCAGCGGAGCGGGTTGCGCTCGGGATCGAGATCGACGGCGATCCCCCAGGAGTGCATCGAGAGCGCCGAGCCGCCGCGCATGGGCCGGTGGTTGAAGCAGCCGCCGAAGAGGTTCAGCCGCAGGCTCTCGAACTGGTCCGCGCCGTAGTGCGACACCGCCTCGCGGAAGATCCGCGTCATCGGCGCGGCGACGAGCTTGTGGCAGCGGAAGCTCGTGATGCTCGTGTTGAGATCCCAGGCGAGCCGGAACGGGATCGGCAGCTCGACGATCCCGCCGGTGCAGTCGGGCCCGCCTGCCACGCCATAGAAGGTCGCGACGGACTCCTGCCGCGGATAGGCGCCCTGGGCATCGGCCACGGCATGGCCGGGCAGCGTCACCCGGTCGACGGCGGCGCGCAAGGGCCCCGAAGCCCAGGCGGTGAGCGCCTCGCGGGTGTTGGGCCCTAGGAGCCCGTCGATCCGGCCCGGCGCATGGCCGAGCCGCGCCAGCACCGCTTGGCCGGCCGCGATTCGCTGCCGGCGCGAGGGCCAGCCGCGCCAGGGCATCGGCTCTCCCTCGAGCGCAGCCTGTGTGGCCGTCTGGGTCAGCGGCCCCGCATCGCCGTCGATGGCGCCGCGGTAGAGCCCCGCGGCCGACAAGAGCCGCTGGATGTCGGAAGTCGTCACGTCTTTCTCCATATGCAAAAGCCCCGCGCGAGGGCGGGGCGTGGGTGGTCGGCCTGGTGGGATTTTCAGAGGAGGGTCGCGATCCGCTCGCGGTTCGAGACGAGGAGCTCCTGCGCCTCGGTGCTGCCCGAAGCGGAGACCGAATAGCTTAGCCGCACCGGCTCGAGGTGGAACCGGCCGAAGAGCGCCCGGATCTCGGGCGTGTCATTGATGGACATGAGGAAGGCGCCCTTCAGGCCGCCGAGGATCTCGGCGATCCGCGCGAACTGCGCCCGGTCGAAGATCCCGCGACCGTAGTCGTTCTCGCCGCCGAAGTAGGGCGGGTCGAGATAGAAGAGCGTCTCGGCCGTGTCATAGCGCGGGATGAGATCCGCCCAGTCGAGGCTCTCGAAGACCACGCCGTCGAGCCGCTCGTGGGCGGCGTCGAGCACCGGCTCGAGGCGCGCCAGCGAGAAGCGCGGCCCGTGCCCGGCCGAGACGCCGAAGACCCCGTCGAGCTTGCCGCCGAAGCTCAGCCGCTGGAGGTAGAGGAACCGGGCGGCCCGCTCGAGGTCGGTGAGCGTGGCGGGGTCGGTGACCCGCAGCCGATCGAACTCGCGCCGGCTGCAGATCTGGAAGCGCATGATCTCGAGAAGCTGCGGGTAATGGCGCTGCAGAATCCGGAAGAGGTTGATGATCTCGCCGTTGCGGTCGTTCATCACCTCGAGGCGCGGCCGGAAGCGGCGGCGGAGGAAGATCCCGCCCATGCCGACAAAGGGCTCGACATAGGCGCGGTGGGGGATGGCCTCGATCCGCTCGAGGATGAGCGGGTGGAGACGTTTCTTGCCGCCGAGCCACGGGGCCACCGGGGCGGCGGGAGGTACTTGTTTCATTTGGTGATTCTGCCTCACAAGGCGCCTGCCCTCGCGAGGGGTGGCAGGCAGTCTGAAAGGCGACGGACAGGCTGGCGCGGTTGTAGGTGAGACTTTGGCCGCGTGGTTCGGGCTGTTCGCGCAGCCCGGCCCCTGCCAGAGGGGCGCTGCGGGCGCGCTGTCGCGCGACCGTATTTTCACTACACACCTATATTGATTGCTGCCTTTTGCGTGTGTATATTTAATCGCGTGAGCGACGGCATCGAACTCGAATGGGACGAAGACAAACGGCAGGCCACGCTGGCAGACCGTGGCCTCGATTTCGCCGACGTCGCTCTGATCGACTGGGATGCCGCGCTGACCCTCGAGGACACGCGGCGGCCCTACCCGGAGACCCGCTACATCACCGTCGCGCCCATCCGCGACCGTCTTTGCGTTGTGGCCTGGTGCTGGCGGGGCGACGTGCTTCGCGTGATCAGCCTGCGCAAGGCGAACGCCCGAGAGGAGAGGAAGTATGGCTAAGGTGACACCCTACATCGGCGACGACGACGAAGTCCGCGAGCTGGACGACCACTTCTTCGCCAACGCGCGCCGCGGCCGGCCGCCGAAGCCGAGCGAGCAGAAGAAGGTGCGCATGAACCTGATGATCGATCCCGAGCTCGCCTCCAGGCTGGACGGGATGCCGAACAAGAGCGCCTTCGTGAATGAGGCGCTGCGGAAGGCGCTCGCGCCCTGATCGTGGTGAGGGGCAGCCTCGGATCGCCTCCGTTACCCCGCACTCCTTCCCCGCCAGAGCCGCTCCAGCATCGCCGTCGTCCCGCGCGGGCCGAGATAGGCCAGCATCGCCACGAGCCCCATGGCGGCGCGGCCGTCTAGGTTGAGGTACGAGCTCAGCGCTTCGCCCACGAAGGCCATGGCGACGAGGGCGGGGATCTCCCAGAGGAGCTCGCGGCCGAAGAAGGCGCGGCGGCGGGCGCGGACCTCGCCCGTGTGATACATGAGCCGCCCCATGGCGGCCGCGATCAGCGTGGCGATGGCCCCGCCCCAGAGCGCCGTGATGGTGTCGATCAGTCCCTTTTCCGGCATCGCGCCGCTCCTGTTCTGCGCGCCTCGCGCGGGTCTCGGCCCGGCCGGGGGTGGCCGGGTCGTGTCATGATGATCGGGAGGGCGGGAGCGCCTTAGGCAGGCGGGCCTGCGGGCCTGACGATCCCGGCGGGGGCGCCCAGCCGCCTCAGCACGTCGCGCAACGGCCGACGACAGGCGGCCCAGGCGGCGCGGTCGGCCGGCGTGTCAGCGACTCGCGTTGAACCGGACCGGGCTCACAGCGTCACCTGCGCGGCTTCGATGAACAGCCGATCGGTCTCCTCCGGCGAGAGGCCGAGGAGAAAGGCGAGCGTGTCCATCGTCTCCGATCCCCGGACGAGCACCGTCGCGCCGCGCAGCGCCGCCCGCATCGCCCATGGGTAGGCGGCGTCCTCCGCGATGGCCATCGCACGGGCCCACTTCTCCTCGCCGACCACGATCATGACCTGCAGCAGGCTGATCTCGGCCGGCCCCCGCGCGCGGGCCTCGGCCTGCGCCTTGATGTCCCGGGCCTTCATGAGCCTGCTGTAATCGATGGTTGCGGTCGTCATCATTGCTCTCCTCCTGCTCATGGATCAGCCCTCCGCGGACGGCGGGAGATAGGGCGGGATCGGGATATCCTGATCCTCGACCTCGATCGTGCCCGGGTTCGGCAAGGAGATGTCCCCGTAATAGCCGTGGGGGAACACCACCTCGAACTCGAGCACGCCGTTGACGCGGGTGACGTTGCTGGTCACCCAGGTGTTGTCCATCGCGTCCCAGGGGAGCACGTCTCCCTCCTCGACGTCGCTGAAGTCGTAGACCATGTCATTGCAGGTCAGGGTGTCTCCCTGAACCCGGAACAGGGTCAGCTCATACATCCGCCGAAGCGGGACCATGCGAATGCGCATCATGGCGGGTTACCTCCAGCGACCGGTGACGAGAAGATCGACGACCTGCGTCGCGGCGTAGGACGTCGGCGACAGAAGCATGTAGGCGGCGACGTTCGAGGCCCCCGGCCGGCCGAGCAGCGAGATCACGGAGCCGCCCCGGCAGCCGCCCGTCACGCAATGCCCGTTCAGGGCCCCACTCGCGAACTCGACGGGAAGCGTCACCGTCTGCCATTCGGTGCGATAGAGGGGCCCATGCGGAGTGGTCGGACCCGGAACCCCGGTCTGGACCAGGCGGCAAAGCTGCGTCCCATCCGCAAAGCGAACATACTCGGCGCCAGCCGTCTCGCCCTTTTCGATGATGCCGCCGCGCGGAAGTCCGGAAGACCAGCTCACGGCGCCCACGATATTGCGCTGGTCGTAGGTCAGGAACCAGTCTCCCCAAGTGGTGTCCTTGGAGCGGCACCAGTGCCCGGTGTCGCTGGCCGTCTGCGGGTAGGCGATCTGCACCGCGCGGCTGGCCCCGTGCTGGATGTGCTGCAGGGTGCCCACGGTCATGCCGCCGGGGCGGTTCAGCGTGGTCCCTGTGACCCGATAGAAGCCGGTGGTCGTGATCTGGTCCACGTCGTTTCCGGGCGCGGTGCGCGCCGTGCCGCCGAGGCCATAGTCCCCGACCTTGAGGAGGCGCCCCGGCGTGGTGTCGAGATCGGTCTGGGTCACGGCCGTGCCGGACATGAGCCCCTGCAGCTCCATGCCGGAGGGCGTGAACCGCGCCCGTTCCGTCCCCTGACAGGTGACGCCGAGCTCGTTCTCGGCCGCGAGGAAGAAGCCCGTGTTCGAGCCCACCTCCCCGTTGAAGGTGAGGCCCGGGAAGGTCTGCGTCCCGTCCGGAACGCTGAACGGCACCAGCGCGGCCGCGCGGCCGGAGCCGACCCGGAACCGCTCCTCGCCCCCGGCCGCGATCCCGAGGAGGTCCGCCGAGGCCCGGAAGATCCCGGTGTCGAGGTCGCCCGCGAAGGTGAGGCCGGGGGTGGCCGCCGCCCCGCCGGGCAGCACGGCCGGGAGGGTGGACTGGAAGTGGGAGGTGGAGAAGAAGCCGCGCGTGGCCCCGCCCGTGACGAACTGCAGGACATCCGCCCCGTCGCTGCGGATCCCGGTGTTCGGATCGGTCTCGAACGAGATCCCCGGGGCGGCCGCCGTCCCGAGCGGCGCCCGGAGCGGCACGGTCGAAGTGAGCGCGAGGGCCGAGACCGTGAGCCGGAGGACGCCGCCGGCCGCGATCCCCAGCGCATTGCTGCCCGGCCGGAAGAGCCCGGTGTCGCGATCGTCCCGCCAGAAGAGGCCGGGGGCTGCGGCGGTGCCGTCGCCGAAGCCCGCGCCGGTGAGATAGGGCAGAAGTTCGTTCAGCTCGGCCACGAAGGCGGGGAACCAGCCCAGGAAGGCGTCGGCATTGTCGTTGAAGGTGCCGGGGTTGCCGCTGTTCGGCGGCGTCGGCGGGGGAGAGAAGAAGTCCATGGGATGCTCCCTTGCGTCAGGCGAGGCTCTCGACCTCGGCGCGGCCGTCGCAGATGGCATGGCCGAGGGTAAGGTCGTAATCGCGGAGGATGCCGGCGACGGTGGTGCCCCAGACGTCGGCCCCTTCGCCCGCGTAGAAGACGGCGAGCCGGCTCGAGACCCGCTCCATGATCGACTGGACGCGGGCCGCGCCCTCGAGCGGGACCTGGAAGGCGAGCGAGACGGTGCGGGTGACGGGGCGCGGCACGATATAGAGCCCGCCCCATTCGTCGCGCTGCTTCACGGAATAGTCGACGAGACCGAGGCCGGTGCCGGCCACCGTGGTGCCGACCGGCGTGTCGCGGCCCATCACGATCTCGCCCACGCGGGTGACGGCGCCCCCCGTTACCGTGATGTCGAGCGTGGCCCCGGCCGGCAGCGGAGCCGCGACGATCACGTTCGGCGTGAAGGCGAACTCGGTGAAGACATATTCCCAGAAGGTGCCCACCGGATCGCGCGCCACGAGATCGACCGTCCGGTCGTGGATCGTGGCCCCTGCGGGCGTGGTGACCGTCACCCGGATCGAAGCCGCATCGAGGTTGAAGAAGGCGATGCGGTTCAGCGTGCGCGGCAGCCGGATGGAATAGGTGATCGTGGGGCCGCCGACCGTCTGGCCGCCGATCCGCTCGTCGAAGGCGCGCCAGCGGTTGGTGGCCCCGATCCGGAGCCACCAGCTGCCGAGCGCATCCCCCGCCGGATCGTGGCCCTGGTTGCCGTCGGCCACGCTCTCCCAGACGCCGTGATCCGCCACCACGCGCGCGCCCCGGGCGTAGGTCTGGCCTGCGCTCCAGGCGGGATGGTCGTCCTCGGGGATATTGCTCGCGAGAAGCGCCGCCGGCGTCACCGGGGTCGGCAGGATGATCCGCATCAGACGGCCTCCGTCGGGTCGATCCGCACCCCCACCGTGCCGATCCGGCGCAGGTCCTTGGCGGTGGCGGTGGAGGCCTCGGCGCCCTTGCGGGCCCAGACCTTCATCTCGGCCAGCTCGCGCGCCATCTCGGCATTCTGGGCGCGCAGCTGCACCAATTCCGCCTGCAGGTCGCGCACCGCCCCGGCCACCTCGGAGGCGCCCATGGCGGCGCCGCCGAGGATGTCGGCGGTCCGCCCCGCACTATGGATGCGGCTCGGGCCGGTGGCCTCGAGCTCAGGCCCGAGTTCGCCCACGAGACGCAGGCCCCCCGCATGCAGGCCGCCCGCGGCGAAGCCGGGGACATCGAGGCCGATGGCCGACCAGTCGAACACCTCCGGCTTGAAGGGCCGCAGGCCCGCGAGGATCGCCTCGCGGCCGTGGTTGCGGTAGTGGATGGTCGGATCGTAGCCGAACTCATCGGCCGCCACGTCCGGATAGAGCCGCAGGTAGTCGGCGGTATCGAGCGGGATCCGGCCCTTCCGCTGCTGGAAGATGCCCCAGAGGTAGTCCTTCAGGCTCCCCGGCAGCCGGCGGATCGTCTCGATCCCGTCGGTGGTCGAGAAGCCCTCAATGGCCCGCATCACCTGCCCGATTGTCTTGCCGTCGGTCGAGATCCCGGCCTTGGCGGCCATCGCCATGATCTGCTTGTCCGTGGCGAGGATGTCGCCGGCCGCATTGGTCGCGAGGCCTCCGGCGAAGGCCGAGAGAGCCGCCCCCTGTCCCCTCTTCGTCGCGGCGGCCGTCTCTGCCCGCACGGCGGACGCCAGATCGCCGAGCGCGGTGCGCAGCGCCGACATGGGGGCCGTGATCGCCCCCCGCGTGGTGGTCTCGAACCAGCTCGAGAAGCCGGTCGAGGGATCGAAGGCGAAGCTCCCGCCCAGCGTGATCCGGCCGCCCTTGGCGCCGAGGGCCTTGAGGAGTTCCGCCATGCCGAGATCGGAGGCGGGCCGGTCCATCACCAGCGCGAGCCGGCGCACCGACTGCGCCACGCGGACGGCGGCGAGCGTGCGCAGATCCTCGGGCAGCGCGTCGGCCTTCGCCAGATAGGTGATGCGCGCGAGATGGTCGGAAGACTGCTTCGCCGCGATCCAGACCAGATCGGGCGAGAGATCCATCCGCCGCAGCACCATGTCGAGCGAGACCTCGACCCCGCTCGTGGCACTCTTCAGGATGCGGCGCAGGTCGGCCGGAATGTCCGCCGTCGCCGTCAGCCCCACGGTCACATCGATCCGCTCGCGGAGCGCGGCGAAGGAGATCTCCTTCGCCGCAGCGATGGCGCTCTCGAGCGAGCCCAGCTGCGCATTCAGCGCCGTAATCTGCTCGGGCTTCAGCGCCTCGCCGCCGGTCAGATAGTCCCGCACCTCGGTCAGGAGATCGACCTGCTCCTGATAGAGCGTGGCCAGCACATCCTCCTTCGCCCCCTCGAGGCCGGTCACGCCCTGCAGGAGCTGCAGGTCCGAAAGGACCCGCGCCTGCGCGCGCGCCACATCCACCGCGGACCTGGCCTGCCCGCGCACCGCTTCGATATAGGCCGAGGCCGCGCCGGAGACGGCTTTGGCGGCGTCCTGATCGCCCGCCATCGCGCTCGCGAGCATCGTCTGATAGCGCGCCTGCGACTGGGCCGCGGCCACCGCGGGCGAGATCAGCTCAGACGCGGCCGAGCGCAGGTCGCCGATAGTGTCGCGCAGAGACAGCGTGACCTGATACCAGCCCTTCGCCGCCGCGGCCGCCGCCCGCTGCGCCTCGGCCGCGCCGGAGATCATCCCGTCGAGATCCGTGGCGATGGTGCCCACGAGCCCCGCCAGCCCGGCCGAGAGGCTCGCCACGCTCGGCAGGATCTGATCCATGACGCCGGCCATGCTCACGAGGGCCGCGTAAAGCTCCCGACCCCGCTCGGTGGTAAGATCCTGCGCCTCGACCAGCCGGCGATACTCCGCCCGGGTCTGCGGAAGGGCCACACCCATCCGGGCCAGCGCCTCGGTCGCCTGCCGGGTCGCGGTCTCCATCCGCTCGGCCTCGCTGTAAAAGGCCTGATAATAGGAGGAGGTGGCGGAGACGAGCCCGTCGAGCCCGCCGAAGAGCGCGGCCAGATCCGAGGCCATGCCGGCCGTCACCATGTCCACCGCCCGGAAGCTGTGCCCCAGCGTGTCCATGACGCCGTTGACGCCGGACATGGCCGCGCTCAGCCGCTGCAGGGCCTCGACGAAGCTCTCGCCCTCCTTCACCAGAGCGGCGAGCTCGGGGCGGGTCGAGACCAGTGTATTGCCCGCGATCAGGTCGGCCAGGTCGCCCTGCTGCTTCCGACCCAAGAACGCGGAGAGAATCTTGTCGCCGAGGGATCCCTTGAGCCCGCTCACCACCGCATAGGACGTGCCCTCCGCGATCCGCTTCTCGAGGTCCTTGATCGCCTGGTCGTTCCGGCCGACATAGCCGAAGGCGCGCGCCGCGAAGTCGTCGCCGAGCTCGGTCAGCTTCTCCTGCAGCTTCGCCCCGATCTCCTCGTCGGAGAGGCCCTTGGTCGAGAACCTGACCGAGGCCGCAAAGCCCTTGAAGGCCTCGGCCCCGATGCCCAGCGTGTCCGCCACATCCATGACCGAGGCCTGCATCTGGCTCACGGCCTTGACGATGGGGCCGGCCACCGCGCCATCCGCGAGGCCGTAGCTCGTGCTCCGCGACTTCGACAGCCCGCCGAACCGGGACTTCTCGACCTTCCGGTAGCTCTCGACCATCGCATTCAGCTCGCGCACGGTGACGCGCAGCCCTGCATCGAGGAGCTTCGTCTTCGAGCCGAAGAAGGAGAAGGCCGCTGCCACGGCGGCAATGGGGCCCAGAATGGCGCCCGCCGCCTGCGCGAACCCGACGAGGCCGCTCGTGGCCATGCTCAGAGACTGGCCGATATAGGCAAAGCCCCCCGACAAGCCGCCCGAGAAGAAGTTCCCGAGCGAGCCCAGAGCCCCGCTGCCGAAGGCGCTGAACGCATTGCCAATGCTGCCCAGGAACCGGCCCCCGCCGCCGAAGAGGCTGCCCAGCATCCCGAGGCCGCCGCCCATGCCCGGCACCCCCGCCGCCGCGGCCGCGGTGCCGGCGAGGCCGCCGGAGCCGAGCCCCATCCCGATGATAATCCGGTTGCGCGCCGCCGTGGCGATCATCTCGGCCAGCATGCCCTTGAAACTCCCGAGGACGCTGCCCACGAAGCCCTTGAAGTCCTTGAACCCGCCGGCGACGAAGTCGCCCCAGGCCGTGGCCACGTCGCCGATGAGCGGGATGCCGTCGCCGAGCTCCTTGTTCAGCTCGCCGATGGCGCGCCGATGCTCGTCCGCCGAGAGCAGGCCCTTCTTCGAGAGCTCTCCGAGCTTCGCGATCTCCTCGCGGTACTTCTGCACCGGCGTCTTCAGCCGCTCCTTCCACGCCTTTGCGGCCGTGACGAGATCGGAGAGCTTCTGCTTGGCACCGCCCGCTGCGCCGCCGAGGTCCGACACGCCCTCGCCGAGGTCGGAGACGGAAGGCGCCGCCCCGTCCGCGGCCTCCCCGGTGCCCGTCACCGCGGAGCGCAGCTCGGCCGCGGCAGCGGCGGCGGCGTCGAAGCCCTCCGAGGCGAGCGCTTGGGCCTCCTCCTTCAGCGCCTTCGCCTCGTCGCGCGCGGCCTCGGCCGCCGAGGTCAGGGCATGGACCCCGGAGCCCGCCATGATCGCCATGTTGCCCACATCGAGCGCCGCGTCGCCCATGCCGGGGATCGCGGCCATCCCCTGCGACAGGTCGCGCAGGAAGTCGGTCCATTTGCGGGCGACGGCGGCGATCATGGTCAGAAAGCCCCCCTCGACCGTCTTCCAGACCGCGTCGAGCGCCGGGCCGAGGGCGGAGGCGCTGGTCTTGATGCCCTCCCAGACGCCGCGGGCGACCCGGCCCATGATCTCCATGGCGCTCCCGAGGCCGCCCACCGCCTTGACCACGCGCAGCGTCTGGTACGCGAGCTCGCCCACGGCCACGACGGCGATCCCGAGGCCGGTGCGGATCAGGGCCGCGCGGGTGGCGACGAGGCCCGCGACGAACGCCCAGGCCGCGCGGGTGGCGACGATGAGGGCCGGGGTCATCGAGACAGCCAGCGCCGCCGCAGCCGTCGCGGTATAGACCGCCAGCCGGTCGATGTTGCCGGCCACCGCGCCCGCGACCGAACCGATCCCGTCGATCACGCCGCGCAGGAGACCGCCCTCGCGCATGGAGGTGGTGAAGGCCACAGCCATGGCCTCGACCGCGGGGGCGAGCTCGGCCGCGATCCGGTCGCGGGCGGCCGAGACCGCCGTGGCCATCTGCCCGAGCGCCAGGTGCGCATCGCGGAGCGCCGCCACCGCGTCGTCGCTGAGGATCGCGCCGAGGTCGGCCGCCTGGTCCCCGAGCCGCTCCATCTCGGCGCCGTTGTTCCGCAGGAGCGGCAGGAGGAGGGTCGCGTCGTTCGCGATGGCCTCCATGTAGAAGGTCATCTGCGCCTGCGAGACGCCCGCCTTCTCGAGGCTCGAGACATAGAGCTGCAGCGCCTGCGGCCCGGAGAGGTTGCGGAACTCCTTCGCCGTGACGCCGACCTTCGGGGCGATCTTCTCGAAGAAGTCCTTCATCTCGCCGCCGCCGGTCGAGAGGAAGTCGCCCACCTTGTCGTTCACGTCCTTCAGGATGTCGGCGAGCTTCTCCTGCTCGATGCCGACGCTCTTCGAGGCCGCAGACCAGCGCTGCAGCATCTGCGGCGTGGTGTTCGCGACCTGCGCCAGCCGCGAGATCTCGTTCGCCGCCCGGGCGGTCGGCACGACGATGCCCGTCATGGCGGCGCCGACCGTGGCGCCGATGGCCGAGAGCGCGCCGAACGCCTTCGCCGCCGCCCCGAGCGAGGACTGCGCCTTCTTCAGGCCCTTCTGGAACTCTGCGCTGTCGAGGCCGAGGTTGACCCGGAGTGCGCCGATGACTGCCGACATGGGAAGCCTCCTCATGGAGAAGGCCGCCCGGAGGCGGCCTGGTCAGTTGCGATTGCGGGCGCTGGTCCGGCGGCGGGCCGCGCCATGCTGGGGTCAACCCGGGGATCACCCGCGCCCTCTGAGTGCCATCCCGATGAGCAAGCCGCGCACCCGCTCGTGGTCGGTATCCCAGCCGGCGTCCGACTGCTGCGGGGGAGGCGCTGACGCCTCTGCCGGCGGCTTGTAGTCCGGCATCCTGCCCGGCTGGTGGAAGGCGAAGGCCACGAGGGTCGCGAGCTCGTGCTGCAGCACGCGCCGGTCCTCGATCTCGCGCCGGCGCCGTTTATAGTCGCCCTCGAGCACCCCCAGGACCTCGCGCGGGGTGAGCCGCCAGAACGGCTCATACTCCTGCCCGGCAGCGAGCCACCGGGCGAGGAGGGCCTCGATCAGGCCGCGGCCGGCTTTGCTTTGGGCTTTGCCGGCGCTTGGGCGTTTCCCTCGGCGTCCCCGGTCTCGGCCTCGGCCTTGGCCGCCTCGGGGAAGGCGGCGCGGATCGCATCGCCCAGGAGCCGCGAGGCCTCGGCCAGCCCGATCTCGTCGATCAGGTCGCCCGCTGCATCCTCGCTCAGCCCCTCGTGGCCCAGGCCGGCCCAGATCAGGCGCCGGAGCCGCAGCATGTCGCCCTGCGACGCCTCGCCCTGCATCGCCACGATGGCATCGACGAGGGTCTCCCCGGCCCGCTCCTGATAGCGGACCTGGGCGTTGGTGGTGAGCCGGAGGAAGCGCGCGCGCCCCTCGGCCTCGAACGGGATCGCGCCACGGATCATGTTCATGCCTCCGTCCCCCGCGTCCAGGTCGGGGCGCCGGTCCCGCGGATGTTGAGGTTGATGCCGACCGGCGCGCCGAGATCGCCCGCCTCGAGCTGCGGCACCGGGAAGCCGCGGAACTCGAACACGTCGCCCGTGCTCTGGTCCGGGGCGGGCTTCATCGTCACGCGGTAGTAAATCGGGTGCGCGGCCTCCTGATCGGCGATCATGGCGGCATAGCCCGCCGAGGTGTAGCCCATCGGGATGGTGATCTGGCCGATGTCCTTCAGCCCCTTGATATACTCGCGGTAGCCGCCCTCGCTGTCGAGCGAGGTCACATCCTGATAATCCTGCTCGACGGCAGGCACGGCGATCCCCTTGGCTTCCGGGATCGCGCTCCATGTGGCGCCATCGGTGGAGCGCTCCACCTCGGCCCCGTAGGCGATGATCTGTTTCGAGGCCATCCGGCCCTCCTATGCTGAGTAGATGGTGAGAAAGTCGAGCGAGACCCGGAAGGGCCGCCCGGTGTCGTCGCCCGGCTCGCGGAGATCGCGCGCGCCGTCGAGGAAGACACCCTGGAACCCGCCGCCGCTGTGGCCGTGGAGCACGGCGCGCACGGCGCGGGAAAGCTGTTTGGCTGCGCCGTAGCTCCCGGCGTAGCAGTCGATCTGGACGCGGGCCTGCTGCAGCCCGTCCGGCCCGCGGAGGGTCAGCCCCTCGCGGTCGCTCACCGTGCTGAGCACCAGCGCCGGCAGCGGCTCGCCCTGCGGATGGCGGCCGAAGTTCACGCGGGTCTGCACATGCGCCGTCACCCCGCCGGAGGCCAGCAGGAGCGCACGGAGGGCTTCTTCCATGTCAGCCTCCTGCGGCTTTCGCAGCGGCCCGGGCCGCGCGCTTCTCGGCGCGGACGACGGCCTTCGAGACCTGCTGCCAGAGATCGGCGCGGAGGCGCTCGAGGAGGGCCTCGCGGTCCTGATCCCAGGCCGGGCGGAGAAAGGGCTGCGGCGCCATGTGGATGTTGCCGAACTCCTGATTGTGCGCGCTCGGCAGCGGCCCCGCGCCCACGAACATCTCGACGCTGGCCCGGTCGTCGCGGAACATGCGGCGGTGCCGCTTCGCCTGCCGCCTGCTGAGGCGCGTCCCGACCGTGATCGACGGCGCCAGCGTGCGGGTGTCGCCGACCGGGGCCTTGCTCTGAGCCAGATCGGCCAAGGGCTGGGCCGCCGTCTTGAGCGCCCGCCGCAGGGCCGCCTTGCCCGCGGCCTTCGACAGCTTCGCAAGCTGGGCCTCAAGCTGGCGGAGGCCTGTGACGGAGACGGTGACGCTCATCGGTCGGTCCTCGCGAAACAGGTCAGTTCGAGAAAGCGGCGGCCGGCGCCGCCTTCCTTGATGCCGGAGATCTCGAAGCTGCGGCCTTCGGAGAGGAGCCGGTCCTTCGGCGTGAGGCTCCTCGCGAAGGCGGTGCGGTGGAGCGTGAAGCGGGTGGTGACGCTGGCCGCCACCTCGCCGGCGCTCCAGCGCTCGCCGTCGCTCAGGTCTGCCTTCGCCGCCCAGATCGGGGTGCCATGGTCGGCCCAGACCTCGACCGAGGCGAAGCCGTCGTCGGCGAGCGTGGCGCGCTGGATCTGCACCCGGCGGTCGAAGCGCGGGGCTCTCATTCCGACACCATCGGCCGGGCGTAGCGGGCCTGACGGATCAGGCGCTGGATGCCGAAGGAGAGCGGCGGGGCGCTCTCGGCTGGGCCGATCCCGGCGTCGTGCCATTCCTTGGCGAGCAGGATCACCGCCTGGCAGAGGCCGCGCGGGATCCGGGCCGGATCCTCGTGGCCGCAGAGCGCGGTGAGGCTGACGGCCCCGTCCGCCGCGGGCCGCTCGAGCACGGGCTCGGTGGCGCCGCGCACGAGGCGGGCGGCGGCGGGGTCGGAGATCTCCACAAGCTCGATCACCGGCGCGATGGGCAGATACCAGCGCGACCAGCGCCCGGCCGGGGTCTCGAAAGCCACGAGCCGGGGCATGAGGGGGCGGCGGGCGGCGGTCTCGACCACCTCGGTGGCGGCGGCGAGGAGCTCGGCGATCAGGAGATCGTCGTCGGGCCCGTCGAGATGGACCGCCCGCTTGAAGGCCTCGACCGGGACCGCGAGCGCCGGGGGCTCGATCACGCGCATGGGGTCACTTCCGCCGGCCCTGCACCGGCAGGTCGGCTGCGGGGGCCTTCGGCGCGGTGTCCACCGGGGTCTCGAGCGCGGCCACGGCGGCCTCGAAGCTCGGGGCAGGGGTCGCCGGTTCAACAGGCGGCGCGGCCGACGCGATAGGTGCCGCGTCTGCCGGCCGATACGGCACGGCATGGACGCCGATCAGGCCCGCGGCCGTTGCGGGGTCGAAGCCCGCGGTCTCGCCGCGGTTGTAGCGGTTCCAGGGGCGGATGAAGGTCACGATGGTCTTCATGGATCTCTCCGGGGGAAAGGGGGGATGCGCCGGCCCGCGCTCGGGCCGGCTGTGTGTCAGAGCGTCCAGCCGGAGGCATTGAAGCCGGCGAAGGCCTCGTCATGCGCCGGCGCGAAGTCGTGCTCCGAGATCGCCCGCATGAGGGTCAGGTCGTTCTGGAAGGCCGAGACGGTCGCTCCGTTGCCGTCGACGAAGGAGGCGTCGGTCGAGGAGCCCACCACCAGCGCCATGCTGTCGCCGATCATCGCCTCGTCGAAGTCCCCGAAGTAGATCTCGGTCTCGTCGCCGCCCGCGCCGAGGTTGTCGGGGATCTGCGAGCTCGTCCGGATCGGGAAGCCCATGAGCTGGGCCGAGGCCCCGATGGAGGGAAAGAGCGGGTTCCCGTTCGCGTCCTTCAGGCTCGCGAGCCAGTTCTTCGTCGAGGCCCGCATGATCCAGCCCGGCGAGACCATGCCCACGTCGGCATCCTCGACGAGCGAGACCGCGCGCCGGATCGCCGCCTCCGCCGCGGCCGGCGTGGCCGCCACCGGAGCGGCGGACCAGTTCGCGGGCAGCATCCAGTGCCGCAGCCCCTTCGGCGTGTCGGCGCTGCCGTCGCCGCGCAGGAACGCGAGATCCTCGCGCAGCGCCATCACCTTCAGGAGGTCGTCGCGCACGAGCTGCGCCATCGCCACGCCCGAGTGCCGCAGGAGCGAGTTGCCGATGGGGACCATGCCCACGAGTTTCTTGAAGCTCTGGTCGATCTTGTCGAAGCTGGGCTGGCTCGGCGCGATGGCGGCATTCTCGGCGGCATAGGCGGCGACGGCCGAGCCCACCTGCTTGGCGTGTCGCATCTCGCCCGCGGGCATCGGCAGGGTGCGGGCGCCCGAGGCGCGCACGACGACGCGGGCACGCAGCATCTCGATCAGCTCGGCCGCCTGCGGCCGCGGGATGGTGACGCCGCCCGCGCCTTCGCTCGCCCCCGAGAGAGCGGCCGAGATCGCGCCATGGCCCTCGGCCTCGAGGAGGCGGGCGGCCTTGTCCCGGTCGCCCTTGGTGCGGGCGAGGGCCTGGACCATGAAGCCCGCCGCCACGCCGCGATGCGCCGGATCGGTGGCAACGGCCGGCACGGCCTCGGCGCCGGCGGCACTTGCCCCGCTCCCGGCGCCCGCGCCGTCGCCCTGCGCCGCTGCGGCCTGCGCGGCCTCGACGGCCGCCGCGCGCGTCACGGCGGCATCGGCCCGGGCAAAGGCGGCTTCCGCGGCAGCAAAGGCCGCGGTCTCGGCCTCGAGCGCGGCCGCGTCCGGTGCCTCGGCCGCCTCGAGCGCACCGATGCGGGCGGCCACCGCGGCCATCGTGTCGGCCGCGGCCTTCCGGGCGCGGCGCAGGTCGTCGAGGTTCTGTCGTGCCATGGGATCCTCTCTTGGCAGGGCTGCATCCGCGCAGCCGAACGGCCCCGCCACGGGCGGGGGATGGGAAGGGGTGAAGGGGCTGGCCGCAGCCGGCCTGTTCCGGCTGGTTCGGCTCAGTTCAGAGGTGGCGTGAGGTGCCGACCGTTGCCGGTGAATGGTGTGAGCGGCGACTGGCTCGGGTGACCGCCGGCCCGAGACGCCATGCCTTTCTTCGGCTGCGACACGTTTGGAGCATAACCTATGGACGCGAACAGCAAGGAATCGATCATGAGCGTGCCTGTGTCCAAAGCAGAACTTCTGGACGCCATTTCAGTGACATTCGATAAGCTGATGCTCGAGCTTGGCCGAGTGCCGGCGGAACGCAGCCGCGTGGCTTCGCTGGAGGGACATGCCGCCGGGACATGGATGAGCCCCGCCGATCTGGTAGCCTATCTGCTGGGCTGGAACGAACTCGTCATGAAGTGGCTGGATCGGGATGATCGTGGCGAGACGGTGGAGTTTCCCGAAAGCGGCTTCAAATGGAACGAGCTCGGCTTGCTGGCCCAGAAGTTCTACGCGGACTATCGGCATCTCGAGTGGCAAGATCTGCTGAGCCGTCTCCAGGCGGTAAATGTTCGATTGGTCGAGACCATTTCGTCCCGAACCGACGCTGAGCTCTATGGCGGCGCCTGGTATGGCAAATGGACCAAGGGGCGGATGATCCAGTTCAACACTTCAGCACCCTATGCCAACGCGCGAGGGCGTATCAGAAAGTGGTTGAAGGCCGGATGTTGAGCGATGCCGCCACGCCCCTACGGCAGTCCCGGAGTTCGTTGCACGCGGTTCTGTCTGCCGGTCAGCTCCGGGCGAGCGCTGCCGCCGCCGCGGCACGGGCGGCGAAGGCGCGGCCGGGGCTGCGGGGCTTCGGCGCGGTACGGGCGGTGAGGCGGGCGTAGAAGGCGGCGCGGGTCTCGGTGCGGTCGACGAGGCCACGGCGGATGGCCTCGGGCGCGCGGAAGGTGGCGCCGCCGTCCTGCGGATCGTCGGTGACGCTGAGCCGCGCCGCGAGCTCGGCCGCGGGAATGGCGCGGCCGGCGGAGACGGCGGCGTGGAAGGCGGCCTCGGCCTCGTCGAGGCTGCGCTGGAGCTCGGCGCGGCCGGCCTCGGTCGAGGCGTCCGGGCGCTTGGCGCGGGCGTGGCGGGAGCTCATCTCGAAGATCTGCGCACCGTTGGCACCCGGCTGGACATGGGCCGCAGCGGTCAGCGCCACGCCGATGGAACCCGCGACGGCGCCGGGCGTCATCACGATCTCCGAGGCTTGGGAGGCGAGCCAATAGGCGGCGGAGGCCGCGAGCGGCGAGACGAGCGCATGGACCGGCTTCACGGTGGCCGCCGCGGCGATGGCCTCGGCCGCGGCCTCGATCCCGCAGACGAGGCCGCCCGGGCTGTCGATCTCGAGCACGATGGCGGCGGCATCCTCGCTGGCGGCGAGGTGGGTCAGCGTCTCGGCCAGACCGTGGTAGGTGGCCCAGCCGAACCAGCGCTCGTACTGCGCCATGTTCGGCGTGAGGATCCCGCGCACCGGCACCACGGCGAGACCGCGCGCGACGGTAAAGCGGTCGGGGACGCTCGGGCCGGCCGTTGGAGCACGGGCCGCCGCGGCGGGATCGGCCGCAGATTCCGGGATCGTGAGGGCGAGGAGGGGCGCCGCGAGATCCTCGGCCAGCGCCATGGGCTGCAGGGGGCCGAAGAGGCTGGCGAGCATGCGGGTCATGGGTCTCTCTCCTCGCTGCGGGTCATGTTCGGGGCCGGGTTCAGCCGGTCGCCGCCCTCGATGGGGTCGTAGCCGTCGATGCGCCGGGCCTCGTTCGGGGTCAGGATCGGGCCGCCCACCGCCTTGGCGAGGGCCTCGTAGCGCTCGCGCGTCGTGGGGCGCAGGAGGGCCCCGAAGTCATGTTTCAGGTAGAATCCGGCCCGGCGCTCGGCCTCGGTGAGGACGCCGAGTGCGAGCTGGTCCTCGACCTGCTTCGCCCAATGCAGGAGGCAGTCGGTCAGGTAATCGATGGCCTGCTGCTCGCCGTTTGCCTTCACGCCATATTCCATCATCTGCAGCTTCGCCGGCGGCACCCGGTAGATCGCCGCGATCTGCTCGCGGTCGAACTTGCGGCTCCCGAGGAGCTCCTGATCGGCCGCCTTCATGTCGAGCGTCTGCACATCCTCGCCCTCGCCGAGGATCGGGAAGCCCTCGACCTCCGGCGCGCGGAGGGCCGCGGCCACCCGGCGGGCGCTTCGGACGCGGGCCTCGTCATCCTCGTAATCGTCGCGGAGCCGGATCACGGCGCGGGCGGTCACGCCCGAGGCCGCGCGGGCCGCCGACTCCTGGCCCGCCAGCGCGAGGCCCACGCTCTCGGCCGCGACCTCGAGCGGGCTGCGCCCGGTCCAGCCGTCCTCGGCCATGTAGCGCAGATGGATCATGGCGCGGGCGGGCGCGCGGCGGCGGAGGCCCGCGCCGTCCTCGAAGTCGTAGAACCGGTCTCGGCCGGCGCGGAGCACGCTGCAGCCGGACTGGCGCACCAGATCGATCAGCTCGAGCTCGCCGGCCCCGTCGCGCGGCGCCCAGGCGAAGGCGTTGCCGCGGAGCGTGAAGGCATAGCCGAGCGCAAACCGCACCACCGAGGCCGCCACGCCCGGCGCCGCCTCGACATTCAGGAGATAGGGCGCCGCATGGTCCCGCACCCGGACCTCGCGGCCGTCGCCGGTGCGCTGGAAGAGCTTCAGCGGGACCTTGGCGAGATCGCCCGCGATGACGGCGCAGCAGGCATAGACCGTGGCATGGCGCTGCGCGACCTCGGCCGAGACGCGGGGCAGGGTGCGGATCCGGCTCGCCCCGCCCGAGCTCCAGCCCACTTCCTGCAGCCACGGCTTCGGCGCCGCCGTGCCGCTCACTTCGGCCGAGGCCTGCGGCGCCGTCACCGGCGGCTCGGTGCGGACGGAGGCGCCCGCCATTCGCGAAGCGCCAAATCGGGGCCATCTGCTCATGCCGGTCCTTCCTTCCGCCCGGCGATCCCGCGGGGAGCGCCTGCTCTTTGCTTTCGTGATGTTGGTGACCGCCGCAGGGGCTCGAAACGCACTGTCCGCTCCGAGCCTCATTGCAGGCGGTCACCCGGTCATTCTCCGCGAAGCCAAGCCCTGTTTTCAGGAACGGTCTCGAACCTCAGCGCATCGTCCGGTATGACTACCCACGTCTGGGCACTTCGCAGGAAGACGTGATGGCTGGGTCGCAGCCAGGATGAATTGTCCAATGTTCCGGGCTTAAGACTGATCTGGCCGGGGCTTCGGTCTGCCTGATGATGGATACGGGTCCCACAATCCGGACAGAACGAATTGGTGAAGACCTGCCCGCTGTCCGCCACACGCCTGAAGGTTTTGAGTGTTCCCTTCGTCAGCGAGAAACTCTCAGCAGGAATTCGCATCGCCATGCCAAAGGCGCTTCCCGACTGGGTCTGGCAGATCGTGCAGTGACACGCATAAACAACTATCGGCGCGGCGCTGACCGTATATCGGATTGCGCCACATTCGCAGCCGCCGTGATAGGGAGGGTTCAACCGTTTACTCCTCGATACCTTGTTCAAGGCATGCTCACATAGGCAGTCAACGGCAGCAATGTCCGCAACACCGATCCCGGGAAGAGTGATCCCGGAGATGTCGCCAGAAGTCGTGGCCGTCACTTCCGTCCCGAGGGCCGCCCTCCACGCAGCGCGAGCGGATCGCCCGCTCACGCCGTCTCCACTTCCCGGGCGCGGCGGCGGCCTTCGGCGGCTTCGGCGCGGCCGAGGGCCATGATCGCGGCCACCGCCGGGTCAATCCGGCCCTTCGAGCGCGCCTTGTTCGGCTTGATGTTCTCGGCCGCATCCTCGTCGCGGTGGACGTTCCCCACCGCCCAGGCCAGCACCGGATTGCCCGCGTGGCGGATCCGGCCCTTCGCCACCGCCTCCTCGAAGCGCTTCATCGGCGAGGACATCGAGCCGTAGCCCTGCCCGTGCTCGACCAGCGGAAAGCGCCGCTTCAGGAGCTCCTTCGCCATGTACTTCATGCCCCAGCGGTCGTAGGCGAGCTCGCGCAGGTCGAACCGGGCGCGGATCGTCTCGAGCCGCTCGATCACCTGATCCTCGTCGATCACCCCGCCCGAATGGACCTCGAGCCAGCCCGCATCGCGCCAGGCGACATACTCGCGCTTCTCCTTCTGCGCCCGCGCGATGAAGCCCTTCGGCCCCTCGGGCAGGAAGGAATAGGCCAGCAGGTAGATCTGGCCGTCCTTCGGCACCGCGACCGAGATCGCGGTGAGGTCGGTGGTCTTCGAGAGATCGAGGCCGACCCAGGCCGGCAGGCCGTAGAGCGACCGCGGATCGAAGGGCTCGGCGCCCTGGTCCCAGACGTCGCGCGCGATCCAGGTCTGGGCGCCTTCGGTCCAGAGGTTCATGTGCAGCCGGCGGAAGTTCGGCATCTTGCCCGAGATCACCGTGGCCTCGCGGTACATCTCGCCGAACCGCTCCTCGGAGAAGGCCACGCCGAGGTTCGGGTTCGCCATCTTCCAGAACCGGGGATCGCCCACGTCGCACTCCTGCGGGGGCTCGGCCACATAGGCGAAGAAGCTGTCGTCGCTGACGGTGCCGCGCACCACCTCCTCGGCATAGTCTCGCATCTCGCCGCAGAGGCTCGCGCGGTCGGCGCCGGCGGTGGTGATCGCCCAGTCGATGGGCTGGGCGCGGGCGATCATCGAGTTCGTCAGCACCTCGGCGAGCTCGCGGTCGGTCCAGCGGTGGACCTCGTCGCGGGCGGCGAAGTGCGGGTTGATCCCGTCCGAGCTGTTGCCGTCGCGCGAGAGGCAGGCGATCAGCCCCTCGGTCGCCGGCACCTCGATGGAGGTCCGCCAGACCTGCATCAGCGCCGAGAGATGCGGCGAGGCGCGGATCATGCGCTTGAGCTCGCGGAAGAGGAGCCCGGCCTGGTCGCGCGTGGTGGCGGCGCAGTAGCCCTGCGGCGCGGCCTCGCGGTCGAAGAGCGCGGTGAAGAGGGCGGGCACCGCCGTGTCGGTGGTCTTGCCGTTCTTCTTGGCCACCTGATGATAGGTGGTGCGGAAGCGCCGGAGGCCCCCCTCCTTCTTCCAGCCGAAGACCGAACCGTGGCGGAAGGCCTGCCAGGGGCGGAGCGTGAGCGGGCGCCCGGCGAGCGGCCCCGTGGTGTGCTGGATCAGCTCGGCGAAGTTGAGGATCCGGCTCGCAGCCTTGCAGTCGAACCAGAGGCCGCGGTCGCGCCCGGTCTCGAGGTCGGTCAGATGGCGCAGGCAGGCGAGGCGCACGAGCTCGCCTGCGGTCTCGCGGCCCTCGACCACATCGAGCGCATAGCGCGAGACCGGATGGTCAATCGGCTCCATCGAGGGTCTTCAGGATCTCGTCGAAGAGGTCGCCCTGTCCGGTGACGCGGACGCGGGCCTCGTCGACGGGGGTGAGGCCGAAGCGGGCGGCGAGCTGGTTCATGACGGCGATGGCATCCTGACGCTGGCCCCAGACGGCGCGCTTCTTCTGCTGGCGGCCGTTGCGGGTCTCGACCTCGTACCAGCTGCCGAAGGCCGCGATGTCGCCGGTGAAGCGGATGACATCGGCTACGGCCTCGCAATAGACCGCGAACGGATCCTCGAAGGCAGGCTCGAGGCGTTTCTTCGTGACGAGCACCGGGGCAAGACGCTCCCAGACGTCGCGCCCTTCCGCGCTCATCCACTCCGGCGCCTCCGGCACGGGCGCCGCGAGGTCGCCCTTCATCGGGATGACGTTCGAGACCTTCGGCTTCTGCCCGCGCATCGTGACTGTCCTCGTTTCAAGGGACCGCGCCCGCGCCGGCCCGATCACCGCCGCAACCGCGGCCGGATCGGGGGCGCCGGGATCGGCGGTCCATCATGTCTGTTGTGCGCCGCGCGGAGCGGGGGCTCGCGGCCATCGGCTCGTCGTGGATCCGCCGGGGCGAGGGCAGGGCGCCGGTCTCCCGGTGCCTCTCACCCCTCTGCCCGGTGGGCTTTTTTTTGCCAATTCGCCGTGCACGAAAAGGAAGGTTCGAGCGCCGGTTACCTGGCCGACCCCTCCGATTTTGCGATGCCCCCCGGTGGGTGGAAGACCTCGCGCGCGGTCTTGCGGCTGTGGCAGGGTCGGCAGAGCGGCTGCCAGTTCGCCCGGTCCCACATCAGCCCGGGATCGCCGCGGTGCGGCCGGATGTGGTCGACCTCGGCCGCCGCCACCACGAGCCCGAGCCCGGCGCAGTCGGCGCAGAGCGGATGGGCCGCGAGGAACCGCGCCCGCGCCCGCCGCCAGCGGCCGGTGGCATAGAAGGCCGCACCCGCCTGCGCGGCCGCGCCGGCCTTGGCTCGAGCCTTGCGCGCCCGTGCCTTCGCCTCCGCCTCGGCGGCATGGTCGGGGCAGTGCGCCTGGCCGGTCGGCGCGAGCTCCTCGCAGCCCGGTGCGCAGCAGAGTTTGCGGATCAAGGGGAGGCTCCAAAGCGAAGCGCCCGGAGAGCTGGGTGCTCGCCGGGCGCTTGTCTTCGATGATGGCAATCTGCCGACTTGAACGTGACAGGTCAAGCTCTTCTCAGCGCCATGCCTCAGAGAGCGCGTCCAGGCCTCGCTGAAGGCGGTCGAGGTGGCGTGCCTCCTCCCGCGCATTGCTCCATGAGCCGAGGCTGCGGAGCGACTGGTCGTCCAGAACGACATGCTGGATGACCGGCCGTGCGAAGGTCGGGATCTCCTCCCACATGCGGAAGAACTTGCGGCGCCGGTCCACCTGGGCCACCTGCGGATCCTGATCTCCGCTCGTATCGACGCGGACGATGGCCGCCAGCGGATCGCGCGCGGGCAGGCCCGAGGCCGCTTCGAAGAGCTCGGCCGCGATGTTCGCCTGCTCCACCGAAAGCTTGCCCTGCCGGTGATAGCGCCCGACCCAGGTCTCCCGCCGCGTGCGGATCACCCGGTTCGGGTTGCTCGCCTTGCCGGTCCTCGGATCGACCTCGGCCGCCTCCTCGATCCGCTTGCCCGCGATCTGCGCGGGCGTCAGCGGCCCCAGATCCCACGGCGCGAGCTTCAGGCTCACCAGCTTCGCCTTCATCGCCTTCCGGCCCTTCGCGCCCCTCATGCGGCACCCCTGTCCTTGTTCTTGTTGCTTTTGCTGTCCGCTCGTCCGCACCGGCTCTGCCCGCCGCATGTCCACCGCGCCACCGATCATGCCGCCGCCCCTTCCTTGCGGCCGCGCCCGGCATCCACCAGCGCGCGGGCCTGGGCCCGGTCGCGGAGATAGAGCTCGAGCCAGTCGCGATCCTCCCGGCTCGCGGTCTCCCGGTCGATCCGGTCGCGGATGAGCTCGCAGCGCCGGGCATTGTCCTGCGCCTGATCCCGGATCTCGCGCAGATCCATCGCGAGCGGCGGCCTCGGGTGCTTCAGCAGCCAGCGGTAGAGCTCCACCAGATGCCCGCCGGCCTCGGCCTTCGGTCCCTCGACCGAGGCGAGCCAGCTCGAGACCAGCCGCCGCTCCGCCGGCGGCGGCTCCTCGATGGCGCGCGCGAACTGCCGGATGAGCACCTCGGACGGCCAGACCCCGTCCGCCGCGCTGTCGATCAGCACCTCGGCGAGCGTCATCAGGTTCTCCGCGCCCATGTAGCCCAGCTGCTCGCAGAGCCGCGCCATCGCCGCCTCATGCGCCGCGGCGGCCGTGCCGCGCCGCCTCACCATCCCGGCCTGCTCCAGCCGGTCCACCACCAGCGCCTTCACCCGCGCCCGCTCCTCTGCCTTCGTCATGGCCATCCCTTTCTCAGCCAGCCACGCCTGCCGTCTCGCCACCGCCCGATCTTCTCACCCCTGCAGAAGGGATGTTTTGTCAGGTTCTGTTTTGTCGGGTCCGGTCCTGTTCTGTCCTGTGGGGCAATTACAGTTCCGGCCCTGAAAATTGCTGTAAATGACTGTAAGGATTGCAGTCGATTACAGTCGGTTACAGCTGTAACTCATTGGACCTGCACGAGCTTGGGCCCCCCGCGCGTGGCCTCGAAGGCCGCGCGCACATTGTCCGTCGTGATGTAGAGATCGCGCTCGCCGAGCCAGTCCGCGATGGCGATCACCACGTCCGGGCTCTCGGCCGCGCGCGAGCATTTGATCTCGATGAGCTTCTTCTTCACCCGCGTCCGCGCCACGGCCTTCGAGCCCTCGGTCCGCGCCTGATCGCGCCCGCGCTTTCGGCGGTGCATGTCGCGGGCGATGCCTGCGATCATCACATGGCCGAGCCGGCGGTTGCCGGGCGCCTCCTCCTGGTTCGAGATATGCGTCTCGCGCCAGCCGTAGAGCGCGCCCTCGCGCGCCGCGCGCCAGCTCTCGAGATCCGCGCCGTAGCCCGCGAGGCGGGCGAGCTCGAGATCGTCGTCGGGCAGGGTCCCGGCAGGGTCCTGCCGGAAGGCCTCGCACCAGAGGAGGAGCGCCGTGCCGATGTCGGCGCGCCGGTTCTCGGCCAGCGCCCGGGCGACGAAGCGGGAGGTGAGGAGGCGGTTGATGTGGAGCGGCACCCATTCGTGGCTCGAGAGCGTGTCGCCGAAGGCCAGCGGATATTCCCAGAAGTCGCCGACGATCACGGTCGCAGGCTCGGTCTCGGTCTCGGTCAGTCGTTCATGCGGCACGGGCACCTCCCGCGCGGCATTCGAAGCGCTCGGGCTTCGTCATGGCAGGCCTCCATAGATGAAGACGGGCACCTGGGCGGCGAGGGCGCTCTGGACCTCGTGGCGGATGCCGGTGGATTGCGCCCAGCCGCGGATCTCGGGGACCACGACGGCGGCGCAGACGGTGAGAAGGGGGCGGCACCAGTCCTCCCAGAGGACGGGAGCGAATGGGTCGATCCGGAGCCGGGGGAACATGGTGGCGTGGAGCGCGGCCGCCGACAGCACCACCGGCGAGATCGCCGTGACGCCGACCTCCAGGAGCCGCGCGACCTCGCGCGCCGCCTCAGCCATGGCCGCTTCGGACTGATCCCGCGACCAGCGCCCGTCCGGGCCGACTGCACGCAAGCTGTACGGTGAGGCGAGATACACCGGCCGGCCCCAGCGCGCGTGCCGCGCGACGAGGGCCGGGGTCGCGCCCCAGCGCAGGAGATCCGCACGGCCCGCGGGATGGCGCCGCAGCGCGGCCCACCCGTTCGATCGAAAAGCGCCGGAGGCCGCAGCCCCCGGCGAAGTGGCCGCGTCCTGTACAGGCAAGGGCGCGGCGGCGGTCACAGAAGGCTCCCGAGGGCCGTCGCGAGGATCGCAGATCCGGCGAGGGCGGAGGGCACGAGCCACCAGCCCGAAGGCATCCGATAAGGGCCGTGGGCGCGGGGCGTGCCATCGTCGCGATAGGTTTCCTCCGCCTCGTCGCAAGGGGCGTCCTGCGGAAAGTGTTGGGAAAGTTTTCCCAAGCGCTTCCGGGCGTGAGCCGCCCAGAAGTCCGCCACCGCACCGAGGTGGATGGCTGCGGTGATTTCGGCCACGAGGACCTTGCGCATGATCGTGATCATTCCTGTGCCTGTAGGGTTGTCGCCGCCTCTGCGGGGAAGTTCTGGTAGGCGAGGCCGACGACGAACCCGCTGGGGGAATGGCTGCCGTCCCACCATTTGCGGGCCGTCGATCCATCGACACCGAAGGTCATGGCCGCATGCTCGGGACTGTCGAAGTTCTCGCGCACGAAGCGAGACCAGCGCGCCGCGAAGAAGGCGCGATAGGTCATCGCCTCCCGTTTGGCGGAAGACTTTCCGGGGGACTTTCCTGACATGGTTGCTCCATCCTGAACCCGACCAAAGGCTTTCGATGACGAAGCGATTTCATGAAGGGGAAGGGGGGAGGCGGAATACATCACGCCGCGTCCCCTTCGATTTGCAGGAGGGCTTGGTCATGATCGGCGACACAAACGTCCGAGTTCGCAGCCATGAAGGCGCGCAGGCGATCCACGACCTTCATGGTCGGGCTGGACTTGCCGTCCTTCCAATCCTGCCATTGTCCCCACTTCGCGTTGATGGCCTCGCGCAACAGCTTCTGCGGACTGATCCCGCACGCCGTGCAATGGGCTTCGATGTCTGAGATGAGCTGTTCCATGGCGGCGAATATGGGGGAACTCCCCCACATAATCAAGGGGAACTTCCCCATGGATCGGAGCGAGGGTATGGGGCACTTTCCCCATATGCAGAAGAAGACCCTGGACGCCTTCGTGCGTGGCCTGCAGATCGTCATGGAGGCTGAGGGCATCAAGATGAAGCCGCTCTCGGTGGCTGCAGGCATGGGCGAGTCCGGAGTGCGAGATCTGATCCGCAACGAGTCGTCGCCCAAGGTCGCCAACGCCTACGCCTTGGCCAGAGAGCTTGGGCGAACGGTGGATGAGATCATCCAGATCGGCATGACGGGAGATCTGAATGCGCGCCCGGATCGCGCGCCCATTGCGGTCGCCGGGTGCGTGGGTGCGGGTGCGCGGGTCGATCTCCTGGACGCCTACGAGAAGGGCGATGGCATGTATCACGTCGCCCGCCCCCCGCAGCTGAAGCCGCACGGCATAGTCGCGGTGGAGGTTAAGGGCGATAGCATGATGCCGCTTTACCGCCCTGGGTCCGTGCTTTTCTACACGCGTGCCGCTGCCGAGGGCGTGCCGATCGAGGCACTCAACACGCCTTGTGTCTGCGAGGATACGGACGGAAGGGCTTGGCTCAAGGTAGTCAAGGTGGGCAGTCAGGAGGGCACTTTCAGCCTCCTGTCGCTCAACCCGGATGCGGACAACATGCATGGCGTCCGGTTGAAGTGGGCAGCGCCAGTGCTCATGACGCTATCGCCCGACTATGTGGAGCGGGTTTACGTCTGACGGCGCTTAGTCGTCATGCTGTCTGCTTCGCTCAGTGGTAAGGCGCACTTAACTGCCCGCCCCGCCTCCGCGGGTTTCCGGAGTGCTGGAGTTTCGCTGCGTCCTGTATCCCCCGGTGGTGCGGCCGAGGGCGAGACCCACACGATTCTGCTCGCATGTGGGGGTAAATCCCCACATCAGCGTTGACATGGGGAAACTCCCCCAATAGCTTCTCGTCAGACGGTCGATCCTTGGCCGTTCATTTGATGGGAGACTGCCCATGATCCTCCAGCCGCTGGCCTGGACCGGCCCGCTCACCAACGCCAGTGCGCGCCTATCCCCCTCTGGCAACCAATGCCATATCGCGGAGGCCCGGCCATGACCGCCACCGCCATCCGCTACCCGGCCTCTGCGCCGGTTGCCCGTTTCGCCCTTCTCGACCTGACCGAGCCCCAGCTGCGCCTGCTGCTCTCCGCGGCCGAGGCGGGGCTCCCGCAACTCGACACTGCCGATGACGAGACCGCGGCCGAGGTCAATACCATCCTCGGCCAGGCGCGGGAGGCGCTCGAAGCATGAGCCAGATCCTGCCCCTCACGCCCCGCGATCTGAATGCCGCGCGCCATCGTGCCGAGTACGCGCCCACGCCCGAGATGCGCGAGGCCGCCAGCCGCCTGCTGACGGATCACGAGCTGGCCGTCGCCATGGGCCGCACGCTCGCGAGGGCCCGGCCGCGACCCGCCTTCCGGACGAGCAGGCCAAGCCCGCTCGGGCCGAACCTGACCGGCTTCCTCGTCGGGGCGCTCGCGCTCCTGGGCTTCCTGTTTGTCGCCACCGTGCTCTGGGCCCATGTCACCGACGTGACCGAGGCCATGCGCCAGCAGGCCAGCGCCATGCGGAGCATGTGATGGAGGCCGCCCCGCAACCCGCGCCGCGCTCCGGGCCCGTTCCGGTCGAGAGCCTCGGCGCGGCCGATCTCGACCGCATGGCGGCCGCCATCGACAGCGGCCGCATCCGGAAACCGCCGATGAAGGAGACGCCCGCCGACCGCGCCGTGGCCGAGGCCGCCTATCAGGTCGCGGCCGACGAGCTGCGCCAGTTCATCGAACGCTTCGAGCAGCTCGAGGCCGAGAAGAAGGAGATCGGCGGCCAGCAGAAGGAGCTGATGGCCGAGGCCAAGGGCAGGGGCTACGCGCCGAAGATCCTCAGGATGATCGTGGCGCTCCGCAAGCGCACCCCCGACGACCTCGCCGAGGAGGAGACGCTCCTCGATCTCTACAAGGCCGCGCTCGGCATGGCCTGACCCATCCCGGCGCGGCGGGCGATCCGCGCAGCTTCCGTTCAACTTGCCCGCCGCCTCTGCGGCTTGGGCCCTTTCTCCCGAACCTGCGGAGCAGTCCCATGAAGAGCAAATCCTCCATCCTGTCCGCATGGCGGCAGGTCCTGTCGGAGACGGCGCGGTATCTTCCGTTCGGCGGTGCCATGCCCGAGGACCGGCCGGGCCTCTATCGCCGTGTCGCGCGAGATTGCGGCGTGCCCATCGAGGCAGTGCGCCGGGCCGTGGAGGCCTCCGGTGGCTGAGCCCCTGCGCATCCTGATCGGCTGCGAGACCTCGGGCGTGATGCGCCGGGCCTTTGCTGCCCGCGGGCATGACGTCTGGTCCTGCGACCTCCTGGCGGCAGAGGACCGCTCGAACCGCCACATCGTCGGCGATGTGCGCGACCATCTGACCGACGGCTGGGATCTGCTGATCGTGGCGCACCCGCCCTGCACGCGGCTCTGCAACAGCGGCGTCCGGTGGCTGCATGAGCCCTCGAAGCGCCTCCCCGAGACCTATGCTGCGGCAGAGCGGGAGGCTTTCGCCCGGATGGGTCGCGAGGAGCGGCTGGCCTTCCTGTGGGCTGACCTCGACCGCGGGGCTGCGCTGTTTGCGGCCTGCTGGCAGGCGCCGGCGCCGCGCGTGGCCGTCGAGAACCCGGTGATGAACCCGCACGCCCGGGCCCGCCTGCCTGCCGACCTGCCACGGCCGCAGACGGTGCAACCCTGGTGGTTCGGCGAGCCCTTCTTCAAGGCGACGAGCTTCTATCTGCGCGGCCTGCCGCGGCTCGCCGCCACCAACCGGCTGACGCCGCCCCGGCCCGGGACGCCCGAGCACAAGAGCTGGTCGGCCGTCCACCGCGCGCCGCCGGGGCCCGACCGCTGGAAATTCCGCAGCCGCACCTTCGAGGGCGTGGCCGAAGCCTGCGCCGACCAGTGGGGCGGGTGGGCCGAGGGGGAGGCTGCGGCATGTGGGTGAGACTGCCGAACGCGAACGAGGAACACGAGGAGGTCTAGGACATGCGATCAGCCACCGTCACGAAGACCGCGATCAGCCGGGCCATTGCCGCTTGGAAGGAATGCGGGCTGAAGGTCGGGGGGATGGAGATCACCAAGGACGGCACCATCCGCATCACGGCGGCAATGGACGAACCGGCGCCCGTGGCTCAGCGTGGTGGGCCGAAGCAGTGGCCGACCAGGTGATCGACGTGAAGCACAACTTCCCGGGCCTCCTGCGCGAGAAGCTCCCGTCCGGGGCCATCCGTTTCCGTGTCCGGGCCGAGGGCAACAAGCGGCTCCGCACCGCCATTCCGGTGGGGCCCGACCATGCTGACTTCTATCACCACTATACGGCCGCCCGAGAGGGGCGGCGCTGGGAGGGGCCGCCGCCCGAGAGCAGCGCAGTCGCCCATTCCATCCAGTGGCTGGTGGACAAGTATCTCGCGCACCTCGGGCGGCTGGTTGACGCCGGACAGGCCTCGAAGCTGACGCTCCAGCAGCGGCGATCCCAGCTGCGCAGGCTCTGCGCCATGACCACCGACGACGGCGGCGGGATCTACGGCGAATATGACATGTGCGCGCCGCGGAGCGCCTTCATCGCTGCCCGGGACCAGTGGCGCGACAAGCCCGGCGAGGCGAACAACCTCATCAAGTCCGTCTCGGCCATGTATCGCTGGGCGATCGAGGAGGCGGAGCTCCTCGCCGAGAACCCGGTCAAGGGCATCAAGAAGCTCGCCATGAAGGGGGAGGGGGCGGCCCCCTGGACGCCCGAGGATCTGAAGAAGTTCCGGGACAGGCATCCTCTTGGCACCAAGGCGCATCTGTGGCTCACGCTGCAGATGTTCACGGCCTGCCGGATCGACGACGCGCGCAAGCTCGGCCGCCGGCACGAGGTTGAGAGGGCAGGGGAGCTGTGGCTGGACTTCCAGCCCAGCAAGAAGGGAAGCGCGCCGGTGTCGATCCCGATGATGGCGCCCCTTTTGCGGGCCGTCCGGGCGCAGAAGGTGCAGGGGGCGACCTATCTTCTCACAGACTACGGCAAGCCCTTCAGCACGGCCGAGAGCCTGCGCAACCGCGTCCGGAAATGGTGCGCGGCGGCCGGCATTGAAGGGAAGTCCTCGCACGGCATCCGGAAGGCCGTGGCCGAGCTCCTGGCGGAGGCCGGCTGCAGCCAGCACCAGATCATGGCGATCATGGCGCACACCCAGGCGAAGACGTCGGAGATCTACACTAAGGGCGCGCAGCGGCGGGTACTGGCGGCCGATGCCTTGGCCGCTCTCAGCGACATGGAGTGGTGATCGGGGAGACGACCCGGCCCCTTGCGCCAGGCGATGGTGCTGCTTGGAGACCATGGCCCTGTGGGCACAATGTGACCTGTTGAACAGCTGCCCCCGAAGGACTGCTGTCTGCTAAGCGCAGGGAGCGGACGTCGCGGATTGGAAGGCCGCCCTGTGCGACCCGATGCACCCGGCCCGGACCGGTCGTTCGCCGAACAGGGCGTCGCTGCGGCGCGGCTACCCGGAAGCGGCCTTTGGTCGATGCTTCCGCCAGCGACTTATGGCGAGCCGGTCGTAGACAATAGAACCTGATCGTATAGGCTTGAACAGGGAGCATCGATTAAAGGATGATCAACTTTGGCCAAAAGTTTGCTAAGCGTCACGTTGAGGGCTATGAAGGCCGCGGAGAGAAACCGTGTTCGTCACGCAAAAGCTGCCGAGCGTCGTGACCTCGCCGAGCGGAGAGAGGTGGCACGACAGGCGAAGGATTATGCAGCCAAGGTTCGCAAAGCAGAGATCGCGGATGAGCGCGATCGGAAAGCTTACGAGAAGGCCGTAAGGGCTGCGCATGCCGCAGCCCAGCAAGCCGAGGTCGACCGAATGAATTCGGAGATCGACGCGGTCTTCGACGAGCTGGAAGGGCTTCTGGCTGCCACGATCAACGTTGACGACCATATAGATCTCGAGAAGCTTCGAAAGCCTTTGGATACGCCATTCGACATGCCCGACTTGGAGATTCCGTTAGTCGCGCCGAGACGGCCAAATTATCCACCCGAGCCTAAATATGTTGAACCGGCTAAGCCTAAAGGTTTCTTCGGCAAGAAGCGGAAGCTTGAGGAGGCGCGCGCAATAGCGCAGCAAGCTTACGAGATGCAAAAGGCGGAATGGGGCCGACGGATTTCGGCCTTAGAAGACCGATATGCAAACGAGTTGGCTGCCCATGAACAGGCAGAGGCCAGAAGAGTTGAGACCCTGGCCGCAGAGAAACATCGGTTTCGACAAGAACTGGAGGACCACAATAAGTCTATCGACCAGTTCATTACGAACCTATCATATGGAGACGCTGAGGCGGTTCAGGAGTACATCTCGCTGGTCGTAGAGAATTCCACCTATCCGATCACTTCATAGTCACGCATGAATTCTCGTTCGCGCCTGAGACAGCCGAGCTTCGGATGCGCGTGACGATCCCGGCCCCAGACAGCTTCCCAGCAATTAAGGCGTACAAATACGTAAGGACGTCCGATGAGATACGCGATGTCCCGATGTCCCAAGCTGAGATCAATAAAAGGTACTCCAGCGTCTTACATCAGGTCGCGATCAGGTCGCTCCACGAGGTGTTCGAGGCGGACAGGCGCGGGCTTATCCGAACGATCTCGCTCGAGGTCGGCACGAAGGCACGGCATCCTGCGACGGGACGGCTCGATTTCCTTCCTTTCGTGGGCGTCAGCGCCGAGCGTGACAGTTTCACGGAGTTCGATCTTTCTGGCCTCGTCCCGCTCGCAACTTTGAAACATCTCGGTGCTGCGATCTCCAGAGACCCCGTCGCCCTCGTCGCCGCCGACGTGACTGGCGTGCGCAAGTCATGACGGACGGGCGGACGTTCAATCCACCGCCGGGGTGGCCCAAGCCGCCTAAGGGGTGGACGCCACCCAAGGACTGGAAGCCCGACCCAAACTGGCCTGCCATGCCTGAGGGATGGGTACTCTGGGTATCCGACGCTGGCGACACGCCTCAGGCGGCGCCAGTGATGGAGAGGATTAATGATTCGACTGAACCGGAAGCTCCACACGACGAACTCTTCGCATTGAAGGCCGAGTTGGCGAGGCTACGGGCGCAATTGGCGGCCAATCCATCGACGGAAACCATCTCTTTCGATGACCAGAAGATCCTGCAGGATATCGGTATTTACCGATACCATCATCCCCTCGAGAACGCCGCAGGATATAGAGCCGAACTCGAACGGATCGAGATTGAGGTGGCCAAGGTCGTGCGGGAGCAAGAGGCCATCGAGGTCTCGTCTACGTTTACGTTCGAGAACTCACTGGCGGCGGGCCGGAAGCTGTCGAACGACCTCGGGAAGCTGATGCTTCGTGCCTACAACGCCGAATGCGATAACTGCATCCGTTCACTTCGTACCGGGAATGCCGAAGTCGCCAAAAAGCGGATAGAAGCGTCGCGCCAGGCGATCGCGAAGCTGGGCAAGATCATGGAGATGCAGATCAGCGCGCGATACCACGATCTCCGAGTGCGGGAGATCGAACTGACGGCCGACTGGCTAATGAAGAAGCAGGAAGAGAAGGAAGCGGAAAGGGAAAACAGGGCTAGACTTCGCGAGGAGAAACGCGTGGAAAGGGAGTTCGCTGAGGAGAGAGAGAGGCTGGCCAAGGAGAAGCAGCACCTCGAGAACGCCATTGAGGCCCTTCGGGAAAAGGGAGAGAGAAACCCTGACCTAGAGGCGAACCTTTTGGCGTTGGAGGAAGCCATAAAGCAAAACGAATATCGGCTGGCAAATATCAGGTCCGGCTATGTTTACGTCATCTCGAACCGGGGGGCATTCGGCACCAACGTCGTCAAGATCGGTTTAACAAGACGGCTTGAACCGAATGATCGCATCTCGGAGCTCGGCGGCGCATCCGTTCCCTTTCGATTCGATGTTCATGCCCTTTTCTTTTCCGAAGACGCCGTGTCATTAGAGAATGAGCTTCATAACCACTTTCGCGACAGAGCTCTGAATGCAGTGAATGCCCGCAAGGAGTTCTTCTTTGCGACACCTGCCGAGGTTCGTGACGTCCTCATGGACAAGGTCGGAAGTCTTCTCGAGTTCTCGGAGGTAGGAGAAGCGCTGGAATTTCATCAGTCAAGAAAATATTGGCCGGAACGACCGGAAGAACTGAAATAGATAATGGCTCTGGGCTGAAAGTCCTGGAAGGCATGAATCTAAATCATATGGCCGCTCGTGCCGTGTATGGTAGTCTGCATGTATGTAAACCCTAAAAAGTGGCGCCTTCGAATGGCTGCTTCTGCGCTTGGCGCACCTCAAGTGCCGGATGCCGCGAATGTCAGGTCTCCGCCCGGTCATGCCTACACCGGACCTCGCGCTGCGCTCCGCACGACCGACTGCTCAGGGCTGAAGCGGTCATCATGCTTCGAGCCTCATGGATCTCCCGAGCCCTGTACGCTGCGCGGGGCGGCCGAAGAGGCGCCGCCTTCTCGACCTGCGCATGGTCCGGTCTCGCCCACCTTGAGGGTGCGGACCGTGTCCTCAAGGGAGCCGCTCGATTGGCCGGAACCTCGCGTCTGCCGCTACAAGTGTCCCACGGTCCCGAAAAATGGGACACCCTCCGTTGTTTTGGCAGGACAGAATGCTGGAATGGTAGGCCCGGAGGGACTCGAACCCCCAACCAAGGCGTTATGAGCGCCCTGCTCTGACCATTGAGCTACAGGCCCGGATGGAGTCCGGTTAAGGCCTCGCCGCAGGCGGGTCAAGCGTGCTTCGCGTTGCGAAGCCAGCGGAGATCGTCTAGAGCGGCCGCAGGCAGCTGCAGGGATGAAAGATGGCCGAACAGCAGAAGGGTCTGACCTACGCAGACGCAGGCGTGGACATCGACGCCGGCAACGCGCTCGTCGAGCGGATCAAGCCCGCCGCACGGCGCACGGCGCGTCCCGGCACAGTCTCGGGCCTGGGTGGGTTCGGCGCGCTCTTCGACCTGAAGGCCGCGGGCTACCGTGACCCGGTGCTGGTGGCGGCCACGGACGGGGTGGGAACCAAGCTGCGCATCGCCATCGACACGGGCGAAGTGGATACGATCGGCATCGACCTCGTGGCCATGTGCGTGAACGACCTCGTCTGCCAAGGGGCAGAGCCGCTTTTCTTCCTCGACTATTTCGCCACGGGCAAGCTCGAGCTGGATCAGGCGGCCCGCATCATCGAAGGCATTGCCGAAGGATGCGCGGCCTCGGGATGCGCCCTCATCGGGGGGGAGACCGCCGAGATGCCGGGCATGTACCACAAGGGGGACTTCGACCTTGCGGGCTTCGCCGTGGGCGCAATGGAGCGTGGCGCGGACCTGCCGCGAGGGGTCGCGGCGGGCGACGTGCTGCTCGGGCTCGCATCCAACGGGGTCCATTCCAACGGCTATTCCTTCGTGCGCAAGGTCGTCGAACTCTCGGGGCTCGCCTGGGATGCGCCGTCGCCGTTCGGCGGGGACAGCCTGGGGCGGGCGCTGCTGGCGCCGACGCGGCTCTATGTGACGCAGGCTCTGGCCGCCGTCCGCGCGGGCGGCGTCCATGCGCTGGCCCACATCACGGGCGGCGGGCTCACCGAGAACCTGCCGCGGGTGCTGCCCGAGGGGCTGGGCGCGCGCATCGACCTCGGCGCGTGGGACCTGCCGCCGGTGTTCCGCTGGCTCGCCGAGACCGCCGCGATGGCCGAGCCGGAGCTTCTCAAGACGTTCAACTGCGGCATCGGCATGATTGTGGTGGTTGCCGCCGACCGCGCCGACGCGATCGCGGCCCTGCTTGAGGCCGAGGGCGAGACCGTCACGCGCATCGGCGAAGTGATCCCCGGCCAGGGTGTGAGCTACGACGGCCGCCTGCTGTGAAACGTGTCGCCGTCCTGATCTCGGGCGGAGGCTCGAACATGCTGGCTCTCGTGCGCAGCATGGTGGGGGATCATCCGGCGCGGCCGGTTCTGGTGGCCTCGAACGACCCCGAGGCGGGGGGGCTTGCCCGGGCCGCGGCACTCGGCGTGCCGGTTGCGGCGGTGGATCACCGGCCGTTCCGGGGCGACCGCGCCGCCTTCGAGGCGGCCCTGCTCGAGCCGATCCTCGCGGCCGACGCGGACATTCTGTGTCTTGCCGGCTTCATGCGCGTGCTGACGGCCGATTTCGTCGCGCGTTTCGAGGGGCGGATGCTGAACATCCATCCCTCGTTGCTGCCCAAGTATCAGGGGTTGCACACGCACCGGCGGGCGCTCGAGGCCGGCGACACCGAGGCGGGCTGCACCGTGCATGAGGTGACGGCCGCGCTGGACGACGGGCCGATCCTCGGACAGGCGCGGGTGCCGGTGCTGGCCGGGGATACGCCCGACAGCCTGGCCGCCCGGGTGCTTGCGCGCGAACATGTGCTTTATCCGGCCGTTCTGCGCCGTTTTGCATCGGGCGACCGCACGCCGATCTGGCTGGCCTGACCCAAGCGCCCATCGGTCTTTCCTTTTCTCCTCACGGCGCCTATAGCGGAAGGCGCGGGACGAACCCGTGTGAACCCCGAGACGCGGGATCTGGATGAAGACGATCACCACCACCGAGGCGCTGGCCGCCTTCTGCGAGGCCGCCAAGGCCGCCCCCTATGTCACGATCGACACGGAGTTCCTGCGCGAACGCACCTACTGGTCCAAGCTCTGCCTGATCCAGATGGCGCTTCCCGGCAAGACTGGCGAGGCGGTTCTCGTCGATCCGGTCGAGGCGCCCGACATGTCGCTCGAACCGCTCTACGACCTGTTCCGGCACGAGCCGACGGTCAAGGTGTTCCACGCAGCCCGGCAGGATCTCGAGATCTTCTTCGTCGAAGGCAGGGTTTTCCCCACGCCGCTGTTCGATACGCAGGTGGCCGCGATGGTCTGCGGCTTTGGCGAGCAGGTGGGCTATGAGACGCTGGTCAAGAAGATCGCGCGCGAGCAGCTGGACAAGACCTCGCGCTTCACCGACTGGTCGCGCCGGCCGCTGAGCGACGCGCAGAAGACCTATGCCATTGCCGACGTGACGCATCTGCGGGTGATCTACGAGTGGCTCTCGGCCCAGATCGAGAAGAACGGCCGGCAGCGGTGGGTCGAGGAAGAGCTGGCGATCCTCACCGACCCCGAGACCTACACCGTCCGCCCCGAGGAAGCCTGGCTGCGGATCAAGACCCGCACCACCTCGGGCCGCTTCCTTGCGGTGGTCAAGGAGCTTGCGCGCTTCCGCGAGGAATATGCGCAGAAGAACAACGTTCCGCGCTCGCGGGTGCTCAAGGACGATGCCCTTCTCGAGATCGCCTCGACGCGGCCGACGAATGTCGAGGAACTGGGTCGCTCGCGGCTCTTGCTGCGCGAGGGCCGGCGGGGGGATATCGCGGACGGGATCCTCGCTGCGGTCAAGGCGGGGATGGAGGTGAAGGCCGAGGATCTTCCCAAGCCCGACCTGTCCCGCGAGCAGCTTCAGGTGAACCCGGCCCTGGCCGATCTGCTGCGGGTGCTGCTGAAGGCCAAGTCGGAGAGCCTTGGTGTGGCGGCCCGGCTGATTGCCTCGGCCTCGGATCTCGACGCCATCGCGGCGGGCGAGCGCGACCTGCCGACGCTCAAGGGTTGGCGGCTGGAAGCCTTCGGCGCCGATGCGCTGCGGCTCTGCCGGGGTGAGATCGCGCTTTCGGCCAAGGGCAACGATGTGCGGGTGGTCAAGCTCTGACAGGTTGCGCGGCGGCCGGGTGGCCGCCGCGGCACCTCAGCGGCGGCTGGTGAGGGCGTTGCCGGCGGCCACGACCGTTATCTGGTTGATCGAGCGGAGCTGGTAGGCCGACAGGAACGCGCCCACCGTCACCTCGCGCGAGGCCTGGGTCGAGACGGCCGCGGGGCCCGGCGGGGGCAGGGCTCGGAACTCGTAGGTGATCACGCCATCCTGAACCGGCCGCGCGACAAGCTCGGCGTCCCAGTAGCCCTGGGTGGGCGGCAGACCCACCGCACGGATCACGGCGCCGCCCCGGTTCGGCTCCACATCAAGCGAGACGACCTGCGCCATCAGCGGGCGCGCGTCCTGCGCCGGACCCGAAGGGGCCGCGGGGGCCAGGGTCGCGGGTGCGGCCTCGGAACCGCCGAACCAGTTCAGCGGATTGAGCCGCGAGCCGCAGGCCCCGAGTGCCAGGACCAGCGCGAGCCCCACGAGCAGCGGTCGTCTCATTCCTTCATCCCCCGCATCTTTTCCTGCCCATTGGCTAGCCTATGCGGCGGGCTTTGAAAAGCACGGGCGCACAGGGCTGGACCTGACGCGGCTCGGTGATTACCTCTGGCGGCAGGAACGGAGAAGACCATGGCCACGCAAGCCTTCGAAGACATCGCCGAGACGTTCGACTTCCTGGACGACTGGGAGGATCGATACCGCCATGTGATCGAGCTTGGGAAGGCGATGCCCCCGCTGGACGAGGCGTTCAAGGTGCCCTCGACCAAGGTGGAGGGGTGCGCGAGCCAGGTCTGGATCCGGCCGGTGATCAAGGGAGAGGGCGGGGCGGCGCGCTTCGACTTTCACGGCGACAGCGATGCGATGATCGTGCGCGGCCTGATCGCCGTGCTGCACGCGCTTTATTCCGGTCTCACGGTGGCCGAGGTGGGGAAGGTCGATGCCGCGCACGAATTGACGCGGCTCGGGCTCGACCAGCATCTTTCGTCGCAACGGTCCAATGGACTGCGCGCGATGGTCGAGCGGATCCGCCGCGTCTCGGCCGAGGCGGCGGCGGCCTGACGGTGCCCGCCGCCCTGCGCCGTCAGTACTGGCCGACCTTGGTGACGTCCGGCGCGAAGGCGAGATAACCCGCAATCGCCTCGAGCCCTTCCCTGGGCGATTCGTAGGACCAGGCCGCGTCCTTCAGCGTGCCGTTGACGCCCACGATCGAGTAATAGCTCGCCTCGCCCTTGAAGGGGCAGGCGGTGGTCTTGTCGCTCTTGTCGAACATGACCATCGCCACATCCTCGCGCGGGAAATAGATCACCGGGTCGCGGCTGCCCTCGGTCAGTTCGATCGCGTTGAGGGTTTCGCCCAGAACAGCCGAGTCCGTCCGAATGACCCACTTGCCCTCGGCCTTGCGCAGGTGAATGTGATCGTTCATCGGAAAGTCCCTCACTGTGCTGCAATGCAGCAAATCATGCCGCCGCGTCAGCCGCGGGGCAAGAGGTCAAAGAGGCGCAGCCGCCGCCCCCAGCCACGCCCGCGCCGGGGGTGAGAGGCGCGATCCGATCCTTTCGAGAACATCCGCATGGTAGGCATCCAGCCATTCCCGCTCGGGCAGCGAGAGACGGTGGGGCAGGATCAGCCGCCGGTCGAACGGCACGAAGGTCAGGGTTTCGAACGACAGCTGCCGGCGATGATCGCCAAGCGCCGGCGCTTCCTCGACGACGATCAGGTTTTCCAGCCGGATGCCGAAGGCGCCCTCGCGGTAGTAGCCCGGCTCGTTCGAGAGGATCATGCCCGGCTCGAGCGGCACCTCCGAGATGCGGGCAATCCGCTGCGGTCCCTCGTGGACCGAGAGGAAGGCGCCGACGCCGTGGCCGGTGCCATGATCGTAGTCCTGTCCCGCAAGCCACAGCGGGTAACGCGCCAGCGCATCAAGGTCGCGCCCGGCGAGACCTTTCGGCCAGCGCGCGCGGCTGATGGCGATCAGGCCCTGCAGCACCCGCGTGTAGCACTCGCGCGCCTCCTCGCCGGGGTCGCCCACGGCAATGGTGCGGGTGATGTCGGTCGTGCCATCGGCATATTGCGCACCCGAATCGACGAGCAGCAGCTCGTCCCGCTGCACGGGGCGGTTCGAGCCCTCGGTCACGCGGTAATGCATGATCGCGCCGTTGGGCCCTGCGCCGCAGATCGTGTCGAAGCTGATGTCGTGGAGCGCGTTGGTTGCCCGGCGGAAGCCCTCGAGCGCGGTCACCACGGCGATTTCCGTGAGGCCGCCCTTTGGCGCCTCGGCGTCGAGCCAGCAGAGGAACTCGACCATCGCGGCCCCGTCGCGCAGGTGGGCGTCGCGCATGCCGGCAATCTCGGCCGGGGTCTTGCAGGCCTTTGGCAGCCGGCAGGGATCGTCGCCGTCGGCCACCTCGATCCCGGCATCCTGCAGCTCGAGCGTCACGGCCAGCGGGGCGGTCTTGCGATCCACCTGAACCGGGCCGCCGAGCGTGCGCAGGGCCGGCACGAAGGCCTGCGGCGGGCGCAGGGTCACACCCTGGCCCAGATGCACGAGGGTTGCCTCGTCGAACTTCGCGGCGTCGGCAAAGAGCGTCACGCGGGCGTCGTCATGCAGCACGGCAAAGGCGTGCAGCACCGGATTGCGCGGCACATCGGCGCCCCGGATGTTCAGCAGCCAGCAGATCGAGTCCGGCAGCGTCAGGACCGCGGCCTTGCGCCCGGCGAGGCCAAGCGCAGCCGCGAGGCGTTGGCGCTTGGCCTCGCCCGTCTCGCCTGCGAGGGCGTCGGGATGGGCAAAGGCGCGCCCCATCGGTGCCTCGGGCTGGTCGGCCCAGAGCCGGTCGAGCGGGTTCTCCACCGCGCGCAGGCTGATGTCGGAGCCCGCCAGCGCCGCCTCGAGCCGCGAGATCTCATCGGCCGTATGGAGCCAGGGATCGAAGCCGATCGTGCCTTGGGAAAGATTTTCACGCAGCCAGTCACCCGGCTGCACCTCGGGCCAGGGAACGGGCGTGAAATGGCCGGGATCCACCTGATGCTTCACCTGAACCCGGTAGCGGCCGTCGATGAAGACGCCCGCGAGGTCGGGCAGCACGATGCAGAAGCCGGCCGATCCGGTAAAGCCCGTCAGCCACTGGAGACGCTCGTCCCGGGCGGCCACATATTCGCCCTGATGGGCATCCGAGCGTGGAACGATGAACCCCGTCAGCCCGTCGGCCGCCAGCGCCGCGCGCAGCGCCGCAAGCCGGGCCGGCCCCTGGGCCGGGGAGGAAGTCGCATGGAACGTCTGGAACATCAGGCCACCCGCCGTTTGCCGATGCGCTTCTTCGGATCGGCGTCGAAAAGGGAGGCGAGCTGCTCGGTCATGGCGCCCGCCAGTTGCTCCACATCCGTGATCGTGACGGCGTGGGCATAGTAGCGCGTCACGTCATGGCCGATGCCGATGGCGATAAGCTCTACCTGCCGCTTGCGCTCGACCATCGAGATCACGTCGCGGAGGTGTTTTTCAAGATAGCTCGCCGGGTTCACCGACAGGGTGGAATCATCCACCGGCGCCCCGTCCGAGATCACCATCAGGATCTTGCGCGCCTCGGGGCGGTGGCTCAGGCGGCGGTGCGCCCATTCCAGCGCCTCGCCGTCGATGTTCTCCTTGAGGAGCCCTTCCTTCATCATCAATCCGAGATTTTCCCGCGCACGCCGCCAGGGCGCGTCGGCGCCCTTGTAGATGATGTGGCGCAGATCGTTGAGCCGACCGGGCTGCTGCGGCCTTGCGGCGGCGAGCCACTTCTCGCGGCTCTGCCCGCCCTTCCAGGCGCGGGTGGTGAAGCCCAGGATCTCGACCTTGACCTGACAGCGTTCCAGCGTCCGCGCCAGCACATCGGCGCAGATCGCGGCGATCGAGATCGGCCGGCCGCGCATCGAGCCCGAGTTGTCCAGCAGCAGCGTCACGCAGGTGTCGCGGAACTCGGTGTCCTTCTCGACCTTGAAGGAGAGCGGCGTGGTGGGGTTGGCCACCACCCGCGCAAGGCGGCCGGCGTCGAGGATGCCCTCCTCGCGGTCGAACTCCCAGCTGCGGTTCTGCTGCGCCTGCAACCGGCGCTGGAGCTTGTTGGCAAGGCGGCTGACCGCGCCCTTCAGCGGTTCGAGCTGCTGGTCGAGATAGGCGCGCAGCCGCTCGAGTTCGGCGGGCTCGGCCAGATCCTCGGCGCGGATCTCCTCGTCGAAGTCGGTGGCGAAGACCGTATAGGCGGGGTCGGCCTCGGAGTGCGGGGCAGGGGGAGGCGGCTCGAGCGGCGCCTCGCCGTCGGGCATCTCCACCTCTTCGCCCTGATCGGCGTCGGGCTGGTCCTCCATCGAGACCTGCGCCTGACTGGGATCCTGCTGTTCCTCCTGGCTCCGCTCGGGCTGCGCTTCCTGCGACTCGTCGGAGTCGTCCTCGCCCTGGCTCTGCGACTCGTCCTCGTCGGTCTCCGCGTCCTCGCCCGCGTCGTCCTGCTCGTCCGTGTCCGGATCGTCGCCGAGTTGGTCGCCGTAGCCCAGATCGGAGATCACCTTGCGGGCCAGTCGTGCAAAGGCCGCCTGATCGGCCAGCACCTCGTCGAGGTTCTGGAGCGTCCCGCCCGCCTGCTGCTCGATGAAGCCGCGCCACAGCTCCATCACATTGTCGGCGCCGCCGGGCAGGGTGCGCCCCGTCGCCAGATGGCGCACAAGATAGCCCGCCGCCGTGGCGAGCGGCGCATCCGCGGCCTGCGTGATCTGGCCATAGCCCTTGCGCTCGGCCTCGTGGCCGATCCGGGCGTCGATGTTGCCCGCGGTGCCCGGCATGGTGCGGGCGCCCACCGCCTCGCAACGGGCCGCCTCCATCGCCTCGTAGATCTCGCGCGCCATCTGGCCCTGCGGCAGGTAGCGGGCCGAGATTGCATCATCATGATACCGGCGGCGCAGCGCGAAGGCGTCGGCCGTGCCGCGGGCGAGCATCACCTCGTCGCGCGTCATCCGGCGGCTGACCTGCGGCAGGCGCATCCCCTCGCGGTTCATCCCCGCGGGATCGACCGAGAAGGTCACCGTCATGTCCGGGTCGTCGGCGAGCGTCTTGGTCGCCTCGGCGAGGGCCTTCTTGAACGGATCGGCGGGATTGTCGGTGGGCTTGCTCATGCCTCAGATAAAGCACCCGCGCGGGATGCCGACAAGGGGAGTCAGCGGAAGAGCTTCCACCGCTCGGCCCGTTCGAGCGCAAGCGTCAGGCGGTAGCGGTCCATGGCGAGGGCGACGGCCTCGGGATGCTCGCGCTCGAGCCGGGCCAGTGCGCGCAGCGGAGCCGTGGCCCGCATCCGCGCCAGCAGGCCCGCGACAAGAGCCGCAAGCAGCCCCGCGGCCAGCGCCATCAGGGCCGAGCCCGCCGCCATCCACAGGGCGGCCGCGGCCACGATGCCGGCCGCTGCCGCCAGAAGGCGCGCCTGCCGGCGCAGGGTTTCCAGGCGGCCGTGAAGCTCGGCCAGGCGTGCGGCGACCGCGGCCTGATCCATGTCAGCAGAAGAGCTTGTAGCGGGAGGCGCGCTCGGTCGCCATCACCATCCGGTATCGTTCGAGCGCCGCCGGATAAAGGTCTGGCTGCTCGGCCGCAAGGCGCGTCAGCCGCCGGCGGGCCGCGATCAGCGCGATGCCGGCGCTGGCCGATCCAAGGGAGGTGCCGACAAGTGCCAGCGCAAGCGCAGTGCCGACGCCTCCGAAGAGGAGAAGCCCCAGCCCCGCACCGGCCAGAGCCAGCAGCGGAACGAGCGTCAGGATCTGGCGCCTGGCGCGCGCGCGCGCCGCCTCGCCGTCCGCGATGCGCCCGGCCAGCGCCGCAACGCTCATTTCATCGCCATCGAGGCGGCGCTTTCCGGCAGTTCCTCGTTGAAGCAGCGCTGGTAGAACTCGGCCACGGTCTGCCGCTCGAGCTCATCGCACTTGTTGAGGAAGGTCAGCCGGAAGGCGTAGCCCATGTTGCGGAAGATCTCGGCGTTCTGCGCCCAGGAGATCACGGTCCGCGGGCTCATCACCGTCGAGAGGTCGCCGTTCATGAAGGCGGTGCGCGTGAGGTCGGCCACCGTCACCATCTGGCTGATCTGCCGGCGGCCCTTCTCGGTGTTGTAATGGGGGTTCTTCGACAGGACGATCGCCACCTCGGCGTCGTGGCTGAGGTAGTTCAGCGTGGCCACCAGCGACCAGCGGTCCATCTGGCCCTGGTTGATCTGCTGGGTGCCGTGATAGAGGCCGGTCGTGTCGCCGAGGCCGACCGTGTTGGCGGTCGCGAACAGCCGGAAGGACGGGTGAGGGGTGATCACCTCGTTCTGGTCCAGCAGCGTCAGCTTGCCGTCGGTTTCCAGCACCCGCTGGATCACGAACATCACGTCGGCGCGGCCGGCGTCATATTCGTCGAAGACGATGGCGCAGGGGTTGCGCAGCGCCCAGGGGAGGATGCCCTCCTGGAAGGTGGTGACCTGCTTGCCGTCCACCAGCTTGATCGCGTCCTTGCCGATCAGGTCGATGCGGCTGACGTGGCTGTCGAGGTTCACCCGCACGCAGGGCCAGTTCAGCCGGCTCGCCACCTGCTCGATGTGGGTGGATTTTCCGGTGCCGTGGTAGCCCTGGATCATCACCCGGCGGTTGTAGGCAAAGCCCGCAAGGATCGCGAGCGTGGTGTCGGGATCGAACTTGTAGGTGGGGTCCAGATCCGGCACGCGGTCGGCGCGCTCGGCGAAGCCCTTCACCTTCATGTCGGTGTCGATGCCGAAGGTCTCGCGAACGGAAATTTCCTCAGTGGGTTTCACAGTCATGTCCAGCATTCCGTCCGCCTTGTTTCCACTTCGGGCGCCCGCTCGCGGCGCACCCGGCCTTTGATGAAACATATCGAGAGGGCCTGCAAGGGGAAGGGCCCGCCGCGCAGGGCCTTCGGCCGGCAGCGGCGCCAGGCCGATGGTTGCCGGTGCGGCTGCGGGCAGGCATCGCGTCATCCTGCCCGCGCCGCGAATGGCCGCCTCACTCGCGGAAGTAGCGGCTGTCCTTGATCTGGTCCCACGCCCAGACGACTTCCTGCAGCCGCTCCTCGTCGGCGCGGTTGCCGCCGTTCATGTCGGGGTGCAGGTCCTTGACGAGGCTCTTGTATTGCTTGCGGATCTCGAGCTTGGTCCAGGTATCGCGCGCATCGAGGATCTCGAGCGCCTTGCGCTCGGTCGGCGGCAGCTTGCGCGTCGCGGTGCTGGCGACCTTGCCGGGGTTCTGCGTGGCCTTCTCGCCAAGGATCTCCATCGGGTCGTTCACGCCGAGCCGCGACCAGACGCGGCCCTCGTCGGGGCGCTTGCCGAAGGGCTGGGTCTCGCGCCCCCAGAGCCGGTCCTTCTCGAGGATGCGATTGATCTCTTCTTCGCCCGAACCCTGGAAGAAGTTCCACTTGAGGTTGTATTCGCGGACGTGGTCCTTGCAGAACCAGAAGAACTCGTCGAGCAGGTCGGGCGACTTGGGCGCGCGGTAGATGCCCGCTTCGGAACAGCCGGGATATTCGCACTGCCGGTTCGAGGTCTCGAAGGCACCCGACATGCCCCGCCGCCCGGTCTTGCGCCGCTTCTTGTCCGAGGAGACCCGGATGTCGAATTCGAAGGGGGGGCGGTTCGTCATTTCTTCTGCCTTTCCGACTCGGAGGCGTGAGTTTAGGGCTTTGTGCGCCGGATTGAAGAGGGGAAGGCACAGGATGGGCGTCGTCGAGGAAATTCGTGATCGGCTGGAGGCGGCCTTCGCCCCGCATGAGCTTGAGGTGACGGACGAAAGCGAGAAGCATCGGGGGCACGCCGGCTGGCGCGAGGGTGGCGAGACACACTTTCACGTGAGGATGCGCGCGGGCGCGATGGCGGCCAGGAGCCGGCTTGAACGGCACCGGGCGGTGCATGCGGCGCTCGGGCAGGATCTGGTCGGGCGCATTCATGCGCTGGCGCTCGATCTGGACGGCTGACAAAGCCGTCCTCGGGCGGCGCACGCCTGTCAGGCGGCCCGCGCGGGGCCGCCGTGGCATGGATATTTGAGCCAGAGTGAATGGAGGAGGGCGCGCCCGCCCGGAAAGGGAGCGCGCCCTGCCGGTCAGGCGCGGCTCACCTGCGGCGTGCGCTCGGCCTTCACCTGGAGGCGGCGGTCGTGAAGCACGGGCTCGGTGTAGCCCGAAGGCTGCTCGCGGCCCTTGAAGACCAGATCGCAGGCCGCCTGGAAGGCCGCACCGTCGAAATCCGGCGCCATGGGGCGATAGGCGGGGTCTCCGGCGTTCTGCGCATCCACGACGGCCGCCATCTTTTTCAGCGCCGCCAGTACCTGCTCTTCCGAGACAACCCCGTGGTGCAGCCAGTTCACCAGCGCCTGGCTCGAGATCCGGCAGGTCGCGCGGTCTTCCATCAGGCCCACGTCGTTGATGTCGGGCACTTTCGAGCAGCCCACGCCCTGATCGACCCAGCGGACGACATAGCCCAGGATGCCCTGGGCGTTGTTCTCGATCTCCTGCCGCAGCTCGGCATCCGACCAGTTCACGCCCTCGGCCACGGGCAGGGTGAGCAGGTCGGCGAGGCTGCCGCGGGGGCCACCGGCCGCGATCTCCTCTTGCCGCGCCTTCACATCCACGCGGTGATAGTGGGTGGCGTGGAGCGTCGCCGCCGTGGGCGAGGGCACCCAGGCGCAATTGGCGCCCGCACGGGGATGAGCGATCTTGGTCGCGAGCATCTCGGCCATCCGGTCGGGCATGGCCCACATGCCCTTGCCGATCTGAGCCCGGCCGCGCAGCCCGCAGGCAAGGCCGATGTCCACGTTCCGGTCCTCGTAGGACGCGATCCAGCGCGAGGCCTTCATGTCGCCCTTCTTCACCATCGGGCCCGCCTCCATGCCGGTCACGATCTCGTCCCCGGTCCGGTCGAGGAAGCCCGTGTTGATGAAGGCCACCCGGTGCCTCGCCGCGCGGATGCATTCCTTGAGGTTGACCGACGTCCGGCGTTCCTCATCCATGATGCCGAGCTTGACGCTGTAGCGCGGCAGGCCGAGCGCCTCCTCGACCCGGGTGAAGATCTCGTCGGCGAAGGCCACTTCCTCAGGCCCGTGCATCTTGGGCTTCACCACATAGACAGAGCCGGTCACCGAGTTTCGCGGCCCTGCGGTCTTGCGCAGGTCATGGATGGCGCAGAGGGTCGTGGCGAAGGCGTCGAGCATCCCCTCGAAGATCTCCTCGCCCGCCTCGTCCAGCACGGCGGGCGTGGTCATCAGATGGCCCACGTTCCGCACCAGCATCAGCGCCCGGCCCTTGAGCGTGATCGTGCCGCCATCGGGCGCCGTGAAGGACAGGTCCGGCGCCAGCTCCCGCACGAACATGCGCCCGGCCTTCGAGATCGCCTCGCGCAGGTCGCCGCGCATCAGGCCCAGCCAGTTGCCGTAGGCCAGTGCCTTGTCCTCGCCATCGACGGCCGCGACGGAATCCTCGCAATCCATGATGGCCGACAGCGCGGACTCCATCCGGATGTCGGCCACACCCGCCCGGTCCGTCGCCCCGATCCGGTGCCCACGGTCGATGTCGAGGATCAGATGCAGCCCGTTGTTCGCGAGGAGGATCGCGCTCGGTGCCCCGGCCGGCCCCGCGTAGCCGGCGAATTGCGCAGGCTCCTTCAGCGCGGGCACGAGAGCCCCGTTCGCGATCCGGTAGCTCTCGACCTCGGCATGACTGTCCTCGGCGAGCGGCGCCACCTCGTCCAGGAACTGCCGCCCCCAGGCGATCACGCGCGCGCCCTGCTCGGCATCGAACTCACCGGCAGGCGGCGCATCCCCAAGCGCGTCCGTGCCGTAGAGCGCATCATAGAGCGAGCCCCAGCGCGCGTTGGCCGCATTCAGCGCGTAGCGGGCGTTCATCACCGGCACGACCAGCTGCGGACCTGCAACCTCGGCGATCTCGGGATCGACGTTGCCGGTCTCGATCGTGAAATCCGGTCCCTCCGGCACCAGATAGCCGATGTTGCGCAGGAAGGCCGTGTAGTCCTCGAGGCTCGTGCGCTGGCCACGCCGATCCCGATGCCAGGCATCGATCCGCGCCTGCAGATCGGCCCGACGGTCAAGAAGCGCGCGGTTTCCGGGCCCCAGTTCGCGCACCATCCGGGCGAGCCCCCCCCAGAAGGCGTCCTCGCCGACACCCGTGCCCGGCAGGGCCTCGCGCGCCACGAACTCGGCAAGGCGCGTGTCCACCTGCAACCCGTGCTTCTCGATCCGGTCGGTCAAGGCCCTGCTCCCGCTGTTGACAATCTGTCGCAGCATTACGGACAAAGCTGCCGGCATTCAACCATCTGGTCATGAAAGATGACCAATCTTCCCGGCGGCCTCAAAGATCCAGATAAAGCTGCCCCGGGTCGGTTCCGCGCCGCCCGCGTGTGCCTCGAACCGCCCGCATGTCCGACGGTTCCAGCCGATCCGGCATAGACAGGACGAGGCGGCGACGAGCCTCGCGGATGGCCGTCGCCGGATCGACAAGCGGCTCGGGGTAGCGCCGCCCGAGAAGCTGCCGCGCGCCTTCCCAGCGCCAGGGCGCCTGCAGGAACAGGTCGGGCACGTCGGCCAGCTCCGGCAGCCAGCGGCGGGTGAAGGCACCCTCCGGGTCGAGCGCCGCGGCCAGTCCCAGGGGATCCACGGGACGGGCACGCGCCGCCCGCCGCACCCGCGCCCAGTGGACGGCAGGGGCATGGTCCGTCAGGCCCGCTGCAATGACCACACCCGCCGTCCGCTCGCACAGACGCAGATGGTGCATCGCGGCCGAGACCAGCAGGCCGCGTAGCCGCGCCGGCAGCCAGCCGGTCGCCGAGAGGGCCCGGGCGGCCGCATCCACAAACGGCAGCCCGGTCTCACCCAGACGAAGCGCCTCCCGCCGCGCCGCTCCCGAGGCGATCCCGTCCTTCATTCTGGCGAAAATATCCTCGGGGGGAGCCGCCCCTTCCGGGGCGGCCGGGGGGCAGACAGCCCCCCGCGCGACATCGGCCTGCGCAAGCGCCGCCCGAAAGGCGCCGAGACTGCGCGTCCAATCCGGCCCGGCCTCTTCCATCCGCGCCGTCACGGCCGCGCGCACTTCGACTCTCGACAGCGTGCCGGTCGCGAGATGCGGCGACAGGCGCGAGCAGATCCGCTCGGCCCCCAGCGGCCGGTCGCGCCCGTCCCGGTAGTGCTCGCCCCGCCGTTCGAGGAAACTCTGCAACAACAGCCGTCCCTGCATCCGCCCGCCCGGCTGGCGGTGCGGACAGCGGTCCTCGGCGATCCTGAGGGCCCGGGCCGGGGGGATCGGCCCCGGCTCGACCCCCGGCAGCGGAGTGAGCGTTGCAGGCGCACCGGGCCCCGGTGCGAGGGCCGTGAACTCCACCCCCGCGGCCGCCGCCCAGGCCTGAGCCCGTCGATCAAGCGCATGGCAGGCGGGATCCTCGATGCAGAGAATGCGTCCGATCCGGTGCAGACGGCAGAGCGTCTCGAGCACGGTCAGGGGATCGCCCACACGCAGGGCGAGGGGCGCGCCAAGCGCCGCAAGCGCCTCGCGCAGGTCCTGCAGGCACTCGGCCCGAAAGGCCCATTGCCGCCCCGATCGAGCCGGATCCGCCCATTCCGCCGGATCGACGATGACGAGGGGCAGCGCAGGCCCGTCCGCACGGGCCAGCGCCGGGTGATCCGTCACCCGCAGGTCGTTGCGAAACCATACCAGAACATTCATGGAACATGGCTTAGCGGATCGGGCGGGAAGGGCAAGGGGCTCGTGGTCTCAGGCTTCGTGGCGTGACGGGCGGCCATCCTGTGCGGTGCCGCCCACCGCACCTTCCCGGAGCGTCATCGCCCTGATACCAGGCTTTGCGATGAAGGTGCGACCTCCCGCGATCCGGCGCGGCGGGCCTTGCGCGCGGCGCGGCGCGGGCTAGGCTGAAGGTCCAGGAGAAGATCATGACCGACACGCCGATCCGCCTCGCCGACTACCGCCCCCCCAGCCATCTCGTCGACTCCGTCTCGCTCGTCTTCCGTCTCGCGCCGGGCGAGACGCGCGTCCTGTCCGAGATCCGGTTCCGGCCGAACCCCGCCCTGCCGGGGCGGCACGACCTGCGCCTCGATGGCGAAGGGCTGAAGCTCGTCTCGGCTGCGGTCGATGGCGCGCCCGTCACGGCCTCTCCCGACGCAACCGGCCTCACCCTGCCTGCCGGCAGCCTGCCCGGGGGCGCCTTCACCTTCACGGCCGAGGTCGAGATCGACCCGGCCGCCAATACCGCGCTCGAAGGGCTCTACATGTCGAACGGCATGTATTGCACGCAATGCGAGGCCGAGGGCTTTCGCAAGATCACCTTCTATCCCGACCGGCCCGACGTGATGGCGCCGTTCCGCGTGCGGATCGAGAGCGACCTGCCGGTGCTGCTGTCGAACGGCAACGAGGTGGCCTCGGGTCCCGGCTGGGCGGAGTGGCACGATCCCTGGCCAAAACCCTCCTATCTCTTCGCGCTCGTGGCGGGCGATCTGGTGGCCCACAGCGCGGGCTATACCACCATGTCGGGCCGTGACGTGGCCCTGAACATCTGGGTCCGGCCGGGCGACGAGGCCCGCTGCGGCTATGCGATGGACAGCCTGATCCGCTCGATGACATGGGACGAGGAGGTCTATGGCCGCGAATACGACCTCGACGTGTTCAACATCGTGGCGGTCGATGATTTCAACATGGGCGCGATGGAGAACAAGGGGCTCAACATCTTCAACTCGAAGTATGTGCTGGCCCTGCCCGAGACCGCGACCGACGACGATTTCGCCCGGATCGAGGCGATCATCGCGCACGAATATTTCCACAACTGGACGGGCAACCGGGTCACCTGCCGCGACTGGTTCCAGCTGTGCCTGAAGGAAGGCCTGACGGTCTTCCGCGACCAGCAGTTCAGTTCGGACATGCGCTCGGCCGCCGTGAAGCGGATCGAGGATGTGCTGACGCTGCGCGCGCGCCAGTTCCGTGAGGATGACGGGCCGCTCGCCCACCCCGTCCGCCCCGAGGACTATATCGAGATCAACAACTTCTACACCGCCACCGTCTATGAGAAGGGCGCCGAGGTGATCGGGATGCTCAAGCGCCTCGTGGGCGATGAGGCCTATGACCGCGCGCTCGACCTCTATTTCCAGCGGCACGACGGGCAGGCGGCCACCATCGAGGACTGGCTGACGGTGTTCGAGGATGCCACGGGCCGGGATCTCTCGCAGTTCAAGCTCTGGTATTCCGAGGCCGGGACGCCGCGCCTCAAGGTCTCGGACCGGTTCGAGGCGGGCCGCTACACGCTGGAGTTCGAGCAGGTGAACCCGCCGACCCCGGACCAGCCGGTGAAGCGCCCCAAGGTCATCCCGATCGCGGTGGGCCTTCTGAACCCGAACGGCGACGAGGTGGTGCCGACGACCGTTCTCGAGATGACCGAGCCGCGCCAGAGCTTCACCTTCGACGGGCTCGCGAGCCGCCCCGTTCCGTCGATCCTGCGCGGTTTCTCGGCGCCCGTGGTGCTGGAGCGCGAGACCTCGCCCGAGGAGCGCGCCTTCCTGCTCGCGCATGACACCGACCCGTTCAACAAGTGGGAGGCCGGCCGCGCGCTCGCCAAGGACGTGCTGGCGCGCATGGTGACCGAGGGGGCGCAGCCGGGGCCGGACTGGCTCGATGCGCTGGCGCGGGTGGCGGTGGATGATGCGCTCGACCCCGCCTTCCGGGCTCTGTCCCTGCGTCTGCCGGGCGAGGATGACATGGCGCACACGCTCCATTCGGCCGGTCATGTGCCCGATCCGGCGCGCATCCATGCCGCGCGCGAGCGGATGGCCGAGGCGCTGGCCCAGCGGCTCGAGCCGCAGTTGGGGGCGTTGATCGACGCGCTGGCCGAACCCGGACCCTTCTCGCCCGAGGCGCGGGCGGCGGGACGGCGGGCGCTGCGGCTGGCGGCGCTGGGGCTCGTGACCCGGCGCGACGGGGGGGCGCGCGCCGAGGCCGCCTTCCGTGCGGCCAACAACATGACCGAAGAGGTCGGCGCGCTGGCCTGCCTGCTCGAGATCGGCCGGGGGCAGGAGGAGCTGGGCCTTTTCGAGACGCGGTGGAGCCGTGACCGTCTGGTGATGGACAAGTGGTTCGCCCTGCAGATCCTCCATGCGGCGCCCGACCAGACGGGCGCGACGGTCGAGCGGCTGACGACCCATCCCGCCTTCGAATGGAAGAATCCGAACCGCTTCCGCTCGGTCATCGGGGCGCTTTCGGCCAATCACGCGGGCTTTCACCATGCGTCGGGCGCCGGATACCGGCTGCTTGCGGACTGGCTGATCCGGCTCGATCCGCTGAACCCGCAGACGGCGGCACGCATGTCCACCGCCTTCGAGACGCGGGCGCGCTACGATGCGGATCGGCAGGCCATGATGGTGGCCGAACTCGACCGCATTCTTGCCGCGCCCAGCCTCAGCCGGGATCTGGGCGAGATGGCCGGGCGGATGAGGCGCGGGTGAGGAGGGGAACCTTGGCCCGAAACAGGCGTTCTGACCGGCGGATGACTGCCGAGTGCGAAGGCGCGCAAAGGCCGGCGCTTGCCGGTCAGAACGACTCAGCCTCATGTCATGCGAGAGCAGGAGGCCATTGGTATCGCTCATGATGCAGTCCCGAATCGATCCGCTCATCGAGGAGCGTGCGCCGTGGCTCTTTTCCGGCCGCCCGCACCATGACTTGTGCCGGCGTCTGCTGACGCGGGTCCTGAGCTACGATCGCACCGTCCAGATCGGCGAGACGTTGAAGGACGACCCCGCACCCGAGATCATGCGCCGCGTGGCCGCGATGATCGCGCGCGATGTCGAGGTGTCCGGGCTCGAGAACCTGCCGCGCAACGGGCCGGCGCTGGTGGTCTGCAACCATCCCACGGGGATTGCCGACGGGATCATCCTGCACCGCGCACTGGCGCCCCTGCGGCCTGACCTCTTCTTCTACGCCAACCGCGACATCCTCCGCGTGCTGCCGCAGATGGAGGAGATGATCTGCCCGGTCGAATGGCGTCCCGAAAAGCGCAGCCACCAGAAGACGCGCGAGACGATGGATTACACCCGCCGCGCCATCGAGACGGGGCGACTCGGGGTGATCTTTCCGTCGGGGCGGCTGGCGAAGCGCACCGGACTCAAGCTGATGGAGCGGCCGTGGATGGCCTCGGCCGCGATGATCGCGCGCAAGTTCGACCTGCCCGTGGTGCCGGTGAACATCCGGGCCCGCAACTCGACGCTCTTCTACCTCTTTGACCTGATCCACCCGACGCTGCGCGACATCACGCTGTTCCATGAGGTGCTGAACAAGCACCGCCAGCCGTTCCGCATCACCATGGGCCGCCCCATCCCCGCCGAGCGTCTGCCGGCGAAGTCCGAGGACGGGATCGAGATGCTGCGCGAGGCGACGCTGGCGCTGGGCGGGCAGCATTCGCCCGCGGTCAGCATCCTGCAGATGACCAGCCTGCGCGGCGCCCTGCGCTACGCACGGGGCTAGGCACCGCTGCGGCATCCCCTTGCGCGGCGGCGCGGGATGGCGTTCAACTCGGCGCCATGACCGCACCGCGCTACACCCCGCTCGTCGAGAGCCTGCCCTCCACCGTCCCCTTCGTTGGCCCCGAAACGCAGGAGCGTGCGCGCGGCCGGCCCTTCCGCGCCCGGCTCGGCGCGAACGAGAGCCTCTTCGGGCCGTCCCCGCGGGCCGTGGCGGCGATGACGCTCGCCGCGTCCGAGGTCTGGATGTATGGCGACCCCGAGATGCATGAGTTGCGGGGCGCGATCGCGGCGCATCATGGGGTGGCGCCGGATCAGGTGATGGTGGGCGAGGGGATCGACGGCCTCCTTGGCCTGCTGGTCCGGCTGATCGTGGCGCCCGGAGATGCGGTGGTGACCTCTGACGGGGCCTATCCGACCTTCGCCTTCCACGTCACGGGCTTTGGCGGGAGGCTGCACAAGGTTCCCTATCGCGGCGATCACGAGGATCCCGAGGCTCTCGTGGCCCGCGCCCGTGAGGTCGGGGCGAAGATCCTCTACCTTGCGAACCCGGACAATCCGATGGGCTCGCACCATCCCGCCGCCGCCATCCGCGCGATGATCGACAACCTGCCCGAGGGGACGCTCCTTGCGCTCGACGAAGCCTATGTGGAGCTTGCGCCCGACGGGACGGCCCCGGACATCGACCCCGAGGATCCGCGGGTCATCCGGTTCCGCACCTTCTCGAAAGGATATGGGCTGGCGGGCCTGCGGGTGGGCTATGCGATCGGCGCGCGCAGCCTGATCGCCGCCTTCGACAAGGTGCGCAACCATTTCGGTGTTGGGCGGATCGCCCAGGCCGGTGCGCTGGCCGCCATCACCGATCAGGACTGGCTGGTGCAGGTGAGGACGCAGGTAGCCCTCTCACGCGACGAGATCGGCCGGATCGCACGGTCCTGCGGGCTGGCGCCGCTGCCCTCGGCCACGAACTTCGTCACGATCGATTGCGGACGGGACGGAGCCCACGCGCGTGCCATTCTCCGCGCATTGGCGGATCGGGACATCTTCGTGCGGATGCCCTTCGTGGCACCCCACGACCGCTGCATCCGCGTGAGTTGCGGCCAGCCCGAGGATCTGGCCGCCCTGGCCGAGGCCCTGCCGGAAGCGCTCAGCGCGGCAGGATGAGGACGCCGGGCGCCTATTCGGCCGCCAGCCCGCCGCGTGCCGGGCCAAGCGAAGGCGCATGTCCCTCCGGGGCCTGAGCGGTCAGCCCTCGCTGGCCCTCGTCCGCGCCGGGCCGGAGGCTCGAGGCGAGCGCGGACGGGGCCGGCGTTCCTTCGGGGCGGAAGAAGGCCGGCAGGTCCGCCGGAAGCCGGTCCGTTGTCTGGGCCTCCTCGACCACCCGGCGGAAGATGAGCAGGTTCTGGTAGGTGGTCGTCTTGCCCGTGAAGCCGACCCGTTCCTCGCAGGGGAGCGTCTCGGCGCGCAGATAGTCCCAGCCGTCGCGGCCAAGCTCGTTCATCATCTGCGTGAGCGCATGGGCAAAGCGGTCGGTGGGCGTCCTGGCCCCCTTCACCTTCTCGCCTTTGCGCGGCGCGGGGACGACCTTGTATTCGAATCGGGGCATGATCTGGAATCTCGCTTGCTGGGGCGAGAATCTAGGGCGGATCCGGCGAGCGCCAAGAGGCAGGGCAGGCGGGGCCACCCTGCCGCGCGGGGAACAGCCGATCCGCCTCGGTCAACCCGCGTCGCCCCGCCGAATCCCTTACAGGCCGAGCTTCTGCGCCACGATCTGATTGACGGCCGCGGGATTGGCCTTGCCGCCGGTGGCCTTGATGACCTGGCCGACGAACCAGCCCGCCAGCTTGGGGTTGGCCTTGGCCTTCTCGACCTGCGCGGGATTGGCCGCGATGATCTCGTCCACCGCGGTTTCGATGGCGCCGGTGTCGGTCACCTGCTTCATGCCGCGGGCCGCCGCCACCTCGGCCGGATCGCCGCCTTCGGTCCAGAGGATCTCGAACAGGTCCTTGGCCATCTTGCCCGAGATTTCGCCCGTGGCGATCAGGTCCAGCACGCCGCCGAGCTGTGCGGCACTCACCGGCGCCTCGGCAATCGTCAGGCCCTGCTTGTTCAGCCGGCCGAACAGTTCGTTGATGACCCAGTTCGCCGCCTGCTTGCCGTCGCGCCCCTTCGCCACCGCCTCGAAGAAGGCGGCCGCTTCCAGTTCGGAGGTCAGCACGTTGGCGTCGTAATCCGTCACGCCGTAATCGCTCATGAAGCGGGCCTTCTTGGCGTCCGGCAGCTCGGGCATCGAGGTCGCGATCTCGTCCACCCACGCCTGCTCGATCTCGAGCGGCAGGAGGTCCGGGTCGGGGAAATAGCGGTAATCGTGCGCCTCTTCCTTCGAGCGCATCGAGCGCGTCTCGCCCTTGTCGGGATCGTAGAGGCGGGTTTCCTGCACCACCTTGCCGCCGTCCTCGAGAATGGCGATCTGGCGCCGCGCCTCATACTCGATCGCCTGCTGGATGAACCGCATCGAGTTCATGTTCTTGATCTCGCAGCGGGTTCCCAGATGCGAGAAGTCCTGCGTCGCCTGATAGCGCTCGTAGTCGCCGGGGCGGCAGACCGAGACGTTCACGTCCGCCCGCAGGTTGCCGTTCTGCATGTTGCCGTCGCAGGTGCCGAGGTAGCGCAGGATCTGGCGGAGTTTCGCCACATAGGCCGCCGCCTCTTCGGGGCCGCGGATGTCGGGGCGGCTGACGATCTCCATCAGGGCCACGCCCGTGCGGTTGAAGTCCACGAAGGAGAGATTCGGGTCCATGTCGTGGATCGACTTGCCGGCGTCCTGCTCGAGGTGGATGCGCTCGATCCGCACGAGGCGGGCGACGCCCGGGCCCATCTCGACCAGCACCTCGCCCTCGCCCACGATCGGGTGGTAGAGCTGGCTGATCTGGTAGCCCTGCGGCAGGTCGGGGTAGAAGTAGTTCTTGCGGTCGAAGGCCGAGACCAGGTTGATCTGCGCCTTGAGGCCGAGGCCGGTGCGCACCGCCTGCGCCACGCAGAAGTCGTTGATCACCGGCAGCATCCCCGGCATCGCGCAATCGACGAAGGACACGTTCGAGTTCGGCTCGGCCCCGAAGGTGGTCGAGGCGCCCGAGAAGAGCTTGGCGTTCGACGAGACCTGGGCATGGATCTCCATGCCGATCACCAGTTCCCAGTCGTGCTTGGCCCCGGCGATCACCTTGGGCTTCGGGGTCTCATAGGTCAGGTCGAGCATGGGGCACCTCCGGTCGCTGGGCGTTTCTAGGCGGGGAACTGCCAGAGGGCAAGGGAGGGGGTGGCGAAGTCTCGCCGACATCAATTGGGCTGGGTTGCCCGAATCCGCTGGTGCCGGGCACAAACCGCGGGCCGCAACGTGAGGCGGTGCAACTCTGAGGTTGACGGATGAAGATCCGGATGGTCCTGATCGGTCTGCTGCTCGCCCTGCCGGTTTCCTGTGGCGAAGCGCGGCCCACTTCGGAAGCGCGGAACTTCCTGCCCGCCATGCGGTGGGACCACCGCCCCGAAGCGAAGATCTGGACCGAGCGGACGCTGCTCGCCGTCGAACAGCGCGACGACTTCCTGACCGACATCGTGCCGCAGGACATCGGAACCTGGTGCCCCGGCTATCCCGATGCCACGCCCGAGGAGCGTCGCGCCTTCTGGACCGGCATCCTCTCGGCGCTGGCCAAGCATGAGAGCACCTGGAACCCCGTGGCCTCGGGCGGGGGCGGGCGCTGGATCGGCCTGACGCAGATCGCGCCCCAGACCGCCCGCGCCTACGGCTGCCGGGCCCAGAGCGCGGGCGAGTTGAAGGACGGGGCGCTGAACCTGTCCTGCGCGGTGCGGATCGCGGCCAGGCAGGTGGGACGCGACGGAATGGTGGCGGGGAATGGCCGCAAGGGCCTTGGGCGCGACTGGGCGCCGTTCCGCAGCGCCTCGAAGCGGGCCGAGATGGCCGCATGGACGCGCTCGCAGCCCTACTGCCAGGTGCGGAGCTGAGGTCCGGCGGCGGGGGGCTGTCTGCCCCCCGGGCCGCGGCATGCCGCGGCCTCCCCCCGAGGATATTTCTTCCAGAGCGAAAGCAGGGGCGGCGCGGGCCGTTCCTGCCGTAGAGGGTGGCGCCCGGAGGCGCCAACGGTCAGTCGATTTCGGACAGGCGGGCGAGGGCCGCGGACAGTTTCGCCGCCTCTTCCTCGCCCTGTTCAAGCCGGGTGCGGGCCTCGTCCACCACCTCTTCCGGCGCGGAGGCGACGAAGGCGGGATTGCCGAGGCGCCCACGCAGGCCGCCGAGATCCTTCTCGAGCTTTTCGAGCGTCCTGGCGAGGCGGGTGCGTTCGGCGGCGATGTCGATCACGCCCTCGAGCGGAATGGCGAAGCTGCCGCCTTCGACGGCAATGGTCAGTGCCCCTTTGGGTGCCGTCGCAGTCTCGGTGAAACCCTCGAGGCGGGCAAGGCGCAGGATGAGGGCTTCGTTGCGGGCCAGGGCCGCATGTCCGGCCTCGTCCAGCGCCAGTTGCAGCACCGGCAGCTTGAGCCCCGCCGGCACGCGCACCTGCGCCCGGGCCGAGCGGATCTCTTCGATGAGCGAGATCACCCAGCTCATCTCGCGATCGGCCGCGGGATCGACCAGTTCGGCGCCGAAGGACGGCCAGTCGGTGTGGACCAGCATCTTCGAGCGGCTGCCGGTGGTGGCCCACAGCTCCTCGGTCACGAAGGGCATGATCGGGTGCAGCAGGATCATGCACTGGTCGAGCACCCAGGCCATCGTGGCGCGTGTCTCGGCGGCCGCCTCGGTGTCGAAGAGCGGCTTGGAAAACTCGACATACCAGTCGCAGACCTTGCCCCAGACGAAGGCATAGAGCGCATTGGCCGCCACGTCGAACCGATAGGCCGCCAGTGCCGCGTCCACGTCTTCGCGCACGCGCCCCGTTTCGCCGATGATCCAGCGGTTCACGGTGGCGGTGGCCTGCGGCGGGGCGGCCTGGGTTGCGTGACCCTCCCACACGCCGTTCATCTCGGCGAAGCGGCAGGCGTTCCAGAGCTTGGTGCCGAAGTTGCGGTAGCCCTGGATGCGCGCGGTGGACAGCTTGAGGTCGCGGCCCATGGCGGCCATCGCCGTCAGGGTAAAGCGCACGGCATCGGCGCCGAACTCGTCGATCAGTTCCAGCGGGTCAAGCACGTTGCCGAGCGACTTCGACATCTTCTTGCCCTTCTCGTCCCGCACGAGGGCGTGGACATAGACGGTCTTGAAGGGGACCTCGTTCACCACGGCAAGCTGCATCATCATCATCCGGGCGACCCAGAAGAAGATGATGTCAAAGCCGGTGATCAGCACGTTGGTCGGGAAATAGCGGCGGAGTTCGTCCGTATCCTCGGGCCAGCCCAGCGTGCCGATCGGCCAGAGGCCGGAGGAGAACCAGGTGTCGAGCACGTCCGGGTCGCGCCAGACCGGATAGACGAGATGCGTCGGGTCCTCGCTCACGTTGTAGTCGGCGAGCGCCTGCGCCAGCCGGTCGACGGCCTCGGCGCGGCTCGCGACCTCGACCACGCGCGCATGGTTCAGCGGCGCCGGCAGCGAGGCGAGATCGTCGAGGAACTTCTCGGACACCGCGTCGAAGTCGAAGGCGCAATGATGCGTGGGCTCGGCATGGTTGAAGGCGCCGTCTTCCAGCAGTTCGAAGATCTCGACCTCGTCGAGCGTGTCATCGCCGTCGTCGTCGAAGCGGGCGGGCCAGATGTCGAGGCCATACCAGACCGGGATCTGGTGGCCCCACCAGAGCTGGCGCGAGATGCACCAGGGCTCGATGTTCTCGAGCCAGTGGAAGTAGGTCTTGGCGTCGCGCTCGGGCAGGATCTCGGTCCGGCCGTCGCGCACGGCGTCGATGGCGGGCTGGACGATCCTGGCCGTGTCCACGAACCACTGGTCGGTCAGCATCGGCTCGATCGCGACCTTCGAGCGGTCGCCGTGCGGGACCATGTGCTTGTCCTGGTCGATGCCGTCGAGCCAGCCCTGCTCCTCGGCCAGCGCCACGATGCGCTTGCGCGCCTCGTAACGGTCGAGGCCATCCAGCGCCAGCGCCTCCTCGGACGGCGTGCAGCCTTCGAGGAAGTCGGCGTTCTCGGCGAGGAACATGGCCGCGCGGCCGCTCATCACGTTGATCGCGCGCAGCCCGGTGCGGCTTCCCACGCCCCAGTCGTTGAAGTCGTGCGCGGGCGTGATCTTTACCGCGCCGGTGCCCTTGGAGGGATCGGCGTAATCGTCGGCCACGATCGGGATGCGGCGGCCGACCAGCGGCAGGATGACCTCCTTGCCGATCAGGTGGGCGTAACGTTCGTCGGCGGGGTTCACCGCGATGCCGGTGTCGCCCAGCATCGTCTCGGGGCGGGTGGTGGCGACGGTCAGATAGTCGCGCTCCTCCCACTCGGTCGCGCGGCCCTCCTCGTCGAAGGCGACCGGGTGGCGGTAGGTCGCGCCATCGGCCAGCGGGTAGCGCAGGCGCCACATGCTGCCGTTCACCTCGACCTGCTCGACTTCCAGATCCGAAATCGCCGTCTCGAAGTGGGGATCCCAGTTCACCAGCCGCTTGCCGCGGTAGATGAAGCCCTTTTCGTAGAGGTCCACGAACACCTTCAGCACGGCGCGCTGGAAGTTGGCATCCATCGTGAAGGCGTTGCGCGACCAGTCGCACGAGGCGCCGAGGCGCTTGAGCTGGTTGACGATCGTGCCGCCCGACTGCTCCTTCCACTCCCAGACCTTCGACAGGAACGCCTCGCGGCCCATCTCGCGGCGGCCCGGCTGGCCGGCTTTCGCGAGTTCCCGCTCGACCACCATCTGGGTGGCGATGCCGGCATGGTCCTGCCCCGGCTGCCAGAGCGTGTCGAAGCCACGCATCCGGTGCCAGCGCGTCAGGATGTCCTGCAGCGTGTTGTTGAAGGCGTGACCCATGTGCAGCGACCCCGTCACGTTCGGCGGCGGGATCATGATGCAGAAGGTCTCGGGCCGCGAGGCATTGGCGCCCGCGCGGAAGGCGCCCGCCTTCTCCCACGTGTCGTAAAGCCGGGCCTCGGCCTCGGCGGCGTTGAAGGTCTTGTCCATCGGCATGTCGGGCCTCGCAATTCGTTGCGCCCGGTCTATCCAAGCCGCGGCCCGAGGCCAAGCCTCATCGCACCCGCGCTCACACCGCGCGGTCGATCCGGGTCGAGAGGTGGATCAGGCTCTCCGAGCTTCGGACCCCCGTCATCGCCCCCACCTCGTCGAGCACCTGATCGAGGACCTGCGTCGAGGGCGCCGCGATCTGGAGGAGGAGGTCGAACCGGCCGGAGGTGGTGAAGACGCGCTCGACCTCGGCGATGGCCTTGAGCCGGGTCAGGATCGCGGCCTGTGTCCGCGGCTCGATCGTGAGCAGGACCGAGGCCCGCAGCCGCCCCTGCCGGGCCTGTTCGCCCAGCTTGAGCGTGTAGCCCGCGATCACGCCCGAGGTCTCGAGCCGCTCCAGCCGGGCCTGAATGGTCGAGCGGGCGACCTTCAACCGGCGGGCGAGAGTCGCCACCGAGGTCCGTGCGTCGGCACCGAGGATGCCGAGAATGTTGCGGTCCAGCTCGTCCATGCATAATGCCCGAAGTTTTCGTCATTATGCCGACATATCGCTGCATATCAACACTTTTGATCGGTGGATTTGTGCCCCAAATGAGGCATCCTTTGTTGCAGGAAAAGGGCGGCTCATACGCACCTGGCCTGGTTTGTCGAAACCGCGCAGGTGCCTCCCACTCCCCCCATGTAACGCGGGCAGAGGGCTTGCGTCTTGTTGGCCGAAAGGAACGCCGATGGGACTCTCGAAGACGATCTGGACAAACCCCGCCGAATATCTCCGCGCGATCTCTCCCGAGGCGCCGGTGCTGTTCTTCTCGCCGTCGATCCTGCAGGCGACGGCGCGGCGTTTCATCGACGGCTTTCCGGGCATGGTGACCTATGCCGTCAAGTCGAACCCGGAAGAGGTGGTGATCGAGAACCTCGCCGCGGCCGGGATCCGCGGCTATGATGTGGCGTCGCCGCACGAGATCCGCATGATCCGCCGGATCGCCCCGGATGCGGCGCTGCATTACAACAACCCGGTCCGGTCGCGCGCGGAAATCGCCGTGGCCGTCGAGATGGGCGTGAAAAGCTGGTCGGTCGACTCGAAGTCCGAGCTGGCCAAGCTGATCGAGCTGGTTCCGGCCGAGGGCTGCGAGATCTCGGTGCGCTTCAAGTTGCCGGTCTCGGGTGCGGCCTACAATTTCGGCGCCAAGTTCGGCGCCACGGTGGAGCTGGCGATCGAGCTGCTGAAGACGGTGGCCGAGGCGGGCTTCATCCCCTCGATGACCTTCCATCCGGGCACGCAATGCACCGATCCGGCGGCGTGGGAGACCTATATCCGCACGGCGGCCGAGATCGCGCGTGAGGCCGGCGTCACCATCGCCCGGCTGAACGTGGGCGGGGGCTTCCCCTCGCACCGGCTGAACGGGGTCGAGCCCGAGCTTGAGGCGATCTTCCACCTGATCGACCGCGTGGCCGACGAGGCCTTCGGCGCCGACCGTCCGCTCCTTGTGTGCGAGCCGGGCCGGGGCATCTGCGCTGACGCCTTCACCCTCGCCACGCGCATCAAGGCGGTGCGGGACGATGCCCATGTGTTCCTCAATGACGGGGTCTATGGCTCGCTCACCGAACTGCCGCTGATCGGCGTGATCGACCGGGTGTCGGTGCTGACCCCCGAGGGCCGCCGCCGCGAGGGCGAGACGCGCGACCGCATCATCTTCGGGCCGACCTGTGACTCGGTGGACCGTCTGCCGGGCGAACTGCCGCTGTCGGTCGATGTCGCGGAAGGCGACTTTCTGGTGTTCCAGGGCATGGGCGCCTACTCCACGGCCACCAACACCCGGTTCAACGGCTTCGGCGAACTGAGTATGGCGACCGTCCTTTCGCTCAAATTGTAAATCATTCACCCCTCGGTGATATTTTGAGGCCCGGTCGGAACCTTCCGCCCGGGCTTTTTCTTCATCCTCCATGTAACAGTGGGTGGGCTACATGTCGGCGCTCGACCAGTTGACTCAGTGCGAGGGCGGAACCGCGGTCGAACCGGAGGTTGCGGCATGTCGCTGATCAAGAGTATCCGTCACTGGCTGCGGACCCATCCAACCGTCACGACAGAGCCGGCCACACCGCCTGGGCGCGGTGCCCGCAGGGGGCCGGTGGATCATGTGATCCTGCTTGACGGCACCTGTTCCTCGCTCGAGCCGGGCCACGAGACCAACGTCGGACTGATCTTCAAACTGCTGCGCCAGGGACGTCGCTCGGTCCATCGCACGATCTATTACGAGCCCGGCCTGCAATGGTGCGGCTGGCTCAGGATCGGCGACCTCGTGCAGGGCAGGGGTCTCAACCGCCAGATCCGCCGCGCCTATGGCTATCTCGCCTCGCACTATCAGCCGGGCGATCGGATCTTCCTCTTCGGCTATTCGCGCGGGGCCTATGCCGTGCGCTCGCTGGCGGGCGTGATCGACCGGGTCGGGCTGCTGCGCCGCGAAGAGGCGACCGAGCGCAATGTCCAGCTGGCCTGGCGCCATTACGAGCAGGGCAGCATCCGACCCCATGCCCGAGCCTTTTCGCGCCGCTACTGTCATCCGCGGGTCGAGATCGAGGTGGTGGGCATCTTCGACACCGTGAAGGCCCTCGGGTTGCGGCTGCCGCTGCTGTGGCGGCTGACCGAGGACCGGCACGCCTTCCACAGCCACAGGCTGGGCCGGACGGTGCGCCACGGCTTTCACGCGCTGGCCATGGACGAGACCCGCACGGTCTTCGAGCCGGTGCTCTGGGACTATCCCTACCACGGCCAGATCGTCGAGCAGGCCTGGTTCCGCGGTGGCCACGGTGACATCGGCGGCCAGCTCAACGGCGGTCGGCATGGCTCGCGCCTGCTGTCCAACATCCCGCTGGTCTGGATGCTCGAGCGTGCCGCCCATTGTGGATTGCAACTTCCGGAGAGCTGGCGCGCCGAGTTTCCCTGCGACGCCAGCGCCCCTATGACGAGCCTCTATGCCGGCTGGGGCAAGCTCTTCCTGTGGCGGCAGCGCCGGTCGCAGTTGTGCTGTCCGACGGAATATCTCCACCCGACAGCCCTGCGGCCCGATTGCGCCCCCCGCAAGTGGCGGCTCCGGCTGGGCCCGGCCGAGGCGGGAGAGCCGACGCAGGGATAGGCGCCCGGCAAAGCGGAACGGCGGCCCCCGAGGAGCCGCCGTTCGTTCATGTCCCGATCAGCGGTGGCGCAGATCGACGTAGTCGCGGGTCTTCTCGCCCTTGTAGAGCTGGCGCGGGCGGCCGATCTTCTGCGTGGGATCGCCGATCATCTCCTTCCACTGCGAGATCCAGCCAACCGTCCGCGAGATCGCGAAGATCGGCGTGAACATCGAGGTCGGGAAGCCCATCGCGTCGAGGATGATCCCCGAGTAGAAATCCACGTTCGGATAGAGCTTCTTCGAGACGAAATACTCGTCCTCCAGCGCGATGCGCTCGAGTTCCTTGGCGACCTGCAGCGTCGGGTTGTTCTCGATGCCCAGCAGACCCAGCACCTCGTCGGCGCTTTCCTTCATCACCTTGGCGCGCGGGTCGAAGTTCTTGTAGACCCGGTGGCCGAAGCCCATCAGGCGGAACGGATCGTCCTTGTCCTTGGCGCGCCGGATGTATTCCGGGATTCGGTCCACAGTGCCAATCTCGCGCAGCATTTCAAGGCAGGCCTGGTTCGCGCCGCCATGCGCGGGCCCCCAGAGGCAGGCGATGCCGGCCGCGATGCAGGCGAAGGGGTTCGCACCCGACGAGCCCGCCAGACGCACCGTCGAGGTCGAGGCGTTCTGCTCGTGATCGGCATGGAGCATCATGATCCGGTCCATCGCCTTGGCGAGGACGGGGTTCACCGTGTAGGACTCGGCCGGCACCGCAAAGCACATATGCAGGAAGTTGCCGGCGTAATCGAGATGGTTCTGCGGGTAGTTGAAGGGCTGGCCGATCGAATATTTGTAGGCCATCGCCGCGATCGTCGGCAGCTTGGCGATCATGCGGATCGCCGCGACCTCACGCTGCCACGGATCGTTGATGTCGAGCGAGTCGTGATAGAAGGCCGACATGGCGCCCACCACGCCCACCATCGTCGCCATCGGGTGGCTGTCGCGACGGAAGCCGCGGAAGAAGTAGTGGATCTGCTCGTGCAGCATCGTGTGCCGCGTGATCCGGTATTCGAAGTCGGCCGCCTGTGCGGCGTTCGGCAGCTCTCCGTAGAGAAGGAGGTAGCAGACTTCCAGATAGTGCGACCGCTCGGCCAGCTGCTCGATCGGGTAGCCGCGATAGAGAAGCTCGCCCTTGTCGCCGTCGATGTAGGTGATCGTGCTTTCGCAGGCCGCCGTCGAGGTGAAGCCCGGATCGTAGGTGAAAACGTCAGCTTCCGCGTAGAGCTTGCGGATGTCGAGAACGTCCGGCCCAAGGGTGGGCGAGTGGATCGGCAGGTCGATGACCTTCTCTCCGATCGTGAGCTTTGCGGATTTCGTCATGCTTCTCCCTCTCTCGTTCGGGCCGGCGTCGCGCGGAATGGCGCGAGGCCGATAGGATCCGGTTCCGTTGAGGACCGGGATGCGGCGAAGAGGGGAGGGCGGCTCCGTCAGGCCGCCGCGGCATCCTCCAGCCGCGCAATCGTCTCGTCCCGACCGATGACCAGCATCATGTCGAAGACGCTGGGCGTCACCGTGCGCCCGGCAAGGGCGGCGCGCAAGGGGCCGGCCAGTTTGCCGAAGCCCATTCCCTTCTCGCCCGCGAAGGCGGTCAGGGCGGCCTCCAGCTCCTGCTTCGACCAGCTAGCAGTTTGCAGGATCGGCGTCAATTCGCGCAGTATACCACGGGATACCGCATCGAGCGCCTTTGCCGCAGCGTCATCCGCCGCGATCGGCCGCGACTCGAGGGCGAATCGGGCCTTTTCAAGCAGTTCCGGGAAGGTCTTGGCCCGGTCCTTCAGCGCGTAAAGAGCCGCCGAAAGCCGCCCTGCCTGCAGGTCGGTCAAGGCGGGTTTCCGCGCCGCAGCAAGATATGCCTCTATTTCATGCATCGCAGCCGCATCATCCATGACCGCGATATGCTGGCCGCAGACATTCTCCAGCTTCTTGAAGTCGAGTCGGGCGGGCGAACGTCCGATTCCCTCCAGGTCGAACCACGCCATCGCCTGCTCGGAGGTGAAGAACTCGTCGTCGCCATGCGCCCAGCCGAGACGGGTCAGGTAGTTGCGCATCCCGGCGGCGGGATAGCCCATCGCCTGATATTCCTCGACGCCGAGCGCCCCGTGCCGCTTCGACAGCTTCTTGCCGTCCGGCCCGTGGATCAGCGGGATATGGGCCCAGATCGGCACCTCCCAGCCCATCGCCTCATAGACCATTGTCTGCCGCGCGGCGTTGTTCAGGTGGTCGTCGCCCCGGATCACATGGGTCACGCCCATGTCGTGATCGTCCACCACCACCGCCAGCATGTAGGTCGGCGTCCCGTCCGAGCGCAGCACCACCATGTCGTCGAGCGTCTCGTTCTGGAAGCGCACCGTGCCCTGCACCCGATCCGCGATGACCGTCTCGCCGGTCCGCGGCGCCTTCATGCGGATCACATAGGGCGCATCGGGATGGGTGGAGGGATCGGCCTCCCGCCAGGGGCTGCGGAACAGGGTCGAACGGCCCTCGGCCCGCGCGGCCTCGCGGAAGGCCTCGATCTCGTCCTGGGTCGAGAAGCACTTGTAGGCCGCGCCCCGTGCCAGCATCTCGCGCGCCACCTCGGCGTGGCGATCCTTGCGGGCGAACTGGCTGACCACCTCGCCGTCCCAGTCGAGGCCCAGCCAGGTCAGCCCGCGCAGGATCGCGTCCGTCGCCTCCGGGGTCGAGCGTTCGCGGTCGGTGTCCTCGATGCGCAGCAGGAAGGTGCCCTTGCGACCGCGGGCGAAGAGCCAGTTGAACAGCGCCGTCCGGGCGCCGCCGATGTGCAGATAGCCGGTCGGCGACGGGGCGAAACGGGTGACGACAGGCTTTTCGGACGCGGCGGACATGGGTGGATTAACCTTTCTGAAACCATCAGGCGCTCAGGATCGGGCCTGTCTAGGCAATCACGGATCGGGAAACAAGGTGCGCGCATTGGCGCTTCCGCTCGTGGCTCTGGCCGAAGCGCGGGGCTTCCTGTTCCCCTTCGTGCCGGTGTTCCTCGGGATCGGGATCGGGATCTGGTTCGTGCCGTCGGCCGAGCCGGGATGGCCCGCCTATGCGCTGGCGCTGGCCTTGGCCCTCCTTGGCCTCCTCGGCCGCTGGAAGGCGCCCGAACTCCTCCATCCTCCGATCGTGGCGCTGGCCTGTATCGCGGCGGGGTTCCTCGCGGCCGGCCTCAGGGCCGCTGTGCTGGCGGCACCGATCCTCGGCTTTCACTATTACGGCGCGATCGAGGGGCGGGTGCTGTCCATCGACCGCTCGCAGACCGACGCGCTGCGCCTGACGCTCGACCGTCTGGTGCTGGAACGGACCCCGCCCGAGCGCACGCCCGAGCGGGTGAGGGTGACCGTTCATGGCCTGCAGCCCTTCGAGCCGAAGCCCGGCATGGTCGTGATGATGACCGGCCATCTCGACGCGCCGCTGCCCCCGGCCGAGCCCGGCGGCTTCGACTTCCGCCGCATGGCCTTCTTCGACCGGCTGGGTGCGGTGGGCTACACGCGGACGCCCGTCGTGATGCTCGAGCCGGCGGCGCGCGGCGACAGCCTCGTGAACCGGCTGCGTGTGGCGGTCCGCATCGGCGTGCAGGATCGCTTTCCGGGCGAGGCCGGCGCCTTTTCCGCCGCGGTGCTGACCGGCGACTACGCCGGCATCAGCGCCGCCACGATGGAGGATCTGCGGCTGTCGGGGCTGGCGCATATCCTCGCGATCTCGGGCCTGAACATGAGCCTTCTCGCGGGCTTTGTCTTCGGGCTCGTGCGGCACGGGCTGGCCCTTGTTCCGCCGCTCGCCCTGCGCCTGCCGACGAAGAAGATCGCGGCGTGCGTGGCCTTCCTCGCCACCGGCTTCTACCTGCTGATGTCGGGGGGGAACGTGCCCACGCTGCGCGCCTTCGTGATGATTGCCGTCATGCTGGCGGCGATCCTTGCCGACCGGAGGGCGCTGTCGATGCGCAGTTTTGCCCTGGCGGCCAGCGTGATCCTGCTCTGGCAGCCCGAGGCCCTGCTCGAGGCCGGCTTCCAGATGTCCTTCGCCGCCACGGCGGGCCTGATCTGGGGCTTCAACGCGCTGCGCGAACGGGTCCATCCCCGCACGATGTCGCGCTTCGTGGCGCCGGTGTTCCTGCTGTTCGTCTCGTCGGTGATCGGCGGTGTCACGACCGGCCCCTACGCGGCGGCCCACTTCAACCGGATCGCGACCTACGGGCTGATGGGCAACCTGATCGCCGTGCCGATGATGGAGCTGCTGGTGATGCCCGCGGCCGGGGTTGCGGCGCTGCTTGCCCCCTTCGGCGCGTCGTTCCCGGCGCTCTGGGCGATGGAGCTTGGCGCGCGCTGGATCCTCTGGGTGGCGCATTGGGTGGCGGCGCTGCCCGGCTCGGTCGGGGCAGTGGCCTCGCCGGGGCCGTGGGTGCTGCCGATCCTGACGCTCGGAGGGCTCTGGCTCATGCTCTGGCGGGGGAGGGCGCGCCATGCAGGGCTGGTCGGCATGGCGGGGGCCTTCCTGCTCTGGGCGCAGGCGGACCGGCCGCCGCTCCTCGTCTCGTCGGATGGGGCGCTGGTCGGCCTTCTGGGCCCCGAGGGCCGGGCGCTGTCGTCGGCACGGGGGGGGGGCTTTGCCGCGCGAAGCTGGCTTGAGAACGACGGCGATCTGGCGGATCAGCCGGCCGCCGCCGCGCGACCGGGATTTGACGGACCTCGCGGCGCGCGGCGCTTCTCGATGGCCGGGATCGAGGGGGTGGCCCTCAAGGGAAAGGGAGCGGCCGATCGGATGCCCGAGGCCTGCGCCACGGCGCAGCTGGTGATCCTCGCGGCGCGGCACGAGGGGCCGGTTCCTCCGGGCTGTCAGCTGATCGACCAGTCCGTGCTGGCCCGCACCGGCGCGCTGGCCATCTGGCCGGAGGCCGAGGGGCTGCGCATGGTGCCCGCGCGCGCCGACCGGAGGCTCTGGAGCGGCCGCCCCTGAGCCGCGGTGCGCCGTCAGTAGCTGCGGATCAGCCCCACGAGCCTGCCCTGAACCTTGACCATGTGGTCGGGATAGACCTGCGTCTCGTAGGAGGCGTTGGCGGGCTCGAGCGCGATCATGCCGCCGCGGCGACGGAAGCGTTTCAGCGTCGCCTCATGATCCGCGACCAGCGCCACCACGATGTCGCCATTGTCCGCCGTCTGCTGCTCGCGGATCACGACGATGTCGCCGTCGTTGATCCCGGCCTCGATCATCGAATCGCCGCGGACTTCCAGCGCGTAGTGCTGCCCGCGGCCCGACAGCATCATGCTCGGCACCGTGACCGACTGCGCCCCGTCCGTGATGGCCTCGATCGGCAGGCCCGCCGCGATCCGGCCCATCAGGGGCAGATCGAGCGCGTTCGCCGTTTCCACCGGGCGCGCGCCCCGAGGAGGCTCCGTCCGGTCGCCCTCGATCACACGGGGGGCAAAGCCCGCCCGCTCCATCGCCTCGGGCAGCTTCACGATCTCGATCGCGCGGGCGCGGTGGGCAAGGCGGCGGATGAAGCCACGCTCTTCCAGCGCGGTGATCAGCCGATGGATGCCGGACTTCGACCGCAGGTCGAGCGCATCCTTCATCTCGTCGAACGAGGGCGGCACGCCGTCGCGGTCCATCCGTGTCTTGATGAAGTCCAGCAGTTCCATCTGCTTGCGTGTCAGCACGGCGGCAACCTCCGTCGAAGGGTTCACCGCATGTTCTGCCCGCGTTCCCGCTTTGTGTCAAGCGTTCAGGGAAATGTAATCCATCGCCTCGCCCGGCTCGCGCGCCGGGTCATCCACCGGCCGCACGAGCAGCGCATCCGCCTGGGCCAGCAGCCGCAGCAGCGCGCTGTCCTGCGAGCCGAAGGGCTCGATCAGCGGCAGCCCCTCGCGCGGGGTCAGGCGCGCGCGCATGTAATGCGCGCGGGCGGGATTTGGCGGCAAGGCAACCGCAAGTTCCGCCCTTCGCATGGGTGCCGGACCAGCCGGCAGCCCCAGCATCGCGCGCAGCATCGGCAACAGGAAGAGATGCGCGCAGACGATGGACGAGACCGGATTGCCCGGCAGCCCCAGCATCGGCACGTCCCGCAGGCGGCCCGCCATCAGCGGCTTTCCGGGGCGCATGGCGATCTTGTAGAAGGCGCGCTCCAGCCCCATCTCGGCCGCCACCTTGCCCACGAGATCGTGGTCGCCCACCGAGGCGCCGCCGATCGTCACGATCAGGTCGGCGTCCGAGGCGAGATCCAGCACGGTGCGCAGCTCGTCCTCGGTGTCGCGCGCGATGGGCAGAAGCCGCCCCTCGGCGCCCTCGGCTTCGACCAGGGCCTTCAGCGCGAAGCTGTTCGAGGCGATGATCTGATCGGGGCGCGGCACCTCGCCGGGCATCACCAGCTCGTCGCCGGTGGCGATCAGGGCCACCACCGGGCGGCGCGTCACCGTGACCTCGGGAATGTTCATCGCGGCCAGAAGCGCCAGGTCGTTCGGCCGCAGGCGCCGGGGCGACAGGCTGTCACCGGCGCGGAAGTCCTGACCCTTCGGCCGGATATGCGCGCCGCCCGTGGCCGCCGAGGCCAGACGGATCACGCCCGCCTCGACCGTCACATCCTCCTGCAACACCACGCGGGTCGCCTCGGGTGGAACGGGCGCGCCCGTGAAGATCCGCACCGCCTGTCCGGGCTCGAGCCCGCCCTGCCAACCGTGGCCCGCCGCGGCCTCGCCCACCACGGCGAAGGTCGCGCCCGCCGGCGGATCGCCGATCACCGCATATCCGTCCATGGCCGAGGCATCGAAGGGCGGCTGATCGCGCGTCGCCACCGCCGGCCGCGCCATCACGCGCCCCGAGGCCGAGGCCAGCGGCACCTTCTCGACCGGCAACGGAGAGGCGAGCGCCAGCGCCCGCTCGAGGGCCTCCTCGACCCGGATCATGGCGTGGCCTCGAACCGGCCCGACTTGCCGCCATCCTTGAGCAGCAGGCGGATGCCGGTGATCTCCATGCCCTTCTCGACCGCCTTCACCATGTCGTAGATCGTGAGGCAGGCGACCGAGACGGCGGTCAGGGCCTCCATCTCGACGCCGGTCTGGCCGCCGGTCCGGACGGTGGCCTCGACCACGATGCCCGGAAGGCCCGGGTCGGGCGTCAGGTCCAGCGCAACCTTGGTGATCGGCAGCGGGTGGCAGAGCGGGATCAGGTCGGCGGTGCGCTTCGCCGCCATGATCCCGGCAAGCCGTGCGACACCCAGCACATCGCCCTTGTCCGCCCGGCCCTCGGTCACGAGGGCGAGCGTCGCCGCGCTCATCCGCACTTCGCCGCGGGCCACGGCCACGCGGGCCGTCACCGGCTTGTCGGACACATCCACCATATGCGCGCGGCCGGCCTCATCGAAGTGGCTCAGCCCGGCCATCAGATGCCGCCTTGCGAGGTGAGCGGCGCCGCGAGGATGGCGCGGGTGGCCGCCTCGACATCCTGTTGCCGCATCAGGCTTTCCCCGATCAGGAAGCAGCGGGCGCCGTAGCGGGCGAGGTCGGCAAGGTCGTCGGGCGTGTAAAGCCCGCTCTCGGAGACGATCAGCCGGTCCTCGGGCACGCGTCGCGCCAGATCGCGCGTCACGTCAAGCGAGACCTCGAACGTGTCGAGGTTGCGGTTGTTGATGCCGATGAGCCGCGATTTCAGATGTTCCGCCCGCGCGAGTTCCTCGCGCGAATGAACTTCGACCAGCACATCCATGCCCCACTGGCTCGCCGCCGCCTCGAGTTCGAGCGCCTGGCTGTCGCTGACGCTTGCCATGATGATGAGGATGCAGTCGGCCCCGAGCGCGCGGGCCTCCGCCACCTGATAGGTGTCGTAGATGAAGTCCTTGCGCAGGCAGGGCAGCTTGACCGCGTCATGGGCCTGACGCAGGAACTCGTCCGCTCCCTGGAACGACGGGCCGTCGGTTAGGACCGAGAGGCAGGTGGCGCCGCCCGCCTCATAGGCGCGGGCCAGCGCGGGCACGTCGAAATCCTCGCGGATGAGGCCCTTCGAGGGGCTGGCCTTCTTGATCTCGGCGATCAGCCCGTAGCCGGTCGCGGCGGCCGCCGAGAGGGCCCGGGCGAAGCCTCGGGGCGCAGGCGCGGCGCGGGCCGCATCCTCGACCGCGACCAGCGGCCTTTCGGCCTTGCGGGCCTCGATCTCTTCCAGTTTGTAAGCCTTGATGCGGTCGAGAATGGTGCTCATCGCCGGCCGGTCCCCCTTTGTCTCTTGGCCGTCAGGCGGCGTTCGTCAGCCGGACCAGCAGGGCGACCTTCGCCTTGGCGGCACCGGACAGGATGCTTTCGGTGGCGATCTCTACCCCTTCCACGAGGGTAGCGGCCCGATCAGCCACCACGAGCGCCGCCGCCGCGTTCAGCAGCACCGCGTCGCGATAGGCGCCGGGCGCGCCCTCGAGCAGCGCGCGGAAGGCCTGCGCATTCTCGGCCGGCGTGCCGCCCACGATCTCCTCGAACGGGTGGACGGGAACGCCCGCCTCCTCGGGGTGCAGATCGAACTCGCGGATCTGCCCGCCCTCGAGCGCGGCCACCTTCGAGGCGGCCGAGATCGCCAGCTCGTCCGTGCCGTCGCCGCCATGCACGAGCCACGCCTTCTCGGATCCGAGCGCGGCCAGAACCTCGGCCATGGGCCGGATGAGGTCGGGGGAGAAGGCGCCGGTCAGCTGCCGCTTCACGCCCGCCGGATTGGTCAGCGGCCCGAGGATGTTGAAGATCGTCCGCGTGCCCAGCTCAGCCCGCACCGGCCCCACATGGCGCATCGCCGGATGGTGCATCGGCGCCATCATGAAGCCGATCCCGGCCTCCATCAGGCATTCTTCGACCCGCTCGGGGCCGATCATCACATTGAGCCCCATCTCGGTCAGCGCATCCGCGGCGCCCGACTTGGACGAGAGGTTGCGGTTGCCGTGCTTGGCGACCGGCACGCCCGCGCCCGCCACGACGAAGGCGGTCGCGGTGGAGATGTTCAGCGTGCCCTTGCCGTCGCCCCCGGTGCCCACGATGTCGATGGCCCCGTGGGGCGCGCGGACCTTGTGGCACTTGGCGCGCATGACGGTGGCCGCTGCGGCATATTCATCCACCGTCTCGCCGCGGGTGCGCAGCGCCATCAGAAGGCCCCCCATCTGCGCGGGGGTGGCCTCGCCCTCGAACAGGCATTCGAAGGCGAACTCCGCCTCCTCGCGGGTGAGGGGGCGGGTGGCCGCGGTGCCGATCAGCGGCTTCAGCCGGTCGCTCATGCCGCCACCCGGGCGCTGTCGAGGAAGGTGCGCAGCATCTGGTGGCCATGCTCGGACGCGATGCTTTCGGGGTGGAACTGCACGCCCTCGATCGGCAGGGTCTTGTGGCGAAGCCCCATGATCGTGCCATCCTCGAGCCATGCGGTGACCTCGAGGCAGTCGGGCAGGCTGTCGCGCTCGACGATCAGGCTGTGGTAGCGCGTGGCGAGGAAGGGCGAAGGCAGGCCGGCGAAGACGCCTTTGCCCTCGTGGTGCATCGCGCCCATCTTGCCGTGCACGATCTCGTGGCAGCGCACCACCTTGCCGCCGAAGGCCTGGCCGATGGTCTGGTGTCCGAGACAGACGCCCAGGAGCGGGATCTTCGCCTCGGCCGCGGCGGCGGTCAGCGGCAGGCAGATCCCCGCGGCCTCGGGGTCGCACGGGCCGGGGGAGAGCACGATGGCCTCGGGCCGGAGCGCCATGACGGCCTGCACGTCGAGCGCATCGTTGCGCCGCACATCGACCTCGGCCCCGAGTTCCCCCAGATAATGCACGAGGTTGTAGGTGAAGCTGTCGTAGTTGTCGATGAGAAGCAGCATCTTGCGGCACCCCGAGGCGATGTGGAGGATAGGGGGTGAACCCTTGCGACGGTCGCGTTATACATGGGACGACGGGCGCAGGGGCGTCAAGGGGATGAACGGCGCGGGAAACGCGCGAAATGCCCCATGAAGGCCCGGAACGGGCCGGCGCGAGGGGCAGTGGGCAGGAGTGGCCAGATGAGCCGGGGTTTCCTTTCGGGCGTGTTGATGGGCGGCATCGTGGGCAGCGTGGGCCTCGCCGTCGCCTCGCAGATGGCGCGGCCTCCGGGCACGACCTGGCCCTCCGTCAAGGCCGAGCCCGCGACGGTGGCCGCGGATGTCTCCTCCTCCTCGGATCGCGCCGCCGTGGCGGACGCCGCCGGAGGAGCCGATCCGGCTTCCGTGCCGATGGCGGCCGGGGCCGTGCCCGCGGGCCCCGCCACGGATCTCGTGCCGCCCGCCGGATCCGAGTTCGCCCGGCCTCTGCCCGACGCGCCGCCGGTCCTGCCGGCGGCCGACCGGGCACCGTCGCGCAGCGAGATGTTGCCCGTGGCCGTCCCGGACGTGCCCGACACCTCGTCGCCCGACACCCGCACCGCTTCCCGGCCGCAGTCGGTGCCGCTCGAACCCGCGGTTCCGGTCGCCCCGGCGGGCGAGGCCGCAGCGCCCGCGCGTCCCGCCACGAGCCTTGCCGCTCCGGTCCGCCTCGAGGGGACGGCGCAGCCGGGCGTGCCCGCCGCCGAGGCCGATCCCGCCGCGGCCGAGTTGCCGCCGCCTCCGCCCCTGACGCCGGAAGAGGAGGCGATGCTGGCGGAAGCCGCAGGGATCACCGATCCCGCGCGCCCGCGGATGATCGAGGCCGACCCGCCGCGCACGACCGCAGACGGCTCGCGCCTGCCGCGCATCGGCGACCCCGATCCCACGACCCAGGCGACGGTTGCGCCCGAGACCGACCTGCCGCCGATCCGGCGCTACGCGCGGCCCTTCGAGAACCCGATGCAGAAGCCGCTGTTCGCGGTTCTCCTGCGCGACACGGGCGGGCCTGCCCTGGACCGCGAGGCGCTGGCCGGCCTGCCGTTCCCGGTGACCTTCGTCATCGACCCGCAGGAGCCCGGCGCGACCACCGCGGCCGCCATGTATCGCGCGGCCGGGCACGAGGTGCTGATGCTCGCCACGGGCCTGCCCGAGGGCGCGACGGCTGCGGATGCCGAGGTGATGCTCGAATCCGCCGCGCTTGCGGTGCCGGAGGCGGTCGGGATGATCGACCTGCCTTCGGGCGGCTTTCAGGAGGCCCGGACGCTGGCGACGCAGGTCGTCGGCATCCTCGAGGCGCAGGGCCGGGGGCTCGTGACCCACGACCGCGGCCTCAACGCCGCCGATCAGGTGGCCCGGCGCCAGAGCCTCCCGGCGGCGGTCGTGTTCCGCAGCCTCGATGCCGAGGGGGCGAACGCGGCCGAGATCCGCCGCGTGCTCGACCGTGCCGCCTTCAAGGCGGCGCAGGAGGGCCGGGTGGCGGTCTATGGCGACACAAGGCCCGAGACGGTGCAGGGCCTGCTGGAATGGACGGTCGAGGGGCGGGCGGATGCGGTGGCGCTGGCGCCGGTCACCGCCCTGATGCGGTAAGCGCGCTGCGCGGGCCCAGTAAGCTCTTGAGCAGACTGCGGGAACGGCCCTGAAGGCCGCCCCCGCATGGTCTCAGCCGTTGCCGTGTCGGCGGGCGAAGAGGCCCGCATCCTCGGCGGCGCGCCGCAGCGCCATGGCCTTGTTCACCGTCTCCTGATACTCGGCCTCGGGGTCGCTGTCATAGACCACGCCGCCGCCCGACTGGATGTAGAGCGTCTCGTCCTTCAGAACGGCGGTGCGCAGCGCGATGCAGAAATCCATCTCGCCATTGGCCGCGAAATAGCCGACGCCCCCGCCATAGACGCCGCGCTTTTCCGGCTCCAGCTCGTCGATGATCTCCATCGCGCGGACCTTCGGCGCGCCCGAGACGGTGCCCGCGGGAAGGCCCGCCAGCAGCGCCGACAGCGCGTCCTGCCCCTCGGCGATCTCGCCCACCACGTTCGAGACAATGTGCATGACGTGGCTGTAGCGCTCGATGATGAACTTTTCGGTCGGCCGCACCGTGCCCACCTTCGCCACACGGCCGACGTCGTTGCGGCCCAGATCCAGCAGCATCAGATGCTCGGCCAGCTCCTTCTGGTCGGCGAGCAGGTCGGCCTCCAGCGCGCGATCCTCTTCGGGGGTCGCGCCGCGCTTGCGGGTGCCGGCGATCGGGCGGATCGTCACCTCGCCGTCGCGCAGCCGCACGAGGATCTCGGGGCTGGCGCCCACCACCTGGAAGCCGCCGAAGTTGAAGAAGAACATGAAGGGCGAGGGGTTGGTCTTGCGCAAGGAGCGGTAGAGCGCGAAGGGCGGCAGGCGGAACTCCTGCGCCCAGCGTTGCGAGGGGACCACCTGGAAGATGTCGCCCGCGCGGATGTAGTCCTTGGCGGTCTCGACGGCGGCCTTGTAGCCCTCGTGCGTGAAGTTCGACCGCATCTCGCCGACCTGCGCCACCTCGCCGAAGTCGCGCTGCGTGGGCGGCGCGCGGTCGAGATCGCGCAGCGCATCCATCACCCGCTCGGCCGCCTGCGCATAGGCCGCCCGCGCCGACAGGCCCGACGAGACCCAGGCGGGCGCCACCACCGTCACCTCGCCCTTCACCCCGTCCAGCACCGCCACGACCGAGGGCCGCATCAGCACCGCATCGGGCAGGCCCAGCGGATCGGGGTTCACCCCCGGCAGATGCTCGACCAGCCGGATCATGTCATAGCCGAGATAGCCGAAGAGGCCGGCGGCGATCGGCGGCAGGTCGGCCGGCATGTCGATGCGGCTTTCGGCGATCAGCGCCCGCAGCGTGTCGAGCGGATGGCCCTCGAGCGGCTGGAACGCCTGCCGGTCAAAGCGCGCCTCGCGGTTGATGCGGCTGTGCTGCCCGTGGCACTGCCAGATCAGGTCGGGCTTCATGCCGACCACCGAATAGCGGCCGCGGATCTCGCCGCCGGTCACGGATTCCAGCATGAAGGTGTCCGTCCGCGCCTCGGCCAGCTTCAGCATCAGTGACACCGGCGTGTCGAGATCCGCCGTCAGCCGCGCATGGACAAGCTGGTTCTGCCCGGCGTTCCAGCCGCGCTCGAAGGTTTCGAAGGAGGTCACGAGCGGCACGGGGGCACCTTACTGGAACTGGGCCTGAACCGCCGAGATCGCGGCGTCATTCAGCGTGATGCCGGCCTCCTGCATCAGGCTGTTGGAAAAGAGCGCAAGCGCATCCTGCGACAGCGCCTGTTCGATCTGGGCCGACAGCGAGGCCTTGAGCGCCCGGGCCGCCTCGTCGTCGCCGGCGGCGGGCTCGACCGTGTCGAGCCGGAGGACGCCGGCAAAGCCCGGCCCGTCGATGGCCCGCAGCGCGCCCTCCTCCATCCCGAAGGCGGTGGTGACGAGGGTGTCGGGCACGTTCTCGACAAAGCCGTCGCGCGTCATCGGGCCCAGATCCTCGACCGGACCGAAGCTGCCGAGGTCCGTGCCTTCCTCGGCCGCCGTGGCGATCTCGGCGGCACGGGCGGCCAGCGCCTTGTCGAGGGCGTCGGCGCGCACGGCCTCGGCCACCTCGTCGCGCACCTCCTCGAAGGGTTTCAGCTGCGGCGGCACCACCTCGTCGAGGCGCATGGCCAGAAGCCCGCCGTCGTTGAGCTGGACCGTCTCGGGGAAGTCGTCCGGCTGCAGCGCATCGGCGGCGGTGCGGAACGCCTCGTAGCCCGCGATGTCCGAATCGAGCCCCGGCGCATATTCGACGGTGGCGATCTTCATCCCGGCCTCGGTGCCCAGCTCTTCCAGCGTGGCACCGGCGGCGAGCAGGTCGTCGATCTGGTCGCGGCGGCCCGAGATGGCGCGGGCGGCGGCGTCCTGCTGATATTCGGCGAGAAGGTCGTCGCGCACCGCCTCGAACGGGGTCTCCTGCGCCGCGATCACCCCGTTCACCCGAAAGAGGGCGGGGCCCAGCCCGGTCTCGACCGGGCCCGCGACCCCCGGCTCGGTGAGGGCGAAGACCGCCTCCGCTGCCGCGCCCAGCTCGTCGCGGGTGACATCGCCCATGTCGATGTCGATCAATTCGAGCCCCCGTTCGGAAACGAGGGTCTCGAACGACGTTCCCTCGTCGATCCGGGCGCGGGCCTCGGCCGCGGCCTCGGGCGTGGAGAAGGCCAGCCGTTCGACCAGCCGGCGCTCGGGTTGCACGAATTCGCCCAGACGCTGGTCATAGAGCCGGCGCAGCGCCTCTTCCTCGACCGGAAGGGTCGGGGCCACCTCCTGCGGCAGCAGGGCGGCGTAGGTGATGCGCTTGCGTTCCGGGGCGGTGAAATCGGCCGGATGCGCCTCATACCACGCCTGAAGCTCGTCCTCGGTGGGTTCGGGCAGCGGCGCGCCGAGGTTGGCCTCCTGCACCCGCAGCAGGCTGAAGCTGCGCCGCTCGGCGATGTAGGCGTGCAGCGTGTCAACCAGCGCCGCGGGCGCCACGAAGCCGCCCCCCACCGCGCCCTGCAGAAGCGAGCGCGAGATATCCTCGCGCAGGCCGTTCTCGAACTCGGATTCGGAAAGGTTGTTCTGGCGCAGCACCAGCCGGTAGGTCTCGCGGTCGAACTGCCCCGAGGGACCGTGGAAGGAGTCCGAGCCGGTGATCTCCTCGGCCACCCGCGCATCGCCCACCGACAGGCCGACACGGTCGGCTTCGTTGGACAGCGCGGCCTGCGTCACGAGGCGGCGGCGCACCTGCTGGTCGAGCCCGAACGCCCGCGCCATTTCCATCGTGACCGGCTGGTTGATCTGCGCCCCGAGGGCCCGCATCTCCTGCTGAAGCGCGCGGGCATAGTCGGCGGTGGTGATGTCGCGGTCGCCGACGCTGCCGACGGTGCTGAGCCCGCCGCCGAAATTGGTCACGCCAAAGCCGCCGAGGCCCACGGCCATCAGGGCGACGAGGCCCCAGAACACGATCTGCGTGCCCTTCTTCTTCGGCTTGTGGTGCTCGATCGACGTCAGTCTCGACATGGCATTCTTCCGGTTTGGGCGGTTGCGACTGTCTAGGGCCTGGGCGGCGCCGGGGCAAGGTGCAGAGGGCCGCACGAGGCGGGCCCGCGCGACGCGCTTCACGCAATCCTGACCGTTCGGCCGGCCCTGCGCCGGAGCGATGCTTGCTGCGGCCCATGGCGGCGGCTAGGCTTTCGGCGGAACGATCGGAGGTGTCGATGCGCTGGCTGATCCGTCTGGTGGCTGTGCTCTTCGGGCTCGTGGCCCTGTTTCTCGTGGCGCTGGTGCTCGTGCCGCGCGACCGGCTGGCCGAGCTGGCCGCCCGCCAGTTCGAGGCCGCGACCGGCCGCGCCATGACCATCTCCGGCGAGGTGCGCCCCTCGGTCTGGCCGAAGCTCGGCGTGCGCACCGGCCCGGTGACCATTGCGAATGCCCCCTGGGCTGCGGGCGAGCCGTTGCTCGAGGCGCGCGCGCTCGAGATCGGGCTCGATACGCTCGCCCTGATGGGCGGCAGCTGGCGGATCAGCCGGGTCGCGCTGGACGAGCCGGTGATCCGTCTCGAGCGCGATGCGGAGGGGCGGGCGAACTGGGACCTGTCGCGCCCGGCGGCGGCCGATCCTGCGCCCGAGGCCGATCCCGCGCCCGCCACTGCCGCGGGATCGGCCGTGTCCCCCTTCACGCTCGACGAGGGCATCGTGACGGGCGGGCGGGTTCTCTGGATCGATCACGGCACCGGGCGACGGGGGGACATCTCCGGCGTGCAGGCGCGGGTGACCCTGCCGGAATCGGGCGGACCGGCCGATCTCACCCTCTCGGGGCAGGCGAATGGCCGGGGCTTTGCCGTCGAAGGCCGGCTCGAGGAGGCGGGCAGCGCACTGGCCGGCCGGGTGGCGCCGTTGCGCCTGTCGCTCGCCACGGGCAGCGCCCGGATCACCTTCGAGGGCGAGGCCGGCAGCGCGCCGCCGATGGCCGACGGGCGGATCGACGCGGCCCTGGGCGATCTGGGCGATCTGGCGGCCCTCTTCGGCCGGCCCCGCCCCGAGCTGCCGGAAGGGCTGGGCCGCCGTCAGCTCGATATCGCGGGCCGGCTCACGCTGGCCGAGGGAGGGACGCTTCATCTGCGCGATGGCCGGGTGACCGCGGACGGCAACCGGCTGGCCGTCGAAGCCGACATGACCCCCGGCGGCGATCGCCCGAAGCTCGAGGCGAATGTGCGGGCCGAGGCGCTCGAGCTTGCCGGCCTCTCGACACCGGCCGCAGCCGCGGGCCCGCCCGGCGACGACCGGCAAGGCTGGTCGCGCACCCCGATCGACGCGAGCGCGCTGTCGGCGGTGGATCTCGGTCTGGCCCTCTCGGCGGGCAGCATCGACCTCGGCCGGCTCAGGCTGGGCGCCACCAAGGCGATCCTGACGCTCGACCGGGCGCGGCTGGTGGTGGATCTGCGCGAGGTGGCCGCCTACGGCGGCAGTCTCGCGGGCGAACTGGTGGTGAACGGGCGCCAAGGCCTCTCGCTCGCGGCCGACCTGACGCTGTCGGGCCTGCAGACCGAGCCCCTCCTGGCCGATCTGGCGGAGTTCGATCGGCTGGCGACGCAAGGGGACGTGCGGCTGAAGCTGCTCGCCGCGGGCCCGCATCAGGAGGCCCTGATGCAGAGCCTGTCGGGCACCGGCTCGATCCGCTTCGGCAAGGGCGAGTTCCGCGGGCTCGATGTGGCGCGGATGGTGCGCACGCTCGATGCGGGCTCGGTGGGCGAGGGGACGCGCACGATCTTCGACAAGCTCGGCGCGAGCTTCACCGTGGAAAAGGGCGTGCTGCGCAATGAGGATCTGGCCCTCGAGGCGCCGCTGATGCGGGCAACGGGCGCGGGATCGGTGGGGATCGGCGACCGGACGCTTGACTACCGGCTGCTTCCGACGCTCCTGCCGCGCGAGGACGGAACGGGCGGGGTGAGCGTTCCGGTGATCATCGCCGGGCCCTGGGCGGGCCCGCGCACCCGGCTCGACCTCGATGCGCTGGTGCGCCAGCCGGTCGGGCAGCAGGTGAAGGAGCGGATGTCCGAGGAGGCGGCCGAGCGTCTGGGCGTCGTTCCGCAGGACGGCGAGAGCCTCGAGGAGGCCGCCAAGCGCCGCGCCCGCGAGTCGCTCCAGAACGAGGCCGGGCGGGCGCTGAACAGGTTGCTCGGCGGGAACTGAGGCCGGTGTCGCGTGCCGTGGGCGGACAGGCTGCTCACGGCGCGGGGCCGGGCTCTCAGCGCCGACGGTCGCGGCGGGCGCTCATCGGCTGGAACGCGACGCCGACATGGGCTTCGCAATAGGGCTTGCCGGGCGAGGAGGGCAGGCCGCAGAACCAGAAGTCCTCGGTGGCCGGGTCGCCGATCGGCCATTTGCAGGTCCGCTCGGTCAGCTCCATCAGCGTGAGCCGGCGGGCGCGCTTTTCCACCTCGCGGACCGAAGCCAGCGCCTCGGGGCTGATCTCGTTGGCCGAAGGCTGCGGCGGCAGGGGCTGGCCCGCGGTCACCAGAGGCTTGCGCAGCGGCACCGGGGCCACCGGCGCAACCGGAGCCGGGCGTTCCGGCGCCGGGCGCGGGTCGGCGCTGCGGGGCGGATCGGCCGGACGTGCCGGTTCGGGGCGCGGGGCCGCCGGGGCCGGGCTCGCGGCGGTCGTGCCGGTGGCGGGCGCGACCTCCTCCTCGATCTCGTCGCGGCTTCCGTTGCCGCCCACACGGTTCGACAGGCCCAGCCGGTGCACCTTGCCGATCACCGCGTTGCGCGTGACGCCCCCGAGCTCCTTGGCGATCTGGCTGGCGCTCTGGCCCTCGGCCCACATTCGCTTCAGGGTCTCGACGCGCTCGTCGGTCCAGGACATGCCGCAACTCCGCTTGAGGGTGGACCCGACGCCGGGCGCCGGGCTTCCGCCGCTCCCCGCCTGTGGGGAGGAAGGGCGAGATTTACACCCGCCCCGGCCGTGTTTCAAGCCGCTCCGGCGCCGCGGCGGGCAGGGCCGGGCCCGCGCCCATCCAGCAGGCGTGCGCGAGGGATGGACAGCCGGCACGGATCGCGATAGGAGCACGGCCATGACAAGCCGGACCTGCACCCCCGCCGCCCGACGTTGACGCTTTCAAGCGTCCGGTCGCGCCTGCGCGCAGCCTCTGCCTGTCCTGCCTTCCTTCCTGACACATCACGTTGACTTGGGGCGCCTCCTCTGGCACCCCTGTGGCTTTCCTGGGGACCCTTGCCGATGATCTCTGCCGTCCTGCCGACCTACAACCGTGCGCCCCTCGCATTCGTGACGGGCGAGGGCTCGTGGCTCACCGCCGAGGACGGCAGCCGATATCTGGATCTCGGCGCAGGGATCGCGGTGAACGCGCTGGGCCACGCCCATCCCGCGCTGGTCGAGACGCTCACGGCGCAGGCCGGCAGGCTCTGGCATGTCTCGAACCTCTACCGCATCCCCGAGCAGGAGCGGCTGGCCGAGAAGCTGGTCGAGGCCACCTTCGCCGACACGGTCTTCTTCACCAACTCGGGCACCGAGGCCGCGGAACTCGCGATCAAGATGGTGCGCAAATACTGGTCCGCAAAGGGCCAGCCCGACCGGATCGAGATCCTCTGCTTCGAGGGCGCCTTCCATGGCCGCTCGACCGGCGCCATCGCGGCGGCGGGCTCCGAGAAGATGACCAAGGGATACGGGCCGCTGATGCCGGGTTTCCGGCAACTGCCCTTCGGCGACCATGAGGCGCTGCGCGCGGCGATCTCGGACAAGACGGCGGCCGTGATGATCGAGCCGGTGCAGGGCGAGGGCGGCATCCGCGTCCTGCCCGACGTCTGCCTGAAAGGCCTGCGCGACGCCTGCGATTCCGTGGGCGCGCTTCTGGTGTTCGACGAGGTGCAGTGCGGCATGGGGCGCACCGGCAAGCTCTTCGCCCACGAATGGGCAGGGATCGAGCCCGACATCATGATGGTGGCCAAGGGCATCGGCGGCGGCTTTCCGCTGGGGGCCGTGCTGGCCAAGGAAGAAGCCGCCGCGCCCATGACGGTAGGCACCCACGGCTCGACCTACGGGGGCAATCCGCTCGGCTGCGCGGTGGGCGCCAAGGTGATGGAGATCATCGCCGACCCGGCCTTCCTCGCCGAGGTGAACCGCAAGGGCGCGCTCTTCCGCCAGAAGCTCGAGGGGCTGGTGGCGGCCCATCCTCAGATCTTCGAAGAGGTGCGGGGCGCGGGCCTGATGCTCGGCCTGAAGTGCCGGGCGCCGAACACGGATCTGGTGCAGGCGGCCTATGGCCAGCATCTGCTGACCGTGCCCGCGGCCGACAACGTGGTGCGGCTGTTGCCGGCGCTGACCATCCCCGACGAGGACATCGCCGAAGCGGTGGCGCGTCTCGACCGGGCCGCGGGGGCACTGGAAGCCGATGCGGCCTGACCCCTGCCTCAGGGCCGATCCGCGCCGACGAGGCGGCTTGCTCTTCGGTCGCGCATGAACATCCGGCGGGAGGCGGTGCCCGAGGCCCGCACCCGAGACAGAAGGCCCTTTCCCGTGAACCACTTCCTCGACATCCACAAGACCGACACCGACGCCCTCCGGCAGATGATGGACAGCGCCCACGCGATGAAGGCGGCGCGTCAGGGCCGGCCCAAGGGCCAGCTCGACGACGACCAGCCGCTCGCCGGCCGCATGGTGGCGCTGATCTTCGAGAAGCCCTCGACCCGCACCCGCGTCTCGTTCGACGTGGGCGTGCGGCAGATGGGCGGGCAGACCATGGTGCTCTCGGGCAAGGAGATGCAGCTCGGCCACGGTGAGACCATCGCCGACACGGCGCGCGTGCTCTCGCGCTATGTCGATCTCATCATGATCCGCACCTTCGAGGAGGCGACGCTGCTCGAGATGGCCGAGCACGCCACGGTGCCGGTGATCAACGGGCTCACGAACCGCACGCACCCCTGCCAGATCATGGCCGACGTGATGACCTACGAGGAGCACCGCGGCTCGATCTCGGGGCGCAAGGTGGTCTGGGCGGGCGACGGCAACAATGTCTGCGCCTCGTTCCTGCATGCGGCGGGCCAGTTCGGCTTCGACTTCACCTTCACCGGCCCGCCCACGCTCGACCCCGAGGCCGAGTTCGTGGGCTATGCCCGCGAGAAGGGCCGGCGCGTCTCGATCGAGCGCGATCCGGCACGCGCGGTCGAGGGGGCCGATCTCGTGGTGACGGACACCTGGGTGTCGATGCACGATCCGCAGTCCGCGCGCGAGCGGCGGCACAACCAGCTCAGGCCCTATCAGGTGAACGAGGCGCTGATGGCGAAGGCGCGGCCCGATGCGCTGTTCATGCACTGCCTGCCCGCGCATCGCGACGACGAGGCCACGAGCGCGGTGATGGATGGGCCGCATTCGGTGATCTTCGACGAGGCCGAGAACCGGCTTCATGCGCAGAAGGCCATCATGCGCTGGTGCCTCGGAACCTGATGCGGGGGGGCTGGCCTGGCCATGGCCGGGCCTCGCCCGAAAACCGGGCCCCGGCTCGTGTCGGGACGGACGGTCCTTCGCCATCCCCCGCGGTCTTGCGCGGGCGTGCCGTTCAGGCGTCCTGTTCGGTGGCGGGCCGGACGCGACACCTCCAGCTCGAGACGCGGTATTTCGGGTGGTCGAGCACCCATTTCGCAAGCTCGGGCGGCGCGCGCAGCAGGCAGGCCCGCGGGCTGAGATCATCGCTGTAATAGAGGCTGCGCTTCTCGCAGGCCTCGGGGGCGGCACTGAGGCAGGCCACGAAGGCAAGTTCGATCATGTTGACCTCTTCACAAGGTTGGCAGGGTCCTCCCTGAACACCGCTGATACCGCATGAACCCCTTCGAACCGCTCAAGCGCAGTGCTTTGCGAGACTGCAAGACGGACTTCGGGCGAACAACGTGCAGAAACCTGCATGGTTGCCACATTCTTTCGTATCGGGAGATCCGCCAGAGCCGCGCCCGCGCGAATCCCTCGGGCCGAAGGTGAGGGCGGGCGGATCGCGCGTCCAGTCCCCTTTCCGCTCGGGCAGGCGAATATGCTTCGGACGGGTGGACCTCACGGCGCGGGCCGTCCCCGCCTGCCGCAGCGCGGCGATTGACACGCCCCGGAGGGTCCGCCACAAATTCCTGCGAGAATTTTCGGGAGGTCTCCATGAAGAAGGTCTATGACAGCGCGTCCGCCGCGCTGGACGGGCTGCTGTTCGACGGGATGCTGATCGCGGCCGGCGGGTTCGGTCTGTGTGGCATTCCCGAGCTGCTGATCCAGGCGATCCGCGACGCGGGCACCCGGGATCTGACCATCGCGTCGAACAATGCGGGCGTGGACGGCTTCGGTCTGGGCGTGCTGCTCGAGACGCGGCAGGTGAAGAAGATGATCTCCTCCTACGTCGGCGAGAATGCCGAGTTCATGCGCCAGTATCTCTCGGGCGAGCTGGAACTGGAGTTCAACCCGCAGGGCACGCTCGCCGAGCGGATGCGGGCCGGCGGCGCGGGCATTCCGGGCTTCTACACGAAGACGGGCGTGGGCACCGTGATCGCCGAGGGCAAGGAGCACAAGGAGTTCGACGGCGAGACCTACATCCTGGAACGCGGGATCGTGGCGGACCTGTCGATCGTGAAGGCCTGGAAGGCCGACCCGTCGGGCAACCTCGTCTTCCGCAAGACGGCGCGCAACTTCAACCCGCCGGCGGCCACCTGCGGCAAGGTCTGCGTGGTCGAGGTCGAGGAGATCGTCCCGCTGGGCAGCCTCGAGCCGGACTCGATCCATCTGCCGGGGATCTATGTGCACCGCCTGATCCAGGGGCAGCACGAGAAACGCATCGAACAGCGCACCGTCCGCAAGCGCGCCTGAGGGGGAGAGAGATCATGGGCTGGGACCGCAACCAGATGGCGGCACGCGCCGCGCAGGAGCTTCAGGACGGCTGGTATGTCAACCTCGGGATCGGCATCCCGACGCTGGTGGCCAACTACATCCCCGAAGGGATCGAGGTGACGCTGCAATCCGAGAACGGTATGCTCGGCATGGGCCCCTTCCCCTTCGAGGGCGAGGAGGATGCCGACCTGATCAACGCCGGCAAGCAGACCATCACCGAACTGCCGAAGACCGCCTATTTCGACAGCGCCCAGAGCTTCGCGATGATCCGCGGCGGCAAGATCGCCATGGCGATTCTCGGCGCGATGGAGGTGGCCGAGAACGGAGACCTTGCGAACTGGATGATCCCCGGCAAGCTCGTGAAGGGCATGGGTGGGGCGATGGACCTTGTGGCGGGCGTGCAGCGCGTGGTGGTGGTCATGGACCACACCTCCAAGCACGGCGAGTCGAAGGTGCTGAAGCAATGCACCCTGCCGCTCACCGGCAAGGGCGTCGTGAACCGCATCGTGACGAACCTCGGCGTGCTCGACGTGGTGCCGGGTGGGCTGCGGATCGTGGAATGTGCCGACGGCGTGACGGAAGACGAAATCCGCGCGGCGACGGAAGCCACCATCGTCGCCTGACGGCGCGGCTCCTCCGTCCGCGCGGCCGGAGGGGCGGCACCTCTTGTCGTGCGGTTGGGGAGGGACCGCGCATCCAGCGGCGCATGGCCTGCGGCATCTTCTCCCTACCTCCGGGCGAGGGGGCAGGTTAGGATTTCTCCATGCAACTCATCGATCCAAACCACCCGTTCTTCCGCCCCGCCTGGCGTCGCTGGGTCACCGGGATCTTCCCCATCGCCTGGTCGGCCGTCGAGCTGTTCGCGCTGGGAAGCCCCGTGTGGGCCGTGATCTTCCTCCTCCTCGGGATCTACGCCTTCTGGGTTCTGGTCATCAAGGGGCCGGACGCCGCCTGATCCGGCGGCTCGGTTCCCTGGGCGCAGCGGCCGGGCTGTTCCTGGCCCATGACCGCTGTCCGCAGGCGTGTGCCTCCCCGGTCTGAGCCGTCGCGTCGGCCCGGATCATGCCCGCTCGGCGCGTCTCAGGTGCCGCGCGGCTTGGCCCGCAGCGTAGGCTCGGCCACCGTCGGGTCCTCGGGCCAGGGATGGCGCGGGTAGCGACCGCGCATGTCGCGGCGGACATCCGCATAGGAACTTGCCCAGAAGCCCGGAAGATCCATCGTCACCTGCACCGGCCGCTGGCCCGGTGACAGCAGGGTGATCCGCAAGGGCAGCCTTCTGGGGCCCACCGTCGGGTGCACCGTCACGCCGAACATCTCCTGCAGCCGGATCTCGATTCCCGGCGCCTCTCCCTCGTAGTCGATCGGCACCTTGCGCCCGAGCGGTGTCTCGAAATGCGCGGGCGCCAGCCGGTCGAGAAGCTGCACCCCCTCCCAGCCGAGGAGGGCGCGCAGCGGCTCGGTCAGGTCAAGGGCGCGAAGCTCGGCCTCGGTGCGGCGGGTGCCGAGGTAGGGCAGCAGCCACTCGGGGTCGGCCAGCAGCGCCGCGTCCGACGTGTCGGGCATTTCGGCCCCCTCGGCGCGCAGGAGGGCGATGCGGGCGCGCAGCCTGCGGGCGGGCTCGCTCCAGGGCAGGCCGATCTGGCGCAGCCCCTCGAAGGCCGCGCGGGCCAGCGCCTCGGGGGGCACTTCGGGCCAGGTCCGGTCGTCGAGCACCAGCGCGCCGAAGGTTTCCTGCCGCCGCGCCACGACGCGGCCTTCGCGGCGCGACCAGTCGCAGACCGTGCGCCAGCGGATCTGTGGCGCAAAGAGCTGGCGCAGCTCGGATTCCGGGATCGGCGCCGCCTGCCGCACCTTCGCCTCGCGCGCGTCGCCGTCGAGATCGGTCGCCACGATCAGCCGCGCGCCCGAGAGCGGCAGGCCCGGTTCCATCGCCGCGCCCTTGCCGCCCGATAGCACCCAGCGCGGCGCCTCGCCCTTGCGCCTCAGGCCGACCCGGTCGGGATAGGCCAGCGCCGCCATCTGCCCCACAGACAGACCCGCGTCGGGCGTCGCCACCGCGCGGGAGAGCCGGCGGGCCTCGTCCCGGACGCGGGCGAGGGCCGTGCGGTTCACCTCGTGCGGATGCTCGTCCGGGAACCGCTTCGGATCGGCCAGCGCCGCCAGACGCAGCGCAAGATCGGGCGGCCCCTTCACCGGGTCACGGTCGGCCATCAGCGCGGCAAGCGGCGCGGCGGAGGGCCCCGCCACCGTCAGCATGTGGCCCAGCCGGGGATGGAGCGGCAGACGCGCCAGCCGCTTGCCATGGGCGGTGATCCGGCCATCCTCCAGCGCGCCCAGCCGCTCGAGCAGCCCGCGCGCCTCGGCCAGCACGCCGGGATGGGGCGGCGTCAGGAACGGCAGGTCGGCGCTGCCCCAGACCGCCAGCTCGAGCGCAAGCCCGGTCAGATCCGCCGCCTCGATCTCGGCCGGCGGGAAGGCCGCCAGTGCCCCTTCCTCGCCCCGCGTCCACATCCGGTAGCAGATGCCCTCGGCCACACGGCCCGCGCGGCCGCGGCGCTGGTCGGCCTCGGCCCGCGTCACCCGCTCGGTCACCAGCCGCGACATGCCGGAACTCGGATCGAACCGCGCCCGCCGCGCGCGGCCGGCATCGACCACCACCCGCACGCCGGGAATGGTCAGCGAGGTCTCGGCGATCGAGGTGGCCAGCACGATCCGACGCTCCGGGCCTGGCTCGAGCGCCGCGCGCTGGGCCGCGAAGTCGAGCGCACCAAAGAGCGGCGCCACGCGCACCCCCGGCAGGTCGAGCATGCCCTGCACGCGCCGGATCTCGCCCTCGCCCGGCAGGAAGACGAGGATGTCGCCCTCGGTCTCGACTGCGGCCCGTCGCACCAGGGCCGCCACCTCGGGCTCGAGCCGCGCACCGGGGGCGAGGGGGCGCGCCAGCCACCGCGTCTCGACCGGAAAGGCGCGCCCCTCCGACGTCACGACGGGCGCCCCTCCCATCAGATCGGCCACCGGCCCCGCGTCAAGCGTTGCAGACATCGCGACCAGCAGCAGGTCCTCGCGCAGCGCGCCCCGCACCTCGAGCGCCAGCGCAAGTCCCAGATCCGCGTTCAGACTGCGCTCGTGGAACTCGTCGAAGATCAGCGCGCCGATCCCTTCGAGCGAGGGATCGTCCTGGATCATCCGGGTGAGGATGCCCTCGGTCACCACCTCGATGCGGCTGGCCGGCGAGACGCGCGCCTCGCCCCGGATGCGGTAGCCGACGGTCTGGCCCACCGGCTCGCCGAGCGTGGCCGCCATCCGCTCGGCGGCCGCCCGCGCCGCAAGACGCCGCGGCTCGAGCATGACGATCCGTTCCCCGGTCAACCCGGCATCCAGGATCGCAAGCGGCACGCGCGTGGTCTTGCCCGCACCGGGCGGCGCCTGGAGCACCACCATCCGGCGATTGGAGAGCGCCTCCACCAGGGCGGGCAGCGCAGAGTCGATCGGCAGCGTCTCGGTCATGCGCCCTTATGGCCGGACCTCGTGCCCCGCGCCAGAGGCGCCTAGCGCCGCCGCAGGGTGGCTTTGCCGTAGATCGTGTCCGTTGCCACCTGCATCACGCGCATCCGTCCGTCGGCGGTCGGCTGGTAGTAGAGCGTGAAGGGAAAGCGTGGCTTTTCGGCCATGTCCTCGGGCGAGTAGCCCGCCACGCGCCGGAACTCGCCCGCGCAGCTCACGCCGCCCTCGATCGCCTTCGGTGTGCCCAGCACCACCTGCGTCCGCCGACGCCCGTCGAAGATGTCCAGCGACAGCCGGCATTCCTGCCCCGGCTCGACATCCCGGAGAGCGGCATAGAGGGCCGTCATCGGGTCCACCGTGCCACGTTGCGCCGCCGGATCCACGTCATAGGGGCGGGGCTTGCGCGCGGGCGCGTACCGTTCGACCCTCGGCCTGCCCCGGTCCCAGGCCAGGACCACCTCGGACTGCCGCCGCCCGGTGTCGGCCTTCTCGCTGTAGCTGAGCGCCTCGGGGCGGCCCTGCACCATCCGCCCGCTCGCCTGCGCATCGTAGCGCATCCTGCGGACCAGCCCGAGCAGCCCCGCGCTCTGCAGCCGCCCGTTGACGCTGTAGCGTCCCGCCTCTTCGGCGCCACTGAACGAGAAGGTCCCAGCCCTCACGCCGCGGAGCACGAGATCGAACGCGGCCTCGTCCGTCCGTGCAGCGGCGGGCGCCGCCAGCAGCAGCGCCAGCGCCGCCATCCCGAGAGCCGTGCGCATGGAACCTCCATCTGCCGCATTCTCGCCTCTGGCATATCGCGGGAAGAGAGGGCACAACAGCCCCGCAGTCCGGTTCCGCCCTGACAATCGCGTCAGCGGCCGGAGAGGCTGCGCCCGATCTTGACGGAGCACCCGATGGACACAGCCGACCTCGCCCCCCGTATCGCCAGCGGCGACCGTCGCGCCCTCGCCCGCGCCATCACGCTCGTCGAGAGCCAGCGCGCCGACCACCGCGCACAGGCTCTGGCGCTTCTCGGCCAACTGGCCGGGACAGGCCGCGAGGCATTGAGGATCGGTCTGTCGGGAACGCCGGGCGTCGGCAAATCCACCTTCATCGAGAGCTTCGGGCTGATGCTGACCGGCCAGGGGCTCCGGGTGGCGGTTCTCGCGGTCGATCCCTCCTCCTCCCGCTCGGGCGGCTCGATCCTTGGCGACAAGACCCGGATGGAGCGGCTCTCGCGCGATCCGATGGCCTTCATCCGCCCGTCGCCGTCCCAGAGCCACCTGGGCGGCGTCGCGCGCCGCACCCGCGAGGCGGTGGCGCTCTGCGAGGCGGCGGGCTTCGACGTGATCCTGATCGAGACGGTGGGCGTCGGCCAGTCCGAGACCGTGGTGGCCCAGCTCTGCGACCTCTTCCTTCTGCTGCTCGCCCCCGCGGGCGGCGACGAGCTGCAGGGCGTCAAGCGCGGCATCATGGAGATGGCCGACATCATCCTTGTCAACAAGGCCGATGGCGACCTCAGGCCCGCCGCCATGCGGACCGTGGCGGACTATGCGGGCGCGCTGCGCCTCCTGCGCCGCCGGCCGCAGGATCCCGAGGGCTTTCCCAAGGCGATGCCGGTCTCGGCCATCGAAGAGCAGGGCCTCACCCATGCCTGGGCCGAGATGCAGGCGCTCGTCGGCTGGCGCCGCGAGACCGGCCATTTCGCCCGTCGCCGGTCCGAACAGTCCCGCCACTGGTTCGAGGAAGAGGTGCGCCAGGGCCTCCTGTCCGTCCTGAGCCGCCCCGGCCCCGCGCGCGAGACCATGAGCCGGCTGGGCGAGGCCGTCACCCGTGGCGATCTCACCCCCGAGGCCGCCGCCGCGCGGATGCTCGCCTCTCTCTGATCCTTCATTCTGGCCCAAATATCCCGCGGGGGTGCGGGGGCGCGAAGCCCCCGCCGCGGGTGGCCGTCCTCGACCCCATCGGCCGCTCGCTCCGCAGCGCCCTGAATCGCTTGACGCCGCTCCGCTTTGCCCCTAAACGGCCCCGATGGAATTCGGCGCGCTGCCTCTGGCGGTGCCCTTCATGCACAACCGTGCAGTCGATGCACAACCACGAGGATCACGACCATGTCGCGCGTCTGCGAACTTAGCGGTAAGGCTCCGATGACCGGCAACACGGTCAGCCACGCCAACAACAAGAGCCGTCGGCGCTTCCTGCCGAACCTGAACGACGTCACCCTGATCTCGGACGTCCTGGGCCAGTCCTTCAAGCTGCGCATCTCGGCCGCGGCCCTGCGCACCGTGGACCACCGCGGCGGGCTCGACGCCTTCCTCGCGAAGGCCCGCGACGAAGAGCTGTCGCTCAAGGCCCTCGCGATCAAGAAAGAGATCGAGAAGGTCCGCGCCACCGCCGCCTGATCCGGCTCGGTCCTCACCGGCCTCGGCCCCGCCAGTCGGCGGGGTCTTTGCGTTTAGGGCTCTGGCATGGCGATGGGACCGGCGCTGCACCGGCTGCCGGGGTGCGACCGGATCGGGCGTCTCGGGCGCGCCCCCTCAGCGCCACCACGACCTGTCTGCAAGACGTGAATCGCCAGCTGTTGAGCCAGCGCAAGCTTGTTGCCGATGCCCGCTTGTTGCGGGCGCGCGGGCCCGTATGATCCGGCCCATGATGCGCCCCGTGCTGGCCTTCCTTCTCTCTCTCGTTCTTGCGGCCGCCTCGCTGACGGTCTCGGCCGCGCATGGTCAGGCGGCGGCACGGCAGGTGGTGATCTGCACCGGTCACGGTGTCGCCACCATCGCGCTCGACCGCGAGGGCAGGCCGGTCGGGCCGCTTCACCCCTGCCCGGACTGTCTTGCGGGCCTTGGCACGGCGGTAGCCCCACCTTTCTGTCCGATGCCCCGCGCGCCGCTCTCGCGCGGCGAAGGGCTTCCGCGCTCTGCGCCCGTCGTGGCCGCAGGCCGTCCCTCTCCTGCCCCCTGTGCTCGCGATCCGCCGGCGCCTTCCGTCTGACGCATCCCCCAGCCCGTTTCACAGGAGAGACACATGACACCGTTCAAGACGCTTCTCGCGGCCGCCGCCGTCACCTTCGCCCTGCCCGCCTTCGCCGACAGCAACATTGCCGTGCGGGACGCCTATGCCCGCGTTTCAAGCCCCGCCGCGAAATCCGGCGGCATCTTCATGGTGATCGAGAATCACGGCAGCACCGCCGACCGGCTGGTGTCGGCCGCGTCCGAGGCCGCGGCCAAGGTCGAGCTGCACACCCATCTCGCGGGTGAGGACGGGATCATGCGGATGGTCGAGGTTCCCGAAGGCTTCGAGGTTCCCGCCCAGGGCAGCCATGCGCTCGCCCGCGGCGGCGACCATGTCATGCTGATGGGCCTCACGAGGCCGCTGAAGGAGGGCGACGAGGTGGCTCTGACGCTCACGTTCGAAAGCGGCGCGCGCGTGGATCTCGCCGTGCCCGTGGACCTCACCCGCGAGGATGCGGGCGCCCACCAGATGCAGGGCATGGATCACGCGCACTGACCGGGCGAAGGGGCAGGGCGCGCCGGAGGGTGCGCCCTTGCCGGATCAGCCGCAGTAGGCCTGAGCCGCCTCACCGAAGGATTTGTAACGCCGCCAGAAGGCCGAATCCGAGCTGCGCCCCGAGAAGCGCACTTCCTGCGCCTCGTCCGGGTTGGCAAAGAACTTCGCCGCGCGGCGCTGGTCTCCCGAACGCAGCGTCATGTCGGCCACCTGCTGGATGCAGTTGCAGGTGGACGCATTGGCCGCCTGCCGGTCAGAGCGCAGGCAGGCCCGCTCGATCGGGCCGCCGGCAGCGGCAAGGGACGGAAGGACAAGCACGGCGAGCGCCGCCGCAAGGGCCGGTTTCTTCATGATCTGCCTCGTTCACTGCTCCGGCAGGTTGATCCCGCCGATTTCGATGTCCGAAGACTATGCCGGAAAAGCGGCTTTTCTTCAAACCGATTCGAGGCTTGGCGGACGTTCCTCACAGATCACGCTCCCGCGAGGGGGCGCCGAGGCCGGTGGCGCGCGGCGCGCCCGGAGGGCTGCGGTGGCCCCTGGGGCGAGAATCGCGCGGCCATGCGGGCCCGGATCGCTCCCCCGCTGCCCCCGGTAATCCCCGGCGCGAAGAGGCTTCTCCGTCGGATCCTTCGAGCCGCCAATCGCGGCGGCGCGTGGCGTGGTTTCTGGCCTTGCTGGCCTCTTCCCGGCGGGGCCGGGACAGGATATACGCCGCGCATGACCCAGCTCGACCTCATCCGCAACTTTTCCATCGTGGCCCACATCGACCACGGCAAATCCACCCTCGCCGACCGGCTGATCCAGTTGACGGGGACGGTGGCCGAGCGGGACATGAAGGCCCAGATCCTCGACTCGATGGAGATCGAGCGCGAGCGCGGCATCACCATCAAGGCCAACACGGTGCGCATCGAATATCCGGCCAAGGATGGCAAGACCTACGTCCTGAACCTGATCGACACGCCCGGCCATGTGGACTTCGCCTACGAGGTCAGCCGCTCGATGCGCGCGGTCGAGGGCTCGCTCCTGGTGGTGGATGCGTCGCAGGGGGTCGAGGCGCAGACGCTGGCCAACGTCTATCAGGCGCTGGATGCAGGGCACGAGATCGTCCCCGTCCTGAACAAGATCGACCTCCCCGCGGCCGAGCCCGACCGGGTCAGGACGCAGATCGAGGACGTGATCGGGCTCGACGCCTCGGATGCGGTGCTGATCTCGGCCAAGTCGGGCCTCGGGATCCCCGACGTGCTCGAGGCGATCGTCACGCGCCTGCCGCCGCCCAAGGGCAACCGCGAGGCGCCGCTCAAGGCGATGCTGGTGGACAGCTGGTACGACGCCTACCTCGGCGTGGTCGTGATGATCCGCGTGATGGACGGCGTGATCCGCAAGGGCGACCGGGTGAAGATGATGCAGACCGGCGCGGTCTATGGCATCGACCGGCTGGCCGTGCTCAAGCCGCAGATGGTGGACATCGCGGAACTGGGGCCGGGCGAGATCGGCGTGCTGACCGCCTCGATCAAGCAGGTGCGCGACACGCGGGTGGGCGACACGATCACCCACGAGAAGAAGGGCTGCGAGGCGCCGCTGCCCGGCTTCAAGCCGGCACAGCCGGTGGTGTTCTGCGGCCTCTTCCCGGTGGACGCCAACGATTTCGAGGGCTTGCGTGAAGCGATCGAGAAGCTCGCCCTGAACGACGCCTCCTTCACCTACGAGATGGAGACCTCGGCGGCGCTCGGCTTCGGCTTCCGCTGCGGTTTCCTCGGCCTTCTGCATCTGGAGGTCGTGCGCGACCGGCTGGAACGGGAATATGACCTCGATCTGATCACCACGGCGCCCTCGGTGGTCTACCAGATCTACATGCGCGACGGCACGGTGCAGGAGTTGCACAACCCCACCGACATGCCCGACCTGACCCTGGTGGACCATATCGAGGAGCCGCGCATCCGCGCCACGATCATGGTGCCCGACGAGTATCTCGGCGACGTGCTCAAGCTGTGTCAGGACCGCCGCGGCATCCAGCTCGACCTGAGCTATGCCGGGTCCCGCGCGATGGTGGTCTATGACCTGCCGCTGAACGAGGTGGTCTTCGACTTCTACGACCGGCTGAAGTCGGTGACGAAGGGCTACGCCAGCTTCGATTATCAGATCACCGGCTACCGCGAGGATTTCCTCGTGAAGATGTCGATCCTCGTGAACGACGAGCCGGTGGATGCGCTGTCGATGATGGTGCACCGCGACCGGGCCGACCTGCGTGGCCGGGCGATGGTCGAGAAGCTGAAGGAGCTGATCCCGCGGCACATGTTCAAGATCCCGATCCAGGCGGCGATCGGCGGACGGGTGATCGCGCGCGAGACGATTTCTGCGATGCGCAAGGACGTGACGGCCAAGTGCTACGGCGGCGACGCCACCCGCAAGCGCAAGCTGCTGGACAAGCAGAAGGCCGGCAAGAAGAAGATGCGCCAGTTCGGCAAGGTCGAGATCCCGCAGCAGGCCTTCATCAACGCGCTGAAGATGGACAGCTGAGGTGCAGGAAGCGGCGCCTTCCGGCGCCGCTTCGGGCCGTTACATGCCGGACTGAGCCTCGCGCGACTCCTGGCTGATCGCGCTGCCGGCCGCCGAGAGATCCTGCCCCGCGCCTTCGACGGTTTCGCAGGCCGCCAGACCCATGACGGCGAGAAGCGGCAGGAGAAGGAAAGACTTCTTCATGGTGTAACTCCGTGGTTGCTCGCCTTCGAACGCGCGGCGGCGCCCCGGCGTTCCCGACGCGGTGCGGGCTTAAGGCGTCCTTAGGGATTCTGTGGCTCACTGCGCCCATGATCCAGCTTGTTCTCGCCCTCTTCCTGACGGTCCTTGCGGTTCTTGCCGCGGGGCCCCCTCTCACGGACCGGGAGCTTTCGGTGCCGGCCCGCGGGCGGCGGCGGGACGATCGTCAACCGATGCGTCGGGCTGTGCCTGCTCGCATCCGCGACGGGCCGCGCGGACCCTTGCCGCCGTGGATCCTCATCCAGCGGCCGCGAGCGACCTGAAGCGACGGTGCCTCTGATCCTGTTCGAGAGGTCGGGACATCCGCAGCCTTCCCCTTTTCCCTGGCGCACTAGGTTTGACGGGGCACAGGATGGTGGATTGATGGACGGCGCGGCGGGCGGAGCGACATGGCGGGGCGGGGTGGTGCCGCTCGGTGCAGGCCTGGCGGCGCTTCTGGCGCTTTGGGGAGGCCCGCTGCCTGACCTCGCCCGGATTTCCTTCGCGTGGCACATGATCCTGCATCTGGGCGTGATCCTCGGAGCGGCGCCGCTGGTCGCAATCGGGCTCTCGCAGATGGCGCCGCTGCGCGTGCAGTGGCCAATCGCTCTTGCTGTGGCGGTTTCGCTGGTCGAGCTTGCCGTCGTCTGGGGCTGGCACGCGCCGCGGCTGCATGAGGCGGCCGCGCTCGATCCCCTGCTGTTTCGCGTGCAGCAGGCCAGCTTCCTGGTGGCGGGCGTCCTCGTCTGGCTGCCGGGCCTTGCACCGGGCAAGGCCGCGGCTGCGGCGGGCCTTCTCGCCATGCTCTTCTCGCTCATGCACATGACGATGCTGGGCGTGCTTCTGACGCTCGCGCCGCGGCTGCTTTATGCGCCCGAGATCTGCGGCACGGCCTTCGGGCTCGATCCGCTGGGAAACCAGCGCCTCGGAGGCGCGATGATGGCGGTGGCGGGACTTCTCCCCTATCTCGGCGGCGCCGCCCTCTTCACGCGGCGCCTCACGCGGGCGGGCTGAGGCTCAGCGCAGGCGCCACATGGCGGCAATGTAAGCCGCCGTCATCAGGTCAAGATGCGCCCCGCCCCCGTTCTTGGCCAGTGTGATCTCCTCGTCGGACCGGCGCGCATAGAGGCCCGAGGCCAGATCGTAGTAATCCGCGCGGATGTCGGCCTCGGTGATGATGCCGCGGTCGAGCGGATCCTGGATCTCGCCGATATGCCCGATCGTCGTCTTTCGCGAGTCGACAAAGAGGGTGGCGCGCCGGATCGCCTCGTCATCAACCTCGCGCATGTCGGGCCGGTAGGCGCCGATCAGGTCGAGATGGGTGCCGGGCTTCAGCCATGCGCCCTTTACCACCGGCTCGTGGCTCATGGTGGCGGTGCAGATGATGTCGGCCGCCCGGACCGCGCCCTCGAGGTCCTCGGTCGCCCGCACCCGCGGCCCCTCCATCGCGCGGGCCTTCTCGGGCGAGCGATTCCAGACCGTGAAGCGCGCGTCGGGGAAATGGCTCGAATAGGCCTCGATCATCGAGCGCGCCACGTTGCCCGCACCCACCAGCAGGATCTCGCGGCTGTCGCGCCGGGCGAGGGTCTTTGCCGCCAGGAGGCTGTCGCCCGCCGTCTTCCATCTGGTCACGAGATGGAAATCGACCAGCGCCTCGAGCGTTCCGTCCCGGTCGGAATAGAGGGTCACCGCGCCATTGACCGTTGGCTTGCCCGCGGCCCCGTTGCCCGGAAAGATGGTCGCCGTCTTCACGAGCTGTCCCAGCCCGTCAATCCAGGCCGCACGCGACAGCAGCGTGTCCTTGCCGCGGTAGAGGAAGATGTCGGACACCTCGGCCCGCGGCAGCTTGTGGCCCTGTGCGAGCGCGGTGGTCAGCCCGTCCCAGCTCAGATGCGCCTCGGCTTCGGGGCCGATGATCTCGATGCTCATGTTCCTGCCTCTTTCTGTCCTGCGTGGCGCGCCGCTTCCGCGGCCTTGCGCATCGCACGTTCCAGTGCGTCGAGAAAGCGCGACCGGTCGGCCCTGGAAAACGGCCGACCGCCGCCCTGCCGGAACGGGTCGGCCGAGCGCAGATCGGCCATCAGGTCGCGCGTGGCCAGCGCATTGCCGATATTTGCCGTGGTCAGCGTCTCGCCGTTCGGCTTGACCACCAGGGCCCCCGCCGCCACGGCCTTCGCGGCGAGCGGGATGTCCGAGGTCACCACGACATCGCCCGTGCCCGCACGGTCGGCGATCCACTTGTCGGCGGCATCCGGCCCTTCGGGCACGAAGACGCTCTCGACCAGCGGATGGGCCGGAGGCCGGATGCCACCGTTCGACACGAGATACATCCGCGCCCCGTGCCGCACGGCCACACGCTCTGCCTCGGCCTTCACCGGGCAGGCATCGGCGTCGATGTAGAGCTCAGCCATAGAGCGCTTCGGCGTGGAACTGGATATGGTCCTCCATGAAGGTCGAGACGAAGAAGTAGCTGTGGTCGTAGCCCGGCTGCATGCGGAAGATGCCCTGCTGGCGCCGCGCCATCATCGCCTCGGCCAGCGCCTCGGGCCTGAGCGACTCGAGGAACTGGTCCGAGGCGCCCTGGTCGATCAGGATCGGCCCGTCGAAGCCGCGCTTCTTCATCAGCAGGACCGAATCGTGCGGCGCCCACTTGCTCTCATCCCCTCCGAGGTAGGCCGTGAGCTGCTTGCGTCCCCAGTCCGACGCCGTCGGGTTGGTGATCGGCGCGAAGGCCGAGACCGAGCGGAACCGCCCCGGAAAGCTCATGGCGATGGTCAGCGCGCCGTGCCCGCCCATCGAATGGCCCATGATCGACTGCCGGCTCTCGTCGAGCGGAAAGGCCGAAAACAGGACGCGCGGCAGATCCTCGGTGATGTAGTCCCACATGCGGAAGTTCGTGGACCAGGGCGCCTCGGTGGCGTTGACATAGAAGCCGGCGCCCTGACCGAGCGCGTAATTGTCGTCATCCGGCACACCCTCGCCGCGCGGCGACGTGTCGGGGAACACCAGCGCCAGCCCCTCCAGTGCCGCCCATTTCTGCGCACCGGCCTTCACCATCGCATTCTCATGCGTGCAGGTCAGGCCCGAGAGATACCAGACCAGCGGCACCGCCTCGTTCTCGGCCTCGGGCGGCAGGAACAGGCCGAAGGTCATGTCGCAGCCCGTGATCTGCGACGTATGGCTGTAGACGCCCTGCGTTCCGCCAAAGCAACGGCTCTCAGAGATGGTCTTCATGGTGGTCTCCTCTCCTCAGAAGGTCGTGACCCAGGCGATCACGCCGGTGATGGTCAGGATGCTGACCGCGGTGGATATCAGGATCGAGGCCGAGACGCGCTGCGGCGCGACCCCATAGTGCTGCGCAAGGATATAGACGTTGCCCGCCACCGGCAGGGCGGCCGCGGCGATCATCACGCCCGCCGCCTGCCGCTCGACCGGAAAGACCAGGAGCGCCGCGACCGCCACGGCCAGCGGATGCAGCACGAGCTTGCAGAACGACAGCCAGGCCGCGACCTCGATCCGCTCGGCCGAGCGTGTGGCGAGCGAGGCGCCGATGGCAAAGAGCGCGCCCGGCGTGGCCGCGCCCCCCAGCAGCGCGAGGAACTCGTTGACCGGCCCCGGAACGGGTGCGCCCGTGGCCGACCAGCCGAGCCCCGCCACCATCGAGACGATCATCGGGTTCTTCAGCAGTCCCACGCCCAGCACCCGGATGATGCGCAGGCTCATGTGCCCCTCGCGCACGCCGGTGATGATGAGGGTGATGAGCGAGGAGAAGACGATGAGATCGATCGCCAGCACCATCAGCACCGGCCCGGCCGCTTCGGGCCCCAGCAGCAGGACCAGCATCGGCACCCCGAGAAAGCCCGTGTTGCCGATCACGGCGCACTGCCCCTCGATCGCGGCCTCCTCGGTGCTTACCCGCCGCAGCCGCGCCACCGCCACGGCCAGCAGATAGACGAGGGTGCATCCCGACAGATAGGCCATCACGAAGGGCAGCGACCAGATCTCGGCCAGCGACAGGTTCGCCGCAAAGCGGAAGAGCATGGCCGACAGGGCGAAGTAGAACACGAACTTCGTCAGCCACGAGGTCGCCTCCGGGGTGAAGAACCGCGCCCGCCCGGCGAGATAGCCCATGCCGATCAGAGCGAAGAAGGGCAGGGTCTCGAGAAGGACGGGCAGCATCTCAGGCTTTCGGCTCGGGTTGGCGCCAAGGTTTCACGCCGCCCGGCCGGATGCAAGCTCGGCCAATCGTCGGATCCCCGAAGGACCCGCCGCGCACGGGCAGGGGCCCCCGTTCGCCGCCTCCGCGCCCGGCCCACCGTGTGCCGGAACAGCCCTCTGCGGATGCCGCCCCGGGTTCGCCCGCCTGCGCTTTCACTCTGTCCAAATATCCTCGGGGGAGTCTCCGGCTCTGCCGGAGACGGGGGCAGACAGCCCTCTTCTTCGCTCCCCGTCCCGCCCGCACGTCCGATGGGGATCCCCGATCCTGACGGCGGGATCTGCCGCAGGGCGACAAGATGCCCAAGGTGAACCGTTCGGTTCGTTTTCCGCTTGCCTCTCGTGGCGACTCGCGCCACCTTCGAACTGAACCGATCGGTTCACAAGGAGATCGAGATGAAACGTCTGACCCTGACAGTTGCGACCCTGACGCTGGTGCTGGGTCTGGCGGCTCCGTCCTTCGCGCTGCCGCTGGACATTCCCCACCTTACCTGGCCGAAGGCCTGCACGACCTGCGGCGGTTGAACCGCGGGTTCTTGCGGCTCCTCCTGCGGCGCGCGTAAGGTCGGCGGCAGGAGGAGCCCGATGCCAGCCGACACGATCCCGCTTCGCAAGGGCCGCAAGATGCCACAGGTGCTCGAGGGCGCCCGGAAGGTGTTCCTGCGCGACGGGTTCGAGGGGGCGAGCGTCGATGACATCGCGCGCGAGGCGGGCGTGTCCAAGGCGACGCTCTACAGCTACTTTCCCGACAAGCGGCTTCTGTTTCTGGAGGTCGCCAAGGCCGAGTGCCTGCGGCAGGCCGAAGAGGCCGTGGCGCTGATCACCTCCGACCTCGGCCCGCGCGAGGTTCTGACGATGGCGGCCACTCGCATCGTCGATTTCGTGCTGTCCGACTTCGGGATTCGCACCTACCGGATCTGCGTGGCCGAGGCCGACAGGTTCCCGGAGCTCGGGCACGAGTTCTACGAGAGCGGGCCGGCCCTCGTCCGCCAGAGGATCGTGGATTACCTGCGGCAGGCCGTGGCGCGGCATGAATTGATCATCGAAGATCTCGAGCTTGCCGCCGACCAGTTCGCCGAGCTGTGCAAGGCCGACCTCTTCAACCGCATCGTCTTCGGCGTGGGCGCGGCGGTGAGTGCCGGGGAGCGGCGCCGGGTGGTGGCCGGAGTGGTCGAGATGTTCCTCGCCCGCTACGCGCCGAAGGGCTGACGCTGCGCCGCAGGGCTGAACCTGCGCCGCCGTGCGCCGTGGGGCTCACACGGAGCCGCTGCGCGCCACGGGCCGGACACGGCCCTCAGAGATCGAAGGTCGCGAACACCGGCGCATGGTCGGAGGGTTGCAGCCAGCCTCGGGCCGCGCGGAGAATGCGGCTGCCGTGGGCTGCGTTCGCAATGTCGGGTGTGGCCCAGATGTGGTCGAGCCGCCGGCCCTTGTCGGCCGCCTCCCAATCCGGCGAACGGTAGGACCACCAGGAATAGAGCCGCCCTTCAGGCAGGTCCTTGCGGGTCACGTCGATCCAGGCGCCGGCCTCCATCAGCGCGTTCAGATGGTCCACCTCGATCGGCGTGTGGCTCACGATCTTCAGGAGCGCCTTGTGATTCCAGACATCATCCTCGCGCGGGGCGATGTTGAGGTCGCCCACTAGGATGGCCTTGCGCGGCGTGTCGGACCGGCACCAGTCGCGCATCCGGGTGAGGTAGTCGAGCTTCTGCCCGAACTTCACGTTCTGCTCGCGGTCGGGGATGTCGCCGCCGGCGGGCACATAGCAGTTGTGGATCGTGACCCCGTTCCCGAGCGTCGCCGAGACATGGCGCGCATGGCCGAGATCGGCAAAGTCGTGATCGCCCGCATCGACCAGCGGCAGCTTCGACAGGATCGCCACGCCGTTGTAGCTCTTCTGCCCGCGCGCCACGCACCAGTTGTAGCCGAGCGCCCGGAACGCCTCGAGCGGCATCTTCTCGACCGGGCTCTTGCATTCCTGCAGGCAGAGGATGTCGGGCATCTCCTCGGTCAGCAGCCGCGAGACCAGCGCCTCGCGCAGGCGGACCGAATTGATGTTCCAGGTGGCGAGGGTGAAGGTCATGGCAGGCTCCGGTCTCAGGGCCTTCTTCCTAGCCCGCGCGGCCGGGCGGGTCCATCGCCCCGCCGCAGCGCGGTCCTTCACGAAGCGTGAAAAAAGGCCGGGCACGAGGCCCGGCCAGATCCAACAGGGAGGGTCCGTGTCTCTAACCCCGACACGGGAGGGAACTCTCGCGGCAGGCGAGCCCGCCGCTTCACATGCAGTCTATACAGAAGAGTGTGATCGTTAAATTGATCTCACGCAACCAGCCTGTACCCGCCGGACTCGGTGACGAGAAGACGGGCATTGGACGGATCGGGCTCGATCTTCTGGCGCAACCGGTAGATGTGCGTCTCTAACGTGTGGGTTGTGACGCCGGCGTTATAGCCCCAAACCTCGTGGAGAAGGACCTCTCGGGCCACAACACCTTGTGAGGCCCGGTAAAGGAACTTCAAGATGTTGGTTTCCTTCTCGGTCAGGCGGATCTTGCGGTCCTTCTCATCCACCAGCATCTTCTGCGCCGGGCGGAAGCTGTAGGGACCAAGCTGGAAGATTGCATCCTCTGATTGTTCGTGCGCACGAAGTTGCGCCCTGATGCGCGCAAGCAACACCGGGAACTTGAAGGGCTTGGTCACATAGTCGTTTGCGCCCGCGTCGAGCCCCAGAATGGTGTCGCTGTCCGAATCATGTCCCGTCAGCATCATCACCGGGCACTTGACCCCGGCCTTGCGCATCCGGCGGCAGAGTTCGCGCCCGTCGGTGTCCGGCAGACCCACGTCGAGGATCACGAGATCATAGAGACCCGCCTTGGCCTTCTCCATGCCTTCCGCGCCCGAGGCGGCCTCGAAGACGTCGAAATCCTCGGTCATCACGAGCTGTTCGCTCAGGGCCTCGCGAAGGTCGTCGTCATCGTCCACCAAGAGAATCTTCTTCAGGGAAGCCATCCGTCACTCCTTCGTTCGTGGTGATCACATGTGCGTGCGCCCCGCAGACGGCAAGATTTGCGGCCGATTTCTCACGCGCTCGTGTCGCTGGGCGGCGGAATGTTTCAATTTCCTTCAGGGCTGGCTAGGAAGATGCGGAAAGGATCCGTCATGCCGCTTTCCCTCAGCATCGTCGAACGCCTGAACCGTGCCCGAGGCGACCTGCGGATGGGCGTGCCTGTCGTGTTGACCGAAACCGGCCAGGGCGTGCTTGCCGTGGCCGTCGAGGCGCTGGAGCCCGCGCGGCTGGCCGAGCTGCGTCTGCTGGGGCAGCCGGTGCTGGCCATCACCGCGCGCCGGGCCGAGACGCTCAAGGCGCGCGTCTATGACGGGGATCTTGCACGGATCGAGTTGCCGGACGCGGCGGGCGAGGACTGGCTGAAGGCGGTGGCGGATCCGGCCGACGATCTGCGGCTGCCGATGAAGGGGCCGCTGCGCGCCCTGCGCGGCGGTGGGGCGGGGCTGGCGCGGGCCGCCCTGGCGCTGGCGAAGTCGGCGCATCTGTTGCCTGCGGCGGTTCTGGTCGCGGTGCCGGATCCGATGACGCTCGCCGCCGAGCATTCCCTGACCCTCCTGCCGCTGTCCGAGGTCGAGCCGGAACTCAGCCGCGGGTCGCCTCTCCATCCGGTCGTCTCGGCGCGGGTGCCGATGGTCGCCTCGCAGGCGGGGCGCGTGCATGTCTTCCGTCCCGAGGACGGCGGCGAAGAGCATTACGCCATCGAGATCGGCAAGCCCGACAGGGCCGAGCCCGTACTTGCCCGGCTCCATTCGGCCTGCTTCACCGGCGACGTTCTGGGCAGCCTCAAGTGCGACTGCGGCCCGCAGCTCCGTTCGGCTCTGGCGCGGATGGGCGAGGAGGGGGCGGGCGTGCTGCTTTACCTCAACCAGGAGGGGCGGGGGATCGGGCTGGCCAACAAGATGCGCGCCTATTCGTTGCAGGATCAGGGTTTTGACACGGTCGAGGCCAACCACCGGCTGGGCTTTGAGGATGACGAGCGCGATTTCCGCATCGGGGCGGGCATCCTGCGGCAGATGGGCTTTGCGGCGGTGCGGCTCCTGACCAACAACCCGGCAAAGATCCGCATGATGGAGGCGCACGGCATCCGCGTGACCGAGCGCGTGCCGCTGCATGTGGGGAGGAACGAGTTCAACGCGGCCTATCTTGCCACGAAGGCCGCCAAGTCGGGGCATCTCGCATGACGGATCTGGTGGTCACTCGCCGGGGCGCGCACTTCGGGCGCCGGTTCCTACCCTGCTCGATCGGGCGGGGCGGCATCACCGACGAGAAGCGCGAGGGAGACGGGGCCACGCCGCGCGGCACGCACCGCATCGCCGGGCTGCTCTATCGCCCGGACCGGGTCGCGGCCTCGGAGCTGCCCGACTGGGCACAGCCCTTCGGGCCGTCAGACCTGTGGTCGGATGATCCGCGCGACGTGGATTACAACCAGCTGGTGCGCGCGCCCCACCGCTACGGGCACGAACGGCTGAGCCGCGCCGACCCGCTCTATGACGTGATCCTGCTCACCGACTGGAACTGGCCCGAGGCGGTGCCGGGCCGCGGCTCGGCAATCTTCCTGCACACATGGCGGCGGCCGCGCCATCCGACGGCGGGCTGCGTGGCCTTTTCCCGCCCCGACCTGCTGTGGCTCGCGCACCGCCTGACGCCCGAGAGCCGGCTGGTCGTGCGCTGACCGCTCAGGCCCGGCCGGCGGCCGTGTAGTCGCGCGCGCCGAAGATGGCCGATCCCACGCGGACATGGGTCGCGCCCGCGGCGATGGCCGCCTCGAAGTCGCCGCTCATGCCCATCGACAGGCCGCCGAGCCCGTTCCGATCGGCGATCGCGGCCAGCTGGGCGAAGTGGGGCGCGCTGTCCTCGCCCTCGGGCGGGATGCACATGAGGCCGCGGACCGGCAGATCCATGCTGCGGCAGGTGGCGATGAAGCCGTCGGCGTCGGCGGGCAGGACGCCGGCCTTCTGCGGCTCTTCGCCCGTGTTTACCTGCACGAACAGTTCGGGCGAGGCGCCGCGCTCCTGCGCGAGACGGGCCAGCTTGTCGGCGAGCGACGGCCGGTCGAGCGTGTGGATCGCGTCGAAAAGCCCGACGGCGGCCTTGGCCTTGTTGGTCTGCAACGGCCCGATCATGTGGATCGAGAGGCGCCCGAACCGCGCCCTCAGCTCGGGCCACTTGCCCTGCGCCTCCTGGACGTAGTTCTCGCCGAAGATCCGGTGGCCCGCCTCGAGCACCGCCACCACGCGGTCGAGCGGCTGCACCTTCGAGACCGCGATCAGCTCGACCGAGCCGGGCGCGCGGCCCGCGGCCTTCTCGGCCTCGGCGATGCGGTTCAGGATCGTCTCAAGCATTCGTGCCCTCCAGCGCGTCGATGAACTCCTTGAGGTCCGCGGCATGGCGCTCCCACGCCCGGGTCGAGCTGCGGTAGATCGGCTGGCGCACCTGATAGAGGCTCAGCGTCTGCACGCGGCGCGTGTTCTCGTGGAAATTGAGGCAGGCATCCTCCCACGGCAGGCCGCAGGCGGCGATCAGGCGGCGCGACTCCTCTTCGGGATGGGCCACCAGATCCTCATACTGGATCTCGTGGAAGCCCCCCGGCAGCTTTTCGCGCCAGAAGTCGATCAGCTCCTCGAACATGCGGAAGTAGAGGCCGAGGTCGCGCAGGTCATAGGCGTAGAGATGCGTGTTCTCGGCAAAGACATTCCGATAGATCGAAAGCGCGGTATCGCGCGGGTCGCGGCGCACGACCACGAACTTCGCCTTGGGCAGGGCCGAGGCGATGAAGCCCATCCAGGCGTGGGTCTGGATCGACTTGTCGGTGACCTGAGCCGCGTCGGGAAAGCGGCGGCGCATCTCGGCCTCGTAGCGGTGGCCCATGGCGGCGACCTCTTCGGGCGGGATGTCGCCCCAGCGGCGGTGGCGGCCCTCGGCGTCGAGCACGACCTTCTGCACCTCGCGCGCGGCAACGCCGGCCTCACCCGCGCCGGTCATGCGGCTGTGGCTGGCGATGATCTGCTCGACAAGGGTCGTGCCCGAGCGCGGCATGCCGGTCACGAAGACGGGGGCGTAGTCCGTGGCACCGGGCGCCGGCGCGGGGGTGAAATCGGCGAAGGTCCTGAAGATCCCGTCAAGCTCCGCCCGGCGGGTGGCGATGTCATAGGGGTGGGCCTTGCGCATCAGCCGGTTGGCCGGGTGCAGATAGGCGAATAGGCTCTCGGGGCGCTTGAGGTCGTCCATCGCCTTGGCCAGCGCAAAGCCGAGATGCATCCGGTCGGCCTCGGGCGTGGCGGGGTCGTCGAAGCGGCGCTGCATGTCGGCCAGAAGCGGGTCGTCGGGCGTCATCTTCAGGCTCGCCGACAGGATGCGGTAGAACTCTCCCCGATCCGGCGCGAGGGCGATCGCCCGGCGCAGCAGCGCCTCGGCCTCGGCGAAGGCGCCGCGGCCCTGCAGCAGCAGCCCCTTGCGCGAGAGCAGCATCGCATGGTCGGGCTCGCGCGCGAGCCCCTTGTCGTAGGCGGCGTCCGCCCCCGCCTCGTCGCCCCGCAACAGCCGCACCTGCCCGAGCCGCAGCTGCAGATCGGCCGAGCGGTTGCCGGCCGCCTCGGCGGCGCGGAAGGCGGCTTCGGCCTCGGCCAGATTGCGCAGGTCGGTCTGCAGGATCCCGAGCTGGAGGTGCGCCTCGGCATGGTCCGGTTCGGCGGCCACCGCGCGCTTGAGAGCCGCCAGCGCCTGCGCGGGTCGGCCCAGCCGGGCCAGCGTCACCGCAAGCAGGATGAGCGCGCGGGCGGGCTTGCGGGACAGGCTCGCGGCGCGACCCAGCGGATCGAGCGCTTCGGCCGGGCGTCCGAGTGCGAGAAGCGCCTGCGCCAGATGGAGATGCCCATCCGGCCAGCCCGGTTCGAGCGCCGTGGCGCGCTGGAAGGCGGCGAGGGCGGTTGCGGGCTGGCCGAGCGCCATCCGCGCATTGCCCAGCACATCCGCGGCGAGTGCGCAGTCGGGAGCGGCCTTGAGGATCGCGAGGGCCCGCCGCTCGGCGGCCGGCATCCGCCCCGCCTGATAGTCGGTCAGGAGCGCCTTCACCTCGGCGGGTGCCGCGCGCCCGATGCGGGGCTGCGCCACGGGCTTCGCCTGCCCGGCCGAGAGCCGCCCCTCGATCTGCTGCAGGAGCAGAGCAGGCAGGCGGGCCTCGCGCGCGGTCTCGATCACGGACTGGCGGGCGGCGCTGTCGCCAAAGGTGGCTGCGGCGGTGCTCCAGGCCTGCCAGACGGCGGCCTCCTGCGGGCGGGTCCGGGCGGCGCGGCCGAGACGGTCCAGCGCCTCGGGCGCACGGCGGGTGGCGAGCAGGCGGCCGAGGTGGAAGCTCGCCGCCGCGTCGTCGGGCGCGAGGGCCAGCATCGAGCGGTAACGCTCCTCGGCCTCGGGCAGGCGGCCGGCCTCGTGCAGGCGCAGCGCCTCGGTCAGAAGCCGTGGGAGGTGGGCAGGGTTCAGGGGCAGCATGGGATCCATCCGCAGGGTCTGCCGCGCGATTACCACGGCGGGGCGCCGCTGTCGATTTGGGCCGAAGCTCTGCGCCGGAGCTGTCGGTCCGCCGCCTGATGGTGGGCACTCCCTGCGCCGAGGCGGTCCCTCTCTGGCGCGGCAAGAGGCGAGGCTTGCAGGCGGTGAAAATGAAAAGAGCGGGCACAAGGCCCGCTCTTTCCGTTCAGGATCGGAGATCCGATCAGAACGACATCGAGACGCCGACCGAGTAGGTCTCGTTGTCGTCGTCATCGCCGCCGCCGAAGTCGGAGTCGCCGTAGCCGCCGTGCAGCTTCAGACCGCCGCCGAGGTCATAGGCCGCGGCGATGCCGTAGCCCTTCACCTTGTCCTGCGCGTCCATGTCGAACACACCGTAGTTCGCGCCGATCTGGAAGGCGCCGGTGGTGAAGCCGGCCGACAGGCCGAGGTGGTTGCCGTCCTGCAGGTCCGAGCTGATGTCGGTGTAGGCGATGCCAGCCACGAAGCCGTTGTTGAAGTCGCCGGTCAGCGAGACGCCGAGCAGTTCAACATCGCCACCAACGAGGGCGGCGCCTTGGCTGCCGAGCCCGGTGCCAGCGGTTTCAAACGACTGGTAAGCGATGCCGGCGCCCATGCCGAAGCCGCCGAAGTCGCCGTTCCATTTCGCGCCGACCGCGTAGTTGGTGCTCGCGCCGTCTTCGTCGTCGTCGAGTTCAGCCGACACGGCCACGCCGAAGTCGCCGAAGCTGTAGTCGTAGCGGGCGATCTGGTTGTCGTACTTGCCGTCGCCGAAGGCGCCGAAGTAGCCGGCGTGGGTGGTTTCGTCGTCACCGATCGAACCCGGGTTGCCGATGTTCTCGGTCATCGCCCAGTCCATGGCGCCGTCGATTTCGCCCATGGTCAGGGTGCCGAAGGCGCCCGAGATGAAGGCGGCTTCGTTGTCGGCGGTGAAGTTGCCGTTCGAGTCGCCTTCGTCCTTCGAGATTTCGACGCTCACGCCGAACGCGAGGCCGGTGTCGGTCTCGCTGGTCGCGGTGACCTTGAGGTTGAAGTCGTTGTGGAACTGGGTCTCGTTGGTGTCACGGCCAGCCGGGAGCGGCGCGTTGTCGCCGCCGCCGACGACGCCCATCTCGGCGTAGCCCGAGAAGCTGATTTCGGCCGCAGCCACGCCCGCGGTCATGACCAGAGCCGTGGTCGCAAGAAGAATCTGTTTCATAGTTTCCCTCGTTTGTCTCGTCTGCGCCCCAGCTCAGGGGAATCCGAGTGGGCCTGCCTCTGTTTCCCCCCGGATGGCCTCGATTGCAAACGGAACGGGCCTGTTGCGGGGAAAGACGTTGATGATGGTGCAGTCTTGCCACAGTCCGCGAGGGTGCCCGCGGAACCGTCCAAGGGTCGGTAAAACAGTCGCTTTCCCGCCGCCCGGACCGCGGCGCCGGAAAAACCTTGGCACGGTCCGGAGCCTCGGATAGACAGCACGGGACGTCACACACGGGGGACTTCATGAGCTTCCATCGCCTCGCGCGCGCCGCCCTTCCGGTCGGGCTTGCGCTTTCGCTCTCGGCCTGCGGCGGCATGACGGGCGGGGGAAACAGCGGCTTCACGGGCGGCGGGGCCGAGCGGCAGGTGGAGGCGGCGGCGGCCCAGCGGCAGGCGGAGTTCGCCGAGCGCAACCGCGGCGCCACGGTGGCCGGCGCCAACAGCGGAAGCCGTTCGAGCCTGTGGGACCTGTTCGGCACCAAGGACGATCCCGACACCACCGTCGAGGTGAACAAGTATATCTGGAACGCCGCGCTCGAGGTGCTGAACTTCCTGCCGGTGCAGTCGGTCGATCCCTTCACCGGGGTGATCTCGACCGGCTATGGCGTGCCGCCGGGCGGCGGGCGGGCCTACCGCGCGACCGTCTATGTGCAGGATCCGGCGCTCGATGCGCGCTCGCTCAAGGTGGCGTTGCAGGGGCAGGGCGGCGGTCCGGTCTCGGCCGAGACCCAGCGTGCGGTCGAGGATGCGATCCTGACCCGGGCTCGGCAGCTCCGCCTGCGCGACTCGCGTCTCTGACGGAGCGGACGCAGGGGCGGCTCTGGACCTCGGCCGCCGCCTCGGTGTAACTGCGGGCGATCCCTGTTCCGAAGAGGCCGCCATGTCGCGTTACGACCCCGCTGCAACCGAAAGCCGTTGGCAGGCCGCCTGGGATGAGGCGGGCGTCTTCACGGCGCGGCACGACCCCTCGCGGCCGAAATATTATGTGCTCGAGATGTTCCCCTATCCGTCGGGGCGCATCCACATGGGGCATGTGCGCAACTACACGATGGGCGATGTGGTGGCGCGGCAGAAGGCGGCTGCGGGCTATTCGGTTCTGCATCCGATGGGCTGGGACGCCTTCGGGATGCCCGCCGAGAACGCCGCGATGGAGCGCGGCGGCCACCCCAAGGACTGGACCTACGGCAACATCGCCGACATGCGGGCGCAGATGAAGCCCCTGGGCCTCTCGATCGACTGGAGCCGCGAGTTCGCGACCTGCGATCCGGAATATTACGGCCAGCAGCAGGCGATGTTCATCGACATGCTCGAGGCGGGCCTGATCTACCGCAAGAACGCCGTGGTGAACTGGGACCCGGTGGACATGACGGTGCTCGCCAACGAGCAGGTGATCGACGGCAAGGGCTGGCGCTCGAACGCGCCGGTCGAGCGGCGGGAACTCACGCAGTGGTTCTTCCGCATCTCGGACTATGCGGGTGAACTGCTGGAGGCGCTGGACAGGCTGAAGGACTGGCCCGAGAAGGTGCGGCTGATGCAGGCCAACTGGATCGGCCAGTCGCGCGGGCTGCAGTTCGCCTTCTCGACGGTGAATGCGCCGGAAGGATTCGACCGGCTCGAGGTTTACACCACGCGCCCCGACACGCTGCTGGGGGCGTCCTTCGCCGCGATCTCGCCGGATCATCCGCTGGCGAAACATCTGGAGCGGCACGATGCGGGCGCGGCCGAGTTCGTCGCCGAATGCCGCCGTGTCGGCACCTCGGAAGAGGCGCTGGAGAAGGCGGAGAAAAAGGGTTTCGACACCGGCATCCGGGTGCGGCATCCCTTTGACACCGCTTGGGAACTGCCGGTCTATATCGCGAACTTCATCCTGATGGATTACGGCACGGGGGCGATTTTCGGCTGCCCGGCGCATGACCAGCGCGATTTCGAGTTCGCCTCGAAATACGGGCTGCCGATCCCGCCGGTGTTCGTCGCCGAAGGAACCGAAGAGGCGCCGCTGACCGAGGCCTTCGTTCCGATGAAGTCCGAGCGCGTGGCTTATGTCCGCGGCTTTGCGGGCGCCGAGATCCAGACCGGCGAGGAGGCCGTCGCCGCCGCCATCGACTTCTGCGAATCGAAGGGTGTCGGCCGCGGCGTCACCAACTATCGCCTGCGCGACTGGGGCATCAGCCGCCAGCGCTACTGGGGCTGCCCGATCCCGGTCATCCACTGCGAAACCTGCGGTGTGGTGCCGGAGGCGAAGGAGAACCTGCCGGTGCGCCTGCCCGACGACGTGACCTTCGACGTGCCGGGCAACCCGCTCGATCGCCATCCGACGTGGCGCGACTGCACCTGCCCGAAATGCGGCGCCAAGGCCCGGCGCGAGACCGACACGATGGACACGTTTGTCGATTCGAGCTGGTACTACGCGCGCTTCACCGCGCCCCGTGCGACGACGCCCACCGACCCCGAGGAAGCCGACTACTGGATGAACGTCGATCAATATATCGGCGGCATCGAGCACGCGATCCTGCACCTGCTCTACTCGCGCTTCTTCGCGCGGGCGATGCAGAAGACCGGCCACCTGCCCGCGAAGGCGATCGAGCCGTTCAACGCGCTCTTCACGCAAGGAATGGTGACGCACGAGATCTACCTGACCCGCGATGCTGCGGGCCGGCCGGTCTATCACCTGCCCGAGGACGTCACCGACGGAAAGCTCGCCGATGGCACGCCGGTCGAGATCATCCCCTCGGCCAAGATGTCGAAATCCAAGAAGAACGTCGTCGATCCGATGAACATCATCAGCCAGTTCGGCGCCGATACGGCGCGCTGGTTCGTGATGTCGGACAGCCCGCCCGAGCGCGACGTGGAATGGACGGCCTCGGGCGCCGAGGCGGCGTTCAAGCATCTGGGCCGCGTCTGGCGGCTGGCTGACGAGATTGCGCGCGCCGAAGGCGCCCCCACGGCCGAGGATGTGGCGCTCGATCGTGCCACCGCCAAGGCCATCGCCGAGGTGACGCAGGGCATCGAGGGCTTTGCCTTCAACAAGGCCATCGCCAAGCTCTACGAATTCACCAACACGCTGTCGCGCTCGGGCGCGGGGGCCGAGGCGAAGCGGCGGGCGATGCGGACCATGGCGCAGCTGATGTCGCCGATGGTGCCGCACCTTGCGGAAGAGGTCTGGTCGATGCTCGGCGGCGAGGGGCTGGTTGCGCAGGCGCCCTGGCCCAAGGCGGACCCTGCGCTTCTGGTCGATGACATGGTGACCCTGCCGATCCAGATCAACGGCAAGCGCCGGGCCGAAGTCACGGTGCCGAAGGACATGGCCGCTTCCGAGGTTGAAAAGCTGGTGCTGGCGGACGAAGCTGTGCAGCGTGCGCTGTCGGGAGGCGCTCCGAAGAAGCTGATCGTCGTGCCGGGCCGCATCGTCAATGTCGTCATCTGACCGCCGCTCCTTCCTGCTCGCCGCGCTGGCACTGGCCGGCTGCGGCTTCCGTCCGGCCTATGGGCCGGGCGGCCCGGCCGAGAAGCTGCAGGGCTCGATCCGCGTGGAGGATCCGACCGACAAGAACGGGTTCGACCTCGTGGAGCGGCTGGAAGAGCGGATCGGCCGCCCCGAGGCGCCGCGCTTCGACCTGCGCTACCGGATCTCGACCAGCATCGACAGCGTGGGCATCACGCCGTCGGACTCCATCACCCGCTACAACCTGACCGGCCGGATCGAGTTCACGCTTGTGGAGCGGGCCAGCGGAGAGGTCGTCCAGAGCGGGACGGTCTCCAACTTCACCTCCTGGTCGGCGACCGGATCGACCGTTGCGGCGCTGGTGGCCGAAGAGGATGCCAAATACCGCCTGATGCGCATCCTGGCCGACCAGATCGTGACGCAACTGATCGCGACGTCGGGGCGCTGGCTGGCATGATCCTGCGCGGCGCCGAGGCCGTGCGTTATCTTGCGAAGCCCGATCCGGCGCGCGCGGGGCTGCTTGTCTTCGGGCAGGATGCGATGCGGGTCGCCCTGAAACGACAGGAGGCGATCCTCGGCCTGATCGGTGCGGAGGGCGCGGCCGAGATGCGGCTGACCCGGATTCCCGCCTCGGAGCTGCGTCGGGATCCGGCGGCGCTGATGGACGCCATGACGGCGAAAGGATTTTTCGATGGCCCCCGTGCGGTGCTGCTGGAAGAGGCCACCGACGGTCTGGCGGACCTGATCGGGAAGGTGCTCAGGGAGTGGCGTCCGGGGGACGCGCAGGTGGTGGTGACGGCCGGGGGACTCACGGGCCGCTCTGCGCTGAAAAAACTGTTCGAGGCGCATCCGAACGCGGTCTGCATCGGCCTCTACGACGATCCGCCCACGCGGGAGGAGATCGACACGATGCTCCGGCAGGCCGGCCTCGGGCGCATCGACCCTGCGGCGATGGCGGGTCTCGCTGCGCTGGCCCGCGACCTCGATCCGGGCGACTTCCGGCAGACGGTGGAAAAGCTCGCGCTTTACAAGCTTGGCGATTCCGCACCGCTCTCGTCGGCGGATGTGGCTGAGATGGCGCCTGCGTCGATCGAGGCGGGCGTGGACGAGGTGATCCACGCCGTCGCCGAGGGGCGGCGCGCCGAAGTCTCGCCGCTTGTCCGCCGGCTTGAGGCGCAGGGGGTCACGGCTGTGGCCCTCTGCATCGGCGCCATGCGCCATTTCCGCAGCCTGCACCGGATCGCCGCCGGGGCGGAGCCGGGGCGGGGAGGCTTCAACCCCCGGCAGGAGCGGATGCAGCGGCAGGCCCGCCAGTGGGGCGTAAGCCGGCTGGAAGAGGCTCTCACGCTGCTGGTCGAGACGGACCTCACGCTCCGCTCGGCCAGTCGCGCCCCCGCCATGGCCGTGATGGAGCGCGCGCTGATCCGGCTCTGCACGGTCAGGTGACGGCCGATTCTCGCAGGCCCGGCCCGTGATGCCTCTACCGGGGGTGAATCCTCGCGCGGAACATGCTAGATCCTGTGGCAGGCAGAACAAGAAACTTGGAGCAGACAATGAACAGGCTATCCCTGCTCGCCCTTGGGGCGGCGCTGGCGGCATCTCCGGCGGCCGCCCAGATGACGGGTGCGACCCTCGATTTCGGCCATTCCTTCTTCACCGAGGATGCCGACGTGGCCAAGACCAGCCTTGGCGGCAGCGCCGAGATGTCGATCGGGACCAACTTCGGCGTGCAGGGCGATCTCGGCTATTCGCGGCTGCACGGGATCAAGGATGATGCGACCTCGGTGGCCGTTCATGGCCTGCTCTATGTCACGCCCGAGACCGCGCTCGGCGCCTTTTACGGGATCGAGGAACTGGCGGGCGACGGTGTGAACTTCTACGGGTTCGAGGTCGGCCAGAAGAGCGACTTCTTCGACGTCGAGGCCTATGTCGGGCGTGCGGACGATTCCGGCCTGACCGGCTCGATGATGGGGCTGGAAGGTCGCGTGTCGCTGGCCAGCGGCTTCGGGGTCGGCGCCAAGGTGAACCACCTCGATGTCGAGGGGCTCGATACCACGCGCATCGGGCTGACCGGCGACTACACGCTGCCGAACGGGCTGGCGCTGACGGCCGAGCTGGGGACGGTCAATGCGGATGATCTCGGGCTTGACGGGTCCGAGCCCTACATCGGCCTCGGTGCCCGCTTCGACTTCGGACGCGGCACGATGTTCAGCCGGCGGACCCTGACGGCGGTGGCTCCGGGGCTCTGACGCCGGGCCCGTTGAAAAAGGCTGCCGCGCGGCCGGCATGGCGTCCGGTCGCGAGGCAGGCGGTGAGGAGATAGCCCCCGGTCGGCGCCTCCCAGTCCAGCATTTCCCCGCAGGCAAAGACGCCCGGAAGCGCGCGCAGTTCGAGGCTGTCGGTCAGGCTTTCGCGGGTGATGCCCCCGGCGGTCGAGATCGCCTCGTCGAGCGGACGTGGCCCGTCCAGCGGCACCGGCAGCTCCTTGAGCCGGGCCGCCAGAACCTCGATCGGGGGGAGGGGACGCGCGAACTCCTGCACCAGCGCCACGGCTGCGGGCGCAAGGCCCAGCTTGCGCAGGCGGTTTGCGAGGCTCTCTCCGGCCCGGCCGCGGGCCAGCCGGGCGCGCACCTCATCCACTGTCAGATCCGGCAACAGATCGAGCGCAAGCGGAGCGCCTTCGCGCAGCAGGCGCGCGATGGCGTAGATGCCGCCGCCCTCGAGGCCGCGGGCCGAGATCACGAACTCGCCCCTCTCCCGACGATCCCCCGCCAGCAGGGCCACACCCTTGACGGGCGAACCGAAATGCCGGGCCATGTGCGCAGACCAGGTCACGCGGAAACCCATGTTGGCGGGGCGGAAGGGCGCGATCACGATGCCGCGGGCGGCAAGCCACGGGGCCCATGCACCGTCCGAGCCCAGCCGCGACCAGCTCGCCCCGCCGAGGGCGAGCACGGTCACGCGCGGCGCGAGTTCGACCATGCCGTCGGGCGTGCGGAAGCAAAGACCCGCGCCAAACCCTTCCCAGCGCCAGCGGGTGCGGATCTCGACGCCGAGCGAGGTCAGCCGCGCGAGCCAGGCCCGCAGCAGCGGGGACGCCTTCATGGCCTCCGGGAAGACCCGCCCGGACGAGCCGGTGAAGACCGGCTGCCCGAGCGCGCGGCACCAGTCCTGCACCTCGGCCGGCCCGAAGTCGGCGAGCATGGGCGCCAGCCAGTCCGCGGCCTCCTCATACCGGGCAAGGAAGGATGCGGCCGGCTCGTCCTTGGTGATGTTGAGGCCCGATTTGCCGGCCATCAGCAGCTTGCGCGCGACGCTGGGTTTCGCCTCGCAGATCACGGTCCGGCGTCCGGCCCGTGCAAGTTCTTCGGCCGCCATGAGGCCCGCCGGCCCGCCGCCGATCACCAGAGCGTCCATGTGTTCGTCCCGCAACTGTCTGCGGGCGCACCCTAGTCGGGGGGCAGCGAAACAGGAAGAGAGCGCGGCACCGTCTCGCGGCGCCGCGCCCGGCTGACAGCTGCAAAGGACAGCGGGTCAGTAGGTCGGATCGGGAAGCTGCTTGCCGTTCGGCCAGGGCCGCGCGTCTGTGACGGGCACGAGCGAGGCGGCCGAGGTCTCGTAGCGCGCGGCCGAGTAGATGTGCATGTCGCCGCTTCCGTCGCTGTAGGCGTAGCTGTCCGGGCTCGCGAACTTGGCGGCCACGTCGAACATCGGATAGAGCGACCAGTTCGCGTCCCAGTTCTGGTGCTTGGCGCCGTTCGGCCCGCAATAGACCTCGATGCCGTCAATGAAACAGTAGATCCGCTCCCGGGTCACGAGTACGGCGTAGTCGTGGATCTCCGAATAGGCGTCAAAGCTGTCGAATCCCAGCTTGCGAAGATCGAACTTGAGGGGCGCGCGCGTCCTGACCGAAAGCGAGCCATATTCGCCCGAGTGGACGTTGCAGGTGCTCCAGCCGCCATCGGGCCAGGATCCGTAGATGCTGTTGAAATGCTCGAAGACGTCGATCTCGGGCGGCCATCCTTCGGCGATCAGCCAGAAGGCGGGCCACGAGAACTTGCGGCTGGACGTGACGCAGCGCGCCGTCCAGATGCCGGTCTTGCCCCGCCACTCCGGCATGCGCTGGCCGATCAGCACCGAGGCCTGATGGTAGAAGATGCGGGTCGAATTGTAGGTCACCGGAGCGGGCAGGCGGCAGGAGCGGAGGCGGATCGCGGTGCGGCCCTGCCCGTCGCTCACCCTCGCATGGGGGAATGCGGACTGCGTGGGCCAGACATCCTCGTTCATGTAGAGGCCGACCTCGGCGTTGCCGTCCTGCGTGTAGCCGTGCGAGAGGCGCGAGCGCCAGCAGGGCGTGCCCGACGCACTGTTGTCGATGTAGCCCGTATCCGACCAGCGCACGTTGGCGGCATCGAGCTGCGCCGTCGGTGTGCCGGAGATGTCCAGCCGCATCGGCGGGCGGTGGCGGGGCAGGACGGCCGGCGGCTCGTTCACCGCGCCGTCCTTGATCTCGATGTAGGCCGAAACCGGGGACGCCGTGCGCCAGCCGCCCATGTCCGTGTGGAGATAGAGGAGGAACCTCTGGCCCGCGGTCCGGGTCGTGGTCCGCATGTCGATGGTGATCCACATCTCGGGATCGTCATCCGGCCGCCAGACATGCCAGTAGTCTCCGACCCAGAGCGACTGGTCGGATCCGACGTTGATGCCGCCCCCGGTCGAGTTCTGGACGAAGGGCCTCAGAATCGCGGTCATCCGCACCGGCTGATCCGCCGTCACCTTGATGTGGGCGTAGCGTTGGCCCGGAGGAACATGGACCGTTCGGGTGGCCGGATCGTCATAGGCAATCACCGGCAGGGGCAGGGTGCCCAGCAGCTCCCACGGATTGGCCTCGACCGGAGCCGGAAGGGTGCCGCCGCTGCCGGCGGGGGCGGCGACCTCGACCGGGGCGGCCGACGCACCGTCGAAGGCCCACGAGAACCGCTGGCACCGGACGGTTGCCAGCCCGTTCCCGCCCCCGGCGCAGAGGCCGGCCCAGCCGCCGGTGGTGATCGGGCTCGTGTCCGTCAGGGTTCCCGTCCAGGCGGCGGGCTCGTTCGCGGTGGCGGCCCAGGCCTTCCAGGAGAGTGTCGCACCCACCATGCGAACGCGCAGCCAGCAGTCGCCCTCGGCCGCCCGCGCGAAGGCGAGGTTCGACAGGATGGTGGCCGTGCCCTCGTTGAACCGCACGACCTGCAGCGACGGTCCCGAGCCGTTGTTGTTGAACATCACCCGGTAGCCGGTTTCACGCGCGGCCGCGCCCGCGGCCCGCACCGCAAGGCCGGCAAAGCCGCCCGCCTCGGCAAAGGTGAAGAGCGCGAGTGTCTCGATATCGACGGCGCCGTCCGCCGCGTCGCAGGCCAGGAGCGAGCGGGCCGTGCTGGTCGGCTCGGCCTGCACGCAGCCCTGCGCCTCGATCCAAGGGAGCGCGTTCCACACCTGCCGCCAGCCCTCCGGGGATCCGCCGGTGCCATCCTCGAACAGGTCGGCCATGCCGACGTCCGGTGTGGTGGTGCCTTCAAGCTGGCTGATGCGGTTCAGCGCCCCGGTCAGATGGTTCTCGAGCTGGTCGAGCGCATCCTGCACGCGCACCAGGCGGTCCGAGAGCGCCGCATCGCCGGCATCTGTCGTCCGACTGAGGGTGTTGAGCCGGTCGGACAGTTCGTTGTCGCCGCCACTGCTGCTGTCGGCCAGCCCCGGAAGCGCGGTCTCGAGCGCCGCGAGGCGCGCGAGAAGGTCGGCGGTCTCGTCCGAGGCGTGTGCGCCGAGCGCAAGGAGATCGGCCCGAACCGCAGCGAGTTGCGCGGCGAGCCCGTCGGCTTCGGCCTGCGCGTTCTGGACCTGAGCGGCCAGCTGTGTCTCGAGCCCCGCGATCCGCGCGGCGAGCGCGTCGAGGAAGGGTGTGATGTCGGGATCTATTGCCATGGCGTTTCCTCTGATGACGGGCGCCGCAGGGGCCCTTCGCAAGGTGATCGCCGCTGGAGGTTGATATTCGTGAACCAGACCGCGCGCTGCCTCTGCCCGACGACGAGCCCGTGCCGCGGCCTGATCCGCGCTGTCCGGACGACTGGAAGCGCGGTCGAATCGGACGTGCTGGAAAGCTGGAGACAGTGTGAACTGCGGGCGTTGAGCGTCACAAGAGGCTTCGGCGAGTCGAGACGCCACGCATCCAGACCTTCTGGATCAGTGTCGCCAGTGCCGTTCCGATGGATCGCGCGGGAGCCGGCTTGCGCCGTACGAACGGCGGATGCGCGAGGCACCATCAAAAGCAGCGACAACCGCCACGGCGGCCATTGTGCCGCCGGGCGGTGTCATCAGCAGGGGCACGGCGGCGGCGCTCTCGGCGATCGTGCGCATTCTACGGATGATGGGCATCGATTCCACGCGATGGTGGGCACGGATTCCACGGCATCGTGGGCAGCCGTTCCACGGCTCGGGCAGCTTGGCCGACCCGCACATGGAGTCAGGCTTGATCGGTAGGGTCAAGCGGTTTCAGCCTCGTTGCGCGCCTACGCATGCTTTCACCCGCCAGCGTCAGGCGGTGGGCATTGTGAACGAGCCGGTCCAGAATGGCGTCGGCCAGCGTCGGGTCGCCGATGGCCTCGTGCCAGTGCTCGAGCGGGAGCTGGCTGGTGACGATGGTAGCGCCGCGGCCGTGGCGGTCCTCGAGGATCTCCAGCAGGTCGCGCCTCTCGAATGATGTCAGGACGGCAAGTCCCCAGTCGTCGAGAATGAGCAGATCAGTCCGCGCCAGAGCCTTGAGCATCCGGGCGTGCCGTCCGTCGCCCCGGGCGATGGCAAGCGCTTCGAAGAGGCGCGGGACCCGGTGGTAGACTACCACTCGCCCGTCCCGGCAGGCCTTTTGGCCGAGTGCGCAGGCGATCCAGCTCTTGCCGAGGCCGGTGGGGCCGGTGATGAGCAGGTTCTCGTGGCGGGCGATCCAGGCACCGTCGACCAAGTGGGCCATCACGGTGCGGTCTATGCCGCGCGGGGTGCGCAGATCGAGATCCTCAACGCAGGCGGCCTGCCGCAAGGCGGCGAACTTGAGCCGGGCAACCAGCCGCTTGGCGTCCCGCTCGGTGGCCTCGCGATCGACCAGAAGGCCGAGCCGCTCTTCGAAGCCGAGGCTGTCGAAGGTGGCCGGGGCGTAGCGCTGCTCGTCCAGCGCCTTCGCCATGCCGGTCAACCCGAGGGCGGTGAGGCGCTCGGAAGTGGGATGGGTCAGCAAGGTCAGTCTCCTTTCAATGATAGTAGCCTTGGCCGCGGATGTTGGGGTGCTGCAGGGGAAGCTGCCCGGCCTCCTCCTCAAGAAAGGCGCGGTCGAGCCCGCTCTGCAGGATCGACCGGATCGAGGCGACCGAACGCGCGCGGATGGACAGGCCTCGCCGGCAGGCCGCGTCGAGACGCGCCGGACCGAAGCTTCTGGCGAGGGCGAGGACGCCGAGGCAGGTGCGAAATCCCTGCTCGGGGTGGGGGCGATCGGCCATCACCACCTCACAGAAGGCGGCAACCGAGGGGCCGAGCTTCGCCGCCTGCGCCAGCATGCGTGCCGGTGTCCATTCGGCGTAGCGGCGATGCGCCGAGGGCATGTGCTCGGGCACCGTGACATGGCTGCGCCGTCCGGAACTGCGGGCGTGGCTGGCAACCCGTTGGCCCTTGTGGAAGATCTCGACGGTTCCGCCGCAGATGCGGACATCCACCTCCTGGCGGATCAGCCCGAACGGCACGGAATACCAGCAGCTGTCGACCTCGACGTGGTAATCCGGTGCGATGCGGGCGCGCTTCCAGCGGGCGAACATGTAGGGCTCCGGCGGCAGCGGTTGCAGGTTCGGTCGGTCGAGGGTGGCGAAGAGATCGGCACGGCTGGCGCCGTAGCCACGCATCACGCGCATGTTCAGTTCATCGACCAGCTGCCGGATCGCAGCGTTCAGCTCGGCCAGCGAGAAGAACCGCCGATTGCGCAGACGCGCCAGGATCCAGCGCTGCGCGACCTGCACCGCGACTTCGACCTTCGCCTTGTCGCGCGGCCGGTAGGGACGCGCCGGCAGGACAGCGGTGCCGTAGTGGCCGGCCATCTCGGCGTAGGTTCGGTTCAGTCCCGGGTCGAACCGATCCGCCTTGAACACTGCCGACTTGAGGTTGTCAGGCACCACCACCTTCGGCACGCCGCCCAGGAAGGCAAACATCCGGACATGTGCGCCGATCCAGTCCTCGAGGCCCTCCGATGCCACGGCTTCCGCGTAGGTGTAGTTTGACGCTCCCATCGCGGCGACAAACAGCTTCACCGCCTGGACCTCGCCGGTCTCCGCGTCGATCAGCTCGGCCGTGTCGCCCGCGAAGTCGACGAAGACCTTCTCGCCGGCCACATGCGTCTGGCGCATCGTGGGGCGGACCCGGCCCTTCCAGGCCTCATAGTGCTCGCAGAACCAGGCGTAGCCAAACCCGAGGGGATGGGCCGCGCGGTATTCCTCCCAGAGCAAGGCCCGCGTGACGCCGGGGCGCCGCAGTTCCCTGTCGACCACGGACCAGTCAGGCACGGGACGCTCGTGATCCGGAACGGAAGGTGCCGCCGGGAACAGCAGCAACTCAAGGTCGTCGTCGGTCAATGTCTCGGGAAGCGGCCATGTCAGGCCGGCCTTCCGCGCCCGGCCCAAGTAGGCTCCCACGGTTCCCTTGCCCAGCCCGAGCGAGGCGGCGATCGCCCGCTCGCTCAGCCTCTGGGCATGCTTCAAACGCAGCACATCACGTATCAGGCGCATCGACAGTCGTTCCGTTGGCATTCAGGTTCCCTCGCTCAAACGAGGGCACCGTAGCTTCAGACTGTCGGCCAGAACTGCCCACCATCCCGTGGAACGCGCGCCCACGATCGCGTGGAATCGCTGCCCACGATCACGTGGATCCCGCGCCCATCATCCCGTGGAATCCCTGCCCACCATCCCGTGGAACACGCAGGCGATCGACCGGAGCCGGCTGTCGCGTGCGGTGTGTGCTCCTGTGGTCTGCTACAACACCCGTCTGACGCCCAGCCGGGACAGGCGCACGGTCGCGCTCACGGGCAGGTTGCCGCCCATGCAGAGGATGTTGACCTGCGCGAAGCCCTGCCGCCCGGTGGCCGCTGCCCAGTTCGCCGGGATCACGAGGTCCTGCGACATGATCTCCAGATCCGCCGCTGATCCATCCATGACGTTGGTCCCGGAGGCGTTCCAGAGCCCGGCGAAGGCCCCGAAGTAGCGCAGCTTGAAGGCGTCGGCCGGGGCGTCGAGGCCGGTCCCCTGGATGAAGCCACCCATCCTCACACCCAGCAGACCCGTGTGGCCTGCGTCGATGCGCAGCCGCCCGTGCAGGCGGATCACGCCACCGGGCGACAGGGCGCTGACGGCGGCCGTCATCGCATTGGCGAAGCGCGCACCGCAGGCGGCCGAGACGCTGGCGAACCCGCTCAGGGTGATGATCTGCTCATCGTAGCCGTCCGGGTCGGTGCCTTTGCCGGCCGTGATGGACAGCCCGTCCTGCACCCGCTCGGCCGACAGGATCCATCCCGTCGCCACGTCCCCGGTGATGACAGCCGCCGGAGTGGCCTGGATGGTCCCGGTCGCGCCGGTCATCATCGGCGCGGTGTTGAGGCATCCCTCGGCCGAGGTGGGCAGGTCCAGCCGACTCGGGAAGACCGGGTCGGGATAGAGCGGGGCCAGCGCCGCCGCGATGGTCTCCCCGAGGATACTGGACCCCGCGTAGGTCGGATGCAGCCCGTCGTAGGACAGGCCCGGCGCCCATTTGGTCGGATCCGCGGGATCGGCCAGCGCGTCCCAGCTGTTGACGCGGACATATCCCGGCCAGTCCACGGCCCGCTGCGGATCCTCGAGCCACGCCCGGCGCTCCTGATGCGCGGTAAGGTTGGCCCCGGCCAGGTTGTCACGCGGCGCCTCGTTGCAGACCACGAGCCGGATGCCCTGCGCCGCCCATGCGTTGAAGATCGCGATGTAGTTGGCGATGCTCTGGGCGCTGGTCAGGGTCGTGTCGTTCACTCCGCCCAGGAAGACGCAGACCTTGGCACCGAAGCCCGCCGCCTGCGCCGCATCCCGCTCCGCCCGCGCCGCCATCTGGGTTGTCGTCTCGGCCCCGATGGCGAAGTTTCCGCCCTTGGGAATGAGGACACGATGCGACAGCGCGGCCAGCGCGTGGGCCTGCCAGCCCGCGGCGAACGAGACCCCAGCATTTTCGAGCGGGTTGGTCTCGGCCGCCGATCCATGCGCCCGCAGCGTGGTCATGCCCGAGGCCGTGCGGCTGTCTCCGTTGATGACGAGGATGTTGTTGGCGGCCGGAGTGACCGTAGGGGCCGCCACCACCTCCACCGCGAACGTGTCGCTCGCGCTTCCGCCGGGATTGGTGACGGTCACCGTCGCCGCGGTGGTCACATGGGCCTCCGGCGCCGCGCCGGTGATCATGCCGGTGGCGGGGTTGATCGAGAGCCACTCCGGGCCGGTCAGCGAGTAGACGAGGCCCGAGCCGCTCGCGCTGACCGCGGCGTTGATGCTGATGCTCGCGCCACGGGATGCGCTCAGATCCTGCAGACCCGAGATCATAGGCGCCGCGTAGGGCACCGCCTGCGGCCCGCACGAGAACGTCCGCTGGTTGCCCGCACTGTCCGTCACCAGAACCGTGACAGAGATGACGTCACCTTCCGCGGCAACGGTTGAAGCCGTCACCGCCTCGGAGTTGCGAACGAACGTCTCCACCACGGCGGAGATCGTGCCGGCGGTCGAAGCGTAGGTTCCTGCCGTCCAGACGCTTGAAATGGTCACTCCGGGTGAGAGCGGGGCGAAGGTGGGTGCGGAAGTGGCCGTGATGGAGGAGGATGTCGCGCGCCCACGCTGCGCGGTCAGCCCGAGGCCGAGGCCGGGATGCATGTCAGATCCACCCCGTGATGTCGGTGGCGGTCGTCCCGGTGGCGCGGATGCTGGACGCGCGCAGGGCATAGGTGCCGGCGGGCAGCTCGCCGGTCGTGCAAGTCGTCCCATCCACGCCGACAAACGCGAGCGTCCCTCCCCCGCCGATGGTCACGGCCCGGATGGCGGTGGCGAGGTCGGCGCTGTCGGATGGCGTCACCGCGAGCGCGCCGAGCGCGGGGCTGTCAAGGCCGGACGAGTGGTGCTTGAACGGGTCGGACATTCGGATCTCCATGGGGCGCGTCGCGCCATTTCGGTGATGCGGCCCCCCGCTCGATCAGGGCAGCCCTTCTTCCTTGCTGGTCATGAACCTGGCCAGCCCTCAGCGGCGCAGCCGGAAGGCCGCGGCGCGCAGCAGATGTACCAGGCATGAATTGACAATCGGCAGCATCAGCGGCCGCACGCTCCCTTGGCTTCGGGCCGATCAGCGCGTCGAGCGTCGCGGCCGAGGGAGGAGGCAAGGCAGGGCACGCAGGACGGCGGCGTGGACGCAGGCGGCCACGGATCTCGATGCCGCCAGGGTGCATCCTCGACCGTCGCTGCCTGCGATCAGAACCGAGAACCGGCGCGGGCACGGGTGGTTCACGAGACACCCTAGGAGTTGCCGCGGTCCGCATCAACGACCGGCGGGATCGCCTCCGCCCCTGCAGGCCGCGCTTGAAGCACCCGTTCAGGTCCGAGCATGAGGCCCGATGCGGCGGCTTCGGCGGACCCTCGCAAGGCTGCACCAGGTTCGGGGAACCTGTGCGCGATCCTTCGGCTGTCAGTAAGAGGCGTCTCCGTCCCATTAAGGTTTCGCTTGCGCTCTCGCCCGGTGACGCCGGCGTCCGGTGGTTGTCTGAGCTTATATGAGCTCACCGGGTACTCACGGATGAGGGCATTTCCCTGGAGTTGAGGCGATCTCAGGTTTGGTCGCCGGGATGTTGGCCCAAGGCATCAGCACGTTGATTTCCTTGTGGAGGTGGCCGTTGGCGATCCGGGTGAAGAGGTCGACGGGGTAGGCGTAGGGCTCTGCGTCTCGCTCGGACCGTCCAATCCGGCGGCCTCGGCCACCCATGAGGACAGGTCCGCTGCCGCCGCGCCGGTGGCGGCCGGGACGACTCGTGCATTCCGTTAACCCAAGGCCGAGGCTGTGTGAAAACCCCTACCTGTGGTAGACTTTCTGAGGTCGGAGGGGTTCAGGATGGCGGGTTTCATCGAGGGCGTCGAGCGCAGCCAGACGGTGCTGTTTCCGGATCGGCTTGAGGATTGGATCAGCGAGGATGCCCTTGTGCGCGTCGTCGATCTTTTCGTCGACGAACTGGATCTGGCGGAACTCGGCTTCGTCCGATCGGCTGCGGCACGCACGGGTCGGCCGGGGTATCACCCGGCCGTGCTGCTCAAGCTGTTCATCTACGGGTACCTGAACCGCATCCCGTCGAGCCGCCGACTGGCCGGGAGGCCGGCCGCAACGTCGAGGTGATGTGGCTGACCGGCAAGCTGGTGCCCGACCACAAGACCATCGCCGACTTCCGGCGCGACAATGCAGCTGCCATCCGCACGACCTGCGCGCAATTCGTCGAACTCTGCCGCCGGATCGGCGTGCTGAAGGGCGACTGCGTCGCCATCGACGGGAGCAAGTTCAAGGCGGTCAACAACCGCGACAGGAACTTCACCAAGGGCAAGATCGCCAGCCGGCTGACCCATCTCGAAGCGGATGTCGCGCGCTACATCAATGAGATGGTCCGGATCGACCGGCAGGAGGAGGGCGAGGCGCGGGCGGAGAAGGTTGCCCATCTCGCCCGCCGCTACGGCCGCATCCGGCGGGAAATCGAGCGGCTGAAGGCGATGGACAAGGCCTTGGCCGACGCACCGGACGGGCAGATCTCGCTGACTGATCCTGATGCCCGTGCGATGGCGACCAGTGCCAGGAACAGCGGCCTGGTCGGATACAACGCGCAGTGCGCGGTCGATGCCGAGACGCACCTGATTGTCACCCATGATGTCACCAACCACGGCTTCGACCGCGACCAGCTGAGCCCGATGGCGACGGCGGCCAGGGAGGCTCTTGGTCACGACGACCTGCACGCAATCGCTGACAAGGGCTATTTCAGCGGCACCGAGATCCTCGCCTGCCATGAGGCCGGCATCACCACGACCGTGCCGCGGCCCCTGACCTCCGGCAACGAGGCCAAGGGCATGTTCGTGAAGAGGGACTTTCTCTACGACCCGGAGCGCGACATCTACACCTGCCCGGCCGGCAACGGGTTGACCTACCGCGGCACCCGCGAGGAAGGCGGCCTGCAGGTCCGCCGATACTGGGTCAACGACTGCCAGACCTGTCCCATCCAGCGCCGCTGCAAGAGCGGCACGGAGCGGCGGATCACCCGTTGGGAGCACGAGCACCTGATCGACGCGATGCGGGAACGCCTCGCCCGCGATCCCGACCCGATGACGCTCCGGCGCTGCACGGTCGAGCATGTCTTCGGCACCCTCAAGGCCTGGATGGGCACGACCCATTTCCTGACGCGGCGTCTGAAGAACGTCCGGACGGAGATGGCGCTGAACGTCCTGGCTTACAACATGAAGCGGATGATCTCGTTGATCGGTGCCCGGCGCCTGATGGAGGCGATTCCCGGCTGATCGGCGGAAACGAGCGCCGCTATTTGCAACGAGGAGCCCCACGCGGCTCCTGCCGCCGCCGAACCATCCCCCAGATCCGCTTGCCGGAAATCCCACCCTACAGGGCGCAGGGCCGTTCCTAACGAACGTCAGGCCGGGAGTTTCCACACAGCCTCGGCCGATCCCGTCCAGCGTTACGCCATCACCGACATCCGCGAGCCGGTGTTCCGTATGCTTGTCGATGCTCTCGATTTTTGCCTCGAGGACACGGGCGACGGGACCGACCCGAGCTTCGACCACGAAGCCGCCGCCGAGCTGACCGCCATCCTCCAGCAGGCGCGGGAGGCGCTCGGTCAATGACCGACGTCACTCCCGCCGACATCGAGACCATTGCCAACGCCATCATTGCGGCCATGCCTGCGCAGGTGGATCAGACGCTCTTCGGCGGATCCGTTGGTGCGGCCGCCATGGTTTGCGCCGGCGGCGACCGTCTGGCCGGTACGGCACGGCATGGACACCGATCAGGCCCGCGGCCGTCGCGGGGTTGAAGCCTGCGGTCTCGCCGCGGTTGTAGCGGTTCCAGGGGCGGATGAAGGTCACGATGGTCTTCATGGATCTCTCCGGTAGATGAATGTGGTTCGGCCCCGGGGAGCGCCGGGGCCGAGGAGGGAGGCGGAGGAGGAGAGGCGGTCGTGAGGCGGTCCGGGGCGTCAGAGGGTCCAGCCCGAGGCGTTGAAGCCGGCGAAGGCCTCGTCATGGGCGAGCGCGAAGTCGTGCTCGGAGATCGCCCGCATGAGGGTCAGGTTCGTTCTGGAAGGCCGAGACGGTGGCCCCGCTGCCGTCGACGAAGGAGGCGTCGGTCGAGGAGCCCACGACGAGCGCCATGCTGTCGCCGATCATCGCCTCGTCGAACCGGATCGGAGGCCACGGCGGGCACGACATCGGCACCGGCGGCACCCGTCCCGCTCCCGCCGCCCGCGCCATCGCCCTGCGCCGCAGCTGCCTGCGCAGCCTCCACGGCCGCCGCGCGGGTCACGGCGGCATCGGCCCTGGCGAAGGCAGCTTCCGCGGCGGCGAAGGCCGCGGTCTCGGTCTCGAGGGCGGCGGCGTCCGGCGTCTCGGCCGCCTCGAGCGCGCCGATGCGGGCGGCCACCGCGGCCATCGTGTCGGCCGCGGCCTTCCGGGCGCGGCGCAGGTCGTCGAGGTTCTGTCGTGCCATGGGATCCTCTCTTGGCAGGGCTGCATCCGCGCAGCCGAACGGCCCCGCCACGGGCGGGGGATGGGAATGGGTGAAGGGGAGGGTGGAGACTGGCAGCGGCCCCGCGGCTGCGGGCGGCTCGGCTCAGGTCAGAGGTGGGTCAGGTGCCGACCGGTTGCGGCGAATGGCCGAGGAGCGCGATGACCTAGCCCGGAGGGCCACGTCCTTCCGCGCCCATGGCCGCCGTTGAAGCAAATTCCCTGTGAAGCTATAGGAAAGCCATCACAGAAGGAGATCCATGCACAGAGGAATCGATTGAACCGCATCTGGCGGTATCGCTCGGCACCTGAGTGCCGATCCTTTTTGCATGCCTTCGTTGGAGTTCTCATGGAGACCCTGAACACAGTGATCCGGCCGTATGATGCGGCAACGGATCTCAAGAGACTGTCCGATATCTGGTTCGACGCGTCGTTGAAGGCGCATTCCTTCATCGGGCAGGCGAGACTGGTGGAGCAACGCCAGCTGATCGAGGAAGAATACCTGCCAAGAGCAGAGACCTGGGTTGCTTGCCATGGAAGGGAAGCTGTCGGCTTCATCAGCCTGCTGGGCAGTTTCATCGGCGGGATATTCATCGCACCTGACCGGCAGGGCATGGGTGTGGGGCGCAAGCTGATTTCCCATGCCCTCGACCGGCATGGGGAACTTTCCCTTGAGGTCTATACTGCGAACGAGCAGGCCGTGCGCTTCTACACCTCGCTCGGCTTTCGCGAGGTGTCCCGGCGCGATGTGGATGATTTCGGTTATCCGTTCCCGAACGCGGCTTTGCACCTGAAAGCCTGAGGGCTGACCGGGCAGAATTTCTGCCCGGTCCACCAATACTCATCGAAGCAGGACATCCTCGTCAGTTCTGCCCGTAGCCGAGTCCCTTCCGCAGGCATTCTCCCCTGCAGGAGGAACAGTTGCTCGGGCAGGATGGAGGGACGTGCCGATCAGCTCCGCGCGACCGCCTTTGCCGCGGCGGCGCGGGCGGCGAAGGCGCGGCTGGGGCTGCGGGACTTCGGCGCGGTGCGGGCGGTGAGGCGGGCGTAGAAGGCGGCGCGGGTCTCGGTGCGGTCGGCGAGGCCGCGGCGGATGGCCTCGGCGGCGCGGAAGGCGGCGGCGCCGTCCTGCGGATCGTCGGTGACGCTGAGGCGCGCGGCGAGCTCGGCCGCGGGGATGGCGTGGAAGGCGGCCTCGGCCTCGTCGAGGCTGCGCTGGAGCTCGGCGCGGCCGGCTTCGGTCGAGGCGTCGGGGCGCTTGGTGCGGGCATGGCGGGAGCTCATCTCGAAGATCTGCGCGCCGTTGGCGCCGGGCTGGACGTGGGCCGCGGCGGTCAGGGCCACACCGATGGAGCCCGCGACGGCGCCGGGCGTCATCACGATCTCGGTGGCCTGGGAGGCGAACCAATAGGCCGCCGAGGCTGCGAGCGGCGAGACGAGGGCATGGACCGGCTTCACGACCGCCGCGGCGGCGATGGTCTCGGCCGCGGCCTCGATATCGGCGCCGGGTTCAGCCGGTCGCCGCCTTCGATCCGATCGTAGCCGTCGATGCGCCGCGCCTCGTTCGGGGTCAGGATCGGGCCGCCCACCGCCATGGCGAGCGCCTCGTAGCGCTCGCGCGTCGTGGGCCGAAGCAGGGCGCCGAAGTCATGTTTGAGGTAGAATCCGGCCCGGCGCTCGGCCTCGGTGAGCACCCCGAGCGCAAGCTGGTCCTCGACCTGCTTCGCCCAATGGAGGAGGCAGTCGGTCAGATATGTGCCCTGGACCTGCGCGCTTCCTTCCTGGGCGCTTCCGTGGGAGGAGGAGCGCGAGGCGGTGCGCGCGGCGGTGATGGCCACGGCCGGCTTCACCCTGCTTGAGACGAGCTACGGGAAGGCGCGGTCGGTGAAGGGTCTCTCGAACTTCATCACCGCTGCCGCGGCCGAGGCGGGGATCGAGGGGCGCACGCCGCACGGCTTGCGCAAATTCCGGCTCACGGCCATCGCGGAAGCGGGCGGTCCTGCCCATGCGATCATGGCCTGGGGCGGGCATGCGAGCCTCTCGGAGGCCGAGGCTTAGACCCGCGCGGCCAGCCGGCGCGGCCTCGTGATGGGGCTGGAACAGGAACAGAACGATGTAAACGGCCCCGCGAATTCCTGTAAACGCGCCAATTAGGCGCGCCATTTCAACGGCTTGCGGGAGACATGGTGACCCCGGCAGGACTTGAACCTGCAACCTATCCCTTAGGAGGGGATCGCTCTATCCGTTGAGCTACGGGGCCGGCTGCCACTCGGGCTCGACCTTAATGGAGCCATTCGCAGCCCGTTGCAAGCCACGAGGGCGCAGGAGAGGGGAGACTGTGGGGAGGGAGAGCTGGGGGAGTGACTCTTGGCCCACCACTCCCCCATGGGTCCGTCGCGTCCGTCTTGGAGAGCTTGCACGACGCTCAGGATCAACCGGGCCGATGTTCTCGGCCGTTAACGCTAACATGCCACAGGAAGAGCCCTTGGACAAGCCCCCCTTTGGCGCTAACAAGAAAAGGTAAGATCATTGCACGAGAGATGTTTCCGTGGCCAAAGAGCCGGCTTCCGCCCCGCAGCGGCGTCCCCTGACCTTGCGCGACGTCTCGGATGCCTCGGGGGTGTCCGAGATGACCGTCAGCCGGGTGCTGCGCAATCGTGGCGACGTGTCGGGCGCCACGCGCGAGCGGGTGCTCGCCGCCGCGCGCGAGCTGGGATATGTGCCCAACCGCATTGCCGGCGCCCTGGCCAGCCAGCGGGTGAATCTCGTGGCGGTCATCATCCCGTCGCTGTCCAACATGGTCTTCCCCGAGGTGCTGACCGGCGTGTCGGAGGTGCTCGAGGATACCGGGCTCCAGCCGGTCGTGGGGGTCACCAACTACTCGCCCGAGCGTGAGGAGAAGGTCCTCTACGAGATGCTCTCGTGGCGGCCTTCGGGCATCATCATCGCCGGGCTCGAGCGGAGCCCCGCCGCGCGGGCGATGCTCGAGAATGCGGGCATCCCGATCGTCGAGATCATGGATGTGGACGGAACACCGGTGGACAATGCGGTGGGCATTTCGCACCGCCGCGCCGGCCGGCACATTGCCGAGGCGATCATTGCGGCCGGATACCGGCGGATCGGCTTCCTCGGAACGATGATGCCGCATGATCACCGGGCCCGGAAGCGGCTCGAGGGCTTCGAGGAGGCGCTGGCCGCCGCCGGACTGCATGTCGAAGACCGCGAGTTCTACTCGGGCGGGTCGGCCCTGCTCAAGGGGCGCGAGATGACCGAAGCCATTCTCGCACGCTCGCCGGATCTCGATTTCCTCTATTACTCCAATGACATGATCGGGGCCGGTGGGCTCTTGTGGTGCCTGCACCACGGCATCGATGTGCCGGCAAAGGTTGGGCTCGCCGGCTTCAACGGGGTGGAACTGGTGCAGGGCCTGCCTTGCCACCTGGCGACCATGGATGCCTGCCGGCTCGAGATCGGGCGCAAGGCCGCGGAGATCGTGGCGGGCAAGCGCCTGGATGGCGTCACCTCGGGGCTCGTGATCGAACTCGAGCCCAAGCTCGAGCCCGGGGACACGATCCGCAGGGTCTGACGCGGGTCAGGTGAGGATCGTCACCGAAAGGCAGGCCAGCACGACGGCTGTCAGCGGGATGCGCAGCCGCATCCACCACTCGGGTGCGAGGCCGTGGCTCCAGAAGTTCCAGTCGAGAGCGAGGAGACCCGCGAACCCGGTCGCGAGATAGATCGCCGAGGAGGTCGGCCCGCCGCCCACGAAAAAGAAGGCCCAGAGCGCGGGAATCACCGACAGCGCGTAGCCGGTGAAGGCTTCGCGCCCGCTCGTCCTCGTGGCAAAGCCCCAGAGCACGCCCGACATGAACGACAGGATCACCGTTCCGTAAGCGAGGCCCGCATAGGGCCCCACGAATCGCGGACCGAGGGTTCGGGCGCCCCAGTCGGCCAGATCGGGCTGGAGTTCGGTGGCGGCGCTCCAGACAAAGGGGATGAGCCCGGCCAGTCCGAGGAGCAGGGCCGAGCGGGGGACGCGCGTCATCCGTTCCCGCCCCCGGCTCACGGAGTTTCGGCGGCTTCGCGCAGGATGCGCGGCACCTTGAACTCGACCCGCTCCTTCACGGTCTCGACCAGCTCGACCGTCGTGTCGAACCGCTCGCGGAAGGCCGCGATCACCTCGTCCACCAGCACTTCGGGCGCCGAGGCGCCTGCGGCAACCCCCACGGCCGTCACCCCCTGAAGCGAGTCCCAGTCGATCTCGGTCGCCCGCTGCACGAGCTGCGCCACGCGGCAGCCGGCCGCGCGCCCGACCTCGACCAGACGCCGGGAGTTCGACGAGTTCGGCGCGCCAATCACGAGGAGGGCCTCGATCCGGTCCGAAAGCGCCTTGACCGCTCCCTGACGGTTGGTGGTCGCGTAGCAGATGTCTTCCTTGCGCGGGATGTTGATGGCCGGGAAACGCTCGCGCAGCGCCGCCACGATCGCCGCCGTGTCGTCGATCGACAGCGTCGTCTGGGTGATGTAGGCCAACCGCCCGGGGTCGCGCACCTCTAGCCCCGCCACATCCTCGACCGTCTCGACCAGCAGCACCTCGCCTTCGGGAAGCTGGCCCATCGTCCCGATCGTCTCGGGGTGGCCGGCGTGCCCGATCATGATCATCTGCAGGCCGTTCTCATGGTGGCGCTCGGCCTCGAGATGGACCTTGCTGACCAGCGGGCAGGTGGCGTCGACATAGACCATGTTGCGCCGCTCGGCCTCGGCCGGGACCGACTTGGGCACACCATGCGCCGAGAAGATCACCGGGCGGTCCGTCGGCGCCTCGTCGAGCTCCTCGACGAAGACGGCGCCCATGTCGCGCAGCCGATCCACGACGAACTTGTTGTGGACGATCTCATGGCGGACATAGACCGGCGCCCCCCATTTCTCGAGCGCCATCTCGACAATCTTGATCGCGCGATCCACGCCCGCGCAGAAGCCGCGCGGCGCGGCCAGATAGAGGGTGAGGGGGGGCTTGGTCATGGCCGGCTCTCTTCGTCCTGTGCAGCCCAGACCTAGTCCGATCGGGCGCTCAGGTCCAGCCCCGGCCGGGTGGCCGCCTCAGGATGCCGCATGGACCGGCCGGCGCGCCGCCCGCGCGCGCCGACAGGTCACTTGGCTTCGACGGCGATCTCTTCACGCTCTATCCGCGGCTCTCGCGGGGGGCGGCCGATCACCTCGCGCAGCTCGTCCAGTTCGATGAAATTGTCGGCCTGACGGCGCAACTCGTCGGCGATCATCGGCGGCTGACTGCGGATGGTCGAGACCACCGAAACGCGCACGCCCTGCCGCTGCAGGCTCTCGACCAGCGGCCGGAAATCGCCGTCGCCCGAGAAGAGCACGATGTGGTCCACGCGCGGCGCGAGTTCCATGGCATCGACCGTAAGCTCGATGTCCATGTTGCCCTTGACCTTGCGTCGCCCCTGGCTGTCCGTGTATTCCTTGGCCGGTTTCGTCACCATGGTGAAGCCGTTGTAGTGCAGCCAGTCCACCAGCGGCCGGATGGGCGAGTAATCGTCGTTCTCGAGAAGTGCGGTGTAGTAGAATGCCCGCAGCAGCTTGCCGCGGCGCATGAACTCCTGGCGCAGCAGCTTGTAATCTATGTCGAAACCCAGCGCCTTGGCGGCGGCATAGAGGTTCGAACCGTCGATGAACAGCGCCAGCCGTTCGTCCTTGTAGAACATTATCCTTGTCCCCTGCGAGAACCCTTGCCCCGGTCAATCTGCTGTCTTCGAGAATAGATTTCGGCTAGCAAAAATCGACAAGGGGTCGGATATCAGTGTAATACATCTACCGGCAAGCGGGCCTCATCAGAAACTTATACCATTGGACAGGCCACCTGGAAAGCAAGCTCTGGTTGCACTCGGCTCAAACATGCCGTTTGCGGGAAGGTTCCCCGAGGGAACCGTTCGCGATGCGATTGCTGCGGTCGCAAAGGCGTTTGGTGCCAATTTTCAAGCCAGCAGACTCTATCTTACCCCTTTTTTTCCTGCAGGTGACGCACCGGATTTTGTCAATGCGGCCATGACACTGCACCTATCGGATGAAGTGGGTCCAGAGGCGGTTCTGCGCCGCCTGCATGAGGTTGAGGCGGATTTCGGCCGATCGCGGTCGAGGCGGTGGGCGAGCCGCACCCTCGACCTCGATCTGATCGCGCTGGGTGATTCGGTCTGGCCCGACGCCGACACGCAGGGGCTGTGGAGAAACCTGCCCCCTGAAGACCAGGCCCGGCGGGTGCCCGATGGCCTGATCCTCCCCCATCCCCGGCTTCAGGATCGCGCCTTCGTCCTCGTGCCGCTCGCCGATGTGGCGCCGGAATGGCGTCATCCGCTGCTGGGCCGCACCGTCCTCGAGATGCTGGCGGCGCTTCCCGCGGCCGAGCGGGCGGCGGTGGTGCCGCTCGAGGCCTGAGGAGCGGGAATCCGCCCTTGTCAAGAGGCCGGGCGACCGTTACATAGGCCGCTCCATGCCCCCTGTCCGAAACGGAGACTCCCATGGCCCGCGTGACGGTTGAAGACTGCGTTGACAAGGTCCCGAACCGGTTCGAACTGGTGATGCTGGCCGCCCATCGCGCACGCGAGATCGCCTCGGGTTCGGCCCTGACGATCGACCGCGACAACGACAAGAACCCGGTCGTGGCCCTGCGCGAGATCGCGGAGGAAACCCAGAGCGCCGAGTCGCTGCGCGAGCGGATGATCGAAAGCCACCAGACCCAGATCGAGGTGGACGAACCGGAAGAGGATCAGATGGCGCTGCTCATGGGCAGCGAGGTCGATCGCCCGGTGCAGGACGACATGTCCGAGGAAAAGCTGCTGCGCGCCCTGATGGAAGCGCAGGGGCAGAACTGATTACGTGGTGAATCTGTTGCGGCCGGGGCCATGATCGACGTCGAAGACCTGATCGCCCTGGTCCGCAATTACAACCCGCGCACCAATGCCGACCTCATTCGCCGGGCCTATGCCTATGGCCGGCAGATGCACGAGGGCCAGTTCCGCCACTCGGGCGAGCCCTATTTCACCCATCCCGTCGCCGTCGCCGCCATTCTGACCGAGCAGCGGCTGGATGATGCGACGATCGTGACCGCGCTGCTGCACGACACGATCGAGGACACCAAGTCCACCTACACGGAGGTTGCGCGTCTTTTCGGCGAGGACATCGCCGAACTGGTGAACGGCGTGACCAAGCTCACCAATCTCGAACTGTCCTCGGCGCAGTCGAAGCAGGCCGAGAACTTCCGCAAGCTGTTCATGGCGATGTCCAAGGACCTGCGGGTGATCCTCGTCAAGCTTGCCGACCGTCTGCACAACATGCGCACGATCAAGTCGATGCGCCCCGAGAAGCAGGCCCAGAAGGCGCGCGAGACGATGGAGATCTTCGCCCCTCTCGCTGGCCGCATGGGCATGCAGTGGATGCGCGAGGAGTTGGAAGACCTCGCCTTCCGCGTGCTGAACCCCGAGGCGCGCAACTCGATCATCCGCCGCTTCATCACGCTGCAGCGCGAGACGGGCGACGTGGTCCACAAGATCACCGCCGACATCCGGCTGGAGCTGGAAAAGGCCCAGATCGAGGCCGACGTCTATGGCCGCGCCAAGAAGCCCTATTCGATCTGGCGCAAGATGCAGGAGAAGGACCTCGCCTTCTCGCGGCTGTCGGACATCTACGGCTTCCGCGTGATCTGCAAGGACGTGGCCGACTGTTACCGCATCCTCGGCGTGATCCACCAGCGGTGGCGCGCGGTGCCGGGGCGGTTCAAGGACTATGTGAGCCAGCCGAAGTCGAACGGCTACCGCTCGATCCACACGACGGTCTCGGGGCGCGACGGCAAGCGGGTCGAGGTGCAGATCCGCACCCGCCAGATGCACGAGGTGGCCGAGGCGGGCGTCGCGGCGCACTGGAGCTACCGCGAGGGTGTGCGGGTCCACAACCCCTTCGCCGTCGATCCCGCCAAGTGGATCGCGAGCCTGACGGAACGGCTCGACGAGGACGACCACGACGAGTTCATGGAGAACGTGAAGCTCGAGATGTACACCGACCAGGTGTTCTGCTTCACGCCCAAGGGCGACGTGATCCAGCTGCCTCGGGGGGCGACGCCGCTGGATTTTGCCTATGCCATCCATACAAGGATCGGCCATTCCACGGTCTCGGCCAAGATCGACGGCATCCGCGTGCCGCTCTGGACGCGGCTGAAGAACGGCCAGTCCGTCGAGATCATCACCGCCGAGGGCCAGCGTCCGCAGGCCTCCTGGATCGACATCGCCACGACGGGCCGGGCCAAGGCCGCGATCCGCCGCAGCCTGCGCGAGGAAGACCGGGGCCGCTTCGTCAAGCTGGGGCAGGAGCTGGCCCGCGCGGCCTTCGATCATGTGGGCCGCAAGGCGACCGACAAGGCGCTCAGGACCGCGGCCAAGATGCTCGGACTGCCGGACGAGACCGAGCTTCTGGCGCAGCTCGGTTCGGCCGAGCTGACGGCGCGCAAGGTGGTCGAGACCCTCTATCCCGAACTCGCGCGCTCGAGCGGCCCCGAGGTGGATGTGCGGCGGCCCGTCGTGGGCCTGTCCGACGACCAGCAGTTCCGTCGGGCGAAATGCTGTCAGCCGGTGCCCGGCGAGCGGATCGTGGGCATCACCTACCGCGGGCAGGGCGTGGTCATCCATGCCATCGACTGCCCCGCGCTGGAGGAGTTCGAAGAGCAACCGTCGCGCTGGATCGACCTGCACTGGCACACCGGCCGCCATGCGGCGGTGCATACCGTGACGCTCGATCTGACCATATCCAACGACGCGGGCGTGCTTGGCCGGATCTGCACCTTGATCGGCGAGCAGAAGGCCAATATCTCCGACCTGAGGTTCACGGATCGCAAGCCCGACTTCTACCGTCTTCTGGTTGATGTGGATCTGCGCGACGTCGAGCATCTGCATACGCTGATGACGGCTCTCGAGGCCGAAACGGACGTGGCGCAGATCACGAGGCACCGCGATCTGAGCAGGAAACCCTGACCGGGGACGAGGCACGTTTTGGTCTTCAAGCGACGCACTCCACGCACATGGCGGCAGCTTGCGCAGGAGGCCGTCTGGCCCCGCGGCGGCTGGTCGCGCGCCGCGCAATATGTCAAGCACCGTCTGACGCGCCTGCCCGACGAGCCGCATCGCATCGCGCGCGGCGTCTTCGCCGGGGTCTTCATCTCGTTCACGCCGCTCTTCGGCTTTCACTTCGTCGGAGCGGCGCTGCTCGCGTGGATCCTGCGCGGCAATATTCTCGCGGCCCTGCTGGCGACCTTCGTCGGCAACCCGGTCACCATGCCGCTGATCGCCTTCGGTTCGGTCGAGATCGGCCACTGGATGCTTGGCATCGACGCGCCGCTGACGATGGTTAACATCTTCAAGGCCTTTTCGGACGCCGGGACAGAACTGTGGGCGAACTTCCTGGCCATCTTCACCGAAGATGTGGCGCATTGGCGCAACCTCGCGCGGTTCTTTGAGACGATCTATCTTCCCTATCTCGTCGGCGGGATCCTTCCGGGGCTCGTCACGGGCTTCGGCTTCTACTATCTCACCATCCCCGTGATCCGCGCCTACCAGAAGCTGCGTTCCATGAAGGCCGAGGCCCGCCGGGCCCGCCTGCGCCGCCGTGGCCTCTCGGAGGCAGATGACGGCGAGGCCGGAAGCCAATAGGATGGGCAGGACAATCTGGCAACGGGCGGATGAGGAATGAGAGCTTTGGGTCGGCTGCGGCTTGGCGTGAACATCGACCATGTGGCGACGGTGCGCAACGCGCGCGGGACCGCCTATCCTGATCCGCTGCGCGCGGCGCTGCTGGCCGAGGCTGCCGGGGCGGACGGAATCACCGCGCACCTGCGCGAGGATCGCCGCCACATCCGCGACGAGGACATCACCGCGCTCATGCAGGGGCTGCGCGTGCCGCTGAACCTCGAGATGGCCACCACACCCGAGATGCAGGCGATCGCGCTGCGCCACAAGCCGCACGCGGTCTGCCTCGTGCCCGAGCGGCGCGAGGAACGCACGACCGAGGGCGGGATCGACGTGGCCGGCGACATCCCCCGCCTGACCGATTTCGTGGCGCCCCTGCGCGAGGCGGGCTGCCGCGTCTCGATGTTCATCGGCCATGACGTGCGCCAGATCGAGGCCTCGGCCGGGATCGGCGCCGCGGTGGTGGAACTGCACACCGGCCATTACTGCGATCTCATGGCCGAGGGGCGCAGCGCCGAAGCCGCCCGCGAGCTCGAGGCCCTGCGCGAAGGGGCGGCGCTGGCTCATTCGCTGGGTCTCGAGGTCCATGCCGGCCACGGGATCAGCTACGACACGGTGGCCGAGATCGCGGCCTTCCCGCAGGTGATGGAGCTGAACATCGGCCATTTCCTGATCGGTGAGGCGATTTTCCGCGGCCTCGGCAGCGCGATCGAGGGGATGCGGCGGCGAATGGACGCGGCACGCGAGGCGATGGCTTGAGCCTGCCGGAGCGAACTGCGGCATGATCCTCGGCATCGGCACCGACCTCGCCAACATCGAGCGGGTGGAGAAGACGCTGGCCCGCTTCGGCGACAGGTTCCGCAACCGCGTCTTCACACCGCTCGAACAGGCCAGAGCCGAGCGGCGGGCGGATGTGGCGGGTACCTATGCCAAGCGGTGGGCGGCCAAGGAGGCCTGTTCCAAGGCGCTCGGCACGGGCCTGCGCATGGGCATTGCCTGGAAGGACATGAGCGTGGCGAACCTCGTTACCGGGCAGCCTGTCATGGAGCTGACCGGCTGGGCGGCCGAGCGGCTGGCCGCCATGACCCCTCCGGGGCACGAGGCGATCGTGCATGTCAGCCTTACGGACGATCATCCCTGGGCGCAGGCCTTCGTGGTGATCGAGGCCCGGCCGCTGGCAGCCCCGCCAGCTTGACTCATCCCGCACCGGCGCGCATGAAGCGCCGGATTGGGCAGCCGGCCCGCAAACAGACAGGCAGAGACCATGGCGAGCAAGGCGAAAACCGAAGGCGGCATCCTCGAGACGATCAAGACAGTCGTCTATGCGCTGCTGATCGCGGGCGTGTTCCGCACGCTCTTCTTCCAGCCCTTCTGGATCCCGTCGGGGTCGATGAAGGACACGCTGCTGATCGGCGACTTTCTCTTCGTCAACAAGATGGCCTATGGCTATTCGCAATATTCCTGCCCCTTCGGCCTCTGCCCCTTTTCGGGCCGCATCCTCTCGTCCGAGCCCGAGCGCGGCGATGTGGTGGTCTTCCGCCACCCGGTGAACGGCTCGGATTTCATCAAGCGGCTGATCGGCCTGCCGGGCGACACGGTGCAGATGAGGAACGGCGTTCTCTTCCTGAACGGTCAGGAAGTCCCGCAAGAGCCCGTCGGGACCTTCGACGAGGTCTATGAGCAGCAGGGCCCGATGGGCAACCTGCCGCGCTGCGAGAACGGCCCCGTGGGCGAGGGCGGCATCTGCACCAAGAGCCGCTTCTCCGAGACCCTGCCCGGCGGCCGCACCCATCATGTGCTGAACATCGACACCAACGGCTTCGGCGACAACACCGACGTCTTCACCGTGCCCGCCGGCCATTACTTCTTCATGGGCGACAACCGCGACAACAGCCAGGACAGCCGCTACGGCCAGGCGGTGGGTGGCGTGGGCTTCGTTCCGGCCGAGAACCTGATCGGCCGCGCGGACCGGATCATGTTCTCTTCGGCCGGCCGCTCGATGCTCTATTTCTGGACCTGGCGGGCCGACCGCTTCTTCAAGGCGATCGAGTGAAACTCTCCACGGATCTCCGGGCCTTCGAGAGCCGGATCGGGCACGAGTTCCGCGAGCCCGATCGGCTGCTGCGCGCGGTCACCCACGCCTCGCTCTCGTCCGCGACCCGGCCCGACAACCAGCGGCTCGAGTTTCTGGGCGACCGGGTGCTCGGCCTCGTGATGGCCGAGGCGCTGCTCGCCGCCGACAAGGCCGCGACCGAAGGTCAGCTCGCCCCTCGCTTCAACGCGCTCGTGCGCAAGGAAACCTGTGCGGCGGTCGCGCGCGAGGTGGGCCTGGGCGACGTGCTGAAGCTCGGCCGGTCCGAGATGATGTCGGGCGGGCGCCGGAAGGAGGCCCTTCTGGGCGATGCCCTGGAAGCGGTGATCGCTGCGGTCTATCTCGATGCGGGGTTCGAGGCCGCGCGCCGGCTGGTGCTTCGGCTCTGGGGCGAGCGGATCGCGCAGGTCGAGGCCGACGCCCGCGACGCCAAGACGGCGCTTCAGGAATGGGCGCAGGCGCGCGGCCTGCCGCCGCCGTGCTATGAGGCCGTCGATCGGTCGGGGCCCGATCACGCTCCGATCTTCACGGTCGAGGTGCGGTTGGGCAACGGCGAGACGGAACGTTCGGCGGCCGGCACCAAGCGCGTGGCGGAACAGGCGGCGGCGCGGGCGCTTCTCGCGCGGATGGAGGCGAGAGATGACTGACACCACCCGCGCAGGCTTCGTGGCCCTGATCGGCGAGCCGAACGCCGGCAAATCCACCCTTCTGAACCGCATGGTCGGGGCCAAGGTCTCGATCGTGACCCACAAGGTCCAGACCACCCGCGCCCGCATCCGCGGCGTCGCGATGGAAGGCGAGACGCAGATCGTCTTCGTGGACACGCCCGGCCTCTTCCGCCCGCGCCGGCGGCTCGACCGGGCGATGGTCGCCGCCGCCTGGGGCGGGGCGGCGGATGCCGACGTGATCGTGCTGCTGGTCGAGGCGCACCGCGGCCTGACCGAGGGCACGCAGGCCATCATCGACGCGATGCGCGACCGCATCCCGCAGGGTCAGGCGGTGGCGCTCGCCATCAACAAGATCGACCGCGTGAAGGCCGAGGTGCTGCTGGGCCTCGCGCAGGAGTTGAACGCAGCCTTCCCCTTCGCCGAAACCTTCATGATCTCGGCCGAGAAGGGATATGGCGTGGACAAGCTGCGCCAGTGGCTGGCGGGCGTCCTGCCCGAAGGCCCCTGGTTCTACCCCGAGGATCAGATCGCCGATGTGCCGATGCGGGCCATCGCCGCCGAGATCACCCGCGAGAAGCTGACCCTGCGGCTGCACGAGGAGCTGCCCTACCAGCTCACCGTCGAGACCGAGGCCTGGGAGGATCGCCCCGATGGCTCGACCCGGATCGACCAGGTGGTCTATGTCGCGCGTGACGGGCACAAGGGCATCGTGCTCGGCAACAAGGGCGAGACGATCAAGCAGATCGGTCAGGCGGCCCGCGCCGAGATCGCGGCCTTCCTCGAACGCCCCGTGCATCTCTTCCTGCAGGTGAAGGTGCGGCCGAACTGGCTGGAAGAGCCCGAGCGCTATTCCGAGATGGGCCTCGACTTCAAGGACGGAGATTGACGCCGCGGCTGACGGCCGACTTCTGGGTCCGCGCCTATCTGGCGCGTCTGCGGCTGGCCGACATTCCCGCCTACGTCACCGCGAAAGGCGACGCGACCGCCGGCACCGTGCTGGTGAAATGCGCGACGCTGGACGGTCAGGCGCGGGCGTGGCACCGCTCGTTCGACCTGATGACGGGGGAGCGGACCTGGGTGGCGCTGGCCGAGGGCTCCGAGGCCGATGTGGACGCCTCGATCGCGCGGCAGCGGCGCTTCGACCCCGACCTCTGGGTGATCGAGATCGAGGACCGGCAGGGCCGCACTCTGCTGGATCAGCCGGGGCTTGCCGACTGAGCCGCCCGGCGGGATAGTGGCGTCATGCTGGAATGGCGGGACGAGGGCGCGCTTCTGTCGGTGCGCCGCCACGGCGAGAGCGCCGCGATCATCGAGGTCTTCACGGCCGCCCACGGCCGCCACCTGGGCGTGGTGCGCGGGGGTGCCTCGCGCCGGCACGCGCCGGTGTTGCAACCGGGGGCGCAGCTTGATCTGACGTGGAAGGCGCGGCTCGACGACCATATGGGCGCCTTCACGGTCGAGCCGCTGCGGGCGCGCACGGGGATCTTTGGCGATCGGCTGGCGCTGGCGGGGCTGAACGCGATCTGCGCCATGCTGCATGTGGTGCTGCCCGAGCGCGAGCCGCATGTCGGCCTCTGGCGCGAAAGCATCGAACTGATGGATGCGCTTGCGGCGCCGGGCTGGCCCGCGGCCTATCTGCGCTGGGAGATGCGGCTTCTGGAGGAGGCGGGCTTCGGCCTGGACCTGACCCGCTGCGCCGTGACCGGCAGCCGCGAGGATCTGGCCTTTGTCAGCCCCAAGACGGGCCGCGCCGTCGGTCGCGCGGCGGCGGGCGACTGGGCAGATCGGCTGTTTCCGTTGCCACTGGCGCTGTTGGGGCAGGGGCCGGCATCAAACCCGGAGGTGCGGCAGGGCTTGGCCATCACCGGCCATTTCCTCGCGCGCGAACTGCCGCTGGCGGGCCGGCCGCTGCCCGAGGCGCGGGCGAGGCTGATCGACCTCCTCGCCCGCGGCTGATGTCATTCACGAAGCGCGAATGGCGGGCGCGCTCAGTCGAGCAGGCGCCGCGCGATCACCTGCGCCTGGATCTCGGCCGCGCCCTCGAAGATGTTGAGGATCCGCGCATCGCAGAGGATGCGGCTGACCTGATATTCCAGCGCAAAGCCGTTGCCGCCGTGGATCTGCAGCGCGTTGTCGGCCGAGGCCCAGGCCACGCGGGCGCCGAGCAGCTTCGCCATCCCGGCCTCAAGGTCACAGCGCTGGCCGTGGTCCTTCTCCCATGCCGAGAAATAGGTGAGCTGCCGCGCCACCATGATCTCGACCGCCATCATGGCGAGCTTGCCGGCCACGCGCGGGAACTCGATCAGCGACTTGCCGAACTGCTTGCGGTCCTCCGCATATTGCATCCCCACTTCCAGCGCGCTCTGCGCCACGCCGATGGCTCGGGCGGCGGTCTGGATGCGGGCGCTTTCGAAGGTCTGCATCAGCTGCTTGAAGCCCTGCCCCTCGACCCCGCCCAGCAGGTTCGCGCCCTTCACGCGGAAGCCGTCGAAGCCGATTTCATATTCCTTCATGCCGCGGTAGCCGAGCACCTCGATCTCGCCGCCGGTCATGCCGGGGGTGGGGAAGGGGTTCTCGTCGGTGCCGGGCATCTTCTCGGCGAGGAACATCGACAGGCCCCGGTAGTCGGTCGTCTCGGGGTCGGTGCGGGCCAGCAGCGTCATCACATGGGTGCGCGCGGCGTGGGTGATCCAGGTCTTGTTGCCGTTCACCACCCAGTCATCGCCCTCCTTCACCGCCCGGGTGCGCAGGCTGCCAAGGTCCGAGCCGGTGTTCGGTTCGGTGAAGACCGCGGTGGGCAGGATCTCGGCGCTCGCGATCTTCGGCAGCCATTCCGCCTTCTGTTCCGGTGTGCCGCCGCAGAGGATCAGCTCGGCCGCGATCTCGGAGCGGGTGCCCAGCGAGCCCACGCCGATATAGCCGCGCGACAGTTCCTCGGAGACCACCACCATCGAGGCTTTCGACAGGCCAAAGCCGCCGAACTCCTCGGGGATGGTCAGGCCGAAGACGCCCATCTCGGCGAGCGACTCGATGATCTCCATCGGGATCAGCTCGTCCTTCATGTGCCAGCCGTGGGCGTGGGGCGCCACGCGCTCGTCGGCAAAGCGGCGGAACTGGTCGCGGATCATCTCCAGTTCCTCGTCGAGCCCGGTCGCGCCGAAGGTCGCGCGACCGTGGTTGTCGCGCATGAGGGCGACCAGCGCCGCGCGGGCGGCCGGCGTGTTGCCGGTGCGGATCAGGGTCTTCACCGCCTCGCCCGGATGGCCGAGGTCCACGCCGATGTCCTGCACCCGCGCGGTTTCGTTCTGGCTCATCGGGATGCCGCCGCGGATCTGGGCCAGATACTCGCCGAAGGCGATCTGCAGGATCAGCGCCTCGATCTCGCCAAAGCGGCCCTCGGTCTCCAGTCGTCCGGCCCAGGCGCGCATCTGGCGCAGCGACTCGACGTAGGTCGCCAGCCACGACAGCGCGTGGGCGGCATACTGGTCCTTCTCCAACGCCGCCGAGGAGACCTTGCCGTTGACCGTGACCCGCTCCTTCAGGCTGGCGCGGGCGGTTTCCAGAAGCGCCTCGACCTCCGGCAGCGCCTCGGCCGTCAGCGACAGAAGATCGGCGAGAAGCGGCTGTTCGGTCATAGTCGATCCGTCCTTCGGCATGGCGTGACTCCTCATTCTGCGACTGCGTTGACCTAATCACTTTGCAGGCGCAGCGCAACAAAAATGCGCGTGGGTGTTCAGGGGCGTAAGAAAATGGCCCACCCAATCGGGCTTCATGAAAAAGGGGCGCCGAAGCGCCCCTTGGGTTCGTCCTGCCGGGCGGGATCAGCCGATGGCCGCCGCCTTCACGTCCGCGTCGATATAGGGGACATACTGGGCGAAGTTGTTGGCGAACATCTCGACCAGCTTCTTCGCCTGTGCGTCGTAGGCCGCGGGATCCGCCCAGGTCGAGCGCGGGTCGAGCAGAGACGAGTCAACGCCGTGCAGTTCCGTCGGAACTTCGAAGCCGAAGTTCGGGTCCTTGCGGAAGGTGACGTTCGCCAGCGAACCGTCGAGCGCGGCGGTCAGCAGCGCGCGGGTGGCCTTGATCGGCATCCGCTTGCCGGTGCCGTAGGCGCCGCCGGTCCAGCCGGTGTTCACGAGCCAGCAGGTCGCGCCGAGGCTGGTGATCTTTTCCTGCAGCAGCTTGCCATAGACTTCCGGCCGGCGCGGCATGAAGGGGGCGCCGAAGCAGGTCGAGAAGGTCGGTTGCGGCTCGGTCACGCCACGCTCGGTGCCGGCGACCTTCGAGGTGAAGCCCGAGAGGAAGTGATACATCGCCTGCGCCGGGGTCAGCCGCGCGATCGGCGGCAGCACGCCGAAGGCGTCACAGGTCAGCATGATCACGTTCTTCGGGTGGCCACCCATCCCGGTCGCCGAGGCGTTGGAAATGTATTCCAGAGGATAGGCGCAGCGGGTGTTGGCCGTCAGGCTGTCGTCGTCGAAGTCGAGTTCCAGCGTTTCCTCGTTGTAGACCATGTTCTCGACCACGGTCGCGAACTTCGAGGTGGTCGCGTAGATCTCGGGCTCGGCTTCGGGCGAGAGGTTGATGGTCTTGGCGTAGCAGCCGCCCTCGAAGTTGAAGGTGCCCTTGTCCGACCAGCCATGCTCGTCGTCGCCGATCAGCGTGCGCGAGGGATCGGCCGAGAGCGTGGTCTTGCCGGTGCCCGACAGGCCGAAGAACACGGCGGCGTCGTCGGTGTTGCCAATGGCGTGGTTGGCCGAGCAGTGCATCGCCATCACGCCCTTGCCGGGCAGGATGTAGTTCAGCAGCGTGAAGACCGACTTCTTGTTCTCGCCGGCGTATTCGGTGTTGGCGATCAGGATCAGCTTCTTGTCAAAGTTGAGCGTGATCACCGTGTCGGTGCGGCAGCCGTGGCGGGCCGGATCGGCCTTGAACGACGGGCAGTTGATGACCGTCCATTCCGGCACGAAGCTGTCGAGTTCGGTGCGCTCGGGGCGGCGCAGCATGTGGCGGATGAAGAGGCCGTGCCAGGCAAGCTCGGTCACCATGCGGACGTCAAGGCGCAGCTCGGGGTCAGCGCCTGCGAACAGGTCCTGCACGAAATAGGTGCGGCCCTTCATGTGCTCGAGCATGTCGGCATGGAGGCGGTCGAAGGCCGCCGGATCCATGGGAGCGTTGTTCTCCCACCAGATCGTGTCCTCAACCGAGGGCGTGCGCACGACGAACTTGTCCTTGGGCGAGCGGCCCGTGAAGGCCCCGGTCGAGCAGAGGAAGGCGCCCCCGCGACCGAGACGGCCTTCGCCGCGCGTCACCGCGGCCTCGACCAGCGCCGGCTCGATGAGGTTGTAATGAACCTCTCCAAGTCCGGTGATGCCTTGTGCGTCCAGCGTCTGGGCTGGGTTCACGCGTCCAAAATTCATACTGCAAGCTCCCCGATGCCGCCCGAGCGGCTGTTTCCGGTCCTCCAACGGCATCCCGGGCCAATAGGATACCGGTCAGCCCCCGGAGACGGGAGCCGACAGCAAAGGTATAGCATGTCCCGGCCAAGCGACAACAGAGTGACAGCAAGGCGTTAGCGCAACCAGCGACAGGTTGGCGCAACTGATGGGCAATGACCGAGGCAAATTAGTCATTCCTTTGCATAATCGACCTCATCGTGAGGTGCGGGAGGCCCCCGATTCGCAGAAGCCTATTGATTCCTTCGGCGGAAATCTGATCATGCAGCGCATTTCGGTCACAGGCAGTTGGAGTTAAGAATATGTCCAGGATCGCCCTCGTCGATGACGACCGCAATATCCTGACTTCGGTTGCCATGACGCTCGAGGCCGAAGGGTTCGAGGTCGAGACCTACAATGACGGTCAGTCGGCGCTCGATGCCTTCAACAAGCGGATGCCGGACATGGCGGTGCTCGACATCAAGATGCCGCGCATGGATGGGATGGACCTCCTCCAGCGCCTTCGGCAGAAGACGGCGATGCCGGTGATCTTCCTCACCTCGAAGGATGACGAGATCGACGAGGTGCTCGGCCTGCGCATGGGGGCCGACGACTATGTCAAGAAGCCCTTCTCGCAGCGCCTTCTGGTCGAGCGGATCCGCGCGCTCCTGCGTCGGCAGGATGCGCTTGCCGGTGGCGAGGCGGACGTTCAGGAAGAGAACCGCATCCTGGAGCGCGGCAACCTGCGCATGGATCCGCTGCGCCATGCCGTCAGCTGGAAGGGCATCGACGTTTCGCTCACGGTGACCGAGTTCCTGCTGCTTCAGGCGCTCGCCCAGCGGCCGGGCTTCGTCAAGAGCCGGGACCAGCTGATGGATGTGGCCTATGACGATCAGGTCTATGTCGATGACCGGACCATCGACAGCCACATCAAGCGCCTGCGCAAGAAGATGCGCACGGCCGACCCGGATTTCGCCGCGATCGAGACGCTCTACGGCATCGGCTACCGCTACAACGAGGAGTGAGGGTGCGCGAAGGGGCGGGGCCATGACCGTCACGCCGACCCTGGGCCGTCCCGAGCCGGAACGCGCGCAGTCCCGGCCGCGGCCCGGAGACGTGCTTCTTGGAGAAGACTGGATCGCGCCCGACGTCGAGGGCGATCCCCTGCTTCAGAAGACAAGGGGGCGGCGCGGCATCGTCTCGCTGAACCGCTCGCCCCTTGCGCGCAAGATCATCATCTTCAACCTGCTCGCGCTGGTGATCCAGGTGTCGGGCGTGCTCTTCACCAATCCGTTCCGCGAAAATCTCGTCCTCCAGCGTGAGCAGGCCCTCGTGTCCGAGGCGCGCCTCGTGGCCAATGTCTTCGAGGCGCGGCTGGCCGCCGTGCCGGGTGCGACGCTCGACGCGCCGATGGGGATCGACATACCGGCGGCCCTCGCCTCTCTTGCGGTCGATCCGTCCATCGATCTCTTCATCCTGGACACGGTCGGCGAGGTCGTGGCGGCGGACCGCGGAACGCGGCAGCCGGATGTGGGCGAGCAGCACTCGACCCTCATCACGGACTTCCTCAACGGTGTCTGGGAAGCGGTGTCCAGCGCCTTGTCCTGGCAGGAGGAGCCGCAGACCGAGATCGACGCCGTGGCGCTGGCGCGGCAGGTCTTCGCGGGTGCGCGCGAGGGGCGCGTCAGCATCAACACGGGCCGGGACCGGAATGGGGGGGCGCTCTTTTCGGTGGCGGCGCCGATCCGGGATGGCGACCGCGTGATCGGGGTGGTGGCGATCACCTCGGCTGCGGGCGAGATCGACCGGCTCGTCCGCCATGAGCGCGAGCAGATCCTGCAGATGTTCGTGGTCGCGCTCTTTGTCTCCATCGGGCTCAGTCTCGTGCTGGCCTCGACCATCGCCAACCCGCTGGCCGACCTCGCAGCGGCGGCGGAACTGGGACGCGACCGGGACGCGCGCAAGATGGCGCCCGGCCGGGTGCGCATTCCCGACCTGACCGCCCGTCCCGACGAGATCGGGCGCCTCTCCATCGCGATGCGCGGCATGGTGGCCGCACTTTATGACCGGATCGACGCGAACGAGCAGTTCGCCTCGGACGTGGCGCACGAGATCAAGAACCCGCTCGCCTCGCTGCGCTCGGCCGTGGGAACCCTCCGGCTGGCGAAGCGCGACGAGCAGCGCGAAAGGCTGCTGGATGTGATCGAACATGATGTGCGTCGGCTGGACCGTCTGGTCAGCGACATTTCCAACGCCTCGCGGCTGGACAGCGAACTGGTCAAGGAAGAGGAGGAGGAGTTCGACCTTCTGCGCACCCTCTCGAACCTCGGGGAATATCTCGGCAAGCAGGCGGCCGAGAAGGGGGTGGATTTCATCGCCGATCTGCCGGCCGAGCCTATCCGCATCCGGGGGCTCGAGGCGCGGCTTGCGCAGGTGTTCGTCAATCTCATCACGAACGCGCTCTCCTTCTGCGAAGAGGGGGATGCAGTGAGGGTCTGGGCGCGCCGCCGCGAGAACCGCGTTCTGGTGGTGGTCGAGGATACCGGGCCGGGCGTGCCCGAACAGGCGCTCACCAAGATCTTCCGCCGCTTCTACTCGGAACGTCCGGCGGGCCAGTTCGGCAATCACTCGGGGCTCGGGCTTGCCATCTCCAAGCAGATCGTCGAATCGCATGGGGGCGTGATCTGGGCCGAGAACATCCGTCCGACCAGCGCCGACATCACCTCCGAGCCGCTGGGCGCGCGCTTCGTGGTCGGTCTGCCGCTGTGAGCGGGCAGGGCCGCACGATCCTCCATGCCAGTTGCGTCGCGCTGGACGGGCGGGCGCTGCTGATCCTCGGGCCGTCGGGTGCCGGCAAGTCGTCGCTCGCGCTCGAGATGATCGGGCTGGGCGCGCGGCTGGTGGCCGACGACCGGACGGAGCTTGAGCGTCAGGGCGAGGCTCTGATCGCCCGCAGCCCGCCCGCGCTTGCCGGCCTGATCGAGGCGCGGGGTCTGGGCATCCTGCGCGCCCCGTTCATTCACGAAGCGCGAGTGGCATTGGCTGTCGATATGGGCAGGCGCGAGACGGAGCGTTTGCCACAGATCCATAACATTCAGGTGCTCGGAGTGCCTCTCGACCTTGTGCTCGGGCAGGAAGGCAGCCATTTTTCCTCTGCGCTTCTGCTCCGACTCCGATCGGGGCGTGTCGCCTGAACGCAACTGATCTTGGACCTTATGTCAGAGCCTGCGCAGGAATACCGGCTCGTGTTGGTGACCGGCCCTTCGGGAGCGGGTCGCACGACGGCGGTCAATGCGCTCGAGGACATGGGCTACGAGGTCATCGACAACCTGCCCCTCTCCTTCGTTCCCCGACTGATCGAAGGGCCCGCAATCGGGCCGCCGATCGCGCTGGGGCTTGACGTGCGCAACCGCGACTTCAACGCCACCGCCCTGATCGAGCTGATCGACGGGCTGACGCAGGATGCCCGCGTCCAGCTCGAGGTGCTCTATGTGGACTGCTCCGCCTCGGAGCTGATCCGCCGTTACAGCCAGACGCGGCGGCGGCATCCGCTCGCCCCGGCGGAAACGCCGGCCGAAGGGGTGGAGCGCGAGATCGACCTGCTCGCGCCCGTTCGCGCGCGCGCCGACCACCTGATCGACACCTCCGAGATGTCGCCCCACGACCTCAAGGCCGAGCTGGCCCGCTGGTTCGATCGGGGTGCGGCAACCCGTCTTGCGGTATCGGTGCAGTCCTTCTCCTACAAGCGGGGCGTTCCGCGGGGGGTGGACATGATCTTTGACTGCCGGTTTCTGAGAAATCCCTACTGGGTCGAAAGCCTGCGCGCGCTCGACGGGCGAGATGCCGCCGTTGAGGACTACATCCGCTCGGATCCGCGTTTCGCCCCGTTCCTCGAGAAGCTGCGCGAGCTTGTCCTGTTCCTGCTGCCGGCGCAGCTTGAGGAGGGAAAGGCGCATCTCTCCATCGGCTTCGGCTGCACGGGCGGGCAGCACCGCTCGGTTGCGGTGGCCGAGATCCTGGGCAAGGCGCTTGCGGAGGCCGGCTGGCCGGTGTCAAAACGGCACAGGGAACTGGAACGCAGGGCAGCCGCGGTGCTCCCCACGCATCAGGGTGAGAAGGCGTGATCGGTATCGTCATCGTTGCGCACGGCGGTCTGGCCAGGGAGTATCTCGCGGCGGTCGAGCATGTGGTGGGCAAGCAGGAGGCGATGGCCGCCATCGCGATCGAGGACGATCATGACCGCGCCGCAAAGCAGGCCGAGATCAGCGCCGCCGCCCGCTCGGTCGATCGGGGGGCGGGCGTGGTCGTGGTGACGGACATGTTCGGCGGCTCGCCCTCGAATCTGTCGCTGCCGGCCTGCACCGCCCGTGACCGGCGGATCATCTACGGCGCCAACCTGCCCATGCTCATCAAACTGGCGAAGTCGCGCGAGCTGGCCGTGCCCGAGGCGGTGGCGCTGGCGCTGGATGCGGGCCGGAAATACATCAACAGCCTCGATCTTGGCGGCGGGATGGAATGATTGAACGCGAACTTCTGATTGTGAATGAAAAGGGCCTGCACGCGCGGGCCTCGGCGAAGTTCGTCGAGGTGGTCGAGCGGCATGACGCGCAGGCCGAGGTGTCCAAGGACGGCATGGTGGTGTCGGGGGACTCCATCATGGGGCTCCTGATGCTCGCCGCGTCGCGCGGGACCTCGATCCGGGTCAAGACCATGGGGACCGAGGCCGCCGCTCTGGCCGATGCGCTTTCGACGCTGGTCGCGGACCGCTTCGGCGAGGATATGTAGCCGGGCGGCGGATCAGCGCGTCGGCACCGGCGTTTCGCCCCGATAGTCGTAGAACCCCCGGTCGGTCTTGCGGCCGAGCCAGCCGGCCTCGACATATTTCACCAGAAGCGGGCAGGGCCGGTATTTCGTATCCGCAAGCCCGTCGTGCAGGACGTTCATGATGGCCAGGCAGGTGTCGAGCCCGATGAAATCGGCCAGCTCCAGCGGCCCCATCGGATGGTTCGCCCCGAGCTTCATCGACTCATCGATCGATCGGACCGAGCCCACCCCTTCATAGAGCGTATAGACCGCCTCGTTGATCATCGGCATCAGGATGCGGTTGACGATGAAGGCCGGGAAGTCCTCGGCGCTGGCGGCGGTCTTGCCGAGGCTCTGCACCACCTTCAGCAGCGCCTGATAGGTCGGATCGTCGGTCGCAATGCCCCGGATCAGCTCGACGAGCTGCATGACCGGCACGGGGTTCATGAAGTGGAAGCCCATGAACTTCTCGGGCCGATCCGTGCGCGAGGCCAGCCGCGTGATCGAGATCGAGGAGGTGTTCGAGGTCAGGATCGTGTGCGGCAGCAGGTGGGGCACCAGATCCTCGAAGATCGCCTGCTTGACCGTCTCTCGCTCGGTCGCGGCCTCGATCACGAGATCGCTTTTCGCGATGTCGGTGAGGGTCAGCGTGGTGCGGATGCGCGAGAGGGCGGCGGTCTTTTCTTCCTCGGTGATCTTTCCGCGCGAGACCTGCCGCTCCATGTTGCGGCCGATGATCGAGAGGGCCTTGTTCAGACCTTCGGCGCTGATGTCGTTCAGCAGAACGTCGTAACCGGCCAGCGAGAAGACATGCGCGATGCCGCTGCCCATCTGTCCCGCGCCAACGACGCCGACCTTGCGGATCTCCATGATGTCCCTCCTGCTGACCCGGGCGAACAATAGGCGCGGTGCCGCGGCGCACGCAAGGGCGGCGCCGGTCCGCAAGCTGGTGAAACTTCGCGTCGAATGCAGCTCTTAGGCATTTGGCAACGCGTCGCCGCCATCCTTGCGGGTGGGTGAACTATCAAGGTGGGTGTCATGGCGTTCGCATATCAGGGCGAAGGCGCGCTGGACTATTTTCCGTGCCGGTATGGCGCGTCGAAACTGCTGTTCCGTGGGCCGCGTCGAAGTCTGGAAGGGAGCTTTTGTGCCGTTCTCGGGGGGACCGAGACCTACGGGAAATTCGTGCCGCGGCCCTTTCCCGATCTGCTGGAGGAGGCGACGGGGCTGCGCATGGTCAACCTTGGCTGCATGAACGCCGGGATCGACGTCTTTCTGAACGACCCGACGGTGGTGCAGATCGCCAGTCGGTCGTCGCTCGCCATCGTTCAGGTGGTGGGCGCGGCGAACCTGACGAACCGGCTCTACGCGGTGCATCCTCGGCGGAACGATCGGTTCCTGTCGGCCTCGGCGGTGCTGCAGGCCATGTATCGCGAGGTGGACTTCGCCGATTTCTCCTTTACCCGGCACATGATGCAGACGCTTCACGCCGTCTCTCCGGGCAAGTTCGAGCAGGTGGCGGCCGAGTTGCGGGCGGCATGGGTGGCCCGGATGCACACGCTTCTGGGTCGGATCACCGCGCCCACCCTGCTTCTGTGGATCGCCAACCATGCTCCGCCGCACGGTCAGCCCCTGACGCCGGATGTCTCGCCGCTGCTGATCGACGCCGACATGATCGCGGCGGTGCGGCCCCATGCGACGCATTACCTCGAGGTGGTCACCTCGCCCGAGGCCGGCGCCGCAGGCACGGCGGGGATGCGCTTTCCGCCCCTCGATGCGGCCGTTGCGGCCGAGGTGCCGGGGCTCGCGGTCCATGCCGAGGTGGCGGCGGCGCTCGCCCCGGTTCTGATGCGGCTGATATGAAACGGGCGCCCCTTGGGGCGCCCGCCGACAGCTCCGGTTCCGCGAGGGTCAGAGTTTGCCGGTCAGTTCCGGCACGAGGGTGAAGAGGTCGCCCACGAGTCCGTAGTCGGCCACCTGGAAGATCGGGGCCTCCTCGTCCTTGTTGATGGCGACGATGACCTTCGAGTCCTTCATCCCCGCGAGGTGCTGGATCGCGCCCGAGATGCCGACCGCAATGTAAAGCTGGGGCGCCACGACCTTGCCGGTCTGGCCCACCTGCCAGTCGTTCGGCGCATAGCCCGAGTCGACCGCCGCCCGCGAGGCACCGACCGCCGCGCCGAGCTTGTCGGCCAACTGCTCGATCATGGCGAAGTTCTCTTCCGAACCGATGCCGCGACCGCCCGAGACCACGATCCTGGCCGAGGTCAGCTCGGGGCGGTCCGAGGCCGCCACCTTGTCCTCGACCCACGACGACAGACCCTTGTCGCCGGTGGCCGCGATCGTCTCGACCGGGGCCGAGCCGCCCTTGCCGGTGGCCTCGAAGGTCGCCGTCCGCACGGTGGCGACCTTGGTTGCGTCCGCGCTCTTGACCGTCTGGACCGCGTTGCCGGCGTAGATCGGGCGCTCGAACGTGTCGGCATCCACGACCGCCGTGATCTCCGAGATCACCATCACGTCGAGCAGGGCGGCCACCCGCGGCATCACGTTCTTGGCGGCCGAGGTGGCCGGGGCCAGAATGTGGCTGTAGGAGGGGGCGAGGCTCAGGATCAGGTCGGCGAGCGGCTCGGCCAGACCATTGCCATAGGCCGCATCATCGGCCGCCAGCACCTTGGCCACGCCCTCGAACGACGCGGCTTCGGCGGCCGCCCCGTCCACGCCGGTTCCCGCGACGAGCACCGTCACGTCGCCCAGGGCCCTGGCCGCGCTCAGGGCCTTGGCGGTCGAGTCCGCGCCCAGCGTGCCGCCGGTCACTTCGGCAATCAGGAGAACGGCCATCAGATCACCCCCGCTTCGTCTTTCAGTTTCACGATCAGCTCATCCACCGAGCCGACCTTGACCCCCGCCTTGCGCCCGGCCGGCTCCGAGGTCTTCACCACGGTCAGCCGCGGCGTCACGTCCACGCCGAAGTCGGCCGCGCTCTTTTCCTCGAGCGGTTTTTTCTTGGCCTTCATGATGTTGGGAAGCGACGCATAGCGCGGCTCGTTCATCCGCAGGTCCACGGTGACGATGGTGGGCATCGTGACCCGGATCGTCTGCATGCCGCCGTCCACCTCGCGGGTGACGATGGCCGCGTCGCCCTCGATCGCGAGGTCCGAGGCGAAGGTGGCCTGGCTCCAGCCAAGCAGCGCGGACAGCATCTGGCCGGTGGCGTTCATGTCATTGTCGATGGCCTGCTTGCCGCAGATCACGAGGCCGGGCTGTTCGGCCTCGACCACGCCCTTGAGGATCTTGGCCACCGCCAGCGGCTCGATGTCCTGATGGACGTCCGAGGCCGCCTCGACGAGGATCGCGCGGTCGGCGCCCATCGCGAGCGCCGTGCGCAGCGTCTCCTGCGCCTGTTTGACGCCGATCGAGACAACCACCACTTCGGTCGCCGTGCCGGCCTCGCGCAGACGGATCGCCGCTTCGACCGCGATTTCGTCGAACGGGTTCATCGACATCTTCACGTTCGCAAGATCGACCCCGCTTCCGTCCGCCTTCACGCGGACCTTCACGTTGTAGTCGATCACGCGCTTGACAGGCACCAGAACCTTCATCAGTGGCAATCTCCCTTCTCATCCGCCCTCGCGGGCTAGCTCTCCGCAACTTTGTTAGCCGCATCGATCCAGCGACAACAGATCAAAACCGACGATCGGACCGCGTCCGACGCCGCGTCCTCATGCGTCCTTATGCCTCACGCGTGAGGCCGGGAACCCACAGGACATCGGAACGGCCGTCGTCATTGGCGATGCGGCCGGCCACGAAGAACCAGTCGGACAGCCGGTTCAGGTAGCGCAGCGCCTCGGGGTTGACCGATTCCACCGCGGCCAGTTCGACCACCTTGCGCTCCGCCCGCCGGCAGACCGTCCGGCAGAGATGGAGCTGTGCGGCCAGCGCCGTGCCGCCGGGCAGGATGAAGCTGCGCAGAGGCTCGAGCCGCGCGTTCATCGCGTCGATCTCGCGTTCGAGGCGGGCGACCTGCGCGGCGATGATGCGGAGCGGCGTGTAGTCCGCCTCGTGGTCGCGCTCCATCTCGGGGCGGCAGAGATCGGCGCCCAGATCGAAGAGGTCGTTCGAGATCCGGGCAAGCGCCGCCTGCAGCTCGCCCTCGGCATGGAGCCGGGCGAGGCCGACGGTGGCGTTGGTCTCGTCAACCGTACCGTAGGCGGTGACGCGGGACGAATGCTTGGCCACCCGCGCGCCGTTGCCCAGGGCGGTGTCGCCGGCGTCGCCGGTCCGCGTGTAGATCCTCGACAGGACAACCATTCAGAAACCTCCGGTTTGGCGGAATGCGACGAAAAGCAGGATCAGGACGACGGCGATGGCCTGCGCGATGATGCGCCAGCGCATGAGCCGGTTGGAGTGCTTGCGATTGAACTCGCCTCCACGGGCAAAGCCGCCGATCCCGATCATCAGGATCACCAGCACCCCCAGCACGGCAAGGACGACGACGACGAACAGCGGGTCCTGCAGCATGGCTTCCCTCTCGATTGCCGGCGTGATGTAGGCGCTCAGACGCGGAAATCGACCTATTTGTGATGCGAGTTTTAGTGCGGGGGGCGGGGCAGACGCAAGCGGCCGATCCCGATCGGCGTGGCGCCCTCAGTTCCGCAGCACCCGGTCGAGCATCCGCGTGGGCAGCAGCCGGCGCAGGATCCAGGCGGTGCGGCTTGGCACCGTGATCCGGTAGCGTGCCCGCGGTGAGGGGCTTTCCAGCGCCAGCGCCAGTTGCGCGGTCACGGCCGAGGCCGGCAGTTGCCAGCGGTCCTCGCCGCCCTCGTAGAGCCGCCCGAGAAGCGAGCGGTACTGGTCGGCCCGCGCCGAGCCCCTCCAGTCGATCCACCGCTCGAAATGCGGGATCGAATTCTCGCGGATGCGCGAGGCGATGGGGCCGGGCTCGAGCAGGATCACCCGGATCGGCGTGTCGGCCATCTCGATCCGCAGCACGTCCGTCAGCCCCTCCATGGCGAACTTCGAGGCGACATAGGCGCCGCGCCACGGGTAGCCCACGAAACCGAGCACCGACGAGCAGTTGACGATCCGCCCGTATCCCTGCCGCCGCATGATCGGGATCACCCGGCGGGTCAGGTCGTGCACGCCCACGATGTTGGTTTCCAGCACCGCCCGCAGCGCCTCGCGCGGGAGATCCTCGACCGCGCCGGGGCAGGCAAAGGCGCCGTTGTTGTAGAGCGCGTCGAGCGTGCCGCCGGTGCGCCGCGTGGCTTCCTCGACGGCCGAGGCAAGACTGTCGGGATCGTCATAGTCGAGCCGGAAGCTCTCGAGCCCTTCGACCCGGCGGGCCTCGCAATCCTCTTCCTTCCGGCAGGTCGCAAAGACCCGCCAGCCGCGCGCCTTCAGGCCGTGGGCCGCGTCGAGGCCGATGCCCGAGGAACAGCCGGTGATCAGTACGCTTTTCATCCATCGGCCCCGCTCTGTGCAGCCCTCCTCTAGGCGAGAACGGTGCGGATGGCCACGGGTCTCGGGAGATGCCGGCGAGGGGCGGCGCCTACTGGGGCGCGGGCCTGAGGAAGCGGGTGGCCATGTAGCCTTCCAGCCCGTCGCCCTCGATGCGGATCGGGGCCCAGCCCTTCGCGTCCGAGGCAACGACGAGGACGGCCTCGCCCCGGGTCAGACGCCCGACGACCGGAAAGGCCGTCGAGGGGCCGCTGCGCACGTTGACGGCATCGGCCGTCACCAGCCGCACGTCGCCCCGCACCTCGAGGATCTCGCGCGGGGCTGCGGGCATCGGCTGCGGGGTGGGTGCCCGACGCGCGGGCAGGGGCAAGACCTCCAGCCGGTCGCCGCGTGTCCGCAGGGTCGGAAGCGTCACGGGGTCGGGCGCGGACTGGGCTTCGGCCGCGACGGTGAGTGCCGGGCCCGTGCCGTCGAGGGAGGCCATCTCGACCGGCGTCACCAAGGGTTGGGGATCGGGCTCGAGGCGCGCCGCCGCCGCCAGCCCCGGCCGCATCTGGCCGCCGTCCCGGCCACCGATCAGCAGGACAAGGAAGAGGGTGCAGCAAAGAAGCAACGTCAGGCGCAGCATGGGAAATATCTCCGGGCTCAATCGGGGGACCGGGGCAATGGTCCCCTGCCGAACGAACATCTTTCCGCCGCGGCAGGTTCCCGTTTTCCTTTCCGTCTGGACCGGGGCCGCGGCCGGGACTAGACACGCGCCATGACCGACACGCCCGAAGATCCGACCGAAGAGCCGCTCACGACCTCGGAACCGCTCCGCCGTGCCATCGGCGAGCGTTACCTGACCTATGCGCTCTCGACCATCATGCACCGCGCGCTGCCCGATGCGCGCGACGGGCTGAAGCCCGTCCACCGCCGCATCCTGTTCGCGATGCGCGAACTGCGCCTGACGCCGACGGGCGGCTTCCGCAAGTCGGCCAAGATCGCAGGCGACGTGATGGGCAACTATCACCCGCACGGCGACGCCGCGATCTACGATGCGATGGCGCGGCTGGCGCAGGATTTCAACGTCCGTTATCCGCTGGTGGACGGGCAGGGGAACTTCGGCAACATCGACGGGGACAACCCGGCCGCCAGCCGCTACACCGAGGCCCGCCTGACGCCCATCGCGGAACTGCTGATGGAAGGGCTGGCAGAGAACGCCGTCGACTTCCGCCCGAACTATGACGGCACGCTGGAAGAGCCGATCGTCATGCCCGCGGCCTTTCCGCATCTGCTGGCCAACGGGGCCTCGGGGATCGCGGTGGGGATGGCAACGAACATCCCGCCGCACAATCTGGACGAGCTGATCGAGGGTTGTCTTGCGATGATCCGCGATCCCGCCATCGCCGACGAGGCGCTGGTGGGCCTGATCCCCGGCCCCGACTTCCCCACAGGCGGCGTGATCGTCGAGCCGAAGGAGTCGATCCTCGAGGGCTACCGCACCGGCCGCGGCGCCTTCCGGCTGCGCGCGAAGTGGCAGACCGAGGATCTCGGTCGCGGCACCTGGCAGATCGTCGTGACCGAGATCCCCTATCAGGTGCAGAAGTCCAAGCTGATCGAGCGGCTGGCCGAGCTGATCCAGACCAAGAAGGTCCCTGCTCTGGCCGACGTCCGCGACGAAAGCGCCGACGACGTGCGCATCGTGCTGGAACCTCGTGCGCGGACGGTCGATCCCGAGATGCTGATGGGGATGCTCTTCCGGAACTCGGATCTGGAAGTCCGCTTCTCGATGAACATGAACGTGCTGATCGACGGGCGCACGCCCAAGGTCTGCTCGCTCAAGGAGGTGCTGCGCGCCTTCCTCGACCACCGCCGCGAGGTGCTGATCCGCCGCTCGGAGCACCGGATGGAAAAGATCGACCACCGGCTCGAGGTGCTGGGCGGGCTGATCGTGGCCTTCCTGAACCTCGACCGGGTGATCGACATCATCCGCTACGACGAAGAGCCCAAGCGGGCCCTGATGGCCGAGACCTGGGGACGCAAGTTCAAGCGCGCGACCTCGGAAAAGGACTATGTGGGGCCGGGCGCGGGGCCGGGAGAACTGACCGAGGTGCAGGCCGAGGCGATCCTCAACATGCGCCTGCGCTCGTTGCGGCGGCTCGAGGAGATGGAGTTGCTGGCCGAACGCGACGCCCTGACCGCGGAACGGGCGGATCTGGCCGATCTGGTCGGGTCCGAGCCGCGGCAGTGGGAGCGGATCGGCGCGGATCTGGGCGAGATCCGCAAGCTCTTTGGCAAGTGGACCGTGGCGGGCGCCCGCCGGACCCAGTTCGCCGAGGCCGGCGAGGTCGAGGAAGTGCCGCTGGAGGCGATGATCGAGCGCGAGCCGATCACGGTGATCTGCTCGAAGATGGGCTGGATCCGGGCGATGAAGGGCCACCAGCCGCTCGGCTCGGAGGTGAAGTTCAAGGACGGCGACGGGCCGCGCTTCATGTTCCACGCCGAAACGACCGACCGGCTGCTGCTCGTGGGCTCGAACGGCAGGTTCTACACGTTAACCGGAGCGAGCCTGCCCGGCGGGCGCGGCATGGGCGAGCCGGTGCGGCTGATGGTCGATCTGCCGAACGAGGCCGAGATTGCCGATCTGATCATCTGGCGACCGGGCGAGAAGCTGCTGCTGGCGTCTTCGGCCGGGGACGGCTTCGTGGTTCCCTCGGAAGAGGTGCTGGCCCAGACGCGGGCCGGCAAGGCGGTGCTCTCGATGAAGGACGGCGTGACGACGGCCGTCTGCCGCCCGATCCGCGGCGATCACGTCGCGGTGGTGGGGCAGAACCGCAAGCTCCTCGTCTTCCCGCTGAGCGAGTTGCCCGAGATGGCGCGCGGGAAGGGCGTGCGGCTGCAGAAATACAAGGACGGCGGTCTCTCGGATGCGATCACCTTCGAACTGGCGCGGGGGTTGAGCTGGAAGGATCCGGCCGGGCGCACCCGGACCGAGACCGACCTGGCCGAATGGACCGGCGCGCGAGCGGGCGCGGGCAAGATGGCGCCGCGCGGGTTCCCGCGCGACAACCGCTTCAACTAGGGCCGCCGCCGGGGGCTTCGCGCCCCCGGACCCCCGCGGGATATTTTCGCCAGAATGAAAGCCGGCCGGGGTCGCCTGCTGTGGGTGCCGGCGGTTGCGCGCGCCGGCGGGGCGGGCTAAGGCGGGGCGCCGTCTTCCGGAGGAGCCCATGATCGCGCGCATTGCTGTCCTCTGTCTCGGGGCTCTTCTCGTCGCCGCTTGCCAGCGCAATGACCTTGCGGATCCTCCGGCCGATCTGGGGGATTTTGCCCTGGGTCTGAACATCGTGGTGGCAGATCACGCTCAGAAGGTGCCGATCTCGCGCGAGGCTTCGGTCGAGGAGTGGGAGGCGGTGATGAAGAAGGCGATCGACGACCGCTTCGGGCGCTACGAGGGGACGAAGCTCTACAATCTCGGGATCAGCGTGGACGGATATGCGCTGGCGCCGCCCGGGATCCCGGTGGTGGTGGCGCCGAAGTCCGTGGTGGCCATCACGGCCAACATCTGGGACGATGCGGCCGGACGGAAGCTGAACGAAACCGGCGAGAAGATGACGGTCTTCGAAAGCCTCACCGGCGGGTCGATCGTCGGCAGCGGCTACACGATGAGCAAGGACGAGCAGATGGAGGCGCTGGCCTACAATGCCGCCAAGCGGGTCGAGGGCTGGCTGCTCGGGCATCCCGAGTGGTTCGGCCTGCCGCCCCGGCCGCCGGAACCTCGTGCGGCGCGGGCGTCGGACAAGTGATACTTGATTTTCCCCTTGCCAGCCGATAACTCCGCCGCGGTGTAGAACAGGGCTGTCCGGCCGTTCCTGGGCCGCCCCCCAATCCGCGAGGCGCTCCGCCAATGGCAAAGGCAAAGTTTGAACGTAACAAACCGCACGTCAACATCGGCACGATCGGCCACGTTGACCACGGCAAGACGACGCTGACGGCCGCGATCACGAAGTATTTCGGCGAGTTCCGGGCCTATGACCAGATCGACGGCGCGCCGGAAGAGCGGGCCCGCGGCATCACGATCTCGACCGCGCACGTGGAATACGAGTCGGAGTCGCGTCACTATGCGCACGTCGACTGCCCCGGCCACGCTGACTATGTGAAGAACATGATCACCGGCGCCGCGCAGATGGACGGCGCGATCCTCGTGGTGAACGCGGCCGACGGCCCGATGCCGCAGACGCGCGAGCACATCCTGCTCGGCCGTCAGGTGGGCATCCCCTACATGGTCGTCTACATGAACAAGGTCGACCAGGTGGACGATCCGGAACTTCTCGAACTGGTCGAGATGGAGATCCGTGAACTTCTGTCGTCCTACGACTACCCCGGCGACGACATTCCGATCATCAAGGGCTCGGCTCTGGCCGCGATGAACGGCACCGACAAGGAAATCGGCGAGGATTCGATCCGCGCGCTGATCGCGGCGGTGGACGAATACATCCCGACCCCGGCGCGCGCCGTGGACCAGCCGTTCCTGATGCCGGTCGAGGACGTGTTCTCGATCTCGGGCCGCGGCACCGTGGCCACCGGCCGGATCGAGCGTGGCGTGGTGAAGGTGGGTGAGGAACTCGAGATCGTCGGCATCCGCCCGTCGAAGAAGACGGTCTGCACCGGCGTCGAGATGTTCCGCAAGCTGCTCGACCAGGGCGAGGCGGGCGACAACGTGGGCCTTCTGCTGCGCGGCGTGGACCGCGACGGGATCGAGCGCGGCCAGGTGCTGTGCAAGCCCGGCTCGGTGAAGCCGCACACGAAGTTCGAGGCCGAGGCCTACATCCTGACGAAAGAGGAAGGCGGCCGTCACACGCCGTTCTTCGCGAACTACCGTCCGCAGTTCTACTTCCGCACGACCGACGTGACGGGCACGGTGGAACTGCCGGAAGGCACCGAGATGGTGATGCCGGGCGACAACCTGAAGTTCAACGTCGAACTGATCGCGCCGATCGCCATGGAAGAGAAGCTCCGCTTCGCCATCCGTGAAGGCGGCCGCACCGTCGGCGCCGGCGTCGTCTCGAAAATCATCGCCTGATCCGGCGTCGGATCGGCAGCGGGGGGCGCGCGGGGGATCCTGCGCGCCCCTTTTCCATGGCTGGTGCCGTGGGCCCTTGGGCGGAGGCGTGCGCTGGTGCCGCACCCGATGCGGGACACGCAATTTTGTCCTTGCGGTCGGGCGCTGCCTGCCGTATCTCGCGGCTGGCCTAGGGGTATAGCTCAGTTGGTAGAGCATCGGTCTCCAAAACCGAGGGTCGGGGGTTCGAGTCCCTCTGCCCCTGCCAGGCCCTTCCCGAAACAGCCGTTCTCCCGGCGGGAGCCTTGAAGTTCCACGCCCGAGGGCGTATGTGCCGCACGACGCTTCTTGAGGACTGACGATGGCCAAGGCGAATCCCTTCACGTTCATCTCGCAGGTGCGCAGCGAAGTCGGCAAGGTCGTCTGGCCGGGCCGGCGTGAGGTGCTGCTGACCACCGTCATGGTCTTCGTGATGGCCGCGCTCACGGCGACCTTCTTTTCGCTCGTGGATTTCGTGATCCGGCAGGGTCTCAGCCTGCTGCTCAACAGCTTCTGACATTTTCGCTTGAACGCGAGGGGGGCTGCCTGTAAGCGGGCGGTCACAGGGAAGAGGCCGGCGCGCAGCGATTCGGGTTGCGCGCTGTTTTTTGTTCTGGGGCGGATCAAGGTCCGCCGGAGGAGCGGGGAATGCCCCGCGCGAAGAGGTAAGGCTGAGGCATGGCGAAGCGTTGGTATTCGGTGAGCGTTCTCTCGAACTTCGAGAAGAAGGTCGCCGAGCAGATCCGGACCGCCGTGGCGGATGCCGGGCTCGAGGAAGAGATCGACGAGGTGCTGGTCCCCACTGAAGAGGTGATCGAGGTCCGGCGCGGCAAGAAGGTCACGTCCGAGCGCCGCTTCATGCCGGGTTATGTGCTCGTCCACATGGAAATGTCGAACCGCGGCTATCACCTGATCTCCTCGATCAACCGGGTCACGGGGTTCCTCGGGCCGCAGGGCAAGCCGATGCCGATGCGCGACTCGGAAGTGAACACGATCCTGAACCGCGTCGAGGAAGGTGAGGCGCAGCCGCGCAGCCTGATCCGCTACGACATCGGCGAGACGGTGAAGGTGACGGACGGCCCGTTCGAGGGCTTCTCGGGCATGGTCGAGGATGTGGATGAAGAGCATTCGCGCCTCAAGGTGACCGTCTCGATCTTCGGCCGGGCGACCCCGGTCGAGCTGGAATTCACGCAGGTCGCCAAGGGTGGCATCTGACGTGCATCGCGTGGGAGGCGAGCGCGCCCGCGGGGCGTGACGGACCGGACCACTAAACTCGCCCCTCGGGGCAGTGACAGAGGAGAGGCCACATGGCCAAGAAGATTATCGGCAGCCTCAAGCTGCAAGTGAAGGCGGGGCAAGCCAACCCGTCCCCGCCGGTCGGTCCCGCGCTGGGTCAGCGCGGCCTGAACATCATGGCCTTCGTGAAGGAGTTCAACGCGAAGACCGCCGATCTCGAGCCGGGCACGCCGACGCCGGTCATCATCACCTACTACCAGGACAAGTCGTTCAGCCTCGAGCTGAAGACGCCGCCGGCGTCGTTCCTGCTGAAGAAGGCCGCGGGCCTGGCTCCGGTGGGCAAGCGGAACCGTCCGAAGGGCTCGGCCAAGCCGGGCCGCGAAGTCGCGGGCACGGTGACCGTGGCGCAGATCCGCAAGATCGCCGAGGCGAAAATGAAGGATCTGAACGCCAACGACGTCGAGGCGGCGATGCAGATCATCCTTGGCTCGGCCAAGTCCTGCGGCATCGAGGTCAAGGGGTAAGTCATGGCCAAGGTTGGAAAACGGACGCGCGCGGCGCGGGAGGCCTTCGTTGGCAAGGACATGGTCTCGGTCGAGGATGCGGTGGCTCTGATCAAGGGCGCGGCCTCGGCGAAGTTCGACGAGACGCTGGAAGTGGCGATGAACCTGGGCGTTGACCCGCGTCACGCCGACCAGATGGTGCGTGGCGTCGTCACCCTGCCGAACGGCACGGGCAAGACGGTGCGCGTGGCGGTCTTTGCCCGTGGCGCCAAGGCGGACGAGGCGAAAGCCGCCGGTGCCGACATCGTTGGCGCCGAAGACCTGATGGAGACCATCCAGTCCGGCAAGATCGAGTTCGACCGCTGCATCGCGACCCCGGACATGATGCCGCTCGTCGGCCGTCTGGGCAAGATCCTCGGGCCGCGCAACCTGATGCCGAACCCCAAGGTCGGCACCGTGACGATGGACGTGGCCGGCGCCGTTGGCAATGCCAAGGGCGGCGAGGTCCAGTTCAAGGTCGAGAAGGCGGGCGTCATCCATGCCGGCGTCGGCAAGATCTCGTTCGACGCTGAAAAGCTGGCGCAGAACGTGCGCGCCTTCGTCGATGCCGTGAACCGCGCCAAGCCCGCCGGGGCAAAGGGCACCTACCTCAAGAAGGTGTCGCTGTCCTCGACCATGGGCCCGGGCGTCTCGGTCGATCTGGCCTCGGCCACCAGCCACTGAGGCTGGACGTGCGAATTTCCGCGCGGCGACGCGCGGAATGACGGGGCGGAGACGCCCCGTCCTGTCCGAGACGGCGGGTGGGGGAAACCTCTTAATATCCTGCCTGAGATGGGGAACGAGACGGATTTTCGCGGGAGACCGCCGGATCTTGGCTCGCGACCGCATCGCGGACCCGAACGCCCCGCTTGCGGGGCAGAAGTGAGCCGGGGGGAAACCCCCAAACTTGGAGTGAAACTGTGGATAGAGCCCAGAAAGAGAAAGTGGTCGAGGAACTCGCCCAGATCTTCGAAAGCTCTGGCGTGGTCGTGGTTGCACACTACGCAGGCGTCACGGTTGCTCAGATGCAGGAGCTGCGCGCGCAGATGCGCGACGTCGGCGGCTCCGTACGCGTTGCCAAGAACAGGCTCGCCAAGATCGCCCTCGCCGGGAAGCCCTCTGAAAAGATGGGCGACCTGCTGACGGGCATGACCGTGATGGCCTATTCCGAGGACCCCGTCGCTGCGGCGAAGGTTGCGGAAGCCTATGCCAAGAAGAACGACAAGTTCGTGATCCTTGGCGGGGCAATGGGCGACACGATCCTGGACCCGGCCGGTGTCAAGACCGTCGCCGCCATGCCGTCGCGCGAAGAGCTCATCGCTCAGATCGTGTCGTGCATCGGTGCGCCCGCGTCGAGCATCGCCGGTGCCATTGGCGCACCTGCTTCGAACATCGCCGGCATCCTCTCCACCCTGGAGGAGCGGGAAGCCGCTTGAGCAATCTCGTCGACCTGCGTGGGTTGTTGCCCACCATGTTGGACCCCATCTAACTGAACGGAACAGAAAATGGCTGATCTGAACAAACTCGCCGAAGACATCGTCGGTCTGACCCTGCTCGAAGCCCAAGAGCTGAAGACGATCCTCAAGGACAAGTACGGCATCGAGCCGGCCGCCGGCGGCGCCGTCATGGTTGCCGGCCCGGCCGCTGCCGCGGCTCCGGCCGAGGAAGAAAAGACCGAGTTCGACGTCGTCCTGACCGACGCCGGCGCCAACAAGATCAACGTGATCAAGGAAGTGCGCGCGATCACCGGTCTCGGCCTGAAAGAAGCCAAGGACCTGGTGGAAGCCGGTGGCAAGGTGAAAGAGGCCGCTTCGAAGGCCGACGCCGAAGCCATGAAGAAGAAGCTCGAAGAAGCTGGCGCGAAAGTCGAGCTGAAGTAATCGGACGGATGCCCAAGGCATCCTGCGGTTGAAATCGGGCTGGGTCCGGCGGATAGTCGGGCCCAGCCGAACCTGTCTCGGAAGGGGCTTCCAGCCCGAAGCCCCTTCCAAGGCGTGGTTCGAGGTTCGGGAGCCCTCCGGTGGGACGGCGGGCGTGAATGGAACCTCACCCCCTTCTTCGCAAGCGGCGCATGCCCGTGGCCCGACGGTCCATGCGCCCGCGAAAACGAAAGGTGACTTCGAGCATGGCTCAGAGCTACGTTGGCCAGAAACGTATCCGCAGGTACTACGGCAAGATCCGCGAAGTGCTGGAGATGCCGAACCTGATCGAGGTTCAGAAATCCTCCTACGATCTGTTCCTGAAGTCCGGCGAGGGCCCGAAGGCGGCCGATGGCGAAGGCATCCAGGGTGTCTTCCAGTCGGTCTTCCCGATCAAGGACTTCAACGAGACCGCCGTGCTCGAGTTCGTGAAATACGAGCTGGAGAAGCCGAAGTACGACGTGGACGAGTGCCAGCAGCGCGACATGACCTATGCCGCGCCGCTGAAGGTGACCCTGCGTCTGATCGTGTTCGATGTGGACGAGACCACGGGCGCCCGCTCGGTCAAGGACATCAAGGAGCAGGACGTCTACATGGGCGACATGCCCCTGATGACCGCGAACGGCACGTTCATCGTGAACGGCACCGAGCGCGTGATCGTCAGCCAGATGCACCGTTCCCCGGGCGTCTTCTTCGACCATGACAAGGGCAAGACCCATTCCTCGGGCAAGCTGCTCTTTGCCTGCCGGATCATTCCCTACCGCGGCTCGTGGCTCGACTTCGAGTTCGACGCCAAGGACATCGTCTTCGCCCGGATCGACCGCCGCCGGAAGCTGCCGGTGACGACGCTGCTCTATGCCCTCGGCATGGATCAGGAAGGCATCATGGATGCCTACTACGACACGGTGGACTTCAAGTATCAGAAGAACCGCGGCTGGGTCACGCGCTTCTTCCCCGAGCGCGTGCGCGGCACCCGCCCGACCTATGATCTGGTCGATGCGGCCACCGGCGAGGTCATCCTGAAGGCGGGCGAGAAAGCCACGCCGCGGATGGTCAAGAAGTGGATTGACGACGCCCAGATCACCGAGCTTCTGGTGCCGTTCGACCATATCGTCGGCCGCTATGTCGCCCGCGACATCATCAACGAGGAAACCGGCGAGATCTGGGTCGAAGCCGGCGACGAACTCACGATGGAGTATGACCGCGACGGCGAGGTGAAGGGCGGGACGCTGAAGCTCTTGCTCGACCAGGGCATCACCGACATTCCGGTGCTCGACATCGACAACGTGAACGTCGGCCCCTACATCCGCAACACCATGGCGGCGGACAAGAACATGGGCCGCGATACCGCGCTCATGGACATCTACCGCGTGATGCGTCCGGGCGAGCCGCCGACCGTCGAGGCCGCGGCGGCGCTCTTCGACACGCTGTTCTTCGACAGCGAGCGCTATGACCTGTCCGCCGTCGGCCGGGTCAAGATGAACATGCGTCTGGATCTCGGCAAGCCCGACACCCAGCGCACGCTCGACCGCGACGACATCATCGCCTGCATCAAGGCGCTGACCGAACTTCGCGACGGCAAGGGCGAGATCGACGACATCGACCACCTCGGCAACCGCCGGGTGCGTTCGGTCGGCGAACTGATGGAGAACCAGTATCGCGTGGGTCTCCTGCGGATGGAGCGGGCGATCAAGGAACGCATGTCCTCGGTCGAGATCGACACGATCATGCCGCAGGACCTGATCAACGCGAAGCCGGCCGCGGCCGCGGTGCGCGAGTTCTTCGGCTCGTCGCAGCTGTCGCAGTTCATGGACCAGACCAACCCGCTGTCGGAAGTCACCCACAAGCGGCGTCTCTCGGCCCTCGGGCCGGGCGGTCTGACGCGTGAGCGTGCGGGCTTCGAGGTGCGCGACGTTCACCCGACCCACTACGGCCGGATGTGCCCGATCGAGACGCCGGAAGGCCAGAACATCGGTCTGATCAACTCGCTCGCGACCTTCGCCCGCGTGAACAAGTACGGCTTCATCGAGACCCCCTACCGCAAGGTGATCGAGGGGCAGGTGACCGACGACGTGGTCTACATGTCGGCGACCGAAGAGATGCGCCACACCGTGGCGCAGGCCAACGCGACGCTCGACGAGGAAGGCCGATTCGTCTCGGACCTGATCTCGTCGCGCAAGGCGGGCGAGTTCATGCTGAACCCGCCGGATGCCATCGACCTGATCGACGTGTCGCCGAAGCAGCTCGTGTCGGTCGCGGCCTCGCTGATCCCGTTCCTCGAGAACGACGACGCGAACCGCGCTCTGATGGGCTCGAACATGCAGCGTCAGGCCGTGCCGCTCCTGCAATCCGACGCGCCCTTCGTGGGCACGGGGATCGAGGCCGTGGTGGCGCGTGACTCGGGCGCCGCCATCATGGCGCGCCGCGCCGGCGTGATCGACCAGGTGGACGCAACGCGTATCGTCGTGCGCGCCACCGAGATGCTGGAGCCGGGCGAGCCGGGTGTCGACATCTACCGTCTGCGCAAGTTCAAGCGCTCGAACCAGTCGTCCTGCATCAACCAGCGTCCGCTGGTGAAGGTGGGCGACGTGGTGCACCGCGGCGAGGTGGTGGCCGACGGTCCCTGCACCGACATGGGCGAACTCGCCCTTGGTCGGAACGTGGTCGTGGCCTTCATGCCCTGGAACGGCTACAACTACGAGGACTCGATCCTGATCTCCGAGCGCATCCTGCGCGATGACGTCTACACCTCGATCCACATCGAGGAATACGAGGTCGCCGCCCGTGACACCAAGCTCGGGCCGGAAGAGATCACCCGCGACATTCCGAACGTCGGCGAGGAAGCCCTGCGCAACCTCGACGAGGCGGGCATCGTCTATATCGGCGCCGAAGTGCAGCCGGGCGACATCCTCGTGGGCAAGATCACGCCGAAGGGCGAAAGCCCGATGACGCCCGAGGAAAAGCTCCTCCGCGCCATCTTCGGCGAGAAGGCGTCGGACGTGCGGGATACCTCGCTGCGCCTGCCGCCGGGGGCTTACGGCACCATCGTGGAAGTGCGGGTCTTCAACCGCCACGGTGTCGACAAGGACGAGCGTGCGTTGCAGATCGAGCGCGAAGAGGTCGAACGCCTTGCCCGCGACCGGGACGACGAGCTGGCGATCCTTGAGCGCAACATCTATTCGCGCCTCAAGACGCTGATCATGGGCAAGGTCGCCGTGAAGGGCCCGAAGGGCATCAAGGCGGGCTCCGAGATCAACGACGAGCTGCTGTCCACGCTCTCGCGCGGGCAGTGGTGGCAGCTGGCGCTGGGTGAGGAAGCCGACGCGAAGGAAGTCGAGGCCCTCCACGAGCAGTTCGAGGCGCAGAAACGCGCGCTCGATCACCGCTTCGAGGACAAGGTCGAGAAGGTCCGCCGCGGCGACGACCTGCCTCCGGGCGTGATGAAGATGGTCAAGGTGTTCGTCGCGGTGAAGCGCAAGCTGCAGCCTGGCGACAAGATGGCCGGCCGTCACGGCAACAAGGGCGTCATCTCGAAGGTGGTGCCGATCGAGGACATGCCGTTCCTTGCGGACGGCACGCATGTCGACCTCGTGCTCAACCCGCTGGGCGTGCCCTCGCGGATGAACGTGGGTCAGATCCTCGAGACGCACATGGGCTGGGCCGCGCGCGGTCTGGGCATCCAGATCGACGAGGCGCTGCAGGACTACCGTCGCTCGGGCGACCTGACCCCGGTCAAGGAAGCCATGCGGCTCGCCTATGGCGACGAGACCTATGAAGGGGCCTTCGCCGACCGCGATGACGAGGATCTGGTGGAGATGGCCAGCCGCGTCACCAAGGGCGTGCCGATCGCGACCCCGGTCTTCGACGGTGCGAAGGAGCCGGACGTCAACGACGCCCTGCGCCGCGCGGGCTTCGACCAGAGCGGGCAGTCCATCGTCTTTGACGGCCGGACGGGCGAGCAGTTCGCGCGTCCCGTCACCGTGGGCGTCAAGTACATGCTGAAGCTGCACCACCTGGTCGATGACAAGCTGCACGCGCGCTCGACGGGTCCGTACTCGCTCGTCACCCAGCAGCCGCTGGGCGGCAAGGCGCAGTTCGGTGGCCAGCGTCTGGGCGAGATGGAGGTCTGGGCGCTCGAAGCCTACGGCGCCGCCTACACCCTGCAGGAGATGCTGACGGTGAAGTCGGACGACGTGGCGGGCCGCACCAAGATGTACGAGTCGATCGTCAAGGGCGAGGACAACTTCGAGGCGGGCGTCCCGGAGTCGTTCAACGTGCTCGTCAAGGAAGTGCGGGGCCTCGGCCTCAACATGGAACTCCTGGATGCGGACGAGGAATAAGCCGCGCGGGCGGCCCGGGGCTCAGGCCCCGGGGACCGCCGCGATGGCCCTCGACCGCAACCTCATCTTTGGGATCAGGACATGAACCAGGAACTCTCGACCAACCCGTTCAACCCGGTTGCGCCGGTCAAGACCTTCGACGAGATCAAGATCTCGCTCGCCTCGCCGGAACGGATCCTCTCGTGGTCCTACGGCGAGATCAAGAAGCCCGAGACCATCAACTACCGGACCTTCAAGCCGGAGCGGGACGGCCTGTTCTGCGCGCGGATCTTCGGGCCGATCAAGGACTACGAGTGCCTCTGCGGCAAGTACAAGCGCATGAAGTATCGCGGCGTCGTCTGCGAGAAATGCGGCGTGGAAGTGACGCTCCAGAAGGTGCGGCGCGAGCGGATGGGCCATATCGAGCTCGCCGCCCCGGTCGCGCATATCTGGTTCCTGAAATCGCTGCCGTCGCGCATCGGTCTCATGCTGGACATGACGCTGCGTGACCTCGAGCGGATCCTGTATTTCGAGAACTACGTCGTCATCGAACCGGGCCTGACCGACCTCACTTACGGCCAGCTGATGACCGAGGAAGAGTTCCTCGACGCGCAGGACCAGTACGGCGCCGACGCCTTCACCGCCAACATCGGCGCCGAGGCGATCCGCGAGATGCTGTCGGCCATCGACCTCGAGCAGACCGCCGAGACGCTCCGCGAGGAGTTGAAGGAGGCGACGGGGGAACTCAAGCCGAAGAAGATCATCAAGCGGCTGAAGATCGTTGAATCCTTCCTCGAGTCGGGCAACCGGCCGGAGTGGATGATCCTGACCGTGCTGCCGGTGATCCCGCCGGAACTGCGCCCGCTGGTCCCGCTGGACGGCGGCCGGTTTGCCACGTCCGACCTCAACGACCTCTACCGCCGCGTGATCAACCGGAACAACCGCCTCAAGCGGCTGATCGAGCTGCGCGCGCCGGACATCATCGTGCGCAACGAAAAGCGGATGCTGCAAGAGGCGGTTGACGCGCTGTTCGACAACGGTCGCCGCGGCCGCGTCATCACGGGCACCAACAAGCGCCCGCTGAAGTCGCTGTCGGACATGCTGAAGGGCAAGCAGGGCCGATTCCGCCAGAACCTGCTCGGCAAGCGCGTGGACTTCTCGGGCCGTTCGGTCATCGTGACCGGCCCGGAACTCAAGCTGCACCAGTGCGGCCTGCCGAAGAAGATGGCGCTCGAACTGTTCAAGCCGTTCATCTACTCGCGGCTGGAGGCCAAGGGCCTCAGCAGCACGGTGAAGCAGGCGAAGAAGCTGGTCGAGAAGGAGCGGCCGGAGGTCTGGGACATCCTCGACGAGGTGATCCGCGAACACCCGGTGCTGCTGAACCGCGCGCCGACGCTGCACCGTCTGGGCATTCAGGCGTTCGAGCCGATCCTGATCGAGGGCAAGGCGATCCAGCTTCACCCGCTGGTCTGCTCGGCCTTCAACGCCGACTTCGACGGTGACCAGATGGCCGTCCACGTTCCGCTTTCGCTGGAAGCCCAGCTGGAAGCGCGCGTGCTGATGATGTCCACGAACAACGTGCTGTCGCCCGCCAACGGCGCGCCGATCATCGTGCCGTCGCAGGACATGGTGCTCGGGCTCTATTACACCACGATGGAGCGCCGCGGCATGAAGGGCGAGGGCATGGCCTTCTCGTCCGTCGAAGAGGTCGAGCATGCCCTTGCCGCCGGCGAGGTGCACCTGCACGCGACCATCACCGCCCGGATCAAGCAGATCGACGACGAGGGCAACGAGGTCGTCAAGCGCTACCAGACCACTCCCGGCCGCCTGCGGCTGGGCAACCTGCTGCCGCTCAACGCCAAGGCCCCGTTCGAGCTGGTGAACCGGCTCCTGCGGAAGAAGGACGTGCAGAACGTCATCGACACCGTCTACCGCTACTGCGGCCAGAAGGAGTCGGTGATCTTCTGCGACCAGATCATGGGCATGGGCTTCCGCGAGGCGTTCAAGGCCGGCATCTCGTTCGGCAAGGACGACATGCTGATCCCGGACACCAAGTGGCCGATCGTGAACGAGGTTCGCGATCAGGTGAAGGAGTTCGAGCAACAGTACATGGACGGCCTGATCACCCAGGGCGAGAAGTACAACAAGGTGGTCGATGCCTGGTCCAAATGCTCGGACAAGGTGGCGGGCGAGATGATGGCCGAAATCTCGGCGGTGCGCTACGACGACGCCGGTGCCGAGAAGGAGCCGAACTCGGTCTACATGATGTCCCACTCCGGCGCGCGGGGTTCGCCGGCGCAGATGAAGCAGCTCGGCGGGATGCGCGGCCTGATGGCCAAGCCGAACGGCGAAATCATCGAGACGCCGATCATCTCGAACTTCAAGGAAGGCCTGACCGTTCTTGAATACTTCAACTCGACCCACGGCGCCCGGAAGGGTTTGGCCGACACCGCGCTCAAGACGGCGAACTCGGGCTACCTGACCCGCCGTCTGGTGGACGTGGCGCAGGACTGCATCGTGCGCAGCCACGACTGCGGCACCGAGAACGCGATCACCGCCTCGGCCGCGGTGAATGATGGCGAAGTGGTCAGCCCGCTCTCCGAGCGCGTGCTGGGCCGTGTCGCGGCCGAGGACATCCTGGTCCCCGGCACTGACGAGGTCGTGGTCGCCCGCGGCGAGCTGATCGACGAGCGTCGCGCCGACCTGATCGATCAGGCGAACGTGGCGCTGGTGCGCATCCGCAGCCCGCTGACCTGCGAGGCCGAGGAAGGCGTCTGCGCCATGTGCTACGGGCGCGACCTTGCCCGCGGCACGCTGGTCAACATCGGCGAGGCGGTGGGCATCATCGCCGCGCAGTCGATCGGTGAACCGGGCACGCAGCTGACGATGCGGACCTTCCACATCGGCGGCATCGCGCAGGGTGGCCAGCAGTCGTTCCTCGAAGCGAGCCAGGAGGGCCGGATCGAGTTCCGCAACCCGAACCTGCTCGAGAACGCCAACGGCGAACAGATCGTCATGGGCCGCAACATGCAGCTCGCGATCATCGACGAGGCGGGGCAGGAGCGGGCGACGCACAAGCTGACCTACGGCGCCAAGGTCCATGTGAAGGACGGCCAGTCGGTGAAGCGCGGCACGCGGCTCTTCGAATGGGACCCCTACACCCTGCCGATCATCGCCGAAAAGGGCGGTGTGGCGCGGTTCGTGGATCTCGTCTCGGGGATCTCGGTGCGCGAGGATACCGACGAAGCCACCGGCATGACCCAGAAGATCGTCTCGGACTGGCGCTCGACCCCGAAGGGCGGCGACCTGAAGCCCGAGATCATCATCATGGACCCCGATACGGGCAATCCGATGCGGAACGAGGCGGGCAACCCGATCTCGTACCCGATGTCGGTGGAGGCCATCCTCTCGGTTGAGGACGGCCAGACCGTGCGGGCCGGCGACGTGGTGGCGCGTATCCCGCGCGAAGGTGCCCGGACCAAGGACATCACCGGGGGTCTTCCCCGCGTGGCGGAACTGTTCGAGGCCCGTCGCCCGAAGGATCACGCGATCATCGCCGAGAACGACGGCTATGTGCGCTTCGGCAAGGACTACAAGAACAAGCGCCGCATCACGATCGAGCCGGTGGACGAGACGCTGAACTCGGTCGAGTACATGGTGCCCAAGGGCAAGCACATCCCGGTGCAGGAAGGCGACTTCGTGCAGAAGGGTGACTACATCATGGACGGCAACCCGGCTCCGCACGACATCCTGCGGATCATGGGGGTCGAGGCGCTGGCGAACTACATGATCGACGAGGTGCAGGAGGTCTACCGACTGCAGGGCGTGAAGATCAACGACAAGCACATCGAGGTGATCGTGCGGCAGATGCTGCAGAAATACGAGATCCTTGATTCGGGCGAGACCACGCTGCTCAAGGGCGAGCATGTGGACAAGGCCGAGCTTGACGAGACCAACGAGAAGGCGATCCAGCACGGCATGCGTCCGGCTCATGCCGAACCGATCCTGCTCGGGATCACCAAGGCGTCGCTGCAGACCCGCAGCTTCATCTCGGCGGCCTCGTTCCAGGAGACGACGCGCGTGCTCACCGAAGCCTCGGTGCAGGGCAAGCGCGACAAGCTTGTCGGTCTGAAGGAGAACGTGATCGTCGGCCGGCTGATCCCGGCCGGGACGGGCGGGGCGACCTCGCGCGTCAAGAAGATCGCGCACGATCGCGACCAGACCGTGATCGACGCTCGCCGCGCCGAAGCCGAGTCCGCTGCGGCGCTCGCCGCGCCGACAGACGAGGTGATCGACCTCGGCCCCGAGGATTCGGGTCTGGTGGAAACGGTGGAGAGCCGCAAGGAGTGATCCCGGCGCCCTACGCCTGAGATGAAGCCCGCGCCGTCTGGCGCGGGCTTTTTCATTGGCAGGACCGGGCCCTCTCCCGGGAGTTGCCCGGTCGGCACCGCGCCCCGAATTTCCGCAGGCCGGCTTCCCCCGGCCAGGGTCGCGGGCTACTGTCCCTCGTGGGACGGAGGTCGCGTTGCAACTCTCGGAAAATCTGCGTGGCGCCTTGGCCATGTCGGTCGCCATGGCCGCCTTCACCGTCAATGACGCGCTGATGAAGGCCGTCACCCAGACCATGCCGCTCTTTCAGGCCATCGCCCTGCGAGGGCTGGTGACCCTGCCGATGCTGCTGGCCTGCGGATGGGCCTCGGGCGGGCTGCGCTGGCGCATCCCCCGGCCCGACAGATTTCTGCTTGCCCTTCGGGCGGGCGCGGATGTGCTGGCAACGGTCATGTACCTCACGGCCCTGATGATGCTGCCGCTCGCGAACCTCGTCGCGATCCTCCAGTCGGTTCCGCTGGCGGTCACGCTTGCGGCGGCCCTGTGGCTGAAGGAGCCCCTGGGCTGGCGGCGGCTCACCGCGATCCTGATCGGCTTCGGGGGCGTGCTCCTCATCGTGCGTCCGGGTGCCGAGGGCTTCAACCTGTGGTCGCTCCTCGGTCTGGCCTCGGTCGGCTGCGTCGTGGCGCGCGATCTGTCAACCCGCAGGCTCGGGGGGAGGCTTCCGGCCACCACCGTCGCCTTCTGGACGTCGGCGGCCGTGACCGCCATGGGGCTCGTGGGCTTGACCCGGTCCGGGGTTGCCCCGGTCGCGATGGCCGAGATGATGCAGATCCTGGGCGCCGCAGTCGCGCTGATCGTGGGCTATCTCGCGATCGTTCTTGCCATGAGGGGAGGGGACATTGGCGTGGTCTCTCCCTTCCGCTATACGGCGCTGGTCTGGGCGATCGGCCTCGGCTGGCTGCTCTTTGGAAACCTGCCGGACGGGCTCACGCTGGCCGGCTCGGCGATCGTGACCGCCACCGGGATCTTCACGCTCTGGCGCGAGTCGCGGCTTCGCCGGCGCCTGCGGGAAGCATCTGTTGACATCACTCGCGACTCCCCCTATACGCCGCCTACCTGAGCTGCGGGCTCCTCGGCCTGCGGCCAGCCTCAGTTAACTGTAGTGGTCATGATCCGGGCCAAAAACCCCGATCCTCTGGAATTCCACCGCGTCGTCCCCGCCAAAGGGACGTCCGCGGTTTTGGTGTTTGTGCAAGCAGGCACCACGAACGGCGCCCCCCGACCGGATCCGGGCAGGCGTGAATGAAACGGGTTGCAACACGGGGAACGTGAATGCCAACGATCCAACAGCTCATCCGCAAGCCGCGGGAGCCGAAACGAGTACGCTCCAAGTCGCAGCACCTGGAGTCCTGCCCGCAGAAGCGTGGCGTCTGCACGCGCGTCTACACCACGACGCCGAAGAAGCCGAACTCCGCTATGCGTAAGGTCGCCAAGGTCCGCCTGACCAACGGCTTCGAGGTGATCTCCTACATCCCCGGCGAAAAGCACAACCTGCAAGAGCACTCCGTCGTGCTCATCCGCGGTGGCCGCGTGAAGGACCTTCCCGGCGTGCGTTACCACATCCTGCGCGGTGTCCTCGATACCCAGGGTGTCAAAGATCGTCGTCAACGCCGTTCGAAATACGGCGCGAAGCGTCCGAAATAAGGAGATCCGGGTATGTCCCGTCGTCACGCAGCCGAGAAGCGCGAAATCCTGCCCGACGCCAAGTTCGGCGATACGGTGCTGACCAAGTTCATGAACAACCTGATGATCGACGGCAAGAAGTCGGTCGCGGAATCCATCGTCTACAACGCGCTCGACCGGGTTCAGACCCGTCTGAAGCGCGAGCCGCTGGAAGCCTTCCACGAGGCGCTCGACAACGTGAAGCCCTCGGTCGAAGTGCGCTCGCGCCGCGTCGGCGGTGCCACCTACCAGGTGCCGGTCGAAGTCCGCACCGAGCGTCGTGAGGCGCTGGCGATCCGCTGGCTGATCACCGCCGCGCGCAAGCGCAACGAGAACACCATGGAAGAGCGCCTTGCCGCCGAGCTGGCCGATGCCTGCAACAACCGCGGCACCGCGGTGAAGAAGCGGGAAGACACTCACAAGATGGCCGACGCGAACAAGGCGTTCAGCCATTACCGCTGGTAACCTTTCAGCCTGAGGACCACCCCAGATGGCACGCGAATACCCCCTCGAGCTGTACCGTAACTTCGGGATCATGGCTCACATCGACGCCGGCAAGACGACGACGACCGAGCGGATTCTTTTCTACACCGGCAAGTCCCACAAACTCGGCGAGGTGCATGATGGCGCCGCGACGATGGACTGGATGGAGCAGGAGCAGGAGCGGGGTATCACCATCACCTCGGCCGCGACCACGACCTTCTGGGAGCGCACCGAGGACGGCAAGACTCCGCAGACCCCGAAGCACCGCTTCAACATCATCGACACCCCCGGACACGTGGACTTCACCATCGAGGTCGAGCGTTCGCTGGCGGTGCTCGACGGGGCCGTGTGCCTTCTGGACGCCAACGCCGGCGTCGAACCGCAGACCGAGACCGTCTGGCGTCAGGCTGACCGCTACAAGGTTCCGCGGATCGTGTTCGTCAACAAGATGGACAAGATCGGCGCGGACTTCTTCAACTGCGTGAAGATGATCAAGGACCGCACCGGCGCGACCCCCGCCCCGATCGCCCTGCCGATCGGTGCCGAGGACAAGCTGGAAGGCATCATCGACCTGGTGACCATGAAAGAGTGGGTCTATCAGGGCGAAGATCTGGGCGCGTCCTGGATCATCAAGGACATCCGCGACGAACTCCAGGCGGAAGCCGAAGAGTGGCGCGGCAAGCTGATCGAACTCGCCGTCGAGCAGGACGACGAGGCGATGGAAGCCTATCTCGAGGGCAACGAGCCCGACGTTCCGACCCTGCGGGCCCTGATCCGCAAGGGCTGCCTCTCCATGTCCTTCGTTCCGGTGACCGCGGGTTCCGCGTTCAAGAACAAGGGCGTGCAAATGGTCCTGAACTCGGTGATCGACTACCTGCCGTCGCCGCTCGACGTGCCGGCCTACATGGGCTTCGCCCCGGGCGACGAGACCGAAACGCGGAACATCCCGCGCTCGGCCGATGACGCGCAGCCTTTCGCCGCGCTGGCGTTCAAGATCATGAACGACCCCTTCGTGGGCTCGCTCACCTTCACCCGGCTCTACTCGGGCGTGCTCAAGAAGGGTGACCAGATGGTCAACTCGACGAAGGGCAAGCGCGAGCGCGTGGGCCGGATGATGATGATGCACGCCATCAACCGGGAAGAGATCGACGAAGCCTTTGCGGGCGACATCATCGCGCTGGCCGGTCTGAAAGAGACCACCACCGGCGACACGCTCTGCGACCCGGCGAACCAGGTCGTCCTGGAAACCATGACCTTCCCCGAGCCGGTGATCGAGATCGCCGTCGAGCCGAAGACCAAGGCCGACCAGGAGAAGATGGGTCTGGCGCTCGCGCGTCTGGCTGCCGAGGATCCGTCCTTCCGCGTCGAGACCGACTTCGAGTCGGGGCAGACGATCATGAAGGGCATGGGCGAACTTCACCTCGACATCCTCGTGGACCGCATGAAGCGCGAGTTCAAGGTCGAGGCGAACATCGGTGCGCCGCAGGTGGCCTACCGCGAGACCATCTCGCGCGCGGCCGAGATCGACTACACCCACAAGAAGCAGACCGGCGGCACGGGCCAGTTCGCCCGCGTCAAGCTGCAGATCGACCCGACGGAACCCGGCCAGGGCTACTCGTTCGAGTCGAAGATCGTGGGCGGTGCGGTGCCGAAGGAGTACATTCCTGGCGTCGAGAAGGGCATCAAGTCGGTCATGGACTCGGGTCCGCTCGCGGGCTTCCCGGTGATCGACTTCAAGGTCGCGCTGATCGACGGTGCGTTCCACGATGTCGACTCGTCGGTTCTGGCGTTCGAGATCGCGGCCCGCGCCGCGATGCGCGAGGGCCTGAAGAAGGCCGGCGCGAAGCTGCTCGAGCCGATCATGAAGGTCGAGGTGGTGACCCCGGAGGAATATACCGGCGGCATCATCGGCGACCTGACCTCGCGGCGGGGCATGGTGCAGGGGCAGGACACGCGCGGCAACGCGAACGTGATCAACGCCTTCGTGCCGCTCGCCAACATGTTCGGCTACATCAACACGCTGCGCTCGATGTCCTCGGGCCGGGCGGTGTTCTCGATGCACTTCGATCACTACGACGCAGTGCCGCAGAACATCTCCGACGAGATCCAGAAGAAATACGCCTAAGCGCGGTGGGCGTTCAGCCCACCCTACCCACCCCGTAGGGTGCACCCCACCCGCGAAAGTCTCAGGAGGCCATCATGGCAAAGGCAAAGTTTGAACGTAACAAACCGCACGTCAACATCGGCACGATCGGCCACGTTGACCACGGCAAGACGACGCTGACGGCCGCGATCACGAAGTATTTCGGCGAGTTCCGGGCCTATGACCAGATCGACGGCGCGCCGGAAGAGCGGGCCCGCGGCATCACGATCTCGACCGCGCACGTGGAATACGAGTCGGAGTCGCGTCACTATGCGCACGTCGACTGCCCCGGCCACGCCGACTATGTGAAGAACATGATCACCGGCGCCGCGCAGATGGACGGCGCGATCCTCGTGGTGAACGCGGCCGACGGCCCGATGCCGCAGACGCGCGAGCACATCCTGCTCGGCCGTCAGGTGGGCATCCCCTACATGGTCGTCTACATGAACAAGGTCGACCAGGTGGACGATCCGGAACTTCTCGAACTGGTCGAGATGGAGATCCGTGAACTTCTGTCGTCCTACGACTACCCCGGCGACGACATTCCGATCATCAAGGGCTCGGCTCTGGCCGCGATGAACGGCACCGACAAGGAAATCGGCGAGGATTCGATCCGCGCGCTGATCGCGGCGGTGGACGAATACATCCCGACCCCGGCGCGCGCCGTGGACCAGCCGTTCCTGATGCCGGTCGAGGACGTGTTCTCGATCTCGGGCCGCGGCACCGTGGCCACCGGCCGGATCGAGCGTGGCGTGGTGAAGGTGGGTGAGGAACTCGAGATCGTCGGCATCCGCCCGTCGAAGAAGACGGTCTGCACCGGCGTCGAGATGTTCCGCAAGCTTCTGGACCAGGGCGAGGCGGGCGACAACGTGGGCCTTCTGCTGCGTGGCGTGGACCGCGACGGGATCGAGCGCGGCCAGGTGCTGTGCAAGCCCGGCTCGGTGAAGCCGCACACGAAGTTCGAGGCCGAGGCCTACATCCTGACGAAAGAGGAAGGCGGCCGTCACACGCCGTTCTTCGCGAACTACCGTCCGCAGTTCTACTTCCGCACGACCGACGTGACGGGCACGGTGGAACTGCCGGAAGGCACCGAGATGGTGATGCCGGGCGACAACCTGAAGTTCAACGTCGAACTGATCGCGCCGATCGCCATGGAAGAGAAGCTCCGCTTCGCCATCCGTGAAGGCGGCCGCACCGTCGGCGCCGGCGTCGTCTCGAAAATCATCGCGTAAACCGCAATTGGCAGAGGGGCGGGGGGACGACACCACGCCCCCCCGTTTCCCGCCAAGCCCGAGGGCATTGAAATGCAAGGTCAGACTATCCGCATCAGGCTGAAAGCCTTCGATTACCGGGTGCTGGACGCCAGCACCCAGGAAATCGTGAACACCGCCAAGCGGACCGGCGCGCAGGTGCGCGGCCCGATCCCGCTGCCGAACAAGATCGAGAAGTTCACCGTTCTCCGCGGTCCGCACATCGACAAGAAGTCGCGCGACCAGTGGGAGATCCGGACGCACAAGCGTCTTCTCGACATCGTCGATCCGACCCCGCAGACCGTGGACGCGCTGATGAAGCTCGACCTCGCGGCCGGCGTGGACATTCAGATCAAGGTTTGAGGGGTCCACGAAGATGCGCTCTGGTGTTATCGCCAAGAAGCTGGGCATGACCCGGCTGTTCCTCGAGGACGGGAAGCAGGTTCCCGTGACCGTCCTCCAACTCGATTCGCTTCAGGTCGTGGCGCAGCGCACGGCCGAGAAGGATGGCTACACCGCCGTCCAGCTCGGCGCGGGTGCGGCCAAGGCCAAGCGGACCTCGGCCGGCATGCGCGGCCACTTCGCGAAAGCGAACGTGGAGCCCAAGCGCAAGATCGCCGAATTCCGCGTCACGCCGGACTGCCTGATCGACGTGGGTGCCGAGATCACCGCTGACCACTACTTTGCGGGTCAGTTCGTGGACATCGCCGGCACCTCGATCGGTAAAGGTTTTGCCGGTGCGATGAAGCGGCACAACTTCGGCGGTCTGCGCGCCTCGCACGGCGTGTCGATCAGCCACCGTTCGCACGGGTCGACCGGCCAGTGCCAGGACCCCGGCAAGGTGTTCAAGGGCAAGAAGATGGCCGGCCACATGGGCGCTGCCCGTGTGACCACGCAGAACCTGCAGGTGGTGCGCACCGACAGCGACCGCGGCCTGATCATGGTGAAGGGCGCCGTTCCCGGTTCCAAGGGCGGCTGGGTCACCATCAAGGACGCCGTGAAGAAGCCGGTCCCGGAACAGGCGGTGCGCCCGGCGGCGATCCGCACGGCGGCCGTTGAGGAAACCTCCGTTGGAGGCGAAAGCAATGAAGGCTGAAGTCATCAAGCTGGACGCGAGCTCCGCGGGCTCGATTGAACTGGACGACGCGATCTTTGGCCTCGAGCCGCGCGCCGACATCCTGCACCGCGTGGTGCGCTGGCAGCGGGCGAAGGCCCAGGCCGGCACGCACTCGGTGCTCGGCAAGTCGGACGTGAGCTACTCGACCAAGAAGATCTATCGCCAGAAGGGCACCGGCGGCGCTCGCCACGGCTCCAAGAAGGCGCCGATCTTCCGTCACGGTGGCGTCTACAAGGGCCCGACCCCGCGCAGCCACGCCCACGACCTGAACAAGAAGTTCCGGGCGCTGGGTCTGAAGCACGCGCTCTCGTCGAAGGCCACGACCGGCAACCTGATCGTGATCGAGGACATCGCCATGTCCGAGGCCAAGACCGCCCTGCTCGCCAAGGCGGTGAAGGAACTCGGCTGGAAGCGCGTGCTCGTCATCGACGGCGCCGACATCAACGAGAACTTCGCCAAGGCCGCGCGCAACCTCGAGGGTATCGATGTGCTGCCGTCGATCGGGGCGAACGTCTATGACATCCTGAAGCGTGACACGCTCGTGATCACGAAGGCGGGTGTCGAAGCTCTGGAGGCTCGTCTGAAATGACCGCCAAACCCGAACACTACGATGTGATCCGCAAGCCCGTGATCACCGAGAAGGCGACCATGACCTCCGAGGCCAATGGCGTCGTCTTCGCGGTGGCGATGGACGCGACCAAGCCGCAGATCAAGGAAGCGGTCGAGTCGATCTTCAACGTCAAGGTGAAGGCGGTGAACACCACCATCACCAAGGGCAAGACGAAGAAGTTCAAGGGCCGCCCCGGCGTGCGCTCGGACCGCAAGAAGGCCTATGTGACGCTCGAGGAAGGAAACACCATCGACGTCTCGACCGGCCTCTGATAGAAGGCCTGCGAATCTCGCGGCCCCGGGTTTCCGGGGCCGTGATTTTTATCATCTGGGGATCTTCGGAGCCCTGTACCGGCCCCCGCAAGGGGGTCTCTAGCTGACGGAAGACAGGAAGCATGGCACTCAAGTCGTACAAACCGACGACGCCTGGCCAGCGTGGGCTGGTTCTGATCGACCGTTCGGAGCTGTGGAAAGGCCGTCCGGTCAAGACCCTCGTCGAGGGCCTGATCAAGACCGGTGGCCGGAACAACACCGGACGCGTCACGATGTGGCACAAGGGCGGCGGGGCGAAGCGTCTCTACCGCATCGTCGATTTCAAGCGTCGCAAGTTCGATGTTCCGGCCGTGGTCGAGCGCATCGAATATGACCCGAACCGGACCGCCTTCATTGCGCTGGTGCGCTACGAGGATGGCGAGCTTGCCTATATCCTCGCGCCGCAGCGACTCGCCGTGGGTGACAGCGTCATTGCCGGCGCCAAGACCGACGTGAAGCCGGGCAACGCGATGCCCTTCTCGGGCATGCCGATCGGCACGATCGTGCACAACGTCGAGCTGAAGCCGGGCAAGGGCGGGCAGCTGGCGCGCGCCGCCGGCACCTACGCGCAATTCGTGGGCCGCGATGGCGGCTATGCCCAGATCCGCCTCTCGTCGGGCGAACTGCGCATGGTGCGCCAGGAGTGCATGGCTACGGTTGGCGCGGTCTCGAACCCCGACAACTCGAACCAGAACTTCGGCAAGGCCGGCCGCATGCGGCACAAGGGCGTGCGCCCGACCGTCCGCGGCGTTGCGATGAACCCGATCGACCACCCGCACGGCGGCGGCGAAGGCCGGACCTCGGGCGGCCGTCACCCGGTCACCCCGTGGGGCAAGGGCACCAAGGGCAACCGCACGCGCAAGAGCAAGGCGTCGGACAAGCTGATTGTCCGCTCGCGGCACGCGAAGAAGAAAGGGCGCTAAGCCATGGCACGTTCTACCTGGAAAGGCCCCTTCGTCGACGGGTACCTGCTGAAGAAGGCAGAGAAGTCGCGCGAGTCGGGCAAGAACGAAGTGATCAAGATCTGGTCGCGTCGCTCCACCATCCTGCCGCAGTTCGTGGGCCTGACCTTCGGCGTCTACAACGGCAAGAAGCATGTCCCGGTCAATGTCACCGAGGAAATGATCGGCCAGAAGTTCGGTGAATATTCGCCGACCCGGACCTATTACGGTCACGCGGCCGACAAGAAAGCGAAGAGGAAGTAATCCATGGGCAAGGACAAGAACCCGCGCCGCGTGGGCGAAAACGAGGCTTTTGCCAAGGCGAAGATGCTGCGCACCTCGCCGCAGAAGCTGAACCTCGTCGCGGCCCTCATCCGTGGCAAGAAGGTCGAGAAGGCGATCGCCGACCTCACCTTCTCGAAGAAGCGCATCAGCCAGGACGTGCTGAAGTGCCTTCAGTCGGCCATCGCCAACGCCGAGAACAACCACGGCCTCGACGTGGACGAGCTCGTGGTCTCGGAAGCCTATTGCGGCAAGAACCTCGTGATGAAGCGCGGCCGTCCGCGTGCCCGCGGCCGGTTCGGCAAGATCATGAAACCGTTCAGCGAGCTCACGATCAAGGTGAAGCAAGTCGGGGAGACTGCGTAATGGGTCAGAAGGTCAATCCGATCGGCATGCGCCTCCAGGTCAACCGCACCTGGGACAGCCGCTGGTTCGCCGAGTCGAAGGACTACGGCAACCTGCTGCTGGAAGACCTCAAGATGCGCGAGTTCATCCACGACTACGCCAAGCAGGCCGGCGTGTCGAAGGTGATCATCGAGCGTCCGCACCGCAAGTGCCGCGTGACGATCCACACCGCGCGTCCCGGCGTGATCATCGGCAAGAAGGGCGCGGACATCGAGACGCTGCGCAAGAAGCTGGCGGCCTTCACCAAGTCCGAGCTTCACCTGAACATCGTCGAGATCCGCAAGCCGGAGCTTGATGCCCAGCTGGTGGCCGAGTCGATCGCCCAGCAGATGGAGCGTCGGGTGTCCTTCCGTCGCGCGATGAAGCGCGGCGTGCAGAACGCCATGCGCATCGGTGCGCTGGGGATCCGGGTCAATGTCGCGGGCCGTCTCGGCGGCGCCGAGATCGCCCGGACCGAATGGTATCGCGAAGGCCGCGTGCCGCTGCACACCCTTCGGGCCGATATCGACTATGCGACGTCGGAAGCCTCGACCCCCTACGGGATCATCGGGGTGAAGGTCTGGATCTTCAAGGGCGAGATCCTCGAGCACGATCCGCAGGCGCACGACCGCCGGCATTCGGAAGCTCAGGAAGGTGCCGCGCCGCGGCCGCCGCGTCGCGATCGCGAACGCGCGTAAGGGAGCAATAAGATGCTGCAACCGAAACGGACGAAGTTCCGCAAACAGCACAAGGGCCGTATCCACGGCGAGGCGAAGGGCGGGTTCCTCCTGAACTTCGGCGGCTTCGGCCTCAAGGCCACCGAGCCCGAGCGTGTGACCGCACGGCAGATCGAGGCGGCCCGCCGCGCGATCACCCGCCACATGAAGCGTCAGGGTCGGGTCTGGATCCGCATCTTCCCGGACACTCCGGTCACGTCGAAACCCACTGAAGTCCGGATGGGTAAGGGCAAGGGCTCGGTCGATTTCTGGGCGGCCAAGGTGAAGCCGGGCCGGATCATGTTCGAGATCGACGGTGTGTCCGAGACGATCGCCCGTGAGGCGCTGCGCCTCGGCGCGATGAAGCTGCCGATCACCACCCGGATCGTGGTGCGCGAGGACTGGTAAGTCCCCGCACCCCGGCAAGGAAGACGGGCCCCCGGATGCACGTGCATCCGGGGGCCTTTTCATGAGGATTGGTCGGCTGCGAATCTTTTGCTTGCCCTTCGGGCCGCGCTCCTGTAGCAGGCTGCATCCTGCGGATTCCGGGCGACCGGATTCGCGGATTTGTCATTGATCCACCAGGCTCAAGGTGACCCTGCACAACGGTCGGGGGCCCTCTGGTGAGTGAAGAAAGGAACCGGCGATGAACGCCCAGGAACTGCGGTCCAAGACCCCGGACCAGCTCCGCGACCAGCTCGTGGCGCTGAAGAAGGAAGCCTTCAACCTCCGCTTCCAGCAGGCCACCGGCCAGCTCGAGAACACCGCCCGCATGCGCGCCGTCCGCCGTGACGTCGCCCGCATCAAGACGGTCCTGAACGAGATGGCCGCTTCGGCCGCTGCGAACTGAGAGGGAGGATTCCATGCCCAAACGCATCCTGCAAGGCACCGTGACCAGCGACAAGAACGAGCAGACCGTGACGGTCCTCGTCGAGCGTCGCTTCAAGCACCCGCTGCTGAAAAAGACGGTCCGCCTGTCGAAGAAATACCGGGCGCATGACCCGGAGAACCAGTTCAAGGTCGGCGACGTCGTCCGCATCGAGGAATGCGCGCCCATCTCGAAGACGAAGCGCTGGAAGGTCGTGACCGAAGCCGTAACGGCCTGAGGTTGACCTGCCTGCCTGAACGAAACCCTGGGGCCGTGGGATCTGACGGTCCCCAAAGGTCGGGAGAAACCAAATGATCCAGATGCAGACCAATCTGGATGTCGCTGACAACTCGGGCGCTCGCCGGGTTCAGTGCATCAAGGTTCTGGGTGGTTCCCACCGCCGCTACGCCAGCGTCGGCGACATCATCGTGGTGTCGGTCAAGGAAGCCATCCCGCGCGGTCGCGTGAAGAAGGGCGATGTCCGCAAGGCCGTCGTCGTGCGCACCGCCAAGGAAGTCCGTCGTGAGGATGGCACCACCATCCGCTTCGACCGCAACGCCGCCGTCATCCTGAACAACCAGGGCGAACCGGTCGGCACCCGTATCTTCGGGCCGGTCGTGCGTGAGCTGCGTGCCAAGAACTTCATGAAAATCATCTCGCTGGCGCCGGAGGTGCTCTGATGGCTGCGAAGCTGAAAAAGGGTGACCGCGTCGTCGTGCTGGCCGGCAAGGACAAGGGCAAGCAGGGCGAGATCACTTCGGTGATGCCGAAGGACAACAAGGCCGTGGTCGAAGGCGTGAACATCGCCATCCGTCACGCCAAGCAGACGCCGACCTCGCAGGGCGGCCGGATCGCCAAGGCGATGCCGATCGACCTCTCGAACCTCGCGCTTCTCGATGCCAACGGCAAGGCGACGCGCGTCGGCTTCCGCTTCGAGGGCGAGAAGAAGGTCCGCTACGCCAAGACCACGGGGGACGTCATCTGATGCTCGACCAGACCAACTACACCCCGCGGCTGAAGTCGCTCTATGCCAGCAACGTTCGCGCGGCGCTGAAAGAGCAGTTCAGCTACAAGAACGACATGCAGATCCCGCGTCTGGACAAGATCGTCCTGAACATGGGCGTCGGCGAGGCGGTCAAGGACACCAAGAAGGTGAAGACCGCCGCGGAAGAGCTGTCGATGATCGCCGGCCAGAAGGCCGTCATCACGCACGCCAAGAAGTCGATCGCCGGCTTCCGCGTGCGCGAGCTGATGCCGCTGGGCTGCAAGGTCACGCTGCGCGGCGACCGCATGTACGAATTCCTCGACCGTCTGATCACGATCGCGCTGCCCCGCGTCCGCGACTTCCGCGGCGTCAAGGGCAACTCGTTCGACGGGCGCGGCAACTACGCGATGGGCCTGAAAGAGCAGTTCGTGTTCCCCGAGATCAACTTCGACAAGGTCGACGAGGTTCTCGGCATGGACATCATCATCTGCACCACCGCGAAGACCGACGCGGAAGCGAAGGCGCTGTTGAAGCAGTTCAACATGCCGTTCGTCAGCTGATCGCGGGAGGGAGAAGAGAATGGCGAAGAAATCCATGATCGAACGCGAGATCAAGCGCGCGAAGATGGTGCAGCAATACGCTGCCAAGCGCGCCTCGCTGAAAGAGATCACCACCAACGCGGACCTGCCGATGGAGCAGCGCTTCAAGGCGCAGCTCAAGCTGGCGGAACTTCCGCGCAACTCGTCGGCCACGCGGATCCACAACCGCTGCCAGCTGACGGGCCGTCCGCATGCGTATTATCGCAAGCTGAAACTCTCGCGGATCATGCTGCGTGAACTGGCCTCGTTCGGCCAGATCCCCGGCATGGTGAAGTCGAGCTGGTAAGGAGATCGGGATATGTCTGTGAACGATCCGCTCGGCGATATGCTGACCCGCATCCGCAACGCGCAGCTGCGCGGCAAGTCGACTGTCTCGTCGCCGGCCTCGAAGCTGCGCGCCTGGGTGCTCGACGTGCTTCAGGCCGAGGGTTACATCCGCGGCTACGAGAAGAAGGAAACCGAGAACGGCCAGGGCGAACTGGTCATCTCGCTGAAGTACTTCGAGGGCACCCCGGTGATCCGCGAACTCAAGCGCGTCTCCAAGCCCGGCCGCCGTGTCTACATGGCGACCAAGGACCTGCCGAGCGTCCGCAACGGCCTCGGTGTGTCGATCATCTCCACGCCGAAAGGCGTCATGTCCGATGCGAGCGCCCGCTCCGCCAATGTTGGCGGCGAAGTGCTCTGCACCGTGTTCTGAGGAGGGTTCAATGTCTCGTATTGGCAAGAAACCCGTCCCGCTGCCGAAGGGCGTGACGGCCTCGATCTCGGGCCAGACCGTCGAGGTGAAGGGGCCGAAGGGCACCCGTACCTTCTCGGCGACCGACGACGTGACGATCGCGCTGGAAGAGGGCACGGTAAAGGTGACGCCGCGCGGCAGCTCCAAGCGCGCCCGCCAGCAGTGGGGCATGGTTCGGTCGCAGGTCGAGAACCTGGTGACCGGCGTGACCGCCGGCTTCAAGAAAGAGCTGGAGATCACCGGCGTGGGCTACCGCGCGCAGATGGCCGGCAACGTCCTGAAACTGTCGCTGGGCTACAGCCACGACGTGAACTTCGAGGTGCCGGCGGGCGTGACCGTCACCACCCCGAAGCAGACCGAGATCACCGTCGAGGGCATCGACCAGCAGCTGGTCGGCCAGGTGGCGGCGAACATCCGCGAGTGGCGGCGTCCCGAGCCCTACAAGGGCAAGGGCATCCGCTACAAGGACGAGTTCATCTTCCGCAAGGAAGGCAAGAAGAAGTAAGGGGCGCGACAATGGCGAACACGAAAAGAGAGCTGTTCCTCAAGCGCCGCCTGCGCGTCCGGAACAAACTGAAGGCCTCGGCGAACGGGCGGCTGCGGCTGTCCGTCCACCGCTCCAGCAAGAACATCAGCGCCCAGCTGATCGACGATGCCAATGGCGTGACGCTGGCCGCCGCCTCGACCCTCGAGAAGGGCCTGGGCTTCTTTGGCAAGAACAACGTCGAGGCGTCGGCGGCCGTGGGCCGCACGATCGCCGAACGGGCGAGGGCGGCCGGGATCGAGGAATGCTACTTCGACCGCGGCGGTTTCCTCTTTCACGGGAAGATCAAGGCCCTGGCCGACGCTGCCCGTGAAGGCGGCCTGAAGTTCTGAGGAGTAAGACGATGGCAGAAAGAGAGAACCGCCGGGACCGTCGCGACGATCGTTCGCGCGAGGAGACCCCGGAATTCGCCGATCGTCTGGTGGCGATCAACCGCGTGTCCAAGACCGTGAAGGGTGGCAAGCGCTTCGGCTTTGCGGCTCTGGTCGTGGTCGGTGACCAGCGCGGCCGCGTCGGCTTCGGCAAGGGCAAGGCCAAGGAAGTGCCCGAGGCGATCCGCAAGGCGACCGAGCAGGCCAAGCGGCAGATGATCCGCGTCGCTCTGCGTGACGGCCGGACCCTGCACCATGACCAGGAAGGCCGCCACGGCGCCGGCAAGGTCGTGATGCGTGCCGCCGTTCCCGGCACCGGCATCATCGCCGGCGGTCCGATGCGCGCCGTGTTCGAGATGCTCGGCATCCAGGACGTGGTCGCGAAGTCGATGGGCTCGCAGAACCCCTACAACATGATCCGTGCCACGATGGACGGGCTCAAGCGGGAATCCAGCCCCCGTCAGGTCGCGCAGCGTCGCGGCAAGAAGGTGGCCGAGATCCTGAAGAAGCCCGAAGCCGAAGTGGCGGAAGCGTAAGGAGTCCGCACCATGGCGAAAACGATCATCGTGAAGCAGGTCCGGTCGGCCGCGCGCCGTCCGGCCGTTCAGACCGCGGTCCTGAAGGGCCTCGGGCTGAACAAGATGCACCGGACCCGGGAACTGGAGGACACGCCGTCGATCCGCGGCATGGTCGCCAAGATCCCGCATCTGGTCGAGATCATCGAAGAGCGCGGCTGAGGCCGGGGCTCGCACGATCCGAGGGCGCGCGGGCTTGCACCGGGCGCCCTTAGCCCATATCAGGCGCGCGGGGAGGCGACTCTCCGTCCAACAACAAGAAACGCCGTGTTCCCTCCATCCGTCGCTGGCGGAGGGGTTCCGGCCAGGAGATAGCGACATGAAACTGAACGAACTCCGCGACAACGAAGGCGCAGCCCGCAAGAAGAAGCGCGTGGCGCGCGGCCCGGGCTCGGGCAAGGGCAAGACCGCCGGCCGCGGGATCAAGGGCCAGAAGTCGCGTTCGGGCGTGGCTCTGAACGGCTACGAAGGCGGCCAGATGCCGCTCTACCGGCGTCTGCCGAAGCGCGGCTTCTCGAAGCCGAACCGCAAGGAATATGCGGTGGTCAACCTCGGCCTGATCCAGAAGTTCGTCGACGCCGGCAAGCTGGACGCCAGCCAGCCGATCGACGAGAATGCGATCGTGGCCGCGGGCGTGACCTCGCACAAGCGTGACGGCATCCGCGTGCTGGCCAAGGGCGAGATCACCGCGAAGCTGACGCTCACCGTCGCCGGCGCCTCGAAGTCGGCGGTGGAAGCGGTGGAGAAGGCCGGCGGCTCGATCACGCTGACCGCTCCGGCTGCGGCGGCCAGCGCAGAATAAGGTTGTGACTGCGCCTCAGGGCGCATACATCACCTGCGAGTTTTCCCGCGCCGCCGACCCGGAGAACGGATCGGCGGCGCCGTCATGAAAGAGACCGGGCATGGCATCTGCTGCAGAGCAAATGGCGGCGAACCTGAGTTGGGGCGCCCTCGGCAAGGCCACCGACCTTCGCCAACGCATCTTCTTCACCATCGGCCTGCTGATGGTGTATCGCCTCGGCACCTACATTCCCGTTCCGGGGATCGACGGCTCGGCCCTGCGCGAGTTCATGGACACCGCGACCGCCGGCATCGGCGGCATGCTGAACATGTTCACCGGCGGCGCGATCAGCCGCATGGGCATCTTCGCGCTCGGCATCATGCCCTATATCTCGGCCTCGATCATCGTGCAGCTCATGGCCTCGATGGTGCCGAAGCTCGAGCAGCTCAAGAAAGAGGGCGAGCAGGGCCGCAAGAAGATCAACCAGTACACGCGCTACGGCACCGTGTTCCTTGCCACCTTCCAGGCCTGGGGCATCGCCATCAGCCTCGAGGCCGGCGATCTGGTCACCGATCCGGGGATGTTCTTCCGCGCCGCCTGCGTCATCACGCTGGTCGGCGGCACCATGTTCCTGATGTGGCTTGGCGAGCAGATCACCGCGCGCGGCATCGGCAACGGGATCTCCCTGATCATCTTCGTGGGGATCGTGGCCGAGATTCCGGCGGCCCTCGCGCAGTTCTTCAGCCAGGGACGCTCGGGCGCCATCAGCCCCGCGGTGATCGTGGGTGTGATCGTCATGGTCGTCGCCGTGATCGCCTTTGTGGTCTTCATGGAGCGGGCGCTCCGCAAGATCCACATCCAGTATCCGCGGCGTCAGGTCGGCATGAAGATCTACGACGGCGGCTCGTCGCACCTGCCGGTCAAGGTCAACCCGGCGGGCGTCATCCCGGCGATCTTCGCCTCGTCGCTCCTGTTGCTGCCGGTGACGATCTCGACCTTCTCCGGCGCCCAGACGGGTCCGGTGATGTCCACGATCCTCGCCTATTTCGGCCCGGGCCAGCCGCTCTACCTGCTGTTCTTCGCCGGCATGATCATCTTCTTCGCCTATTTCTACACGGCGAACGTGGCCTTCAAGGTCGATGATGTGGCCGAGAACCTCAAGAACCAGAACGGTTTCATTCCCGGCATCCGGCCGGGCAAGAAGACCGAGGAATATCTCGAATATGTCGTCAACCGGGTCCTCGTGCTGGGCTCGGCCTATCTTGCCGCGGTCTGTCTGCTGCCTGAGGTGCTGCGGGACCAGTTCGGCATCCCGTTCTATTTCGGGGGCACGTCGGTCCTGATCGTGGTGTCGGTCACGATGGACACGATCAACCAGGTTCAGTCGCATCTGCTCGCCCACCAGTATGAGGGTCTGATCGAGCGGTCGCAGCTGAGGGGGAGAAAACGGAACGGAGCGAAGACTCCGACCCGTCGTTGAGGGAAGAGTGATGGTGAATGTGATACTTCTGGGGCCGCCGGGTGCGGGCAAGGGCACGCAGGCCAAGCGGCTCGAGGAGAGCCGGGGGATGGTGCAGCTCTCGACGGGCGACATGCTGCGGGAGGCCAAGACCTCGGGCTCCGAGATGGGCCGCAGGGCGGCCGAGGTGATGGACCGGGGCGAGCTTGTCACCGATGACATCGTGATCGGCCTGATTCGCGAGAAGCTGCAGTCTCCGGCCGCCGGCGGTTTCATCTTCGACGGGTTTCCGCGGACGCTGAAGCAGGCGGATGCCCTCGGCGAGTTGCTGGCCCAGATGGGGCAGGGGCTCGATGCGGTGATCGAGATGCAGGTGGACGATGCGGCCCTGGTGGCGCGCATCACCGGCCGCTACTCCTGCGGAAACTGCGGGGCGGTCTATCACGACGAGACGAAGCCGACCAAGGTCGAGGGCGTCTGCGATGTCTGCGGCTCGACGGACCTGCGGCGGCGGGCGGATGACACGGCCGAGGCGCTCTCGAAGCGGCTGATGGAATATTACAAGAAGACCTCGCCGCTCATCGGCTATTACTATGCCAAGGGTCAGCTCTCGACCGTGGACGGTCTGGCCGAGATGGACGAGGTGACGGCTGCGATCGCAAAGGTCCTTGACAAGCGCGATTGAAGTGGCTTCAGGTCTTGACGGCCGGAGCAAAACCCCATAGATCACGGCGTCCCGCAAGGGAATCGTCCGAATGCGGGGAGTCTTCCCCGCGACGAACAGTCCGGAGCGACTGCCGGCTCCGGTGGTTGTGAAAAAAGGTCCTGGAATTACGGGACCGCAACAAAAGGAAGACACGTTTGGCACGTATTGCTGGCGTCAACATCCCGACCGCGAAACGGGTTCCGATCGCGCTCACCTACATCCACGGTATCGGCAACCATGTGGCCGAGCAGATCTGCGACGCCGTGGGCATCGACCGCGCCCGTCGCGTGAACCAGCTCTCCGATGCCGAAGTGCTGGCGATCCGCGAATATATCGACGCGAACGTCACCGTCGAGGGCGACCTGCGTCGTGAGACCTCGATGAACATCAAGCGCCTGATGGACCTCGGCTGCTACCGCGGCCTGCGTCACCGTCGCGGCCTGCCCGTGCGCGGCCAGCGCACGCACACCAACGCCCGCACCCGCAAGGGCCCGGCAAAAGCCATCGCCGGCAAGAAGAAATAAGGGGGCGTTGAGACATGGCTCGTGACAAGACCCGCATGAAGCGCAAGGAACGCAAGAACATCGCCGCTGGCGTTGCTCATGTGAACTCCTCGTTCAACAACACCAAGATCCTGATCTCCGACGTGCAGGGCAACGCGATCTCGTGGTCGTCGGCCGGCACCATGGGCTTCAAGGGCTCGCGGAAATCGACCCCCTATGCGGCCCAGATGGCCGCCGAGGATGCCGCCAAGAAGGCGCAGGAGCATGGCATGAAGACCATCGAGGTCGAAGTGCAGGGCCCGGGTTCGGGGCGTGAATCGGCGCTGCGCGCGCTGGCCGCCGCCGGGCTCAACATCACCTCGATCCGCGACGTGACGCCGATGGCGCACAACGGCTGCCGTCCGCCGAAGCGTCGTCGCGTCTGACCGCGGTTCCATCGGGTCGGGCCGTGCCATCTGGCGCGGCCCGATCGACTTGTTCTGATCCTCGGGCGTCGCTGGCTAACGGACATGGGCCGGCGACAGGTATGGAGGCAAACGCATGATCCACAAGAACTGGGCCGAGCTGATCAAGCCGACGCAGCTGGTCGTAAAGCCGGGCGCCGATCCGGCACGGGTCGCCACCGTGATTGCCGAACCGCTCGAGCGCGGGTTCGGTCTGACGCTGGGCAACGCCCTGCGTCGTGTGCTGCTGTCGTCGCTGCAGGGCGCCGCCATCACCTCCGTCCAGATCGACAACGTCCTGCACGAGTTCTCGAGCGTCGCGGGGGTCCGTGAGGACGTGACGGACATCGTCCTGAACCTCAAGGGCGTCTCCATCAAGATGGACGTCGAGGGGCCGAAGCGGCTCTCGATCTCGGCCAAGGGGCCGGGCGTGGTGACCGCCGGCGACATCTCGGAATCGAACGGCATCGAGATCCTCAACAAGGACCACGTGATCTGCCACCTCGACGAGGGCGCGGACGTGTTCATGGAGCTGACCGTGAACACCGGCAAGGGCTATGTCGCGGCCGACAAGAACCGGCCCGAGGACGCGCCGATCGGCCTGATCCCGATCGACGCGATCTACTCGCCGGTCAAGAAGGTGAGCTATGAAGTCACGCCGACCCGTGAGGGCCAGGTGCTGGACTATGACAAGCTGACCATGCGCGTCGAGACCGATGGCGGCCTGACCCCGGAAGATGCGGTGGCCTATGCCGCGCGCATCCTGCAGGACCAGCTGTCGATCTTCGTGAACTTCGAGGAGCCGGAATCGGCCACCCGCCACGACGTCGAGGACGGGCTGGAGTTCAACCCGCTCCTTCTCAAGAAGGTGGACGAGCTGGAACTGTCGGTCCGTTCGGCGAACTGCCTGAAGAACGACAACATCGTCTATATCGGCGACCTGATCCAGAAGACGGAAGCCGAGATGCTGCGCACGCCGAACTTCGGCCGCAAGTCGCTGAACGAGATCAAGGAAGTCCTCTCGGGCATGGGTCTCCACCTCGGCATGGATGTCGAGGACTGGCCGCCGGAGAACATCGAGGACCTCGCCAAGCGTTTCGAAGACCAGTTCTGATCGGGCGCTTCGGCCCCCCTTCGACCCCCGGGCAATCCCGCCCCAACGAAGCCCGTCGCTACGCACGAAGGGCAAGACAAAGCATAGGAGACCATCATGCGTCACGCCCGCGGCTACCGCCGCCTGAACCGCACCCACGAACACCGCAAGGCGCTGTTCGCCAACATGGCCGGCTCGCTGATCGAGCATGAGCAGATCAAGACGACCCTGCCGAAGGCCAAGGAACTGCGCCCGATCATCGAGAAGCTGGTGACGCTCGCCAAGCGCGGCGACCTGCACGCCCGCCGTCAGGCCGCGGCCCAGCTCAAGGAAGACCGGCACGTGGAGCGGCTGTTCGCCATCCTCGGCCCGCGCTACGCCGAGCGCGCCGGCGGCTATGTCCGCGTCCTCAAGGCCGGCTTCCGCTACGGTGACATGGCCCCGATGGCAATCATCGAGTTCGTCGATCGCGATCCGAACGCCAAGGGCGCTGCCGACAAGGCCCGTGTCCTCGCGGAAGAAGCCCTGGAAGACTAAGTCCGTTTAGTTCGGTCGGACAATTCGGGCCCGTCTCTTCGGAGGCGGGCCTGTTGCTTTTTACGCCTTCGGTTTTTGCGCCACCAACGAACGGATGTAGCCTTGGCTAAAGGCAGGGCAGCGGAGCCGGATTTACCATTGCTAAAAAACGTGTTTGCTTCATGAGATGCTTGCAATAAAGCTGAGTGAGAGATTGGCGCCAAGGCCCGATCATTTTGACTCGGCTTTTCCGTCCCAACCCGGTTTTCATTGCGACTGTTTCCACAATGACGATAAATTCGAAGCTCGATCTGGAACTCAGCCAGCTGCGGCGGGTGGCCCCCGCAGGCTACTACATGGGTCTGCACATCCGTTTCGCCTCTCCTCTCGTCACTTTGCAATCATACCGCGAGGATTGGATCGAATATTACACGGAAAAAGGATATCTGTTGTATGATCCCTCGATACGATGGGGGATGGTCGAGAGTGGCACCCGCCGCTGGAGCGACTTTGCCGACAGCGATCCACGCGGCGTTGTAGCCGAGGCGGCGCAATTCGGCCTGAGATTTGGCGTGAGCTGCTCGTGGGGTGCGGTCAGCGGGCGCAGCATCGGCAGTTTCGCGCGGTCCGATCGCGAGTTTACCGATCGCGAGGTGGAACTGGTCTTTGAGCTGTTCCAGCGCGTTCACGAACTTACCCTTCCGCCCGACGAACTGACCCAGCCGCAGATCGATGCGCTGCGGTGCATCGGCAACGGCGACCGGCATGCAGCGGCGGCGCAGAAGCTCGGCATTTCCGAGAGTGCGCTGAAGGCGCGGATCGCGGGGGCACGTCAGCGGCTTGGCGCGCGGACGACGGCGGAGGCGATCCAGCGGGCCAAGGATTACGGCTTGATCTGACGCTTGCGCCGGCGATGGGGCGGCTTACATATCGCCCGTCCCGAGAGGTTCCCATGCGCCAGGCCTTGCTTGCCCTCCTTCTGACCGCCGCCCTGTTTCCCCAGCCGACTCTGGCCGAGACACGGGTCCCGGAAAGCGCGGCCGAGATCTCGCTGACCTTTGCCCCGGTTGTCCGGTCGGCGGCCCCGGCGGTGGTGAACATCTACGCCACGCGCGTTGTTGCCCAGCGGGTGAGCCCCTTTGCGGCCGACCCGTTCTTCGACCAGTTGTTCCGTGACTTCGGACGCCGCCAGCCGCGGGTTCAGAACTCGCTCGGCTCGGGCGTGATTGTAGCCGCGGACGGCATCGTGGTGTCGAACTACCATGTCGTCGGGCAGGCCGATGCGATCCGTGTCGTGCTGAACGACCGCCGCGAGTATGAGGCCGAGGTGATGCTGTCCGATCAGGACAGCGATCTTGCCGTGCTGAAGCTGAGGGATGCGCACGATCTGCCGTATCTGTCGTTGCGCGATTCGGACGGGATCGAGGTGGGCGAACTGGTGCTTGCGATCGGCAACCCGTTCGGCGTGGGCCAGACGGTGTCGCAGGGAATCGTCTCGGGGCTTGCGCGGTCGGGCCTTTCGATCGACGGCGGGCGGGGCTACTTCATCCAGACCGACGCGGCCATCAATCCCGGCAACTCGGGCGGGGCGCTGGTCGATACGGCCGGAAGGCTCGTAGGCATCAACACCGCGATCCTCACCCAGTCGGGCGGGTCGAACGGGATCGGCTTCGCCATCCCCGCCAACCTGGTGCGCAGCTTCCTGGCGCAGGCCGAGGCGGGCGAGAGCCGCTTTCAGCGCCCGTGGGCGGGGGTGAACGGGCAGGTGGTCGATGCGGCGATGGCCGAGGCGATGGGGCTCGAGCGGCCCGAGGGAGTCGTCCTGACCGAACTCGATCCTGAAAGCCCGTTCCGCGCGGCGGGCCTGCGCTCGGGTGATGTGGTGGTGGCGCTTGGCGGCCAGCGGACGGACAGTCCGCAGGAGGTGATGTTCCGCCTGTCCTCCATGGGGATCGGCTCGCGCACCACGGTCACCTATCTGCGCGACGGCCAGACGCGCGAGGCCGAGGTTGCGCTGATGGCGCCGCCCGACAGTCCCCCGCGTGAGACGCTGACGCTGCGCGAGACGGCGCTTGCGGGCCTCACGGTCGAGCGGCTGAACCCCGCCGTCCGGGCCGAGATGAACCTGCCGCTGACGCTGGAAGGTGTCGTGGTGCGGGGCGCCGAGGCGTCGGCGGCGCGGGCCGGGCTCCGGCCGGGCGATCTCCTTCTGGAGATCAACGGCCGCCGCATCGAGCGGTCGCGTGATGTGCTGGTGGCGGCGCGGGCACAGTCGCGCTGGTGGCAGATCGACGTGCTGCGCGACGGCCAGTCGCTGCGTCTCCGCTTCCGTCTGTAGCCCTTTCCCTGCCACCACGGCGCGCGTAGGCTTTGCCCATGTCCGACCTGTTCGACCGACAGCCCGCGCCCGCGCAGCCCGATGCGCCCCGACCGCTTGCCGACCGGCTGCGGCCGAAGGCGCTCGACGAGGTGATCGGGCAGGAGAAGGTGCTGTCTCCCGACGGTCCGCTGGGGGCGATGCTGGCCTCGGGCAGCCTCTCGTCGCTGATCCTCTGGGGCCCGCCCGGCGTGGGCAAGACGACGATCGCGCGGCTGCTGGCCAAGGAGACCGATCTGGCCTTCGTGCAGATTTCGGCGATCTTCACCGGCGTGCCGGACCTGCGCAAGGTGTTCGAGGCGGCAAGGCTGCGCCGGGCGAACGGGCAGGGGACGCTGCTCTTCGTCGATGAGATCCACCGCTTCAACAAGGCCCAGCAGGACGGCTTCCTGCCGCACATGGAGGACGGGACCATCCTCCTCGTGGGCGCCACGACCGAGAACCCCTCGTTCGAGCTGAACGCGGCGCTGATGTCCCGCGCGCAGGTGATCGTGCTCGAACGGCTGAGCCTCGCCGATCTGGAGCGCCTCGCCCAGCGGGCCGAGCACGAACTGGGCCGCGCCCTGCCGCTCGACGGATCGGCGCGTGAGGCGCTGCTCGAGATGGCGGACGGTGACGGGCGGGCGCTTCTGAACCTCGTCGAGCAGGTGATGGCCTGGAAGGTCAAGGGCCATCTCGACCGCGACCAGGTGGCGACGCGGCTGATGCGTCGGGCCGCGAAATACGACAAGTCGGGCGAGGAGCATTACAACCTCATCTCGGCGCTGCACAAGTCGGTGCGCGGCTCGGACCCGGATGCCGCGCTCTACTGGTTCGCGCGGATGCTCGAGGGCGGCGAGGATCCCCGCTTCCTTGCCCGCCGCATCACCCGGATGGCGGTCGAGGACATCGGGCTGGCCGATCCGCAGGCGCAGGGGATCTGCCTTGAGGCCTGGGCCACCTACGAACGCCTCGGCTCGCCCGAGGGCGAACTCGCGCTGGCGGAGGCGCTGGTCTATCTGGCGCTCAGCCCCAAATCGAACGCGGTCTACACCGCCTACAAGGCCGCGCGGGCGGCGGCGAAGCAGACCGGCTCCGAGCCGCCGCCCAGGCACATCCTGAACGCGCCCACGAAGATGATGAAGGAGATCGGTTACGGCTCGGGCTACCAGTATGACCACGACGCCGAGGACGGCTTTTCGGGCCAGAACTACTTCCCCGAGGGCATGAAGCGCCCGGTCTGGTATCTGCCGCAGGAGCGTGGCTTCGAGCGGGAACTGAAGAAGCGCACCGACTATTTCGCCAAGCTGCGTGCCAAGCGGCAGGGCGGTTGACAATGGGCACCATGGAGAACAGAGAAGCGCGATGATCAGCTCTCTTCTTCAGGTGGCGCCCGGTGGCGCCTCGGCGCGCTGCCCGACCGATGGCGCCCTGCGCCCGTCCGGCTCTGCCCCTTCCTCCGGCGGCGTCCGCTCCATGCCCGTCTCGTCCTGTGCCATCGGTGCGAACACCGCGCGTGCACTCCTTCTGCAGTTGAGGTTCCCGGCATGAAGAGCGTGCAGCTTCTGACGGTGACGGCCGATGAGGGCGAGCAGCGGCTCGACCGCTGGTTCAAGCGCCGCTTCCCGCATGTGACGCAAGGCGCGGTCGAGAAGATGTGCCGCACCGGGCAGGTGCGCGTCGATGGCGCGCGCGCCAAAGCCTCGGACCGCGTGGCCGAGGGGATGGAGATCCGCGTCCCCCCGCTGCCCGACCCCGATGCGCCGCGGCCGCAGGCATCGCGGGTCACGAAGTCCGACGAGCAGATGATCCAGGACTGCGTGATCTACAAGGACAATGACATCATCGTGCTGAACAAGCCCGCGGGCCTGCCCTCGCAGGGCGGCTCGGGGCAGGGCGAGCGGCATGTGGACGGGCTGACCGAGGCGCTGAAGTTCGGCTACAAGGAGCGGCCGAAGCTGGTGCACCGGCTCGACAAGGACACGTCGGGGGTGCTGGTTCTGGCGCGCACCGATCGGGTGGCGCGGGCGCTCTCCGAGAGTTTCCGGCACCGCAACACGCGCAAGATCTACTGGGCGCTGGTCGCGGGCGTGCCGAGCCCCAAGCAGGGCTCGATCAAGTACGCGCTGATGAAGGCGCCCGGCCACGGGCGCGGCGGCGAGGGCGAGAAGATGCTCTGCATCCACCCCGCCAAGGGGGGCGATTACCCCGAGGCCAAGCGCGCCCAGACCGATTTTTTCACCCTCTGGTTCCTCGGCACCCGCTGCGCCTGGATGGCGCTGTCCCCGATCACCGGCCGCACGCACCAGTTGCGCGCCCACATGGCCGAACTCGGCCATCCGATCGTGGGCGACGGGAAATACGGCGGCTCGAGCCAGGAGAACGCCGGCGACGGCTGGGGGGCGCAGATCGGTGGCGAGGTCAGCCGCAAGCTGCATCTCCACGCCCGCAGCCTGACCATCGAGCATCCGATCCGCAAGGAACTGGTGACCTTTACCGCGCCGCTCCCTCCGCACATGGCCAAGACCTGGAAACTCCTCGACTGGAAGGAAGGCGACGTGCCGGAAGATCCGTTCGGAGCCTTCTGATGGCGGGCTGGGTTGCGAAACGCTTCTGGAAGGGCGTCTCTGTGGCGGAAGACGCGGGGGGCTTTGCCGTCCTCCTCGACGGGCGGGCCCTGCGCACGCCCGCCAAGCGCCCGCTGATCCTGCCCACCGGTCCGCTGGCCGAGGCGGTGGCGGACGAGTGGCGGGCGCAGGAGGGCGAGGTCCGGCCCGGGACGATGCCCTTCACCCGCTCGGCCAATTCCGCGCTCGACAAGGTCGAACCCCAGTTCGACGAGGTGGCCGGGATGCTGGCGGCCTATGGCGGCACGGACCTCCTGTGCTACCGCGCCCCCGCGCCGGCCGCCCTGACCGCGCGGCAGGCCGAGGCCTGGGATCCGATCCTCGCCTGGGCGGCCGAAGCCCTCGGCGCGCCGCTCGAACCGACGGTGGGCGTCATGCACCGTCCCCAGCCCGAAGAGAGCCTCCGGCGTCTGGCCGAGAGGGTGGGCGCCCTTTCTCCCTTCCAGGTTGCGGCCTTCCACGACCTCGTGGCGATCTCCAACTCGCTCGTCCTCGCCTTCGGCGTGACCGAGGGACGTCTTCTTGCGGAGGAGGCGTGGGAGCTGTCGCGCATCGACGAGACATGGCAGGTCGAGCAGTGGGGCGAGGACGAGGAGGCGGCCGAGATCGAGGCGGCCAGACGCGCCGCCTTCCTTCAGGCCGCGCGATTCTACGCATTGTGCGGGTAACAATCCTTCGGCACTCGCGCGGACACCTTCGCGACTTTGCACAATTGATGCGCAATAGGGTGAATTTGCTGCGAAAAGCGACGCTTCTGCGGTTTGACTTGACGATCGAAACGGCTTCGGTCGACACTGACGGCCACTGTGAGGAAGCTGTCCTCCACAAGAGACGTCCCCGCTCACCGGGGATCAAAGAACCGCCCTGCAACCGGGCGGCAATCAGGAAGAGGTACGCATGAAAAAATCCGTTTTTCTCGGCACGCTGACCGTGGCGGGCCTTGCTGCCGGCCTCGGCTCGGCGGCGACGCTCGATGACGTGAAGGCGCGTGGCGAACTGAATTGCGGTGTCTCGACCGGCCTGACCGGTTTCTCGCTGCCCGATGCCAACGGCAACTGGACCGGCTTCGACGTTGCCCTCTGCCGTGCCGTGGCGGCTGCCGTTCTCGGCGATGGGACCAAGGTCAAGTTCGTGCCGACCACCGGCCAGACCCGCTTCACCGCGCTCGCCTCGGGCGAGGTGGACATGCTGGCCCGCAACTCGACCTGGACCTTCTCGCGCGACACCGATCTGAAACTCGATTTCGTCGGCGTGAACTACTATGACGGCCAGGGCTTCATGGTGCGCAAGGATCTCGGCGTCACCTCGGCCAAGGAACTTGACGGCGCCACCGTCTGCATCCAGACCGGCACCACGACCGAACTGAACCTGGCCGACTGGTTCAAGGTCAACAACCTGAGCTACACGCCGGTTGCGGTCGAGACCAACGCCGAGGGCGAGCAGCAGTATGCCGCCGGCGCCTGCGACGCCTACACCACCGACGCCTCGGGCCTTGCCGCCACCCGCGCGGCCTTCGCCGACCCGGAAAACCATGTCATCCTTCCCGAGATCATCTCGAAAGAGCCCCTCGGGCCGGCCGTGCGCCATGGCGACAACGAATGGGCCGATGTCGTCGGCTGGACGCTGAACGCGCTGATCGCGGCTGAGGAATATGGCGTCACCTCCACCAACATGGAGGAACTGGCCGCCAACTCGCCGAACCCCGAGATCCGCCGCCTGCTGGGCGTCGAGGGGGACCTCGGCCCGATGATCCGTCTGGACAAGGACTGGGCCAAGCGTGCCATCTCCGTGGGCGGCAACTATGGCGAGATCTTCGCCGCCACTATCGGCGAGGCCACCCCGATCGGTCTGGCGCGCGGCCTGAACGCGCAATGGACCCAGGGCGGCCTGCTCTACGCCCCGCCGTTCCGCTGATCTGACGAGGGGCGCCCGACCGGGCGCCCCTTTCCACAACCCGCCGCACAGGACGGGGAAACAACGATCGGACGCGAGGGGCGCAACGACGCCAACCCGCCGGACCTGCCGGCCCCGCAATCCGAGCAATGGGGAATCACCGCATGGCAAACGTCGCGGACGCGCCGAAGGACACCTTTCGGCTCAGCATGCTGCTATACGATACGCGGTATCGTTCGCTGACCATACAGGTCTTCGTCTTCTTCCTGTTCATGGCCGGCGCCGCCTGGCTGGTGGACAACACCATGCGCAACCTCGAGGCGCTGGGAAAGGATTTCAACTTCGGCTTCCTGTGGAACCGCGCGGGCTACGACATCAGCCAGCGGCTCGTGGAATACACCAACGACAGCACGCACGGCCGGGCCATGCTGGTGGGCCTGCTGAACACGCTGCTGGTGGCCCTCCTCGGCTGCATCGCCGCAACCGTGATCGGCGTGATCGTGGGGGTCCTGCGCCTGTCGAAGAACTGGCTCGTCGGGCGGCTGATGACCGTCTATGTCGAGATCTTCCGCAACGTGCCGCTGCTCCTGTGGATCCTGCTGATCTACGCCGTCTTCACCGAGGCGACGCCGGCGCCCAACGCCTTCCGCCCGAACCCCGAGACCGGCCTTGCCGACCGCTCGATGTTCCTCGATGCGATCGCCGTGACCAACCGCTACACCGCGGTGCCGAACTCCGTCTTCAGCCGCGAGCTGGGCTGGCTCGACCTCGGGCTCTTCTACATCAACATCGACGTTCTGGCGGTCCTTGCGGCGGCCGTGCTGGGCTGGTGGCTGAACCGGATGGTGAAGGCGCGCGCTACCCGGATCCAGAACGAGACCGGCGTGCGGCCCGCCACCTGGTGGTCATCGGTTCTGCTGCTTCTGGGGTTGCCGGTCGCGGTGCTGCTGGCGCTCGGCTTCCATCTCGAGTTTCCCGAACTGCGCGGCTTCAACTTCGTGGGCGGCCTGAACGTCTCGAACTCCTTCATGGCGCTCTGGCTGGCGCTCTCGCTCTACACCGGGGCCTTCATCGCCGAGATCGTGCGGGCGGGCATCCTCGCCATCTCGCGCGGCCAGTCCGAGGCGGCCTTTGCGCTCGGCCTGCGACCGGGGCGGACGATGAGCCTGGTGATCCTGCCCCAGGCGCTGCGCGTCATCATCCCGCCGCTGATCTCGCAATATCTGAACCTGACGAAGAACTCCTCGCTCGCCATTGCGGTGGGATACCTCGACCTGCGCGGCACGCTGGGGGGGATCACGCTGAACCAGACCGGGCGCGAACTGGAATGCGTGCTCCTGATGATGCTGATCTACCTTGCGATCAGCCTCGTGATCTCGGCGGTGATGAACGTCTACAACGCCGCCGTGAAGCTGAAGGAGCGCTGAGATGAGCGATACCCACGCCCAGACCGTGCCCTTCGTCCGCGAGACGATGCTGCCCCCGGCTCAGCCCCCCACGAACGAGGCGGGCGCCGTCAGCTGGCTGCGTCAGAACCTGTTTTCGGGCCCTCTCAACATCGCCCTGACGATCCTTGGCCTGCTGACGATCTACTATCTGCTGCAGGAGATCGTGCCCTGGCTCATGCGTTCGGTCTGGGAGGCGGACAACATCGCCCAATGCCGCCAGATCGTCGCCGAACGCTGGGGCGCCGGGGCCACCGGCGCCTGCTGGGCCGTGATCCGCGAGCGCTGGCCGCAGTTTCTCTATGGCTTCTACCCGCAGCATCTCTACTGGCGGCCGACGCTGGCCCTTGCGCTGCTGTTCGTGGCGCTGGCCCCGGTGCTCTTCTCGGCGCTGCCACGCAGGCTCATGTGGTTCAGCCTCGCCTATCCGTTCGTTGCCTTCTGGCTGCTCTGGGGCGGGTCGGTCTTCCTGCCGATCATGGTGGCGGCGGGCTTCGTCATCGGCTGGGCGGCCTATGCGCTGCTCCACCGCTTCGGCACCATCGCGGCCGTCGCGGGCGCCGTGCTGATCCCGATCCTCTGGTGGCTGTTCCTCGCGGGCGATCTCTCGCGCGATCTTGCGGGGCTGCTGGGCCGGTCGGCGCCGCTCTGGCTCGAGCCGGTGCGCTCCGACAAGTTCGGCGGCTTCGTCCTTGCCATCACGATCGGGGTGTCGGGGATTGCCCTGTCGCTGCCTCTTGGCATCATGCTGGCGCTGGGGCGGCGGTCGGACATGTTCCTGATCAAGGCGCTGTCGGTTTCGTTCATCGAGTTCATCCGCGGCGTGCCGTTGATCACGCTGCTCTTCACCGCCTCGCTGCTCTTGAACTATTTCCTGCCGCCGGGGACGACCTTCGACATCATCCTGCGCGTCATCATCATGGTGACGCTGTTTGCCGCGGCCTACATCGCCGAGGTGATCCGGGGCGGGCTCGCCGCGCTGCCTCGCGGACAGTACGAGGCCGCCGATGCGCTGGGGCTGGACTATTGGCGGGCGCAGCGCCTGATCATCCTGCCGCAGGCGCTGAAGATCTCGATCCCCGGGATCGTGTCGACCTTCATCGGCCTGTTCAAGGACACGACGCTGGTGGTCTTCGTGGGGCTTCTGGACCCGCTGAAGGGCATCACCGACGCCGTCCGCGCCTCGACCGACTGGAAGGGCATCTACTGGGAGCCCTACATCTTCGTGGGCCTCATCTTCTTCGCCTTCAACTTCGCCATGTCGCGCTATTCGATGTATCTCGAGCGTCGGCTGAAGACCGACCACCGCTAGGAGCCACCCATGTCCGAAGTCATCGAACGTCAGATCGACCGCAGCCACATGCAGGTGAGCGACGAGGTTGCCATCCAGATCAGCCAGATGAACAAGTGGTATGGCAGCTTCCACGTCCTGCGCGACATCAACATGACCGTCCACAAGGGCGAGCGGATCGTGATCTGCGGCCCCTCCGGCTCGGGCAAGTCCACGCTGATCCGCTGCATCAACCGGCTGGAAGAGCACCAGTCCGGCCAGATCGTCGTGGACGGGATCGAGCTGACCTCAGACCTCAAGAACATCGACAAGGTGCGCTCGGAAGTGGGCATGGTGTTCCAGCACTTCAACCTGTTCCCGCATCTGACGATCCTGGAAAACTGCACCCTCGCGCCGATCTGGGTCCGCAAGACGCCCCGGAAGGAGGCCGAGGAGGTGGCGATGCACTACCTCAAGAAGGTCAAGATCCCCGAGCAGGCGTACAAGTATCCGGGCCAGCTCTCGGGCGGCCAGCAGCAGCGGGTGGCCATCGCGCGCTCGCTCTGCATGAAGCCGCGGATCATGCTCTTTGACGAGCCGACCTCGGCGCTCGACCCCGAGATGATCAAGGAAGTGCTCGATACGATGATCGAGCTGGCCGAAGAGGGGATGACCATGCTCTGCGTCACCCACGAGATGGGCTTCGCGCAGGCGGTGGCGAACCGGGTGATCTTCATGGACCAGGGCCAGATCGTCGAGCAGAACGAGCCGGGCGAGTTCTTCCGCAACCCGAAGTCCGAGCGGACCAAGCTGTTCCTCAGCCAGATCCTCGGGCACTGACGCCGCCGCCGCGCGCGGCGTTTCTTGCCGAAAACATGGGCGCCACCCACCGGGGTGGCGCCTTTTTCGTCCCGTTGCCCGTTCCGCAGGCGGGACTCGCATGGTGCCGGCCGCGCGGATGCGACGGCTGGCAAGGTCTTACCGCTCCGCAACCTTGGCTATGGTTTTCCCACGAGACCAGCCTCGACCGTCGCGTGACGCGGTGGACGGGTGCCCAGCAAGGGACAAGCGACATGGCCAACATCACCTTTACCTCGCCGATCATGCACGGACCCAAGACGGTTTATGCCGTGGCCGGCGACACCAAGACGATTCTCGCGGTCGCCGAGGAGCACAGGATCCCGATCCCCTTCGAGTGCAAGGATGGCAACTGCGCCTCCTGCCTGATCGAGGTGACTTATGACGAGCCCTCGATGCGCAAGGGGATCACGCTGACCGAGAAGGAAAAGGCGAAGCTGCGCGAACTCGGCAAGATCTCTTCGAAGGAGATCGAGGACGCGGAGGTGCTTGACCTGCCGCCGCGCTATCGTCTGGCCTGCCAGTTCATCGCGCGCGACGAGGACGTGACGGTGGCCTTCACCGGCGAACCCGGCGGCGCCTGAGGCGCCCACGCGGAGGCTGGCCTGAGGTCCGCCGCGCACGGCGCCTGATGCGCCCGCGTTAAGGCTGGCCCGCGCCGCTTGACAGGACGACGGCGGCGCGGGATGAAACCACACGGCCCGCAGTCCCGGCAGGGCTTCGGGGCGAGAAAAGGCGCACGTGGCGATGGCGTCGCTGCGGGGAAGGCCAGGGCTTTCCAGCGCTGGCGGGGTTCGCCCCGTGACCGTCCTGTACGCCGGGACTCTTACGGGGTCCCCTGAACGCGGACCCCCTTCGATGAGGTCCGAGATGGAACGTCCCGAAAACTACCGCTTCCACAACGGCGAGAAGGCGTCGCTGCCCTTCGCGCCCGAGGAATACGAGGCCCGGCTCGAAGGTCTGCGCGACCTGATGGAGCTGCATTCGCTCGATGCGGTCGTGCTGACCTCGATGCACAACGTGGCCTACTATTCCGGCTTCCTCTACTGCTCGTTCGGGCGGCCCTATGCCTGCGTCGTCACGCCCACCGATTGCGTGACGATCAGCGCGGGCATCGACGCGGGCCAGCCCTGGCGGCGGAGCTTCGGCGACAACATCACCTACACGGACTGGCAGCGGGACAACTTCTGGCGGACGGTCTCGCAGGTCACCGGCACGGGCCGTGCCATCGGCTGCGAGGCCGACCATCTGACCATGGTGCAGGCCGAGAAACTGAACGCCTTCCTGAAACCCAAGCGGGGGATGGATATCGCCCCCGGCACGATGGCGCAGCGCATGGTGAAATCTCCGGCCGAGATCGCGCTCATCCGTCAGGGCGCGCAGGTGGCGGATGTGGGCGGCTACGCCATCCGCGACGCGATCCGCGTGGGCGCGACCGAGCTGGAGATTGCGATGGCCGGCCGCGACGCGATGGAGCGCGAAATAGCCCTGCGCTTTCCCGGGGCCGAATACCGCGACAGCTGGGTCTGGTTCCAGTCCGGCCTGAACACGGACGGCGCGCACAACCCGGTCACGAACCGGGCGCTTGAGCGCGGCGACATCCTCTCGCTGAACTGCTTTCCGATGATCTCGGGCTATTACACCGCGCTCGAGCGCACGCTCTTTCTGGGCGAGGTGGATGAGGCGAGCCTGCGGATCTGGGAGGCCAACGTCGCCGCCCATGAATATGGCATCTCGCTGCTGAAGCCCGGCGCCTCCTGTGCCGAGGTGACGGCGAAGATCAACGCCTTCCTTGAGGAGCGCGACCTGCTGCGCTACCGCACCTTCGGCTATGGCCATTCCTTCGGCATCCTGTCGCACTACTATGGCCGCGAGGCGGGGCTCGAACTGCGCGAGGATATCGAGACGGTGCTCGAGCCCGGCATGGTGATCTCGATGGAGCCGATGCTGACGCTCGGCGCAGGCCAGCCCGGCGCCGGCGGCTACCGCGAGCACGACATCCTCGTGATCACCGAGGAGGGGAACGAGAACATCACCGGCTATCCCTACGGTCCGGGGTTCAACGTGATCGCCTGACGCAGGCGCCGCGGCCGGAACGGTCGCCGGGCCTGCGATCCGCGGGCCCGGAGGGCGGAAGTGATCCTCTGGCGCCACGCCTGCGCCCTTTCCGTTCCCACACCCTTGACGCGATCCCCTGCGCCATGTCCGATCAACGGCGTTTCCTCCAGCTAGATGGGTTCACCGTGACCGGCCGCATCCTCTCTTTCGCGCTGATGGCGCTTCTGCCGTTTCTCGCTGCCTGCGCCCAGGCGCCCGCTCCGCTGGAGGGGCCGAAGGAGCATCCGCTTTATCCCGGCATCCAGGATGGCGAGTTCTTCATCGAGCCGGTGCCGATGCGCTACCTGACGCCCGACGCCATACGGCAGGAGGTGCCCTATGCCGGGCCCGACCGGCCGGGAACCATCGTCGTCGATACCTTCGCCCGGCGGCTCTATTATGTGCTCGAAGAGGGGCGGGCCATGCGCTACGCCATCGCCGTGGGACGTGCGGGCCTTGCCTTCCGCGGCTCGGCCACCGTTCAGCGCAAGCGCGAGTGGCCCTCGTGGCAGCCGACGGCCAACATGATCCGCACCCAGCCCGAGATGTATGCGCCCTACGCCGCGGGCCTTCCCGGCGGGCTGGAAAATCCGCTGGGCGCGCGCGCGCTCTACCTTTACCGCGGGGGGCGGGACACGATGTTCCGCATCCACGGCACGGTGCAGAACGCCTCGATCGGGCACGCCACATCGGCGGGCTGCATCCGGCTCTTCAATCAGGATGCGATCGACCTCTACAACCGCACGCGCATCGGCACGCCGGTCAAGGTGCGCACGCAGGCCGAGTCGCTCGAGCTGGAGGGGCCGTTCCATGATGACGCGTTCGGCCGGATCGCCGCAGGCCCCGGCGAACCCCTGACCGAGGAGGAGCGCGTCCTTCTCTCGGGCATCCCGGCCACCGCCCGCTGAGGCGCCGCCGACGGCGGTCCCGTGCCGGAAGAAGCCGCGCGTCCTCCGGCACTTGCCTTCTGGCCCTTCCGGTCTTTGGCCTTTATACCCAAGCCGATGGTTCCTCTGGGAGGAGAGCAGAGCGATGAGCGTGAACAGCCCGGTCCGTCCGGTGATGGCGGCCGACATTCTGGCGCGGAAGGGCGGTGAGCCGCTTGTCTGCCTCACCGCCTACACGACGCCGATGGCGCGTCTGGTCGATGCCCATTGCGACATCACGCTGGTGGGCGACAGCCTCGGCATGGTGGTCCACGGCCTGCCCACGACGCTCGGCGTGACGATGGAAATGATGATCCTGCACGGCAAGGCCGTCGCCCGCGGCACCTCGCGCGCGATGCTCGTGATCGACATGCCCTTCGGCAGCTACGAGGAAAGCCCCGCGCAGGCCTTCGCCAACGCCCGCCGCCTGATGGCCGAGACCGGCTGCGCGGCCGTCAAGCTCGAGGGTGGACGGCACATGGCCGGGACGATCCGCTTCCTTGTCGAGCGCGGCATTCCGGTCATGGCGCATGTCGGATTGACGCCGCAGGCGGTCAATGCGCTGGGCGGCTACAAGGTTCAGGGCCGTGGCGCCGACGCGGACCGCGTGATGGAGGATGCCATCGCCGTGGCCGAGGCCGGCGCCTTCTCGGTCGTGCTCGAGAAGGTGCCGGACGGGCTCTCGCAGCGCATCACCCAGCGGGTCGCGATCCCGACCATCGGCATCGGCGCCTCGGCCCATTGCGACGGGCAGGTGCTGGTGCTCGACGACATGCTGGGTCTCTTCACCGACTTCCGCCCCAAGTTCGTCAAGCGGTATGGCGAACTCGGAACGGCGGCCGACGAGGCCATCGCCGCCTATGCGGCCGAGGTCCGGGCGCGCCGCTTTCCGGCGTCCGAACATGTCTTTCCCGACGAGCTGAAGGGGAAGCAGCCGTGACGCCCACCGTTCTGCGGTCGGTGGCAGAGCTGCGCGCCCACGTTGCGGACTGGAAGGCCGCGGGGGCGACGGTGGGCGTGGTGCCGACGATGGGCGCGCTGCATGACGGGCACCTGAGCCTGGCCCGCCGGGCCCGCGCCGCCTGCGAACGGGTGATCGTGACGATCTTCGTCAACCCGCGCCAGTTCAACAATCCGGCCGATCTCGAGAAATATCCGCGGACCGAAGAGCAGGATGCCGCGCTTCTGGCGCAGGTGGGGGTGGATGCGATCTTCGCCCCGCCGCCCGAGGAGGTCTATCCGCGCGGCTTTGCCACCACCGTCTCGGTGACGGGCGTCAGCGAGCCTCTGGAAGGCGCGCACCGGCCGGGCCATTTCGACGGGGTGGCCACGGTGGTGGCCAAGCTCTTCGGCATGACGCGCGCCGACCGTGCCTTCTTCGGCGAGAAGGACTGGCAGCAACTGATGGTCGTGCAGCGGCTGGTGGCCGATCTCAACATTCCGATCGCGATCGAGGGCTGCCCCACGGTGCGCGAGCCCGACGGGCTGGCCATGTCCTCGCGCAACATCCGCCTGTCGGCCGAGGGGCGCGCGCGGGCGCCGGCGCTCTGCCGTGCGATGCAGGCGGCGGCGGCGGCGATGCGGGGCGGCCTGCCGGTGCCCGAGGGGCTGGCGCAGGCGCGCTCCGAGGTGCTGGCGGCGGGTTTCGACACGGTGGACTATCTCGAACTGCGCACGGCGGACCTGCTTCTTCCGATGGAGCGGCTCGAGGGCGAGGGCCGGCTGCTGGCGGCGGCGACGCTGGACGGCGTGCGGCTGATCGACAACATCCCCGTCTGAGGCGGTTGCCGGCTGTCACGGCCTGCCGAGGCCCGGCCGGACCCGTCACGGACGGTCGAGCAGGTCGGCCAGCACCAGCGCCATGACCTTGGCGCTGTCCAGCATGTCCTGGATGCCCACCCACTCGTCGGGCTGGTGCGCCAGATGCAGCAGCCCCGGCCCGTAGGCGATGCAGTTCTTCAGCTTGCCGATCCGGTCGATGTGCTTCTGATCGTAGGTGCCGGGCGAGACCACGTAATCCGCCTGCCGCGCCAGAACCCGCTCGATGGCGGCGGCGGTCGAGCGCACCACTGGGGCTTCGCGGTCGGTCATGGTGGGCTGCACCTCGAAGAGGTCCCGGATCTCGAAGGCGAAGCCGGGGCGGGTCTCGGCCAGCCGGGCGGCGAGGGCGTGCAACTCGGCCTTCACCTCGGCCAGATCCTCCTCGATCAGGAAGCGGCGGTCGATCACGATGCGGCAACGGTCGGCCACGCAGGGGGCGGGCAGGCCGGTGTATCCGGGCTCCGGCTCCGGCTCGCCGCCGTGGATCGAGTTGATGTTGAGCGTCGATTGCCGCGCGCCCTCGGGGGTCACCGGCATGGCGGTGGTGCGGCGGGCGAGCAGCGGATAGAGCCGCTCCTCGATCTCGGAGAGCAGCGCCCCCATGTGCCGGATCGCGCTCTCGCCCAGAAAGGGCATCGAGCCGTGGGCGATCCGGCCCCTGGTCTCGACCTCGGCCCACCAGACGCCGCGATGGCCGAGGCAGATCCGGTCCTTGTGCAGCGGTTCGGGGATCAGCACATGCTGGACATGGGCAAAGCGGCCCTGCCCGGCGAGGTAAGCCACGCCGCCAAAGCCGCCCGACTCCTCGTCGGCGGTGGCCGAAATCTCGATGCGGCCCGCAAAGTCCGGGCAGACGGCGAGGAAGGCCTCGGCCGCGATCACCGAGGCGGCGAGGCCGCCCTTCATGTCGCAGGCGCCACGGCCGTAAAGCCGGTCCCCCTCGACCTCGGCCCCGAACGGTTCGCGCGTCCAGCCGTGGCCCACCTCGACCACGTCATGGTGCGAGTTGAAATGCACGCAGTCGCCCGGCCGCGCCCCCGCCCGCCGCGCGATCAGGTTCCAGCGCGGATGGGCCTCGGAATCGCCCGGCGCGCCCTCGGCGCGGATCAGTTCGACGTCGAAGGCCGGTGCGAGCCGCGCGGCCAGCATCTCGCAGATCTCGCGGTAGTTGCGCCCGGGCGGGTTGAGGGTGGGGATGCGCACCAGTTCCTGCGCCAGAGCGACCAGATCGGCGCGGCGGGATTCGACTTCGGCGATCAGGCGGCTGTCCTTCATGTCCGCAGAGTGCCCCGCCCGAGGCCGAAGGGCAACAGCGCGGCCATCTGCCCGATACCGCGACTTTCCGCCCCGCGCTAGAACGGCGCAGCGGCCCCTCCGGGCCGGGAAGGAGAAAGCGATGATCCTCGGATTCCTCCGCGTCGCGCTGATCGGCGCCGTGGTGCTGACGGTGTTCTACGTCCTTTTGTCCATCTACTCGCGGTCGCTGCGCCGCGAGGCGCTGGAGAAGGAGTATGACGAGGGGTATGGCGACGGACCGCGTGAGGCCTATATCGAGGCCGGTATGAAGAAGTACGAGAAGGGTTTGCGCAAGAAGCTCATCCTGCTCGTCTATATCATTCCGGCCATAATCTTCACGGTCGTGTTCTGGACCCTGAATTACTCGTGAGGTTGTCATGCGTTATCTGAAATGGGCTCTTCTGGCGCTGGGGGCGGTCCTTGTCCTGTCCGCGCTGCACTACAACCTGCCGCGGCATGATGTGGTGCGGATCGTCGGCACCAACATCCAGCGGATCGATCCGAGCGACACGAGGGTGTTCGGCACCCTGAACTCCGGGGCGGACGCCCGTTCCGGTACGACCTTCGGCAACGTGATCTACGCGATCTTCCCGGACGGGAAGCCCATGGTCTATCGCAACGAGGACACGGAATGGGGCTGGCCGCCCTATTTCAAGTTCAACAGTTCCGACATCCAGGCCAAGGCCGAGGACCTGACCTCGACCGCGGACAGTCCGACCTGGGTCGTGGTCACGCGCTACGGCTGGCGCGTGCAGGTGTTGAGCATGTTCCCCAACGCGGTGAAGCTGCGCGAGGTCGATGGGCCGGAGGTCACGGTGATCCCCTGGTTCAACATCTTCTTCTTCATTGTGCTGGCCGGTCTGGCGATCCTCGTGCGGGGCATGTGGATGCAGTTCCGCGAGCGCACGATCGATCCTGCGCTCGAGGACATGGGGGATGCCTGGGACACCCGCTCCGACCTCGCACGGAAACGCGCCCGCACCAATGTCGGCCGGTTCAAGGCCTGGATGCGGTCTCTGAGAAGCTGATCTAGCGGCTGGCCCAAAGGCCGCGGCCAGAGATGACGGAAAAGGCGCCGGGGCAGGGACCCCGGCGCCTTTTCATGTGAGGCCACCCCTCCTCAACCGCGGAGCGTGGCGCCCGTGGCTTTCGAGACCTTCTCGACGATCTTCGCCGAGACCGCCTCGATGTCCTTGTCGTTCAGCGTCCGGTCGGTCGGCAGGAGCCGCACCGTCAGCGCGAGCGACTTCTTGCCGGGTCCCATCTGCGCCTCGGCCTTCTCCCCGGCGAACTGGTCGAACACCCGGACGCTCTCGATCAGCGCCTTGTCGGCGCCCTGCGCCGCATTCACCAGCGCCAGCGCCTCGACCGACGCATCCACCACGAAGGCGAAGTCGCGCTCGACCGCCTGCAGGTCCGAGAGCTTCAGCGCGGGCCGCGTGGGCGTCTTGACCTTCGGCAGCGGCACATTGGCCACGAGCACGGTGAAGGCCACCGCGGGCCCCTTCACGTCCATCTCGCGCAGGATGCGGGGATGGACCTCGCCGAACGTGGCCAGCACATTCGGCCCGAGGCCCACGATCCCCGAACGGCCCAGGTGCCACCAGCCCGGCACCTTGCGGCTGATCTGCATCCGGGCCGGCGCGCCCACGGCGGCCAGCACCGCCTCGGCATCGGCCTTCGCGTCATAGACATCGACAGGGCGGCGTGAGCCGAACGGATCGCGCGGGGCCACGGCCCCCACCAGAAGGCCCGTCGCCTGCAACTGCTGCTCGCCCGGCTCGCCGCCCGCAAAGACCGGCCCGATCTCGCAGAGCGCGATGTCGGCAAAGCCGCGGGCCTGATTGCGCGCCGCCGCCCGCAAGAGGCCCGGCAGTAGGTCCGGGCGCAGGTGGGTCATCTCGGACGAGATCGGGTTCTCGACCCGCACCGCCTCGGATCCGCCGCCGAAGAGCCGGGCGGCCGCCTCGTCGATGAAGCTGTAGGTGACGCATTCGTTGTAGCCGAGCGCGGCCAGCGTCCGCCGCGCCGTCTGCTCGCGCACCTGGAGCGTGGTGAGGATCGGCTTCGGCACGCCGGCCTGCGCGCGCGGCAGGGGCTTGCCTTTCAGCTTGGTCAGCGAGGCCACGCGGGCGATCTCTTCCACCAGATCGGCTTCGCCCTGCACGTCGGGCCGCCAGCTGGGCGGGGCGGCCATCTCGCCGTCGAAGGTGAAGCCGAGCGCCTCGAGCGTGGCGCGCTGCTCGGCCGCGGGGATGTCCATGCCGACGAGGCTCACCACCCGCTTCGGATCGAAGCGATAGGCGCGCGACGTGTCGGGCACCGCGCCGTCCATCACCACCTCCGAAGCCTCGCCGCCGCAGAGGTCGAGGATCATCCGGGTGGCCAACTCAAGCCCCGGCAGGGTGAAGGCCGGATCCACGCCGCGCTCGAACCGGTAGCGCGCGTCCGAGACGATCTTGAGCGCACGGCCGGTGGCCGCGATGGTGATCGGGTCCCAGTAGGCGCTTTCGAGGAAGACCTCGGTGGTCTCTTCGGTGCAGCCCGAGAGTTCGCCGCCCATGATGCCGGCCAGCGACTCCGGCTGCTCCTCGTCCGAGATCAGCATCTGGCCCGCGCGCACGGTGTAGCTCTTGCCGTCCAGCGCCAGCAGTTCCTCGCCGCCCTCTGCGGCATGGATGCGCAGGCCGCCCTTGATCCTGGCCACGTCGAAGACATGCAGCGGGCGGTTCAGCCCGATGGTGAAATAGTTGGTGATGTCCACCAGCGCCGAGATCGGGCGCAGGCCCACGGCGCGCAGCCGTGCCTGCAGCCAGTCGGGGGAGGGGCCGTTCTTCACGCCGCGGATGGTGCGGCCTGCGAAGATCGGACAACCCTTCCCCTTCAGCTCCGGCGCGATGGTCACGCTGACGGACGAGGGGAAGCGGCCGGGCACCGGCTCGATCGGAAGCGGCCGGAAGGTGCCGAGGCCCCGCGCGGCGAGGTCGCGCGCAAGGCCGCGGACGCCCAGCCCGTCGGGCCGGTTCGGGGTGATCTTCACCTCGATCACCGGATCGTTCACGCCCTTGTAGTCGATGAAGCGCACCCCCAGCGGCGCGTCCGGGGGCAGGTCGATGATGCCGTCGTGATCATCCGACAGCATCAGTTCCCGCTCGGAGCAGAGCATGCCGTTCGACTCGACGCCGCGGATCACGCCGGGCTTCAGATCGACGCCGGTGCCGGGCACATGGGTGCCGACGGGGGCGAAGACCCCCACGAGGCCGGTGCGGGCGTTCGGCGCGCCGCAGACGACCTGAACCTCCTCGGAGGGGCCGTCGGGGCCGTCGGGCCAGGTCTCGACCCGGCAGAGGCGGAGCCGGTCGGCGTTCGGATGCGGCTGCGCCTCGATCACGCGGCAGGTGCGGAAGGCGCCGAGCACCTTCGCCGGATCCTCCACCCCTTCGACCTCATGGCCGAGGTCGGTCAGGGCGGTCACGATCTCGTCGAGCGGGGCCTCGGTCTCGAGGTGATCCTTCAGCCAGGACAGGGTGAATTTCATCGGGCGCCCCTCGGAAATGATTGCGGTTCGGGCCTTAGCGCAAACGGGCGGGAAGGGGAAGGCCGGGGTTTCCGGCCGGGAAACGGGCTGTTCGGAAGACCGCGGGCCGGCGCCATTCTTTTGCCCGGAATCACGCGCAGGTTGAAGGGATGGACAAGATGCTTGCTCTTCCCGCGAACCGCCGATTTCTGATCGGGCCCTTTCGTCTCTGTCTCCTGCTCGCGCTGCTGGGGCTGCTGGGGCTGCAGTCCCTGCGGGGGCCGGACATGCAAACCCCGCCAGCACCACAGGCGCCGGCGGGGCGATGACCTTGGCCTGTCAGGCCTGTCCGGTCAGAAGCCGATCTTCGGCAGCGAGAACTCGGGCAGGCTCAGGCTCGGCAGGCTCAGCTCGGGCAGCGAGAAGCTGGGCATCGTCAGTTCGGGCAGATGGGCCCGAACGGCCGCCCAGTCGATGTAGGTCGAGAGATAGCCGACCGTCAGCATAGCCAGAACCAGCAGCATCAGGCGGAACCCCTGCGCCGAGAAGCGGAAGGCCAGCTCCTTGCGGTAGAGATCCTCGATCAGTTGATCCTGCAGGCGGCGCGCGGCTGTCGCATCATCCGTGCTGTTGGTCAGGATGCGGTGCGTCTCGATCTGATCCACCGGAGAGAGGCCGAAGGCCAGCCGCAGCACGAAGGGCAGGCAGCAGACGGCAAGGCCGATCAGCAGGAGCCGCCCCGGCTGCCAGCTCGGGATCGAGAAGGCGAAGGTCAGCTCGGCCCCCAGCAGCACGGCCCAGAGCGCGACCAGCGTGGCGCTGCGGATCTCGACCTTGCGGAGGAAGGACTGCAGCACCTCCTGCGCCTCGGGGCTGCGGTCGGTGACATTGCCCGGCGCGTTGGCCTGAAGCTGACCGTAAAGCTGGAAGCGCCTGCGCCACATCGGATAGCGCCGTGCGGCGGGATATTCGGGGTAGCGGAACTGGCGCCGCAACTCGAGATAGTAGATCGCGGCGAAATACCAGACGACGAGGGTCGCCGCGATGACGTTCTGGATGGTGACGATTTGGTGCACACTAACCATGACCGGACCCTTTACCATGATCCGGTCAGGGTATCAGCGTGAGAGGCCCCCGGCCAGATCAGGCATGTCCAGAGCGGCGAAGCCATAGTGACGCAGCCAGCGCAGGTCGCTCTCGAAGAAGGCGCGCAGGTCCGGGATGCCGTATTTGAGCATCGCGATGCGGTCGATGCCCATGCCGAAGGCGAAACCCTGCCACTCGTCGGGGTTGACGCCGCCCGCCGCCAGCACCTTGGGATGCACCATGCCGGAGCCCAGGATCTCGAGCCAGCCGTCGCCCTCGCCGATCTTCAGCTGTCCGCCCTCCCACGAGCAACGGATGTCCACCTCGGCGGACGGCTCGGTGAAGGGGAAATGCGAGGCGCGGAAGCGCAGCTCGACGCTCGGCACCTCGAAGAAGGCGCGGCAGAATTCCTCCAGCACCCACTTGAGGTTCGCCATCGAGATGTCGCGGTCGATCGCCAGCCCCTCGACCTGGTGGAACATCGGCGTGTGGGTCTGGTCCATGTCCATGCGGTAGACGCGGCCGGGCGCGATCACCCGGATCGGCGCACCCTGCGCCTGCATGGCGCGGATCTGCACCGGCGAGGTATGGGTGCGCAGGACGTGCGGCGGGCGGTCGTCGCCCTCGGCGCGCGCCATGAAGAAGGTGTCATGCTCCTGCCGGGCCGGGTGCTCGGGCGGGATGTTCAGCGCATCGAAGTTGAACCAGTCGCTTTCGACCTGCGGGCCTTCGGCCACGGCAAAGCCCATGTCGGCGAAGATCGCGGTCAGTTCCGCCATCACCTGGCTCACGGGATGGATCGTGCCCATCCGGCGCGGCCGGCCCGGCAGGGTCACGTCGAGCCATTCGGTCTTCAGCCGCGCATCCAGCGCCGCATCGGCCAGCCCCTGCTTGCGGGCGCGCAGGCTCGCGTCGATCTCGTCGCGCAGCCGGTTCAGCGCGGCGCCGGTGGTCTGGCGCTCCTCGGGCGACATCTGGCCCAGTTCGCGCATCTTCAGGCTGATCTCGCCCTTCTTGCCCAAGGCAGCCAGACGGACCTCCTCGAGCGCGGCCTCGTCGGCGGCACTGGCGATGGCCTCGATATATTTGCCTCTGAGCGTGTCGAGCGCGGTCATGTCAGCCTCCGGTGCAGGTGAGCGGGTGCTACCGGGCGAGGGGCGCTTTGTCCAGAGCGGGCAGCCCTCGCCCGCGCGGGCCATGAAAAAGCCCCGCCACCCGGAGGGTGCGGGGCCTTTCCGGCAACTTTCGCGGGCCTCAGGCCAGCGCGGCCTTCGCACGGGCGGCGATGGCGTTGAACGCCTCGGGCTCGTGCACGGCGAGGTCGGCGAGCACCTTGCGGTCCACCTCGATCCCGGCCTTCGCCAGGCCGTTGATGAAGCGCGAGTAGGTCATCTCGAGGTCGAACAGCCGGACGGCGGCGTTGATCCGCTGGATCCACAGCGCGCGGAAGTTGCGCTTGCGGGCCTTGCGGTCGCGGGTCGCGTACTGGTTGGCCTTGTCGACGGCCTGGGTCGCGGTGCGGAAGTTCGTGGAGCGGGCGGCGTAGTAGCCCTTCGCTGCCTTGATGACCTTGCGGTGGCGGGCGTGGGTGACCTTGCCGGACTTGACGCGGGACATGTGAAGCTCTCCTTACCGGTCGTAGGGCATGTATTTCTTGACGATCTTCGCGTCGGCGTCGGACAGGATCATGGTCCCGGTGACGTCGCGGATGAATTTCGTCGAGCGTTTGATCATGCCGTGGCGCTTGCCGGCGGGGCCGGCCTTCACCTTGCCGGTGGCGGTGAAGCTGAACCGCTTCTTCGCCGCGGACTTGGTCTTCATCTTGGGCATTTCCATCTCCTCTTGCGAGTGGTCAAGCACGACTCGGCATGCCTCTCCGGCCGGCCGTGCGGGTTTGAAGGCCGCTCCCTTAGCCGGGAGCGGGCCAGGGTGCAAGCGGAAAGCCTATTCCGGGTCGCCGCTGTAGATCAGACGCTCGTCGCAGGGGGCGACGCGCAGGATGTTTGTGGTGCCGCGCACGTTGAAGGGCACGCCCGCGACCACGGCGATCTGCTCGTGCTCGCGCGCGAAGCCGTCGGCGAGGGCGGTGCGGGCGGCGCAGATTACCGCGCCCTTGAACCGCTCCTGCGGCTCGGTCACGACGCAGTGGGTGCCCCAGGTCAAGGAGAGGCGACGCGCCGTCTCGACCAGCGGGGTCAGGGCGACGATCGGCACCCGCGGCCGCTCGCGCGCCACCAGCGACACGGTCGTGCCGGTCTGGGTGAAGCAGCAGATGGCCTTGATCGGCGTGTTCTCGGCGATCTCGCGGGCGGCGGCCACGATGGCATCGGCGACGCTGGTGCGGCGGGCGGTGCGGCTGGCCTCGATGATGTCGCGATAGACCGGATCGCTCTCGACCGAGATGGCGGTGTTGTTCATCGTCGTGACCGCCTCGATCGGGTAGGAGCCCGCGGCGGATTCGGCCGAGAGCATCACCGCGTCGGCCCCTTCGTAGATGGCCGTCGCCACGTCCGAGACCTCGGCGCGGGTGGGCATGGGCGAGTCGATCATCGACTCGAGCATCTGGGTCGCCACGATCACGGGCTTGGCCGCCGCGCGGGCGCCCCGCACGAGGCGCTTCTGGATCGGCGGCACCGCCTGCACCGGCAGTTCCACCCCCAGATCGCCGCGGGCGACCATGATCCCGTCCGAGACCGCGAGGATTGCGTCGAAGGCTTTCACGGCCGCGGGCTTCTCGATCTTGGACAGGATCGCCGCCCGGCCACGGGCCAAGCTGCGCGCCTCTTCCACGTCCTCGGGACGCTGCACGAAGGACAGCGCCAGCCAGTCCACGCCCAGGTTGCAGACGAACTCGAGATCGCGGCGGTCCTTGTCCGACAGCGCGGCCAGCGGCAGCACCACGTCGGGCACGTTCACGCCCTTGCGGTTCGAGATGGTGCCGCCCACGGTCACGATGCAGTTGGCGAAGTCAGGCCCGCACTCGGCGACCTCGAGCCGGATCTTGCCGTCGTTCACCAGCAGCGACGAGCCGGGCTCCAGCGCCGCGAAGATCTCGGGGTGGGGCAGGTTCACCCGCTCGGCCGTGCCCGGCGCGGGATCCAGGTCCAGCCGGAAGCGGGCGCGCTCGACCAGCTCTTCCGACCCGTTGGCAAAGGTGCCGACGCGGAGCTTCGGCCCCTGCAGGTCGGCGAGGATGCAGACGGGCGTTCCCGTGTCGGCCTCGATCTGGCGCAGCGTCTGGTGCCGTGCGCGGATGTCGTCGTGCGATCCGTGGCTCATGTTCAGCCGGAACACGTCCGCTCCGGCCTCGAACAGCGCGCGGATGGTGGCATAGTCGTTGGAGGCCGGTCCCAGTGTGGCCACGATCTTTACATTGCGAAGGCGTCTCATCCTGCCTCGTTTCCTTGTCGTTCCGTCGATGTCGTGGTGGGCCGGTCCCTCTATGGCCGAAAGCCGGGGGCGCGGCAACTGGCGCTTTCTGCCAATGCGTCCTAAACCGGGACACTGACAGGGATGTGACGGAGTGGCTGATGGACGCCTTCGAGATCGTGGGAGCGGAGCGCCCCTCGCGCTGGCTGGTGACCTGCGACCATGCCTCGAACCGCGTGCCGCCCGAGGTGGCGGGGGGCGATCTGGGCCTGCCGCCGGCCGAGATGGAGCGGCACATCGCCTATGACGTGGGCGCGGCCGGCGTGGCCAGGGCACTGGCCGGGAGGCTGGACGGGCCGTGCGTGCTTTCCACCTTCTCGCGGCTGGTGATCGACCCGAACCGGGGCGAGAAGGACCCGACGCTGGTGATGCGCCTCTATGACGGGACGATCATCCCCGCCAACCGGCATGTGGATGCGGCCGAGGTCGAGCGGCGGCTCGAAACGCTCCACCGGCCCTATCACGCGGCGCTGGCCCGGCTGGCGGCGCGGCGGGCGGATACGGTGATCGTGGCGATCCATTCCTTCACCCCGCGGCTGCAGGGCAGGGGGCCGCGGCCCTGGCATGTGGGCATCCTGCATTCGCCGCTGAACGACCGTTTCAGCCGGGCGCTGATCGAGAGGCTCAGGGGCGAACCCGGTCTCTGCGTGGGGGACAACCAACCCTACCTCGGCCATCTGCCGGGGGATTCCATCGACCGGCACGCCCTGCAACGCGACCGGCTGAACACGCTGATCGAGCTGCGCCACGACCTGATCCGGGACGAGGCCAAGCAGGTGGCCTGGGCCGAAAGGCTGGCGCCGATCCTCGAGGAGGTGCTCGCCGCCTGCCCGGAATGAGAACGGGCGGCCCTGGCCGCCCGTCCGGTTCCGCTGTTTGGTCGCCGCTCAGACGGCGGCTTTCAGGCTTTCCTCGAGGTAGAGTTCGCGCAGGCGGGCGGCCACGGGGCCCGGCGTGCCGGTGCCCACCGCTTTGCCGTCGATCTCGACCACCGGCAGCACGAACGCCGAGGCCGAGGTGAAGAAGGCCTCGTCGGCGCCCTGCGCTTCCTCGATGGTGAAGGGGCGCTCCTCGACCTCCATCTGCGCCTCGCGCGCGAAGCGGACGACGGCGGCGCGGGTGATCCCGTGCAGGATGTCGTTGGACAGGTCGCGGGTGACGATCTTGCCGCCCTTCACGATATAGACGTTGTTCGAGGTGCCTTCGGTCACGAACCCGTCCTCGACGAACCAGGCGTCATCGACATGGGCCTTCTTCGCCGCCATCTTGGCCATCGACGGATAGAGCAGCTGCACCGTCTTGATGTCGCGCCGGCCCCAGCGGATGTCCGGGATCGAGATGACCTTGATGCCGACCTGGGCGACCGGATTGGCGGCCAGGCCCGGCTTCGACTGGGTGAAGAGCACCACGGTCGGCTTCGTGTCGGCCGGCGGGAAGGCGAAGTCGCGGTCGCCGGGATTGCCGCGGGTGATCTGGAGATAGACGAGCCCCTCATCGATCCCGTTGCGCGCCACCAGTTCGCGGTGAACCTCGAGCAACTCCTCCGTGCTCATCGGCACGGCCATCTCGAGCTCGTTCAGCGACCGTTCGAGGCGCGCGGCATGGCCCGGGAAGTCGATCAGCTTGCCGCCGAGGACCGACGTGACCTCATAGACGCCGTCGGCCATCAGGAAGCCCCGGTCGAAGATCGAGACAGTGGCTTCTTCCTCGGGGAGATACTCCCCGTTCACATAGACGGTGCGGCTCATGTTCAACCCCAGAGTTCGGCGGATGGAGGATGGATGCCGGCCTCGTCGAAGACGAGCGGCTGCTCGCGGTCTTCGGCCAGAAGGAGAGGGCCGTCAAGATCGACGTAAGACGCACCCTGCGCAACAAGCGTGGCCGGCGCCATCGCAAGCGAGCTGCCCACCATGCAGCCGACCATCAGATCGAAACCCTCGGCCCGCGCCGCGTCGCGCAGCGCCAGCGCCTCGGTCAGCCCGCCGGTCTTGTCGAGCTTGATGTTGATCACGTCATACTTGCCCTTGAGGCCGGGCAGCGAGTGGCGGTCGTGGCAGGATTCGTCGGCGCAGACCGGCAGCGGGCGGGCGATCTCGGCCAGCAGCTCGTCCTGATCGGCCGGCAGCGGCTGTTCGACCAGCGCGACGCCCAGGCGCAGGAGATGCGGCGCGAGGTCGGAATAGACATCGGCGGTCCAGCCCTCGTTCGCATCCACGATGATCCGCGTCGCGGGCGCGCCTCGGCGCACCGCCTCGAGCCGGGGCATGTCGTCGGGCGTGCCGAGCTTGATCTTCAGGAGCGGCCGGTGCGCGTTTCGCGCCGCCGCGGCCTGCATCTTCTCGGGTGTGTCGAGCGAGAGGGTGAAGGCCGTGACCTGCGGCTGCGGCGCGGGCAGGCCCAGAAGCTGCCAGACGCGCTTGCCGGAATCCTTGGCCTCGAGATCCCAGAGCGCGCAATCGACCGCATTCCGCGCGGCGCCCGCGGGCAGCAGCGACTGGAGATCGGCCCGCGTCAGGTTCTCGGGCAGGGTGGCGATCTGGGCGGCGACGCTGTCCAGCGTCTCGCCGTAGCGGGAGTAGGGGACGCATTCGCCCCGCCCCTTGAGGCCCGCGCGCGTGACCGTGACGGTCAGCACATGCGCCTCGGTGCGCGAGCCGCGCGAGATGGTGAAGGTTTCCGCGAGCCGGAAGCTCTCGGGGGTGACGGTGATCATGGCGGCTCCTCCGGCCGTGCGTGTCCAGGGCTGCGGGCGGACCCGCAGGCGGGGCGGGCCGCGGACCGGCCGGGACGGGCCCGGCCGGCGCAGGCCCTGCGGAAGCGGAGGCTACACGGCCATCAGCGCATCGACCAGACGGCCGGCGCCATGGCGGAACGGATCGACCGTCGGCAGGCCGGTGCGAGCCTCGACCTCGGCGCAATAGGCCCGCGCCTCCTCGTCCGAGAGCGCCTGGGTGTTGATCGCGCAGCCCACCGCCACGCAGGCGGGATTGGCCACCCGCGCCATGGCGAGCGCGGCGTCACGCACCTGCTCGATCGAGGGCAGGGTATAGTCGGGCAGGCCGCGCATGTGGGTCCGCGTCGGCTCGTGGCAGATGATCAGCGCATCGGGCTGCCCGCCGTGGATCAGGGCCAGCGTGACGCCCGAGTAGCTGACATGGAAGAGCGAGCCCTGACCCTCGATCAGGTCCCAGTGGTCGGCGTCGTTGTCGGGCGTGAGATATTCGATCGAGCCCGCCATGAAGTCCGCGATCACCGCGTCGAGCGGCACGCCGTCGCCGGTGATGAGGATGCCGGTCTGGCCCGTCGCGCGGAAGCTGCACTTCAGCCCGCGCTCGCGCATCTCGCGGTCGATGCAGAGCGCCGTGTACATCTTGCCGATCGAGCAGTCGGTGCCCACGGCCAGCATCCGCTTGCCGCTCCGCTTGCGGCCGTTGGCGATCGGATAATCCACCTCCGGCACGCGCACGTCATGCAGCGCGCGGCCGGTGGCGCGGGCGACGGCGGCCAGATCCTCTTCGTCGCGCAGGAGGTTGTGCAGGCCCGAGGCGAGGTCGAACCCTTCCTCGAGGGCGGCGATCAGCACCTTCTTCCAGGCCTGCGAGATCACGCCGCCGCGGTTGGCCACGCCGATCACCAGCGTCTTGCAGCCCGCCGCCTTCGCCTCGGCCAGCGTCATGTCCGGCAGGCCCATGTCGGCCTTGCACCCCTCCATCCGGTACTGGCCCACCGCGAATTCGGGGCGCCAGTCCTTGATGCCCTGCGCCACCTTGGCGGCCAGAGCGTCCGGCGCATCGCCGAGAAAGAGCAGGTAGGGTGTCTGGATCATGTCGGGGTTCCTTGAGAGTGACCCTGGGGATCATGCGCGGCATTCTTGCGAATTGCATCGCGATTCATCCTTCGTAACGCAGCACATGCACAACATTGTTCGGCGGATGGGCGCATCGCTCGAAGATTGCTGCGTTGCGGGTCGGTTTCGCGCAATCTCTGATCCGCGGACCATGGGTTTCTGCAGGCGCGAAACACCCTTGCGCCGCGCAGCGCAATATAATAACCAATTGCGCCAGAGAGATGAAACTTCATTGCCGAGAGATCCGATGAGCTTCCGACTTCAGCCTCCGCCGCCCGCCCGTCCGAACCGCTGCCAGCTGTTCGGTCCCGGCTCGCGGCCCGCCCTGTTCGAGAAGATGGCGGCCTCGGCGGCGGACGTGATCAATCTCGATCTGGAAGATTCGGTTGCGCCCGACGACAAGGCTCAGGCCCGCCTGAACATCATCGAGGCGATCAACACGCTCGACTGGGGAAAGAAGTATCTCTCGGTGCGGATCAACGGGCTCGACACGCCCTTCTGGTATCGCGACGTGGTGGACCTGCTCGAGCAGGCGGGCGATCGGCTGGACCAGATCATGATCCCCAAGGTGGGCTGCGCCGCCGACGTCTATGCGGTCGATGCGCTGGTGACGGCCATCGAGCGCGCCAAGGGCCGCACGAAGCCCGTCAGCTTCGAGGTGATCATCGAATCAGCCGCCGGCATCGCCCATGTCGAGGAGATTGCCGCCGCGTCTCCCCGGTTGCAGGCCATGAGCCTCGGCGCCGCCGATTTCGCCGCGTCGATGGGGATGCAGACCACGGGTATCGGTGGGACGCAGGAAAACTACTACATGTTGCATGAGGGGCAGAAGCACTGGTCCGATCCGTGGCACTGGGCGCAGGCAGCCATCGTTGCGGCCTGCCGCACGCATGGGATCCTGCCGGTGGATGGCCCCTTCGGCGACTTCTCGGACGATGAGGGCTTCCGCGCCCAGGCGCGCCGCTCGGCCACCCTTGGCATGGTGGGCAAGTGGGCCATCCACCCCAAGCAGGTGGCTCTGGCGAACGAGGTATTCACCCCCTCCGACAAGGCGGTAGCCGAGGCGCGCGAGATCCTCGCCGCGATGGAAGCCGCCAAGGCGCGTGGGGAAGGAGCGACGGTTTACAAGGGAAGACTTGTTGACATCGCGTCCATCAAACAGGCAGAAGTGATCGTAAGGCAGGCGGAAATGATCTCAGCCTGAGCCATACCGGAGCTGCGGTGAGTTGGGAGGCAAGCCGCAGCAAATCGGGAGGACGCACGCCCCGGACCCCGGTCCGGGGCGTCGCTGTCTTCAGAGCAGCGGCACGCAGATTTCGGTCACCAGCTCGTTCGACGGCGTCTCCATCGCCGCGTTGCGGTAGATCTCGATCACCGGCCCCTCGGCCTGCACCTCGCCGGCGGCGGGCAGCCAGTCGTTGAAGATGTAACGGTAGGCATCGGCAAGACCCGAGTAGGGCCCGGTGTAGCGCAGGACGGCATGGCGCCCGCCGGCCAGACGCAGCTCCTCGAGCGGGGCGGCGATGGGCATCGTCTCGGGCGCCTGGATCGCCGCATGGCTGTGCAGCGCGCCCGGAGGGGTGAGGACGGGATTGTCCCAGTAGATGCCGATCATGCAGCCGGCCTGCGACAGCAGGCCCCGCTCCTCGAGGATCTGGCAGGTCTGGCCGAAGGTGCAGCCGATCTCCTCGAACGCGCCGGCATGGCGCAGGGCAGCGAGGCGGCGAGGGGTCTCTTCGCGGATATGCACGGGGTACATGGCCTTGGCTCCTCAACTCGACACGGACACCGGACCATGTTGGCCCATTTCGTGCCCCTGTCTCGTGTGGCATCTTGACCGGGGGCGGGCGCGGACGGCGTTCCTGCGGCGCTTTTGCATCGGCCGGTGCGGCCGCCTGCGTCGCAGCGTCCCGGTCCTCATGTTGCATTTGCCCCCGCCCGGCTGCATATACCGGGCCGGTCCGCACGGAGTGTCCGCGATGAACTATCTCGAATTCGAAAAGCCTCTCTCCGAGATCGAGGGCAAGGCCGAGGAGCTGCGCGCGCTCGCGCGGGGCAACAAGGAGATGGACGTCGAGAAGGAGGCGGCGGCGCTCGACCGCAAGGCCGAGGCGCTGCTGAAGGACCTCTACAAGGATCTGACGCCCTGGCGGAAGTGCCAGGTCGCGCGCCACCCCGACCGTCCGCACTGCAAGGACTATATCGAGGGGCTCTTCACCGAATACATGCCGCTCGCCGGGGATCGGAACTTTGCCGACGATCATGCGATCATGGGCGGGCTCGCACGGTTCAACGACAACCCGGTGGTGGTGATCGGGCAGGAGAAGGGCCACGACACCAAGACCCGGATCGAGCGCAACTTCGGCATGGCGCGGCCCGAGGGCTACCGCAAGGCGATCCGCCTGATGGATCTCGCGCACCGCTTCCGGCTGCCGGTCGTCACGCTGGTCGACACGCCCGGCGCCTATCCCGGCAAGGGCGCGGAAGAGCGCGGCCAGGCCGAGGCCATCGCGCGCGCCACGCAGAAATGCCTGGAGCTGGGCGTGCCGCTGGTGACGGTGGTGATCGGCGAGGGCGGCTCGGGCGGGGCGGTGGCGCTGGCCACGGCGAACCGGATCGCGATGCTGGAACATTCCGTCTATTCCGTGATCTCGCCCGAGGGCTGCGCCTCGATCCTGTGGAAGGACGCCGAGAAGATGCGCGAGGCGGCCGAGGCGCTGCGCCTGACCGCGCAGGACCTGCACAAGCTGGGCGTCATCGACCGCATCATCAAGGAGCCGCTGGGCGGCGCGCAGCGCGGCCGGCGCGAGACGGTCGAGGCCGTGGGCAAGGCCATCGAGATGATGCTGAAGGAGCTGGTGGGCCGCAAGCCTGACTGGCTGATCAAGGACCGTCGCAACAAGTTCCTCGACATGGGGTCAAAGGGCCTCGCGGCGTGAGTGCCTGGCTTCTGGTGCTGGTCGCGGGCCTGCTCGAGACCGGCTGGGCGCTGGGTCTGAAATATTCGGATGGCTTCACCCGCCCGGTGCCGAGCGTGCTGACGGTCGTCGGGGCGCTGGCGAGCTTCTGGGTCCTGAGCCTGGCCATGAAGAGCCTGCCGGTCGGCACGGCCTACGCGGTCTGGGTGGGCATCGGCGTCGTGGGAACGGCGCTTCTCGCCATGGCGCTGTTCGGTGAGCCCGCCTCTCCGCTCCGGCTCGGGGGGATCGCGCTCATCGTGGCGGGGGTCGTGGCGCTCAAGTTCGCCTGAGGCGGCGGCCGGTTTCCGACAATTCGACGCACTGAGGGCCGGGGCGGCAACCTTCCCGAAACGTCCCCCTGCGAGCTTTCGCTGCTGAAGCGGAGGCTGGAAATGTTCACGAAGGTCTGGAACGGGCGCAGATTCACCGTCCGGTGGCTCCCGGAAGAGGATGAGGCCGCCGCGCAGGCCGAGGGGCTCTTTCCCGATGAGGCGCGCGTTCTGACCGACCGGGGTCTTCGCGCTGTCGGCGCGCTTTGTCCGGGGGATCTGCTGTGGTGCCGTGGGGGGCATTACCTGCCGCTCAAGGCGGTGGAGCGTCGGGCCCTGCAACCCGAACTTCTCGGCGACCCGCGCCTCTGGCCGGTTCGGATCGCGGCCGGCGCGCTGGGCCCGGATGGGCCGTCGGCCGCCCTGCTGGTTCTGCCGGATCAACGTCTTGTCCTCCCCGATCGGCGGCAACAGGACGCGCTCGTTCCCGCGGTGGCGCTGGTCAACGGCCGCGGCGTCACGCAACGCCAGCCCGAGAGGCCCGTGGCGGCCACGCGCCTCGTGCTCGATGACGGGGCGGCGCTGCTGGTCGAGAATCTGCTCTGCGCCTCGGCGCGCCGTCGCATCCTCTTCGGCTGCGAGCCGCTGTTCCGCGGCAGGCCTTCGGTGGAACGTCAGGGAGTGCCCGGTGGGTGATCGACCTGCGGCAGGCGTCGATTCCTGTCACGAGCGGGTGAGTCGCTGGAACCGGGCCGGATGCGGCCCGTTGCCGGGGCGGAACCGACAGGGAGACGTCACGATGAAGCGCCTGATGCCACTTGCCCTTCTGCTCGCCCCCGCGACCGCTCTCGCGCAGCCGGTGGAGCAGGGGCCCGCCAACACCGACTTCGAACCGGCGTTCGAGAACCAGACCCGCGCCCCGGCCCTGCCCGACACCGAGGTGGAGGCCCGGAGCTTCGTCGGCGGGCTGGAGCATCCCTGGGGCATTGCCACGCTGCCCGAGGGCGGTTGGTTGGTGACCGAGCGACCGGGGCGGCTCAGGGTGGTCTCGGAAGACGGCGACCTGTCCGATCCGATCGCTGGCCTGCCCGAGGTCGATGCGCGGCGGCAGGGCGGGCTGCTGGACGTGGCCGTGGGGCCCGACTTCGCCAATGATCGGAGGATCTACTGGACCTACGCCAAGTCGGTCGAGGGCGGCACCGTGACGGCCGCCGCCCGCGGCATCCTCTCGGACGATCTGACCGAAGTGACCGAGGTCGAGGACATCTTCGTGCAGGAGCCCCCTTCGGCGGCCGCCATGCATTACGGCTCGCGCATCGTCTTTGACGGCCAGGGTCATGCCTTCATCACCACGGGCGAACATTCGATCGAAGCCGAGCGGGATCGCGCGCAGGATCTGGGCACAAGCTACGGCAAGGTGATCCGCGTTGCGCTGGACGGCTCGGTGCCCGAGGGCAATCCGTTCGCCGAGGGCGAGGGGCTCGAAACGATCTGGACCTACGGGCACCGCAACATCCAGAGCGCCGATTTCGCTCCCGACGGGCGGCTCTGGATCATCGAGCACGGCCCCAAGGGCGGGGACGAACTCAACCTGATCGAGGCGGGCGCCAACTACGGCTGGCCGGAGGTGAGCTATGGCGTGAACTATGACGGCACCCCCATCGGCACGGGCGAGCCGCGGGGCGAGGGCTTCACCGAGCCCGCCTATTACTGGGATCCCGTGATCGCGCCTGCGGGCATGGTCTTCTACCAGGGCGCGGCGTTCGAGGGGTGGCAGGGCAACCTGCTGGTCAGCTCGCTCAGCCCCGGCGGGCTCGTGCGGCTCGAGATCGACGGAGACCGGGTGGCCGGAGAGGAGCACCTTCTGCGTGAGGTGGGCCGTGTGCGCGACGTGGAGGAGACCGCCGAGGGCGAGCTTCTGCTGCTGATCGATGCTCCGGACGGCGAAATCCTCCGCGTGACGCCCGCCACGCCGGAGGGCTGAGGCCTCAGTCGAAGGTGCCCGAGGCGCGGCTGATCAGCATGAAGGCGCGGGTGGTGCGGGTCTCGGCCATCTCGGCGATCTCGCCGTCATTGGCCGTGGCGGCGAACTGCGACACCGTCCGGTCAAAGGCGCGCAGGAAATGGTGGGCCGCGTCGCGGAAGACGGGATCCTCGCGCATCTTCGCCGTGACCGAGGCCAGCGCATCCTTGTCATGGATCCCGCCCAGATCCGAGATGGCCCGCCCCCGCTCTCCTTCGGCAAAGCGGCGCCAGATCTCGGGGCGGGCCCGATCGGGCTGGAGATCCTCCATGAAGAGGCCGATCTGGCTCAGGAGTGTCAGGACATCCTGCGCCGCGCGGATGAGCTTGGACGAGGCCGGATCCTCGAGGGCACGGCGGAGGGCGCGGAATCCCGCCCGGTCCTCGGCGCTCTCGGGGAAGTTCATCGCCCGCACCAGATCGGCCATGGTCAGCGGCGCGCGCTTGCGCGGCCCACCCAACTCCAGCGCGGGCTGATGCTCGGCCGGCGCCGGGGTCGGCTCCTCGGGTGGAAAGAGCGCGGCCAGTTGCAGGTCGAGGTGGTGCTGCGCCACGGCCAGTTCCTCGACCCGCTTCTCGAGGGCCACGCGGGCGGCTCCGCCCTGCTGGCTCACGAGATGGGCCTTGCGCATTGCATCGACCGCACTTGCCATCCGCTCGTTCTCGGCGCGCAACTGGCGGATGATGCGCAGGAACTGCACCATCGCCACGGTCAGCACCAGTGGCAGCACCACGGCGAGGATGGCGAGAACATGGGCGAAGACGCTCTCCCCGCCCCGGAAGATCAGGTGAAGCGCGACCGAGAAGGTCCAGAGCAGGCCCGCGCCCGCCACGCCCGCCTCGAGCGGCGAGAGCGCGGCCAGCCGCTCGCGGGCGTAGAACCCCAGATCGACGGGCTTGTCCTGCGGCTCGGCCATGGCACCCTCGTCAGACGAACCGGACCGAGACCACCTCGTACCCGCGTTCCCCGCCGGGCGTCTTGACCTCGATCGAGTCGCCCTCGTCCTTGCCGATCAGCGCGCGGGCAAGCGGCGACTTGATGTTGAGCAGACCGTTCTCGATGTCGGCCTCGGCCTCGCCGACGATCTGGTAGGTCTTCTCCTCCTCGGTCTCCTCGTCGAGGATCGTCACCGTCGCGCCGAACTTGATCGAGCCCGACAGCCTGGCCGGATCAATCACCTCGGCCAGCGACAGGAGCGCTTCCAGCTCCTTGATGCGGCCTTCGATGAAGCTCTGCTTTTCACGGGCGGCGTGATATTCGGCATTCTCCGAAAGGTCGCCATGTTCGCGCGCCTCGGCGATCGCGCGGATGACGGCGGGGCGCTCCACGGTCTTCAGCAGCTTGAGTTCGTCGTCGAGCGCGGCGAAGCCTGCGCGGGTCATCGGGATCTTTTCCATCTGCCTTCACCAGAAAAACAGAAAGCCACGGCCCGGGCGGGGCCATGACCTTGCGCTTGCGTTCCCCTCACCTGATCCGATGGGGGCGGCGATTGCAAGGGGGTCAATGCCCCGAGGGCGGGGCACCGCGCGTTCGCAGCTTTTGTCGCGGTGCGGCGGCGGGCGGATCGCCGCGTCACGATTGACCTTGCGCCATCCATGTTGCAGGAACGACGGACGTCTTGACAGCCGCTGCCATCCCAACAGCCTTTTCCAGCCGGACCGCAAGGCCCGCCAGAGGATCGCCTGATGACCGAACAGACCCCCCGCGAGCAGATGGAATATGATGTCGTCATCGTGGGGGGCGGTCCTGCCGGTCTGTCGGCGGCCATCCGTCTGAAACAGCTCGACCCGGATCTGTCGGTCGTCCTGCTCGAGAAAGGGTCCGAGGTGGGCGCGCACATCCTCTCGGGCGCGGTGCTCGATCCGGTGGGGCTGAACGCGCTCATTCCCGACTGGAAGGAGAAGGGCGCGCCGCTGAACACGCCGGTGACCGAGGATCATTTCTTCGTCCTCACCCCTGCGGGCCAGACCATGCTGCCCTCCTGGCCGGTGCCCAAGCTGATGGACAACCACGGCAACTACGTCGTGTCGATGGGCAACGTCTGCCGCTGGCTGGCCACGCAGGCCGAGGAGATGGGGGTGGAGATCTTCCCCGGCATGGCCTGCTCGGAACTGGTCTATGGCGAGACCGGCGAGGTTCGCGGCGTCGTGGCGGGCGAGTTCGGCAGGAACGCCGACGGCACGCCCGGCCCGAACTACGAGCCGGGGATGGAGCTTCTGGGCAAGTATGTGCTGCTGGCCGAAGGCGTGCGCGGCTCGCTCTCGAAGCAGGTGATGGCGAAGTTCGACCTGCGCAATGGCTATGGGCCGCAGAAATACGGCCTCGGCATGAAGGAGATCTGGGAGATCGACCCGGCCAAGCACAAGCCGGGCCGGATCTGGCACACGATGGGCTGGCCGCTGGGCAAGAATGCGGGCGGCGGTTCGTTCATCTATCACGCCGAGAACAATCAGGTCTTCATCGGCCTCGTCGTTCACCTGAACTACGAGAACCCCCACCTCTACCCCTATCAGGAGTTCCAGCGGTTCAAGCACCATCCGATGGTGGCCGAGCTGCTGAAGGGCGGCAAGCGGGTGGCCTACGGCGCGCGCGCGATCTCGGAGGGCGGCTTCCAGTCGCTGCCGAAGATGGTCTTCCCGGGCGGCGCGCTCCTGGGATGCTCGGCAGGCATGGTCAACGTGCCGCGCATCAAGGGCAACCACAATGCGATGCTGTCGGGCAAGGCCGCGGCCGAGGCCGCCCATGCCGCGATCAAGGCCGGCCGGCAGGGCGACGAACTGTCGGACTACGAGCAGGAGGTCCGCACCGGCCCGATCGGCAAGGATCTCTGGAAGGTCCGCAACGTCAAGCCGATCTGGTCGCATCTCGGGCTCTATGCCTCGATGGCGCTGGGCGGGCTCGACATGTGGACGAACAGCCTGTTCAACTTCTCGTTCTTCGGCACGATGAAGCACCACAAGAGCGATGCGGCCGACACCGGGCTGGCCAAGGACTTCGCGCCGATCGACTATCCCAAGCCCGACGGCGTCCTGTCCTTCGACCGGCTGACGAACGTGGCCTTCTCCTTCACCAACCATGAGGAAAGCCAGCCCGCGCATCTCAGGCTCCGCGATCCGTCGGTGCCGATCGTGGTCAACCTGCCGAAGTTCGCGGAGCCCGCGCAACGCTATTGCCCCGCGGGCGTCTATGAGGTGGTGAGCGAGGCCGGACGCGATCCGCGCTTCGTGATCAACTTCCAGAACTGCGTGCACTGCAAGACCTGCGACATCAAGGATCCCAGCCAGAACATCGACTGGGCGACGCCGCAGGGCGGGGATGGCCCGAACTATCCCAACATGTGAGCGTCTGACATTTGCGAGAGCAGCGCGGTTCCGCCCCTGCCTGCATTGCCTTGCCCCCGCGGCAAGACTAGCGTTGCCGGAAAGCGGAGGCGAGTGACGATGGCGAACATCCTGATGCGGCCGGTTCTGGCTCTGGCGCTGGCGGCGCTTCTGCCGGTGACGGCGCAGGGACAGCAACAGGATGCGGGGGCCTATCTCGCCGCCCGCGTCGCCGCGGCCAGCAGCGACTACCGCGCCGCCTCCAACTGGTTCACGCGCGCCCTTGTGGCCGATCCCAACAACCAGAGCCTGATCGAAGGTGCGCTGATCTCGGACTTTTCGCTGGGCGAGCTGGGCAAGGCCGTGCCGCTTGCCACGCGCCTCACCGAGGCGGGGGCAGGGTCGCAGGCGGCGGCCCTCGTGCTGCTTGCGGACCGCGCGGGCCGCGGGGACTATCAGGCGATCCTCACGGCGGATGCGACGGGGCTCGGTCCGCTCGTGGATCGGCTGGCTCTTGCCTGGGCGGCCTTCGGCGCGGGACGCATGTCCGAGGCGCTCGAAGCCTTCGACCAGCTTGCGACGGCGCAGGGGCTTCAGGCCTTCGGCCTCTATCACAAGGCGCTTGCGCTGGCCGCGGCGGGCGACTTCGAGGGCGCGGACGAGATCCTCTCGGGGCGCGACGGCAATGCGCTGCGGGTCATGCGCCGGGGCTCGATCGCCCACGCGCAGATCCTGAGCCAGCTCGACCGCAACGACGACGCGGTGGCCATGCTGAAACAGAGCTTCGGGACCGACGCCGACGCCGGCATCGACGCGCTCGAGGCGCGCCTCCTGGCCGGTGAGACCCTGCCTTACGACGTGGCGCGCAACGCCACCGAAGGGATGGCCGAGATCTTCTTCACCCTTGCGGGCGCCCTCAGCGGCGAGGTGGATGACGGCTCGACCCTGCTCTATGCCCGCACGGCGACCTTCCTGCGGCCCGACCATACCGAGGCCCTGCTGCTCTCGGCGCAGATCCTCGACAATCAGGGCCAGCACCAGCTCGCTTCCGAGACCTACGCGCGCATCCCCACCTCGGACCCGATGTTCTTCGTGGCCGAGATCGGCCGTGCCGAGGCGCTTCGGGCCGATGGCAAGACCGAGGCCTCGCTCGAGGTGCTGCAGGCGGTCGCGCGCAGCCGGTCGGATCTGATGCAGGTCCATCTCGCGCTTGGCGATGCGCTGCGCCGCGAGGAACGCTACGCCGATGCGGTGGCGGCCTATGACGCCGCCATCGCCCGCGTCGCCGCGCCCGAGCGGCAGCACTGGCCGCTCTTTTACAGCCGCGGCATCTGCCACGAGCGGCTCTCGCACTGGACCGAGGCCGAGGCCGACTTCCGCAAGGCCCTCGCGCTCAACCCGGACGAGCCGCAGGTGCTGAACTACCTCGGCTATTCCTTCGTGGATCGGGGCGAGAACCTCGAGGAGGCGCTCTCGATGATCGAGCGCGCCGTCGCCGCGCGCCCCGAGAGCGGCTACATCATCGACAGCCTCGCCTGGGCCTATTTCCGTCTTGGCCGCTATCAGGATGCGGTCGAGCCGATGGAGAAGGCCTCGGTCCTGGAGCCGGTCGATCCGATCGTGACCGACCACCTCGGCGATGTCTATTGGGCCGTCGGGCGCAAGCTCGAGGCCCGTTTCCAGTGGCGCCGCGCGCTCTCCTTCGACCCGGAGGAACAGGAGGCGCAACGCATCCGCCGCAAGCTCGAGGTCGGCCTCGATGCGCTGCTGGCGGAGGAAGGCGCAAAACCCTTGTCCGTAGCCGTAAGAGCGAATGACTGAAGCCTTTGCCCGCGCCAAGATCAACCTGACCCTGCATGTCACCGGCCAGCGGCCGGACGGCTACCATCTCCTTGATTCGCTTGTGGTCTTCGCCGACGTGGGCGACCGGGTGCGGACCGAGCCGGCCGAGGCGCTCAGCCTGGCCATCACGGGTCCACAGGCCGTGAACCTGCCGGTCTCGGACGACAATCTCGTGCTGCGTGCCGCGCGCGCGATGGGCGGGCAGGGCGCGCGGATCACGCTCGAAAAGCACCTGCCGGTGGCCTCGGGGATTGGCGGAGGGTCGGCCGATGCCGCCGCGACGCTGAAGGCGCTGGCCGAGCTTTGGCAACGGCCGCTGCCCGAGGCCGCTGCGGTGCTCCGGCTCGGGGCGGATGTGCCCGTCTGCCTCGAGGGGCGGGCCGTGCGCATGGCCGGCGTGGGCGAGATCCTTGAGCCGCTCGCGGGGCCGCTTCCGCCGGCCTGGCTGGTGCTCGCCAATCCCGGCGTTTCGGTGCCGACGCCGCCCGTCTTCAAGGCCCTGGCCCGCCGTGACAACCCACCGATGCCCGAGCGACTTCCCGACTGGGGCTCGGCCGACGAGCTTGCGGCCTTCCTCGCCGCCATGCGCAACGACCTTGAGGCGCCCGCCATCGCGCTGGCGCCCGAGGTCGCCGAGACCCGTGCCGCGCTGGCGGCCGAGCCCGGCTGCCTCATCGCGCGCATGTCCGGGTCCGGCGCCACCTGCTTTGGCCTCTTTGCCGAGGAGCGCCCGGCCCGCGCGGCGGCCGAGGCGCTGCGGGCCGCGCATCCGGGCTGGTGGATCGAGCCCGCGCGCATGGCGGGCTGAAAAAAGGCGCCCCGAGGGGCGCCTTTCCGGTCTGCGGCCCACGCCTTCGGTCAGGCGATGCGCTCGACCACGAAATCCGCAAGGTCATGCAGCATGTCGCGCAGCGGATGCTCGGGCAGCTGCGTGAGCGACTCGCGCGCCACGGCGACCCAATGCAGCGCGTCCTGCCGCGCGGCCTCCATCGCGCCGTGCCGCGCCATGATCGCATGGGCCTGCGCAAGATCGCCCTCGCGCTGGTCGCCCTTCTCGATCACGCGCTGCCAGAAGGCGCGCTCTTCGGCATCGGCCTTGGCCACCGCCTTGATGACGGGCAGGGTCAGCTTGCGCTCGCGGAAGTCGTCGCCGGTGTTCTTGCCGATCTGGGCATCCGCGCCGCCGTAGTCGAGCAGGTCATCGACGATCTGGAAGGCGATCCCCAGCGCGTCGCCATAGGCGTGAAGCGCCGCAACCTGCGCCTCGGGCACGCCCGCGACCACGCCGCCGACCTCGGTCGCCGCGGCGAACAGCGCCGCCGTCTTGCCACGCACCACCTGCAGGTAGATGTCCTCGGTCGTGCGCAGGTCCTGCGCCGCAGTCAGCTGCAGCACCTCGCCTTCCGAGATCGTGGCCGAGGCGTTGGCGAGGATGTCCATCACGCGCAGCGAGCCGGTCTCGACCATCAGCTGGAAGCTGCGGGCGAAGAGATAGTCGCCGACCAGCACCGAGGACTTGTTGTCCCACAGAAGGTTGGCCGTGGGCTTGCCCCGGCGGCGGTGGCTTTCGTCCACCACATCGTCATGCAGCAGGGTCGCGGTGTGGATGAATTCGACCGTGGCGGCGAGGTGGATGTGATAGGGCCCCTCGTAGCCGCAGAGCCGCGCGGCGGCCAGCGTCAGCAGCGGCCGCAGCCGCTTGCCGCCGGCCTCCACCAGATGCGCCGTCACCTCGGGGATGCGGGGCGCGTGCTTCGAGGCCATCCGCTCGCGGATCAGCCCGTTGACGGCGGCCATGTCCCCGGCCAGCCACGCTGCGAGCCGTTCATGCGGCTTTTGCGAAACCTCGTCCAATCCCATCCCGATCCTGCAACCTGCTCGACAAAGTGAAGCAATGCCGACAATGTCCCCGACATGAAGGAACTGTTGCGCACGACCGACCCGACGATCATCGCCTTCGCCACCGCGCTCCTTCAGGGCGAGGATATAGACGCCTTTCCGGTGGACGTCCACATGAGCGTCCTCGAAGGCTCGATCGGCATATTGCCGCGGCGGCTGTTTGTCCCGGAGGAGGATTGGGCCCGGGCCTGCCGCGTGATGGCCGACAACGGCATTCCCACGACCCCCTGATGTTCGCGCCGGACGAATTGACCGACGACGGATTCCTCGGCGGGCGGCTGAGGGTGCTGCAGCCCGGGCGCGGCTATCGGGCGGCGACCGATCCGGTGTTCCTGGCCGCCGCGGTGCCGGCCCGGCCGGGTCAGAGCGTGCTGGAGCTTGGCTGCGGGGCAGGGGTGGCAAGCCTCTGTCTTGCCGCCCGTGTTCCCGGCCTGCGCCTTGCGGGGCTGGAGGTGCAGCCCGCCTATGCCGAGCTGGCGCGCGTGAACGCCGCGCGCAATGGCGTGAGCCTCGAGGTGGTCGAGGGCGATCTGGCGGCGATGCCGCCCGTCCTGCGCCGGAGCTTCGACCATGTGATCGCGAACCCGCCCTACTACCCCGCGGGCGGCGGCACCGGGGCCACCGACCCCGGCCGCGAGCGGGCGATGCGGGAAGACACGCCCCTCGGGCTCTGGATCGAGGCCGCGGTGCGCCGGCTCGCGCCCCGCGGCATTCTGTCGCTCATCTTCGGGGCTGATCGCCTGCCGGATGCGCTCTCTGCCCTCGATGCGCGCATGGGCTCGATTGCCGTGCTGCCGTTGCAGGCACGCGAGGGACGCGCGGCGAAACGAGTGATCCTTCAATCGCGCAAGGGCGGCCGGGCCCCGTTTCGCCTGTTGCCCCCCTTCCTGCTGCACGAAGGTGCCTGCCATGAGGGCGATGGCGAGAGCTTTACCCCCCCGGCCGCCCACATCCTGCGCAACGGAGGCGATTTCCCGTTCAGGTTGATCTGAGCGGTTGCAAGGATCCGCCAAGAGGCCCGACTTCGCGTGACACGACTCGTCCTTTGTGATGAACTCATGACACTCGGATCATGCACAGGAGGACGAGAATGACTGTCGCTTCGCATCTGCAGGAACTGCGCCGCAGGCACGAGACTCTGTCGGAAAGCGTGGAGAAAGCCCAGCGAAACCCCGCCATCGACGCCCTGAAGATCTCCGAGATGAAGAAACGGAAGCTGAAGCTGAAAGAGGAAATCTCCCGTCTGTCGCAGGCGTGCTGAGTGCGTGGCGCCGGTCTTCGGGTCCGGTGCCCCTTTCCCGTCCGGCGCGGGATGCTTCATCCGCCGGTTGATCCCGACCTGAGGAAATGAAAAGCCGCGCAGGAGGACCTGCGCGGCTTGCTCCGTTCTGCGGCAGGCTCAGGTGAAATACTGGCCGCCGTTGGCCGTGATGGTCGAGCCGGTGATGAAGCCCGCATCGTCCGAGGCGAGGAAGACCACGCAGCGGGCGATCTCCTCGGGCTCGCCCAGGCGGCCGACCGGGATCTGCGGGATGATGCGCTCGTTCAGCACCTTCTCGTCGATGGCGCGAACCATCTCGGTCCCGATGTAGCCCGGGCAGATCGCGTTGACGGTGATCCCGGCCCGCGCGCCTTCCTGCGCCAGCGCCTTTGTGAAGCCGAGGTCGCCGGCCTTGGCGGCCGAATAGTTGGCCTGACCGGCCTGACCCTTCTGCCCGTTGATCGACGAGATGTTGATGATCCGGCCGAACTTGCGGTCGCGCATGCCGGACCAGACCGGATGGGTCATGTTGAAGAGGCCCGAGAGGTTGGTGTCGATCACCTCTTTCCACTGCTCGCGCGTCATCTTGTGGAACATCGAGTCGCGCGTGATCCCGGCGTTGTTCACCAGAACCGCAACGGGTCCGAGCTCGGCCTCGACCCGGGCGATGCCCTCGGCGCAGGCGTCATAATCGGCCACCGACCACTTGTAGGTCTTGATGCCGGTTTCGGCGGTGAACTTCTGCGCGGCCTCGTCATTGCCCGCGTAGTTCGCGGCGACGGTGTAGCCCGCGTTCTTCAGAGCGAGCGAGATGGCGGCGCCAATCCCCCGCGAACCTCCGGTAACCAGAGCGACTTTCGACATGATTCCTCCTCAGCAGATCTGCCTGTGAAAGACTGTTATCGTTCGAAGCTCGGGGGCGCAATTAAATTGCGCCCCCGTTTTCTGCATCTGCGAAAGGATCAGGGGCGTTCGAGGCACATGGCGACGCCCATGCCGCCACCGATGCAGAGCGTGGCGAGGCCGCGCTTCGCGTCGCGCCGCTTCATCTCGAACAGGAGCGTGTTGAGCACGCGCGCGCCCGAGGCGCCGATCGGGTGACCGATGGCGATGGCGCCGCCGTTCACGTTCACGATGGACGGATCCCAGCCCATGTCCTTGTTCACAGCGCAGGCCTGCGCGGCAAAGGCCTCGTTGGCCTCGACCAGATCGAGGTCTCCGACCTTCCAGCCGGCCTTCTCCAGCGCCTTGCGGCTGGCGTGGATCGGACCCACGCCCATGATCGACGGATCAAGCCCCGCGGTGGCGTAGGAGGCGATGCGGGCCAGCGGCGTCAGGCCCCGCTTCTCGGCCTCGTCGGCGCTCATCACCAGCACGGCGGCCGCGCCGTCGTTGATGCCCGAGGCATTGGCCGCGGTCACGGTGCCGTCCTTGATGAAGGCGGGGCGCAGCTTGGTCATCCCGTCGATCGTCGCGCCGTGGCGGATGTATTCGTCGGCGTCCACCGTCACGTCGCCCTTGCGGGTCTTGATGGTGAAGGCCACGATCTCGTCGGCGAACTTGCCCGCCTTCTGGGCGGCCTCGGCCTTGTTCTGGCTGGCCAGCGCGAACTCGTCCTGCATGTCGCGGCTGATCTGCCATTTCGCGGCGACGTTCTCGGCGGTCTGGCCCATATGATAGCCGTTGAAGGCGTCCCACAGCCCGTCCTTGATCATCGAGTCGATGAAGTTCAGGTCACCCATCTTCTGCCCGGCCCGCAGATGCGCGACATGGGGCGAGAGGCTCATGTTCTCCTGCCCGCCCGCCACGACGATCGAGGCGTCGCCAAGCTGCACATGCTGGGCGGCCAGCGCCACCGCGCGCAGACCCGAACCGCAGACCTGGTTGATGCTCCAGGCGGCGCTCTCTTGCGGCAGGCCGGCCTTGATGTGGGCCTGACGCGCCGGGTTCTGCCCCTGGCCCGCCGTCAGCACCTGCCCGAGGATCGTCTCGCTCACGTCGGACTTGTCGATACCGGCGCGGGCGACCACGGCCTCGATCACGGCGGCGCCGAGATCATGGGCCGGCGTGTTGGCGAAGGCTCCGTTGAAGCTGCCGACGGCCGTGCGCGCCGCCGACACGATTACCACGTTGGTCATGTCCTATCCTCTCCCTTGAGCCGGTGCCGGCAGAGGGCATTCTCCGCCGCTGTGCAGAAAACGGGTAAGCACCGGAGGGCCATTGCGCAAGATGTTTGCGCTGCCAGGCGCCGACCGGCGCGGGGGAGGGCAGGGGTCAGGCGATCAGGCGCGTGCCCGTGGCCTGCCAGGCCGGCTGGGTGCAGGGTCTGCCAAAGAGGTAGCCCTGCAGGCAATCCACCCCGGCCGCACAAAGCCACTCGGCCTCCTCGGCGGTCTCGACGGTTTCGGCCACCGTGAGCATGTCGAAGTGCCGGCCAACCGACAGCATGGCCTGCGTCAGCACCTGGTTGTCGGGGTCGCGGTGGATGTTGCGGATGAACTGGCCGTCGATCTTGATGATGTCGAAGAAGAAGTCCTTGAGATAGCGGAAGGCGGTGAAGCCTGCGCCGAAATCGTCGAGGGCGAAGGAGATGCCTGCGCGCTGCAACGCGTCCATGAAGGGCAGGACAAGCTCTGGCACCTCCATGGCCGAGCTTTCCGTGATCTCCAGGATCAGCCGTGGCCCGAGATCCGGATCGGCGCGCAGGGCGCCCTGCAGGATCTGCATCCAGCGGCTGTGGCCGATCGAGCGCGCCGACATGTTGATCGAGAGCCTGAGCCCCGGATGGCGCGCAAGAGTGGCCAGACCCTTCTCGAGCGAGACGCAGTCGATGAGCCGACCGAGGTCCTGCGTCTCGACGGCCGACATGAAGTCGCGGGCGGGAATGATGCGGCCCGTCTCGTCCAGAACCCGGATCAGCCCTTCGTGGAAGACGGTCCGCGCCGCCTCGGACGCCACCACGACGGGCTGCCAGGCCAGCATCAGCCGGTCGGCCCGGAGGGCCTGTTCCACCATCCGCAGGGTTTGCCTCTCGATCCCGTCCGCTGCGAAATCGTGAGGGTCTCCCGGCGAAGCCGCATCCAGTTTGCGTTTCTGTGTCATACCGGCACCCAACCCCATGCAAAATCCGATGACAGATTGCCGCCACAACCGTAAAGGAAACGTTCAGACATCCATTTCTATCATTCGGATATGAACCCCATACGCTGCCCCTGGTGCGGACAGGATCCGCTCTACACCGACTACCATGACACGGAATGGGGCGTTCCCGAGTGGAACTCCCGTGCCCTCTGGGAGAAACTCATCCTCGACGGCTTTCAGGCGGGCCTGGCGTGGATTACCATCCTGAGAAAACGTGAGGCGTTCCGCGCGGCCTTCGAAGGGTTCGAACCGCTCGTGATCGCCTCCTGGGGTGAGGCCGAGGTGGCGCGGTTGCTGGCCGATGCGGGCATCGTGCGCCATCGCGGCAAGATCGAGGCCACCATCGGCAATGCCCGGGCCTTCCTTGCGGTCGAGGAAAAGACGGCGTTCTCGGACTTCCTCTGGAAGCATGTGGACGGGCGGCCGGTGCAGAACCGTTTCGCCAGCATGGCCGAGGTTCCGACCGAGACGGCCGCCGCGCGGGCCCTGTCGAAGGAGCTGAGGGCGAACGGCTTCCGGTTCTGCGGGCCGACCATCACCTATGCCTTCATGCAGGCCACCGGCATGGTGAACGACCATCTGGTGAGCTGTGCGGCGCATGACCGCTGCGCCCGGCTGGCCGAGACCTGAAGGGCGTCAGGGACGCGGCGAGGCCGCCCGGCGCAGCCGGTCGTTGATCGCGCGGCCGAGCCCCCTCTCGGGCACCGGGGCGACGGCGATCGGCCGGCCCAGCCGGTCGGCCTGCCGCAGCAGATGGAAGAGGTTGGCCGCCGCCTCGACGAGGTCGCCGCCGGGCGACAGGTTCAGCGGACCGCCGGTGCGCCCGAAGCCGATCCAGGTTTCGTCCGGCGCGGCCTCGGTGGCGCCCAGCCGAACGGGCGCGTCGGGCGCGTAGTGCGAGGAGAGCTGGCCCGGCGCCGATGGCCGCTCGGAGCTGCCGCCGGTGATCAGCGGCTGGCCGATGCAGTCCTCCAGCGCCTCGACGGGCAGCCCGCCGGGCCGGAGCAGGAGCGGCGGATCCCCCGGCGCGACGATGGTCGATTCCACCCCCACCTCGCAGGCGCCGCCGTCGAGCACCGCCTCGATCCGCCCGGCCAGCCCCTCCAGCACATGTTCGGGACGGGTCGGGCTGACGCGGCCCGAGGGATTGGCCGACGGCGCGGCCAGCGGGCCCCCGAAGGCGCGCATCAGCCGCTGGGCAAGCGGGTGGGCGGGCACCCGGATCGCCACCGTCGGAAGGCCGGCCGACACGAGGGGCGAGACCGGCTCGCCCTCGAGCGGCAGGACGAGGGTCAGGGGGCCGGGCCAGAAGGTCTCGGCCAGCCGCAGCGCCTCGGCGTCGAACCGGGCGTAACGGCAGGCGGCCTCCAGATCCGGCACATGGACGATCAGCGGGTTGAACTGCGGCCGGCCCTTCGCCTCGAAGATCCGCGCCACGGCCCGGTCGTTACGCGCGTCGCCCGCGAGGCCATAGACCGTCTCGGTCGGCAGAGCCACGAGCCCGCCCCCGGCCAGGATCCGGGCGGCTTCGGCCACACCTTCGGGCGTGGCGGGCAGAAGGCGGGTGTCAATCATCGCGTGACGCAGCGTTCGAGCTTGAGGATGGAGGCGCGTGAGGTAGGCTTCGGGCTGACTTAGACCCGTCCGGCGCCTTTGCCAAGGCAGCCCCTCCCGGAGGACCCAATGCCCTATCGCGCCCCCCTGGCAGACTACCGCTTCCTTCTGGGCCATGTGGTCGGCCTCGATCAGGTGGCCGCGACGGACCGCTTCGCGGAAGCGACGCCCGAAACGGTCGAGGCGATCCTGACCGAGGCGGGCAAGCTCTGCGAGGAGGTGCTGGCGCCTCTGCAGCGGCCGGGCGACATGCATCCCGCGCGGCTCGAGAACGGGGTCGTGCGCACCCCGCCGGGCTACGCCGAGGGATACCGCGCCATCGCCGAGGGCGGCTGGGTCGGGATTGCGGCCGATCCCGCGCACGGCGGGATGGGCCTGCCCATGGCGGTGACGACGGCGGTGAACGAGATGATGTCGGCGGCCTGCCTGTCGCTGCAACTGAACCCGCTGCTGACGCAGGGCCAGATCGAGGCGCTCGAGCATCACGCTTCGGACGAGCTGAAGGCGCTCTATCTGCCGAAACTCATCTCGGGCGAGTGGAGCGGCACCATGAACCTGACCGAGCCGCAGGCGGGCTCGGACGTGGGGGCCGTTCGGACAAGGGCCGAGCCGCTTCCCGACGGGACCCATGCGATCACCGGCCAGAAGATCTACATCACCTGGGGCGACACCGACTTCAACGCGAACGTCTGCCATCTGGTGCTGGCGCGCCTGCCGGACGCCGAGCCGGGCACACGCGGGATCAGCCTCTTCCTCGTGCCGAAATTCCTGCCCGACGCGGACGGCAACCCGGGGCCCCGCAACGCGGTCTCGGTGGTGAGCCTCGAGGAGAAGCTGGGCCTGCATGGCTCGCCCACGGCGGTGATGGATTACGCCGAAGCGAAGGGTTGGCTGGTGGGGGCGCCGCACAAGGGGATGGCCGCCATGTTCACCATGATGAACAACGCCCGCCTCGGCGTGGGGGCGCAGGGCGTGGGTGTGGCCGAGGCCGCGACGCAGGCCGCCGTGGCCTATGCGATGGAGCGGCGGCAGGGCGGGCAGGGCACCATCATCGGCCATGCCGACGTGCGGCGGATGCTGGCGGTGATGCGCGCCGAGACCTTCTCGGCGCGCGCCATCGCGCTGGCCTGCGCGGTGGCGATCGACATGGGCCGCGCGACGGGTCAGGCCGAGTGGCAGGCGCGGGCGGCGCTGCTGACGCCGATCGCCAAGGCCTACGGCACCGATGTGGGGATCGAGGTCGCCTCGATGGGGGTGCAGGTCCACGGCGGCACGGGCTTCATCGAGGGCACCGGCGCGGCGCAGTTCCTGCGCGACGTGCGGGTGACGGCGATCTACGAGGGCACGAACGGCATCCAGGCGATGGACCTCGTGGGGCGCAAGATGATGGACGGCGGCGAGGCCGCCTTCCGCCTGCTGCAGGAGATCGAGGACGCGGCCGAGACCGCGCGCCACACGCGGCCCGAGCTGGCCAACGATGTCTGGGCCGCGACCGAGGCGCTGCGCGAGGCGACCGAGCTTCTGGTGGGGCAGGAGATGCAGGACCGTTTCGCCGGCGCGGTTCCCTACTTGCGCGCCTTCGCCCGCGTGCTGGGCGCGCATTACCACCTGACGGCCGCCGTGGCCGATCCCGCGCGCGAGCCGCTGGCGCGGGTCGCGATCCGCAGGCTCCTGCCCGAACATGCGGCGCTTCTCGCGCAGGTGCGCGAGGGGGCAGCGGGTCTCTATGCGCTCTCGCCCGAGGATCTTGCGGCGTGACCTGCCAGATCCGCACGCCCTTCGGGATGCCTCCCGAAGAGGGCGCCGCCATTCCGCTGGCCGAAGGGGTGCTCTGGCTGCGCCTGCCGCTGCCGATGCAGCTCGACCATGTGAATGTCTTTGCGCTGGATGACGGCGACGGCTGGACGCTGGTCGATACCGGCTTCGACAGCCGCCGTGGCCGCGCGATCTGGGAGCGTCTGATGGCGGGGCCGCTGGGCGGGCGGCCGGTCCGGCGGGTGATCGTGACCCATTACCATCCCGATCATGTGGGCCTCGCCGGCTGGTTCCAGTCGATGGGGGCCGAGCTTGTGACGACCCGCACCTCGTGGCTTTACGCGCGGATGCTGGTGCTGGATGTGCAGGAGGTGCCCGCGGCCGAGACGCTGGACTTCTGGCGCGGCGCGGGGATGCCTCCGGCCATGCTGGCCGAGCGCGCGGCCGAGCGTCCCTTCAACTTCTCCGACATGGTGGCGCCGCTGCCGCTGGGCTTCACCCGGATCGTCGAGGGCTCGGAACTCGTGGCGGGCGGGCGGCGCTGGCGGGTGCGGATCGGGCACGGCCACGCGCCCGAACATGCCACGCTCTGGAGTCTCGACGACGATCTCGTGCTGGGCGGCGACCAGCTTCTGCCGGGGATCTCGGCCAACATCGGCGTCTATGCCTCCGAGCCCGAGGCCGACCCGCTGGCCGACTGGCTCGAGTCCTGCCGGGCCTTTCAGGCGCATGCGGAGGCGCGGCATCTGGTCCTGCCCGGTCACAAGCTGCCCTTCACCGGCCTGCCGCTCCGCCTGCGCCAGATGATCGAGAACCACGAGGGCGCGCTCGACCGCCTGCGCGCGCATCTCGTGGAACCTCGGACGGCCGTCCAGTGTTTTGTGCCGTTGTTCGGGCGCGAACTCACCGGCACCGCCTATGGAATGGGGCTGGTCGAGGCGGTGGCGCATCTGAACCACCTCTGGCACCGCGGAGAGGCGGTTCGGCGGCGCGGGTCGGAGGGCGCGTGGATCTGGCAGCGGGCGGGGGACTGACCGCCGTCCGATCCGGTGCCCGGGGCCGAACCGCGTGACAGAAGCGAGGAAGTCGGATAGATGGCGAAAGACAACAAGGGAACCGGACCGATGGCAGATCACACGCACCCCGCGCACGGGCATGTGCCCGGCACGATGGACATCCGCGAGCAGCAGAAGACCTTTGCGGCCTTCATCCGCATGGTCTCGTGGGGCGCGGTCATCATCGTCGCCGTCCTGATCTTCCTCGCCCTCGCCAACGTCTGACGCCTCCTGCGGGCGACGCACACTGGACAGATCATGCGCCACTTCCTCTTCTGCGTCGCCTTCCTGGCGCTGGCCGCCTGTGGCGGTGCCGAGCCGGTCTGGGCGCCGGACGAACAGGTGACCCGCGCCCAGTTTGTCTCGGACGAACCGACCTCGATCACCCTTTTCACCGTGACGCGGGTGATGGACGGGGCGGGGGCTCATTCGGGGCTGCTGATCAACGGCTCGCAGGTGATCATGTTCGATCCCGCGGGCAGCTGGCACCATCCCGCGCTGCCCGAGCGGAACGACGTCCATTTCGGTGTCACGCCGAAGGTCGTGTCCTACTACATCGACTATCACGCGCGCGAGACCTTCGACGTGCATGAGCAGACGGTGCTGGTCTCGCCCGACATCGCCGAGACGGTGATGCGGCGGGCGATGGCCTATGGCGCGGTGCCCAAGGCCAACTGCGCGCGCGCGATCTCGACCATCCTGCACGGCACGCCGGGGATGGAGCAGATCGGCGTGACATGGTTCCCGAACCGGCTCAGGGCCGAGTTCGACAAGCTGCCGGGCGTCACCACCCGCACCATCCGCGACGACGATGCCGACGACAATCACGGCGTGCTGATCGTCCAGCAGGGCGATCCGCGGCTGGGCTGAGGGGGCCTCTCAGAGCCCCATCAGCCAGGGCGTGAGGTAAAGCACGGCCGCCCCGCCGAAGATCGCGGCGAACACGTTGCGCGTCACCAGGCCGACCCCGACCGTCGCGATGGCGGCGGCCAGGCGCGCGGGATCGGTGACTCCCCCGGTGGCCGGCGGCCAGAGGACGAGCGGCGCGACCAGCCCCGGCAGGACCGCCACGGGCGTGTAGCGCAGCAGCCTCAGCGCCCAGACCGGCAGCGACCGGCTGCCGATCAGCCCGAGGAAGGAAAAGCGCAACAGGAACGTGCCGAGCCCCAGCACGATCATCACGGTCCAGACCTGGCTGGTGTTCTCGATCATGCGACGCGCCTCCGTTCCGTCCAGGCCTCGACCTGCGCCCCCGTCACCATCGCGACCAGCGCGGCCACCAGAAGCCCGCCGTTGTAGGGAATGAAGGCCAGCGCCAGCGACAGGGCCACCGACACGCCGGCCGCGGCGATATGGGCCGGCGTGCGCAACAGCGGCGCGATCATGGCCAGGAAGGTGATCGGCACCGCGAAATCAAGTGCGAACTCAGGCGGGATCCGGGTGCCGAGCCTGGCGCCGGCATAGGTTGCCGCATACCACAGCGGGCAGATCGGCAGCACGGTGCCGAAGAAGAAGGCGACCTTCTCTCCGAGGCTCTGCTGCGGGTTCCGCTCGTATTCGATCATCGAGGCGGCGTAGGTCTGGTCCACGAGGCAATAGGCGATCAGCGCCCGCATCCCGGTGGGGGCCTTGCCCAGATGGGGCGTGAGCGAGGCCGAATACATCGCCATCCGCAGGTTCACCGCCAGCGAGGTGGCGAGAATGATCAGCGTCGGCGCATGGTCGGCCATCATCTGCACGGCCGCGAACTGGGCCGCGCCCGCGATGACGATGATGGAAAAGCCCATGACCTCGACGATGTCGAGGCCGGCCTCGGTGCCGACCACGCCGAACAGCAGCCCGAAGGGCGCGATCACCAGCGAGAAGGGCAGGGCAGCCCAGAGGCCGCGCAGGAAGGCGGAACGTCGGATGGACATGGCAGGAACCTTCGGGTTGTCGGCCGCGACTCTTGCGCTTAGGGCTTCTCGCCGGGCGATGCAATCGGAGGCTGAGATGAGGCTTTACGGTCTGATCCTTGCGGGCGGGCAGGGGCGGCGCATGGGCGGCACGGACAAGGCGTTCGTGACGCTGGCGGGGCGGCCCCTGGTGCGGCATGTGGCCGAGCGGCTGGCCCCGCAGGTCGAGGAACTGGCCATCAGCGCCAACGGCGATCCCGCGCGCTTTGCGCAGCTCGGACTGCCGGTGCTGCCGGACGCCCATCCGCAGGGGCCGCTATCGGGCGTGCTTGCGGGGCTGCGCTGGGCCGCGGCCGCGGAGGCGGATGCGCTGGTCACGGCGCCGGTGGACACGCCCTTCCTGCCCGGCGATCTGGCGCCGAGGCTCTGGCTGGCGGGCGATGGCGGCTGCGCGGTGGCCGAGGCGGGCGGACGCACCCATCCGGCCTGCGGCCTCTGGCCGGTGGCGCTGGCCGAGGATCTCGACCGCTGGCTCGCCTCGGGCGAGGCGCGGGTGATGGGCTTTGCGGCGCGGCATGGGGCCGCACGGGCTGGATTTCCCGATGAAAACGCCTTCCTGAACCTCAACGCGCCCGAGGATCTCGCGCGCGCCGAATCACTTTGGCGGACGGGTGCATGAGGATCTACGGGATCATCGGCTGGAAGGGCGCGGGCAAGACCTGCCTTGTGGAGCGGCTGGTCGCCGCCATCGGCGCGCGCGGCTTCAGCGTCTCGACGGTCAAGCACAGCCATCACGACGTGGATCCCGACCGCCCCGGCAGCGACAGCCACCGCCATCGGGTCGCGGGCGCGTCCGAGGTGGTGCTGGCCGGGCCCGGCCGCTTCGTTCTCACGCACGAACACCGGGGCGAGGCGCCCCGCCTCGCGGCGATCCTCGACCGGATGGCGCCGGTCGATCTGGTGCTGGTCGAAGGGTTCAAGTCCGAACCCCATCCCAGGATCGAGGTCTTCCGCGAGGGCGCGGGCCATGCGCCGATCCAGCCCGAGGACCCCTGGGTGCGCGCCGTGGCCAGCGACGCCGCGCTTGCGCTTCCGGTGCCGGTGCTGGACCTCGACGACACCGAGGCGGTGGCGGATTTCATCCTGAAGGATTCGGGGCTCGTGCGGTCGGGCTTCGACACGGTGATCGCGGTGGACTGGTCGGGCGCCTCGGTGCCCTCGCCGCGCAAGCCCTCGTCGGACGCGATCTGGATCGGCGTGGCCTCGCCCCTTGGTGAGACGGTCAGCTACCACCGCACGCGCGCCGATGCCGAGGCGCATCTGAACGACCTCTTCGCCTTCGAACTGGTCGCGGGGCGGCGGGTTCTGGCGGGCTTCGACTTCCCCTTCGGCTATCCCGAGGGCTTTGCCTCCCGTCTGACGGGCGCGGCCTTCGCGCCCGCGCTCTGGGAGTGGCTCGAGGCCCGGATCGAGGACGGGCCCGACAATGCCAACAACCGCTTCCAGCTGGCCGACCGGATCAACGCCGACCTTCCCGGCGAGGGGCCTTTCTGGGGCCGGCCGGGCGGGCTCGATCTGGCCCATCTGCCCGACCGCAAGCTCTGCGACCATGCCGCCCTCGGCTTGGCCGAGCGGCGCCGGGTGGAACTGGCCGTGCCCAAGGCCCATCCGGTCTGGAAGCTCTACACGACCGGATCGGTCGGCTCGCAGGCGCTGCTCGGACTGCCGGTGATTGCCCGGCTGCGCCGCCGCTTCCACGCGCAGGCCTGGCCGTTCGAGCCGGCCTCAGGGCCGCTCGTGGTGGCCGAGATCTACCCGTCGCTCCTCGGGCCCGCCATCGCCAAGGCCACCCGAGACGGCGAGATCAAGGATTCCGCGCAGGTGCGGCTGATGGCGCGCGCGCTCTGGCGCATGGCGCGGGACGGCTCGCTGTCCGAGCTGCTCGAGGATGTGCCCGACTGGCCCGGACGCCGGGAAGAGGGCTGGATCCTCGGTGCGGGCCACGCCGAGCAGCTTCGGCTGGCCCTGATATGAGGATCGAACTCAGGCGCGGCTTGCCGTCGGGGCAGAGGCGGCTGGCGGCCGAACTCTACTGGCAGGCCTTCGGCGGCAAGCTCGACCGGGTGATGGGCCCCGAGCCCCGGGCGCTGGACTTCCTCGAGCGGGTGATGCGGGCCGATCATGCGATCGCCGCCCTCGACGGTGAGGGGCGGTTGCAGGGGCTCGCGGGCTTCAAGACGCCCGCGGGCGGGTTCGCCGGTGGCACCTTCGCCGACATGCGGGCGGTCTATGGCGTCTGGGGCGGAACCTGGCGCGCGCTGATCCTGCGCGCGCTTCAGAGCGAGGTGGACAATGACCGCTTCCTGCTCGACGGGATCTGCGTCGCGCGCGACATGCGCAGCCAGGGGATCGGCAGCGCGCTTCTGGCCGAGATCTGCGACGAGGCGCGGCGGCGCGGCTACGCGTCCGTCCGGCTCGACGTGATCGACAGCAACTGGCGCGCCCGCGCCCTTTACGAGCGGCAGGGGTTCGTTGCGATCCGCAGCCACGGGATCGGGGCTCTGCGCCATGTCTTCGGCTTCAAGGCCGCCATCACCATGGTGAGGCCCGCCGGCCGCTGACCGCCAAGGCGGCCTCAGTCCGCCCGCGCCTCGGCGATCAGCCGGTTCGAGGCGGTCTCGATCGCGCCTTCAAGCTCGACCATGAAGGTCGCGGCCGTGTGGCCCGGCGGGATCGGCGGCAGGAACTCGATCACCGCGGTGCCCGGACGCCGGTAGATCCCGTGCCGGGGCCAGAACACCCCCACGTTCGCCGCCACCGGATAGCAGTCCTGCTCGAGCTGCGCATAGAGCGCGGCGGTGCCCATCTTGTAGGGCAGATGCCGGCCCGGCGCCACGCGGGTGCCCTGCGGATAGATGATCAGTTGCCCCGGCGTGGCGCGGCCCTTCTCGACATCGGCCATCATCCTCTTGATCGCCACACCGCGCTTGCCGCGATCGACGGGAATGAAGCCCGCCTTGATCGCCATCCAGCCCATCAGCGGGATCCAGGCCAGCTGCTTCTTCATGATGAAGCGCGGCGCCGGCAGCACCGAGAAGAGCAGGATGGAATCGAGGAAGCTCTGGTGCTTCGAGGCGATGAGCGCGGCGCCCGTCGGCACCTCTCCGCGGACCTCGGTCTTCAGGCCCGCGATCCAGCGCAGGATGAACCGCGTCCAGCGCGCAAAGAGCCGCATCCAGACCGGCGCCCATTTCGGATCCACCAGCACCAGCGGCGTGAAGGCCAGCGCGAGGGCGATCATCGAGACATACATCACGATGTTGAAGAGGATCGACCGGATCCATTGCAGCGCGGTGCGCATCAGGTGAGTTCCTTGAGCTTGCGGAAGGCGGCGGCGCGGGTGGCCAGAAAGGCGGTGACGGCGGCCACGGGCGGCAGCAGCAACGGCAGGAGCCAGCCCGCTCCCTGAAAGCCCAGCCCGGTGAGGAAGCCGCCCGCCGCATCGGCCGAGGGCAGCAGCGCCACGGCAAGCAGCCCCGCGCCCGTTCCCACCGCCGCGCCGGTCAGCGCGCGCAGCGTGAAGCGGCGCACGAAGGCCCGCGCGATGTAGATGTCGCGCGCCCCCACGAGGCGCAGCACCCCGATCACCTTGGCGTTGGCGGCCAGCGACGCATGTGCGGCCAGCGTGATCATCGCCGCCGTGCTCGCGAGGATCAGAAGGATCGACACCCCCCCCAGCAGCCTGAGCCGCGACGCCGCGATCGCCAGCGGCTGACGCCAGCGCAGGTGATCGTCGAGCACCGCGCCCGGCGCCTCGGCCGCCAGCCTCTGGCGCAGGCCCTGCGCGTCGTAGCCCTCGCCCTCCTCCTGCAACTCGATCAGCCGCGGGATCGGCAGCGTGTCGAGCGGCAGGTCCGAGCCGAACCAGGGCTCGAGCAGCGCATGTTCCTCGGCGTCCGTCAGCGCCCGCGCCGAGGCGACGCCCGGCGTCGTGGCCAGCAGGTCGAGAACGGCGCGGGTCTGCAGCTCCATCTGCTCTTCCGGGGCCGAGATGCGGATCGTGGCCGTCCGCTCCAGCGCCTCGCCCCAGCGATCCGCAAGCCGCCCCGCCGCGAGCGACAGCGCCAGGGCGAAGACGGCGAGGAAGGCCATGGTTCCGGCCGTGAACCCCGTGAGCCAGGCCGTGTGGCCCGACGGTGGCACCACCCGGTCCGCCTGCCGGTCCGGGGTGGCGATCTCGCTCAGAAGCTCGCGCAGGGTCACAGGTCGGCCCCCGCAAGCTGGATGCGCCGGTTCGAGATCCGCAGCACCCGCGCCGCCACCTGCTGCTTGGCGTTGCGGATCAGGTTGAGATCGTGGGTCGCGACCAGGATCGTGGTCCCCATCCGGTTCAGCTCGACCAGCAGTTTCAAGAGCCGCAGCGACATCTCCCAGTCGAGGTTCCCCGTGGGCTCGTCCGCCAGAAGCACGTCGGGCGAGGTGATGATGGCCCGGGCCACGGCGGCCCGCTGCCGCTCGCCCCCCGACAAGGCGGGCGGCAGCGCATCCGCCAGCTGCCCGAGGCCGACCCAGGCCATCAGGTCGGCCAGATCCTGCGCGTTCGTCTCGCGCCCCGTGACCGCCAGCGGCAGGGTGACGTTTGCCGCCAGCGGCAGGTGGTCGAGGAACTGGCAATCCTGATGGACCACGCCCACGCGCCGACGCATCCTGGCCACCTCGTCCCGGCCGAGGCTGCGCACCTCGCGGTCGAATATGGTGACGCTGCCGGCCGTTGGCAGCAGTTCGGCGTAGCAGAGCTTGAGGAAGGTGGACTTGCCCGAGCCGGAAGGTCCGGTCAGGAAATGGAACGACCCCGGCGTGAGACGCAGCGAGATCTCCGACAGGAGTTCCCCCCCGCCGTAACTGTAGGCGACATTGTCGAAGGCGATCACGCCTGCACTCTCCTCGGGTCCCCGCGATGCGGCCGCAGTCTTAACCGACCTGTGCGCGGTTTCAATGCGGCTCGGTGCGGCGCGGCCGCAAAGGCTTGGATGGGCCGGCCAACGGCGCTACAAGATGAGGCAAGAACCAGAACATGGGGCAGGAAGAGGGACATGCGGCTGATTTGCCCGAATTGCGATGCGCAATACGAGGTGTCCGATGATGCCATCCCGCCAGAGGGGCGGGATGTCCAGTGCTCCAACTGCGGCCACGGATGGTTCCAGCGCCCGGTCTCCCTGGCCCCCGCGCCGGAGCCCGAGCGCCCGGTCGCCCTGAGCCCCACGCCAGAGGCGCCGCCGCCGTCCCCTGCATCCGCGCCGGTTCCCGCGGCGCCCCTGCCGCCGCTCCCCGATGAGGAGGAGGACGACGAGGCCTCTCCCGAACCCGCGCCCGTCGCACCGCCCAGCCGCAGCCTCGACAAGGGCCTCCTGGCCGTCCTGCGCGAAGAGGCCGAACTGGCCGCCCGCCAGCGCGAGGCCGAGGGCGCCGATCCGGCGCCCGCTGCCTCCGCGGCCCCGGCCGCGCCCCCGCCACCCGAAGCGGCCCTCGCGGAATCCATGCCGCGCCCGCGCCGCGATCTGCTCCCCGACATCGAGGAGATCAATTCCAGCCTCCGCTCGAACACCGCCCGCCCCGCCGACGACCTTCTGCCCGCGGCAGCGCCGGTTCGCCCGTCGCGTGCGGCCCATCGCGCCGGGTTCTTCCTGATGATCTTCGCGGCGCTGGTGCTCGCGCTGGCCTATGTCATGGCGCCCCGGATCGCGGCCGAGATCCCCGGCGCGGAGCCCGCCCTGCGCCGCTACGTGGCGGGGGTGGACGAGGCGCGGCTCCTCCTCGACCGGCTGCTGCGCGCGGCGGCCGAGCGGCTCCGCAGCGGCGGCTGACAGGGCGTCCCTTCACTCTGTGAAAATATCCTCGGGGGGTGCGGGGGGCAGACAGCCCCCCGCTTCCGTCAGTACATGTCGAGCAACCGGCGCAGATACTCCCGCTCGATCTCGGGTCGCGAGAGATCGCCCGAACGGCGCCGGATCTCGTCCAGCAGATCCTGCGCCCGGCGATAGACATCCTCTCCCTGCAGCATGTTGCGGTCCGAGCCGATCCGGCCGGTCTCGCCCGGCTCGCGGCCCAGCGGATCGCGCTGGCTGTTGGGATCCGCCCGTCCGAAGGCCTCGCCCTGGCCCTCGCCGTTCTGCTGGCGCTGCTCCTCGGCCATGGCCTCGCCCAACTCGCGCATCCCCTCGCGCAGCCGCTCCATCGCCTCGGCCTGCCGGTCGAGCGCGCCGGGCATATCGCCCTCGCGCAGGGCCCGCTCGGCCTCGCGCATCGCCCGACCCGCCTCGTCGAGCGAGCGGCGGCCGCTCTCGCCGCGCTCGCTGCCCTGTCCGGGCAGGTCGCCCCGCTGCGTCCCGTTCAGCCGGTCGCCCAGTTCGCGCTGGCGGTCGGCGAGGCTGCGGCCGTCCTGGCCCTCACCCTCGCCCTCCTCGCCGCCGCGGGGCTGGCCGTTCGGCCCGCGCTGCAACTGGCGGAAGGATTCGTCCGACAGGCCCTGCTGGTCGCGCAGCGTCTCCGACAGGTCCCGCATCGCCTGGCTGCCCGGCCCCTGGCCCTGGCCTTCGCCCATCGTGACCTGCATGTTCTCCATCAGCTGACGCATCATCTCCATCAGCTCGGCCGCTTCGGCCATCCGGCCCTGCTCCATCAGCTCCTGCAGCTTGTCGAGCATCTCCTGCAGCTGGTCCCCGGACATCTCCATCGTCTGCCGGTTCTCGGATTGCTGCTGGTCGGGGTTGCGCATCGCCTCTTCGGCCAGCTCGCGCATGTAATTCTCGAGCGCCTGCCGCATCTCGTCCATGAGGCGCTGGATCTCGTCGGGGGAGGCGCCGTTTCGGATCGCCTCGTCCAGCCGGTCCTGTGCGCGCCGCAACGCCTCGAGCGCCGAGGCGAGATCGCCTTCCTCGACCATCAGGGCGATCTCCCAGAGCTGTTCGGCGATTTCGTCGCGCAGCGCCGGCGTCAGGGTGGCGGCCTCGGCGTCGAGGCTCCGCATCAGCACCCGTGTGCGCAGGAAGGCGCGCTCGTTGCGGAAGAGCTCGTCGGGCGCATGGGTGACGGCGTGGAGGATCTGCGCCGTCCGCGGGCCGTTCGCCCGATTCCAGAGCAGGTCGCGCCGCAGCTCGATCAGCGCCGCGGCCAGCGGGTCGAAGAAGCGCCGGCCCGGCAGCACCACCTTCAGCGGCTCGGCCCGGCCCTCCTGCATCGCCGCATCGGTCACCGTCAGGTTCAGCACGACGGGCAGGTTGGCGAACGGATGCTTGGCCAGATCCTCGACCAGCGTTTCGGTGAAGTCGGCCCGGCTGCCCGAGATCGGCAGAGGCAGGTCCAGCGTCACCGGCTCGCGCGGTTCCGGGTCGATCTCCAGGCCGAAGCGGCGATCCACGGCGGGCAGGTCGAGCAGGATCGTCGCCTGCCCGCCGGTCACGCCGTAATCGTCCTGCGCCGCGAACGAGAGCTTCATCTGCCCGTCCGCCTCGCGCTCCATGTGTCCGTCGGCGGTGACGAGCGGCGGGCGATCGGCCAGCGCCATCACCTTCCAGGCGCGGCCGGCGGGACCGTCGATCGTGACGGCGCCGCTCTGGCGCACCTCGACATCCTGCGCGGGGCCGGCCGGGGCCTCGCCCGCCGGACGGCCCGAGACGCTCTCGCTGACGGTCAGCGATCCCACCTCGCCATAGAGGCGGATCTGCAGCCGGCTGCCCACGGGCAGCGTGATCTCGGGCACGTCGATGTCATTGAGATAAAGCGAGGGTTTGCCGGTGTAGGAGGGGGGCTGCGCCCAGGCCTCCCAGCTCGGCCCGACCATCGCCTCGGCCCCGCTTCCGGCAAGCCCCGTCACCGAAGCCACACGCCAGACCGAGCCGAACATCAGCGCCACCACCAGCGCCGTCAGCGCCAGGTAGCGCAGCGCGAACGGATCGCGGCGCGCAAGCCGCAGGTCCGGCGGAACCGGTCGGGCGAGGGCCGCACGTTCCGCCATCCGGCGGCGATGGGTCTCCCAGATCGCGCGCGACCAGGGATCGGCGCTGCCGATGGCCTGCGCGTCGGTCATGGAGGAGATCGGCCGGCCCGGCAGCGACGCGTCGAGACGCGCCAGCGCCTCCGCCCGGCCAGGCCTGCGGAAGGTCCGCAGGCCGACACCCGCGGCAACCAGCGCCGCGAGGCCCGTCGCCGCCAGCCCGCCCTGCACCCACTCGAGCGGCAGGGCATCCTGCACCCCGAGGACCAGCGCCGCCAGCGTGGCGATCAGGATCGTCCAGACCGGCCAGAAGCCGCGCGCAAGCCGCTCGGCCCAGAGCCCCGCCCAGGTCAGGCGGAGCGGCCAGATCAGACGGGCAAGGGCCGTCTCGGTCGCGGGGTCCGGGGCGGTGTCGCGGTTCTTCTGGGCCATGCGCCTCGCCTGACTGAGGCTGCGCGCGTCACAGCCATTCAGGGATGCTATCGCGCCTCAGCATTTCGTCAAACGTCGGTCTCGCCCGTATGACGGCGAAGTGATCCCCGCGCACCAGCACCTCGGGCACCAGCGGACGCGAGTTGTATTCCGAGGCCATCACCGCGCCGTAGGCGCCGGCCGAGCGGAAGGCCACGAGATCGCCCTCGGACATGGGCGGCAGCGAACGCGCCTTGGCGAAAGTGTCCCCCGTCTCGCAGATCGGTCCCACGACGTCGTAGGGCTGGCCCTCGGTGCCCGGTGCGGCCTCGGCCACCGGCACGATGTCGTGGTGCGCGCCATACATCGAAGGCCGCACGAGATCGTTCATCGCCGCGTCGAGGATCAGGAAGTCGCGCCCCTCGCCGTTCTTGACATAGATGACCCGGCTGACCAGCACGCCCGAATTGCCCGAGATCAGCCGCCCCGGCTCGATCTCGATCTCGCAGCCGAGATGCCCGACCGTGCGCTTGATGAGCGCGCCGTAATCGGTCGGCAGGGGAGGGGCCTCGTTCGAGCGGGTGTAGGGGATGCCGAGGCCCCCGCCAAGATCGAGCCGGCGGATCTCATGGCCCTCGGCGCGCAGGCGTCCGGTCAGGTCGGCGACCTTGAGGTAGGCCTGCTCGAACGGTTCGAGGTCGGTCAGTTGCGAGCCGATGTGAACGTCGATGCCCACGACCTCCAGCCCCGGCAGGGCCGCGGCCTCGGCATAGACCTCGGAGGCGCGCGCGATCGGGATGCCGAACTTGTTTTCCTTCTTGCCGGTGGCGATCTTCTCGTGCGTGCGGGCATCCACATCCGGGTTCACCCGCACGGCGATGGGCGCGCGCAGGCCCATCGAGGCCGCCACCTCGGACAGCGCCCGCATCTCGGGCTCGGATTCCACGTTGAACTGGCGGATCCCGCCTTCGAGCGCGATCCGCATCTCCTCGCGCGTCTTGCCCACGCCCGAGAAGACGATCCGCTCGCCCGGCACGCCCGCGGCGCGCGCGCGCAGATATTCCCCGCCCGAGACCACATCCATCCCCGCGCCGAGATCGCCCAGGAGCTTCAGCACCGCGAGGTTCGACAGCGACTTGATCGCGAAGCAGACCATGTGCGGCAGCGGGGTCAGCGCCTCGGTGAAGAGCCGGTAGTGCCGCTCGAGCGTGGCCGAGGAATAGCAGTAGAAGGGGGTGCCCACGGTGGCGGCGATATCGGCCAGCGGCACCTCCTCGGCGTGGAGCGACCCGTTGCGGTAGAGGAAATGGTCCATGATGTCTCGGTCTTGGGGGTCGGAAGGGCCGCAACCTCAGGTGACGGGGCGCGAACGGAGGAACAGATAAAGCGGCAGCCCGCAGGAGACGCCGATCAGGAAGGTGGCCGGGATGGCCACCAGGGCGATCCAGGTCCTGCGGGAGACGCACTCGGCGAGGATCCAGACCGTGAGCGTGATGGCCGCGATGGTCAGGTCCCAAACGAGGCCCGTGGTCGAGGCGTTCACATACCAGGCGTCGATCAGGCCGCCGAACCCTTCGCCCGTCGTCACCATGTAGGAGACGAAGTGATACATCGGGTGGATGGCGCCCCAGATCGCGAGGGCCAGAAAGATCATGCGCAGCGGGGACATGTCAGAATCCTCCTCCAACGGCGACGCCCACATTGCCGATGCCCGTGCCCACCGAGGCGCCATACGGGGACACGCCGACGCTCGTCGCGCCCACGCGGGTGGACATGCGGGGATGGACGCTCACCCCTCCCGGTCCGACGCCGACGCCCAGCCCGAGATGCGGTGCATTCGGGTCGGCGCAGGCGGCGAGCGCCAGAAGCAGGAGAAGCGCCCGACCCATCGTGCTCAGTTGCTCCTGATGCCGAACTCGGCGGTGCCGCCGATCGTGAGGCCGGGCTGAACCTCGACCGGCTGGTCGGTGCCGGGCCGCAGCGGCGGGCCGTCGATGCCGCAGCCGGCCAGTGCGAGGACGAGAAGGATCAGCGGGACTTTCATGCGGTGCCTCCCAGCAGCTCTTTCCAGCGCGCGGCCTGCGCGCGGACATTGTCGGGCGCGGTGCCGCCGTAGGAGGTGCGGCTGCGCACGGAATTCGCGACGCCGAGGACGGCGAACACATCCTCGCGGATGCCCGGATGAACCTCCTGCATCTCGGCCAGCGTCAGGTCGGGCAGGTCGCAGCCGCGGGCCTCGGCGCGGGCGACGAGCGTGCCCGTCACATGGTGCGCGTCGCGGAAGGGCAGATCCAGCTCGCGCACCAGCCAGTCGGCGAGATCGGTCGCGGTCGAGAAGCCCGAGGCGGCGGCGGCGGCGAGGCTTTCGCGGTTGGCCTGCATGTCGGCCACCATGCCGGTCATGGCGGCGAGCCCCAGCATCAGCGTGTCGGCCGCGTCGAAGACCTGTTCCTTGTCTTCCTGCATGTCCTTGGAATAGGTCAGCGGCAGGCCCTTCATCACCGTGAAGAGCGCCACCGCCGCACCGAGCACCCGGCCGAGCTTGGCCCGCAGCAGTTCCGCCGCGTCCGGGTTCTTCTTCTGCGGCATGATCGACGAGCCGGTGGTCCAGCGGTCCGAGAGCCGCACGAACCGGAACTGCGCCGAGGACCAGATCACCAGCTCTTCGGCGAAGCGCGACAGGTGCAGGGCGCAGATCGCCGAGGCCGACAGGAACTCCAGCGCGAAGTCGCGATCAGAGACGGAATCGAGGCTGTTCGCCGTCGGCCGGTCGAAGCCGAGCGCCGCCGCCGTCATGTGCCGGTCGATGGGGAAGCCGGTCCCCGCCAGCGCCGCGGCGCCGAGCGGGCACTCGTTCATCCGGGCGCGGGCATCGGCGAAGCGCGAGCGGTCGCGGGCCAGCATCTCGACATAGGCCAGCATGTGATGGCCCCAGGTCACCGGCTGCGCCGTCTGCAGGTGGGTGAAGCCCGGCATCACCCAGTCGGCCCCCGCCTCGGCCTGCGCGACGAAGGCCTGCATCAGCGCCTCGATCCCGGTGATGGCGGCGTCGCACTGGTCGCGGACCCACAGGCGGAAATCCACCGCCACCTGATCGTTGCGCGAGCGCGCGGTGTGCAGCCGGCCGGCGGGCTCGCCGATCAGCTCCTTCAACCGCGCCTCCACGTTCATGTGGATGTCCTCGAGCTCGACCCGGAACGGGAAGCCGCCGGCCTCGATCTCTGACAAGACGGTGAGAAGCCCTTCCCCGATCGCCTCGGCATCCCTAGAACTCAGGATGCCCTGCGCCGCAAGCATCGCGGCATGGGCGCGCGAGCCGCGGATGTCCTGCGCGTAGAGCCGCTTGTCAAACCCGATCGAGGCGTTGATCGCCTGCATGATCGCGTCGGGGCCGGCGGCGAAGCGGCCGCCCCACATGGCGTTGGCGGCGGAGGAGGAAACGGGCGCGTCGGACATGGAAAGCCTTCGGGAGGTGGAATGCTGCGTCTGCTGTTTGCCGTGATCTACACGGCCTTGACCTTCGGTGCAAACGGCGCGGCGGCGGGGCCGGCCGAGGCGCGCACTCTCCTGGCCGGAGACATGAAGAAGCTTGTCATCCATGCCGAGGCCAGGCCGCTGCCCGAGGTGATGCTTGCCGATCTCGACGAGGCGCCGCGGTCGCTCTCGGACTGGCGCGGCCGCTGGGTGGTGGCGAACTTCTGGGCCACCTGGTGCGCCCCCTGCCGCGAGGAGATGCCGACGCTCGACCGGCTCGAGGCCGAGATGGGCGGCGAGGGGTTCTCGGTGGTCACGGTGGCCACCGGCCGCAACGCCGTGCCCGGCATCCGCAAGTTCTTCGAGGAGGCCGAGGTCACGCACCTGCCCGTGCTGCGCGATCCGAAGTCGGCCCTGGCCCGGCAGATCGGGGTGATGGGGCTGCCGGTGACGCTGGTCCTCGATCCCGAGGGGCGCGAGGTGGCGCGGCTCATCGGGGACGCCGACTGGGATTCGCCCGAGGCGATGGCCGTGCTTGGCGCGCTGATGCAGTGAGGCGGCCCGTCTGAGTGCAGGCGTTTCCGTTCCGCCCCAGGGGCCGCTATGGTCGCGCGGGAGGCCGGAGCATCCTCCGGCTGCGACAGCAGGAGACGGGCATGAGCATTCTCGACGAGTTCCGGTCCTTCATCGCCAAGGGCAATGTGATGGACATGGCGGTGGGCATCATCATAGGTGCGGCCTTCACCGGCATCGTCTCGAGCCTGGTGGCCGATCTGATCAACCCGGTCATCGGGCTCATCACCGGCGGGATCGACTTCTCGAACCTGTTCGTGAACCTCGGCGACGGCGACTACACGAGCCTCGCCGCCGCCCGCGAGGCAGGCGCGCCGGTCTTTGCCTACGGCGCCTTCATCACCGCCGTCATCAACTTCCTCATCATCGCCTGGGTCGTGTTCCTGCTGGTGAAGATGGTGAACCGGGTGAAGGAGACCGCCCTGCACAAGAGCCCGCCCGCGGCCGAGGCCGAGCCGGCCGGACCCACGCAGGAGCAGTTGCTGGCCGAGATCCGGGATCTTCTGAAAAAGGCCTCGGCCTGACGGTGGCCGGGCCGGGCGGCCCGGCCGCCGGTCTTACATCTTCAGCGCAAGCTGGGGCGACAGCACGTCGATTTCGAGCGCGCGTCCCACGGCGTAATAGGTCAGATGCCCGGCGTGGGTGTTGAGGCCCGCGAGCAGATGCGGGTCCTCTTCGCAGGCGCGCTTCCACCCCTTGTCCGCGAGCGCGAGCAGGAAGGGCATGGTCGCGTTGCCGAGGGCCAGCGTCGAGGTGCGGGCCACCGCCCCCGGCATGTTGGCCACGCAATAGTGCATTACCCCGTCCACCTCGTAGATCGGGTCCTGATGCGTGGTCGGGCGGGAGGTCTCGAAGCAGCCGCCCTGGTCGATCGCCACATCGACGATCGCAGCTCCCGGCTTCATCTCGGACAGTTGCGCCCGGCTCACCAGCCGGGGCGCGGCGGCGCCCGGGATCAGCACCGCCCCGATCACCAGATCGGCGCCGGCCACCTGCTCGGCCGTGTTGCCGCTCGAGGCGTAGGAGGTGCGAAAGAGCGTGCCGAACGCCTCGTCGAGCGCGCGGAGCCTCGGCAGCGAGCGGTCGAGCACGGTCACGTCGGCGCCCATGCCGGCGGCGATCCGCGCCGCATGGGTGCCAACCACGCCGCCGCCGATCACCACCACCTTCGCCGGGCCCACCCCCGGAACACCGCCGAGAAGGACTCCCCGCCCGCCGTTGGCCTTCTGCAAGGTCCAGGCGCCCACCTGCGGCGCGAGCCGGCCCGCCACCTCGGACATGGGCGCCAGCAGCGGCAGGCCGCCCCGCGCGTCCGTCACCGTCTCGTAGGCGATGGCCGTGACGCCCGAGGCCAGCAGGTCGCGCGTCTGCTCGGGATCGGGGGCCAGATGGAGATAGGTGAACAGCACCTGCCCCTCGCGCAGCCGCTTGCGCTCGACCGGCTGCGGCTCCTTCACCTTCACGATCAGGTCGGCTTCGGCGAAAAGCTCTTCGGCGGTGGAGACCAGCCGGGCGCCGGCCGTCCGGTAATCCTCGTCGGGAAAGCCCGCCTCCGCGCCGGCCCCGGTTTCCACCAGCACCTCATGCCCGTGGGCCACGGCTTCGCGTGCGGCATGAGGCGTGAGACCCACGCGATATTCCTGCGGCTTGATCTCCCGCGGGCAGCCAATCCTCATGATCCTTCCTCCCTGATCATTTTCTTCGACCATGCACCCTGCGGCGCGGCGGTGCTTTGAAATCTCGCGTGACGGCGCCGGGGCGGGGGGGTAGGATCTTTCGCAGATGCCATCCTCAGTCGAAGAACCTTGCACCTGAATGGAACTTGACGCGACAGACCGCCGGATCCTCACCGTCCTGCAGAAGCAGGGCCGCATCACCAACGCCGAGCTGTCCGAGCGGGTGAACCTGTCGCCCTCGGCTTGCCACCGGCGCGTGCAGCGGCTGGAGGAAGAGGGCTACATCGCGGGCTATGTCGCGTTGCTGGACGCGCGCAAGCTGGCGCGGCCGACGACCGTGTTCGTCGAGATCACCTTGCAGGGGCAGGCCGACGACCTTCTCGACCGGTTCGAGCGCGAGGTGGCACGCGTGCCCGACATCCTCGAATGTCACCTGATGGCGGGGACGGCCGACTATCTGCTGAAGATCGTGGCGCAGGACACCGAGGATTTCGCCCGCATCCACCGGCAGTATCTCTCGCGCCTGCCGGGCGTGGCGCAGATGCATTCGAGCTTTGCGCTGCGGACCGTGTTCAAGACCACGGCGATCCAGGTGTGACAGCCCCGCCGGGGCCGGCATCCCGCGCCCCGCGGGGCGCAGGATCGGGGCGGCTCAACGGCGCCGGAAGCGCAGGAATGTGAAGAGGCCACCCGGCCCCATCGGGGCCTGTTCGACCACCTCGAGGCGCGGATCGCCCGTGACCCGCTCGATGGAAAAGTCCGAATGCCAGCCTAGCGTGTTCTCGAACCGCGCGAGCGCCTTTTCGACGGCGGCAAGCGGGCCCTTTTCGCGGGCGAAATGGTTCACGATGACGACCTCGCCGCCGGACTTGCAGACGCGGGCCATCTCGGAGACGACACGTTCGGGCTCGGGCACCACCGAGACGAGGAACATCGCCACCACCGTGTCGAAGGTCTCATCGGGGAAGTCGATCTCGCGCGCGTCCATCTGGCGAAGCTGCTTCACCGGCGTCAGGCCGAGTTCCTCGACCTTCTCGCGCGCCTTGGCCAGCATCTCGTGCGAGAAGTCGATGCCGGTCACCTCGACGCGGCGGCTGTAGAGCGGCAGCGACAGGCCCGTGCCCACGCCCACCTCGAGCACGCGGCCGCCACGGGCGTTCACATGCGTCGCCGTGCGGCGGCGCGGACTCTCGCTGACCTTGCCGAAGCTGAAGTCGTAGATCGGCGCCCACCGCTTGTAGCTCCGGCTCACCGCGTCAAGTTCCATGCGTCCATCCCTCTTCCGTTACACTCAGTTGCGCCAGCGGCGCAGGTAGTTCACGATCGACAGGCCGGTCACGCCGAGGTAGGCGAGCCCCACCAGAACCATCAGAAGCCAGAACCGCGTCACCAGCAGCCCGATCACGATCACGGTGCCGATCAGCACGAAGATCGCCTTGTCGCGCGGGATTCGCATTGACTTGGGCGAGATGGTCGGGATCCGGCTCGTCATGAGCAACCCGACCAGCGCCAGATAGATCCCGTAGGCGACGGGGAAGTCGCGGGCATCGATCAGCCCCTGTAGCGACATGAAGACCGGCAGCAGCGCGAGCAGCGCGCCCCCCGGCGCCGGCACGCCGGTGAAATGCGGCTTGATGCCGGGTGGCAAAGGCGTGTCGCGGTTGATGTTGAACCGCGCAAGCCGCAGGCAGCCGCAGATCGTGTAGACCAGCACGAAGACCCAGCTCGTGGAATAGGTGCCCGCCAGCGCATACTGGAAGACCAGAAGGCCCGGCGTGACGCCGAAGTTCAGGAAGTCCGAGAGCGAGTCGAGTTCGGCCCCGAAGCTCGACTGGGCGTTGAGGCGCCGCGCGATCAGCCCGTCGAGCCCGTCGATGGCCGCCGCGAAGACGATCAGCATGGCGGCGAGGTCGAACCGGCCCACCATGATGAAGCGGATCGCCGTCAGCCCCGCGCAGAGCCCGGTGATCGTCACCAGATTCGGCAGGAGCATCAGGATCGGCAGGCTCCGGTCGTCGCCGCGCCGCAACATCGGTCAGCGGGCCGCGCCGGAGCGGCGCGCCTCCGTGCTGGTGAGGTCGGCCAGCACCGTCTCCCCCGACGTCATGACCTGACCGATGCTGACGAGCGGCTCCACCCCTTCGGGGAGATAGACATCCAGCCGCGAGCCGAAGCGGATCATCCCGAACCGCTCGCCGGTCAGAAGCGGCGTGCCCTCCTTGACGTCGCACAGGATGCGGCGCGCGACGAGGCCCGCGATCTGGACCACCGCGATCTGCCGCCCGTCGGCGAGCCGGATGGCCAGCGCATTGCGCTCGTTGTCCACGCTCGCCTTGTCGAGCGAGGCGTTCAGGAACTTGCCGGGCCGGTAGGCGACCGCCGTCACCGTGCCGCCGATGGGCGCGCGGTTCACATGGCAGTCGAAGACGCTCATGAAGACCGAGACGCGGGTCATCGGTTCGGGCCCCATCCCCAGTTCGGCCGGCGGGACCGCGGGTTCGATCAGCGAGACGACGCCATCGGCGGGGCTGACGATCAGCCCTTCGCGGGTGGGGGTGATGCGCACCGGATCGCGGAAGAAATAGTAGCACCAGACGGTCAGAAGCACCCCGATCCAGCCCAGGGGTTCCCAGATCAGGAACAGCAGCAGCGTCACGCCCGCGAAGATGGCAACGAACTTCTTGCCCTCCCGGTGCATCGGCTTGATGAAGGTCGAGAGCATGTCGATCGCCATGGCGGAAGTGCCTTCTGAACTGGGTCTGGTTTCTTGGCCCGGGCCGGAACTCCGGCCGCGTGGATCTGGCAGGGTCAATGAAGGGATAAAACCACGCGGGCAGGCCATTGCAACCCTTGGTGGCGATCCTTCGCCATGCGCTGCTGCCGCACCGGAAAGGAAAACCCCCGACACTTGCGCGACGGGGGTCCGATGGTGGCGAACCCGAAGGCTCGCCCAGCTTCGCGCTGACGTCTCAGAGAGCGCCTTCGCGTTGCGCCTTCTTGCGCGCGAGCTTGCGCGCACGGCGGACCGCTTCGGCTTGCTCACGGGCGCGCTTGACGGAGGGTTTCTCGAAATGCTGCTTGAGCTTCATTTCGCGGAACACGCCTTCGCGCTGGAGCTTTTTCTTGAGGGCCCGAAGGGCCTGTTCGACGTTGTTGTCGCGGACGCTGACCTGCATGTGGTTGTCACCACCTTCCTAGGTTAGAGTTGCAAGATAAGCAGGTCGGGCGCCTATATCAAAGACGGAAAGGCTTGTCCACCGCCCGCGGGCGGGGAAGGGGCGCTGGATCCTCTGGACAAGCCGGTTGTTCTTCCGCCAGCACTGACAACGACAAGGGTGGCAAGTCACCTCAGGGAACCGGAAAGGAATGGCCATGGACAAACGGGATGGAAACGAGAAGGCCCGCGACGCGATCCTCGATGCCGCGGTGATGCATGTGCCCTTCGACGGCTGGTCCGACGCGACGCTCCGCGCGTCGGTGCACGATTCGGGTGTGGCGCCGGGGCTGGCCCGCGCGCTCTTTCCGCGCGGCGGGGTGGATCTCGCGCTGGCCTACCACCGCCGCGGCAACGAACGGATGCTCGAGAAGGCGGCGACCGTCGATCTTGGCTCGATGCGCTACTCGGAGCGGGTGGCGGCGCTGATCCGCTTCCGCCTCGAGGCGGTCGAGGACAAGGAGCTGGTGCGCCGGGGCTCGACGCTCTTCAGCCTGCCGCAGCACGCCGCCGACGGGGCGCGCGCCCTGTGGGGGACGGCCGACCGGATCTGGATGGCGCTCGGCGACACGTCGCGCGACGTGAACTGGTACACCAAGCGCGCCACGCTCTCGGCGGTCTATGGCGCGACGGTGCTCTACTGGCTGGGCGACGAGACGCCGGGCCATTACGCCACCTGGGAGTTCCTCGACCGGCGCATCGACGACGTGCTGCGGATCGAGAAGCTTAAGGCCGAGGCGCAGCGCAATCCGCTGGTGCGGGCGATGACGGCCGGGCCGCGGATGGTCATGCGGCGGGTCCATGCACCCGCTGCCCATGCCGACGTGCCGGGCCGGACGGGCCACCACTGATCGGCCTGCCACCCCTCCCGGCCGCGACGCGCGCGGGGCCGGGCCCCACCCGATGAAGGAGAACCGCGTGAGCCTGCCTGAGACGATGCGCGCCGTGGAGATTTCCCGCCCCGGCGCGCCCGATGTGCTGCGGCCCTGCACCGTTCCGGTCCCGGTGCCGGGGCATGGCCAGATCCTGATCCGCATCGCCTACGCCGGCGTCAACCGGCCCGATGCGCTGCAGCGGGCCGGCGCCTATGCGCCCCCGCCCGGCGCCTCGCCCCTGCCGGGGCTCGAGGCCGCGGGCACGGTCGCGGCCGTCGGCCCCGGCGTCGAGCGCTGGACGGTGGGCGACGAGGTCTGCGCGCTCCTGCCGGGCGGAGGTTATGCGGAATATGCCGTGACACCGGCCGGCCATGCGCTGCCCATTCCCGAAGGCCTCGGCCTGCGCGAGGCCGCCTGCCTGCCCGAGACCTGCTTCACGGTCTGGTCGAACGTGGTGCTGCGCGGGGGTCTCCTGGCGGGCGAGCGGTTCCTCGTGCACGGCGGTTCCTCGGGCATCGGCACGACGGCGATCCAGATGGCGACGGCGCTGGGCGCGCGCGTCTTCGCCACCGCCGGATCGGAGGAGAAATGCGCCGCCTGCCGCGGCCTCGGCGCCGAGCGGGCGATCAACTACCGCGAGGAGGATTTCGTGGCGGTCCTGAAGACCGAGGGCGGCGCGGACCTCATCCTCGACATGGTGGGGGGCAGCTACCTGCCGCGCAACGTGAAGGCGCTGGCGACCGAAGGACGGCTGGTGCAGATCGCCTTCCTCGAGGGCACCCGGATCGAACTGAACTTTGCCGAGGTGATGATGCGCCGCCTGACGATCACCGGCTCGACCCTGCGCCCGCAGAGCGACCTGGCCAAGGACCGCTACGCCCGCGATCTCGAGACGCATGTCTGGCCGATGGTGGTGAGGGGGGCGTTGCGGCCGGTGATGGACAGCGAGTTTCCCCTCGAGGAGGCCGCACAGGCCCACGCAAGGATGGAAGGCTCGTCGCACGTCGGCAAGATCGTCCTGAAGGTGTGACCTGCCCGGGGGTGCCGGAGGCGGGGGCATCGAACCCCCGCCTTCGGCGCTGCCGCGGACAGGGCATGTGGAGGCCCTCGGACATCGGCCTTCGGCGGCGGACCCGCGGCGCTCGGCTGAGCCTGTGCGCCAGGATGTGCGGCTGCCTCCTCGCGGCGCCTGAACGCCGCGCTTGCAGAGGTCAAGGACCGCTCGCCGGACAGTTACGCGGCCGACCGAGCCGTCTTCCGTGGCAACGCCGTCCGCAGGGGCCTCGATGGCCCCAAGGACGGCTCCGCTGCCCGTGTCAACGCTTGCCCTTGCCGTCGATGCTCTTCCTGAGCGCATCCATGATGTTCACGACATTGTCGCCGCCCCGGGCCGTCTTCGGGCCGCTCTTCCGCGTGCCCTTCTTCGGCTTCTTCGACCGGATCAGCTCCAGCAGGTTCTCCTGCACCGGGTCCTCGACCATGTCGGGCTCCCACTTGCGCGTCCGCTCGTCGATCAGCCGCTTGACGAGGGCCAGCGCCTTGGCGTCGGGCTTCCCGCCACCGATGCCGGCGAAATACTCCTCCTCCGGCCGGACCTCGTCGCCGAAGCGGAGCGTCCAGAGGATGATCCCCGTGCCGCGCGGCATGAGCAGGACCGCGCGCTCGCGCCCGCCCAGCACGAGCCGCGCGATGCCCGAACGGTCCGTCGCGCGCATTGCCTCGCGGATCACGGCGAACGCCTCCTCGCCGATCGGGTCCGCAGGCATCAGGTAGTGCGGCCGGTCATACCAGATCCAGGCGATCTCGTCGGAGGGCACGAAACAGTCGATGTCGATGGTCCGGGCACTGTCGAGCGCAACCGCCTCGAGTTCCTCCTCCTCGAGGATCACATGCTCGTCCTCTCCACGGGGATAGCCCTTCACCCGGTCCTCGTCTCCCACCACGGCCCCCGTTCCGGCATCGAGGTATCGGCTGACGACCGGATGACCCGTCTTGCCGTTGAGCGTGCGGAACCGCACCCGCTCGGCGTCCGAGGTGGCCGGCATCAGCGTCACCAGGCAGGTGACGAGCGACAGCTTCAGATAGCCTTTCCAGTAGCTGCGGGGTGCCATGCCGGCTCAACCGCCGCCGTCGCCGCGGGTTCCGGCCGCGTGGATCCGGTCGAGCACCTCGTGCAGCGTCACCAGATGCCGTGCCTCCGGGTCGAACCTCTCGCCGGCCGCCAGCCGTTCGGCCCAGGCGGCGAGGGCACGGCCGCCCCACGGATCGGGCGGCTCGGCAAGGGGCCGGGTGCCGGTGCCATGATGGCGGTGGGCGGCGAAGTCGTAGAAGGAGCCGCCGACATTGGCGAGACTGGCCCCGCCCTGGGTTCCGTGGAAATGCGCCTCGATCACCGCCTCGCGCCCGGCCTGCAGCTTCCAGGAACAGGCGAGGCGGATCACGCAGCCCTCGGCGGTCTGCAGGGTGGCGACGGCGTAATCCTCCACCTCATGCGCCCGCGCGGGCCGGCCGGCGGCCAGCATCTGCGCCTCGACATGGCGCACCTCGGGCCAGTCCAGGGACCAGAGCGCGAGATCCACGAGATGAACGCCCAGATCCATCACGCAGCCGCCCCCCGACAGGGCGCGATCGTAGAACCACGCCTTGTCGGGCCCGTAGGCGTTGTGGAAGGTCAGATCGATCGCGAACACGCGCCCCAGATCGCCCGAGGCGACCAGGGGGCGGATCGCCGCCATCGCCGCCGTCAGCCGATAGGAGAGATCGACGCCGAGCAGCCGGTCGGCCCGCGCGGCGGCCTCGACGACGGCCCGCACCTCCTGCGCCGTGCGTCCGAGCGGCTTCTGGCAGAAGACCGCGCAGCCCGCCTCGAGCGCCGCGAGGCTTTCGGTGGCATGACGGGCGCTCGGCGTGGCGATCACCACCCCGTCAGGCCGATGCGCCAGCGCCTCTTCGAGCGAGCCCACGGCCGCCGCCTCCGGCGCCAGTTCGAGCGCGCGCTCGACCGCTGCCCGGTCGGGATCGCCCAGGGCCACGATCTCGGCCACCCCGGTCCCGGCCAGTGCCTCCATCCGGGCGCGGCCGATCCAGCCAAGGCCCACGAAGGCCAGCCGGGGGCGGGTGCGTGCACCCAGGCTCAACTGCATGTCACCACCGCCTTCACGAACCCCTCGGGCTTGTCGCGGGTCGCATCGAGCGCCGCATCGAGCCGATCGAGCGGAAAGCTGTGGGTGAGCAGCCCCGCCAGATCGAGCCGGCCCTTCTGCACCGCCTCGACCGCCTCGCGCATCCCGCGCAGGTAGGTCTCGGGCCGCCGTTCGTGCGCGTTCACGACGTCGATGCCGCGCCAGTTCCACTGCTGCATGTTCACCTGGCGCGGCCCGTCCTGATGATAGCCCGCGATCACCAGCCGGCCGCCCTCGGCCACCAGCTCTCCGGCAAGGTCCAGCGGCCATTGCTTGCCAACGGCCTCGATCACCACGTCGCAGAAATAGCCGTTGGTGAGGTCGCGCACCTCGTCGATGATCTCCTGATGGTCGAGCATCGCGATCGTCCGGGCGGCGCCCATGCGCCGCGCCATGGCCAGCGACTCGTCGCGGCGCGAGATGGCGATCACTTCGGCGCCCGCATCCGCCGCAAGCCGCGTGAGAAGGGCGCCCAGAAATCCCACGCCGATGATCGCCACCTTGTCCCCGCGCCCGATGCCCGAGCGGCGGAAGATGTTCAGCGCACAGGCCACCGGCTCGGCGGGAAAGGCGATGCCTTCGGGCAGCGGCACGACATGGGCCGCCGGCACGATCTCGTGGCTGGCGTAGCTGCGCTGGCCGAGGAAGGCCACGCGCTGTCCCTCGGCCAGCCCGGTCACGCCCGCGCCGAGCGCCTCGACCGTGCCCCAGCCCTCGTGGCCCATGCCGCCGGCCTCGGTCGGATAGCTCATCCATTCGGGTCCGGCCCAGGGTCCGAGGTTCGAGGCACAGACGCCGCAGGCCTCGATGGCGATCCGCACCTCGCCCTGGGACGGTTCGGGCAGGGGCAGCGACACGATCTCGATCCGGCCGGGGCCGATCAGGCGCGCCGCGCGCATCTGCCGGGCGCCGGCGGGCCGCTCGCGTGCGGGCGTGAGAGAGACGTTCATGGGTCCTCCGGTGTCGGTCATTCTCTGCATGATCATCTTCAGGATCGGCTTCGGAACGATGCCGGCCGCCATCTGTTCCGGGTGCGTCGGAAGAAGGCGCGCGAAAGGCGCGCAGCGGCGGAAGGGCGCCATCCCGCCGACAATCTGCGGTGGCGCCGGAACATTCCCGTGATCCTCTTGTTGGCCGGTTCATCTACAGCATCAATGACAACTTCAGGATCTTCTCATGGCGAGGATACTCATCACGGGCGGCTGCGGGTTCATCGGCCGCCACGTCGCCGAGGAACTGCTGGCGCACGGCTATGAGGTGCGCCTCTACGATGCGCTGATCGACCAGGTTCACGACGGCGTTTCCGTCAGCCTGCCCGAGGGGGCCGAGCTGGTCCGCGGCGACATGCGCGACGCCGACCGGCTGGGCCCGGCGCTGCAGGGCTGCGATGCGGTGCTCCATCTGGCCGCCGAGGTGGGGGTCGGGCAGTCCATGTACGAGATCGCGCGCTATGTGGGCGCGAACGACCTCGGGACGGCGGTCCTGCTCGAACGGCTGATCGACCGGCCGGTGTCGCGGATCGTGGTCGCCTCGTCGATGAGCGTCTATGGCGAGGGCCACTACGCGCGCGAGGACGGCTCGCTGGTCGAGCGCGTGCGGCGCAAGGCGGCCGACATCCGCGCGGCGCGCTGGAACCCGCGGGACGCCGACGGGCGCCCGCTGACCGCCGTGCCGACCGACGAGGGCAAGCGGGTCGATCTCGCCTCGATCTACGCGCTGACGAAATACATGCAGGAACAGGCCGTCCTGATCCACGGCGAGGCCTACGGCGTCGATGCGGTGGCGCTGAGGCTGTACAATGTCTTTGGTGCGGGGCAGGCGCTCTCGAACCCCTACACGGGGGTGCTCGCCAACTTCGCCTCGCGGCTGGCCAATGGCGAACGGCCCACGATCTTCGAGGACGGCGAGCAGAAGCGCGACTTCGTGCATGTGCGCGACGTGGCGCGGGCCTTCCGTCTGGCGCTCGAGACGCCGGACGCGGCGGGCGAGGTGATCAACGTGGGCTCGGGCACGGCCTACACGATCTCGGGGGTGGCCCGGCTTCTGGCCGGCGCCATGGGCCGGCCCGAGATCACGCCGGAGATCCTGAACCGCGCCCGCACCGGCGATATCCGCAACTGCTTTGCCGACATCGGCAAGGCGCGCGCGATCCTGGGCTTCGAGCCGCGCCACCGGCTCGAGGATTCGCTCGATGAGTTCGTGGCCTGGGTCGCGGGATCGGTTGCCGTGGATCGGGGCGCCGACATGCGGCGGCAGCTCGAGGAACGGGGGCTCGTCACATGAGCCGCGACTTCGGCTTTGTCGAATGGTTCCGCCCCGGCGATCATGAGCGGGTCGAGGAGGCGCTGGAGGGTCTGTCGGCCTCGGGCGCGCGCTACCTGCGCACCCATCTGAGCTGGGCGGAATATCTGGCGCCGGGGGGGGCGGAGTGGTTCGACTGGCTGATCCCGCGTCTGGGGCGCGAGATCGACCTGTTGCCCTGCATCCATTACACGCCGCCCTCCCTGTCGCGCACCGGCCGCAGCTCGGGCCCGCCGCAGGAGCTGAAGTCCTACGCGGACTTCATCGACCATGCGCTGACCCGCTACGGGCGGCATTTCTCGCATGTGGAGCTGTGGAACGAGCCGAACAACCTGCTCGACTGGGACTGGCGGCTGGACAGCGACTTCCTTCTCTTCTGCGAGATGGTGGGCGGCGCCGCCTCGTGGGTGCGCGAGCGCGGCTGGAAGGCGGTTCTCGGCGGCCCCTGTCCGTTCGATCCGCTCTGGCTCGACCTGATGGGCGAGCGGGGGGTGCTGGCGCAGTGCGCGGCCGCGGGCTTCCACGGCTTCCCCGGCACCTGGGACAGCGAAGAGGGCGCCTGGGCGGGATGGGACCTGCATCTGGGCGAGATGCGCGCGATCCTCGACCGGCACAATCCCGACTGCGAGATCTGGATCACGGAGACGGGCTATTCCACCTGGCGCAACGACGAGCTTGAGCAGGCCCGGCGCTTTGCCGGGGCGCTGAAGGCGCCGGCGGCCCGCATGTACTGGTACGGCTGGCGCGACCTGCCGCGCGACGTGCCGGTGCAGGAGGGGCTCTGGTTCGATCCGCGCCACTACCACATGGGCGCGATGGACGAGGCGGGCAAGCCAAAGCTCCTCGCGCGGCTCCTGAGTGCCGAGGGGGTCGCGGGCGTGCGCTCGCTGGCCGGGCTCTGTGCGCCGTCGCTGGCGCGGGCGGTGCGGCCGGCGGTCATCACGGGCGGCGCGGGCTTCATCGGCTCGAACCTCGCCGATGCGCTGCTGTCGGACGGGGAAGAGGTGATCCTGCTCGACAACCTGGGCCGGGCCGGGGTCGAGGACAATCTGCGCTGGCTCAAGGCGCGGCACGGCGACCGGCTGCATCCGGTGATCGCCGACCTGCGCGACGAGCGCGCCATGGCCGAGGCCGCCCGCGACGCAGCCTCGGTCTATCACCTTGCGGGCCAGACGGCGGTCACCACCAGCCTCGACAGCCCGGTGGCGGATTTCGAGATCAACGCCCGCGGCACGCTGAACCTGCTCGAGGCGATCCGGGCCACCGGCCGCCCGGTGCCGCTGCTGTTCGCGAGCACGAACAAGGTCTATGGCGCGCTCGAGGATCTCGAGATGCAGCCTGGCGAGCGTCATGTCCCGGCCGATGCCGGCATCGGGACGCATGGCATCCCCGAGACCCGGCCGCTCGAGTTCTGCACGCCCTATGGCTGCTCGAAGGGCGTGGCCGACCAGTATGTGATCGACTATGCCAAGAGTTTCGGCATCCCGACCGCTGTCCTGCGCATGTCCTGCATCTACGGCCCGCGCCAGTTCGGAACCGAGGATCAGGGCTGGGTCGCGCATTTCCTGATCCAGGCCCTGAAGGGCGAGAGGATCTCGGTCTTCGGCGACGGGCGGCAGGTGCGCGACGTGCTGCATGTGAGCGATGCCGTCGCGGCCTACCGGCGCCTGATGGAGGAGGTGGGCGCGGGGCGCATCGGGGGGCGGGCCTTCAACCTCGGGGGCGGGCCTGAGAATGCGGTGAGCCTGCGGCAGGTGCTGGCCGAGATCGGCCGGATCACCGGCCGCGCGGTGCAGGTCACGCACGAGGACTGGCGGCCGGGCGACCAGCTCTGGTTCGTGGCCGACACGCGCGCGTTGGGGCAGGCGGTGGGCTGGCAGCCGACCGTCGGCTGGCAGAGCGGGATCGCCGCGCTGGCCGACTGGCTGGCCGAGCATCGGATCGGTCCGCAGGAGCCTCTGCCCCAGCCCGAGAGGATGCGGGCGTGAGCAGGCAACGTCTCACCATCCTGATGACCGTCGATGCGGTGGGCGGGGTCTGGCGCTATGCGATGGATCTGGCCTCCGGCCTGCGGGGGCAGGTGGATGTCGTCTTTGCCGGCTTCGGCCCTGCTCCATCAGACGCACAGCGGCGGGAGGCCGAGGCGCTTGGCCCCCTCGAATGGTGCGAGGCCCCGCTCGACTGGCTGGTCAGCGGCGAATCCGAGCTGGCCGTGGTGCCGAAGATGATCGCGGGCGTGGCGCGCCGGCATCGGGTGGACCTGATCCATCTGAACCTGCCCTCGCAGGCGGCGGGGCTGTCGGTGCCGGTGCCGGTGCTTGCGGTCTCGCATTCCTGCGTCGTGACCTGGTTTGCGGCGGTGCGTCAGGGCGTGCTGCCCGCGGGCTGGCTCTGGCAGCGGCGGCTGAACCGGCAGGGACTTGCGGCCGCCGATGCGGTGGTGACGCCGACGCAGGCGCAGGCCGATCTGATGGCTTCGGCCTACGGGCCGCTGCCCGAGGTGCGGGTGGTGCCCAACACCAGCCGCTTCGCCCCGCCGGCCCGCCGCATCGCGCGCGCCATGGTGCTGTCGGCCGGCCGCTGGTGGGACGAGGGCAAGAACGCCGCCGTTCTCGATGCGGCGGCGCCCCTGATCGACTGGCCGGTGGTGATGGCGGGGGCCGCGGCATCGCCCAACGGTCAGGCGGTCGAGATCCGCTACGCCGAGGCGCGGGGCGAGCTGTCGCACGCCGACCTCCTCGACCTGATGTGCGAGGCCTCGATCTTCGTCTCGCCCTCGCGCTACGAGCCCTTCGGCCTTGCGGTGCTCGAGGCGGCGCGGGGCGGGCTGCCGCTCGTCCTGTCCGACATCCCGACCTTCCGCGAACTCTGGGAGGGGGCGGCGGACTTCTTCACGCCAGACGATCCCATGGCGCTGGCCGAGGCCGTCAACCGGCTGGTCCGCGACCCGGCCCGGCGCCGCACGCTCGGTCAGGCGGCCCAGAGGCGCGCGGCCGACTACACGCCCGAGCGGCAGGCCCGCTCGATGGCCGCGATCTATGCCGAGCTTTGCCCGATCCCCGAAACCCTCCGTGCCGCGAGGTGACATGAAGGTCCTGTTCTACACCCACTCGCTCGTGTCCGACTGGAACCACGGCAACGCCCATTTCCTCCGCGGGGTCATGCGCGACCTCATCCAGCGCGGCCACGAGGCGCGGGCGCTCGAGCCCGAGGGCGGCTGGAGCCGGACGAACCTCGAGGCCGATCAGGGGGCGGCGCCTGTGGCGGCCTTCGCCCGGACCTTTCCCGAACTGGTCTCGACACGCTACGGCGCCGCCTTCGACCATGAGGCGGCGCTTGCGGATGCCGATGTGGTGGTCGTCCATGAATGGACCGAGCCCGCGCTGGTGGCGCGCATCGGGCGGGCGCGCGCGGCGGGCGGGCGCTTCCTGCTGCTGTTCCACGACACGCACCACCGCGCCGTCAGCGCCGACGGCGAGATCGGCGGGCTCGACCTCTCGGGCTACGATGGGGTGCTGGCCTTCGGCGAGACGCTGCGCGAGACCTACCTCGCGGCGGGCTGGGGGCGGCAGGTCTTCACCTGGCACGAGGCGGCCGATGACGCGCTCTTCCGCCCGGTCCCGTCGGAGATCGAGGGCGAGCTGATCTGGATCGGCAACTGGGGCGATGGCGAGCGCAGCGCGGAGCTGTCCGAGTTCCTGATCGACCCGGTGGCCCGCCTTGGCCTTGCCGCCACCGTGCGGGGCGTCCGCTATCCGGCCGAGGCGCTGGAACGGCTGGCCGCGGCGGGCATTGCCTATGGCGGCTGGATCCCCAACGCCGAGGTGCCCGCGGCCTTCGGGCGGCACCGTGTCACCGTCCATGTGCCGCGGCGGCCCTATGTCGAGGCGCTGCCCGGCATCCCGACCATCCGCGTCTTCGAGGCGCTGGCCTGCGGCATCCCGCTGGTCTCGGCGCCCTGGTCGGACTGCGAGGGCCTGTTCCGCACCGGCACCGACTATCTCGTGGCCCGCACCGGCGCCGAGATGGAGCGTCACCTGCGCGCGATCCTGCATGACCGCGATCTTGCCGAGGCGCTGGCCGAGCATGGGCTGGCCACCATCCGCTCGCGCCACACCTGCCGGCACCGCGTGGACGAGCTTCTGGCGATCGTGAACCGGCTCGGCCTTCCGGCCGCAACGGCGGAGGTGGCCTGATGCGCAGCATTGCCTTCTACGGATCGAGCCTCGTCTCGGCCTACTGGAACGGGGCGGCCACCTATTACCGCGGCATGATCCGCGCGCTGGCCGAACGCGGCTACCGCGTGACCTTCTACGAGCCCGACGTGTACGACCGGCAGAAGAACCGCGACATCGACCCGCCCGACTGGTGCCGCGTCGTGGTCTATGACGGCACGCCCGAGGCGTTGAAACGCGCGGCCGCCGAGGCGGGACAGGCCGACATCGTGGTGAAATGCTCGGGCGTGGGCTACGAGGACGATCGGCTGCTGTCCGAGGTGCTGCGCGCGGCCCGTCCCGATGCGCTGCGCGTCTTCTGGGACGTGGACGCCCCCGCGACGCTGGCCGAGATGCAGGCCACGTCCGACCATCCGCTGCGCCGCGCGCTGGACAGCCTCGATCTCGTGCTGACCTATGGCGGCGGCGAGCCGGTGGTGGCGGCCTACCGTGCCCTCGGCGCCCGCGACTGCGTGCCGATCTACAACGCGCTCGACTCCGAGACGCACCATCCCGTGGCCCCCCAGGACCGCTTCACGGGCGATCTGGCCTTTGTCGGCAACCGCCTGCCCGACCGCGACGCGCGCGTGGCCGAGTTCTTCACCCGCCCCGCCCGCGAGGTCCCCGGCGCGAGCTTCCTTCTGGGCGGATCGGGCTGGCACGACGAGGACTTTCCGCCGAACGTCCACCGCCTTGGCCATGTCGGCACCGCCGACCACAACGCGCTGAACGGCTCGCCCCGGATGGTGCTGAACGTCGCCCGCGACAGCATGGCGGCTAACGGCTTCTCGCCCGCGACCCGCGTCTTCGAGGCGGCGGGCGCCGGGGCCTGCCTCGTGACCGACGACTGGGAGGGGATCGAGTTGTTCCTCACGCCCGACCGCGAGGTGCTGGTCGCCCGCGACGGGCAGGATGTGGCGGAGTATGTCCGCACCGTCGGCAACGAGCGCGCGCGGCTGATCGGCGAGGCGGCGCTGCGCCGTGTCCTGTCGGAACACACCTACGCCCACCGCGCCACCCAGGCCGACGCGCTGTTCCAGCGCCATCTCGGGCGGATGGAGGCGGCGGAATGAGCCTCGACATCGTCATCATCGGCCTCGCGCTCTCCTCCTCCTGGGGCAACGGCCATGCCACGACCTACAGGGCGCTTCTGCGGGGGCTGGCGGCCGAGGGCCACCGCACCCTGTTTCTCGAACGCGACGTGCCCTGGTATGCCGAGAACCGCGACCTGCCCGCGCCCGACTTCTGCCGGCTGGAGCTTTACGGCGCCATCTCGGATCTCACCGGGCGCTGGGCCGAGCGCATCCGCCGCGCCGATGCGGTGATCGTCGGCTCTTATGTGCCCGAAGGGCGCGAGGTGATCGACGCGGTCGCCGCCCTCCGCCCGCGGCTTCTGGCCTTCTACGACATCGACACGCCGGTCACGATGGGCCTGCTGGACGAGGGCCGGGACGAGTTCCTCGCCGCGCGTCAGGTGCCGCTCTTCGATCTCTATTTCTCCTTCTCGGGTGGCGAGGTGCTCGACCATCTCGAGCAGGCGCGCGGCGCGCGTGCGGCCCGCGCGCTCTACTGTTCGGTTGATCCCGAGCACTACCAGCCCCTGCCCGGAGAGCCGCGTTGGGATCTGGGCTATCTCGGCACCTACAGCCCCGACCGGCAGCCGACGCTCGAGGCGCTTCTGCTCGAGCCGGCCCGGCGCCTGCCCGACCGGCGCTTCGTGGTGGCCGGGCCCTCCTATCCCGCCGACATCGACTGGCCCGCGAATGTCGAGCGGATCGAGCATCTGGCGCCGGCCGACCATGCGGCCTTCTACAGCCGGCAACGCTTCACGCTGAACGTGACGCGCGCGGCCATGATCCGCATGGGCTGGTCGCCCTCGGTGCGCCTGTTCGAGGCGGCGGCCTGCGCCACGCCGGTGATCTCGGACCACTGGCGGGGGCTGGACGAGCTTCTGCCCGACGGTGAGGCGATCCTGATCGCCCGCGGCCCCGAGGATGTGGTGCGGGCGCTGACGGATCTGGGCGACGAGGCGCGGCTGGCGCTGGGCCGGGCCGCGCAGCGCCGTGTGCTCGCGCGGCACACCGGCCGGGCGCGGGCGCGGGATCTGGCCGAGGCCCTGCACCGGCAGGCCAGGGCCGCGGCCTGAACTCCGGGCGCGGACAGTAGCTGGTGACGCGGGCGCAGGTTGCGCCGGGACAACGGAGGACTCCCATGCTCAAGAGAACCGCTCAGAACACCATCCTCGTGGCCGGGGGCGCGGGATTCGTCGGATCGCACCTGTGCGAGACGCTGCTGCGGCAGGGGCACCGCGTCATCTGCCTCGACAGCTTCCTCACCGGCTCGATGGAGAATGTGCAGGCCCTGTGCAACTTTCGCGAGTTCCGGCTGATCCGCCAGGACGTGGTCGAGCCGCTCCGCCTCAGCGAGCAGGTCCAGCAGATCTACAACCTCGCCAGCCCCGCCTCGCCGCCGCAGTATCAGGCCGATCCGGTCCATACGATGATGACGAATGTCGTGGGCACGCAGAACCTGCTGGCTCTGGCCGAGGCTCATGGCGCGCGCTTCCTGCAGGCCTCGACCTCCGAAGTCTATGGCGATCCCGAGATCCATCCCCAGCCCGAGGACTACCGCGGCAACGTGAGCTGCACCGGCTCGCGCGCCTGCTACGACGAGGGCAAGCGCGCGGCCGAGACGCTCTGCTTCGACTACCGCCGCCGGGACCGGGCGGATGTGCGGGTCGCGCGCATCTTCAACACCTACGGCCCGCACATGAGGCCCGATGACGGGCGCATTGTGTCGAACCTGCTGGTGCAGGCGCTTCAGGGCGTGCCGCTGACCATTTACGGCACGGGCGCGCAGACGCGCTCCTTCTGCTATGTGACGGACCTCGTGGCGGGCCTCATGGCGCTGATGGCGGTCGATGAGGCGCCGGAAGGGGCGATCAACCTCGGCAATCCGGGCGAGTTCACCATTGCCGAGCTTGCCGATCTCGTGCAGCGGCTGGTTCCCTCGGCTGCGGGCGTGGTGCATCGGCCTCTGCCCGAGGACGACCCGCGCCGCCGCCGGCCCGACATCAGCCGGGCCAAGCGCCTGCTGGGCTGGGAGCCACGGGTGCCGCTGTCCGAGGGGCTGCCGCAGACCGCGGCCTGGTTTGCCCGCCACCTGGGCCGGACCTTGCCTGCGCCCCTGCGCGCGACCAGGGCCATCCAGTCGGTCCGGGCCTGAAGATCCGACCACCGTCGGCCGGTCGCACCCGTTCGGGCGGGATCGCCACTGCCATAGGTATGGCGCCCCGCCTTAATCCTGTCGTTCCCCGGCCTTCGTCCCACGCTAGGCAGCGTCTCGCGCCCAGGTTGTTCCGCAACCGCCTTGGCGCGAGGAACGGCAGGGCGATGGGATGCACATCCGGCACGGCGACAAGAGCTTTCTGGTATCCACCTGGGACGCCGGTCAATCCTACCTCACCACCTGGTCGGCCGGAAACGTGCGGATCCTCGAGGACGAGCGCGTCGCCCTTACGCTGAGCAAGTCCACCGACGGGCACTCCCGCCCCTGGATCGGGGGCGAGATCCAGTCGGACGCCGCCTTCACCACCGGATCCTGGAGCTGGATGGCCCAGGCGCCGCGGATGGTGGATGGCACCGTCTTCGGCCTGTTCCTCTACAAGCAGGACTACCGCACCCAGCCCTGGCGCGAATATGACATCGAGTTCGTGGGCGGCGACACGACGAAGATCCACCTCGCCGTCCATTTCGAGGATGCCGGCGGCCGCCATGTCACGCTGCGCAAGCCCCTGATCATCGACCTCGGCTTCGACGCGGCCGCGGCGCCGCATGTGTACGAGATCCAGGTCACCAGCAAGAACGCGTTCTTCCGCGTTGATGGCGAGACGGTGGCGGTGATCGATGCCTCCTACGTCGAGGGCGGGGTCTGGGATCCGGGCCCGCTCAAGAGCCTCGTCGATCTCTGGGCCACCCCGCCCGAGCTGGCCCCCTGGGCGGGCCTGATGAGCACAAGCCACACCGCGCCGCTGACGGCCCATGTCGAGAACATCCGCCTGCCCTCGGACAGCACGATCTTCGGCAACCGCAGCGCCAATCTCGTGCAGGGCACGGGCGCGGCCGATCTTCTCTACGGCTTTGGCGGCAACGACACGCTGGCGGGCGGCGGCGGGGCCGACAGGATGTATGGCGGGGCGGGCCACGACATCTACCTCGTGGACAATGCGGCCGACCGGGTGATCGAGCGTGCGGGCGAGGGCACGGACACGGTGCGGTCCTCGGTCAGCTACCAGCTCGAGGCCCATGTCGAGCGCCTGGTCCTGACCGGCAGCGCCGCCATCAACGGCATCGGGAACGGGCAGGCCAACCTGATGATCGGCAACGGCGCCGCGAACCGCCTCGTCGGGGGCGGCGGCAATGACCGGCTCGAGGGGCGGAACGGACATGATCGGCTCGAGGCGGGTGCGGGCCATGACACGCTGATCGGCGGCGCCGGCAACGACCGGCTGCTCGGCGGGGCGGGCCGCGACCTGTTGCTCGGCGGAACGGGCGCCGACCGCCTCGACGGTGGCGCGGGCAACGACACCCTCACCGGCGGGGCCGGCCACGACACTTTCGTCTTCGCGCGGGGGCATGGACGCGACGTGATCACCGATTTCGTGCCCCGCGGCGGCGAGGACCGGCTGGAGATCCACGGCTATGATCGCGCGGCCGAGGTCCGGCAGGTCGGGGCCGACACGCTCATCGTGCTGTCGGACAGCGACTCCATCCTGCTGCAGAATGTCCGTGTCGCGCAGCTCGGGCCGGTCGATTTTCTCTTCGTCTAGCCGACGGCGTCCGCGGCCTCGGCCGAGCGCATGGCCGCTTCGGCCGCGGTGAGGAAATCGCTGCGCGCCAGCGGCTTGCCGAGGACGGAGGCAAAGCGCGGCGTGGCCCGCGTCATCCGGCTGCGCCAGTCCGGCAGCGCGGTGATCAGCACCACCGGCAGATCCGGCGCAAGCTCGTTCGCGGCTTGCCCGAGGTCCGCTCCGGTCACATGGGGCATGTCGAAGTCGGTCACGAGCAGGTCCCAGAGGGTTGGATCGTCGCGCAGCGCCGCAAGCGCATCCCGAGGGTCGGCGCAGGGCACGACCTCGGCTCCGGCCTGCTCGAGAAAGGCCGAGAGCACCCGAAGGACGTCGGCATGGTCGTCCACGACAAGGACGGTGCGGCCCGTGAGGCATCCGGTCAGGGCACCGGCCGTCGCGGATGTCGGAGCGGCCGGCGCCTCGGCCAGGTCGCGCGCCTCGATCGGCCAGAGGACGGTGAAGCGCGTGCCCGCTCCGGGCGCGCTCGCAAGCGCGATGGCGCCGTGATTGGCCGCCAGGACGCCGGTCACGATCGCGAGGCCGAGGCCGGTTCCGGCGGCTCCCTTTGTCGAGAAATAGGGCTGGAACACCCTGGCCTGCGTCTCCGGCGCGATCCCGGGGCCGTTGTCGGACACGGTCAGGGCAACGTAGCCCTGCCCGGCGCTCGGGGAGCCGGCCGCGAAGGGACCGGCCAGTTGCGCCGGATCGGGCGCGCCGAGGGCGAGCGTGATCTCGTATCCCGTCTCGCGCGGGGGCGCGGTGGCGATGGCATCGCGGGCGTTGATCACGAGGTTCAGCACCACCTGCAGGATGTCTGTCGGGTCCGCCTCGACCCAGACCGGCTCCGGCGGCAGGGCGAGCGTGAGCCGCGTGCGGTTGCGCAGCCCGGCCCGGACGAGATCGGCCGCCTCATGCAGCAAGGCGCGCAGGTCGATGCGCGAGCGGTTGCTCTGCCGTTGGCCGAGGCTGAGGAACCGTCGCACCAGCGCCCCCGCCTGCTCGGTGGCCGAGAGGATCCGCTGTGCATGGGCTTCGGCCGCGCCGGGCCCGAGGTCGCGGATCAGCGTGGCCGATCCGCCGATCGCCGCCAGCAGATTGTTGAGATCATGCGCGAGCCCCGAGGCGAGCTGTCCGATGATCTCGCGCCGCTGCGCCATCTGGAGTTCTTCGCGCAGGCGGGCCTGTTCCTGCTGCTCCCGCAGGCGTTTGGCGATGTTGCGCGACATGCAGATGATCCCGCCGCCGGCCTTCCGCGTCAGCGAGACCTCCTGCGGCAGGTCGCTGCCATCCAGCCGGCGTCCGACCACCTCGCCGCGCCAGCCGCCCTCCGCCTCGAGCGCCGGCAGGGCCACCGCGGCGAGATGGTCGGCCACCTCCGGCGCATAGAGATCGCGCCAGGAGCGGCCGATGATCTCTTCGGGGCTGGTGAAGCCGAACATCTCGCGATGGGCCCGGTTCATGTAGAGGTAGCGTCCATCTGGATCGGTGATGGCGATGCCGTCGTGCGAGGCATCCATGGCGGCTGCCAGATCCGTCCGCGCGCGCTGCTCGGCCTGCTGGCGCTGGACATGCGCCTCCGTCGTGTCGCTGATGACGACCAGGTAGCCCGCGGATCCGCCCGTCACGCACGGCAGGCGCGAGGCCGAGACCGAGTGCCATCGCCGGCCCTCCGCAAGCGGAACCTCATACTCATGGCCGGCGGAGCGGCCCTTCTCGTCCACCTCGTCGAGCACCTGCCGGGCCAGCCGGGCCAGCGGGGCGGGCAGGGCATCCTCGAACCGCTCGCCGCGGACGGGCTCGGGCAGCGGCGACCGGGGCCCGAGCCATCCGGCGCGGCAGCGCACGAGCCGCCGATCGCCATCAAGCTCGACCAGCATGTGCGGCATGGCGTCCAGCATCGCCTGCAGCCGGTCGCGCTCTTCGCGCAGGGCCGCCTCGGTGTCGGATGGCTGGGGCGGCTTTGACCGGAGAGCCCAGGGTGTCATCATGGGCAGACGCCCGGCCACCGGCGGGGCACGGAAAGAAGGGTGATCACCAGCACAGTCTCCTCTGCGTCGGCATGTCCGCGCCGTTCGGGCGGGCCCCGAGTCGCGCGCGCATCCTGACGGGAACTTCTTCCCGAAATCCTAATCCCGCCCGGTCTTGGGAGAACGCGGCCGTTCGTATTCGCGCGCCCTCTTTCGCATGGGAGACAGGCAACGGTATGACGCTGCGTCAGACGAGCCCCTTGCGCTTGGCGGCCAGCACCGCCTGCGCCCGGCTTGAAACGCCCAGCTTGGAGAAAAGCGTCTGGAGCGCGGCCGCGCCCATCCGGTCGGCCAGAAGCTCGCCGGAGCGCCCGTCGGCCAGTTCGCGCAGGAGGTGCACCTCGGCCGCGGACAGGTCGCCGGGTGTGACTGGTGGGGCAGGCTCGACGTCGCCGGCTGCGGCCTTGCGCACCGCTGCGGCGAGGGTGGCATACTGCGTCTTCTGAACGAATCCCGCGACACCCATGGCCCTTGCGGCCGTCACCGTCTCTTCGGGCAGGTTGCCCGACATCAGCAGGACCGGCCGACCGCCGTTCGCGGCCAGCGTCCGGGCGATCCCCTCGAGCCCCTCCATCCCCGGCATGAAGAAATCCAGCAGAAGCACGTCAAAGGGGCCGTGCGCCGCCATCTGTTCCAGCGCGTCCGGCAGATCCTCGGCCGCATGAACCTCCATGTCGGGTTCGCGCCCGAGAAGCCCCAGGATCAGTTCGCGCACCAGGGGCTGATCGTCGGCCACGAGGACCGAGAGCGGCTTGCCTTGGGTTTCCGGCTGGTCCATCGGTCCTGTTCCTTCCCAAGGGCCGATCAGCAGACGGGGCAGGGGGCGGGTCGGTAGCCCTCGTGCATGAGCCGAACCATTCCGCCCGCCACATTCACCACCGGATGTTCGCTGCGGCCGGCGATCGCCGCGGCGGCGGCCGCCGACCGCCGCCCCGAGCGGCAGATCAGCGCGATCGGCTGACCCGGTTTCAGCCTCGGGCCCACCTGTGCGAGAAAGCTGTCGGCGTCGCGGAACGGGACCAGCACCGCGTTCGGCAGAACGCCGGTCTCGCGCCACTCGGACGGCTCGCGGATGTCCACCACCAGCGCCTCACCCCTCTCCAGATCCTGTGCGGCGGGCGCAAGCGTGACCACATCGCCGGCGCGGGCGGCAGGGGCCACCACCTGCACGGCAGCGGCAAGAGCCAGGAGCAGACGCTTCATCGGGACCTCCACACATGCATCAATCGCGATGTGGCAGGCTGCGCGGCCCGGGTCAAGCGTCCGATCGCGGGAAGGGGCCGCGCTGCAGGCGGCCCCGTGCGGGGCCCGGTTCAGCGGGTGGGGCCGCCGATCCAGACCTCGAGAACCTGCGGACGGATCACGGACAGGGGCACCGCTCGGACCCCTGGCCGGCCGGCCGCCGCCAGATCGGCGGCCAGGAGGCGGGCCGCGGCCGCGTCTTCGGCGCTGTCCGGGTTGAAACGCACCTCGTTGAGGCCGCTCGCATCGGCCACGCGCTCCTCCGGCGGCACGGTCCAGCCGAGCGCCGCGATCCGCTCGGCCAGGCTTCGGACGCTTTCGCGGGTCATGTCGGCGAACTGGATGAAGACCCTCTGAGGCGGCGGCTCGTCCAGCCCGAGCGCACCGGCCAGACGATCCACAAGGCCCTGTGCCTCGGGTTCGGGAGCGGGCTCCCGCACCACCGCGCGGCGGACTTCGGCCTTGAGCACGATCCAGTCCGGGCGGTTCCAGCTTTCGGCGGGCACCCCGGCCAGCAGCGTCAGGACATTGACCCGTCCCGCCGAGGTCAGGTCCGGCGGACCGGCGAGCAGGCCGGCGAGTTCGCGGATGATCTTGGCCTGCTCCGAGGCCGGAAGCCGCCCGCCCTGCAGCGCCAGCGCCAGCTCGGCCATCAGCGCCGTCTGATCCTCCGAGGGCGGGTTGTTCAGCGCGCCCGCCCGGTCGGCGAGGCGGTCGCCCTCGGTGGCGTTCACGATGGTCCTCCCCCGATCCGCACGGACGATCTCGTCAAGAAAGCGCAGCCCCGTCGCGCGGCCGATCCCCTCGATGGTCATGGCGAGTTTCCAGGGCTCTTCCATCAGCGTGTCGGGCCGGTTCGGGATCAGGAAGGCTTCGGCCACGAAGGGCTGCTCCTGTCCCGCGGGCACCCATACGGGATCCCGCAGCGAGACGGCGATCAGCCAGAGCGAGGCCGGCACAGCGCTTTCGCCGGGCTGGAAGATCGGGCCGGTGAAGAAGGTGACGCGGGTGGCCGAGCGGTTGTGCTGCTCGCGGATCCAGTGGGTGAGGCCGGTCCAGACCGCGGCGGCGGCGGGATGCACGGGGGCCTTGTTGAGATGCAGCTGGACCGACTGGTCCAGCATCCGCGCCGTGCGGAAGGGATCGGCGGCCAGCGGCTCTCCCCACGAGATCATGGTTCGGTCCACATAGTCCGCCGCGACGAGCCCCCCTTCGAACCGGGAGGGATCGGGCCGCAGCTCGGGCGGCAGGCGCGGGTCGGGCTCGATGGGCGTGCCGGTGGCGGGCAGCACCTGCCGCGCGGCACGGTCGAAGTTGACAGCCGCAACCAGCGGCGCCCGCCGCGCCTGGTTGTAGAGGAAGCTGAAATGCACATAGGGCACGGCTTCGCCGCCCCGGAAGGCCGCAGCCTGCGCCGCGCGATCAAGCGCGGGCAGCGGCAGGGACCGGCCCAGAAAGAGCGGATCATAGCCCTTCAGATCGAGCGCGAAGACCGAGCCCTCCATATCGGCGGCAACCGGCGCCAAAGCCGCGGCCACATCCGGCGCAAGGACCGAAGGATCGAGCCGCCCCTCGGCCTGACGGAGGGCAAGGATGCGCAGCACATCCTCGGCCACCCCGTCGGGGAGGCCCGCCAGCGGCAACCTTTCCGCCGTCACGAGATCGGCCAGCGCGCCCTGCGCCGCGTCGAGCCGGCTCTGGCGTTCCGAGAGCGCATCCATGTGTTCCTGTGCGATCCGGCGCTCGACATTGGCGTTTTCCAGCGCCACCTGCCGCTCCTGGGCGCGGAGCCGCTCCTCGTCGCCCAGAAAGACCACGTCGCGCGCCAGCGCGCCCTTCTCGCCGGCCGCCTCGGCGGCCTCATGCGTCGCTGTTTCGACCTTGAGGAAGAAGATCCCCGCCATCGCGACCGCCGCCACGAGAGCCAGCGTGAGGCCCGCCGCGATCCGCTTGCGGCGACGCGCGCGGCGGGCCTCGCGCTGCTCCTCGGCGAGGCTGGCGGCGATGAGATCGGCGATCTCGGGATCGCGGCTGAACCGTTCGGCCGAACGCAGTGCCTTGCCCGACAGGAGATAGCCGTGCGAGCGGGTGTCGCGCCACTGGCGCGCCTGCGCCGCAAGCCGGATATACTCGCGTGAGCCGTGCCCCTCGGCCAGCCCGGCGGGCCGTGCGTCGCTGTCCTCCGCCTCGCAGGCAAGCAGGGTTTCGGTGGCCACCGGGCCGGAATAGCCGCGCGCCGTGTCGAGCAGGTCCGCGGTCCAGTAGTCCAGCACCCGCTGCGCGATCCTCCGATCCGCCGGGGTGGACAGGACGGCGCCGGTCCGTGCCACGCGCGCGAGGAAGTCGGTGATCTCCTCTTGCGGCAGTAGCCCGCCGCCGGCCGAGCGACGGTCCTGCTGGCGCTGCATCAGCGCCAGATGCGCGGTCTGCAGGTCGAGAACATTCTCGAACCGATCGGCGGCGCCGTTCCTCATGGCCGAAGCTCCGCCAGAAGCCGATGGAGCGGCAGGCTGATCCGCACCAGCGCCGAACAATCGCCCTTCAGCCGCGAGTCGACGGTGAGGAACCGGATCTGCGCCTCGCCGCGAAAGGCGGAATAGGTGGCCTCGAAGCTCGCGTCGGCCTGCTCGCGGGCGAGCGCGTCATCGACATCCTCGAGATAGGCCAGGATGCGCCGCGCCCATGCCGCGTCGGGGTCCCGCGCCACCAGCTCCTGTACCATGGCCTTCAGCTCGATCCAGATTGCCGCGAATTCCTCGATCAGGTCCGACCCGCTGCCGCCCCGCTCGAAGAGCTGGTCCAGTTCGGTGATGCGGATGTCGGCCTCCTGCCACTCGCGATGCTCGACCACTTCCGAGCGGATGGTCGGGATGATGAGGCGCAGCGAGCGCAGCGCGGCCCGGATCGGCTCGCCGCCGTCCGCGCCCGCCACATCCTCGAGCGCGTGGGCCAGATCGTCGAGGGGCAGGGCGCTCGCCGTGGCGAAGATCAGGCTGTTCAGCCGCGGCGGGGTGTTCTGGATGATCCAGCGGATCTGGCGCAGGGCCGAGCGCGCGCCGGCCGGGTCGGCGCCGTCGATGGCATCCTGCACCTGCGCCGCCGCCGCCTCGAGCGCGTCGATCCAGAGCGTCTCGGTCGCGCGCGGGATCGGCGCGGGGGGAAGCTGATCGACCGCGCTGCGGGCCATGACGCAGGCGCTGCGGAGCTGGTTGCAATAGACGCGCAGTTCGGCCGCCTGCCGAAGATCGGTGGGCAGGGCGCGGGCGGCGTCGTTCAGGGCGCGGAACTGCTTGATCTGGATCTGGTGCAGGCATTCGTGAAGCGACTTGTAGGCGTCGAGGCTGTCCACCGTGTCCACGATCATCGAGAGCCGGTCGCGCGACTGCGACAGCCGCTCGCGTACGGGCGCCTCGTCGAGGCGGGCGCGGATTTCGGTCAGGCCCGAGATCACCTCCTCGACCTGCCGGACCGTGCCGGGCAGCGCGGCGCGCGCCTCGGGGCAGGCCCGCCCGACGAGATCGGCGAACTCGGCCGCATGCGGGCGCCGGGCGAGCATCTCGGCCAGAACCAGCGGTTCGGCATCCTGCCGGCTCACCGCCTCGAGGAGCGCGAAGGCCTTCTGGCGGCCGACGAGATTGTCCGGCACCCATTCCTCGTGCAGGCCGAGGCCGGTGGCCTTGAGCATGATCCGCTTGAGGTCGTCGGTGGTGAAGAGCCGCGCCACCTCCTCGCTCAGCGGTTCGATCAGAAGGGGGGGGAGGGCCATCGCTCACGCCTCCAGCAGCGCCGCGTCGCCCGCGGCGAGGATCGCGGCCCGGATCCGGTCCAGCGGGATCCCCTGGTTGAAGCGTGCGGCGCCCCACGCCGGATCGCCGTAGTGGTGGAGGAGGACGGGATCCCAGTCCATCGTGAAGACCGGCGAGCCGGACGAGCCGTTCTCGGTGTTCGTCCGGTAGCGGACCCGAGTGCCGTTCGCGTTGGGCCCGATCACCGACTGCGTGTCCAGGGCGAGCTTCATCGGCGCCCCGTCGGGATGCTGCACGATCAGCAACGGCGCCTCGGGCGGCAGGTCGGGAGGCTGGTCGGGCAGGCGGAGCCAGCCGCGCCCCTCGAGCGGCGCGGCGAGGCGCAGGAGCGCGAAGTCAAGCTCGCCCGCGCAGGGCAGGGGATCGTCCGGCCGGTCGGTGAGTTCGGCCGGAGCGAAAGGCGCATGGCAGGCCAGCCCGACGGCGGCCAGCCGGACAGTCGTCCCCGGCTCGCGCGAGCCGTCGGCGCGCATCACATAGTCGAAGCGGCACTCGGCCTCCGCAAGGTCGGCTTTGGCCACCACATGCCAGTTCGTCAGCACCGCGGCGGGCCCGACCAGAAATCCCGTCCCCGCCGCGCGGCGCGCGATCTCGATCCGGCAGACCTGCCGGCGGATCGCCGCCAGCCGGTCGATCCAGATCGCAAGGTCGAGCCGGGCCAGATGCGGGCGCACGTTCTTTTGCAGGCCGGGCGCGAAGGCGTCGTCGGGCAGGCCGGCCAGCGGCACGCCCGCCACCTGCGGCGAGAGGCCGATGCCGCCGTGCGGCTGCGCGTCGAGCGCCTCGGGGCAGGCGGTGGCCAGGGCTGCGCGCAGTTCGGCGCTGCGCGGGCGGCGCTCGCGCATCTCGGCCAGGACCCGCGCGGCGAGACCCTGCCGTTCCAGCTCCTGCAGAAGGTCGAACAGGGTCCGCCGCACCGTCAGACCCGCCGGCACCCAGGCCTCGTAGAGCCCGTCGCCGGTGGCCGTCAGCATCAGCCGTTCGAGGTCGGCATGGGTGAAGAGCCGGCTCAGCACCGCGCTCAGGCTCTCGATCTGGCGCGCGTCGAGGGGCATCAGAAGGCCCTGCGCGCGATGCCCTCGGCGGCGCAGAGGCCGGCGAGGGTGGTGTGGGGCAGGCCGGGCAGACCCGGCTCGTCGAGGACGGCGCCCAGCACATGGGCCCAGTTCGTCCGGTCGCCTCCCCAGCTTCCGCCGTAGTGAAGGCCCGTCACGAAGGGCAGGCTGTCGAGCCCCATGACGAGCGACCCCGAGTTGCCGCCGAGCGTCGAGGCGTCGTGGTTGAGCGTCCGGCCGCCGAGGGTCGAGGGGGTGATCTCGCCCGGAGCCAGCCGCTTGAAGCCCCAGAGCTTGTCGAAGAGCAGCCGCAGCACGCGGTCGGTTTCGGACACCGTGCCGAGCGAGGCCGGATCGGGGCGCGCGGGATAGCCCGCCACGAAGACCTGCGTCTGGGGCAGGGCCACGCGCCGCCCCTCGGCCAGCGCGAGGGGGCGGCGCGTCTCGGGCACCGGCGCGGCCAGGCGGAAGACGGCGAGATCAAGGCAGCCGTGGTCGATCCCGACCGGCGGGATCGCCCGCGCGCCGCAGAAGAGAAGCTCGCGCAGCGGTCGCGCATCCGCGCTGTCGCGGCCCGCGAACTCGTGGCCGAAGTCGAAGCGCGGATCAAGCTCGGTCCGCAGCCGCGGCGCCTCGCCCTCGGGGAAGGCGACGAACAGCTGCGCGACATGGCGGTTCGTCACGATCACGTCGGGGGCCACCAGCCATCCGGTTCCGGCGTAGGGCATCAGCGGGTGCGTGATGTCGATCCGGCCGACCGCGGCGAGGGCGGTGCGCACTTCGGCCTCGCGCAGCGGATCGCCGAAAAGGTCGGCCCAGCCGCCGGCCGGGCTGGTCGCGAAATCGGGCGCATCCTCGCGCACGAGGAAGGAGGGCCGCGAGCCGTCGGTCCGCACGATGACCTCGAGCGCGGCCGCCACGGCGGCCATCGGCGCCTGCGTCCTGTCGCGCTGCCCCGCGATCAGTTCCAGCCCCTCGCGGCCGTTGACGAGAACCTGCCGGGTCAGCGCCGGATCTGCCGCGGTCAGATCCATCTCGACGGCGCGGCGCAGCGTCTCTTCGGACCGCTCGATCCGGGCCGAAATGGCCGAGGGCGAGAGATCCGGCCCGTCGCGGCCGATCTCGGCCGTCTCGAACGCGCCGCCGTCCGGAGACAGGCGCGGCATGATCTCGGCCGCCAGTGACTCGATCGAGGATCTGTCGTGCCTTTCCATCGGCTCCTCCTGCCGGGAAGGGGCGGAAACGGATGCCGGGGGCGTCGCGCCCGCCGGCCGCTGGATCAATGGCCCGTCCGGGCGGTTGCGTCGAAAGACGCCGGGCGGGCGAGGCCTGGAAATGTCCTTGTCTTGTCGAGGGAGGATACAGGCGAAGGACGGCCAAGGGTAGTCGCCCGATGGTTGAAGCTGACCCATTCGGAATGTTGACGCGGGGTCATGATTCGCCCACCATGACGGGTGCGGCGGTTGCCGTCATTGTGCCCTCCACTTGCCGGATCTGTTTTTTTCGGGCGCTTGTGGCGCCTCAAGGGCCATTCTGCTATGGATGTCGGTTCCCATCCCGCGGCGCCGTCCGCGGAAGATCTCTTCGAAATGCTGGGCTATCGCGAGGCCGAAACCTCGGTCGCCGGGACGGTCGAGGCCACGGTGCTCGACATCCCCTGGAGCGACGCGATCTCGGAGCGGGCGCGCAGCTTCATCGTGGGATGGGAGACCGGCGGGCGCGCCTTCTACGAGCGCGTGATCAAGGCGCGCCCGGTCTGGCCCGAGTTCGCCTCGGGCATCACCATCGGTTGCGGCTACGACCTCGGCTACCATCGGCCCGACGAATTCCGCGCCGACTGGCAGGGCCGCCTGCCCGGAGCCGCCATCGAGAGGCTCTCGCGCACGATCGGCTTTCGCACCGACGAGCCGGGACGCCCGGCCAAGGTGGCGCAGGCGCGCGCGCTTGTCCGCTCGCTCGCCGACATCGTGATCCCGTGGGAGGTGGCGATCGGCCAGTTCGACGAGGGCAAGATGCCCAAGCTGGTGTCCCAGCTTTACCGCTCGCTCGATCATCTCGACCGGCTTCATCCGCACGGGCGCGGCGCGTTGCTCAGCCTCGTGTTCAACCGCGGCTCGGGCGGCTTCGTCTCGTCGAAGGACCGCTTCCGCGAGATGCGCGCGATCGCGCGGGCGATGGCCACGGGCGAGCGGTCCGAGATGGCCCGCATCCCCGATCTTCTGCGCGCCATGAGCCGGGTCTGGGGCGATGGCTCGAGCCTCGCGCGGCGGCGGCGCGAGGAGGCCGACCTGTTCGAGGCGGGCCTCTCCGAAGAGCGACTGACCGAGGCGGTGGTGGCGCTGCGCCAGCACGGCGAGGCGGAAGCACCCGCCGCGCCGCTGGCCGAGCAGCACGAGGATGTGGCGGAAGCCAGCGATGACGAGGAGACGGTCGAGGAGCCGGCGCTGACCGAGGCGCCGGGCCCGACGGTTGCGGATGTGCGCTGGAATCCCAACGACGACGACCATCCCGACTACCGCCACCTTCCGCGCGCCGGGCAGGGCGCCACCTTTGACCTGACGGCGGCGGATCTCGAGAGGCTCGTCCGGCTCAACGACTTTCTCGTGCGGCCCGGGCCGCTTGTCTTCGCGCTGCGCGGCTGCCGGATCGCCGGGGCCGACCGGCGCGAGGATGTGGAGGTGCTGACGCTGGTGGACCAGCGGCCCGACCATCGCGACTACCGCTGCGTCATGGGCGTGCTCGACCGCGAGGCCGGCCGGATGCACGCCTACCGCGCCTCGACGGTGCCCGAGGCCAGGGCGCTGGTGACCGGCGTCCAGAAGGCGCGGCAGGGGATCTTCGAGGGCAACCTGCTGCCGACGGGCTGCTACACCTACACGGTGGGCACGCACCGCGCGGGCACCTCGGGCGAGATCCGCGGTGTGCTGCGGCTGGCCTCGACCGCCACGGGGGCGGCCGAGGTGGTCGCGCTGCGCAGCCTTCAGGACGTGGTCTATGACCGGCGCGACTTCTGGCATCGCTGCGCGCCGGCCGACAACATCCATCCCGGCCGGCGCCGCGAGGGGTTCTCGTCGCTCGGCTGCCTGACGCTGCCGGGCGACTACGACCGGGGCAGCCGCAGCCATTCGGGCCTATGGGCCGACTTCCGGGTGGCGCTGGGTATGGGGCGGACCTTCGCCGCCTCCGACGACGGGCGGCAGTTCAGCGTCATGCTGCTGACCGGGGCCGATGCGGCGCTTGTCGCCGGCCTGCGCGGCGCGCCGGCGGAGGGTCTGCGGCGTCTGCGCTTCGGATCGACCGGGGCGGCGGTGGCGCGGCTTCAGGCGCAGATGGGCCTCGCACCCGACCGGCAGCGGCTGGTGGGGCCCGTGACCCGCGCGGCCTTCGTGGCCCTCCAGCAGCGCAGGCTCGGCTGGGCGGACGGCATCCTGTCGCCCGAGATGGAGGCCGATCTCGGCCTCGACGTGTTCCGAGAGGGAGAAGAGTGATGAACCGTATCGACCGAAGCCAGCTCGAAGCGATGCTGATGGACATTGACGTGCCGGACGAGGCGATCCGGCCCTATCTGCAACTCGATCCCCTTGAGAGCGCGCCCTACGAGCCGACGGTCGTCGCCAACCCCGCCCGCGTGGCCTATGCGGCGACCGAGGCCGCAATGGCGCTCAATTCGCTCAACGGCGTGGCGCGCTGGCGGCGCCAGCAGCGTTACGCCCGCAAGATCGGCCACTGGAACGGCCTGAAGGTGGTGGCCGAGGGCGACAGCTGGTTCCAGTATCCGTTCCTGCTCGACGATGTGATCGACCATCTCTTCGACCGCTGGGCGATCTACTGCGTGAGCGCGGCGGGCGACCTTCTGCGCGACATGGCCCGGCAGGAGGAGGTGACGGTGGCGGTGCTGGCCGAGAAGCCGGACGTGCTGCTTCTCAGCGGCGGCGGCAACGATGTGCTGGGGGGCGGGGCGTTGCAGAAATACCTGCTGCCCTTCGATCCCGCCGTGGATGCCGCGGGCCATGTCGGGCCCGCCTTCGACGGCATCCTGAGGGGCACGGTGGACATCTACGCCGACCTGATCGAGGCGACGATGCGGGCGGGGGCGAAGCGCGTCGTCTGCCACAGCTATGATCATGTCATTCCGAACGGGGGCCGCTGGCTCGGCCGGCCTATGGCCGCGCTGGGGATCACCGACCCGGCCTTCCAGCGCCAAATCATCCGTGTGCTCATCGACCGCTTCCACGAGGCGCTGGCCGGAATGGCGGAGCGGTTCGGCGGGCGGGTGACGGTGGCCGACTGCCGCGGGCGCGTGCCGGACACGGGCTGGTATGACGAGCTGCACCCGACCTCGCAGGGGTTCGTGGGGCCTGCGCGCGTCATCCTCGCCGCCGTGGAGGGCATGTCCGAGACCACCGTCTTCGCGATCCCCGAGATGCCGATGGCCGAGCGGGCCCTGCCGGCCGGAGAGCCGGACGCGGCGGCCACCCTGCTCGATGCGGAGGAGGAGGCGCTGGTGGCCGAGATCGGCCGGCGGCAGGCCCTGTTCGAGGTCGATCCTTCGGTCGGAGGAACCCTCGCGCTGGAACTGCCGGTCGCGCTGCCCGAGACGGTGCAGCTGCCCTTCCGCGACCTCGGGCGTGCGGTCGTCACCCGGCTCGAGCGCGAGCTGCACACGCTCATGTGCACCGAGGCGGGGCAGGGCGACCGCGAGGCCCTGCAGCAGGCGCTGGGTCTGCCGCAAGCGGGCCTCGTGGGGGCGCTGACGGCGGCGCTGATGGGGCTTGGCTGCCCCGCCTTCGTGGCGCCGCTGGCAGCGACCGTGATCGTCAAGCGCGGGGTGGCGCCGGCCTGGGACGAGACGTGCCGGATCTGGAGTTTGCGGCTCGGCGCGATGCCCGAGGTGGCGCCGGCCGACGGGTGAGGGCCGGCGCCGTCACGGCACCAGCGCCCCGCGGGCGCCGATGACGCGGGCGGCAAGACGGGCGCCGGCCCGGACCGCGTCCGCGAGCGGCGCTCCGGTCAGATGTGCCGCAAGGAAGCCCGCGTTGAAACTGTCGCCCGCGGCGGTGGTGTCGATCACCTCTTGCACCCGTTCGGGCGGGTGGCTCTGCTGGCCGTCTTCGGTCAGCGTCACCATCGGGCCCGCACCGTCCTTGACCACCACGAGCGTCGCGCCGGCGGCCGCGTAGCGCGCCGCGGTGGCGGCCGCGTCGGCGTCGCCGAAGAAGGTGGCCTCGTCCTCGTGCGAGGGCAGGACGATGTCGGCATGGCGCGCGGCCTCGGTGACGGCCGCGCACATGGCCGCCGGATCGGGCCAGAGGCGCGGGCGCAGGTTCGGGTCGAAGGCCACCGCGCTGCCCGCCGCCCGCGCGGCCGCGAGGGCCTCGAGGAGCCGCGCGCGGTCGGCCGGATCGAGGATCGCCAGAGTGATGCCCGAGAGGTAGATCAGCGCGGCCTCCGCGAACCCGGCCTCGAGCGCGGCGACATCACGGGCGAGCAGCCTGGCCGCGCTCTGCCCGCGCCAGTAGGCAAAGCTGCGCTCGCCGTTCGTCAGTTCGATGAGGTAGAGGCCCACCGTCCGGTCCGAAAGGCGCGCGACATGGGCGGTGCCAAGCCCCGCCTCCTCGAAGAAGGCCACCATCCGCGCCGAGATCGGGTCAGTGCCGACAGCGGTGAGATAGTCCACCGGCCGGTCGGCCGGCAGGGCGCGGCGCAGATACCAGGCCGTGTTCAGCGTGTCGCCGGCAAAGCCCATCGCATAGGTGCCCTCGCCCGTCGGCGCCATCTCGACCATGCATTCGCCGACCGAGACGATGCGTTTCTTCAGAGATCGGGCAGACATGCGTCCTCCTGTGCGAAATAGCTCTGGTGATCGAGGCGGATCCGCTCGATCTGGATCTTGATGCGGTTGAGGTGCCGGTGCATCCGCCGCATCGCCTCGGGCGCGTCGCGCGCCTCGATGGCCTGCATCACCTCGAGATGGTCAGCGTAGGCATCCTTCGAGGCGAAGGCCAGCGACAGGTAGCGCACCCGGTCCATGTGGGACTTGTTCTCGCGGATGATCTCCCAGGCGAAGCCGCAGCCGGACCGCTCGCAGATCTCGCGGTGAAACCGGTCGTCGAGCGCGTGAAAGCGGAGCCGGTCGCCCGCCTCGGAGGCCTCGCGCTGAAGGTCGAGGATCTGCCAGAGCGCGGCATGGTCCGCTTCGGTCAGGCGCTCGCAGGCCACGCGGACCGTCTCGGCCTCGATGGCGGCCCGGATGAAACGGGCCTGCATGACGCTGCGGGTCGAGATCTGTGAGACCGTCGTGGCCCGCTGGGGCCGGATCGCGAGGAAGCCCAGCTTGGACAGCCGGTAGAAGGCATCGCGCACCGGCTGGCGCGAGACGCCGAACTGACGCGCGACCTCGATCTCGGAGAGCTTGGTGCCGGGAGGCAGGTCAAGCTCGATGATCCGGTCGTGCAACTGATCGAAGACCTGATCCGTGACCGAGGGCCGGATGGGTGCCTCGAGGGTCGGCAGCGTGATCGCGTCGGTCATGTCCTCTCCGTTGACAGGTGAAGCATACTAGCATATTAGTCAGACACGGCGGCCAAATGCCACCGTTATCTGATGGCTTGACGCAGGGAGGAGGCGGAAGGCAATGGGGCTGCTGCACGCAGATCGGCTGTTTCCGATCGAGGAGGGCGCCCGCGCGCTGGCCCGCGCGCTTCACGGATCGGTCAAGGACCTGCCGATCGTCTCGCCGCACGGCCACACCGATCCCCGCTGGTTTGCCGAGAACGAGGCTTTCCCCGATCCCGCCCGGCTTTTCGTGACGCCGGACCATTATGTGTTTCGGATGCTGCATTCGCAGGGCATCCCGCTGGAAGCGATGGGCGTGCCGCGCGCCGATGGCGGGCCGACCGAGACCGACGGCCGCACGATCTGGCGGCTGTTCGCGGCGAACTACCACCTCTTTCGCGGCACGCCCTCGCGGCTGTGGCTGGACCATGCTTTTTCCGAGGTCTTCGGGCTGGAGCGCCGGCTCTCGGCCGGGACGGCGGATGCAAGCTATGACCATATCGCCGACTGCCTGAGCCGGCCCGAGTTCCGGCCGCGCGCGCTGTTCGAGCGGTTCGGGATCGAGGTCATCGCCACCACGGAAAGCGCGCGCGACGACCTGCGCTGGCACCGGATGATCCGCGAGAGCGGCTGGCAGGGCCGCGTCATCACGGCCTATCGTCCCGATGCGGTGGTGGATCCCGAGTTCGCGGGCTTTGCCGACAATGTGGCGGCATTGGGCGAGCTGACGGGCGAGGATACCGCGACCTGGCAGGGCTATCTGGCGGCCCACCGCAAGCGGAGGGCGTATTTCAAGGAGTTCGGCGCGACCTCGACCGACCACGGCCATGCCACGGCCCGGACCGAGGATCTGCCGCAGGCCGAGGCGGCGGCGCTTCTTGCCAAGGCGCTCAAGGGCACCTGCACCCCCGACGAGGCCGACGCCTTCCGTGGGCACATGCTGACCGAGATGGCGCGCATGAGCCTCGACGACGGGCTGGTGCTGCAGATCCATCCGGGCAGTTTCCGCAACCATTCTCAGCCGGTCATGGATCGGTTCGGGCGCGACAAGGGCTTTGATATCCCGACACGCACCGATTACGTCCGCGCGCTGCGGCCGCTTCTGTCGGCGGTGGGGGGCGATCCGCGGCTGACGGTGATCGTCTTCACGCTGGACGAAACCGCCTATGCCCGCGAACTGGCACCGCTGGCCGGAGTCTATCCGGCGCTGAAGCTTGGCCCCGCCTGGTGGTTCCACGACAGCCCCGAGGGGATGCGCCGCTTCCGCGAGATGACCACCGAGACGGCCGGCTTCATGAATACCGTGGGCTTCAACGACGACACGCGCGCCTTCTGCTCGATCCCCGCCCGGCATGACGTGGCGCGGCGGGTGGACAGCGCGTTCCTGGCGACGCTGGTCGCCACCGGGCGCCTCGATGAGGACGAGGCGTTCGAGGTGGCGCAGGACCTGGCCTACCGGCTGGCGAAACAGGCCTACCGGCTCTGAGACAATGACCAAGGGAGGAGAAACCATGACCAGAACCCTGACCGCAGCCCTGCTGGCAAGCGTCGCGCTTGCCGCACCGGCCTTCGCCGAATGCGAGGTGACGCTGCGTTCCTCGGACACCCATCCCGACGGCTATCCGACCGTCGAGGGCGTCAAGCACATGGCCGAGCGCGCGAAAGAACTGTCGGACGGCCGGATCTGCATCGAGGTCTTCCCCTCGTCGCAGCTGGGCGAGGAAAAGGACACGATCGAGCAGACCCAGTTCGGCGTGATCGACATGGTGCGCGCCTCGTTCGGCTCGTTCAACGACATCGTGCCCGAGGCGCAGCTGCTGTCGCTGCCCTACCTGTTCCGCTCCGAGGATCACCTCCATAACGTGATGGACGGCCCGATCGGCGACGATCTCGCCAGGGCTTTCGAGGCCAGGGACCTGATCGCGGTGGCCTATTACGACGGCGGCGCGCGCAGCTTCTACAACAGCCAGAAGCCGATCGCCTCGATCGACGACCTGAAGGGCATGAAGTTCCGCGTCATGCAGTCGGATGTCTTCGTGGACATGATGTCGGCGCTGGGCGCCAACGCCACGCCGATGCCCTATGGCGAGGTCTATTCCTCGATCCAGACCGGCGTGATCGACGGGGCCGAGAACAACTGGCCGTCCTACGACAGCTCGGGCCATTTCGAGGTGGCGAAATATTACACGCTCGACCAGCACCTGATGGTGCCGGAACTGGTGGCGATCTCGAAGACCAGATGGGACGCGCTGTCGCCCGAGGATCAGCAGATCCTGCGTCAGGCCGCCGAAGAGTCCGAGCCGGTGCAGCGCAAGCTCTGGGCTGAGCAGGAGAAGGCGTCGGAAGAGAAGGTGCTGGCCGCCGGGTCCGAGGTGATCCGCGACATCGACAAGACCCCCTTCATCGAGGCGATGGCGCCGGTCTATGAAAAGTATGTCACGAAGCCGGAATACCGGGATCTCGTGAAGCGCATTCAGGAAACCGAGTGACCTGACCCGTCGGCCCGCGGACGCTGTTCCGCGGGCCGCTTCCTTCGCGAGGTGCAATGTGCAGGACGGATTGAGAAGGCTTGCCCTCGTCATGGGCGGGCTGGCGCGGGTCGCGCTTTGGATAGCGCGCGCCGGGCTCGTGCTGATGACGGTCTTCGTCTTCGCGCAGGTCTTCGTGCGCTATGTGATGAACGACAGCCTGCACTGGGCGGAACCGGCGGCCGTGACCATCATGGCCTGGTTCATCTTCCTTGGCGCCGCCGTGGGCGTGCGCGAGGGCTATCACCTCTCGTTCGACGTGCTGCTTTATTTCCTGCCGCGCCGCGTCGCGCCCTGGCTGCACACGATCTCGGATCTCTTCGTGGTGGGCTTCGGCTTCGGGATGTTCTGGTATGGCTGGTCGCTGGCCGCCCGCGCGGCCAACGACTACATGCCCGGCCTCGGCATCAGCCGCGGCTTCGAGTTCGCACCGCTGATCTCGGGCGGCGTCCTTCTCGTCCTCTTCTCGATCGAGCGCATCCTGCGCCGGGCCGCGGGCCTGCACACCGCCCGCTTCGGCGAGGACGCGCCGGAAGAGCCTGAAACCACCACCACAGGGGCCTGACGTTGGAGCTGTTCATCCTGTTCGGAAGCTTTGTCTTCCTGCTGCTCATCGGCACGCCGGTCGCCTTCTGCCTCGGCGTCTCGAGCTTCCTGACGGTGCTCTATCTGGGGCTGCCGCCGGTGGTGGTGTTCCAGCGGCTGAACTCGGGCGTGTCGGTCTATGCGCTGATGGCCATTCCCTTCTTCATATACGCCGGCGACCTGATGGTGAGGGGCGACATCGCGCGCCGGCTGGTGGCGCTGGCGGGCGCCATGGTCGGCCACCTGCGCGGGGGGCTCGGGCAGGTGAACGTGGTGGCCTCGGTCATGTTCGGCGGCGTCTCGGGCTCGGCCGCGGCCGATGCCTCGGCGGTCGGCGGTCTGATGGTGCCGCAGATGAAGGCCCGCGGCTATGGCGCCGATTACGCGGTGAACCTGACCGTGGTGGGCTCGATCATCGCGCTGATGATCCCGCCGTCGCACAACATGATCATCTATTCGATCGCGGCCGGCGGGCGGATCTCGATCGCCGACCTGTTTACGGCCGGCATCATTCCGGGCTTCCTTCTGGCCGTGGCGCTGATGATCGCGGCCTATTTCGTGGCCCGCCACCGCGGCTATCCGACCGAGACCTTCCCCGGCCTGCGGGCGCTGGGGGCGATCTTCGTGGCCGCCGTGCCGGGTCTGATCCTTGTGGCGCTGATCTTCGGCGGCGTGCGCTCGGGGATCTTCACCGCCTCGGAAAGCGCCAACATCGCCGTGGTCTATGCGCTGCTGGTGACCATCCTGATCTACCGCACGCTGACCTGGTCCGAGTTCGTCCACGCCACTCTGGGCGCGGTGCGCACCACGGCGATGGTTCTGCTGGTGATCGGCTGCGCGGCGGCCTTCGGCTGGCTGCTGGCCTATCTCAGGGTGCCGACGGCCATCGTGGCCTTCATGCAGGGGCTGTCGGACAATCCGCTGGTGATCCTCTTGCTGATCAACGTGGCGCTGCTGGTGCTCGGCACCTTCATGGACATGTCGCCGCTGATCGTCATCACCACGCCGATCTTCCTGCCGGTGGCGCAGGCCTTCGGCGTGGATCCGGTGCATTTCGGGGTGATCCTCGTGCTGAACCTCGGCATCGGGCTTTGCACGCCACCCGTGGGGGCGGTGCTGTTCGTCGGCTGCGCGGTGGGCAGGATCTCGATCTGGCACGCGATGCGGACGATCTGGCCCTTCTACGGCGCGGCCGTCATCGTCCTGCTGCTCGTCACCTACATTCCCACGCTGTCGCTCTGGCTGCCGGCGCAGTTCCGCTGAGGTTTCCCATGTTTCCCATTGTCTCTCCCGATCCCGGCGTGACGCGGCAGGTGCTGGCCGATGATCCCGCGCTGATGCTGGTGGCCTTCCGCTTCGACGAAGGCGCCGAGGGTCGGCTGCACAGCCATCCGCATGTGCAATCCACCTTCGTCCAGTCCGGCCGCTTCCTGTTCTTCCTCGGCGACGCGACGCACGAGATCGGGCCGGGTGACAGCCTGATGATCCCCTCGGGCGTGACCCACGGCTGCCGCTGCCTCGAACCCGGCACGCTGATCGACAGCTTCGCCCCCCGCCGCGACGATTTCCTCTGAAGGAGCTTCCCATGACCCATATCGAGATCCGTCACGCGATGGACCCCGTGTCCGCGCGCCAGCTCGACACCGCCGGCCTGCGCGAGGCCTTCCACATGGCAGACCTGTTCCACGAGGGCGAGATCCGGCTGGTCTATACCCATTACGACCGGATGATCGTGGGCGGTGCCGTGCCTGCGGGTGCGCCTCTGGTGATCGACGAGGTGAAGCCCACCGGCACCGCCTCGATCCTCGACCGGCGCGAGATGGGGGTGGTGAACATCGGTGGCCCCGGCACCGTCTCGGCCGCGGGCGAGACGTGGGAGATGGGGCGCGGCGACGTGCTCTACCTGCCGATGGGCGCGGGGCCGGTGACCTTTGCGGGGCAGGGGCGGTTCTACATCCTGTCGGCGCCCGCGCATACGGCGCATCCCGCCCGGCTGGTGACGCTGGCGGATGCGAAGAAGGTCAAGATGGGCGCGCCCGAGACCGCGAACGAGCGCACGATCAACCAGTTCATCCACCCCGAGGTGATGCCGTCCTGCCAGCTTGTCGTGGGCTACACCCAGTTCCACGGCGGCTCGGTCTGGAACACGATGCCCGCCCATGTCCACGACCGACGGATGGAGGTCTATCTCTATTTCGACCTCGCGCAGGACGCCCGCGTGTTCCATTTCATGGGCGAGCCTTCCGAGACGCGCCATCTGGTGATGAAGAACGAGGAAGCCGTGGTCTCGCCGCCCTGGTCGATCCACTGCGGCTGCGGCACCGGCGCCTATACCTTCATCTGGGCGATGGCAGGCGACAACGTGGATTATCGCGACGTCGAACCCGTCGCGATGGAGGATCTGCGGTGATCTCCTTCTCGCTGGCGGGCCAGCGGGCGCTGGTCACGGGGGCCAACACCGGGATCGGTCAGGCAATCGCGGTGGCACTGGCCGAGGCCGGGGCCGAGGTGATCGCCGCCGGCCGCTCCTCCTGTGCGGAGACGGTCGCGATGACCGGCGGGCGCGAGCTGCGGCTCGATTTCGCCGACCCGATGGCCGCGCGCGATGCCTTCGCGGCCGAACCCATCGACATCCTCGTGAACAATGCCGGCATCATCCGCCGCGCCGATGCGGTGGACTTCACCGAAGAGGACTGGGACGCGGTGATGGACGTGAACCTCAAGGCCGTGTTCTTCACCGCGCAGGCCTTCGCCCGCTCGGCGCTGGCGCGCGGGACGGGGGGGCGGATCATCAACATCGCCTCGCTTCTCAGCTTCCAGGGCGGCATCCGCGTGCCCTCCTACACCGCCGCCAAGCATGGTGTGGCGGGCATCACCAGGCTTCTGGCGAACGAATGGGCGTCGAAGGGCATCAACGTGAACGCCATCGCGCCGGGCTACATCGAGACCAACAACACCGAGGCCCTGCGGGCCGATGAGGCGCGCAACCGCGCCATCCTTGACCGCATCCCCGCCGGCCGCTGGGGCCGGCCCGAGGACATCGCCGGAGCGGCCGTGTTCCTCGCCTCACCCGCTGCGGCCTATGTCCATGGCGCAATCCTGAATGTCGATGGAGGCTGGCTTGCCCGCTGAGATTGGAATCGTCCACCTGGGACTGGGCGCCTTCTTCCGCGCCCACGGCGCGATCTATGTCGAGGAGGCGATGAAGGCCTCGGGCGGCGACTGGTCCATCCTTGGCGTCAGCCTCCAGTCGCCCACGATGCGCGACGCGCTCGCGCCGCAGGGCTTTGCCTATCACGCCGTCGAGCAGGGGCCTGCGGGCGAGACCGTCCGCCGGGTCGAGGTCGTGCGGCAGGTGCTGGTGGCGAAGGAGGACCCCGAGGCGGTTCTGGCCGCCATGGCGGAACCCGGCGTGAGGATCGTGAGCCTGACGGTCACCGAAAAGGGCTACTGCCACAATCCGGCCACGGGCGCGCTGAACCCGGACCATCCCGACATCCTCCATGACCTCGCCGATGCGCGGCCGCGCTCGGCCCCCGGCTATCTGGTGCACGCGCTGCAACGGCGGCGCGAGGCGGGCGTTCGCCCCTTCACCGTGCTTTGCTGCGACAACCTTCCCGAGAACGGCCGCGTGGTGCGGGGCGTGGTGCTGGACCTCGCCCGCCGGATCGATCCGGGCCTCGCCGACTGGATCGCCGCCGAGGGGCGCTTCCCCTCGACGATGGTGGACCGGATCGTGCCCGCGACCAAGCCCGAGGACATCGAACGGCTGCGCGCGCGGGGCATCGAGGACAATCTGCCGGTGATGCACGAGCCCTTCAGCCAGTGGGTCGTCGAGGACGATTTCGTGGACGGCGCCCGCCCGGATCTCGGGGCGGTGGGGGTGCAGCTTGTGCAGGACGTGACACCCTTCGAGCACATGAAGCTGCGGATGCTGAACGGCACCCATTCCTCGCTCGCCTATCTCGGCTATCTTGCGGGGCACGAGACGATCGCCGAGACGGTGGCCGATCCGGTCTTTGCCGCCTTCGTGCGGCATCTGTGGCGGGACGAGATCATCCCGGCCCTGACGCCCCCGCCGGGGGTGGATCTGGCCGCTTACGCCGACCAGCTGTTCCAGCGCTACTCGAACCCGGCGATCCGGCACCGCACATGGCAGATCGCGATGGACGGCAGCCAGAAGCTGCCGCAACGCATCCTCGGGACGCTCACCGAGAACCTCGCCGCGGGCCGCCCCTCGCCGGGCCTGATGCTCGCCGTGGCGGGCTGGATGCGCTATGTTTCGGGAACCGACGAAAAGGGCCAGCCGATCGAGGTCAAGGATCCGCTCGCCGACGAGCTGCGCAAACGGGCGGCCGAGGGCGTGCCCGCGCTGCTCGGGCTTCGCGCCGTGTTCCCCGAGGAGCTGGCCGAAGCGCTCGCGTCCGGTGTCACGGCCGCCCATGCGCGCCTGACGGACGTGGGCGCGCGGCGCGCGGTCGAGGAGATTTCCGGGTCGTGATGTCAGCCTCACCCGGAAAGGACGAAGGGGCGCCCTCGGGCGCCCCTTCCGATTCCGGGCCTCGCGGCGATCAGTCCTTGGCGCGCTCGACGTAGCTCAGGTCTTCGGTGTTGATCACGATGCGCGTGCCGGCCGAGATATGCGGCGGCACCATCACGCGCAGCCCGTTGGTGCACATCGCCGGCTTGTAGGACGAGGAGGCCGTCTGGCCCTTCACCACCGGCTCGGTCTCGGTGATCTCGACCACCACCTTCTGCGGGAACTCGATCGAGATCGCCACGTCGTTGTGGGTCTGCAGATAGACGCGCATCCCTTCCGTCAGGAACACCTTGCCGTCGCCCACCACGTCGGGCGAGACCACGACCTGATCGTAGCTCTCGGGCTCCATGAAGTGATAGCCCTCGCCGTCCTCGTAGAGGAAGTCATACTCGCGCTCGTCCACGGTGGCGCGCTCGACCTGCTCGGTCGTCTTCCAGCGTTCCGAGACCTTGGTGCCGTCCGAGATCCGCCGCATGTCCACCTGCGTCACCGGCGTGCCCTTGCCGGGGTGGAAGTTCTGGGCAGTGAGGACGACATAGAGCCGGCCGTCGATATCGACGACATTGCCCTTGCGGAGGCTCGAGGCGATGACTTTCACGGGTCTCTTCCTTGCGATGGGAGGGGGCGCATCGTAGAACGCGCAGGATTGGCCGTGCGCCTATCCCATCCGCGCCAGAAATTCCAGACGAAAGCCGCCGAATGTCCGCTTCCTCCTGGTGGCAGCCCCACCGTCACGCCGACCGCCGCCCGCTGCTTCTGGCGCGCAACCGCATCCAGTCGGCGATCCGCGACTGGCTGGGGGCCGAAGGCTTCACCGAGGTCGATCCGGCGGCCCTTCAGGTCTCGCCCGGCAACGAGGCGCATCTGCACGGCTTCGAGACCTCGGCCATCGGCAATGACGGGCAGGGGCGGCGGATGTATCTGCACACCTCGCCCGAGTTCGCGATGAAGAAGCTCCTGGCCGCGGGCGAGACGCGGATCGCGGCCTTCGCCCATGTCTGGCGCAACCGCGAGCGCGGTGTGCTGCACTCACCCGAGTTCACCATGCTCGAATGGTACCGGGTGGGCGAGGACTACGAGGTGCTGATGGAGGATTGCGCGGCCTTCCTGCGGCTGGCGGCCGAGGCGGCGGGCGGGCGCGAGCTGCGCTTCCGCGACCGGAGCTGCGATCCCTTCGCCGAGCCGGAACGGCTGTCGGTGGCCGAGGCGTTCCTGCGCCATGCCGGGATCGACCTGCTGGCCACGGTGGACGGGCAGGGCGTGCCCGACGCCGCGGCGCTGCGGTCGGCGATGGCGGCGGCGGGCCTCTCGGCCGGGGAGGACGACGGCTGGTCGGACCTGCTGAGCCGGGTGCTGGTGGAGAAGGTCGAGCCGCATCTGGGGCATGGGCGGCCCACGATCCTCGACCGCTATCCCGCGGTCGAGGCGGCGCTGGCGCGGCGCGCGGCGGATGATCCGCGCGTCGCCGAGCGGTTCGAGCTTTATGCCTGCGGGGTGGAACTCGCCAACGGCTTTGGCGAACTGACCGATCCGGCCGAACAGCGCCGCCGCTTCGAGGCCGAGATGGCCGAGAAGGAGCGGGTCTATGGCGAGACCTATCCGCTCGATGAGGAGTTCCTCGCGGCGCTGGCCCTGATGCCGCCCGCAAGCGGGATCGCCCTTGGCTTCGACCGGCTGGTGATGCTGGCCACCGGCGCCCCCCGCATCGATGAGGTGATCTGGGCGCCCGTCGCCGCAAGCGCCCGCCCATAGCCCTCCTTGCCTGATCGGCGCTGTCCGAGATGACGCCTAGGGAGGCGTCGATGGATACGGACGTACAGACATACGCCATGTCTCACAGTCACCAGCACGGATATGCCGGGCGTATCCTGTTCCGCTCGAAACGCGGCGACCAGTTGAAATGCCTGGTTTGGGATCAGACCGGACTTGTCCTGATCTACAAGAAGCTCGAGGGCACTGGCTTCCACCGGCTGAAGCCCGCCGACGGGGTGATCCGGCTGTCGCCGGCGCCGTTCTCGGCCCTCGTCGAGGGGCTGGATTGGCGAGCGGTCCGGGCCGAGGTCGAGGAGGCCCGCGCCCGGCTGGAGCGGCTGCTCGGGCGGATGCGGCGCGACACCTTCGGCTCGAAGTCCGAGAAGCTCGACCCCGTCCAGCGGAACCTGCCGTTCGAGGAATGAGCCCTTTTGCGCCATTGATGGAGTGGATGGCTCCCGCTCCCGGCATCGCGATGTGCCACATTGGGTGCTGTCACACGGACCCATGAAGGGAGCCATCCATGAAGGAGATTACCACGGTCGGTCCACCCGGCGCAGCGCGGCTTCCCGGTGCTTCTCGAGCTTGCGCGCCCGCCCGTCGACCCGCTTCTCGCCTTTGCCGTAGACATTAGCTCCGGCGTAGAAAGGCGTTCTTCAGGAGGCCGATGACGTTGCGATAGCGGATCTGCCGCCAGTCGAAGGATGTGAGGCGGCGCCCCGACGGACGCGGAAAGAACACGCCCTCCGCCGTCCGCGACAGGTGCGCCTGCCGCGCGCTGCCCAGCTGGGGGAACCCGGCGTGAACCCCGAGGCGTTTAGCGCCGCAACCCTCCGCAAGATCCTTGACCAGCACATGCAGAGCGACATCGCCGAACTGATGCCCTGGAACTTCCGCGAATGGTCAAGCCGCAAGACCAAGGGTGGTCAGCCTCCGCTTACCCGTCGGCTGAGACCCTACGCTCAGAACACCATGCGCGAGGCCGCTCCGAAGAGCGGGGTCGAAGCGGCGATCGACCAGGCCAGCATGAGGCCGAGGCCGAGGCCGACCGTGGCGGGCCCGGTGACGCGGGCGATCCACCGGCCCATCGTGCCGAAGACCAGCAGGAACAGCAGGAACACCGGCAGCACCGTGAAGGACAGGCCCAGCCGCTCGGGTTCGGCCGCGATCGCTCCGCCAAGGGCCAGAAGCGGGGCCAGCGCCAGCAGGAGCCTCCGCCACAGCCGCGCGCGATGGGCGAGATGGGCGTGGGCCAGCATGAAGGGCAGGGTGCCGAGCGCGAGCAGCCCCATCAGCGGCAGGCGAGGCCCGGTGGGCAGGAAGGCCGCGGCGTAGCGATCCATCGCCAGCGCGAAGACCAGACTTCCGGCCAGCAGCACCGCCAGCGCGGGCAGGTTCACCCGCCGGTCGAGGCCGCGGTAATGCGCGAGCAGGCCAAGCTGGATCACGCCCCAGACCCCGAAGAAGAGGGCGATCCGCCCGATCCCCGCCAGCCCCAGCACGGACGCGCCGAGGTTCAGCGACAGGAGCGCGGCGGGCAGCGCCGGGGCGGCGAGGAGCACAAGGAAGAGCCGCCAGCCCGGCTCTGGCCCGTGCTTGCCGCGGTCCGGCAGCAGCGCCGCGGCCGGCCAGACGAGGGCCACGAGCCCGGCCAGCAGCAGCAGGATCCAGGGCCCGGTGGCCGCCACGGGAGCGGCGTGGTCCGGCGCCATCCAGTCGCGGATCTCGCGCAGGGTCGTCGGGCTCCAGAGCACGCCGGCATGTCCGACGAGGGGCGCGACCGCCGCCCGCCGCTCGACGGGCCCGGCCTCCACCGTCTCGCCCTCCGCGGCGTCGGGCGCCACCTGCCGCACCATCTCGAGCGCCACTTCGCGCAGGCCGCCCTCGCGCTGGCCCGAGAGGATCAGGAGCCGGGCGGGCGTCTCGGGCGTGACCTCGCGCGAATAGGCCGAGATCAGGGCGACCGGCCCCACAGCGGGCAGACGGTCCGCGGTGCGCACCAGAATGTCGGTCGCCATCGAGTGACCGATCAGGGCCGGCGGCCACGCCACCCCCGGCAGGGCCCGCGCCGCCTCCACGACCTCGAGCGTCTGGCGCACGAGCTGGACCGTGGTCCCGCTCGATCCCTGCTCGTTGGGAAAGGCATCGGGCGACATCGGCGTGACGCTGCGCCCCTGGCCGTGGAAGTCGAACGAGACCACCGCCATGCCCGCGCGCGCCAGCGTGAGCGAGATCGCCTCCATCATCTGGCGCGAGCCGCCAAAGCCGTGCGCCACCACGGCGAGCGGCGCCTCCGGCCCGCCGGCGGCGCGGTAGAGCGTGGCGGGCGTCGTGCCGATCATCATCGGCGTGCGCTCGATCCCCGCGCGCGCGCGTTCGAGCATGAGGATCGCCAGCCCCACCGCGACGATGGCCAGGACGGCAACGAGAATCCTCGGTCGGGATGGGGGCGGGGACAAGCGAGAACCTCCGGCAGGGACGATGCCGAAGGTTCTCCCCGTCCCCCGCCCCGAGGTCAAGCGGTGGCTTGGCGCTCGAACCGCGGGAACAGCACTTCGTTCTCCAGATGCATGTGCGCGACCAGGTCGTCCGCGAACTTGCGCACGCCCGCATAAAGCGCGTGCCACGAGCGGCAGGCGCCTTCCGGCGGGGCGAAGCCGCGGGTGAGGTGCTCCAGCCGGCGCAGCTGCTCGCCGTGGCTGTCGTGTTCGGCCCGCATGACGGCGATGGGCTGGAAGATCATCGGCGCTCCGCCCATCCGCATCATCGGGAAGAGGATCTGCTCTTCCTTCTGCATGTGGTCTTCCATCTCGTCGCGCATGTCGTCGAGCAGGAGCATCAGCCCGTGCGGCGCCTCTTCATGGTCGCCGTGGACCGCCTCGACCTTCTCGGCCAGCGGGATGAGGTCGGCCAGCTCGCGCCGGTGGGTCTCGTGGTAGCGCGCGAGGATGTGTTCGATGAGGGCTGCGGTCTCGGCCGGCGCTTCGGCCTGGGCGGCCGTGGCCAGGGCCTGAAGCTCGGAGAGCAGCGCCTCGGGGGCGAGGTTCCGGTTCCCGGCCGCCTCGGCCAGGCTCTGCCCGCCGCCGCAGCAGAAGCTGATGCCGTGACGGCGGAAGAGGCCCGCTGCGCCGGGCAGGCGGGCGGCGACCTCGCCCACTTCGCTGTCGAGGGTGAGGGAAATGTCGGACATGGCGTCTCCTTCCGGTGTTCCTGCGGTGTTGCTAGCGGCAGGAACGGGCGCGAACGTTGCGCCAGCGCACGGAAAACGGCGGCACGCTGCGACGCGCGGCGCCTTTGACGCCGGGGGCCGGCTCGCCTAAGCCGGGCCGGGATGCAGGAGGGCACCATGGACGCGGACGAACGGACCAAGCGCGAGGCGATCATCGCGGCCTGTCTCGAGATGAACCGCTCGGGCCTCAATCAGGGGACGTCGGGCAACATCTCGGTGCGGCATGGCGAGGGGCTGCTCATCACTCCCACGGCCATCGCCTACGAGCGGCTTCAGCCCGAGGATATCGTCTTCCTCGCGATGGACGGCACGGCCACCGGGCGGCACCGGCCCTCGAGCGAGTGGCGCTTTCACCGCGACATCCTGGCCGCGCGGCCCGATGCCCATGCGGTCGTCCATGCCCATCCCACGGCCTGCACCACGCTGGCGATCCTGAACCGCGAGATCCCCGCCGTGCATTACATGATCGCGGCCGCGGGCGGGCCCACGGTCCGCGTGGCGCCCTATGCGATCTACGGTTCGGAAGAGCTGTCCCATCATGCGGTGACCGCGCTCGAGGGGCGGCTGGCCTGCCTGCTCGAGCATCACGGGATGATCGCCATCGGGCCGTCGCTCGCGCGGACGATGTGGACGGCGGTCGAGGTCGAGACGCTGGCCCGGCAGTATCTCGGCTGCCTGCAGGTCGGCGAGGTGCGGATCCTCTCGGATGAGCAGATCGCGGCGGTGGTCGAGAAGTTCGCGGGCTACGGGCTGCAGGTCTGAGCGCCCCGCCGGCGGGGAGGGGCGCCGACAAGGCGCCCTCTCCGGTGGCCATGCGTGGTCAGCGGCGGACCGTCTTGAGGCCGGTCAGCATCGGCCGGATCAGGTCCTCGCGCTTCCAGAGCTTGTAGAAGGCGATGGCCACGAGATGCAGGACCACCAGCGCGAAGGTCAGGTTGCCGAGGAACTCGTGCCAGCCCGGTGCGGCACCGGCGACCCACGAGGGCACCGACGAGGCGAGCGGCCCCACGTTCACGAAGTCGTCGGGGTCGGCCACCAGCCCGGTCAGCGCCTGCAACGCCAGCACCACCAGCAGCGCCACGATGAAGAGGCCGCCCAACGGGTTGTGGCCCCGCCAATAGGACGGCCTCGGCCGCCACGCCTCGGCCGCGTAGGCGAGGATCGCGCGCGGGCGATAGACGAAGCTCGTGAAACGCGCGGGGCGCGGCCCCACCAGCGCCCAGAGCAGACGGAAGGCAAGCAGCCCGATCACCGCATAACCTGCGTAGAAATGCAGCGTCATGATGTCCGGGCCGAACTTGCCAAGACCCCAGCAGAGGACGACGAACGCCGCCAGTGCCCAGTGGAAGATCCGCAGCAGCGGGTCCCAGATGCGGACGGTTTCGACGGCGGAGGATGAGATGTCCGGGCTGCTCATGGCTCAGTTCTTCGCGCGGAAGTCGTCGTGGCAGGATTTGCAGGTGGCGCCCACCTTGTTCACCGCGGCGCCAAGCTCCTTCTGGCCGTTGCCCGCGACGGGCTCGAGCGCGGCCACGGCTTCGAAGAAGGCCATGCCCTTCTTCTGGTAGGTGTCCATGTCCTGCCAGATCGCGGCCTTGGCGCCCGTGCCCTTCACATCGTCGGCCGAGGTGCCGGGGGCATAGAGGTCGGAGGGATCGTATTTGGTCAGCGCCACGAGGTCGGCGGCATGGGCCTTGGCGGCGTCGGCGTCATAGGGCATCTCGCCCTTCGCCATCGCGGCCAGCGGGCCGAACTCGAGCGCCACGAGCGAGAAGAAGCCCTTGCGGGCTTCGACGACACGCTCGGCATCGGCGGCCATCGCGACGGCGGGAAGGGCGGCCACCAGGGTGGACAGAAGAACTCGTCTCATCAGTCTTTCCTTGCTACAGGCCCATAACGGGCAGGCGATCGTCACACGGTGACACCCCCGAAATCCGTCGCGGAAAGGGTCGGATTCAACTGCGGCAGCTTGCCGCACCGCTCCTTGCGGACGCTAAAACGTCAATTCTTACAGTGAATTGCGCATGAATATTCGTGTATGAATATTTTCCCCGCTGGCGAGGCTCAGCCACCGGATGCGGGCGCGGGGATCAGAGGTAGCTCTGGATCGGCAGGTGCCCCACCACCCAGGAGACGGCGCGCAGGGCGGCCGGAGAGTCCGGCTCGAACCGGGCCAGGGCGGGCTGCCCGCGCTCGATCACCGACCAGCGCAGCCGCCCCTGTTCCACCGACAGCCGGTGTGCCTGATCCGGGGCGCTTTCGCGGTCGAACATCCCGGACAGCTCGGCGAAGAGGTCGGGCTCCTCGAAGAGAACGCCCAGCTCGGTGTTCATGAAGGCCGAGCGCAGGTCGAAATTGAGCGAGCCGACCACCGCCTGCCGCCCGTCGATCAGGAAGACCTTGGTGTGCAGGAGGTCGCGTCGGCCGGTCGCGCGGGGCAGGGGGCCGAACTCGTACAACTCGGCGCCCGCCTTCAGCAGCGGCAGCCGGTAGTGGCGATAGGCGCCATGCACCAGCACCATGTCCGTCACCGACAGCGCGTTGGTCATGATCGCGAGGCGCACCCCGCGCCGGGCGATCCCCGTCAGCAAGTCGCAGCCGTCGTTTCCCGGCACGAAGTAGGGTGTGATCAGCCGCACCTCGTGCTGCGCGCCGCGCAGGAGCGTGGTGATCGCCTCGCCCATCCAGGGCCCCGAGCGGTGCCCGAGCGCCTTGTCGGGCGGGTCGGCCAGCAGCGTCACCTTGTCGGTCCAGCGCAGCCGGCGGGTCAGAAGCTCGGGCGCGTCCCGCCCGGTCATCGTGCGGCGCAGGAACGAGAGCGCCGCCGGCGCCCGGTTGTGGCGCATCATCCGGCGCTGGAAGCTGCGGGCATTGACCTTGAACTCGGGCCAGAGCGCCAGGATCGGCAGCGTGATTCCGAGGTTCCAGTAGCTGTCGAAGAGCCCCTCGACCTCGGTCACCACCGGCCCGGCCAGCATCACGTCGGCGTCGCGCGACATGGCAAGGCCGCTCTCTTCCGCGTCGTAGTAGGTGTCGCCGATGTTGCGCCCGCCCACGATGGCCAGGCGCCCGTCGGCGATCCAGGCCTTGTTGTGCATCCGGCGATTGAAGCGCGACAGGCCCAGCAGCATCTCGAGCGTGCGCCGGATGACATGGCCGCGGTTGCGGATCGGATTGAAGAGCCGCACCTCGACGTTCGGGTGCTGGTTGAGCGCGAGGAAGGCGCGGTCGAAGCCCTGCACGTTCACATCGTCGAGCAGAAGCCGCACCCGCACGCCGCGATCGGCGGCCGCCAGCAGCTCCTCGATCAGCAGCCAGCCGGTCAGGTCGGTGCGCCAGATGTAATACATCAGGTCGAGCGAGCGCCCCGCCATCTGCGCCGAGAAGGCGCGCGCGGCATAGGCATCCGGGTTCTCGATCAGCGCAAGCAGCCCCGACGTGCCGGGGTTGGCGGCCTCGAGCGGGGCAAAGAGCGCGTCGAGCGGCGTCGCGGGGCCCGTCTTGGGCAGCGCGGTCGCCACGGCGCCGCGCGCCTTCAGCGCGAACTGGCGCCATCTGCGCCAGGTCAGCGCCGACAGGGCCGCCACCGCCGCGACCGCGAGCACCACCCACAGGAGTGCGCCCATCCACCCGTCGATCATGATGCGGCCGCGATCCGCTCGGGCAGGTGAAGCCGGGCCTTGATCGGCAGATGATCCGAGGCACGCCGGGCGAGCGGCGTGTCATGGGGCACCACGTCTTGAAGGCGTCCGTGCTTGCAGGTCATCAGTCGGTCCAGCGCCAGGATCGGGAACCGCGAAGGAAAGCTGCGCACCATTACGGCGCCGGTGAAGTGCCGCGCGAGATGGCTCATCGCCGCGCCCGAGCCGCGCCATTCGTTCAGGTCGCCCATCAGCAGGGTGGGGCGGGGGGCGCCGGCCTCGATGCGTTCGAGCAGGTGGCGCGTCTGCGCCGCCCGCGAGCCGGGCAGGAGACCCAGATGCGCCGCGATCACCCGCAGCGGCCGGCCATGCATCAGAAGGTCGATCATCAGCGCCCCGCGGGGCTCGAAGCCCGGCAACACGATCTTGTGCACCTCCTCGACTTCCGCCTCCCGCACCAGAAGCAGGTTGCCATGCCAGCCATGCGCCCGCCCGCTGCCCTCGACCTGCACCGGCACGAGCCCCGTCTCGGCGCGCAGATGTTCGAGGTCGAGCAGCCCCGCCCGGTCGCCGAACCGCCGGTCGGCCTCCTGCAGCGCCACGAGATCGGCGTCCAGTTCCGCAATGACGGCGGAGGTGCGTCTCAGGTCGCGCCGGCGGTCGGTGCCGATGCCCTTGTGGATATTGTAGGACGCGACGGTGATTTCGGGTGCAGGCATGGGGTTCTCGCGAGGCTCCGGTCTCGGGAGAAGATGGGGTCTCACCGGCCGATGACAAACCCCTTCTGGCCGCGCACGGGTCATCCCTCGCGTCGTCTTGTCCTGTGCGGGGCCGGGCGTGTCAGTCCGCCCGGATCCTGACCGTCTTCTCGACCGCCTCGCGCCAGATCTCGGCCAGGCGCCCGGACTCGGTCGCATATTGGTCCATCGCCTTCTGCAGCCATTGCGCCCGAAGGTGGGCGATCTCCGGGATGTTGCGGCAGTGCATCATCTGCTGCTGGGTCTTGACCGTCTCGCAGATCCGGTCCGCACCGAACTGCGAAAGCTCGTTGACGAGGCGCAGCCAGAGTTCGAAGGCGTTGCTGGTGCCGCCCTGAAGCAGGAAGCTTGCCTGACGGAGCCCGCCGTTTTCGGGAGTGGCGCTGGTGGCGTTCGGTCTTTTCGAGAAAGTCATCGTGAGACTCCTTCTCTGGAACGGGCCTCGGGGCAACCTTTCACGCCCCATGCCGCGCGTCATTGACCCCAGTCAAGTGGCGACGGTGCGACGCGTTGACTTCACGCCCGCCGCTGGCACGCTGGTCGGGAAACGGAGGGTCACGCCATGCAGGATCAGACCGAGGTGGTGCGCTTCCTGTCCGATCCCGAGAGCCACGGCGGAGCGCCGGTGGAGGTGGTCGAGACGCATGGCGCGCTCGTGTTCCTTGCGGGGGGCGAGGCCTACAAGATCAAGCGGGCGGTGCGCTACGACTACATGGATCTCTCGACGCCGGAGCTCCGTCACCGGATGCTTCGGCGCGAGCTGGAGTTGAACCGGGCCACCGCGCCCGGCATCTATCGCGACGTCCTGCCCCTGACGCGCGAGGCGGGCGGGCTCGCGCTCGGCGGCGGAGGGGAGCCCGTGGAGTGGGTGCTGCGCATGTGGCGCTTTCCGGCCGAGGACGAGCTGCTGGCGGTGGCGGAGAGCGGCGGTCTCGACGACGATCTGGCGGGCCGTCTCGGGCGGGCGGTGGCCGGCTATCACCGGGCGGCGCCCCGGCGCGAGGCCTGCGGGGCGCAGCTCATCGAGGACATCCTCGCCGAGCTGTCGCGGGTCTTTGCCGGAATGGAGGAGGCGCTCGGCCCCGAGCGGATCGCGCGTTTCGGCCGGCAGGCGCACGCCCTGCAGCACCGCCATGCGCCGCTTCTGCGGGCGCGCGCGGCCGAGGGCCGGGTGAGGCGCTGCCACGGCGATCTGCATCTGCGCAACCTCGTGCTGATCGACGGCGAGCCGGTGCCCTTCGACGCGCTGGAGTTCGACGAGACGCTCGGCACCTGCGACATCCTCTATGACTTCGCCTTCCTGCTGATGGATCTCGACCATCGCGGCCTGACGCGGGCGGCGGGCGTCGCGCTCGGGGCCTGGCTTCTGGAGGCTGCGGGCGAGGAGGATGCGGGTCTTGCGGCGTTGCCCCTCTTTCTGGCGGTGCGCGCGGCGATCCGGGCCATGGTTCTGATCCAGACCGACGAGGCCCGGAACATGGCGGGCCACTCGCGGGACGAGGCGCGGGGGCTGCTGGACGTGGCCTGCCGGTTGCTGGAGCCGCCGCCGCCCCGGCTTGTCGCCATAGGCGGGGTCTCGGGCAGCGGCAAGACGGCGGTTGCCGCGGCACTCGCGCCACGTATCGGCCTGCCGCCGGGGGCGGTCCACCTGCGCAGCGATCTCGAACGCAAGGCCGCGGCCGGCGCGCCGGTTGCGCAGCGGTTGCCCGATGCGGCCTACGCCGAGGCGGCGCGTCATGCGGTCTATGACCGGATGCTGGCGCGGGCCCGCACGATCCTTGCGGCGGGCTGGCCGGTGGTCCTCGACGCGACCTTCCTCGATCCGGCCGACCGGCAGGCGGTGGCGGCCGTGGCGCGGGATCTGGGCGTGCCGCTGCAGGCTCTGTGGCTCGAGGCCGCGCCCGACGTGCTGGTGGCGCGCGTCTCGGCCCGCCGCGGAGACGCCTCGGACGCGGACGCAAGCGTGGTGCGGGACCAGCTTGCCCGCAAGCCCGAGGCCGGAGGCTGGATCGCGGTCGATGCCACCGGCCCGCTCGATGAGGTGGTGACGGCCGCCGGCCGCGCCCTTGCCATCGGGTGACGGCCGGGGTGCCCGGCGAACAACCGCCCGATCCTGCGGCCGCTTCACCCGGCCGATGACCGCCGGCTTGCGTTGCGGCGCGGCGCCGCCTATCACATTCACCGTATCGAATATGTAGGAGCGAGTCGCATGAGTTCTGTCGAGGCACATCCCGTCGAAGGGCGGCTCGCCCATTTCCCCGTGACCTTCTTTGCGGTGGGGATGGGGATGCTGGGCCTGACCATCGCGCTTCATGCGGCCGAGCTTGCCCATGGGCGCGGGGCCGAGGTCTCGACCTTCGTTCTCGGCCTGTCGCTGGGGATGATCGGGCTTGTTTCCTTCTTCTATCTGCTCAAGCTTCTGCTCCATCCGGGGGCGGTCTCGGCCGAGTGGCACCATCCGGTCCGCATCGCCTTCTTCCCGGCCATCTCGATTTCGCTGCTGCTCGCGTCGGTCGCCCTGCTCGAGCGCGCGCCCGAGATCGCGCGCTGGGTCTGGATGGCCGGGGCGGTCCTGCAGGGCGGGCTCGCGCTGTCGGTCATCAGCGCCTGGATCGGACATCGGCCGTTCCAGCCCGGACAGTTGACCCCCGCCTGGTTCATCCCGGCCGTGGGCAATGTCATCGTTCCGATCGCGGGCGTGCCCCTCGGCCATGTCGAGATCGCCTGGCTGTTCTTTTCCGGCGGGCTGCTGTTCTGGATCGTGCTGCTGACGCTGGTGATGAACCGGCTGATGTTCCACGATCCGCTGCCCGGCAAGATGGTGCCCACGCTGATGATCCTCGTGGCGCCGCCCGCGGTCTCCTACCTCGCCTGGCTCCGGCTTGCGGGGGAGGGAGGAGCCTTTGGCCACATCCTGCTCTCGGTTGCCTATGTCTTTGCCGCCATCGTGGTGACGCAGGCCGCGAAATTCCTGAAGATGCCCTTCGCCATGAGCTGGTGGGCCCTCTCGTTCCCGCTGGCGGCGCTGACCATCGCAAGCTTCGCCCATGCCTTGGCCGTGGGATCCGAGGCGCATCTCTGGATCGGCACGGGGCTTCTCGGGCTTCTGGTGCTGGTCGTCTCGGCGCTTGTCCTGCGCACCGGGCTCGGCATCTGGCGAAACGAGATCTGCATCGCGGAATGATGCATCGCGGGCTTGTGCAGACGGGGTGACCTGCGCTGAAATGGCGGCAGTTCATCCCGGAGAAAGTCATTTTGACCAGCAGCGATTTTGTCATCACCGGCGGCGGCATCGTGGGCCTCGCCACCGCGCTCCGCCTTCAGTCCCTGCATCCCGGCGCGCGGATCACGGTGCTCGAGAAGGAGCCCGCCGTGGCCCGCCACCAGTCGGGCCGCAATTCGGGCGTGATCCATGCGGGGGTCTATTACGCGCCCGGCAGCCACAAGGCCCGCTTCTGCGCCCGTGGCGTGTCCGCGACCAAGGCCTTTTGCGACGAGCACGGCATCCCCTACCGGATCTGCGGCAAGCTGATCGTGGCCACCGACGCCGCCGAGCTTGAGCGGATGGGCGCGCTCGAGACGCGGGCACGGGCCAACGGCATCGTCATCGAGAGGCTCTCGGGCGAGGAGGCGCGGAGGCTCGAGCCGAACATCAAGGCGGTGGGGGCGCTTCTGTCGCCTTCGACCGGCATCGTCGATTACGGCCGCGTGGCCGAGCGGATGGCCGAGCTGTTCCGCGACCGTGGCGGCGAGATCCGGCTCGACACCGAGGTGCTGGGCGGCGCCGAATCCGAGGCGGGGGTGCGGCTCGAGACCAATGAGGGCGAGTTCTCGGCCGGCAAGGCGGTGTTCTGCGGCGGCCTTCATGCCGACCGGCTGGCGCGGGCCTTTGGCGCGAGCCTCGACTTCCGCATCGTGCCCTTCCGCGGCGAGTATTTCGCGATCCGCAACCAGCCCGAGGATCTGGTCCGGCATCTGATCTATCCCGTGCCCGATCCGGCGCGGCCCTTCCTGGGCGTCCATCTGACCCGCAAGATGAACGGGGGCTTCACCGTGGGGCCGAACGCCGTGCTCGCCATGGCGCGCGAGGGCTACACGAACGGCATCATCTCGGTGAAGGATCTGGCCGACAGCCTGAGCTACAAGGGCTTCTGGAAGCTCATGCGCCGCAACGCGGGGGCGGCGGCCGAGGAACTCTCGGCCTCGCTGGTCCGCCAGCTCTATCTGCGCAAGGTGCACAAATACTGCGACCGGATCCGGCTGCAGGATCTGGCACCCTACCGGGCCGGGGTGCGGGCGCAGGCGGTGGGAGCGGACGGGCGCATGATCGACGATTTCGTCTTCGTCCGCACGCGCCACGCGCTTCATGTCTGCAACGCGCCCTCACCGGCGGCCACTTCGGCGCTGCCCATCGCCGAACATATCGTGGACCAGCTGCTTGCCTGAGCGCCGGGCGGCGCGGACCTATTCCCAGGCCCGCGCCTGCGGCCGCCCGAGGCCCAGCAGATCCACCGCCCGCGCGGCGATCTGCTCGACCACCGCCGCAAGATCCTCGGGCCTGAGGTAGAAGGCCGGCACCGGCGGGGCCACGATTCCGCCCATCTCGGTCACGGCCGTCATGTTGCGCAGGTGGGCCAGCGTGAGCGGGCTCTCGCGGGCCAGCAGCACGAGCCGCCGCCGCTCCTTCAGCTGCACCGAGGCCGCGCGCGTGAGCAGGTTGTCATCGAGCCCGTGGGCGATGGCCGCAAGCGAGCGCATCGAGCAGGGCGCCACGATCATCCCCGCCACCGGGGCCGAGCCCGAGGCGATGGCCGCGCCCACGTTCATGATCCCGTGGACGCGGGTGCAGGCTGCGCGCAACGCGTCGGCGGCCTCGGGGCCGATCTCCTCGACCAGGGTCCGCTCGCCCGCCTTCGAGATCACGAGGTCGATCTCGGCGCCCAGGGCGGCCAGATGCCGCGCGCAGGCAGCGGCCAGTGCCGCGCCCGATGCGCCCGAAACGCCGAGGACGACCCTCATGCCCTGATCCTCAGCTTCGCGATCAGCTTGTCGGCGAAGGCCTCGGCCTCGGGCGACTGCGCCATCACCTCGCCCCATTCGCGATGGGTCTCGGGGCCGATCTTGTTGGTGGCGTCGATGCCGATCTTGCCCGCGAGTCCCGGCTCGGGCGAAGCGAAGTCGAGGTAATCCATCGGCGTCTTGTCGAGGATCACCACGTCGCGCGAGGGGTCCATCCGCGTCGCCATCGCCCAGGCCACATCGTCCCAGTCGCGCGGGTTGATGTCGCCATCCACCACGATCACCATCTTGGTGTAGGAGAATTGCGCCAGCATCCCCCAGAGCGCCAGCATCACCCGGCGCGCCTGGCCCGGATACCGCTTGTCGATCGCGACGATGGCGATGCGGTAGGAGCAGGCGGCCGGCGGCAGGTAGAGATCCTTCACCTCGGGGATCTGCTGGCGGAAGACCGGCATGGCGAGGTCGTTGAACACCTCGCCGATGACCGAGGGCTCGTCCGGCGGGCGGCCCGTGTGTGTGGTGAGGTAGAGCGGATCCTTGCGGTGGGTGATGGCCGAGACCCGCAGCACCGGGAAATCCTCGACCGAGTTGTAATAGCCGGTATGATCGCCGAAGGGGCCCTCTGGGGCCATGTCGCCGGGATGCACCCAGCCCTCGATCACGATCTCGGCCGTCGCGGGCACCAGAAGCGGCACGGTCCGCGCCGGCACGAGGGGCGTGCGCGCCCCGCGCAGGACGCCGGAGAAGGTCAGCTCCGAGACCTGCTCGGGCAGCGGCAGGGCCGCCGACAGAAGCAGCGCCGGATCGCAGCCGAGCGCCAGCGCCACGGGCATCGGCTCGCCCGCCCGCATCCATGTGCGGTAGTGCCCCGCGCCGCCGCGATGGGCGAGCCAGCGCATGATCAGCCGATCCCGCCCGATGACCTGCGCGCGATAGACGCCGGCGTTGTAGTGGAGCGTCTCGTCCATCGCCGTGCCGTGCGGCCGTGTCAGCACGACCGGCCATGTCACGAGGGGCCCCGCGTCGCCCGGCCAGCAGGTCGGGACGGGGATCATGCCGAGATCGGCGGCGGGCCCTTCGTGCACCACCTCCTGAGCCTCGGCCGAGCGCACGAGCTTGGCGCGGGTGTTGAGCGCGGCCTGAAGCTGCGGCCAGCGCGAGAGCGCGTCGCGCATCCCCGCAACCGGGGCCGGGGCGCGCAGCGCCGCAAGGAACGCTCCCAGTTCGGGAATCTGATCGAGCGCCAGCCCCAGCCCCGCGGCCACCCGCTCGCGCGTGCCGAAGAGGTTGGCCACGAGCGGCATGGTCGCCGACGTGTCGCGCAACGCCTCGAACCGCAGCACCGGGCCGCCGCCGCGCAGAACCTTCGAGGCCACGGCTGTGGTTTCATGCCGCAGCGAGACCGGCTCGGCGATCCGGGTCAGGTCGCCCTTTCGGGCGCACCAGTCGAGAAAGGCCCGGAGATCCGGGAAGATGGGCAGGCTGCGCATGAAACCTCACTTGTCTGGCCTTGCGGCCTAGCAGCGCAACCGGATCAATTGCTTGACCTACATCAATATGGACCTGCGGCATGGATGTTAGAGCAGGCACCGATCCGATCGGAACAGGTGTGCCATGACCAGTCTGCCCACGCTCGCCCCGCCGCTTTCGCGGCTGGTGGGGCTTTTGCCGAAGCCGCCGGCCTCCGTCGCGCTGACGCTGCTCGCCCGCCGCATCGCCGCGCGCCACCCTGAAATCATCAGCCGTCTGGGGGTTCATGCGAACGCAAGCTTTGCGCTCGACCCGACCGACCTGCCGGTGGTGATGATTCTCACCCTGCCTGCGGGCCAACCCCGCATCCGGCTGCAGAAGGACGCGAGCGGAGCCGACTGCCGCATCGCGGGCAAGCTCTCGGCGTTGCTTGCGCTCGTCCACGGGGCGGTGGACGGGGACGCGCTCTTCTTCTCGCGCGATCTGGTGATCGCGGGCGACACGGCGGCGGCGCTGGCGCTGAGAAACGCCATCGACAATGCCGAACTCGACCTGCTGGAAGAGATCCAGCATGTGGCGCCGCCGCTTGCGCGCGCGCTGGCCCCCGTCGCGGCCGCCCTTGAACGTCAAACCGGCGTGGCCCTGCGCCGCGCCTCCGGAGTGATCTGATGGAACTCGTCTGCCCTGCCGGCACCCCCGCCGCGCTGCGCGCCGCCGTGGAAGCCGGTGCCCATTCCGTCTATTGCGGCTTTGCCGATGAGACGAACGCCCGCAACTTTCCCGGCCTGAACTTCTCGCCGAAGGAACTGGCCGAGGGCGTGGCCTTCGCCCATCGCCACGGAGCCAAGGTGCTCGTCGCGATCAACACCTTCCCGCGGGCGGGCGACGAATCCCTGTGGCACCGCAACATCGCCGCCACCGAGGCGGCGGGCGCGGATGCTGTGATCCTCGCCGACATGGGCCTCCTGGCCTACGCCGCGAAGAACCATCCGAACCTGCGCCGGCACCTGTCGGTGCAGGCGGCCGCCGCCAACCCCGACATCATCAACTTCTACAACCGCGAGTTCGGCGTGAAGCGCGTGGTCCTGCCGCGCGTGCTGACCGTGGCCGAGATCGCCGCGATCAACCGCGAGACGCCCGAGGTCGAGACCGAGGTCTTCGTCTTCGGCGGCCTCTGCGTCATGGCCGAGGGGCGCTGCTCGCTCTCGTCCTACGCCACCGGAAAGTCGCCGAACATGAACGGCGTCTGCTCGCCCGCGACCGAAGTGGAATATGTCGAGGAGGGCGACCAGCTCGCCGCGCGCCTCGGCGACTTCACCATCCACCGCGTCGGCAAGGACCAGCCCGCGCCCTATCCGACGCTCTGCAAGGGCTGCTTCACCTCGGGCGATCAGGTGGGCCACATCTTCGAGGATGCGGTCAGCCTCAACGCGCAGGACATCCTGCCCCAGCTCGCCAAGGCGGGCGTCACCGCGCTGAAGATCGAGGGGCGGCAACGCTCGCGGTCCTACGTCGCGCAGGTGGTGCGCAGCTTCCGCGCCGCCGTCGATGCGCTGGCCGCGGGCCAGCCGATGCCGCAGGGGGCGCTGGCCGCGCTCTCGGAAGGGCAGGCGACCACGACGGGCGCCTATGCCAAGACCTGGAGGTAAGGCCATGGATCTCACACTCGGACCGAACCTCTTCTTCTGGGAAGCCGAGCGCGTGCGCGACTTCTACGCGAAGATCGCCGACGAGGCGCCCGTCGCCCGCGTCGTGCTGGGCGAAGTGGTCTGCTCGAAGCGGCTGCCCTTCTGGCAGGGCGAGATCCCCGTGGCGGTCGAGCGTCTGCGCGCGGCGGGCAAGGAGGTCTGGCTCTCGTCTCTGGCCCTCGTCACGCTCAAGCGCGAGCGGACGTTGACCGAGGAACTGATCGACGCGGGCGTGGGCATCGAGATCGCCGACCTGACGGCGCTGGCCTACGTTCCCGAAGGCGCGCCCTTCTCGGTGAGCCCGCTGATCAACTGCTACAACGTGGGCACGCTCGACTGGCTGGCCGCCCGCGGGGCCAGGCGCATCTGCCTGCCGAACGAGCTGCCGATGGAATCGGTGGCGACCCTTGCGCAGGCCGGCAAGGAGCGGGGTGTCGCGGTCGAGGTCTGGGGCTTCGGGCGCCAGCCGCTCGCCATCTCGGGCCGCTGCTACCATGCGCGGCTGCATGACCGGATCAAGGACAGCTGCCAGTTCATCTGCAACGCCGATCCCGACGGACGCGAGGTGGATACGCTCGACGGCGAGCGGTTCCTCGCGGTGAACGGGGTGCAGACGCTGTCCTGCGCGACCTCGTTCGTCGGGCGCGAGATCCCCGGCCTCCTTGCGGCGGGTGTCTCGGCCCTTCGCCTCTCGCCGCACACCGGCGACATGGTGGGGCTGGCGCGCGCCTTCGATGAGGCCGTGAAGGCCGGGGCCAACACCGATGCGCTCGAGGCCGCGGCGCGGGCCGTGGCGCCGGGCGGGCAGCTGGCCAACGGATACCTTCACGCCCGTGCGGGCGCCGAATGGGTCGACGCCTGAGATTGCGACACATTCTCAAGCCGGATCAGGCACTTGCCTGATCCGGGCGAATCCTGCTAGAGCGGCCGCCTGCAACGGGCGGCCGCATCGTTTCCGCGTCGTGCCCTCCAGCGCCTCCCGGAGCCGGCCATGTCCCAGACCCTCAAGCTTGCGTTGGGCAGCCTGCTCGTCGGGACCGTGGTCCTCGGCCTGAAGACGCTCGCCTGGTGGATGACCGGTTCGATCGCGCTTCTGTCGGACGCGATGGAGAGCATCGTGAACGTGGCCGCCGCCGGGGTGGCGCTGGTGGCGATCCGCGTGGCGGCGATCCCGGCCGACGCCAACCACCCCTACGGCCACCACAAGGCCGAGTTCCTGAGCGCCGTGCTGGAAGGCGCCATGATCATCGTGGCGGCGCTTCTGATCCTGCGCGAGGCGACGCTGGGCTTCCTCGATCCCCGGCCGCTGGTGGCGCCGGTCGAGGGGCTGATGGTGAACGGCGCCGCCACCGTGCTCAACGCGCTCTGGAGTTGGGTGCTGATCTCGCGCGGGAGGCGGCTGCACTCGCCGGCGCTGGTGGCGGATGGCCGGCATCTTCTGGCCGATGTCGTGTCTTCGGTGGGCGTTACGGTCGGCGTTCTGGCGGCGATCCTCTCGGGCTGGTCGTGGCTCGATCCGGCGCTGGCCGCGCTGGTGGCGGTCAACGTGCTCTGGTCGGGCTGGGTCGTGGTCTCGGCCTCGGTCAGCGGCCTCATGGACGAGTCGGTTTCGGACGAGCTGCTGGCGCGCGTGCGCGAGGTGATCTCGCGGGAGGCGGTAGGCGCGGTCGAGGCGCATGACCTGCGGACGCGCCATGCCGGGCAGGCGACCTTCATCGACTTTCACCTTGTCGTGACGGGCGAGACGACCGTCGCCGCGGCGCACGAGATCTGCGACCGGATCGAGGATGCCCTGCATCTGTTGATCCCGAACAGCCGTGTCAGCATCCACGTCGAGCCCGAGCACAAGGCCAAGCACAACGGCGTCGTTGTGATCTGATCGCTGCCGGGGCGGTCCTCTCATCCGGCATTTCATCCCGCGCGCCTTGAATGGCCACGGCGATTGTTATATTCCACAACAGGAATATGAAATGCCGCCCGCGGCCCTGCATCGGACATCCGCCATGACACGCCTGATCCTCGCGGCGCTCCTGTCGCTTCTTCCCCTCCAGACGCTGGCTGAGCCGCTCCGGCCCGTTCCCGTGACCGACTGGAAGGCGGTGTATGGGCGGATCGAGGCGCGCGACCGGATCGCCGCGCGCGCGCGGCTGGGCGGAACGCTGGTGTCCCTCTCGGTCGCCGAGGGCGACAGGGTGGAGGCGGGGCAGGTGCTGGCCGAGGTGGTGGACGAGAAGATCGGCTTCCAGCTCGCCGCCGTCGATGCGCAGCGCGCCGCGCTCGAGGCCGAGCTGGCCAACGCGCGCACCGAACTGGGGCGGGTCGAGGACCTGCTGGCCCGCGGGGTTTCGACGTCGCAGCAGTCGGACGCGCTTCGGACGCAGGTTCAGGTGATGTCGGGCCGGATCGCGGCGAACGAGGCCGAGCGCAAGGTGCTGGAACAGCAGGCCGCCGAGGGCCGGGTGCTGGCGCCCCTGTCGGGCCTCGTGCTGAACGTGCCGGCGGCCGCGGGTGCGGTGGTGCTGGCCGGAGAGGAGATCGCCTCGATCGGCGGTGGCGGCTTCTTCCTGCGGCTTGCGGTGCCCGAACGCCATGCGGGGGCGCTGCAGGAGGGCGACGCCATCGTGATCGAAGGGGCGGAAGGTCCGCAGGAGGGGCGGCTGGCCCGGCTCTATCCGCTGATCGAGAACGGCCGGGTGATCGCCGACGTCGAGGTGCCGGGCCTGTCCGAGCGGTTCGTCGAGGCCCGCGTGCTGGTGCGGCTGCCGGTGGGCACGCGCGAGGCGCTTCTGGTGCCCGAAGCTGCCGTTTCACGGCGGGCGGGGCTCGATTTCGTCACGGTGGCGGGCGAGGGCGGGTCGGTCGAGCGGACGGTGGTGATCGGCCAGCGCCACGAGGCGGAGGGGGGGGCGATGGTCGAGGTCCTCTCGGGCCTCCGGCCCGGCGACGAGGTGGTGTCGTCCGATGAGTGACCGCCGCCCGCCGCTCGGCCTTGCCGGCCATCTCACCCGCTCCTTCATCGGCTCGTCCCTGACCCCGCTCTTCATCCTCGCGGCGCTGGCCGTGGGGCTCGTGGCGCTCGTCTCGCTCCCGCGCGAGGAAGAGCCGCAGATCTCGGTGCCGATGGTCGATATCCATGTGCAGGCGCCGGGGCTTCGGGCCGAGGATGCGGTCAAGCTGGTGACCGAGCCGCTCGAGACCATCGTCAAGGCCATTGACGGGGTCGAGCATGTCTATTCCCAGACATCCGACGATCAGGCGATGGTCACGGCGCGCTTCGTGGTGGGCACCTCATCGGATGCGGCCGTGCTGCGCGTGCATGACAAGGTGCGCGCCAACATGGATCGCATCCCCCGAGGCATCGCCGAGCCGCTGATCGTGGGCCGGGGCATCGACGATGTGGCGATCCTGTCGCTGACGCTGGTGCCCTCTGCCCCCGAGGTGACGGCGAACGATCTCACCCGCGTCGCGCGCGAGCTTCGGACCGAGGTGGCCAAGGTCGAGAATGTCGGTCTCACCTACCTCGTGGGCGAGACGCCCGAGGCGATCCGCGTGGCGCCCGATCCCGAGAAGCTCGCGCTCTTCGGAGTGACGCTCCAGAGCCTTGCGGCGAAGGTGGGCGGAGCCAATGCGGCGCAGGATGCGGGTCTTCTGCGGCAGGAGGGCCAGCAGGTCGCGCTGATCGCGGGCCGGACGCTGACCTCGCCGGCCGAGATCGCGAACCTTCTGCTGACCACGCGCGACGGCCGCCCGGTCTATGTGGGCGACGTGGCGGTGGTCGAGATGGTGTCGGACATGACCGAGGCGCTGGTCTCGCATGTCACCCGCGGCGAGGTTGGCGGGATCGTCCGCACCCCGGCCGTCACGCTCGCCATCGCCAAGCGGGCGGGCGCCAACGCCGTGGTGGTGGGCGAGGCGGTGCTGCATCGGATCGAGGCGCTGGAGGGCCGTCTCATCCCGGACAGCATGCAGGTCATCGTCACCCGCGACTATGGCGAGACGGCGAACGAGAAGGCGAACGAGCTTCTCTTCCACCTCGGGCTGGCCACGATCTCGATCATCGCGCTGGTCTGGATCGCGATCGGCTGGCGCGAGGCGATGGTGGTGGCCATCGTGATCCCCGTCACGATCCTGCTCACGCTCGCGGCGGCCTGGCTCATGGGCTACACGCTGAACCGGGTGTCGCTGTTCGCGCTGATCTTCTCGATCGGCATCCTGGTGGATGATGCCATCGTGGTGATCGAGAACATCGCCCGGCACTGGGGGCTTGACCGCGCGAAGCCCCGCGCCGAGGCGGCGATCGAGGCGGTGGCCGAGGTGGGCAACCCGACCATCGTCGCGACCCTCACCGTGGTCGCGGCGCTGTTGCCGATGCTCTTCGTCTCGGGGCTGATGGGGCCCTACATGAGCCCGATCCCGGCCAACGCTTCGGCGGCGATGATCTTTTCCTTCTTCGTGGCGGTCATCATAACGCCCTGGCTGATGCTGAAGATCGCGGGCCGGGCGCCGGTCCATGATCATGCGACGCCCGGGGGCCGGCTGGGGCGTCTCTACACCGCCGTGGCGCGTCCGGTGCTGAAGACCAAGGGGCGAGCGCTGCTGTTCCTGCTGGTGACGGTGGTCGTGTCCTTCGGCTCGATGGGCCTGCTTTACACGCAGCATGTGACGGTCAAGCTTCTGCCCTTCGACAACAAGTCGGAACTCGCCGTGGTGATCGACCTGCCCGAGGGCGCCTCGGTCGAGGCCACCGACCGCGTCGCGCAGGATGTGGCGCGGGCGGTGCTGGACCTGCCCGAGGTGATCTCGGTCCAGACCCATGCCGGAACGGCGGCGCCCTTCAACTTCAACGGGCTGGTGCGGCACTACTACCTGCGCGGGCGCCCGCATGAGGGCGATCTGCAGGTGAACCTCGCCCCCAAGGACGCCCGCGACCGTGAGAGCCATGAGATCGCGCTCGAGATCCGCGAGCGGCTGAGGGCGGTGCCGGTGCCCGAGGGGACGGTGCTGAAGACGGTCGAGCCGCCGCCGGGCCCGCCCGTCATCGCGACGCTGCTGGCCGAGGTCTATGGCCCCACGCCCGAGGCGCGGCGCGAGGCGGCGGCCCGCATCCGCGAAGCCTTCGAGGACGTCCCCTTCATCGTCGATGTGGACGACAGCTTTGGTGCCCCGCCCTTGCGGCTCAGGGCCGCCATCGAGCCCGACGATCTGGAGTTCTTCTCGGTGCAGGAATCCGATGTCTTCGACACGATCCGCCTGCTGAACGGCGAAAGCGTGGTGGGCTATTCCCACCGTGGCGAGGGGCGGCATCCGGTGCCGATCCTGCTCGCGCGCCCCAAGGGCGACCGGGTGCTGGACGAACGCTTCCTGTCCACGCCGATCCCGGCCGACCTGCTGCCCGGTGCGCGCGGCGTGGTCGAACTGGGCGACGTGGTGCGGGTGACCGAGGAACGGGCGTCCTGGCCGATCTTCCGCCACAACGGCCGCGCCGCCGAGATGGTGACGGCCGAGCTGGCCGGCGATTTCGAGGCGCCCCTCTACGGGATGCTGGCCGTGGCCGACCGGCTCGAGGCGATGGACTGGCCCGAGGGCACCAAGCCCGTGATCGCGCTGCACGGCCAGCCCGAGGACGAGTCGCGGCCCGTCCTGCTCTGGGATGGCGAGTGGGAGGTGACCTGGGTCACCTTCCGCGACATGGGCGGCGCCTTCGGGATCGCGCTCCTGGGGATCTACATCCTCGTCGTGGCGCAGTTCGGCAGCTTCCGCCTGCCGCTGGTGGTGCTGACGCCGGTGCCGCTGACCTTCCTCGGCATCATGGCGGGGCACTGGATGTTCGGCGCGCCCTTCTCGGCGACCTCGATGATCGGCTTCATCGCGCTGGCGGGGATCATCGTGCGCAACTCGATCCTGCTGGTCGATTTCATCCGTCACGCCGATCCCGCGCAGGACCGGCTCGAGGTGCTGATCGAGGCCGGGGCCATCCGGTTCAAGCCGATCCTGCTCACGGCGCTGGCCGCCATGATCGGAGCGGCGGTGATCCTCGCCGACCCGATCTTCCAGGGGCTCGCCATCTCGCTCCTGTTCGGGTTGATGAGTTCCACGCTGCTGACGGTGCTGGTGATCCCGGCGATCTACCGCGTCTTCCGAACCTGATGGACGGGGCCGTTGCCCTGAGACGGGGCGTCGCATCCCGCCCGCTCATTGACGCGCGTCAAGGAGCGGCGTTCGCAAACCGACCAGATTTTGAGCAGGTGAAACAGCAGAACGAGCAAGAGATGACTGCCCTGACCACCGCCGCTGTCCAGAGCCTGATCGGGCTGATGGGGGGAATGCGCACCGAGGATCGCCCGCAGGCCCCCTGGATGCGCTACCGCACGAGCGAGGAAGAGCTGGAACGGCTTCGGATCGCCGAGAGCCACGTGACCTACCGCTTCTGACGGATCTTTCGGACAGGTCGATGGCGGGGGCCGGCACCGGCCCCCGACAGGATCGGCTCAGAGGTTCTGGCTCACCGCGCCCTCCGGCGGTTCGCCCGAATGGCGACGGTTCCAGCGGATCGAGGACCAGAGAGAGATCCCGATCAGGCCGGCGCCGCCGAGCCCCGTGATGACCTCGGGGATGTGGGTCAGGGTCTGGACATACATGATCAGCGACAGGATCAGGATCGCGTAGAAGGCGCCGTGCTCGAGATAGCGGTATTGCGCCAGCGTTCCGCGCTCGACCAGCATGATGGTCATCGAGCGGACATACATCGCGCCGATCCCGAGGCCGATGGCGATCACGAACAGGTTCTGGCTGAGCGCAAAGGCCCCGATCACCCCGTCGAACGAAAAGGAGGCGTCCAGCACCTCGAGATAGAGGAAGGCGCCCACGCCGCCCTTGGCCGCCGCATCCAGCGCCTGCTGCCGATGGTCGAGAAAGCCGCCCAGGACCTCGACCAGAAGGAAGGTCAGGAGGCCGTAGATCGCCGAGTTGAGGAAGACCTGCTGCTCCGCCCCCTCGAGAAGGCGCGAGAAGCCCAGCACCGCGCAGAGCACCACCGCGACCTCGACCCCGCGGATCGAGGAATAGCGGCTCGCCTGCTCCTCGATCCAGCGGACCCAGTGGATGTCCTTCTCCTGGTCGAAGAAGTAGGTCAGGCCCACCATCATCAGGAAGGTGCCGCCAAAGGCCGCGATCGGCGTATGCGCCTCGTGCATGATGCGGGAATATTCGGCCGGCTGCGTTGCGGCGAGCTTCACCGCCTCCCACGGGCCGAGGCTGGCCGCGATCACCACGATCAGCAGCGGGAAGACGATCCGCATCCCGAAGACCGCGATGAGGATCCCCCAGGTGAGGAAGCGGCGCTGCCACTTCGGGGTCATCGTCTTCAGCTTGTTCGCGTTCACGATCGCATTGTCGAACGAGAGCGAGATCTCGAGCACCGCCAGCACGCAGCAGATGAAGAAGATCGTGGCCGTGCCTTCGATCGTGCCGGTCGTGGCCCAGCCGAGATAGCCCCCGAGCGCGAGGCCGAGGGCGGTGAAGAGGAAGGCCCAGGTGAAGTAGGTCACCGTGCTCTTCGGACCTGCGGACGTCATGCGGCCGACTCCGTGAGGGTCCGTGACGACGCGGGGCCGCCCGGACAGGGGATGAGATTGATCTGGCACATGATGGAGAGATGCGTCCCGGCGGCAGCTGACGCTTTGGGTGCCGACATCGCGAGAGCGCCGCATTCTCTCGCCAGAGGGGCCCGGTCACCGGATTCGGCCCGTCCTGCGGGCTGGCGCGAATATGATCCTTCGGCCGCTTGTTGCAAGGGGATCTGCAACAGCGGCGGCGCGGGTTCTTGCCATATGGCGGATTTCATCATATCTCTTGCCAAAAGGAGATTTTGGATGCTCGCCCTTCGCCCCCTGGGCAAGACGCCCGCCGACCCCGGCAGCCCCCGGATCACCGATGACGAGGCGGCGGCGATGGCGCGCGCTGTCGTCAACCTCTTTCGCCTGTGGGATGTTTCCGACCGCGAAGCCTCGATCCTGCTGGGCGAGTTGTCGCCGCGCACCTGGGCGCGCTGGAAGGCGGGCACGCCCGGCCGGATCTCGCGCGACCAGAAGACGCGGCTGTCGCTGCTGATGGGGATCCACAAGGCGCTGCGGCTGATCTTCCGCGAGCCGGAACAGGCCTATGGCTGGGTGCGCCGGCCGAACACGGCGTTCGGCGGCGTGACCGCGCTTCAGGTCATGCTGGGGGGCGAGATCACCGACCTCCTCCGGGTGCGCAGCTATCTCGACGCCGAGCGCGGGGGCTGGTGAGGTGCCCCGCCGCCGCGTGGTCTGGGACCGGACGCACCGGATCATCCGCTCGCGCTTTCCGCCGATCGACCTGTTCGAGGACATCGCCGATCCCGCCGACTGGGAGGCGATCGCCTCGGCCGAGGCCAAGACCAACCCGCGCCTGCGCGACAGTCTCGGCCGGCTCGATCTCGTGCCGCCCGCGCGGCGCGTGTCGGGGCCGGGCGCCTCCTGGGCGATGGCGCCCTTCACCCATGTCTCGACCGACCGGCCGAGCCGCTTTTCGGATGGCAGCTTCGGGGTCTATTACGCGGCTGAAACGCTCGAGACGGCGCTGATCGAGGTGGCCCATCACCACGGGCGCTTCATGGCCGCGACGGCCGAGGCGCCGGGCTGGACCTCGGACTTCCGCCAGCTTGTCGGGCGTCTCGACGCCGAGCTTGAGCTGGTCGGACCCGAGAGGGGTGACCTGCTCGATCCGCAGGACTATCGGACGAGCCAGGCGTTCGGCGCGCGGCTGCGCGAGGAGGGAGCGGCCGGCATCCTCTACCCCAGCACCCGCGCGCCTGCGGGCCTATGCGTGGCGCTCTTCTGGCCCGACGTGGCCGGCGCGCCCGCCCAGGGCGATCATTTCGCCTTCGAATGGGACGGGGCGAGGGTCTCGCGGATCCACAACCTCGCGAAAGGCACGCTGCACGCCCTGTAGGCGCCGGACTCACGCGGCCACGGTCACCCGCGTCTCCCAGCTTTCGCAGCGGCGGCCGAGGTCCTCGGGCAGCGGCCGGTCGGTGAAAACGGCGTCCAGCTCTTCCAGGGAGGCCAGCCGGACCGGCGCCTTGCGGTCGAGCTTGCTGTGGTCGGTCACGAGGAACCGCTGACGCGACTGGCGCAGGATCGCCTTCGACACCCGCACCTCGGCCAGATCGAAGTCGAGCATGTCGCCGTCACGGTCCAGCGCCGAGGTGCCGATGATGGCGTAATCCACCTTGAACTGCTCGATGAACTGGATCGTGAGATCGCCCACAAGCCCGCCGTCCGAGCGGCGCAACTGGCCGCCCGCCACCATGACCTCGCACGAGGGGTTGGCCACCAGGATGTTCGCCACGTTCATGTTGTTGGTGACCACCGTGATGTTGCGGTGGTTCAGCAGTTCGCGCGCGACGGCCTCGGTCGTGGTGCCGATGTTGATGATCATCGAGGAATTGTCCGGGATGGCGCGGGCGCAGGCGCGCCCGATGGCGGCCTTGACCGTCTCGTTCATCCGGCGCCGCTCTTCGTAGCCGATGTTCGACACGCCCGTGCGCAGCACCGCCCCGCCATGCACGCGGTCGAGCAGGCCCGCGTCGGACAGCTCGGTCAGGTCGCGCCGGATCGTCTGGAGCGTGACCGCGAAATGCTCGGCGAGCTGCTCGACCACCACCCGCCCCTCGCTGCGGGCGATCTCCAGGATCTCGGTCTGCCGAAAGTTGAGCGCCATTCCATCCTCGCTGCCGTTCCAGATGCTGTTTGCCATGCCCGGCGGCCCGTGTCATGCCTCCGCTGCCCCGCCCGAACCAGAGCCGTGACATGACCCCCGCTGCCCGCCTGTCCGCCGCCATCGGCATCCTCGACCGCATCCTGACCGGCGCGCCGGCCGAGCAGGCCCTGACCAACTGGGCAAGGGCAAGCCGGTTTGCCGGCTCCGGCGACCGGGCGGCGGTGCGGGATCTGGTGTTCGACGCGCTGCGCTGCCGGCGATCCTTCGCGCGGCTGGGGGGCGCCGGGACGGGGCGTGGCCTGATCCTCGGGGGCTTGCGCGCCTCGGGTCAGGAGATCGCGGCGCTCTTCACCGGCGAGGCCCATGCGCCCGCCCCGCCCGAAGGGCCGGAGCTTGCGCCACAGGCCGCCTCCGAGCTTGAGGCGCTCGACTGCCCCGACTGGCTCGCGCCCGATCTGCAAGCGAGCCTCGGGGCCGACTTTGCCCCGGTGATGGAGGCGCTGCGCCATCGGGCGCCGGTGTTCCTGCGGGTCAATCTCGCGCGGGGCGACCGGCCGGCGGTGGCGGCGGGACTGGCCGCCGAGGGCATCGCGACGCGTCCCCATCCGCTTGCGGACACGGCGCTGGAAGTCACCGGGAACGCCCGCAGGATCCAGACGTCGGCCGCCTACCGCGACGGGCTGGTGGAGCTTCAGGATGCGGCCTCGCAGGCGGTGGTGGAGGCCTTGCCGCTGGAGGAGGGCGCACGGGTGCTGGACTTCTGTGCCGGAGGGGGCGGCAAGAGCCTCGCCATGGCCGGTCGCGCGCGGCTGCGTCTGTGGGCCCATGATGCCGATCCGCGCCGGATGCGCGACCTGCCGGCCCGCGCGGCCCGCGCCGGGGTGGATGTCCGGCTGCTTGCGCCAGGCGAGCCCGCCCGTCACGGCCCCTTCGATCTCGTGCTGGCGGATGTGCCCTGTTCGGGCTCGGGCAGCTGGCGCCGCGCGCCCGAGGGCAAATGGAGCCTCACACCCGAGCGTCTGCAGGCCCTGCTCGGGATCCAGTCAGGGATCCTCGACGAGACGGCGGGCCTCGTGCGTCCGGGTGGGCATCTGGCCTATGCCACCTGCTCGCTTCTCGGCCGCGAGAACGGCCTGCAGACCGACGCGTTCCTCGCGCGAAGCGCCGGCTGGCGGCGGGTGCGGCAGCTGCGTCTGACGCCGCTGGACGGCGGAGACGGCTTCTTTCTCGACCTGTTGGAGCGAATTGGCTGAAACTCGCGGCGAATCCGGGGTCCTTTCCCGGGAGCGGTTAAGCTGCGGTTAACGATTCCTGTGCCGAATGAACCTCAGGCGAATCCGGCCGCAGGGGGTGCCAGTGAACAGACAGGCTGCAGATCTCGTCGGGGCAGCGGAAGGCTTCGGATCGCGGCTCTGGCTCTTGCTGGCCGTGGTCGGTGGCGCCGTGGTCACCGCCCTGTTCGCCTCCGACCTGAACATGCAGCTGGGCGCGGCGATGGTGGCGATGACCTTCCTTGGCGTCGTGCTGATCGCCCACGGACTGACGCTCTGGGACGGGCTGCGCGACCGCGGGCTTGACCTGCGTCTCGCCCGCCTCCTCGGCGAGGATGCGGCGCCCTGCTTCACGACGGATGCCCTGGGCCAGATCGGCTATCAGAACCATGCAGCCACCGCCCGGTTCGGCGATCGCAGCGGCGGGACGCTGGTGGCCTCGCTGGGCGACCATTTCGCAAGTCCGGCATCCGTCCTGTTCCGCTTGCAGTCGCGCGCCTCCAACATGGGCTCCGCGCGCGAGGATGTGGTGACACGGCGCGGGCATGTGCGTCTTTCGGTCCATCGCATCGGTCCGGGGCGCTTCCTCTGGCGGCTTGAAGAGTTCCAGGATCGGGCCGCGGTGGCCGGTCGCGGGGCAGAAGGACTGAGCCTGCCGATGCTGGTGGCCAACAAGACGGGGGTTGTCCTTTTTGCCAATGAGGCGATGCGCCGTCTCCTGGGGCAGCGTCCCAAGCGGCTCGACCGCGTGTTCACGGATCTTGCGCCCCGCTCGGGAGAGGAGGTCGAGGTGGCCTCGCCCGACGGCCCCGTGCGAGCGATCCTGGCCGAGGTCGAGGGCGTCGGCGAGCGGCGCGAGATCTATCTCCTGCCGGTTCCCGAGACGCCGGCGAATGACACGGGCCTTGCCGATTTCGAGCATCTTCCGGTGGGTCTGATGAAGTTCGGCGGCGATGGGGGCCTGCGTATCGCGAACCGGGCGGCGCGGGATCTGCTGGGCATCGGCCACGACGCGCGGCCGATCTTCTCCGACCTGTTCGAGGGGCTCGGGCGCTCCGTGAACGACTGGCTGGCCGATGTGGCGGCAGAGCGGATGCCTGGCGGCGCCGAAGTGCTGCGCCTCCGCCGCTCGGAGGAGGAGATGTTCCTCCAGATCGCGCTGCGTCGCATTGTCGAGCAGGGGCGGCCTGTGGTTCTGGCTGTCCTGAACGATGCCACCGCCCTCAAGACGCTCGAGGCCCAGTTCGTTCAGAGTCAGAAGATGCAGGCGATCGGTCAGTTGGCGGGCGGGATCGCCCATGACTTCAACAACCTGCTTACGGCGATCTCCGGCCACTGCGATCTCCTCCTCCTGCGTCACGATCGTGAGGATCCGGAATTTGCCGATCTCGTGCAGATCCATCAGAACGCCAACCGGGCGGCGAGCCTCGTGGGTCAGTTGCTTGCCTTCTCCCGCAAGCAGACCCTGAAGCCCGAGCGGATCGAACTGCAGGAAGTGCTGGCGGATCTCACCCATCTTCTCAACCGACTGGTGGGTGAGCGGGTGACACTTCGTCTTGCGCATGCTCCCGAACTGGGGCCCATCCGGGCCGACAAGCGTCAGCTCGAGCAGGTGTTGATGAATCTTGTCGTCAATGCGCGGGACGCCATGCCGGAGGGCGGCGTCATCCGGATCGAGACCGAGGCCCTGACCCTTGCCGATGAACTTCGCCGTGACCGCGCCGTGGTCCCGCCGGGCCGGTATGCCGCGATCCATGTGCAGGATGAGGGCGTCGGGATCCCGCCTGACAGGCTGCAGAAGATCTTCGAGCCGTTCTTCACGACCAAGCGGACCGGCGAGGGAACGGGCCTCGGCCTTTCCACCGTCTATGGGATCGTGAAGCAGTCGGGCGGCTTCATCTTCGTCGATAGCGAGCCAGGTCGGGGGAGTGTTTTTCACCTCTATTTCCCCATCAACGAGGAACTCCTCCCGGCAGAGGCCGCGCCGCCTGTTCCCGTCGACTCCGCGAGCCTCCGGCGGGGCGAAGGGGTGGTTCTGCTGGTCGAGGACGAGGCACCCGTTCGCGCCTTCGCATCACGTGCATTGCGGATGCGTGGCTACACCGTGATCGAGGCCGAGAATGCCGAAGATGCCCTTCGCGCGCTCGAAGATCCCGGCCTCGAGGTTGATGTCTTCGTGACCGACGTGGTGATGCCGGGGATGGATGGCCCCACCTGGGTCCGCAAGGCGCTGATCGAGCGGCCGAACGTCCGCGTCATCTTCGTGTCCGGCTATGCCGAGGACTGCCTGGCGGAATCTCAGGCGCGCATCCCGAACTCGGTGTTCCTGCCAAAGCCGTTTTCGCTCAACGACCTGACGGCGACCGTGCAGGGGCAGGTGCACTGAGTTTCAGTCGAGCGATGCATAAAGGGCGAGATCCCGCGCCATCGTCCGTCGCACGAGGTCTTCCGTCTCGGGCGACAGGTCGAGCGGGGCTGCGGGCGAGACATTCAGCCGAGGCAGGATGATCTCGCATCCAAGCCGCTCCTCCAGGAAATCGATGAAGCGCCCGATCTCCTCGTAACGGAACAGCCGGTCCAGGCCTTGGCCCCCCGTTGCATCAAGGAAGCGGGCCTGCGAGCCAACAGCCGCAAATTCCGGTTGCGGATCCGACACATAGGCGCGCACGAACTCGTCAAACGTGACGTGAGCGGTGCTCTTGGCCGCCTCCACGACATCGTCCCGCTGGCGGTGGCGATACCAGCTTCCCAACCACGCCCGCGGCTCTCGCATGAGGGCCACTACGGTGAACGGCTCGCCCGAGGCCGCCTCCAGATACGGGCCGATGAAGCGCCGATAACTTTCGACCGACGTATGCTTCAGCAGCGGTGGCCGCTGGATCGATGCGGCCGCCAGTGATTCGAGGGCCGTCTCGATCGCTGTCGTTCCTGTCTTCGGTGTGGCGAGAAACACCAGCCGCTGTTCCCAGAATATGAGCATCCTGTCCCCTCGTTGCTCCTGAACCTCTGCGGGTTCCGGTGTCGTGAACCAGTGCTTAACCCCTTTCGTCGAAAGCTGCATCTACCGGAGAATCCGGTTGTAATGTTCGACTTTCGGTCTCATAGTCCGACCGGAACATTAGGCGAACACGCGAAGCGATTGCTGCCCCTGCGCGGCTGTGAAATAAGGAACGGGACATGGCGACGGCGAACCTGCTCGACTTGAACGGAAGGCGCGAGATGGACAAGGCGAAGGCGCTCGAGAGCGCGCTGGCACAGATTGAACGGCAGTTCGGCAAGGGCTCCATCATGAAGCTGGGCGCAAACAGCCCGGTGATGGAGATCGAGGCGACCTCGACGGGATCGCTGGGTCTCGACATTGCCCTCGGCATCGGGGGCCTGCCGAAGGGGCGGATCATCGAGATCTATGGTCCGGAAAGTTCGGGCAAGACAACGCTGACGCTGCATGTGGTGGCGGAGGAGCAGAAGAAGGGCGGCGTCTGCGCCTTTGTGGATGCCGAGCACGCCCTCGATCCTGCTTACGCCAAGAAGCTGGGAGTCAATCTTGACGAGCTTCTGATATCCCAGCCGGACACGGGTGAGCAGGCTCTGGAGATCGTGGACACGCTTGTCCGCTCGGGCGCGGTCAGCCTGATCGTGGTGGATTCGGTCGCGGCTCTGACGCCGAAGTCCGAGATCGAGGGCGATATGGGTGACATGCAGATGGGCTCGCAGGCCCGTCTGATGAGCCAGGCGATGCGAAAGCTGACCGCCTCGATCGGCCGATCCAACTGCATGGTGATCTTCATCAACCAGATCCGGATGAAGATCGGCGTCATGTTCGGCAGCCCCGAGACGACGACGGGCGGCAACGCCTTGAAGTTCTATGCCTCTGTCCGGCTCGACATCCGCCGAACCGGCGGGATCAAGGACCGCGACAATGTGATCGGCAACACGACCAAGGTGAAGGTGGTGAAGAACAAGGTGGCCCCGCCGTTCCGCGAGGTCGAGTTCGACATCATGTATGGCGAGGGCATCTCGAAGACGGGTGAACTGGTCGATCTTGGTGTCAAGGCGGGCGTTGTCGAGAAATCCGGCTCCTGGTATTCCTACGGCGACGAGCGGATCGGGCAGGGGCGCGAGAACGCCAAGGCTTTCCTCCGCGCCAATCCGTCGGTTGCAGGTGACATCGAGGACAAGATCCGCGCCTCGCACGGGCTCGATTTTTCGACCGGAGAGATCGGCAAGGACGACGATCTGGTGGACATGTGACGCTTCTGCGCGTCGAGGTGGACAGCCCCGGCGCGCAGCATTAAACGAGACGGCGAACCGCAGATCCGCCTGACAGAGGCTTCCTTCATGCCGTCCTTGAACGATATCCGCTCGACCTTCCTCGACTATTTCCGACGCAACGGGCACAGGGTCGTGGAGTCGAGTCCGCTCGTCCCGCGCAACGACCCGACGCTCATGTTCACGAACTCGGGGATGGTGCAGTTCAAGAACTGCTTCACCGGGCTTGAGCATCGTGACTACACCCGGGCGACAACGGCGCAGAAGTGCGTCCGTGCGGGCGGCAAGCACAATGACCTGGACAATGTGGGTTACACGGCCCGGCATCACACCTTCTTCGAGATGCTGGGGAACTTCTCCTTCGGCGACTATTTCAAGTCGGAGGCCATCCCCTTCGCATGGGAGCTTCTGACCAGGGACTTCGATATCCCGCGGGAAAAGCTGCTCGTTACCGTCTATCACACCGATGACGAAGCCGCCTCGATCTGGAAGAAGGTGGCGGGCCTGCCGGATGACCGGATCATTCGCATCCCGACCAACGACAATTTCTGGATGATGGGTCCCACGGGCCCGTGCGGTCCCTGCACCGAGATCTTCTACGATCACGGTCCCTCGATCTGGGGCGGTCCGCCCGGCTCCGCGGATGAGGATGGCGACCGATTCATCGAGATCTGGAACCTCGTCTTCATGCAGAACGAGCAGCATCCCGATGGGTCGATGACGCCGCTGCCCAAGCAGTCGATCGACACCGGGATGGGGCTCGAGCGGATCGGCGCGCTCCTCCAGGGCAAGCATGACAACTACGACACCGACCTGATGCGCAGCCTGATCGAGGCTTCGGCGCATGCGACTTCGACCGATCCGGATGGCACGGGCAAGACTCACCACCGCGTCATTGCCGACCATCTCCGCTCGACCTCCTTCCTGATCGCCGACGGGGTGATGCCGTCGAACGAGGGGCGCGGCTATGTGCTGCGCCGGATCATGCGCCGCGCGATGCGTCATGCCCATCTTCTGGGCGCACAGGATCCCGTCATGCACCGCCTGGTGCCCGCCCTGGTTCGGCAGATGGGGGCCGCCTATCCCGAACTGACCCGTGGTCAGGCGCTGATCGAGGAGACGCTGAGGCTCGAGGAAACCCGCTTCCGCCAGACGCTCGACCGCGGTCTGCGGTTGCTTGAGGATGAACTGGATCGTCTGCCGGAGGGCTCGCCGCTGCCGGGCGAGGCGGCCTTCAAGCTCTACGACACCTACGGTTTTCCGCTCGACCTGACGCAGGACGCGCTCCGCGAAAAGGGGCGCAAGGTGGATGTCGAGGGCTTCGAGGCGGCGATGGCCGAGCAGAAGGCCAAGGCTCGCGCCAGCTGGTCCGGCTCGGGTGAGACCAAGGATGCGGCGATCTGGTTCGATCTGGCCGAAAAGCGCGGCGCGACCGAATTCCTGGGCTATGATACGGAAAAGGCCGAGGGGCAGATCCTCGCGATCGTTGCGGGCGGGGCGGAGATCGCTTCGGCCACGCCCGGTCAGACGGTTCAGATCATCCTCAACCAGACCCCCTTCTACGCCGAATCCGGCGGTCAGGTCGGGGACACGGGTGAGTTGCGCACCGACACCGGCCGGGCCCGGATCACGGATGTCAGAAAGGGGCAGGGGCTCTTCCTGCATTTTGCCGAAGTGACGGAGGGCGAGATCCGGCCGGGTCAGGGCGCGGCGCTCGAGGTGGATCACGCCCGGCGTTCGGCGATCCGGGCGAACCACTCGGCCACCCACCTCCTGCACGAGGCGCTCCGGCGGGCGCTCGGTGATCATGTCGCGCAGCGGGGCTCTCTGAATGCTCCCGACCGGCTACGCTTCGACTTCAGCCACTCCAAGGCGCTCAGCGCCGAGGAACTGGCCACGGTCGAGGCCGAGGTGAACCAGTTCATCCGCTCGAACGGAATGGTCGAGACGCGGATCATGTCGCCCGACGACGCGCGGGCGCTCGGCGCCCAGGCGCTCTTCGGCGAGAAATATGGCGACGAGGTGCGCGTGGTCTCGATGGGCACGCTCGCCGGCTCGGGCAAGGGCATGGACGGCCAGACCTATTCGCTGGAGCTGTGCGGTGGCACGCATGTGGCGCGGCTGGGCGACATCGGTCTGTGCGTGATCCTCGGCGACTCGGCTTCGTCCGCCGGTGTGCGTCGGATCGAGGCGCTGACCGGGGAGGGCGCGCTGGCCCATCTCAACGAGCAGATGCAGCGGCTGGCCCAGGTGGCGGCCACTCTGAAGGCGTCGCCAGCCGAGATGGTGGACCGCGTCAAGGCGCTGGTCGAAGAGCGTCGGCAGCTTCAGAACGAGGTGGCGCAGCTGCGTCGTGAGGCGGCCATGGGCGGCGGTGCCGCCGCCGAGGCCAAGGACATCGGCGGCGTGAAGTTTCTGGCCCAGATCGTCCAGGGTGTGCCGGGCAAGGACATGCCGGGGCTCATCGACGAGATGAAGGCGCGCGTGGGCTCGGGCGCCGTGCTCCTGATCTCGGACACCGCCGGCAAGGCGGCACTGGCCGCCGGTGTCACGCCGGACCTGACCGACCGGCTGTCCGCGGTGGCGCTGGTCAAGGCCGCGGCCGAGGCGCTCGGCGGGCGCGGCGGCGGCGGGAGGCCGGACATGGCGCAGGCGGGCGCGGCCGACGCGTCTCAGGCCGAAGCGGCGATCCGCGCGGTTGAAGCGGTGATCGGAGGCTGAGATGGCGACTGCGCTCTGGATTGCGAATGTGGACGTGACCGACGCCGAGGCCTATGGCCGTTACGCCAAGGGCGCGGGCCCGGCGATTGCCGCGCACGGGGGTGTCTTCCTTGCCCGCGGCGGCCGCCATGTGCAGCTCGAGGGGCGCGACCGTTCCCGCAACGTTGTGGCGCGCTTTCCGTCGGTCGAAGCGGCGGTGGCCTGCTATCACTCGGCCGAATATCAGGCGGCGCTCGATCATGCGCGGGGTGCATCGGTCCGGGATCTCGTGGTGGTCGAAGAGGTCGAGTGAGGACGCGGCCCCTGCGCTCTCTGTCGCGGGGGGCGCTATAGTAACGGTTTCCTGATGCGACGGCTCGTGGTTCGGGGTATCGTGGCCACGAGCAGTAGATGGGGCAGGGCGAACATGCCGGAACCGCTGCGCGCCGGCGGAGCGCGTTGATCATGTGCCGTTGGGCCGCCTACATCGGGGCGCCGATCTTCCTCGAGGAAGTCGTGAGCCGCCCCGGACACTCGCTGATCCACCAGAGCCACTGCGCGACGGAATGCGGCACGGCGATCAACGCCGACGGCTTCGGCATCGCCTGGTATGGCGAGCGGCCCGAGCCGGGGCTCTATCGCGACGTCTATCCGGCCTGGAGCGATCCGAACCTTCGCAGCCTCACCGCGCAGGTGAAGTCGGGCCTGTTCCTCGCCCATGTCCGCGCCTCGACCGGCACCGCCACCAGCCGCAACAACTGCCATCCGTTCGTGGTCGGCCGCTGGAGCTTCATGCACAACGGGCAGGTCGGCGGTTACGACCTGTTCCGTCGCGATGCCGACATGCTGATCCCGGAGGCTCTCTACGGGCACCGCAAGGGGGCCACGGACAGCGAGGTGCTGTTCCTCGTGGCCCTGGCCGAGGGTCTCGAGCAGGATCCGAAGGGCGCGCTCGAGCGGGCGGTTCAGGGGCTGGAGCGGCTCTCGCGCGAGAAGGGGAACGTCCCCCACATCCGCCTCACGGCGGCGCTCTCGGACGGCGAGCGGCTTCATGCGGTGCGCTATGCCTCGGACGATCAGGCGCCCACGCTCTATCACCGCTGGAGCCTGCGGCGCGGCGGCCGGGCGGTCGTGTCCGAGCCGCTCGAGCAGGACGAGGGCGACTGGCTGCCCGTGGCCCCCGCCTCCTTCTGCACCTTCGAGGGTGAGGCGGTCAGGATCGAGCCGTTCCGACCCGCCGCCCAGGCCGAAGCGGCCTAACGAAAAAGGGCGCCGCGGGGGCGCCCTCCGTCACTCGGCGGCCTTCGCGGCGCGCTTGCGCTCATGCGGATCGAGATGGCGCTTGCGCATACGCACGATCTTGGGGGTCACCTCCACCAGCTCGTCATCATCGATGTAGGCGATCGCCTGCTCGAGCGAGAGCCGGACCGGGGGCGTGAGGCGCACGGCCTCGTCCGTGCCTGAGGCGCGGACGTTGGTGAGCTTCTTGCCCTTCAGCGGGTTCACCTCGAGATCGTTCTCGCGCGAGTGCTCGCCGATGATCATGCCGACATAGACGGCTTCCTGCGCGCCGATGAAGAGATGGCCCCGCTCCTCGAGGTTCCAGAGCGCATAGGGGACCGAGCTGCCGTTTTCCATCGAGACGAGCACGCCGACGCGGCGGCCCTCGATCGGGCCCTTGTGGGGCGCCCATTCGTGGAAGACGCGGTTCAGCACGCCGGTGCCGCGGGTATCGGTCAGGAACTGGCCGTGGTAGCCGATCAGCCCGCGCGAGGGCACATGCGCAATGATCCGGGTCTTGCCGGCGCCCGCCGGCTTCATCTCGACCAGCTCGCCCTTGCGCGGCCCGGTCAGCTTTTCGATCACCGCGCCGGTGAACTCGTCGTCCACGTCGATGGTCACTTCCTCGATCGGCTCCATCCGCTGGCCGTTCTCTTCGCGGAAGAGCACGCGCGGGCGCGAGATGGAGAGTTCGAAGCCTTCGCGGCGCATGTTCTCGATCAGCACGCCCATCTGCAGCTCGCCCCGGCCCGCGACCTCGAAGGCCTCGCCGCCGGGCGTGTCGGTGACCTTGATCGCGACGTTGATCTCGGCCTCCTTCATCAGCCGCTCGCGGATCACGCGCGACTGGACCTTGTTGCCGTCCTTGCCGGCGAGCGGCGAATCGTTGATCCCGAAGGTCACCGAGATGGTGGGCGGGTCGATCGGCTGCGCCGGCAGCGGCACATCGACCTCGGGTGCGCAGAGCGTGTCGGCCACGGTCGCCTTGGACATGCCGGCCAGGGTCACGATGTCGCCCGCCTCGCCCACCTCGATCGGGGTCTGCGAAAGGCCGCGGAAGGCCAGCACCTTCGACACCCGGAACTGCTCGATCCGGTCGCCGGTGCGCGAGAGCGCCTTGAGCGTGTCGCCGGCCTTGACCGTGCCGGCCTCGACCCGCCCCGTCAGGATACGGCCGATGAACGGGTCGGCCGAGAGCGTGGTGGCCAGCATGCGGAAAGGCTCGTCGCGGGCGGCGAGCTGTTTCGGCGCCGGCACATGGCGCAGCACCAGCTCGTAAAGGGCCGACAGATCCTTGCGCGGCCCGTCGAGCTGCTCATCGGCCCAGCCCGAGCGGCCCGAGGCGTAAAGCACGGGAAAATCGAGCTGATCGTCATCCGCGCCGAGGTTGGCGAAGAGGTCGAAGACCTCGTTCAGCGCGCGGTCGGGCTCGGCGTCGGGCTTGTCCACCTTGTTCAGCACCACGATCGGCCGCAGCCCCAGCGCCAGCGCCTTCGAGGTCACGAACTTGGTCTGCGGCATCGGCCCTTCGGCCGCATCGACCAGCAGCACCACGCCGTCCACCATGTTCAGGATGCGCTCGACCTCGCCGCCGAAATCGGCGTGACCGGGGGTATCGACGATGTTGATGCGCTTGCCCGACCATTCGAGCGAGGTGCATTTCGCCAGGATGGTGATCCCGCGCTCGCGTTCGATGTCGTTGCTGTCCATCGCGCGCTCGGCCACGGCCTGGTTGTCGCGGAAGGCGCCGGACTGCTTGAGGAGCTCGTCCACGAGGGTCGTCTTGCCATGGTCGACGTGCGCGATGATGGCGATGTTGCGAAGCTCCATCGGGGTTCTCTCTCGGGTAGGGATCAGGGGTTCGTGCGCGGCGTTACATGACGCGGCGCAGAAAGGCCAGAGTTTTCCGGCGGGGCGGAGAAGAAGCGTCAGGTCGCGATATAGCGATCACGGCGGTGGTTGATCGCGATCACCAGGTTCACGACCAGCGCGCCGAGGAAGGACCAGGCGACAAGCGGCCACTCCCGCAGCAGGAGCGCCACGGCAAAGAGCACGGCATCAAAGGCGAGCTGGGTCCAGCCGGCACGAAAGCCGGTCCTGTCCTGCAGATAGAGCGCGAGGATCCCGATCCCGCCAAGGCTCGCACCATGGCGGAAGAGCGCGAGGAGCGCCGAGCCCGAGGTGAGCCCGAACAGCACCGCTCCAAAGGCCGGGTCGAGATGCGCAAACGAGATCCACTGGGGCATGACCTGCGCCAGCGCCGACAGGAGCGCCACTGACAGGAAGGTCTTGATCGTGAAGGCCGGCCCCATCCGGCGGTAGCCCAGCCAGTAGAAGGGGATGTTGATCGCGAAGAAGACCGGCGCAAATCCCCATCCGGTCGCATAGGAGATCAGGACCGCGAGGCCCGCCGTCTGGCCCGTCACCAGGCCAAGATGCGTGAGGATGGTGATCCCGAAGGCTGCCATCGTGCAGCCATAGGCGATGGCCTGCGCGTCTTCGAGTCTGGTATGGGCGGTTGCCTCGGTCATCACAGGATCCATCGTTTAACTCAGGGCGATCCCCCGAACAGGCCTGCCCCGTCTGCAAAGCCCCCCCAACAGCCACGTCCCTCGCAAACATCAGCCGGAACGGCCGCACAAGCGATGCCCCACGGAAGGCCGGCCCCTTCGCACTTTCACTCTGGAAAAATATCCTCGGGGGGTCCGGGGGGCAGACAGCCCCCCGGCTTTCGGCGCATCTCAGGCGCCGAGGGCGCGGTCGAGATATTCGTCCACCTTTTCCAGATAGCCCATCGTCGTCAGCCACTTCTGGTCCGGCCCCACCAGAAGCGCGAGATCCTTGGTCATGAACCCGTCCTCGACCGCCTGCACCGTCACCCGCTCCAGCGTCTCGGCGAAGCGCATGAGTTCCGCGTTGTCGTCGAGCTTCGCCCGGTGCTTGAGCCCGCCCGTCCAGGCGAAGATCGAGGCGATCGAGTTGGTCGAGGTCTCCTTGCCCGCCTGGTGCTGGCGGTAGTGCCGCGTCACCGTGCCATGCGCGGCCTCGGCCTCCACCGTCTTGCCGTCCGGCGTCATCAGCACGCTCGTCATCAGCCCGAGCGAGCCGAAGCCCTGCGCCACCGTGTCCGACTGCACGTCGCCATCGTAGTTCTTGCAGGCCCAGACATAGCCGCCCGACCATTTCAGCGCCGAGGCCACCATGTCGTCGATCAGCCGGTGCTCGTAGGTGATGCCCGCGGCCTTGAACCTGTCGGCAAATTCCTCCTCATAGACCTTCTGGAAGAGGTCCTTGAAGCGGCCGTCATAGGCCTTGAGGATGGTGTTCTTGGTCGAGAGATAGACCGGCCAGCCGAGGTTCAGCCCGTAGTTCATCGAGGCCCGCGCGAAGTCGAGGATCGACTCGTCGAGGTTGTACATCGCCATGGTCACGCCCGAGCCCGGCGCGTCGAAGACCTCGCGCTCGATCACCGTGCCGTCCTCGCCCACGAACTTGAGCGTGAGCTTGCCCTTGCCGGGGAAGCGGAAGTCGGTGGCGCGGTACTGGTCGCCGAAGGCGTGGCGGCCGACGACGATCGGCTTCGTCCAGCCCGGCACGAGGCGCGGCACGTTCTTGCAGATGATCGGCTGGCGGAAGATCACCCCGCCGAGGATGTTGCGGATGGTGCCGTTCGGGCTTTTCCACATCGACTTCAGGCCGAACTCCTCGACCCGCGCCTCGTCGGGGGTGATGGTCGCGCATTTCACGCCGACGCCGTACTGCTTGATCGCGTTGGCCGCGTCGATGGTGATCTGGTCCTCGGTGCGGTCGCGCTCCTCGATGCCGAGATCGTAGTAATGCAGGTCGATGTCGAGGTAGGGCAGGATCAGCTTCTGCTTGATGAAGTCCCAGATGATGCGGGTCATCTCGTCGCCGTCGAGTTCGACGACGGGGTTGGCTACCTTGATCTTCGACATGGTGAGGCTCCCGGAATGATTGATCACGCCCCGCATAGCGGAAAAGCCCGCTGGAGAAAAGCCCGGTATGCCAAGGTATACCGGATCAGCCCGCGGGGGCGTCGAAATAGCGCCGGGTCAGGGCGCGGACATGGTCCCAGAGGCGCGGCGCGCCTCGGGCGATCTTGACGCCGACTCGTGCGTCGAGTTGGTCGGAGCTGACGTTGAAATCGCGCCAGGTGCCGCCGCCGGACTCGAGATTCTGCATGACCGGCTGAACCCGGTCGATGGAGCGGGCGAAGATCGCATCGGGCGAGACGCCCTCCTCGAACTCATCCCACAGCGCCCGGAGGGTTCGTGCCTGGTCCTCGGGCAGAAGGCCGAAGAGTCGGTCGGCCGCCGCGGATTCGGCCTCGGCCACCGAAACCGCGTCATGGCTGCCGTGGATCGGCGTGTCGCCGCAGTCGATCTCGACGAGATCGTGGATCAGCAGCATCTGCAGGACGCGGTCGATCCGCACCTCGGGCCGCGCCTGATCGGCCAGCACGAGGGCATAGAGCGCGACATGCCAGGAATGTTCGCCCGAATTCTCGCGCCGCGAGGCGTCGCAGAGCGTGTTGGCGCGCAGGACGGATTTCAGCCGGTCGGCCTCGGCCAGGAAGGCAAGCTGCCGGCCGAGCCGATCGCTCACCGCGAGACCTCGGTGAGCCGCCGCTTCACATAGTCGGACACCTTGGCGACCATCGGGTTCATGTGCGCCTCCTCGTCCTTGAAGAAGTGGTCGGCACCCTCGATCTGCTCGTGGGTGATGGTGATGCCCTTCTGCTCGTGCAGCTTGTTCACCAGCGAGACCGTATCCTTCGGCTGCGCCACGCGATCGGCGGTGCCGTTGATGATCAGGCCCGACGAGGGGCAGGGCGCCAGGAACGAGAAGTCATACATGTTGGCCGGCGGAGCCACCGAGACGAAGCCCGTGATCTCGGGCCGGCGCATCAGGAGCTGCATCCCGATCCAGGCGCCGAAGGAAAAGCCCGCGACCCAGCAGTGTTTCGCGTTCTGGTTCATCGACTGGAGATAGTCGAGCGCCGAGGCCGCATCCGACAGTTCGCCGATGCCCTGGTCATACTCGCCCTGCGACCGGCCGACGCCGCGGAAATTGAAGCGCAGGACTGTGAATCCGAGCCGGTAGAAGGCATAGTGAAGGTTGTAGACGACCTTGTTGTTCATCGAGCCGCCGAACTGCGGATGCGGATGCAGAACGATGGCGATGGGGGCGTCACGGTCCTTCTGGGGGTGGTAGCGGCCTTCGAGCCGGCCCTCTGGGCCTGCGAAAATGACTTCGGGCATCGCCTCGCCTTGCCTGTTTCTTCCGGGCGTATTCTTGACAAAAACGCTCGGGCAAATTAGAACCATTCCACCTGGGCGGAGGACCCGCCCCGGAACCGTAACGAGTTAAGCGGCCTGCTGCTTGGCGTCAATGGATTTGGCGGAAACAGAAAAATGAAACTCTCGACCAAGGGTCGGTATGCGATGGTGGCGCTGGTGGATCTGGCCCTCGCGCAGAAGTCGGGCAACGAGCTTGTCTCGCTTGCGGAGGTCTCGAAGCGGCAGGACATTTCGCTGCCCTATCTGGAACAGCTTTTCGTCAAGCTGCGGCGCGCGGGGCTGGTCGAAGCGGTGCGCGGGCCGGGCGGCGGCTACAAGCTGGCGCGGGACGCGCAGGAGATCCGGGTCAGCGAGATCATGGAAGCGGTGGAAGAGACGGTCAATGCGATGCATACCGGCGCTGGTGCAAGTGGAGGCGTTTCGGGCTCGCGTGCACAATCCTTGACCAACCGGCTGTGGGAGGGGCTGTCGGCGCATGTCTATGTCTTCCTTCACCAGACCCGTCTGTCGGACATCATCAAGAACGAGATGCGTCCATGTCCGGCGGTGCCGGCGCTGTTTCGAGTTGTTGTCGAGGATTGAGCGGTTGGTGTCGCGGCCGGTCGCCGGGGGCTGCCGCCCCCGGGCCCCCGCGGATATTTCCGCCAGAATGAAGGGTGAAGGGTGAGGTCGCGCATCTATCTGGACTGGAACGCCACGGCACCGCTGCGCCCCGAGGCGCGGGCGGCGATGGCCTCGGCGATGGATCTGGTCGGCAATCCCTCGTCCGTCCATGCCGAGGGCCGTGCGGCGAAGGCGCTGATGGAGCGCGCGCGGGCGCAGGTGACGGCGGCTCTGGGCGCCGATGGCGCCGATGTCGTCTTCGTCTCGGGCGCCACCGAGGCCGCGGCGCTGGCCTGTGCCGGTCGCGGCCTGCTGTGCGCCGAGGTCGAGCATGAGGCGGTGTCGGCCTGGTGCCATTCGTCGCTGCCGGTCGATGGGGACGGTCGGGTTAGGGTGGATGATCCTGCCCGGACCGCCCTGCAGATGGCCAATTCCGAGACCGGGATCCTGCAGGATCTGCCCGAGGGGCTGGCCGTCTCGGACCTGACGCAGGCCTTCGGAAAGGTGCCCTTCGCCTTCAACTGGTTGGGCTGCGCCATGGGATTCGTTTCGGCGCACAAGATCGGCGGGCCGAAGGGCGTGGGGGCGCTGGTGATCCGGCGCGGGCTCGATCTGGAGGCGCGGCTGAAGGGGGGTGGCCAGGAGATGGGGCGCCGGGCCGGGACGGAGAACCTGATTGGAATCGCAGGGTTCGGGGCCGCGGCGGAGGCGGCCGCGCGCGATCTGGCGGCGGGCGCATGGGAGTCTGTCCTTCAACTTAGAAATATTCTAGAATTGTCGTTGTGCGAGGACGGCAAAGGAACTATTTCTGTCGGGAAAGCGGCCCGTCGGCTTCCGAACACGCTCTGCCTTGTCACGCCCGGCTGGAAGGGCGAGACGCAGGTGATGCAGATGGACCTTGCGGGATTCGCCGTCTCGGCCGGCTCGGCCTGTTCGTCGGGCAAGGTGAGGGCGAGCCGGGTGCTGCGGGCGATGGGACTGGACGAGACGTCCGCCGCTTCGGCGCTGCGGGTGTCGATCGGGCCGGGAGTGACGGAGGCCGAGGTGATGCGCTTCGCCGAGGCCTGGCTCCGGGCGCGCGACCGGCACAGGGCCCGCGCCGCCTGATGGATCGGGCCGCCCCGCGGGGGCGGTGCAAGTGGCAAGACGGGGCCGCGCCCCTTGGAACGGAGACTGAGACCGATGGCGACACTGGAAGAGACCGTGGTTCCCGAGGTCCGCGACGGCGTCGATCGTGAGACGATCGAGACGGTCCAGGCGATGGCCGGCAAGTACAAGTACGGCTGGGAAACCGAGATCGAGATGGACTTCGCCCCCAAGGGGCTGAACGAGGACATCGTGCGGCTGATCTCGACGAAGAACGATGAGCCGGAGTGGATGACCGAATGGCGGCTGGCGGCCTATCGGCGCTGGGTGCAGATGGAAGAGCCCCGCTGGGCGATGCTCAACTACCCCGAGATCGACTACCAGGACCTCTACTACTACGCCAAGCCCAAGAGCATGGACGTGAAGCCGAAGTCCCTGGACGAGGTCGATCCGAAGCTGCTGGAGACCTACAAGAAGCTGGGCATCCCGCTGAAGGAGCAGGCGCTTCTGGCCGGGGTCGAGGGCGCCGACGGCCCGGACGCGCCGCGTCAGGTGGCGGTGGATGCGGTGTTCGATTCGGTTTCGGTCGGCACCACCTTCAAGGCGGAACTGGCCAAGGCCGGGGTGATCTTCTGCTCGATCTCGGAGGCTGTGCGCGAGCATCCCGAGCTGGTGAAGAAATATCTCGGCTCGGTCGTGCCGCAGTCGGACAACTATTTCGCGACGTTGAACTCGGCCGTCTTCTCGGACGGGTCGTTCGTCTATATCCCGCCGGGCACCCGCTGCCCGATGGAGCTGTCGACCTATTTCCGCATCAACGCCGAGAACACCGGCCAGTTCGAGCGGACGCTGATCATCGCCGACAAGGGCGCCTATGTGAGCTACCTGGAAGGCTGCACCGCGCCCAAGCGCGACACGAACCAGCTTCACGCCGCGGTGGTGGAGATCGTGGTGCTGGAGGACGCCGAGGTGAAGTATTCCACGGTGCAGAACTGGTATCCGGGTGACGAGGAAGGCCGGGGCGGCATCTACAACTTCGTGACCAAGCGGGCCGACTGCCGCGGGGCGCGGTCCAAGGTGATGTGGACGCAGGTCGAGACCGGCTCGGCGATCACCTGGAAATACCCCTCCTGCATCCTGCGGGGCGACGACAGCCAGGGCGAGTTCTACTCGATCGCCATCGCCAACAACGCCCAGCAGGCCGACACCGGCACCAAGATGATCCATCTGGGCAAGAACACCCGGTCGCGGATCGTGTCCAAGGGGATTTCGGCCGGCAAGGCCCAGAACACCTATCGCGGCCTTGTGTCGATGCACCCGAAGGCCACGAACAGCCGCAACTACACCCAGTGCGACAGCCTGCTGATCGGCGACAAGTGCGGGGCGCATACCGTCCCCTACATCGAGGTCAAGAACAACTCGAGCCGGGTCGAGCACGAGGCCACCACCTCGAAGGTCGATGACGACCAGCTGTTCTACTGCCGCTCGAGGGGCATGGACGAGGAAGAGGCGGTGGCGCTGGTGGTGAACGGCTTCTGCAAGGAAGTGCTGCAGGCCCTGCCGATGGAGTTCGCCATGGAGGCGCAGGCGCTGGTCGCCATCAGCCTCGAGGGGAGCGTCGGGTGATCGCGGCGCCGGCCCATGACTCCCTTTGTGGTGCAGGCGCTGATCCTCGGCACGGGCGTGGGCGCGGGGCTCTGGCTTGTCTGGTGGCGCGTGGGGCAGCCCTCGGGCCTCAGGCGCTGGGGCATGGCGCTGGCGGCGGGGCTCTTCTGCGGGGCGGCCTCGTTCGTGATCTCGCGCGCCATCGCCTCGGTCTGACGGAGGCCGGGCGATGATCGTGACCACCACCCCCGGCGTCGAGGGCCATCAGATCGCCACCTACCACGGGATCGTGACGGGCGAGGCGATCCTCGGCGCCAACGTGATCCGCGACCTCTTCGCCGGGATCACCGATTTCATCGGCGGGCGCTCGGGCGCCTACGAGAAGGAACTGGGCCGCGCCCGCGAGACCGCGCTGTCCGAGATGGAGCAAGCCGCGCGGGCGAAGGGCGCGAATGCCGTCGTCGGTGTCGATCTCGATTACGAGGTCATCAACAACATGCTGATGGTGTCGGCCTCCGGCACCGCCGTCACCATTGCCTGAGGAAGAAAGATGCTCGAGATCAAGAACCTGCACGTCAAGCTTGAAGAAGAGGACAAGGTGATCCTGAAGGGGGTCAACCTGACGGTCGAGGCCGGCAAGGTCCATGCGATCATGGGGCCGAACGGCTCGGGGAAATCGACGCTGTCCTATGTGCTCGCGGGGCGCGACGGCTATGAGGTCACCGAAGGCTCGGCCACGCTCGACGGCGAGGAACTGCTGGAAATGGAACCCGAGGTGCGGGCTGCGGCGGGCCTCTTCCTGGCCTTCCAGTATCCGGTCGAGATCCCGGGCGTGGGCAACATGACCTTCATGCGCACCGCTCTGAACGCGCAGCGCAAGGTGCGCGGCGAAGAGGAGATGAGCGCGGGCGACTTCCTCAAGCTCGTGCGCGAGAAGGCCAAGGCGCTCAAGATCGACGCCGACATGATGAAGCGCCCGGTCAATGTGGGCTTCTCGGGCGGCGAGAAGAAGCGCAACGAGATCCTGCAGATGGCGGTGCTGGAGCCCCGGATGTGCATCCTCGACGAGACCGACTCGGGGCTCGACGTGGACGCGCTGAAGCTGGTCTCGGAAGGGGTGAACGCGCTGCGCGACGCGGGCCGCGGCTTTCTCGTGATCACCCACTACCAGCGGCTGCTGGATCATATCCAGCCGGACGTGGTGCATATCATGGCCAATGGCCGGATCGTGAAGACCGGCGGGCCGGAGCTTGCGCTCGAGGTCGAGAAGAACGGTTACGCCGACATCCTGGCGGCGGAGGAGGCGTGATGGCCGAGGCTCTGCCGAAGGACGATCTGCTGGCGGCGCGGATCGCCGGCCTGTCGTTCCCCAATGAGGGTTGGCAGGCGCCGGCCCGCTTCGACGCGCTGGCGCGGCTGACCGCCATGGGCCTGCCGGGGCGGCGCGACGAATACTGGCGCTACACCGATCCCGCCAGCTTCAACCGTGCCGAACCGTTCCCGGCCCCCACCTTCGACGACGACGGCGAGGGGATGGTGTTCGAGGGCATCGACCGGCTCAGGCTCGTCTTCGTCGATGGGGTGTTCGATGCCGAGGCCTCGGATCCGCTGGCGCTCGATCATGTCGAGATCGGGCTTCTGTCGGCGGCGCAATCCGACATCCACTGGGCGCGCGAGCTTTATGGCGTGCTCGAGGCGCGCGGGCAGGTGCCGGTGAAGCGTCCCTTCGCGGCGCTGAACACGGCCTTTGCGACCGAAGGGGTGCTGATCCGGGTTACCGGCTACGTTCCGCGGCCGATCGCGCTGATCTACATCCATTCCTCCGACACGTCGGACGCGATGCTGCACCATTGCATCCGCGTCGAGAGCGGGGCGGACGTGACCATCCTCGAGAGCGGTCCGGCGGCGGCGCGCTTCACGAAGGTGATGGAAGTGGACGTGGCCGAAGGCGGGCGCTTCCACCATATCCGGGCGCAGGGCCGCGACCATGACCGGCGCGCCTCGACCCACATCTTCGCGCGGGTGGCGGGCAAGGGGCTCTTCAAGTCCTTCACGCTGACGGCCAATGGCGTGATGACCCGCAACGAGGCGGTGATCGAGCTGGTGGGCGACGAGGCGGTGGCCCATGTTGCGGGCGCAGCAATGGGCGACGGCCGCTTCCACCACGACGACACCGTGTTCGTCACCCACGAGGGCGAGTGCTGCGAAAGCCGCCAGGTCTTCAAGAAGGTGCTGAAGAACGGCGCCACCGGCGTCTTCCAGGGCAAGATCCTGGTCAAGCCCGGCGCGCAGAAGACCGACGGCTACCAGATCAGCCAGTCGCTGCTGCTCGACGGGGATTCGGTCTTCCTCGCCAAGCCCGAACTCGAGATCTACGCCGACGATGTGAAATGCTCGCACGGCTCGACCTCGGGGGCGATCGACGAGACGGCGCTCTTCTATCTCCGCTCGCGCGGGGTGCCGCTGAAAGCCGCACAGTCGCTTCTGGTGCTTGCCTTCCTCGCCGAAGCCATTCAGGAAATCGAGAACGAGGAAATCGCCGAGGACATCCGGCAGCGGCTGGAGAACTGGCTGGCGCGTCACGAGCATTGAATGGCTGTTACCACCGACATCGTCCAGAGTTATCGTCACCCCCGCACCGTCATCCGGCGGTATCTCGATGCCGGTGAGAACGAGGGGCGGGCGCTTGTCATCCTGATGGGCGCCTGCCTGCTGATCTTCGTCTCGCAATGGCCGATCCTGGCGCGGCAGGCCTATCTCGATCCCTCCCAGCCGCTCGAGGCGCGGATGAGCGGGGCGCTGATGGGCACGGTCTTCCTGCTGCCACCGATCTGCTACGGGATCGCGGCGCTCAGCCATCTGGTCGCCCGGCTGTTCGGTGGCCGGGGCAGCTTCTTCGGCGCGCGGCTGGCGCTGTTCCTCGCGCTGCTCGCCACCGCGCCGCTCATGCTGCTGAACGGCCTTGTCGGCGGCTTCATCGGTGAAGGGACGGGCGTGCTGATCGTGGGTTTCCTCGTGCTGGGCGGGTTCCTCGCCATCTGGCTTTCCATGCTGATGGAGGCCGAGCGATGAGCCTCTCCCTCGGCGATCTGCTGCGCCTGGCGCGCTTCACCGTCACCAGCCCGCGAGAGGGCGCGCGCGCCCTCATGGCGATGGGCCTGCCGATGGAGGCGCGCTGGATCGCGCTGGTCCTGACGGCGGTCGGCGCGGCGCTCGTGACCTTCATCGGTCTCACGCTTCTGCCGCAGGACGTGCGGAACCTGATCGGAGACGACCTGCCGAGCCCGCTCTTCAGCGCGGGGCTTCAGGTCGGGCTGCTGGCGGTGTCGGCGGGGCTCATCTACCGGATCGGGGTCTGGCGCGGCGGCCGTGGCAGCTTTCCCGATGCGGTCCTGCTTGTGGCGTGGCTGCAGTTCATCCTGCTCTGCCTCGAGGTGATCCAGCTTGTGGCGCAGCTCATCCTGCCGCCCTTCGCGGATCTGCTCGGCGTGGTGGGGATCGTGCTCTTCTTCTGGCTCCTGACCCATTTCGTGGCCGAGCTGCATGGCTTCACATCCACCGTCGCCGTCCTTGGCGGCATCCTGCTCACGCTCTTCGGCATGGCCTTCGTGCTGGCCGCGATCCTGATGCCCTTCCTGGGCGGCTGAGGTTTTCCATGTTCGACGTCGATGCCATCCGGCAGGACTTTCCGATCCTCGCGCGCGAGGTGAACGGCAAGCCGCTCGTCTATCTCGACAACGGCGCCTCGGCCCAGAAGCCGGCCGCGGTGATCGAGGCGATGAACCTCGCCTACAGCCACGAATATGCCAACGTCCACCGCGGGCTGCACTACCTGTCCAACCTCGCGACCGACAAGTACGAGGCCGTGCGCGCGACCATCGCCACCTTCCTCAACGCGCCTTCGCCCGAGGAGATCGTCTTCACCACCGGCACGACCGAGGGGATCAACCTTGTCTCCTACGGCTGGGCGGCGCCCCGGCTTCAGCCGGGCGACGAGATCGTGCTCTCGATCATGGAGCATCACGCCAACATCGTGCCCTGGCACTTCCTGCGCGAGCGGCAGGGCGTGGTGCTGAAATGGGTCGATGTGGATCAGAACGGCGACCTCGATCCGCAGGCGGTGCTGGATGCCATCGGGCCCAGGACGAAGCTCGTGGCGGTCACGCACATGTCGAACGTGCTGGGCACGGTGGTCGATGTGGCCGCAATCTGCGCGGGTGCGCGCGAGAAACGCGTGCCGGTGCTGGTGGACGGCTCGCAGGCGGCGGTGCACATGCCGGTCGATGTCAGCGCGATCGGCTGCGACTTCTACGCCATCACCGGCCACAAGCTCTACGGTCCCTCGGGGTCGGGCGCGATCTGGATCCGCTCCGAGCGGATGGAGGAGATGCGCCCCTTCCTCGGCGGCGGCGACATGATCCATGAGGTGACGCGGGATACCGTCACCTACGCCAAGCCGCCCATGAGGTTCGAGGCGGGCACCCCCGGCATCGTCCAGCAGATCGGCCTCGGCGTGGCGCTGCATTACATGATGAACGTGGGCATGGCCGAGATTGCCGCGCACGAGCGCATCCTGCGCGATCACGCGCGGGACCGGCTGGCCGCCCTCAACTGGCTGGATGTGCAGGGCAACTCGGCGGGGAAGGGAGCGATCTTCTCCTTCACCATCCGGGGGGGCGCGCATGCGCACGACATCTCGACCGTTCTCGACCGCAAGGGCGTGGCGGTGCGGGCGGGCACCCATTGCGCCATGCCGCTGATGCAGCATTACGGGCTCGGCGCCACCTGCCGCGCCTCCTTCGCCATGTACAACACCACTGACGAGGTGGACCGGCTGATCGAGGCGCTTGAACTCTGCCACGACCTATTCGGCTGAAAGTCTGCCTCAGGCGGCCGCCACCAGCAGGAACAGAAGCGCGAGCAGCCCCATCCCGCGGCGATAGAGCGTCAGGCCCAGACGCAGCTCGGCGGCGCCAGGGTCGGGGTCACCGGCATTGAGCCAGGGCTCCGCCGACACCCGATCGCCATAGTTCCGCGGGCCCGAGAGCCGCACGCCCAGCGCACCCGCCATCGCGGCTTCGGGCCAGCCCGCGTTGGGCGAGCGGTGGGCGCGGGCGTCGCGCCGCATCGTGGCCAGCGCCGTCCGGGGGCTGCGGGAGACCAGCGCGAACAGCACCCCCGTCAGTCGCGCCGGGATCAGGTTCACCCAGTCGTCCGTCCGCGCCGAGGCCCAGCCGAAGGCCTCGTGCCGCGGCGTGCGATGGCCGATCATGGAATCGAGCGTGTTGATGGCCTTGTAGGCCGCGATCCCCGGCAGGCCGAACAGCAGGCCCCAGAAGAGCGGCGCCACGATCCCGTCCGAGCTGTTCTCGGCCAGGCTTTCAAGCGCGGCCCGCGCCACGCCCGCCTCGTCGAGCTGCGCGGGATCGCGGCCCACGATCATCGAGACCGCCCGCCGGGCTTCGGGAAGGTTCCCCCGTTCCAGCGGGTCCGCCACGGCCTCCACATGCTCGTGCATCGAGCGGAGGGCCACGAGGGGCCAGGCCAGGAGCCCGGTCAGAACCGCCCCCATGAGGCCACCCGGCAGGAGCGTCTGCACCAGCGCCGCAGGCAGGGCCGCAGCCAGCACCGTGACCCCGAGCGCCGCAACGCCCGCGCGCCGACGCTGAGGCTCGGTGCCGCGGTTCCACCGAGCATCGAGGGCCGTGATCAGCCGACCCATCCAGACGACCGGATGGCCGATCCGGGCGTGGATCCGGTCGGGCCAGCCGAGCGCCGTGTCCGTGGCCATCGCCACCAGCATCGCACCCGCATGGAACATCGCCTGACCCTCGATTTCCCGGCGGCCAGAGGGGCCGTCCGGGCCTCGCCTTTCAGCGAAATCGGTCGCTTATGCAAGTGCCGATCCATCCGTTCGACGGTCAGCCTGTCGGTTTGGGCAAGTCGCGTTTCGCGGCGCAAACAGGTAGAACGATTCCAGCAAAGCAACCGTCAGGTCGATTGTCTCTCGTGTCCCGGAGTATCCCGATGCCGCAGTTCCATCATCGTGACAATGCCCGCCTTGTTCGCCACGGGCGCTGGGTTCTGGGTCTGTCGCAAGAGGATTTTGCGGCACGCGTCGGTCTTGACGTGACGGATGTGCGGGCGCTGGAAGCCGGTCGCTCGGGTTCCAAGACCAACTCGGTCTCGGCCCTGGAGACGCTGCTCGCCGCGGGCTTGCAGGGCATGCCGGCCGGTCGCGGCTGATCCCTCCCTCCTGTTTGTCCGCAAGCGCACCCTTGGGTGCGCTTATCTGTATCCGGCGGCCTGAAGTTCGAACAGTTCGGCGTAGCGCCCGGGCCGTGCCACCAGTTCGTAATGCGTGCCGCTGGCCTCGACCCGACCGTTCGCCAGCACGAGGATCCGGTCCGCCATCCGCACCGACGAGAAGCGGTGCGAGATCAGAACCGCCGTCCGTCCGGCCGACAGCTCCTTGAAGCGCTGGAAGACCTCGAACTCCGACCGTGCATCGAGCGCGGCCGTGGGTTCGTCGAGGATGAGCACCTCGGCATCGCGCATGTAGGCGCGGGCGATCGCGAACTTCTGCCACTCGCCGCCCGAGAGCTCGATCCCGTCGCGGAACCGCTTGCCGAGCATCTGGCCGTAGCCTTCCGGCATCCGTGCCACGATCCGGTCGGCGAGGCTGCGGCGCGCGGCTTCCTCGATCCGCGCCGGCTCGTCTCGGTCCTCGATCCGGCCGACGGCGATGTTTTCGCCCGCGCTCAGGGAGTAGCGCACGAAGTCCTGGAAGATCACCCCCATCGCCCCGCGCAGCGCCACCGGATCGAAGCTGCGCAGATCCTGCCCGTCGAGCAGGATGCGCCCCTCGTCGGGATCGTAGAGCCGCGCCAGGAGTTTCACGAGCGTGGTCTTGCCGGCGCCATTTTCGCCCACGAGCGCGAGCGTCTCGCCGGCCCTCAGCTTGAAGGACAGGTCGCGCACGGCCCAGCTCTCGGCCCCCGGATAGCGGAATCCCACGCCCTCGAAGCGGAAGCCCTCGCGGATGGGCCGGGGCAGGGCCCGCGGTTCGGCCGGGGGAAGGATCGTGGGCTTCTGGCGGAAGAAGCCGAAGAGATCCTCGAGGTAGAGCGCCTGGGAGGCGGTGGTCGAAAAGCCGGTGAGCAGCCCCTCGACAAGGCCGCGCAACCGGAGGAACGAGCCCGCAAGGAAGGTCAGGTCCCCGATCGACAGCCGCCCGGTGAGGGTGGCGCCGATCATCCAGAGATAGGCGAGGTAGTAGCCCGCCGTCCCCAGCGCGCTGAAGAGCGTGCCCCAGGCCGCGCGCGCCGAGGCGATGCGCCGCCGGGCGCGGTAGAAGCTCTCCGAGAGGGTGCGGTAACGCTCGATCAGGAAGGGGGCGAGGCCGAAGATCTTGATTTCCTTGGCTGTCTCCACGCCGGCGGCCGTGACGCGGATATAGTCCAGCTCGCGCCGCTCGGGCGTGCGGCGGAAATCGAGATTGTAGTTCTGCGCGTTGAAATGCGCCTCGCCCAGAAAGGCCGGGACCAGCGCCGCCACGAGGAGCAGGATGAGCCAGGGGTTGTAGAGCACGAGGCCCCCGGCCAGCGAGGCCACCGTCACCCCGTCCTGCATCAGCGTGAGGATCTGGCCGGTCAGCGTCATGCGCCCGCCGGACTGGCGCCGGGCCCGCTCGAGCCGGTCCTGGAACCCCGCATCCTCGAAGGCGGCAAGGTCGAGGCTGGCCGCATGATCCATCAGCCGCACCGACGAGGCCATCGTCAGCCGCTCGGTCAGCAGCGTGTCGATGAGCCCCCCGAGCCGACCGAGCAGGTCCGAGAGGATCGCGAGCAGGAACTCCGCCCCAAGGAGGAGGACGAGCGTGCCGGTGCTGTCCGTGCCGATCCAGCCCAGCGGTCCCGTCTCGGGCGCAGGTGTCGCGGCAAGGCGCACCACCTCGTCGATGATGAGCTTGCCGAACCAAAGGGCCGTCACCGGGATCAGCGCCCGCACCAGCCGGACGAGCAGGCTCAGGACCAGCAGTCCGGGGCTGGCCTGCCAGACCATCCGCAGGAAGGGCGGCACGTTGCGCAGCGCGGCCCAGCGGGCGCGGAAGCCGGGAAGGTCGGGGGCGGGATCGGATCTCATCGGCGGACCTTTGGCCGCTTCGGCGGCAGAGTCAAACCGCCCCGCGCCGTCGCGGCCGGGGCCCGCGTGCCGGCGGCTGCGGCCCTACGCCGCAAGTGACCGGGTCGCCTTTCGCCCCCGGTGGCGGGGGGCCTAGAAGGCGGCCATGACTCACGTCCCCACCCAGATCTCTCCGGCCGATGCCGGGGCGGGCCGCCAGCCGTGGCCCGAGCGGCTCGGCCGGTGGCTGCGCGACCATCAGCGGCTGGTGGGGCGTCTGCAATGGGGGATGGTGGCCCTTTATCTGCCGCTGGTGTTCCTGCCGCCGTTCCTGCCCGACACGGGGCAGGGGGCGCAGGTCGGCGCGACCTTCACCCTGTTTGCCCGGATCCTGCTCTGGGGGATCTGGCTTCCCGGAGTGCTGGTGTCCGTCCTTGTCCTGGGCCGGCTCTGGTGCGGGCTTCTCTGTCCCGAGGGCGCTCTGACGGCGGCCGCCTCGCGCCATGGGCGTGGTCACGCGATCCCACGGTGGATGAAATGGCCGGGCTGGCCGTTTGTGCTCTTCGCTGCGGTGACGGTCTACGGGCAGATGATCTCGATCTACGACAACCCGCGGTCGGTGGCGCTGATCTTCGGCTTGACGACGGGCTCGGCCCTGCTGGTGGGCTGGCTCTACGGCAAGGAAAAGCGGGTCTGGTGCCGCTTTCTCTGCCCGATGAACGGGCTCTTCGCCATGCTCGCCAAACTGGCGCCCATGCACTACCGCGTGGATGCCCGCGCGTGGGACGCCTGCAGCCCGGCGCGCGCGCGCGCCATGCGCTTCAACTGCGAGCCGATGGTGCCCGTCCGCACGATGGAGAGCGCCTCTCCCTGCCACATGTGCGGCCGCTGCGCGGGCTTTCGCGACGCGGTGCGCCTCGAACTGCGTGGATGGGGCGCGGAGGTGACGAGAACGCCCGGTTCGCCCGCCGAGAGCCTGCTTGTGATCGCCGGCCTGATCGGTCTGGGCTCGGCCGTCTTCTGGTGGCCGCACGCGCCCTGGCTCGGCGCCCTGACGGAGACCCTGGCGATCGAGCGGCCGGCGCCCTGGTTCCTCTTCGCCGCCGCGGACTCCGGCATGACGATGGGCGAGGGGGTGGCGCGTCTCCTGACGCTGGCGGTCCTTGCGATCACCCTGTCGGCGGTCGTGGCCCTGCCCCTTGCGGTGGCGGATCGCGGCAAGGGCCGCTTTCACCGCCTCGCCCTGACGCTCCTGCCGCTCGCGGCCGGGGGCCTCATCGCAGGGTTTGCGCGGAGCGCCTGGGCCTTCCTGCCTCCCCACGCTGCGCCGTTCGACGCGCGGCTGGTCTGGAGCGGCCTTCTTCTCGCCTCGGCCGTCTGGTCCTTGGGCCTGGCCCGGCGCCTTTCGGGCGGCGCCATGCGCGCCATCGGCGCGGCGCTGGTGATTCCCGTCGCCGGATGGCTGCTGGTGATCTGGTCATGACCCGCTTGTCCGATTGGCGGAAACAATCGCCGCAGGTGCAGGGTGCGAACAGGTGCCGCAGGTTCGGCACGTCCGGTCTTTATCCCTCCGCAGCGCAACAATGTCCGCTTTGCCGAGGCCCTGCCCCCATGAGGATGCCGGCCGCCAAGGAGTTGGGCACAAGTTGGCTGTATGGTCAAAGAGCCGCGTCATTTTGTCGCTTGCCATGCCGCCCCGGTCCTCGGGTAAGGTGCATGGGGATGGCAGTTTTTAATTTAAATTTGAATGGGCTTAGGGGGTAAACGGTGGACGGAAGCAAAATGGATGAACGCATGACCGCCTCGCGACGGTTTCATAGCGTTGCCCAACTCCGGGAGCTTCTACTTGGACTGGAACATGATCTGGGCATATCCGATCTGTCGCGCAATGAGCTGGACGTGCTCTATGCGGTGAAGCTCCTCGGGGAATCAGAGGATTCAATCGTCCGTTCGGATGCGATCCGGCGCCATTCCCTTTGCAGCGCCATCGCCACGCCGACCTTCCACCGCGCCCTCCGTTCGCTGGTGGAGAAGGGCTTCGTCGATCACGCGCCCATGACCAAGGCGCGGGCCTACAAGCTGGGCAGCCGCGCCGCGCAGATCGCCCACTGAGGCCGGCGGTCACGGTCAAGAGGAAGTGCGCGGTGGCGGGTTTTCCCCGCACCGCGAACCGCCTATCAGAGACCCATGACCATTGTCCTGCTCGTCACCGCCCTGGCGGCCCTGTTCATCGTGATCGCCGCCTGCGAGCCCGTCGCCGCGCGGCTCAGGCTGCCCTATACGGTGGTGCTGGCCGTGGTCGGAGCGGCGCTCGGCACGCTCGCGCTCTGGCTCCAGCGCAGCGGCGTGGCGGCCACCTTCCCGCCCGAGGTGGCCGAGTTGCTCTCGCTGCCGATCCGCTCGAGCGTCTTCCTCTTCATGTTCCTGCCGACGTTGCTGTTCCAGGTCTCGCTGAGCCTGAACATCCGGCGGATGATCGACGACTGGGTGCCGATCCTCGTGATGGCCGTGGTGGCGGTGCTGGTCTCGACGCTGGCCATCGGCTTTGCGCTGCAGCCCTTCAGCTCGATGTCGCTGGCCGCCTGCCTGTTGCTCGGCGCCATCGTCTCGACCACCGATCCTTCCGCGGTCGTCTCGATCTTTCGCTCGATCGCCGCCCCGCAGCGGCTGACGCGGATCGTCGAGGGCGAGAGCCTGCTGAACGACGCCGCGGCCATCGCGCTCTTCGGCTTTTTCCTGACCTTCGTCATGGCCGGCGTGCCCGATCCGACGCTGCGCGACGCGGTCGTCCAGTTTCCGCTGCTGATCGTCGGAGGGGTCGCGCTCGGCTATGGCATGGCCCGCGTCGCCCTGTCGCTGATGACGCGCATGGCGTCCTACCCCACGGCGCAACTCTCGCTCAGCCTCGCGCTGCCCTACCTCACCTATGTCCTGGCCGAGCAGGGGCTTCAGGTCTCGGGCGTGATCGCGGTGGTGACGGCGGGGATCGCCATGAACCTCGCAGGCCCCGGACGCCTCAGCCCCGCCACCTGGAAGCTTCTCAGCGACACATGGGAGATGCTCTCGCACTGGGCGGGCTCCCTCATCTTCATCGTGGCGGCGCTGCTCATCCCGCGGCTGATCGGGCGCGCGACGGAATGGGATCTCGTGCTGATCGGGGTGGTTGCGCTGGCGGCGATCGTGGCGCGGGCGGTGATGCTGTCGGGGCTGCTGCCGCTTCTGACCCGGCTCAACCTCTCGCCCAAGGTCGAGCGGCCCTACCGCGTGGCGATCCTCTGGGGCGGGCTGCGGGGCGCCGTGACGCTGGCGCTGGCGCTGGCGGTGACCGAGAACCCGATGGTGCCGCCGCATGTGAAGCGCGAGGTGGGCATCCTCGCCACCGGATTTGTCCTGTTCACGCTGATGGCGCAGGGCACCACGCTCCGGTGGGTGATCCGGCGGCTCGGCCTCGCGCGGCTGACTCCGCTCGATCTGGCGCTTTCGAACCAGGTGATCGCCGTCGCGCTGCAGAACGTCCGCGAGGAAGTGGCCGCGACCGTGCGTGAGCGCGAGCTTGACCCCCAGATCGTGCGCGCCGAGGCCAAGAGCTTCGGCCAGAGGCTGACCCGCGCGGTGGAGCTGGCCGATGACAGCGCCGACGACATCCCGGACCGCGACCGGATCACGCTGGGGCTCCTGGCGCTGGCGGGGCGCGAGCGGGATGCGATCCTGGCCTCCTTCCGCCAGCAGATCATCCCGCCCCGCCTCGCCGAGGCGATGCTGGTCGATGTGGACCGCCTGATCGAACGGACGCGCCTTCAGGGCCGCGACGGCTACCGCTCGGCCGGCCGGCTCGCGCTCGGCTACGGGCGGCGGCATCGGGTGGCGGTCTGGGCCCACAACCGGCTGAAGATCTCGCGCTGGCTGAGCCAGCTCACCTCGGACCGGTTCGAGATGCTGCTGACCCAGCGGCTGATCCTCGGTGACCTGCACAAGCTGATCGACGGCAAGATCCGCCGCATCCACGGCCGTCGGGTGGCCGAGATCCTGCATGAGATGCTCAAGCGCCGCGAGGATGAGACCGAGCAGGCGCTCGAAGCGCTGCGCCTGCAATATCCGGGCTATTCCGGCGAGATGGTGCGCAGCTTCATCCGCCGGACCGCGCTGCAGCTGGAACTGCGCGAATACGAGACGCTGCGCGATGACGGCCTCATCGGGCAGGAGCTGTTCATGACGCTGCGCCAGCGCATCCAGATCGCGCGCGGCAAGAAGGAGCGGCGGCCGCGGCTCGATTTCGCGCTGCAGAAATCCGAGCTGGTGCGCCAGTTCCCGCTCTTTGCCGAGATGGAAGAGGATCAGCTGCGCGTGCTCGAGCGGCTGCTGCAGACGGTCTATGTCCGGCCGGGGGATGTGCTCCTGCGCCGCGGCGACGTGCCGCGCAAGGTCTTCTTCATCGCCTCCGGCGCCGTGGAATCCGATGTGGCGGGGCAGAAGGTGCGCCTCGGGCGCGGCGAGATGTTCGGCCAGCTCGCGATCCTGACCCGCAAGGCCCGCCGCGCCCAGGTGACCGCGATCAGCCACGGCACGCTCCTGAGCCTCGACGAGACCCGTTTTCTGGAACTCCTGCGCCGCAACAAGGCGCTGCAGCAGGCCGCGGTGGACAGCGCCGCGCGCCGCAACGTGACCATCGACCTCAGCGCGACCTGACGCCGGTCGCGCCGGCGCAGCCTGAAAGGAGTGCGCCTTTCAGTCTGGCTCAAATATCCTCGGGGGGAGTCCGGCCGCAGGCCGGGCGGGGGGCAGACAGCCCCCCTCTTCGCGTCCCAGACGACGGGTGCCCGCGTCTCAGGTGCGGACGCCGGCAAAGCGGGTCTGCCACTCGGCCCGTTCCTCGTCGGTGATCTTGCGGAAGAGCACGTCCGGCGTCGTGAAGGCATGGCCCGCCGGGAGCCGCTCGAGCGCCGCGGCCACATCGGTGGGCCAGCTCCAGTCGTCGCAGCCGAGCGAGGCCATCGTCGAGGCCGCCGCATCCGGGATGAAGGGCCGCGAGATCACCGCGTAGAGCCGGATCAGGTTCAGCGAAAGGCGGATCATCGCCTGTGCCCGCTCGGGATCGGTCTTGACCACCGTCCACGGCGCGGCGGATTGCAGGTATTCGTTCCCGGCGACCCACAGCGCCCGCAGCTCGGTCGCGGCCTTGCGGATCTCCATCGCCTCCATGCAGGATTCGTAGGCGGCCAGCCGCTCCTGCAGCTCGGCGATCAGCTGGTGCTCGCGCTCGCCGAAGGCCCCGCCCGCAGGCACCGTCTCGCCGAACTTCGAGCGGCAGAACTTGGTCACGCGGCTGACGAGGTTGCCCAACACGTCGGCCAGATCCTTGTTGACCGAGGCCTGGAAGTTCTCCCAGGTGAACTCGCTGTCCGAGTTCTCCGGCGCGTGGGACAGAAGCCACCAGCGCCAGTAGTCGGCAGGCAGGATCGAGAGCGCCTGGTCCATGAACACGCCGCGGCCCTGGCTGGTCGAGAACTGGCCGCCGTCATAGTTCAGGTAGTTGAAGGACTTGATGTAATCCACCAGCTTCCACGGCTCGCGCGAGCCCATGATGGTCGCGGGGAAGGAGAGCGTGTGGAAGGGCACGTTGTCCTTGCCCATGAACTGGACGTAGCGCACATCCCCGGCGCCCTTGTCGGTGCGCCACCAGCGTTCCCAGTCGGCCTCCGTCTTGCCGTTGGCGTCGGCCCATTCCGCGGTGCCGGCAATGTATTCGATCGGCGCGTCGAACCAGACGTAGAAGACCTTGCCCTCCATCCCCGGCCAGGGCTGGTCGCCCTTCTTCACCGGCACGCCCCAGTGCAGGTCGCGCGTGATGCCGCGGTCCTGCAGCCCGTCGCCGTCATGGAGCCACTTCTTCGCGATCGAGGTGGTCAGCACCGGCCAGTCGGTCTTGCTGTCGATCCAGGCCTCGATCTCGTCCTTCAGCGCGCGCTGGCGCAGGTAGAGGTGCTTGGTCTCGCGCACCTCGAGATCGGTCGAGCCCGAGATCGCCGACCGCGGGTTGATCAGGTCGGTGGGGTCGAGCTGCTTGGTGCAGTTCTCGCACTGGTCGCCGCGGGCCTTGTCATAGCCGCAGTTCGGGCAGGTGCCCTCGATGTAGCGGTCGGGCAGGAAGCGGTTGTCGGCGACCGAGAAGACCTGCCGCTCGCTGACTTCCTCGATGAAGCCGTTTTCGGCGAGTTGCCCCGCGAAATGCTGGGTCAGCCGGTGGTTCCGCGCGCTCGACGAGCGGCCGAAGTGGTCGAACGACAGGCGGAAGCCCGCGGCGATCTCCTTCTGGATCTCGTGCATCTCGGCGCAGTAGACCTCGACCGGCTTGCCGGCCTTGGCGGCGGCCAGCTCGGCCGGCGTTCCGTGCTCGTCGGTGGCGCAGATGAACATCACCTCATGGCCGCGGCCGCGCATGTAGCGGGCGTAGAGATCGGCCGGAAGCTGGCTTCCGACGAGATTGCCCAGGTGCTTGATCCCGTTGATATAGGGGATCGCCGAAGTGATGAGTATCCGCGCCATGCCCAGAAATCCCTGTGTCCCGACCGCGCGCTGTTTAGCGCCGGACGCACGCGAGGGCCAGAGGATGATTGCGCGGCCGGCGCATCGGGTCGCCCTGCGGGTCGGGGTCAGTCGGGGGCGCGGCTCTCGATCTCGAGCCCCTGGCGCGCGCGGCGCAGGAACCAGCCCGCCGGCGGCTCCATCCGGGCGCGGAGGCGGCCAAGCCGCCAGCGCCCGCCCGGCGCGGGGGCAAGCTGCCAGCGCGTCTCGATCCCCGTCGCCCCGCCGGCCGGCGTGAGCAGCAGCCCGATCGGCGGATCGGCTCCGGCGGCCGCCGCGCCGGCTTCGGCGGCCAGATGCAGACGGCGCACCGGCGTCAGCGGCGGCGGCTCGGGCAGTTCGGCCACCACCAGCGGCACCGCGCCCGACCGCAGCGCCTCTTCCATCGACCAGAGCAGATCCTCGGGCCGCCGGGTGCGGGCGAGGATCAGCCGGCCCGGTTCGGCAAAGGCGCAGACCCCGTCGGGATAAAGCCGCTCGGGCCGCCATCCGGGATGGATCCAGACCACCGGCCCCCGCATCTCGGCCATCAGCAGGATCGCGAGCAGCCGCCGCGCCGGGCCGCAGAATTCGTGCACCCTTCCCCGTGCGAGCGAGAGATCGCCCACCAGCCGCTGCATTGGCCGCACCCGTGCGCCCTGAGGGTCGAGAAGCTGAGTCGTCATGCGCCAACCCTTGCATGTTCGCCCTGTGTTCTCAATCCCTCTGGCCGGGGCAACCTTGCCATCGCGGGTGGGTGGGCTAGGCTGCATCCGCAGAAAAGGAGCCCCATGATGAAGCTGATCCCGCTGGGTCGCACCGACCTGACCGTCTCCGAATTCTGCCTCGGCACGATGACCTGGGGCAGCCAGAACAGCGAGGCCGAGGCCCATGCCCAGATCGATCTCGCGCTCGATCAGGGGGTGAATTTCCTCGACACGGCCGAGATGTATCCCACCAACCCCGTCCTGCCCGAGACCGTCGGCCGGACCGAGACGATCATCGGACACTGGCTTGCCGCGCGCGGCGGGCGCGACCGGATCGTGCTTGCGAGCAAGATCACCGGCGAGGGGAGCCCCGCCGTCCGCGACGGCGAGCCGGTGACGCCGACGAGCCTCCGCCGGGCCCTCGAAGGCTCGCTCGGGCGGCTGAAGACCGATCATGTCGATCTCTACCAGATCCACTGGCCGAACCGCGGCTCCTACCATTTCCGCAAGATGTGGAGCTACGCGCCCCCCGGCGGCGCCGAGGCCGTGCGCGAGAACATGCTCGCCGTGCTCGAGGAGGCGCAGGCGCTGGTGGCCGAGGGCAAGGTGCGCCACATCGGCCTGTCGAACGAGACGGTCTGGGGGGCGGCGCAATGGCTCTCGCTGGCCGACCGGCACGGGTTGCCGCGGATGGCGACGATCCAGAACGAATATTCGCTCCTCTGCCGGCAGTTCGACACCGACTGGGCCGAGCTGTCCGTGCTCGAGGAGATGCCGCTTCTGGCCTATTCGCCGCTGGCGGCGGGGCTTCTGTCGGGAAAATATGCGGGCGACGTGACGCCGGACGGTTCGCGGCGCGAACGCAACGCGACGCTGGGCGGGCGGGTCACCCCCACCGTCTTCGAGGCGGTGGCGGGGTATCTGGGCATCGCCGCGCGGCATGGGCTCGATCCGTGCCAGATGGCGCTGGCCTTCTGCCGCACGCGGCCCTTCCCGGTGATCCCGATCATCGGCGCGACGTCGCTCGACCAGCTGCGGACCAACCTCGGCGCGGCGCGGCTGGTGCTCGATCCCGAGGTGCTGGCCGAGATCGCCGCCGCGCGTCGCGCCTGGCCCGCGCCCTTCTGAAAGCCCTTGCAGAGGCGCCCGCCTTCGCGTCCTCTGGCCCGGAGGACGGGCGGGCCGCCCTTGGGGGACGAAACGAGACGACATGCGCCGATCGCTCTTCCTTGTGGCATTGATTGCACTGGGTGCATGCAGCCTCGGCTCCGGCTCCGGCTCGGGCGGGGACGATGCCCGGTCGCTGGCGACGCCAGCCGTCGAGGAGACGGCGCTGGCCGAGCCCGAGGCGGCGGCCGCCGTGCCCGCCCCCCCGGCGACGTCCCCGACCGAGGCCGCCCCTGTGGCGAAATCCCCAAGCCAGCTTGCCTGCGAGGCAAGCGGCGGGCGCTACCTGCGGGTGAAGGCGCTTTTCACCTGCGTGAAGACCCCGCGCGACGCCGGCAAACGCTGCACGCGCGAGTCGGACTGTTCGGGCCGGTGCCTCGCCCGCTCGCAGAGCTGTGCGCCCTTCGATCCCCTCCTGGGCTGCAACGACATCCTGGACGATGAGGGGCGGAGGACCACGCTATGTCTCGACTGAGGCTTCTGCCCCTGCTGCTGCTGGCCGCCTGCGCATCCCGCGCGCCGGAACCCCCTCCTGCCAGCTTCCGCGATACCGGCCAGCCGATCTGGTCGAACGCGGTGTTCGAGCCGGCGCGCATCGCGGGCGAGTGGCGCGAGGTGGCGGCCTTCGCACCCCCCGGCGCCTGCCGTCCCGGCGGTGCCTCGATCCAGCCCGCGGCGGGAGGGCTCGAGATCCGCGGGCGCCTCTGCCTTGGCGGGCGCGAGACCGCGCTTGCCGGTCCGCTGGACGTCACCGGGCCCGGCCGGCTTCTTCCTGCGGGGGGAACCGAGCCCTGGTGGGTGCTGTGGGTGGATACGGACTATCGCACCCTCGCCATCGGCACGCCCTCGGGCCGGTTCGGCTTCGTGCTGAACCGGGGCGGGCCGCTGCCGCCCGACCGTCTGACCGCGGCCCGCGAGATCCTCGAATGGAACGGCTACGACCTGGGGCGGTTGGCCCTGTTCTGACGTCAGGAGTGCTCATGCTGCGACCGACCCTCGTCCTTCTCTGCCTGGCCATGCCCGCCCTTGCCGACGAGAGCCCGTGGCTCGGCGACTGGGCCGCCGACCCGGACTGGTGCGCGCAGGCGGGGCGGACGGGCGAGGTGCCCGAAGCCCCCATCCGCATCACCGACAGCGAGTTGCTGGGCTACGAGAACCGCTGCCGGATCACCGAAACCGACCCGTTGCAGATCCTGCCCGGAGCGGAGCTGGTGCTCGAATGCGTGGCCGAGGGCGAATCCTTTGCCGATGCGCGGCTGCTGGTGATCGACGCCGCCGACTCGATGCTGATGCTGGTTCCGGGGGCCGAGCCGCTCCGTCTCAGCCGCTGCCCGGACGGCGCCGCTGCGGAGTGAGGCGGGCTCACACCAGCCGGCGGAAGGTCGGAACCGGCCCGGAATTGTCGAAGAAGGGCACGCCGGCCGAGCCCTCGCCGTTCGCCAGCAGGGCAGAGACTTCGGCCAGCACCACTTCGGTGATGAAGGGCAGATCCAGCCGCCGCGCCTGTTCGAGAGGCAGCCACTGAAGATGCGAAAGCTCGTCGCAGGCGGCCGAGAAATCCTCGGGATCGCCGGCCAGGCGCGCGGCATCGGCCAGGAAGAAGCGCGCGTCGAACCGGCGCGGGCGGCCGGGCGGCGTGATGGCGCGGAAGACGAAGCGCAGCGCCGAGCCATCCGGCACAAGCCCGCGGGCCGCGAAACCGCGCCAGCCCTGCGGGGCCTCCCAGCGGCCGGGCAGGCCGAGCGGCAGGCCGGTCTCTTCCCACAGCTCGCGGATCGCGGCGGCCGCCAGGGCCGAGGCGCCCGGCGCGTCCTGGCCCAGCCGGCGCAGGCAGTCGGGGGCCGGCAGGGCCGCCAACGGCACGTCGGCGTCCACCGCATCCACGGCACCGCCCGGAAAGACGAACTTCGACGGCATGAAGGCCGCGGCCGCGCCGCGCATTCCCATCAGGACCTGCGGCCCCGACGCCCCGTCGCGCAACAGGATGACCGTGGCCGCGGGCCTGATCCGCGTCTTGTCATCCGCTGCCGGTTCTGCTGCCAAATCCATGCATCCTCTTCGCCCATTGCAGGCCCACCATGGCGCCTTTGAGGCGGGGCAGCAAGAAGAGCGAGAGGGCGACCGTGCCGATCCCGAAGATGGTGGCCAGCATGGCCGGATCGGGGCGGAACTCGACGAAGGCCCACAGGATGACCGGCGCCATCAGGTGGCCGACAATGAGGATGGTGAGATAGGCCGGCCCGTCGTCGGCGCGGTGGTGATGGAGGCTCTCGCCGCAGACCGGACAGTTGTCGCGCACCGTCAGATAGCCACGCATCATCGGACCCGAGCCGCAGCGGGGGCAGACCCGGTTCCACCCGCGCCAGAGCGCGGGACCGAGAAGCCGCTCTTCGTCCTCGGCTTCGAAATCCAGTGAACCGTCCCGCATGCTGCCTCCGACTCGCAAGCACTCTCCGGATGCCGAACGTGCGAGGCAGCGCCCTGTTCCGATATGGCGCGGATCTTAATCCATGTGTTTCGGATTCATCTATTGCGATTTTCGGCCAAGCCGCGACGGAACCCCGGCCGGGGGGCGTATGAGATGCGCAAACAGGCAGCAGCGGCTGTCGCGACGCAAGGAGATACAGAGATGACTCGTTCCACCATGCTGAAGGCTGCAGCCCTCACGGCCCTTGTCCTGTCTGCGGGGGGCGCGATCGCCCAGCAGGGTCAGGGGATGGGCCCGGGGGCCGGACAGGGTCAGGGGATGGGCCAGATGGGCCAGATGGGCCAGGGGCAGGGAATGGGGCCCGGCCCTTGCGCGCAGGGCGCCGACTGCCCCGCGGCGGGCATGGGTATGGGACCCGGCGCGGGCGCTGACCGCGGCCGGGGCGGCTTTGGCCCGCGTGGCCCGATGATGGACTTCGAGGCCCTCGACACGGATGGCAACGGCACGGTGACACGGGCCGAACTGGAAGCGGCCCGCGCGGCGCGCGTGGAGAATGCCGATGCGAACGGCGACGGCCTGCTTTCGGCCGAAGAGCTGACCGCGCTGCATGCCGCACGGATGATGCCGCGGATCGAGGCCAAGACCCGGCGCATGATCGAGCGGTTCGACGCGAACGGCGACGGGATGCTCTCGGTTTCGGAACTGGCCGCCGGGCCCGGTCCGCTGATGTTCTTCGACCGTCTGGATGCGGATGGCGACGGCACGCTGACCCGGGAAGAGGCGCAGGCCGCCGGGAAGTCCCGCGGCCGCGGCCACCACGGCCACCACGGCCCGCGGTTCTTCGACCGCTGAGACGGTGTCTCCCGCCCGGCGCCGTGTGTCGCCGGGCGGGAAATTGCAGGTTCGGCACGGTTGCGCTAGTCCGGGAACAGGATGGAAATGCCGTTCGACGCCCTTTCCGACGTCTCTGACGAGGCGTTGCTCGTGCTCTACGCCAACGGTGACCCGGCGGCGGCGCGGGCGCTGACGCTGCGGCTGGCTCCTCGGGTGCTGGCCGTGGCCACGCGGATGCTGTCGGACCGGGCCGAGGCCGAGGATGTGACGCAGGAGGCGATGCTCCGGCTCTGGCGCGTCGCGCCCGACTGGCGGCAGGGCGAGGCGCGGGTCTCGACCTGGCTCTACCGGGTGGTGTGCAACCTCTGCACCGACCGGCTGCGCGGCCGTCGCCGGCGGGCCTCGACGACCCTCGATGATGCACCCGAGCCGTGCGACGCCGCTCCGGGTGTCGAGGCGGCCATGATCGAGGGCGATCGGATGCGGGCGCTCGACGCGGCGCTGGCGGCGCTGCCCGAACGCCAGCGGCAGGCGGTGGTGCTGCGCCACCTCGAGGGGCTCTCGAATCCCGAGATCGCCGAGGTGATGCAGGTCGGGGTCGAGGCGGTCGAGAGCCTGACCGCGCGGGGCAAGCGGGCTCTGGCGGCGCTGCTCGCGGGGCAGCGGGCCGAACTGGGTTATGGAGAAGGCTGAGATGCGCGACAGCGATCTGGACGATCTTTTTGCCGAGGCGCGGCGAGAGTCTCCCGCGCCCTCCGCCGATCTGATGATGCGGATCCTTGCGGATGCGGCTGCCGAGATGCCGGTGCAACCGGCGCCGGTCCGGTCCGTGCCGCGGCGGACGGCAGGCGCCCGGTTCGCGCTCTTCGGCGGCGGAGGGCTCTTTGCCGGCCTCGCGACCGCAACGCTGGTCGGGGTCTGGATCGGCATCGCCCAGCCGCCTGTTGCCGAGGTGCTCTGGCCGGGCACCTCGGGCGACCCGCTGGAAACGATGGACCTCGCGCCCGGTTACGAACTCTTTGCAAGCCTCGACGCGCCGGTGGAAGGCTGAGACATGACCGAGATGACACCCAAGCCCACGCCGCGCTCGCCGCTCTGGATGAGGATCGCGCTGGCCGTTTCCCTTGCTGTCAACCTGGCCATCGTCGGGGTCGCGGGAGGATCGTTCTGGCGCGTGCATTCCGAGGGCGGGATGCGGGGCCCGGTGCGCGACCTGGGTTTTGGCCCCTTCTCCGAGGCGCTGGCGCCCGAGGATCGCAGGGAGATGCGGCAAGCCTTCCTCGACCAGCGGGGCGACTTCCGCCAGGTGCGCCGCGAGATGCGCGAGGATTTCCGCACGATGCTGGCGACCCTGCGGGCCGAGCCCTTCGATCCCGTCGCCCTGCAGGCCGTCCTCGACCGGCAGCAGCGGCGCGGGGCCGAGGCCGCGGCGCTGGGCTCGCGGCTTCTGGCAAGCCGGATCGAGGCCATGACCCCGGCCGAGCGTCGCGCCTTCGCCACCCGGCTCGAGGCGAGCCTGACCCGCAAGGGCCATCACGGCGAGCGCCACGAGGCGCGCGGGCGCGACTGATCCCCGCGCTTCTGTCGCACTGCGGCATCCCACGGGAGCCGCCGCGACGGCGCCAGCGCGACTCCTGGTTCGGCCGAAGGATCAGGCCACGGCGCTTCGCTCGATCGTGACCTGGTTCCGCCCGCCCGATTTCGCGATCAGAAGCGCGCTGTCGGCGCGGTTGACCACTTGATCCACCGTCTCGACCCGGCGCCCCCCGTCATCCAGCGAGAAGGCGAGACCGACCGAGATCGTCACCCGCAGGCTGCCGCCGCAGGGGAGGCTCACGGGCTGTTCCTCGATGGCCTCGCGCAGCCGTTCGGCCACCGCGCGGGCCTCGTCGGGACGCCGGACGTCGGGCAGAGCCACCAGAAACTCCTCGCCGCCGATCCGGGCGATCAGGTCGCCGGGGCGGAGGTTGGCGTGAAGCCGCCGCGCCACCTCGACCAGCACGGCGTCACCCGCCCCGTGGCCCCAGCGGTCGTTCACCGACTTGAAGCGGTCAAGATCGATCACCATCACCGCGAACCGCTCGCCGGCCGCCTGCGCCCTTTCGGCCACGGCCGCGAGATGCGCGCCGGCGTAGCGGCGGTTGTAGAGCCCCGTCAGCGGATCGACGACCGCAAGGCGCAGCCCGTTCTGCAGGGTGGCCCGCGTGGCGTCGGCCCGGCGCTTGCGGCGCAGGAGGTTCCTCAGCCGGAGCCGGGCCTCGCGCGGGTCGAAGGTCGCCGGCAGCAGGTCGTTCGCGCCGAGGTCGTAGGCCATCGCGGCGCCTTCGCCCGCCACCTCGCCCCGGACGATGCAGACGGCCGCGTGCCGCGTCCCCGCCCGGCTCCGCAGGTCGGACATGAGCCGCAGCCCGCCCCCGGGGCCGTCGAGGTCGGCATCGATCAGGAAGATGTCGGGGGTGGTGCCGCCCTCGGCCAGCGCCTCCTCGCGGCTCTGGACCAAGAGGCGGTCCGGCATCAGCGCCTGCAGCTCCTTCCGCCAGCGCATCGCAAGCTCGGTCCGGCCGGCGACCAGCGCGATCAACCCCGGTCCCTCGAAGGCCTCCGCCTGCTCGGCAAGGCCGAGCGCCCGGAGCGCCGCGCCGCGGATCGCCCCCTCTCCGGGCGTGTCGCGCAGCCGCATCAGCCGCCGCAGCCGCGCCATCAGCACCAGATCGTCCACCGGCTTGGCCATGTAATCGTCCGCCCCCTCGGCCAGCGCCTCGAGCCGGATCCCGGCATCGCGCGAGGCCGAGATCATGATCACCGGGATGTCGCGGGTGACCGGGTCCCTGCGCAGCCGGCGCAGCACCTCGATCCCGTCCAGGTCCGGCAGGCTGCAGTCGAGAAGGATGAGGTCGGGGATCTCCGCCCGCGCCAACGTCAGGCACGAGGCCCCGTCGCCCGCCAGAAGCGGACGGTAGCACGCCGCCGCCAGCTTGACCTTGAGGACGATGCGGTTCGTCGCAACATTGTCCGTAATAAGAACCTTCCCGCCCATTACGTTTGTATTCCTGCCTCGCCAGGCCCACAGATTGGGGCGGAAACGGTTAAAACTTCCTTTCGGATCTACCGTGGATGTGCTTTGACCGGGGCGCGCAGAATGACACGGGGGATCATCATGCGGCAACAAATCGCCGAGACGCTGGCGCTGGAGGCCCTCGGCTGGATCGCGGCCCAGGAGGGGTTGCTCGACGCCTTCCTCCACATGAGCGGCGCCACGATCGAGGATGTCCGCCGCGACGCCGGAAAGCCGGCCTTCCTGATCGGCGTGCTCGACTTCCTCATGGCGGAAGATGCCCGCGTCATGAGCTTTTGCGACGCGCATGGGCACGATTATGAGGCGCCGATGCGCGCACGCGCCGCACTGCCGGGCGGTAGGGCCCATCATTGGACATGATCCCGTTGCAAAGGTTTTGCAGCTTGCGCACTGTTTCCGCGCGTAGGGAGGACGCGACATGATCCACGGCATCATCTTCGACAAGGACGGCACCCTGTTCGACTTCCGCCGGAGCTGGGGGGCATGGTCCGCTCATCTGCTGCGCGAGATCGCCGCGGACGAGGGCCAGGCGCGCGGGCTCGCGGAGGCGATCGGATACGACATGGAGACGGGCGCCTTCGCCCCCTGGAGCCCGGTGATCGCCTCGACCGCCGACGAGATCGCCGACCGGCTTTTGCCGCTGCTGCCGGGCTGGGACAAGCGCGCGCTGGTGACACGGATGAACCTGCTCGCGGCCGGGGCAGAGATGTCCGAGGCGGTGCCGCTGGCGCCGCTGCTGGCCGCCTTGCGGGCGCGCGGGCTGAAGATCGGCCTGGCCACCAACGATTCCGAGGCTCCTGCGCGGGCCCACCTTGGCCGGCACGGGCTGACCGAGCTTTTCGACTTCATCGCGGGCGCGGATTCGGGCCATGGCGGCAAGCCCGAGCCGGGAATGCTGCTGGCCTTCGCCGACCGCGTGGGCATCGCGCCGGGCAATGTCGTGATGGTGGGGGACTCCGCGCATGACCTGCTGGCCGGGCGGGCGGCCGGCATGAGGACGGTGGCGGTCCTGACCGGAATCGCGGTGGCCGAAGAGCTGTCGGAACATGCCGATGTGATCCTGCCCGACATCGGCGGCCTTGCCGACTGGATCGACGGCCTCGCCGCCGCCTGAACCGCCCGCGCCTGAGCGGACGGCCGCCGGGCATCTGGAAGCCCGCGCCCGATCGGGTTAGCGTCGCGCTCGCGCGGCAGGCGCGCCGGAGCGGCGGAAGGCGATGGATCGGAACATGCGGCAGCGGCTGATGATGGCGGCGATGGGCGGGCTTGCGGGCCTCTGCCTGCATCTGCTGCTCGAGGTCTCGCAACAGAACCTCGTGCCCGAGCGGCTGGCGCTGGCGGCGACCGGCTTTGCCGCCGTCTTCTTCGGCGGCTGGCTGAGCCTGACCGGCCCGCTGCCCGTGCGGCGCGCGGCGTTGGGGGCAGGGGCCGTCGCGGCGGTCGTGACCTTCTTCCTTCTGCTGACGAGCCTGCGCTTCGACGGGACCAGCGCCATGTTCGACACGGGCGGCAGCGTCCTGCCGGTGCTGGTCCTGGCGCTGGTCCCCTTGCCCTTCCTCGTCGCGCAGGCCAGCGGCCACTGGCGCGACTATCCCACGCTCTTCACCGCCGCCTGGACCATCGTGGTCCGCATGGCGGCGGCCTGGCTGTTCACCGGGCTCGTCTGGGTGCTGATCCTGCTGTCGGATGCGCTGCTCGAACTGGTCGGCGTGAACCTGATCGGGAAGATCACCCATTCCGAGGTGGGGCCCTGGCTCATCACCGGCCTGTCGCTGGGCGTGGCCCTGGCCGTGGTGATGGAGTTCGCCGACCTGATCTCGCCCGCGCTGGTGCTCAAGCTGTTGCGGCTGGTGCTGCCGCCGGTGCTGCTGGTGATGGTCCTCTTCATCCTGGGCCTGCCCGCGCGCGGCTTCGACACGATCATCGGCAGCGTGCCCGTCGCGCAGACGCTGATCGTCATGGCGGCGACGGCGGCGCTTCTGGTGACGACGGCCGTGGACCAGAGCGACGCCGAGGCCGTGCAGGGCGCCTTCATGCGCCGGGCGACCCAGGCGCTGGCGCTGATCCTGCCGGTGCCGGCGGTGCTGGCCGGCTGGGCCCTCTGGCAGCGGGTGGACCAGTTCGGCTGGACGCCCGAGCGGCTGGCCGGGGCGGTGGCGGCCCTCGTCGCGCTGGCCTACGGGGTGATCTACGCCGGGTCCGTCCTGTCGGGCCGCCGCTGGATGGAGCGGATACGCTCAGGCAACATGATCATGGCGCTGGCGCTGCTGGCGGCGGCCGCGGCCTGGCAGTCGCCCCTGCTCGACGCGACCCGCATCTCGGCCCGCGACCAGCTGGCGCGGGTTCTCGACGGCCGGACCGGGCTGGCCGATCTTGATCCCTACACCATCGGCCGCTGGGGCCACGAGGGGGCCTCGGCCCTCGAGGCCCTGCAGCGCAAGGCGTCCGAGCCGGGTCAGGAGGCGCTGGCCGACCGGCTCATCCATCCGGCCGTGCCGGGGCGGGAGAGGGCGGCCGAGGATCTCTCGGTCGAGATTGCCAACCTGATGGAGGTCCGGCCCTCGGGCAAGGAGGAGATGCGCGAGGCCATCGTGGCGCGGCTGGCTCCGGCCGAGCGGAGGCTCTGGCGCGACGCCTGCCGCCAGAGCCTGCCGGATGGCCGGCCGGGCTGCGTGATGGTGGTGGGCGACTTCCTGGCCGAGCAGCCCGGCGACGAGGCGCTGGTGCTGATGCTCCGGCGCGGCGGTCTCGACATGGCGGCCTTCTCTCTGCGCGACGGGCTGCTTGAGGCGCTGTCGGTCCATTCCATCGGCCGGGGCGACTGGGGCGAGGCGGCCGAGCTGATCGCGGCGCAGCTCGACGGCGCGCCCGACATCGCGCCCGCGCCCGTGAACCGGCTGAGGCTCGGCGACACCTCGGTGATCCTGGTCCCCTGAGCCCCTTCGCCATTTGTTAACGGCGCGACGCTAGGCTTCCTGCCGACAAGGGGGTGCGGTCCATGCATGGCTTGGTGAACAGGGCGCTCGAGTGCTTTCTGCGCGACACCTACAGCCCCGCGCTCTGGGCCGAGGTGGCGCATGGCGCGCGGCTCGGCTTCGGCAGCTTCGAGCCGATGCTGATCTATGACCTCTCGCAGACAGAGGCCGTGATCCTGTCCGCCGCCTCCCGGCTCGACCGCCCGCGCGAGGCGCTGCTCGAGGATGTGGGGACCTATCTCGTCTCGCATCCCACGACCGAGCGGCTGCGCCGCCTGCTGCGCTTCGGGGGCGTGACCTTTGCCGATTTCCTGCATTCGCTCGACGATCTGCCCGACCGTGCCCGCCTCGCACTGCCCGAGCTGGAACTGCCCGACCTGCGGCTGACCGCCACGGGGCCGCATCGGTTCCGTCTGGTCTGTGCCTCGCCGATCGCGGGAATGGGGCATGTGATGCTGGGCCTGCTGCGGGCGATGGCCGACGATTACGGCGTTCTGGTGCTGCTCGAACATCGCGGCCAGAGCGCCGAGGGCGAGGTCGTGTCGATCGCGCTTCTCGATGCGGCCTTCGCCGCGGGCCGGCCGTTCGATCTGGCGGAGCGTCTGGGCTGATGGGGGCCGCGGCGACCGGGATCGGCATTGGCGCGGGCGGGCTGGACCTGCTGATGCCCATGCATCTGCGGCTCGATCCGTCGGGTGCCATCTCGGGCTGCGGGCCGACGTTGCGCAAGCTGTTCCCCGAGCCTCCGCTGGGCCGGCCCTTCTTCCATCTCTTCGAGGTGTGCCGACCCGCGGGCATCGAGACCACGTCCGCCCTCTCTGCCCGGTCCGGCACGCGGCTGCATCTGGCGGCCCGCAACGGCAGCGGCGTGTGCCTGCGCGGCGTGGTCACGCCGCTGCACGACGGGCGCGGCCTGCTGCTGAACCTCTCCTTCGGGATCTCGGTGCTCGAGGCCGTGCGCCGTCACGGGCTGACGAACGGCGATTTCGCGGCTACCGACCTGACGGTGGAACTGCTCTATCTGGTCGAGGCCAAGACCGCCGTCACCGAGGAACTCCACCGCCTGAACCGTCGGCTCGAACAGGCGCGCCGCGCCGCCGAGGAAGAGGCGCTGACGGACGAGTTGACCGGCCTGCGCAACCGACGCGCTCTCGATCAGGCGCTCGAGGCGGCGATCCTGACGCGCCAGCCCTTCGGGCTGATGCATCTCGACCTCGATTTCTTCAAGGAGGTGAATGACAGCTTCGGCCACGCCGCGGGCGATCATGTGCTGCGAAGCGTGGCGCAGGTGCTCGCGCGCGAGACGCGCTCGGGCGATACGGTGGCGCGGATCGGCGGCGACGAGTTCATGATGATCTTCCCCGGTGTCGCGGATGCCGAGCGTCTGAGGAAGGTTGCGCGCCGGATGATCGCCGAGGTGGACAAGCCGATCCTGTTCGAGGGCCGCCCCTGCCGCGTCGCGGCCAGCATCGGCATGACGCTCTCGGTGCTCCATGATCCGCCGGAACCGGCCCGGATCCTCGCCGATGCCGACGCCGCGCTTTATGCGGCCAAGCGGGCGGGCAGGGGGGTGGCGGTCATGCGACAGGTCGGAGGCCGGCGGCCGGCCGGCGCGCAGCCCGGCCCCTAGCCGTGCGCGCCTGAGGCTTGTGCCGCCTCGTCCGTTGCAGGCCGGCCCGCGCCCTCGCTCCACCAGACCGGCATGGCGGCAAGCTCGGCCCAGATCCGCCCCGCCTTGCGCAGCGATCGGCTGTCCCCGCCTTCGCCTGCCTCCGCCCCGCCGAGCATCGCAAGATCGTTCAGATGGCCCAGCTCGTCCTGCAGATCCTTCATCCGATCGAGGAAGGTTTCCTGGGGCTCTCCCGGCCAGACCGGGCTGAAGAACTCGGCCGTGTAGCGCATCGTCTTGAGATCCTTGCGCAACTCGTGGCGCGCCTCATCCGGCATCGCCTCGAGGTCGATGCCGTGCGACAGGCAGGTGGCCCAGGCATCGCCCAGGGCACGACCGCCGATCAGCGCGGCCGGCGCCTCGGCCAGCACCTGCGCGCGGCGGCCGCCACGCGTCCAGCCCTTCCCCGCGAGCGTCTTGCCGAGCTTCGGCGTGAAACAGACCGCCTTGCGCTTCTTCAGCCGCTTGCGCACCTTCTGCCGGATACGGTCCGTCCGCTCGGACTCCTTGCCCCGATGGTCGTCCCGCACATCGGCATCCCGCAGATCGCCGATGATGCGAAACAGGTCGCGCGCCCGTCGGCCGGACTTCCGCGCGAACTTCGGAGCGAGGATCGGATCGAAGGCCATCAGGGCCGTTCGCAGCCGCCGCAGGGCCACGCGCGCCTTGTGCGGGCCCTCGGGGTCGTCCGTCTCCATCATCCGGGCAAGATGGGCGTCAAAGGCCGAGCAGCACTCCTCGGCGACCTGGCGCAGCATGGCCTCGGCCGTCCCGCAAGCGGCCTCTTTCTCTTCCATGTCGCGCGCCATCCGTTCCTCCTCTTGCACCACCGACCCTCAGCCCCGGAAGATCCGCAGCGTCGCCATCCCGGCGTCGGCCAGATCCATCACCCGGGCAAGATAATGCTCGCGTGCGACAAATCCGCGACGGCCCGAGCCGGTGAACTCGTCCTCGAGCGCGTCGATCAGCCGGTTCAGGCGCCGCTGGTGGATGCCGAGCCAGCTCTGGACCGGATCGGCCAGGACGCCGGCGAAGGCCGCGAACACCGAGCCCGCCAGCATGAGGGCGACCACCACCGCGACGGTCTGAAGCGGCGAGGCCACCGCCGGAAAGAGCCCGAGCCAGACCGACCCCAGCATGCCGCCCAGTGGGAACGCGGCCAGCGCCGCCTGATGGGCCAGGATCGCCGAAAGCGTGGGCGCAAGCGAGAGGACGCCCGGGGTCAGCGTCTTGAAGGCAAGCGCCCCGGCGCCCAGGGTGCTGACGGCCGTTGTCATCTCGGCCACGGCCGACCGGGTGCCGGTGTAGTCGCCGAGCCGCGCCGCCACCCGCGTCTCGACCCCCGCCTCGAGCCGCTGCCGGATCAACGGGCGCAGCGCAGGTTCGGCCAGCAGCGCCTCGGCCAGCGCATCGCGTGACGAGGCGCGGCCGCACGGCAGTTCCAGCAGGTCCACGACGATCCGGCGCTCGGTCTCGCGGGCGACGGCGGTGGGCAGCAGGATGCGCCGGGCGCGGAGCCAGCACGCCACCCCGCGCGCACGAACGGCATCGGCCGCCAGCGCGCCCAACCGCGTCGCGATGAACAGCGGAGACAGCGCCACATTCAGCGGCGCCTTCAGGATGTCCCAGCCGAGGGCGTGGCGATGCAGCCCCAACGTGCCGACGAGCCCGAAGTTGCGGCGGACAAAGCCCGGCACCTTGTCGCGGCGGCGGCGGAAGTAGCTGCGCCCCGCCCCGATCAGCGCAGCCTCTGTCTCGGCATCCATCTCCGGCTCTCCTTCCCGAGTGGGAGAGATGGGAGGCGCGCCCTGACGCCGCAAGCGTCAGGCGAGCCGCACTTCCTCACTGGTGCCATCCAGCGCCATGAGCCAGCCGCGCACGGCCAGTTCGGGATGGCGCTGCTTCACGGCAAGCGCAAAGGTGCGCATCATCTCGGTGTGGACCAGCGTCTCCTTGTCGGGCGTGTCCACCGCCTCTTCGCCGAGCGCGAGCTTGTAGGCGCCGCAGTCGCGGTGATCGAGGACGATGACCTCCTCGATGTGGTGGAGTTGGATCGCCACGTCGAGATGCGACCAGAAGGTCGAGCGCCAGGCGGCGAAGCGGTCGCTGATCGCGCCGAGCGACGCGCCGGCCAGGGTGACGTGGTCATAGGCGTCATGCAGGCCCTTGTCCTCCATGAAGCGCACGAAATCGTCCACCAGCCGGTAATCCATGCACGAGAGCATCAGCGCCCGGGCCTTGCCCGAGGCTGCTGCGGGCGTGCCGGCGAGCAGACCGGCGCCGGCTCCGGCCGCCGCGAGCCGCATGAACTGCCGCCGCGCGATCGCGCCGTCGCGGGCCTTGGTCGAACATCCTTCACACATCGTTTGCCACCTTTACGATCCCGACGGCCCTGCGGCCGCATCCTGTGCCTCTCGCTATGCACGATCCGGTGCGGCGGGCAAGCTTTGGGTTGACGCCCCCCTGCGGCATCGCATTAGCCTTTGCAAAATGACAAGAAGGAGCCTGCCTTGGACGTCGCCATCTTCAGCGCCAAGCCCTATGACCGCCAGTTCCTGACCGCCGCGAACGAGGACCGTCACCGGCTGGCCTTCATCGAGGCGCGCCTGTCCGAAGAGACGGTGCGCTTTGCGGGCGGGGCCGAGTGCATCTGCGCCTTCGTGAACGATCAGGTGACGGCGCCCGTCGTCACCGAGCTTGCCGCGGCGGGGACGCGGCTGATCGCGTTGCGCTCGGCCGGCTTCAACCATGTGGATCTGGTGGCGGCCGAGGCTGCGGGCCTGACGGTCGGGCGGGTGCCGGCCTATTCGCCCCATGCGGTGGCCGAACATGCGGTCGCGCTGATCCTGACGCTGAACCGCAACACGCACCGCGCCTTCAACCGTGTGCGCGAGGGCAATTTCGCGCTCGAGGGGCTGCTGGGGTTCGACCTGTGCGGAAAGACGGTGGGCGTCGTGGGGACGGGTCTCATCGGGCGCACCTTCGCGGGCATCATGCGCGGCTTCGGCTGTCGGGTGATCGCCTCCGACCCCTATCCGTCCGACGAATGCGCGGCCATGGGCGTGACCTATGTGCCGCTCGAGCAGCTCTTTGCCGAGGCCGACATCATCAGCCTGCAATGTCCCCTGACGCCCGACACGCACCACCTGATCGACGACCGCGCCATCGGGCTGATGAAGCGCGGGGTGATGATCGTGAACACGAGCCGCGGCGCCGTCGTCGATGCAAGCGCGGTGATCCGGGGCCTTAAGAGCGGCGTGATCGGCGGGCTCGCCCTCGATGTCTATGAGGAGGAGGCCGATCTCTTCTTCGAGGATCTCTCGCAGAAGGCCATCCAGGACGATGTCTTTGCGCGTCTCCTGACCTTTCCGAACGTGCTGATCACCGGCCATCAGGCCTTCTTCACCCGCGAGGCGCTGACCGGCATCGCCCGGACGACGATCGACAACATCAACGCCTTCGAGGACACGGGCCGCGTTCTTCATCCCGTGCTGGCGCCGCGCTGAGGCGCGGCATCCGCAGGATTCTCGGATCGGCAGCGGCGCCCCGCTGATCCGCCGGGGTTGCCGGTTGCAGCGGTCGGACAAGTGGGGCAAAAAGGGCCATCGGCGTCCGATGCGCCAGAATCCATGGACCGCATCCGGTGGCACTGGCTCTCCATCTGATAAACAGTTTCGCCATGATGGGCGCGATCGCGCTCATCTATGGCGGGGTCCAGCGACTCGGCTGGTCGCGGCCCGCGCGGCATGTGCTGCTGGGCCTGGCCTTCGGCTTCGGCGCAAGCGTGCAGATGATGCAGTCGCTGACGCTGGCTCCCGGCATCATCGTGGACAGCCGGGCGCTCTTCATCGGCTTTGCCGGGGCGTTTCTCGGCCCGCTCGGGGCGATGGTGGCCCTCGTGTCGAGCGCCATCCTGCGCATGTCGTTCGTGTCCACCGCCTCGCCGGTCATTGCCATCGTCTCGATGTGCGTCGCCGCCCTCATGGGCTCGCTCTGGCCGCCCGTGCGGAGCTGGCTCGGTCTCGGAGACCTCGGCGGGCTCGTGCTGCTGGCTGCGATGATCTCGCTGCCGCTCGTCGTGCTGGCGTGGCTGCCGGTCGACCCGGAACATTCCCGCCTGATGATCGGGATGATCCTCGTCCTTCTCAATCTGGCGGGGGCGCTTGTCTTTGGCACGCTTCTGCAGCGGGAACGGTCCGCCGCGCAGCGTGAGCGGGCGCTGGTCGCCGAAACGCAGACGGACGCCCTGACCGGCGTGCTGAACCGGCGCAGCTTCGAGCGGCGGTTTTCCGATGCGGACGGCCTCGCCGGGTCGCGGGGGACGGGCCTGATGATCGTGGACATTGACCATTTCAAGCGCGTGAACGATGTCCATGGCCACGAGGCGGGCGACATCGTGCTGCGCGCCGCGGCCACCCGCCTGCGCAATGCGGTGCGGCCCGGGGACAGCGTGATCCGGCTGGGCGGCGAGGAATTCGCGGTGCTTCTTCCCGACGTGGATGCGCAGGAGGCCGAGCGCGCGGCGCATCGGCTGCAGCGGATGCTGACGATGAACTGCCGGATCGACGAGGCGCGGCGCGTGGACATCACGGTAAGCATCGGCGTGACCCATCTTCCGCCCGGAAGCGCCGCCCTTCCCGTGGCCAGCCGCACGGCCGACGGCGCGCTCTACCGCGCCAAGAGCGACGGCCGGGCGCGGGTCGTGTTCTGCCCCTGCACCTGAGCCACCCCGGTCATTCGCGCTTCGCGGATGACGGGATCAGCCCCGCGCCTCCTTGACGGACTCCATCGCCACATGGGTCGAGGTGGAGGCGACGAAGGGCAGCGTCGAGAGTTTCTCGCCCAGCACGCGGCGGTAGTCCTGAATGTCGGCGGTGCGCACCTTCAGCAGATAGTCGAAGCGGCTGGCGATCATGTGGCACTCCTCGACCTCCGGCACCGCGAGCACGGCACGGTTGAACGCCTGCAGCGCCGTTTCGCGCGTGTCCGACAGCTTGACCTCGACATAGGCCACATGCGCGAGGCCCATGCGGATCGGGTCGAGCCGCGCGCCGTAGCCCGTGATGACGCCCGCGGCTTCGAGCCGCTTCATCCGCGCCTGCGTCGGCGACTTGGTCAGCCCGATGCGCCGGGCCAGCTCGGTCGCGCTGACGCGGCCGTCGGCGGCCAGAACCCGAAGGATCGCGCGGTCGAAACGGTCGAGTTCCAGCGCCATGCGGCCTGCCTTGCATTCTACATTCAGCCGATCCGGCCGCCCATCTTCGAAAATCAGGACGAACGGCTTTCGGTTGCAGGATAATCTAGGCGAAAGAGGAGTTCCCGTCCATGCTCGCCGCCGTCCCGCAGCCGCCCCTGAGCGACCGCCCCACCGAGGCCGACCTCGTCGCCCGCCTGATCGCCGAGGCCGATCTCGATGCCGAGGCCCGTGCCCGCATCGTGGCCCGCGGCGCGTCGCTCGTCCGCCGCATCCGCCAGGGCTCTCGCCCCGGCCTGATGGAGGGGTTCCTCGCGGAATACGGCCTCTCCACCGACGAGGGGATCGCGCTCATGTGTCTGGCCGAGGCGCTGCTGCGGGTGCCCGACGCCGACACGATGGACGCGCTGATCGAGGACAAGATCGCGCCGTCCGACTGGAACCGCCATCTCGGGCGATCGGCCTCGAGCCTCGTGAATGCCTCGACCTGGGCGCTGATGCTGACGGGCAAGGTGCTTGACGACCGCGAGCCGGGGGTGGCCGGGCATCTGCGGGGGCTCATGAAGCGGATGGGCGAGCCGGTGATCCGGGCGGCCGTGGCGCGCGCGATGAAGCAGATGGGGCGGCAGTTCGTGCTGGGCGAGACGATCGAGGACGCGCTCGACCGCGCGGCCGAACTGGAGGGCAGGGGCTACAGCTACAGCTACGACATGCTGGGCGAGGCCGCGCGGACCGAAGCCGATGCGCGGCGCTATCATCTGGCCTATTCGCGGGCGATCACCGCCATTGCCGCGGCCGCCCGCAGCCGCGACATCCGCGACAATCCGGGGATCTCGGTCAAGCTCTCGGCGCTTCATCCGCGCTACGAGGTCGCCAAGCGCGCCCGTGTCATGGCCGAGCTGGTGCCGCGCGTCACGGCGCTGGCGGGGCTCGCACGGGCGGCGGGGCTGGGCTTCAACATCGACGCGGAAGAGGCCGAGCGGCTGGACCTCTCGCTCGAGGTGATCGAGGCCGCGCTGTCCGAGCCGTCGCTGGGCGGCTGGGACGGGTTCGGCGTGGTGGTGCAGGCCTACGGCCGCCGCGCGGGCGAGGTGCTGGACCGGCTTTACGGGATGGCCGTCCGGTTCGATCGCAAGCTGATGGTGCGGCTGGTGAAGGGCGCCTACTGGGACGGCGAGGTCAAGCGCGCGCAGGTGCTGGGGCTGGAGGATTTCCCGGTCTTCACCCGCAAGATGGCGACGGATGTGAGCTACATCGCGCAGGCCCGCAAGCTCTTCGCGATGTCGGACCGGATCTATCCGCAGTTCGCCACCCACAATGCCCACACGGTCGCGGCGATCCTCGAGATGGCCGAGGGCCGCCCGTTCGAGTTCCAGCGCCTGCACGGCATGGGGGAGCGGCTGCACGATCTGGTGCTGGCCGAGGAAGGGACGCGCTGCCGGATCTATGCGCCGGTGGGCGCCCACCGCGATCTGCTGGCCTATCTCGTGCGGCGGCTGCTCGAGAACGGGGCGAACTCGAGCTTCGTCAACCAGATCGTCGATGAGAGCATCCGCCCCGAGGCGGTGGCGGCCTGTCCGCTGACCGCGATGGAGGGGATGACGCCGGTGCCGAATCCGGTGCTGCGCACGGGCTCGGATCTCTTTCCGGGGCGGCGCAATTCGCGCGGCTTCGATCTCGCCTCTGAGGCCGATCTCGCGCTGATCGACAGCGCCCGCGCCCCGCACCAGACGGCGCTGTTCGACGCGCGGCCGTTGCTTGCGGGCTCGCTCGCCGGCGGCCAGCGGCGCGAGGTGGCCAATCCGGCGACGGGCGCGCGGGTGGGCAACGCCATCCCGGCCAGCCTGCCCGATGTCGAGGCGGCGCTGCACCATGCGGTGCCGTGGGAGGCGCGCCCGGAAGATCGGGCGGAGGTCCTGCAGCGCGCAGCCGACCTGTACGAACAGGCGTTCGGCCCCATCTTTGCCCTTCTCGCGCGCGAGGCCGGCAAGACGCTCCCCGATGCGGTGGGCGAGCTGCGCGAGGCGGTCGATTTCCTGCGCTACTATGCGGCCGAGGGCGCAGCGCTGGACGGGGCCCCCCTCGGTACGGTTGTCTGCATCAGCCCGTGGAACTTCCCGCTTGCGATCTTCACCGGCCAGATCGCGGCCGCGCTGATGGCGGGCAACGCGGTGCTGGCCAAGCCCGCGGAACAGACGCCGCTGATCGCGGCGCTGGCGGTCGAGCTTCTGCACCGGGCGGGCGTGCCGACCACCGCGCTCCAGCTTCTGCCGGGCGAGGGGGGAACGGTCGGCGCGGCGCTGACGCGCGATCCGCGGGTGAAAGGCGTGGTCTTCACCGGCTCGACCGAGACGGCGCTGGCGATCCGGCGGTCGATGGCGGAGCATCTCGATCCGTCCGCGCCGCTCATCGCCGAGACGGGCGGGCTGAACGCGATGATCGTCGATTCGACCGCGCTGCCCGAGCAGGCGGTGCGCGACATCCTCGCCTCGGCCTTCCAGTCGGCGGGCCAGCGGTGCTCTGCCTTGCGCTGTCTCTACCTGCAGGAGGATGTGGCCGAGGGCGTGCTCGAGATGCTCTTCGGCGCGATGGACGAGCTTCGGCTGGGCGATCCGTGGGATCTTGCGACCGACGTGGGCCCCGTGATCGACGCCGAGGCGCAGGCCGGCATCCGCGACTGGATCGCCACGGCGCGCGCCGAGGGGCGCGTGCTCAAGGAACTGCCGATGCCCGAGGGCGGCACCTTCGTCGGGCCCACGGTCATCCGGGTCGCCTCGATCCGCGAGATGGGGCGCGAGATCTTCGGGCCGGTCCTGCATGTGGCGACCTTCCGGGCCTCCGGGATCGACCGGGTGATCGAGGAGATCGAGGCCACCGGATTCGGGCTGACCTTCGGCCTGCATTCGCGGATCGACGACCGGGTGCAGACCCTCGTGGGACGGCTGCGGATCGGCAACATCTACGTCAACCGCAACCAGATCGGCGCGGTTGTGGGCAGCCAGCCCTTCGGCGGCGAGGGTCTGTCGGGCACGGGGCCCAAGGCGGGCGGGCCGTCCTACCTGGCCCGGCTCCGTGCCCGGCCCGCACCGCCCTCGATCGGAGCGGGTGCCGATCACGAGGCGGGCGAGGCCGAGGTGCAGGCGGCGCTCGACCGGCTGGCCGATGAGGTGGGCCTGTCGCTCTCCACCCATGTCCTGCCGGGGCCCACGGGCGAGTCGAACCGCCTGTCGTGCCTTCGCCGCCCGCCGCTCCTGTGCCTCGGGCCGGGGGCAGAGGCCGCGCGGGCGCAGGCCGAGGCGGTCCGGGCCCTCGGCGGGCTTGCGATCGAGGCGCCGGGTCTGCCGGCCACGGCGCTCGGGCGGCTTGGCGGCTTTTCGGGGGCGCTGCACTGGGGCGGGGCCGAGGAGGCCCGGCCCCATGCGCTGGCCCTCGCGGGGCGGGCGGGGCCGATCCTGCCGTTGATCGGAGGGTTGCCGGACGACGCCCATGTGGTCGTCGAGCGGCATCTGTGCGTCGACACCACCGCATCTGGGGGCAATGCCGAACTGCTCGCGGCCGCCTCGGCCACGGGCTGAGGGCTGCGCCGGTCGGTCCTGCCGCCGCAGCCCCGGCGTCGGGGCGGCCCATCCCGGCTTGACGCCGCGCCGCGGATCGGGAACGCTGCGCCATGTTCCCCATCCGCGACCACAATCCCTCCGGCCGCACGCCCTATGTCACCTACGCGCTGATCGCGGCGAACGTCCTGATCTTCCTGCTGATGCATTACGGCGCCCCGTCACGGCTGGCGCTCGAGGCGGCCTTCTTCAACTGGGGTCTTGTCCCGGCCGAGCTTCTGCAGGGCACGGGTTACGAGGGGATCTTCACCTCGATGTTCCTGCACGGCGGCTGGGCGCATCTGCTCGGCAACATGCTCTTTCTCTACATCTACGGGGACAATCTCGAGGATGTGATGGGCCACGGGCGCTTTGCGGGCTTCTACCTCGCCTCGGGCCTTGCGGCGGCGGCCGCGCAGGTGCTGGCCGATCCCTTTTCGTGGATCCCGATGGTGGGCGCCTCGGGGGCCATTGCGGGGGTGATGGGGGGCTACCTGCTGCTCTTCCCGCGGGCGAGGGTCGATGTGCTGATCATCATCGTGATCTTCTTCCGCATCATCCCGGTGCCCGCCTTCCTGCTGCTCGGGCTGTGGTTCCTGTTCCAGATCATCTCGGGCGTGGCGGTGCCGACCGATCAGGGCGGCGTCGCCTACTGGGCCCATGCGGGAGGGTTCGGCGCGGGCATCCTGCTCACGCTGCCCTTCTGGCTCGCCCGTGGCGGTCCGGCCTTCTGGCGGCGCACGCACGGGCTGCCGCCCCATCCCCAGACGGCGCTGCCGCGATCGCGCGTGCCGCTGGTGCGCAGGCGGAAATGAGGCGCCGCCTCATTCGCCCCGGATGATCTTGCGGAAGGGCTCGAACAGGTTCTGGTTGCCGCAGATCAGCGAGCCGTCGATCGGGTTCTGGTCCTGGCGGATGCCCGAGATCAGGCCACCGGCCTCGCGCACGAGCACCACGCCCGCCGCCACGTCCCAGGCGCTCACGCCGCGCTCCCAGTAGCCGTCGTAGCGCCCCGCCGCCACGTAGGCGAGGTCGAGCGCGGCCGAGCCCCAGCGCCGCACGCCCGCGCAGGCGGGCATCAGCCGCGCCAGATCCTGCAGGGTCGCGGGCAGGGTGGGACGACCGCCGAAGGGCACGCCGGTGGCAAAGATCGCCTCGATCATGTGGCGCCGGCCCGAGACGCGCAGGCGGCTTTCGTTCATCCAGGCGCCGGCGCCCTTCTCGGCCCAGAACATCTCGTCCTTGGCGGCGTCGAAGATGACGCCCGCCACGATCTCGCCCTTGTGCTCGAGCGCGATCGAGACCGCCCAGTGCGGCAGGCCGTGGAGGTAGTTCGTGGTCCCGTCGAGCGGATCGACGATCCAGCGGCGGGTCGGATCCTGTCCGGCCGTCTCGCCGGTTTCCTCGCCCAGCCAGCCGTAGGTGGGGCGGCCGCCCATCAGCTCCTCGCGGATGATGCGCTCGGCCTCGCGGTCGGCCTTCGAGACGAAGTCGCCGGGCCCCTTGGCGGAGACCTGAAGGTTCTCGACCTCGCGGAAGTCCTTCACGAGCGAGCGCCCCGCCTTGCGGGCCGCCTTGATCATCAGGTTGAGGTTCGCGCTGCCTTGCATCCGTCCGGCTCCATCCGTTCAAGGGCGCTGCTATAAGGCGAGGCGAGGCGGAAGGGAAGGGAGGAACGCGGCCCCCGCCGCCGCGCCCTCGGCCCCTCAGCCCGCGAAGGTGCGCAGTGCCACGAAGACCGCCCCCGACAGCAGCGCCGTCGCCGGCACGGTGACAACCCACGCCGCGCCGATGGTGAGGAAATGCGCCCGCCGCACCAGCTTGCGGCGCTTGCGTTCGTCGGGCGGCAGCGGCTTGCCCTTGATCAGCCCGAGGGCCCGGCTGCGACGTTCGGCCTGCCATTCGCGGTAGAAGCCCACGCCGAAGATGCCGCCCACCGCGATGTGGGTCGAGGACACGGGCAGCCCCAACCCCGACGCCACGATGACAGTGATCGCAGCCGAGAGGGCCACGCAATAGGCCCGCATCGGGTTCAGCTTGGTGATCTCGGACCCGACCATGCGGATCAGCTTCGGCCCGAAGAGCACGAGGCCGAAGGAGATGCCGCCCGCGCCGATGATCATGACCCAGAGCGGGATCGCCACCCTGGCCGCCGTGTCGCCGTTCGAGACCGCATGGACGATGGCCGCCAGCGGGCCCACCGCGTTGGCCACGTCGTTGGCGCCATGGGCAAAGGACAGCAGGGCCGCCGACACCACCAGCGGCAGTCCGAACAGCTTCTTGAGCGATTTCTTGCGGTTCTCCATCCCCTCGGACTGGCGCCGCACCAGCGGCCGGGTGAGGAAAACCGTCGCCACGCCGATCGCGAGGCCGATCATCACCGCCGCCGGAAGCTGCACCTCCATGACCTTCCGCAGCCCCTTGAGCGCCAGATAGGTCGCAAAGGCGGCCGCCATCACCCCGATCAGCAGCGGCACCCACAGGCGGGCGGCCGCGATCTTGTCCTCGGCGTCGAGCAGCCGGTTCTTGATGAAGGCGAGGAAGAGCGCCGCAAAGACGCCGCCGAGGACGGGAGAGATCACCCAGCTCGCGGCGATCTGGCCCATCACCGGCCAGTTCACCGCCGACATGCCGGCGGCCATGATCCCCGCCCCCATGACGCCGCCCACGATCGAATGGGTCGTCGAGACCGGCGCGCCGATGGCGGTCGCGATGTTGAGCCAGACCGCCGCCGCGATCAGCGCGGCCATCATGGCCCAGACGAAGATCCCCGCCTCGGCGACCGAGGCCGGATCCACGATCCCGCCCGAGATGGTGCTCACCACATCGCCGCCCGCGATCAGCGCGCCCGCCGTCTCGAAGATGGCGGCGATGGCGAGCGCCCCGGTCAACGTCAGGGCATTGGCACCGACCGCGGGGCCCATGTTGTTGGCCACGTCGTTGGCGCCGATGTTGATCGCCATGTAGGCGCCGAAGGCCGCGGCCGCGACGATCACCAGCGAGTTGGGCGTCCCTCCGGTGATCAGCGAGGCCGCCACGCCCGCCACCACGATGAAGACGAGCGCGACCCCGATCGAGATCAGGGGGCGGCCGACGAACTGGCCGGCCTCCTCGAGCTGGACGATCCGCTTCAGGTCCTTGTCGAGTGTCTTCCACTGGTTGATCGAGGGGCTCGCGCCGTCGGGCGTCGTATCGGCAGGACGGGTCGGTGGGAGGGTCATTCCAGGCCTGTCATGTGAGTTTTGCGCGGTGGAGGTATCGTTTTGCGCTTCTTCGGGCAATGTGATTCCGCCCGGTGGCGCGCGGCGCCATCCGGTTGCGACGTCGTGTGCGCGGCTTTGTTCCCGTCAGCTTCTCTGCAGCTTGACCGGCTCGGTCCGGCCCAACCTCAGGAAATGGGCCATGAAAGGCTTGGTCGCATCCTCGGCCCGCGTCGCGGCATAGAGGCGTTTGGTCACCGTCTGCGGCCCCAGCGGGCGGGTCACATAATCGGCATGGCTGCGGATGTCGCGCAGCACCCAGTCGGGCAGCACGGCCACTCCGCGATTCGAGGCCACCAGCATCAGGATCACGGCCGTCAGCTCGACCTGCCGGGTTCCGCGCGGCTCGACCTTGGCCGGTGTCAGCACCTCGGTGAAGACATCGAGCTTGTCGCGCGAGACGGGGTAGGTGATCAGCATCTGGTCGCGGAAATCCTCGGCCGAGATGAAATCCCTTTGCGCCAACGGGTTGGAGGACGCGGCGACGAAGGTCGGGTGGTAGTCGAAGAGCGGATTGAAGACCATGCCCTCGACCGTCACCGGATCCGAGGAGATCACGAGGTCCACCTCCTCGCGCATCAGCGCGGGCAGGGCCTCGAAGGCGAGGCCCGCCCGGATGTCCACGTCGATCTCGGGCCAGGCGTGGCGGAACAGCTCCAGCACGGGAAACAGCCACTCGAAACATGCATGGCATTCAATGGCGATATGCAGCCGCCCCGTGCGCCCCGAGCGGAGCGCGCGGAACTCGTCTTCCAGCGCGTCGATCTCGGGCAGGATGCGCTCGGCCAGCCGCAGCATCCGCACGCCGGCGGCCGACAGCTTCAAGGGCTTGGAACGGCGCACGAAAAGCTCGATCCCGGCCTGGTCCTCCAGCCCCTTGACCTGATGCGACAGGGCCGACTGGGTCATGTTCAGCATGTCGGCCGCGCGCGCCAGACCCCCCGCCTGATGGATCGCGCGGATGGTGCGCAGGTGGCGGAGTTCGAGGTGCATGTTACAATTCGCCTCATATTGATCTTGAGCATTATGAATTTGTCTCACATGGCCGATGCTGCCACAAGAGAGGCAAGGAACAGGAGACAGTCCCATGGCCAGACCGCGCATCTCGTTCGAGTTCTTCCCGCCGCAGACGCTCGAGGCGTCCTTCCGGCTGTGGGAGACGGCGCAGATGCTGGCGCCGCTGAAGCCCGACTTCGTGTCGGTGACCTACGGCGCGGGCGGCACCACGCGCAAGCTGACCCATGATGCGGTCGAGACGATCCACAACCACTACAAGCTGAACGTGGCCGCGCACCTGACCTGCGTCGATGCGACGAAGGCCGAGACGCTCGAGATCGCGAATTCCTACGCCGAGGCCGGCGTGACCGAGATCGTGGCGCTCCGGGGTGACGCGCCCAAGGGGGCCGAGCGGTTCACGCCGCATCCCGAGGGCTTTGCCAATTCCATCGAGCTGGTCGAGGCGCTGGCCGCCACCGGCAAGTTCAAGCTCCATGTCGGCGCCTACCCCGAGCCGCATCCCGACTCGGCCGACACGCTGGCCGATGTGCGCTGGCTCAAGCGCAAGATCGAGGCGGGCGCGAGTTCGGCCATCACCCAATTCTTCTTCGAGGCCGATACCTTCCTGCGCTTCCGCGATCTCTGCGTGAAGGAGGGGATCCGCGCCCCGATCATTCCCGGCATCCTGCCGATCGAGAACTGGTCAGGGGTGAAGAAGTTCGCCGCCCGCTGCGGGGCGCAGGTGCCGGGCTGGCTCGACGAGGCCTTCGCCAACGCCAAGCGGGACGACCGGGAAGAGCTGTTCTCGGTGGCGCTTTGCACCGAGCTGTGCGACCGGCTGCTGTCGGAAGGGGTGGAGGATCTGCACTTCTACACGCTGAACCGCCCGACCCTGACGCGCGAGGTCTGCCACGCGCTCGGCATCCTGCCCGAGGTGGCCCTGCAGAACGTGGCCTAATCGGCCGGCAGCGTAGGGAAGGACGCCCGGGGAGCTCCCGGGCGCCGTCGTTTCAGGCGCGCGAGAGCACCATCCAGGGCCGGACCTGCTCAAGCCCGCGGGTCACCAGCGCGGCGGCGACGGCCTTGATCAGGTCGCCCGCCAGGAAGGGCGTCAGCAGAAGCGCGGCCTCGGGCAGCGTCTTGCCCAGTTTCCAGGCCATGCCCACCACGCCAAAGCCGTAAAGCACCACGATCCCGCCGAGGATGCTGCCGGCCAGCGCCGACCATGTCACCGGGGCGCGCCATTTCTCGACCACGAGGCCGGTCACGAAGGCCGCCACCGGGAAGCCCACGACAAAGCCCGCCGTCGGGCCCGCCAGCACGCCGATCCCGCCACGGCCGCCCGACAGAAGCGGCAGCCCGAGGAACACCAGCACCAGGAACAGCAGCACCGCAAGGGCGCCCTTGCGCGCGCCGAGAACGGCGCCGCAGAGCATCACGCCCAGCGATTGCGCGGTGATCGGCACGCCCGACATGAGCGTGATCTGCGGCACGAGGCCGAGCACGGCGATCAGCGCCGCGAAAAGCGCCACATAGGCGACGTTGCGTTCCATGAAGTCCTTCTCCCTACAATCCGCCCCGGGCGCGCAGCGCCTCTGCCACCTGTTCGGCATCGTCGAGCGCCCCAAGGGCCAGCGGAACGACGATCCTCCAGGTGGGGCGTCGCGCGCTTCGTGCCCGCCAGGCTTCAATGAGCCGCTCTGCACGCGCAAGTAGCACCGGCGTGAAGCGGATGACAAGCGCGATGGAAACGGCCAGCAGGTGCGGCTCGAGTCCGAGGCGACGCAGCGGCCGGGCGAGCCGCTCGAGCACGGCGATCATCGCGTCGAGCCGTGTCGTCATGGTCACCAGATTGGCCAGCGCCACCGCGATCAGAAGCTTCACTCCGATGCCGGCGCCGCGCTCGATCTCGCCCGTCCAGCCGTGCCAGAGCGCGAGGATGAGCAGAAACGGCCAGAGCGGCCGCAGCATCCTGAGCCCGTGGCGCGCAAACTCGAGCCCCTGTGCCGCATAGAGCGCGAGTGTGCCCGCCAATGCCGCCCCCAGCGCCGGCAGCCCCTCGAGCGGGGCGAGGGCCACCGCAGCCAGCGCCAGCGCCCCGAGCTTCAGCCCCGCGGGCAGGCGGTGCAGGCGGGTCTCAACCGGCGAGGTCAGCGTCAGCATCGAGGCCCCCCAGATGCTCCATCTCGGCCCGGAAGGCCGAAGCCACCTCGGGCGCGGGTCCATCCGCCCGTACCCGGCCCTGTTCCAGCCAGATCACCCGGTCATGGTCTGCGACCGCGGCCGGATCGTGCGAGATCGTCACGAGGCGCTGGGGCAGCGCGGCCAGCCTGCGCGACAGGCGGATCTGCGTCGGAAGGTCGAGGCCCGAGAAGGGCTCGTCGAGCAGGATGGTGCGCGGCGCCATCGCCAGCACCGACAGCAGGCAGAGAAACTGCTTCTGGCCCTGCGACAGGGTGGCGACCGACGCCGCCGCCCAATGGGCGCGCCCGTGGGCGGCCAGCAGGTCGCGCGCCGCCCGGCGCGCCTCGGCGGCGCTGCGTCCCATCTGCTTCAGGCCGAACGCGAGCTCCTCCTCGACGGTGGGAAAGATGATCTGGTGCTCGGGGTTCTGGAAGAGGATGCCGATCGCCCCCAGCATCGCCCGCCGGTCCGAGGCGGGCTCGATCCCCTCGACCGTCACCCGGCCATCGGTCGGCGCCACCAGCCCGGCCATCAGGCGCAGGAGCGTCGTCTTGCCCGAGCCGTTGGGTCCGAGGATGCCGATCCGCCGCTCGGTCAGATGCAACGAGATCCCCGACAGAATCGTGCGCCCGCCAGCCGCGTAGGTGGCGCGATCGAGGCGGATGCCCATGTCCGAAGGCGAGGAGGCGTGCTGCATTCCGGCCTCTTAGCCGCGCCGGGCACGGCTGTCAAGCGGCAGCGCCACGCGATCTGAGGCATTCACCTGTCGTTAATCATTCGTCGCCATTGTCCGACGCTGGTCCATCCGAGGCAACCATGCGGCCACAGGCACAGAATCCCTCCTTTCCCGACCGCGAGCGCGTGGACCGGCTGCGGCTGATCCGCTCGCGCCGGGTGGGGCCCGCGACATGGCGGCGCCTGATGGCCGAGCATGGCAGCGCCACCCAGGCGCTCGAGGCGCTGCCCGGCATCGCGTCCGCGGCCGGGATCGAGCGGTACGAGGTCTGCCCGGTTCCCGTCGCGCTGAAGGAGATGGCCGCCGGACGCGCGCAGGGGGCCGCAATGATCTGCCTCGACGATCCGGCCTATCCCGCCGCGCTGGCCCAGATCGCCGATGCGCCGCCGATCCTCTGGCTGCAGGGAGACGCCGCGCTTCTCGCGCGGCCGATGGTCGCGCTGGTGGGGGCGCGCAACGCCTCGAGCCTCGGGCTCAGGATGGCGCGCAAGCTGGCGGCGGCGCTGGGCGAGGCGGGTTATGTGGTCGTCTCGGGCCTCGCCCGCGGGATCGACGCCGAGGCGCATGAGGCCGCCCTCGACCGTGGCACGGTCGCGGTTCAGGCGGGCGGGGTGGATGTGATCTATCCTTTGGAAAATGCGGCGCTGGCCGGCCGTATCGCCGCCGCCGGCTGCCGGATCTCCGAGCAGCCGATGGGGCTCGTGCCGCAGGCCCGCCATTTCCCGCAGCGCAACCGCATCGTCTCGGGGCTGGCGCAGGCGGTGGTGGTGGTCGAGGCCGCGGCCCGCTCGGGCAGCCTCATCACCGCAAGGGAGGCGCTCGAGCAGGGGCGCGAGGTGCTGGCGGTTCCCGGACACCCGTTCGATCCGCGGGCGGCCGGCGGCAACCAGCTCATCCGAGAGGGTGCGACCCTCGTGCGCCATGCGGCCGATGTGATCGAGGCCATCGGCACCCTTCGGGCCGCCGCGCCTTCCGATCCGCAGCCCGATCCGCCGCGGCGCCCGCTTTGCGATGTGGCGCCTGTCCACAGCCTGATCTTCGACCGGCTCGGCCCCGTTCCCGTGCCCGAGGATCAGCTGATCCGCGACCTGTCGCTGCCCGCGGGGCGCGTCGCGCAGGAGCTGGTGGCGCTCGAACTCGAGGGTCGCATCCAGCGCTATCCGGGGGGCCTCGTGTCCCGTCCGGCATGATCGGCCACCTCGGTCGCCCCCGAGCCGCGCATTGACATTGGCGCGTGATCCCCCACATGGTTCCGCGCCAATCCGCAGAGAGGGTTCCATGGCTGTCGTCGTCGTCGAAAGCCCGGCCAAGGCCAAGACTATCAACAAATACCTGGGCTCCGACTATACGGTTCTGGCCTCTTACGGGCATGTCCGCGACCTGCCGGCCAAGGATGGATCGGTCGATCCCGAGCATGAGTTTGCCATGACCTGGGAGGTTGCGGCCGACTCGAAGAAACACGTCCGCGCGATCGCCGAGGCGCTGAAGACCGATGACACGCTGATCCTCGCCACCGACCCCGACCGCGAGGGCGAGGCGATCTCGTGGCACCTGCAGGAGGCGCTGGCCTCGTCGCTGAAGAAGGGCAAGACCGTCAGCCGGGTGACCTTCAACGCGATCACCAAGGCCGCGGTGACCGAGGCGATGAAGGCGCCGCGGCAGGTCGATACGGCGCTGGTCGAGGCCTATCTCGCCCGCCGTGCGCTGGATTATCTGGTGGGCTTCACGCTGTCCCCGGTGCTCTGGCGCAAGCTGCCGGGGGCGAAATCGGCGGGGCGGGTGCAGTCGGTCTGCCTGCGCCTGATCGTCGAGCGCGAGATGGAGATCGAGGCCTTCCGTGCCCGCGAGTTCTGGACCGTCTCGGCCGTGCTCGTCACCCCGCGCGGGCAGGAGTTCGAGGCGCGTCTGACCGGTCTGGGCGGCAAGAAGCTCGACAAGTTCGACCTGCCCACCGCCGAGGCCGCGGAACTGGCGGTGCAGGCCGTGACCTCACGGCCCCTCAAGGTCGCCTCCATCGAGGCCAAGCCCGCCAGCCGCAACCCGTCCGCGCCCTTCATGACCTCGACCCTGCAGCAGGAGGCGAGTCGCAAGTTCGGCATGGGCGCGAAACAGTGCATGTCGGCGGCGCAACGGCTCTATGAGGCCGGCCACATCACCTACATGCGGACGGACGGCATCGACATGGCGCCCGAGGCCGTCATGGCCGCGCGCGACGAGATCAAGCGGCGGTTCGGGGCGGACTATGTCCCCGACAGCCCCCGCATGTACAAGAACAAGGCCAAGAACGCGCAGGAAGCCCACGAGTGCATCCGGCCCACCGACATGTCGGCCTCGCCCGAGAAGCTGGGTCTGACCGACGCCGACCAGCGCAAGCTTTACGAACTGATCTGGAAGCGGACGCTGGCCAGCCAGATGGCGGCCGCCCGGCTGGAGCGGACCACGGTCGAGATTGCCTCGGCGGACGGGCAGGTGGGGCTGCGCGCGACGGGGCAGGTGGTGCTCTTCGACGGCTTCCTCAAGGTCTATGAGGAAGGCCGCGACGACCGCGGCGAGGGCGACGAGGACGAGGGCCGCCTGCCGCAGATCATGGCAAACGAGGCGGTGGACAAGAAGTCCATCACGCCCGAGCAGCACCACACCCAGCCGCCGCCGCGTTATACCGAGGCGACACTGGTCAAGCGGATGGAGGAACTCGGCATCGGCCGGCCCTCGACCTATGCCAGCATCGTCTCGACGATCCAGGACCGGGAGTATGTGCGGAAGGACAAGAACCGGCTGATTCCCGAGGACAAGGGGCGGCTGGTGACAGCCTTCCTTGCGAACTTCTTCCGCAAATATGTCGAATACGATTTCACCGCCGATCTGGAAGGCGAGCTTGACGACGTCTCGGCCGGCGAGCGGAACTACAAGGAAGTGCTGGCGCGGTTCTGGCGCGATTTCTCGGCGGCGGTGGCGGAAACGGCCGATCTGCGTATCGGCGAGGTGCTCGACAAGCTCGACGATTTCCTCGCGCCCCATCTCTACCCGCCGCGGCCCGACGGGTCCGATCCCCGGATCTGCCCGACCTGCGGCTCGGGGCGTCTGCATCTGAAGACGGCGCGGGGCGGCGGGGCCTTCATCGGCTGCGGGAACTACCCGGAATGTCGCTACACGCGGCCGATCTCGGTCACGGGCGATGAGGACAACGCGATCTCGCCCGATGGCAAGCTCCTTGGTCATGACGAGGATGGCCAGCCGATCACGCTGCGCTCGGGCCGGTTTGGTCCTTATGTGCAGAGGGGCGAGGCGACGGCCGAGGTGCCGAAGCCGCCGCGGGCCAGCCTGCCCAAGGGCTGGGCGCCGGACTCGGTCGATCTCGAGCGGGCGCTGATGCTGCTGAACCTGCCTCGGCTGGTCGGGCAGCACCCCGAGGACGGTCAGCCGGTCGAGGCTGCGATCGGCCGCTACGGACCTTACGTCAAGCACGGCTCGACCTATGCGAATCTGCCCGATGTCGAGGACGTCTTCACCATCGGCATGAACCGCGCCGTCGAGGTTCTGGCGCAGAAGGCCGCCGGCCGGCGCGGTGCCTCGGCCCCGGCGCAGCCGATCAAGGAGTTGGGAGAGCATCCCGACGGCGGAGTTCTGGCCGTGATGCCGGGGCGTTACGGGCCTTACGTCAAGTGGGGCAAGGTGAACGCGACCCTGCCGAAGGGGGTCGAGCCCGAGGCGATCACCCTTGAGGAGGCTCTTGCGCTGGTGGCCGAGAAGGCGGGCAAGGCGCCGAAGAAGAAGGCACCCGCCCGGAAGGCCGCCAAGGCCGAGGGAGAGCCGAAGAAGGCCACCAAGGCCGAGGGCGAGGCGAAGAAGGCCGCGCCGAAGAAGGCCGCGGCCAAGAAGGCGGCCCCGAAGGCCTCTGGGAGGAAGAAGACGGCGCCGGACACCGACGCCGCCTGATCAGACCGTTCCGCGCGGATCGATCAGACGGCCCATGACCGAAGCCGGGCGGATGGTGCCGATCACCGATCCGCCCTCGGTCACGGCAAGCTCGTTCGCGCCGTCGCGCAGCTTCTCCATCACCGTCCGCACCGTGGCGTCGGCGCCGACGCTCTGGCCCGCGGCGGAGGGCCCGGCCTCCATCACGTCGCGCGCGGTCAGCACGCCCAGCGGGTTCATGTGGGCCACGAAATCGGCGACGTAATCCGAGACCGGGTTGGCGATGATCTCGCGCGCGGTGCCGCACTGGACGATCCGCCCGCCCTCCATCAGCGCGATGCGGTTGCCGATCTTGAAGGCCTCGTCGAGGTCGTGGCTGACGAAGATGATGGTGCGCCGCAACTTGCGCTGAAGGTCCAGAAGCTCGTCCTGCAGGCGCGAGCGGATCAGCGGGTCGAGCGCGGAGAAGGGCTCGTCCATCAGCAGGATCGGCGCCTGGGTCACGAAGGCGCGGGCGAGGCCCACCCGCTGCTGCATCCCCCCTGACAGCTCGCCCACCTTGCGGTCGGCCCAGGCCGAGAGGTTGACCAGCGTCAACTGCTCGTCCACCAGCGCCCGCCGGTCCCGCGCGGACATTCCCGCCATCTCGAGACCCAGCCCCACATTGTCGCGCACCGTCCGCCAGGGCAGGAGGCCGAACTGCTGGAAGACCATCGCGATATGGCTGAGGCGGAGCCGGCGCAGGTCGGCGGGGGTGGCGTTCGTCACCGACATCATCCGGTCGCCGTCCGACACCCGCACCTCGCCCCGCACCACCGGGTTGAGCCCGTTCACGCCGCGCAGCAGCGTGGACTTGCCCGAGCCGGAGAGGCCCATCAGCACGAGGATCTCGCCCTCGGCCACGCTCAGCGAGCAGTCGTGCACGCCCAGCACCTGTCCGGTCTCGGCCTGCACTTCGGCCCGGCTCCTGCCCCGGTCCATCAGCGGCAGGGCGCGTTGGGGATCGTCTCCGAAGACAATGGAGACCCGGTCGAATTCCACGGCGGTCATTTGCGCGTGACCCTCAGCATGCGGTCGAGAATGATCGCCACCACGACGATGATGAAGCCTGACTCGAAGCCGAGCGCGGTGTTGACGGTGTTGAGCGCGCGCACCACCGGCACGCCAAGGCCGTTCGCCCCCACCAGCGCCGCGATCACCACCATCGACAGCGACAGCATGATGGTCTGGTTGAGGCCGGTCATGATCTGCGGAAACGCCCAGGGCAGTTCGACCTTCCAGAGCCTCTGGCGCGGAGTGGCGCCAAAGGCCGTCGCGGCTTCCTTGAGGGCGAGGGGGGTGGAGGAGACGCCGAGATGCGTCAGCCGGATCGGGGCGGGCAGCACGAAGATCACGGTGGCGATCAGGCCCGGCACCATGCCCAGGCCGAAGAAGACGATGGCCGGGATGAGATAGACGAAGGTCGGCAGCGTCTGCATCAGGTCGAGGATCGGGCTCATGACCTGGTAGAGGCGCGGCCGGTGCGCCGCGGCGATCCCGAGCGGCACTCCGATCGCCATGCAGGTGACGCAGGCGAGCAGGATGAGCGTGAGGCTCTGCATCGTCTCGCGCCAGTAGCCCTGGTTCAGGATGAAGGCGAAGCCCACCACCACCAGGGCCGCCACGCGCCAGCTGCGCTGGAGATACCAGGCGAGGCCCGCCAGGATCGCGATGATCAGGAGCGGAGGCGAGGCCCCGAGCACGCCCAGTATCGCGTCGATCACCGCCTGCATCATGCGGCTGATCAGGTCGAAGAACGGCCCGCCGTTCGCGTTGAGCCAGTCGAACATCATCTTCGACCAGCGGCCGACTGGCAACTTGTGGTCGGTCAGCCAATCCAGCATGCGCACCCCGTCTGTTGTGGATCGATCCGAGGCGGGGCTTCGGGCGGGTCGGGGCGATCTGCCCGGACGGCCGAAGCCCCGGAAGCCGCGCCCCGGGGGCTGATCCCTGCGGAACGCGGCCGGAGGCGCAGCCTCAGAGGCCGAGGGTCTGCTTCACCACCGGAAGGCCTTCCTGGCCGTCGGTCGTGGTCACGCCCGCGAGCCACGGGTCGATCGTGTCCGGGTTGGCCTTCAGCCATTCGAGCACGGCCGCGTCGGGCTCCATCCCGTCGTCGAGGATCTTGCCCATGATCTCGTTTTCCATGGGCAGGCTGAACTTCTGCTGCGACAGCAGTTTGGTCACGTTGGGGCATTCCTCCTTGAAGCCCTTGCGCGCCACGGTCTTGACCACGCCTTCCTCGCCGAAGAAGTCCTCGCCGCCCGGCAGGTATTTCAGCGAGAAGGTGGCGTTCATCGGGTGCGGCTCCCAGCCGAGGAAGACCACGCCCTTTTCCTGCGGGTAGAAGCGGGCGACCTGCGCCAGCATCCCCTGCTCGGAACTCTGGACGACCTCGAAGCCCTCGAGCGGGTTGCCGGCTTCGGTCAGGCTGAGGAGATATTCGTTTCCCTCGTTGCCGGGCTCGATCCCATAGACCTTGCCATCCAGCTCGTCCTTGAAGCTGGCGATGTCGGCATAGGTCTTCAGGCCCTTGTCGTAGAGGTAGGTGGGCACGGCGAGCGTGTATTTCGTGCCCTCGAGGTTGATCGTGATCTCCTCGATCGTGCCCTTCTCGAGATAGGGGCCGATCGCCCCCTCCTGCGCCGGCAGCCAGGTGCCGAGGAACACATCCACGTCGCCCTTGTCCATCGAGGCATAGGTGACCGGCACGCCGAGGATGTCCACCTCGACCTCGTAGCCCAGGGCCTCGAGGATCTGGCGGGTGGCCGAGGTGGTCACGGTGATGTCGGTCCAGCCGACATCGGAGAAGGTCACCTCGCGGCACTGGTCCTGGGCGAGCGCAGGTCCCGCAAGGGCCAGGGTGGAGGCGGCGGCCAGCAGGGCCTGTCGGATGGGCGTCATGGTGTCTCCCCGTTTTTTGTTGATTGACGAGTCAATAAACTTCACGATAGCTCCCGGCTTGGCAACCACAAAATCAGGTGTCCTTCACATGCCGAAACTCGGGATGGAGCCTATCCGAAAGGCCGCGCTCGTCAAAGCCACGATCGCCGAGATCGGCCGGGCAGGTTCTCTCGATGTGACGGTGAGTCAGATCGCTCGACAGGCCGGCATGTCTTCCGCGCTGGCGCATCACTATTTCGGTGGGAAGGAAGCCCTTTTCCTTGCGGCGATGAGTCACGTCCTGTCGCTCTATGGGGCCGAGGTCCGCGGCGCGCTGAAGGGGGTTCGCACGCCCGAGGCGCGGATCACCGCGATCCTGCAGGCCTCGTTCTCGCCCACCAATTTCCGCCGCGAGGTGGTGGGGGCCTGGCTGAATTTCTATGTGCTGGCCCAGACGGTGCCCGAGGCCCGGAGGCTTCTCGGGATCTATCAGCGCCGGCTGCGGTCGAATCTGCTTGTGGGGTTGCGGCCCTTGGCCGGGGCGCAGGCGGGCGAGCTGGCCGACGGGCTCGGCGCCCTGATTGACGGCCTCTATCTGCGCGAGGTGCTGAAGGACGGCCCGCCCGATGGCGCGGCCGCCGTCGCCTGTGCCCGCGCCTATCTGAAATCCCATCTGAAGGAACCGACCCCGTGAGAGCCCAGCCCGCCGCCAGCCATTTCGTTGACGGCCGCCCGCTCGAGGATGCGGCCGGCGCGCCGATCCCCGTGATCCACCCGGCCAATGGCGAGGAGATCGCGCGCCTGCACGAGGCCACGCCCGCCGTGATCGAGGCGGCGCTGGCGTCCGGCGCGCGGGCGCAGAAGGACTGGGCCGCGCTGCGCCCCGTCGAGAGGGCCCGCATCCTGCGCCGTGCCTCGGACCTGATCCGCGCGCGCAACGAGGAGCTGAGCATCCTCGAGACGCTCGACACCGGCAAGCCGCTGCAGGAGACCCTGGTGGCGGACTGGCCCTCGGGCGCGGACGCGCTGGAGTTCTTTGCGGGCCTCGCGCCCGCGGTGACGGGCGAGACGGTCCCGCTGGGGCAGGATTTCGTCTATACAATCCGCGAGCCGCTGGGTCTCTGCGTGGGCATCGGGGCCTGGAACTACCCCAGCCAGATCGCCTGCTGGAAGGCGGCGCCGGCGCTGGCCCTCGGCAATGCGATGGTGTTCAAGCCGTCCGAGGTGACGCCGCTCGGCGCGCTGAAGCTGGCCGAGATCCTGATCGAGGCGGGCCTGCCGCCGGGGCTGTTCAACGTGGTGCAGGGGCGCGGCGCGGTGGGCGCTGCGCTGGTGAGCGACAGCCGGGTGGCCAAGGTCTCGCTGACGGGCTCGGTGCCTACGGGCCGGCGCGTCTATGCCGCCGCGGCCGAGGGCGTGCGCCATGTCACGATGGAACTGGGCGGCAAGTCGCCGCTGATCGTCTTTGACGACGCCGATCTCGAAAGCGCCATCGGCGCGGCGATGCTGGGCAACTTCTATTCGTCGGGCCAGATCTGCTCGAACGGGACGCGGGTCTTCGTGCAGAGGGGCCTCAAGGAGGCGTTCCTTGCGCGTCTGGCCGAGCGCGCCGATGCGATCCGCATGGGCGATCCGCTGGACCCCGAGGTGCAGATGGGCCCGCTGGTGTCGCAGGCGCAGCTCGAGAAGGTGCTGGGCTATATCGAGAAGGCCCGCGCCGAGGGGGGGCGGCTGGTCTGCGGCGGCGAAGCCTCGGTCAGCCCGGGCTGCTACGTCCAGCCCACGGTCTTTGCCGATGTGACGGACACCATGACCCTCGCGCGCGAGGAGGTCTTCGGGCCGGTGATGGCGGTCCTCGACTTCGAGACCGAGGAGGAGGTGATCGCGCGGGCGAACGCCACCGACTTCGGGCTTGCCGCCGGGGTCTTCACGGCCGATCTCACGCGGGCGCACCGGGTGGTGGCGCAGCTGCAGGCCGGGACCTGCTGGATCAACGCCTACAACCTGACGCCGGTCGAGGCGCCCTTCGGCGGGGTCAAGATGTCGGGCGTGGGCCGCGAGAACGGCCGCGCGGCCGTCGAGCACTACACGCAGGTGAAGTCGGTCTATGTCGGCATGGGGCCGGTGGACGCCCCCTACTGAGGAACCGCGATGTTCGATTATGTGATCGTGGGTGCCGGCTCGGCCGGCTGTGCCATGGCCTACCGGCTGGGCGAGGCGGGCCGTTCGGTGCTGGTCATCGAGCATGGGGGGACCGATGCCGGCCCCTTCATCCAGATGCCGGCGGCGCTCTCCTATCCGATGAACATGGGGATCTACGACTGGGGCCTGAAGACCGAGCCCGAGCCGCATCTGGGGGGGCGGGTGCTGGCCACGCCGCGCGGTAAGGTGATCGGGGGCTCGTCCTCGATCAACGGCATGGTCTATGTCCGCGGCCATGCGCGCGACTTCGACCACTGGGCCGAGGCGGGGGCTGCGGGCTGGGGCTTTGCCGATGTGCTGCCCTATTTCAAGCGGATGGAGAACTGGCACGTTCCGGGCGACGTGGACTGGCGCGGCCATGACGGGCCGCTGCATGTGACGCGGGGGCCACGTTCGAACCCGCTGTTCAACGCCTTCATCGAGGCGGGCCGGCAGGCCGGCTATCCGGTCACCGAAGACTACAACGGCGCCGCGCAGGAGGGCTTCGGCCCGATGGAGGCCACGATCTGGCAGGGCCGGCGCTGGTCGGCGGCCAACGCCTATCTCAAGCCCGCCATGAAGCGGTTCGGCGTCAAGGTCACGCGCGCGCTCGCACTGCGCGTGGTGATCGAGGAGGGCCGGGCGGTCGGCGTCGAGGTTCAGCGCCGCGGTCGGCGCGAGGTGATCCGGGCGGGGCGCGAGGTGATCCTCGCCGCCTCCTCGATCAACACGCCGAAACTGCTGATGCTGTCGGGCATAGGGCCGGCCGCGCATCTGGCCGAGCATGGGCTGCCCGTGGTGGCCGACCGGCTGGGCGTGGGCCGGAACCTCCAGGATCATCTGGAGGTCTACATGCAATACGCAAGCCTCCTGCCGGTCACGCTCTTCAAGCACTGGAACCTGCGCGGCAAGGTGATGGTCGGCGCGCAGTGGCTGTTTACGGGGCGCGGCCTTGGCGCCTCGAACCAGTTCGAGGCCTGCGCCTTCATCCGCTCCAGGCCCGGGGTGGATTATCCCGACATCCAGTATCACTTCCTGCCGATCGCCGTGCGCTATGACGGCAAGGCCGCGGCCGAGGGGCACGGTTTTCAGGTCCATGTCGGACCGATGCGCTCGCCCTCGCGCGGGTCGGTCACGCTGCGGTCGGCCGATCCCGAGGCCGCCCCGGTAATCCGCTTCAACTACATGTCCACGCCCGAGGACTGGGACGACTTCCGCCGCTGCATCCGCCTCACGCGCGAGATCTTCGGGCAGGAGGCCTTCCGCCCCTTCGTGAAGGGCGAGATCCAGCCCGGGCCGGCCTGCCAGTCCGATGACGAGATCGACGCCTTCATCCGCGAGCATGTCGAGAGCGCCTACCACCCGTGCGGCACGGCGCGGATGGGGCGGGCGGACGATCCGATGGCGGTGGTCGATCCCGAATGCCGGGTGATCGGCGTGGCGGGGCTGCGCGTGGCCGACAGTTCGATCTTCCCGCGGGTGACGAACGGAAACCTGAACGCCCCCTCGATGATGGTGGGCGAGAAGGCGGCGGACCATGTGCTCGGCCGGACGCCGCTGGCGCCCTTGAACCACGAGCCCGTGGTGAACCCGAACTGGCGCGTGGCGCAGAGGTGAAGTTGAGGTTTTCAACGTTCCTTAGCTCTTCCTTAATCCTTTCTTAACCCTTCCTTAACTTCCGGCTTGCCTTTCGGCGCCCGAGCGTCGAAGCCTGCCGGCATGTTAAGACTTTGTTCGCTTCTCGTTCTGCTCGCCCTGATGCCGTCCGCCGGGGCCGCTGCGGCCCTCGAGGGACCCGCGCGCGTCATCGACGGAGACACGCTGGAAATCGAGGGCGTCCGCGTGCGCCTGTTCGGAATCGACGCGCCCGAGCGCAACCAGACCTGCGGCGAGCGCGATCTCCTGTGGTCCTGCGGGGAATGGGCGACCGAGCGGCTCGAGCTGTTGCTGGGCGGCGGGCAGGTCCGCTGCACCGGGGCCGAACGCGATCGCTACGGGCGGCTTCTCGCCACCTGCGAGGTGGATGGGCAGGATGTCGGCGCGCGCATGGTGCGGTCGGGTGCGGCGCTCGCCTACCGGCGCTATTCCATGCGCTATGTCGGCGAGGAGGGGCGGGCGCAGGCGGAGGGGACGGGCGTCTGGTCCGGGCCGATGCAGCGCCCCGAGGATTATCGCCACAGTCCGCCGGCGCCGCCTCCGCCGGGCGAGTGCGCGATCAAGGGCAATGTCTCGAAGAACGGCCGGATCTACCATCTGCCGGCGCAGGCGGATTACGATCGCACCGTCATATCCGGCCCCGAGGAACGGTGGTTCTGCAGCGCGCGCGAGGCCGAGTCGGCGGGCTTTCGCCCGGCGCGCCGCTGACATTGATGCGCGTCAAGGCGCGAAAAGAATCTCCGGGCTAGCTTTTCCTTAACGAAACCAAGAGGGAGCACGGCATGATCCACACCCCGCACGAGCTGATGGCGGATCTTCCGGACGTGACCGGGACGAGCGGCACCCTCAGGAAATCCGACCCGCATTTTGCGCGTCTTGTCTGGAATGAACGCGGCTGAACCTCGTGGTTCACAGGGTCCCACCTCGGACCGCTGACCCGGGCACGCACCGGATGAGGATCGCGCCATGAGCGCGTGCATATGAGACGGCTTGCAGGCCGCCCATGGGCGACCTGCTAATCGACAATCTCGTAGGGCAACAACCCGCGCCGGTCGGGGTCCACCCGAAGGCGCTTTTCCAGCGGCGGCACAGACCGCTGGTGGCACTCCTGCCGGTCACAGATCCGGCAGGAGATGCCGATCGGCTCGAACCTCCCCTTCAGATCGAGCCCGTCCGCATAGACCAGCGCATCGGCGTGCTGCAGCTCGCAGCCGAGCCCGATGGCGTAGCGGCGCACGGGCGCCGTGAACGACCCCCCCGGTTTCGACACGTCCCGCGCCAGCAGCAGGTAGCGCACTCCGTCAGGCGTCTGGGCGAGCTGGCGCAGGAACTGGCCCGGCGTCTCGAAGGCGCGGTGGACGTTCCACAGCGGGCAGGCCCCGCCGAAGCGCGCGAACTGGAAGCGCGTGGCCGAATGGCGCTTGGTGATCGTGCCCGCCTGATCCACCCGCACGAAGAAGAAGGGCACGCCCTTGGCGCCGGGCCGCTGCAAGGTGGACAGCCGGTGCGCCACCTGCTCGATCGAGGCGCCGAACAGGTCGGCCAGCCGCTCCAGATCGTGCCGCGTCTCGGCCGCCGCCTGCAGGAAGGGGCGGTAGGGCAGGAGGGCCGCCCCTGCGAAATAGTTGGCCAGACCGATCTTGGCGATCTCGCGCGCCTCGGGCGTCTGGAACCGTGCGAGATCCAGCGTCGCCTCGAGCAGGTCGTTCTGCGTCAGCAGCGCCACCTGATGCAGAAGCTGGAACCGCTGTGTGGGCGCGGCGGCGCGTGCCGACAGGCGCAGCGCATTGCCCTCGCGGCTGCGGATGGCCGGCATGTCCGAGATCTGCAGCTCGATCCCCGCCCGCGCCAGCGTCTCCATCGCGGCGGCGAGGATGTCGCGCCGGACCCCGCCGGGGGCTGCGTAATGTTCGGCCGCGCGGTCCACCGCGTCGATGTAATTGTCGCAATAGTGGAAGAAATCGCGCACCTCCTCCCAGGGCGAGGGGCGCAGGTCGGCCTCATCCCGCCCCAGCGCCTCGTCGAGCGAGGCGAGGCGCTCGTGCGTCTGGCGGTAGGCGCGGTGCAGGTCGAGAAAGGCCCGCGCCAGCGCCGGGGCGTTCGAGGCCACGAGCCTCAGGTCGGCGAGCGGCGGGCTGTCGGTAAAGATCGGATCGGCCAGCGCCTCGCGCATGTCGGTGACGATCCGCTCGGCCTCGGAGGTGGTGAGCTTGGTCACATCCACCCCGAACTCCTGCGCAAGCGCGAGGACCACGGTGGCCGAGACGGGCCGGTGGTTGTTCTCCATCTGGTTGAGATAGGGCAGCGAGGCGCCCAGCCGCTCGGCAAAGACCTTCTGCGTCAGGCCGAGCTTGACCCGAAGCTCGCGCAGTTTCGCCCCGGCGTAGAGTTTCTGCGCCATCTCCGGCCTCCCTTTGCAAAGCTGGTTGTGCCTTTGCAAAGGGTGCGCGTCAACGGCCCCGTCAGGTGGGCAGGCCGAGCGACCGGGCGCGCCGGATCACCCACAGGATGGCCGCGATCGAGGCGAGGCCCGAAACCAGCATGATGACGATCAGCGGCATCTCTCCGCCTTCGACGGTCAGCACCGCACCGGCGAGCGCGGCCAGCGCCGCGCCGCCGCCGATCATGATCGCGCCGCCGAGGCCCGAGGCCGTGCCCGCAAGCTGCGGATGGATCGACAGCATCCCGGCGTTGGCGTTGGGCAGCACCATGCCGTTGCCCAGCCCCACGGCCGTCATCATGCCGAAGAAGAAGGTGGGATGGTGCAGCCCCGCCAGCGTGCCGCCCATCAGGATCGCCAGCCCGCCGGTCGTGGCCACCGACCCCCAGAGCACCATCCGGTTCATGCCCATGCGGATCGAGTAACGGCCCGACAGGAAGTTGCCGACCGCGTAGCCGATGGCGGGGGCGGCGAAGTAGATTCCCACCTGCGAGGAGGAGAGGTGGAAGATCTCGGTCCCCACGAAGGGCGCGCCGCCGAGATAGGCGAAGAAGCAGCCCGAGGCGAAGGCCGCGCAAAGCACATAGCCCCAGAACCGCTGCGAGCCGAGCAGCGCCGGATATTGCCGCATCTGCGCCCCGAAGCTGACCGGCCGGATCTCGGATGTCTCGCCCAGATCGGCCCAGACCAGCGCCGTGACCGCCACCCCCAGCGCCAGCAGCAGCGCAAAGTTCGCATGCCAGCCGAACAGCTCGTCCAGCACGCCGCCGATCACCGGCCCGATCATCGGCACCAGCGACATGCCCATCGTGACATAGCCGATCATCGAGGCCGCCTGCTCATCCGGCACCATGTCGCGCACGACCGCCCGGCTGACCACGATCCCTGCGGCAATCACCGCCTGCGCCATGCGGAAGAAGAGGAAGACCTCGGCCGTGGGCGCCACGAGCGTCCCCACCGTCGCCAGAAGGAAGAGCCCGAGCGACCACAGGATCACGCTGCGCCGCCCGAACCGGTCCGAGATCGGCCCGACCAGCACCTGCAAGACCGCGCTCAGGCCGAGATAGAGCGCGACCGACAGCTGGAGCAGCTGGTAGGGCGCCTCGAACCAGGCGGCCATGCCGGGCAGCGAGGGCAGGAAGATGTTCATCGACAGCGCCGCAAGCCCCGTCAGCATCACGAGCGTGATGATGTGGGGCGGCGACTGCCGGTTCAGGAAGCGGGGAGGGGGCAGGGCAAGCATCGTCGAGAGTTAGGCCTCCTGCGACGAACTGTCCATCAGCTCCAGCGATGGAAGATGAAGAAAGCCCCCAGCCCGATGAAGGCAAATCCGAGCAGATGATTCCATTGCAGCGGCTCCTTCAGGTAGAGCACCGAGAAGGCGGCGAAGACGGCCAGCGTGATCACCTCCTGGATGGTCTTGAGTTCGGCGGCCGAGAAATGGCCGTGTCCGATCCGGTTCGCCGGCACCTGAAGGAGATATTCGAAGAAGGCGATCCCCCAGCTCGCGAAGATGACGATGAGAAGCGGCGCGGTCTTGAACTTCAGGTGCCCGTACCAGGCGAAGGTCATGAAGATGTTCGACGCGAGAAGAAGCCCGATGGTGACGAAAGGCACCGGAAGCGTAGGCATGGAGGGGTCCTGTTTGCGGATTTGCGATTTGCACGCTGCGCTGGCAAAGTAATTTGCAAATATCCCGAAATTTTCTTTCGCAGCAGCGGGCTCCTGACTATGGTGCGCCGAAATTCGGGGGGCAAGGCCATGAAAGACATTCTCCAGGAACTCGAAGATCGTCGCGCGATCGCCCGCGCCGGGGGCGGGCAGCGCCGTGTCGATGCCCAGCACAAGCGCGGCAAGCTGACGGCCCGCGAACGGATCGAACTGCTTCTCGATGAAGGCTCGTTCGAGGAGTTCGACATGTTCGTGCGCCACCGCTGCACCGATTTCGGGATGCAGGACGACCGGCCCGCAGGCGACGGCGTCGTGACCGGCTGGGGCACGATCAACGGCCGCATGGTCTATGTCTTCAGCCAGGACTTCACGGTGTTCGGCGGCTCTCTGTCGGAGACGCACGCCCAGAAGATCTGCAAGATCATGGACATGGCGATGCAGAACGGCGCGCCGGTGATCGGGCTGAACGACTCGGGCGGCGCGCGGATCCAGGAGGGCGTGGCCTCGCTCGCCGGTTATGCCGACGTGTTCCAGCGCAACATCATGGCCTCGGGCGTGATCCCGCAGATCTCGGTGATCATGGGGCCCTGCGCCGGCGGCGCGGTCTATTCGCCCGCCATGACCGACTTCATCTTCATGGTGAAGGACACCTCCTACATGTTCGTCACCGGCCCCGACGTGGTGAAGACCGTGACGAACGAGGTCGTGACCGCCGAGGAGCTGGGCGGTGCCTCGACCCACACGAAAAAGTCCTCCGTGGCCGATGGCGCCTTCGAGAACGACGTGGAAGCCCTTTACGAGATTCGCCGTCTGGTCGATTTCCTGCCGCTGTCGAACCGCACGCCCGCCCCGGTGCGCCCGTTCTTCGACGACGTGGCCCGGATCGAGGACAGCCTCGACACGCTGATCCCGGACAACCCGAATCAGCCCTACGACATGAAGGAACTGATCCTGAAGATCGCGGACGAGGGCGACTTCTACGAGATCCAGAAGGACTTCGCGGCCAACATCATCACCGGCTTCATCCGCATGGAGGGCCAGACGGTCGGCGTGGTGGCGAACCAGCCGATGGTGCTGGCGGGCTGCCTCGACATCGACTCGAGCCGCAAGGCTGCGCGCTTCGTGCGCTTCTGCGACGCCTTCAACATCCCGATCCTGACGCTGGTGGACGTGCCGGGCTTCCTGCCGGGGACGGGCCAGGAATACGGCGGCGTCATCAAGCACGGCGCGAAACTTCTGTTCGCCTATGGCGAGGCGACCGTGCCGAAGGTCACGGTCATCACCCGCAAGGCCTATGGCGGTGCCTATGACGTCATGGCCTCCAAGCACCTGCGCGGCGACTTCAACTACGCCTGGCCCACCGCCGAGATCGCGGTGATGGGCGCCAAGGGCGCGACCGAGATCCTCTATCGCTCCGAGCTGGGCGATGCCGAGAAGATCGCGGCCCGCACCAAGGAATACAAGGATCGGTTCGAGAACCCCTTCGTGGCGGCCGAGCGCGGCTTCATCGACGAGGTGATCATGCCGCATTCGACCCGTCGCCGGGTGTCGCGCGCCTTTGCCAGCCTGCGGAACAAGAAACTCAGCAATCCTTGGAAGAAGCACGATAACATCCCCCTCTGACACCACGGAAGGGGAGGGGAAGATGAGACGTGTCGTCGCGCCGGGCGCTGCAGGGGCGCCCGGATCCGCCGCGGCCCTGATCGGACAGGCCGCAGAGGCCCGGCCGGATCGGCGGTGCACGGCATGACGGATGCGGCAGGGCTGATTCCGGTGCCCTCGGGCCAGGTGGTCACGCTTCTGGACACGATCTGGAACGAGCCGGGGCCTTCGGGCCTTACGTTCCGCTTCCGCTTCCTCGCCCCCGGCATCGGGAGCGGCGGAGGGATCGACTATGACACGGCCTTCGCGGACATGCTCGCGCTCTGCCAGGCTTATGTCGTGCCGAAGATCGCCGACGTCCTGCCCCAGCCGGAGCAGGTGATCATCTCCTTCTCGGACCGGCCGCTGCCCTTCGGCGCCGCCGACCCCGAGGCGACACAATATTTCGAGGCCTTCAGCATTCAGGATGGCCACTGTATCTTGGAGGCCTTCTGATGACAGCACCATCTATTGTGGTCCCTTTCGGCGCCGAGCGGCGGGCTGATGTAGAAGAGTCACAGGGCGACGGTTTGAAACGCATGATGTGTCAATCGCTTGGGGGATCAGATACGATGGTGGACGACCGAACCCAAGCGGTCTATGCCTCGCAGGAAGTCCACGGAGAGGAAGGATCCTCTGCGTCGGCTTGCAATGATAAATGGAGTAGAGGATGTCGAAGAGCACTGTTGTTTTCGCGCTGTGCATGGTTGCGTTCGTCGCTGCCTGCGCGAAGAAAGAGGAAACGGTTTACGTGGAACAGCCGGCCGTCACGGCTGAGCCGGTCTACACGGGCAAGTACAAGTAATCTGCCCGGGCGGGCCGTCGAGCATCTCCGGCCCGCCTACCTTCCCGCCCTCCTGACCGGGGAGGGCGTGGCATGCTGAAGCATCGGGGCTTCCCCAGCCGCTATCCCGGCACCGACCTTCAATACACGATCCGCCGCGCCAACAAGGACGGCGCCACGCGCATCATCCGGCGCGAGCGTTACCGCGACCGCAAGGCCGTGGACCGGGCCGCCGACCTGGGCTTTCTCACGGCCCTGTGGGAGCATTTCGGCGAGGAACCGTTCGAACGTGGCAACCTCGACGCGGGGCGCCTCTCGTGGCTCTTCGGCCGCGAAGTGGTGCCGGCCGAGGATCCGTTCGATCCCGAATCCTACGACGCGCTGCTGCGGATCGACCGGCGCAAGGCCGAGGCCGCCTTTCCCGAGATCTTTGCCCCCGACGCATCGACCTCCTTCCAGGACGAGGACGATTGGGGCGACGAGGAGGAGGAATAGGCGTGCTTCCGCGCAAGCTCCTGCTCCTGCGGCCGAATTTCGCGCATCGCGAACCGCACGCCTTCGTGGGCTTTGCCAGCGGGGGGGCGGTGCCCCATCTTCTGGGTGCGGATGTGGCCGTTCCGGCGGATCGCTTCCCGCGAGACTGCGACCCTTCCCTTTCCTTCCGGTCCGGCGCCCCGCGCCCCGGACCGGCCTTTTCCCTGGGTGAGCGGCATTCGGCCGACCTCGCCGGTTGCAGCCTTTTCGGCTTTTCCATGCCGCAGGTTGCGGTAATTCTCTGCTCCGACATAACAGAAGCCGGAGGCAGAGCATGTCCAACATCACGAAATTCCTTCTTCTCGGCGCCATCGCCGCAACCGTCTCGGCCTGCGACACGGCCACGGGCCGGGCTGGCGGCGGCGCCCTCGCGGGGGCGGCGCTGGCCGACGCGACCGACGAGAACATGGTGGCCGGTGCCGCTCTCGGCGCCCTCGCCGGCGCTGCCAGCTGCGGCGTGCCGGGCCTGCCGCCCTGCCGCTCGGGCGGCAACTACTACTGAGTCCGGCGCCGCTCCGGCGGCAACCGCTCACGCCATCCGCGCTGCCGCGTCGGCGCAGGACATTCCGCAGGGACCGTCCGGGCACTCGCCCGGGCGGTCCTTTTCGTTTTCGCGCCTCCGGGCGTGCTGCTGACAAAGGGACGATGATGTTCAAGAAGATCCTGATCGCGAACCGGGGCGAGATCGCCTGCCGCGTCATCAAGACCGCCCGCAAGATGGGCATCAAGACGGTGGCCGTCTATTCGGACGCCGACCGCAACGCTCTCCACGTCAGCATGGCGGACGAGGCGATCCACATCGGGCCGCCGCCCGCCAACCAGTCCTACATCGTGATCGACAAGATCATGGAGGCGATCAAGGCGTCGGGCGCCGAGGCCGTCCATCCCGGCTACGGTTTCCTGTCCGAGCGGATGGATTTCGCCGCCGCGCTGGAGAAGGCCGGTGTCGTCTTCATCGGCCCGCCGTCCCCGGCGATCGAGGCGATGGGCGACAAGATCACCTCGAAGAAGCTGGCGAAGGAGGCCGGCGTCTCGACGGTGCCGGGCTACATGGGCCTGATCGCCGACGCCGACGAGGCGGTGAAGATCTCGGACGAGATCGGCTATCCGGTGATGATCAAGGCCAGCGCCGGCGGCGGCGGCAAGGGGATGCGGATCGCCTGGAACGCGCAGGAAGCGCGCGAAGGCTTTGAATCCTCGAAGAACGAGGCCGCCAACAGCTTCGGCGACGACCGGATCTTCATCGAGAAATTCGTGACGCAACCGCGCCACATCGAGATCCAGGTGCTGGCCGACAAGCACGGCAACTGCGTCTACCTGCACGAGCGCGAGTGCTCGATCCAGCGCCGGAACCAGAAGGTCATCGAGGAGGCGCCCTCGCCGTTCCTGGATGAGGCCACCCGCAAGGCGATGGGCGAACAGGCCGTCGCGCTGGCCAAGGCCGTGGGCTATGCCTCGGCCGGGACGGTGGAGTTCATCGTGGACGGGCAGAAGAACTTCTACTTCCTCGAGATGAACACCCGGCTGCAGGTCGAGCATCCGGTCACCGAGCTGATCACCGGCATCGACCTCGTCGAGCAGATGATCCGGGTGGCGGCGGGCGAGAAGCTGCCCTTCCAGCAGTCGGACCTGAAGATCAACGGCTGGGCGATGGAAAGCCGGCTTTATGCCGAAGATCCCTATCGCAACTTCCTGCCCTCGATCGGTCGCCTGACCCGCTACCGCCCGCCGGTGGAAGCGGTCACGCCCACCTCGGTCGTCCGGAACGACACCGGCGTCTTCGAGGGCGGCGAGATCTCGATGTATTACGACCCGATGATCGCCAAGCTCTGCACCTGGGCGCCGACGCGGGACGCGGCGATCGAGGAGATGCGTCTGGCGCTCGACACGTTCGAGGTTGAGGGGATCGGCCACAACCTGCCCTTCGTGGGCGCGGTCATGGACCATCCGCGCTTCGTGAGTGGCGACATCACCACCGCCTTCATCGCCGAGGAATATCCCGAAGGCTTCCAGGGGTCGACCCTGGATGAGCCGACGCTGCGCCGGGTGGCGGCGGCCGCCGCCGCGATGAACCGCGTGGCCGAGATCCGTCGCACCCGCATCTCGGGCACGATGGACAACCACGAGCGGACGGTGGGCGACGACTGGGTGGTGTCGCTGCAGGGCGAGGACTTCCGCGTCGGCATCGCCGCCGACCGCGAAGGCTCCACCGTGACCTTCTGCGATGGCTCGTCGCTGCGCTGCACCTCGGACTGGACGCCGGGCCAGCCGCTCGCCCGCGTGATGGTGGACGGCAAGCCGCTGGTGATGAAGGTCGGCAAGATCCCGATGGGCTTCCGGGTGCGCCTGCGCGGCGCGGACCTGAAGGTGCATGTCCGCACCCCGCGTCAGGCGGAACTCGCGGTCCTCATGCCCGAGAAGCTGCCGCCGGACACCTCGCGCTTCCTGCTCTGCCCGATGCCGGGTCTGGTGGTGAAGATCAACGTCGCGGAAGGCGACGAGGTGCAGGAGGGCCAGGCGCTCGCCACCGTCGAGGCCATGAAGATGGAGAACATCCTGCGCGCCGAGCGCAAGGGTGTGGTCAAGCGCATCTCCGCCGCCCCCGGATCGAGCCTGCGCGTGGACGACATCATCATGGAGTTCGAATGAGCTACCGGCCGGCCGGGTTTATCTCGAGCAGTTCGTCCCTCCTGAGGGGGAACTTGTCGATGGCCCGGCCGATCTCGCGCACGTCCCAGGGCAGGGGCTTGCGCAGCTTCACCTGCCCGTCCTTGTCGAGGATCACCAGCGAGAAGCCGCGCGGATGCAGCGTGCGGCGGAGTTCGGAGGGTTCGGCCGGGTCGGTGTCGGTGATCACGATCACGTCCCGCTCGGCCAGATGGTCGAGCCGGGCGGCGATCATCTGCATCTGCCGGACGAAGTTCGGATCCGCGGGCGTGTCGGCAAAGACCACCACGGGCCGCTGCGTCCACAGGAACTGCGCGAGGGTCAATCCCTCGGCCTCGACCGGCCCCGGTCCAGTCACCGAGAGATCGCCGGCTGGCGCGGCGAATGGCAGAAACGCAGCAAGAGCAAGAATTTGAAGGGGTTTCATGCGGCCTCCCGCCTTCATATAGGCCGGCTTCCGCGGAAACCCAAGTCTCAACGCGCGGCCCCGGGCCCGCGGTCAGGAAAAGGGAAGACCCGATGACCGAAAATCTGGATGCGTGGCGCAAGCTCGCCGAGAAGGAACTGAAGGGGAGAAACCCCGACAGCCTGACCTGGAACACGCTGGAGGGCATCCCGGTCAAGCCGCTCTACACGAAGGCCGATCTCGACGGGATCGACCATCTGGGCGGGCTGCCCGGCATCGCCCCCTTCACCCGCGGCGTGCGCGCGACGATGTATGCCGGCCGGCCCTGGACCATCCGCCAGTATGCGGGCTTCTCGACCGCCGAGGCCTCGAACGCCTTCTACCGCAAGGCGCTTGCGGCCGGTCAGCAGGGCGTCTCGGTCGCCTTCGACCTCGCGACCCACCGCGGCTATGACAGCGACCACCCCCGCGTGGTGGGCGACGTCGGCAAGGCGGGCGTGGCCATCGACTCGGTCGAGGACATGAAGATCCTCTTCGACGGCATCCCGCTGGAAAAGATCAGCGTCTCCATGACGATGAACGGCGCGGTGATCCCGGTGCTGGCGAACTTCATCGTGACCGGCGAGGAGCAGGGCGTGCCGCGGGCCGAGTTGTCGGGCACGATCCAGAACGACATCCTCAAGGAGTTCATGGTCCGCAACACCTACATCTATCCGCCCGAGCCTTCGATGCGGATCATCGCGGACATCATCGAATACACCTCGAAGGAGATGCCGAAGTTCAACTCGATCTCGATCTCCGGCTACCACATGCAGGAGGCGGGGGCGAACCTGGTGCAGGAGCTGGCCTATACGCTGGCCGACGGGCGCGAATATGTCCGGGCGGCGCTGGCGCGCGGCATGAACGTGGACGATTTCGCGGGGCGGCTTTCCTTCTTCTTCGCCATCGGCATGAACTTCTTCATGGAGGCCGCGAAGCTGCGCGCCGCCCGGCTCCTCTGGCACCGGATCATGTCCGAGTTCGAGCCGAAGAAGCCCGGCAGCCTGATGCTGCGCACCCACTGCCAGACCTCGGGTGTGTCGCTGCAGGAGCAGGATCCCTACAACAACGTGATCCGCACCGCCTACGAGGCGCTGGCCGCGGCGCTGGGGGGCACGCAGTCGCTGCACACCAACGCGCTCGATGAGGCGATCGCGCTGCCCACCGAATTCTCGGCCCGGATCGCGCGCAACACCCAGCTCATCCTGCAGGAGGAAACCGGCGTCACCAAGGTCGTCGATCCGCTGGCGGGCAGCTACTATGTCGAGAGCCTGACCAACGAACTGGCCGAGAAGGCCTGGGCGCTGATCGAGGAGGTCGAGGCGATGGGCGGCATGACCAAGGCCGTGGCCTCGGGCATGCCCAAGCTGCGGATCGAGGAATCCGCCGCTCGCCGGCAGGCCGCCATCGACCGCGGCGAGGATGTGATCGTCGGCGTGAACAAGTATCGCCTCGCGAAGGAGGATCCGATCGAGATCCTCGACATCGACAACGTCGCCGTTCGCGAAGCGCAGATTGCACGGCTGGAGAAGATGCGCGCCACCCGCGACGAGGCCGCCTGCCAGAAGGCTCTGGACGAACTCACCCGCCGCGCGACCGAGGGCGGCAACCTGCTCGAAGCCGCCGTGGCCGCCTCGCGCGCCCGCGCCTCTGTCGGAGAGATCAGCATGGCCATGGAGAAGGTGTTCGGCCGCCACCGCGCCGAGGTGAAGACACTCTCGGGCGTGTATGGCGCCGCCTACGAGGGCGATGACGGATTCGCGCAGATCCAGCGCGACGTCGAGGCCTTCGCGGAAGAAGAGGGCCGCCGCCCGCGGATGCTGGTGGTCAAGATGGGTCAGGACGGCCACGACCGCGGCGCCAAGGTGATCGCCACCGCCTTCGCCGACATCGGCTTCGATGTGGATGTGGGCACTCTGTTCCAGACGCCGGAAGAGGCGGCGCAGGACGCCATGGACAACGACGTGCATGTGGTGGGCATCTCGTCGCTCGCCGCCGGCCACAAGACGCTGGCGCCGAAGCTGATCGAGGCGCTGAAGGAAAAGGGCGCGGGCGACATACTGGTGATCTGCGGCGGCGTGATCCCGCAACAGGATTACGAGTTCCTGCACAACGCGGGCGTCAAGGCGATCTTCGGGCCGGGAACCAACATCCCCTCGGCCGCCAAGCACATCCTCGACCTGATCCGCCAGGCGCGGACCTGAAGACCCGGCGCCGCCCCCTCCGGGGCGGCGTCCCCGGCGCGCCAGGAAGGCAGCCCTTTCATTCTGGCTCAAATATCCCGGGGGTGCGGGGGCAGCGCCCCCGCTCTCTCGCGCCGGATCCGCGCCGCAGCCGTCATGTCGCCCATGCCGGCCAAAGCGTCGCGTTTTTCCTCTGGACAGGTGCTTCGTGGCCGGGCTAGGTGACTCCCATCAGGATCGGGAGAATCCGGGGCAACCCGGTGCCGAAGGAGCAACCGCCCCGGTAAACTCTCAGGCGCAAGGACCGTCCTGACACGAAGACTCTGGAGAGAGGCCGGAAGGCCCGCCGAAGGGATAACGATCTCAGGCGCAAGGGACAGAGGGGGCACTGCGGGACGGGATCCGTCCATGCGGTGCCGCGCATTCCGCCGGCATCGAAACCAGGAGGGCGGCGTGAGCGACGATACCCAAGAGCTGCGGCGGCTGCCGCTGCATGACCTGCATGTCAGTCTGGGTGCCCGGATGGTGCCCTTCGCCGGCTGGGAGATGCCGGTCCAGTATCCCGCGGGCGTGATGAAGGAGCATCTCCACACCCGCGCGGCGGCCGGCCTCTTCGACGTGAGCCACATGGGCCAGCTTCTGCTGCGGCCGAAGGGGGCCATGGCCGACCTGGGGGCCGCGCTGGAACGGCTCATGCCAGTGGATGTGCTGGGCCTGCCCGAAGGCCGCCAACGCTACGGGATCCTCACCAGCGACACGGGCGGCATTCTCGACGACCTGATGTTCGCCAATCGCGGCGACCATGTCTTCGTCGTCGTCAACGCGGCCTGCGTCGCCAACGACACGGCCCATCTGCGCGAGGAACTGCGCGAGGTGGCCGAAGTCGCCTCGGTGGAAAGCCGCGGGCTTCTGGCGCTTCAGGGCCCGGCGGCCGAGACTGCGCTCGCGCGGCTGGTGCCTGCGGTCGCCGCCCTGCGCTTCATGGATTTCGCCGTCGCCGACTGGCAGGGCGAGGCGCTCTGGATCTCGCGGTCGGGCTATACCGGCGAGGACGGGTTCGAGATCTCGGTCCCGCGCGGGATCATCGCGCCCTTCGCCGAGGCGCTTCTCGCCATGGAGGAGGTGGCGCCCATCGGGCTCGGCGCCCGCGACAGCCTCCGGCTCGAGGCGGGGCTCTGCCTCTACGGCCACGACATCGACACCACCACCTCGCCGATCGAGGCGGGCCTTTCCTGGGCGATCCAGAAGGTGCGGCGGCCGGGCGGGGCCCGCGCGGGCGGCTTTGCCGGCGAGCAGCGCATCCTGCGGGAACTCGAGGCCGGCCCCGAGCGTCTTCGCGTGGGCCTGCGCCCCGAAGGCCGGGCGCCGATGCGCGAGGGGACCGAGCTTTACACCCCCGACGGCACGCCCGTCGGCCGCGTCACATCCGGCGGCTTCGCGCCCTCGCTCGAGGCTCCGGTCGCCATGGGATATGTGGCCGCCGCGCAGGCCGCGCCGGGCACGGCCCTTGCGGGCGAGGTGCGCGGCAAGCGCCTGCCCGTGATGGTGACCGACCTTCCGTTCCGACCCTCCACCTACAAACGCTGAGGCTGAAGATGAAATACACCAAGGAGCATGAATGGCTGCGGGTCGAGGGCGACCTCGTCGTGGTCGGCATCACCGAACATGCGGCGACGCAACTTGGCGATGTCGTGTTCATCGAACTCCCCGAGGTCGAGACCATGGTGGCGGAGGGCGACGAGGTGGCCGTGATCGAGAGCGTCAAGGCCGCGTCGGACATTCTGGCGCCGATGGATGGCGAGATCGTGGCCGTCAATGAAAAGCTCACGGACAAGCCGGGGCTCGTGAACGCCGATCCGATGGCCGCATGGTTCTTCAAGATGCGCGTCGAGGATCTGTCGGTGCTCGACGATTTCATGGACGAGGACGAGTATCAGGATCTGATCGGCTGAATCATGACCTTCACCCCCACCGACTACAACGCCTACGATTTCGCCAACCGCCGGCACATCGGCCCGTCGCCCTCCGAAATGGAGGAGATGCTGCGCGTGGTGGGGGTGTCCTCGCTCGACCAGCTGATCGAGGAGACGGTGCCCGCCTCGATCCGGCAGAACCAGCCGCTCGACTGGGCGCCGCTGGCCGAGCATGAGCTCTTGCAGAAGATGCGCGAGGTGGCGGCGAAGAACCGCGTCATGGTCTCGCTGATCGGGCAGGGCTATTACGGCACCGTGACGCCGCCCGCGATCCAGCGCAACATCCTGGAAAACCCCGCTTGGTACACGGCCTACACGCCCTACCAGCCCGAGATTGCGCAAGGGCGGCTCGAAGCGCTTCTGAACTACCAGACCATGGTGGCGGACCTGACGGGCCTGCCCGTGGCGAACGCCTCGCTCCTCGATGAGGCGACGGCGGCGGCCGAGGCCATGACCATGGCCGAGCGCGCCGCGAAGTCGAAGGCGCGGGCCTTCTTCGTCGATGCCGACTGCCATCCCCAGACGATCGCCGTGATCCGCACCCGGGCAGAGCCCCTGGGGATCGAGGTCATCGTGGGTCACCCGGCGCAACTGGTGCCCGAGGACGTGTTCGGCGCGCTCTTCCAGTATCCCGGCACCTACGGCCTCGTGCGCGACTTCACCCGCGAGATCGCGGCGCTGCACGAGGCGAAGGCGCTGGCGATCGTGGCGACCGACCTTCTGGCGCTCTGCCTGCTGAAGGAGCCGGGCGCCATGGGCGCCGACATCGCCATCGGCTCGAGCCAGCGCTTCGGCGTGCCGATGGGCTATGGCGGCCCGCACGCGGCCTTCATGTCCTGCCGGGACGAGCTGAAACGTTCGATGCCGGGGCGGCTGGTCGGCGTCTCGGTCGATGCGCGCGGCAACAAGGCCTATCGCCTCGCGCTCCAGACGCGCGAGCAGCACATCCGGCGCGAGAAGGCGACCTCGAACGTCTGCACCGCGCAGGCGCTTCTGGCGGTGATGGCGAGCTTCTACGCCGTCTTCCACGGCCCCAAGGGCCTGCGCCACATCGCCGAGCGGGTGCATCTGAACACCGTACGGCTGGCTCAGGCGCTGAAGGAGGCCGGCGCCCGCGTCAGCCCCGAGGCCTTCTTCGACACGATCACCGTCGAGGTGGGGGTGGGGCAGGCGGGCATCCTGGCCGCCGCGCGCCACCGTGGCATCAACCTGCGCAAGGTGGGCCGCGACCGGGTGGGCATCTCGCTCGACGAGACGACCGACGCAGGTGTGATCGCCCGCGTGCTGGACGCCTTCGGCATCCATGATCCCGCACCCGCGAGCGTGGGCCTCGGCTTCCCCGAGGCGATGCTGCGCGAGTCCGCCTATCTGAGCCACCCGGTCTTCGACATGAACCGGGCCGAGTCCGAGATGATGCGCTACATGCGCCGCCTGTCGGACCGGGATCTGGCGCTCGACCGCGCGATGATCCCGCTGGGAAGCTGCACGATGAAGCTGAACGCCGCGGCCGAGATGATGCCGATCACCTGGCCCGAATTCGCCACCCTTCATCCCTTCGCGCCACCCGAACAGGCGGCCGGCTACACCGAGGCGATCCGCGACCTCAGCGACCGGCTCTGCCGCATCACCGGCTATGACGCCATGTCGATGCAGCCGAACTCGGGCGCGCAGGGGGAATATGCGGGGCTGCTCACGATCCTCGCCTATCACCGCGCGCGGGGTGAGGGCGAGCGCACCATCTGCCTCATCCCGATGTCAGCCCACGGGACGAACCCGGCCTCGGCGCAGATGGCGGGGATGAAGGTGGTCGTGGTCAAGTCGGCGCCGAACGGCGACGTCGATCTGGACGACTTCCGCGACAAGGCGGCGGCGGCGGGCGACCGGCTCGCGGCCTGCATGATCACCTATCCCTCGACCCACGGCGTCTTCGAAGAGACGGTGCGCGAGGTCTGCCGCATCACCCACGAGCACGGCGGGCAGGTCTATATCGACGGCGCCAACATGAACGCGATGGTGGGCCTCGTGCAGCCGGGCGCCATCGGCGGCGACGTGAGCCACCTGAACCTGCACAAGACCTTTGCCATTCCGCATGGCGGCGGCGGTCCCGGCATGGGGCCGATCGGAGTGAAGGCGCATCTCGCGCCCTACCTGCCGGGCCACCCGGAGACGGGCGGCCCCCTGGCCGGAGGCCAGATCGTGGCTACGCACGAGGGGCCGGTCTCGGCCGCGCCCTATGGTTCGGCCTCGATCCTGCTGATCTCCTGGGCCTATTGCCTGATGATGGGCGGCGAGGGGCTGACGCAGGCGACGCGGGTGGCGATCCTGAACGCCAACTATGTCGCGGCGCGGCTGAGGGGGGCCTATGACGTGCTGTTCATGGGCAACCGCGGGCGCGTGGCGCATGAGTGCATCCTCGACACCCGCCCCTTCGCCGAGGCCGGCGTGACGGTGGACGACATTGCCAAGCGCCTGATCGACAACGGCTTCCATGCCCCCACCATGAGCTGGCCCGTGCCCGGCACGTTGATGGTGGAGCCGACGGAATCCGAGACCAAGGCCGAGATCGACCGCTTCATCACGGCGCTTCTCGCGATCCGCGAGGAGATCCGGGCGGTCGAGGCGGGCGAGATCGCGGCGGCCGACAGCCCGCTGCGCCACGCGCCCCACACGGTTGAGGACCTGGTCGCCGACTGGGATCGCAACTATCCGCGCGAGCAGGGCTGCTTCCCGCCGGGCGCCTTCCGGGTGGACAAATACTGGCCGCCCGTCGGCCGGGTGGACAATGCCTGGGGCGACCGCAACCTCGTCTGCATCTGCCCGCCGGTCGAAAGCTACAGCGTCGCGGCGCAATAGGCGGAGAGGGGCAGGCACTGCCCCTCCCCATCCCGTTCCGGCAGCATTCGCTTCAGGCCGCGCGGGCGCGGGGCGCGAACCGGCCGTAGAAGCTCTCGCCCTGCCGGGCCATCTCGACCAGCAGTTGCGGGGGTGCAAAGCGTGCGCCGTGCCGGCCTGCAAGGTCCTCGCACAGCTCGACAGCCCGCGCCGCGCCGATCATGTCGAGCCAGCTGAAGGGACCGCCCGACCAGGGCGCAAAGCCCCAGCCGAGGATCGCCCCCACATCCCCCTCGCGGATGTCGGTGAGCACGCCCTGTTCGAGCGCACGCACCGCCTCGAGCACCTGCGCAAACAGGAGGCGATGCTGCACCTCGGTCAGTTCCGGCTGCAGTGGCGCGACCGGCCAGCGGTCCGCCAGCCCGCTCCAGAGACCCTGCCGCTTGCCCGCCTCGTCATAGGCGTAGAAGCCCGCCTTTGCCTTGCGCCCCATGCGGCCCTCGTCGGCCAGCCGGAAGATCACCTCGTCCACCGCCGAATCCGGGTAGGCATCGCCCATCGCGGCGCGCGTGGCCTTGGCGATCTTCACGCCGAGGTCGATCGAGGTCTCGTCCACCAGTTGCAGCGGTCCGAGCGGCATCCCCACGAGCCGCGCCGCATTCTCGAGGAGGGCCGGCTGCACGCCCTCGGCCACCATGCGGATCCCTTCGTTGAGATAGGGGATGATGCAGCGGTTGGCGTAGAAGAAGCGGGCGTCGTTCACCACGATCGGCGTCTTGCGGATCTGGCGCACGAAGTCGAGCGCCTTGGCCACGGCCCGGTCGCCGGTCTGCTTGCCGCGGATGATCTCGACCAGCAGCATCTTGTCCACCGGCGAGAAGAAATGGATGCCGATGAACTGCGCCGGATCGCGGCTGGCCTTGGCGAGTCCCGAGATCGGCAGGGTCGAGGTGTTGGTGGCGAAGATGCACTCCGGCCCCACCACGGCCTCGACCTTCTGCGTGACCTCGGCCTTCACCGACGGATCCTCGAACACCGCCTCGACGATCAGGTCGCAGCCCGCGAGCGTTCCGTAGTCGGTCGTCGCAAGGATGCGGGCCAGCACCTCGGCCTTCTTCCCGGCCGTGATCTTGCCCCGCTTCATCCCCTTGTCGAGCACCCCTTCCGAATGCGCCCGCCCGCGGTCGGCGGCCTCCTGCGTCGAGTCGATCAGCACCACCTCGATGCCGGCGCTGGCCGCGACATGGGCGATGCCCGCGCCCATCATGCCCGCGCCGATCACGCCCAGCTTCCGCACCGACTGGTCGGGCAGGGCAGGGCGGACGGCGCCCTTCTCCAGCGCCTCCTTGTTGATGAAGAGCGACCGGATCATCGCCGAGGAGGAGGGGTTCATCAGCACATGGGTGAACCAGCGGGCCTCGATCTTCAGCGCCGTGTCGAAGGGCACCAGCGCGCCCTCATAGACCGCCGACAGCAGCGCCTTCGCCGCCGGATAGACGCCCATGGTCTTGCCCATCACCATGGCCGAGGCGCCCACGAAGGTCATGAAGCCGCCGGGATGGTAGGGCGTGCCACCGGGCATCTTGTAGCCCCTGGCGTCCCAGGGCTTCACGAGGTCGGCGTCCGTTGCCGACAGCACCCATTCCTTCGCCCGCGCGAGAAGCGCGTCCGCGGGCACCACCTCATCCACGACGCCCACGGCCTTCGCGCCCCTGGGATCGTTCAGCTTGCCCTCGAGCAGCAGCGGCGCGGCCATCATGGCGCCCAGCTTGCGGACAAGCCGTGTCGTGCCCCCGCCGCCGGGGAAGATCCCCACCATGATCTCGGGCAGGCCGATCTTCGCCTTCGGATTGTCGGCGGCGATGATGCGGTGGCAGGCCAACGGCAGTTCGAGCCCGATGCCGAGCGCGGTGCCGGGCAGCGCCGCCACGATGGGCTTGCCGCCCTTGTGGGTCTTGGGATCCATGCCCGCGCGCTCGATCCGGCGCAGGACGGCGTGCATCTGCATCACGCCTTCGAACACAGCCTTGGCCGGATCGTCGCCGCCTTCGGCCTTCATGCGGGCGATGACGTTGAGATCCATCCCCCCGGCAAAGTCCTTCTTGCCCGAGGTGAGGATCACCCCCTTCACGCCCGGATCGGCGAGGGCCGCGGCGATCAGCCCGTCGAGTTCGGCAAAGCCGTCCATCGACATGACGTTCATCGACTTGCCCGGCACGTCCCAGGTGATGGTGCAGACGCCGTCGGCGTCGGTCTTGCTCGTGAAATCGGTCATCTGGTTCCCCTCCCTCAGACGCGCTCGATGATGGTGGCGGCACCCATGCCCGAGGCCACGCAGAGCGTCGCGAGACCTACCCCCTTGCCCGTCCGTTCAAGCTCGTCGAGCAGCGTTCCGATGATGATCGCGCCGGTGGCGCCCAGCGGATGGCCCATGGCGATCGCGCCGCCGTTCACGTTGACCCGGCCCGGATCCACGTCGAACGCCTGCTGGAAGCGCAGGACGACCGCGGCGAAGGCCTCGTTGACCTCGAACAGGTCGATGTCCGAAATCTGCATCCCCGAGTCCCTGAGGATCTTTTCGGTGACGGGGACCGGCCCCGTCAGCATGATGGTCGGATCGGTGCCGATCTTGGCCGTCGCCCGGATGCGCGCGCGCGGTTTCAGCCCGTGCGCCTCGCCGAACGCGCGGCTGCCGATCAGCACCGCGGCAGCGCCGTCCACGATCCCCGAGGAATTGCCCGCATGATGGATGTGGTCCACCCGCTCAAGCTCGGGATATTTCATCATCGCCAGCTTGTCGAAGCCCGGCATCTGCTCGCCCATCTCCTTGAAGGCGGGGCGGAGCGAGCCGAGCGACTGCATGTCCGTGCCCGGCCGCATGTGCTCATCCCGTTCGAGGATCGTCACGCCGTTCTGGTCGCGCACCGGCACGACGGACCGGGCAAAGCGGCCCTCGGCCCAGGCGGCCGCGGCGCGGCGCTGGCTTTCCACCGCCAGCGCGTCGGCCTCGTCCCGGCTGAAGCCGAAGCGGGTCGCGATGATGTCGGCCGAGATGCCCTGCGGCACGAAATAGCTTTTCATCGCCAGCGAGGGGTCCACCGCGATGGCCGCCCCGTCCGATCCCATCGCGACGCGGCTCATCATCTCGACGCCGCCCGCGATATAGGCCTCGCCCGCGCCGGCGCGCACCTGGTTGGCGGCGAGGTTCACCGCCTCCATCCCGCTCGCGCAGAAGCGGTTGATCGAGAGCCCCGGGATCGTCTCGTCGAGATCCGACAGCAGCACCGCCGAACGGGCAAGGCAGCCGCCCTGTTCGCCGACCTGCGTGGCATTGCCCCAGATCACATCCTCCACCGCGGCGCCGTCGAGGTTGTTGCGCTCCTTCACGGCGTTCAGCACCCGCGCCGAAAGCGTGAGCGCCGTCACCTCGTGCAGCGCACCGTCCGGGCGGCCCTTGCCGCGCGGCGTGCGCAGGGCGTCATAGATATAGGCTTCCGTCATCTGTCCTCCTCGGCCCGGCTGCGATGGCCCGGCCCTGCTGGTCGGTTCGCGCGCCCCCTCTCGGGCACGCGGTCAATCTTCGGGGGCCTGATGCGAGACGACCCGGGCGAGCAGCTCCGGTCGCGTTTCCCGGTCGCGCTGGTGGGGCAGCGATGCCAGCCACGCCACCCGCCCCTCGACGCCCGAGTTCAGCACCGGCCGGAAGTCGAAGCCCGACAGCGCGCCCGCCATGAACTCGGTCGTGTCGCCGTCCTTGTCCCGGAAGAAGAGGGGCGTGCCGCAGATGGCGCAGAAGCCGCGCTCGGCGACGCTGGACGAGGCCCAGACCGCCGGTTCGCCCTGCCAGACGATCCCCGCGCTCGTCACCTCGAGAAGCGGCGCGAAGGCGTTGCCCGTCGCGCGCTGGCACATCCGGCAGTGGCAGACCGACGCGAGCTTCGGCCCGGCCGGCACCTCGTAGCGCACCGCGCCGCACTGGCAGCCGCCTCGCGCGGCCGGTTCCTCTGTCCATCCCTCGCGCATCATCCCCTCCCGGATGTGGCCTCAGAAGGCCTCGGCGGGCAGGCCCATCACCGGCTCTGCCCCGGTCTCGATCCGCGCCAGATGCAGCGCGGTCGCGGGCAGGTGGCGGGCCATGTAGTAGCGCCCGGTCGCGATCTTGGCCTCGAGCGCATCCCGGTCACCGCGGCCCGCGTCGAGCGCCGCCAGAGCGGCCTTCGCCATCCTTGCCCACATGTAGCCGAGGCAGAGATGCCCCATCATCGTCATGAAGTCGTAGGACCCCGCCAGCGCCTCGTCGGGGTTCTTGATCCCCTTCTCGGCAAAGAACAGCGCCGCCTTCTGCGTGTCCTTCGAGGCCTGCTTCAGCGGTTCGAGGAAGCCCTTGAGCCGGGCATCCTCCTCGTTCTCCTTCAGGAAGGCGCGGATCATGTGGAAGAAGGCCATGGCCGGCTTGCCGCCGTCCGCCGCCAGCTTGCGCCCCACGAGGTCGAGCGCCTGGATGCCGTTCGCGCCCTCGTAGATCATGGCGATCCGCGCGTCGCGGACGAACTGGCTCATGCCGTTCTCCTCGACATAGCCGTGCCCGCCCCAGACCTGCTGCGCGGCCACCGCGCTTTCGAGACCCTTGTCGGTCTGGAAGCCCTTGATGACCGGCGTCAGCAGCGAGATCAGCCCTTCGGCCTCGGCATCCCCCAGCCGCACCGAACGGTCGATGAGCTGCGCGCCCCAGAAGGTCAGCGCGCGGGCGCCTTCGACGAAGCTCTTCTGGTCCATCAGGTTGCGGCGGATGTCGGGATGCACGATCAGCGGATCGGCCGCCCCCGCTGTCGTCCCCTGACCCGAGAGCGAGCGGCCCTGCAGCCGGTCACGGGCGTAGGCGACGGCGTTCTGATAGGCGGTCTCGGCCACGGCATAGCCCTGCAGACCCACGCCGAGCCGCGCCTCGTTCATCATGGTGAACATGGCGCGCATCCCCTTGTGCAGCTCGCCCAGAAGCCAGCCCTTGGCGCCGTCGTAGTTCAGCACGCAGGTCGCGTTGCCGTGGATGCCCATCTTGTGCTCGATCTTGCCGACCGAGACATGGTTGCGGTCGCCAAGCGAGCCGTCCTCGTTCACGAGATATTTCGGCACGATGAAGAGCGAGACGCCCTTGGTCCCCTCGCCGCCGCCCGGCGCCTTGGCCAGCACCAGATGGACGATGTTCTCGGCCAGGTCGTGATCGCCCGCCGAGATGAAGATCTTCTCGCCGGTGATGAGGTAGGAGCCATCCTCCTGCGGCTCGGCCTTGGTGCGCATCATGCCGAGATCCGTGCCCGCATGGGGCTCGGTCAGGTTCATGGTGCCGGTCCAGTCGCAGGTGACCATCTTGGGCAGCCAGGTGCGCTTCTGCTCCTCCGTGCCGTGGGTGTGGATCGCGGAATAGGCGCCGTGCGTCAGGCCCTGATACATGTTGAAGGCCATGTTGGCCGAGACGAAGATCTCGCCCACCGCCGTCTGCATGATGTAGGGCAGGCCCTGGCCGCCATATTCGGGGTCGCAGTCCAGCGCGGTCCAGCCGCCGTCCTTGAGCTGGGCGAAGGCCTCGGCGAAGCCCTCGGGCGTGCGCACGACGCCGTTCTCCAGCCGGCAGCCCTGCGTATCGCCCACCCGGTTCAGCGGCGCGAGCACGTCCCGGGCCAGCTTGCCCGCCTCTTCCAGCACGGCCGAGGTGAAGTCGGGTTCCAGCTCGTCATAGCCGGGAACCTCGGACCCGGACACGTTCAGCACCTCATGCAGGATGAACTGCATGTCGGTCACGGGTGCGTTGTAGATTGGCATCGTCTCCTCCCCCTCTGTCCTTACTCTGCCGCCGCGCGGCGGAAGGCGGCCAGCGCCTCCTCGCCCCAGGCCAGCTGGTCCTTCAGCTCCGCGATCGCCTCGTCGAGTTCGGCCCGCTGCCGCTCCATCTGCTCCAGCCGCTGCCGGGCCACCTGATAGGTGCGCTCGAGCTGCAGCTCCTGGCTGCCGTCGCGGTCGTAGAGGTCGAGAAGCTGACGGATCTCCTCGAGGCTGAAGCCGAACCGCTTGCCGCGCAGGATCAGCTTCAGCCGCGCGCGATCCCGCCGCGTGAAGAGGCGTCGGGTGCCGTCCCGGATCGGAAACAGCAGTTCCTTCGACTCGTAAAAGCGCAAGGTGCGGGGCGTCACGTCGAACGCGTCGCACATTTCCCGGATGGTCATCACGTCGCTGGTCATCACTCTCTCGCACGGTCCGGTGGGGCAGTTCTGCCCTCCAGATGGATCGCCGAGACAGGGTTACCAGAGGAGTTGACGTTGACGTAAACGTGACGTGACGTCAAAGTCTCCTGTGACGTCGTGTCAGCTTTCGGGGGCGGCCAGTTCCGCAGCGGTCGAGTCCCGCAGCGCCTGCAGATCCGCGATCGTGACATCGAGTTCCGCCCGCTGCCGGGTCAGTTCCCCGAGCTGCCGGTCGGCCATCTCGATCCAGGCTTCCAGCTGGGGCCGGGTGCCCTTCTGCTGGTAGATGAGCAGCCATTGCCGGATTTCCTCGAGGCCGAAGCCGAAGCGGCGGCCGCGCAGGATCAGCGTCATGCGGGCGATCTCGCGCGGGCCGTAGAAGCGGGCGCGGCCATCCTTCTCGGGCTGCAGCAACTCGATGTATTCGTAGTAGCGCAGGGTCCGGGGCGTGACGTCGAACCGGGCGCACATTTCCTTGAAGTTGAGACGCGTTTCCGACATGGGCTTCCTCCGTGGCCGCACCGTAAGCGCAAGGCGGTGCGGGTGCAATCTGGCCTTGCGGCCCGCGTGCGATGGGCGATGATGCAGGCCTCTGAGGAAGGTGACCCATGACAGACATCACGCTCGCCCGGCAGTTCATCGAGGCCATCCCGCATTCGCGCGCGCTGGCCATGCATCTGGACGAACTCGGAGAGGGGCGGGCGGTGATCTCGATGCCGTGGGACGCGCGCTTCGTGGGCGATCCCGCGACGGGGGTGATCCACGGCGGCGCAGTCTCGGCCCTGATGGACACGGCGAGCGGCGCCGCCGTCATGTCCCATCCCGAGGCCGGACCCTCGACCGCGACGCTCGATCTGCGCATCGACTACATGCGGCCCGCCGCGCCGGGGCAGCGCATCCGGGCGGTGGCCGAATGCTACCATGTCACCCGCACCGTGGCCTTCGTGCGGGCCGTGGCGACCGACGAGGACGAGAGCCGGCCCGTGGCCACCGCCTCGGGCGCCTTCACCGTCGAGCGCCCGCGCAGGGAAGGCGAGGCGGGTGCCACCACGGCCGTCGCGGGGGCGGCCGAAGCGAAGGGAGAGACGCAATGAGCCGGCCGCAGCCCGAACCCGTTCAGGTGGTCAAGCAGCGGCGCGACGCGGCGCTGCGCGCGCTCGTCTCGGGCGTGCCCTACATCACCTATCTCGGCATCCAGTTCGACCGGCGGGGCGACGAGCTGACCGCCGTCCTGCCCTTCGATGAAAAGCTGATCGGCAACCCGATGCTGCCCGCGATCCACGGCGGCGTGACGGCGGCCTTTCTCGAGGTGGCCGCGATCATCGAACTGTCCTGGTCGGTCCTCTGGCACGAGATGGAGCAGGGCCGTCTCGACCCCGCCCAGATCGAGGCGCATCTGCCGCGCCTGCCCAAGACCATCGACTTCACGGTGGATTACCTCCGCTCGGGCCTGCCGCGCGACGCCTATGCGCGCGCTCGGGTCAACCGCTCGGGCCGCCGCTACGCAAGCGTCCATGTCGAGGCCTGGCAGGACAACCGCCTGCGCCCCTTTGCGCAGGCCACCGGCCATTTCCTGATGCCCACGCGCAACGGCTGAGAGCGGCCGTCAGCGCACGAAGCGGAAGGCCGCCGCAGCGCCCCAGCCGGCGACCACCGCCAGAACCAGCGACAGAAGGCCGTAGATCAGCGGCTGCTCGTGGGCAAGCGCGTGGATGAACCGCTCGACCCCGGCCTTCTGCACGCCGATGCTGTCCTCGAACACGTCCACCACCTGACCGTCACGGGTCAGAAGCACCCGCACGCCATAGTTGCCCTCGGTGAGATTGACCGGAAGCTGGATGTCGGTGCGAAAGAGCGTGCCCGCGGTCAGCCGCACGGCCCCCTCCTGCATCGCATAGAGCCCCTCGTTCGTGCGGATCCGTTCCAGCGCCTCCACGAAGGGCGGCGCATTTTCGGCCTGCGCGCTGATCCCGATGGCGCGGATGGCGCGGGGGATGGCGATCTTGTAGCGCAGGTTGTCGGTCTCCGAGAGCACCTCGTCGAGCGGCCCCGAGGTCGCCACGGCGTAGAAGCTCGGCGCGCGGCCGATCCGCACCTTCTCGCGGTTGATCCAGATGCCGACCCGCCGCTCCTTCTTGCGGACCATGACCTGCGTGGGCGGTCCCGAGACGGTCACGATCACGCCGAGATTGCCCTCGGGTTCCGGGCTGTAGCGCTGCACGGCGCCGTAGATCATGATCTGCGAGCCCTGGAAATTCGCGGTGATCGCCACCCGCGTCTCCGAGAGGCCAAGCACGATGCGCTCGTCCTGCGCCAGCGCGGAGGGCGCGCAGAGGGCGAGGATCAGGACGAGCAGCCGGATCATGGCAGCACCCCCACGGTCAGGCTGTAAAGCTCGTTCGGCCGGATCAGCAGGTCGGCCGCGATCTTGCCGCAGACGGCGAGCACCAGAAGCGAGAGCAGGATGCGCAACTGCTCGGCCCGGAGGCGCACGCCGATCCGGGCGCCCACCTGCGCGCCGATGACCCCGCCCAGGATCAGCAGCAGCGCCAGCGCCATGTCCACCGTCTGGCTGGTGACGGCGTGCATGACCGTGGTGAAGGCCGTCACGAAGATGATCTGGAACAGCGAGGTGCCGATCACGATCTTGGTGGGCATCCCCAGCAGGTAGATCATGGCGGGCACCATGATGAAGCCGCCGCCCACCCCCATGATCGCCGCAAGGAAGCCCACGAAGGCCCCCACGAGCAGCGGCGGGATCACCGAGATGTAGAGGCCCGAGGCCCGGAACTTCATCTTCAGCGGCATCTTGTGCGCCCAGCCATGCTGGCGCGAACGCCGGACGGGCGCATCGGTCCGCCGGGCCCGTCTCAGCGCCCGGATGCTCTCTTGAAGCATGAGGGCGCCGACGAGGCCGAGGAACAGCACATAGGAGAGCTGCACGAAGAGATCGACCTGCCCGAGCGTGTTCAGCCGCGCAAAGACGGCGACGCCGAAGGCCGATCCCGCCACGCCTCCGGCCAGCAGCACCATCCCCATTCGGAAATCGACCGCCTTGCGCTTGATCTGCGCCAGCACGCCCGAGACCGACGAGGCCACCACCTGATTGGCGCCGGTGGCCACCGCCACGGCGGGGGGAATGCCGATGAAGAACAGAAGCGGCGTGATGAGGAACCCTCCGCCCACGCCGAACATGCCGGACATGAAGCCGACGATCCCGCCGAGCCCCAGAAGGAGGAAGATGTTGACCGACACCTCGGCGATGGGCAGGTAAAGCTGCATGGAGCCGTTCACGAGGGGGAGGGGACGTGCTCAAGACATGCGCGCTGCGTCATGACTTGTCAAATGGCGGGTCTGGCGGGTGCCTCATCGCAGCCGGCGCAGGAACTCCCGCAGCAGCGTCTCGAGCTTGGCCGCTCCGAGGGGCGCCATCGCCTTGGTGTGCTCGTGGCTGATCGCCTCGTCGGACAGGCCCGCGCCCATGTTGGTGATGGTCGAGATCGCCGCGACGCGCAGCCCGAGGAAGCGGGCGAGGATCACTTCGGGCACGGTGGACATGCCGACCGCATCCGCGCCGAGGGTCCGGGCCATGCGGATCTCGGCCGGCGTCTCGAAGGAGGGGCCCGAGAACCAGGCATAGACCCCTTCGCTAAGATCCACGCCTGCGGCGCGGGCGGCCTCGCGCAGCCGCGCGCGCAGGGCCGGATCGTGGGCGTCGGTCATGGGCACGAAGCGGGCGTCCGACGGCTCGCCGATCAGCGGGTTGGCGCCGGACAGGTTGATATGGTCCGACAGCAGCATGAGGCTGCCCGGCGGCAGGTCGGCCCGCAGGCTTCCGGCCGCATTGGTCGCGATCAGCGCCTCGGCCCCCAGTTCCTTCAGCACGGCCAGCGGCAGGCGCATCGCGGCCGGGTTGCCGCTCTCGTAGTAATGGGCCCGCCCGCCGAAGACGGCCACGCGCACCCCCTCGAGGGTGCCCACCACCAGCTTCGGATTGTGGCCCGAGACACCGGCATGGGGAAAGCCCGTCAGCTCCTCGTAGGGCAGCGCCACGCCCTCGACCGCTTCGGCCAGATGGCCCAGCCCCGAGCCGAGCACGAGGCCGAGCCGCACCGGCTCGTGCCCCGCACGCGCCCGGATCTGGCCTGCGATCGTCTCGACGGGCATCTCAGCGCTCCTTCACATAGGGTTGGCCGCCGGCGCGCGGCGGGATCGCCTTGCCGACGAAGCCGGCCAGGATGATGACGGTGAGAATGTAGGGAAGCGCCTGCATGAACTGCACCGGAAGCGGCACCCCCCAGAGGTTCAGCGACTGGTAACGGTTGGCCACCGCCTCGAGCAGGCCAAAGAGCATGGTCGCCCCCAGCGCCTGCCACGGCCGCCACTTGGCGAAGATCAGGGCGGCGAGCGCGATGTAGCCGCGCCCCGCCGTCATCTCCTTGACGAACCCCGCCGAGAGCCCGCAGGCGAGGTAAGCCCCCGCGAGCCCGGTCAGAAGCCCGCAGATCGCCACCGCGGCGTAGCGGATGCCCACCACCGAGACGCCCGCCGTATCGACCGCGGCCGGGTTCTCGCCGACGGCGCGCAGCCTCAGCCCGAAGCGTGTCCGGTAGAGCAGCCACCACGACAGCGGCACGAGCGCGAAGGCGACATAGACGAGGGCGGTGTGTCCCGAGATCAGCTCGTAATAGATCGGGCCGATCACCGGCACCTCGCGCAGCTCGCGCGCGAAGGGCAGCGTGATCGGCATGAACCGCGCCGCTCCCTCGAGGGAGGGCGTGCGGCCCCCTAGCGCGAACCAGTACTGTCCCAGCAGCACCGTCAGCCCCGAGGCGAGGAAGTTGATCGCCACGCCCGAAATCAGCTGGTTGCCGCGGAAGGTGATCGAGGCGAGCCCGTGGATCGCCGACATCATCAGCGCCGCCACCAGCCCGGCCAGCACGCCCAGCCAGACCGATCCGGTCACGAAGGCCACCGCCGCCGAGAGGAAGGCCGCCGAGAGCATCTTGCCCTCGAGCCCGATGTCGAAGATCCCCGCGCGTTCCGAAAAGAGCCCGGCAAGGCAGGCCAGCAACAGCGGCGCGCCCAGCCGGATCATCGAATCGAGGATCTGGAGGAGGGTCGGCAGATCCATCACTTCGCCCCCTTCCGCGCGCGCAGGAACAGGGCCTCGACCGGCTGACGCACCATGTTGTCGAGCGCCCCGGTGAAGAGGATCACCAGCGCCTGGATCACGGTGATCAGCTCCCGCGGGATCGAGGTCCAGAGCGCAAGCTCCGCGCCCCCCTGATAGAGGAAGCCGAACAGCAGCGCCGCCAGCAGCACCCCGAACGGGTGGCTCCGCCCCATCAGCGCCACCGCGATGCCGATGAAGCCCGCCCCCTCGACCGAGTTCAGCACCAGCCGCTCGGCCTCGCCCATCACGTTGTTGATCGCCATGAGGCCCGCCAGCGCCCCCGAGATCAGCATGGCCAGCATGGTGATGCGGACGGGCGAGATCCCGGCATAGACGGCGGCCTTTTCGGACTTGCCGAAGGCGCGGATCTCGTAGCCGAGCCGCGTCCGCCAGATCAGCGCCCAGACGAGGATGCAGGCCCCGATCGCGACGAAAAGGCTGATGTTGGCGGGAGTCGTCCGGGCGAAGGGGATGCCGATGGCGGTGAGCATGTCGCCGATGCCGGGCAGGTTCGTGCCCGCGGGAAAGCGCGCGGTCGCCGGGTCCATGCTGCCGGTCGGGCGCAGCACGTTGACAAGGACGTAGTTCAGCAGCGAGGCGGCGATGAAGTTGAACATGATCGTCGTGATGACGATATGGCTGCCGCGGCGGGCCTGAAGCCAGGCGGGCAGGGCGGCCCAGAGCGCGCCGAAGGCCGCGCCCATCGCCGCGGCCCCGATCAGCGCCAGCGACCAGTGCGGCCAGGGCACGAAGAGGCAGGCGAGCGCCACCCCGAGCCCGCCCAGCGTCGCCTGACCCTCGCCGCCGATGTTGAACAGGCCCGCGTGGAAGGCCACCGACACGGCCAGCCCGGTGAAGATGAAGTTCGTCGCGTAATAGAGCGTGTAGCCCCAGCCGTAGCTGGAGCCGAGCGCCCCCGTCACCATGAGTTTCATCGCCTCCCACGGGTTCTCGCCGATGGCGAGGATCACCAGCGACGAGATGGCAAAGGCCACCAGAAGCGAGATCAGCGGCACGAGGAGCGCATCCGCCCAGCCCGGCATCCTGTCCATCAGGCGGCCCCCCTCGTGTCGTCCACGCCGGCCATCAGCAGGCCCAGCTCGCGCTCGTTCGTTGCCGCCGGGTCGCGCAGGCCCATGATGCGACCGTCGAACATCACCGCGATCCGGTCCGAGAGGCTCAGGATCTCGTCGAGTTCCACGCTGACCAGAAGGATCGCCTTGCCCGCGTCGCGCAGCGCCACGATCTGCTTGTGGATGAACTCGATGGCGCCGATGTCCACGCCGCGCGTCGGTTGCCCGATCAGCAGCAGATCGGGGTTGCGCTCGATCTCGCGGGCCACGATCAGCTTCTGCTGATTGCCGCCCGAGAAACTCTTGCCCTCAAGCGAGGCGATGGGCGGGCGCACGTCGAAACGCGCCATCTTGCCCTCGCAGTCGGTGCGCAGCGCCTCATTGTCCATGAAGAACCGCCCCGAGCGGTATTCCGGCGCGTCCTGATAGCCGAAGGCTACATTCTCCCACGCCGCGAAGTCGAGGATCAGGCCCAGATGCTGCCGGTCCTCGGGCACATGGGCGATGCCGGCCGCGCGCCGGGCGCGCCCGTTGCAGCCCCGCCCCGAGAGATCCAGCTCGGTCCCGTTCAGCCGCACATGCCCCGTGCCGCGCGCGATCCCGCCCAGCACCTCCAGAAGCTCGGACTGGCCGTTGCCCGCGACGCCGGCGATGCCGAGGATCTCGCCCGCGCGCACCGCAAGGCTCACGCCCTTGAGCCGCTCGACGCCATGAGCATCGCGCACCCGCAGATCCTCGACCTCGAGCACCGTCCGGCCCGGCGCGGCCGGTGCCTTGTCCACGCGCAGCAGCACCTTGCGCCCTACCATCAGCTCGGCCAGCGCCTCGGGGCTCGTTTGGGCCGTCCGCACGGTCGCCACCATCTCGCCGCGGCGCATCACGCTCACCTCGTCGGTGATCTCCATGATCTCGCGCAGCTTGTGGGTGATGAGGATGATGGTCTTGCCCTGCTGCTTCAGCCCCCCGAGGATGCGGAACAGATGGTCCGCCTCGGCGGGTGTCAGCACGCCCGTGGGCTCGTCGAGGATCAGGATGTCGGCCTGCCGGTAGAGCGCCTTGAGGATCTCGACCCGCTGCTGGTGGCCGACCGACAGATCCTCGACCAGCGCATCGGGATCGACGTCGAGCTCGTAATCCTCGGCCAGCCGCGTGAGCTCCCTCCGAGCCTTGGCCAGCGCGGGGCGCAGCCGCGGGCCGTCCTCGGCGCCCAGGATGACATTCTCGAGCACGGTGAAATTCGGGACCAGCTTGAAATGCTGGAACACCATTCCGATGCCGGCGCGGATGGCGCTCTGGCTGTCGGGAATGGCGGTGGGCTTTCCGCCGATCAGGATCTCGCCCGAATCCGCCCGGTAAAAGCCGTAGAGGATCGACATGAGCGTGGACTTGCCCGCCCCATTCTCGCCCACGATGCCGTGGATCGTGCCGCGGGCGACCCTCACCGAGATGTCGCGGTTCGCCTGCACCGGCCCGAAGGCCTTCGAGATCCCCCGCAGTTCGATGGCCGGGGGAAGGGCGGCCGCCTCCGGCCGCCCCTGTGCCTGCCGCTCGGCCATTCTCAGAAGGTCGCGGCGGGGCAGGTGTTGTCGGACATGTAGTCGTGCACCTCGATCTCGCCCGACTTGATCTGTTCGGCCGCGGTATCGACAGCGGTCTTCATCTCCTCGGTCACGAGAGCGGCGTTGTGTTCGTCCAGCGCGTAGCCGACGCCGTCGCCGGCCAGATCCGCAACGAACGTGCCCGTCTCGAGGTCGGTGCCCGCCACGAAGGCGTCATGCACCGTATTGTCCACCCGCTTGATCATCGAGGTCAGCACCTTGCCCGGATGCAGGTGGTTCTGGTTGCTGTCCACCCCGATCGAGAGGATGTTCTCGTCCGCCGCCGCCTGCAGCACGCCCAGGCCGGTCGAGCCCGCGGCGGCATAGATCACGTCCGCCCCCTGCGAGATCTGCGACCGGGCCAGCTCCGCGCCCTTGACCGGATCGGCCCAGGCCGCCGGGGTGGTGCCGGTCATGTTGATCACGACCCGCGCCTCGGCGTTCACCGCCTTCACGCCCTGCGCATAGCCGCAGGCAAACTTGCGGATCAGCGGGATGTCCATGCCGCCCACGAAGCCCACGGTGGCCGTCTTCGAGGCCATGGCCGCCATCATCCCCACGAGATACGAGCCCTGATGTTCGGAAAAGATCACCGAGCGGACGTTGGGCTGGTCCACCACCGCGTCGATGATGGCAAAGCGCGTGTCGGGATAGTCCGGGGCCACCTTGTCGAGAACCTCTCCGAAGGCAAAGCCCGTCATCACGATCGGATTGGCGCCCGTCTCGGCCAGCCGGCGCAGCGCCTGCTCGCGCTGTGCCTCGGACTGCATCTCCAGTTCCTTGTAGCTGCCGCCGGTCTCCTGCACCCAGCGTTGCGCGCCGTTGAAGGCCGCCTCGTTGAAGGACTTGTCGAACTTGCCGCCCAGATCGAAGATCAGCGCCGGATCGGCCAGCGCGGCCCCTGCGGTCAGCGCAAGGGCCGCGGCAGTGCCGGCAAGGGTCTTGGTGAAGGTCATGGAGCTCTCCCGGTTGTCGTTTCGCGCGGCCGGCTCTTTGCCTGTCCGGTCGCGGCAGGTCCGGCTCAATCTAGGGCCGAAGGGTGCAACAGGGTCAACAGGATTCTGCAAGGCGGTGCGAGGGCTTCCACTGCGGGCCTCCCGTGCCGCGGCGTCAGCCCAGGCCGCGGCTCATGACGATCGCGTCGAGCCGCTGGCCGTCGGGCGTCCGGTAGTAGCCGCGCCGGCGCCCGGCCTCGCCAAAGCCCGCCGCCGCGTAGAGGCCGAGGGCAGGGGCATTGTCGGCCGCCACTTCGAGAAAGGCCCTCTCGGCTCCGCGCGCGCGGGCGGCCCCGAGAAAGGCTTCCACCAGCTGCCGGCCAAGGCCGCAGCGCCGCGCGCCGGGATCCACGGCCAGCGTCAGGATCTCGGCCTCGCCCGCGATGGCGCGCCCGAGCAGGAAGGCCCGAGGCTCCCGCCCCTGCACCGCCTCGGCGGTCGAGCCGGGCTGCGGCAGGGCCAGCAGAAAGACGGAGGGCTCCCCCAGCAGGGCCCGGAAGTCGCCGGCGGCCCAGGGGGGCGGCGTCACGAACACCCGGCCGTGGAGCGCCGCAAGCGCGGTGGGCCCGGCCGGCACCATCGCGGCCGCCTCGCTCACAGGATCACCGGCGGGGGATCGGCCGCGGGAGCCGCATCCGCCCCGCGCAGATAGAACGGAGCCGGCCGCGGTTGCGGCTCCCCCAGTCGGGCGAGCGCCACGCGGCCGATGGCCTCGGCCAGCGGGTAGAGCGGGGCCACCACATCCGCAAAGGCCGCACTGCCCACCTGCCGGCGCGCCGCCACCTGCAGCCCCGTGCGCGCGACCAGCCGGGCCGGCGCCTCCCCATCCTTCAGATAGACCTCGTCCCGCCGGGCATCCTCGATCACCGCGACGGGCCCGGCCAGCCCCAGCGCCAGCGCCTCGAAGCGCGAGACCCCCAGCGCGGGCCGCCCGAGCGCCAGCGCAAGCCCCCGCGCCGCGGCGACCGCGATCCGCACGCCGGTGAAGTTGCCCGGCCCGGTGCCCACCGCCAGCGCGTCCAGATCGGCCCAGCCCATCCCGCCCTCGACCAGCAGCTCCGCCAGAAGCGGCATCAGCCGCTCGGCCTGGCCCTTCTCCATCGGCTCGAGCCGGCCTGACACCAGACGGTCGCCCGAAAGCAATGCGGCCGCGCAATGCGCGGCCGACGTGTCGAAGGCCAGGATCCTCGGCTCAGGCCGCAACCGGGCGCACCTCGAGCACTTCGGGGATATAGTGCCGGAGCAGGTTCTCGATCCCCATCTTCAGCGTCAGCGTCGAAGAGGGGCAGCCCGCGCAGGCGCCCTGCATGTGCAGATAGACGATGCCGCGGTCAAAGCCGTGGAAGGTGATGTCTCCCCCGTCCTGCGCCACGGCCGGGCGCACGCGCGTGTCAAGCAACTCCTTGATCTGGCGCACGATCTCCTCGTCCGGCCCGTCATGGGTCGCATGACCCGAGGCCGCCTGCTCGCCCTCGAGCACCGGCGCCCCCGACTGGTAGTGCTCCATGATGGCGCCGAGGATCGCCGGCTTCACATGGTCCCAGACGACCTCATCCTCCTTGGTCACGGCGATGAAGTCCGTGCCGAAGAAGACCGAGGCCACACCGCCGGCGCCGAAGATCCGCCGCGCAAGCGGGGATGTCGCCGCCGCCTCGGCGCTTGCGAAATCCGCGGTGCCCGCCTCCAGCACCATCTGGCCGGGCAGAAACTTCAGCGTCGCCGGGTTCGGCGTGGATTCGGTCTGGATGAACATGGGGCAGCCTCCGCGATCAGGTCCCGATATGCGCTTCCCGACCCCCCGAGTCAAGAAAGGCGCCCGCACAGCGCGCAGATCGTCCGCCCGATCCCGGACCTGCGCCCTTCATTCTGGGCCAAATATCCCGGGGGTCCGGGGGCAGAGCCCCCGGCCCTTGGCCCCGGCACGACCGCCAAAGGCTCAGGTGATCGCCTCCAGCCGCTCCTTCGACATCTCGCCGGGCACGATGGTGATCGGGATCGGCAGGTTGCCCGAGTTCCGGCTCATCTGCGTGACCAGCGGGCCCGGCCCGGCCTTCTCGGTCGAGGCGCCGAGCACGAGCACCCCGATCGCCGGATCCTCCTTCACCTGCGCAAGGATCTCCTGCACCGGATCGCCCTCGCGGATCACAAGCTCGGGATCGATCCCCTGCCGGTCGCGCATCCACTTGGCGAAGACCTCGAAATGGGCCTCGATCCGTTCGCGCGCCTCGCTGCGCATCAGGTCGGCGACGCCCATCCAGTGCTGGTATTCCTCGGGCGGGATGATCGACAGGATCTGCACCCCCGCGCCCGTGTGGGCGGCGCGCAGCGCGGCAAACCGCATCGCGTTCAGGCATTCGCGGCTGTCGTCCAGAACGACCAGAAACTTGCGCATCACACCCTCCCTGACCGCCGGATCATGGCGAAGCCCGCCCGAGGAGGCAAGCCTCAGCCGGCCGAACGGGCCCAGTCCCAGTAAAGCTGCCGGGCCAGCCGCGTCACGGAACCCACCTGATAGGTCGTGCCGTCGAACTCCGTCACTGGTGTCACCTTGGCGAAGTTGCCCGACAGGAACACCTCGTCCGCCCCGTGGAAATCCTCGAAGGTCAGCACCGTCTCGACCACATCCACCCCGTCCCCGCGGAGGTTCGCGATATGGCGCGCGCGGGTGATGCCGGACAGGAAGGTGCCGTTGGCCACCGGGGTGAAGACCACGCCGTCCTTTACCATGAAGACGTTCGCCGTCGCCGTCTCGGCCACATTGCCCATCGCATCGGCCACCAGCGCGTTGCCGTAGCCTTTCGACCGCGCCTCGACCAGCATCCGCGCATTGTTCGGATAAAGGCAACCCGCCTTGGCGTTGCAGACATTGTCCTCCAGCACCGGGCGGCGAAAGCGCGTGCGGGTGAGGGTGGTCGTGGCCTCGGGTGCGGGCATCGGCACTTCCTCGAGGCAGAGGGCGAAGCCGGTCGAGCCCGGCTTTGGCGCCACGCCCAGGTCGGACCCGTCGAGCGCCCAGTACATCGGCCGGATATAGACAGCCTGATCCCGCCCGTAGGCCCTGAGCCCGTCGCGGGCGATCGCCACCATCTCGTCGGTGGCCACGGTCGGCGTGATCATCAGCGCCTCGGCCGAGCGGTTCACGCGGGCGCAGTGGGCCTCGAGGTCCGGCGCCACCCCGTCGAAGAACCGCGCCCCGTCGAACACCGAAGAGCCCTGCCAGATCCCGTGATCGGCCGCGCGCATGACCGGCACGTCGCCCTCGTGCCAGCGGCCCTCAAAGAAGGTGCGGATGTTCTTGCCGAATGCCATTCTGGTCTCCTGCCTCTTGCGGCCGCCACTTAATCACCGGGCGGGGGCCGGGTCCAGACGGCTCCCGGCCCGCCCGCTCCCGCCCCGGTCGGCGGATTTCCCCAGCGGAAACGAAACGTGAGTTGCCCGGAGAAACGGCCGGCACCACCTTGTCGGCAAGGCGCGGCCAGAAGCGGCCGCCTGCAACAAAAACACAACGAGCAGGACCATTTCCATGCAGAAGCTCAACCTTCGACGGCGGGGGATCCTGTCGGCTTTGGCGGCCGCCGCAGCCGGGATCGCGCTGGCCGACGGGGCCCGCGAGGCTCAGGCCGCGCCACAGGCGCCGGTCCGTTGGCGCGATCATTTCCCGTCGCTCGCGCGCGGGGCGATTCTGGCCGACCTGCGGCAGCGCGCCGTCCTCTTCTGGTCCGAGGATGGAACTGTTCACCGCCGCTTTCCCGCAGCCGTGCCGGCGGCGCGCGATCTCTCGCGGGTGGGAGTGACGCGGATCATCCGCAAGGTCGAGGGCCCGACCTGGCGCCCGACGCCCGCCATGCGCGAGCGCGATCCGGGCCTGCCGGTGAGCCTTCCGCCGGGACCGGGCAATCCGTTCGGGACCCACGCGCTCTGTCTCGAATGGGACCATTTCCGCATCCACGGGATCTCCGATCCCGCTCTGTTGGGTGGCGAGGTCGCTCATGGCTGCATCGGGCTGCACAATGCCGACATCGCCGAGCTTTTCAGTCTGGCGCGGGTGGGCACGCAGGTCCGGCTGATCTGACATCACCGGCGGCCGGGGCGCATCACTGGGTCGGCACGCGCCAGCGACGGTGGATCCAGAACCACTGGTCGAGGTGATCGCGCACCACCGCCTCAAGCGAGTCGTTCAGCGCCTGCGTCATCTCGGCCGGCGTGCCCCGTGCGATCGGATCCCCCACGCGGATATCGAAGTCGAGGCCGTTCTCGGCGCGGATCGCATAGACCGGCACCAGCGGCGCGTCATATTTCAGGGCCAGCTCTGCCGCCGAAAGGGCCGTCTTGGCCGGATGGCCGAAGAAGCGCAGCACCGCGCCGTCGCGCATGTGCACATCGATCAGCAGCCCGAGCATGCCCCCGCCCTTCAGGTGGCGCAGCATGCCCGCGAACCCCGCCTTGCCGCGCGGGAAGACGGGGCCTCCGATCGCGGCCATGGCCTGAACGTAATGCTCGTTGAAATAGCGGTTGTTCATCGGCCGGTAGAGGCCCCCGATGCGGAACCCGCGGGCCCGGAGGGCTGCCCGGCTCGCGTCGTAATTGCCGAAATGCCCGGTCACGAGGACAACCGGCCGCCCTTCGGCATGGGCGGCCTCGAGCGTGGCAAGACCCGGACCCGTGACGGGATTGCGCGACGCGCGTTCGACAAAGGCCTGGCCCGAGTAGGATTCGATCACCGCCCGCCCGACATTGTCCGGCACCTTGCGCATGAGGCGGCGAACCTCGGCCGGCGGCAGGTCGGGCAGAACGCGGGCGAGATTGTCCCTCACCCGCCGGTCCCAGCCCGCAAGGGGGGCGATCAGGCGCGACATGACCCAGCCGCAGAGCGGAACGCGCCACTCGTAAGGCAGCAGGAGCAGCGCACCGATGAGGGTGCGCAACAGGCGATCTTGCGCCCAGGCGGCGGGTCCGGTTCGTCTGGAAGCCATCATCTCCGCGGCCAGCGCCGCATTTGTGGGACAGGGCAGACATAGAGACGCCCGCCCGGAAGCTCAAGCCGAGGGGCCGGAACCCCTGCAGGAGGCCCGGCTCGTGCAGGGGCGGCTCGGCGGGCAGCCCATGCGGAGGGGCTGCTTTCCCCCTGCGTCGGCTCCCGGGAGAGCTGCGCCGCGGACGGCGGATGGCGAGGCGGCAAGGGGCCTGCCTAGTCGGCCTCACCCTCCACCACGAGCACCAGCTCGCCTGCGACTTCGAGTTGGCGGATGCCGGCAACGACCGAATTCATCGCCTCCTCCGCCTCCTTGTCCTTTACCCGGCCGCGCGCCGTGGCATCTTCGCGCAGCGCCTGCGCGAGCCGCTGCGACATGTTGGAGAGGAGGAATTCCACCCCCTCCGACAGGTCCGGCCGCGTCGAGGCGGCGGCCACCACCGTGACCAGACGCCCCTGATCCACGACGCGCGCCACCTTGGGCACGTCGCGCGCCAACAGCCGCCGGGGCACATGCTGAAAGGTGAAGATCGCCTTCCGCACCTGTTCGGCGAAGGCCGCGTCGGTCTCGTCGAGGCCTTTCAGCACGTCGTCGCGGGTCATCGCGGCCGAGACGTTGAGGATTGCGCCCACCCGTTCGACAGGCGTGGCTGTGAAGGCGCGCGCAGGCTCGGCGTCAAGCTGCGTCAGCAGCGAGATCCCGATCCGGCGGACGGTCTCGGGCTCGACCGAGCCGGTCATCGAGACGGCGTAGGCCACGCGCCGCGCCTTCTCGCCCGGCAGCTTGCCGAGAAGGTCCGCGGCCTTGGGCACCGGCAGTTTGGACAGCATGACGGCCGCCACCTCGACGCTTTCCTCTTCCAGCACCTTGAGCAGCGATTCGGCGGGCATCGTGACCAGACGTTCCCACGGATCGCCCTTCGCGCCGGCCTGGCGCCGCAGGCGGGTGGCCGCCGTCGGGCTGATATGGCCGTCCATCACGGCCAGCGCCCCTTCGAGCCCGCCGGGGAAAGAAAGGCCCACGGCCTCAAGCTCGCCCACGAACTCTTCGACCACGGCGGTCATGGTCGCGCGGTCGATCGTGCGCATCCGGGCCATCTGCTCGGCGAGGCCCTCCTGCATGTCCTCGGGCAGGGCGGTCAGCAGCAGGGGCGCACCCTCCGCCAGCAGAAGCCGCACGATGATGGCCGCCTTTTCGCGGCGGGAGAGGGGGCGTGGCTCCCCCTCGTCCCTCTCGATGGGAACCGCCCGCTGAACCGGGCGTATTCGTGCCATAGCCTGTGACATGCTGCCCCGAATCGCTGTCTCTACCGGGGCAGCTTGGCCGGCGGGCGGTTAATGCCGCCTTAGCCGGTGACGGTCGTGCAGGCCTTGGCCACCGGATCATAGACCTGCCCGTCGCCACAGATGGAGACGGTGGTCTGGTGCTTCATCGGGCAGTCCGCCAGAGCGAGCGCGGGTGCGGCGATGAGGGCGAGGGTCGCGAGGGTCAGCTTCGTCATTCATTCCTCCTGTCAGGGGTGGGATGGCAAAGGCCGGCGTCAATCGCACCAACGAAGGCTAACATGATTCGCCCCGCGGCCAGAGACCGCGGGGCGTCACGCACGCGTGAAGGGCAGACTTTCCCGCTCAGGCTCCGAAGACGCGGGCGAAGATCGTATCGACGTGCTTGAGATGGTAGCCGAGGTCGAACTTCTCCTCGATCTCGGCCGGGCTCAGCGCGGCCGTCACTTCGGGATCGGCCAGCAGCTCCTCCTTGAAGTCCTTGCCCTCTTCCCAGACCTTCATCGCGTTGCGCTGCACGAGGCGATAGCTGTCCTCGCGGCTCACGCCGGCCTGCGTCAGGGCCAGCAGCACGCGCTGGCTCATCACGAGGCCGCGGAACTTGTTCATGTTCTTCAGCATGTTCTCGGGATAGACCACGAGCTTTTCCACCACACCCGCCAGCCGGTGCAGCGCGAAATCCAGCGTGATCGTGGCGTCGGGGCCGATGGCGCGCTCCACCGAGGAATGCGAGATGTCGCGTTCGTGCCAGAGCGCCACGTTCTCCATCGCCGGGATGACGGCCATCCGCACCAGCCGCGCAAGGCCGGTCAGGTTCTCGGTCAGCACCGGGTTGCGCTTGTGCGGCATCGCCGACGAGCCCTTCTGGCCGGGCGAGAAGAACTCTTCCGCTTCCAGCACCTCGGTGCGCTGCATGTGCCGGATCTCGATCGCGACGTTTTCGATCGACGAGGCGATGACCCCCAGCGTGGCGAAGAACATGGCGTGCCGGTCGCGCGGGATCACCTGGGTCGAGATCGGCTCGGGGAGGAGGCCCAGCTTCTCGCAGACATGCTCCTCGACGCGGGGGTCGATGTTGGCGAAGGTGCCGACGGCGCCCGAGATCGCGCCGGTGGCGACCTCGGCGCGCGCATTGACGAGGCGCGTGCGGTTCCTCGCCATCTCGGCGTAGAAGCGCGCGAAGGTCAGGCCCATCGTCGTCGGCTCGGCATGAATGCCGTGGCTGCGCCCGATGCGGACGGTGTCCTTATGCTCGTAGGCACGGGTCTTCAGCGCCGCCAGCACCCGGTCGAGGCCGGCCAGCAGCAGGTCGGCCGCGCGCACGAGCTGGATGTTCAGCGTGGTGTCGAGCACGTCCGACGAGGTCATGCCCTGATGGACGAAGCGCGCCTCGTCCGATCCCACGATCTCGGCCAGATGGGTCAGGAAGGCGATCACGTCATGCTTGGTCACCGCCTCGATCTCGTCGATGCGGGCGACGTCGAAGGTGGCGTCGGCGGCCTTCCAGACGGCTTCGGCATTGGCCTTCGGGATCACGCCAAGGGCGGCCTGCGCGTCGCAGGCATGGGCCTCGATCTCGAACCAGATGCGGAACTTCGTCTCGGGCGACCAGATGGCCACCATGTCGGGGCGGGAATAGCGCGGGATCATCGGGGCCTCTCCTTCTACCGGCGCGGTCGCCTTAGCGCCGGGCGCCGGTGCTGGCAAGGCTTGCGCAGGCGCGGCTGCGGTCGCGGGCCGGTCAGGCGGGCCGGTGGGCGGTGTCAGAGCGGCTCGGCGTCGCGGTAGAGTTCCCACTCCTCGAGCGTGCGGCCGTCGGGCAGGTGGCAATAGCCCGTGCTGCCCGCACCCTCGGCGCGGATCTCGAGCCGGCCCCCCTGGCGGGCGCAATAGACCGAGGCGGGATTGGCCATGCCGGGCCGGTGGAGGTCGGCCGTCGCGGCGACGGGGGCAGGGTCCGGGCTTCCTCCGCAGGCGGGCAGGGCGAGAAGCAGCAGGATCGGGGCGCGGGAACGAAGCATGGGGCTGGCCTTCGGCGGAACGGATCAAGCGGGCGCGCAACAGGGCGGGCGAGAGGCGATCTTCGCCTGCCACCGCCGTCCCCGCAAGGCCGCACGAGGGCGCCGGGGGACGGGGAGGCGGGGCACCGCCTCCTCGCGGATCATTCGGCGGGCACCGGCTCGGCCGGCTTCGCGCCCGGCTGGGTTGCCTCGTGCAACTCGCGCAGCAGCCGGCTCTGCTCCTCGGCCTTGGGTTTGGACAGACCCGCGAGCAGAAGATAGGCCACCGGCGTGAGATAGAGCGTGGCGATGGTGGCAAGGCCCAGCCCGCCGACGATGATCCAGCCCAGAACCTCGCGCGCCTCGGCCCCTGCGCCGAAGGCCAGCACCAGCGGCAGGCCGCCCAGCACCGTGGCGATCATGGTCATCATCACGGGGCGGAGCCGGATGGCGCAGGCATCCTCGATCGCCTGCCGTACCGAATACCCCTCGTCCCGCAGCTGGTTCGCGAACTCGACGATCAGGATGCCGTTCTTGGCCATGATCCCCACCAGCAGCACCAGACCGATCTGGCTGTAGACGTTGAGGCTGCCGCCCGTGGCCACCAGCGCAAAGACCGCGCAGGCCAGACCCAGGGGCACGGTGGCCATGACGATGAAGGCCGAGACGAAGCTCTCGAACTGGGCCGCCAGCACCAGAAGGACGATGACGATGGCAAAGCCGAAGGTCGCCGTCAGCCCCGAGGAGGTCTCGCCCAGCGTGGCGGCCTCGGCCAGAGGCTCGATGCGGCTGTCGCCCGGCAGGATGTCGGCCGCGAGACGCTCGACCTCGTCCAGCGCCTCGCCCAGTGCCATGGCGGGCGTCAGGCTTGCCGTCACAGGCACCGCACGCAGCTGCCCCTCGCGCGAAAGCTCGGGCGCCACCGCGCGTTCGGTCAGCGTCACGAAGCTCGAGATCGGGACCATCTGCCCGTCGCCGGCCTGCACGAAGATCCGCTCGAGATCGCCCGGATCGTTCACCGGCTCGGCCGTGGAGAGCATCTGGATGTCGTAGCTCGAATCGTCGAGGAACACCGTCCCGACCGTCCGGCCATCGAGCACGGCCTGCAGCGCGTCGCCAAGGCCGGTGATCTCGATGCCAAGGTCGGAGGCGCGGGTGCGGTCCACCTCGATGTAGAGCTGCGGCTGGGTCGTCTCGTAGCCAAGGCGGACCTGGCCGAAGGCGGGATTCTCCTCCATGCGCTCGACCAGTTGTTGCGCGCTCTCCGCAAGACGGGCGTAGCTGTCGCCCACCACCGCGAAGCTCAGGCCCTGGCCCGCGCCGCGAACCCCCAGCGAGTTCGGCTGGATCGCAAAGGCGCGGATGCCCACGATGTCGCGCAGCCCCCGGTTCAGCTCTTCCGCGATCTCCTGCTGGCTGCGGTCGCGCGCCTCCCACGGCGCGAGCGAGATCACCATGAAGCCGCGGTTGTCGCGGCTGCCCGACCCGGCGATGGCAAAGACATTGACGACCTCGCCGCGGTCGCGGAGCGGCCCGATCAGATCCTCGATCTCGCGCATCTTGCGGTCGGTGTAGTCCAGCGCCACGCCCTGCGGGGCCTGAACCGACATGAGGATCACCGAACGGTCCTCGGGCGGGGTCAGCTCCTGCTTGAGCGTGCCGAAGAGGAAGGTGGCGGTCAGCGCAAAACCCGCCGCGATCGCCAGGACGACGAAGGGCGCGTCGAGTGCCCAGTGCAGCGTCCGCCGGTAGAAGGCCGCCAGCGTCCGCCCGAGCCAGACGACCGGGCCGCGGGCCTCGCCCCCGTCGCCTGCGCGCAGGAAGCGGCTGGCCAGGACCGGACAGAGGCTGAGGGCGGTGATCGACGACAGCAGGACCGAGATCGCCAGCGTGAAGCCGAACTCGCGGAAGAGCCCGCCAGTCTGGCCCGGCAGGAAGGAGAGCGGAATGAAGACGGCGGCCAGCGTCGTCGTCGTGGCGATGACGGCGAAGAACACCTGCTGCGTGCCGAGCACGGCCGCCGCCCGCGCGCCGATCCCCTGCGAGCGCCAGCGCACGATGTTCTCGAGCACCACGATCGCATCGTCCACCACCATCCCGGTGGCCAGCACCAGCGCGAGCAGCGTGAGGATGTTGATGGAAAAGCCCGCCAGCCAGATGGCCGCCAGCGTGCCCACCAGCGCCACCGGAATGGCCAGCGTCGGGATCAGCGTGGCGCGGAAGTCGCGCAGGAAGAGATAGATGATCGCCACCACGATCAGCACCGAGATGCCGAGCGCGATCTCGACCTCGTGGATCGCGCCGTTGATGAAGGTGGCATCGTCCGAGGTCACGAAGATGCGCACGTCGTCGGGCAGGTCGTCCTGCAGCCCGGCCACGATCTCGCGCACCGCCTTCGAGATTTCGAGCGTGTTGCTCTGGGCCTGCCGGATGATGCCGAGGCCCACCCCGTTCTGGCCGTTGGCGCGCAGGTAGGAGGCGCCGGGCTCGGGGCCGATCTCCACCGAGGCCACGTCGCCGAGCCGCACGTTCGGCGCGATCTCGAGGGCTTCGAAGGCCGCGGGCGTCGAGACGGTCGCGGTCGTGCGCACCACGAGGCTCTGCCGGTCGGAGGTGAGCGAGCCGGCCGGCGCGTCATAGGCCACATTGGCGAGCGCCGTCCGCAGGCTGGCGAGCGTCAGCCCGCGCGAGGCCAGCTGCATCAGGTCGATGTCCACCCGGAAGATCGGCGCACGGTCGCCGTAGATCTGCAGGTCGGCCACGCCCGGCGCGGCCAGAAGGCGGCTCTCGATCTGGTCCTCGACCAGCTGGGTCAGCTCCTGCGCCGAGCGGCGCGGCGAGGTCACGGCCACGCGCATCACGGCCTCGGAATTGGCGTCGGCCTTCACGATGCGCGGTTCGTCGGCGTCATCGGGCAGGTTGTTGCGGATGCGCGAGATCGAGTCGCGCATGTCGCTGGCCGCCACGTCGAGGTTGGTGTCGTCGTTGAACTCGACCGTCACCTGGCTGCGCCCGAAGCGCGAGCTGGCCGAGATCGACTTGACGCCCGCCACCCGCGAGGCCGCGCCCTCGATCTCGTCGGTCACCTCCTGGTCGATCGTCTCGGAGGATGCGCCGTCGAAGGTGGTGGTGACGGTGATCACGGGGCTGTCCACGTCGGGCAGCTCGCGCACGTCCGCGCCGTAGAGGGCCGCAAGGCCCGCGATCAGGATCAGCGCGTTCAGCACGAAGGCCAGGATCGGCCGGCGGATGAAGAGCGCCGTGTTGGAATGGGCCAGTTCGCGCTCGTCGGGTTCGGGAAGCGTGGACATGGCGTCAGCTCTTCGATCCGGTCGAGGCGGCGGCGAGGGCGCCCGACTGCTCGACCAGCTCGACCGGCCCGCCGGGGCGCAGGGTCTGGACGCCCTCGATCACCACGAGGTCGTCGGGACGCAGCGCGGCCTGGATCAGCACGGCATCGGCATCGCGTTGCAGGATGCGCACCGGAACCTTCTGGGAAACGCCCTCGCGGACGACCCAGACGAAGGCCCCGTCCGCGCCCCACTGGATCGCCAGAGGATCGACCGCCGGCCGCGGCTCTCCCGGCAGTTCGAGCCGGATCGAAAAGGACATGCCGGCCCGCAGCCGGTCGTCCGCGTTGGGGATGGTGGCCCGGATGCGCAGGGTCCGGCTGGCTTCGTCCACCCGGTTGTCGAGCGCGCTGATCCGGCCCTCGAGCGGATCGCGCGCCCCCGACAGCGGCGTCGCCGTCACGAGATCGCCGATCGCCACCTTGCCCACCACCCGCTCGGGCAGGCGGAAGTCCACCAGCAGGCTCGAACGGTCGTCGAGCCGGGTCAGCACCTCGCCCCGGCTGATCTGATCGCCGACCTCGTGCTCGAGGATGCCGACCCAGCCCTCGAACGGGGCCACGATCCGGTGTTGCGAGAGATCGAAGCGGGCCTGCTGCAGTTCAAGCTCGGCCGTGCGCACGGCGAGCAGCGCCTCCTGCCGGGCCAGATCGCTGGTGACGCCCGAGCCGGCAAGACGCTGTGCGCGCGAGAGATCCTCTTGAGCGTCCGCGAGGATCAGTTCGGCCCGGTTGACCGCGATGCGCGCCGCCTCGCTGTCGAGCGAGGCGATGAGCGCGCCGGCCGCGACGCGTCCTCCCGGTTCCGCGCCGAGCGCATCGATCCGGCCCTCGATCTCGGGGGCGAGGGTCACGGCGCGCACCGCCCGCGCGCTGCCCACCGCGGTGACGACGGCATTGAGCGAGCGCTCCTCGACGGGACGGGCGATGACGCGGGTGAGCGGTGCCCCGCCCGCGGCCTGCGGGCCGGGCGCGGCCGCCGCCTCGGCATCCTCGGCCACGATCCCGAGGCGCGCCATCGGCTCGAGCAGGCCCGCGCGGGCCAGCATCGGCCGCGCCGCCGGCACATAGAGCACCCAGATGATCAGCACCGCCGCCGCGACGGCCAGAACGAGCAGGCTCTGCTTCACCAGTGACATCGTCTCTCCTTGGTTGTGGCGGGCCTGATACGCCCGCCCCTGCCTGTTCCGTCGTTTCTTGTAGCGCGGGCGGCGCCGAGATCGCGTGCCAACTCCCCGGTGGCCGGGCACATCCTGCCACAAATGCGTGATCTGCACCGCCAGAGGCAGATGCGATCATCGTGCAAGAGCGGCGGGAACTTGATTGCCGCCACGCACTCCTATCATTCATGCAGAGCCAGTGTGAGGCCCCATGTTCATCGTCAGCCCGTCCACCGTCTGGAACCGGAGCGCGCTCGAGACCCGGCAGGTGCCGCGCCGGATCTTTGGCCGGGTGCTGCTCCTGCCGCGCCGGGGCTTTCCGCTGCGCCTGATCTGGCGGATCGTGTTCGAGACGCAGATGCTGCGGTTCCTGGCCGTGCTGGCACCCTTCGTCGTGGCCATGCTGATCTGGCGGCAGAGCGCGCTGGCCATCGCGCAGGCGCCCCTGCTGATGATCGTGGCGATCCTGTTCGTCGAGACGAACGTGCTGCGCATCCCCAAGGAGCGGCGCGAGAAGATCATCGACCGGGCCGAGGCCGATCGCGGGCTCGACCTCCTGCAGGTGCGGGGGCGGACGATCCTGACCCGCATCGCCGCGCGCCGGAAGCTTGAGAGGGGCGTGCTGCATCTGGTGATCGAACAGTCGGACATGGCGCACATCACGCCGCTGACCTTCGTCTCGGTCCAGTCCGAGGCCGGCCCCGAGATCGTGCGTCTGAGCCGGGAGGAGGAAGCGATGATCCGAAAGACGCTGTTCGAGGCGCCCCTCAGCGAGCGAAAGCTGCTGCGGATCAATCTCCTGGAGAATGTGTTCCTGCGCGACGTGACCCTCGACATGCGCGGCGTCTCGGCCCACGCGCGGCTGGCGGCCCTTTCAACCTGAGGGCGCAAGGCCGGGGGCTCTGCCCCCGGACCCCCGGGATATTTGGGCAGAGTGAAAGCCGAACGGGGGAGGTGCGCCAGCGCGGGGGTGTCGGGCGGCCGGTCTAGTCGGGGGCGGCCAGGACCATCACGCTCTGCCAGCCAACCGCCAGGGTGCCTTCGGCGGGCTCGTCGCAGGCGATCGTCTCGCGCGCGGTGTCGATCTGCAGCCGCCACGCGCCCTCGGGCAGCGCGAACTCGCCATCATCGCCCGCATTGAGCAGGATCAGAAGGTCGCGCCCCTTCGGCAGGTCGAGTCGCAGGCCAAAGAGCCGCAGATCGCCGTCGTTCCAGTCGCCCTCCTCCATGTCGCGGCCGGCCGGGTGCAGCCAGCTTGCCACCGGCGTGTCGTGCTGCACCGCGTCCGGCCCCGCCGCGAAGCGGGCGCGCGCCAGCCCGCCCTCGGCACGGCGGAAGGCCGCGAGGTCGGACACGGCCCGGATCAGATCCGCGCGCGCGTTCGGCCAGTCGAGCCAGGCGATCTCGTTGTCCTGACAGTAGGCGTTGTTGTTGCCCTGCTGGCTCTGGCCGAACTCGTCGCCCGCGAGGATCATGGGCACACCTTGCGACACGAAGAGCGTGGCCAGCATCGCCTTCACCCGCCGCAGGCGCGCCTCGAGGATGCCCGGATCGTCCGTCGGCCCCTCGACGCCCAGATTGTGCGAGAGATTGTGCGAGTGCCCGTCGCGATTGTCCTCGCCGTTGGCCTCGTTGTGCTTCTCGTCGTAGGAGACGAGGTCCCAGGCGGTGAAGCCGTCATGCGCGGCGATGAAGTTGATCGACGAGGTCGCCGGCCGGTGCGAGTGCGAGAACTGCACCGGCGAGCCCAGCAGCCGCTGCGAGACGTCGCCCGTCAGGCCCGGATCGCGGCGCCAGAAGGCGCGCAGGTCGTCGCGCGCCTTGTCGTTCCACTCGCGGAAGGGCCAGGGGAAGCCGCCGACCTGGTAGCCGCCCTCGCCGATGTCCCAGGGCTCGGCGATCAGCTTCACCATGGAAAGCACCGGGTCCTGCCGGATCGACGCGAAGAACGAGCCGCCGCGCTCGAAGCCCTGCGGCTCGCGCCCCAGCGTCGAGGCGAGGTCGAAGCGGAAGCCGTCCACATGCATGACTTCGACCCAGTAGCGCAAGCTGTCCATCACCATGCGCAGCACCATCGGATGGGCCACGTTCAGCGTGTTGCCGGTGCCGGTGGTGTCGAAGGAATGGCGCTTCGCCTCGGGCGAGAGCAGGTAGTAGGAGGCGTTGTCGATGCCGCGGAACGAAAGCGTCGGGCCCTTCTCGTTGCCCTCGCAGGTGTGGTTGTAGACCACATCGAGGATCACCTCGATGCCCGCGTCGTGGAACCGCTTGATCGCCTGCTTCACCTCGCGCATCGAGCCGGACCGGGTGTAGGGCCGGTAGGGGGCGAAGAACGAGAGCGTGTTGTAGCCCCAGTAGTTCGACAGGTCCTTCTCGATCAGGTGGCGGTCGTTGAGGAAACCGTGCACCGGCAGAAGCTCGATCGCGGTCACGCCGATGGCCTTGAGATGGTCGATGACGGCGGGCGAGGCGAGGCCGCGGAAGGTGCCGCGATCCTCGTCCGGCACGCCTGGATGGCGCATGGTCAGGCCCTTCACATGGGCCTCGTAGATCACTGTCTCTTCCCAGCGGTGACGCAGCGCCTTGTCCGCCTCCCAGTCGAAGGCCGGATCGACCACCACCGCCTTCGGCATGAAGGGGGCGCTGTCGCGGGGATCGAGCTCCAGATCGTCGCCGCCCACCGGATAGCCGAAGAGCGCGTCGTCCCAGACGAGGTCGCCGCGCAACTCGCGCGCGTAGGGGTCGATCAGCAGCTTGTTGGGGTTGAAGCGGTGGCCTTCCTCGGGCGCGTGGGGGCCGTGGACGCGGTAGCCGTAGGCCTGCCCCTCGCGGATGCCCGGAAGATAGCCGTACCAGATGCCGCCCTCGTAGGCGGGCAGGTCCATGCAATGCGTCTGGTTTCGGCCCGTCTCGTCGAAGAGGCACAGCTCCACCCGCGTGGCGTTTTCCGAGAAGAGCGCGAAGTTGGTGCCCTCGCCGTCGAAATCGGCGCCCAGCCGGTTCGGATGACCGGAGGAGATGTCGAACTTGAGGGGGGGCGCGGGGCGGACCGGGCGCTTCATGCCGAGCGTCCCATGCGCGAGTCGGCAAAGGGCGCCACGGGACGGCCACGGTCGGCGGCGCGGCGGGCGAGCATCTGGGTCGTCACGAGCACGGTGCCCTCCTCGGTGCGGCGGAACCAGCGGGCATCCTCGTCCGCGTCCTCGCCGATCACGAGGCCCGCGGGCACCGACGTGCCGGGCGCGACGATGGTGCGGGTCAGCCGGACGCCGGGCGCGACGCGGGCGCCGGGCAGCAGGACGCTTTCATCGAGCATCGTCCAGCGGCCGGGAGTGTCCGCGCCCAGCCGCGGCGCATGAAGCGACATGCCGCCGGTCTGCATTCGGAAGGCGAACTGGATCAGCTCGCCGCTGGCGGCCCTCATCTCATGCTCGCTGGCGCCGATCCGGGGCGGCAGGGCGCAGGGCGGCTCGCCGCGCTGAAACTCGAGCTGGGCCAGCCGGTAGGCGTCGAGCGTGCCCACGTCGCGCCAGTAGAACCCCTCATCTGGCACGCGATAGGCGTTGGCCTCGCCGAGCGCGACCGCCAGCGGCAGGATGTCGTTGCCGAAATCCTGCGCGGTGCCGGGGATGATCCGCAGGACCGAGGCGAGCCAGTCGAGGTCGAAGACATAGATCCCCATGCTCACCTGCGCGCGTCCGGGGAGGGCGGGATCGGCCGGCACGGGATCGGGCTTCTCGAGAAAGCTCTCGATCCGGCTGCCCTCGCTGGTGCGCACCACGCCGAAGGCCGAGGCCCTGTGGCGCGGGACGGTATCGACGGCCACCGTTGCAGAGGCGCCCGAGGCGCGGTGCGCGGCCACCATCCCGGCATAGTCCATCGCATAGACATGATCGGCGGCCAGAACCACCAGCTCGCGCACGCCTTCGGCCTGCAGCTCGTCGAGGTTGGCGGCCACCGCGGCCGCCGTGCCGCCGTAGCCCTGCGGGGTGCCGGTGACGGCCGTGCCCTCGCGCAGGCGCAGCGCGCCCGGCGCGAACTGTCCGGCCCAGTGGGTCTTCAGATGCCGCGCCAGTGTCTCCGGGCGGTATTGCGTGGCCACGATCATCCGCCCCAGCCCCGAGCGGACGGCGTTGGCGAGGGTGAAATCCACGATGCGCCGGGGACCGGCGAAGGGCAGGGCGGGCTTGCATTCGCGCGAGGTCAGTTCGTGCAGGCGGGAGCCGCGACCTCCCGCCAGAAGCACCGTGGCGGTGGCGGTAAGGTCCGGGCGGCGGGCGTCGCGCATGGGGTTCGCATCCAGTTGTCGTGAAGTTGCGCGCTTCAACCGGCTGCGACAGGCCGCGGTTCCGCACCGCCGAGCGAAAATCTCGATCTTCCGCCGTGGCGGGAGCGGGCGCGCGTTCCGCCTCGGGGGTGTTCAGCGGAACCGGCGGTGCGGTGCGACGTTCGTCAGGCTGACCGCGAGAGGCTAAAGGCTTGGAGATCGACCGCAAATACCCCGACGGCACCGGATTTCGCGCGGCATGCGCCCGCCGTCGCTCAGCCTCGCCGCTCCCAGGCGCGCACCAGGGCCGCCGCCGCCTGGGCAAGATGCCGGCGGCTGTCCATCTCGAGCCGGGCCGCCACCGTCCCAATCCGCGCCAGCTCGCCGGTCAGCGCCCCGGCATGGCCGGCCGCGGCGGCCTCCTCGGAATTGCCCGATCGCCCAAGCTCGAACTGCGAGCCGAGGAAGTAGTCCGGCGCGTCCGGCCGCCCGCCCACGGGATGCAGGAAGAGCAGGTTGTCGAACGGCTCGTCATTGGCGCGGTAGTTGCGCAGCACCACCTGCAACTCGCGCCCCAGCTTCAGCGCGTCGCGGATGTCGGCGCGGGCCTGCGCATTCTCGTCTCCCCGTTGCAGGAAACGGCAGTTGAAGCCGAGGATCTGCCCTTCGGTATAGCCCGTCATGCGCAGGAAGGGCGGGTTGGCCAGAACAAGCGGCTGCTCGGGCAGGGACATGTCCACGAGCGTCAGCGCCACACCCGAGCGATCGAAGACTGCGCGGATCTTCTCGAACTGTTTTTGATCCATGTCCTCTCGCCTCTTGCGTTGCCGGAGCGTATGCGTCGGCTTGTCGCAGTTCCAGACGAAAGTTGACAGCATGACGGAAAAGCTCTCCGAAGTCGAATCCGGAGCCGACCAGGAGCTGATCCTCCTCGGGGTCGGGGCTTCGGCTGGCGGGCTCGAGGCGTTCCAGAGCCTGCTGGGGGCGCTGCGTCCCACGGACCGCTTTGCCCTGATCCTTGTCCAGCATCTCGATCCCGAACATGAGAGCCTGCTGCCTGAACTGCTCTCGAAGCGCACGCGGCTGCCGGTGCGGTCGATCTCGGACGGGATGGAGGTCGAGGCCGGCAACATCTACCTGATCCCGCCGGCCTACGGTCTCGATATCCGGGGCCGGGTGCTGAAGCTGGAGGAGTTCGAATCCCCGCGCGGCCTTCGCCGTCCGATCGATGATTTCCTTCAGGCGCTCGCCCGCGAGCACGGGGCGAATGCGGCGGGCGTGATCCTGTCGGGGACCGGATCGGACGGGGCCAACGGCGTCCGGGCGATCAAGGAGGCGGGGGGCCTTGTCTTCGCGCAGGATCCCAGGGACGCGCGCTATGACGGGATGCCGCGCGCGGCGATCGCCACGGGCGCCGTCGATCTGGTGCTGCCGGCGGGCGAGATGATCAGCATCCTGCGCGACTTTCACGACCGCGCCTCGGGGATCGCCCCCACCATCGAGAGCGACGCCGAGTTCATCGAGAAGGTGGTCCGCAACGTCCGCTACCGGACCGGCCATGATTTCGCGGGCTACAAGAGCGGCACGCTGCTGCGGCGGATCACGCTGCGCATGTCGGTCCTGGGGCTGGAGGAACCGGGCGACTACCTGCGCGAGCTGGTCCAGAACCGCAGCGAGGCCGACCGTCTCTTCCGCGACCTGCTGATCAACGTCACGAGCTTCTTCCGCGATCCGGCCGCCTTCGAGTCGCTGGCGCGGGTCGCCGTGCCGGCCATCCTCGAGAGCAAGGACCGTGGCGACGAGGTGCGGATCTGGGTGCCCGGCTGCTCGACGGGACAGGAGGCCTACACCGTGGCGATGATCGTGGCGGATGCCATGGCGCGGCTCGACGTGCGGGCGCGGCTGTGCGTCTTCGGCACGGACATCGACGAGGAGGCGCTGGCCGTCGCGCGTCGGGGGCATTATCCCAACTCCATCGCGGCCGAGGTGCCGCCCGAGTTCCTCGAACGCTATTTCACGCCGACGCGGAACGGCTTCGAGGTGCGGGGCGAGTTGCGCGATGCGGTGCGCTTTTCCTCGCAGAGCCTGGTGAAGGACCCGCCGTTCTCGCGGCTCGACCTCGTGACCTGCCGCAACCTGCTGATCTATTTCGATCACGAGCTTCAGGAACTGGCGCAGCGCGTCTTTCACTATGCGCTGCAGCCGGGCGGGTTCCTGATGCTTGGCCCCTCGGAGACGGCCAGGGCCGAGGGCGAGCCCTTCCTCGACGTGGTGCCCGAACACCGCATCTACCGCCGCAACGAGGGCGCTGCGCGCTCGCTCGATCTGCCCCGACGCTTCCGTGGCATCTCGACGGGGACAGAGCCCTCGCACGAGGTCTTGCCCGAGCAGGTGTTCGGCATTCCCTATTCGGCCGCCGAGGCGCTGCTGGCGCGTCATGTGCCCGCCTTCCTGCTGATCGGCCCGCAGGATGAGGTGACGCGCGTGGGGCCCGGCGCCGAGTCCTTCGTGCGGCTCAATCCGGGGAACACCTCGCTGGGCATCCGGTCGTTGATCCTGCCCGAGCTTGAGCAGCCGGTGAAACGGCTGCTGACGGCGGGGGCGATCGCGGGGGGCGGCTACCGGCAGACGCGGGTCGCGTTTGCCGACCCCTCGGGCGCGCGGGATGTGCTGATCGGGGTCGAGACGCTGCCGGACGGCTCTCGCCTCGTCACCTTCGGCGCCACGGCCGCCGTGCCCGAGCCCGAGAACCGGATCGTGCTCGACGAAGCCTATGTAAGCCAGCTCGAGGACGAGCTGGAAGAGGCGCGCCGGATGGTGCGCACCACGGTGGAGGAACTCGAGACCTCGAACGAGGAGCTGAAAAGCTCGAACGAGGAAATGATGTCGATGAACGAGGAGCTCCAGTCGGCGAACGAGGAGCTTTCGACCACCAACGAGGAGTTGCAGACCAAGCTGATGGAGCTGGCCGAGGCCAACGCGGACCTTGCCAACTTCATGTCCTCGACCCAGATCGCGACCGTCTTTCTTGATCGCGACCTCAGGCTGCGCAGCTTCACCCCCGAGGCGGCCAGCTGGTTCCGCTTCGTGGATCAGGACCGCGGACGCGAGATCACCGACATTCGTGCGCGGCTCGACATGGGCGTGGTGGCCGAGGTGAGCCGGCGCATCGCCGACGGCGGCGCGCCCGAAGAGGTGCGGCTGGCCTCGTCGGATGGCGAGGCCGAGGTGATCGTGCGGTTCGCGCCCTACCGCAACGCCTCGGGCGACCGGGGCGGGGTGGTCTTCTCGGTGTTCGACGTGACCGCGGTTGCCCGCTACGCGCGGGCGGCCGAACGGGCCTCGGCCGAGGCCCGCGCCAGCGCCGAGGAGATCGAGGAACTCTACCTCGGCAGTCCCGGCGCGATGGGCCTTGTGGACCGCGACTTCCGCTACCTGCGGGCGAACCCGAAGATGGCCGAGTTCAGCGGCCTGCCGGCCGATGCGATCGTCGGCCGCTCGATTTCGGAGGTGCATCCCGAGATCGCGGGGCGGATGGTGGCGTCGGTCCGCAAGGTGTTCGACACGGGCGAGCCGGTGCTGCGGCAGATGGTGCGCGGCACGACGCCGGCCGAACCGGGCGTGGCGCGGGTCTGGGAGGTGGACTGGTATCCCGTCCATCGGTCCGACGGGGTGCGCGCCGTGGGGTTCAACGTGACCGACGTCACCCGCCTGCTCGAGTTGCAGGCCGACCTGCGCCGCATCATGCGCGAGCTGCAGCACCGGGTGAAGAACATGCTGTCGAACGTGATCGCGCTGGTGAACCGCGCGCGGCGCGAGCAGGGCGACCCGCAGGAGATCCTCGAGACGCTGGCGCAGCGCATCCGCGCGCTGGCCAACACGCACAACCTGCTGACGGCCGAGAACTGGGCCTCGACCGCGCTGCGCGACATCCTCGCGCTCGAGCTTCTGAACGTCTATGGCGAAGAGCGGGTGATGCTGCGCGGGCCCGACATGCGGCTCAACGCCCGCGCCACGCTGAGCCTCGGGATGGTCATCCACGAGCTTGCGACCAACGCCTCGAAATACGGTGCCTTCGCCCGCCCCGAGGGCAAGGTGTCCGTCCGCTGGTCGCGCGTGGACGAGGGCGAGGGCGAGGAGTTCCGGCTGGTGTGGCAGGAGAGCGGCGGTCCGGCAGTTAATGCGCCCTCGCGAGAGGGATTCGGCACCCAGCTCATGCGCTCCATGGTAGAGGGCTCCTTCAACGGCAGCATCGACAGCCACTGGGAACCGGCCGGACTGCGCCTCGTTGTGGCCGTGCCCTGGAATGCAGCAACCGAAGTGGACTACGACAGTGACATGGACCCCCTCCGCCATGCGGATCCTCTACCTTGAAGATGAAGCCATCATCGCGATGGAAACGGTGGAGACCCTGCGGGAGATGGGGTTCGAGCAGATCGACATGGCCTATTCGTTGCCCGCGGCCGAACGGTTCGTGGCCGACGCCCGCCCCGACATCGCGCTGCTGGACGTGAACCTGAGCCACGGGCGGACCTCGTTCGACCTGGGCAGCCGGCTTCTGGGCGAGGGGGTGCCGGTGGTCTTTGCCACGGGCTACGCCAGCTCCAGCCTGCCCGCGGACCCGCGCGCCACGGTGATCGAGAAGCCCGTCACCCCCAGCGCGCTGGAACGGGCCCTCAGCCAGGCGGCCGGCGCCGCCGAGGGCTGACGGGAACTGTCGCTGCCTGCGGGCGTTGTCCTTCAAAGGCGGGTGCTCCCGTCGCATCGGAGGATGAAGCCCATGTCCAGCGAGACCCTCGCCCTGACCCTTGCATTCGCCGCGGCTGCGAGCCTGATCCTCGCGGCGCTGGCCCTTGTCCGCAGCCCGAAGCGCGCCACCGTGCCTGTGGCGGTCCGCCGCCGGAGCCGCTGATGGACCGACTGAGCATCATCCTGACCCTGATGACCGGCGCGGTCATCACCGGCGGTCTCGTGATCCTGTTCTTCACCTTCGGCTGGTATGGCTGGCTGCCGATCGCGATCGGCGCCGTGGTGGGCATCGTGCTGTCCTGGCCGGCGGGATACGTCATCTCGCGCCGGATCAAGCGCACGGATCCGCAGTGGGACGAATCCCGCGTCGAGCGGGTCGAGAGCACGGTTCCCAAGCCGGACGCCCCCGAAGTCTGAGCCCCGGAAGGACCGGAATCTGGCGCGCGTCAGTCCAGCGTGCCAAGCAGGGCATGGGCCGCGGCCAGATCCGCACGGAAGCGGCGACGCTCCTCCGTCTGGGCCGCGGCGTCGGGCAGGCGCAGGATGTAGGAGGGATGGACCGTCACGAAGACCGGCGTCCCGTCTTCGAGTCGTTCCACCGTTCCGCGCCGCCTGAGGATGCCGGCGCCCGTCCCGGTCAGCGAGGCCAGCGCCGTGGCGCCCATCGCCACGATGAGCCGCGGCCGCACGAGATCGCGCTCGAGATCCAGCCACCAGCGGCAGGCGGTGACTTCGCCCGCGTCGGGCTTCTGGTGGATGCGGCGCTTGCCCCGCGGCGAGAACTTGAAGTGCTTGACCGCGTTGGTGACATAGAGCGTCGAGCGGTCGAGCCCGGCGGCGGTGGCCTCTTCGTCAAGGAGCTGCCCCGCGGGCCCCACGAACGGCCGGCCGGCCAGATCCTCGCGGTCCCCCGGCTGCTCGCCCACCATCATCATCCGCGCACGGGGCGGCCCTTCACCGAAGACGACCTGCGTCGCATGGGCCCAGAGCCCGCAGCGCCGGCACGCCTCGGCTTCGGCCTTCGCCTGCGGAAGGGCCGCGGGCTCTCCCGCGCCGGCCCTGCGGGCAGAGCCTTCGGCCGCCGCCTCTCTCCGTCGCGCCATGGCGGCGGTGCGGGCGGGCGGTTCGGTCGGTGCGGCCGCCTGCATCGCCGCGGCACGCCCGGCCGCGCCCCGGATCAGGTCGGGGATCAGGCCGGCCTCGGGCAGGTTCTTCCAGTAACGCTTCGGCATCTCGGACTGCATCGCCTTCACCATCAGCCGGGCGGGGTTGAAGATGTTGGCGTAGTAAGTGCGCCAGAGGTCTTCCGTTCCATCGGGCGGCGGCGGCGTGCGGTCCTCGGTCAGCACATGTTCCAGCGTGCCGTTCACGAAGCGCGACGTCACCTCTGGGGTGACGATGGCCCAGTCCATGTCCCCGAAGCGGCGGGTGAAGAAGGGGGCTGCGGCCTCCTCGACCGGGTGATCGGGTTCGAACCAGGCGGCGAAGGTGCGGCGGGTGCCGGTCGCGGGCAATTCGCGGAACCGCACGAAGGCGTGCATCTTGTGGATCTCGCGCCGGACGGTCTTTTCCTGCGCAAGCAGCCGGCGCAGGGCCGGGTCGCTGCGGTCTCCCCACCGCACCGACCCGTCCGCCAGCCGCAGCAGAAGCGCGTAGCTGCGCGCAAAGCGCTCGGGGTCCGCGTGGCAGAGCGCGGTCTCGATCACCTCCACCGCCTCGCGCGGCAGGCGGATCTCGCGCGGCGGCGCCGAGGCGCGGGCGGGCTCGCTTGCGAAAAGGTCGGGCTCTCCCGCGCCGATGCGCCAGACGACGGCCTCGGCCGGGATGCCGGCGCGCGCCAGCCGCCGCGCCTCGGTGCGCCAGGCGGCCACCGTTCCCAGCCGCGGCAGGACCACCTCGGGCATCAGAACAGGCTCAGCTGTTCCGGCGGCGCGACGAAACGGGCGCGCAGGCTGGCATCGTCCAGCCCCTGAGGCCGCCATCCGGGGGCCACGATGAAGGGCCGCGCGTGCTTGAGCACCGCGCCCATCGCCGGAAGATGTTCGTAGCGCACCGCCCCGTGCGCCCGCGCGGCGAGAATCCGGCCCACGGTCTTGGTGCCGAAGCCCGGCACCCGCAGCAGCATCTCACGCGAGGCGCGGTTCACATCGACGGGAAAGGCCGCCCGGTGCGCCAGCGCCCAGGCAAGCTTGGGATCGACCTCGAGATCGAGCATCCCCCCTTGCGCGATCTCGTCCACCGCAAAGCCGTAGAACCGCAGCAGCCAGTCCGCCTGATACAGCCGGTGCTCGCGCAGAAGCGGCGGGCGCACCAGCGGCAGCGCCTTGGACGCGTCCGGGATCGGGGAGAAGGCCGAGTAATAGACGCGGCTGAGCCCGTAGTTCGCATAAAGCGTCGAGGCATTGCCGAGGATGGCGGCATCGTCCGCCCCGTCCGCGCCCACGATCATCTGGGTGGATTGCCCGGCGGGCGCAAAGCGCGAGGGCCTGCGGCCCCGAAAGCTCGGCTCGCGCGCGGCTTCCCGCTTCAGCCGCACGTCGGCCATCGCCTTGCGGATCCCCAGCGCGGACTTTTCGGGCGCGAGGCGGCTGAGGCCGGCCTCGGTCGGCAGTTCGACATTGATCGAGAGCCGGTCGGCGTAAAGCCCCGCCTGCTCGATCAGCTCGGGCGCGGCATCGGGGATGGTCTTGAGGTGGATGTAGCCGCGAAAGTTCTCACGCTCGCGGAGCGTACGGGCGATGCGCACCATGTCGCCCATCGTCTCGTCGGGTGAGCGGATGATGCCCGACGACAGGAACAGCCCCTCGATATAGTTGCGCCGGTAGAACTCGATCGTGAGCGTCACCACCTCCTCGACCGAAAAGCGCGCGCGCTCGACCCGCGACGAGGCGCGGTTGACGCAATAGGCGCAGTCGAAGATGCAGAAGTTCGTCATCAGGATCTTGAGCAGGCTGATGCAGCGACCGTCGGGCGCATAGGCGTGGCAGATGCCGGTGCCGCCCGCCGAGCCGAGGCCCTTGCCGTCCTTCGAATCGCGCCGCTCGCCCCCGCTCGAGGCGCAGGAGGCGTCGTATTTGGCGGCGTCCGACAGGATCGCCAGCTTGCGGGCCAGGTCACGCTTCATGTGTTCTTAATATGTTCCTGCGTGCGCGTGATCAAGCGCCGGCGCCGTGGCTGACCGAAACGTGACTCAGGCGCTGCGCAATTCGGGCACGGCCACCTCGCCGATCAGCCGCATGAGATCGCCGAAGTAGCCCCCGCTGCGGGCGGGCTGGGTGGCGTCCGAGGTGACGACCATCGTCGCCTCGAGATCCGGCAACAGGCACACGAGCTGGCCTCCGTAGCCGCGGGCCAGCGCGATCCGCTCGTTGCCCGCGCGGCCGATGAACCAACCATAGCCGTAGCCCAGGCCCGAGAAGGGCGACCGCGTCCTCGCCTGCAGCGAGCGCCGCACCCAGTCTTCCGAGAGCACCTGCGCGCCGTCGTGCCGGCCGCCCCGCCGGACCATCTCGCCGAAGCGCAGCAGGGCGAGCGGCGACAGCGCCATCTCGTTCCCGCCAAGATAATATCCCTGCGGATCGCGCGTCCAGGCGGGGATGTCCACCCCGAGCGGGCGGCCCAGCCACTCGCGCGTCATGGCGAGCAGACTTTGCCCGCTGGCCTCGGCCAGCACGGCGCCCAGCACATGGAAGCTGCCGGTCGAATAGAGCATCCGCCCGCCGGGGTCCGCCACCATCGGCCGCGAGAGCGCGTAGGACACCCAGTTCCGGCTGGAGACCCAGGCGCCGTAATTGCCGCCCGACGTGCGCTCGAGCCCCGCCCGCATCGTCACCAGATCCTCGAGCGCAAGATCGCGGACGCGCGGATCGGCGCCGGGCGGGATCAGCCGGGGCGCAACCTCTCCGATGGTGGTCCCGATCCCCGGCACCACCCCGCGGTCGAGTGCGGCGCCCAGCACCGCGGCCACGATGGTCTTCGAGACCGACTTCACATTCACCGCCCGGTCCGGGGCGGGGCCGCGCACGGCCTCGGCCAGCAGCGTCTCGCCGCCCTGCGCGATCACCAGCGCGCGCAGCTGGTCGTGCCGGCTGGCGGCGGCCAGCGTGCGCGACAGCCGGGGCCGCCGCGGCGCCTGCGCGCGGATCGAGGTGGGCAGGGCAAGCGATGCTCCGGCGGCGAGGAACAGGCGGCGGGAGAGGGTCATGCGGACGGTCCTGAGGGCTCCCTGCGCGACATGGGCCCCGCGGGGTCCGCATCAACCGCGCCTTCCCCTCACGATTTCGCGCGCGCAGCAGCGGCGGCTTGAATGATAAGCAGGCTTATTATATCCGAGGCACATGAAAAAGGACACGGACAGATTGGGACTCCTGCTGCACGACGCGACCCGCGCCGTCCGCAAGCGCTTTGAAAGCCGCACGAGCCACCTCGGCCTTTCGACGGCGCAATGGCGGCTTCTGGCGCAGCTTTCGCGCGAGCCTCGGGCGACGCAGGCCCGGCTCGCGGATCTGCTCGACATCGAGCCGATCAGCGTCTCGCGCCTGATCGACCGGATGGAGCAGGGCGGATGGGTGCGCCGCGAGCCCGACCCCTGCGATCGGCGGGCCCGCCTCGTGGCGCCGACGGAAAAGACGCTGGCCGCCTATGCGGGCATCCAGACCATCGCCGACGAGGTCTATGACGAGGCTCTCGAAGGCATTCCCGCCGAGCGCCGCGGCGAACTGGCCGCGATGCTGCGGACCATCGTCATCAATCTCCACGACGCGGAGGCGGAGGACCGCCATCCCTGCATCAAGGCCAGCCGATGAACGCCCAGACCTCTTCCGACTCTCTCCGCGCAACCCCGGTGGTGACCGAGCCGAAGCCCCGCCGGGCGCGCCGCATCCTGCTGATGGCGGCCCTGCCGGCCGCGCTCCTTGGCGGCGCCGGCGCCTGGTGGATCACCGGCGGCCGCTACGAGACGACCGACAACGCCTATCTGCATCAGGCGGTGGTGGCGATCGCGTCCGAAGTCTCGGGCCGCGTGACGGAGGTGTCGGTTGCCGACAACCGGCCCGTGCAGAAGGGCGACATCCTGTTCGTGATCGACCCCGAGCCGCGCCGCCTCGCGCTGGCCAAGGCCGAGGCCGCCGTCGCCGCGGCCCGGCTGCAGGTCGAGCAGCTGAAGGTGGCCCATGCGCAGGCCGTGGCGCAGGAGAATCTGGCCGCCGACGATGCGGCCTACCTTGCCAACGAACTTGTGCGCCAGCAGGCGCTTTCGACGAAGGGCGTGTCCGCGACGACCGCGCTCGACGATGCCCGCCACGAGGCGCAACGCGCGGCCGAACTGCTCGTCGTCGCGCGGCAGGCCACGGCGAGCGCGCTGGCGGCCCTGGGTGGCGTGGCCGACGGCCCGGTGGACGATCACCCGTCGGTGCGCTCGGCGCTGGCGGCTCGCGACGAGGCCGCCTACCAGCTCTCGCTGACCGAGGTGCGCGCGCCCGCCGATGGTGTGATCTACCGCGCGGCGTCGTTCAAGCCGGGGCAGATGGTGACGGCGGGCCAGTCGCTCTTCGCGCTGGTCGAGACGCAGGATGTCTGGATCGACGCCAACTTCAAGGAGACGCAGCTGGCGGGCATCGCGCCCGGCCAGAAGGCCGAGGTGACCTTCGACCTGCGCCCCGACCGGCCCTACGAGGCGACGGTCGAATCCGTGGGCGCGGGCACCGGCTCGGAGTTCTCGCTGCTGCCGGCGCAGAACGCGACCGGCAACTGGGTCAAGGTGACCCAGCGGGTTCCCGTTCGCCTGCGGTTCGAGGAGGGGGCCGAGCTGGCGGGCCTCGCCTCGGGCCTCTCGGCCGAGGTGTCGGTCGATACCGGCCGCGTGCGCCACATCCCGGGGCTCGCGAGCTTCGCCGCCACCGCCGACTGAGGTTGCCATGACCCATGCCCTGAAACAGCCCGTGGAGCACCGCGGGCTGATCACCCTCGTGATCATGCTCGCCACGATCATGCAGGTGCTCGACACGACGATCGCGAACGTGGCGCTGCCCTCGATGACGGGGGACCTCGACGCCTCGGCCGACACGATCAACTGGGTGCTCACCTCTTACATCGTGGCTGCCGCCATCATGACGCCGGTCACGGGCTGGCTCGCCGACCGCATCGGCAAGCGCGAGCTGTTCCTCGTCTCGATCGTGGGCTTCACGCTGGCCTCGATGGCCTGCGGCCTGGCCTGGAGCCTGCCCTCGATGGTGGGGTTCCGCCTGCTGCAGGGCGTCTTCGGCGCGGCCATCGTGCCCTTGTCGCAGACGTTCCTTCTCGACATCAACCCGCGCGAGAAGGCGGGGCAGGCGATGGCGCTCTGGGGCGCGGGGATCATGGTGGGGCCGATCATCGGGCCCACGCTCGGCGGCTGGCTGACCGAGAGCTGGGACTGGCGCTGGGTCTTCTTCATCAACCTGCCCGTGGGGATCGTGGCCTTTCTCGGCTGCGCCGCCTGGCTGCCGAGGGCCGAGCGGGTCGTGCGCCGCTTCGACTTCTTCGGCTTTGCCATGCTTGCGATTGCGCTCGGCGCACTGCAGCTCATGCTTGACCGGGGGGCCGAGGTGGAGTGGTTCGCCGCCCTCGAGATCTGGATCTACCTGTTCCTGATGATCACCGGCTTCTGGATCTTCGTGATCCACATTCTCGGCGCCGAGAAACCCTTCCTCGAGCCCGCAATGTTCGCCGACCGCAACTTCGCCACCGGCCTCGTCTTCATCTTCGTGGTGGGAATCATCCTGCTGGCAAGCCTCGCGCTCCTGCCGCCGATGCTGTCGCACATCTTCGGTTATCCGGTGATCACCACGGGGCTCGTGATGGCCCCGCGCGGAGTGGGCACGATGATCTCGATGCTGATCGCAGGGCGTGTCCTGCGCCATGTCGATGCGCGGCTGATGGTGACGGCGGGTCTCGCGCTCACGGCCCTCTCGCTGGACATGATGACGGGCTTCAGCCCGCAGATGGACAGCACGCCCATCATCCTGTCGGGCGTCGTGCAGGGGCTGGGCCTCGGCCTCGTCTTCGTGCCGCTCTCGACCGTGGCCTTCGCCACCATCGCGCCCCGCTTCCGGGCGGACGCCACAAGCCTCTTCAGCCTCGTGCGCAACATCGGCTCGTCGGTGGGGATCTCGATGGTGACGGTGATGCTGACCCACAACAGCCAGATCAACCACGCCGAGCTGGGCGCGCATGTCTCGCCCTACAACCCGCAGCTCTGGCGGATCTCGCCCGAGGCGGCGCAGGGCGCGGTGCAGCCGCTGGCGGTGATGGACCAGCTCGTGACGCAGCAGGCGACGATGATCGGCTATGTCGACGACTTCCGCCTGATGATGCTGATCACGCTCGCGGCGCTTCCGCTCGCGCTTCTGTTGCGAAAGCCGCAGGCGGGCGGGGCGCCGGTGACGGCGCATGCGGACTGACGGGACGCGGAAGATAAAGGGCCGCGGGCGCAATGGGGAGGTCGCCCGCGGCCAAAGCCCTCGGTGCGGAAGGGACACGCGAAAGGGCCGTCGCAAACCGACATAAGCATCCGCCGGCCGGCCGCAAGGGTCGGGCCTTGCGGCGCTTTGACCCGGAGACGGGTCCGCGGCCAGCCGCCCTCCCCTGTGCCTCAGAAAGCCCGGAGCGTGCCCGAGAGCAGGGCCGTCACGGCGCCCCCCGCAAGAGAGATCAGGACGGCGTGCGCGCCGATCGCCAACCGCGAGCGGAAGTCGGAGGGCGGCTCGGCCGGGCTGTGGTGCCTGTGCTGCGGATGGGCGTGCACGGGCCCCGTGCGGTCGGGTGCGTCTGGCAACAGGTGTCTCCACCGATTTCACTGGCACCATGTTTTGCCCGCAGGCAGGGCCGTTCAACGCGGCGAAATGGCCCTCCGCCCGCGGATCATGCGGCAAAAAGCCCGGTCCCGGCCGTCATCTGCCAACGCGCCCGAAGGCGATCCGACGCGTTCAATGTCAGGAGGATGGTGGGCGACCCTGGAATCGAACCAGGCATGAGTCGCCTCGGCGGAGTTACAGTCCGCTGCCGCACCTTGCAGCACGTCGCCCACTGGCGGCGTGATTATCCGAGGGTCAGCAGAGGGTCAAGGGCCCATCGACGCATTTCTTTCGGCTTGCGCCGCGTGGTCGCAAGGATCATTCTGCCCCCCGTTTTTCAGGAGTTCCCGATGCCGAAACCCGTCAAGCCCGCCTGGGTGATCGAGAAGGAGCGCGCGCGGCGCACGACCGCGCAGGAAACCGTCTGGCTCTTCGGGATCCATGCAGTGCGCGACGCCCTCATCAATCCGAGCCGGGAGAAGCTGCGTCTGGTGCTGACGAAGAACGCGGCCGACCGGCTGGGCGAGGCCGTCGCGGCCGGGGGGATCGAGCCCGAGATCGTGGATCCCCGCAAGTTCTCGGCGCCGATCGACGAGGGCTCGGTGCACCAGGGCGCCGCGCTCGAGGTCAGGCCGCTCGACTGGGGCAGCCTCGAGGACCTGGCCGCCTCGGGCGAGGGCGAGCCGCTCGTCGTGCTGCTCGACCGCGTGACCGACCCGCACAACGTCGGCGCCGTGCTGCGTTCGGCCGAGGTCTTCGGCGCCCGGGCGGTCGTCGCGCCGCACCGCCACTCCGCCCCGGAAACCGGGGCGCTGGCCAAGACGGCCAGCGGCGCGCTCGAACGGCAACCCTATCTGAGGGTCGGCAACCTGGCCGAGACCATGGAGAGGCTGAAGGCGATGGGCTACATGCTGCTCGGGCTCGACTCGGAAGCGCCCGCCACGCTGGCCGAAGGGCTTGCGATTGCCGGCAAGCGGCCGGTGGGGCTCGTGCTCGGGGCCGAGGGGCCGGGCTTGCGCGACAAGACCCGCGACACCTGCGATGTCCTGGTGCGCATCCCCGCCGCCGGAGGCTTCGGCTCGCTCAATGTCTCGAACGCGGCCGCGGTGGCACTCTATGCGGCCGCAAGCCGATAAATCATCACGGATACGCGACCGCCACTTTTCTTCGGCCTTGTGGCCCCCATGTTACAGGAGGAACGGGGCCGGAACCCCCGTTCTACCTTCACTGTCCCTCGTTCCGCACTGGCGCCCGGCCGAATGGCCAGGGCGCTTTTTTTTGCCAAGGCGCCTGTTTGCGAGGGCGCCTTCTTTGACGGAGGGTTCTCATGACCGATGACGCGCTGCGCCAGATCCTGACCTCGACCCGGACCATAGCACTTGTGGGCTGGTCGCCCAACCCCGAGCGGCCGAGCCATCGGGTGGCGGCCTTCCTCAGGAAGCAGGGGTACCGGGTCATTCCCGTCAATCCGGGCCAGGCCGGTCGCGAGGCGCTGGGAGAGACGGTCCGGGCCGGGCTCGCCGACCTCGCCGGAGAACGGGTGGACATGGTGGACATCTTCCGCCGCTCGGAACATGTGCCCGAGGTGGTCGCGGCCGCCCTTGCAAGCCTGCCCGACCTGCGCACGGTCTGGATGCAGCTCGGCGTGTCGAACGCCGATGCCGCAACCCAGGCCCGCGCGCGCGGCGTGGCCGTGGTGGAGAACCGCTGCCCCGCCATCGAGATCCCGCGCCTCGGCCTCTGAGCCCGCGCCCCGAGGCGTCGCGCGCCGCTTTCATTCTGGCCCAAATATCCCCGCCGGAGGCTCCGACCGATCCGCGCGGCGCTCCGGCGGGCGGGATTTCCCCCGAACGGCCCCGGCGTCAGCCCCGCCCGGCCTTTTCGGCAATGCCGGATGTGCCCTCGCGCCGCTCCAGCTCCGCCATCACCTCCGCCAGCGTCACGTCGCGGGCGGCGAGCATCACGAGGAGGTGGTAGAGGACATCCGCCGCCTCGGAGGCGAGCCGGGCGCGGTCGCCGCGCACCGCCTCGATGATCGCCTCGACCGCCTCTTCGCCGAACTTCTCGGCGCATTTCTCGGGCCCCCTGGCCAGGAGCTTGGCCGTCCAGGAACTGTCGGGATCGGCGCCCTTGCGGGCCTCGACGGTGGCGGCGAGCCGCTCGAGCACGCTCATGCGAGCCTCACGGGGATGCCGGCCGCGGCCATGTGCGCCTTGGCCTCGCCGATGGTGAATTCGCCGAAGTGGAAGATCGAGGCGGCAAGGACCGCCGAGGCGCCGCCTTCGGTGACGCCTTCGACCAGATGGTCGAGCGTGCCGACGCCGCCGCTCGCGATCACCGGGATGCGCACCGCGTCCGAGATGGCGCGGGTGAGCGGCAGGTTGAAGCCCGAGCGGGTGCCGTCGCGGTCCATCGAGGTCAGCAGGATCTCGCCCGCGCCCTTCGCCGCCACATCCTGCGCGAACTCGACCGCGTCGATGCCGGTGGCGCGCCGGCCGCCATGGGTGAAGATCTCCCACCGGCCCGGCGCCACGGTCTTGGCGTCGATCGCGACCACGATGCACTGGCTGCCGAAGCGGTCGGCCGCCTCGGCCACCACGTTCGGATCGGCCACGGCGGCCGAGTTGAAGCTGACCTTGTCGGCGCCCGCGAGGAGCAGCGCGCGCACGTCCTGCTGGGTGCGCACCCCGCCGCCCACGGTGAGCGGCATGAAGCACTGCTCGGCCGTGCGGGTGACGAGATCATACATCGTGCCCCGGTTCTCGTGGGTGGCATGGATGTCGAGGAAGCAGAGTTCGTCGGCGCCGGCGGCATCATAGGCGCGCGCGGCCTCGACCGGGTCGCCGGCGTCGCGCAGATCGACGAAGTTCACGCCCTTGACCACGCGGCCGTCGGCCACGTCGAGGCAGGGGATGATGCGGGTCTTGAGCATGGCGGATCTCCTGGAGCCCTGGCCGGCCGCGTTCCCGGGCTTCCTAGCGCCTGGGGCGGGCCGGGGGAAGGGGGCTCTGCCCCCTCGCCGCCCTGCGGCTCACCCCCGGGATACTTGAGCCAGAATGAAAGGCGCGCCGGATCAGGCGCGCAGCGTCCGCAGCGCCTCGGCGAGATCGAGGGCGCCGTCGTAGAGGGCGCGGCCCGAGATCGCGCCCGCGATGCGGCCGGTGTCGCGCAGCGCCACCAGATCGGCGAGCGAGGAGACACCGCCCGAGGCGATGACCGGGATCGAAACCGCGCGGGCCAGCGCGTCGGTCGCCTTGATGTTGGGCCCGGCCATGGCGCCGTCGCGGTCGATGTCGGTGTAGATGAGGGCCGCCACGCCCGCATCCTCGAAGGAGCGCGCGAGGTCGGTGGCCGTCACGTCGGTCTCGGTTGCCCAGCCCTTGGTGGCGACGCGGCCCTTGCGAGCGTCGATGCCGACCGCGACCCGGCCGGGGAAGGCGCGGGCGGCCTCGCGCACGAGGGCCGGATTCTCGACCGCGACGGTTCCGAGGATCACCCGCGCGAGACCCTTCTCGAGCCACAGGGCGATGGTCTTCATGTCACGGATGCCGCCGCCGAGCTGGGCGGGCACCGTCAGTCGGGCGAGGATCGCCTCGACGGCGGCGCCATTCACCGGATGACCCGCGAAGGCGCCGTTCAGATCGACGAGATGCAGCCATTCGCAGCCCGCGGCCTCGAAGGCCGCCGCCTGGGCGGCCGGATCGTCGCCGAAGACCGTCGCCGCCTCCATCTCGCCGCGCAAGAGGCGCACGCACTGGCCGTCCTTGAGGTCGATGGCGGGATAGAGGATCATGGCGCTCTCCGGTCTGTCTCTGTGAGGCGGCTTCTGGCACGGCGGACCCGTGATGCCAAGGACCCCGCACGAGGCCGGCCGCACGGGGCGCGCGGCCGCGATCCTCGGCCGCATGGGCTGCCGCGGGCCTGCCTGCCTGCGGGATCCCGTCCTGTTCTCAGGGCTTCCAGCTCAGGAAGTTGGCGATGAGCCGCAGGCCGGTCTTCTGGCTCTTTTCGGGATGGAACTGTGTGCCCACCATCGTCTCGCGGCCCACGATGGCGGTGATGGCCTCGCCGTAATCCGCATGCGCCAGCCGGTCGTGATCGTGCGCCACGCGGAAATGGTAGGAGTGGACGAAATAGGCGTGATCGCCCGTCTCGATCCCGGCCAGCACCGGGTGGGGATGGTCCACCGTCAGGTCGTTCCAGCCCATGTGCGGCACCTTGAGATGCGGATCGGAGGGCGCGATCCGAACCACCTCGCCCTCGATCCAGCCGAATCCGGGCGTTTCCTCATATTCGAGGCCGCGGCTCGCCATCATCTGCATCCCGATGCAGATGCCGAGGAAGGGGCGCGCGCGGCGCGTCACGGCCTCCTCGATGGCCTCGGAGAGACCGCCATAGCTGCCCAACGCGCGGCGGCAGGCCGGAAAGGCGCCGTCGCCCGGCAGCACGATCCGGTCGGCGCGGGCCACATCCTCGGGCCGATCCGAGACGATGACCTGCCCGGCCCCCACCTCGACGGCCATGCGCTGGAAAGCCTTTTCCGCCGAATGGAGGTTGCCGCTGTCGTAATCGACCAGAACCGTCAGCATCAGAGCATCCCCTTGGTCGAGGGAATGGCGGAGGCCGCGCGCGGATCGGGCTCCACCGCCTCGCGCAAGCTGCGCGCCACCGCCTTGAAGGCCGCCTCGGCGATGTGGTGGCTGTTCAGCCCGTGGATCATGTCCACATGCAGCGTGATGCCGCCGTGGGTCGAGAGCGCCTGGAAGAACTCGCGCACCAGCTCGGTGTCGAAGCTGCCGATCTTGGCGGTGGGGAAGGGCAGGTTGCAGACCAGATAGGGCCGTCCCGACAGGTCAAGCGCGCAGCGCACAAGCGCGTCGTCCATCGCGAGATGGAAGCTGCCGTAGCGCCGGATCCCGCGCTTGTCGCCCAGCGCCTGCGTCAGTGCCTGCCCGAGTGCGATGCCGCAATCCTCGACCGTGTGGTGGTCGTCGATGTGCAGGTCTCCCTCGCAGCGGAGCGTGATGTCGATCAGCGAGTGCCGGGCAAGCTGGTCCATCATGTGGTCGAAGAAGCCCACGCCCGTGCGGATGTCGTAGCGCCCGGTTCCATCGAGATCGACCTTCACCGAGATGGCGGTCTCGGCGGTCTTGCGGGTGATGTCGGCCTGTCGCATCGGCGGCTCCTCTTCGGTCGGCCACCTTATAGGAAACTGCCGTGGCCGAGGAAAGGCCATGGCTTCGGGGGATTTCCATTGATTCAGGTCAAGGCAGCAGGGGCAGCGCGGGTGGAGCAATTGGCTCAGGCGGGCCACGAAACACTGGCCAGACTTCCGGCAAAGACGCACACTGAGCCGGGGAGAGGCGCCTTTGCGGCTCTCCGCCTCCGGATTGTGCGATGGGAGAACGATCCATGAGCCATCAACCATCAGGCCCGCGCTGCGCCGCACTGGTCGGCAGCTACACCTGCGGCAAGACGACCCTCTTCGAGGATCTGCTCTTTGCCGCGGGCGCCATCGACCGGCGCGGCGCTGTCAAGGACGGCAACACGGTGGGCGACGCCGCCCCCGAGGCGCGGGCACGCCAGATGAGCACCGAACTGTCGGTGGCCCATTTCGACTATCTCGGCGAGCCCTGGGCGCTGATCGACTGCCCCGGCTCGGTCGAGCTGACCCATGACGCGCAATGCGCCATGATGGTGGCCGACATCGTGGTGGTGGTCGCCGAGCCCATGCCCGAGCGGGCCGTCACGCTGTCGCCGATCCTGCGCTTTCTCGATGATCGCAACATCCCCCACCTTGTCTATGTGAACAAGATGGACCTGCCCGAGGCCACGGTGCGCGGCACGTTCGAGGCCCTGCAGGCGGTGTCGGCGCGCCCCCTCGTCCTGCGCGAGATCCCGATCCGCGACGCGGCGGGCAAGGTCACGGGAATGGTGGATCTGGTGTCCGAGCGCGCGTGGCGGTGGAACCCGCACAAGCCTTCGGATCTGGTGGCGCTGCCCGACGCGATGGCGGATGCCAGCGGCGAGGCGCGGACGGGGATGCTCGAGGCGCTGGCCGATTTCGACGACGGGCTGATGGCGGAACTGCTCGAGGATGTGGTGCCCTCGACCGACGAGATCTATGCCAACCTCACGCGGGATCTGCAGAAGGACCTGATCGTGCCCGTCTTCTTCGGCTCGGCCGAGAACGAGAACGGCATCCGGCGGCTGCTCAAGGCGCTGCGGCACGAGGCGCCGGGCGTGGAGGCCACGGCCGAGCGGCTGGGCATCGCCCCCGCAGGCACGATGGCGCAGGTCTTCAAGACGATCCATGCGGGCCAGTCGGGCAAGATGTCGATGGTGCGGATCTGGTCCGGCGAGGTCAGGGACGGGATCACGCTCGGGCAGGACCGGGTGGGGTCGGTCATGGCGCTGACGGGACGCCGCACCTCCGCGCGCGGCGCGGCCGGGCCGGGTGAGGTGGTGGCTCTGGGGCGGATGGCCTCGGCCGCGACGGGCGACCTGCTGACGGAAACGGGCGTGGCCGAGGCGGACTGGCCGGCGCCGCCCGCGCCGCTCCATGCGCTTGCGATCCGGGCCGAGAAGCAGGCCGACGAGGTGAAGCTCGCGGCGGCGCTCGCCCGGCTGGCCGAGGAGGATCCTTCGCTCGCGGCGGCCCATCAGGCCGAGACGGGTGAACTGGTGCTGAGCGGGCAGGGAGAGATGCAGCTTCAGATCGCCCTGTCGCGGATGAAGAACGAATATGGCCTGAGCGTCACCGCGTCGCGGCCCGCGGTGCCCTACCGCGAGACGATCACCAGGGCCACCTCGATCCACGCCCGGCACAAGAAGCAGTCGGGTGGACACGGGGAGTTCGCCGACATCCATCTCGAGATCCGGCCGCAGCCGCGCGGCGAGGGCTTTGCCTTCGACGACCGGATCACCGGCGGCGTCGTGCCGAAGAACTACATCCCGGCGGTGGAAAAGGGGGTGCAGTCCTACCTGGGCAAGGGGCCCCTCGGGCATCAGGTGGTCGATGTGGCCGTGACCCTGACCGACGGCAGCTACCATACGGTGGACAGTTCGGACATGGCCTTCCAGAAGGCCGCGCTGAAGGGGATGACCGAGGCGATGCCCTCGTGCGGGCCGGTGCTTCTGGAGCCGATCCTCGCGGTGGCGATCTCGGTCCCGTCGGAGTTCACGCCGCGGGTGCAGCGGATCGTGACCGGACGGCGGGGGCAGCTTCTGGGCTTTGACGCCAAGTCGGGCTGGCCGGGCTGGGACGAGGTGCAGGCGCTGATCCCGCAGGGCGAGATGGACGGGCTGATCGTCGAGATCCGCTCGCAGAGCCTGGGCGTCGGCACCTATGCCTGCCGGTTCGACCATCTGCAGGAGCTGCACGGCCGCGAGGCGGAACGGGCGCTGGCTGCGCAGGGCGCCTGAGGAAGGGGGGCTTTGCGCCCCCCGGTCTCCGCAGGCGGAGACCTCCCCCCGCAGGATATTTGCGCAGAGTGAAACTCAGGCGCGGCGCGCGAGATGAAGGACGAGCGCCCCGACCATCAGGAGCGCGGCCAGAAGGAACGGCGCGCCGGGCAGATGCAGCGGCGCGCCGTCCTGCGTGAAGGCGCGGAACGTGGCCGTCATCACGAGCGGTGAGGTGATCATCGCGACGGCATTGAGAGAGGCGAGCAGGCCCTGCAGCTCGCCCTGCGCATCGGCGGGCGTGCCGCGCGACAGGATGGATTGCAGCGCAGGCACCACGACGCCGCCCAATGCGGTCAGGGGGATGACGAGAAGCGCGCCGGTTCCCGAGGCCAGGAAGCCGAAGGCGGTCAGCGTGAGGATATCGACCCAGATGCCGAAGAGCGCCGTGCGATGCTCGCCGAGGCGGCGGATCGCGGGCCCGACCAGCGCCACCTGTCCCACGGCGAAGCTGATGCCGTAAAGCGCGAGCGAGGCGCCGACCATGGCCGCGCCCCAGCCGAAGGCGGCCTGGCCGTAGAAGGCCCAGACGGCCGGGTAGACGTTCATCGCGATCCCCAGGATCAGGAAGACCGCGAGCGGGCGGCGCAGCTCGGGCAGGCGCGCCACGGCCCGCAGCGCGCCGAGCGGGTTGGCGCGGGCGAGAGAGAAGGGGCGGCGGGTGGCGTCGGTCACCGTTTCGGGCAGGATGAGGCTGCCGAGGATGAGGTTCAGCACCGCCATCAGCGCCGCCGCATGGAAGGGCGCGCGCAGGTCGATCCCCGCCAGCAGGCCCCCCATGGCGGGGCCCAGCACGAAGCCGATCCCGAAGCCCGCGCCGATCAGGGCGAATCGCTTGGCGCGGTCCTCGGGCGGGGTCACGTCGGCGATGAAGGCCGAGGCCGTGGCGTAGGTGGCCGAGACGATCCCCGCCACGATCCGCGCGGCCAGCAGGATCGCCATGGTGGGGGCCAGCGCCATGGCGAGATAGGTGGCCGCCATGATGACGAGCGAGCCGAGCAGGATCGGCCGGCGCCCGAACCGGTCCGACAGGCTTCCGATGGTCGGGCCGAACAGGAACTGCATGACCGCGAAGGAGGCCGACAGGAGCCCTCCCCAGACCGCCGCGTCCGACAGGGGCTGGCCGGTGATCTCGAGGATCAGGTCCGGCATGACCGGAAAGATCAGCCCGATCCCGATCGCATCGAGCGTGACGGTGATCAGGATGAAGGCAAGGGCAAGCCGGGGCTTTTGCATGTCGCGTCCGCGGGGAAGGGCGGGCGGACCCTAGCCGGGGGTGGGGCGGCAGGAAAGCGGATTTGCCGCAACCGAGATGAGACGTTTTGCCAGAGCCTCGGGGCAGGACAGGAAGGGCGAATGGGCCGCGGGCAGGGTCGAGACCGTCCCCTCGGGCCAGCCTTCGGTCATGGCCTCCTGATGCTCGGGCGGGATGGCGCGATCCTCGAGGCAGCGGATGTAGTGCCGGGGCGTGGCGTGGTAGCGGGCGGTCAGCCGGATCGGCTCTTCCTGCGGAGCCGTGGGCTCGGGGACCAGGCGCGCGAGGGCGACGGCGCGCACCTCGGGCGGGCAGTCGTGGAAGAGGCGGTCGCCGGCAAGCGCGGGATCGAAGGAATAGGTGCGGCGATCCGGCGCCACCCGGATGGCGGGCCGCAGCGGCTGGCGCGTCTGCTCCCTGCGCAGGGACGCCACCGAGGCGCCATCGCGCGGCGCGTAGGCGCACAGGAAGATCAGCCGCTCGATCAGACCGGGCGGGGCGCGCTCGGCTGCGGCGGCGATGGGAAAGCCGCCGGCGGAATGGCCCACAAGGGTTACGGGCTCATGGATTTCCGCAAGGATCGCATCGGCATAGTGGCCAAGGCTCGGGTCCTGCATGAAGTGACGGGGCAGGTCGAGGGCGCGGGCCGTGTGGCCCCGGATCTCGAGCGCGCGGATCGTCTCGTCCCAGCACCAGGCGCCATAGCCCGAGCCGTGGACGAGCAGGAAGTCAGACATGGCCGATCGAGTGCAGGAACTCGGTCAGGAGCCGGGCCATCTCGGACGGCTTGTCGATCGAGGGCACATGGCCCGCGCCGCGGATGATCTCGAACCGGCTGCCCTTGATGAGTCCGGCCGTCTCGCGCACCAGGTCGGGCGGGGTCGAGCCGTCCTCGGAGCCGACGAGGACGAGGGTGGGCAGCGTGAGGCTCGCGGTCGTCGTGTAGAAGTCGGTTCCCGCAATGGCCGCGGCGCCGCCGGCGTAGCCGTCGGGATCGCCCGCCATGTAACGCTCGCGCCAGAGCTGGCCCTCGGGGCTCGCGCGGAAGGCGGGCGCGAACCAGCGTTTCATCGTCGGGTCGGCGAGGGATTCGAGCCCGTAGCTGCGCACCTGGGCGATCCGGTCCTGCCAGATCTCGGGCGTGCCGATCTTGGCCGCCGTGTCGCAGAGCACCAGCGCCCGGATCAGGTCGAGCCGCTTGACCGCGATCCCCTGGGCGATCATCCCGCCGATCGAGCAGCCGACAAAGACCGCATCCCGGATCGAGAGCGCCTCCATCAGCCGCTCGGCGTCGCGGATGAGCGCGCCCATCGCATAGGGCGGCTCGGGCGTCGAGGAGCCGCCGTGGCCGCGCAGGTCGTAGCGCACGAGCCGCAGGGACGGGGGCAGGAGGGGAAGGATATTGTCCCAGATCCGCAGGTCGGAGCCGAGTGCGTGGGCGAAGACGACGGGCGCGCCGGTCGGGTCGCCCTCCTCGCGGTAGTTCAGGTGAAGGTCGCCGAGTTCGAGGTCAGGCATCGGTGCGTTCCATCTGGCCGGGTGTGGGGCGGACGCGTCCCGAAGGCGCGGGGGAACGTTCCTCCCTCCACTTCGCGGCGTCAAGGCGCGACCGCCCACCGGCGCCAGGCATTTGGCGAAGCGCGAATTGCCGCCTCAGTCCGGGAACCGGGCGAGGGCGCGCGCGAAGACGGACGGATCGACATTGCCGCCCGATGCGACGCAGATCACCGCGTCCCCGGCGATGGCCTCGGGCCGGAACAGCGCGGCGGCCAGCGCCACGGCGCCCCCCGGCTCGAGCACGATCTTGAGGCGCAGGAAGGCCAGCGCCATGGCCTCGAGCGCCTCCTCGTCCGACACGGCAAGCCCCGGCCCGCACAGCCGCGCGAGGATGGGAAAGGTGATCTGCCCCGGTTCCGGCGTCACAATGGCATCGCAGATCGAGCCGGTGAGGGCGGCGTTGCGCCGGATCGCCCCCGCCGCGAGGCTGCGGGCGGTGTCGTCGAACCCCTCCGGCTCGGCGGGGCGGGCGCGCAGGCCGGGCGCATGGGCCTCGAGCGCCAGCGCGATCCCCGCGGCAAGGCCGCCGCCGCCGCAACAGGTGAGGACATCGGCCTGCGTCACGCCCTCCTCGGCGGCCTGCGCGGCGATCTCGAGGCCGGTGGTGCCTTGCCCCGCGATCACCAGCGGCTCGTCGAAGGGCCGGATGAGGGTGAGGCCGCGCTCTTCCGACAGGCTGAGGCCGATCGCGTCGCGGTCCTCGGTGGCGCGATCGTAGAGCACCACCTCGGCCCCCAGCGCGCGGGTGTTCTCGATCTTGAGCCGGGGCGCGTCCGCCGGCATCACGATCACCGCGGGCGCCCCGTGGCGCGCCGCCGCCAGCGCCACCCCCTGCGCATGGTTGCCCGAGGAGTAGGCGATCACCCCGCGCGCCCGCCGGCCGGGGTCGAGGGCCGAGACCGCCGACCAGGCGCCGCGGAACTTGAACGAGCCGGTGTGCTGAAGGCATTCGGCCTTCACCAGAACCCGCCGGCCCGCGATCGCATCGAGGAACGGGGACGAGAGCAGCGGCGTGCGCCGGGCATGGCCTGCGAGCCGTGCGGCCGCCGCTTCGATCATCGCGATGTCGGTCATGCCACGGCCCTCAGGAAGCCGCGGATCGCCGACAGGCTTTCAGGTTCGTCGAGGAAGGGGATGTGCGCCCGCCCGGGCACCTCGGCAAAGATCATGTCGGGACGTCGCCGCCGCATCTCGGCCACCGAGGTGGGCGACAGGAGGTCCGAGTTCGCGCCGCGGATCAGCGCGAGCGGCAGGGCGGCGCAGGCGTCGAACAGCGGCCAGAGATCGGCCGGCTCGCCCTCGAAGGCGGCGAGGAAGGCCTCGCGCAGCGTGGGGTCGTAGGTGATGCGCAGCCCGTCGGGCCCCTGACCGTAGTGCAGGCGCGCCTCGGCGAGCCAGCGGTCCGGGGGCACCTGCTCAAAGCCCGTCATCAGCCGGGGCAGGGCCTCGGCCAGATCCTCGTGGGTTGCGAAGGCGGGGTTGCGGCCGACATAGGCAAAGATCTTCTCGAGGCCCGCCCGCTCGATCTCGGGCCCGACGTCGTTGAGGCAGAGGCCGGTCAGGCGCTCCTTTGCGATGGCGGCGAGGAACATGCCGATCAGCCCGCCGCGCGAGGTGCCGAGGATGGCGACCTGCGCAAGCCCCAGATGGTCGAGCAACTCCAGCGCGTCGCGTGCCTCCTGCGGGACCGTATAGGTGGCGGCGCCGGTCCAGTCCGACGCGCCGCGCCCGCGATAGTCCGGCCGGATCAGCCGGACCCCCGGCAGGTGGGGCGCGACATGGTCGAAGTCCGCCCCCGTCCGTGTCAGGCCTGGAAGGCAGAGCAGCGGCAGCCCCTCGCCCTCGTCGGTGAAGGCAAGGCGGGCACCGTCGCTTGCGGTGAAGAACTGGGGCATGCAGAGGCTCTCCTGACAGTCGGCGGGAGCCTCGCACAGGTTCGGGCGAGGGAAAAGCCCGGGCGTGCCCTCGCGCGGGCGAGACCCTGTGCCGTCGGGTCAGCCGACGACCCTGCCGAAGGGTGAGCTTGCCGCGAGGGCCATTGCGCCCTAAACCACGGCCCGACAAGAGGAGGACGGGACGCATGGCACGAAGACCCACCACCCAGCTCGAGGACCGTCCGACGTCACGGAGTATGGGCGCGCTGCGGGGCCTCGTTCCGTTCCTCGCCCCCTACCGAAAGCTGACCCTTGGGGCCATCGGGGCGCTGATCCTCACCGCGATCATCAGCCTGATCCTTCCGGTAACGGTCCGGCGCGTGGTCGATGGCTTCATGGAGAACAACGCCGAACTGCTCGACCAGTATTTCGCCGCGGCGCTGCTGATTGCGGCCGCGCTCGCGGCGGGCACGGGCCTGCGCTACTACCTCGTGACGCGGCTTGGCGAGCGGGTCGTGGCCGACATGCGCCGCGCGCTCTTCGACCGGATGATGGGCATGAGCCCCGCCTTCTTCGAGCGGATCATGACGGGCGAGGTGCTTTCGCGGTTGACGACGGACACGACGCTGATCCTGTCGGTGATCGGCTCGTCGATCTCGGTCGCGCTGCGCAACCTGCTGATCCTGATCGGCGGCATGATCCTGCTGCTCTTCACCTCGACGAAACTGAGCGGGCTGGTGCTGCTGCTGGTGCCGCTCGTGGTGGTGCCGATCGTGATCCTCGGCCGCAAGCTCCGCCGCCTCTCGCGCGAGAACCAGGACTGGATCGCGCAAAGCTCGGGCAACGCCTCCGAGGCGCTGCTGTCGGTCCAGACTGTGCAGGCCTTCACGCACGAGCGCCAGTCTCGCGCCTTCTTCGGCGACGTGACCGAGAAATCCTTCCTCTCGGCCAAGGAGCGGATCGGAACGCGGGCGATCATGACGGTGATCGTGATCTTCCTCGTCTTCACGGGCATCGTGGGGGTGCTCTGGGTCGGCGCGCGCGACGTGCGCGCGGGCGAGATGACGCCGGGCGAGATGGTGCAGTTCCTGATCTACGCGGTGATGGTCGCAGGCTCCGTCGGCGCCCTGTCCGAGATCTGGAGCGAGCTGCAGCGCGCCGCGGGCGCGACCGAGCGGCTGAACGAGTTGCTGACGGCCGAGGATCCGGTGCAGGATCCGGCCGAGCCGGTGACGCTGCCGCGGCCCGTGAAGGGCGAGATCCGCTTCGAGGGGGTGCGCTTCCGCTATCCGGCGCGCCCCGAGGTTTCGGCGCTGGACGGCGTCGATCTCGAGGTGCGGCCGGGCGAGACGGTGGCGCTGGTTGGCCCGTCGGGTGCGGGCAAGACCACCATCCTCCAGCTTCTGCTGCGCTTCTACGATCCGCAGCAGGGCACGGTGCGGATCGACGGGATCGACCTGCGCGACATGGCCCGCGACGATTTCCGCCGCGCCATTGCGCTCGTGCCGCAGGATCCGGTGATCTTCGCCACCTCGGCGCGCGAGAACATCCGCTTCGGCCGGCCCGACGCCACGGACGCCGAGGTGGAGGCGGCCGCCCGCGCCGCCGCCGCGCATGATTTCCTGAGCCTGCTGCCGCAGGGCTACGACACCTATGTGGGCGAGCGCGGCGTGATGCTCTCGGGCGGGCAGAAGCAGCGCGTGGCGCTGGCGCGGGCGATCCTGCGGGGGGCCAAGATCCTGCTGCTGGACGAGGCCACTTCGGCCCTCGATGCCGAGAGCGAGCGGGCCGTGCAGACGGCCGTGGAGGCGATGGCGCACGACCGCACGACGCTGGTCGTGGCCCATCGGCTCGCCACGGTGAAGCGTGCGGACCGGATCGTGGTCTTCGATCACGGGCGTATCGTGGCCACCGGAACCCACGATGCGCTGGTGGCCGAGGGCGGTCTCTATGCCCGGCTCGCGCGCCTCCAGTTCACGGACGGCACCGTCTGACGTTGCGTTTGTCGCGGACAGTTGCCTTGCCGTCCGCGGCAAAACACCCCATCGTTCCTCGCAAAGACGGGGTTTCCGAAGAACGGGAACCGGGAGGAGGAAAATATGGGGAGTTTCGCCTGCGCCGCCGACCTGAAGGCGATCGAGGCTGAAGGGGCATGGGCGGATCTCGACAATCCGCGCACGATGCACCGCTTTCTGGGCCGCGCGGCGGCCGAGCATGGCGACCGCCCGGCGGTCAGCTTCCAGCTTCTCTCGGCCCCCAAGAGCCGGGCCGAGACGCTGACATGGAGCCAGCTTCACCGGCAGGTCACGCAGGCCGCCAACCTGTTCCGCAGCCTCGGCGTGGGGCCGCGCGACGTGGTGGCCTTCGTGCTGCCCAACTGCACCGAGACCGTGGTGACGCTGCTCGGGGGGGCTGTGGCGGGGATCGTGAACCCGATCAACCCGCTGCTCGAGCCCGACCAGATCGCCTCGATCCTGCGCGAGACGAAGGCGCGGGTGGTCGTGACGCTGCGGGCCTTTCCCAAGACGGATGTGGCGCAGAAGGTGGCCGAGGCGGTGCGCCACGCGCCCGAGGTGCGGGCCGTCCTCGAGGTGGATCTGCTGCGCTACCTCGGCCCGCCCAAGAGCCTCATCGTGCCGCTGATCCGGCCGAAGGTGAAGCCCGGCCACCACGCCCGCGTCCTGTCCTTCGCCGCCGAGCTGGCCCGGCAGCCCGCGACGCTCGGCTTTCCCGACCCCGAGGACGACCGTGTGGCGGCCTATTTCCACACCGGCGGCACCACGGGGATGCCGAAGGTCGCCCAGCACAAGGTGTCGGGCATGATCTACAACGGCTGGTGCGGCAAGCGGCTGCTGTTCCGGCCATCCGACACGGTGATGTGCCCGCTGCCGCTGTTCCATGTCTTTGCGGCCTATCCGATCCTCATGTCGATGATCGCAAGCGGCGCGCAGGTGGTCTTTCCCACCCCCGCGGGCTACCGGGGCGAAGGGGTCTTCGACAACCTGTGGAAGTTGATCGAGCGGTGGCGCTGCACCTATCTCGTGACCGTGCCCACCGCGCTTGCCGCCCTGATGCAGCGGCCCATCGATGCCGATGTGAGCACGCTGCGCGGCGCCTTCTCGGGGTCGGCGCCGCTGCCTGTGGAGCTGTTCAACCGGTTCGAGAAGGCCACCGGCGTGCAGATCGTCGAGGGCTACGGGCTGACCGAATGCACCTGCCTCGTCTCGGTGAACCCGCCCGAGGGGTCCAAGAAGATCGGCTCGGTCGGGCTGCCCTTCCCGCACACCCATGTCCGCATCCTCCATTCCAACGGCAACGGCCATGTGCTGAGGGAATGCGGCGTGGATGAGGTGGGCGAGATCTGCGTGGCCAACCCCGGCGTCTTCGAAGGCTCGACCTACACCGAGGAGGACAAGAACCACGGCCTCTTCGCCGAGGATCGCTTCCTGCGCACGGGCGATCTCGGGCGCATCGACTCGGAAGGGTATCTCTACATCACGGGGCGGGCGAAGGATCTGATCATCCGCGGCGGCCACAACATCGACCCGGCGGGGATCGAGGCCGCGCTGATGTCGCATCCGGCCGTCAGTTTCGTGGGCGCGATCGGCCAGCCCGACGCCTTCGCGGGCGAGCTGCCCTGCGCCTATGTCGAACTCGTCAAGGATGCCGATGTGGAGGCGTCCGAGCTGCTCGAACATGCCCGCGCCCACATCCACGAGCGGGCGGCGGTGCCCAAGCATATCGAGATCCTGCCCGAGCTGCCGAAGACCGCGGTGGGCAAGGTCTTCAAGCCCGACCTCCGCAGGCTGGCCATCGCGCGGGTGTACAATGCGGCGCTCGAGGCTGCGGACCTGCCCGCGCGGGTGGCCGATGTGGTCGAGGACCGAAAGCGCGGCCTCGTGGCCCGGCTGGAGCGGACGGGCGAGGTTGACGAGGAGCGTCTGTCGCACGTTCTCGGTGAATATACCCGTCCCTGGGACTGGGCGTGAGCGCGCAATCGTTCCCTCCGGCTGAACCCGAGACGGGCGGGGCGGATGCGGCGGGGGCCGAGCCCGCCCGCGGCCTCGCCGGGGTTCCGGCCCGGAGCGCCGGTCAATTCTCGCGCTGGGCCGTGTCCATCCAGATCGTGACCGGGCCGTCGTTCAGCAGGCTCACCTTCATGTCGGCGCCAAAAAGCCCCTTGGCGGTGGGCACGCCCTCGGCCTGCATCCGCGCCGCGAAATGATCGTAGAGCCGCTCGCCCTCGGCGGGCGGGGCGGCGGTCGAGAAGCCGGGGCGGTTCCCGCGGCTGGTGTCGGCGGCCAGCGTGAACTGGCTGACCACGAGGGCCGATCCCCCGATGTCACGGACCGAGCGGTTCATCTTGCCCGCCTCGTCCTTGAAGATCCGCAGTTTCGCGATCCGGGCCGCCAGCGCGTCGGCCTGTGCCTCGCCGTCGCCCTGCATGGCGCAGACAAGGATCAGGAGGCCGGGGCCGATCGCGCCGATCGTCTCGCCCTCGACCACCACCGAGGCGTCGCGCACCCGCTGGATCAGCGCCCGCATCAGAGCTCGTCCGCCCAGGGCGGATTGGCGCCCGGACGCGACACGGTGACGGCGGCCGCCCGCGTGCCGAGCGACAGGGCCGCGTCGAGAACTTCGTCGGGCAGGGACGCCACCGAAGCCTTCGACAGCGCGCCCGCCTCGTGCAGGGCGGCAAGGATGCCGGCGTTGAACGTGTCGCCCGCCCCCACCGTATCGGCCACCGCCACCGGGGTCGCCGGGCAGAACCGCTCCTGAGTGGCCGTGATCGCATGCGCCCCGCGGGCGCCCTCGGTGATCAGGACAAGCCGCGGACCACGCGCGAGCAGCGCCCGTGCAAGGGCCGGGATCTCGCCCGGCCCTTCGAGCCAGTGCAGATCCTCGTCGGACAGCTTGACGATGTCGGCCAGGGCGATCATCCGGCCGATCCGCGCGCGGTAGGCCGAGGGGTCGGTGATGAAGCCCGGACGGATGTTCGGATCCAGCATCGTGACCCGCGCCCCCGCCTCGCGCGCCATCAGCGCCTCGTAGGTGGCGGCCGCGGGCTCGTTCACAAGCGAGATGCCTCCGAAGAAGAGCGTGCTCACGCTGTCGGGCAGGGCGGGCAGGTCGGTCGGGGCCAGCAGTCGCCCGGCGGTGTTCTCGTCGTAGAAGGCGTAAGTCGCCTGCCCGTTCACCAGCCGCACGAAGGCCAGCGTGGTGGGCCTGTCCGAACGGGCGCAGAGCGCGCTGTCCACCTGGCTTGCGGCCAGCGTGTCGGCCAGCTGCGTCCCGAAGAGGTCGGTCGAGAGGCCCGAGAAGAAGCCCGCCGGGGCCCCGACGCGCCCCAGCGCGATCGCCGTGTTGAAGACCGCGCCGCCGGCGTAGGGTGCAAAGGCCTGTTCCCCCGCCGCTGTCTCGCGCGGCAGCATGTCGATCAGGGCCTCGCCGCAGCAGAGGATCATGGGCGTCTCCCGTCAGCGGGTGAAGAAGGGGGCCAGATTGGCGCGGATGCGGTCGAGCGGCGTGGCGCCCGACAGGTCCGGCTCGAACGGCCGGCCGGTGATGGTCTCGAAGGCCTCGACATAGACGTCGGAGGTGCGCCGGATCATCTCGTCGGGGATCTCGGGGATCGCATCGCGATAGGGGTCGCAACGGGCGGCGACCCAGGCGCGGATCACGTCCTTGTCGAACGAGGGCGGGCGAGAGCCGTCGCGGAAGGCCTCGTCATAGCCCGAGGCGATCCAGTAGCGGCTGGAGTCCGGCGTGTGGATCTCGTCGGCGATCAGGATGCGGCCCTCGTCGTCGAGCCCGAACTCGTACTTGGTGTCCACGAGGATCAGCCCGCGCTCCGCCGCCATCTTCTGGCCGCGCGCGAAGAGGGCGAGCGCATGGGCCGAGACCTCGTCCCATTGCGCGGCGCTCAGCAACCCTTGCGCGACGATCTCGGAGGCGGTCAGCGGCTCGTCATGGCCGCCGTCGAAGGCTTTTGAGGTGGGGGTGATGATGGGCTGAGGCAGGGCCTCGTTGTCGCGCAGCCCGTCGGGCAGGCGATGGCCATACATCTCGCGCGCGCCCTTTTTGTAGAGCGTCAGGACCGAGGTGCCGGTGGTGCCCGCGAGATAGCCGCGCACCACGATCTCGACCGGCAGGATCGTCACCCGCTTGGCCAGCACCACGTTCGGATCGGGATAGGAGATCACATGGTTGGGGCAGATGTCGGCGGTCGCGTCGAACCAGAAGCGCGCGGTCTGGGTCAGGACCTGGCCCTTGAAGGGGATCGCGGCGAGGATGCGGTCGAAGGCCGAGATCCGGTCGGACGAGATCAGAAGCCTTCGCCCGTCGGGCAGGTCGTAGCAGTCGCGGACCTTGCCGTAATAGGGGTTCGGAAGCTCGGGGATATGCGCCTCGGGGAGGACGCGGGAGAGGTCGGGCATGGGGCCTCCGTGACTGGTTCCGGCTCTATCGGCCCGGCGGTTGCGGCTGTCAACCTTGGAGGGGCGATCTCCGCCGTCAGGCGTGGCCCTTCCGGCGGTCAACCCGCCACCGCGGCGAAGCCCGCGGCCAGCAGGGCGTAGCGGGCGGCCTTGCCGATCCCCACGAGGATCAGGAAGGGCCAGAAGCCCACCTTGAGCGCGCCGGCCGCCACGGTCAGCGGATCGCCCACCACCGGCACCCAGGCGAACAGGAGCGACCAGAGCCCCCAGCGCCGATAGCCCCGCTGCGCCCGTTCGAGCGCCGCCTCGGACACGGGAAACCAGCGGCGGTCGCGGAACCGGATCAGGAAACGGCCGAGCGCCCAGTTCACCAGAGATCCGGCGAGGTTGCCTGCGGTTGCAACGGCCACGAGGGGCCCGGCGGCATGACCGGCGGCCAGGAGGGTGAGCAGCAGCGCCTCGGACGAACCGGGCAGCAGCGTGGCCGAAGCGAAGGCGCTGAGCGCGAGGAGGGCTGCGGCGGGCAGATCGTCCACGGGTCAGCGCATCTGCGTGATGAGGGCGGCGATTCCGGCCGCGATCAGTGCGAGCAGAACGGCAAAGGCGATCTTCCACGCCGACCACGGCCGCTCGCCCTGCACACGGCCGGTCTGGCCATTGACCACGAAGCGGTAGCTCTTGCCGTTGTAGCGGTAGGCGGCCATCCAGACCGGCAGAAGCACATGCTTGAAGCTCTCGCGGTCGTAGCTTGTCTCGACCCGGCCGATGCGCTGTTCGTCGCCGCCGATGGCGCGGGCGACATCGCCCCGGATGGTGCGCGCCATGATCTCCTGCCCGCGCTGCCACCCTGCGGGCAGGTCCACCGTATAGCCCTCCGCGGTGAAGCCCGCGAGCCAGTCGGGCCGGTAGGGGGTCAGTGCCGACAGGTCCCACGGCTCGAGCGCCTCGGTGTAGCGGTGCGGCAGGCTTTGCGAGGCCAGCACCAGCACATCGTCGAAGTCGCGCGCCACGCGGCCCGACACGGGCGTCCAGCGGATCTGGCGCACCTGCTGGGTCCGGCGTTGCGGGCGGCCGTCCACCTGGACCGTGACGGTGCGGGTCGTGTAGTAGGCGTCGCCCCGCTGGCCGGTGTAGCGGCTGCGGGTGGCGGCGTCGAAGGTCCAGTAGGGGACGTAGATGCCCGACAGCGCGCGCCCCTTGCGGGCATATTGCACAAGGCCGTTGGGCGCGAACCAGAGCCGGCCGAGCCAGTCCACCATCGCCTGCCGCGCCTCGCGTTCGGTCAGGCGGAAGGGGATCACCGCCTGCGGCTTGATCAGCCGCGTCTCGCCGGTGCCCACCACGACCGGCGTGGCGCAGAAGGGGCATTCGGTGGCATGGATCGCGCCCTGAAACTCGACCAGCGCCCCGCAGGAGGGGCAGGGCGTGGTGCGCACCCGCTCGCAGGCCGAGGCGGGCAGCCGGTCGTCCAGCGCGGCCCGCAGGTCAAGCTCGCCCATGCCGCGACGGTCGGCGGGGGCGGTCTCGGGGATATCCTGCACATGGCCGCAATGGTCGCAGACCAGCCGCGTCTGTCCCGGCGCAAAGCGGAGATCGGCCCCGCAGCTTTCGCAGGGCCAGTGCCGCACGTCCTGCACCTCAGGCCCCCGGCGGCAGGGGCGGCGGCATGTGCGCGAAGAGCCCGGCGAGTGCGGGAACCTCGCCCGCGGGTTGCCAGCCTTCCTGTCCCGGCGTCCAGACGAGCGTCGCGCGCGTCAGGGTGCCCGCCGAGACGCGGGCGGCCAGATCGGCGCGGGCGAGGGGGCCTTCGGACTGGCCGTTGGCCGCCACGTGCCAGACCGGCTCGGCCGGCGGTGGGGGCGGAGGTGGCGCGGCCTGCGCAGCCGCCTCGGGGGCGGCGCCCCAGGGGCCCATGCGCTGCGCCATCCCGAGGCCCATGGCCGCCCCCATGCCGCTCGCCACCGCGGCGCCCGCGGCCGAGTTGGGCGCCGACAGGGCCTCGGCCGCGCTGTATTGCGTGAACCGGCCGAGATCGCCCACGATGCCCATGGAGGTGCGCTTGTCGAGCGCCTTCTCGACCTCCTGCGGCAGCGAGATGTTCTCGATGTAGAGTTCGGGGATCGAGAGCCCGTAGGCCGCCACGGTGGGCGCGATGGCCTGCGCCACCAGCTTGCCCAGATCGGCCGTGTTGGCCGCCATGTCGAGGACGGGGATGGTCGAGGCCGCCAGCGCGCGGCCCATCTCCTGCACGATCACGTTGCGGATCTGGAAGCTGATCTCGTCGGCGGTGAACTCGCCGTCGGTGCCCACGATCTCGGTCATGAAGCGGCCGGGATCGGTCACGCGCATCGAATAGGTGCCGAAGGCGCGCAGGCGCACCGGGCCGAACTCGGGGTCGCGGCAGATGATCGGGTTCTTCGTGCCCCACTTCTGGTTGTTGAAGCGGGTGGTGTTGACGAAATAGACCTCGGACTTGAAGGGCGAGCGGAAGCCGTGGTCCCAGTGCTGCAGCGTGGTCAGGATCGGCAGGTTGTTGGTCTCGAGCATGTAGAGACCGGGGCCGAAGACATCGGCGAGCTGCCCCTCGTGGATGAAGACGCCGGCCTGTCCCTCGCGCACGGTCAGCTTGGCGCCATACTTGATCGCATGGCCCTGCCGCTCGAAGCGCCAGACCATCGTGTCGCGCGTGTCATCGACCCAGTGGATGACGTCGATGAACTCTCCGCCGAGGAAATCGAAGATCGGCATGGCTCTCCCTCTTGTGCGTCAGCTTTCGCCGCCGAGCAGCTCGTAGGCGATGGTCTCGACGATGGGGCGCGCCTCGGCCACGGTCATGCCGGGGCGAAGGCGTCGGTCGTAGAGGATCTTCAGCATCAGCTCGTCCTGCGTCGTCAGCAGGGCAAACTCCTCGTCATCGTTGAAGATCGAGGGCCGGGCGTTCGGGCTGTCGTTGGCCAGCCCCAGACCTTGCGCGATCTCCTCGTGCAGGCAGGCCAGGCGGAGAAGGTCGGGATGCTCGGCCCGGATCACCGCGAAGGCCCGGTTGTAGATGCTGGTGGCATCGTCCGAGAGGGCATAGACCAGACAATAGGTCGTGGTGCTCATCTGCGTGATGCCCGCGATCTCGGACGCCGAAAGCGTGGGCAGCGCCTCGGCCACCTGCGGGCCCAGCGCCCGCCGCTCGTCCTCGGCGACGACATGGAGCCAGAAGTTCACGCCGCTGTCCGACAGGCCGATCGGATGGCCGGTGATCTTCGACAGCCGCGCGAGATAGGAGGAGATGCGGGCGCGATCCGTGGCGCGGCGCTCTTCGGGCACCGAAGGTCCGAACCGCAGCCCCACGCGCACCGGCACCTCCCAGCGGCGCAGGTGGCTCTCGACCTCGCGCTGGGCGAAGCCGCCGTCCCGACGCTCGTATTCGTCATAGAGCGCGATGCGGAGGAAATTCTCGGCGAGCATCCGGTCGTTGTAGGGCGTATCGCGCCCGCCGCCATCGGTGCGCAGCAGGCCCTGCGCCAGAAGGTCGGTCTGGACCTTGGCAAAATAGGCCCGCATGGCCTGCGACTCGGGGCTCTCCTTCACCGGGCCCTGAAGGTTGGCCGGGCGGGCGCGTGGCGCGATCCCCTGCGGCTGATCGGGCGGCGGCGGCGGCGTGCAGGCCGCCAGGACGGCGCAGGCGGCCAGCGGCAGGCCACCGCGCAGAAGGGTCGAGAGGCGGGCGCCCCGGTGCATGACGGTCTTTCCTCAGGGTCGGACGGCGGTCCCGGCCGTATCGCCGGGCCCGGTGCGGCGCGCGCGGGCCGAGGCGAGCGTCTCGCGCAGCTCGGCCTCCATCCGCTGGAGATCGGCCTCGGCCGCGGCGCGACGGGCACGGCCCTCGTCGGCGATGGCGAGGCTTTCGTTGATCGTGGTGATCAGGATGGCGTTGGCCTTCTTCACCGCCTCGATGTCGAAGACCCCGCGCTCCATCTCCTTGCGGACGATCCTGTTGGCCTGCTGGAGGTTCTCGGCATTGGCCGTCAGCAGGTCGTTGGTCAGGTCCGAGGCCCCGCGCACCGCCTCGGCCGCCTCGCGCGAGCGCTGGATCGTCACCGCCTGCGCCAGTTGCGTCTCCCACAGCGGCACCGTGTTGACGAGGGTCGAGTTGATGCGCGTGACCAGCGCCTTGTCGTTCTCCTGCACCAGCCGGATCGAGGGCAGCGACTGCATCGTGACCTGCCGGGTCAGCTTGAGGTCATGGACCCGCCGTTCCAGATCGTCGCGGGCGGCGCGCAGGTCGCGCAGTTCCTGCGCCTTGATCATCCGGTCGCCCTCGGGCGTGGCCGCGACCTCGGCCTCCTTGGCGGGGATCACCCGGGCGTCGAGATCGGTCAGCACCTCATCGCCCGCCGCGATGTAGAGCGCCAACTCGTCGTAGAAGTCGAGCGTGCGGGCATAGAGGATGTCGAGCCCCTTGATGTCCTTGAGCAGCCGGTGCTCGTGCATGAGCAGCGACTGGGTGATGCGGTCGATCTGCGACTGGACTTCCTCGTAGCGGGCGACAAACTTTGCGAAGGGGGCGGTGCGGCCGAGAAGCCGCTCCCACCAGCTGGCGTTGCGCCGCACGTCCAGTTCCGAGATCGAGAAGCCGCGGATGGTCGAGACCACCTCGCGCAGGGAATCGCCCGCCGGCCCCACGTCCTTGTTCTTCACGTCGGCCAGCATCTGCTGGCTGATCGTCTGCAACTCGGACTGGGCCTTCGAGCCAAAGCCGATGATCGACTGCGAATCGCCGATGTCGAGCTCGGCCATGCGGCGGCGGATCTCCTGCGCCTTCTCGGGCGGTGCCGAGGCCAGCGGGGTCACGGCCGGCGCAGGCTCGGGCAGGGCGGGCGCGGTGATCTCTTCGATCTGCAGGAGATCCTTGGCGGCCTCACGGCGGATGCTGTCGGTCATGGGTAGAACCTCGCTCTCTGGGATGATCGCTACAGGCCGCGCCGACGTAGGCGTCGATCTCCTGTATAGCAGGCCCCCGGACCTACTCAATCGGCGCGGAGGGACGTGGGCGAAGCGGCGCGCGGGCGATGCAAGCCTGCCGCAGGCGGCGGCGCATCGCCTAGGATTCGCGCCGCAGACGCTCGCGCAGCACCTCGATCTCGAGGTCGAGGCCCGCCCGGTCGTTCGACAGGAGCAGCTTCGTGCGGTCGGCGAAACTGGAGCCGAGATCGTCGAGCAGCCGCTCGTAATCTGCGCGGACCTTCGGATCGCGGCCGCGTTCGTAGAGGTCGGCGAACTTGAGCGTCGCGTCGCGGGCGCCCATCAGATAGACGCCGAGATAGCGGCGGGCCGCGGTCAGGTCGCGCGGGTCGGCCTCGACGCTGCGGAAAAGCTCCCGCGCGGTGCCGGCGAACCCCTCGACCCGGCGTTCGAGCGCGGGCTCGCGCAGGCGGGCCACCGCCGCGCGCATCGCGGTCAGGTAGGTCTCGGCCTCGGCCACGGCCCGGCTCACGCGATCGCTCTGGAAGCTGTCCACGCCCTCGGGGATCTTGTCCTTGAGCGGGTCGGTGCCGAAGGCCGCCAGATGGAGGAGGGCGCCGAGCCCGCCCCAGGCCGCCGCCGTGACGAGGCCCGCGTCCCCCAGAAGCCCGCCGGCGAAAAGGCCGGCCCCGGTCAGCACCGAGGCGAAGATCTTGCGCGGGATCGCCGGGCGCCGGGCCACCGGGCGCGCGTCATAGGCTTCTTCGGCGAGGATCCCCTGCCGCGTCAGCCAGGCCGCGAGAAAGAGCGAGCCGAAGGCCGCGAAGGCGGGGATCAGCCCCTCGGCCGGCCCGAGGAAGCCGTTGGCGAGAAAGAGGAACGGCAGGATGAACAGGATGTTCGACCGCCCGCCCGCCCGGCTGCGGCGCTTGCGGTCCCAGCCGTTCCGGTCCGGCTTGGCGGGCGCGTCGCGGCGGGCGTTGGGCGGGCTGAAACGGCCGCCGTAGCGTTGGGCCATCTCAGGCGCCTCCCTGTGCCGCGACGTAGATGGTCAGCCCCACCAGCAGCAGGAAGGCGAGCGTGCGCAGGCTCTTGGAGGTCATGGGCGGCCCTTTCCGGTCATCATCCAGAGCAATATAGGAAGCCCGGACCCGGCCTGCCAATGCAAGGGGTCAGCCCTTGCCCGGCCGCCCCTTCGGCCCGCGGGGCGGAGGGCCGCCGCTGCCGCCCGGTCCACGCGACGGGCCGCGCGGGCGCCCCTCGGACGGCGGCTTGCGAGGGGCGGAGGCCGCAGGCTTGCCGGTGCGCGCGCTGCCTGCGCCGGCCGGGCCGCCGCGCCCCTCGTCCGGCCCTGTCCGGCGAGGCGCCTTGGCCGGAGCCGACTTCGGGCCCTGCCGAGGCCCTCCCGAAGCCGGGCCCGTCCCGGGACCCGTTCCGCGGGGCGCGGGGCCAGGCGGCCGGCGGCCGCCCGCCTTGGCCGGTCCTGTCGCGGCCGGAGTACCGGCCGGAGTGCCGGTCGGGCGCGAGGATGTCGGCCTGGCACCGCCGAAGACGCGCCCGGACGGCGCCTTTGCGGCACCGGCGGCGGGGCGTGCCCGGGGCCCGGACGGCCGGGCGTCGATGGCGGCCTCGGGGAGAGGGTCGCGGCGACGGGCCGGTCCGGCCGATTTCGGACCCGCCCCGGCACCGCGGCCGTGCGGGGCGCCTTTCGACCCGCCGCGCGCTTCATCGGGCGAGAGCGGTTTCGATGCCGCGGGCCGGGCACCCGGATGGGAGCGGCCGGAGGTCGCGCCGGCCCCGCGCGGAGGCCGCGCAGCCTTGGGCGGACGCCCATCCTCTTCGCGCGGATCGAGGCCGAGCTGGTCGCGCAGGACCTTGGGGCGGACCTCCTCGACCATGCCCGGCTGCAGCTCGTTCAGCCGGAAGGGGCCGTAGCTGATGCGGATCAGCCGGTTGACCGTCAGGCCGATGGCCGACATGGCGCGCCGGATCTCGCGGTTCTTGCCCTCGCGCAGCCCGACGGTGAGCCAGGCGTTGGCGCCCTGCACCCGGTCGAGCGTGACCGTCATCGGCTGGAACCTCTCTCCCTCGACGGTGATGCCCTTGCGCAGCGGCTCGAGATCGGGATCCGTGGGGTTGCCCTTCACCCGGACGCGATACTTGCGCAGCCAGCCGGTCGAGGGAAGCTCGAGCCGGCGCTTGAGTTCGCCGTCGTTGGTCAGGAGCAGCAGCCCCTCGGAGTTGAGGTCCAGCCGGCCGACCGACATGACGCGGGGCAGGTCCTCGGGCAGATGGTCGAAGACCGTCTCGCGGCCCTTCTCGTCGGCGGCCGACGTGACGAGCCCCTCGGGCTTGTAATAGAGCCAGAGCCGCGCGGGCTCGGGCGGGGCGAGGGGCTGGCCATCGACGGTGATCCGGTCCTTCGGACCCACGTTCAGCGCGGGACTGTCGATGGTGCGGCCGTTCACGGCGACGCGGCCGAGTTCGATCATCCGCTCGGCGTCGCGTCGCGAGGCGACGCCGGCGCGGGAGAGAACCTTGGCGATGCGCTCGCCGTCTGTGCTGTCGGTCATGGAGGGTCCCGGGTTGAGGATGTTCCGCTGGCGGAACCCCCGGGGGTTTTCCACCCCCGGACCCCCGGAGGATATTTGGACCAGAGCGAAAGGGCAAGGCGGGTGCCGGGGCGGCGGTCGGACTTGCGCGGGGGCGGAGGGCGCGGCAAGAGGGGGCATGAGCCGGTTCAGGAGTTTCATGGGCGAGGCGCTGGCCGAGGCGCAGGCCGCGGGGGCGCGGGGCGAGGTGCCGGTGGGCGCCGTGGTCGTGGCGCCCTCGGGTCGGGTGGTGGCGCGGGCGGGCAACCGATGCCGCGAGTTGTCCGATCCCACGGCCCATGCGGAGATGCTGGCGATCCGGGCGGCCTGCGCGGAACTGGGCGAGCGGCTGACCGGCTGCGATCTCTATGTGACGCTGGAGCCCTGCCCGATGTGCGCGGCGGCGATCTCGGCGGCGCGGATCGCGCGTCTCTATTACGGGGCGGCCGACCCCAAGTCGGGCGGTGTGGCGCAGGGGGCGCGCGTCTTCGCGCATCCGCAGTGCCATCATGTGCCAGACGTCTATGACGGGATCCGCGAGGAGGAGGCCGCGGCCCTGCTTCGCGGCTTCTTTGCCGCGCGGCGCGCGGTCTGATCCGGGCGATGGGGAGAACAGCCTGAGGAGCGGGGGGCCGCGGGGGCCCCCGCGGGTCAGATCGTGATCGGCTCGAGCACCTCGGGCTCGAGGACCTCGACCCCCGGCAGGCTCTGGCGCAGGGCCTCGGCGGATTGCTCGAGGAGCGGGAAGGTGCGGTAATGGCAGGGGATCACGGTCCGGAAGTCGAAATATTTGCGGGCCGCGAAGGCCGCGCGCTTCATGTCCATGGTGAAATGGCCGCCGGCTGCGAGGATGCCGATGTCGGGGCGGTGGTACTCGCCCATCCAGCCCATGTCGGCCATGATGTCCGTGTCGCCCGAGACATAGATCACATGGCCCTCGCCCGCGATCATGTAGCCCGATTCGGTGCCGGTATAGACCGGGCCCGCCTCGCCCATGATCGAGGAGGAGTGGGTGGCATGGACCATCGTGACGCGGGCGCCGTCGAGCGTGACCGTGCCGCCCTTGTTGAAGCCGATGCCGTCCAAGCCGTCGCGCGACTGGAGCCAGGTGACGAGGTCGTAGATGCCCACGATCGGCAGGCCGAGCTCGGAGGCGATGGCGACGGCGTCGCCGGAATGGTCTCCGTGACCGTGGGTGAGCAGGATGTGGGTGGCGCCTGCGATCGCCTCGTCGCGCCGCTCGATGGGGAACATCGGGTTGCCGCTGAGCCAGGGATCGACGAGCAGCACGGCCTCTTCGATCTCGATGCGGAAGCCGGAATGGCCAAGCCAGGTGATCTTCATGCAAGCTCCTTCTGACAGGGTCATGGTGTGACCGGGGTGCCGGCCCTCTGCGGTCGGCGGCTCGGGGTGGACAGGTTCGGCCGGAACGCGGCCAAGGGCAAGGGAGAGTGCAGGCGATGGACTGGTTCGCGCCGATTGACAGCTATTGCGAGCGGCTTGGCCCCGCCTACTGGGCCGAGCCGGTGAATGCGCTGACGAACCTCGCCTTCGTGGTCGCCGCCGCGGTGGTCTGGCCGCGCGTGCGGGGCATCGGGCGGGCGCTGGCGGCGGTTCTGGCGCTGATCGGGCTGGGGTCCTGGCTCTTTCACACCCATGCCAATCGGCTGACCGGGCTGATGGATGTGCTGCCGATCCTGGCCTTCATCCTGCTCTACATCTTTGCGGCCAGCCGGGACATGCTGGGGATGCGGGGCTGGCAGGCGGGCCTCGCCACGGCGGCCTTCCTGCCCTATGCGGCGCTGACCGTGCCGCTCTTCCAGCGCGTGCCGGGTCTTGGGTCGTCCGCGGCCTATGCGCCGGTGCCGGCGCTGATCCTGCTTTATGCGCTTCTTCTGGTCCGTCGCGCGCCCGCCACGGCGCGGGGGCTGGCGGCGGGGGCGGGGCTTCTGGTGCTGTCGCTCACCTTCCGCACGCTGGACGGGCCGCTCTGCGCGGCGCTGCCCCTGGGCACGCATTTCCTGTGGCATCTGCTCAACGCCCTCATGCTCGGCTGGATGATCGAGGTCTGGCGCCGGCACCGGCTTGCAGCGGAAGGGCGGCCTCGCTAAACGGACCCAAACGGCAAGCGGAGCGAAGGACATGTCGATCGACATCGAGACCGCGCGGCGGGTGGCGCATCTCGCGCGGATCCGCGTGGACGAAGCGGACCTGCCGGCCCTGGCCGGCGAGCTTTCGGGCATCCTCACCTTCATGGAGCAGCTGAACGAGGTGGATGTCGAGGGCGTCGAGCCCATGACCTCGGTCACGCCCATGCGGCTGAAGCGGCGGCAGGACGTCGTGACGGACGGCGACATGCAGGACAAGGTGCTGGCCAATGCGCCCGACGCCCGGGAGGGCTTTTTCGCCGTGCCGAAGGTGGTGGAATGAACGCGAACGAACTGACGATCGCCGAGGCCCGTGACGCGCTGGCGAAGGGCGAGCTTTCGGTGGTGGACCTGACCATGGCCTGCCTCACGGCCATCGACGCGGGCACGCCGCTCAATGCCTTCGTGCATCTGACGCCCGAGATCGCGCTGGATCAGGCGCGCGCCGCCGATGCCCGCCGCGGCGAGGGGGCGGGGGCGCTGAACGGCATCCCGCTGGGGATCAAGGACCTGTTCTGCACGCGAGGCGTCGCCTCGCAGGCGGCCTCGAACATCCTCAAGGGCTTCAAGCCGGAGTACGAGTCGACCGTCACCTCGAAGCTCTTCGAGGCGGGGGCGGTGATGCTCGGCAAGCTCAACATGGACGAGTTCGCGATGGGCTCGTCGAACGAGACCTCGTGCTACGGCGATGCGGTGAACCCGTGGAAGGTCGATGACCGGAAGCTGACGCCCGGCGGCTCGTCCGGCGGTTCGGCCGCGGCGGTGGCGGCGGATCTCTGCCTTGGCGCCACGGGCACCGACACTGGCGGCTCGATCCGGCAACCGGCGGCCTTCACCGGCATCGTGGGGATCAAGCCGACCTATGGCCGCGTCTCGCGCTGGGGGATCGTGGCTTTCGCCTCGTCGCTGGATCAGGCCGGGCCGATGACCAAGACGGTGCGCGATGCGGCGATCCTGCTGGGCGCGATGGCCGGGCACGACCCGAAGGATTCGACGTCCGCCGATATTCCGGTGCCGGACTTCGAGGCGGCGCTGACCGGGGACATCCGTGGCAAGAAGATCGGCATTCCGCGCGAATACCGCATGGAGGGCATGCCCGCCGAGATCGAGGCGCTCTGGGCCAAGGGACGCGAGATGCTGGCCGATGCCGGCGCCGAGATCGTGGACATCAGCCTGCCGCACACGAAATACGCGCTGCCCGCCTATTACGTCATCGCACCGGCCGAGGCGTCCTCGAACCTCGCGCGCTATGACGGGGTGCGCTACGGCCACCGCGCCAAGCTCGGTCAGGGCGACGGCATCGTGGACATGTATGAGAAGACCCGCGCCGAGGGCTTCGGCAAGGAGGTCCAGCGCCGGGTGATGATCGGCACCTATGTGCTCTCGGCCGGCTTCTACGACGCCTATTACAACCGCGCGCGGAAGGTGCGGGCGCTGATCAAGCGCGACTTCGATCAGGTCTTTGCCGAAGGCATCGACGCGATCCTGACGCCGGCCACGCCGTCCTCGGCCTTTGGCCTCGGAGAGATGGCCCATGCCGACCCGGTCGAGATGTATCTCAACGACGTCTTCACCGTGACGGTGAACCTCGCCGGGCTTCCGGGGATCTCGGTGCCGGTCGGGCTCGACGCCAAGGGGCTGCCGCTCGGGCTGCAGCTGATCGGGCGGCCCTGGGACGAGGCGGGGCTGCTCAATCACGCCCATGTGCTTGAGCAGGCGGCGGGATTTGTGGAAAAACCCCGGAAATGGTGGTAAGGGCCCCCGGATCCATGCGTCACAGGACGAAAGCCATGCGCGCTTCCGCGGCCCTTCTTCTCGTCGTTGCCACCGCCGCCTGTCAGCCGACGGTGCCCGACTCGGGCGCCGGGTTCGAGGATTATTCCTCGTATCTCCAGCGCCGCGAGGCCGAGCTGATGGGCCAGCGCGGCGCGTCCGCGATGCCACAGATGGGGGCACCCGCCGCGCAGCCGCAGTTCTCGCCCGAGATCATCGGCTCGGCGATCGACTCGGCCGAGCAGGGCGGCGGCGCGCGCGCGCCGGCTTATGGGGCGCCCGGATCGACCAATCCGGCCGCGCCCGCACCCGGGGCGCTGATCGGCGGCACGACGAGCTACACCACCGGCGAGGCGGGGTTGCCGGCCAATCGCCCGCGGGGGAACGCCCCGGCCGGGATCCGCACCGAGTCCGGCGAGATGGCCGGCGCGGGCAGCCACACCGGGATCTCGGACGAGAATGACTTCAACGCCGTCTCGGAACGCCGGAGCCGTGAGGACGATGCCGAGTTCATGGCGCAGAACCGGGCCAGCTACACGGTGATCCCGCCCCAGCCCGTGCCCGAGCGGGTGAATGCGAACGGGCCGAACATCGTGCAGTTCGCCCTCTCGACGAGCCACAATCCGGGCACGCCGGTCTACAAGCGGTCGTCGCTGCGCCTGTCCAATCCGGGCTCGGCCTGCGCGAAATACGCCTCACCCGATCTTGCGCAGCAGGACTTTCTCGCCTCCGGCGGGCCCGATCGCGACCGCAAGGGGCTTGATCCGGACGGCGACGGCTTCGCCTGCGGCTGGGATCCCCGGCCGTTCCGTGCCGCCCGCTGAGGCGTGAGTCTGTCGCTCAATCACGGGCCGCGGCGCGATGGCGCCCGGCCCGATCTCGTGGTGATCCACTACACGGCGATGGCGAGCGCCGAGGCGGCCTGCGCGCGTCTCTGTGATCCGGCGGCCGAGGTTTCGGCCCACTGGCTGATTTCCGAACCGGGAGAATGCCGGGCGCTTGTTCCCGAAGAGCGGCGGGCCTGGCACGCAGGGGCGGGCGCATGGGGCGCGGTGACGGATGTCAACTCGCGCTCGATCGGGATCGAGCTGGCCAATCCGGGCGATCGGCCGTTCCCCGAGCCGCAGATGGCCGCGCTGGAGCGGCTTCTGGCGGGCATCCTCGACCGCTGGTCGATCCCGCCCGAGCGGGTGATCGCCCATTCCGACATGGCGCCGGGGCGCAAGATCGATCCAGGCCCGCGCTTCGACTGGCGCAGGCTTGCGCGTGCGGGGCTGTCGGTCTGGCCCGAGCCGCGCGCGCCCGGCGACTTTCGCGCCGCCGCCTTGGCCTTCGGCTATCCCGATCTGCCGGAGGAGCTGATCCTTGCCTCCTTCCGCCTCCGGTTCCGCCCCTGGGCCTGCGGACCCCTGCAGGCCGAGGATGCGGCGCTCGCCGCCGATCTTGCGGCGCGCTTCCCGGTTGACGGGCGCGGGGCGGCGGCGTAAGCCCCCGTCGTGCGGGTGGCCGGATGACCGCGTGCCTTCGGGCGCGAGGAAAGTCCGGACTCCATGAGACAAGGGTGCCGGGTAACGCCCGGCCGGGGCAACCCGAGGGAAAGCGCCACAGAGAAGAGACCGCCCCACCGGCCGAAAGGCCCGGGGCAAGGGTGAAACGGTGGGGCAAGAGCCCACCGCGGGACTGGCAACAGGACCGGCACGGCAAGCCCCACCCGGAGCAATGCCGAATAGGGGTCTCGCGCGGGGCTGATCCGTCAGGATATCGCCGCAGGGAAGTCTCAGCCCGAGAGACCCGGGTTGGCAGCTCGATCCCGTCGGCAACGGCGGGGCCAGAGGAATGGTCATCGAAGGGGGCAACCCCGGAACAGAATCCGGCTTACAGGCTGCCCGCACAACCCACTCCGGCCCGCGCCGGGGGCTTCGCGCCCCCGGACCCCCGCGGGATATTTGGGCAGAGTGAAAGACGGGGCCGGCCGGGGACCCGTGTCTTCGTGCGGCGGGGGGCGTCAGCCGTAGGTTCGACGGTCCTCGATCACCTTGCCGTCGTTGGGCAGCGTGCCGGGCGTCACGATCTCGATCCGGCCGCGGAGCTTCAGCGCGGCGAGAACCGAGGCCTCGTACACCGCCGGGTTGGTGGCGCGACTCTCGATCTGGACCGTCATCGCGTCCATCTCGCCCTCGCGGGTGGCGATAACGCGGGCGCGGCTGACCTCGGAGTGCCGTGCCACGAGGTCGGCCACCTGTTCGGGGCGGACGAACATGCCCTTGATCTTGGTGGTCTGGTCGGCGCGGCCCATCCAGCCACGGATGCGGCGGTTGGTGCGCCCGCAGGGGCTGGTGCCGGGCATGAGCGCGGAGAGGTCTCCGGTGGCGAAGCGGACCAGCGGATAGTCGCGGTTCAGGGTGGTGACGACGACCTCGCCCACCTCGCCCTCGGGCACCGGGTCGCCGGTGCCGGGGCGGACGATCTCGACCAGCACGCCCTCGTCGAGGATCATCCCCTCCATCGCCTCGCTCTCGTAGGCGATGTTGCCGAGATCGGCGGTGGCGTAACATTGCAGGGTCAGGATGCCACGGTCGGCATAGTCCTTGCGCAGGCTGGGAAAGAGCGCGCCTCCGCCGACGGCGGCGCGGATGATCCTCAGCCGCTCGCCCATCTCCTCGGCGCGGTCGAGGATCACCTTCAGATAATCCGGCGTGCCGGCATAGGCGGTGGTGCCGATATCGGCGGCGGCGCGGACCTGAAGGTCGGTCTGGCCGGTGCCGGCGGGCAGGACGCGGGCGCCGACCGCGCGGGCCCCGGATTCGAAGATCATGCCCGCAGGCGTCAGATGGTAGCCGAAGCAGTTCTGCACGATGTCGGCCGGACCCACGCCGCAGGCGTGCAGGAAGCGGCCCATCCGCCACCAGTCGGGCGTGGTGCGGCCGATCTCGTAGATCGGGCCCGGAGACTGAAAAACATGTTCATAGGCGCCGCCCTCGGGGGTGAAGCCGCCAAGCGGCGGGTGCGCCTTCTGCGCCGCCGTGAGGTCCGACTTGCGGATCACAGGAAGGCGGGCCAGCGCCTCGAGGCTGGTGACGCCGGCGGGATCGACACCGGCCAGCGGCTCGCGCATGGCGGGCGTGGCCCGGGCGTGGGCGATCAACTGGGGCAGGTCCCGGGCGATGGCGGCCTGGCGTTCGTCGGCGGAACGGGTCTCGAGCTCGTCGAAATGGGTCATGATTCGTTCTCCCCTCATGCCAGCCACCGCTTGCGCCGCCGGTAGGAGCGCACGTCACGGAAGGACTTGCGGCCCTTGTCGGACATGCCGAGGTAGAATTCCTTCACGTCAGGGTTCTCGCGCAGCTCCTGCGCCGAGCCCTCCATGACCACGCGGCCGCTCTCGAGGATGTAGCCGGTGTGGGCGTAGCGCAGGGCCACGTTGGTGTTCTGCTCGGCCAGAAGGAAGGTGACGCCCTCGCCCTCGTTCACCGCCCGGACGATTTCGAATATCTGTTCGACGAGCTGCGGGGCGAGGCCCATCGAGGGCTCGTCGAGCAGGATCATCTCGGGACGGCTCATCAGGGCGCGGCCCATCGCCACCATCTGCTGCTCGCCGCCCGAGGTGTAGCCGGCCTGGCTTTTCCGCCGCTCTCGCAGGCGCGGGAAGTAGGTGTAGACCATCTCGAGATCGTCCATGATCGCCGCCCGCCCGTCCGTGCGGGTGTAGGCGCCGGTCAGCAGGTTCTCCTCGACGGTCAGATGCTCGAAGCAGTGGCGTCCTTCCATCACCTGGATGACGCCGCGCCGGACCAGCGTCGCCGGGTCCAGATCCTGCACCCGCTCGCCGCGGTAGAGGATCGAGCCCTTGGTGACCTCGCCGCGCTCGGACTGCAGGAGGTTCGAGATCGCCTTCAGCGTGGTGGTCTTGCCCGCGCCGTTGCCGCCCAGAAGCGCCGTGATGCCGCCCTTGGGCACATGCAGGCTCACCCCCTTCAGCACGAGGATGACGTGGTTGTAGATGACCTCGATATTGTTGACCTCGAGCAGCGTCTCGGTCGCGGCGGGGGGGCGTTCGTCGAACATGGGTCTGGCCTCGGCGGGGGAGGGGGAGGCCCCGGACGGGGCCTCCCGTGTCGTCAGTTGCAGCGTTCGGTGAGACCCGCTTCCTTGGCGTAGGCCGCGGAATCCTCCATCACGAGCGGGGTCAGAACCTCGTCATCCGGGGCGATCCAGTCCGAGATCAGCGTCCACTTGCGCTCGTTGGCGTCCCATTGCTGGATGCGCGCCATGCCGGGGCCGCCGTGGTCCTCGCAGGAGGCGGCGAAGGGCTGGCCGAAGTCGGGCAGGCCGAGTTCCTCCATCCGCGCCTCGGTGATCTCCAGCGCCTCGAACCCGTCGCGCACCTGCGCGGCATTCACCGCCGAAGTGCCAGCCAGTTCCTGCGCCTTGCGGATCGCCTCGGCGATGACCATGGCCGCATACATGCCGCGCGAGTAAAGCACCGTGCCCACGTTCGAGCCGTCGCCCGCGGCCTTGCCCGCGTCGTGCACATACTGCTTCAGGTCGGCATAGACCGGATAGTCCGAGCCCACGCCATGCATCGTCAGCGACTTGTAGCCGTTCGCGCCCGCGCCCGCCGGGATCACGTCATTCTCGGAGCCCGACCACCAGATGCCGATGAAGTTCTCCATCGGGAAGCGGATGTTGGCGGCCTCCTGGATCGCGACCGAGTTCATCACGCCCCAGCCGTAGAACACCACGAAGTCGGGCTTTTCGCGGCGCACCTGGAGCCACTGGCTCTTCTGTTCCTGTCCGGGGCTGTCGATGGGCAGCATCGAAAGCTCGAAGCCGTGCTTCTCGGACAGTTCCTCCAGCGTGCGGATCGGCTCCTTGCCGTAGGCCGAGTTGTGGTAGAGCAGCGCGATCTTCTTGCCCTCAAGGCTGCCGCCGTTCTCGTCGAGAAGGTATTTCACCGCGACCGAGGCGGCATCCCAGTAGTTCGCGGGATAGTTGAACACCCATTCGAAAACCTTGCCGTTGGCGGCCGAGGTGCGGCCGTAGCCCGGCGTGTAGAGCGTGATGCCGTCGGCCTGCATCTTGGGGATGAGCTGGTAGGTGATGCCGGTGGAGAGCGGGTTGTAGACCAGCGCGCCCTGGCCCTTGGTGGCCTCGTAGCACTCGACGCCCTTTTCGGTGTTGTAGGCGGTTTCGCATTCCGGCGTCAGCACCTTCTCGCCGCCGATGCCGCCGTCACGCTCGTTCAGCAGGGTGAAGTAATCCTGGAACCCGTCGGCGTAGGGGATGCCGCCGGCCGCGAAGGGTCCGGTGCGGTAGCTGAGGTTCGGCACGACGAGATCCGCCTGCGCCGCACCCGCCGCTCCGGCCGCGATGGCCGCCGCCGCGAGCAGGGTGAAACTCTTTTTCATGGACACTCCTCCCGTTGGTCCTTTGCCGGTTGGCCCGGCGTTCATCCGGCCGCGCCCCGCATCAGTGCGGGAAGGGCCACAGTCGCAGTTTCTCCTTCAGCACGCGCCAGAGCTGGGCCAGCCCGTGCGGTTCGAGGATGAGGAAGCCGATGATGAGGCCGCCCAGGATCATCAGCTCGATGTGGGCCGCGAGATCCGAGGGCCAGCCAAGGCCACCCACCAGCACGTTCTTCAGGAACACCGGCAGCAGGACGAGGAAGGCCGCGCCCGCGAAGCTGCCGAAGATGCTGCCGAGGCCCCCGATGATGATCATGAAGAGGATCAGGAACGACTTCTGGATGCCGAAGGCCTCGCCCACCTCGGCCGCGCCCAGATAGACCGCGAAGAACAGCGCCCCCGCGATGCCGATGAAGAAGGACGAGACGGCAAAGGCCGACAGTTTCGCGGCCAGCGGGTTCACCCCGATGATCTCGGCCGCGATGTCCATGTCACGGATCGCCATCCACTTGCGCCCGATGGTGCCGCGGGTCAGGTTGCGGGCGATCCAGGCGAGGGCGAAGAGGAAGACCGCGCAGAAGAGATACTTGGCCCAGGCCGGCGTGTTGGCCCCGGTGACGGCGATGCCGAAGAGCGTGCGTTCGGGTGCGGTGATCTGGCCCGAGGCCGAGTAGTTGTAGAACCACGGCACCTTGTTGAAGAGCCAGACAAGGAAGAACTGCGCGGCCAGCGTCGCCACGGCCAGGTAGAAGCCCTTGATCCTGAGCGAGGGCAGGCCGAAGAGCACGCCCACGGCCGCGGTGATCCCGCCGGCGAGGATGACGTGGATCACGATCGAGACCTCGGGGAAGGAGGTCATCAGCTTGTAGACCGCATAGGCCCCCACCGCCATGAAGCCGCCGGTGCCGAGGCTGACCTGTCCGCAATAGCCGGTCAGGATGTTCAGCCCGATCGCCGCGATCGCATAGATCAGGAAGGGCACGAAGACGGCGTTGGCCCAGTAGTCGGTCATGAAGAACGGCAGGACAAGGAAGCCCACCACAAGGGCCACCTGATACCAGAGCCGGTCCCACCAGATCGGGAAGGTCTGGCTGTCCTGGGCGTAGCTTGTCTTGAATTCGCCCGCTTCACGGTAAAGCATGGATCAGACCCTCTCGATGATGCGTTCGCCGAACAGGCCCTGTGGCCGGAAGACGAGGAACAGGAGTGCGAGGACGTAGGCGAACCAGTTCTCGGTCGCGCCGCCGATCAGCGGGCCCGCAAAGAACTCGAACAGCTTCTCGCCCATGCCGATGATCAGCCCACCGACGATGGCGCCGGGGATCGAGGTGAAGCCGCCCAGCATCAGCACCGGCAGCGCCTTCAGCGCGATCAGGCTCAGCGAGAACTGCACGCCCGACTTGGTGCCCCACATGATGCCCGCGATCAGCGCCACGAACCCCGCGATCGACCAGACCAGCACCCAGACGAAGCGCAGCGAGATGCCGACCGACAGCGCCGCCTGATGGTCGTCGGCCACCGCGCGCAAGGCCCGGCCATATTTGGTGTATTGCGAGAAGAGGGTCAGCGCCGCGACCAGCGCCGCCGCGACGAGGGCGGCCACCACATCGAGCTTGTCGATGAAGAAGCCATAGCCGAACCAGGCGTCGGTGACGCTTTCGATGCTTTCCGAGATGCCCTGCGGCAGGCCCACGTCCAGCTTCTTGATGTCGGCGCCCCACATCACGTCGCCCAGGCCTTCGAGGAAGTAGGCCAGCCCGATGGTGGCCATGAAGAGGATGATCGGCTCCTGGTTGACCAGATGCTTCAGCACCAGCCGCTCGATCAGATAAGCGAGGCCGACCATCACCAGCGCGGTGAGCGCGATGGCCACCACGCTCGGCAGCGTCCAGCCGAAATGGTGCAGCTTGGTGCCGAAGGTCGCGTTGATGAGATGGGCAAAGGGGATCTGCCCGTTCTGGAGGCCCACCAGCGTCAGGGCGGCAAACAGCGCCAGCACCCCCTGCGCATAGTTGAAGATGCCCGAAGCCTTGAAGATCAGCACGAAGCCCAGGGCCACGAGCGCATACATCACGCCCGCCATCAGGCCGTTCAGCGTGACCTCCATCGCGAAGAGAAGCTGGTCAGGCAGCATCGGGGCGGACCTCCTCGGGGCGAGTGCTGGGGCCGCGGGGGCCGGGAACGGGGGCGGGGGGCGGGGTGTCGTCGGCCAGCAGGCGCGGCCTCGGGATGACGATCAGCTCGTCGGGGTAGCGGCTCTCAGTCATGCTGCACCCCCAGATAGGCCTCGATCACCGCCTGGTTGCTGCGCACTTCGTCGGGCGTGCCGTCGCCGATCTTCTTGCCGTAGTCCATCACCACGACCCGGTCGCTGAGGTCCATCACCACGCCCATGTCATGCTCGATCAGGCAGATGGTGGTGCCGAACTCGTCGTTGGTATCGAGGATGAAGCGGCACATGTCCTCCTTCTCCTCGACGTTCATGCCGGCCATCGGCTCGTCCAGAAGCAAGAGCTTCGGCTCGGTCGCCAGCGCGCGGGCCAGTTCGACCCGCTTCTTCAGGCCGTAGGGCAGGCGGCCCACCGGCGTCTTGCGGATGTGCTGGATTTCCAGGAAGTCGATGATCTTCTCGACCTTGGCGCGGTGCTCGACCTCCTCGGCCTGGGCGCGGCCCCACCAGAGCGCCTGGCTCCAGAGGCCCGTCTTCATCAGCGTGAGCCGCCCGGTCATGATGTTGTCCAGCACGCTCATGCCCTCGAACAGCGCGATGTTCTGGAAGGTGCGGGCGATGCCCTGCTGGGCGACCTCGTAGGGCTTCATCTGCGGGCGGCGCTTGCCCTTGAACCAGACCTCGCCCTCCTGCGGGACGTAGAAGCCCGAGATCACGTTCAGCATCGAGCTTTTGCCCGCGCCGTTCGGGCCGATGATGGCGCGGATCTCGCCCTCGCGGATGTCGAAGCTGATGTCGGTGATCGCCTTCACGCCGCCGAAGCGCAGGGTGATGTTCCTCATTTCCATCAGAACCCCGCCGATGCGGGGGGCGTCGGCTGCGGCCGGGGCCGCCTCAATGTCCATCGCGTTCATTCCGCTGCCATCCTCTGCGCGGGGCCGGGTTGCGTCGTGGCCTCCTCGATCCTCAGCGTGGCGCGGATCGCGCCCTTGCGGCCGTCCTCGTAGGTGACTTCCGTCTCGGTGTAGATGCTGGTCCGCCCGTCATAGAGCGCGGCGATCAGGTCGTGGTATTTCTCCTCGATGATCTTGCGGCGCACCTTGCGGGTGCGGGTCATCTCGCCGTCGTCGGCATCGAGTTCCTTGTGCAGGATCAGGAAGCGGTGGATCTGGCAGCCCGACAGCATCGGGTCGGCGGCGACCGAGGCGTTCACCTCCTCGACATGGCCGCGGATCATGTCATAGACGGCCGGGTTCGCCGCCAGCTCCTGATAGGAGGAATAGGCGATGTTGTTGCGCTCGGCCCAGTTGCCGACGGCGTTCAGGTCGATGTTGACGAAGGCGGTGCACATCGGCCGGCCATTGCCGAACACCACCGCTTCGAGGATCGAGGGGAAGAACTTCAGCTTGTTCTCGACATATTTCGGCGCGAAGAGCCGGCCGTCGGCCATCTTGCCCACATCCTTGGCGCGGTCGATGATGCGCAGGTGGCCCGTCGCCTCCTCGAAGAAGCCCGCGTCGCCGGTGGCGACCCAGCCCTCGGCGTCCTTGGTCGAGGCGGTGCTTTCGGGGTTCTTGTAGTAGGAGACGAAGGTGCCGGGCGAGCGGTAGAAGACCTCGCCATTCTCGGCGATCCGCACCTCCACCCCCGGCGAGGGCACGCCCACCGTGTCCGAGCGCACCTGCCCGTCGGGCTGCTGGGTGATGAAGACCGAGGCTTCCGTCTGGCCGTAGAGCTGCTTGAGGTTGATGCCGAGCGAGCGGTAGAAGTCGAAGATCTCGGGTCCGATCGCCTCGCCGGCCGTGTAGCCCACGCGCACGCGGCTGAATCCCAGCGTGTTCTTCAGCGGGCCGTAGACCAGCTTGTCGCCGATGAAATAGGCCAGCCGGTCGGCCATGCCCACGGACTTGCCGTCGAGGATGTCGGGGCCGACGCGGCGGGCCACCTTCATGTAATGGTGAAAGATCGCCTTCTTGATCCGGCCCGCATCCTCCATGCGGATCATCACGTTGGTCAGCTGGCCCTCGAACACGCGGGGCGGCGCGAAGAAGTAGGTCGGCCCGATCTCGCGCAGGTCGTTCATCATGGTGGTGGCGCTTTCGGGGCAGTTCACGCAGAAGCCCGTCCACATCGCCTGGCCCACCGAGAAGATGAAGTCGCCCACCCAGGCCATCGGCAGATAGGCCAGGATCTCGTCGCCGGGGCGCAGCCGGTCGAACTCGGCCGAGTTCTTCGAGGTCTCGATGATGTTGCGGTTCGACAGGACCACGCCCTTCGGCTTGCCGGTCGTGCCCGAGGTATAGAGCATCACGCAGGTCGAGTCGTAGTCGAGTTCCGCGATCCGGTGGTTCAGCTCCTCGTCGAAGCGCCAGTGCGCGGCGCGCCCCTCGGCCACCACGTCGGCCAGCCAGTTCATGCGGGAATGGTCGTATTTCCGCATGCCGCGCTTGTCGACATAGACCACCTGCTCGATGTGGTGGATGCGGTCCTGAACCTCGATGACCTTGTCCACCTGCTCCTGATCGCCGCAGACGACGAAGGTGGCGCCGCAATGATCGAGCACATAGGCCATCTCGTCGGCCGCCGCGTCCTGATAGAGCGGCACCGGAACCGCGCCGCACATCTGCGCCGCCACCATCGACCAGTAGAGCGCGGGGCGGTTGCGTCCGACCACCGCGACGAAGTCGCCGCGCTTCAGCCCCAGCGCCATGAAGCCCAGCGCGATCGCGCGGATCTCGTCGGCAGCCTCGGCCCAGGTCCAGACCTGCCAGATGCCGAATTCCTTCTCGCGATAGGCGGGCTGGTTGGCAAACTGGCTTGCGTTGCGCGCCAACAGCGCCGGAATCGAGACGAGATCCCCCGTTTCGGCCATTCCTCTCCTCCCTGATGCGGCCTGCCTCCTCCTCCGGGGCGGGCCGGGCCGAGGGATGGTTCTTCATGACCCTTTCCCTCGCACACAGACCCTCGCCCGCAATGGTTGCGCGACTTTTTCGCAATCCTTGCGAATTGTAACAGGCCGCCGACGGCGCCTGTCCGCTCGTCCCGCGCGCCGTGACGCGGCGCCCTGACGGCCGGAACCCTCTTCCGTGGAGCGCCCGTGCAATGCTAGCCAATCTTCGGGGAGGACATGCGATGCCGGAGAGAGAGGAGGCGCTCGAGGCCCTGACGCGGGCCGGGCTGAACCTGATTCAGCAGGCGCTGTCGATCTATGACAGCGACCTGAAGCTCGCCGTCTGGAATCGCCGCTTTCGCGAGATGTTCGACCTGCCCGAGCGGCTGGCGACCTCGGGCGCCGACTTCACCGAAACGATCCGCTATCTCGTCGAGCGGGGGGAATACGGCCCGGTGGACGATCCCGAGCAGGCCGTCCGCACCCGGGTTGCCGCGGCGCGCACCTTCCAGCCGCACTACATGGAACGCGAACGCCCCTCGGGACGCTGGATCTCGGTCGAGGGGGCGCCCCTGCCGCAGGGTGGCTGGGTTACCGTCTATACCGACATCACCGAGATCAAGCTGCAGGAAAGCCTGCTCCGGGCGCGGTCCGAGGTGCTCTCGGGCGAGGTTCTGGCCAATGCCGAGCGGCTGGCGCAGGCGAACCGGGCGCTGGCGGCCACCAACGCCGCTCTGGAAGAGGCGCAACGCGAGCTGACCGAGATGGAGGCGCGCACCCGGCTGACCACCGAGATGATGCCGGCCCATATCGCCCATGTCGGCCGCGACCTGCGCTACACCTATTCCAATCGCCGGCTGTCGCAGGTGATCCCGGGGCGCCCGTCCGACATCCTCGGCCTGACGGGACGCGAGGCCCTGGGCGACGAGGTCTTCGCCCGGATCCGCCCCTGCCTGCTGCGCGCGCTGGAGGGCGAGCCGTCGGTGCTGGAATTCACCGCGGAAGACAGCGGCACCCGCATCCGGTCCGCCTTCACGCCCGACCGGATCGGCGAGGGGCCGATCAACGGCGTCTATATCCTGTCGATGGACGTGACCGCCGAGACGCAGGCCCGCGAGGCGCTGATCCAGACGCGCAAGCGCGAGCTGACGGCGCAGCTGACCAGCGGCCTCGCGCATGATTTCGCGAACCTCCTGACCGTGATCCTGGGATTGCAGGGCCGGCTCGAGCGCATGGACCTGTCCGAAGAGGGCCGGCAACTGGTCGCGGCCACCATCGCCGCGGCACGGCGGGGCGGGGGGCTTCTCGACCAGATCGCCTCGATCTCGGGCAAGCGCGCGCTCAACCCCGTCGCCACGGTGCTTGCGCGGTTCCTGTCGGACCTGAGGCTGATGGCGGGCCCGACCCTGCCCGACGGGGTGGCGCTCGAGATCGTCATGCCCGATCCGATCCCGCCCGTCATGCTCGATGCGGGGGCGCTGCAGGATGCGGCGCTGAACCTGATCCTGAACGCGCGGGACGCGATCGGAGGGCGGGGGGGCACGATCCGCCTGACGGCGCGGGCGGTGCGCGACACCTGGATCGAGATCCTTGTCGAGGACGACGGGCCGGGCTTTTCCGAGCCGGCGCTCGAACATGCGCTCGACCCGTTCTTCACCACGAAGGGCGGCGTGGGATCGGGCCTCGGCCTCTCGATGGTCTATGACCAGATCAAGCTGGCGGGTGGCACGGTGCGGATCGGCAACCGCCCGGGCGGCGGGGCGGCGGTGCAACTCCGCCTGCCGCTCCGGCGCGCGGACGAGCCCGCCGCGCCGATGCTGGTGCTGCTGGTCGAGGATGATCCCGACATCCGCGAGGCGGTGCGCGGGATGCTGCGAGCCGCCGGGCACAGCGTGATTGAGGCGGCTTCGGCCGACGAGGCGCTGACGCTGATCGACCTGCCGGGGGTGGGGCTCGTCCTGTCGGACGTGAACCTGCCCGGCCAGCGGTCCGGTCTCGACCTCGCCGCAGAGCTGGCGGCGCGAACCCATCCCGCGCGGCTGGTCCTGATGACCTCTCTGCCCCCGGGCAACGCCCGACGCCAGAGCGCCGAGGCGCTGGCGCCTGTCCTCGCCAAACCCTTCGACGCCACGCAACTCGCCGCCTGCCTCGGAGCGTCCGCATGAGCCGCGTGCCCCATGTCGCCATCCTCGACGACGAGCCGGAGATCCGGCGGATGCTGGCCCTCGCGCTGGAAGAGGCGGGGTTCCAGACCACCGCCTTCGGCCGCGCGACCGAGTTCGAGGCGGCGCTGAAGCGGCGGACGCCGGACGTGTGCCTCGTGGATCTCGGGCTTCCCGACCGCGACGGGCTGGCCGTCGTCCACCGGCTGGCGCTGGAATCGGGGGCGGCGATCATCATCGTCTCGGGCCGGGCGCAGGTGCAGGACCGGGTGACGGGCCTCGAACTCGGGGCCGACGACTACATCATCAAGCCCTTCGATCCGGCGGAAGTGGTGGCGCGGGTGCGGGCGCGGCTGCGCAAGGGCCGGGCCGAAAGCGCCCCCGCCACCCAGACCGCGCGATTCTCGGGCTGGACCGCCCATTTCGGCCGCTATCTCCTTGTGGCGGATGACGGGACCGAGGTGGCCTTCAGCCATGCCGAGGGCGAGGTGCTGCGGCTGTTCCTCGAAAGTCCGCGCCGGCTGATCTCGCGCGCGCAGATGCAGGAGAGCCTCGGCGGCGCGGCCGGAGAGAGCTTCGACCGGGCCATGGATGTGCGGATCTCTCGGCTGCGCACGAAGCTGGGTGAGGATCCGCGCAACCCGACCCTGATCAAGACGATCTATGGCGCGGGATACATCTTCCTCGGCGAGGTGGAGTGGCGCTGACCGAAACGGCCTGCGGGGTGCGCCGGTGCCTGGGTCGGGGGCGTTGACTCTCCATCCGGGGCCTGTATAAGCGCGCATCCCCGGGCATTCGGCCCGGGGTTTTCATTGGTGTTGGTGGCCCCCGCAAGGGGATGACCTGTCGCCCGGGTTCCGGGAAAGGACAACGCCCTTCACGCTCGAAGGAGATCAGCGGTGACCAAACGCACCTCTGCCAAATACAAGATCGACCGCCGCATGGGCGAAAACATCTGGGGCCGTCCGAAGTCCCCGGTGAACAAGCGCGAATACGGCCCCGGCCAGCACGGCCAGCGCCGCAAGAACAAGCTGTCGGACTTCGGCACGCAGCTGCGCGCCAAGCAGAAGCTCAAGGGTTACTACGGCGACCTGACCGAAAAGCAGTTCCGCAAGATCTATGCGGAAGCCGAGCGCGTCAAGGGCGACACCGGCGAGATGCTGGTCGGCCTGCTCGAGCGTCGGCTTGACGCCATCGTCTATCGCGCCAAGTTCGTGCCGACCGTCTTTGCCGCGCGCCAGTTCGTGAACCACGGCCATGTGACCGTGAACGGCCAGCGCGTGAACATCGGTTCCTACCGCTGCAAGGAAGGCGACGTGATCCAGGTGCGCGAGCGGTCGCGCCAACTCGCGATCGTTCTCGAGGCCACCCAGCTCGCCGAGCGTGACGTGCCGGATTACATCGAGGTCGATTACTCGAAGATGACGGCGACCTTCGTCCGCACCCCGTCGCTGGGCGACGTGCCCTACCCGGTGGTGATGGAGCCGAACCTGGTCGTCGAATTCTACGCGAAGAACTGATCCTGAGGCCCGCGGCGCCACCCGGCGCCCGCGCCCGGGGACCTTCCGGCCGTTCCGCTTGCGGAGCGGCCTTTTTCTTCCGCTACATGCGGGATGGGCGGCTAGCCCTTGTGGCCTGCGGGTCGCATCGCCCCAGCGCCTTCTGTTCCTGATCAGTTCGCACTGGTCTCGTGACCTCGCCCCGGCTAGAACCCGCTGGCAGAGGAAGGTGACCCATGAGCGACGCGATACGCCCCCAGCCCGGAATTCTCGACATTGCCCTTTACGAGGGCGGCAAGAGCCATGTGGCAGGCATCCAGAACGCGCTGAAACTCTCGTCGAACGAGAATCCCTTCGGGCCCTCGCCCAAGGCGAAGGAAGCCTTCCTGCGCTCGGTCCATACGCTGCACCGCTACCCCTCGACCGATCACGCCGGCCTGCGCCAGGCCATTGCCGAGGTGCACGGGCTCGATCCGGCGCGGGTGATCTGCGGCGTCGGCTCGGACGAGATCATCACCTTCCTGTGCCAGGCCTACGCCGGGCCGCACACCGACGTGATCTTCACCGAGCACGGCTTCCTGATGTACCGGATCTCGGCCCTTGCGGTGGGCGCGAACCCGGTCGAGGTGCCCGAGCGCGAGCGCACGACGGACGTGGATGCGATCCTCGCCGCCTGCACGCCCCACACGCGGCTCGTGTTCCTGGCCAATCCGAACAACCCCACCGGCACGATGATCGGGCAGGCCGATCTGGCGCGGCTGGCCGAGGGGCTGCCGCCGCAGGCGATCCTCGTGCTCGACGGGGCCTATGCCGAATATGTGCCGGGCTATGACGCGGGCCTCGCCCTGGTCGAGAAGCGGACGAATGTCGTCATGACGCGGACCTTCTCGAAGATCTACGGGCTTGGCGGGCTGCGGATCGGCTGGGGCTACGGGCCGAAGGCGATCATCGACGTGCTGAACCGGATCCGGGGGCCGTTCAACCTCTCGACCACGCAGCTCGAGACGGCCGAGGCCGCGGTGCGCGATCAGGACCACGTTGCCCGTTGCCGCGCCGACAACGCCCGCTGGCGCGTCTGGCTGGCCGAGGCGCTGGCCGAGATCGGCGTTCCGTCGGACACGTCGATGGCGAACTTCATCCTCGCGCGCTTCTCGGACAGCGAAGAGGCCGAGGCCTGCGACCTCTACCTGCAGAGTCAGGGGCTGATCGTGCGGCGCGTGGCGGGATACAAGCTGCCGCACTGCCTGCGGATCACGATCGGCGATGAGGCCTCGTGCCGCCGGGTGGCCCATGCGATCGCCCAGTTCAAGAGGATGCGCTGATGGCGCTGCATGACCGCGTGGCGCTGATCGGGCTGGGGCTCATCGCCTCGTCGATGGCGCACGCGATGCGCGGGGCGGGCCTGTGCCGCGAGATCGTGGGCCATGCCCGCAGCGCCGAGACGCGGGCGACGGCGCTCGAGATCGGCCTCTGCGACCGGGTGTGCGAGACGGCGGCCGAAGCGGTGGAGGGGGCCGACCTGATCGTGCTCGCCGTGCCGGTGGGCGCCATGGGCGCCATCGCCGCCGAGATCGCGCCGCATCTGAAGCCCGGCGCCACGGTCACGGATGTGGGGTCGGTCAAGCAGGCCGTCATCACGGCGGTCGCGCCGCACATCCCCGAGGGGGTGCATTTCATCCCCGGCCACCCGCTCGCCGGCACCGAACATTCCGGCCCGCGATCGGGCTTTGCCACGCTCTTTCGCAACCGCTGGTGGCTGCTCACGCCGCCCGAAGGCGCCGATCCGGCCGCGGTCGCGCGGCTTCGGGCGCTGTGCGAGGGGATGGGCGCCAACGTCGAGGAGATGGACGCGGCGCACCACGATCTGGTGCTGGCCGTCACGAGCCACACGCCCCACCTGATCGCCTACACGATGGTGGGCGTGGCGGATCACCTCCGCCGGGTCACCCAATCGGAAATAATCCGCTACTCGGCGGCGGGTTTCCGCGACTTTACGCGCATCGCGGCCTCGGACCCCACGATGTGGAGGGATGTCTTCTTGACAAACAAGGAGGCGACGCTGGACATTCTCGGCCGTTTCACCGAAGAACTTTTCGCGCTGCAGAGAGCCATTCGATTGGGTGATGGGGATCATCTTTTCGAATATTTCACGCGCACGCGCGCCATCCGCCGGGGGATCATCGAGGCGGGTCAGGACACGGCAGCACCGGACTTCGGCCGCGCGGCCGAGGCGACCAACGGGACAGGGAAGGGCTAGGGACGATGCGGGCATTCGGGGTGATGGTTCTCGTCACGGGATTCATGGCAGGAACCGCGCTCGCAGATGCCCCCTCGGTATCCCCGCGTCCTTCGGCGCGCCCGGCTGTCGCCGCCGCGCCGGCTCCGGTCGCCGCCGCATCCGAGCAGACGCTGCGCCCGCGGGCCCGTCCGGCCCTGAAGGTCGCGGCGGCCGAGGCCCTGCCGCGCGGTCCGGCCATGATGAGCCTTGTCGCGCCCGCACGGGCGGAGCCGCGGCGCGCGGGGTTTCTCGAGACGTTCTTCCGCCCGAAGGCCCGCCCGCCCGAGACCGTGACCCGGGCCGCCGCCGTCCGCACCGTGCCGGGCGGCGCCATGATCCAGAGCCGCAAGGGCTCGGTCTGCGGCGATCCGACGATCCGGGGCGCCACCCTCGCTCCCATCGTCGGAAAGATCCGCGGATGCGGCATCGCCGAGCCGGTGCAGGTCACCTCGATCGACGGGGTGGCGCTGAGCATGGCCGCGACCATGGATTGCGGCACCGCCCGCGCGCTCAAGACCTGGATCAACCGGGGCCTGCGTCCGAACGTGCCCTCCGACGTCGTGAGGCTGGAGATTGCCGGCGCTTACACCTGCCGCAGCCGCAACAACCAGCGCGGCAACCCGATCAGCGAGCATGGCCGCGGCAAGGCGGTCGATATCTCGGGCTTCACGCTCGCCAATGGCAAGTCCGTCAGCATTGCCCGCGACTGGGGGCGCGAGAAGATGATCCGCGCCTCGCACAAGGCGGCCTGCGGGATCTTCGGCACCACCCTCGGCCCCGGCTCGGACGGGTTCCACGAGGATCACCTGCATTTCGACACGGTCGCGCGCCGCACGCCCTACTGCCGCTGAGCGATGCCCCGGCCACTCTGGGTCTTTGGCTACGGATCGCTGATCTGGAACCCCGGCTTTCCGGTCGAGCAGAGCGTGACCGCGCGGCTCGACGGGTGGCGCCGCAGCTTCTGCATGACCTCGATCCACTACCGTGGCACCCTCTCCGTGCCGGGGCTGGTGCTGGCCCTCGATGCGGCGCCCGGAGAGGGATGCGCGGGCGTGGCGTTCCGGGCCGCCACGGGCACAGAGGCCGAAACCCTCGCCGCCCTGCGCGAGCGTGAACTGATCAGCCGAGCCTATCTCGAGCAGTGGCTGCCGGTGGAGCTGACCACGGGCGAAACGGTCGAGGCGCTCGTCTATGTCATCGATCCCGCGCATCAGCAATATTGCGGCCATCTCGATCTCGAGACACAGGCCCGGATCATCGCGCGCGCCGCAGGCGAGCGGGGACCGAACCGCGACTACCTGCTGAACACGGTGGCGCATCTGGAGCAACTGGGCATCGACGACCCCGACCTGTGCTGGCTTGCAACACGGGTGCGTGCATTGGGCAACGAACCGGCGTCCTGACACTTTCCCCCGTTGGCAGCCGGTGGTGCCGCGCCTATTGTGCACTGGCAGAAGAAAGGGGCCTAACCCGCAATGCCGAGAACCGCCGTCGAGGCCGAGCCGCACTTCACCCAGCCGGTCCGGCAGATCGTGATGATGCTCGTCGTCGTCGCGCTGGTCGCCGTCGGCGCCTTCGTGGCCTTCACCACGCTCGAGCGGGTGTTCCTCTCGAACCCCTATCTCAACGCCCTGATCTTCTTTGTTTTCGTACTGGGGCTCTCCACCTGCTTCCTCCAGATGGCGCAGCTCGTCCAGTCCGTGAGCTGGATCGAGAATTTCGTCCGGGACCGGCCGGGGTTTGAATATGTGCGCGCGCCCCGCCTGCTTGCCCCGCTCGCCTCGCTTCTGCGCTCGCGCGGCAAGCGGATGCAGATCTCCTCGACCTCCTCGCGCTCGATCCTCGACTCCGTCGGCACGCGGCTGGACGAGGCGCGCGACATCACCCATTATCTGGCCAGCCTGCTGATCTTCCTCGGTCTGCTGGGCACTTTCTACGGGCTTGCGACCACCGTCCCGGCGCTCGTTCAGACCATCCGCGCGCTGTCTCCGCAGGAAGGCCAGAGCGGTGTCGAACTGTTCGGCGAACTCATGGAAGGGTTCGAGAGCCAGCTGGGCGGCATGGGCACGGCCTTCTCCTCCTCGCTGCTGGGCCTTGCGGGCTCGCTTGTCGTGGGCCTGCTCGAACTCTTTGCCAGCCACGGGCAGAACCGCTTCTATCGTCAGCTCGAGGAATGGCTGTCCTCCTTCACGCGCCTCTCGCCCGCGGGCGTCGAGGGCGACGGGGCGGACGCCTCGCTGGTGGCGGGCGTGCTCGAGCAGATGATGCAGCAGATGGACCGGATGCAGGAGCTTTACGCCCGGGCGGACGTGAGCCGGAGCCTCGTCGATGCGCGGATGGCCGATCTTGCCGGCGCGGTGCAGACGCTGGCCGAGCGGATCGAGGGTCAGACGAGCGGTCAGGCCGAGCTTCTCGAGCGGGTGGCCGCAGGGCAGGAGCGGCTGGTGACAGCGCTTTCCGGGGCGGAAGCTTCGGCCTTCGCGGATGCCGAGGCGCGCATGCGCCTGCGGTCGATCGACGTCCAGCTTCTGCGCATCCTCGAGGAGATTGCGGCCGGCCGGCAGGAGAGCACCTCGGACCTGCGCAGCGACCTCGCCGCGCTGACCGGCGCCGTGCGACAGCTGTCGCGCTCGGCGGCGGCGCGAGGCTAGGCGATGGCGCTGGTGCGGCGAAACGGGCGGCGCGAGACCAACATCTGGCCCGGCTTCGTCGACGCCATGACGGCGCTGCTTCTGGTTCTGATGTTCGTGCTCACCATCTTCATGGTGATCCAGTCGGTCCTGCGCGAGACGATCAGCACGCAGGACACCGAGCTTGACAGTCTGACCGGTCAACTGGCCGATCTCGCCGACGCGCTGGGACTCGAACGGCAGAAGACGTCGGACCTGACCGCGGCGGTCGATGCGGCCCGCGCCGAGGGGGAACGGCAGGCCGCCACCATCGCCACCCTGACGGCAACCCTGTCCGCCCGCGAGGGAGAGCTGTCGGCCGCCCAGGGCCGCATCGCCTCGTTCGAAGAGCAGGTGGCGACGCTCCTGTCCGAGCGCGATCGGGCGAGGGGCGAGGCGGAGCGGCTGTCGGCCTCTGTCGAGGAACTGGAGGCGGCGCGGGCCGCCCTCATCTCGGATCAGGAGGCGGCGCAGCTTGCACTGGCTCAGGCGCGCAGCGAGATCGATGCGCAGGCCGAGGCGGCGCGTCTGGCCGCCGCCCGGCGCGAGGCTCTCGACGCGCTCGTGGCGGATCTGCGCGGCCAGATCGCGGAAAGCGAGAAGAAACTCTCCGACGAAGAGGCCGCCCGGCTCGCCGATGCGGCCGCGGCCGAAGCCCTGCGGGCGCGTCTCAGGGCGTCCGAGACCGAACTGACCGCCATGACGCTGGCGCTGGAAGAGCAGCGCAAGCGGGCCGAAGAGACCCTGACTCTGCTGGCGGCCGCGCGCACCGACGCGGCCCGGGCGGCGACCGAGGCGGAAGAACGGGCGGCCGCGCTGGCCGCCGCACGCGAGGTTCTCGCGTCCCGGGAGGGGGAGGGGGCCGAAGCGGCCCGGCGCGTGGCGCTTCTGAACGAGCAGGTCGCCGCCCTGCGGGCGCAGCTCGGCTCGCTGCAGGGCCTCCTGGATGCGGCGCAGGAACGCGACGAGGAGAACAGGGTCCAGCTGCAGAGCCTCGGGACCCAGCTCAACTCGGCGCTGGCGCAGGTGGCGGCCGAGCAGAAGCGTCGTGCCGAGCTTGAGGAGGCAGAGCGCCTCCGGCTCGAGGCGCAGAACAAGGATCTGGAACGCTTCCGGTCCGAGTTCTTCGGCCAGTTGCGCCAGGTTCTGGCCGGGCGCGAGGGGGTTCGGATCGTCGGCGACCGTTTCGTCTTTTCCTCCGAAGTGCTGTTCGAGCCGGGCTCGGCCCAGCTTGCCGCCGAGGGCCGGACGCAGATCTCGGGCGTGACCCGGACGCTGAGCGAGATCCGCGAGCAGATCCCGGAGGGGATCGACTGGATCATCCGTGTGGACGGGCACACCGACGATGTGCCGCTGTCGGGCTTTGGCGCGTTTCGGGACAACTGGGAACTGAGTTCGGCCCGCGCGCTCTCGGTCGTGCGCTACATGCAGCAGACGCTGGGCTTCCCGCCCTCGCGCCTGGCCGCGACGGGCTTTGGCGAGTATCGCCCCGTGGTGGAAGGCAGCAGCCCCGAGGCGCGCGCCCAGAACCGCCGCATCGAGCTGAAGCTGACCGAACGTTGAGCCGTCTCTCGGCCGCGCGAAACCCCGACGGATGAGGAGTGAGGCCGGATCACGCAGAAGGGCGGGGTTTCCCCCGCCCTTTGCACCCGTCTTCGGCCCGGAGAGACCGTCGATCAGTCCGCCGTCAGCAGCGGCGGCTTGGAGCCCGTCAGGCGCGGTTTCGGCTCTTCGATCCTGAGATCGATCGTGCCGTCCTTGACGCCCACCTTGACCAGCCCGCCCTTCACCAGCCGGCCGAACAGAAGTTCCTCGGCCAGCGGCTTCTTGATGTTTTCCTGGATCACGCGGCCCAGCGGTCGCGCGCCCATCTTGTCGTCGTAGCCCTTGTCGCCCAGCCAGGCGGCGGCCTCCGGCGACAGCTCGATATGAACGCCGCGGTCCATCAGCTGCGCCTCGAGCTGGAGGACGAACTTCTCGACCACCTGCAGGATGATCTCCTTGCCGAGCGGGGCGAAGGAGATGACGGCGTCGAGGCGGTTGCGGAACTCGGGCGTGAAGGTCCGCTCGATCGCGGCCGTATCCTCGCCCTCGCGCCGGTCGCGGCCGAAGCCGATGGCCGACTTCGCCAGTTCCGCCGCCCCCGCGTTCGAGGTCATGATCAGGATCACGTTGCGGAAATCCACCGACCGGCCGTTGTGGTCGGTGAGCTTGCCGTGGTCCATCACCTGCAGCAGGATGTTGTAGACATCCGGGTGAGCCTTCTCGATCTCGTCGAGCAGCAGCACGCAATGCGGATGCTGGTCCACGCCGTCGGTCAGCATCCCGCCCTGGTCGAAGCCGACATAGCCCGGAGGCGCGCCGATGAGGCGCGAGACCGCGTGCTTCTCCATATATTCCGACATGTCGAAGCGCAGCAGTTCGACGCCGAGAATCGAGGCGAGCTGCTTGGCGACCTCGGTCTTGCCAACGCCGGTGGGGCCGGCGAAGAGATAGTTGCCAATCGGCTTCTCGGGCTCGCGCAGGCCCGCCCGAGCCAGCTTGATCGCCGAGGACAGCGCCTCGATCGCCTTGTCCTGCCCGAAGACCACCCGCTTGAGCGTCTTTTCCAGATCGCGCAGCACCTCGGCATCGTCCTTCGAGACGCTCTTCGGGGGGATGCGGGCGATCTTGGCCACCACGGCCTCGATCTCGCGCGGACCGATGGTCTTGCGGCGCTTGCTGTCGGCCAGCAGATGCTGGGCCGCGCCAGCCTCGTCGATCACGTCGATCGCCTTGTCGGGCAGCTTGCGGTCATGAATGTAGCGCGCCGAGAGTTCCACCGCCGAGCGGATCGCATCCTGCGTGTAGCGCAGGTCGTGATGCTCCTCGAAATAGGGTTTCAGACCCATCAGGATCTTAACCGTATCCTCGACCGAGGGCTCGTTCACGTCGATCTTCTGGAAGCGCCGCGACAGCGCACGGTCCTTCTCGAAATGCTGGCGATACTCCTTGTAGGTGGTCGAGCCCATGCAGCGCAGCTTGCCGCCCTGCAGCGCGGGCTTGAGCAGGTTCGAGGCGTCCATCGCCCCGCCGGAGGTGGCGCCGGCGCCGATCACCGTGTGGATCTCGTCGATGAAGAGGATGGCGTCGGGATGATCCTCCATCTCCTTCACCACGGCCTTCAGCCGCTCTTCGAAGTCGCCGCGGTAGCGGGTGCCGGCCAGCAGTGCGCCCATGTCGAGCGAGAAGATCGTGGCGCGGGCGAGGATGTCAGGCGTCTCGCCGTTGACGATCTTGCGCGCGAGGCCCTCGGCGATGGCGGTCTTGCCGACGCCCGGATCGCCCACCAGCAGCGGGTTGTTCTTCCGGCGGCGGCAGAGCACCTGGATGCAGCGTTCGACCTCAAGCTCGCGGCCGATCAGCGGGTCCACGTCGCCCTTGCGGGCCTTGACGTTCAGGTCAACGCAATATTTGGACAACGCAGACTCCTTCGCTTCGCCAGCTTCAGCCTTAGGGGTCTCATGATGCTCCTCCGCGCCGCTGACGGGGCGGGGCTCGCCATAGGACGGGTCCTTCGCCACGCCATGCGCGATGAAGTTGACCGCGTCGTAGCGGGTCATGTCCTGCTCCTGCAGGAAATAGGCGGCGTTCGACTCCCGTTCGGCGAAGATGGCGACCAGCACATTGGCGCCCGTCACCTCGGTCCGGCCGGAGGACTGCACATGGATGGCGGCGCGCTGGATCACGCGCTGGAAGGCGGCCGTCGGCACGGCCTCGGACCCTTCGACGGTGGTGACGAGGGTGGACAGGTCGTCGTCGATGAAATCGACAAGCGTCTTGCGCAATTCGTCAAGATCGACCGAACAGGCCTTCATCACGCGCGAGGCGTCGGGCTCGTCGATCAGCGCCAGAAGCAGATGCTCCAGCGTGGCGAGTTCATGACGGCGGGCATTCGCAAGCGCCAGAGCGCCGTGGATGGCTTGCTCGAGAGTGGTCGAAAAAGATGGCACGATCGGGTGCTCCTGTCCTGCGGGTCGAAGGGGCATCAGCTCCTCGGACCTTGGCCTCGTAAGTTTAAAGTTCGGTTTTCTTTGCCGCCCTTCAAGTGTTATTTCGGACAAGTTCTGCTTTCTGACAGCCTCCTCGCAAAAAGTGATCGTCCCTTCGCGGACGCATCAGAAATTATCCTTCCGCCTTCGGATTTCGGCGAAAACCTCGGCATCTTCTGCATCGGCCATGCCAACGGCAGCCTTCAGTGCGGCTTCTCCCGCCCGAAGGAAGGGATTGGTCGCGATTTCATCGGAAAGTTGTGAGGGAACGGTGGGACGACCCTCTTTTCGGGCCGCAGCGATGGATCCGACCCGAAAGATAAGCACCGGATTCTCGGGTTCAAGGGTGCAGGCAAAGCGGGCATTTGCCTGCGTATATTCATGGCCCGAGCAGATCAGCGTGTCGGCGGGCAGTGCCGAAAGTTTGCGCAGGCTCTGCCACATCATCCGGGGCGTGCCCTCGAAGAGCCGCCCGCAGCCCATCGCCATCAAACTGTCCCCGGTGAAGGCAAGGCCGGAGTCCGCGAAGTGAAAGGCGATATGCCCGACCGTGTGGCCGGGCACCTCCAGAACCGTGCCGTCCTCGGAGCCGATGCGCACCCTGTCGCCCTCGGCCAGCGCGAGGTCGAGGGGTGGCAGGCGGTAGGCGTCGGCCGCCGCGCCCGCGACCCGGGCGCCGGTGGCCTCGCGCAGCGCCGCCACTCCCGCCACATGATCGCCGTGGTGGTGGGTGAGGAGGATCTGCGTCAGGTGCCAGTTCCGCTCCGCGAGGGCCGCCATCACCGGCCCGGCCTCGGGCACGTCCACGACGGCGGTCTCTCCGCTCGCCCCATCATGGACGAGGAAGGCGTAATTGTCGCTGAGGCAGGGCACCGTTACCAGTTCGAGCGGCATGGTTTCTTCTCCCTTTCCTTAGTAGTGTGGCCCTGACCTCTGCCCGGACAAGGCTTGCCCGCAATGCATCTCGACGTGCTCGACCTGCACAGCTTCTACTACAGGACACCACTCGGACGGGTTGCGCAACGCGCCGTGCGGGATCAGGTCCAGAAGCTCTGGCCCGATGCCAAGGGCCAGACGGTGGCGGGCTTCGGCTTTTCGGTGCCGCTCCTGCGACCGTATCTCGAGCAGGCCCGCCGGGTCATTGCCCTGATGCCCGGACCCCAGGGCGTGATGCCCTGGCCGGTGGGGATGGGGAACGTCTCGGTGCTCTGCGACGAGGGCTCCTGGCCGCTCTCGACCGGGATGGTGGACAAGCTGGTGATGCTGCACGGGCTGGAAACGTCCGAGCACCCGTCCGAGGTCCTGGCGGAAGCCTGGCGCGTGCTGGGGCCCGGCGGAAAGGCGCTCTTCATCGTGCCGTCGCGCTCGGGGCTCTGGGCGCGCCGGGACGGCACGCCCTTCGGCTTCGGCCGGCCCTATTCGTTCAACCAGCTCGAGACGCAGCTGAAGCGGCACGACTTCACGCCCGAACGCACGCTGGCCGCGCTCTTTGCGCCGCCGCTTCACCAGCGGTTCTGGCTCAAGACGGCCGACTTCTGGGAGACGGGGGGGCGGCGCTTCGCGCCCTGGCTGGTGGGAGGGGTGCTGATCGTCGAGGCCTCCAAGCAGATGTATGCGCCGACGCGCTCCGGGCTCAAGTCCGTCGTCACCAATCCGCTGCGCGCGCTGGAGGGCATTCCGCAGCCGCTGCCTGCGCCCGCAAGCCGCACTTCGGGCCCGTCGGGACCCTGCGGCGACGGATGTTAGCGGCACCACGATTCCGATGTTAGCGGCACCAGCGCCGGTCATCTCGTCGCATGACAGAAAGCGACCTTGAAAGCCCTTTCCGCAGGCATCGTGCGAAAGGCGGGGGAGGCCACGGAGCGCCAAGGAAACAAAGGCTTCGCCCCGTCGCCGGAGGGCTGACCTTCGTGGTTGCGAGGCTGCAAGTCCTCTGCTACACCCGCCGCGAAACTTGAGACGCGCGGGAAAGATCCTTCGCGCCACACAGTGCCTCTGGCCTGCGGGACGCAAAACCCGCTTCCGGGGCCAAGATATCGAAAGGGTTGACGTGTCCGAACCGGCTTCGATTTCCTCTGGCATCGCCGCGCGCTACGCCGCCGCCGTCTTCGAACTGGCGAAGGACGAGGGTGCCCTGCCCGCACTCGAGAAGGATATGGACGCCCTCGGCGCCGCCTGGGCCGAGAGTGCGGATCTGCGGGATCTCGCCACCTCTCCGGTCTATGCGCGCGAGGATCAGCAGAAGGCCATCGCCGCGATCGCCTCGAAGATGGGCCTCTCGTCCCTGACCTCGAACACGCTCGCCCTCATGGGCTCCAAGCGCCGCCTCTTCGTGCTGCCCCAGATGGTGGCCGACGTGCAGAACCGCATCGCGACGGAAAAGGGCGAGATCACTGCGGAGGTGACCGCCGCCGCGCCGCTCAGCCCCGAGCAGGCCGCCCGCCTCGCCGCCACGCTGAAGGCCCGCGCGGGCAAGGATGTCAAACTGAAAACCACCGTTGATGAAAGCCTCATCGGCGGTCTTGTCGTCAAGCTGGGTTCCTCCATGATCGACACCTCGGTCAAGGCGCGGCTCGCAGCTCTCCAGAATGCAATGAAAGAGGTCGGATAAATGGGTATCCAAGCTGCTGAGATCTCTGCGATCCTCAAGGAGCAGATCAAGAACTTCGGCCAGGCTGCCGAAGTCGCCGAAGTGGGGCGCGTTCTCTCGGTGGGCGACGGGATTGCCCGCGTTCATGGCCTCGACAACGTGCAGGCCGGCGAGATGGTGGAGTTCCCCGGCGGGATCCGCGGCATGGCGCTCAACCTCGAGGTTGACAACGTCGGCGTCGTGATCTTCGGCGACGACCGCTCGATCAAGGAAGGCGACACTGTCAAGCGCACCAAGTCCATCGTGGACGTGCCGGCCGGCGACGCGCTGCTGGGCCGCGTGGTCGATGGCCTCGGCAACCCGATTGACGGCAAGGGTCCGATCGCGGCGACCGAGCGTCGCGTGGCCGACGTGAAGGCCCCGGGCATCATCCCGCGGAAAGGCGTGCACGAGCCGATGGCGACCGGCCTCAAGTCGGTCGACGCCATGATCCCGATCGGCCGCGGCCAGCGCGAGCTGATCATCGGTGACCGCCAGACCGGCAAGACCGCGATCGCGCTCGACACGATCCTGAACCAGAAGAGCTACAACGAAGCCGCCGGCGACGACGAGAGCAAGAAGCTCTACTGCATCTATGTCGCGATCGGCCAGAAGCGTTCGACCGTCGCGCAGCTGGTGAAGAAGCTGGAAGAGACCGGCGCCATCGCCTACACGCTCGTCGTGGCCGCGACCGCCTCGGACCCGGCGCCGATGCAGTTCCTCGCGCCCTACGCCGCGACCGCGATGGCGGAATATTTCCGCGACAACGGCCGCCACGCGCTGATCATCTACGATGACCTCTCGAAGCAGGCCGTCGCCTACCGCCAGATGTCGCTGCTGCTCCGCCGTCCGCCGGGGCGCGAAGCCTACCCGGGCGACGTGTTCTACCTCCACTCGCGCCTGCTCGAGCGTTCGGCCAAGCTGAACAAGGAGCATGGCTCGGGCTCGCTGACCGCGCTGCCGATCATCGAGACGCAAGGCGGCGACGTGTCGGCCTTCATCCCGACCAACGTGATCTCGATCACCGACGGCCAGATCTTCCTTGAAACCGAACTGTTCTACCAGGGCATCCGCCCCGCCGTGAACACCGGTCTGTCGGTGTCGCGCGTGGGCTCCTCGGCCCAGACCGACGCGATGAAGTCGGTCGCGGGCCCGGTGAAGCTGGAACTGGCGCAATATCGCGAGATGGCGGCCTTCGCCCAGTTCGGTTCGGACCTCGACGCCGCCACCCAGCAGCTGCTGAACCGTGGCGCCCGCCTGACCGAGCTGATGAAGCAGCCGCAATATGCGCCGCTGACCAATGCCGAGATCGTCTGCGTGATCTTCGCCGGCACCAAGGGCTACCTCGACAAGGTTCCGGTCAAGGACGTCGGCCGCTGGGAGCAGGGCCTGCTCAAGCACCTGCGCACCAACGCCCGCGATCTGCTGGCGGACATCACCAACAACGACCGCAAGGTCAAGGGTGAGCTGGAAGACAAGATCCGCGCCGCGCTCGACACCTACGCCAAAGACTTCGCCTGAGGGCGGGGCAGGGAGATAACGGATGCCCAGCCTCAAGGACCTGAAGAACAGGATCGGAAGCGTCAAGAACACGCGGAAGATCACCAAGGCCATGCAGATGGTCGCGGCGGCCAAGCTTCGCCGCGCCCAGGAGGCTGCCGAGGCCGCCCGTCCCTTTGCCGAGCGGATGACCGCCGTCATGACGGGCCTCGCGGGCTCCGTCGGCTCTTCGGAAAGCGCGCCGCGTCTCCTTGCGGGGACCGGCAGCGACAAGGTGCAGCTTCTGGTGGTGATGACCGCCGAGCGCGGCCTCTGCGGCGGCTTCAACTCGTCGATCGTCCGGCTTGCCCGGGCGCATGCGGCGAAGCTGCTCGCCGAGGGCAAGACGGTGAAGATCCTCACCGTCGGCAAGAAGGGGCGTGAGCAGCTTCGCCGCGACCTCGGCCAGCACTTCATCGGCCATGTGGACCTCTCCGAGGTCAAGCGCATGGGCTATCCGGTGGCGCAGGGCATCGCCCGTGACGTGCTCGACCGCTTCGACAAGGGCGAGTTCGACGTGGCGACGATCTTCTTCGCCCGCTTCCAGTCGGTGATCAGCCAGATCCCGACCGCGCAGCAGGTGATCCCCGCCGTGTTCGAGGGCGAGGGCGAGGTCAGCTCGCTCTACGACTACGAACCGTCCGAGGAAGGCGTTCTTGCCGACCTCCTGCCGCGGGGCGTGGCCACGCAGATCTTCACGGCTCTGCTCGAGAACGGCGCCTCCGAGCAGGGTGCCCGGATGTCGGCGATGGACAACGCGACCCGCAACGCCGGCGACATGATCAACCGGTTGACCATCCAGTACAACCGGTCGCGTCAGGCTGCGATCACCAAAGAGCTCATTGAAATCATCTCGGGCGCCGAGGCGCTCTGATCCGACGGAGATACGACATGGCAACAGCATCCCAAGGCAAGGTGACGCAGGTCATCGGCGCCGTCGTGGACGTTCAGTTCGACGGCGGCCTTCCGGCCATCCTGAACGCGCTCGAAACGGTGAACAACGACAAGCGGCTGGTTCTCGAAGTGGCCCAGCACCTCGGCGAGAACACCGTGCGGACCATCGCCATGGACGCGACCGAAGGGCTCGTGCGCGGCGCCCCCGTGACCGACCTCGGCGGCCCGATCTCGGTGCCGGTGGGGGACGCGACCCTTGGCCGCATCCTGAACGTGATCGGCGAGCCGATCGACGAGAAGGGCCCCGTTTCGGGCGACTCGACGCGTGCGATCCACCAGCCGGCGCCGACCTTCGCCGAGCAGTCCACGACCTCGGAAATCCTCGTCACCGGCATCAAGGTGATCGACCTCCTGGCCCCCTACTCGAAGGGCGGCAAGATCGGCCTCTTCGGCGGCGCCGGCGTGGGCAAGACCGTTCTGATCATGGAACTGATCAACAACATCGCCAAGGTGCACTCGGGCTACTCCGTGTTCGCCGGCGTGGGCGAGCGGACCCGTGAAGGGAACGACCTCTACCACGAGATGATCGACTCCGGGGTTATCAAGATCGACAACCTGTCGGAATCGAAGGTGGCGCTGGTCTACGGCCAGATGAACGAGCCTCCGGGGGCGCGTGCCCGCGTGGCGCTGACGGGCCTCACGCTCGCCGAGCAGTTCCGCGACCAGTCGGGCACGGACGTGCTGTTCTTCGTGGACAACATCTTCCGCTTCACCCAGGCGGGTTCGGAAGTGTCGGCGCTTCTTGGCCGTATTCCTTCGGCCGTGGGCTACCAGCCGACGCTCGCCACCGACATGGGCGCGCTGCAGGAGCGCATCACCTCGACGAAAGCCGGCTCGATCACCTCGGTGCAGGCGATCTACGTGCCGGCCGACGACCTCACCGACCCGGCTCCGGCCACCTCGTTCGCCCACCTCGACGCCACGACCGTGCTGTCGCGTGCGATCTCGGAACTCGGCATCTACCCGGCCGTGGACCCGCTCGACTCGACCTCGCGGATCCTTGACCCGCAGATCGTCGGCGAAGAGCACTACAACGTGGCGCGCGCCGTGCAGGGGATCCTCCAGCGCTACAAGTCGCTGCAGGACATCATCGCGATCCTCGGCATGGACGAACTGTCGGAAGAGGACAAGCTGACCGTGGCCCGCGCCCGGAAAATCCAGCGTTTCCTCTCGCAGCCGTTCGACGTGGCGAAGGTCTTCACCGGTTCGGACGGGGTTCAGGTCCCGCTCGAGAAAACCATCGCCTCCTTCAAGGCCGTGGTGAACGGTGAGTATGACCACCTGCCGGAAGCCGCCTTCTACATGGTCGGCGACATCGAAGACGTAATCGCCAAGGCCCAGCGTCTCGCGGCGCAGGCGGCGTAAGGGGGCAACATGGCGGGAACGCTGCAATTCGACCTCGTGTCGCCCGAACGGAGGCTTGCCTCCTTCGCCGCGACCGAGGTGCAGGTCCCGGGGACCGACGGCGACATGACGGCGATGGAGGGGCATGCCCCCACCATCACCACCCTGCGCCCCGGCATCCTGCGGGCCCAAGGGCCTTCGGGCGTGCAGGCCTACGCGGTGACCGGCGGTTTCGCCGAGATCAACGCGACCTCGATCTCGGTCCTGGCCGAGAAGGCCGTCGCGGTCGAGGAACTGACCGGCACGGTGCTCGACGAGTTCATCGCCGAAGCGCGGGAACTGGTCTCGGTCGCTCTGCCCGAGGACAAGGACATGGCCGAGCGCACGCTGAACGACATGTTGGCGCTGAGAGCCTCGGCCGGTCACTGACCCCGGTCCAGATAAGGAAAAGGCCCCGGATTTCCGGGGCCTTTTTCGTTGTGGTCCCGGACGGTCGGGTCTCGGCAAGCGCCACCCTCGACAACGTCCGGGCCGGAATCGAAAGGCTGCCGGAGGAGGACCTCCGGCAGCCGTATGAGGAGATCGGCCGCACGCCGCCCCGCAGGGATCAGCCGCGCTGATACATGCCTTCGTAGATGGGGACGAGCGTCTCGGTCTCGAACAGGGACGAGACCGAGGTGCCGCTCCAGATGTTCAGGATCGCCTGGGCGAAGATCGGCGCCGTGGGCACGATGCGGATGTTTGGTGCGCCGCGGACGGCGGCCGAAGGTTCGATCGAGTCGGTGATGACAAGGCTCTTCATGACCGAATTGGTCACGCGCTCGACCGCGGGACCGGAGAGGACGCCGTGGGTGATGTAGGAATGGACCTCGAGTGCGCCATTCTCGATCAGCACTTCGGCCGCCTTGCAGAGCGTGCCGGCCGTGTCGCAGATGTCATCGACGATGATGCATTTCTTGCCGGCCACATTGCCGATCACCGTCATCTCGGCGATCTCGCCCGGCTTCTCGCGGCGCTTGTCCACGATGGCGAGCGGCGCATTGATCCGCTTGGCGATCTCGCGCGCGCGGGCCACGCCGCCGACGTCGGGCGAGACCACCATCAGATCCTGCATCTGGCCCTTGAAGTGATGCTCGATGTCCAGCGCGAAGATCGGCGCGGAATAGAGGTTGTCCACCGGAATGTCGAAGAAGCCCTGGATCTGGGCCGCGTGCAGGTCCAGCGTCAGCACGCGGTCGATCCCGGCCTCGACGATCAGGTTCGCCACCAGCTTGGCCGAGATCGGCGTCCGGGCCTTGGCGCGGCGGTCCTGCCGGGCATAGCCGAAGTAGGGGATCACCGCGGTGATCCGGTCCGCCGACGACCGACGCAGCGCGTCGGCGATGATCAGCAGTTCCATCAGGTTGTCGTTGGCCGGGTTCGAGGTCGGCTGGATCACATACATGTCCTCGCCGCGGACGTTCTCGTAAACCTCGACGAAGATCTCCTGATCGTTGAACCGTTCGACCCGCGCATCGACCAGCGAGACCGCCATGCCGCGATGAACCGACATCCGCCGCGCGATGGATTTCGCAAGCGTGAGGTTGGCATTGCCGGAGATCAGCTTCGGCTCGTTCATGGCTGGCATCGGATATTCCTCGAGGAGGTCGCAGGAGCGCGGATTCGTGACTGTGCCCCCCCTCTAGCATCGGTCCGGGGGCTTGGAAACCGCACCGAAAGCGCCGTTCCGAATTGCCGTCCGCTCAGAACGAGAGCGGCCAGGACAGGTTCAGGCGAGGGCCGCGACGAAGGCATCGACCTCGGCGTCGGACGTGTTCCAGGAACAGACGAGCCGCACCCGCACGCGGTTCCCCTTGCCGCCCATGTCGTAGAACACGGCACCGGCGGCGCGGGCGCGGTGGGCGAGGGGCTGGGGCAGCTCGGCGAAGATCAGGTTGGCCTCGGCCGGGGCCACGAGGCGCACGTCGGGCAGGGCCGCCAGCCCCTCCGCCAGCCGGGCCGCCGCCGCATTGGCGTGGCGGGCGAGCCGCAGCCACAGCCCGTCGGCCAGACAGGCCCGCATCTGCAGCGCGAGATAGCGGTGCTTCGACATCAGATGTCCCGCACGCTTGCGCCGGATGCGCAGTTCGTCGGCCCGGGCGGGGTCGAAGACCACCACCGCCTCGACCCCCATCAGCCCGTTCTTGGTGCCACCCAGCGACAGGATGTCGATGCCCGCCCGCCAGCTCATCTCGGCCGGAGAGGCATCGGCCGCCACCAGCGCATTGGCAAAGCGCGCCCCGTCGAGGTGGCAGCCGAGGCCCCGCGTCCGCGCCACGGCGGTGAGGGCCGCGATCTCGGCCGGGCGGTACAGGGTGCCAAGCTCGGTCACATTCGTCAGCGACAGGGCGGCGGGCCGTGCCGCATGCAGATCGCCCGGTGCGAAACGGGCCAGAGCGGCGGCCAGCGTCTCGGGAGCGAGCTTGCCCTGCTCGCCGGGCAGGGTGACGAGTTTTCCTCCGCCGGAGAAGAACTCGGCGGCGTTGCACTCGTCCGCCTCGATATGGGCCTCCTCGCGGCAGAAGATCGCGCCCCAGGGCGGGCTGAGGGTGGCGAGTGCCAGCGCGTTGGCGGCCGTGCCGCTGGTGACCAGCGCGACCTCGGCCTCGGGCGCCTCGAAGAGGGTTCGGATCATGGCGGTGACCTCCGCCGTCACCGGGTCCGCACCATAGGGCATCGCCGGCCCCGGATCGGCCGCCAGCGCGGCCAGCACCTCCGGCGCGACGGCCGAGCCATTGTCCGAGGCAAAGAACATCAGGGCGTTTCCTCGATGATGTGGTCTTCCCAGTCCTCCTCCTCGACCTCGAACTCGGGCACCGTCCAGCCCTGGACCGAGGCGCCCGCGTCATGGACCGAGTTGGGGTCTCCGGTCAGCAGATGGTGCCAGCCGGGCAGGGGCTTGCCCTCGTGAAGCAGCCGGTAGGCGCAAGTGCGCGGCATCCAGTAGGCGATCTTCGGAAGCGTCGCGGGCGAGAGCTGCACGCAGTCGGGCACGAACTGGCGGCGGATCTCGTAGTTCGAGCAGCGGCAGCTGTCGCCGTCGAGAAGCCGGCAGGCGATGCGGGTGAAGGCCACCTCGCCTGTGTCCTCGAACTCGATCTTGTTCAGGCAGCACTTGCCGCAGCCGTCGCAGAGCGCCTCCCATTCGGCGGGCGTCATCCGGTCGAGGGGCACGCGCTCCCAGAATCGCGCGCGGAGGGCAGGGGGCTTGGTCATCGCCGCTAGATGCGCGCTCGCGCGCCGAAAGGGAAGGGGTCAGCTGCCGACGATGTCTCGGGCGCGCGCGCAATCGGCATCCATCTGTGCGACCAGGCCGGGCAGGTCGTCGAAGACCATCTCGGGGCGCAGATAGTCCACGAAGGCCACCGAGAGGTGCTGGCCGTAAAGATCGCCCGAGAAATCGAACAGGTGGCTTTCCAGATTGGGGCGGTTGGTGCCGAACATCGGCCGGACGCCCAGACTTGCGGCGCCGGCGTAGCTGCCCTTCTCTGGCCCGGTCAGCACGTCCACCTTCACCGCATAGACCCCGAGCCGGGGCAGATGCAGCCCGCTTACCGACATGTTGGCCGTCGGATAGCCGAGGTCGCGCCCCCGCTTGTCACCGTGCAGCACCTCTCCCTCGATCCGGTGCCAGTGGCCGAGCATGGCGGCCGCATCCCGCGGCCTGCCCTCGCTGAGCGCCGTGCGGATCGCGGTCGAGGAGATCTCGAGATGCTCGACCTTCAGCAGATCCGCGATGGTGACGTCAAAGCCGTGCCGACGCCCGAGGTCCACGAGGTCCGCGGTCGTGCCGGACCGGCCCTTGCCGAAGCAGAAGTCGGCGCCCACGACCACATGGGCCACGCCCAGACCGTTCGCCAGCACATCGCGCGCGAACTCTTCCGGCGTAAGCGCGGCAAGGTCGCGGGTGAAGGGCAGCTCGTAGAGCCGCTCGATCCCGAGCTTGGCGAGCCGGTTCGCCCGCGCCCCGGCGTTCATCAGCCGGAAGGGGGGCGCATCGGGGGCAAAGACCTCGCGCGGGTGGGGCTCGAAGGTGACGATGCCCAGGGGCCCGCGCCCGCGGGCCAGGTCGATGACATGCTGATGGCCGAGATGGACCCCGTCGAAATTGCCCATCGCGATCGAGGCGCCCCGGTCCGAAGCCTCGAGTCCTTGCCAGTGATTGTAGATGCGCATCGGTCCCCGCGGGCGGGGACCCCGCCGTCAGTCGAATTTCCGGCTCGGCGCCAGCACCAGCGCCTCGCCCTTCAGGACGGTGGTATTGCCCACCAGACAGCGGGTTTCAAGCGTAACCCGGCGCTTGGCATGGTCGATCGCGGTGACGGTCACTTCCGCAAGCACCGTGTCGCCCGGACGCACCGGGGCAAGGAACTTCAGCGACTGGCCGAGATAGACGGTGCCATGGCCCGGAAGCTGCTCGCCGATGACGGCCGAGATCAGGCCGGCGGTCAGCATCCCGTGGGCGATGCGCCCCTCGAAGATCGTGTCGCGGGCATAGTCGTCGTCGAGATGCACGGGGTTCCGGTCGGTCGAGACCTCGGCGAACAGCTCGATGTCACGATCGGTGACTTCCTTGCGGAGATGTCGGCTCATGCCGATCTCGAGGTCTTCGATGCAGATCGTCCCGCGGGGCATGTTGTCGAGCATCCTGCGAATCCCTTGACTGGTGCCGCGAACCTAGCTTCCGCTGCATTGCAGCACAAGACGCACCGGCAACATAAGTTCCGACTTGCGACTAAAGGCGCAAGAATATTGCCGCAACGTCAGGATTGCAGCCGGCTCGACGACGTCGCCGCCGCTGCACGCAAACAGGGGCCGCAGGGACACCTGCGGCCGGCGGACGCGCCGGGTGGCGTGGGTTCAGCGCAGGCGGGATATGGCGAGCGGCGGAGAAAGCTCGGCCTTGGCCAGCCAGTCATCGAGGCGGGGCTGCTCGAGCCGCTCGCCGTTCTCGCCGAAGATGTCCGCAGCGAGGCCCCCGGTGATGAAGAGCGAATCGAGCCCTTCGGCCACGGCGCCGCGGATGTCGGTCGTGATCCCGTCGCCCACGCACAGGATCTCGTCAGCGGGCACGCCGGGGCGGATCGCCTCGAGCCGGCGCCGCGCCAGATCGTAGATCGGCGGATGGGGCTTGCCGAAATAGAGGCTCTGGCCGCCCATCTCATCGTAGGCCGCGGCGATGGCGCCCGCGCAGTAGATCCGCTTGTGCCCGTAATCCACCACGATGTCGGGGTTCGCGCAGAGCAGCTTCAGCCCCTGGGTCTTGGCGTAGAGAAGGGTCGCCCGGTAGTCCTCGGGCGTCTCGGTCAGATCGTCGAAGAGGCCGGTGCAGACGATGCCCTCGGCCTCCGCAAGCGGCACCTTCACGATCGGCGCCTCGGTCGCGGCCACCTTCTGCAGGTCGGGCGAGAGTTCGGTGAAGAAGCTGTCGTCCTTCGGCGGGCCGAGGTGATGGACGCGACGCCCGACGGCCCCGGTGATCAGCGCATATTGCGCCGCATCGCCCGACGAGGTGACCTCGTCATAGCAGTCGGCGGGCACGCCCAGCGTCTCGAGCTGGCGGACGATCGAGGGCTTGGGCCGCGGCGCGTTGGTCAGCAGCACCACGGTGCCGCCCTTGGCCCGGAAGGCGCGCAAGGCCTCGACCGCCTCGCCGAACGGGCGCTTGCCATCGTGCAGGCAGCCCCAGAGGTCGCAGAAGAGGGCGCTGTAACTTGCCGATACCTCGGAGAGCGAGGCGATGATGCGGGTCATCGGAAGGCCTTTCTGATCGGCGCAATCGGCCGGTAGCGGAGGACGGACGGGGCCGACCTGCGGAAGATGGGGCGCCCCACGCCTCTGTCGAGGAGGGGCCACCGAAGCGCGTCCGGTGGCCGCCGGACGGGTCAGAGCTTGAGGACGGGGATGATCTGCTTCTTGCGGCTCATGACGCCGGGCAGCACCACCGTATCGCCGGAGACGGTCGCGCCGAAGCTCTTCTCGGCCAGCTCTTTCACGAGATTGTTCGGCACGAGCAGAGTCGCCTCTTCGCGCAGGATATCGACGATGAAGAGCACGACCTGATCGGCGCCATCCTCGGCGGCGACGCCCGGCATCGAGGCCATCAGGCTGTCCTTGCGGTCGAGCAGCACCTGCGGCGCCGTGGTTTCCAGAACCGAGATGCGGAACTGCTTGCCCTCGATCTCGTATTCCTTCGAGTCCATGCGAAGAAGCTCGGCGTCGGAGAAGGCCGAGACGTCGGACTTGGCGGCGAACAGCTCCGCCGCGAAGGCGGGGATGTCCACGCCGAGATCGGCCGCCAGCGTTTCGGCCACGGCGCGGTCATGCGGCGTCGTGGTGGGCGAGCGGAACTCCAGCGTGTCGGACAGGATGCAGGACAGCATCGCGCCCTTGATCTCGCGCGGGGCGCGGGCGAGGTCCTCGCCCATCAGATCGTGCATGATGGTCGCGGTGCAGGCCAGCGGCCGGATCGTGATGTCGATCGGAGCCTTGGTCTTGATCCCGCCGACGAGCAGGTGGTGGTCGATGATGCCCACGACCTTCGCCTCGTTGATCGAGGGGGGCAGCTCGGCCGGGTTGTTGGTGTCCACGACCACGCAGCTGTCCTCGGCGGTCACGTCCGAGATGATCTCGGGCTTGTCGAGGCCCCAGTGGCGCAGCACGAAGGCGGCCTCGGTGTTCGGCTCGCCGAGCAGGACGGGCCGGGCCGGCGTGCCTTTGACCTCCGTGAGGTACCAGGCCCAGATGATGGCCGAGCCGGTCGAGTCGGTGTCGGGGGACTTGTGGCCGAAAACCTTGATCATGATGTTTCCCGATGCGGATGAGGTTGGCGGCCTTATAGAAGCCGCGAGACCTCTTGTCACGCCCGCGGCGGGGTCTGTGCTGCGATGCGGCATGAGGGCGGGTGTCGCGCTCGCACCGCGCCGGAAGAGCGTCTGATCGTGTCCGCCGGATCGCAGGCCCCGCGGAACGGGCCGGGTCCTCCACCTGCGGCACCGCGGGTGCGACGACAGGGAAATTGTGGGCCGTCCCTGATCGGCGCATCGTCCGCGTCAGGCCGCGACTCGTGCGGCATCAGGCGGCTCGGCGCCGCGACCGCAGACCCAAGGAGCTTGCCATGCGCGACCCGCGCTCTCACCTGCCCTACGAACTCGTCCTGGCCGAGCTGAGCCGCTCGCTCAAGCCCGCGGCTGTCTTCACCAGCCTCTTCGGCGCGCCCGGCCGCGGGTGATCCCCAAGGCTGTCGGGGTGGCGCTCCGCCTGCGGCCGCCCCGACGACAGGATCAGCCGAGCGGCTCGATCCGGTAGCCCGCCCGGTCCAGCAGTTCCAGCACGCCCTCCTGCCCCGGCAGGTGCAGGGCGCCCACCGCAACCACCACCGGGCCCTTGGTCGCGGCCTCTTCGATCACCGGCAGCCAGCCGTGGTTGCGCCGGCTGATCAGCGTCTGCTCCATCCGCGCGAATTCGGCATCCGCCGCCTCGGGCGTGTAGCCGGGCATGTCGTGCGCCTCGATCCGCATGTATTCCCAGACCAGGCGCGATTGACCGGCAAAGTAGCGGTCGGCCAGCGTCACGGCGAGATCCTCGACCCGATCCTCGAGCGGCAGCGCCGTCCGAATCATGGCCAGCTGCTCTTCCGGCGTCAGTTCGGCAAAGAGGTCGAAGACCGTGTTCCAGGGCTCGAGCGACCGAACCGGCACCCCCGCATCCTCGGCCGCGCGCATGGCGAGCCTGTCGAGCCCGTCGGGGTTTTTGGCCGCCTCGACGGCGCAGGGCGGCAAGGCGAGCGTCATCGAGACATACCAGGGCTGGAACTTCGAGGCGAGCACCGGGGGAACGCCGCGGGCGCGCAGCGCGTCCGACAGGGTCTGCCATTCCTCTTCGCTCAGCACCTCGGGCAGGGTGGGCCCGTCCGAGATCATCAGAGACGGATCGCGCGCCATCGCCTCCTTCAGCCGGGCTTCCTCTTCGGGGCCCGCCTCGACCAGCAGCGCCGAGGCCTCCGCGATCAGCGGCCGCAGCCGCTCGAGACTGGCGGCGTGCCGGGGGTCCGCCAGGTGGTAGGTGCCCGCGATCACGACCTGCCGCCCGTCGCGCGTGGCGCGCCAGAAGTTGCCCGTGGCGTAGGGCTGGGCGGCGGCCTCGGCCTCGACGCGCTCGCGCGCCTCGGACGGCAGGGCCGCGATCAGGTCGGTTCCGGTGCAGGCGGCCTGCGCCGCCGGGGCCGAGAGAAGGAAGAAAACACAGAGAAACTTCGTGAGACGCGCCATGCACCTTATCCTTTGGAGGGCACGCCAAGGGTGGCACGCCGTGCCCGCCGCGCCAAGGCCGCGCGTGCATTTTGACGCATCCTCCCCGTTGACAGCCGCGTGAGCCTTTCCTATCTCTCGCGGCGTTGGCACTCGCTGATGCTGAGTGCTAACCGGATTTAACCTGGAACCTAGGGAGTGTTCTCAGATGGCTTTCAAACCGCTGCATGACCGTGTGCTGGTCCGCCGCGTCCAGAGCGACGAAAAGACCAAGGGCGGTCTGATCATCCCCGACACCGCCAAGGAAAAGCCGGCGGAAGGCGAAGTCGTGGCCTGCGGCGAAGGCGCCCGCAAGGACTCGGGCGAGCTGATCGCCATGTCGGTGAAGGCGGGCGACCGCGTGCTGTTCGGCAAATGGTCGGGCACCGAGGTCACCATCGACGGTGCGGAACTGCTCATCATGAAGGAAAGCGACATCCTCGGCATCCTCAGCTGATCCCGAGCTGACCGCGGCTTGGCCCAGGGGGCTTCGAGCCGCGTCGAGACGATCGCATCAACCAGACAAACAGGAGCAACAACATGGCTGCCAAGGACGTCAAGTTCGATACCGATGCCCGCGACCGCATGCTGCGCGGCGTGAACATCCTCGCCGATGCCGTGAAGGTCACGCTGGGCCCGAAAGGCCGCAACGTCGTGATCGACAAGTCGTTCGGCGCGCCGCGCATCACCAAGGACGGTGTGTCGGTCGCCAAGGAGATCGAACTCTCCGACAAGTTCGAGAACATGGGCGCCCAGATGGTGAAGGAAGTCGCTTCCCGCACCAACGACGAGGCGGGCGACGGCACCACCACCGCCACCGTTCTCGCCCAGGCCATCATCAAGGAAGGCCTCAAGGCCGTGGCCGCCGGCATGAACCCGATGGACCTCAAGCGCGGCATCGACCTCGCCACTGCGAAGGTCGTGGAGTCGATCAAGGCCGCCTCGCGTCCGGTCAACGACCAGCATGAAGTCGCCCAGGTCGGCACCATCTCGGCCAACGGCGAAGCCCAGATCGGCCGCTTCATCGCCGACGCGATGCAGAAGGTCGGCAACGAGGGTGTCATCACCGTCGAGGAGAACAAGGGCCTCGAGACCGAAGTCGAAGTCGTCGAAGGCATGCAGTTCGACCGCGGCTACCTCTCGCCCTACTTCGTCACCAACGCCGACAAGATGACGGCCGAGCTGGAAGACGTGTTCATCCTGCTGCACGAGAAGAAGCTCTCGTCGCTGCAGCCGATGGTCCCGCTGCTCGAGTCGGTGATTCAGGCCCAGCGTCCGCTGCTGATCGTGGCCGAGGACGTGGAAGGTGAGGCCCTCGCGACCCTCGTGGTCAACAAGCTGCGTGGCGGCCTGAAGATCGCCGCCGTCAAGGCTCCGGGCTTCGGCGATCGCCGCAAGGCCATGCTGCAGGACATCGCGATCCTGACCGGTGGTCAGGTGATCTCGGAAGACCTCGGCATGAAGCTCGAGAATGTCACCATCGACATGCTCGGCCGCGCCAAGAAGGTCTCGATCAACAAGGACAACACGACCATCGTGGACGGTGCCGGCGAAAAGGCCGAGATCGAAGCCCGCGTGTCGCAGATCCGCACCCAGATCGAAGAGACCACCTCGGACTACGACCGCGAGAAGCTGCAGGAGCGTGTGGCCAAGCTGGCGGGCGGCGTGGCCGTCATCCGCGTCGGCGGCATGACCGAAGTCGAAGTGAAAGAGCGCAAGGACCGCGTCGATGACGCCCTGAACGCGACCCGCGCGGCCGTTCAGGAAGGCATCGTGGTCGGTGGCGGCGTCGCCCTGATCCAGGCGGGCAAGGTCCTCGACGGGCTGACCGGCGAGAACCCGGACCAGAACGCCGGCATCACCATCGTGCGCCGCGCGCTGGAAGCTCCGCTGCGCCAGATCGCCCAGAACGCGGGCGTGGACGGCTCGGTCGTGGCCGGCAAGGTCCGCGAGTCCGACGACAAGGCCTTCGGCTTCAACGCCCAGACCGAAGAATATGGCGACATGTTCAAGTTCGGCGTGATCGACCCGGCCAAGGTGGTTCGCACCGCTCTGGAAGACGCGGCCTCGGTCGCCTCGCTGCTGATCACCACCGAAGCCATGATCGCCGACAAGCCCGAGCCGAAGTCGGCTCCGGCCGGCGGCATGGGCGGCATGGGCGGCATGGACGGCATGATGTAAGCCTCTGCACCGCAGAGCCGACAGGGAAGGGGGCCTTCGGGCCCCCTTTCTCATTTTGTCCGTTCCGTCTTTGGCAAAGGGGATGCGTTCTGCCTCGTGCCCACGGGACTGCGGCCGGAGCGGTCGCGGAAGCGTCGGGCCTGTGGATGTGATCCTGCTTGGCCATGCCCGCCTTGCGCCCGATCGACGGCGCGGCCATTCCCGCGCGCCATCGGGCGCTGCCGGGGAGGGCGCGTCCGAAGCCCGTCCGAGAGTCTGAGGTGCCGGCAGGTCGTCCGGCCGGATGGGCCGGGCCGTTACTCGAGGATTTCGGCCGGATCCACGCCCCAGAGCGCCGTCTTGATCACCCAGCCGCGGTTGCCCTCGGCGCTGACGCGGCACCAGTCGCGGATGCAGGACAGCAGCCGGACCACCACGCCCCGCTGGACATGGACCGTGACGGTCGATCCGCTGGCCGGATCCTCATGCAGATCCGCCATTTCGGCCACGACCATTGCGCTGCGCACCCCCGACAGCAGCGAGTAATGCACCCAGCCCCCGGCGCCCTCGAAATCCTCGACGCGGCGCCAGTGCTCGTATTCCGCCGTCACGCGGAGAGGCATTCCCGCGCGGGTGAAGACCCAGTCGATCCGATGCGTCAGGCCCGGCCCGCGGCGCGCGTTGCCTTCGGAGGTCTTCAGCGAGACATAGCGCGGCAGGGGAAGGCTCGTGACCGGGCCGACACCGGCGACCGCTGCCGCCTGGGCCGCCGAGGCGAAGCCAGCGGGATCGTCCGCGGGAACGTCGGCTTCCTGTGCCGTGGCGCCGGTGGCAAGCGCCAGCGCCAACGCGAGCGCCTTGATCATGCGTCCCATCGCTCTTTTCCGCCTTTCACGCAGCCATGCCGTCATGCCGCGCCGTCCTGCCTCTGCCGGGGCTTGTGCCGCGCCCCGCTTGGCGGCACCTTGCCACCACATGTCCGGATTTGGAAGTGCAGGGGAGACAGAGAATGCCCGTGGAACGCCTTACTGTTGTCGTCACGCGACGCCTGCCGGACGTGGTCGAGACCCGCCTGAAGGAGCTTTTCGACGTGCAGCTCCGCGACCCGGACACGAAGATGTCGCGGGATGACCTGGTCGAGGCGATGGGGCGCGCGGATGTGCTCGTGACCTGTCTCAACGACGAGATCGACGCCACCATGCTGGCGCAGGCAAGCCCCAGGCTGAAGCTGATCGCGAACTATGGCGCGGGCGTGGATCACATCGATGTGGCCACCGCCCGGCAGCGCGGCATCCTCGTCTCGAACACGCCCGATGTGGTGGCCGAGGACACGGCCGACATGACCCTGGCGCTGATCCTCGCCGTCACCCGGCGCATCCCCGAAGGGCTCGCCGAGATGCAGTCGGGCAACTGGGCGGGCTGGTCGCCGATGGCGCATCTGGGCGGACGGCTCCGGGGCCGGCGGCTCGGGATCCTCGGCATGGGGCGGATCGGGCAGGCGGTGGCGCGGCGCGCGAAGGCCTTCGGGATGCAGGTGCATTACCACAACCGCAAGCGCGTCCGCCCCGAGATCGAGGAGGAACTCGGCGCGACCTGGTGGGAAAGCCTAGACCAGATGGTCACGCGGATGGACATCATCTCGGTCAATTGCCCGCATACGCCCTCGACCTTCCATCTGCTGAACGCCCGCCGGCTGAAGTTGCTCAAGTCCACCGCGGTGATCGTGAACACCTCGCGCGGCGAGGTGATCGACGAGAACGCCCTGACGCGCGGTCTGCGCGCCGGCGAGATCGCGGGCGCCGGGCTCGACGTGTTCGAGCACGGGCACGAGATCAACCCGCGGCTGCGCGAACTGCCGAACGTGGTGCTCTTGCCGCACATGGGCTCGGCCACGCTCGAGGGACGGATCGAGATGGGCGAGAAGGTGATCCTGAACATCAAGACCTTCGCCGACGGCCACCGGCCGCCGGATCAGGTCCTGCCCTCGATGCTGTAAGGCATGGGTCGTGCCGCCCGAGCAGGCGGCACGGCTTTCCTCAGAGAGGTTCGACCAGGGCGCCCGCGGCGAGCCGCTTGGCCCAGGCATGGACGTCGTCGCCGATCCGTTCGCGCAGGTCCTTGACCTGGGCCACCAGCGCCGCGGCGGCGCGCTCGCGCATCCCGGCCACATGCGACAGGGCGGATTCGCGCACCGGGCGCCAGTCGGTCTCCTCGTCCAGCCGCAGCAGCATCTCGCCGCCGATGTCGCGCACTTCCCAGCCGAGGCCGTAGAGGTCGAAGCCGTTCGCGCCGCCGGCCTCCTGATCCTCGCGGCGCCGGATCATGTGCATCCGCACATATTCCTCCAGCGCGTTGCGCGTGCGCTGAAGGATCTCGGCCGCGATCTCGGACCAGCCGGCCGCGAGGTCCGCCTCGAGTTCGCGCCAGGGTGAGGCCGCATCGGTGCGGAAGGCGAGCGCGTCGCTGTCTGGCCAGCCTGCGATTTCGTAGGCCGAGGCGCCGATCTTCAGGCGGGCGATGGGGTCCGGCCCCTGGCGAGGGGTGTCGGCCGCCGCCACCGAAGGCGCCGCAGGCTGCGGGCGGCTCTCGGTGTCGCGGCAGAGCACCGCCAGTCCTTCGGGCGTGATGGTCGGGTGACCCTGATCGAGCGTGACGAGCCCCGCGATCTGCAGGCTCGTGCGTTCGGCAAGTGTCGGCTGCTGGCCTGCTGCCAGCCGCAAGAGGCCGGTCAGCGTATGCGAGGCAGGGGCGCTGTCATATTCGCCGATGGCCCCGACCAGGGCCAGCATGCGCTGCGCCGTGGCCTGCGGAAGCGCCGTCTCGGGGGAGATGGGGGCTGGGGCGGCGTTCTCGGTCACGGCGGGTCCTCCGTCTTGGATGCTTCAGCACGCAAACGGACAAGCCGTCGCGGGATTTAGAGCGGGCACGGCATGCCGGGCCGCGCAGGCGCAAAAAAACCTTGCGGGATCCGGCGGCGTTAAGGCCTTGGAAGGGGGCTCCATACTTATTGTTGTAAAGGGCCATCCGCCTGTTGCGGGGTCCGAAGGACGCATTTGCACTAGGTTTGAGGGCGGCCGGGATCCGTCAGCCGCCCCCACCACAAGCGAGAGACCAGCATGAGCGACAGCCTCACCCTTCGTGCCCCGCGCCACGCGATCGCCGCCACGGCCCCTGCCGAGGCGGACGAGATCGCCGATCCCGAGGGCAAGCTGCCTTCCGGCTGGTGGCTGCTGCCGGCCGTGATCTGCGGCGTCTGCATGTGGGTGGCGATCGGGATGCTCATCTTCTGACGGCGCGTCGGGGCGCCTGTGACCAGTTCAGCCTGAAGGAGCGGCTCCGCCGATGACGGAAATGCCCAATCTGCGCAGCAGGCTGACGGGCCAGCCCCAGGGCCCGGCCGAGGAGTGCTGGGTGGCGCTGTTCGACGGCGTGGCGCATCCCGTCCTGATCAAGAACTCCGAGTCGCGCGTGATCTTCATGAACAGCGCGGCCTGCGAGCTGCTCGGATGCCAGCGGGGGGAGCTTGAAGGGCGCGCCGAGCATGAGCTTGTCGGCGGGCTGACCGCGGCCTGGCTGCGCGATCTCGACGCCGAGGCGATGCGCAGCGGCTCGCTCACCGTCGAGCAGGTGGTGCCGGGGCCCGCCGGCCTGCGCCGCTTTCTCGTGTCGCGCAAACCGGCCGGAGAGCATCTTGTCGTCACCTTCTTCGAGATCACGGAGCTTCGCCGGACGGAAGAGGCCCTGCGCGAGCGCGAGGCGCATCTGCGCGGCCTTCTCGATCTCAATCCTCTGGTTCCCTTCAGCATCTCCCCGGACGGGACGCTCTCGGACATCTCGGACCGCCTGGTGGATCTGACCGGCCTGCCGCGCGACACGTCTCATGTCGATGACTGGTGGGCGGCCATGCATCCCGACGACCGGCCCGAGCTTCGGGCCGCCTGGGCGCAGGCCGTGCGGGACGGGGCCTCCTTCGACGCCGAGCACAGGCTCCGCATGCCGGACGGCCAGTATCGCTGGTTCCGGGCGCGCGTCGTGGCGCGGCGCGATGAGGAGGGGCGGATCGACCGCTGGTTCGGCATCCTCGAGGATGTGCATGAGCGCCACCTCTCGCTCGACCATCTGCGCGAGAGCGAGGCGCGCTTTCGCGCCTTCGCCGACGATGCGCCGGTCATGATCTGGGTGACGGATGTGGAGGGGCACAATGTCTTCGTGAGCCGGAGCTGGCTGAAGGTCACGGGGCAGTCGCCCGAGGAGGCGGTCAACGAGGGCTGGGCCGCTGTCATCCACCCCGAGGATCGCGACGCCGTGGTCGCGATCTGGGAGAGCGCCCTGCGCCGCCGAGTGCCCTTCACGAACGAATTCCGGGTGCGCCGGCAGGATGGCAGCTGGTGCTGGGTGATCGACGTGGGGCAGCCGCGCGTTCTCGCGGACGGCACCTTCATCGGCTACATCGGCTGCTGCGTGGACATCAGCGCCCGCCGCCAGGCCGAGGATGACCGGGTGATGGCGCAGCTGCAGGTCTTCCACATGGCGCGCCACGACATGCTGACCGGCCTGCCCAACCGGCACTATTTCGGCGACTGCTACGAGGAGGCGGTGGCGGCTCTTGCGGCCGGCCGCTCGGTGGCGGTTCACATGCTGGACCTCGACGGGTTCAAGGCGGTGAACGACACGCGCGGGCATCCGGTGGGCGATCAGGTTCTTCGGCAGGTCGCCGACCGGCTGCGCACCTCGGTGCGCAGCACCGACACGGTGGCCCGACTGGGCGGCGACGAATTCGCCGTGATCCAGACGCCGGTCCGGACCGAGCAGGAGGCCTGCGATCTGGCCCGCCGCCTGATCGCGGCCGTCTCGAAGCCGTTCAACATCGACGGCACCGTGCCCGAGGTGGGGGCGAGCGTCGGCATCGCGTTTGCGCGCGGCCGCGGCGACAGCGCCGAAGAGGTCATGCGCTTTGCCGACGTGGCGCTCTATGCCGCCAAGCAGGCCGGCCGCGGCACCTTCCGCGTCTTTGACGAAGCGACCGACATCCATCTCCAGAGCCGGCAGAAGATGAAGTCGGCGCTGCGGGCGGCCCTGGGGCAGGGCGAGCTGTCGGTGTTCTACCAGCCGCTGATCGGGCTGGCCGACGGGCGCGTCACCGCCTGCGAGGCGCTGATGCGCTGGCACCGCAAGGGGGCGGGCTGGATCACGCCCGACCAGTTCATTCCCGTGGCCGAAGAGGCGGGCCTGATCGGCGTGATGGGCGAGTGGGTCCTGCATGAAGCCTGCGCCCATGCCGCCCGCTGGCCCGACAACGTGTCGCTCGCCGTGAACCTCTCGCCGCTCCAGTTCCACGGCGGCGGGCTCGTCGATGTGGTCGTGTCGGCCCTGCGCGCCTCGGGCCTTCCGCCCGAGCGGCTGCAACTCGAGATCACCGAGTCGGTGCTGCTCGACCCGACCGACCGCAACATCACGGTGCTGCAGGAACTGCGCGCGGTGGGTGTGAAGATCGTGATGGACGATTTCGGCACCGGCTATTCGTCGCTGGGCTACCTGCGCAGCTTTCCGTTCGACAAGATCAAGGTGGATCGGTCCTTCATCCGCGATCTTCCTCATGCGCGCGAGGCGCTGGCGATACTCAAGGCGGTGGCGGGCCTCGGCCGCAGCCTCGACATGCGCACCACCGTCGAGGGGGTCGAGACCCAGGCCCAGCTCGATTGCGCCATCGCCGAAGGGGTGGACGAGGCGCAGGGCTTCTTCTTCTCCCGCCCGCTGCCGGCGCCCGCGATCACCAGCTTCATCTCCGGCCGTCTGGGCCGCAGATTTGCGGCCTCGAAAGGCTCGGAAGGGGCGGCCTGACGCGGCGGTGCGTCGGTCAGGCCATCCGGCCGGTCTCGGCCAGCCGGACGTGCCAGGACAGGGCTTCCTCGAGCACATGCGGCGTGTGGCCGCCGCGCTGGCAGGCGCGCGCGACATAGTCCTGCAGCATCGGCTGATAGTCGGGGTGGACGCAGTTGGCGAGGATCGTCGCGGCTCGCTCGCGCGGGGCCAGGCCGCGCAGGTCGGCCAGCCCCACCTCGGTCACGAGAATGTCCACGTCATGCTCGGTATGGTCCACATGGCTCACCATCGGCACCACCGACGACACCGCCCCGTGCTTCGCGATCGACTTCGTCACGAAGACCGACAGATAGGCGTTCCGTGCGAAATCGCCTGAGCCGCCGATCCCGTTCATCATCTGCGTGCCGGTGACGTGGGTCGAGTTGACGTTGCCGTAGATGTCGAACTCGAGCGCCGTGTTGATGCAGATGAGGCCGAGGCGCCGCACGACCTCGGGGTGGTTCGAGATTTCCTGCGGGCGCAGGATCAGCCGCGGCTTGTAATCGGACAGGCGCGACAGCACCTCCTGATACTTCCGCGCCGAGAGGGTGATCGACGAGCCCGAGGCAAAGCGGAGCTTGCCCGCGTCGAACAGATCGAAGGTCGAGTCCTGCAGGACTTCGGAATACATTTTCAGATCGTGGAAGGGCGTGTCGATGAAGCCATGCAGCACGGCGTTCGCGATCGTGCCGATCCCGGCCTGCAGCGGCTGGAGCGTCTGGTCGAGCCGCCCCGCCCGCACCTCGTGCAGCAGGAACTCGGTCAGGTGGCCGGCGATGGCGCGCGTATCCTCGTCGGGATCGAGGATGGTGGCCGAGCTGTCGAGTTTCTCGGTGACGACGATCGCCGCGATCTTCTCGGGCGGGATCGGGATGAAGGGAAGGCCAACCCGGCTCTCGGGCGTCACGACCGGGATCGGCATCCGGTTGGGCCGGTAGGTCGGGATGTAGATGTCGTGCAGCCCTTCAAGCTCGGCCGGCTGGCTGAGGTTGATCTCGACGATGACCTTCTCGGCCAGGATCGCGAACGAGGCCGAGTTGCCGACCGAGGTGGTGGGCACAATGCCGCCGTTCTCGGTGATGGCCACCGCCTCGATCACCGCCACATCCACCCTGGGCAACTGCCGGGTGCGCAGCATCTCGACGGTTTCGGACAGATGCTGGTCGATGAACATGACCTCGCCCCGGTTGATCGCCTTGCGGAGGGCGGGATCGGACTGGAACGGGATGCGTCGGGCCAGCACATGCGCCTCGGTCAGCGTCTTGTCGAGGTCATTGCCGAGGGAGGCGCCGGTCATCAGCGTGATCTTCAGCGGCCGGGTCCGCGCACGGGCGGCGAGCGCCATGGGCACGGCCTTGGCCTCGCCCGCGCGGGTGAAGCCGGACATGCCGACCGTCATGCCATCCTCGATCAGCGAGGCTGCCTCTTCCGCGCTCACCAGCCGGCTGCGCAGGCCGGTGTGACGGATCCTCTCGTTGTAAACGCCGTCCAGCATGGGCCCCTCCTCCCTGAGAAAGCAATCCGGCCGACGGGAAGTTGCGCGGACCTTCAGCCAGCCGGCAACTTTCGTAGTTGTCCGGCCGGCGCTTCACAACCGAAGCTTCGCCTTCGGAGGGGCATGGCAGCCATGCAATTTACGCATGACGTATGCGCAGGGGTCATGGGTCGCGGCGTCGTGCTAGGATCGCGGCGGTTGCGAGCGCGGCTCCGGCAAGGAGAAGGCCACCCGCCGCAAGGCCGGTCCGCGTGGTCGGGCCGGAGAGGCTGAGGACGCTGTCGGAAGCCTCATCGCCGAAGCGACCGGCGGCCCCCATGTCGCGCTCGACGGGTTCCATCAGATTGTCGGCTCTCGCTTTTCCCGGCCCGATCTGGCTGTCCCAGGCCTTGCGGGCCATCATGCGGTCCATCCAGCCGGGTGCCACCATCGTCCCGAGGATCGCCTGCATCGAGGGGCCGCCGATCCAGATCTCGCGCGGGGCGGAGCGGGCCGCGGCGACCACCGCCTCGGCCACGGCCTCGGGCGTGTGGATCGGCGGGACGGGTTGCGGGCGGCCGTGGACATGGGTGCGGGCCCAGTCGAACTGGGGCGTATCGACGGCCGGAAGCTGCGCCATGGTGAGGCGGATACGGCTCTGGTCGTGGAGCAACTCGGACCGGAGCGAGTCGGTGAAGCCCCGGACGGCGGCCTTGGCGGCGCAATAGGCGGCCTGCAGCGGGATCGAGCGGTAGGCGAGGGCCGAGCCGATCTGAAGGATCGTGCCCCCGTCCTGCGGCCGCATGTGCCTCAGGGCGGCCAGCGTGCCGTGAACCGTGCCGAGATAGGTGACCGAGGTGACGCGTGCGTATTCCTCGGGCGTGGCGCGCTCGGCCGGGCCGAAGACCGTGACCATGGCGTTGTTGATCCACAGGTCGATGCGGCCCCATCGCTCCATCACCGCCTCGGCCGATGTGAAGACCTGCCCGGCCTCGGCCACATCGGCGCGCAGGGGCAGGGGCTCGCCGCCAAGCCGCGCCACTTCGGCGGCGGTCGCGGTGAGACCCGCCCGCCCGCGGGCCAGAACAGCCACCCGCCATCCCCGCCGGGCATAGGCCCGTGCCAGCGCCCGGCCGACGCCCGCCGTCCCGCCCGTGATCACGACAACCGGCCTCTGCCGCATCTGGAACTCCTCCGCTGATCCGCAGGCAGAACGGGCCGGCGGGGGGGATCGTTCCGTGGTCCTGCGGCTGCGGAGTGCCCGATCCGTCGGCAGGGCGCCGTGACGCAGGGCTTGACCGGCGCGCGCGGAACCGGCGGGCGGGGCGGGCGTTGCCGGGGCATGGACGAGTGAAGGACCAGTCCGACGAAGGCGCGCGGACGATGCGCCGCGCGGACAAAGTCATGCCTTTTTCCCGGAGAGACCGAATGAGCCGCGCGGCACCCTTTCTTGTCGATGACCTCCTGCCGGAAGGCGTGCGTCTGCGCGCCATCCGTCCGGTGAATTGCCGCCGCATTCCCGAGGCGCGGTCGGTGGCTGCCCTGGCGCTGCGGGACGGCGACGGCCGCAGTCTGGCGCGTCGCCTCGCGACGCTGGGGGAGGGCGTGACGGTTCTCGTGGCGGTGGAAACGCCGGCCGCGGCGGAAGAGGCGGTGCGCCTTCTGGCCGGGCAGGACCTTTCGGGTCTGGTCCTCGTGCTCGACGCACAGCCCGAGGTGGACTGGATCGGGCGGCTCCGGGCGCTGGCGGGGCGGCTTGTCCCGCAGGCGCCGCCCGCGGTGCAAGAGCCCGTGGGCGCGGATGCGCTGCGCTACCTCGCCAAGATGCGCGAACTCGAGGCGCTGATCGACCCGGACGCCGCGCAGGACGCGCCGTCGCGCGGGCGGCCCCTGGCCGATGCCCGGAGCTGGCATTCGCGCCTTCATGCGCGGGCCGTGGCGCGGTTTCTTCATGGTCAGGGGCGGGCTTCGCAACACGCCGTCCGGCTGCTCGACCGGACGGCGGTTCCCCGCGCGACGGAGCCGGGCACCTTCCGCGCCCTCTGGAGCGCGCTGGATGCCGGGCGTCCCTCCGCGAGCCTCGGGCAGGACGAGATCGCGCGGGAGGAGGCGCTGCTCGACGGCTTCATAGCGCAGGAGAAGGCCCGGCAGGCGGCGCTGGTGCGGCCCGCTCCGTGGCGCGGCCACCGCCGTTTGACGGCCATGGGCCTGCGCGCTTGACTTGCGCCCGGGGCTTTCCGATGATCTCGCAGTGGGAAAGTCGGGCGAAACCGGCCGAACGGATCAGCGCGGCAATTTCGGCCGCGTGACGGGCGCGAGGCGCTTCCCGACAGATTGACCGGCGTCTGCGTGCCGGACCATTTGCTTTGAAAAACGCCGCCAGACGGCACGAATTGATCGGAGATGTTGATGCCCCTGAAGGTCCTTTTCACAGGCGCGGACGGCTACGTCGGCGCCCTTCTTGGCCCCTATCTGCTGGAAAGAGGCATTGAGGCCGTGGGGCTCGATACGGGTTTCTACCGCAAGGGCTGGCTCTACCCGACATCGGCGCCGCGCCCGGCCGTCATCACCAAGGACATCCGGCAGGTCACGGCCGAGGACCTGGAGGGATTCGATGCGGTGGCCCATCTGGCCGAACTGTCCAACGATCCGCTGGGCCAGCAATCGCCCGGCCTCACGCATGAGATCAACCACGGCGGCTCGATGCATCTGGCCGAGGTGGCCCGCAAGGCGGGCGCGAAGCGGTTCGTCTACATGTCCTCCTGCTCGGTCTATGGGGTGGGGCGGCCCGACAAGATCCTCGACGAGACGAGCCCCGTCAATCCGCAGACCGCCTATGCCGAATGCAAGGTGAAGGTCGAACAGGATCTGACGGGCCGGGCCGGCGCGGATTTCGAACCCTGCTTCCTGCGCAACGCGACCGCCTATGGGGCCAGCCCGCGCCAGCGGTTCGACATCGTGCTCAACGACCTCTGCGGCCTGGCCTGGACCACGAAGAAGATCACGCTCCAGTCCGACGGCTCGCCCTGGCGGCCGCTCGTTCACGCGCTCGACATGTGCCAGGCGGTCTGGCGCTCGCTGATCGCGCCCGCCGATGCGATCACGGGCCAGTGCTACAACGTGGGCTCCAACGACCAGAACTACCGCGTGATCGAGATCGCCCGCATCGTGGCCGACAGCTTTCCGGGCTGCGAGCTTGAGGTGGGCCAGCCTTCGGCCGACAACCGCTCCTACCGGGTGAACTTCGACAAGATCCAGCGCGTGCTGCCCGACTTCCGGTGCGAATGGACCGCCGAGAAGGGCGCACGCCAGATGCGCCAGGTGTTCGAGCGCATCGACATGACCCCCGAGGAGTTCCGCGCCGAGCCCTACACCCGGCTCAAAATGCTGATGCGGCTGCGCGCCGCCCGGCTTCTCGACGACAAGCTCTACTGGGCCAATCCGGCTCTGGAGGCGGTGGCATGATCATCGTCGACAAGGCGCTGGCCCGGCGCGCGGCCGAGGGCCGGCCGATCCGCGTCGGCATGATCGGCGCGGGCTTCATGGGGTCGGGCATTGCGTTGCAGATCGCGAACTCGGTGCCCGGGATGCAGCTCGTGGCGATCGCGGCGCGGCGGGTCGAGCAGGCGACCGTGGCCTTCGAGTCCAGTCGGACGGGCGAGAGCGTGCGCCGTGTCTCCACACAGGCCGAACTCGAGGCCGCGATCGTGGCCGGCGAGCCTGCCGTCACCGACGATCCCGCCCTCGTGGGCTGCGCCCGCGGGATCGAGGCCATCATCGAGGTGACGGGCTCGATGGACTATGCGCTGCTCGCGGTCGAGGCGGCCATCGCCACCGGCAAGCATGTGATCCTGATGAACGCCGAGCTGGACGGGACCATCGGGCCGCTCCTGAAGAAGCGGGCCGATGCCGCGGGCGTGGTGATCACCAACTGCGACGGCGACCAGCCGGGCGTGCAGATGAATCTGATCCGGTTCGTGAAGGGGATTGGTGTCAAGCCGGTCCTGTCGGGCAACATCAAGGCCCTGCAGGATGAGTATCGCACCCCCGAGACCCAGCGCGGCTTTGCCGAGAAATGGGGTCAGAACGTCCATATGGTGACCTCCTTCGCGGACGGCACCAAGATCTCCTATGAGCAGGCGATCGTGGCCAATGGAACGGGGATGCGCGTCGCGCGGCGCGGAATGATCGGGATCGACCCCACGGGCAAGAACCCGACGCTGCCGCTGCGACCGCTCGAGGAATATGTCGCGATGTTCGCGCCGCACCTCGATCCCGAGGGGCCCGGCATCGTCGATTATGTCGTGGGTGCGCGGCCGGGGCCGGGGGTCTTCGTGATCGGCACCCACGACGACCCACGGCAAAAGCATTACCTCAATCTCTACAAGCTCGGCGAGGGGCCCTACTACCTCTTCTATACGCCCTACCACCTCTGCCATTTCGAAGTGCCGATGACGGTGGCGCGCGCGGTGCTGTTCGGGGATGCGGCGCTGACGCCGCTCGGCGCGCCGCAGGTGGGTGTGGTGGCGGTGGCCAAGCGCGATCTGAAGGCGGGCGAAGTGCTCGACGGGATCGGCGGCTTCACCGCCTACGGCCAGTGCGAGAACATCGAGGTGGTGGCCGCCGAGCGGCTGCTGCCGATGGGTCTCGCCGAAGGGGGGGTGCTGCTGCGCGACATCCCGCGCGACCAGGCGCTGACCTTCGGGGATGTGCGCCTGCCCGAGGGCCGGCGCATCGACGCGCTTTATGCAGAGATGGAGCAGGAGTTCGGCCTCGCGCAACCCGCCGAGACCTTTGCCCTGATCGGCTGACGGGCCGGAGCGCGGGCCTTCACCGCGCTCCGCCTGCGCCTATCCCGGCGTGTAGTCCGGCCAGGCCGCATCCTTTTCCGAGATCACCGAGACCCCGCCGGCCCATGCGATTCCGAAGGTCGGATCATCCCAGCGCACGCCGCCCTCGGCGCCCGGCGTGTATGCGGTCGAGACGAGGTAGGAGACCGCCGTCGCATCCTCGAGCGTCAGATAGCCGTGCGCGAACCCCTCGGGGATATAGAGCTGGCGGTGGTCCCCGGCGCGCAGGTCGAACCCTTCCCATTTCATGTAGGTGGGCGAATCCGGGCGCAGGTCGATGATCACGTCGTGAATGCGCCCGCGCGTGCAGGTGATCACCTTCACCTCGGCGTGCGGGCTGCGCTGGTAGTGCATGCCGCGCAACGTGCCGACCGCATGGTTGTAGGAGCTGTTGTGCTGGACGAAACGGGTGGCAAGTCCGGCCTTCGCCATCTCCTCCTCGCAGAAGGTTCGCTCGAACCAGCCCCGGTGATCCTCTCTCGGCTCCGCCTCGATGAGGACGGCATCCTTCAGCGTCGTCGGAATGAAGCGCATGCGGCAAGTCTCTCCTGTCAAGATCCGCCCCGGCCTGGTGCCGGCGTCGAAATGCGACGAAAGTCGGCGTGAGGGGACTGTGTCCGGGATTGCATCGGCGGGCAAGCGCCAAACGCCACTGGTTCGGACCGCTCAACGGTGGGCCGAATCGATTCGTCTCTCCTCGTTGTGATCATTTCGAGCGGAACGCCGCCGTATCGTGCGCAGCTTTTCGCTGAGCGAGAGTGAGTGGCGCGTGGCTCTCCCGCCGGTTGCGCCACAACCGGCTTCCGGTTGCACTTTTGGCTAGATGATGAAGGAAACGTTGACGCAGCGAGCGGAGGAATACACAAGTTAATGCACATTATCACTAAGAGTAGTGCCCAAACTTTCGAACGTATTCATTCGATAACGAAATGATTGTCGGCAAGAAGACGAAGGGGCGGCGGGAGCGAGCCGCCCCTTCGCTTTTTGTGGCGCCGGATCCCCGCGGCACGCCTTAACGGGATGGGGACACGTCCAACCAATCTTGCCCGGACGCCGCCGAGGCACTAGGGACGTCCGATCCGTCAGATCAGGAAGTGCCGTGATGACCCCTCTCGACCAAGCGCATGAAGCGATGGAAACGGCCCCCGGCGACGATGCCGCGCGGCTGCGCTTCTATGGCCAACTGGCGGATGGCGAGCTGTTCCTGCTGCTCGAGAGCGAGCCCGAGGATGAGACCCTGACCCCGCAGCTGTTCGAGCTGGAAGAGGGGCCCGTGGTCCTCGCCTTCGACCTTGAAGAGCGGCTTGCGGCCTTCACCGGCGTGCCCGCGCCCTACGCCGCCTTGCCCGGGCGTGTCGTGGCGGGGCTGCTGGCCGGGCGGGGGATCGGACTGGGGCTGAACCTCGGCGATGCGCCCTCGGCCATGCTGCTGCCGCCCGAGGCGGTGGACTGGCTGGCCGAGACCATCTCTCATGCGCCGTCCGAGGCCGAGGCGCGTCCCGCGGGCTTTGCCCCGCCGCAACTGCCCGAGCCGCTCATCGCGGCGCTGGATGGCAAGCTCGCCCGTGCGGGGGGGCTTGCTGGCCATGCCCTGCTTGCGGCCGTGCGCTACGAGGACGGGCGCGAGGCGCACATGCTGGCCTTCGTCGCGGCCCTCGACGGGGCGCAGCCGGCTCTGGCGCGCTCGGTCTCGGAGGCACTGACCTTTTCGGGGCTCGAGGCGGGGACGCTGGACGTGGCCTTCCTCGCCGAAGGCGACCCTGTCGCGGTCGCCATGGCCCGTGTGGGGCTGCGGTTCGATCTGCCCGTGCCGGCGGCCCCGGAACTGCGCGAGGAACATGTCCCCGTCGCGCCGGGCATGGATCCCGAGCGCCCACCGATCCTGAAGTAGCGCGCCCGCGGGCGGAAGATCCGCGACAGACTCCCGCTTTCCCGGGGCCGCGGAACGACTTGGCGTGGGGTATCTGAATACCTATTTTTCAGGCCATTGGAATCGCTGGATTATTCCGCGTGCGATCCTCTTGACCTGCGCAGCGAAATGCCGGAAACAGCCGCATCCGAATTCGCGGGGGCTGCCCTCGCTCCATTCCAGGAATTCCCGATGAAAACCTTCACCGCTACCCCGGCGGATATCGAGAAGAAATGGATCCTGATCGACGCCGAAGGCGTGGTTCTGGGCCGTCTCGCCACGATCGTCGCCAACATCCTGCGCGGCAAGAACAAGCCGACCTTCACCCCCCACATGGACATGGGTGACAATGTCATCATCATCAACGCCGACAAGGTGCAGATGACCGGCAACAAGCGCGCCGACAAGCGCTACTACTGGCACACCGGCCACCCGGGCGGCATCAAGTTCCGCACCGCCGCGCAGGTGCTGGACGGCGCCCACCCCGAGCGCGTGGTGATCAAGGCTGTCGAGCGCATGATCTCGCGCAACAGCCTCGGCCGTCAGCAGATGACCAACCTGCGCGTCTACGCCGGCGCCGAGCATCCGCACGAAGCGCAGCAGCCCACCGTTCTCGACGTCGCGTCGCTGAACCCGAAGAACACCCGGAGCGCGTAAGCCATGGCCGACATCAAATCCCTCGACGATCTGAAATCGGTCGTTGGCGACGCCCCGGTGGCCGAAGCCGCCGTCACGCGCGAGCCGGTGCGTGACTCGCTCGGCCGCTCCTACGCCACCGGCAAGCGGAAGGACGCGGTGGCCCGCGTCTGGATCAAGCCGGGCTCGGGCAAGGTCACCGTCAATGGCAAGCCGATGGACGAGTATTTCGCCCGTCCGGTGCTGCAGATGATCCTGCGCCAGCCGTTCACCGTTGCCAATGTGACGGGTCAGTTCGACGTCATGGCGACCGTCGCGGGTGGCGGTCTCTCGGGCCAGGCCGGCGCGGTCAAGCACGGCATCTCGAAGGCGCTGCAGCTGTACGAACCCTCGCTCCGCGCCGCCCTCAAGGCCGCGGGCTTCCTGACCCGCGACAGCCGCGTCGTCGAGCGGAAGAAATACGGCAAGGCGAAGGCCCGCCGCAGCTTCCAGTTCTCGAAGCGCTGATCCTCCGGTACGCTCTTTCGGAAAGGCCCGCCTCCTGGCGGGCCTTTTGCGTGTCGGCGGCGTGGGCCCCATCAACAAAAAGACCGGGCAGGGCCCGGTCCAGTCATGGGGACTTTTGGGCAGGATCACTCCTGCCAGAAGGGCTTGGACGCCTCGATCTCGGCGGCGCGCGCGGTCAGGCCGATGTCGCGCAGCAGGTGCGGGTCGAGCCGCGAGAGCCCGAGCCGCGTTTGGCGTCGCTCCTCCCAGCGAAGCACCAGCAGGCCGAGGCCGAACAGGGCGCGCGCCACGGGCGGCAGGGGCCGGTTCAGGGTCAGGGCGGGCGGGATTTGCGGGATCGCGCGAGTCATCGGAGCACCTTTGTATTGATACAATGAGGCGTATCAACTAATGAAAGCATACAAAGTTGTGTTTACTCGCTCCAGAGGAACATTGTGACTGATACAATATGGCGGCCGGATCTCGCACAATTTCCCGGTCCGAAGTATCTCGCCCTCGCACGCGCCCTGCGGGATGCCATCCGCGCAGGACGGTTGAAGCCCGGCGCGCAGCTTCCGACGGTGCGCGATCTGGCCTGGACGCTCTCGGTCACGCCGGGCACTGTCTCGCGCGCCTATCAGCTGGCGACGCAGGAGGGGCTGCTCGCGGCCACGGTCGGACGCGGCACCTTCGTCGCGGCCGCCGAGCCAAGGCTCGGGCCGACGCAGGAGCTGTTTGTCGAGCGCGATCCGCAGGAGGCGCCGGGTCTGCTCGATCTCCGCTCGCCGCAGCTGCCGGACGTGGGGCAGATGCCGCTGTTCTCCGCGGCCCTGAAGCGGGTGGCGGAGGGGCTGGGCGGTGACTGGCGCGACTATCCGACCCAGCGCGAAGAGGCGGCGCTGCGCGCGGCGGTGCGCGACTGGCTGGCCGACCGGGTGCTGGGGCCGATCGCCCCCGAGGACATCGCCCTCACCCATGGCGGGCAGAGCGCCATCGGGCTGGTGATGCTCTGCTGCCTGCGGGGGGACCGGCCCGTGGTGCTGACGGAAGAGCTTGCCTACCCCGGCTTCCGCCACGCCGCGCGGCTGGCGCGGGCCGAGGTGGTGGGGGTGGAGCTTGACCAGCACGGACTGCGGCCGGACGCGCTGGAAGCCTGCTGCCGAAAGCACGGGCCCCAGGTCCTTTGTGTGACGACCGAGGCGCAGAACCCCACCGCGGCCCGGATGCCCGAGGAGCGACGCGCCGAGATCGTCGCCATTGCCCGCCGGCACGAGCTGCAGATCATCGAGGACGATTGCTACACCGTGGCCGAAAGCACCCTTCCCGCCCTGCGCGCGCTGGCGCCCGAGCGGACCTGGTATGTGGGCAGCCTTTCCAAGACCGTGTCGGCGGCGCTGCGCTTCGGCTACATCCTGTGCCCGACGGGGCGCGGTGAGGCGGGACGGCTGACCGCGCAGCACGCCTTCTTCGCGCTTGGCCGGCCGGTGTCGGACCTCTGCCTCGACCTGTTCCAGAGCGGGCAGGCCGCCGAGATCCGCCACCGGGTCCAGAGCGCCTTTGCCGACCGTCTTCAGGCCGTCGTGAACGGGCTCGGCTCGCACGAGCTGTCCTGGCAGCCGGGCCTGCCCTTCGTCTGGCTGCGGCTGCCGGTCGGCTGGCGCACCTCGAGCTTCACGCGCACCGCCGAAAGCGAGGGCGTGCTGCTGCGCTCGGCCGATGAATATGCGCTGGTGCATGGCCGCTCGCCGAACGGGGTGCGGCTGGCCATTGCGGGGCAGGTGCCGCGCGCGCGGTTGGAAGCGGCGGTCGATCGGCTCTCGCGCCTGCTGGCGTCTCCCCCCTCCGAGCTTCCGGTGTGACGGCCTGGCTTCCCCGAGTCTCTTCCCTTGGCCCGCGAGCTATGCAAGAAGTTCAAGGCACGGCGGAACGGGGGCGCGATGGAGCAGGAAACGCGGTGGAGTCGCTTGCGGCGGTCCGAGGCGGCTCATGGCTATCTTCTCGTGGGACCACCCGCCCTCTATGCGATCCTGCTGCTGGCGGCGCCGCTGGGGACGATTCTGGTCTACAGCTTTCTGACCGACGGCTACCTCGAGATCATCCGCGAGTTCACGCTGGCCAACTATCGTGAGGCCTGGACGAACGAGCTTTACCGCAGCGTGATGCTGCGCTCGCTCGGCGTGGCGATGGCGGTGACGACGGTGACCGTGCTGCTGGCCTTCCCGGTGGCCTATTTCGTCTCGTTCCATGTCGCGCCCGAGCGCAAGTCGCTCTGGCTGTTCCTGATCACCATTCCGTTCTGGACCAGCTACCTGATCCGCGTCTTCCTGTGGAAGGTGATCCTCGGGTTCAACGGGGTGATCAACTCTGGGCTGCTCGGGCTCGGGATCATCGACGAGCCGCTGACCTTCATCCTCTACAACGTGAACGCGGTGGTGATCACGCTCGCCCACGCCTACGCGCCCTTCGCGATCCTGCCGATCTTCGTCGCGCTGGAGAAGATCGACCGCTCGCTGCTCGAGGCCGGGCAGGATCTGGGGGAATCGAAGCTGATGACCTTCTGGCGGGTGACGCTGCCGCTGGCGATGCCGGGGGTGATCGCCTCGGTGCTGATCGTCTTCATCCCGACCATCGGCGACTATGTGACCCCGCAACTGGTGGGCGGACCCGAGGGGCGGATGGTGGCGAACCTCATCCAGCTCCAGTATCTGAAACTCGACAACTACCCGCTGGGGTCGGCCATCGCCGTCTCGGCCATGAGCATCGTCACGGTGGTGAGCCTGATCTTCCTGTTCCTGAACCGCCGCTTCCTCCGGGGGCCGAAATGAAGGGGGGCGGGTTTCGGATCTATGCGCTGGCCTACCTGATCTTCCTCTATGCGCCGATCATCCTGCTGCCGCTCTTTGCCTTCAACGAGGGCACGGTCATTGCCTTTCCGCTAACGGGCTTCAGCACCAAGTGGTTCGTGGCCGCGGCCAACCAGCCGACGCTGTGGCTGGCGGTGAAGAACAGCCTGATCATCGCGGCCTCGGCCTCGGTCATCTCGACCGCGCTCGGCGTCTTTGCGGCCCGCGCCTCGACGCGCTACCACTTTCCCGGCAAGGGGGGCGTCATGGGCCTCATCATGCTGCCGCTGGTGCTGCCCGAGATCATCGTGGCGGTCTCGCTGCTGGTGGTGCTGCTCGGGCTGGGGATCAACCTGTCGATCGTCACCGTCATCCTCGGGCATGTGCTGATCTGCACGCCCTTCACCATCGCGATCCTGACCTCGGCCTTCCAGTCGCTTGACCGCTCGCTCGAGGAGGCCGCCTATGACCTGGGCGAGACCGGGATCTCGACCTTCCGGCTGATCATCCTGCCGCTGGTCATGCCGGGGATCATCTCGTCGCTGCTGATCAGTTTCACCATCAGCCTCGACGAGTTCATCATCGCCTTCTTCCTCGCGGGCACCCAGCCCACGCTGCCGATCTACATCTTCTCACAGTTCCGCTTCCCGCAGGCGGTGCCCGTCATCATGGCGCTCGGAACGGTGCTCGTCGCCTGCTCGATCGTGCTGCTCGCCAGTGCCGAATATTTCCGCCGCCGTGGCCTTGCCCGTTCCGGCGCCAAGGATACCGGAGGCTTCCTGTGACCGCTGCCGCGAAACCCACGATGATCGAGTTCCGCGACGTCCACAAATACTACGGCGATTACCACGCGCTGCGCGGCATCACGGCGACGATCCGGGCGGGCGAGTTCTTCTCGCTGCTGGGCCCCTCGGGCTGCGGCAAGACCACGCTGCTGCGCACCATCGCGGGGTTCGAGGAAATCTCGTCGGGTGCCGTGATGATCGACGGCAAGCACATGGAGGGCGTGCCCGCGAACAAGCGGCCCACCAACATGGTGTTCCAGAGCTATGCGATCTTTCCGCACCTCACGGTGGCCGAGAACGTGGGATTCGGCCTGCGCCGCGCGAAGCTGTCCAAGGACGAACTGAACCGCCGCGTGGGCGAGGCGCTCGAGATGGTGGGGCTGCGGGGGCTTGGCGCGCGCGCGGCCCACGCGCTCTCGGGCGGGCAGCGGCAGCGGGTGGCGCTGGCCCGCGCGCTGATCCTGAAGCCCAAGGTGCTGCTGCTGGACGAGCCGCTCTCGGCGCTCGACAAGAAGATGCGCGAGCAGATGCAGGTGGAGCTGATCAAGCTGCAGCGGCAGGTGGGCATCACCTTCATTCTCGTGACCCACGACCAGGAGGAGGCGCTGGTCATGTCCGACCGGATCGCCGTCATGTTCGAGGGCGAGATCGCCCAGCTCGCCGATCCCGAGACGCTCTACCGTCGGCCCAACTCGCGCAAGGTGGCGGATTTCATCGGCACGATGAACTTCCTGCCGGCGCGGATCCTGTCCGAGGGCGAGCAGGGGATCGAGGTCGAGGCGCAGGGGCTGGGGCGGATGCTGCTCGACCCGAGCCAGGCGCCCGGTGCGGCCTCGGGCACGGGCAGCTCGGTCGGCTTTCGCCCCGAGACCGCCACCATGCTGTTCGAGGGCCAGAAGGCGGAACGGGAGGCGATGGGGACCGTCGAGGAGGTCGTCTATTACGGCGACATGACCTATTACGACGTGCGCCTTGACGGAACCGAGGCGCCGATCCGCATCTCGATGCGCAATGTCTTCGGCCGGCCGGTGCTCGAGATCGGGGCCCGCACGCGCGTCGCCTGGAGCCCGGGGGCGATCGTCCTGTTCCGCTGAGGGCGGTGGTTGCCGTTGGTCCGCTTCGGGGGATCGTTCGGCCGCCGGAACGCGCCGGGGGGCTGTCTGCCCCCCGGACCCCCCGAGGATATTTGGGCAGAGTGAATGGGTGGGGGCCTTCAGCGATCGGGGGGCAGGAGGCCCAGGCCGCGCAGATAGATGCCGATCCCGGCCTCGAGCAGATCCTCGGGCGGAAACGGGGATTTGGCGCCGGGGGCGCCGCGGGTGAAGAGTTCGACGACCCCGTGGCTGAGGGCCCAGACATGGGCCGAGAACATCGCGGGCGGCGGGCGCTTTTCGGGTGGGATATGTTCGGACAGGCGCGTCGCCGCCCGCTCGAGCACGTCCCGCGCCCTCTGGGCCGCCGCCGCAAGCTCGGCGTTGGACTGGAGGGAGATCCCGCTTTCGAACATGGCCATGTAGTGGCCGGGATATTTGCGCGCGAAGGCGAGATAGGCCCGCCCCGTCGCCTCGAAGGCCGCGAGCGCCGAAGGGCGGCCCTCATCGTAGGCGTACTCCATCAGCGCGCCGAAGATCTCGTAGCCCTGCCGGGCCGCTTCGGCGATCAGCTCGTCGCGTCCGGCGAAATGGCGATAGACCGCAGCCGGCGTGACATCGGCCGCCTTGGCCGCCTCGGACAGGGTGAAGCCCTGAGGCCCCTTTTCGGTGATGAGCCGGAGCGCCGCCTCGACCAGGGCCTGGCGGAGGTTGCCGTGATGGTAGCCGCGCTTGCTCATGATCGGCTGTGGCCGTCGCTCCAGAGACCCGGGCCGCCGCAGATCGCGGGATCGGGCGTGCCGATCAGCTCGTCCCTGCGGCCGTCGAAGGGGACGGCGCGCAGGATTGTCTGGATCGCCGCGATCCGCGCCCGGCGCTTGTCGTCGGACCGGATCACCGTCCAGGGCACGGTGCCGGAATGGCTGCGGCTCAGCGTTTCCCCGATCGCATTGCTGTAGTCCGGCCACTTCTTCAGCCCCTCGATGTCGATCCACGAGAGCTTCCACTGTTTCAGCGGGTCCTGTTCGCGCGCGAGGAAACGGCGGAGCTGCTCGGCGCGGCTGACGTTGAGCCAGAGCTTGACGAGCGTGATCCCGTCCTCGACGAGCATCTCCTCGAAGCCGGGAAGCTGGCAGAAGAACTGTTCGCGCTGGCGCTCGGTGCAGAAGTCGAAGACCTTCTCGACCACGCCCCGGTTGTACCAGCTGCGGTCGAAGAGCGCGATCTCGCCGCCCGCGGGCAGCCAGTCCACATACCTCTGGAAATACCATTGCCCCGCCTCGCGGTCCGAGGGGGCCGGCAGCGCCACGACATTCGCGACCCGCGGATTGAGGTTCTCGGTCACGGCCTTGATCGTGCCGCCCTTGCCCGCAGCGTCCCGGCCCTCGAAGACGACCACGATGCGTTTGCCCGACGCCTTCACATCGGCCTGAAGGCGCACGAGCTGCCTCTGCAGCCCCTCCATCCGCTCGGCGTAGGATTTCTTCTTCATCAGCGTCCGGTAGGGGTAGGAGGCGTCGAGAACCTCCTCGTCCGATCCGTCCTGGATCGCCTCGCGGATGTGCCGGGGGGCCTCGTTGCGAAAGTAGTGACTGATCGCCCCGTCGAACGGCAGCTCCATCGGATCCTCCCTCTCTGGCGCCAGTATGGCCAAGCCCGGCCTCAGCGCAATCCGGCCCGGGAGGCGGCGCGGTCGATGGCGGCGGCCACGGCGTCGGGCGCCACATGGTGCGGCATGTGGCCGATGCCCTCGAGGATCGTGACACGCGCCCCCGGTATCAGCCGGCCCAGAGGCTGGGCATGGATCTCGACCGGAACCACGCGGTCATCGCCGCCGTGCAGGATCTCGACCGGCATCGGCAGTTTGGGATAATTCGGCTCCATCAGCCTGAGGTAGGGCTTGAGCCCGGTCACCTGCCGCGCGTTGATCCGGAAGCTCTCGCGCCGCAGCGAAAGGCCCACGCCGAAATAGTCCGAATAGCCCGGCGGCACCTTCTGGGGCGCGAAGATCTGGCCCACGATGCGGTCGGCCCGGTCGGGCGAGACGAAGGCCGAGATGAGCGGCACCACCGCCGCCTGCCCGAAGCTGCTGGCCGTGAGCGAATAGACCGGGCCGAGATCGCCCGGCCAGGGCATCACCGCGCCCGAGACGGTGACGATGGCCGCCGTGTTGCCCGGGTCGCGCAGGCCCCAGGCCAGCGCCACCGCGGCGCCGTAGGAATGGCCGAGCACGATGGGCCGCCGCACGCCGAGCTGGGCGGCGGCCTTGCGCAGCACATCGGCCTGCACGAGCGGGCTGGTACCGTCCGGCCCGATATCGTCCGACCAGCCGAGGCCGGGCCGGTCGAGGGCGATCACCCGGTAGCGCCCCTTCATCTTCTCGACGAAGGAAAAGGTGAAGTCGCGTGTCGAGCCCGAGGCGCCATGGATCAGCACGAGGTCCGGCCCGCGTCCCTCGACATGGGCGTGGATCCGGTGGCCATCCACCTCGAGAAGCTGTCCGGTGGGCGGGTAGGAGGCCTCGGCCACCGCCTCGCGATCCGAGGCACGCTGAGAGACGGCGGCGCCGCAGCCTCCGAGTGCAAGCGTTCCGGCGATGAGGAGACTAACGGCCAATCTGTTGAATGTCATACGGGGTGGACTGATAGATCTCGTTGATCCAGTTTCCATATAGGAGGTGGGCGTGGCTTCTCCACCTGTTCAGCGGCGGTTTTGTCGGATCGTCGTCCGGATAGTAGTTGCGCGGCACGTTGATCGGCTTTCCGTTGCCGATGTCGCGGTCATACTCCTGCTTCAGCGTGTCGCTGTCATATTCGAAATGGTTGAAGATGTAGAGCGCGCGGTGGCCCGCATCCTCGACCAGACAGGGCCCGACCTCGTCCGAGGCGAGCAGCGTGCGCAGGCCCGGCGCCGCGTCGATCTCGTCCTCCCGCATCTCGGTCCAGCGGCTGACGGGGATCACGAAATCGTCCGAGAAGCCGCGCAGATAGGGCGAGACGGGCGCCACGTTGCGGTGGCGGAAGCAGCCGAAGGCCTTGGCCGCCAGCATGTGCTTCGGCACGCCGTGGAAATGATAGATCATCGCCATGCCGCCCCAGCAGACGCCGAAGGTCGAATGGACGTGGGTCTGGGTCCAGTCCATGACCTCGCAAAGCTCGTCCCAGTAGGTGACCTCCGAGAAATCGAGATGCTCGATCGGGGCGCCGGTGATGATCAGCCCGTCGAACTTCTCGTGCTTCACCTCCTGGAAGGGGCGGTAGAAGGCGGCCATGTGTTCGGCGGCGGTGTTCTTCGTCTGATGCTCGGTCATGCGGATCAGCTGGAAGTCGATCTGCAGCGGCGTGGCGCCGATCAGCCGGGCGAACTGGTTCTCGGTCTGGATCTTCTTGGGCATCAGGTTGAGAAGCCCGATCCGCAGCGGACGGATGTCCTGCCGCGCCGCCCGCTCCGGTGTCATCACCATGACGCCCTCGTGGGTCAGCACGTCGAAGGCGGGCAGGGTGGCGGGCAGGGTGATCGGCATGGGCGTCTCTCTCCGGGAGGGCGGGTTCTAGGCCTCGGTCCTGGCTCTGTCCAGCGTGCGGGCGATCAGATCGACGAAAGCGGGCGCATTGCCGGCCTCGGCCACCTCTTCGGCCGTGACCGTGATGCCCCAGCGCGCCATCGCCGCGTAGCGCGGCTGACGGTGGGCAAGGGCACGGGCGTAGGTCCAGCGGATGAAGTCGTCGGGATCGACCTGCTCCTCGGTCAGGCCCTTCTCGACGCGGTAGTCGGTCCAGGCGGCACGGAGGAAGGCCGGCTGGTAATACATCGGCTTCGGCGCCTTGTCGAAACGGCGGACCAGTTCCGCCGTATGCGCCTCGGAGCCTTTGATCCAGACCATCAGCAGGTTTCCGGCCAGATCCGACATCACCGGATCGTTCGGATTGTCGGGATCCACCACTTCGCAGATCGAGCCGCCCGAGTCGCAGACGAAGTTCTGGTAGCCGTAGATCTCGGTCGCGCGGCGGATGAAGCGTTGCGTGTCATGCAGCGCCGCCACCTCGGCCTCGCGATGCTGGCCCTGCCGTTCGAGATAGTCGGCGAAGGCGAGGCCGCCGCGGTTCGGGTTGCCGGGCTTGCCGAGGTAGGTCGAGAGCGGGGCCAGATTGTCGAAGGTGATGTTCGAGGCGATATAGACCGAGTCGGTCCGCAGCAGCTCGCGCAGGAACGGCACCTTCATCGCCTCGCGCTTGAAGTTGTCGGCGATATGCTCGCCCATGTAGCGGGTGCCGATCCGGTAATCGACCGAGTAGTGGAACCAGTCGCCGCTGTCGCGGAGCAGCGTCGAGACATGGGTCTTCCCCAGGCCCGACATGCCGAACAGCAGCACCCGCTTGGCCTGTGCCGCCCGCCACTCCGCTCCGGTCCTGTAGATCATCTCGCGTCCCCTGCCTCGGATCGCGCCCCTGTTACAGCGCCGGGCGCGGCAGTTCACGCGAAATCTGGGAGATGCGACGTCGGGCCGGGCGTCGGAAGGCGGCTTGCCCGATGCCGCCCTCGGATCGCAAAAGGGCCCCGCAAGGGGCCCCGCGCCGGCACGATCGGGAAGATCAGAAGGTGAAGCCAACCCGGATGCCGGCGGCCAGAGCCTCGTTGTCATCGAACTTGGCGCCCACCCCGCGCGTGTTGGCGCTGCCAAGTTCCACATAGCGGATGCCGCCGGTGATCTTCATGTTCTCGTGCGTGTAGGTGGCGCCGATGCCGATCGAGCGGAACCCGTCGTTCGGCCCGAGGTTGCCGGTATCGTCGCCTGTCTTGGGCTCGTAGGACACCGTCACCGCACCCGACCATTTCTCGGTGAAGCGACGGCCGAGACCCAGCGTGTAGGTCCAGCGGTCGGATTCGTAGGCCACCAGCGGAATGCCCGGGAAGTAGTACTGGTAGATCTCGGGATCGATCAGGAACTCCGTCCAGTCCACCCAGCGGACCGAGCCGAAGAGCAGCGTGTCCGGCGCAATCCCGGTCTGGAACTCGAGGTTCACCGACTGCGGCACGGTCGTGTCGAACTCGCTCACGCCGGCGCGGTCGCCGAAGACCGCGTTCGTTCCCGTCTCGTCGGCCTCGAGCGTATGGTCGATCGCCGAATTGTAGGTGAGGGCGACGCGAGCGGCGATTTCGGGCTTTTCCCAGGCGACGCCCACCACATAGCCGAAGGCATAGTCGGTATTGGTCTCGAGGTTGTAGTCCGTCGTCGCGACGTAGGATCCCTCCTGATAGATGTCGAACAGGATGTTCGCCTTGCCCTTCACCGACTGGGCGCGAAGGCCACCGTAGAGCGACACGTCATTGTCGAACTTGTAGCGCAGGAGCGCGGTGACCGCGTTGGAGCGCAGTTCCGCCGTGGTTCCGGCGAGCGGGTAGATGCCTCCCGGATAGTCCACGTCGGCGCCGATCGGCTGGTCGAGCACCAGCGCGATGTCCATGTTCGATCCGAGCGCCTGCTTGTAGGCAAGCGACCATGTCGAGAAGTTGCCGGCCATGTTCCCGGACTGGAACGGCGTGTTCGGAATGTTCCCGCTGACATCCGGCTTGACGAAGCCGTAGGTCAGCTCGACATACCGGCCTTCCTCGAACAGGATGCCCACGCTCTGCGTCGAACGTTCGATGTCCCCGGCCGAGGCCGCTCCGGCGCTCAGCGCCAGCCCTCCCAATGCTCCCGCAATCTTTCTCATGTCCCGCTCCTCCGCTTGCCGGAGCATCTTTCCGATCCCTTGCCTTTCGGTCAATCACTGACGCCGCGGAACGAAATGTCACTTCGCCCGCTGTGGCTGCGGCGCCCCAGCGGCCGCCCGGATGCTGATCCAGTTGGCCAGCAGGATCACGCCGCCGCCGAGGATCACCAGCGCATCGAGCGGCTCGGCAAAGAGGATCATGCCGAGGATCGCAAAGACCGGCAGCCGCAGGAAATCCACCGTCACCACGAACCCGGCCGTAGCCAGCGAGAGCGCCTGGGTCAGACAGAGATGCGCGGCCAGACCCGAAAGGCCGATCATCACCAGCCAGAAGCCCGAGGTGAGCGTGGGCCAGGTGGTCTCGCCGTCGGCAAGGGTGCAGGCAATCCCGAGCACCGCCTGGATCAGCGTGAGCCAGAACATGATCGAGACGATCGACTCGTGGCGCGTCAGGCGCTTGGTCAGGATGATCGAGCCCGCGAAGAAGATGGCCGATCCCGCGGCGGCGAGCACCCCCACATCCACCTGCGCAAAGTCCGGCCGGGCGACGACGAGGATCCCGGCGAAGCCCACCACGGTCGAGAGCGCGCGCATCCTCGTGATCCGCTCTCCGAGCAGGAGCGGCGACAGCAGGATGACCCAGATCGGCGAGGTGAACTCCAGCGCGATCACCTGCGCGAGGGGGATGAGCCCCAGAGCCCAGAACCAGAGGTTCTGCCCGGTGAAATGGCACAGGTTGCGCACGAGATGCCGTCCGAAGTGGTCGGTGCGGATCTCGGCCGTGCGTCCGGCGGCCATGGCCCAGAGGCCCACCACGGCCAGCCCCACCAGCGAGCGCCAGGCCATGATCTCGAACGTGTCGTGCACGCCCGAAACCATGCGGCCCGAGACCGCCATGGCCGAGAAGGACGTGATGGCACCTGCCATCCAGAGGGTGGCGGCGGGAAGATGTTGCTGGGGAGGCATTTTTCAGGTCCGGTCACTGGGGCCGGCCACCATTGCCCCGCCTGCGGCGGATTGTCCAGCGCAGCGCGCTTGACAGGTGCCGCATGCGACGGCCGGGCCGCGGCGGAGGCCCGGCCCGGTCGGCGCGGATGCCCCTGCCGGGCCTTGCCGATGACGGCGTGCCGGCCGGGAGCGGGGCTTGGCAAGCCCTTCGCCTTGCGTGTAAGACGAAGGCACCAGCGAGGGAGAGGGCCTTGAGCAACCCCGAGAGTTTCATCGACGAGGTGACCGAGGAGGTCCGCCGCGAGCGGCTGTTCGGCTATTTCCGCCGCTATGGCTGGATCGCCCTTGTCATCGTTGTGGCGATCGTCGGCGGTGCGGCCTTCGTCGAGTGGCAGAAGGCGCAGCACCGGGCCGAGTCGCAGGCGTTCGGCGATGCGCTGCTGGCGGCGCTCGAGGCGCCCGATGCGGCTGCGCGCCGGGCGGCGGTCGAGGCCGTGCCGGCCGCGGGCGACCGGGCCGCGCTGCGCGATCTGATGGCCGCGTCGGATCCCGCGGGCGACCGGGCGGCCGCCATGTCCGCGCTGGAGCGTGTGGCCTCCAACGCCACGCTGTCGCCGGTCTACCGCGACCTCGCGGTGCTGCGCCGGGTGATCCTCGGCGGGGCCGAGCTGCCGGTGGCCGACCGCCGCGCCGCCCTGGACGGGATCGCCGCGCCGGGCCGGCCCTACCGCGCGCTTGCGCTGGAGCAGATGGCCTATCTCGAAATCGAGGCGGGCGAGCCCGCCCGCGCCATCGAGACGCTGCGCAGCCTCACGCAGGACCAGGAAGCGCCGCAGGGTCTTCGCCGGCGCGCCGAACAGATGATCACCGCGCTGGGCGGCGGAACCCAGGCCGGCTGAGACCGGCAACAAGGGGACGGGCAGGGACTTGAAGAGGGGTTTCACGGTGAAGCGGACGGCTGCGGTCACGGGATTTGCGCTTCTTGGACTGCTCGGCGCCTGCGGCGAGCGCGAACTGATCCTTCCCGGCGAACGGTTCGACGTTCGCGCGCCGCTCGATGCGAGCGTGCCGACCGAGGGAAATCCGGCGCCTGCGGACCGCAGCGGCCTCAGCGCCAACCGGTCGCTGCCCGTGGCGTTGCCGGCGGCCACGGTGAACGCCTCCTGGCCGCAGCGGGGGGGCAACGCGGCCCATCTCGCGCCGCATGCAAGCCTCTCGGCGGCCCCGCAACTGGTCTGGAGCAGCGACATCGGCGCGGGCAACAGCCGCCGCAACCGGATCTCGGCCGCCCCGGTCGTGGCCGAGGGGCGGGTCTTCACCATGGACGCCATGAGCGACGTGCAGGCCACCTCGACGGGCGGCGCGCAGCTCTGGCGGGTGGACATCACGCCGCCCTCCGACCGGGCGACCGACCTCTCCGGCGGAGGGCTGGCCTACGGCGCCGGACGCCTCTTTGCGACCACGGGCTTTGGCGAGCTGGTGGCGCTCGATCCCGCCACGGGCGCGGTTCTCTGGCGCCAGAAGCTCGGCGCTCCGGCCACCGGCGCCCCGATGGTCGAGGGCGAGACGGTCTATGTCACCGGCCGCGACAGTTCGGCCTGGGCGATCGACGCCTCGAACGGGCGCGTCCGCTGGCAGCTTCCGGGCGCGCCCTCCAGCACCGGCATGATCGGCGGCTCGGCCCCGGCGATGGCGGGCGGAACGGTGCTCTTCCCCTTCAACAGCGGCCAGATGATCGCCGTCCTGCGCGAGGGCGGATCGCAGCTCTGGTCGTCGCAGGTGGCGGGCGAGCGGCTCGGGCGCGCCTACACCGGCTTCCGCGACATCACCGGCGATCCGGTCGTTTCGGGCGGCACGATCTACGTCGGCAGCTCGGCCGGCCGCACGCTTGCGATGTCCGCGGCGTCGGGCGAGACGCTGTGGTCGGCCGACGAGGGCGCGCTTGCGCCGGTGGCCGTGGCGGGCGGTTCGGTCTTCCTCGTCTCGGACGAGGCGCGGCTCGTGCGGCTCGACGCAGCGACCGGGTCGGTGATCTGGTCGGTGGACATGCCCTACTGGGAAAATGCCACGCCCAAGCGGCGCAAGGGGATCACCGCCCATTACGGCCCCGTGCTGGCGGGGGGGCGCCTCCTCGTGGCCTCGTCGGACGGGCTGGTGCGCTTCTTCAACCCGGCGGACGGAGCCCTCGTCGGCTCTGCCGAACTGCCGGGCGGTGCGGCGGCGCAGCCGGCGCTGGCAGGGGGAACGCTCTATGTCGTCGCGGCCAACGGGAAACTTCTCGCTTTCCGCTGACCGTTGTTCCTGCTAGGGACCCGGGCTTGACCTGCCCAAGCCGCCTCCGGAGGCATCGATGAGCTTTACCCTCGCCATTGTCGGCCGTCCCAACGTCGGCAAGTCCACCCTGTTCAACCGCCTTGTCGGCAAGCGGCTGGCCCTGGTGGACGACCAGCCCGGCGTCACGCGCGACCTGCGCGAGGGCGATGCCAGGCTCATCGACCTGCGCTTCACCGTGATCGACACGGCAGGGCTGGAGGAGGTGACGGACGACAGCCTTCAGGGCCGGATGCGCCGCCTGACCGAGCGCGCGGTCGAGATGGCCGACGTCTGCCTGTTCCTGATCGATGGCCGCGTGGGCGTGACCCCCTCGGACGAGGTCTTCGCCGATATCCTGCGCAAGAAGAACGCCCATGTGATCCTTGGCGTGAACAAGGCCGAGGGCCGCGCGGGCGACGCCGGCGCGATCGAGGCCTGGTCGCTGGGACTGGGAGAGCCGGTGCGGCTCTCGGCCGAGCATGGCGAGGGGATGGACGATCTCTACCACATCCTGCGCCCGATCGCCGAGGGCTTTGCCGAGCGCGCCGCCGCCGACGCGCCGGTGGTCGATGTGGATGTGTCCGAAGAGGAAGCCGACCTCGAGGCCGATCCCGACGCGCACAAGCCGACCGTCAAGCGCCCGCTGCAGATCGCGGTGATCGGGCGGCCGAACGCGGGCAAGTCCACCCTCATCAACAAGATCATCGGCGAGGACCGGCTCCTGACCGGCCCCGAGGCTGGCATCACCCGCGACGCGATCTCGGTCCGCTCGGAATGGCAGGGCACGCCGATCCGCATCTTCGACACCGCCGGCATGCGCAAGAAGGCGCGGATCTCGGACAAGCTGGAAAAGCTGTCGGTGGCCGACGGGTTGCGCGCGGTGCGCTTTGCCGAGGTCGTGGTGGTGCTTCTCGATGTCGAGATCCCGTTCGAGCAGCAGGATCTGCGCATCGCCGACTTTGCCGAGACCGAGGGCCGGGCGGTCGTCGTCGCGGTGAACAAGTGGGACCTCGAGGGCGAGAAGCAGGAAAAGCTGGCCGAACTCAAGGAGATGTTCGACCGGCTGTTGCCGCAGCTGCGCGGCGCGCCGCTGGTGACGGTCTCGGCCAAAACCGGCCGTGGGCTCGACCGGCTGCACGCCGCGATCCTGAAGGCGCATGACATCTGGAACCGGCGGATCACCACCGCGCGGCTGAACAGCTGGCTCGGCGCGATGGTCGAGGCGCATCCGCCACCGGCGCCGGGCGGGCGGCGGATCAAGCTGCGCTACATGACGCAGGTCAAGACCCGCCCGCCGGGCTTCGTGGTCATGTGCTCGCACCCCGACGAGATGCCCGACAGCTATCGCCGCTACCTCGTGAACGGCCTGCGGGATCACTTCGACATGCCCGGCACGCCGATCCGGCTGACCATGCGCGGGCAGGGCGACAAGAACCCGTTCAAGGAACGCAAGTTCCGCACGCCCTCGCGGCTCAGGAAGCACCTCGGCAAGAAGGAGTGAGAGGCGCCGCAGGGCGCCTTTCCTCATCCGGCGGCTGCTTGCGCAACTCCTCGGGCGAGAGGTGGCACCGGATCGCGTGACCCGGCGCGACCTCGGCCAGCGGCGGCAGGCGGTCGGCGCAGAGCCTGCCCGGCACCTCGGCCCGTCGGGGACAGCGGGTGTGGAAGGGGCAGCCGGACGGCGGATCGAGGGCCGAGGGCGGATCTCCGGCCGGGGCGGGGCGCAGGGCCGCCGTCGGATCGGAGCGCGGGGCGGCGGCGAGAAGCGCCCTGGTGTAGGGATGCGCGAGCGGGCCGAAGACCTGCGTGGCCGGCCCGATCTCCAGCACCCGGCCGAGATACATGACCATCACCCGGTCCGCGATCTGCCGCACCAGCGCGAGGTCGTGGCTGATGAAGAGGAGCGTGGCCCGCCGGATCCGCTGCAACTCGAGCAGCGTCTCGATCACGGCGGCCTGCACGCTCGCATCAAGGGCCGACACCGGCTCGTCCGCCACGAGGATCGCCGCATCCCCGGCCAGCGCCCGGGCGATCCCAACCCGCTGCCTCTGCCCGCCCGACAGTTGCCGCGGCATCCGTGCGGCCAGTGACTCGGGCAGGCGGACGAGACCGAACAGCTCGGACAGCCGCGTGCGGAGGCTCGCGGCCGAGGAGGCGCCCTGAAACAGCTCCAGCGCGCGCATCACCTGCCGCCCGACCGGCGCCGAGGGATTGAGCGTGTCGGCGGGGTTCTGGAACACCATCTGCATCGCCGCGGTCAGCGCCGCGGGCCGCCGTCCGGCCGGCCGGTCCTGCACCTCGACCCCCGTCAGCCGGATCCGGCCCGCGTCGGGCCGGTCGAGCCCCATGATCAGCCGGGCAAGCGTGCTCTTGCCGCAGCCGGACTCGCCGACGATGGCGAGCGTTTCGCCCTCAAGGGCGGAAAAGCTCACATCCTCCACCGCATGAACCGTGCCGCGGGCCGTGCGGAAGCGGCGGGTCAACCCCTCGACCTCCAGCACCGCGGGTCCGGGGCGGGCCTCTGGCAGCGGCTCGGCCACAATGGGCTGCTCGCGGATCTCGCGCCAGCGCAGGCAGCGCACCGTCTCGTCCGGCCCGGCGGTCTCGAGAGGCACCGGCGCCACGTCGCACCGGCCGCCCTGCGCGTGGCCGCAGCGGGGGGCAAAGGCGCAGCCCTGCGGACGTTCGTGGGGCAGGGGCTGGCCGCCCGCCAGCGGCACCGGAGGGCGGCGCGCGCCCTCGATCCTCGGCAGCGCCCGCAGCAGCGCGCGTGTGTAGGGATGGCGTGGGGAGGCAAACAGCCGCGGCGCCGGCGCGCTCTCGACCAGCCGCCCGGAATAGAGCACCGCGATCCGGTCGCAGATCCCGGCCATGAGCGCCAGGTTGTGCCCGATGAAGAGCATCGACGTCCCGTGCTCCTGCCGGATCTCGCGCAGCAGCTCCACGATCCCCGCCTCGACCGTCACGTCGAGCGCGGTCGTCGGCTCGTCAAGGATCAGCAGCCGCGGGCGGGCCATCAGCGCCATGGCGATGGCGACCCGCTGGAGTTGCCCGCCCGAAAGCTGGTGAGGGTAGCTGTCGAGGATGCGCTCGGGATCGGGCAGGCGCACCTCCTCGGCGGCCCGCCAGGCCGCCGCGCGGGCCTCGGCGCGCGAGACGCGGGCGTGCAGGCGCGGCACCTCGGCCAGTTGCGCCCCGATCCGCATCGAAGGGTTCAGCGCCGCCATCGGCTCCTGGCCCACCATCGCGATTCCCGCGCCGCGGATCGGGCGCAGCGCCCGCTCGCTCAGGCCCGCAAGCTCGCGCCCCCCGAAGCGGAGGCTTCCCCGGTCGATCCGGCCCGCGGGGCCCAGATCGCCCATCACGGCCAGCGCCACCGTGCTCTTGCCGCTGCCGGATTCGCCCACAAGCCCCAGCACCTCGCCCGGCGCGATCGCAAGCGACAGATCCTCGACCGCGGGAAACCGGCCGCGACGGGTGCCGAAGCTGACCGTCAGCCCTTCGAGGCGCAGGACGGGCTCAGTCATGCAGGCTCTCCTCGCGCAGCGCATCGGCGAGAAGGTTGAGCCCGAGCACGAGGCTCATCAGCGCCAGCGCCGGCACCACGGCCGCATGCGGGTAGATCGCGAGAAACCGGCGCCCGTCATTGATGGTCGAGCCCCAGTCCGGGCTCTCGGGCGAGACGCCGAGGCCGAAGAAGCCAAGCGTTCCGAGAAGGATGGTCGTGTAGCCGACCCGCAGGCAGGCATCGACGATCAGCGGCCCGCGGGCGTTCGGCAGGATCTCCCACAGCATGATGAACCAGGGGCCCTCGCCGCGCGTTCGGGCGGCGGCGACATAGTCGCGCGCCCTCAGATCGAGCGCGAGGCCCCGCACGATGCGGAAGGCGGTGGGCGCGTTCACGAAGACCACGGCCACGAAGACGGTGAGCAGCCCCGGTTCCAGCCGCCAGACCCCAAGCGGGTCGGCATCAAGCGCCAGCCCCGACCACATCCAGAGACCAAGGCCGAGGATCGGGATCATCCCCACCGCCCACGGCCTTGCCCGCGTGCGGTATCGGCTGTGCCAGAGGAGAATGAGGAACAGGAGCGGGAACAGGAACAGCAGCGCCGCGAACGTCCGCGGCAGGGCGGTCTCGCGGATCTCGGGCGTGACGAGAAGGTAGAAGAGCAGGATCACCGGAAAGGCCAGCACGAGATTGGCCAGGAAGGAGAGCGCTGCATCGAGCCTTCCGCCGACGTAGCCCGCGGGCAGCCCGAGCAGCACCCCCACGGCCATCGCGCAGAGCGTGGCGGCCGGGGCGATCGCCAGCACCCGGCGCGCGCCCGCAACCATCCGGCTGAAGCTGTCGCGCGCGAGGCTGTCGCCGCCGAGCAGGTAGAAAGGGTAGGATGACCCCGGCGCGGGACTGCCGGGAGCTGCGTTCTTCAGCCCCGACAGCTGCGCCAGCGGATCGTGCGTGGCGATCAGATCCGCAAAGAGCGCGGTCAGGAGCCAGAAGAGCACGATGGTCAGCCCGGCCAGCCCGATCCCGTTGCCGAAGAGGCGGCCGGCCAGCCCCAGTCGCCCGCGCAGCGCAAATCCCGTCCCCAGGATCAGCGCAAGGCCCGCCCAGACAGGCGCGAAGCGCAGCGCCATCCGGCCGAGGATCTCGAGCCAGCCCAGCGACTCCATCAGCCCACCCTCAGCCGCGGGTTCAGGGCGCGATAGGCCAGATCGGACAGCGCCTGCGTCGCCAGCACCAGCGTCACCGCCACGACCGAGCAGCCCAGCAGCAGGGCGATGTCGTTGTTGCCCGCCGCCTGCACCAGCGTCCAGCCGAAGCCCTTGTAGGCAAACAGCGTCTCGACGATCACCACGCCGTTCAGCAGCCACGGAAGCTGCAGCAGGATCACCGTGACCGGCGCCACGAGCGCGTTGCGCAGCGCATGGACCAGCACGATCCGCGCGAGGCCCGCCCCCTTCAATCGGGCGGTGCGGATGTAGGGCTGCGCCATCACCTCGGCCATCGAGGCGCGCGTGATGCGCGCGATGTAGCCCGTGCCATAGAGCGCGATGGTCGCCACTGGCAGGGCAAAGTTCCAGAAGGTGATGCGCGTCATCGCCCCCGAGGCGGTGCCCTGGAACAGCGTGCGCCTCTCGATCCAGCCCGCCTCGTGCAGCAGCGGCGACAGCCCCGCCGTGGCCGAAGCGAACAGCGCCACGAGCACCACGCCCGAGACATATTCGGGCGTCGCCGCCGTGAGGATCGTCGCCACCGAGATCGTGCGGTCCGTCCTCGAGCCCTCGCGCATCCCGGCCAGCGCCCCGAGGGCCAGCGCCGTCGGCACCATCACCGCCATCACCCAGAGCATGAGCCAGCCCGTCGCCGCAAGACTGCGCAGGATCACCGCGCTGACCGGCTGGCGGAAGACCGTGGACTGGCCCCACTCGCCTTGCATCACGCCGCAATGGCCGCAGTCGGCGCGCGGCAGCACGCCCAGCCACTCGCCATAGAGCACGGGGAGCGGCCGGTCGAAGCCGGAGCGTTCCAGCCAGCTTGCCACCTCGGCATCGGACATGCGGGCCGAGCCTTGCGACTTGGCGAGCTTCTCGAGGTTCGGCGGCAGGTGGGTCAGCCAGAAGACGAGCAGGCTCAGGCACAGGGCGGTGCCGAGCATGGCGCCAAGGCGGCGCAGGAGGAGGGTGACGCCCCGCAATGGCTCAGGCGTCGATCCACCACTTGTAATGGTGATGCTCGAAGGTCGGGTGGGCCTCGGCACCCTTCACCTTCGGATCGACATGGCGGAAGATCGAGCGCCAGTAGGGCTGGATCAGCACGCCCTCCTCCTGCAGGATCCGCTCGAGATCGGCCATGAGGGTGCGGCGCCCGTCGGGATCGACGATCGACATGGCCTCATCAAGCTTGGCGTCGAACTCCTTGTTGGCAAAGCCGGATTCGTTCCAGGGCACCCCCGAGCGATAGGCGAGCGCCAGAACCTGCACCCCCAGCGGGCGCATGTTCCACTCGGTCGCCGAGAAGGGAAACTTCAGCCAGTCGTTCCAGTAGGTCGCGCCGGGCAGGACCGTCCGCCGGATCGACACGCCGGCGTCCCGCAGCTGCGCCGCCACGGCGTCGCACGAGGCCGCCTGCCAGGCGTCGTCGAGCGAGACCAGCTCGAACTCGTGGCCCTCCATCCCGGCCTCTTCCAGCAGGGCCCGGGCCTGCGCGCGATCGACGGTCAGCGGCGGCAGCTCGGCATATTCGGGATGGATCGGGCTGACGTGGTGGTTCTCGGCCACATGCCCGTGGCCCGAGTAGCCCAGTTCCAGCACGACGGCATTGTCCACCGCCATCTGCAGCGCCCGGCGCACGCGGACGTCGCGGTACTCCTCGGACTGCTGGTTGAACCGGATCGCGAGGGTGGTCGCGGTGCGGGCTTCGGACTTGTCCCAGCCAAGCCCGTCCAGCACCTCGATGAACTCGCCCACGGTCTGATAGGTCGCGTCGATCTCGCCCGATCCCGCCGCGGCCACGGCGGCCGAGGGATCGCTGCCGAAATCGAGATATTCGATCCGGTCGAGCCAGGGGCCGCCATGGACGTCGCTGCCCCACCAGGGATGCGCCTCGTTGCGGACCAGCACCATGCGGATGCCCACCTCGACCGTTTCCGGCCGGTAGGGCCCGGTTCCGACGGGATTGGCCGCCGGGTCGCCGCCCTCGTAGGAGGGGTGGACGATCGCAGCCGGATAGTCGGCGAGGTTCGCAATCAGCGCGATGTCGGGCTGCGAGAGTGTCAGCCGGAGTGTCGTCTCGTCCACCACTTCGATCGCGTCCGGCCGCAGCTTGCCCTCGGCCTGCAGGGCCACCATCTGGGCCGCCATCGCGTTCCCCTCGACCGAGGCGTCGCACCAGCGCTCGAAATTGTGCCGGACATCCTCGGCGGTGAAGGCGTCGCCGTTGCTCCAGCGGACGCCGGGGCGGACGTTCAGCCGGTATTCCGTGGCGTTGTCGTTGGCCTCCCAGCTTTCGAGGAGCATCGGCCGGAAGGTTCCGTCGGACTGATATTCCACCAGATACTCCAGCCAGCCGCGGGTGAAGTTCGCGATCTGCGACCAGTCGGCCGTCCGCGGATCCTTGAGCGCCCGGGTCTCCATCTCCATGCGCAGGGTGCCGCCGGGCCGCGGCGCCTCTTGCGCGCGGGCGGGGGCTGCCAGCCCCAGCAGGCCGTAGGCCGCGCCCGCCGAAACGCCGAGCGCGGTGGCCCGGCTCAGGAACTCGCGTCGGCTCATCCGGCCCGCCGCAACTTCGACCTGATGCATCAGGGCCGCGGGATGCAGTCTCTCGCTGGTCATGTCGGTCTCCCTGCTCGTGCGGTGCTGCCCATTCGGCCCGGATTTTCCGCGTGCGTCAACGCCCTGCGGCAGTCTCCGTTCCGTCGTCAGGAGGCGCGGCGGAAGGCCGAGGGCGACTGGCCGGTGAGATGGCCGAAGGCGCGGGTGAAATAGGCGGGCGAGGTGAAGCCGAGGCTTTCGGCGATCCGATGCACCGGCAGGTCCGTCTCGGCCAGCATCCGGCGGGCCTCGAACAGCACCCGGTCATGCAGCAGCGCCGAGGCGGGCCGGCCGCAGGTCTGGCGGCAGCACCGGCTGAGATGGGTGGGCGTCACGCCCAGCTCGCCCGCGAAATGACCCACGCCCAGGCCGCGGCGGAACTCGCGCTCGAGCAGCATCGTGTAGCGGGCGACGAGCCGGCGGCTCGCATCCTGCGGCTCGGCCCCCCTTTGCGCGACCTGACGCTCAAGCCAGATGCCAAGCAGGCCGGCCTGGTGCATAAGGGCCCGCTCCCAGGCCAGAGGCCGGGTCTCGATCTCGCGGGCGATCGTGCCGAGCATCCGGCTCAGCTCCTGCTGCGCCGCGGGGTCGCGGACAGGCAGATGCTGGGGCTGAAGGGGCAGCAGGAACGGGCCGCCGCGGGTGAAGAAGACGGCGGTTCCACGGCTCTGCGGCCCGACCTCGAAGCCGTGCATCGTGCCTGCGGGGATGAAGATCGCGGTCCGGGCGCTGTAGCCCCGCGTCGCACCCGCCACCGTGATGCGCCCCTGTCCTGCGGTGAACCACAGCAGCATCGGCTCGCAGAGCGAGCGCATCGCCTCGACGCGCCAGCGCCCGGCAGCGGCAAGGCGGGGGATCGCGACAAGCCGCACGGCCGCAAGCGAGGCACTGTCGGACATGGCAACCCTCCGAACCGCTTTCCGACAGATAAGCAGCGCCGGACACAAGTCCCAAGCGAAAAGATTAACGCCGGATCACGGCAGGCGGATCTCGCGCCAGTCGCGCATCCGGTTGCGGAACCAGGTCCGCTGGCGCTTGGCATATTGCCGGCTGGCCAGCTTTGCGGCCGCGATGGCCTCGTCGAGCGTCCGTTCGCCCTTCAGGTGGGCCACAAGCTCGGGTGCGCCGATGGCGCGCGAAGAGGGCAGCGCCGGGTCCCAGTCCGCCAGCGCGACGCGCGCCTCCTCCAGCGCGCCGGCCCCGATCATCAGGTCGAACCGGCGGTCGATGCGCTCGGCCAGCCAGTCCCGGTCGGGCCGGAGCACGAGCGCGACCGTCTCGGCCAGCGGCAGGAGCGGCGTCCCCGTCGCGGCCTGCCAGTCGGCCAGACCTCGGCCGGTGGCGCGCAGGACCTCCCACGCGCGCTGGACGCGGGCGGGATTGCGCAGGTCGATCCGGCCGGCCGTGGCCGGATCGAGATCGGCCGCCATCGCGGAAAGTCCCGCCCGCGCCAGAAAGGCATCCGCCTCGTGGCGCATTTCGGGCGGCGTGTGAGGAATGTCGGCCAAGCCGTTCGTCAGGGCCGAGAAATAGAGCCCCGTCCCCCCCACGATCACCGGGCGCAGACCTTCCCGGAGCACGGCCTCGACCTCCTTCAGCCAGTGGCCGGCCGAGTAGGTCCCGTGCCGCGGGACGTGGCCATAGAGGCGGTGCGGCAGCGCGGCCTCTTCGGCGGCCGACGGTCGCGCCGACAGGATGCGCCAGCAGTCATAGACCTGGAGCGCGTCGGCATTGACCACCACGCCGCCGTCGCGTCCGACGATCTCGGCCGCCAGCGCCGACTTGCCCGAGGCGGTCGGGCCCGCGATCAGGACGGGACGGTGTGGGGGGATCGGGAGGGGCGGCAACATGGCGCTGCGGGCCTTGGCAAGAAGGGTGACGCGGGAGGAAAGCGGTCGGACAACCCGGTGGCTGGCGATCCCGGTTGAACCCGGTGTCGTTTTCCGACATTTTGCGCCGCAGTCAATTCCAATCAACAAGACGGACGGGAAGATCCCATGACCAGCGAAGCCGCGCCGGCGAGCACAGCCGTGGCCTACAAACGCGTGATGCTCAAGATCTCGGGCGAGGCGCTGATGGGCGACCAGGGATACGGGCTGCATCCGCCCACCGTGCAGCGCATCGCGCGCGAGGTGCAGGCGGTGCATCGTCTCGGCGTCGAGATCTGCATGGTGATCGGCGGCGGCAACATCTTCCGCGGGCTGCAGGGCTCGGCGCAGGGGATGGAGCGGACGACCGCCGACTACATGGGGATGCTCGCCACGGTGATGAACGCGCTGGCCATGCAGGCGGCGCTGGAATCGCTCGGCATCTTCACCCGCGTGATCAGCGCGATCCCGATGGATCAGGTGTGCGAACCCTACATCCGCCGCCGCGCGGTGCGCCACCTGGAAAAGAAGCGGGTGTGTATCTTCGCCGCAGGCACCGGCAACCCCTACTTCACCACCGACACCGCGGCCACCCTGCGCGCGAACGAGATGGCCTGCCAGGCGATCTTCAAGGGCACCAAGGTGGACGGCGTCTATGACAAGGACCCGCGCAAGTTCGCCGACGCCCGGCGCTACGAGACGGTTTCCTACGACGAATGCCTGCAGAAGCATCTTGGTGTGATGGATGCCTCGGCCATCGCGCTCGCCCGCGACAACGATCTGCCGATCATCGTCTTCTCGCTCGACGAGCCCGGCGGCTTCTGCGGGATCCTGCGCGGCGAGGGCACCTATACCCGCGTCCAGGGCTGAGGCCCTCCCCGAGCCTATACCAATGGCGAAGCGGTGCTGCTATAGAGCGGCAGAACCGCCCGAGCGGAACGTGAAGGAACCAGAACATGTCGCAAGAAGATCTCGAGATCGACCTCGATGCGATCCAGCGCCGGATGGATGGCGCGATGCATGCGCTGCGCACCGAATTCGGGTCGCTGCGCACCGGGCGCGCCTCGGCCTCCATCCTCGAGCCGATCCATGTCGATGCCTACGGCCAGCAGACGCCGCTGAACCAGCTGGGCACGATCAACGTGCCCGAGCCGCGGATGGTGGTGATCAACGTCTGGGACAAGGGCATGATCTCCAAGGTCGAGCGCGCGATCCGCGACAGTGGCATCGGCATCAACCCGGTGGTGGATGGCCCGATCATCCGCCTGCCGATCCCGGAACTGAACGAGGAGCGCCGCAAGGAGCTGACCAAGGTCGCAGCCCATTACGCCGAGCAGGCCCGTGTCGCGATCCGCAACGTGCGCCGCGACGGGATGGACCAGATCAAGAAGGCCAAGTCCGCCGGCATGGCCGAGGACGACCAGAAGATGTGGTCGGACGAGGTGCAGGCCCTGACCGACAAGGCCATCGCCGCGGTGGACAAGGCGCTCGAGGAGAAGCAGAAGGAAATCATGCAGGTCTGAGCCCCTTCCATGAGGCCCTTCACCCGCCCCAGCCCGATTGACCAGCCCGTAGAAAAGGGGAATGCCTTGGCCGTGACCGAGCCGCGAGAGGCGGATCCTCCCCGCAGACGTGCAGATCACGTCGCCATCATCATGGACGGCAACGGACGCTGGGCGGTGAACCGGGGCTGGCCGCGCCTCGTGGGTCACCGCCGGGGCGCCGAGAGGGTCCGCGAGATCGTGAAGGCCTCGCCCAACCTCGGCATCCGCTGGCTGACGATCTACGCCTTCTCCACCGAGAACTGGAAGCGTTCGACGGAAGAGGTGCTGGGCCTCATGTCGATCTTCGCGCGCTACATCGAGCGCGAGGCCGACCGGCTGGCGCAGGAGGGCGTGCGGATGCGCTTCATCGGCGACCGGACGCGGCTGGACGCCAAGCTGCAGCGGCTGATGGCGAGCATCGAGGCGCGCACGCAGTTCAACCAGCGGCTTCACCTGACGGTGGCGATCAACTACGGCGGCCGGGACGAACTGGCCCGCGCCGCCCGCCGCATGTGCGAAGATGTGGCCGAGGGGCGGCTTCGCCCCGATGAGGCGGACGAGGCGGCGCTGGCCGCGCGGCTCGACACGGCGGGAATGCCCGACCCGGACCTCGTGATCCGCACCTCGGGCGAGACGCGGACCTCGAACTTCCTGCCGTGGCAATCGGCCTACGCGGAATATGACTTCTCGCCGACCCTCTGGCCCGATTTCACCGCGACGGAGCTGTCCGCCATCATCGAGCGCTATGGCGTGCGCGAGCGTCGCTTCGGCGGAGTGCTGCGCGCATGAGCCGGCCGGAGAAGCCGAAGGGCCGCTGGGGCGACCTGCGCCGTCGGATGATCTCGGCGGTGATCATGCTGTCGGTGGGGGGCATCGAGGTCTGGCTCGGCGGCGTGCCGTTCGCGCTACTGGTGATGGCCCTGACCGGCCTGATGCTGTGGGAACTGGCGCGGATGACGGCGCCGTCGCGGCCGGTGGCCAACGTCGTCGTGGGACTGGCCGCCTCGGCCGTGCTGATGGGGGTGCTGGCCCTCGTCTTCCAGGAAGACATGATGGTCGCGCTGGCGGGCCTTGCGCTCGCGCCGGCCGCGGGGCTGATCGGCGCGCGGCGCGACCGGCGGATCTTCTTCACCTACGGCATCGCGCTGATGGCCGCGGGGGCGGGGCTCGTGATGCTGCGCGAAGAGGGCGGGTCGGTGGCGATCCTGTGGCTCATCCTCGTGGTGGTGGCTTCGGACGTGCTGGGCTATTTCGCCGGCCGCAGCTTTGGCGGGCCCAAGTTCTGGCCCGCGGTTAGCCCCAACAAGACATGGTCCGGCACGGTCGCGGGCTGGGCGGGTGCGGCAATTGTGGGTCTTGGATTCTCCATTGCCGCGGGTGCAGGCTGGGGCCTCATCATCCTGTCGCCCGTCATCGCGCTGGCAGGACAACTCGGGGACATTGTCGAGAGCTGGATCAAGCGGCGTTCCGGGGTCAAGGACAGCTCGTCGCTGATCCCGGGCCACGGCGGCGTGCTGGACCGGTTCGACGCGCTGACCGGGGCGGTGCTCGCCGTTCTCGTTCTGGGGATGCTCGGTGACCTTCCGCTGCCGGAATTGGGGAACTGAACGGCATCATGCGCAGCCTGTCGATCTTCGGGGCCACCGGCTCCATCGGCGAATCCACCTTCGATCTCGTCATGCGGAAAGGGGGCCCGGAGGCCTTCCGAACCGTGGCCCTGACCGGGGGCCGCAACGTGGCGCGACTGGCCGAGATGGCGCGCGCGCTGAAGGCGGAGCTGGCCGTCACCGCGCATGAAGAGTGCCTGCCCGCGCTGCGCGAGGCGCTGGCGGGATCGGGGACCGAGGTCGCGGGCGGAACGCAGGCCATCGCCGAGGCGGCCGACCGGCCGGCCGACTGGACGATGTCGGCGATCGTGGGGGCCGCGGGCCTCGTGCCGGGGATGCGGGCGTTGAAGCACGGCCGGACGCTGGCCTTGGCGAACAAGGAGAGCCTTGTCACCGCGGGCCAGCTGCTGATGCGCACCGCCGAGGAGAACGGGGCGACCATCCTGCCGGTGGACAGCGAACATTCGGCCGTCTTCCAGGCGCTCGCGGGTGAGGACACGACCTGCGTCGAGCGGGTGATCATCACCGCGTCGGGCGGGCCGTTCCGCGACTGGACGCTCGAGCAGATCCGGGGCTGCACCGTGGCGCAGGCGATGGCGCATCCGAACTGGTCGATGGGCCAGCGGATCTCGATCGACAGCGCCTCGATGTTCAACAAGGCGCTGGAGCTGATCGAGACGCGCGAGTTCTTCGGCTTCGAGCCGGACCGGATCGAGGCCGTCGTGCATCCGCAGAGCATCGTCCACGCGCTCGTGGGCTTCTGCGACGGCGGGATCATGGCGCATCTGGGGCCGGCCGACATGCGCCACGCCATCGGCTTTGCGCTGAACTGGCCGGGCCGCGGCGAGGTGCCGGTGGCGCGTCTCGACCTCGCACAGATTGCGAACCTCACCTTCCAGACGCCTGACGAAGAACGTTTTCCGGCCCTGCGTCTCGCACGCGAGGTAATGGCGGCGCGCGGTCTTTCGGGGGCGGCCTTCAACGCGGCCAAGGAGATTGCCCTCGACCATTTCATCGCGGGCAACATCGGCTTTCTCGACATGGCGGCGGTCGTCGAAGAGGCGCTTTTGGCGGTTTCTGCCGATCCGCTCTTCGGAAAAGTGCCCTCGACCCTTGAGGAAGTGCTGGCAATGGACCATCTCGCTCGGAAGGCGGCAGAAGAAGCCGCCAGCTTCCGCCAGCAGAAAAGGTAACAGCTCTTGGATATTGTCGGTCTCGTTCCCCAGTTCGGCGGGGCAGTCTGGACGATCATTGCCTTCATCGTCGCTCTTTCCATCGTCGTGGCCGTCCACGAATACGGGCATTACATCGTCGGCCGCTGGACGGGGATCCATGCCGAGGTCTTCTCGCTTGGCATGGGGCCCGTCATCGCCTCGCGCGTGGACCGGCGCGGAACGCGCTGGCAGCTCGCGGCGCTGCCGTTCGGGGGCTATGTCCGCTTCCTGGGCGATGCCGACGCCGCCTCGAGCCGGGCGAGCCTCACGGTTCACCAGCTGAACGAGCAGGAGCGGGGGCGGACCATGCACGGCGCTCCGCTCTGGGCGAGGTCGGCCACGGTCGCCGCGGGCCCGCTGTTCAACTTCGCGCTCTCGATCCTCGTCTTCTGCGGCTTCTTCATGGTCAAGGGCGTGGCGACCGAACTGCCCGTGGTCGGACAGATGAAGGAGCTTCCCTCGGCGGGGCAAGAGCTTGAGCCGGGCGACCGGATCCTGTCGGTCAACGGGCAGGAGACGGCAACGCTGGCCGATTTCGTGCGGGTCGCGAACGAGCTGCCGCCCGCGCCGACCGCCGACTACCGGATCGAGCGTGCGGGCGCTGAACTGGCCCTGACGACGGCCTATCCGTTCCCGCCGGTGGTCGATTCCGTCCAGGCGCCCTCGGGGGCCCATGACGCGGGCATTGAGGCGGGGGATGTCATCCTCTCCGTGAACGGCGCCGAGATCGCCTCGTTCCGCGAGTTGCGCGAGGCCGTGGGCGACACGAACGGCGCGCCGGTGACGCTGACCGTCTGGCGGGCGGGCGAGACGTTCGAGGCCACGCTCAGCCCGCGGCGCATGGACATTCCGCTCGCGAGCGGAGGTTTCGAGACCCGCTGGCTGATCGGCCTGTCGGGCGGGCTGCTCTTCGAGCCCGAGACCCGCACGCCCGGCCCGATCGAGGCGATGGGTCTTGGCATCCAGCAGACCTACACGGTCATCACCACCAGCCTGTCAGGTCTCTGGCACATGGTCACGGGGGCGATCTCGTCGTGCAACCTGCAGGGCCCGATCGGGATCGCCGAGATCTCGGGCGCGGCGGCCTCTCAGGGTCCGGGCAACTTCATCTGGTTCATCGCCATGCTCTCGACGGCGGTGGGGCTCATGAACCTCTTTCCGGTGCCGATCCTCGACGGCGGGCATCTGGTGTTCCACGCCTACGAGGCCGTGGCCGGCAAGCCGCCCAGCGACCGGGCGCTGCGCATCCTGATGACGGGGGGGCTGGCCATGCTGCTTTCACTCATGGTCTTCGCGGTGACGAACGACCTGTTCTGCTGACATCCTCTCAAGCAACCAGCCGGGGCCGCCTTCCAGTCGAGGGCGGCCCCTTGCCTGTCCCGCTGCGTTCGGCGCGAAGTGCCGCGGGCGCCCGCGGCGGGCGGGGCCGCAATGAGGCCACAATCCTCTGGCAGGTCCGCGGCAGGCGCATTGCTTGCGGAGCGGCAGATGAAAAGCGTGATCGACGGCACCCGTGGCCTTCTCCTCCTCGTCAACCTGAACCGGGACCTCCTGCTGTCCCTCGGCTCGGTCGCCCTTGCGCTGGCGGCGGCCGCGCTGCTGTCGCCGGCTCCGCAGCCCTGGTGAGGTCGTGCGGCATCACATGCCCACCGGATCGCTTGCAGGGCGCCTGCGCTTTTGACAAAACCTGCCATGTCCAGTAGTCAGGACGGAAAGAAAATGACCGAGGGCAGGCGAATGGCGAGGAACCGTACGACGAGCGGACGGGCAGGGCAGGACCGTGGGGTGATCAGGCCGGCCGCGGTGTCGGTGTTCCTCGGGGTGGCAGGCGTCGCGGCAGGGCTGACCCTGCCTGCGCTGGCGCAGAGCTACTCGTTCAGCGACGTGCGGATCGAGGGCAACCAGCGGGTCGATGCCACGACCGTTCTGGGCTTTGCGCGGATCAACCGCGGGCAGGCGGTTTCGGGCGGCCAGCTGAACGAGGCCTACCAGCGGCTCGCCGACTCCGGTCTCTTCGAGACGGTCGAGATCGTGCCGCAGGGCGGGACCCTGGTGATCCGGGTGCAGGAATATCCGACGATCAACGTCATCAACTTCGAAGGCAATGCGCGGATCAAGGACGAGAACCTCGCCACCCTGATCCAGTCCCAGTCGCGCCGCGCCTACAACCCCTCGCAGGCCGAGGCCGATGCCGCCGCCATCACCGAGGCCTATCGGGTGCAGGGCCGCATCGCCGCGACCGTCACGCCCAAGATCATCCGCCGCTCGGGCAACCGGGTCGATCTGGTGTTCGACATCGCCGAGGGCAAGGTCGTCGAGATCGAGCGGCTGTCCTTCGTCGGCAACCGCGCCTATTCCGACCGCCGCCTGCGCCAGGTGCTGGAAACCAAGCAGGCGGGCCTGCTGCGCAGCGTCATCGCCTCGGATACCTTCATCGCCGAGCGGATCGAGCTCGACAAGCAGCTCCTGCGCGACTTCTACCTGTCGCGCGGCTTCATCGACTTCGAGGTGCTCGACGCCACGGCCGAGGTGACGCGCGAGCGTGACGCCTTCTTCCTCACCTTCACCGTGCAGGAGGGGCAGAGCTACAGCTTCGGGCAGGTGACCGCCTCGTCCGAGGTCGAGGGTGTGGATGCGGCCGATTTCAGCAATGCGCTGCGCATCCGCCGCGGCGTGACCTACTCGCCCTCGGTCGTCGAGAACAACATCGCCCGGCTGGAGTCGCTTGCGCTGCAGAAAGGGCTGAACTTCATCCGGGTGGAGCCGCGCATCACCCGGAACGAGCGCAACCAGACGCTGGACGTGAACTTCGCCCTCGTGCGCGGCGAGCGCATCTTCGTCGAGCGGATCGACATCGAGGGCAACACCACGACGCTCGATCAGGTGGTGCGGCGCCAGTTCCGCACCGTCGAGGGCGACCCCTTCAACCCGCGTGAAGTGCGCCAGTCGGCCGAGCGGATCCGCGCCCTGGGCTATTTCGCCAATGCCGATGTGAACACCCAGCCCGGCTCGAGCCCGGATCAGGTTGTGGTGAATGTCGATGTCGAAGAGCAGCCCACCGGCTCGCTCTCCTTCGGCGTGAGCTACGGTGTCAGCTCGGGCGCGGGCTTCTCGATCGGCTTCTCCGAGCAGAACTTCCTCGGCCGCGGCCAGATCCTCGGGCTCGACATCTCGACCGGGACCGACAACATCAACACGCAGATCAACTTCGTCGAGCCTGCGTTCCTTGGCCGCGACCTGCGCTTCCGGTTCAACACCTACTATCGGGAAACCGACAACCAGTATTCGCGCTATGACACGCGCCGGATCGGCATTTCGCCCTCGATCGAGTTCCCGATCAGCGAGAACGGGCGGCTCGAGATGCGCTACACTTTGTCCCAGGACAAGATCCAGAACGTGGATCGGGGTCTGGACGACGACGGCGACACGGACGCCTCGTCGATCATCCTGCGGAAGGAGGAAGATCGCGGTGCGTTGATCGCCTCGTCGCTGGGTTACACCTATTCGTGGGATTCGAACCGGGGCGGCATGAACCCGACCGGGCGGAATCTCTTGCGCTTCAGCCAGGATTTCGCGGGTGTCGGCGGGGATGTGGAGTATGTCTCCACCACCGCGCTCGCGCTGACCGAGCGCAAGGTCTGGAACGAGGAACTCACCGTTCGCGCCGTCGTCGAGGGCGGGGTGCTGAACATGATCGGCGACGATTCCTCGCGCGTGACCGACCGCTTCTTCGGCAATGGCAAGATCCGCGGGTTCGAGCCGAACGGCATCGGTCCGCGCGACCTGAATGTCGGCAACGAGGACGCGCTCGGCGGCAACTACTTCGCGGTTGCCCGGCTCGAGGCCGAGTTCCCGCTGGGCCTGCCCGAGGAATACGGCTTCATGGGCGGCGTCTTCATGGACGCAGGATCGGTCTGGAGCCTGGATGACGTGAACGGCGGCGAGAACGGCGACGATCCGGTGGACGACGACTTCCACCTCCGGTCCTCTGTCGGTGTCTCGGTCTTCTGGACCACGCCCATCGGGCCGCTGCGGTTCAACTTTGCCAAGGCGATCGAGAAGCAGGACTACGACAAGGAGCAGTTCTTCGACCTGACGATCTCGACCCGGTTCTGATGCGTCGGCTTCCGGTCGTGGCCCTGGCCTGTGCGCTGGCCCTGCCGGGGGCAGCCCGTGCGCAGTCCGACGCTGCCCCGGTTCCGGCCGGGGTCGCGGTCATCGACCAGAGCCGGCTCATCACCGACACGTCGCTCGGGCGCGCGCTCGAGCAGCGGTTCCAGGCGGCCTCGCGCGCCCTGATCGCCGAGAACCGCGAGATCGAGGCCGCGCTCGAGGCCGAGGAACGCGCGCTCACGGCGCAGCGCGGCAGCCTCGAGCCCGACGAGTTCCGGCGTCTGGCGGCCGACTTCGACACCAGGGTCGAGGGCATCCGGGACGCTCAGGAAGCCAAGTCGCGCGGTCTGACGCGGCAGCGCGACGAAGAGCGGCAGCGCATCGTCGAGCAGGCCCTGCCGATCCTCGCCCGCCTGATGCAGGAGCGGGGGGCGATGGTGCTCATCGACCGCGGCTCTGTCGTCCTCTCGCGCGATGCGGCCGACATCACCGACGAGGCGATCGAACGGCTGGATGCCCGGACGCCCGCAGATGCGGCGCCTGCGGAGGGCGAGGCGTCCCCGTCTTCCGGGGCCGCGCCGCCGCAGGGGGCCGATGGCCCGCCGGCGCCCGCGGGCGAGGCGCCCCTGCCGCCACCCGCCTCACCATGACCCTGCGGCTTGCCGCCGTGCCGCTGCCTTGCTAGCAAGGCTCGGGAGGCCAGGCCGCTCCACCCTCCGCCAAGGAACCCATGCGATGACCGAAGCCGCCGAAGCGACGCTCTCCGCCGATATCCAGTTGATCCAGCGGATCATCCCGCACCGTTACCCGTTTCTTCTGGTGGATCGGGTGCGCGACATCGTCCCGAACCAGAGCGCCGTGGGCATCAAGTGCGTGACCATGAACGAGCCGCAGTTCACCGGGCACTTCCCCGGCTTGCCGATCTTTCCGGGCGTGCAGATCATCGAGGCGATGGCGCAGACCGCCGCCGTGCTGGTGGGCGTGTCGCTCGACCTCGCCGACAAGGGGGCCAAGGTCTATTTCATGGGCATCGACGGCGCGAAGTTCCGCCGCAAGGTGGTGCCGGGCGACGTGCTCGAGATGGCCGTGACGGTGAAGCGCGGCGGCGGCAAGGTCTGGAAGTTCGAGGGGCGCGCCTCGGTCGATGGGGAACTGGCCGCCGAGGCCGAGTTCGCCGCCATGCTGGACATACCGAAAGGATAAGAGATGGCCGAGATCCATCCCTCCGCCATCGTCGAACCGGGCGCCGTGATCGGTGAAGGATGCCGGATCGGTCCCTTCGCCCTGATCGGGCCGGAGGTGACGCTCGGCCCGGGTGTCGTGGTCAAGAGCCACGCCGTGGTGACGGGGTGGACCGAGGTCGGGGCCGAAACGGTGATCTTCCCCTTTGCCGTGGTGGGTGAGGTTCCTCAGGACCTGAAGTACAGGGGCGAGCGCACGCGGCTGGTCGTGGGCGCGCGCTGCCGCATCCGCGAGGGCGCGACGCTCAACTGCGGCACAGAGGGCGGCGGCGGCGTGACGCGGGTCGGCGACGACTGCCTGCTGATGACCGGCGCCCATGTGGGCCATGATGCGACGCTCGGCCACCGGGTGATCCTCGCCAATCAGGCCGCCATCGCCGGCCATTGCTGGATCGGCGACGATGTGATCGTGGGCGGGCTCTCGGGGGTGCACCAGTGGGTGCGCGTGGGCCGCGGCGCGATCATCGGCGCGGTGACGATGGTGACGAACGACGTGCTGCCGCACGGGCTCGTGCAGGCACCGCGGGGGGAACTCGACGGGCTGAACCTCGTGGGGCTCAAGCGCCGCGGCGTGAGCCGGGCCGAGATCACCGCGCTGCGGGCGGCCTATCAGATGCTGGCGCAGGGCGAGGGCACCTTCCTGGACCGGGCCCGCCGTCTGGCCGATGAGACCGACAGCCCGCATGTGCGCGAGATGACCGACTTCATCCTGGCGGCCACCGACCGCTCGTTCCTGACGCCGCAATGACGGTGGCCTCGACCGCGATCATCGCCGGGACGGGGGCCCTGCCGCGCCATCTGGCTTGGGCCCTGCGCGCGGCGGGCGAGGTGCCGCTGGTGGCCGCGCTCGAGGGGTTTGCCCCCGAGGGGCTCGAAGCCGACATCACCTTCCGGGTCGAACGGCTCGTGCCTTTCCTGCGCGAACTGGAGACGGCGGGGGTGTCGCGGCTGGTCTTTGCCGGGGCGGTCCGCCGTCCGCGGCTCGATCCGTCGCTGTTCGATCCGCTGACCGCGCAGATGGTGCCCCGGCTGATCGGCGCCATGCAGGCGGGCGATGATGCCACGCTGCGCGCCGTGATCGCGATCTTTGAGGAAGAGGGCTTCGCGGTCGTTGGGGTCTCCGATATTGCGCCCGATCTGGTGCCCGAGGCGGCCACGCTCTGCGGGGCCCCGCGCGAGGGCGACGTGCGCGACGTGGGGCGCGCCGCGGCGATCGTCGAGGCGATCGGGCGGGTGGATGTGGGGCAGGGCGCGGTGGTGGCGCAGGGCCTCTGCCTTGCGGTCGAGGCGCTGCCCGGCACCGATGCCATGCTCGACTGGGTGGCGGCCACGGCGGGGCGGCCCGATCCCGCGGGCGCGCGGGGCGTGCTCTACAAGGCGCCGAAGCCGGGGCAGGATCGCCGGATCGACCTGCCGACGCTGGGGCCGGCCACCGTGGCGCGCGCGGCCGCGGCGGGCCTGGCCGGCATCGCCTGGGAGGCGGGCGGCGTGATCCTGCTCGACCGCGAGGCGACGGTGCGCGCGGCCGAAGAGGCGGGCCTCTTCCTCTGGGCGAGGGAGCCATGAAGTTCTTCCTGATCGCCGGCGAGCCGTCCGGCGACCGCCTGGGCGGCGCCCTGATGGCGGGGCTCTCGGACCTTGCACCGGGGACGGAGTTCGCCGGGGTAGGCGGGCCCGCAATGCAGGCGGAAGGGCTCGTGAGCCTCTTCCCGATGGAGGAGCTTTCGGTGATGGGTCTGGCCGAGATCCTGCCGAAATACCTCCACCTGCGCCGCCGGGTGCGGGAGGCGGCCGAGGCCTGTCTGGCCTCGGGGGCCGAGGCGCTGGTGACGATCGACAGCCCCGACTTCGGCCTCCGCGTGGCGGCTCTCGTGAAGCGGGCGAGGCCCTCGGTGCGCACGATCCATTATGTCGCCCCCTCGGTCTGGGCCTGGCGGCCGGGGCGGGCGGCGCGAATGGCGCGCCATGTCGATCATGTGCTGGCGCTGCTGCCGTTCGAGCCGCCCTACATGACCGCCGCCGGCATGACCTGCGACTTCGTGGGCCATCCGGTCGTGGCCGAGCCGCGCGCCTCCGAGGCCGAGGTTCAGGCGCTGCGCGAGCGGGTGGCGACGGGGCCGGTGATCCTCGTGCTGCCGGGCTCGCGCCGGTCCGAGGTGACGCGGCTTGCGCCCGTGTTCGGCGACGTGCTCGCGCGGCTGCGCCACCGGCATCCGGGCCTCACCGTGCTGGTGCCGACGGTGCCGCATGTGGCCGATCTGGTGCGCGAGCAGGTGGCGGGCTGGCCGGTTCATCCGCTGGTGATCGAGGATGCCGAGCGCAAGCGGGCGGCCTTCGCGGCGGCCGACGTGGCGCTCGCCGCCTCGGGCACCGTCTCGCTCGAGCTGGCGGCGAACGGTACTCCGATGGTGATCGCCTATGACATGAACCCGCTCTCGATGTGGCTCATCTCGCGGATGGCCCGGATCGACACGGTGACGCTGGTCAACCTCGTGTCGGACAGCCGCGTGGTGCCGGAGTTCCTGGGCCCGCGCTGCCGCGCCGAGCGGATCGCCCCCGCCCTTCTCGCGCTGCTCGAGGACGCGTCCCAGAGGTCGGCCCAGCAGGCGGCAATGCAGCTCACGATGGAGAGGCTGGGGCAGGGCGACGAGGCGCCGGGCCTGCGGGCCGCCCGGTCAGTCCTGTCGGTGCTGGCGGGCGGCGGCGCGCCGCAGGAGACGCGCTGACCGATCCGTGCCCGCGGACACGTTGACGCGGGCCACGGCCCCCTGTAGCGGACGGTCATGGCACGCGCACCCCTCCTTCAGCTCTCCGGCATTTCCCTCACCTTCGGCGGCGAGCCGGTCTTCGACGGTCTCGACCTTGTGGTCCAGCAACAGGACCGGGTGGCCCTCGTCGGCCGCAACGGCTCGGGCAAGTCCACGCTCCTCAAGGTCATGGCGGGGCTGGTCGAGCCTGACCGCGGCGACCGGGTGGTGCCGGCCGGCACATCGGTCGGCTACATGGAGCAGGATCCCGACCTGTCGGCCTTCGCCACGCTGGGCGACTATGCGGCCTCGGGATTGGCGCAGGGCGAGGAATACCGCGTCGAGATGGTGGCAGAGGGGTTGAAGTTCCGCCCCGACACGCCGGTTGCGACCGCCTCGGGCGGCGAGCGGCGCCGGGCGGCTCTGGCCAAGCTCATGGCCGAGGCGCCGGATCTTATGCTGCTCGACGAGCCGACGAACCACCTCGACATCCAGGCGATCCAGTGGCTCGAGGCGCAGCTGTCCGAGACGCGGGCGGGCTTCGTGCTGATCAGCCACGACCGCGCCTTCCTGCGCGCGCTCTCCCGCGCGACGCTCTGGATCGACCGTGGGCAGGTGCGGCGGCGCGAGTCGGGGTTCGAGGGGTTCGAGGAGTGGCGCGAGCAGGTCTGGGCCGAGGAGGACGACCAGCGCCACAAGCTCGACCGCCGGATCAAGGCCGAGGCGCGGTGGGCGGTCGAGGGGATCTCGGCGCGGCGCAAGCGCAACCAGGGCCGGCTGCGCGCGCTGGCGGCGATGCGCGAGGAGCGCCGGTCGCAGATTCGCCGGCAGGGCACGGCGGCGCTCGAACTTGAGTCCGGGCCGACCTCGGGAAAGCGCGTGATCGAGGCAAAGGGCCTCACGAAACTTTTCGACGGGCAACCGATCGTGAAGGATTTCTCGCTGCGCGTGCTGCGCGGCGACCGTGTGGCCTTCGTCGGACCGAACGGCGTGGGCAAGACCACGCTGCTGAAACTGCTGACCGGCGAGATGGAGCCGGACGCCGGCACGGTCACGCTGGGCACGAATCTGCAGGTGGCGATCTTCGACCAGACGCGGTCCCAGCTCGATCCCGAAGCCTCGCTCTGGGACAGCCTGACCTCTGATCCGGCGATGCGCGTCTCGGGGCAGCAGGATCAGGTGATGGTGCGGGGCCAGCCGCGGCATGTGGTGGGCTACCTCAAGGATTTCCTCTTTGACGAGCGTCAGGTGCGGGCGCCGGTGCGGTCGCTGTCGGGCGGCGAGAAGGCCCGGCTCTTGCTGGCGCGGATCATGGCGCGCGAGTCGAACCTGCTGATCCTCGACGAGCCGACGAACGATCTCGACGTCGAGACGCTGGATCTTCTGCAAGACATTCTCGGGGATTACGACGGAACGGTTCTGCTGGTGAGCCACGATCGCGACTTCATCGACCGGGTGGCCACCACCACCGTGGCGCTGGAGGGGCAGGGGCGGGCCACGGTCTATGCCGGTGGCTGGAGCGACCATCTGGCCCAGCGGGGCACCCCCGAGGCCGCCGCCCCCGAGCCCGCGCGCGACGCGCCGAAGGCCCAGCCGCGGCCCGAGGCGAAGAAACCGGCGGAAGGCCTGACCTTCACCGAGCGCAAGCGCCTCGAGGCCCTGCCCGGCATCATCGAGCGGCTCGAGGCCGAGATCGCTAAGCTCTCGGAGTTCCTGGCGGCCGAGGATCTCTTCACCCGCGAGCCCGTCAAGTTCCGCAAGGCCACCGAAGCCATGGCCGAGCGTCAGGCCCTTCTGGCGCAGGCGGAAGAGGAGTGGCTGACGCTGGAAGACAAGGCCGGCGCCTGATTGCCGATGATTCTCTCCTCTTGAGCGGGAATTGGCGCAAGACCACTCGCCCGCTTCACCACAGCGTGAGTGGCTCTGGCGCGGACCGTGCGCGATACATACGACATGGGGCACGGGAAGCGCCGCCACATCCGGCGGTGCGAGACCGTCAACGACAGATCCGGCGTGACCGCAACGCAGCAGCGCGGAAGCCGGAAGCTTGATTGGAGACAGAGATGAAACGCATTGCAGCGCTCGCGCTCGGTGGCCTTCTTGCCGCTCCTGCCTTCGCGGGCGGCCCGATCACCGTGGCACCGGAGCCGATTGTCGAGCCGATGCCTGCCCCCGTCGTGGTCGCTCCGGTCACCGACTGGAGCGGTTTCTACGTCGGCGGCCAGCTCGGCTACGGTGACGTTGGTACGGAGATCAGCGGCCTGGACGGCAACGGCGCCATCGGCGGCGTGCACGCCGGCTACCGCTACGATTTTGGCCGTGCCGTGGTCGGTGCGGAAATCGCCTATGACATGACCAACATCGACATTGGCGACAGTGCAGAGCTCGATAACGTGGCGACGCTGAAGCTGATGGCGGGCGGCAAGATCGGGCGGGGTCTGCTCTACGCGACCGCCGGCGGAACCTGGGCCGACGTGACGTCGGACGCGGGCGACCCGGACGACGGCTACGTTTACGGCATCGGCTACGACTACATGCTGAACGACCGCTGGTCGGTGGGCGCCGAACTGCTGCGCCACGAGTGGGACACGTTCGACGATGCGGGCACCGACGCGGACGCGACCACGCTTCAGGCGAAGGTCGGCTTCCGGTTCTGATCCGAAAGCACCAGATCGAGGGAAGGGGCGCGGAGAGATCCGCGCCCCTTTTCCGTTGGTGATCCCGGTGGACGGGTGGTGAAACCTGTGTTACAGGCAACATTATCGTTCGAGGTGTGATATGCAGGTATTCTGGCTGTGATAGACGACATTGACCGGGAAATTGCCGGGCTTCTGGCCGAGGACGCTCGCCGGTCCCTGACCGAAGTGGCCGGCCAGGTCGGCTTGTCCACCTCGGCCGTCAATGAGCGTGTGAGGCGGCTTGTGGCGCAGGGCGTCATCCGGCGCTTCACGCTGGATGTCGCACCCGAGGCTCTGGGCCTGCCGGTTCTTGCGTTGATCTGGGCGGACGTGCCCCACGCGCGCGAGGAGGCCTTTCGCGCTTTCGCAACGAGCCATCCCGGCATCACCGAATGTCATCATGTGACGGGTGCCTGGTCCTATCTGATCCACCTGCGTGCGGCGAACCTTGACGGGGTCGAGGCCTTTCTCGGGCAGATGAAGGGCGATGGGCTGATCGCCCGCTCCGAGACGATGCTCGCGCTGTCCACGCTTCGGACGGCGCCGCTGGTGCCGCGATGATGCTGTTCTTCAAGGCCACGCTCATGGGGCTTGCTGTGGCCGCGCCCCTCGGGCCCATCGGCGCCCTCTGCATCCAGCGGACGCTGTCACACGGGTTCCGGGCGGGCGTGGCTGGCGGGCTTGGCACGGCGCTGGCGGACGCCTCCTATGCAGCCGCCGCGGCCGCGGGATTTGCGACCTTCGCGGCCGTCCTCGACCGCATCGCCCTGCCGCTCGGCCTCGGGGGAGGGGCGTTTCTGATCTGGCTGGGCCTTCGCAGCCTGCGAGCCCGTCCCCAGCCGGGTGCGGCGCAGGCGGCGGCCGGCGGTCTCGGGGCCACGCTGGCCGCGACCTTCCTTCTCACGCTCGCCAATCCGGCAACGATCCTGACGTTTGCGGCCATCTTTGCGGCCCTCGGCCTCGCGCGCGAGGCGGATCCGGTCTCGGCGGCCCTCGTCGTGGCGGGCGTCTTCACCGGCTCGATGCTGTGGTGGATCTTGCTGGCGGGAATGGTTGCGGCCGCCCAGCGCCGTTTGCCACCCGCGTTCGGGCCGTGGGTGGCGCGCATCTCGGGGATTTTCATGCTGGGCTTCGGCCTCTGGACCATCGCGCGCGCGATGAGTTGACGCCCATTCGGTATCCAGCGGTCAGTCCTTGGTGCGGTCACTGGCCGCTGTCAGATCGGCATTGTGCTGCCACAGGGTTCCCGGTAGTTCTTCGCCGCGCGCCGGGCAATGTGCTGTCCCGGCGGCTCTGGAAGAGTGGCAGAGTGGTCGATTGCAGCGGTCTTGAAAGCTGTTGTAGGTTCGCGCCGCCCGCAGTGCTGGACCGAAGAATAGGATTGTGGTTACACGGGGTTACGGTTAGGTCCGCGAGAGGCGGTTGTCGGCGCTGACAGAGCCGATACGCCAGCCGCTAGCGGCAGGTATGGAAGAGTGGCCGAGTGGTTTAAGGCACTGGTCTTGAAAACCAGCGAGCGGGCAACCGCTCCGTGGGTTCGAATCCCACCTCTTCCGCCAGTTTTGCCGGTTAACCAATTGTTTAAAAAGGGAAAGCTTTGCAGCCTTCCCCCTCTTCTTCCCCCTGCTGGTGCCGGATGCTGCTGGACTTTACCGGCTTATGCAGCACCGGGGGAACAGGTCAGGCCGCAGCCTTCTGCGCCGCATCAGCCTTCCGGCGGTTCTCCAGTTCCTCCAGATCTTCGAGCAGATCAGACAGCTCGCGTGCGGCAAGCTCCAGCGCGTCGGTCGGGAGGTAGCCGCCACGGAAGGCGATGTCAGGATCGACCGTCGAATCATGGGCAAGAATGTGCGCCTGGATGATCGAGAGGACGGCGCAGGCGCGGTAATAGGGGCGTTCGCTCATGAGCGGGCCTCCTTCGCGGCGGCGCGCGCGCCCCGCTCCAATGCGTCGATGTCGTTGGCGAGAGCATCGGCCTTCTGAACCAGAACCTCCAGAAGCGCATGGAGACCGTTTGCAGGGGCGCCGTTGCCGGATGGCACCTGGTCGTAGAGTTCGACGGCGGCCTGAGCCAAGGAGTAGAGCTTGACTGCGGCGGTCTGGCAGTCAGCGAGGGATCTGGTCTGAACGGTCATCGGGGACTCCCTTGATGATGTTTCGTAACGAGGTTACGATAAGCATGGGGCGGCACTGCCTGTCAACAGAAATCATAACAGGGTTACGATGACACCAGATCAGAGCAGAATGGCGCGGGCGGCGGTGCGACTCGGGGTGCGGGAACTGGCCGCCGCGGCGGGAGTGTCGCCGGATACGGTCGCCCGATTCGAGCGCGGCGAGGAACTAAGGGCTTCCACCGTCGAGGCAATCCGGGCAGCATTGGAGGCGGCCGGCGTCGAGTTCATCCCAGAGAACGGCGGCGGCCCTGGTGTGCGATTGAGGAAGCAGACGACATGACGGAAAAAGTTGAAGTTACAATGAATGAGCCTGTCGCGGTCACCGCGTATAACATGGCGCGGGACATCTGGCTTACGAGCAAAGATCACTCTCCGCGTTTGGATGACCAAGCCGAGTTCCTTATGCTCGTTGCCAACTGCTCTCAGGCCCTAAAGGGAATTAAGGCATACCTGCCGAAGACCTGATGATCTCGTCGCGGCGGGTGCCGAGATCGGCAGCGGTGGCGGGGACTGCGTTGCGGTCCTCAACGCAGTCGGGGCGCCCGCCACCTTTGGAAACCTCTCCCCGCTCCTGCGCGGCGTCGTATTCCTCGGCGAGACGCATCTCGGCGCGGGCGCGAATGGCGAGGCCCCGGCAAGCCAGCCGGGGCCTCTTGGTCCCCTGACGCGGGGTCCAGATGATCGCCTCCGGTCTTCACTCGTGGCGATCTGCACCGCGCCGACATTGGAGACATCCGGCCGTGCCATGACGGGGTTTACGCACTCACCGTCTGATCGGGATGCTTGCGAGGCGGCTGGCCCCAGGCGCATCCTGCCTTCGCTCTCAGCCGCCGAACAAGGCGTCGAGCAATTCGGGTGTGAGCGGCTGGCTCGACTTCACCGGAGCCGCCCGCCCACCGCGGTTTGCGTAGGCGTGATCGAGCCAAGCGTCGTCCATCGCGGCGATGATCTCGACGTGATGCGGCTCGAGCGGCACGCGCATCAGCCGGCACCACGCCTCCAGCTCGGTCCAGCCGATCGGGTTCGGCCCCGCGGCGTGCATCGTGCGGCACCGCGAGACCTGCCAGAACGCCCGCCAGAGCAACGCGCCGGCCTCAGGCACCGGAGGGTTGCCACCGGCCAGAGCGCCCGTCAGAACGGCGCACATCTGGCGCTTGAGGCGGTTCATCGCAGCGTCTGTTGCCATGCAAAGCTGATCCCTGATGTGTAAAGGCCGGCGGCGATGCCGGGGTTCACGCTGCCGGGAATGACCACCGCCTTGCAGTAGGGCTTGATCAGGGTCACGGCCGCGCCGATCGCGGCGCCAGGCCGGATCGCGGGCACCACCTCGAAGAAGTTGGTGATCCCGGAGCCGCTCGCGGTCCCTGCGGTCACGGCCTGGTGCAGCGCGCGGCGGGTCGGGTTGCTCCCGTAGGCGAAGCTCAGGAAGTCGCCCTCGCTGATGCGGTAGCCCACGGGAAGCCCCTCGAGCTTCATCTCCCGGTTGGCAGAGAGCGCGTTGATCGCGGGCGAGGCGCCGCCCAGGACGGCGCCGGTCGGATCGATCACGGGCGCGGGCTTCTGCGGAGGATAGACGAGGAGGCTCGCGCCACCGCCGCGGACGAGATGCAGCTTCGCCTTTACCGCCTCGGCCTCCGCATGCGTGAGGAAGGGAAGCGTGATGCGGCCGCGCCAGAGCCGTGGGCCGAGATCCGCGGTCAGCACCTCACCGGCCGCCGTCCGGCTGATTTCCACCACCTCCGGCAGGTCGAAGGTGCAGGTCTCGATCGTGAGGCCGGCGAAGAAGTCGGCGCGCGTGAGGGGAAAGGTGTAGGCCATCAGCGCCTCCTCGGGTTCTTGGCGATCTGGTCGAAGCGCACGGGCAACGCCCGGTCGAGCTGCGCAACGCCGGCCTGCGTGATGGCGATCGACTGCCCCTCGGCCTGTTTCAGGATGCGGGCCTCAAGCTCGGGCGAGAGCGTGACGAGCACCTCGGATCGGCCACCGCCGCTGGTGCTGCCCGTCGAGCCGCCCACGACGCCGCCGGACGCATAGCCACGCGCACCGCGCCGCATCGCCTCGACCACGGCCACGCCGCCGGCCTTCGCAACATCGGCCTGGCTCCAGACCACCTCGCCCTTGTGGACGACGCCAGCGGGTTCGTTCTTGCCGCCCGGCCCGGTGTAGCCGCCCCCCGAGAAGCCCATGCCGCCGAGGGCGCTGCCCACCGCGCTGCCGAGGCCCGCACTCCACAGCCCGTCGAAGGCGCTGCTGGCGACCATCTCGGCGAGCTTGGCGATCACCATGTTGAGCGCGTCGGAGAAGCTGTGCGCCCCCGTGATCAGCCCCGTGAAGGCGCCTTCCAGCGTGGCCTTCGATTGCGAGAGCGCATCCTCGAATGCCTCGTGCCGCTCGCGGGCGTTGTCGGCTGCCCGACCTGCATTCACATAGTCCTGTGCGAGCTGGTCGATCTCGGCCGCAAGCTGAGGCGTTATCTCCTTGCCGTCCTTCTGCGCAGCGACCAGAAGCTCGGCCCGCTTCGCGGCATAGTCCGCCACGTCGGCATAGCCCTGCATCGCAACCTCTGCCGCGTTCAGGGCTGCGGCCTCGGCCTCAAGCGCGGCCGTCGCCTCGCGGATCGAGATCACTTCGCCCGCATATTCCGATTTCGGCGCCGCTCCACCACCCCCGCCGGCACTGGCGCCCGCGTCGAGGAAGTCGCCCAGGCTATCCACGCCCGGCCGCTGCGGACGCGGGGAGGTGCGGGGGGCGTTCTTCGTCCCGGTCCAGGCGTCGCGGGCGTTCCCGGTGTTGCCGCCCCGCTCGTCGTCCGAGGTGGCCGGAGATCCGCCCGGCAGCGCGTCCCGGAGGTTCCGCGCCATGCCGATGGCCTTCGCGAGGGCGGTGACAAGCCCGCCGATGCCCGCGATCACGTTGGAGAACTGCGCTCGATCGACCTTATCAAGGGCGGACATGGCGGCATTCGCGCGGGTCGTGACGGACGTGAGGCCGGTCTCGAACTCTTCCGCGCTGATCGTGCCGTCGCGCATCCCCTCCACGAGCCGCCGCGTCTCGTCGGCCGTCGCCGCAAGCTCTGCCGAGGCGTCGCTGTAGCCCCATGCCTCAAGCGTGGCGGCGACCTGCCGCATCTCGGGAATGAGTGCCGCGGCCCGGTCGCCGAGCTGCTCATACGCCTGCCGGATGCGCGCGACCTGCTCTGCATGCGCGTCGAGCGCGTCCCGGTCTTCCTCCAGGGCATCGGCCACCCCGGCGCCGAGAAGCGCGTCGGCCTGCGCCCGGTCGGGAAAGATGTTGTCCAGCCGGCTCCGAAGGTCCGCGGCTTCGGCGGCCACGTCTGCCGCGCCGACGACAACGGCCTTGAAGAAGTTGCCGGCCGAGGTCGTCAGCTCCTGGAACTTCCGATCCAGCTCGGCCGCCTTCTGGATCATCTCCGCATCGAGCACGGCGCCCGCCTCATGCGCGCGGTTGATCGTCTTGCGAAGGCCCGCCTCGCCCTGACTGAGAAGCTCGACAAAGCGTTCGCCGCCCGTGCCGCCGAAGATCTCGTCGGCCACGCGGATCTGCGCCGCCCGGTCGAGGTCCTGCATCCGGCCGATGATCTCGAGCATCAGCTCGGACGGCTCCTTCAGCCCCTCGCGCAGCGCGGCCGCGTCATAGCCGAGCCGCTGGAAGGCCTCGGCCGCCGGCCCGGCGCCGGTCACGATGAACTCGTCGGCGCGCAGGTTCAGCTCCTTGAAGCCGTCCACGAGGCTGTCCACGCCGATACGGTTCTGCTCGGCCACGAACTTCCATTCCTGGAAGGCCTTGGCGGACAGGCCTGCGCGCTTGGCCTCGTCGCCGAGCTGCGCCACGCTGCGCACGGTGTCGGTGACGCTGGTCGAGATGCCGGCGAAGGCCGCGGTGATCATGCCGCCCGCGAGCCCACCGAGGAACGCCCGGCCGAAGGTGCCGATCTGCGCCGAGGTCGAGGCCAGCGCCTGGTTGATCCGGGACGTGCCGCGAACCATGTCCTGCTCCATGGCCTGCGTTGCCGAGCGCGAGTCCCGGCGCAACCGGCTGTAGGACCGCGTTCCGCGCTGCTCGGCCCGCTGCATGTTCTTCTCGAAGTCGCGGATGCGCGCCTCGAGGAGCACCACCAGCCGTTCCTGATCTCCTGACATTCAGCCCTCCTCAGGCGGTCCACATGTCGTCGGTGAACCACGACGCCGATGTGGTGAATTGCTCTTCGCCGGCCGCAGCCCGAGCCACGGCCATTGCCGTTGCCACGCTGCCATCGATCTTGTTCCCGCTCCTGCCCTTGTGGAACGAGCGGTTCCCCGCGGCATCGACGTGCAGTTGCACGTTCTCGAAGTTCCAGCGCAGGACCGGGTGCCCGCCGTGCTTGAAGGCTCCGGCGAGGATCGCGCGCTCCAGCTCCTTCACGGCCGGCGCCATCGTCACCCAGCCTTGACGGAACTCCACCGCCGGAAGCCCGTCATCCACGAGGTTCGCCATCATGGCCCGGCCATAGGTCGGGTCGAAGGCGATCTCGCGGACGTTGAACCGGGCGCAAAGCTCGCGGATGTGCGCCTCCACCGCGCGCAGGTCCACGGTGTTGCCGGGCGTCGGGATGATGAAGCCCTCTTCCGCCCAGGTCACATAATCGACGCCGTGCCGCTCGCCGCGGGCGCGCAGGTTGTCCTCGGGACAGAAGAACCAGGGATGCACCTGGTAGCCGTCCTGCCCGTCCTCCCATGCCGCCACGACACAGGTGAGATCCTCGTTCTTCGAGAGGTCCACGCCGAGCCAGCACGGGGCCTGAACCATCTCCAGCTCATCGAGGTCAACCTCGTGCGCGCCCCTGTCATAGACGTGCATCTCGACAAAGGGCGAGCTGGACTGATCCAGCCAGCGGTTGAGGTTGTATTGAAGGAAGCTGTCGCGCTCGAACGGCGAGAACTCGGCCTTGCGCGCCTTGTCCCGGTAGCTGTCGAGGTCCGGGTAGCCGTAGGGCAGGCCGGGGTTGACCGCCCGCCAAAGCTCCTCGTCCTTCCAGTCGTCCTCGGGCTCGGCCATGAAGATCACCGGCAGCGTGGCCGGGTCGTCAATCTCGCCCTTCTGGACGCGGATCGCATATTCGATGGTCTTCCACGCGAGGTTTTCCTGCCCGCGGCCCGAGGTGCTGGCGACAATCATCAGCGTGCCCGGCACCTTCACGAGGGCACTGTCCAGCGCCTCCCACTGCCGGAGACCGGCGCGGCCCTCCCAAGCGTGCAGCTCGTCGGCAATGACGACGTTCGGGGTCTTGCCGTGCAGCACCTTGCCATCGGCGGCCACCGCGACATAGCGGCTCCCCTCCTTGGGGAAGGCGATGCGGCTGACATACTCGCGGATGTTCAGATGCTTCCGCAGCCGGTGATCGTGCTGGACGATGAGCGCGGCCTCGTTGAACAGCTCGAGCGCCTGCTCGTGCGCCGAGGCGGCCGAGACCGTCAGGCCGCCCGGCGTCCGCTCCGGGCCGATGAGATGCAGGAGCGTGAGGGCGGCGCAAAGAGATGTCTTGCGGTTGCCCCGCGGCAGGAGGAGCACGACGCGGCGCACGATCCGCGAGCCGTCCGGGTGGCGCGGTCCATAGATCCGCCGCACGATCCGCTCCTGCCACGGATCGAGCTGGAAGGGATGGCCCATGGCCGGGTTCTTCGGGTGCTTCAGCTTCTTCAGCCATGCCACCGCACGTTCCCCGTAGCCCAGCGGGTCGGGGATCTCGGAGCCATCGTCTATCCAGCCGGGGCGCATCATCCGAGCAACTCGTCCTCGTCGTCGTCCTCACGGATTGCCGGACGCGAGCGCGACACAGGCGTGAGCCCCAGCTCGGCCGCGAGAAGGCGCGCACGGGTCATGGCGTCGGACTGGATGCCCACCGCCGGGTGCCGCTTCGGCCCGGTCGGGGTCTCGATCACGCGGCCCTCGTCCTGCATCATCGTCTCCATCTCGCGGACGGTGCCAACGGCAACGCAGTAGTTCTCAAGGCTGCCGAGGTCGGCGACGGTGAGGATCTTCCGTTCCGTGAGGATCGGCATCACGCGGCACCATTCCAGCGCAGCGGCACGGGACAGCCACGCGGGCGCCGTAAGATCGGTGATGGCCTCTGCATCGGCCCGGAGGTGCGGTTTCGTCCCGCGCATCACGCCTCTCCTTCCGTGGCGACGCAGCGCAGCTCGAGCCCCTTCCGGCGGCCGATCGGCACCACGCCCTTGATGTTGAAGTGCTGGCCGTCGAAGCTCACCCGGTCGGACATGGTGATCCCGTCGAGGAAGCGGGTGCGGAAGACGATGGCCGTCTCCTCGCTCACGCCCCAGCCGCGGATGAACTCGGACGCCTCGGCCGTGACGATCTCCGCGCGCAGCGTGGCCTTCCTCGTCCATGTCGGGAGAGGCGTTCCGAAGTCGTCAACGGCGAAGGTGGCGCCGTGGATCTCGATCACGCGGGAGAGCTTGCCGGCCTGCATCACGCCACCTCCTGAACGAGGACTTCGACCGTCACGACGCCGTGCGAGGTCAGGCCGTCCGGGTCGCGCATCTGGCGCATGTCCGACACGCGCGCGTCGGCCGCGTGGAAGCCCGCCGGGAGGAGCAGGCGGTCGGCATGGATCGCCCGCCGGATCTCGCCGCAGATCCGCTTCACGCCCTGGAGCGAAGGCTCCTTCTTCCAGACATGGAGCGTGTGATAGATCCGCTGCCGATCGCGGGCGAAGCTGTCGCCCGAATCCACCGCCTGCGACTCGCCCATGATGATGGACGGCGAGGGGGCCGGGCGCTGGTTCACGTCGAGGATGTTCCCGGCCGGAACAAGCGCGGTCACGCCCGCGTCAAGCGTGAGGCGGTGCCGGAGGGCAATCTGAACGGCGGCCTCCGCACTCATCGGCCCGCCTCCCGGATCGCCTTGCCGATCGCCCGCTTGATCGCAGCGGCTGCCCGAGCGCGATGCAGCCGGACGGACGGCCAGAAGAAGGGCTTGGCCTCGTTCTTCGTGGTCCCGTATTCGACCAGATGCGCATAGCGCACGTCGCTGTTGCCCACCGTCACCGCGGACTGGTTCTCGCCCACCATCATGGCGCCGCCCGGCTGGGAATAGGCCGGCGTCGTCTGCCCCGGCCCCGTGACGGCGATGGACCCCGCGAGATCGCCGCTGTCCTTCGGTGCAACGGCCCGCATGGTCGAGGCCAGCGCCTCGGCCTGCCTGACAAGCGCGGGCTGGACGGCTTCACGCGCCGCCTTCGGGACCGCGCGCATCCGCCGCTGGAACTTGCCGAGGCCGCCGTCGTCCGCCATCAGAAGCTCCACTCCCGATATTCCGCGACGATCTCGCGGACGCCGAAGGGCACCTCACGCGCGCCGGGGCTGGCAGCCTCCCGCGTCTCATACCACCACGCGGCCAGTTGCAGGATCGCCTCCTCGATCGAGGGCGGCACCGGGTCCTGCCCGTCGCCCCCGAAGGTCTCCGCGATCCTGAAGCCGAGGAGACGCTCGACATGGTTCCGCGCCGCCTCGAGTTTCAGTTCGAGGAGCGCGTCATCAACGCCGCCCATGTCGTCGGTGAACGAGAGCTGCGCCTTCAGGGCATCGAGCGTCGCCGCGGTCATGTCACCCTCACTCCGCCGCCGCGACGCGGACGATGTTCGAGTTGATCCAGAGCGAGGCGTTCAGCTTCAGGACCGCGTTGGCCGCGTCCAGGGCCTCGGAGGCGCTGGCGACCTTGGCAATGAACATCCGCTCGGAAGGCGTGCCACCGGCCGGGGCATCGTTGAACACGATGCGGAACGCGTAGTCGTGGATCGTCTTCTCGGCCGCGATCAGCGCGAGCTGGCCCGCGTCGGCATAGTCGAGGCCGCAGATCAGATCCATCGCGCCCGCGTTCCGGGTGCCCTTGAGGCGCTTCGTGCGGTTCTGGTTCAGCGACTCGAAGGTGATCTCGGAGGCGCTGTCGCCGAAGGTGCCGAGGCTCTCGACTTCCTTGATCTCGGTCCAGCTCTGGGAGGCGAAGGTCGTCTCGGTCACGTCCGCGCCGGGGTCGGCGATCACCCCGCCGATGTAGCATTTCGCGCCGTTGGTGGCGTAAATCATGTCCGTTGTCCTTTTGCTGCGCGCCGCTCTTCAATCTGCTTGGCGCTGTTGTGGTCGGCAGCGCAGAGCGGCTGCCAGTTCGAGCGATCCCAGAACAGGGACAGGTCGCCCCGGTGCGGGATGATGTGATCGACCACGGTCGCCGGGGCGCCGCAGCGTCGGCAGAACGGGTGCGCGGCAAGGAAGTCCGCCCGCGCCCGTTCCCATTTCGAGGTGTAGCCGCGGGCGCTGGAACTCGGCCGGGTCCGGTCGAACCGCGCCTTGCGCTCCGCGTCCCGCTTGGCCTGGCATTCGCAGCGAAGCCCCGCCGGGACCTTCCGGCCACAGCCGCAGATCCGAGGGGGCTTGCCGGGCATCGTCAGGCCACCGGCTTATCGGCGGGCGAGATGATCGCCACGGCACCGGCCGCGATGCTCGTCCCGCCGGCCTTGGTCAGCGCCACGCGCGCATAACGCTTGAAGCCGCCGTAGCCGAGCCGGTAGCTCTTCGAGGCGTCCAGCGTGGCCGGAGCGTCGGACTTCACCGAAGTCTCCGGCACGTCGCCCCAAGTCGTGCCGTCGTCGCTCTCCTGGAGCTTCACGCCGAAGTCGCCCGAGCCGGCGATCGCGCCGGTATTGACCACGAAGGCCACGCCCCAGGTGTTGATCAGGTCCACGGTCAGCCCGTTCGCCGCCGCGGCCTGCACCGCCGGAGCGAGTGCCGGCACCGCCTTGATGTTGGAATAGAGGTCGCGCATGTCGCGTGCTCCTTACGAGGTTGCCATTTTCAGCTTGCGGAACTTCGCAGGCTGAAGGACGCGTCCACCGACACGGCGGGTCGCATGGATGCGGGTCAGGCCCTCGGTCGCCTTGATGTAGGGGTTGACCAGGACGCTGAGGTTCAGCCGGTCCACGATCCGGTAACCGGACCAGTCCGCATAGGCGATCGGGAACGAGCCGGACTCGAGGTCGGGCATGTCCACCATCTCGACCACCGGGCGGCCGAGGATCGTCTCGGGCTGGCCCGCCTGATAGGACGGCTGCCACAGGAAGTTGCCCTGGCCGTCCTTGAGCTTCCGCAGGACGCCGAGGGTCGTCCCGTTCATGGCCCAGGCGCCGCGGTTCCGATAGGTCGCCGGGATCGCATAGAGCATGGTCACGAGGGCATCGGCCGAGAGGTTGGTCGCGTGGCCGTTGGCGGTGTAGGGGATGCCGGCCGCGTTCATGAAGCCTTCCGGCGCGAGCACGCCGTCACCCGACACGAAGGCAAGGCCCTCCTTCTGGCCGAAGTCTTCCGCCAGCGCGAGGCGCACCTCGGCCTCGGCCTGTCCGGCGCTGTCGGCGAGAAGCTGGTTCGAGATGTCAACGTAGGTGTTGATCTCCTTCACCATGACCTCGGCCTGCCCGAAGCCGGGCTCGGACGCTTCCTGCGCCTGCGTCTCGCCCTTCCACTTCGCATTCGTGATGCCGGTGCGGGTCGGGTAGATCACGGACGGCGCCGCGGTGCCGCGGATCGTCGCCACGCTGCGCACGGGCGAGAACTCGACCAGATCGCGCAGGAACTCCGTGCTCATCTCGGCCGGCGCGAGGTAGCCGCCCTGCGGATCGCTGGAGACGGTGAGGGTCTTCAGCTCCTCGGCCGGGGCGTTGCTGCCCGCACGCAGATAGGCGCCGAACGCCTTGCGCTCGGCATCGTCGTCCTTGCGCTGCTCGCCGCCGCCGGGACGGTTCACCTTCGCCTCGATCTTGTCGAGCCGCTGGGTCAGGCCATCGAAGCCCTTCAGCGTCTCGGCCATCTGGCCCATCTTGGTTTCCAGCGCCGACAGGTCGGGCGCGTCGTTGGTCTCGGTCATGTCGTCCTTTCCGGCCGTCGCGGCCTTTGCGGTAGTGATCCGGGCGCCCGGATGCGCCGGAATGGCGACCACGCTGATTTCCATCAGGTCGAGGTCGGAAATGGTGCGGCCACCGCCCCGGCGGGGCGCGGCCTTCTTCGTCGCGAAGCCGATCGAGAGGCCCGTCAGAGCCTTGGCCTGGATGAGCGCGCGGACCTCGCGGGCGCGGGCCACGTCCTCCACGAGGAGTTTCCCCTTCACCTGAAGGCCGGTCGCATCGGCGGTCGCGGACTCCCATACGCCCACCACGTCCGCGGGATCGTGGCTCGCGAGCATGGGCAAAGGCAGGGCCACGGACTTGAAGGCGCCGGGTTCAATCACATCGCCCACCCGGTCGGGCGAGCCGAAGGGCCAGGCGGTCCCGGTGATGGTGCCCGCCTCGTCGGTGGCGAAGGCCGCCTTGATCTCGATGCGATCCATCAGCGCGTCCTCCGATGCGTGCGACGATCGGCGGCGAAGGCGTCAACCTGCGCCTGCACCCACGTTGCCGCGCGAAGGACGCGGACGACGTTGGCGTGAGAGAAGGGCACGGGCTTGCCGTCCTCCTCGATCTCCCAGGCCAGCACGCAGCGCGCGAGGCTGTTCAGGCGGGCCTTCTCGCGGGCCTCGGCCGAAACCCGGCCGTCCGCGTCGGCCGCCTCTGCCAGCTCGTCAGACAGCGCCAGACGGGCCTTCGCCTGCGTCCGGCTGTCCGGTCCCGCCACACGGAAGCGGATGCCGGTGGCGCGGCCGGTCACGGGGTCGAGGAGATCGCACCAGGCGCCGCGCTCCTGATCTTCCGCATCGGCAAGGATGGCGCTCAGGTCATTCAGCATTCGACGGCTCCTGTTGCGGCGGCTCGGCGGCGGCCGTGATGTTCGGGTTGCGGAACTCGTCGCCGCCCGGACGCGGCTCCATGCCCAGCCAGCCGCGGCCCTCGTTCGGGTTCAGCACCTGAGAAGCGATGAGGCTGTTGATTGTGGTGGCGCGGGTCGCGAGATCGGCGCGGCTGATGTCGTCGCGGTCGAAGCGGATGGCGAACCGGCCGCGCTCGTCCTCCGTCAGAAGCGCCCGACCGAGGGCGCCTTCCAGCGCCTTGAGGCGGGGTTCGAGGCAGTAGCTCAGGAACTCCTTCGCCTTCTGCTCGGCATTGCCCCAGGTCGCCCGCTCAAGATCGCCGATCATCGGCGCCGGGATGTTGAAGGCCCGCGCGATCTCCGTGATCTGGAACTTGCGGTTCTCGAGGAACTGGGCATCCGTCGAGGCCAGCGTCAGCGGCTGGAACTCGGCGCCGTCGTAGAGGATCGCCGTGGCGCCGCCCGCGTCCTGCCCCTCGTGCGTTGCCCGCCACGCGGCCCGCGCCTTCCTCACGGCCTCGTCGCCCATGCCTTTCGGGAAGGACAGCACGCCCGAGGGACGCGCCCCACGCCCGAAGAGACGGGCTGCATGGCGCTCCATGACGATCGCTGCGGCGATGGCCTCGCGGGCCAGCGTCACCGGGCACCGGCCGAAGGGCTCGCGCAGGTGGATCACGTCGGAGGAGGGCAGGGGCACACTGTTCAGGCTGTAGCGCGGTTCTCCCGTGCCCTGGTCGAACTCGACCGCCATCACGCCGCGGCGGTAGTGGATGATCTCCACCGGCCGGCCGCCGACACGGTTGACCCAGGCCAGCGCGCCAATGTCGGTCAGGAGGGCGTCGATCACCATATCCCGGATCAGCTCGAAGCCCGAGGTCCAGTCGTTCGCCCGGTCGCGCAGGAGGGGCAGGATCGGATGATCGGGAACGTCAGCCTCGGTTCCGTCCGCGAGGATCTCGACCACCTTCACGTCGAGGGTGGCGCAGGCTTCCGAGATGGTGCGCACGGCTGCCGAGACCGCAGGCACCTTCAGCGCCTCAAGCGGCGTGACCGAGGCGCCGGCGATGGTCGGCATCACACCGAAGATGGCCGAGAGATCCTCGGAAGGGGTGGCGAGCGACTTGCGGGTGAAGGGCCAGAGTTTCATACTGGCAGTATGCGGCCACGGCGAGCGCGGCGGCAGTTGGCAGACCCTTGCAAATGCTAGGTTTCTCGCGCATCTGGGTCAGACCCGAAATCCAGATTGATGCAAATCTCGCGCAAGGTTCCCCGCGCCGGTCCCCACGATGGGGCAGAAGTTGGAGACCACCCCCGGTTGATCTCACTCGATGCCCCACTCCAAGCGGAACAACGCCTTCCCGAGGTCAACGAGGTGCATCACGTCGTGGCTCGCGATCTTGCCCTTGACCGGGATGGGCCGCAGATCCTGCCCCTTGGCGACAGCCAGCGCCGCGGCCTGCCGTCCGGTCTCGTAAGCGATGTCATTCCCGCTCCACTGTCCGAACGCTGGCGGACGGCCGAGGCGGTAGTCCTCGTAACCCTGCCGATAGGCCTCCGTCTTGCAGAACGTCGTCGGTCGCACGTGCTTCGCTCCGACCTGAGCCATCACCGCATCCCCCTCAGCCACGCGTTCAGCTCCGAGCGCAGGGCGAAGTAGCGCTCGCCATCCGGCCGGTAGATCGGCGCCCTCCCATGCCTGGCCCAGCGGCGCACCGTGTCCACCGATACGCCCAAGGCCTTCGAGATGGCGGGCAGCCCCCACAGCTTTTCCGGGCCACTGGTGATGGCGTCGAAGCGCTCCGGATCGAGGGGAGGATGGTTCATCATGGATTGGTCTCTCATTCTAACGCCTCGTAACGCTGCCCATCCGCCGCCGCAGTCAGGCCCTTAAGTATATGACTGCGGCGGCGGTGGTGGGGCTTCCGCCCCCACACCACGCGCCCCACACGCATATTCCGCACTCACCGCACTCATTCCGCACTCAACTGCGGAGACTGCGGATAGGTCTCGTTATGGTCACCGGCGGGGATGCCCACGACGATCTGTTGCTTGTCGCGCCCGTCCCTCGGGGATCGCACCGTCTCGACCCGGAGGGCGCCGTTCCTGAGCCAGGTGTTGATCATGCTTCCGACGCGCGTCCGGGCGGCCTTTTGGTCCGGGCTTTGCTGGTCCTTGGTCGTGCCCGGTTCGCCAACGTCCAGCCCGAGGGTATCGGCCACGACGTAGCCCACCCACTCCCGGCTTGTGATCGCCTTAGCCGGTGGCGTCTCCCTTGCGGCAATCGCATCCTGCACCTGCCGCAGATCGTCCAGCTTGACGCCCTCGAAGGCATCCGGTGGCGTCCAAGCCGTGCAAACCCCGATCTCGTCGCCTTCTGGATAGGCGGGGGTCGGGTTGTTGAGCGCAACGGTCTCCATCCGATACCATGTGAAGCCCGCGCCCCTCGCGGACATGTTGGGCTTAGCACCGTCCAATGACCGGAAGATCCGCGCTGTCTCCGCAGGCGTGAGGCCCATCCTCTCGCCCTCCTCGAAGCTCATTGGCGCCAGCACACGCCCGGCGCGGATGCCATCGCGGAATGCCGAGGCTCCGCGGCCATCGTTGATGCTGTCGCCGGTGCCCGCTTTGGCCGTGTGGTGGATCAGTTCTATGGCCGCATTCGTCTGGTTCGCCACGTCCCGCCATGCGTCGATCACGGCATTCATTGCCACGTTGTCGTTTTCCGGCACCGAATGGCAGGTGATGAACGGATCGATGATGAGCACGTCGATCCGGAGCGCTCGCATCTGCGCCACCAGCTCAGCTACTACAGGCCGCGCGATCTTCACGCCCTCGCGGTCAGCCGTGGCAATCTTGATCGGCTGGTCGCGCCCACTATCGACGCACAGGCGACCGCCGATCTCGTCGTCGCTGATGCCATAGTGAATGCAGGCCGCCTCAAGGCGCCGGCTGATCTCCTCGACAGGATCTTCGCCACACCAATACCAGACGCGCAGGCCCTCGCGGGAATGCACCCAACTATGCAGCCGTTTCCGGCCGGTCACCATCGAGAGAGCGTCCACCAGCGCCAGCGACGACTTGCCGATGCCGCCGGGGCTGATGGTGCCCGAGAGCATTCGCCGTTGCAGATGGTAGCCGTAGAGCCACTGGCGCGGAGGTGGCACGTTACGGCGCCAAGGGGTCGGGGACAGATCGCATGGCCCCTGTGTCTCGCCCCCTGTCTGCTCATGCCGCCCGTAGTCCTCAAACTCGGAGGCATAGGCTTCATCCGGAAGCGACGGCGGCATATCCGGCTCGAAGTTCAGATCCTGATACATTGAGCCTCCTGCTCACGCAGCACGTCGTTCCAGTCGCGCCCGTCCGGCGCAGCCAGGAAAGAGACGCGCCAACCCAGCGCAGCGGCACGTTCCGCCAGCTTCCGCCCTGCCGCGCGGCCGGGCTCGTCGCCGTCCGTCGCCACGATCAGGCGCCCGGGTGCAGGAGGCAGGCTAAGGGCTTGCATCCCGCTGGTGGAGAGCGCAGCCCAGACCTCGGCGGGCTCTTGCAGGACGCCGCTGAGGAGGCTCAAGCCGGTCTCAATTCCTTCGCACACCGCGAGCGCGCCGCCTCGCTCAGAAAGGCGCACGGCACCGCCCGCACAGGGACCCTGCATCATCTTCGCGTTGCGGCTCAGTCGCTCTCCTGTCTTCTCGAAGAAGGTCCGATGGACACCGCCGGAGTTCACATCTGCGACCATCGCCGAGACGTAGCGAGCCGAGGGCGCATGGTAAGCATCGACGGCCCAGCGCAGCGACGACGGCAGGGGGCAGGTAATCCCGCGACTGCGCAGGTAGCGTTCCCCCTTGGTGCCCGTGATCGGCCGCGAACGTTCCCACAAATTGCGAGCCTTGGCCCGTTGCTCCGCCTCATAGGTGGCGCGCTTCTGATCGGCCTGCCGGGCTGCCTCTGCGTCAAAGGTGGCCACAGCCGGGGTCACGCCCGCGGCCTTGATGATGTCGCGGAAATGGCAGCCGGTCTTGTGGCACCAGCAGAGCAGCCGGCCGCCTTCGCTACGGATCGAGAGCGCGCGTTGATCCACTCGTCTGTCGGGCTGGCAGACCGGACACGGTGCGGTCCCGTGATTGCCGCGCCACTCGCCGTTCAGTGCGAGGGTCAGAGATTGAGCGTCATTCATCACGCCGCCCTCTCGGCATCGCCGAAACGAATTGCGAGAGGAGGCATGGTGCGGTATTCTTCAGCCTGCCACCATTTCGAAATCCCCGCCCCGGTAGCGCCTGCCCGCGCGCCGGGTTTTTTTGTCTGGGCTATCATCTGGCGATCTCACGCGGCTTCACGTTGAGCTTTGCGGCATTCAAGCCACGCAGTGATCTCGCTTTCCGCCCAGCCTACGGCGCGGGCGCCGATCTTTATCGGCTTGGGGAATTCACCGCGCGCAATCGCCTCATAGATACTTGAGCGGCTCTTCGCGGTGCGGGCTTTGACTTCTGGAAGTCTGAGGATGGTTTCGGCCATGTCCGTTCCTTTCCGGCTGTCTCTGGACAAGTCGGAAGATGTCGGATTGTGCGGCCAACTTCATGGGTGCGTTAATTCGGGAAAGAGAGGCACACTTCGCCGCAGCCACGCTTTCCGCACCGTCTCGTATGAGCAATACCGGAAACCTTCTTGCGTCAATGCCTCCGACACGAGGTCACAGGCTGAATTCCTGTGGTCGCTCTCCTCGTTGCGCAGAGGTTTGAAGCCGCGCAGTTCGGCAATTTTGACCAAGTCGGTCAGCATATAGTCTAGCCGTCGCTGGCTCTTCGGATGTTTGCCGCGACGTGACGGGCGCTTAATTTCGCCACGCAAAACGGCGCAGGCGAATTTTCGATCTTCGGCATCATCATAACCTTCCTCAAGCGCTAGTGCTGTCCCAGAAGAAACAAGGTCGAACGCAATAGGATCGGTCGCGGCCAACCGCCTATAGGCCGCAAGAGGCACCGGTTGTGCAGCCATCGCCCCTCTAAGGAAACATCCCACGGACGACTTTCTTTTTGCCTCGGAGCGTGAAATATGATTGGGCCAGATTGGGGTCCGAAGCCACGCAAGCAGAAGGTCCAGAGTCGCTTCGCGCCGCGGCTCCCCCGAGCTGGCCAAGCCCGCTGAATATCTCTTGATATCCGTTACCTGATTTAACAGATGCTCCCTATTTTCGGGACATGGATTGCCATCTATAGTTAAGTTCGCCAGGGCTAACGCTTCGTTAAAAGCGTCAATTTCTTCGGGTGCAACAAGGTATGGATCGAGACCAAACCAGTCATTTCCTCGAAACACTGCCTGCCAATCCGTCACCGCTCTTTCCCCCGCATCCTCACCACCTTCTGCGCCATCTTCTCGCCGCGAAGGAATTGCGCCCATCGTGTCATCACGGCCCGGCGCCGTTCCAGCATGTCGCTTCGCCGATAGGCGCGCTCCACTTCCGAGCCGACATTGTGCGCCAGCGCCATTTCCGCCAAGTCGCGCTCTATCCCCTTTTCCGCCGCCCAGTCGCGGAACGTCGAGCGCAGGCCATGCGGCACCGCCGGGCGTTTCGAGCGCGGATCCAGCCAGCCCGGCCGTCCGGCCTTCACCTCGGCTTCCTGCATCCGGCGCATGACGGCGGAAAGCGTCATGTCGGACAACTGCCCGCCGCGCGGGGCGAAAAACACGAAAGGCGAGTCCTTCATTCGCGGCAGGCTTTCGAGAAGCGCCAGAGCGTCGGCAGACAGCGGCACGCGGTGTTCCCGTTCGGCCTTCATCCGGCCCGCCGGGATTACCCATGTCGCACGTGTCGCACCGGGTGCCCGTTCAAATTCCACTTCATCCCACGTCATGCCGCGCACCTCGCCCGAGCGGGAAGCGCAGAGCGTCAAAAATTCCAGCGCCCGCGCCGCCATGCCTTCGCGCTTGTTCAAGTCGGCCCACCAGCCCGGCACGTCGGCCAGCGCCAGAGCCGGTTGATTGTCGCCCTTCGCCACCTTGCCGGGCTTCGGCAGCATCTCGGACAGGTTCCCCTTCCAGCGCGCTGGATTGTCGCCCGTGCGGTGCCCGGCCACCGTTGCCCATGAAAGGACGTTCTCAATCCGGCCGCGAAGGCGCGAGGCGGTTTCCGTCTTGCTCTGCCAGATGGGTTCCAGAACGCGCAGCACGTCGGCCACCGTGATTTGCGAAACCAGCTTCGGCCCCAATATTGGCTTGGCGTAGGTGTCGAGCGTCGCCCGCCACTGGGCGCGGTGCTTGGGGTTCCGAAACTCATCCAGCTTCGCGGAAAGGTAGCTATCCACCGCCGCCGCGAAGGTGAGCGCCGCCGCCGCTTCCCGCTTCTCGGCCAGAGGGTCGCGGCCCGCTCGCACCGTCCGCTTGTTCGCTGCCGCTGTTTCCCGCGCCTCGGCCAGTTTCACAAGCGGCGGGCTGCCCAGCCCCAGTTCGCACCGCTTCCCCCGGATGGTGATACGCTGCACCCAAAAGCGCGAGCCGTTCGCGTCAACGCGAAGGTAAAGGCCCAGCCCGCCCCCATCGTGATACTTGCCCGGCTCAAGGTTCGCGTTCACCTTGGCGGCTGACAGCCCCTTGTCGCCCCGCCTCGCCTTCGCCTTCACCACTTCCCTTCCCCCGGCTCTTCCCCCAGCAAAAGCCGGATGCCCCCGGATATTGGCGGAACATGCCGGACAAGGGAAGGTCATTTTTCCCTTACTGTTCAAGACGTAATCGGATGAAGTCGGACGCCACCGGAAGTGCTTATAGCGGACACCTCTTCCGCCACATTCAGATACTGAATCCGTCGAGGGGCCCCGATTGGGGCCTTTTTTCTTTTTGTTTCAAAGGGCGTTGGCAGGGCCATCCGCCCTTCGGAGACTGGGCGCTTGACGCGGAATGGGTCTCCGAATGGCCTGCGTCTCTCTTCGAGCGCCCCTCGACGGTCACGGGACGGCGTAAAACATCCTCGCATTTCCAATGGGTTGCCGCGTTCATGGGGTCGTCCCTTTCGCGAGATAATCCGGTGGCGGAGACTGACACGAAGGCGCGGGGCGGTCAGAAGGACGGCTCTGTGGCGGCCGATCCCAAGTCCGGCGGCAGCGTTCGAAGCGAGCCACGACGCTGCCAGAAGTCTCTGATGACAAACAGACTTCGCGCCCATAGCCTGGTGCAATGTCGAACGGGCCCTGGACAGATGAAGAGAACGACCTGATCGTCGCGGATTACTTCGCGATGCTGGCCGACGACATCTCCGGACGGCCCTACAAGAAGGCCGAACACCGCCGCACACTCCGCCCGCTGCTGAACGACCGGTCCGAGGGGTCCGTCGAGTTCAAGCACCAGAACATCAGCGCGGTGCTGAAGGGGCTCGGCGAGGACTGGATCCCAGGCTACAAGCCCGCGTTCAACTTCCAGATGACCTTGGTGGATGCCGTGGCGCGGTGGCTGGCGCTGAACCCGGCCTGGCTTGGGCGCCAACCGGGGCCGCAAACAGCCGCTTCCCTACGCGAGGCTGCGCAGATCTGGATCGGGCCGCCGCCGACGCTGTCGAACCAGCCACCCCCGCAGGAGCTGGACCAGATGCTGCACATCGCCCGCAAGTTCGACGTGGCGGGCCGGGACGAACGCAACCGGGCCCTCGGCCGCGCGGGCGAGGAGCGCGTGCTGGCGCATGAGCGCGCGGCCTTGCGGACCGCGGGGCGGGACGATCTGGCGCGCAAGGTGCGCTGGGTGTCGGAGGAGGATGGCGACGGCGCGGGTTACGACATCGCAAGCTTCGCGCCGGACGGGCGGCCGCGGCTGATCGAGGTGAAGACGACGAACGGATGGGAGCGCACGCCCTTCCACATTACCCGCAACGAACTGGCCGTCGCCGACGAGCGCAGGTCGGAATGGCGTCTGTTCCGGCTCTGGAACTTCTCACGCGAGCCGAAGGCGTTCGAGCTGCATCCGCCGCTGGACGCGCATGTCTCCCTGACCGCGACGACGTTTCAGGCGAGCTTTCACTGAGCCTCAGTCGAATACCCGCTCCGGCTGTTCGTGCCATGGCAGGGCCGCGACATCGGTCAGTTTCAACAGGGTCACGGCGGGCACCTCACGCTTGTAGACGAGGCGCTTGAGGACTCCCGGCGCGAGGTAGGCGAGCCGCAGCTGTCGGCTGACATGGCGTTCGGCCAGCCCCACGGCTTTCGCCAGATCGGTGACCGTATTGAACTCGCCAGCCTCCATGCGCCGCCGCCAGCCCCACGCCCGGCCGATGGCGCGCAGGATATGCGGATCCTGCGACCGGTCTTCACTTGGCAGATAGGTTGCGGGCGGCATGATCTTCGGCCGCCCGTTCTGCTTGCGGACCTTGAGCGGTACGAAGATCTGGATGGACTCTTCGGGTTTCATCATTCCGCCGCCACCTTCTTTCGTGGCGCCATCATGTCGCGCATGACGCCCGAGACGCCGTCGGTCCGGACATCGATGACCAGCCCCTCGGACGTCACAGTGACCCGTCGCACCAGCAACTGCACGATCCGGGTCTGCTCCGCAGGAAACAACTTGCCCCAGACGTCCTCGAACGTCTGCAGCGCGGAGATCACGTCGGCCTCGGCGAAGGCGTGGCCCTCGCGCGCCAAGTGGGCAATGACCTGCGCCGTGATCGAGGGGGCGCGCATCACCCGCCGCAACTCGGTCACCACGGCCGCTTCCACGAGGTCGGCAGGAAGGCGGCGCGGTATGCCCTCATCGCTGGGCTCGCGATTCTTGATGACGTCCATCGAGACGTAGTACCGGTATCGCCGCGCGCCCTTCTTCGTGCTGCTCGGGGTCATGGCCGCGCCCGTGGCCGTAAAGATAAGGCCCTTCAGCAACGCAGGCGCCTGCGCCCGGGTGTTGTTGGCGCGCTTGCGGGGGCTCTCCCGCAAGATGGCATGGACCTGATCCCACAGCTTCTGGTCGATGATGGCCTGATGCTCGCCGGGATAGGCCTTGCCCTTGTGGACGGCGTCGCCGCGATAGACGCGGTTCATCAGCACTCTGTAGAGATATCCCTTGTCGACCAACGTGCCCTGCTTGTTGCGGAGCCCTTTGCGGCGTAGTTCGCGGGCCAGCACGGTCGCTGATCCGACCTCGACGAACCTCTCGAAGATGCCCCGCACGGTGGCAGCCTCGTCTTCATTCACCACGAGCTTGCGGTCCTTCACATCGTACCCGAGCGGGACGTAGCCGCCCATCCACATGCCCTTCATGCGAGAGGCGCGGACTTTGTCGCGGATGCGCTCGGCTGTGACCTCGCGCTCGAACTGAGCGAAGCTGAGCAGGATGTTCAGCGTCAGCCGCCCCATGGACGTGGTGGTGTTGAAGGACTGCGTGACCGAGACGAAGGTCACGCCGTTGCGGTCGAAGACCTCGACCAGCTTCGAGAAGTCCATCAGCGACCGTGACAGGCGGTCGATTTTGTAGACGACCACCACATCTATCAGGCCGTCTTCGATGTCGGCCAGAAGCTGCTTGAGGCCGGGCCGTTCCAGCGTTCCGCCCGAGATGCCGCCGTCGTCATACTGATCGCGGACCAGCACCCAGCCCTCGGAGCGTTGGCTGGCGATGTAGGCCTCGCAGGCCTCTCTCTGAGCGTGCAGGCTGTTGAATTCCTGCTCCAGCCCTTCCTCGGAGGACTTGCGCGTGTAGATCGCGCAGCGTTGGCGGCGGACGGGATTTGCGCGTTGATCCATCAATCATTCCCCCGCTTTCGTTCGCGCAACCCGAAGAAGCGGTAGCCATTCCAACGCGTTCCGGTGATCGCCCGCGCAATCGCAGACAAGGATTTGTAGGGTCGCCCCTGCCACTCGAACCCGTCCCGCAAGACCGTGATCGTGTGCTCGACTCCGTTCCATTCGCGGATCAGCCTCGTGCCGACCACGGGATTTCGAAGATCGGCGATCTGGCTCTTGCGCGTCAGGGTGCCGCCGACCTCGTCGGCCAGCAGGTCCAGCATGCGCCGGGTTTCGCGATCAGGACCGCCATACGTCAGCTCCTGGATGCGGTAGGCCAACCGGCTCTCGAGGAACGTCCGGCTGTTGTTCGGCGCCGTCGTGGCAAAAATCGTCTGCCACTCCGACTTCAACTGGGGGACGGACATGGACTTCAGCGCGGCCAGGCGCGCGGGGATGGGATCAGGCTTCGTCATGCGTTTCTCCGGTGAGTTGGAGTTGCATGACGGCATTGGTCGTCGGGATAGTGTAGGCAACGTTCTCCAGTATTGTCCGATACTTCACGCCTATCCTGCCCGAGCAGCCGAACCAGCCCGAGCGCCAGCAGGCCACACAGTTCGGCGCGGCGTTCGGCGGCGGTCATCTGGTCGGGAGGTAGCGGATTGGGGCGGTTCATGTCTCGGTGGCCGTGTTTGATGGTGTGCTACTGATCAAAAGCCACCCAGCCGTCCGAGGTGGGACATCTCAGCGGAACGGGATGCGGAAATGCGAACAGGGAGAGAACATCAGGGCTTGCCGATCACGGATTTGTCCATGATTATCGTAGGTTGAATCAATCGAGAGCAGTAGTTCATTGAGGTGAGTTCATGGCGCGCAAAGCATCCCCGATCGGTCCGCATGTTCTGGCGCTGATCGAGGATGCGCGCGTCGACCTCGCCCGAGCTGCCCTTGCCGTGCGCGAGGGAGACAATGAGCCGGAATTCAAGCTGCCCGAGGACGTTCCCGACCTCGCCGACGAAGAAGCGGTCGAGGCGTTTCGGCAAGCACTTGTCGAGACGCTGTCGGATTTCGACCGCGATGACCTGCGACCTGCGGAGCAGCGATCACGAAGGATCCGGGCCCTCGCCGAGAAAAAGGGCGTCACCTCACTCACCACCATTGTCGAGCAACAACTCGATGAGACACGGTCGCAGGAGTTTCACCGGCAGCCAGATGAGCTCTGCAGAAGCATCTGGGCATATCTCCATGAACGCGAAACCTTCGAGGATGCGGAGAGCTTTCACTTCGCCCGACAGTTCCGCGACCACGGCAAGCTCTACGACGCCTTCGAGGTCGAACTGGAGAACCAGGTAGCCCTCGACGCGGCGGCCATCGACGAAAAGTCGCTGGCGTCCAAGATCAAGGGCGTGCTCGAGCTGAAGCCCGAGATATCCTGCACAGTTAAGGCGCTCGATCTGCCTGCCACCGATACGCACCCTGCGTCCATCATGCTGATCGTCCGGCACGGTGGTCCGCTTTCGAGTGTCTACGATCACCGGCAAGACGGAAGGCGGGGAACCATCTACTACCGACCGCCAAACGAGGCGACGCTGATCTACACGCCCTCGATGCGGCAGATCGAGGTCTGCGCGGACAGCCCCGTGGTGCGCCAGACGGTCAGCGACTCCTTCGCCGAAGTTGCGCTAGGTCACGACATCTCCCAGAAACCTCTGACCTGGAAGCGCTATAATCTTTCGCGCTTCCGCTCTTCGCTTCTCCTGCAGCCCCCTGAGATCGAAGGGTACGCGTTCGAGTTCGCGCGCGTCATCGAAGCCGAGATCCGGCTGGGAACCTGGCGCCGCAAGCTTCAGCTCAAGGTGACGGTCGACGATGATATCCAGGAGGTTGCCGACCGATATCTCGGGGCGCGGAACATCTTTCGGCGCGCCGAAGCGTTCAGCCGGATCACCATCGCGGTCGCCTACAACCTGATCGGCGATGAGAAGCAGCGGACGCTCAATATCACGATTGCGGGCACGAAGAGCTGCAACCTGCAGAGCAAGCCCGATCCGGAGGAACGCAGCCTCGGCTTCGCGCTGCTCAAGGAATGGGGAATCCTGAGCGCGTTCAGGCAAATCGCGCATGATGACCTTCGCGCGATCTTTCCCCAGCTTGTTCAACTCCACGATCGCATCGAGGACGAGGTCAGCGGAAGTTATCTGCTGGAACTCGGGCTTGACCCGAAGCGTCTCATCGAAGGCGGCCTGCTTGAGCGCCGCGACCGTCAGGACGTGGTTCTCATAGAGGACGACGACGTCGACGGGGAAGGCGCCGTCAAGCCGTCGGCGACCGAAGGCATGATCCAGGCTGTCGGTCCTTTCGGCGAAGATGTCGGTAAGCGCCCCGCATCGGATGTCGAGATGTTCGCGATCAACGCTCAGTGGCTTCACGAGACGCTCATGCGCCTGATGAAGCCGCTGCTGAGCAAGCGGGCGGCCGAGATCCTGGACCCGGACCTGACCCTCGTCGGCGCCATCCAGATCGATGAGGCAGATGTGCCCGTCTATTTCGCCCGGCGGCTCAATGATCCCAAAGCGGCGCAGAGACTGGATCTGATGTTGCGCGCGCGGGGCACCGCTGGGGTGGGCATCGTCTTCGCCGCGAGTGAGGAGATGCCGTCACATCTTGGGCCTAACGTCGTCATGCCGCTGCTGTCCCATCTCGCATCGGCGGACGAGGAAATGCTATTCGCGCGCGACGGAATAGAACTCGCGTACCGAGACGGTCTTTCACTCGCACGCGGGGGCGTGTCGCCGCGGGTGGTTCGGACAGGCAAGCAGTCCGGCACGCTGTTCATTCCTGGCAGGGAGCCGCTTCACCTCGCTGGGAACGATCAGTTGACGATCTTCGAGCGCCTGGTGGTCGCAGCCGGGAAAGGCAGTCCCGACGTTCAGGTCAAGGCGCTGATGGAAGGCTTCGAGTCCAGAAGCCCCCAGCAGGCGTTCCGGAAGGAGACCTGGGACAGCATCCGGGACGTCTATATCGGCAAGGGTGCGAAGAACGGATATTGGCGACTGCTACTCACTGCGCAGCCGACCGAAGCCGTGGCCGAGCCAGCCGAGGAAGCGACCGTCTAACAGCGGTCTAACATGCGGCGGGAGACGGTCTAACAAACCGCTGATTACTGGAAGGGCTCCACATAGAGGAGCACTTCCATGCCGACTCCCTTCCCCCCGCGCCAGGCAGCCCCGACGAGCTGGTCCGGCGCCGCGATGACCAAGCCCACCACCAACAACTCGGAATGGCGCTGCACGCGCTGTGACAAGCTGCTCGGCGTCTGCCGGGACGGCCGCATGCACCTGCGCTTCGCGCGGGGGCACGAGTATCTCGTGGGCTTCCCGGTGCAGGCCACCTGCCGCGGCTGCGGCACGTTGAACAACGCGACCGCACCCGCGCGCTGACGCGCGCATTCACCCAACCCCCTGAAATCGCAGAGACGCGCGACGTCCTGACCTGGCCACGAGAAGGCGCCGGACGCCTGGCCGCAAGGCAGGCGTCCGATGTCCTTCGCGTGGCACGAGATCCGTGATCACCTCATGCATTCATCCACCAACCTTCACTTCCAGCGCAGTTTCGACGCCGTCAGGCGCGCGCAGGCCGCCCTCGCGCCGTTCCGCGATCCGGCGGCCCTGCTGGACGGTCTGCACCGCACGCCCGGCGATCAGGGCCAGAAGAACGTGATCCTCTCCGCGCTCGTCAGGGCGGCGCAGAGCGACGGGCCCGCGTCCGACTGTGCCCTGACGCTGCTGTTGCTGGCACTCTGGCCCGGCCTCGACGCCATCCGCCGCCGGTCGATCTGGCGCAGGATCGGCACCGCCGACGAGATCGCGTCCGACGTACTGGCGCGCACCACCGAGGCAGTCCGCAGCCTTGACCTCGTGCGCGTCAACTGGATCGCGGCCACGGTGCTGCGCAACGTCGAGCGCGACATGATCCGCGTGCGCCGGCGCGACACGGCGCGCGAACATCTCGCCAGTGGCGCCGACCCCGACGAGGTGGCGGACAGCGGCGACAGCGGGATCGGCGCGGCCGGATACGCGCGGCTCAACGGCGCCGTGCGGAAGCTGCTCGGCGACGACGCCCTGCTGGTGATCCGCGTGGCGATCGATGGCTTCTCCCAGGCCGAGGTCGCCGTCGCACTGGGCCTGTCCGAGGCCGCCGCCCGCAAGCGCTACCAGCGCGCCATGCGCCGGCTGCACGACGCCCTCGAGGAAATCCCCTGAACCGATGTCCCGATCCGGTCCCGCCGGTGGCTTTTCCCATTCGAGCGCCTCGAGCGCCTTCCCTCCAACCGAAAGCAGACACGCATGAACCGCACTGCCGATCTGTCGCTCGAGGATTTCAGGCGTCTTCCGGGGCTCTATCGCCGCTGGGAGCTGACCGAGGTCTGCGAGCCCAACCGAAACTATCAGCTCGAGGACGCCGGCGCCCATGCCGACGGGACGCCGCTGCTGGCGATCTACGTCGCCGAACCCGCGCCAGACGTCCGCGAGGCGGCGTGATGCGCCTCATCGATCACCTCATCTCACGGAGAACCGCCATGCCGGACCAGCCGGACGACATCACCCGTCTTCGCAAGGCGAGCTACGCGCTCGAAGACCTCCCCGAAACCATTTCCCTGCCGCAGCGCCCCGGTGACGAGCCGCGCGCCCCGCTGCCGGTCGTCGAGGCGACCGTCGACGAGATCGCCTTCGCCATCGTGGAAGCGGAGCGCGAGAGCACGGTCGCCTACCGCCGCGCCGATGCGCTGAAGCGGCTCTACAAGCTCGCCCGCGAGGCGGGGTGCATCGGCGCCGACCTCGCCGCCACGGCGGTGATGAAGAAGGAGGGCCAGTGATGGCCCTTCCCATCATCGGCGCCGACGAACGGCTCGCGCAGCGCAAGGGCATCAAGGGCGTCATCTTCGGGCGGTCCGGCATCGGCAAAACCAGCCTGCTCTGGACGCTGAACGCCTCGACCACGCTCTTCCTCGATCTCGAGGCGGGCGATCTGGCGGTCGAGGGACTGGAGATCGACACGCTCCGGCCGCGCACCTGGAAGGAATGCCGCGACTTCGCGGTGTTCATCGGCGGCCCGAACCCGGCGCTGCGCGAGGACCAGCCCTACAGCCAGGCGCATTTCGACGAGGTCTGCGGGCGCTACGGCGATCCGGCGGTGATCGGGAAATACGAGACCGTCTTCATCGACTCGATCACCGTGGCCGGGCGGCTCTGCTTTCAGTGGTGCCGTGGGCAGCCCGAGGCGTTCTCCGAGAAGACCGGAAAGCCCGACATCCGCGGCGCCTACGGGCTGCATGGCCGCGAGATGATCGGTTGGCTGACCCATCTGCAGCACACGCGCGGCAAGCATGTCTGGTTCGTCGGTATCCTCGACGAGCGGCTCGACGACTTCAATCGCAAGGTCTTCCAGCCGCAGATCGACGGCTCGAAGACCGGGCTCGAGCTGCCCGGGATCGTCGATCAGGTCATCACCATGGCCGACATCGCCGATGCCAACGGCCAGCCGCAGCGCGCCTTCGTCTGCCAGACGCTGAACCCCTGGGGCTATCCGGCGAAGGACCGGTCCGGCCGCCTCGACAGGGTCGAGCCGCCGCATCTCGGCCGGCTGATGGAGAAGATCCAGCGCCCCGCGGCGCCTGCCTCCGAACGCCTGACCTGGCCGCCGGTGACCCCGGCCGATCCCGCGCCCGCTGAGGAGCCCGGCCATGGCTGAGCGCCTCTCCCTGACCCCGATGTCCCGATCCGGTCGCCGGATTGGCTTTTCCATGTCGACGCCGCTGCGCGTCCCATCCTCCAACTGAAAGGAGCCGCGCAATGTCCGGACCCTGGAACGACTTCAACTCCGCCCAATCCAACACCAACGTCATCCCGAAGGGCACGCTCGCGAAGGTGCGCCTGACCCTGCGGCCGGGCGGTTTCGACGACCCCTCGCAGGGCTGGACCGGCGGCTGGGCCCGCCGCGCCACCACCGGCGCCGTCTATCTTGACGCCGAATACACTGTCGTCGAAGGGCCCTATGCCCGCCGCAAGATCTGGTCGCTGATCGGCCTCTACAGCCCGAAGGGCCCGGACTGGGCAAACATGGGGCGCGGCCTGATCCGCGGCATCCTCAACTCGGCGCGCGGCGTGTCCGACAAGGACAACTCGCCCGAGGCGCAGGCGCGCCGCCGCATCAACGGGTTCGGCGATCTCGACGGAGTCGAATTCGTCGCCCGCATCGACATCGGCACCGACACCAACGGCGAGGACAAGAACGAGATCCGCGCCGCCGTCACCCCCGACCATCGCGACTACGCCGCGTTGATGGGCACGGTCGCGCCGCAGTTCGCCGCCGCCCCGGCGCAGGGCCACGCCCAGCAGCAGCCCGCCACGGCCACCCAGCCCAGCCAGCCCGCGTCCGCCCCCGGCGCCGCCGGTCGGCCGAGCTGGGCGCAGTAAGGGGGAGACCGGCCATGCGCCTGCGCCCCCGCCAGAAAACCTTTGTCGAGCGCAGCGTGGCTGCGCTCGCTTCCCGCGGCAACACGTTGGGCGTGGCGCCCACCGGCGCGGGCAAGACCATCATGCTCTCGGCGGTCACCGGCGAGATGATCGGCGACGGCGCCAAGGCCTGCGTGCTGGCGCACCGCGACGAGCTGACGGCGCAGAACCGCGCCAAGTTCCAGCGCGTGGTGCCGGGCGTCGCCACATCGGTGATCGACGCCACGGAGAAATCTTGGAACGGCCAGGTCGCCTTCGCCATGGTGCCGACGCTGGCGCGGGCTTCGAACCTCGCTGATATGCCGCGCCTCGACCTGCTGGTCGTGGATGAGGCGCACCATGCCGTCGCCGACAGCTACCGCCGCATCATCGACCGGGTCCGCGAGGCCAATCCCGACGCGCGGATCTTCGGGGTCACGGCGACGCCGAACCGGGGCGACAGGAAGGGTCTGCGCGAGGTCTTCGACAATGTCGCCGACCAGGTGCGGCTGGCCGAGCTGATCGCGTCGGGCCACCTTGTGCCGCCGCGCACCTTTGTCATCGACGTGGGTGTGCAGGACGAGCTGCGCTCGGTCCGCAAGACCATGTCGGATTTCGACATGACAGAGGTGGCGGGCATCATGGACCGCGCCCCTGTCACCGACGAGGTGATCCGCCACTGGAAGGAAAAGGCGGGCGACCGGCAGACCGTGGTGTTCTGCTCCACCGTCGCGCACGCCGAACACGTCACCGACGCCTTCAGGGCGGCGGGCGTTTCCGCCGCGCTGATCCATGGCGACCTGGCGGCCGAGACCCGCAAGGCGATCCTCGCCGACTATGCCGCCGGGGACATCCGCGTTGTCGTCAACGTGGCGGTGCTGACCGAAGGCTGGGACCATCCGCCCACCTCCTGCGTCGTGCTGCTGCGCCCCAGCTCCTACAAATCCACGATGATCCAGATGGTTGGGCGCGGCCTGCGCACCGTCGACCCCGAGGAACATCCCGGCATCGTCAAGACCGACTGCGTCGTGCTGGATTTCGGCACCTCGAGCCTGATCCACGGCACGCTGGAACAGGACGTCGATCTGGACGGCAAGACTGAGATTGGTGAGGCGCCGACGAAGACCTGCCCGGCCTGCGAGGCGGAGATCCCGCTGGCCGCCACCGAATGCCCGCTCTGCGGCGAGGCGTTCCCGCGCGAGGATATGGATGCGGGCGAAGTCGGGGACGCCGCGCCGCTTTCGGGCTTCATGATGACCGAGATCGACCTCCTGAAGCGGTCCAGCTTCGCGTGGGTCGACCTCTACGGCACGGACGATGCGCTGATGGCCACCGGCTTCGCCGCCTGGGGCGGCATCTTCTGGCTGGGAGGGGTCTGGTACGCCATCGGCGGCGCGAAGGGCGAACGCCCGCATCTGCTGGGCGTCGGCGAACGCACGGTCTGCCTCGCGCAGGCCGACGACTGGCTGAATACCCACGAAACCGACGAGAGCGCTTTCAAGACGAGGGGATGGCTGCGCCAGCCGCCGACCGAGAAGCAGCTCCAGTACCTGCCGCCCGAGTGTCGGCACGACTTCGGCCTGACGCGCTACCGCGCCTCGGCGCTGATGACCTTCGGCTTCAACAAGCGCGCCATCCGTCAGCTGATCGAGACGTCGGCGGGGCCGGAACGGAGGGCAGCATGACCCATGACCGCCTCCACCCCGATCACGGCCGCGGACCGGCGGCGGCTCTGGCATCCACGTGGGACGCTCTGCGCCGTCTGCCGGCAACCCACCCATGGCTTTGGCTGGTTCGATCCCGTCCGGCGGACGGCTTCGCCGCCAAGGTCCTCGAAACGTGCGCCTACGCCTACGGGACGGCCCCGGCCCTCGGTCTGGTTCTGCTCGATGTCCTGCCAGGCTTTCTGGACGCATTTGGCTCAGGGGTGTGTCGCCATGGTTGACCTGACCGAGGAAGAGCGCGCCGCAATCACCGCCACCATGAAGCGCGTGGCGCTGCTGATGGACGAGATCGGCTGGGCCACCTCGCTCGCCGACCTGACCGAGGCGCAGGTCCGAGCGCTGATCGAGGAAGCCGTCGAGGGCTTCCGCGAGGCCATGTCCGACATCGCGCGGGCGAAAGCGCCGGAGGTGCCGTTCTGATGCTGGACTACAATCACCGCCCCAGCTTCGCCGACCGGGTCAACGCCGCCGTCGATCGGGCGCTAACCGCCGATCAGTCCACGCGACCGCCCCGCGACTATCTCGGCGGCTCCCGGCTCGGCCATGCTTGCGAGCGCGCCCTGCAGTTCGAGTTCACGGCGACGCCGAAGGACGAGGGCCAGGACTTCAGCGGCCAGTCGCTGCGCATCTTCGCCATCGGCCATGCGCTCGAGGATCTGGCCGTCGCCTGGCTGCGCGGCGCGGGGTTCGACCTCTATACCCGCAAGGGCAACCGACCCGATGGCGGCCAGTTCGGCTTCTCGGTCGCGGGCGGGCGCATCAGCGGTCATGTCGACGGCATCATCGCCGCAGGCCCCGAGGGCTTCGGTCTGGCCGTTCCCGCGCTCTGGGAATGCAAGACGATGAACGCCAAGAACTGACGCGCCTGTGTCAAGGACGGCGTTACGAAGTCGAAGCCGGTCTACGCCGCCCAGATCGCGCTCTACCAGGCCTACATGGAAGGGACGGTCCCCGGCATCTCGGCCGCGCCCGCGCTCTTCACCGCGATCAACAAGGACACCGCCGAGCTGCACCATGAGCAGGTCGCCTTCGACGCCGACCTCGCGCAGCGCATGTCCGACCGGGGCGTGCGGATCCTGCAGGCGACCGATGCGGGCGAGCTTCTGCCGCGCGCAGCCACCACGCCGGACTTCTTCGAATGCCGCTTCTGCCCGTGGTCCGAGCGCTGCTGGAGGCTGCCGGCATGAGCGACGACGGCATCCTGCACTTCAATCCCTGGATGGACTTCAACGACGGGCCGCCGTCCGAGAACCCGTTCGGCTGCGACCCCGACCCCGGGCAGATCGCCGTCTTCCTCGACACCGTGTTCAGCTGGTGCGAGGGGTTGATCCCGCTCCGCGGCTTCGTCGACAAGGGTCAGGGTCGGGACGGCAAGCCTCACAACATCTGGATCCCGGCAGACGCCACCGCGCCCGAGAAGCTCGCGACCTTCGCCGCGTGGGCGAACCGCGAGGGGGCAGCGGTCTATGTCATCCCCGGCACGGTCGCCGAGCAGGGCCAGGCCCGCGCCGCCGACGTGCTGCAGATGCAGGCCGTCGTGGTCGATCTCGACGCGGGCGACATCCCGGCCAAGCTCAACCATGTCACCCGCCACCTCGGCGCGCCCGCGCTCATCATCGAAAGCGGCGGGCGCACGCCCGAGGGCGCGGCGAAGCTCCATGTCTGGTGGAAACTGACCGAACCGGCCGAAGGCGACGACCTGGTCACCCTCTGCCGCCTGCGCGGCGAGATCGCCGTGAAGGTCGGCGGCGACACGCATTTCCGCTCGGCGCACCAGCCGATCCGCGTGCCCGGCACCGTCTATCACAAGCACGGCCACCAGCGCCTCGTGGAAATCCGGGAACACCGTGCCGTCGAGGTCGACCTTGCGGACTTTGCCGAACGGGTCGCCGGGATGCCGCCGCTGCCGGGCGTGGGCTTCGCCAGCGATCATGCCGCGCCATGCGCAAAGCCCGGCATCGACGCAGTGCTCACCACACCGGTGCGGGAGGGCGCGGTCGACGACTGGTCGCGCTTCCAGGGAGCCAGCGCCGCCATCGGCCATTACATCCGCCTCGTCCACGAAGGCCGCCTCGACCCGTTCGCGGGCTGGGAGGCGATCTGCGGCTACAACGCCGCCATGCTGCGCCCGTCCTGGCCGCTCGATCGGCTGCAGGCCGAGTCAGAACGGCTCTGGGCGCTGCATGTGAAGCGCAACGGCCCGCCGCTCCTGCGCGCGGCCCACGCCAATGCCCCGGCGAGCCCGCTGCCGACCTTCACCCTCGGCGCGCTCCTCGACGACACGAGCCCCATGCCCGAGGACATCATCGGGCCGCGCGTGCTGACGCCGGGCGGGCTCCTGGTGCTGGGTGGCGCGCCCAAGGTCGGCAAGAGCGATTTCCTGATCTGCTGGCTCGTCCATATGGCGGCCGGCGTGCCGTTCCTCGGCTTCACGCCACCCCGGCCGCTGCGCGTGTTCTATCTGCAGGCCGAGATCCAGTATCACTACCTGCGCGAACGCATGCAGCAGATCGCGCTGCCCGCCGCCGTGATCGCCGCCGCGCGCGACACCTTCATCGCCACGCCGAAGCTGAAGATCCTGCTCGACGCGGAAGGCGTCGCCCGCGTGGCCGAGGCGATCCGGACCGCATTACCCGATGCGCCGCCCGACATCCTCGTCATCGACCCGATCCGGAACCTCTTCGACGGCGGCCCCGAGGGCGGCGGCGAGAACGACAACACCGCCATGATGTTCTTCCTGAAGGACCGGGTGGAGCCGCTGCGGGAGGCGGTCAATCCGGACGCCGGCGTCATCCTCGCCCACCACACCCGCAAGGCCAGCAAGCAGCAGGTGAAGGACGATCCCTTCCTCGCCCTCTCCGGCGCCAGCGTGCTGCGCGGCTTCTACACCTCGGGGCTGCTCATGCACCGGCCCGACGAGGACAGCACCGTCCGCAGGCTGGAGATCGAGCTTCGGAACGGCCCCGCCCTGCCAGGCAAGCTCATCGACAAGGTGAAGGGCGAATGGGTCGAGCTGAACCCGCTGAACGAGCGCCTGGTGCGCAAGGAAGCGGGCGCCAGGCTCGATGCCGAACGGCTGCGCAAGGGCGACGTGATCCTCACCATCCTGCACGAGGAAGCGGCGGCCGGCCGGCTCTACACCACCACTCAGTTCGGCGAGGCCTTCGAGAACAAGGCCGGTCTCGGCAGCAAGTACACGATCCGCGACCGGATCGGCGTGCTGACGACCAAGGGGCAGATCAAGTTCCTCCGTGATGGCCGTCCCTTCGGCATGGCCGTGGTGCGCTCCCGCTTCGGCTATCTCGTGGTCGACGGCATGCGCTTCGGGACGGAGACGCAGATCGATCCCGATACCGGCGAGGTGCTGGGCGACGGCCTGCCGGTGCTCCCGAGCCACTACAAATGCGCCAGCACCGGCGCCTGCCTGCAGGTCGAGAACCCCGCCATCTGGGTCTATCCGGAGGGTCTCGATGACTGACTTCGTCCTCCCCGAAATCTTCCTCGTCCTCAGGACGAAGTTGTCGGTCCTCGTCCTCACCTCGTCCTCAGTCAACAAAATCAATGACTTGCGGAGGACGAGGACAAACAACCCCGTCCTCCTTCCTCGTCCTCCGAAATGGCGAAAAGTCGTTTTTTCTCAGCTGCTTGCGTGGATGGGAGGAATGATAAGGAAACCCCCATACTACGTATGGGGCGGCCACCCGTCAGGGTGGGCCTCGCCCCCATACGCAGCGGGCCCTCGCGCGCCGCCTGTCCTGGTCTTCCCCAGCCGATCCGACGACGGCGGTCCCGCACCGCCAGGCACCAGACCGCCGTCGTCTTCCACCACCACAGGCCACCGGCAAAGGAGACCCGTCATGGCTCGGCCGACTCTGATCCCGAATTCCGACGGCGCAAGCTTCGACACGCCGCCGCTCGTCACCCCCCGGAACCACGTGAGGCCGACTTGCGCGGCTCCACAGGGGCCATGGTTCCGCGCCACTCTCGCGCTCGACCTCGGCACCTCGACCGGCTGGGCGCTGCGCGGGCACGACGGTCTGATCACCAGCGGGACCGTCTCGTTGCGTCCCGGCCGCTTCGACGGCGGCGGCATGCGCTACCTGCGTTTCACGAACTGGCTGGCCGAGATCGACCGGCTGTCCGGTCCTGTCGCCGCCATCTGGTTCGAGGAGGTCCGCCGCCACGCCGGAACCGATGCAGCCCATGTCTACGGCGGTCTGATGGCCACCCTGACCGCATGGGCCGAACTGCGCGGCGTGCCCTACGAGGGTGTCCCGGTCGGCACGATCAAGCGTCACACCACCGGCAAGGGCAATGCCGACAAGGCGACGATGATCGCAGCCGTCCGCGCCCGCGGCTTCAGCCCGGCGGATGACAACGAGGCCGACGCCATCGCTCTCCTTCTCTGGGCGATCGAGACGAACGGGGGTGTCGCATGAGATGGCATCCCAGAGGCTACGGCGGCCAGCGCCGGGATCCCGAGCAGGTGAAGCGCGAGGGCTGGCAGGAACAGGGACTGCTGGCCGTGTCGCTCGATGACCCGCGTCTCACCTGGCCCGAGCGCGAACTCGTCCGCCAGTTGGGGGACAAGCTCTATGGCAAGCTTCCTGCGGTGAGGGAGGTGGGCCATGGCTGATCGTGTCTGGAGCGCAGACGACGTCGCCGATCATTTCGAGGAGGCGTTCCGTACCCTGCGCAAGCTGCCGCCCGTGAAGGCGCAGGGCTACTTCAGCACCTGGCCCGACATCGTGCGCACCACTCGCGAGATCGCGGCGATGGAGCCCCAGCCCATGCGGGTCTGGCCCTCGGCCGCCGCGATCACCCGGCTCGAGCAGACCTTCGACTGGGTGCTCTGGATCGAGGAGGCGGAGCGCAAGCTGGTCTGGTCCCGCGCGGCCCGCGTGCCGTGGAAGCAGATCAGCGGCGAGCTCGGCTGCGACCGCACCACCGCCTGGCGGCGCTGGCAGCTGGCGCTGACCAAGATCGCGGCCCGGCTGAATGCTCCGTGAGTCCAAAGTGTTGCAACACTTTTCCCTTCGACATCTGCAACAGTTCCGTGCTATCCGAAGGGCATGATGGGGGAGAGTGCGCCGAAGGGCTCCCTCTCCCCTTTGCGTTGAAGCCGGGTCCACTGGATCCCGGTATCCAGCGAGGATCCGGCCGGGGTCCAGCCCACGGCAGTTTCCGGTTCCTTCCGGGCGATGTTCGTATGCTGGCGGGCGAAGCGCGCAATTTCGCCAGCGACAGGGCCGGTTTTTTGGGAAGCCCCCCGGAAGCCGGAAGCCACCGCAACGCCTGAAACTCTTGTGAATTCAAACAAATGACCAGCCGCGCTGGGTGGATACCCCGCGGCTGCCGGAGTCCACCCGGAAGCCGGTGGATCCACCCGCGTCGGAGTCCATCTGCGAATAGGGCAATACACTGCCCAGCGCCCGCCGACGGCTCCTGGACTGTTAGCGGTTCGACCCCCGTACCAGAAGCGCGAGTGCCTGGTCAGCAAGGTTGCGGGTGAGATCGCCAGCCGGCATCGCGCGGGAGAGGCCCGCGGACTGGCCCGACCAGAGTGACATGAAATCCTCCGATCCTCCGGGCTCGGAGGCCGATCGCAGCGGTGCGAGAGCGCCGCCCGCCAGCGGGAACTGCGGTGCGTCCGCGGCGATGGGACCGACATCGCGCATGATGCGGTTTACAATTCCGCGGGCCGGCCGTCCGGTAAAGACGTTCGTCAGGGCCGTCTCCCGCCCAGAGCCGGCAGCAAGCGCGCGACGATGTGGCACCGCGATGGTGGCCTCCGGCGTGAACAGATAGGCCGTCCCGATCTGCACCGCGGAGGCGCCCAGCATGAAGGCCGCGGCGATGCCGCGCCCGTCGGCGATGCCGCCCGCCGCGATCACCGGCACGCGCACTGCATCAACGACCTGCGGCACGAGCGAGAGTGTCCCGACCTGCGTCGCGATTTCCTCGGTGCGGAACATGCCGCGGTGCCCACCGGCCTCTGCACCCTGTGCGATGATTGCGTGGCATCCCTCCGCCTCGAGCCACCGCGCCTCGTCAACGGTGGTGGCCGAGGACATGATCTTGGCGCCCGTCGCGACTACCCGGTTCAGCAGGCGCTGCTTCGGCAGACCGAAATGGAAGCTGACGACCTCCGGGCGCAGCTCCTCGACCAGCGCGCAGAACTCCTCGTCGAAAGGCGCGCGGTTGGACGCGGGAACCGGTGCGTTCGGGTCGAGACCGAACTCCTGGTAGTACGGCTCCAGTCTCCGCCGCCACTTCGCCTCTCGCGCGGCATCGGGCGTGGCCGGACGGTGGCAGAAGAAATTCACGTTGATCGGTCGCGCGGTTCGCTGGCGAATGACGCCGAACTGGGTGCGCAGCTGGTCCGGCGTGAGCAGTGCGCAGGGAAGCGATCCGAGCCCGCCCGCTTCGGCCACCGCAACGGCCAGATCCGACAGTCCGGCGCCTGCCATCGGGGCCTGAATGATAGGCAGGTCGATCCCGAGCATCTGCATGACGCGCTGATCCGGCCACATTGGCTGCACTCCATATGCTGGCAGTGATGTGCGCAGTATCGGGGTTGTTGTGGCCCAACGGAACCCCGTCCCGACCCGAAGCTGCGTTCGTGCTCACCGGGGCTGATCGTGAATCGTTTTCAGGAGTGACTGATGACCCTCGCCTTCGCCCCTGAGCGGATCGAGCAATGGCCGCTGTCTAGGCTCCAGCCCTACGCTCGCAACGCCAAGCAGCATGGGCCCGACCAGGTCGCGAAGATCGCCGCCAGCATGGCCGAGTTCGGCTGGACCGTGCCGTGCCTCGTGGGCGAGGACGGCGAATTGATCGCCGGGCACGGGCGCGTGCTGGCCGCCACGCAGCTGGCGCTGACCGAAGCGCCGGTGATCGTGCTGGGGCACCTAACCGAGGCGCAGCGGCGGGCCTACCGGATCGCGGACAACAAGCTGACCGAACTCGGCACCTGGGACGAGGCGCTGCTCTCGGCCGAACTGAACGACCTGCTGGCTGAAGACTACGACCTGTCGCTGGTCGGCTTCTCCGACGGCGAGTTGGACAAGCTGCTGGCCTACGTCGCGGAAGACGACGGTGAAGAAGGTGGCGCCGGGGGCTCCGTGCCGCCGGTGACCATCCCCGAGCCACCGCGCAATCCAGCATCACGAACCGGGGATCTCTGGATCCTCGGCGACCACCGCCTCCTCTGCGGGGACAGCACCAGCGCGGCCGACGTGCGCCGCCTGATGAATGGCGAACGGGCGATCCTGTTCGCCACCGATCCGCCCTATCTGGTCGACTACGACGGCTCGAACCATCCCACCCGCAACAAGGATTGGTCAGCGTCCTACGGCACCACTTGGGATGACAGTTCGCAGGGGGCCGAGCTTTACGACGGCTTCATCGCGGCGGCCGTAGCGGAAGCCATCGCCGAAAATGCCGCCTGGTATTGCTGGCACGCGTCGCGCCGCCAGGCGATGCTAGAAGCCTGCTGGGAAAAGGCGGGTGCCTTCGTGCACCAGCAGATCATCTGGGTGAAGGACCGCGGGGTTCTGACCCGCTCGCACTACCTCTGGAAGCATGAACCCTGCTTCATGGGCTGGCGGCGTCCGAACCGCCCGCCGAAGGTTGCCGAGCAGACGCTGCCCTCGACTTGGGAGATGCCGTCTTTCACCAAGGACGAGCGCCCCGATCACCCGACGCCGAAACCGCTCGACGCCTTCGGCATCCCGATGCGCCAGCACGTGGCGCGCGGCGGTCTCTGCTACGAGCCGTTCTCCGGCTCCGGCTCGCAGATCATGGCGGGCGAGGCCAACGGCCGACGCGTCTTCGCGATGGAAATCAGCGCCGCATATGTCGATGTCGCCGTGGAACGCTGGCAGGCCGAGACCGGCCGCGCCGCGATCCTCGACGGTGACGGTCGGACCTTTGCGCAGGTGAGAACCAAGCGGTTGGGCGACGATGCCAACGCCCGGGTCGATATTCCGACCACGGACGCAGCCCCCGAACCCGCGCGAAAACGCACGACCGCCGCGTGACATGCATGACCTGGCTCTACCTTCCTCCGGAGACGCTTCCGGGGCCGGAGACGCATGCTTCTTCGGTCTCTCCCTCTGCTCCGGCGCGGGCGGGCTCGACCTCGGGCTCACCATCGCAATCCCCGGATATCGTGCTGTGGGTTACGTCGAGCGGGACGCCTTCGCCGCGTCCATCCTCGTGGCGCGGATGGAAGACGCGGCCCTGGATCGCGCGCCTGTCTGGGACGACATTGCCACCTTCGACGGCCGCCCGTGGCGCCGCGTGGTGGACATCGTCATTGCGGGCTATCCGTGCCAGCCGTTCTCAGTGGCAGGCAAGCGCAGGGGTGCCGACGACCCGCGCCACCTCTGGCCGCATGTCGCCCGGATCATCGGCGAGGTCGAGCCGCCCTTCGTGTTCCTCGAGAATGTCGCCCATCATCTCCGCCTCGGCTTCCCCGAAGTCGCCAGCGGACTGGTCGGCATGGGCTACAAGCTTGCGGCTGGCCTCTTCACGGCGGCGGAAGTCGGCGCGCCCCACAAGCGCGAGCGGCTGTTCATCCTTGCCATCCGCGAGGGGGACGAGCTGGCCGACCCCGCGCGCCTGCTCTGGTGCCCGGTCGAGTGGCGGGAACCGGACGGAACTGCTGCGGCTGTGGCCGACGCCGCAGACCGACTGCTTCCGCAGCCGGGGCGGAGACCGGATAAACGAGAAAGGTCTCGATGGCATGGCGCGGGACTGGCCGACAGCGACGACGGACGGACTCGCCCAACCGAGCGCGGGCATCCGCCGGACAGCCGATCTGATACACGCCAGCCGCATGTGGATGACGCCGACGGCGCGAGATCACAAGGACGGAGCGACGAGCCTTGCGAACACGCCGGTGAACGGCCTGCTTGGCCGCCAGGTCCTGGTGACGCAGATGGCTGGGCGCGATGCCTCGCCGTCGCCCAGGACCTTGAACCCGCTGTTCGTCGAGGCGCTGATGGGCTGGCCCACCGGGTGGACCGGCTTCGGCTCTGTGGCAACGGCGTGGTTCCCCTGGTTGCAGCGCATGCGCTGCGAACTCTCGCGGCTGAGCTGCTCTCCGCTGGATGAGGTGGCGAGATGAAGCAGTCCCGCCTCATGTCGCTGGTCGAGTCCGTCGCCAACGTGATCGTCGGCTATGGGGTCGCGGTCCTCACGCAGATCCTGATTTTCCCGATCTTCGGGCTGCACACGACGCTGGCGCAGAACCTGAAAATGGGCGCGGTGTTCACCGTCGTGAGCATCGCGCGGTCCTACGTCCTGCGGCGCCTGTTCGAGGCACTGCGAGTGCATCTGTAACGTTGCGAAAGGCGTCGAGGGGTGTAAGTTACTGAAAAGCCGCGTAGGATAAGGGCATGGCAAGAATCGAGCGAAGCACAAAACTCTCGTTGACGCAGGACGAGTATCGTATCTGCTCCGAACCCTACGTTTTCTACCGTTTGATCTCGGACGGTAATGGCTTCCGGCTTATGACTGCAACTGCGTCAGAGAACATTGGGTGGTATCGCGCCTTCGAAGATCAAGCGTCATTGATCTCGGTGACCGCGCAGGTCTTTTCAGATCGCGGCTTGTACATAGTGACCAAAGAGGATCATGCAGGGCGAAGTTACGTTGAGACTTCAATTTACCCCAACGAGGAAGATCTGCTTCATCTTGCTGCCACCGTTCTTGATAGGATCGGCTTCGAAGATATTTCGGTACTCGCTCTCCGTGAAATGAAGACGATTTACGATGAGTTTTCCTCGGACGAAAGTGGCGACGACACTTACCTGAGCGATGGTATGTGGATTACGTCTGATGGCCGGTTGGTCGAGAAATGATCCTCGAACTAGATTGGTCTGTGTGACCCAAAGCGAAAGGCGGTGCGGGAGTGGGTGATTTCGAGGATGTTTTTGGCGCTGGCGCTGACGCCGTTGATATAATTGATGGGTACTCCCGGCAATACGAGCGGGCAAGCGCCAGAGAAAAGGCAAATTGGTGGGGCAGAGCGACTGAGGAAGAACTTGAAGCGGCAGATTCCGACGACGAGCTAGACGCTTGGCGTCGGTCAATGTTGTCTCGCGGTTATACCAGAGGTCCGCGCTTTTCTACGTATGCAGAATTATCCGCTTGGGACCGTGAAAACAAGCGGCCACATATTCGCCGACGTAATGGAAACGGCTTTGAAGTATTCTTCACTGATCGAATTTCCTCGGATCCGTTGCAATCAGAAGGCGGTCCGAAGAAGGCTGATGATGACGAAATTCCGTTCTGAGGGGTGACAGTCGCCGTCTTGCGAATGGACGGCAACTATCACTTCTTTGGGCTGTAACGAGCGCTGCCTCAGAGAATTTTGTACACGCGCCCCCGGTCCTCGACTTTCTCCGACGTCACCTCGAGCCCGAGTTTCTTCTTCAGCGCCCCGGCCATCGCGCCGCGCACCGTGTGCGACTGCCAGCCCGTCGCAGCCATGATCTCTTCAATGGTCGCGCCGTCCGGTGCGCGCAGCATGGCGATCAGGGTGGCCTGCTTGGTCCCCTCGCGCGGCGTACGCGCCTTCGGCGCGGCTTCGGGTCCCGTTGGGGTGGCCGGCGGGGGCTCCTCCGGTAATCCTCCCGGTTTTAGCGGGATCCGGCCGTAGAATTCACGCGGCCATCTTCAGCTTCATGGCAGGTGTGACCCCGCCGATGCCCATGTTGGGGCGTTCGTTGTTGTAGTTCCAGAGCCATTCGGTGGCGATCTGCTGCACTTCCTCGATGGTTTCAAAGATGTAGAGGTCCAGCCATTCATGCCGGACCGTCCGGTTGTAGCGCTCGACGTAAGCGTTCTGCTGCGGCTTGCCGGGCTGGATGTAGGTCACCCAAGTTCGACAAAATCCACCCGGGACTGGCGCGATTCCGGCGGGCTGTTCGAGTCGTTTCAATGGGTTGGCCGTCAGCACGCCGAGGTTTCATGTAGTTACATGGAGCGCAGCTAAAAGTTCTTGCTTAGAAGGCGCAATGCTGCGATTTCGTAGGGATGTTCATTCGCATCACCGAAAATGGCGGCCGGCGCTACCTCCAGATCATGGAGTCCTACCGTAACGACGCCGGCAAGCCGCGCAGCCGCGTGATCGCGAACCTCGGGCGCATCGACGACAGACCGGACGGCCATCTCGACTCCCTGATCCGGGGGCTGTGCAAGGTCACGGGGCGCGATGCGCCGGAGGCCCTCAGGATCGAGCAGGAGCCCGGCCGCGCCTTCGGCGACGTCTTCGCCCTCCACGAGCTGTGGAAGGACCTCGGCTTCGACCGCGCGCTGGCGCGGGCACTGCGGTCGGGCAAGCGGCAGCTTGATGTGGAGGCGCTCGTCAGGGCCATGGTTTTCAATCGGTTGTGCGAACCGGACTCGAAGCTCGGCTGCCTGCGCTGGCTGGAGACGGTGGCGATGCCGGCCATGCCCGAAACGGTGACGCATCAGCATCTGCTGCGCGCGATGGACGCGCTGATGGACCATGCGGAGCGGGTCGAGATCGAGTTGGCGAAACAGATCCGGCCGCTGGTCGACCGGGATCTGGCGGTGGTGTTCTACGACCTGACCACCGTGCGCATCCACGGCGAGGCGGAGATAGAGGATGATCTCCGCGCGTACGGCATGAACAAGGAGAAGGGCGGCATTGCCCGCCAGTTCGTGCTGGGCGTCGTGCAGACGGCGGAAGGCCTTCCGCTCATGCACACCGTCCACCCCGGCAACGTCGCGGAGACCAAGACGCTGCAGGCCATGCTGACCACCGTCCTGCAGCGTTTCCCGGTCGAGCGGGTCGTGCTGGTCGCCGACCGTGGGCTCCTGAGCCTCGACAACATCGACACGCTGACCACGCTCGCCGATCAAGGAGGGCGGAAGCTCGAGTTCATCCTGGCCGTCCCCGCCCGCCGCTACGGCGAGCTCGTCGAGACTTTCCGCGGCCTTGCCTTCGACAAGACGGGCCTCTCCGAGGCTCGCTTCGCGGGTCACCGGCTGATCGTGGCCCACGATCCGCTGCGCGCGGCCGAGCAGTCCGAGAAGCGCCGAGCCCGCATCGCCGAACTTGAGGTCATGGCCGAGCGCATGGTCGGCAAGCTGAATGCACAAGACGCGGGGCAAAGCGACCGGGGCCGGCGGGCCTCCGACCGTGGTGCCTACAGCCGCTTCACCCGCGCGGTCGCCGAGGCCGAACTCACCCGCTTCCTCAGGGCCGACTTCACCGCCGACCGCTTCAGCTGGTCGCTGGACGAGACCGCCATCCACGAGGCCGAGCTCTTCGACGGCAAGCTCGCGCTGCTGACGAATGCTCCCGACCTGACGCCGGCCGAGGCCGTCGCGCGCTACAAGGCGCTGGCCGACATCGAGCGCGGCTTCCGGGTGCTGAAGTCCGACATCGAGATCGCCCCGGTCCACCACCGCCTGCCCGATCGCATCCGCGCCCACGCGCTGATCTGCTTCCTGGCGCTCGTGCTCTATCGCGTCATGCGCATGCGCCTGAAGGCCAAGGGCCACACGGCCAGCCCCCGCACCGCGCTCGATCTCCTCGCTCGCATCCAGCGCCACCGCGCGAAAATCGGTGAGCGCACGGTCAATGGGCTCTCTGTGACAACGCCTCAACAGATGGAACTCTTCGACACCCTGAACCTGCCAAAACCCCTCTGACGAACGCCGTGTAGTCACATAATGGCTCATTCCGCCATAATGACATCAATTGCTTAGCGGTTTTGCTGTCGAACTTGGGAGGTCAGGGCGATGCCCTGCTTCGAAGCCCAGGTCATCAGCGTGGAACTGACGTATTCCGGGCCGTTGTCCACCCTGATGAGCGACAACCAAGTTGGCCGAAACCGTCAGGCAAGTTGGCCGCTGGGTTCAGCCGGAGGACGGGCGTAGCCCGTCCCGGAGGCTGAACCCAGCGGCTGGCCCTCGTTTCGGGGGAGAAGGGTAGGTGCTGGCCGCTGCGGGCCGGTAGGGTCGAGGTCTCTGCTACCAAACGGAGATCCGACCGTGCCGGGCAAACCCGTCACCGACCAGCAAGTGAGAGTCTACATGACCGACCGTCTCCAGCACAGCCAGCGTGTCGCCGCCGCCCGCGCCGGCTTCAGCGAACGCACCGCCCGCCGCATCGATGCCGATCCGCGCCTTCCATCGCAACGTCCGGCCCCCCGGGGCCGCACCGTGCCCGACCCGCTCGAGGCGGTGTGGGAACCGGTGCTGCTGCCGATCCTCGCGCGTGATCCAGCCGTTCAGGCCGTCACCCTGTTGCGGCACCTTCAGACGAGCGATCCGGAGGCCTTCCCCGACGACCGCGTGCGCCGGACGCTCGAGCGGCGCGTCCGCGACTGGCGTGCCCTGAACGGACCCGAGCGCGACGTGATCTTCCGCCAGACGCCGGAACCCGGCCGGATGGCGCTGTCGGACTTCACCGATGCGAACGAACTCTGCGTGACGATCGCGGGGCAGCCGCTTGAGCAGCGCCTCTACCACTTCGTCCTGGCCTACAGCGGCTGGGAACATGCCGCCGTGGTGCTGGGCGGCGAGAGCTTCCCGGCGCTGGCCGAGAACCTCCAGAACGCGCTCTGGACCCTTGGCGGAGTGCCTGGCGAGCATCGCACCGACAGCCTGTCCGCAGCTTATCGGAACCTCGATGCCGAGGCCGCGGCGGACGTCACCAAGCGCTATGACGCCTTCTGCGCCCACTACGGCATGCTCGCCAGCCGCAACAATCCGGGCGAGGCGCACGAGAATGGATCTGTCGAGGCCCACAACAACCACCTGAAGGTCGCCCTTGATCAGGCCCTGATCCTGCGCGGCTCCCGCGACTTCGCCGATCTCGCCAGCTGGCGCCGCTTCGTCGATGAACTGGTTGCTCGACGCAACCGCCGGCGCGAGTCCGCGGTGCGCATTGAGATGGCGGCGCTCAGGCCGCTGCCGGCCCGGCGCACCACCGACTTCACCGAGGTGGTCGCGCGGGTCACGAAGACCGGGGGCTTCCTGGTCCACCAGGTCTTCTACTCGGCGCCCTCCCAACTGATCGGCAAGCGGTCGAACCGGAGGTTCGCCTCCGGCGAAACGGGTCCATGTCTACGACGACCGGATCGAGGCCTTTCTCGGAGCGACCCCTGTCGTCACGCACCCCCGCCGTCGCGGCCGCGATGACGGCACCCGCGTCCACTGCGTCAACTATCGCCATGTCATCCACGCCCTGCGCCGCAAGCCGCAGGCGCTGGCCGGTTCCGTTTACCGCGACGGCCTGTTCCCGCGATCGGAATACGCCGAGGCCTGGGTCGCGTTGTCCGCCGCCTTGCCGCGTCGCGACGCCTGCCGTCGCATGGTCGATCTGCTGTGGCTCGCCCATGAGGAGGGCTGTGAGGCTGAACTGGCCGCGCTGATTGCCCAGACCCTCGGTCATGGCGAATTGCCCGAAGCCCATGCGCTAAGGAGTAAGCTGGAGCCGCGCCGGCGCGAGCTGCCCGACGACACGCCCGTCAACCTCACCGATCTCGCCCGCTTCGACGAACTGCTGGAGGCGCGCGCATGACCGCCGCTGCCCCGCGCCCCGTCGATGTGCATGCGTTGCCCGCCATGCTCACGGCTCTCCGCCTGCCCAGCATCCAGCGCCACTGGACGATGCTCGCAGACCGCGCCGACGCCGAGGGCTGGCCCGCGTCGCGCTTCCTCGCAGCTTTGGCCGAGGTCGAGCTCGCCGATCGCGATGCCCGCCGCATCCAGCGCCATCTGCAGCAGTCCGAACTCCCCGGCGGCAAGACGCTGGCAACGCTCGACTTCAAGGCACTGCCCGGCGTGACCCGGGCCCGCATCGAGGCGCTGGCCGCCGGGGATTGGGTTGAGACCGGCGCCAATCTCATCGCCATCGGCAACTCGGGCGCCGGCAAGAGCCACGTTCTCTGTGCCATCGGCCATGCTCTCGTCGAGGCCGGCAAGCGCGTCCTCTACACCCCCACCACCGACATCGTGCAGAGGCTGCAGGCCGCCCGCCGCGATCTGGTCCTCGAGGCCGCACTCGCGAAGCTCGACAAGTTCGACCTGATCATTCTCGACGACATCACCTACGCCCAGAAGGACCAGGCCGAGAGCTCGGTGCTCTTCGAGCTCATCGCCCGGCGCTACGAGACGCGAAGCCTCGCCATCGCCGCCAACCAGCCGTTCAGCGCCTGGAACCGCGTCTTCCCCGATCAGGCCATGACCGTCGCCGCCATCGACCGGCTGGTTCACCACGCCACCATCCTCGAGATGAACGGCGAGAGCTTCCGCCGCCGCGCCGCCGCACGACGCCGATCCTCCGAGCCTGTCGCTGCGCCGACAGCCTCCAGCGACAACATCGGCGTCGAAGCCACCGACAACATCAACGACAAGCTTAGGGAGATCAGCGCCGAGTAACACCAACGACCGCAGCGGTCAAAACCGGCCATCCTGGTTGTCGGTCACGGCCAAGAAGGTTGACGCTCTACACCACCCTGATCGCCAAGGGCTTGCCGCGCCACTCGATGATCTGGTTCAGCGACCGGACGACCCGCTCGGCGGGCAGCGAGAAGTCGACCTCGATACCCAGACCTTCGCGGTTGAAGTCGTCCAGCACGTTCAACAGCCGGAACTGCCGCCCATCCGCCAGCCGATCGGCCATGAAATCCATCGACCAGACCAGGTTCGGCGCCTCGGGCACGGCCAGTTCCTCGGGCTTCTCCCGCTTCAGCCGTCGCCGCGGCTTGATGCGCAGGTTCAGTTCCAGTTCGCAGTAGATCCGATGGACCCGCTTGTGGTTCCAGACGTGCCCTTTGACGTTCCGCAGGTGCAGGAAACACAGCCCGAACCCCCAGGTCTTGTGGACATTGGTCAGCCCGACCAGCAGGTCTGCGATCATCTCGTTCTCTTCGTCGCGCTTCGGGCTGTAGCGGAAACAGGTCTCGCTGACGCCAAACGCCCGGCAGGCCAGCGCGATGCTCACACCCTTCGTCGCCACCGCCTTCTCGGCCAGCTCGCGGCGCTGAGCTGGCCGCGTCACTTTTTTCCAAGGGCCTCGCGAAGCAGGTCGGCCTGCATACTCAGGTCGGCGAACATGCGCTTCAGCCGCCGGTTCTCGTCCTCGAGGGCCTTCATCTGGCTCATCATGGACGCGTCCATGCCGCCATACTTCGCCCGCCACTTGTAGAACGTCGCAGTGCTGATCCCATGCTCGCGGCACAGTTCGGCCACGGCCAAACCGCCCTCCGCCTGACGCAGCACGCCCATGATCTGGGCTTCGGTGAAACGGCTCTTCTTCATCGGAATCTCCTCGTCCATCCTGCCGAGAAAATTCTACTTCCGCATCCCTCCCGCCCCGTCAGGGTAGTTGTCACCGGTTCTGGATCTGGAAGTGTATCCTGAGGCGGGCGGGACAGGACGACGGGTTTGGCTTACTCACCGGAACGAAAGGCGGCGGTTCTTACGAAGATGCTGCCGCCGAACAACATGCCCCTGGGCCAGTTGGCCAAGGAGGAAGGGATCAGTGTCGCGACGCTCGCTAAGTGGCGGGCGGAGGCTCGGGCGAAGGGCCAGCTCCTGCCGGATGCGAACGCCGGGCCTGAGGGCTGGACCTCCCAGGACAAGCTGGCGGCGGTGATCGAGACCGCTTCGATGAACGAGGCGGAGCTGGCTGAGTACTGCCGCCGCCGTGGCATCTACCCCGAGCACTCGCTGTCTGGCGCGAAGCCTGCGCGCGCGCCAACGACTGGGAGCGGGCAGCCGCGAGCCGGATCGCCCGCGAGACGCGCGACGACAAGAAACGGATCCAGCAGCTGGAGCGTGAGTTGGCGCGCAAGGAGAAGGCGCTGGCCGAGGCGGCCGCGCTGATGATCCTGCGAAAAAAGGTCGAGGCGATCTGGGACCGCAGGGAGGGCGAGGACGAATGACCTCAGCCCCGGATCGCCAGGAGATTGCCGCCCTCGTCGCTGCCGCCACGGAGGCCGGGGCCCGGCCCTCGGCCGCCTGCGCCGCAGCGGGCCTCAGCCCGCGCACCCTGCGCCGCTGGCAGGGCCCCGACGGCGGGATCCGCGAGGATCGCCGCCCCTCTGCCGACCGCCCGGCGCCGGCCAACAAGCTCACCGAGGAGGAGGGCGACCGGATCGTGGCGACCTGCGCCACGCCGGAATTCGCGAGCCTTCCGCCGAGCCAGATCGTGCCCCGGCTGGCCGACCGAAACATCTGGATCGCCTCGGAATCCAGCTTCTACAGGGTGTTGCGCGAGCGCGGGCAGAACCATCGCCGTGGCCGCGCCCGCCCCGCTGCGCGCCGGAAACCACCGACGAGCTTCGAGGCGAAGGGGCCGTGCCAGGTGTGGAGTTGGGATATAACGTGGCTTCCAGGGTCGATCGCGGGGACCTTCTTCTACCTCTACCTCATCGTCGACATCTTCAGCCGGAAGATTGTCGGCTGGGAGGTCCACGACCGCGAGACCTCGGAGTTCGCGGCCGAGGTGCTCAGGCGCGCCGTCTGGTCGGAGCGGTGCCTGACCAGCCCGCTCGTACTCCATGCGGACAATGGCAGCCCGATGAAGGGCGCGACGATGAAGGTGACGATGGAGCGGCTGGGCGTCATCGCCTCCTTCAGCCGGCCCCGCGTCAGCAACGACAATGCCTTCTCCGAGGCGCTGTTCCGCACCTGCAAGTACACGCCCCGCTGGCCGACCCGGGGCTTCGCCACGATCGAGGAGGCGCGGACCTGGGTCCAGAGCTTCGTGCGTTGGTACAATCTCGAGCACCGTCACAGCGCGATCCGCTTCGTCACCCCCGACCAGCGCCACCGCGGCGAGGACAAGGCGCTGCTGGCCGAGCGCCACCGCGTCTACCAGCTGGCCCGCGCCGCACACCCCGAACGCTGGTCAGGCCAGATCCGCAACTGGCAGCCCATCGGCCCGGTCTGGCTGAACCCGGAACGGCCCGATGCCGGGCGCGGAGGCCATGGGTTCGCCGCCGCGCTCCCCCATCAAGCTGGCGGCGGCGGACCCATGGCCGGGTCGGCCGAACAGGCAGCCTGAAAACGAGAGACCGGGACAACTAGCTTGACGAACACCGCCCTCTAACCTTGGGGAGGATTACCGCTTGACGAACACCGGTGCTCCGGCAGGCAAGACACAGCGGCACAGCCTCGCGGCCGCCTGATCGCGTTGTTCAGGCTGAACTACCCGACAGGAAGCACAACCCGCCCTATGGTGACAACTATCCTTCCCTTTACAAATCACCTCTCCAAGGCTTCTCAAGCCTCGAGTTCGGCATCCCAGTAGAGATAGTCGAGCCAGCTCTCGTGCAGGTGGTTGGGCGGGAAGCGCTGGCCGTGGCGCTGCATCTCGGCGGGCGTGGGCTCCTTCGGGGCGCGGAACAGGCGCATGCCGGCCTGCCGCAGCGTCTTCGACCCCTTGCGCAGATTGCAGGACGAACAGGCGGCCACCACGTTCTGCCAGCTTGTCACCCCGCCGCGGGCACGGGGGAGGACATGGTCGAAGGTCAGGTCGCCCTTCGCGCCGCAATACTGGCACCGGAACTCGTCCCGCAGGAAAAGATTGAAGCGCGTGAAGGCCACGCGCTTCTGGGGGGACACGAACTCCTTGAGCACCACGACGGAGGGTATTCGGAAGGCCGCACGCTGACTGCGCACGACCTGATCATACTCCGCCACGATCGAGACCCTGTCGAGAAAGGCCGCCTTGATCGCCTCCTGCCAGGGCCAGAGCGACAGTGGATAGTAGGAGAGCGGCCGGTAATCCGCGTTCAGAACGAGCGCCGGATAATGTCTCAGCGCCGCCGGTTCGCGCACGAAGCTGGTTCTGAAATCGCCGTCCATTGCCGAAGTGACTCCTTCTCCGCCCTGTCTGCCGTTCGTCGGCACCAGAGCGGGGAACCCGCCCCGATGACACAACTATATATGGCGGTCACCCTCAGGCAAGCCCCGCAACCGGCCGTGGGTGACCGGAACGGTTGTGGCGGCCTCAGGTGACGGGGATGTGACGCTTTTTTCGCCAGACGATGAAGATGGCGGACTTGGTCAGTCGGGCAGACGATCCTTCAGGAAGGCCAGCGCCACCGAGAGACCGTCGGGCGCGATGCCGTGGCCGGTGCCCTTCATCACATGGCCGTAGGTCGTGAAGCCCGCGCGGGTGAGCGCCTCACCCGCAAGGCTCATTTCGGCGAAGGGCACCATCGGGTCGGCATCGCCGTGGATGAGGAGAACCGGGGGCTTCACCCGCGCCTCCTCCGCGAGCCGCTCGGGCGCGAGGAGCCGGCCGGAGAAGGCCACGATCCCCGCGATCTCCTCGGCCCGGCGGGGGGCGACGTGCAGCGCCATCATCGTGCCCTGGGAAAAGCCGACCAGCGCGAGCGCGGAGGGCGGCAGACCCTCGGCCGCAAGCTGTTCGTCGATGAAGGCGTCGAGATCCAGGGCGGCCGCCTCGAGCCCCTCGGCGGCTTCGGCCTCGGACGAGTCGTCCAGCCACGGGATCGGAAACCACTGGCAGCCGAAGCCGTTTGCGCGGCAGCCTTCGGGCGCATCGGGGGCCACGAAGGCCGTGCCCGGCAGATGCGGCGCCAGAGGATCGGCCAGGCCCAGCAGGTCGGCCCCGTCGGCTCCGTAGCCGTGCAGGAAGATCACGAGGCTCCGCGCCTCGCCCTGCGCCGGGCCGCGGCGCCCGAATTTCAGCTTGCGTGTCATGCGGTTCCTTCCCGTCCCTTGGCATGACGGTAATAGGCCCAGAGAAGGCGCGCCGCAACGCCCCGCCACGGACTCCAGTCTTCGGCCATCGCCCTCAATGCGCGTTCGCCCGGCCGGGCCTCGAGATCGAAGAGGAGCCGGGCGGACTCCTGCAAGGCGAGATCGCCGGCGCAGAGGATGTCGGCCCGGCCCAGCGAGGTCATGGCATAAAGCTCGGCCGTCCAGCGGCCGATACCGGGCAGGGCGGTCAGCCGCACCACCACCTCGGCGTCCGGCAACTGCGCCAGCGCGCGATAATCCAGCGTCGCCCGCGCCAGCGCCTGGACATAGCGGATCTTGGCCGCCGAGAGCCCGCATCCTCGCAGGGCCGTCTCGTCGGCCGCCGCCACCGCCTCGGGCGACATGAGGCCCGCGGCCTCCATCCGCGCCCGCATGGCGGCCGCGGCCGCGGTCGAGACCTGCTGCCCGAGGATCGCCCCCACCAGCTCGGCAAAGCCCTCGGGCCTGCGGCGGAGAGGGGGATCACCCGTCAGCGCATGGGCGGCGGCAAAGCGCGGCTCGCGCCGGGCGAGCCAGTCGAGGCCCTCGGCGATGCAGGCGGGCGAGGTCAGGATGCGGCCGGTCATTCACAAGGCATGGCGGATCGGGGCGCGGGCGTCCAGCCCGACGCGGCGGCGCGCGCCCCGCGCCTTCAGCTTTTCGCTGGACGGGGCCGCCGGCGGCGCACTAGGGAAGGGCATGAGCCAGACGTCCGCACTGCCCGCCTCCGATGCCCGCGCCCGCCGCAACGTGATCGTCCTCGTGGCCGCGCAGGCGATCCTCGGCTCGCAGCTTTCGATGGTCTTCATCGTGGCGGGTCTTTCGGGCCAGACGCTCGCACCGAACCCCTGCTGGGCGACGCTACCGATCACGCTGGCCGTGACGGGATCGATGCTCTCGGCCACGCCGCTCTCGGCGGTCATGCAGCGGTTCGGGCGGCGGGCCGGGTTCCTCCTCGGCGCGGTCGCCGGGGCCGCCGGGGCCGGGGTCTGCGCGCTGGGGCTGATGCAGGGCTCGTTCGCGCTGTTCCTCGCGGGCTCGCTCCTGACCGGCATCTACATGTCGGCGCAGGGGTTCTACCGTTTTGCCGCCGCCGATACGGCCTCCGAGGCCTTTCGCCCCAAGGCGATATCGTGGGTGATGGCGGGCGGGCTCCTTTCGGCCGTCATCGGCCCGCAGGTCGTCAAGCTGACGGCCGAGTCGATGGTGGTGCCCTTCCTCGGCACCTACCTCGCGGCCATCGGGCTGAACCTCGGGGGGATGCTGCTCTTTGCCTTCCTCGACATTCCACGCCCTGCGGCGCCCGCCCTGGGCAGCCCGCGCGGCCGCAGCCGGAGCGAGCTGATCCGCGACCCCCGCATTGCCGTGGCGGTGATCTGCGCGACCGTCGCCTATGCGCTGATGAACCTCGTGATGACCTCGTCGCCGCTCGCGGTGGTGGGCTGCGGCTTCGCCACGTCGGACGCGGCCGATGTGGTGACGGCCCATGTGCTGGCCATGTATGGGCCGAGCTTCTTCACCGGCCATGTGATCGCCCGGATCGGAGCGGAAAGGGTGATGGCGGCGGGGCTGGCCATCCTTGCGGCCTCGGGCGCGGTCGCGCTCTCGGGGGTGGAACTGGGGCATTTCTTCGGCGCGCTCGTGCTGCTCGGGATCGGCTGGAATTTCGGCTTCATCGGCGCGACGGCCATGCTGGCCTCGGCCCATGGGCCGGAAGAGCGGGGGCGCGTGCAGGGTCTGAACGACCTGATCGTGTTCGCGGGCGTGGCGGCCGCCTCGCTGGCCTCAGGCGGGCTGATGAACTGCTCGGGCGGGACGGTCGAGGCCGGCTGGCAGGCCGTGAACCTCGCCATGCTCCCGTTCCTCGTGGCGGCGGGAGGCGCGCTGATCTGGCTCGCCCTGCGCCCGAAAGAGGGCTGAGGCCTCAGACCCGGCCGGTGAAGGCCGACCGGAGCAGCCGCCAGCGGCGCGAGAATTCCGACAGATGCAGCGTGCCCGATGCGACGCGCCCGGGTTCGGCCGCAGCCAGCCGCAGAAGCGCGCCCGCCTGCCAGGCGGGCAGGAGCGCGGGACGGGCGGCGGCAGGCAGCCGGCCGCGCCGGCCCTCGGCCAGCCGCGCAAGACCCTGCTGTGCCAGCCGCGCCACCGCCTCGGGCCGCCCGTCGGGCAGCGGCTGGCGCCCGCGCGCCTCAAGCTCGGGCACCGCCTGCAGCCAGGCGGCCAGACCCGCCGCCCAGCCGATCCCGCGCACCGCGCCTTCCGCGTCGCCCGGGGCCCCGAGTGCCAGGGCCGAGGCCCACATGAGACCCGCCGCCGTGGCCTCGATATGGGCGGCAAAGGCCGCCTCATCCTCGAACGGCTCCGCCCAGATGTCGCGCCGCCGCGCCTCGACCATCGCATCGAGCAGCGGCACCGGCAGGGCGGCCTCGCGGATCACCTTGGCCAGCGGCGCCGCGACCTCGTGCGCCCGCACCCGTCCCTGCGCCGCCTCCTCGATCACGTCGCGCCAGAACTGAAGGCGCATCTCGGCGATCATCGGCTCGCGCGTGACCCAGGGCGCCCGCGCCACCTCGAGGTTGAAGGCGTAAAGCGGCAGAAGCCGCGCCCGCGCGGCCGGCGGTGCGGCCATCGCCGCCGCATGGCGGTCGGGATCGCCGCGCTCGACCAGCCCCGCGCAGGCCTCAAGGCTCATGCCAGGGGCTCCGCCACGACCTGCAGGTAGCCGTAGCTCGATCCGTGGCGGCGCCAGATGTCGATTTCCCGTGCCTCCTCGTCGAGGATGCCGGCCAGGGTCGGCTCGGCCTCGGCCCGCAGATGGGCCAGACGGGCGGCGAGCGGCTCGTAATAGGCGGACCATCCCGCCTCGGGCAGCCAGCGGTCGGCCAGCACCCGCCACCCCGCCGCCTCCACCTGGGCAAGAATGCCCGCCCGGTCGGTCATGGCCGGATAGCGCGTCCAGAACTCGCGCGCCTCGAGCGGCGGATTGTCGATCCGCCAGCCGAGGTCCGAGAAGGCCACACGGCCGCCCGGTTTCAGATGCGAGCGCCAGGCCGAGAGCGCCTCGGCGATGCCCGCATTGTAGATCGCGCCCGCGCACCAGATCAGGTCGAACATGCCCTCGGGCGCCCGCATGTCGCCCGGCACCGCCCGCAACCGCGCATCCACCCCCAGCCGCGCCACAAGCTCGTCGATGTAGGGTTGGTGCAGGTCCATCGCCACCACCTGCCCATCGGGCACCGCCGCCAGAAGCCCCGCCACGTCCGCTCCCGGTCCGCAGCCGGCGTCGAGCACCCGGCCCGACGGCGGCACCTGCGCGACCCCGAGCGCCCAGGCGAGGCTCTCGTCATCGCCCGGCCCCTCGCGCTCGAGGGTGGAATGCAGGGTGAAGAAGGCGTCTTCCGGCGTCATGATCCCTCCCCACGCCGTGCGTCGCGCACGAGCTTCCAGTTGATCGCGTCCAGCAGCGCCTCGAACGAGGCATCCACTATGTTGGGCGAGACGCCGACGGTGGACCAGCGCCGCCCCTGTCCGTCCTCGCTGTCGATGATGACGCGCGTGACGGCCTCGGTGCCGCCCTGGGTGATCCGCACCTTGAAATCGACAAGCCGCATGTCGTCGATCACCGATTGCCAGCGCCCCAGATCCTTGGCCAGCGCCTTCGACAGCGCGTTGACGGGGCCGCGTTCGGTCCCGTTCTCGTCCAGGCTCTCCGAGACCGACAGGACCCGCTGCCCGTCGATGATCACGACCACCACGGCCTCCGACAGCGTCATGGTGCCCGCGCCGACCCGCCGCCGCTCGACCGTCACGCGGTAGCGCTTGACCTCGAAGAACGAGGGCATGAGCCCCAGTTCCCGGCGCGCCACCAGCTCGAAGCTGCCCTGGGCGGAATCGTAGGCATAGCCCTGATCCTCGCGCGCCTTGATCACCTCGAGGATGCGGCCGAGGCGGGGATCGCCGGCCGGAACCTCGATCCCGGCGGCGGCGAGGCGGGCGCGCAGGTTCGACTGGCCCGCCTGGTTCGACATCGGGATCACCCGCACGTTGCCCACCAGCGCGGGGTCGATATGTTCGTAGGTCGCGGGGTCCTTGAGGATCGCCGAGGCATGCAGCCCCGCCTTGTGCGCAAAGGCCGAGGCCCCGACATAGGCCGAGGCGCGGCGCGGCACCCGGTTCAGGATGTCGTCGAGCATCCGGCTGATCCGCACCATCCCGGCCAGCGCCTCACGCGAGATGCCGGTCTCGAACCGGCTGGCGTAGGGCTCCTTGAGCAGGAAGGTCGGGATCAGCGCGGTGAGGTTGGCGTTGCCGCACCGCTCGCCCAGCCCGTTCAGCGTGCCCTGCACCTGCCGCGCGCCCGCATCGACCGCCGCCAGCGTCGCCGCCACCGCCGTGCCCGTGTCGTCGTGGGTGTGGATGCCGAGCCGGTCCCCCGGCACGCCCGCCGCGATCACCTCGGCCACGATCCGCCCCACCTCGGCCGGAAGCGTGCCGCCGTTGGTGTCGCAGAGCACGACCCAGCGCGCCCCCGCCTCCAGCGCGGCCTTCAGGCAGTCGAGCGCATACCTCGGGTTCGCCTTGTAGCCGTCGAAGAAATGCTCGGCATCGAGGATCGCCTCGCGCCCCTTGCCCACCACATGCGCGACCGAGGCGCGGATCGACCCGAGGTTCTCCTCCAGCGTCACGCCGAGCGCGGTGGTCACATGGAACTCATGCGCCTTGCCGACGAGGCAGACCGTGCCGGTCCCCGCATCCAGCACCGCCGCGAGCACATCGTCATTCTCGGCCGAGCGGCCCGCGCGCTTGGTCATCCCGAAGGCCGAGAGCCGCGCCCGCGTCTCGGGAGCGTTGGCGAAGAAGTCGCTGTCGGTCGGATTTGCCCCCGGCCAGCCGCCTTCGATGTAGTCCACCCCCAGCGCATCAAGCGCCAGCGCGATCTGCTGCTTGTCCGAGGTCGAGAACTGCACGCCCTGCGTCTGCTGCCCGTCGCGCAGCGTCGTGTCGTAGATCCAGAGCCGCTCCTTTACCAACCCTGACGCCTCGCCTTGCCCCGCCACGCATTCGTGCCCTTCATTCTGGTCCAAATATCCTCGGGGGGTCCGGGGGGCAGACAGCCCCCCGGCTTCGCCGTCCTGGCCCCGCTCACCCGGCGCATCGGTCATTCCGGCTCCCCCAGCCTCGCGGGATCGAAGTCAGCCCCCAGATCCCACTCGGCGCCTGCCGGCGTATCCTTGATGATGACGCCCGCTCCCACCAGAAGATCGCGGATCGCGTCCGAACGCCTGAAATCCTTGCCCATGCGGGCCTGCTTCCGCTCGTCCAGCAACCTCTCGATCGTTTCGCGATACTGCACATTGCCCACGATCGCGGTTGCGCTGCCGGACACTTCCATGACACCGCTCCCCGTGCCAGTCACCGGCGGCAGTGTCCATCCCCGTAGATCATCCTCAAGCAGGCCCAAGAGGGAAGCTGAAGCCTTCAGAAGTGCGCCATCCTCTTGCGCGGCGATGCTGTGCAGACGAGTGATCGCAGCAGGTGTATTGAGATCATCCGCAAGGGCAGCAAGCACCGCTGCGTCCGGCGATGCGGCGGGCTCGACATCGGCCGTCAACTTCCGCCACTTCCAGAGCGTCGCTTTGGCCTGAGCCGCCTTTTCCGCGGTCCAGTCCATCGGCTTGCTGTAGTGCGTTCCCAGAAGCACCATGCGGATCACTTCGCCGGGGATGCCGCGGTCCTTTCTCAAGTCATGGATGGTGAAGAAATTGCCGAGCGACTTCGACATCTTCTTGCCATTCACGAGCAGCATCTCGTTGTGCATCCAGACGTTGGCAAAGCCGCCTTCGGGGTGGGCGCAGCAGCTTTGCGCGATCTCGTTCTCGTGGTGGGGGAACTGCAGGTCGATCCCGCCCGCGTGGATGTCGAAGGAGGCGCCCAAGAGCTCGTAGGACATGGCCGAGCATTCGATGTGCCAGCCGGGGCGGCCGCGGCCCCAGGGGCTCTCCCAGCCCGGAAGCTCGTCGTCCGACGGCTTCCAGAGCACGAAATCCATCGGATCTTCCTTGAAAGGCGCCACCTCGACCCGCGCGCCCGCGATCATGTCATCGACCGAGCGGCCCGAGAGCGCGCCATAGTCGCGGTAGCTGCGCACGCGGAAGAGGACATGGCCCTCGCGCTCGTAGGCGTGGCCCTTGGCGACCAGATCCTCGATCATCGCGATCATGGCGCCGATCCATTCGGTCGCCCGCGGCTCGTGCGTGGGCCGAAGGGCGCCGAGAGCGTCCATGTCCTCGTGATACCAGCGGATCGTCTCGTCGGTGCGCGCGCGGATCAGCTCTTCCAGGCTGCGCGGATCGCCCGCGGCCTTCCTCGCCTGCGCGGCGGCGTTGATCTTGTCGTCCACGTCGGTGAAGTTGCGGACATAGGTCACATGATCCGGCCCATAGACGTGCCGAAGCAGGCGGAACAGCACGTCGAAGACCACGACCGGCCGCCCGTTGCCCAGGTGCGCGCGGTCATAGACCGTCGGCCCGCAGACATAGAGCCGCACGTTCGCAGGGTCGATCGGCGTGAACGCCTCTTTCCGGCGGGTCTTCGTGTTGGTGAGGCGGATCGTCGTCATGGGTCCTCGCAAGGCTGCCTGCGCGCGGGCTTCTCATATCACGACCGCGGAGAAAACGGAAAAGCGGCCCGCGCAGGCGGGTTTTTTGGCGTGCGGAGGACGAGATGGGCGGCCCGCCGGAGAACTTCCCACTGCGCTCCTCGCTTGAGGTGGCGATCTGCCCGACCAGCGTCGAGGCCCGCCACCTAAGGGATGGGCGGCGCCGCTCCACGAGGGCAGGGGCATGGGTTGGTGCGGGCAACCGGGGTCGAACCGGCACTCCAGAGGACAGGGTGTTTAAGACCCTTGCGTCTACCAATTCCGCCATGCCCGCCTGATCAGCGACTTATGGCGAGTTGCGGCAGGAGGCAAGCCGGATCGCGCGCGGCAAGGGACCTGCCTGCCGCGCGCCCTTTCAGAGTGCGGCGGGGATCGGATGGCGGTCGATCTCGACCAGCCGCGCATAGCGATCGGCGAAGAGGCGGGCCACGGGATAGTCGCCCTGCCAGTCCACATACCACCGTTCGGGGTCGATCAGCCCGTCGCGGGCGGCCAGCCCCAGCGCCTCGCCCACGAGGATCTCGCGCTCGGCACTGAAGGAGAGCCCGACCGTCCGGCGGCACTCGATGGCGGCCGGGGCGGCGGCCAGCCGCGGCGGGCCCACGGTCAGCGAGGGCGCGAGCGCAAGCCCCAGCGCCTCGGGTTCGCTGACCTCCGGCCCGGCGGCGGCCGCGCTGGCCACCATCGGGGCCACCAGATCCTCGGTCACGATGTTCACGACGAACTCGCCCGTCTCGCGGATGTTGCGCGTCGTGTCCTTCATCGAGCCGTCCGCGCGATGTTCAAGCCCCAGGACCACGAGCGCCGGGTTCTGGCCGAAAAGGTTGAAGAAGGAGAAGGGCGCCGCATTGACCACCCCCTCGGGGCTTTGCGTCGTGACCCAGGCCACCGGGCGCGGCAGGACGATGGCGGTCAGCAGCTTGTAGCGGGTTGCGGGCGGCAGGGCGCCCAGATCGAGCATCATGCGTGAATCCTTCGGAGCGGTTCGGCGAAAATCGGCTTCAGCGTCGCCGCAAAGGCGTGGGCGAGCTGGCTGCGCGGCACGCCGCGGCGGGTGAGCAGCACGACCCGCGTCATGCAGGCCGGCACGAAGGGCCGGATCGCGATGCCGGAGCGGGCGTGGTAATGGGCGGTGAAGGGATCGACCACCGCATTGCCGAGCCCGTGATTGACCAGCTCGGCCGCGGTCGAGACGTAGCGGACCTCGATGTGCGGCAGGTAGCCGAGCCCGCTCTGCAGGAAGGCGGACCGCACGAGACCGCCGAGCTTGGACTCACCCTCGATCCCCACGAACGGATGTTCGGCCAGATCCTCGGCCGTGATCTGCCGGCGGTCGGCCAGCGGCCCCGCCGCATCCACGAGCGCCACCATGTGCGTCTCGTGCAGCACCTCGGAATTGAGCGCCGTGTAGCGGTCCATGCTGAGCGCAAGGCCAAGATCGGCGCTGCCGCTCTGGACCGCATCGAGCACATGTTCGAGGCGGCGCACATCGAAGGCTACCGAGACGCCGGGGCGCTCGCGCAGGAACTCCACCAGCGCGCGGGGCGCGACCGTGTGGCCGATGGGCGGCGTGCTGATGATGCGCAGCCGCCCGCTCAGCCCCTCGCGGATGTCGCGGGCGGTCTGGGTGAAGCTGCGCAGCATCGAGAACATCGGGCGGATCTCGGCGAAAAGCTCGGTCGCCTCGGTCGTGGGCATCATGCGGCGCGAGGCGCGCTCGAAGAGAACGATGCCGAGCTGCGTCTCGAGCTGCTTGAGGCCGGCGGAAACCGCGGGCTGCGACACGCCCAGCATCTCGGCCGCCTCGACCGTGGTGCCGGCGCGCATCATGGCGGCAAAGATCTCGAGAAGACGCAGCGAGATCTCGGGCGCCGTCCGCCCGCCGGTCATGCCAGCACCGCGCCCATCGCCATGCCCGCGGCGGCCAGCACCGGATCGACGACGGCGATGCCGAGGTCGCGCTCGAGCTGCGCGCGGCGGGGCGCGAAGCCCGCGCAGCCCGGCACGAGCGCGCCCGCGCCCATGCGCGCAAGCTCCTGCCCGACGGCCCGCGTCTTGGCATAGACCGCGTCCGAGCGCCCCGCATCCTCGGCGCTGACCCCGCCCAGATCGAGTTCGCCCGCGAGCCGGCCCAGCACGCCCATGGCGCGCATCCTGCGCATGTGGCGCGCGACCGACGCCGGCCCCAGCGCCACGATGGCGAAGCGGTCGGCGCGGGCCATCGCGGTGAGGATCCCGGCCTCCTGACAGCCGAAGACGGGTTTCGCAGTGATCGAGCGGGCGAGATCGAGCCCCGGATCCGAGAAGCAGGCGATGATATAGCCGTCGGCCTCGGGATCGCGGCGGATGCGATCCGCCACGCCGAGGCCCGCGCGCGCCACATCCTCCTCGGTGAAGATCGTGGCGGGGCTCTCGGCGATCTCGATGCAGTCGAAGCGGACGGGCCCCTCGAAGGGGGCGAGCGCCTCGCGCAGGCCCTCGGTGACGGCGATCGAGGAATTGGGGTTGATGACGAGGAGGCGCTTCACGGCCGGATCTCCGCACCGAAGTTGAGCGCGGGGTCAAGTTCGGGCTCGACCGGCGCGTTGGGATCGGGGCGGTAGGGGGCACGCGCCACGAAACGGCCGCGCCCGCGGGCGGCCTTCAGTTCGCCCGCCTCGACCACCGTCTCGCCGCGGCTCAGCACATGCTCGGGCCAGCCGGTGAGGCGCATTCCCTCGAAGGGCGTATAGTCCATCGCATCGTGCTGGTCGGCCAGCGTGACCTCGCGCGTTTCCTCGGGGTTCCAGATCGCAATGTCGGCGTCGTAGCCCGGCAGCAGCGCGCCCTTGCGCTCCATCCCGAAGAGGCGCGCGGCGTTCGAGGAGGAGAGGGCCGCGAACTGCTGGAGGCTGATCCGCCCCGCCGCGACCCCTTCGGAGAAGAGATAGGGCAGGCGCATGGCGATGCCGGGCAGGCCGTTGGCGATGGCGGGGTAGGCGGGCTCTGCCCCGTTCGCGAATTTGCCGCTCGCGTCGAACCGGTAGGGGGCATGGTCCGACGAGACGCTTTCGAAGGTGCCGCGCCGGGCATGGCTCCAGAGCGCGGCCTGCGTCGCCGTATCCCGCAAGGGAGGCGAGCAGATGTATTTGGCCCCCTCCATCCCCGGCCGGTCGAGGTCGGCGCGGGTGAAGGCCAGATACTGCGGGCAGGTCTCGGCGTGGATCGGCAGCCCGCAGGCCTGCGCGCGGGCCACGAGGTCCGCCCCCTCGGGCGTCGAGACATGGACGATGAAGAGCCCCGCGCCCACCAGCCGCGCAAGCGCGATCGCGCGGTTGATCGCCTCGGCCTCGGCGAGCGCCGGGCGCGAGATCGCGTGATATTTCGGCGCCGCCAGCCCCGCCGCGGCCAGCCGCGCGTTCATCCATTTCACCATGTCGTTGTTCTCGGCATGGACCATGGTGAGCGCGCCGTGACGGCGGGCGACGGTCAGGATGTCGAGCATCCCGCGGTCGCCGAGGTTCATCAGGTCGTAGGTCATGAAGACCTTGAACGAGGTGATCCCGCGGGCGAAGGCGCGCGGCAGCTCCTCGGTCAGGACCTTTTCGGTCGGGTCCGAGATGATGAGATGGTAGGAATAGTCGAGCACCGAGTTCGGCGCCGCCCGGCTGTCGTAGGTCTCGATCACCGCATCCACCGACTGCCCGCGATGCTGGGCCGCGAAGGGGATGAAGCTCGAGTTGCCGCCGAAGGCCGCCGAGACCGAGCCCGTGTAATAGTCGTCCGCGCTCATCAGGCCCGAGGAGCTTTCCTGCGCGATATGGGCGTGCGCCTCGATGCCGCCGGGCAGGACGAGCCGCCCGGTGGCGTCGATCCGGCGTGCGCCGCCGGGCAGCCGCTCGGCCAGAGCCGCGATCCGGCCCCCCACGAGGCCGAGATCGCCCTGCCAGCTTTCGGTCGGCGTGACGATGGTGCCGCCGTGGATGACCGTATCGAACTCCATGCTGCCCTCTCCTCAGACCGGGACGATCACGCCGGTCTGCCGGCCGATGCGCTGATAATGCTCGATCCGCCGGTGGCGGGCGAAGTCGAAGACGGTGGCCTTGCCGAAGGTGCAGCGGTCGAAGTCGCATTCCGCGAAGATCAGCTCGTCGCCCTCGGTCTCGGCGCGGGCGATCACCTCGCCGTCGGGATCGACGATGATCGAGCCGCCCATCAGGTGATGGCCGTCCTCGGTGCCGGCCTTGGCTACGCCCACCACATAGGTCGAGTTCTGGTAGGCCCCGGCCTGCATCGACAGATCCGAATGAAAGAGCCGCTGGCGCAGCCCCTCGGCGCCCTTCTGGCTGTTCACGGACGGCGTGTTGTAGCCGATGGTGATCAGTTCCACGCCCTGCAGCCCCAGCTCGCGGTAGGTTTCCGGCCAGCGGCGATCGTTGCAGATCGCCATGCCCATGACCACGCCCTCGTTGCGCCAGACGTTGAAGCCGAGGTCGCCCGGCTCGAAATAGCGTTTCTCGAGATGCTGGTGGGTGCGCTCGGGGTCGTGGTCCACATGGCCGGGCAGATGGACCTTGCGGTAGGTGCCCACGATGTTGGCCTGCGCATCGGTCAGGATCGAGGTGTTGTAATGGTGCCCGTCGGGCGTCAGCTCGGCAAAGCCGAAGGTGAAGGCCATGCCCATCTCGCGCGCCAGATCGAACAGGGGCTGCGTGGCCCCGTTCGGCATCTCGCTCTCGAACCAGCGGTCCATCTCGGCGCGGTCCTCGGCATACCAGCGCGGGAAGAAGGTGGTGAGGGCCAGCTCGGGATAGACGAGCATCTTCACGCCCTCGGCATGGGCCTTCCGCATCAGCTCCATCATCCGGGCGACCACCGTCTCGCGGCTGTCGGCCTGCTGGATCGGCCCCATCTGGGCCCCGCCAACGATCATCTTGCGCATCTGTCTCTTCCCTGGAGGTAAGTGAGTGAAAGTGGGCTCAGGCCGCGAGGCGGCGCTGGTAGCGGCTGACGAGCCGCACCAGCGGCCAGAGCAGCACGAGATAGACCAGCGCCGCGAGCACGAGCGGCGAGGCGTTGTAGGTGAGCGACCGGGCCATGTTCGCTGAGTAGAGAAGCTCGGCCAGCGACACGACCGAGGCGAGCGAGGTCAGCTTGACCACCTCGACCGTGTTCGACAGCAGGTCCGGCAGCACGTTGCGCACCGCCTGCGGCAGCACCACATGGGCGAGCGTCTGGCCCGTGGTCAGGCCGCAGGCGCGCGCGGCCTCGGTCTGGCCTGTGGGCACCGACTGGATGCCCGCGCGGTAGATCTCGGCGTAATAGGCCGAGTTGTTGAGGAAGAAGGCCACCGCCACCGCCGCGAAGGGCGAGATGGCAAGCCCCGCGAAGGGGAGGCCCGAATAGATGAAGATCAGGAGCACCAGCGGCGGCAGCGCGCGCAGGAAGTCGATCAGCGCGAAGGCGGGCCAGCGCAGCCAGCGCCGGTGCGAGAGGGCGCCGAGCGCGAGGAAGAGCCCGCCCACAAGCCCGAGCCCGATCACGGCGGCGCAGAGCTTCGCGGTCATCCACAGCCCCTGCATCAGCAGCGGCAGCGTCTGGGCCATGACCTCGAGATTGAAGAACAGGCGGATGAAGTCCTGCATGGCTCAGACCTTCCAGGCGAAGCGCCGCTCGAGCAGGCGCGTCAGCACCACCAGCGGCAGGAACACGATCACATAGGCGATGGCGCCCATGGTCAGCGGCGCGGCCGAGCCGGTGAAGCTCTGGGCGGTCGAGGCCACGGACAGGATCTCGGAGACGCCGATCACCGAGCCGAGCGCCGTCATCTTCGAGATGGCGAGCACGCGGTTGACGAGCGGCGGCAGGGCGAGCCGCGCGGCCTGCGGCAGGGCGATCTGGACCAGCGTCTGGGTGAAGCCGAGGCCGGTGGCGCGCCCCGCCTCCCACTGGCCCTTGGGCACCGAGGTCAGGCCCGCCCAGAAGATCTCTTCGGCGAAGGCCGCAAGCACCGTGCCCAGCACCAGGATCAGCACCAGCGGCCCCGGCACCCGCAGCCCGAGGCCCGGCAGCCCGAAATAGATGATGAGGATCAGCACGAGCGGCGGCAGCGCGCGGCCCATGTCGGCAAAGCAGATGATGAAGAAGTTCGCGAGCCGCCAGCCGTAGGCGCGCAGGCAGGCCAGCAGGAGGCCGAGGCTGAGGCCGAGCGCGATGACCGCCGCCGCGAGCCAGATCGTCGTCCAGACGCCCGCCAGCATGTCGGGCAGGTAGCGCGCGAAGATGCGCGCGTTGAAGAAGGTGGTGAGGAAGCGGTCGAGCCCGTCCATCGCGTCAGGCCCGCACGCGCGAGAGGAAGGCCTGAGTGCGCTCCGCTTTCGGGTTGGCGAAGATCTGTTCGGGCGGGCCTTCCTCGACCACGAGGCCGCCGTCCATGAACACCACCCGGTCGGCCGCCTCGCGGGCAAAGCCCATCTCGTGGCTCACGACCAGCATGGTCATGCCGCTGTCCTTGAGGTCCTTCATCACCGCAAGCACCGAGCCCACCAGTTCGGGATCGAGCGCCGAGGTGGGCTCGTCGAAGAGCATGACCTTGGGATCAAGGGCGAGGGCGCGGGCGATCGCCACGCGCTGCTGCTGACCGCCCGAGAGTTGCGTCGGCATGGTCTCGGCCCGGTGGCGCAGCCCCACGCGGTCGAGCATGGCCAGCGCGCGCTCGCGCGCCTCGTCCTTCGGCCGCTTGAGCGCCTTGATCTGGGCGAGCATCACGTTCGCCACGACATTCATGTGCGGATAGAGGTGGAAGCCCTGGAACACCATGCCCACCTCGAGCCGCATCCGGTTCAGCGCCGAGGAGGAGCATCCCACGATGTCCTTGCCGTCGATGAGGATCGCCCCCGAGGTCGGTTCCTCGAGCCGGTTGCAGCAGCGCAGCATGGTGGACTTGCCCGATCCGGAAGGGCCGATGACGAAGACCATCTCGCCGGTCGCCACGCGCAGGTTGATGTCGCGCAGGACCTTGAGGTCTCCGAAGGATTTCTCGAGCGCGACGATTTCGAGCATGGGTCGGGACATGCGGGCTCCGATGGTGGGGTGGGCGAGGGCACGCCCCGTCCTCCGCGGACGGGGCGGCGGATCGGTTGGTCAGTTGAAGTCGCAGGAGGGCTCGTGATCGTCCTCCTGATAGCCCGGCAGGTCCGGCACGCCGAAGCCCGGCGTGGGCGTCACGATGGTGGCTCCGGCCGCGGGGGTCACGCCGAACCACTTCTCGGACAGGGCCGCGAGCGAGCCGTCGATCTTGAGGCATTCCAGCGCGAGGTCGATCCGGTTGCGCGTCGCAGCATCATCCAGCCGGAAGGCCAGCCCCCAGACGAGTCCGGTCTCGATCTCGTAGGAGAGGTCCACCGCCGGGTTCTGCAGCGCGGCCCAGGCCGCCACGGTCGCGCCTGACAGGTTCGCATCGGCGCGGCCGGTCGCCACCGCCTCCACCGCGTCGGTGTTGGTGCCGAAGGGCACGACCGTCCAGCCGTATTCGCCCGCATGCTCGTCGAGATAGGTGTGATAGGCCGAGCCGCGATTGACCGAGATGGTCATGCCCTTGAAATCCTTGAGCGCGTCGCGCTTCTCGGATCCGGCCGGGACGACGAAGGCGAAGTTCGTGTCCATGAAGCCCTCGGTGAAGAGCAGGTTCTCGGCCCGCTCCTGGTTCACCGTCACGGGCGCCACGAGGAAGTCGTAGGTGCCGGCCTGCAGCGCCGGGATCAGGCCCGAGAACTGGGCCGCGTCCACCGTCATCCCGGCGCCCAGCCGCTCGCCGATAAGCTGCGCCAGATCAACGTTGAATCCTTCGACGCCGCCCGACAGTTTCGGCATGGCATGGGGGGCGAAGGTGCCGTCGAGCGCCACGCGGTAGCTGTCGCGGATCTCGGCCACCTGGGCATGGGCGGGCAGGGTGGTCACGGCCACAAGGGCCAGCGCCACCAGCCCCCCGGAACGGGGGTAGGTCATGGGATCTCCTGTTGATGGGCGGGAATGTTTTTCGGTTCTGTCGCGCCGCCCCTATCCTCACCACGGCTCCGGCCGACGCATCAATATAAACTTCGTGCCGCGTGATTGTTGTATTATAAGCTAGGGTTATAGTGCATCTTATTTGTGCATTTTTCGCGTCCCTCCGGCCGTCCATGCGCGATGGAAGGATCCTGGGTCGGAAATTGCTCTCCGAAAGCGCTCCAGCGGCGACCTGAACTCCCGACTCGACAGGCGCCACCCGTTCCGAGGGTGCCGGCCGAAGGCGACGCACCGGCGCGGGCGCCTGCGCGCGGATGGCCGGGCGCTATTCGGTCTCGGCGTCCCGGCAGGCGGAGACGAAGGCCTGCATGGCCGAGATCCGCGCGCCCGAGAGGTTCCACAGAACGCCCGTCTGGCGTCCGCCCGCGTCGGGCAGGGCGATCTTCTGCAGGCGCAGCCCCTCGGGCCAGGGCGGCGCCCAGTCGGGCACGATGGCGACACCGAGCCCGCGGCTCACCAGCCCCGCGATCGCGTCGAGCGCGTCCAGCTCCAGCCACTCGCGCAGCTTCATCTCGTTCTGTCTCAGGTAGCGGTCCACGATCTGGCCGCCCCACTGGTTGCGGTCATAGCGGATGAACGGATGGCTCTGGATCATCTCCAGCGGATCGGCGCCGTCCGCCTCTTCCGGCGCCAGCAGCACAAGCGGCTCTTCGCGCAGCGTCAGCCAGCCGGTCGATTTCGGCACCGGAAACTGGGGCCGCACGATCACCGCCGCGTCCAGATCGCCCGAGATGACCCCATGATAGAGGTTCACCGACGAATCCGGCCGGATGAAATATTCGATCCGGGGATGGCGCGCGCGCAGCCGGGCGATGATGCCGGGCAGGAGTCCCGTGAGAGAGGTGGCGATGCCGCCCAGGCGCAGCTGCCCCGCGGGCTCGTCCTGCGCCGCGATCGCGCGCAGGTCGCGCGCCCCCTCGATCAGATGGCGGGCGTGGTCGAGCACCGCGAGCCCTGAAGCCGTGGGCCGCACGCGCCGCCCCGCTCGCATGACCAGCGAATGGCCCAGATCCTGCTCGAGCGTGCGCAACCGCTGCGACAGGGCGGCCGGCGTCAGGTTCAGCCGCCGTGCGGCCTCGGCGATCGACCCGCAATCGGCCACGGCGACGAAGCTCTCGAGAAAGCGGATGTCCATGGCGTCGCTCCTGCAGAAGACGTCGCTTTACCTATCTTCTCAAATCACAAAAAGCCATTTTTTCTTTGGGTTTGTTCGGCGTACTTCCGGGGCAGGTGCCGCCGCAGGGGAGAATGAGATGTCGATCGAAGCGAAATTCCGGAAACTCGGCACCGACAATGCGCCGGGGCAGGAGGTGCGCCAGTCGGCATCGGGCCTCGAGGCGCTGATGCGGGGCGAGCCGCTCGAGGGGCGGCCGGTCGATTTCTCGCACGGCGACGTGGATGCGCACGAGCCGACGCCGGGGGCCTTTGACCTCTTTTCGGCGGGCGTGGCCGCAGGCGCGGTGCAGGCCTATACGGAATATCGCGGCGACATGGGCATCCGCGAGCTGCTGGCCCCGCGGCTGGCCGCCTTCACCGGCGCGCCGGTCGATGCGCGCGACGGGCTCATCATCACACCGGGCACGCAGGGCGCGCTGTTCCTGGCCGTGGCGGCCACGGTCGCGCGCGGCGACAAGGTGGCCATCGTTCAGCCGGACTATTTCGCCAACCGCAAGCTCGTCGAGTTCTTCGAGGGCGAGATGGTGCCCGTGCAGCTCGACCATGTCTCGGCCGACGAGACGCGGGCGGGCCTCGATCTGACGGGGCTCGAGGATGCGTTCCGGGCGGGGGCGAAGGTCTTCCTCTTCTCGAACCCGAACAACCCCGCGGGCGTGGTCTATTCGGCCGAGGAGATCGGCCAGATCGCGGCGCTGGCCTCGCGCTACGGGGCCACGGTCATTGCCGACCAGCTCTATTCCCGGCTGCGCTACGCGGGCGCGAGCTATACGCACCTCCGCGCGCAGGCCATTGATGCCGAGAATGTCGTCACTATCATGGGGCCTTCCAAGACCGAGTCGCTCTCGGGCTACCGGCTGGGCGTGGCCTTCGGCTCGACCGCCATCATCGCGCGGATGGAGAAGTTGCAGGCCATCGTGAGCCTGCGCGCGGCGGGTTACAGCCAGGCCGTGCTCCGCGGCTGGTTCGACGAGGCGCCAGGCTGGATGGAGGACCGCATCGCGCAGCATCAGGCGATCCGCGACGATCTTCTGCGGGTGCTGCGCGGCTGCGAGGGCGTCTTCGCGCGCACCCCGCAGGCGGGCAGCTACCTGTTCCCGCGGCTGCCGAAGCTCGCCCTCACGCCGTCCGACTTCGTGAAGGCGCTGCGGCTGCAGGCGGGCGTGGTTGTCACGCCCGGCACCGAGTTCAGCCCGCACACCGCCGACAGCGTGCGTCTGAACTTCAGCCAGGACCACACAGCGGCGGTGGCGGCGGCCGAGCGGATGGTGGCGCTGGTCGAGCGGTATCGCGCATGAGCCGCCCCTCGCAGCCGGTCCCGCAGGGCGACTACATCCCCGCCCGCCGTCACGGGACGCTCATCGTCACCTCGGGCATGACCCCGCGCCGCGAGGGGGTGCTGCAATTCACCGGCCCCGTCCGCTGCGACCAGCCGCTCGAGGATCATCGCGCCGCCGTCCGGCTCGCCTGCGAAAACGCGCTGGCCGCCGCGCGCGGACTGCTGGTCGAGGGCGAAAGCCTGACCGCGATCCTCTCGCTCACCGTCTATGTGGCGGCCGAGCCGGGGTTCGAGGCCCATTCGAAGCTTGCCGACTTTGCCTCGGCGCGCCTGCGCGAAGAGCTCGGGCCCGCGGGCATCGGCGCGCGTGCGGCCGTGGGTGTCGCCACGCTGCCCGGCAATGCGCCCGTCGAGATCCAGCTCATCGCCACCGTCTGAAACGAACGGGCGGGACCCGCCCCCCTGCATCGGAATGCCTGCCAGATGACCAGCCCCTCCCAGCGCCTTTCCTCGCGGCTCGAGGCCGTCCAGCCCTCGCCCACCATCGCCATGACGCGGCTTGCGGCCCAGCTCCGCCGCGAGGGCAAGGACATCATCGGCCTGTCGCAGGGCGAGCCCGACTTCGACACGCCGGCCCACATCCGGCAGGCCGCCGCTGCCGCCATCGAGGCGGGCCAGACCCGTTACACCGACGTGGACGGCACACCCGAACTGAAGGCCGCCATCGTCGAGAAATTCCGCCGCGAGAACGGACTCTCCTACGAGACGGCCCAGATCAGCGTCGGCACCGGCGGCAAGCAGGTGCTCTACAACGCGCTTCTGGCCACGCTCGACGCGGGCGACGAGGTGATCATCCCGGCCCCCTACTGGGTCTCCTACCCGGACATGGTGCGGCTTGCGGGCGGGGTGCCGGTCACGGTCTCCTGCCCCGAGGAGGACGATTTCCTGCTGACCGCGCCCGCGCTGCGGGCCGCGATCACGCCGCGCACCAAATGGGTGATCCTGAACTCGCCCTCGAACCCGACCGGCATGGGCTATTCGGCGGCCCACCTGCGGGCGCTGGCCGACGTGCTGCTCGAATTCCCGCATGTGCTGGTGATGACCGACGACATGTATGAACACCTGCGCTACGACGGCTGGGAGTTCGCCACCATCGCGCAGGTCGAGCCGAAGCTCATGGACCGGGTGCTGACCTGCAACGGCGTGTCCAAGGCCTTTTCGATGACCGGCTGGCGCATCGGCTATGCGGGCGGGCCCGCCGACATCATCAAGGCGATGGCCACGCTCCAGTCGCAATCGACCTCGAACCCCTCATCGGTCAGCCAGGCGGCGGCGCTGGCCGCGCTGACGGGGCCCATGGAATTCCTCGCCGAGCGCAACGAGATCTTCCGCCAGCGGCGCGACCTGTGCCTGTCGGCGCTGAACCAGATCGAGGGGCTGAGCTGCGTGCGCCCGAACGGCGCCTTCTACCTCTTTCCCTCCTGCGCGGGCATGATCGGCCGCACCCGGCCCGACGGGCGCAGGATCGAGAGCGACACGGACTTCGTGATGTATCTCGTCGAGGAGGCGGGCGTCGCCGCGGTGCCGGGCAGCGCCTTCGGCCTCGCCCCCTACTTCCGCATCTCGTTCGCAACCGACACCGAGCGGCTGCGCACCGCCTGCGAACGCATCCGGGTGGCCTGCGCGCGGCTGACCTGACACGGGGACAGGGCCGGTTCCCGCCGGCCCGATCCCGAACGGCCCCGAGAGGGCCCACCAACACGAGCAAGACGGAGACCGACATGGATCTGGGTATCGGAGGCAAGACGGCGCTGGTTCTGGGCGCGGGCGGGGGCCTCGGCGGCGCCATCGCCCGCTCGCTCGCCCGCGAGGGCGTGCGGGTGGCGCTGGGCGACATCGACCTCGCCGCGGCCGAAGCCACCGCCGAGGCGATCCGGGCCGAGGGCGGCACCGCCCTGCCGCTCGCCTGGGATCTGGCCGATCTCGGCGCGATCGACGCGCACATCCGCCGGATCGAGGCCGAGCTGGGCCCGGTGGACATCCTCGTGAACAATACGGGCGGGCCGAAGCCCTCGACTGTCTCGGGGCAGGACCCCGCGCTCTGGCGCGCGAGCTTCGAGTCCATGGTGCTGTCGGTGATCGCCATCACCGACCGCGTGCTGCCGGGCATGAAGACGCGCAAATGGGGCCGGATCATCACCTCGACCTCGTCGGGCGTGGTGGCGCCGATCCCGAACCTCGGCCTGTCGAACGCGCTGCGCATCTCGCTCGTGGGCTGGTCCAAGACGCTGGCGCGCGAGGTGGGGGGGGATGGTATCACCGCCAACATCGTCCTGCCGGGGCGCGTGGCCACCCCGCGCATCACCTTCCTCGACGAACAGAAGGCCGCGCGCGAGGGTCGGCCCGTGGCCGAGGTGGCCGCCGAAAGCGTGGCCGCGATCCCGGTCGGCCGCTATGGTCAGCCCGAGGAATACGGCGACGCCGTGGCCTTCCTCGCCTCGGCCCGCGCCTCCTACATCACGGGCAGCACCATCCGCATCGACGGCGGCCTGATCGCCAGCGTCTGACATCCAGGGGAACCGAATGACCACCGACACCGACAAGGAACAGGCCCTGATCGAGGCCCTGCGCGGCGTGACCACCGCGACCCTCACCACCGTCCTTCTGAAGAAGGGCCTGCGCAACGTCTGGATGCGCGGCGCCTTCCCGCTCCAGCCGGGGCAACCGCGCATCGTGGGCCGGGCCTTCACCCTGCGCTTCGTGCCCGCGCGCGAGGATCTGGCGACCCCGGCGAGCTGGTCCTCGCCGATCTCGACCCGCGCCGCCATCGAGGCCATGCCCGAGGGCTGCATCTGCGTGGCCGACGCCATGGGCATCACGGATGCGGGCATCTTCGGCGACATCCTCTGCGCGCGCATGAAGAAGCGCGGCGTGGCGGCGCTGGTGACGGACGGCGTGGTGCGCGACGGCGCGGGCGTGCGGGGAACCGGCCTGCCGGTCTGGTGCAACGGCGTGGCCGCGCCTCCCTCGGTCGCGGGGCTGACCTTCGTGGCCTGGCAGGAGCCGGTGGGCTGCGGCGGCGTCGCCGTCTTCCCCGGCGACATGGTGGTGATCGACGACGACGGCGCCGTGCTGATCCCGGCCGATCTGGTCGAGGCCGTCACCGGGGAATCGGTCGAGCAGGAGCGTCTCGAGGGCTGGATCATGACCCAGGTCGAGGAGGGCGTTGCCCTGCCGGGCCTTTATCCCGCCAACGCCGAGAACAAGGCGAAATACGAGGCCTGGAAATCCGGCCAGTGAGTTCGGGCGGGGCCGTGAAGGCCCTCCCTCCGTCTCCCCACTCTCCCCGGGCAAGGGCCTGTCCCTGCCCGGGGCCTTTTGTGAAAGGTCATCCGATGCCGCGGATCGCGCTCGTCACCCGCATCCCGCCCGAGGGCGAAGCCCTGTGGGCCGACCACCTTGCCCGCGCCCTGCCGGGCGAGCGGATCGGCATCTTCCGCGATCTCTCGCCCGCCGAGAGGGCCGAGGTGGACATCGCCATCGTGGCCAATCCCGATCCGGCCGATCTGGCCGAACTTCCCAACCTCGTCTGGGTCCAGAGCCTCTGGGCCGGGGTCGAGCGGCTGGTGGCCGAGCTGGGCGACTTCCGGCGGCCGATCGTGCGGCTGGTCGATCCCGAGTTGGCGCGCACCATGTCCGAGGCGGCGCTGGCCTGGACCTATTATCTCTTCCGCGACATGCCCGCCTACGCCGCCCAGCAGCGCCAGCGCATCTGGCACGCGCGCCCCTACCGGCGGCCCTCGCGCACCAGGGTGGGCGTGCTGGGGCTGGGCGAACTGGGCGCGGCCGCGGCCCTGCGGCTGCGCGAGGCGGGCTTTGACGTGCGGGGCTGGAGCCGGTCGCCGAAGGACATTCCCGGCGTTGTCTGCCACGCCGGCGAGGAGACGCTCGACCGGATGCTGGCCGAGGTCGAGATCCTCGTCTGCCTTCTGCCCCTGACGCACCAGACCCGGGGACTTCTCGATGCCCGGCGCCTCGCGCGGCTGCCCGAGGGGGCGCAGATCATCAACTTTGCCCGCGGCCCGATCATCGACAGCCCCGCGCTTCTGGAGGCGCTCGACCGGGGTCATGTTTCCCATGCGGTGCTCGATGTCTTCGAGGTCGAGCCATTGCCGGAGGCTTCGCCCTTCTGGGATCATCCGCAGGTGACGGTGCTGCCCCACATCTCGGCCGCGACCGACCCCGAGACGGCGGCGGTGATCGTGGCCGGCCATGTGCAGGACTACCGGGCCACGGGCGCGATCCCGCCTTCGGTCGATCTGACCCGCGGCTACTGAGCGTCAGGCCGGCGCGCCGATCAGGCTGCGCCGGTCCAGCACGCAATGAACCCCCTTCCGTCCGTTCACCACCTGCGTGATGCGCAGGTCGGCAAACAGGCTCGCATGGCGCCAGGCGTCGGTGCGGCCAAGGCCGGTGCGGGCGCAGATCCAGTCGAGCATCCGCGCCGTGGCCGCGCGCGCCGCCTCGTCGAGCGTCTCGTGAAAGCCCATCGTGACGATCCGTTCTCCGATCTCGACCTCGGGCGCCGAAGGGGCGGTGCCCTTCTCCAGCGCAAAGCGGAAACGTCCGTTCAGCGCGGTTTCGAGCGCCGTGTCGCAGACCTCACCGTCGCCCTGCAGCGCGTGGCCGTCGCCCGCGAAGAAGAGGGCGCCGGGGCAGAAGACCGGAAAGGCGATCCGGGCACCCTTGCGGAAGAAGCGGTTGTCCACATTGCCGCCGAAGGGGCCGGGCGGAACCGAACTCACGCGGCCGCCCTCGGGCGGAGGGGCCACGGCGAGGATGCCGAAGAAGGGCGCCAGCGCCGCCACCGGCCCCCAGGGCAGCCGCGCGCTGCCCGTGGCGCGGTCGATCGGCGCGACGAGGCTCTCGTAGCGCGTCGCAAGATCGGGAAAGATCCCGAAGCCCGGCTCGATCGCGCTCCAGCCCCAGTCCTGCGCAAGCTCGATCTCCTCGATCTCGACGATCAGACGGTCGCCGGGCTCGGCTCCCTCGACATGGACGGGCCCGGTCAGCATGTGCGGCCCGAGATGGGGCTGCTGCGCGGCCATCACGGCGCGGTGGCTGTCGAGCACCCGGCAGGGATGGCCCTCGGGCGGCAGGTTGCGCGGCCCGCCCGAGAGCGTCTCGATCACCGCCCGCTCGCCGGGGCGCAGGCGCAGGACGGGCTCTGCGGCGGGATCGAGATGGCCCCAATGGACGGTGGCGGGCGAGGCGGGAAGGTGGTGGTCCAAGCGGAACTCCATCGCAGGGGTCAGCGCACAGTCATCCTTCGCGGCAGGCGGGACAAGACCTCGATGCCGGTGTCCGTCACGATCACCGTCTCGGAGGCGCCGACCGTATAGGCGCCATAGCTGCGCAGCGTGGCGGGCAGGTGGAAGACCATGCCCGGCTCCAGGAGCCGGTCCTCGCCCGAGAAGAGCGACAGGATTGCGCCCTCGCCCCAGTCGGGCGCGAAGGCGGCACCCATCGAATAGCCGATCCGCTTGCGGAAGGCGGCGGTGTAGCCTGCGGCATCGATCACCGCCTGCGCGGCCTCGTGCGGGGCCGAGCAGGGCGCGCCCGGGCGCAGCGCCTCCAGCGCGGCCTCCAGCGCGCGCTCGGCCGTGTCCATCATCCGTACGGCCTCGGCCGGCGGGGGGCCGATCCAGACGCTGCGCATCAGGGCGGCGTGATAGCGGTCATGGCTCGCCGCGAGTTCGAGGAACACCCCGTCGCCGGATGCAAGCGTCCGCCGCCGCCAGGTCGCGTGCGGAATGCCCGAGCGCGGCCCCGACGAGACGAGCGGTTCCATCGCCATCGCCTCCGAGCCGGCGCGGATGGCGGCGCCGATCATGGCGGCGGCCACGTCGTTCTCGCTGACCCCCGCGCGGCAGGCCTCGATCGAGGCGGCGATGGCGGCCTCGGCGTAGCCCGCGGCCCTGCGGATCGCGACGAGTTCCGCCGGCGACTTGACCGCGCGCAGGCGCTCGGCCACGCCCGAGCCGTCGATCAGCGCCACGCCCGCAAGGGCCGCGGCGATCCGTTCGGCGAGGGCCTGGCTCACGAACCAGGCGGTGCGCTCCATCGCGAGGCGCCGGAGGCCCAGATCGTGAACGAGGGCCGCCAGCGCGGCCGCCGGATCCTCGCCATCCTGCCAGGCGCGGATGTCGCCGAGCCAGGTTGCCGCCCGCGCGCCCGTGGTCTCGAGTTGCCGCACGAGAAGGACGGGCGCCCCCTCGACCGGCACGACCAGCGCCTGAAAGGCGAAGTAGCCCGCCGTCTGCCGCCCGGTCGCCCAGAAGATGTTCTCGGGGCCGGTCAGAACCAGCGCCTCGGCGCCCAGATCCGCGGTCGCGGTCCGCAGGCGGCGGATGCGGCCGGCGAATTCCTCGGCCGGGAAGACGGCCTCGCGGCCGCGGAGCGGGTCGGCGGAGGCATCCGCCAGAGCGATCGGCATGGGTCAGTCCTTGTCCAGCCAGCCCAGCGTGCGGGCGCGCATGCGTTCGAAATGCACGCTCATGGCCGCCGACGCGGCGGCGGCGTTGCGACTGGCGATGGCGTCGATCACCGCGATGTGCTCGCGGGCCTGATCGGCAAAGTTGGTGTGGGTGCGGATGATGGTGCTGCGGCGCACGATGGCGCGCTGCTCGGACAGCAGTCCCGGCAGCAGCGTCAGCCCCGCGGCCAGCGCCACCGCCCGGTGGAAGGCGCCGTCATCCTGCCAGAAGGTCTCGAAATCCATCTCCGCACCGCCGAGATAGCGCAGTTGCGCCGCGCGCGCGGCCGCGAGTTCGGGGGTCATGCCGAAGGCGGCCGCCCGCCGGGCGGCGGCGCGTTCAAGGATCAGGCGCAGCTGGATGATGTCGAGAAGCTGCTCGACCGAGACCCGCCGCACCAGATGCGCGCCGTTGGCCATCCTCTCGATCACCTGCTCGCGTTCGAGCACCGAAAGGGCCGAGCGCAGCGGCGTGCGCGAGATGCCGAGCCGTTCGGCCAGATCGCGCTCGGTCAGGATCGTGTTGGGCGCGATCCTCCCCTCGACGATGTCGTCGCGGATGCGGCGGTAGGCGGTCTGCGCAAGGCTTTCGGCGCTCATCCGTCGTTCCCCGACAGGGCCGCAAGGACGGCTTCGACCGCGCGCGCAAGATCGGCGGGATCCATGCCTTCGTCCGGGCAGTGGCTGCCGTTCCAGTTGCGGATGAAGACCATGACGCTCTCCCAGCCCGCGGCCGCGAAGGCCGCCGCATCATGGCCGCCGCCCGAGAGCATCCGCCGCGGACGGTCGCCCCGCCGCGCGGCGCCGCCCGCCACCCAGTCGATCATCGCGGGCGAGAGGCGCGCGGGCTGGCTGCGGCTCTGGTTGCCCAGATCGAAGCGGATGCCGGGGCGCGCGCGTTCGATCCGGCGGATCTCGTCGCGGAGTGCGAGGTCTGCCGCCTCGAGCACCGCCACATCCTCCGAGCGCAGGTCGAGGCAGAAGCCGAGCTGGCCCGGAACCTTGGCCATCGCATGGGCGGACGAGGCGGCATCGACGCGGCCGAAGGTGACGGTCAGGTCCGATCCGCGCGCCAGAAACCCCTCCCACGCCCGGTCCATGGCCATCACCAGATCGGCGAAGGCCACCACGGCATCGGCGCGCCCCTCGCGCGGGGCGCCGCCCGAATGGGCCCAGGCGCCCTGCACCTGCGCCGCGCGGTAGCGCAGCCCGCCCCGGATCGCCGAGACGATGCCGTAGGGCTCGCCCGCCCGATCGAGCACCGGACCCTGCTCGATGTGGAACTCGAGAAAGCGCGCGGGCGCGGGCGGCCCGGCCCGCATCAGCGCATCGGGATCGAAACCCTGCGCGCGCATGTGATCGGCCAGCGTGCGCCCCGTGTCCGCGCGTCGGGCCTGAAGTTCCTCGGGCAGAAGCCGCCCCAGCGCGGCGCGCGAGCCGATGTAGGAGACGGGGAACCAGACGCTCTCTTCGGCCCGCGTGACGGTGAGCACGAAATCCGCCTCGGGCGTCACCCGCGCCTCGCGCAGGGCCGCGACCAGAGCAAGCGCGGCCGCCACCCCGGCCTGACCGTCGTAGGCGCCGCCCTCGCTGACCGTGTCGAGATGCGATCCGCAGAACAGCGGGGGCAGGGCGGGGTTGCGCCCCGCCAGACGGGCGAAGAGGTTGCCCGCGTGGTCGCGGCTGACCTCCAGCCCCAGCGCGCGGGCCTCGGCCTCGATCACCGCGTGGGCCTGGCTTTCAAGGTCCGAGTAGGAGGGGCGGGTCCAGCCCGGCCCGCCCAGCGACAGGGCGTTCACCTTGGTGAGGACGCGCTCGATGGTGCTGCGGATCGTGCGCGAGACGGCGGTGTCGGCCAAGGGCAGATCAGTCATGCGGTGGCTCCTCCGGCCTCGGGTGCCGCGGCGCGGGTGGCATGGCCCCAGACCTCGGGGTTGATCGCGGTGGCGGGCAGCCGCCCGTTCAGCGCCTCGACCACATGCCGCACGGCCTCGAGCGCCACGCGGCGCAGCGCCTCTTCGGTGGTGCCGCCGAGATGGGGGGTGAAGACCACATTCCCATGCGCCGCGAGCGGCCCCGTCGGCGCACCTGGCGAGGAGACATCGAGCCCCGCGCCGCCCAGATGGCCCGAGGCCAGCGCCTCCAGCAGCGCCGCCTCGTCCACGAGGCCCGCGCGGGCCATGTTGATCAGGATGGCCCCCGGCCGCATGGCGGCAAGGGCCGGAGCGTCGATCATGTGGCGCGTCGCGTCCCGCAGGGGCGTGTGCAGCGAGACGAGATCGGCGCGGGCCAGCCCCTCGTGCAGGCTGCCCACGGCCTCGCCACCCTCGATCCGCGGCGAGCGCGGGGAATGGACGAGCAGCCGCATGTCGAACGCCTGTGCCAGCATCCGCCCCGTCTCGCGCCCGATGGCGCCCCAGCCGACGATGAGGGCGGTCCGGCCGCGCAGTTCGTGGAAGCGGGCGGACTCGCGAAAACCTTTTTCACCATCGCGCAGGGCCCGGTCGGCGGCGGGAATGCGGCGGGCCACGGCCAGCGCGAGCCCCACGGCCAGTTCGGCCACCGAGCGGGCATTGGCGCCGGGCGTGTTGGCGATGATGACGCCGGCACGCGCGGCCGCCTCCTTGTCCACCGGATCGTGGCCGGCGCCATGCACCACCACGGCCCTCAGCCGGTCGGCGGCGGCGAAGGCCGCGGCATCGAGGCCCGCGTCGCGCGTGATCACGGCGTCGATGCCGCGCATGTGGCGCGCCACGGTCGCCATGTCGGGCGCCGGGCAGGGGACGGGCGTGATCCCGGCCTCGCGCAGGGCCGCAAGGCCCGCTTCATGTATGGGTTGGACGATCAGACAGTTCATCGGTCACTCGTGGATCATGCGCCGGGCATCGCCTGGTGCAAATGCTGGATCACCGCCTCGCGGGCATGTTCGATATGGAGACGCAGGGCGGCCTCGACCCGGTCGGCATCGCCGCCGCGCGCCGCCTCGAGGATCGCCAGATGCTCTTCGCAGCCGTCGCGAAAGCGGTCGGGCAGGCGGCGATGGTCGAAGATGCAGGTGCGGCGGTGCAGGGCCGCGATGGTCTGCGACACCGCCTGATTGCCGAACTCGCGCCCGAGCAGCTGGTGGAACTCGTGATCCGTCTGGCGCTGCAGGTCGGTCACCACCGGATCGGAGGCCATCAGATGCCGCACCTTCGCCTCCATCGCGTCGATCTCGGCCGGCGGCAGCCGCACCGCCGACCGTGCCGCCAGCGGTTCAAGCTCGAGCCGCAGGAAGAACACCTCCTCGGCGTCGGCCGGGGTCACGCTGCGCACGCAGGTGAAGCGGCCCTCGACCACGGCGAGGCCCTCGCTTTCGAGGCGCTTGATCGCCTCGCGCACGGGGGTGCGCGACATGCCGAAGATCTCGCCCAGCGCCGCCTCCTGCAGAAGGTCGCCGGATCTGAGCACGCCCTGGAAGATCATCGAGATGATGCGCTCGTAGGCCTCGTGGGCGCGGGGTCTGGGGGCGGTCATGGGCGGTCCTCCGGCACGGGCCGCGTCACGGGGCGCACCACTTCGCCCGGCGCGTAAAAGCCACCGACGAGGTCGCAGGACAGGAGGTAGTCGCTGCGCAAGAGGCCCTCGGGCCGGGCCACCAGCCCTTCGAGCAGGCGGCGCAGGCGCGCCTGCCGGGCAATCCAGAGATCCTCGCCCTCGCGGGCCGAGATCAGCGCAAAGCGGAACCGCGCGCCCACCGGCATCTGCGCAAGCCGCGCCAGATCGACCGAAGCGACGGTTCCGATCTTGGGATAGCCGCCGGTGGTCTGGCTTTCCGCCAGCAGGACGAGCGGCGTCCCCGAGCCGGGCACCTGCACCGAGCCGGGCACCGTGCCGTCGGACACGATGTCGTGCCCCCGCTCGGCCGGCAGTTCGACACCGCCCAGCACCATCGCCATCCGGTCGCGCTGGGGCGTGACGGTGAAGTCGCAGCCGGTGAGGCGGGCGATCACCTCGGGCGCGAAATGATCGTCCTGCGGGCCGAGGATCAGCCGGATCGGCCCCGTCTCCCGGAAGGGTGCCGCGGCCTCGAGGCGGAGGCCGGGGCGCAGGCAGGGGGCCTCGGGATTGTCCTCGCCGAGCGGCAGGCGGTCGCCCGCGCCGAGCGCGCGGCCCCCGACGCCGCTGCGCAGATGGGTCGCGCGCGAGCCGAGCACCTCGGGCGAGGCGATGGCGCCCGAGAAGGCGAGATAGGCCCAGACCGCGCCCTCGGGCACGCCCACCGTCAGCGTCTCGCCGGGGTTCAGCCGGTGGCTCTCGCCGGGGGAAACGGTGCGGGCGTCGATGCGCAAGGGGCAGTCGGCGCCCGCGACGGCAAAGCGCACCGGCCGGTCGCAGCGGAACCGGCCCGCGGGCCCGGCAAATTCGAGCGCCGCCGCGCCGGGATCGTTGCCCACCAGCGCATTGGCCAGCGCCATGGCGGCGCGGTCGATGGGGCCCGCCGGCGACACGCCCATGTGGCGCAGCCCGAAGCGGCCGGCGTCCTGCACCGTCAGCATCGGCCCGGCCGTGAGGATCTCGAGGCTCATGTGCGGATCTCTTCGGGGGTGACGATCGTCTCGCCCCCGGCGCTGCGGGCCTCGAGGGCGCGCGCCTCGTCAGGGCCGATCGGATGGAAGCGGATGTGGTCGCCGGCGCGGAACAGGAAAGGCTCGGCCCGGTCGGGGTCGAAGGCGCGCAGCGGCGTCCAGCCGAGGAAACGCCAGCCCGAGGGGCCGGCGACCGAGTTGATGTTGCCCTGCTGGCCGCCGATGCCGACGGCGCCGCGCGGGATGTTCTGGCGCGGCTTGGGCAGGCGGGGCGTGTGCAGGATCTCGGGCTGGCCGCCGAGATAGGCAAAGCCGGGCGCAAAGCCGATCATGTACACCCGATAGTCGGTGCCGGAATGGAGGGCGATCAGCGCGTCCGGGGTCAGGCCCTTCATGCGGGCCATCTCCTCCAGATCCTGCCCCACCTCGCCGCCATAGAGGCAGGGCACGCGCCACAGACGCCCGGCCTGACCGGGCGAGGGCGGGCGGGAGGCGAGGGCAAGCAGCCGCTCGCCCAGGTCGGCGCTGCGGACAAGCTCGGGGTCGTAGCGCACCAGAAGCGAGCGGTAGGTGGGCACGATGTCGAGCACACCGGCCAGCGCACCGCTTGCCGAGGCGGCCTCCACCTCGGCCGCGAGCGCGATGATGCGGGCGTTCGCTCCGGCATCGACGCTCTCGCCGAACTGGAGCGTCACGGCGCTGTCGCCACAGGGAAGCAGGATCGGGGTCATCGTCACGGCGTCACACTCTTTTCGGGATGATCCGCGGCCGGGGCCGCGGATCCTGTCAGTTTCCACGCATCAGCCCGGGCAGGAAGCTGATAATGCCCGGAAAGAGCGCGATCAGCAGCACGAAGCCGGCCATGATGATGAAGAAGGGCAGCGTGGCGCGGGTGATGCGGCCCATGCTGTCCCCGGTCAGGCGCTGGATCACGGTCAGGTTGAAGCCCACCGGCGGCGTGATCTGCGCCATCTCGACCACGATCACGAGGAAGATGCCGAACCAGACCTTGTCGTAGCCCGCGGCGATGGCCAGCGGCAGGGTGATCGGCAGCGTCATGACGATGATGCCAAGCCCCTCCATCACCGTGCCCAGCAGGACGTAGAAGACCAGCAGCACAAGGATCAGCAGCAGGGGCGGCATCCCCCAGCTCTGGATCTCGGTCGCGATGAAGCGCGGCACGCCCAGATAGCCGATCACGGTCGAGAGGAAGATCGCCCCGATCATGATGAGCCCGATCATGGCGCAGCTCTCGGCCGCCTGCCGCGCCGCCTCGATCAGCCCCCGCAGCGTGAGCGTGCGCTGCGCAAAGCCGATGATCATCGAGACGACGACGCCCACGGTGGCGGCCTCGGTCGGAGAGGCGATCCCGCCATACATCGAGCCGATGACCCCCGCGATCAGCAGCAGGAGCGGGCCGAGATCCTTCAGCGCCACCATCTTCTCGCGCAGGCTGGTGCGCGCGGGCGTCTCGCCGAGCAGCGCCGGGTTGAGCCACGAGCGGATCGCGAGATAGCCCATGTAGGCGCCCGCCAGCATCAGCCCCGGCACGATGCCGGCGATGAAGAGCCGCAGGATCGACTCCTCGGCCATCACCCCGTAGATGATCATGATGGTCGAGGGCGGGATCAGGAAGCCCAGCGTGCCCGCCCCGGCCAGGCTGCCGGTCACCAGATCGCGGTTGTAGCCGCGGTCGATCAGCTCCTTGGCGGTGATGCGCCCGACGGTGGCCGTCGTGGCCGCCGACGAGCCGCAGACCGAGGCGAACATGGTGCAGCCCAGCACCGTCAGGTGCGTCAGCCGTCCCGGCACCCGGCGCAGCCAGGGCGACAGCCCCGAGAACAGCGCCTCCGAGATCCGGGTGCGGAAAAGGATCTCGGCCATCAGGATGAAGAGCGGCAGGGCGAGCAGCTCGGGCGAGACCACAACGTTGTAGGTCTGCTGGGCGAGCAGCTTCAGGCCCGGCATGTTGGGCCGGAAGAGGGCGAGCAGGCCCGCTCCGGTGCCGATGAGGCCCATCCCGATCCAGAGGCCGCTGCCCAGAAGCAGCGTGATCAGTCCGAGCAGGGTGGCGATGACCTTTCCCATCCGGCGCTCCTAGTCCAGGCCCGGGCCGACCGAGACCGCCTCGCCGCGCAGCAGCCGCAGGATCTGCGCCAGGCATTGCAGGGTGAGGAGGGCCGCGCCGGTGGCGAGGGCCGCCTGCGGATAGACGAGCGGAACGCGAAACGAGGTCGCCGCGGTCGAGCCGCGCTGGCCCGAGAGCCAGGCCATCTCGGCCAGCGCCCAGGTCAGATAGACGCAGATCCCGAGACCCACGAGGCAGGCGGCGAACTCCAGAACCCGCGCCACGGCGCGCGGCAGCGCCTCGAGCATGGCCGTGACGCGGACGTGGCTGCCGCCCTTGAGGGCGCTTCCGCTGGCCAGCAGGAAGCAGGTCCCCATGAAATAGCCCGCAAGGTCCCAGGAGAAGTGGATGGAATGGCTGAAGAGGTTGCGCGACAGGATCTCGGCCGCGATGAGGCCTAGGATGCCCAGCAGGCTGAGAGCGCCGAGATAGCCTCCGACATCGGTCAGCGCGTCGATGGCCGCCAGCGTCCTTCGGAAGCGGTGGGAGGAGGGAGATGTCATGGTGCTGTGCCGTCCGACGAAGGGAGGAGGGCCCGGAAACCGGGGCGTGTGCGGCCGGACCCCTTGGCCCGGCCGGTCGGAGCCACTCAGTCGCGCAGCGTGAGATAGGCGTCGATCACCGGCGCGGCCTCGGGCACGCGGGCCTTGAAGGCCTCCCAGAGCGGCAGGGCCTTTTCCATCAGCGCCGCCGACAGTTCGGGCGAAGGCGCCGTGATCTCGACGCCGTTCTCGCGCAGGGTGGCAAGCTTCTTGTCGTCCTCGGCGCGGCTGTTGAGCCAGAACTGGCCCTCGAGGTTGGCCGCCGTCTCCTCGATCGCGGCCTGAGTCTCGGCGGGCAGCGCGTTCCAGGCATCGAGGTTCACCGACATGATGTTCGACGAGGCCTGCCAGTTGAAGGTGCTCATGTGCTTGGTGAATTCCCAGAAGGCGCCGTCCACCCCCGAGGAGGAGGAGGTCGTCACGCCCTTGATCGTCCCTGCCGCCAGCGAGGGCACGACCTCGCCCCAGGGCATCTGGATCGGGGTGGCCCCGAGCGCGCCGAAGAAGTCGTTGCCGTTCGAATCGACGACACGGATGGTCAGGCCCTTCAGATCCTCGACCGTGTTGATGGGGTTGGGCGCGAAGACGGCCTGTCCCGGCCACGGCACCATGTAGAGGATCTTCTGGTTCATCCCCGCGGCAACCTCGTCCAGCTTGGGCCGGTAGAACTTGTGCAGGAGCGCCAGCTCGGACATCGAAGGGGCGAGGAAGGGCAGGGTCTCGATGCCCAGCACCGGCGCCTCGCCCACCTGCTGGTTGAGCAGGATCTCGGCGATCGGCACCAGACCGTCCCGAACCGCCGCCATGCCCTCCGGTCCCTTGATGCCGAGCGCGCCGCCGGAATGGACCGTGATCTCCACCTCGCCGTCGGTGGCCTCGCGCACCGCATCCGCGAAGGCCATCGCGTTCTGGGTGTGGAAGTTGCCCTCGGGCCAGACGATCGACATGTCCCACTGGGTCTGGGCCGAAGCCGAGGTTGCGGCGACCGATGCGGCAAAGGCCGCGATGACAGTGATACGTCCCTGATTCATGATCTCCCTTTCCGGGGTTTGGTTTGGTCGGATTGTCCTTGAGATTTCGGTATACCAACTGTATCCGTTTTATGAAGCCGCGTCGCCGGATCTGTCAACAGTCGGTACCGGAGCGCCTGAAGAAACATCCGATATGCAGGAAAAAGCGCGGAAATTGCGCAGATCAGGGGTGGGAATGGCCGGAAAGATCGATCTGAACTGCGACATGGGCGAGAGCTTTGGCGCCTATGTGATCGGCGACGACGCCGGGATGCTGGAGCTTGTCACCTCGGCCAACATCGCCTGCGGCTTCCACGCCGGCGATCCGGTGGTGATGCGTCGCACGATCCGCATGGCGAAGGAAAAGGGCGTGTCCGTCGGGGCGCATCCCTCGTTCGCCGACCTCTATGGGTTCGGGCGGCGGCGGATCTCGGGTGAGCGGCCCGAGGATCTCGAGACCCAGCTGATCTTCCAGATCCTCGCGCTTCAGGGCATGGCCGCTCTGGAAGGCCATCCGATGACCCATGTGAAGACCCACGGCGCGCTCGGCAACATGGCGGCGGTCGATCCCGATCTGGCCGCGCTCTGCGTCCGCGCGATCCAGGCGGTGGATCCCGGTCTGATCTTCGTGACGCTTCCCTATTCGGAAACCCATCGGGCGGCCGAGAAGGCGCGCCTGCCGGTCGCCGTCGAGATCTACGCCGACCGCACCTACACCGATCAGGGCGAGCTGACGCCGCGCGGCCAGCCGGGGGCGGTGATCCACGACCCCGAACAGAGCCTCGAGCAGGTGCTCGAGATGGTGGTCAACGGCCATATCCCGACGACGGGCGGCAAGCGCCTGCCGGTTGCCCCCGACACGCTCTGCATCCATGGCGACACCGCCGGCGCGGTCGGGATCGCCCGCCGCCTGCGCGGTGCGCTTGAAGAGAACGGCATCCGGATCGAGCCCTTCGCCCGCCCATGAAAGGCGGACCGCGGGGCCTCTTGCGCCCCCGCGTGCCCTGTCCAGTGACGCACCCCCACCCATGGCGCCGCGGCCGGACACCGCCGCCCGACCACAATCCGAGGAGAGAGACCATGGCCGAACGGATTCACCGCCACACCCGCGGCGTCTATATCATCGCGGCGACGCCCTTCACCGATCAGGGCGCCATCGACCACGAAAGCCTCCGCCGGCTCGTCGATTTCTACATTGGCCACGGGGTCAGCGGCCTCACCATCCTGGGCATGATGGGCGAGGCGAACAAGATGACGGGCGATGAACGCCGGTCCGTCATCGACACGGTGCTCGAGCGCACGGGCGACCTGCCGGTGGTGGTGGGGGTGTCGGACGCGGGTCTCGGCAATCTGGCCGATCTTGCCCATTATGCGATGGACGAGGGCGCGGCGGGCGTGATGGTCGCGCCGGCCGCCGGCCCCGCGCGCGAGGACCGGATCGAGACCTACTTCCACGCCGTCTGCGAGGCGCTGGGGCGCGAGGTGCCCATCTGCTTCCAGGACTTCCCTCTGGCGACGGGGCTGCCGGTCTCGTCGGGCCTTATCCGCCGTCTGTCGCAGGAGCGGGCGCAGATCGTCATGCTCAAGCACGAGGACTGGCCGGGGCTGACCAAGATCACCCAGCTCCGCCGGCACGAGGAGGCGCCGAACGTGGCCCGGCTCTCCATCCTCACCGGCAACGGAGGGCTCTATCTGCCGCAAGAGCTTCAGCGGGGCGCCGACGGGGCCATGACCGGCTTTGCCTATCCCGAGGCGCTCGTGCAGACGGTGGCGCTGCACCACGCGGGCAAGGTCGATGAGGCCGAGGATCTCTTCGATCGCTACATTCCGATCCTGCGGCATGAGCAGCAGCCCGGATTCGGCCTTGCGGTGCGCAAATATGTGCTGATGAAGCGCGGGGCGATCGCGTCGGCCGCAACCCGCGCACCGGGGCCGAAGCTGTCGCCGGTGGACGCGGCCGAGGTCGATCGGCTGATGGCGCGCCTCGAGGTGCGCCTGTCGTAGGCTTGGCCTGCGGCCGCGGGACGTGCCGGCCGGGCGGGGCTTCACCCGGCCGGCGCGCTGGTCAAGGGTTGGGAAAGCGCCAGCCGGCGCGGCGCGGAACCCGCACGGCCAGCATCGGCATCAGCAGCGGCGAGCGGAACCGGCGCAGATCCAGCGCCTCGTGCACGCCCACCGTGGTCTGTCCGAAGACCGTCGTCTCGACCATCGCGCGTGAGTAGAAGGGCGCGTCCAGCATCGACATGACCTGCCTTGGCTGCGTGCCCGGATCGGCGGGCGTGTGGCGCTCGACCAGCCAGCGCGAGCGGGCGAAGCGGGTCTGGGGCGGCGGCTGGAGCAGGCGGGCGCGCCCATCGGCCGTGACGTGAAGGCCCAGATCCAGCCGCGAGCCGTCGCGCCGCGTCGCGTCGTAGAAGCAGGCCGCGCCATCGGCCACCGGATAGCGGCCCCAAGTCCAGAACTGGAAATCAGCCTCCAGCGCCGCGCTGCCGAAGTTCGCGTCGAAATAGCCGTGGCCGTGCCAGCGGTGGCCCTGCGTCAGATCGACCTCGATCCGGGCCGTGGGCGCGAAGGGGCGCCAGATGTGCGAGCCGTCGTCCTTCAGCGTGACCTCGACCTCGGTGACCGCCGAGGGCGTCAGCACGATCCGCCCCTTGACCGGCGAGACCAGCGGCGGCGAGGAGATCTCGTTCACCTCGACGATGAGCTGGGTGCCGGTCCAGTGCATCCGGCTCGGGCCGACCGTCAGCGTGTCCTTCGACTGGCGCAGGGCCGCCCGCCCGCGGTCGGTCATGGTGAAGCGGCCGCCGGGCCCGTAGGTGGCCACGTTGATGCAGCAGTTGTTCTGCGGCTCGCGCCGGCCCGACCAGCGATACCAGGGCGAGAAGACCGAGCCGATGAAGCCGATCACCGACAGCGCGCGGGTGCCGTCGTCGGATACGCCGTCGAGATACCACCAGGCGTAGCCGTCGGGGGCTACCTCGATCGCGAAGCAAGGTCCGTCACGATCGCCTCGGCCGCGTGCCGTCCGGAGAGGGCCGCCATCGGCACGCCCGCCCCCGGATGCGCCCCGCCCCCCGCCAGCCACAGGCCCGGCAGGGCCGTCCGCGCCAGCGGACGCTTGAGCGAGGCCAGCGCCCCGTGCGGGCTCAGCCCGTAGATCGAACCCTGCGACCCCGGGAACAGCTTCGCAAATCCCGCGGGCGGCGTCAGGTTCGCCTCGCCCGGCACCGGGTCGAAGGTCAGTCCGAACTGTCTCAGTCGGTCGAAGGTTCGGCTGCGGCATTGCGCAAAATCCTCGGGTCTGGCGGGTCGGCCGGGCGGCCCGTTCATGATGATCTCGAAACGCTCGGGTCCGTCGGGAACCTGCCCGCCCGCGCGGTCCTCGGCGCAGATGTAGAGTGTCGCATCCTCGGGCATCTGTCCTGCGGCGATCGGTCCGAACTCGCGCCGCGGATCGTCGGCGAAGAAGACGTTGTGGTGGACGAGCGGCTGGCCCTCGGCGCGGGCGGCGTAGGACCAGACCCAGGCCGAGAGGCTGCGGGGGTGGATGCGGTCCTCGGGCACGGCATCCTTGGGCCCATCGCCGAGAAGACCCGCAAGAAGCGCCGCGGGATCGCCGTTGAAGACGACATGATCGGCGTGCAGAGAATGGCCATCGGCCAGCTGGACGCCCGAGGCGCGGCCCTTCTGGCGCAGGATGCGCGCGACCGGGGCATTGTAGCGGATCGTCACGCCCTGATCCTCGGCCAGCCGGGCCAGCGCGAGGGCAAGCCGGTGCATCCCGCCCTCGACCGCCCAGACGCCCTGCGCCTCGGCGGCCCAGATCAGGGCCAGCACGCCGGGCGAGGCGTAGGGCGTGCCGCCGACATAGGTCGCATACCGCCCGAACAGCTGCCGGAGTCGCGGGTCGCGGAAGCACAGCCTCAGCAGCCGGTCGAGGGTCATGCCGGGCAGCAGGGCGGGCCAGATCCCGGGTTCCTTCAAGGCGGCCCGCGCGATGGCCCGCGTGTCCGGTTTGGCCGCCCGCATCATGGGCCGGTCGAAAGCGTCATAAAGCCGCGCCGAAAGCTCATGGAAGCGGCGGAAGCGCTCGCCCTCGGGCGTGCCGGCGAAGGCGGCAACCGCCTCGACATTCGCCTCGAGGTCGGTCGTGAGGTCGAGCGTGCTGCCGTCCAGCCACCAGTGCCGCGCCAGAAGCGGTTGGGGGAGAAGGGTCAGGTGATCATCGAGCTTCTGCCCGCAACTCTCGAATATGTCGTCAAAAACGCTCCGAAGGGTCAGGACGGTCGGGCCCGCGTCCACCGGACCTGCGACGCTGGGAAGGGCGCGCATGCGCCCCCCCGGCGCGTCCCGCGCCTCGACCAGCGTCACCTCGCACCCGGCCCGCGCAAGACGGATGGCGGACGCCAATCCGCCCATCCCGGCACCGACCACCACCACCTTCGGCACAATCTGTCTCATGTCCGGGATTGTTGACACCCCGATGCAGGCTGTCCAGTATCAAAGACAGAGCGGTGTAAGAAAAAGTTTACACCTGTGGAGTCGGCGGCACGGTGGCCGCCCCTGGGCGCACTGACTGCGCCAGAGTTGTCCTTGTGAGGCACAAGATGGCGTTTGAACAGCGGATTGAAGCGGCAATGGCGGCGGCGATCGCGCGTGGGCAGGGCTCCGAGGCGCCCTCGAAGCTCGCCTCGGCGCTCGATTATGCGGTGACACCGGGAGGGGCGCGCATCCGCCCGACGCTCCTGCTGAGCGTGGCGACGGCCTGTGGCGACGACCGCCCGGCGCTGTCGGATGCGGCGGCGGTCGCGCTGGAACTGATCCACTGCGCGAGCCTCGTGCATGACGATCTGCCCTGCTTCGACGACGCCGAGATCCGGCGCGGCAAGCCCACCACCCACCGCGCCTATTCCGAGCCGCTGGCGATCCTGACCGGCGACAGCCTGATCGTGATGGGCTTCGAGGTGCTGGCGCGCGCGGCCGGAGACCAGCCGCAGCGCGCGCTGCAGCTTGTGACGGCGCTTGCGGTGCGGACGGGGATGCCCATGGGCATCTGTGCGGGCCAGGGCTGGGAGAGCGAAAGCCAGATCAACCTCTCGGCCTACCACCGGGCCAAGACGGGGGCGCTTTTCATCGCCGCGACCCAGATGGGCGCCATTGCCGCCGGCTACGAGGCCGAGCCCTGGGAAGAACTCGGCGCGCGCATCGGTGAGGCCTTCCAGGTCGCCGATGACCTGCGCGATGCGCTGTGCGATGCCGATACGCTGGGCAAGCCCGCGGGACAGGACGAGATCCACCACCGGCCGAACGCGGTGCGGGAATATGGCGTCGAGGGCGCGACCAAGCGGCTGAAGGACATCCTCGGCGGCGCGATCGCCTCGATCCCCTCCTGCCCGGGAGAGGCGATGCTGGCCGAGATGGTCCGCCGCTATGCGGTGAAGATCGTGCCCGCGCAGGTCGCAAGCCGCGTCTGACGGAATGGCCGCCCTGTTCGGCGACGCGCCTTGACGGAAAGGAACGACATGAGCGCCCTCAGACCCTCCGCCCGCGGGGGGCTCCGCCTGTCCCGGCTGGGCCTGCGCCTTGCGGGCTCCCGTCGCTTCCAGCTGATCGCCGAGCGTGTGCCGTTCCTGCGCCACATCGGCCGGCGCGAGGGGGATGAGCTGTTCGACATCGTCGCGGGCTTCGTCCATTCGCAGGTCCTGTTCGCGCTGGTCGAGTTGCGGGTGCTGCATATGGTGGCCGACGGCCCGCAGCCGGTGCCGGTGCTGGCCGCGAAGGCCGGCCTGCCGGTCGAGCGGATGCAGTTGCTGCTGCAGGGGGGCGCGGCGCTCAAGCTGCTGCGGCGGCTGCGCGACGGGCGCTTCGATCTCGCGGTGCGGGGCGCGGCCTTCCTGGCGGTGCCGGGGCTCGAGTCGATGGTTGGCCATCATGGCGTGCTCTACCGCGATCTGGCCGATCCGGTGGCCTTCCTGCGCGGCGAGACCGAGCCGGAACTGGCGCGCTTCTGGCCCTATGTCTTCGGCGCGGCCGGAGCGACCGATCCCGAGGTGACGGCGAAATATTCGCGCCTGATGACCGAGAGTCAGGGCCTCGTGGCCGAGGATGCGCTGCGGCTTGTCGATCTGATGGGGGTCCGGCGGCTGATGGATGTGGGAGGCGGCACCGGGGCCTTCCTGGCCGCGGTGGGCCGCGCCTATCCGCTGATGGAGCTGATGCTCTTCGATCTGCCGGTGGTGGTCGAGGCGGCGCCCGCGCGGTTGAATGCGGCGGGGCTGGCGGGCCGCTTCAGCGTGCACGGCGGCAGTTTCCGCGACGACCCTCTGCCGGTGGGGGCGGATGCGATCAGCCTCGTGCGCGTGCTGTTCGATCACTCGGACGAGACGGTGAAACTGCTTCTGGCCAGGGTCCGCGAGGCGCTGCCACCGGAGGGGCGCGTGATCATCGCCGAGGCCATGTCGGGCGGCGCTACGCCGCACCGGGAGACCGACACCTACATGGCCTTCTACACCGCCGCGATGGGGACGGGGCGCACGCGCTCGGCGGCCGAGATCGCCCAACTTCTCACGCAGCAAGGTTTCGCCGGCGTCAAGATCTTCCCCGGCTTCCGGCCCTATGTGACCAGCGCCGTGACCGCGGTGCGGCCTTCGGACGCCTCCTGACCGAGGATCCGTGCAAATCGGACGCAGGGGGGGACTGTCCAATTAAGTTGACACTCACCCATGTCCCATTAAAGTTACACCTGAAGCGTCGATATAGGCCCATGAGTCCCTCTGCACGAGGTCGGGTGGCCGGAAGAGCGCGGGGGAAAACGCTGTGAGAACGACCGCCGTCATCCTGTCGGGTCCCCGGGACCTGGGTCTTCAATCCATCCAGTTGAACATGCCCGCGCCCGGCGACATCGTGGTTGAAATTACCCATTCGGGAATTTCGACCGGCACCGAGAAGCTGTTCTACACCGGGCAGATGCCGCCTTTCCCGGGCATGGGCTATCCGCTGGTTCCGGGCTACGAGGCCGCGGGCGAGGTGGTCGAGGCCGCCCCCGACACCGGCTTCAAGCCGGGCGACCGGGTGTTCGTGCCGGGTTCGAACTGCTTTGCCCCGACCGAGGCCGGCCCGATCCGCGGCCTCTTCGGTGCGGCGACCAAGCGGCTGATCACGCCCGCCCATCGCGCGGTTCGCATCGACCCGGCGCTCGAGGCCGAGGGCGCGCTCCTGGCGCTGGCCGCTACCGCCCGCCATGCGCTCGCCGGGCTGAACAACGTGCTGCCCGACCTGATCGTGGGCCACGGCACGCTGGGGCGGTTGCTCGCGCGGCTGACCATCGCCGCTGGCGGCGAGCCTCCGGTGGTCTGGGAGACCAAGCCCGAGCGCAGGAAGCACGCGCAGGGCTATGAGGTCATCGACCCGGCCACCGATCCCCGGCGCGACTACCAGTCGATCTATGATGCCTCGGGCGATCCGAAGCTCATCGACACGCTGGTGATGCGGCTCGCCAAGGGTGGCGAGATCGTCCTTGCCGGCTTCTACACCGAACCCGTCGCCTTCACCTTCGTGCCCGCCTTCATGAAGGAAGCCCGAATCCGCATCGCTGCCGAGTGGCAGCCCGAGGACATGGTGGCCACCCGCGCGCTGATCGAGAGCGGGGCGCTTTCGCTTGCCAACCTGATCACCCACACCCGCCCCGCGTCGGAGGCGCCCGAGGCCTATGCAACGGCCTTCAACGACCCCGACTGCCTGAAGATGATCCTGGATTGGAGAGCCACCGCATGACGGACGCACCCACCCTCAAAGAGTTCGATCAGCGGCTGCGCGACGAAGCGGCGGAAGAGCCGACGCTGGAAGTGCCGCAAGGCGAGCCGAAGAAGAAGACCCAGGTCATCGCGATCTACGGCAAGGGCGGCATCGGCAAGTCGTTCACGCTCGCGAACCTCAGCTACATGATGGCGCAGCTCGGCAAGCGCGTGCTGCTGATCGGCTGCGACCCGAAGTCCGACACGACCTCGCTGCTCTTCGGCGGCAAGGCCTGCCCCACGATCATCGAGACCTCGGCCAAAAAGAAACTGGCCGGCGAAGAGGTGAAGATCGGCGACGTCTGCTTCAAGCGCGGCGGCGTCTTCGCGATGGAACTGGGCGGGCCGGAAGTGGGCCGCGGCTGCGGCGGGCGCGGCATCATCCACGGCTTCGAGCTGCTGGAAAAGCTCGGGTTCCATGACTGGGACTTTGATTATGTGCTGCTGGACTTCCTCGGCGACGTGGTCTGCGGCGGCTTCGGCCTGCCGATCGCCCGCGACATGGCGCAGAAGGTGATCCTTGTCGGCTCGAACGATCTGCAGTCGCTCTATGTGACGAACAACGTCTGCTCGGCGGTGGAGTATTTCCGCAAGATGGGCGGCAATGTGGGCGTCGCGGGCCTTGTGATCAACAAGGACGACGGCACCGGCGAGGCGCAGGCCTTTGCCAAGGCGGTCGATATCCCGATCCTCGCCACCATCCCGGCCGATGAGGAACTGCGCCGCAAGTCCGCGAACTACCAGATCGTCGCGATCCCGGACACCAAATGGGGTCCGCTGTTCGAGGGGCTGGCCAATGCGGTGGGCGAGGCGCTGCCGATCCGGCCGAAACCGCTGACCCAGGATGGCCTTCTGGATCTCTTTACGCCGGAAGCGGTGGGGGCGGACTTCGTGCTCGACCCCGCGACCGACGCGGACATGCGCGGCAAGAACTTCGCGCCGAAGAAGTCGCTGGAAGTGGTCTACGACGATGCTTGATCTGGCCGGTCTCGCGCGCCTCGACGAGGCGCTCCAGCAATTCGCGAAGCGCGAAAAGCGCGCGACGAGGAAGCAATGACGGACTCCGCACCGACCGGCGCCCCCGAAGGCATGGGCTGCCATTCGGCGGCCGACATGGCCGCCGCCGCCAGTGCCGCGGGCAACGCCGAACTGATGGACCGCTTCAAGGCCGACTATCCGGTCGGCCCCCACGACAAGCCGCAAAGCATGTGCCCGGCCTTCGGGTCACTCCGCACCGGCCTTCGGATGCGGCGGGTGGGCACGATCATCTCGGGCTCGGCCTGCTGCACCTATGGGCTGTCGTTCGTGTCGCACTTCTACGGCGCGCGGCGCTCGATCGGCTATGTGCCGTTCAACTCCGAGTCGCTGGTGACCGGCAAGCTCTTCGAGGACATCCGCGAGGCGGTGCACGAGATGGCCGACCCCGAACGCTATGACGCGATTGTGGTGACGAACCTCTGCGTGCCGACCGCCTCGGGCGTGCCGCTGCGGCTGTTGCCCTCCGAGATCAACGGGGTGCGGATCGTCGGCATCGACGTGCCCGGTTTCGGTGTGCCGACCCATGCGGAAGCCAAGGACGTGCTGGCGGGGGCGATGCTGAAATACGCCCGTGCCGAGGTCGAGGCCGGCCCGGTTCAGGCCCCGGTCTCCGGTCGGTCCGACCGTCCGACCGTGGCGCTGCTGGGCGAGATGTTCCCGGCCGACCCGGTGATGATCGGAGCGCTTCTGGCGCCCCTGGGCCTCGCGGCCGGTCCCGTGGTTCCCTGCCGCGACTGGCGCGAGCTTTACGCCGCGCTCGACTCGGGCGTGGCCGCCGCGATCCACCCGTTCTACACGGCCTCCGTCCGCGAGTTTCAGGCCGCCGGCCGCGCCATCGTCGGCTCGGCCCCGGTGGGGCATGACGGGACGGCCGACTGGCTGGCCAACATCGGCCGGGCCTATGGCATCGCGCCCGAACGGGTGGCTGCCGCGCAGAACGCCTTCCTGCCCGCGATCAAGGGCGCGCTGGCTGGTGCGCCGATCAATGGGCGGATCACGCTCTCGGGCTATGAGGGCTCGGAACTGATCGTGGCTCGCCTTCTGATCGAAAGCGGCGCGGATGTGCCGTATGTCGGCACCGCCGCGGGCAAGACGCCGTGGAGTGCCGCCGACCGCGAGTGGCTGGAATCGAAGGGCGTGGTGGTGAAATACCGCGCCTCGCTCGAGGACGACCTGGCCGCGATGGAGGGCTTCGAGCCCGACCTCGCCATCGGCACGACGCCCGTGGTGCAGAAGGCAAAGGCGATGGGCCTGCCGTCGCTCTACTTCACCAACCTGATCTCGGCGCGGCCGCTGATGGGGCCGGCGGGGGCGGGCAGCCTTGCGCAGGTGATCAACGCCGCCATCGGCAACCGCGAGCGCATGGCGAAGATGAAGGCCTTCTTCAAGGGCGTGGGCGAGGGCGACACCTCCGGCATCTGGGAGGGCGCGCCGAACCTGCGGCCCGACTTCCGCGCCGCCCACCAGAAGAAGCTCGACAAGGCCGCCAAGGCCGCCAAGGCCGAGGAGATGATCTGATGCTCGTGCAGGATCATGACAGGGCAGGGGGCTACTGGGGCGCCGTCTACGCCTTCTGCGCCGTGAAGGGCCTGCAGGTGGTCATCGACGGCCCGGTGGGCTGCGAGAACCTGCCGGTGACCTCGGTGCTGCACTACACCGACGCGCTGCCGCCGCACGAGTTGCCGATCGTGGTGACCGGCCTCGGCGAGGGCGAGATGAGCGAGGGCACCGAGGAATCGATGCGCCGCGCCTGGAAGGTGCTCGACCCGGCGTTGCCCGCGGTCGTGGTCACGGGGTCGATCGCCGAGATGATCGGCGGCGGCGTGACGCCGCAGGGCACGAACATCCAGCGCTTCCTGCCCCGCACCATCGACGAGGATCAGTGGGAATGCGCCGACCGCGCGATGACCTGGATCTTCACCGAGTTCGGGATGACCAAGGGTCGCATGCCGCCTGAGGCGAAGCGGCCCGAAGGCGCGAAGCCGCGGGTGAACATCCTCGGGCCGATGTATGGCACCTTCAACATGGCCTCCGATCTGCATGAGATTCGCAGGCTGGTCGAAGGGATCGGCGCCGAAGTGAACATGGTGATGCCCTTGGGCGCGCATCTCGCCGAGATGCGACACTTGGTCAATGCCGACGCCAACATCGTCATGTACCGCGAATTCGGCCGTGGACTGGCCGAGGTTCTGGGCAAACCCTACCTCCAGGCGCCGATCGGGGTGGAAAGCACCACCGCCTTCCTGCGCTCGCTGGGAGAGATTCTGGGCCTCGATCCCGAGCCCTTCATCGAGCGCGAGAAGCATTCGACGCTGAAACCCGTGTGGGACCTGTGGCGCAGTGTCACGCAGGATTTCTTCGGGACGGCCAATTTCGGCATCGTGGCGACCGAAACCTATGCAAGGGGCATCCGAAACTACCTGGAAGGGGATCTCGGCCTGCCCTGCGCCTTTGCCATCGCCCGAAAGAGGGGCGCCAAGACCGATAACGAGGCGGTCCGCGGGCTGATCCGCCAGCACCGTCCGCTGGTCCTGATGGGGTCGATCAACGAGAAGATTTACCTTGCGGAACTCAAGGCCGGCCACGGCCCGCAACCCTCTTTCATTGCAGCCTCTTTCCCGGGTGCGGCGATCCGGCGCGCTACCGGAACGCCCGTTATGGGATATGCAGGTGCTACGTGGTTACTGCAGGAAGTTTGCAACGCCCTGTTCGACGCCCTGTTCCACATCCTGCCCCTCGGGACGGAGATGGACAGCGCGGCCGCCACACCGACAACACTGCGCCGCGACTTCCCCTGGGATGCCGATGCGCAAGCGGCCCTGGACCGCATCGTAGAGGAGCATCCGGTTCTGACCCGGATCAGCGCCGCGCGGGCTTTGCGCGACGCCGCCGAGAAGGCTGCCCTCGATGCCGGTGCCGAGCGGGTCGTGAGAGAAACGGTCGAAGCCCTGCGTGGGCCGGGCTTCGGCGAGAGGAAGGGAGAGAACCAATGAGCGATCATGCCGTCAACACGCCGGTCCATGCCGCCAGGGCCCACGGGCACCGAGCACCGCGTGCCGAGTTCTATGTCTACTTCGCCGTCATTCTGCTGGGCGCCTTCCCGGTGGCCTTCGTGAGCTGGATCGTCTCGGCGATCCGCCACGGTCGCCTGCCGAAGCGCGGCCCCTTCGCGTCCGCCTGGTTCGATGCCAAGGCGATCACGCCGCTGATTTTCCGCGCCTGACCCCGGTCAGGACGCGACACGCCATTCGTCGTCCCCGCAGGGGCCGGCGGATTAATCGGGAGGGCATGGTGCCTTACCGTAACCCACGCCACCAGCATGTGGCGTCAGTCTTACGATCCGGAGGATAGCATGGCTGATAAATCCGACCTGGGCTACACAGGTCTTACGGACGAGCAGGCGCAGGAATTGCACTCCGTCTACATGAGCGGTCTTTGGCTGTTCAGCGCGGTGGCGATCGTCGCTCACCTCGCTGTGTACATCTGGCGTCCGTGGTTCTGAGGAGAACAAGATCATGGCTAAGTTCTACAAAATTTGGATGATCTTCGACCCCCGCCGCGTGTTCGTGGCTCAGGGCGTGTTCCTGTTCCTGCTCGCGGTGATGATCCACCTCATCCTGCTCAGCACCCCCAGCTACAACTGGCTGGAAATCTCTGCCGCGAAGTACAACCGCGTCGCCGTCGCCGAGTAATCGGGCCGGCCCTCCGTCGCGGGCGGCACCCACCGCCCGCGACGATTCCAAGGTTCAGCCATTGAGACGGCTCCACCATGCGCGCAAGCGCCGGTCGGGCCGACTGCAAGCGGAGAGGGAAGCATGGCACTGCTCAGCTTCGAGCGAAAATATCGCGTGCCGGGGGGCACGCTGGTCGGCGGAAACCTGTTCGACTTCTGGGTCGGCCCTTTCTACGTCGGCTTCTTCGGGGTAGCGACGTTCTTCTTCGCCGCCCTGGGCACACTCCTGATTGCCTGGAGCGCCGTACTTCAGGGTACCTGGAACCCCCAACTCATCTCTGTCTACCCGCCGGCCCTCGAGTACGGTCTGGGAGGTGCACCCCTCGCAGAAGGCGGGCTCTGGCAGATCATCACGATCTGCGCCACTGGTGCCTTCGTCAGCTGGGCGCTGCGCGAAGTCGAAATCTGCCGTAAGCTCGGCATCGGGTATCACATTCCCTTTGCCTTCGCGTTCGCCATCCTGGCCTATCTGACGCTGGTGCTCTTCCGCCCGGTGATGATGGGCGCCTGGGGCTATGCGTTCCCCTACGGGATCTGGACGCACCTCGACTGGGTGTCGAACACGGGCTACACCTACGGCAACTTCCACTACAACCCTGCTCACATGATCGCCATCACGTTCTTCTTCACGAACGCGCTGGCACTGGCGCTGCATGGCGCCCTGGTCCTGTCCGCCGCCAACCCCGAGAAGGGCAAGGAAATGCGGACCCCGGACCATGAGGACACGTTCTTCCGCGATCTGGTCGGCTATTCGATCGGGACGCTCGGGATCCACCGTCTCGGCCTGCTGCTCTCGCTCAGCGCCGTGTTCTTCAGCGCCGTCTGCATGATCATCTCCGGTACGATCTGGTTCGATGAATGGGCGACCTGGTGGCTGTGGTGGGTTGAACTGCCCTGGTGGGCCAACATCCCGGGAGGCGTCAATGGCTGAGTATCAGAACATCTTCACCCAGGTGCAGGTCCGCGGACCGGCTGACCTGGGGATGACGGAGGACGTCAACCTTGCCAACCGTTCGGGCGTGGGTCCCTTCTCGACCCTCATCGGCTGGTTCGGCAACGCCCAGCTCGGCCCGATCTACCTCGGCAGCCTCGGCGTCCTGTCCCTGTTCTCGGGCTTCCTGTGGTTCTTCACCATCGGGATCTGGTTCTGGTATCAAGCGGGGTGGAACCCGGCCGTGTTCATGCGCGACCTGTTCTACTTCTCGCTCGAGCCGCCAGCGCCGGAATACGGCCTCTCCTTCGCGGCTCCGCTGAAGGAAGGCGGGCTCTGGCTGATCGCCTCGTTCTTCATGTTCGTGTCGGTCTGGGCCTGGTGGGGTCGGGTCTATCTGCGGGCGCAAGCCCTCGGCATGGGCAAGCACACCGCCTGGGCGTTCCTCTCGGCCATCTGGCTCTGGATGGTGCTGGGCTTCATCCGTCCGATCATGATGGGCTCCTGGTCCGAGGCGGTTCCCTACGGGATCTTCTCGCACCTCGACTGGACGAACAACTTCTCGCTCGTCCACGGGAACCTGTTCTACAACCCCTTCCACGGTCTCTCGATCGCCTTCCTCTACGGTTCGGCCCTGCTCTTCGCGATGCACGGTGCGACCATCCTCGCGGTCTCCCGCTTCGGCGGCGAGCGCGAGCTGGAGCAGATCGCCGACCGCGGGACGGCGGCGGAGCGGGCGGCCCTCTTCTGGCGCTGGACCATGGGCTTCAACGCCACGATGGAAGGCATCCACCGCTGGGCCATCTGGATGGCGGTCCTCGTGACCCTCACCGGCGGCATCGGCATCCTGCTCTCGGGCACCGTCGTGGACAACTGGTACGTCTGGGGCCAGAACCACGGCATGGCGCCGCTGAACTGAGGAGCGATCACAATGGCTGACAAGACCATCTTCGACGATCACCTCAAAACCAATCCGAAGACCAACCTTCGCCTCTGGGTCGCTTTCCAGATGATGAAGGGTGCGGGTTGGGCCGGGGCCGTCTTCTTCGGGACCCTCCTGATGATCGGCTTCTTCCGGGTGCTCGGCCGGGCGCTCCCCATCGACGAGAACCCCGCTCCGGCGCCGAACCTGACCGGCGCCCTGGAGACCGGGATCGAGCTGATCAAGCATCTCGTCTGAGAACGGTCACGGGGCAGGGCGGCGCCAGGCCGCCCGCCCCTCCAAATCCGGGCCATATCGCCGGCCCGGGTCCGGGGCGACACCACAGCCCGGTTCCCTTCCTGTTGGCGACAGGGACCTGGTGCCGTGTGGAAGACCGCACGGCACCCTTTTGACATTCGGGAGGCTTCAATGACCAATCCCACCCCGCGACCCGAAACGCCGCTTTTGGATCGCGTGTGCTGCCCGGCCGACATGAAGGCGCTGAACGACGCCGAACTGGAGCGGCTGGCCGACGAAGTGCGTTCCGAGGTGATTTCGGTCGTTGCCGAGACGGGAGGACATCTGGGGTCCTCGCTGGGGGTGGTCGAGCTGACCGTGGCGTTGCACGCCGTCTTCAACACGCCCACCGACAAGCTGATCTGGGACGTGGGCCACCAGTGCTATCCCCACAAGATCCTGACCGGCCGGCGCGAGCAGATGCGCACCCTGCGCCAGAAGGGCGGGCTGTCGGGTTTCACCAAGCGGTCCGAGTCCGACTATGACCCGTTTGGCGCCGCCCATTCCTCGACCTCGATCTCGGCCGCGCTCGGCTTCGCCATGGGGCGCGAACTGGGCCAGCCGGTCGGCGACACGATCGCCGTGATCGGCGACGGCTCGATCACCGCGGGCATGGCCTACGAGGCGCTGAACCACGCCGGGCACCTGAACAAGCGGCTGTTCGTGATCCTGAACGACAATGACATGAGCATCGCTCCGCCCGTCGGGGCGCTCGCGCGTTACCTCGTGAACCTCTCGTCCAAGGCGCCCTTCGCGACGCTGCGGGCCGCGGCCGACGGAATCGAATCCGCATTGCCCGGCCCGCTCCGCGACGGGGCACGCCGGGCGCGGCAACTGGTGACGGGCATGCCCGGAGGCGGCACGCTCTTCGAGGAGCTGGGCTTCACCTATGTCGGCCCCATCGACGGGCACGACATGCCCTCGCTCTTGCAGACGCTGCGGGCGGCGCGGGCGCGCACGACGGGGCCGGTGCTGATCCATGTCGTGACGAGGAAGGGCAAGGGCTACGCCCCTGCCGAGAACGCCCCCGACAAGTATCATGGGGTCAACAAGTTCGACCCCGTCACGGGCGAGCAGAAGAAGTCGGTCGCGAACGCGCCCAACTACACCAAGGTCTTCGGCACCACCCTGACCGATGAGGCCGCCCGCGATCCGCGGATCGTGGCGATCACCGCCGCCATGCCCTCGGGCACGGGGGTGGACATCATGCAGAAGCGGTTCCCCAACCGGGTCTTCGACGTGGGCATCGCCGAGCAGCACGCTGTGACCTTCGCCGCCGGCCTCGCCGGTGCGGGGATGAAGCCCTTCTGCGCGATCTATTCCTCGTTCCTGCAGCGGGGCTATGACCAGATCGCGCATGACGTGGCGCTGCAGAACCTGCCCGTCCGCTTCGTGATCGACCGGGCGGGGCTCGTGGGCGCCGATGGCGCGACCCATGCCGGCGCCTTCGACGTGGGCTTCCTGACCACCCTGCCGAACCTGACGGTGATGGCGGCCGCCGACGAGGCGGAACTCGTCCACATGATCGCGACCGCCGTGGCCTTCGACGAGGGGCCGATCGCCTTCCGCTTCCCGCGCGGCGAGGGGGTGGGTGTCGAGATGCCCGAGCGCGGCACCGTACTGGAACCCGGCCGTGGCCGGGTGGTGCGCGAGGGGACGGATGTGGCGATCCTCTCCTTCGGCGCGCATCTGCACGAGGCGTTGCAGGCGGCGAAGCTGCTTGAGGCCGAGGGGGTGAGCGTGACCGTGGCCGACGCCCGCTTCTCGCGGCCGCTCGATACGGGCCTGATCGACCAGCTCGTGCGCCATCACCCGGCGCTGGTGACGGTGGAGCAGGGGGCGATGGGCGGCTTCGGCGCCCATGTCATGCACTACCTCGCCAATTCGGGCGGCTTTGACGGGGGCCTCGCGCTCCGGGTGATGACCTTGCCCGACCGCTTCATCGAGCAGGCGAGCCCCGAGGACATGTACGCCGATGCGGGCCTCCGGGCCGAGGATATCGCGGCCACCGCGCGGAGCGCGCTCGCAAGGGGGCGCGTGATGCCGCTGCGGCAGACGGCGAAGCCGCGGGCGCTCTGACATCGGGGCGCTGGCCGGCGGGTCAGCGCCCCGCCAGCCGGTGGCCGAGGCTCGCCAGCCAGGAGGGCGGGCCGCCGGCCTCTTCCTGCCGGTCCGCGGCCTCGAGCAGGCGATACATCCCCCGCACGCCCAGCCAGCGCAGCGGCTCAGGCTCCCACCGGCGGACGCGGCGGTTGACCCACGGCAGCCGCGTCAGCGCCGTGTCGCGCCCGAGCGCGAGGTCGGCCAGCGTGCGCCCCGCGAGGTTCGAGGTCGAGACGCCCACACCCACATAGCCGCCCGCCCAGCCGATCCCCGTCGCGGGATCGAGGCCCACCGTCGCGCACCAGTCGCGCGGCACACCCAGCACCCCGCCCCAGGCATGGTCGATCCGCGCCCCGGCCGCGGCAGGGAAATGCCGCTTCAGACGCTGGAGGAGGTGGGCCACGGTGACGGCTTCGGCCTCGCCGCGCGCGTCGATGCGCGAGGCCATGCGATAGGCCCGCCCGCGGGCGCCGACCGCGATGCGCCCCTCGCGCGTGCGCTGGCAGTAGCAATAGGCGTTGGCCATGTCGCCGAGGATCTCGGCGCCCTCCCAGCCGATCCGGTCCCAGACCTCGGGCGGCAGCGGCTCGGTCACGATCTGCGCCGAGTTGAGCGGCAGCCACTCGCGCTTCAGGCCGGGCAGGGTGGCGGTGAAGCCTTCGGTCGCGCGCAGGATGACTTGCGCCTGCACCGTGCCCTGCCGCGTCTCGACCCGGCCGGGCGCGATGCCCAGCACCTCGGTGCCCTCGGCGATCCGCACGCCGCGCCGTTCGGCGGCCGCGGCCAGCCCGCGCACGAGTTTGGCCGGCTGCACCCGTGCGACACCGCCCACCACCATCGCCCCTTCCGCATTCGGGATGCGGACACGCCGCGCGAGCGCATCGGCCTCGAGGAAGCTCACCCGCTCCTCGCCCCAAGCCTGGCGGTGGCGCACTTCGGCCTCGGCCCGCGCCCGCTGCGCGGGCGTCACCGCCACCATCAGCTCGTCGGTCCGATGGATGTCGGCGTCGATTCCCTCCGCTTCGGCCATGCGGATCACCTCGTCCACCGTGCCGCTCATGGCGGATACCATGGCGCGCACGCCCTCGGCCGTTCCGGTCGAGAGGTAGCGGTCGTGGTTCCAGGCGAAGCTGCCGGTCAGCCAGCCGCCGTTGCGCCCCGAGGCGCCGAAGCCCGCGAACTCCTTCTCGACCACCAGCACGTCAAGCTCAGGCGCCTGCTCCTTCAGATAGAGCGCGGCCCAGAGCCCGGTGTAGCCCGCGCCCACGATGCAGACATCGGCGCGCGTGTCTCCGGGCAGGGGCGGGCGCCGCGCGGGAAGGCCGCCGAGATCGGCGAACCAGAAGGAAACGTCGCCGTTTCGGACGGGAGAGGAGGTCATGCGGGGGGCTCCGGCGCTGTGGCCCGGGCAGATTGGCGCGGCCCCGCCCCGGAGGCAAGTTCGTGTGATGCGCGCCACTCTGTGGATAAACCGCCGCCGGCCTCTGTTGCCGCGCCCGCGCATCTGTGGCAAGACGAAGAGGAGTATGGCTGACGGAAGAGCTTGGCAGATGACGGATTTTGCGACGCGGCGCATGATGATGGTGGATACGCAGATTCGCCCCTCGGATGTGACGAAGTTCCCGATCATCGATGCGATGCTGACCGTGCCGCGCGAGGTCTATGTGCCGCGGGCCCTGCGGGAAGTCGCCTACATGAGCGAGAATGTGGTGGTGGCGCCGAACCGGGTGCTGCTCGAGCCGCGGACCTTCGCGAAACTTCTCGATACGCTGAATATCCAGCCGGTGGAATCGGTTCTCGATGTGGGCTGCGGGCTGGGCTATTCCTGCGCCGTGATCGCGCGGCTGGCCGAAGCCGTCGTGGGCCTCGAAGAGGATGAGCAACTCGCCGCCGAGGCGCAGCGCACCCTCTCGGCCGAGGGCGTGGACAATGCCGCGGTCATCGTGGGCCCCCTGACCAGCGGGGCCGGACGGCACGGACCCTATGACGTCATCACGGTCGAAGGCGCGGTCGAGACGGTGCCGAAGTCGCTTCTCGACCAGATCAAGGAAGGCGGCCGGATCGGCTGCATCTTCATGGAGGGGCCGCTCGGCGTCGCGCGGATCGGCTACAAGGTGGATGGGGCCATCACCTGGCGCCCGGTCTTCAATGCAAGTGCCCCGGTCCTGCCGGGATTCGAGGTCAAGCGCGATTTTGCGCTCTGAGGCAATTGGTTCAAAACAAGATTTTATAAGACAGTGGAGATGGGAATGCGAAAGATCAGATTGTGGGCAGCGGCGACCTGCTCGGCTCTGGCGGTGATGGCGTCCGCGGCCCAGGCGGAAACGCTGGCCGATGCCCTCATCTCCGCCTACCGCAACAGCAACCTGCTCGAGCAGAACCGGGCGCTCCTGCGGGCCACGGACGAGGATGTGGCCATCGCGGTCGCGGCCCTGCGTCCGGTCGTGCAGTTCGTGGCGGAATCGACCTACAGCTTTCAGCGTGTGAGGGATAACCTCACTGTAGGAGGACCCGCGCAGCGCTTCAATGTCGAGGATCTCAACTCGTCGATCGCGCTGACGGCCTCGATGACGCTCTATGATTTCGGCCGCAACGCACTGGCGGTCGAGGCCGCGAAGGAATCCGTGCTCGCCACGCGCGAGGCGCTGCTGCAGGTCGAGCAGAACGTGCTTCTCGATGCGGTGGATGCCTATGTCCGCGTGCAGCTGGCGCAGTCCATCGTGAACCTCCGCCGCAACAACCTCGGCCTGATCGAACAGGAACTCCAGGCCGCGGAGGATCGGTTCGAGGTGGGCGAGGTGACGCGCACGGACGTGTCGCAGGCGCAGGCGGCCCTTGCCGCCTCGCGCTCGGACCTGACGTCGGCCGAGGGCGATCTCGTCGTTGCGCGCGAAGCCTACAAGGCGGCGGTGGGGCGGTATCCGGGCGATCTCGCCCCGCGTCCGACGCCGCCGCGCACGGCCGCCTCTGTCGAGGCCGCGCGTCAGGTGGCGCTGCGCACCCATCCGCAGGTCCGGCAGGCCCAGCGTCAGGTGGCCGCCGCGGATCTCAACGTGGCGCGTGCCAAGGCTGCGATGAAGCCCACCATCAATGGCGAGGCGCGGGTCGGCCTCAACGACGAAGGCCGCGAGTCGGCGGCCGTCGGTCTCGCCCTTCGCCACACGCTCTATGCCGGGGGCGAGTTGTCGGCGCTCTTCCGTCAGTCTCTTGCCAACCGCGATGCGCAGAAGGCGAATCTCCTGCAGGTCGGTGTGAACATCGCGCAGAACGTGGGCAACGCCTGGTCGACCGTGCAGGTCGCCACTGCCGCCATCGCGGCCGGGGACGAGGAAGTGCGCGCCGCCCGGACCGCCTTCGAGGGCGTGCGCGAAGAGGCGACCCTGGGTGCGCGGACGACGCTCGACGTGCTGAACGCCGAGCAGGACCTGCTGGATGCGCAGGCCGACCGGCTCACGGCCGAGGCGCAGCGCTATGTCGGCATCTACCAGGTGCTCGCCTCGATGGGCCTGCTGACGGTCGAACACCTGAACCTCGGCATCCCGACCTATGACCCGGCGGCCTATTACAACGCCGTCAAGAACGCTCCCGCGACCAGCGCGCAGGGCAAGCGGCTCGACCGCGTGCTTCAGTCGATCGGCCGGAACTGAGGGACCGCAGAGAGGGAAGACGGGCCGGCTTGTCCGGCCCTTTTTCATTGGGATCAATCCCGACGATCGGCGCACGGATAGCGCCGCCTTGCCGGTCTGGAACTTGTGCGCAGCGCGCCGCCGACCTAAGGTGGGGCGTGACCTACCACCGGGGGACAGGATGTCGGAGCGCATGACCAACGTGGATTATGGGGATGTCCTGTCGTCGATCCGCCGCCTCGTGGCGGAGGGGTCAGAGGCAACTCCCGCCGCGGCAACGCCCGATCCTCTTGTGCTGACGCCTGCGCTCCGGGTCGTGCCCGCGGCGGACCCCGTTCCCCCCGCACCCTTCATGGAGGCCGAGGAGGGGTGGCTTCCCGAGGGGCAGGCCGCTTTTGAAACATCCTCGACGGTGGTCAGTTTCGGACCGGCCGCTCTCGCAGCCCCGAGGGACGAGCCCTCCGCCGAGGAGCCTCCGGTCCGGCCCGAAGAGGCCTTGCCCGAGGTGTCGGCAGAGCCCGAGGTCCCGCAGGCGCTGGACGAGGAGCATCTGCGCGAGATCGTCCGCGCGGTGCTTCGTGACGAGCTTCACGGGCCGATGGGCGAGCGCATCACCCGCAACATCCGCAAGCTGGTGCGTGCCGAGATTCACCGCGCCATCCTCACGCGCGATCCCTTCGACGGCTGATCGGGCCGGCACCGTCTTTCGCACCCGCGTGCCAAATGGAAAACGCGCCCCGAGGGGCGCGCCATCCTTGCGTGACGTCTCAGGCGGGGTTCAGGCCGCTTCGGCCTGATCCAGCTCGAGGGCATGACGCCGCTCGCTCTCTTCGCGCGACAGCGCGACCGAGGTGCGGATGCCCTTGCTGACGAATTCCATCAGTCCCTTCACGACCCGCTCGTTGGGGTCGATCCCGGCACAGGACAGCACTTCGCGCCCGTCGCGCGAGCGCGCCCAGCGGGCGATCTGCTCCGGCCCGTTGCCATACTTCTTGTCGTCCGCGATGGCATCATCCAGCGCGGCCAGCACCACGGCAGCGAACAACTTGCGGGCACGTTGTCCCTGTTCGAAGTTGAAAGCGGTGCTGTCAATGAAATCGGCCATGAGTTTGTCCTGTTCTTGCTCTTTTCTCTTGTGGCGTCCGGCGAATATGCATACCGAGGCGCGATTCGGCATCCCCGGTTTGGAATGCCTGCCATGCACTCAGATCAAGTCTCGTCCCGAAAGCCATCCTGTCCAGAGGCATTGCCGCCCGGCCCGGCCGCATATATAGCGTTCGGCCACAGCCGATCAAGCGCGCCGGGATGAGCCATGCCAAAGATTAACGGAAACGAGATCAAGCCGGGATTCATCCTTGAGCATGACGGGGGGCTGTGGGCGGCCGTAAAGGTCAACCACGTCAAGCCCGGCAAGGGCGGCGCCTTCGCGCAGGTCGAGCTGAAGAACCTGCGCGACGGGCGCAAGCTGAACGAACGGTTCCGCTCGGAGGACAAGGTCGAGCGGACCGAGCTGGAGAACAAGGACCAGCAGTTCCTCTATGAAAGCGACGGACGGCTGATCTTCATGGACGCCGAAACCTACGAGCAGGTCGAGATCGACGCCGAGCTTCTGGGCGAGCGGCGCCCCTTCCTGCAGGACGGCATGGTGGCGACGGTCAACTACTACGGCGACGAGGCGCTCAACGTGACGCTGCCCCCCAAGGTCCGGTGCCGCGTCGTCGAGACCGAGCCGGTGGTCAAGGGCCAGACCGCGGCCAACAGCTACAAGCCCGCCATCCTCGACAACGGAATGCGGATCATGGTGCCGCCCTTCATCGGCGCCGACGAGGAGATCCTCGTCCACACCGAACTGATGGAATATTCCGAGCGCGTCTGAGGCAAGGGCCCCGGCCGGCCGGTTCAGGTCTCCGCGCTGTCGAGAGCCAGAACCGCCTCGCCCGCCCGCATCTCGCCTGCGGCGCGGTCATGGCGGACAAAGGCGATGGCGCGGTCGCCCGAGCGGGTGAAGAGCGTGCCGACCGGCTTGCCGTCCGCCGTGATCTCGGCGCCGAAGGGCGCGTCGCCCGAAATCGAGACCCGCACGAGGCCCTTGCGCAACTCGGTCTTGTGCTTCATCCGCGCGGTGACTTCCTGCCCCACATAGCAGCCTTTGCGGAAATCGACGCCGTGCAGGCGCTCGAAGCCGGACTCGAGGATGTAGCTGTCGTCCGGGATCAGCTCGAGCCCGCTCTCGGGGATGACCTGGGCCACACGGATCGCGTCCCAGTCGATCGAGGGGGCATCGCCGGTCAGGCCGTAGCCGCGCCAGCCGAGGTCGGGGTGGCGCGGATCGGGCAGGGCGCCCGTCGGTGGCTCGCCCAGGCCGCGCACGACCGGCAGATCCAGAGGCGCGATCTGCACGTCGGCGCGCAGCTTGTACATGCCGAGCCGGCGGAACGTGGCCTCGGCCAGCCGGTCGGAGATGTCGATGAAGAGCCGCCCGGCCAGGCGGACGATGAAGAAGTCCGCCAGATACTTGCCCTGCGGTGACAGGAGGGCGGCCCAGACGATCCCGTCCGCGCGTTCCAGCGGCCGGACATCGTTCGAGACCAGACCTTGCAGGAAATGCAGCCCGTCCTTGCCCGTCAGTTCCCAGAGCCTGCGGTCTGTCGCGATCTCACCCGGCATCGGTCTCTCCGTTCCTGAACTGCAGCCGGTGCAGCTCGGCATAGAGGCCGCCCCGCGCCAGCAATTCCTCGTGCGTGCCTTCGTCCGCGACGCGGCCCGCCTCCATCACCACGATCCGGTCCGCCTGCCGGACCGTCGAGAGCCGGTGCGCGATCACGAGCGTCGTGCGCCCCTCGCCAAGCCGCGCCAGCGCCTCGGCGACCAGCGCCTCCGAGGCCGCATCGAGCGCCGAGGTCGCCTCGTCGAGCAGCAGCACCGGCGCATCCGAGACGAGCGCGCGCGCAATGGCCACCCGCTGCCTCTGGCCGCCCGACAGGCGCGAGCCGCGGGGGCCGGCCGGGGTCAGGTCGCCCTCGGGCAGCAGGTCCATGAAGTCCGTCACATGGGCCGCCTCCAGCGAGGCGCGCAGCCGGTCTTCGGGCACGTCGCGGCCGAGCGTCACGTTCTCCCGGATGGTCTCGTCAAAGAGCCCCGCCTCCTGCGAGACGACCGCGAACTGGGCACGCAGGTCGGCAAGATCCATGTCGGCCGCATCGACCCCGTTGATCAGCACACGGCCCGCACCGGGCTCGATCAGGCCGGTCAGCAGGTGGAACACGGTGCTCTTGCCCGCGCCCGAGGGGCCGACCAGCGCCGTCATCCGGCCCGGCGCCGCCCGCAGCGTCAGGCCGTTCAGCACCGGGTGCCCGTCGTAGGAAAAATGCACGTTTTCCAGCCGGATGTCGGGAGTTCCGGGCTTCGGCGCAGCGGTGGCGGGCCGGCGGATCACCTCGGGTTCGGTGTCGAACAGCCGGTAGATCCGCTCGAGGCTCGCCGCCGCGATCTGCCAGAAGCCCGACAGGTCGCCCAACCGCCGCAGCGGCTGGAAGGTCAGCGCCATGGCGGTGAAGAAGGACATGAACTCGCCCGTCGTCCGCTCGCCCGCCGCGATCTCGCGTCCGCCGAGCATCAGCACGGCAAAAAAGCCGATGCCGGTGATCACGTCGATCAGCGCGGGCATGGCCGCCCGTCCGACCGCCATCTTGAGTTGCCCGCGCACGATGAGGTCCGAAATCCGGCGGAAGCGGGTGAGCTGGTAGCCCTCCATCCGGTTCAGCTTGATCGGCTGGATCCCGTGGAAGATCTCGTCCAGCCGGGTCGAGCGTTCGCCCGCCTGCACGCGCATCTGCTGGGTCTTGCGGCGGATGTAGCGTTGCACCACGACCGCGGGCAGGATCAGGATCGGCGCGCCCACCAGCGCCGCCAGCGTCCAGACCGGGTCGATCAGCAGCGCCACCGTGAAGAGGCCGATCAACGAGACGACATCGCGCCCCATGCCGAGGATGACGCTCGACCAGACGCCCTGCACCGCCGTCGTGTCGCCCTGAACCCTCTCCATCAGCGCACCGGGCGGGTTCTTCTGGAAGAAGCCCTGATCGAGCGTGAGGATGTGGCGCAGCAGATCCACCTGCATGGCGGTCGAGCTGATCTGGGACACACGGGTGAGCAGCGCCTTCGAGGCGATCGAGGTGGCGCCACGCAGCACGAAGAGCCCGAGGATGGCAAGCCCCACCCAGAGAAGCAGCCGGTTGCCTCCGGGCGCGAAGACCTGATCGAAGAGCGGCTGGATCAGCCAGGAGAGCGCCCCCAGCGTCGAGCCCTCGATCACGTTCAGCAGGAAGGCCAGCGCCATCGTTCCGGTGTGGCGCCGGAGGTAGCCGGTCCAGAGCCTGCCGAACAGGCGGCCGGACGTGTAGCGTGGATCGTCGGGCGTGCGGGGCAAGGGCGGCCTCGATCAAGGGGTTCGCCGGGTCTATCGCGAAAGCGCGGCCGCTGGCAAGGCAGGGCGGCGCGGACACAGGCCCCGGCCCGTGGCCGGCGCGGCCGGGGGCAATGTCCGCGCCGCCGCGGCCCGATTGACCTTCCTGCCGGCCGCGCGTAGCCAAGTGCCACGACCCCCCCGGAGAACATCATGTCGCTTGCACACGGCCGACCCTATCTCGCCATTCCCGGTCCTTCCGCCATGCCGGACCGGGTGCTGAACGCGATGCATCGCGCGGCGCCCAACATCTACGAGGGGGCGCTGCACGAGCTGGTGGCGGGGCTCTGGCCGGATCTGAAGCGGGTGGCGGGAACGGCGCATCACGTCGCGCTCTACATTGCGAACGGGCACGGCGCGTGGGAGGCGGCGAACGCGAACCTCTTCAGCCGCGGGGATCGGGCGCTCGTGCTCGCCACCGGCCGCTTCGGCCATGGCTGGGCCGAGAGCGCGCGCGCCATGGGAGTCGAGGTCGAACTGATCGACTTCGGCCGTTCCTCGCCCGCCGATCCCGCCCGGCTCGAGGAGGCGTTGCGCGCCGACCGGGCTCACCGGATCAAGGCGGTGCTGGTGACGCATGTGGATACGGCCAGCTCGATCCGCAACGATGTGCCCGCGCTCCGCCGGGCGATGGACGCGGCGGGCCATCCGGCGCTGCTGGCCGTCGATTGCATCGCCTCGCTCGCCTGCGACGAATATCGCATGGACGAATGGGGGGCGGACGTGACCGTCTCGGCCAGCCAGAAGGGGCTGATGACGCCGCCCGGCCTCGGCTTCGTCTGGTATTCCGACCGGGCGCACGGGCGGTGCCGGACCTCGGACCTGCGCACGCCCTACTGGGACTGGACCCCGCGCAGCTTCGGCACCGAATTCTGGCAGCATTTCTGCGGCACCGCGCCCACGCACCACCTCTACGGGCTGCGGGCCGCGCTCGACATGATCCTCGAAGAGGGCCTGCCCGCGGTCTGGGCACGGCACGAGGCGCTGGCCCGCGCGGTCTGGACGGCCTTCGAACGCTGGGGCGAGGGCAATCCCGAGATCGCGCTGAACGTGGCCGACCCCGCCCACCGGGGACGTTCGGTCACGGCGGCGCGGATGGGCGCACCCCATGCGACGCGGCTGAGGGAATGGACCGAGACGCGGGCCGGGGTCACGCTGGGCATCGGCCTTGGCATGGCGCTGCCGTCCGAGCCGGCCTATCACGGCTTCCTGCGCGTGGCGCACATGGGCCATGTGAACGCCCACATGACGCTGGGCGCGCTGGCCGTGATGGAGGCGGGCCTTGCCGCGCTCGAGATCCCCCACGGGAAGGGGGCGCTCGCCGCCGCGGCCGCTTCGCTCGGCGCATCGGCCTGAGCCGAGCGCGCCTGTCCGTGGCCCGGGACGCCGGGTGCCCGTGCCGATCGGCCGGGCGCCGCGCCGACTATTCCACCGTCACCGACTTGGCGAGGTTGCGCGGCTGGTCCACGTCGGTGCCCTTGGCGATGGCGGTGTGATAGGCCAGAAGCTGCGCCGGCACCGCATAGAGGATCGGCGCCAGATAGTCCGCGACCCGAGGCAGCGTGAGGGTTTGCCAGCAGCCGGCGCCCGCCTCCTCGATCCCTTGCGCGTCCGAGATCAGCAGAACCTTGCCGTGGCGGGCCATGACCTCCTGCATGTTGGACACGGTCTTGTCGAAGAGCCCGTCGCGCGGGGCCATCACGATCACCGGCACGCGGTTGTCGATCAGCGCGATCGGGCCGTGTTTCAGCTCGCCCGACGCATAGCCTTCGGCGTGGATGTAGCTGATTTCCTTAAGCTTCAGCGCCCCCTCAAGGGCGAGCGGAAACATCGGGCCCCGGCCGAGGAAGAGGATGTCCTGCGCCTCGGCCAGCTCGCCCGCGAGGCTCTGGATGTCGTCGGCCAGCCCGAGCGCGTGGTTCATCAGCCCCGGCAGCGTCGCCAGCGCGTCGAGCTTTCGGCCCAGCTCGGCCGCGTCGATCCGGCCGCGGTCATGCGCCGCCTTCAGCGCAAGAAGTGCCAGCACCGTGAGCTGGCAGGTGAAGGCCTTGGTCGAGGCCACCCCCACTTCGACGCCGGCAAGGATCGGGAGCGCAAGGTTCGCCTCGCGCGCGATCGACGAGGTGGGCACGTTCACCACCGCCAGCGTGCGCGCCACCGCCTCGCCCGCATGGCGCAGCGCGGCCAGCGTGTCGGCCGTCTCGCCCGACTGGCTCACGAAGATGGCCCAGGAGGTGGGCGAGAGCACCGGCTCGCGGTAGCGGAACTCCGAGGCGATATCGACGTCCGCCGGCAGGCCCGCGATCTGCTCGAACCAGTATTTCGCCACATGGCAGGCGTAGGAGGCCGTCCCGCAGGCGACCAGCGTCACCCGGTCCACGCCGGTGAAATCGACCCCCGGCAGGTTGATCCGCCCGTTCTGGACGTAGTGGCGCAACGCATCGGCCAGCACGACCGGCTGCTCGGCGATCTCCTTGGCCATGAAATGCTTGTAGCCGGCCTTTTCGATCCGCGTCGCGTCGATCTGGATCCGGGTGGTGGCGCGGTTCACGCGGCGGCCGTGGCTGTCGAAGATCTCGGCGCCCGCGCGGGTGACGACGGCCCAGTCGCCTTCCTCGAGATAGGTGATCGCATCGGTCATCGGTGCCAGCGCGATCGCGTCCGAGCCGACGAACATCTCGCCGTCGCCATGCCCGATCGCCAGCGGCGAGCCCTTGCGGGCGGCAATCAGCAGATCGTCCTCACCCTCGAAGAGAAAGCAGAGCGCGAAGGCTCCCGTCAGGCGCGAGAGCGTCGCGGCCGCGGCCTCGCGCGGGGTCAGGCCGCGGGCCATGTGCATCTGCGTGAGCAGGGCCACGGTCTCGGTGTCGGTCTGGCTTTCGAACCCGCAGCCGGCTTCGGCCAGTTCGGCGCGCAGCTCGCGGAAGTTCTCGATGATGCCGTTGTGGACGACCGCGACCGGGCCCGCGCGGTGGGGATGGGCGTTGGTGACGGTCGCGGCGCCGTGCGTGGCCCAGCGGGTGTGGCCGATCCCGCTCTTGCCGGCGAGAGGCTCGTGCACCAGAAGGTCCGAGAGATTGACGAGCTTGCCCACCGCGCGGCGGCGGTCGAGCTTGCCGCCGTTCACGGTGGCGATGCCGGCCGAGTCATAGCCGCGATATTCCAGACGCTTCAGCGCCTCGACCAGAAGGGGCGCGACCTCGTGGTTGCCAAGGACGCCGACGATCCCGCACATCAGTTCGTTCCCTTCTTGCTTGCGTCCCTTGCGGCGCGGAACATCTCCATCAGCCGCGTGGCCAGACCGGGTTTCGTCACCTGCCGCGCCCGGCCCACGGCCAGCGCCTCGGCGGGAACATCCTCGGTGATGACCGAGCCCGAAGCCGTCATCGCGCGCGCCCCGACGCTGACCGGTGCCACCAGCATCGTGTCCGAGCCGATGAAGGCATGGGCGCCGATCTCGGTCCGGTGCTTGTTCACCCCGTCGTAGTTGCAGGTCACCGTGCCCGCGCCGATGTTGGTGTGCTCGCCCACATGCGCGTCGCCAAGGTAGGTGAGGTGGCCCACCTTCACCCCCTCGTCGAGCACCGCATTCTTGATCTCGACGAAGTTGCCGACATGCACATCCTCGGCCAGTTCCGCACCCGGACGCAGGCGGGCGAAGGGCCCGACCGTCGCCCCGCGCGAGATGTGGCAGCCTTCCAGATGGCAGAAGGCCCGGATCTCGGCGCCGGACTCGACCGTCACTCCGGGGCCGAAGACCACGTTCGGTCCCACGATCGCGTCGCGGCCCAGGAAGGTGTCGAGCGCGAAGAAGACCGTGTCGGGCGCGGTGAGCGTCACCCCGTCCTCGAGCGCCGCGGCGCGGGCCCGACTCTGGAATTCCGCTTCGGCGGCAGCCAGTTGCGCGCGGGTGTTCACGCCGAGCGTCTCGGCCTCGTCGCAGATGGCCACGCCGGCCGACAGGCCCTTGGCCCGCGCGAGGGCCACCACGTCCGTCAGGTAATATTCGCCCGCGGCATTGGCGTTGCCCACTTCCGAGACGAGCGAGAAGAGAAGATGCGTTTCCGCGCAGATCACGCCGGAATTGCAAATGGTTATCGCGCGCTCTTCATCCGTGGCGTCCTTCCATTCCACGATCCGGTCGAGGTCTTCGCCGCGGGTGACGAGGCGGCCGTAGCGGCCGGGGTCGGCGGCCTCGAAGCCCAGCACGACCACCGCGTGACGCGCCCGCATCTCGATCATCCGCTCGAGCGTCTCGGGCCGGATGAAGGGCGTGTCGCCATAGAGCACCACCACCTCTCCCGGCGCATCGGCCAGAAGCGGGGCTGCCTGGGCGACGGCGTGGGCCGTCCCGAGCTGTTCGGCCTGCACCACGACCTCGACCGTCTCGTCGAAGGCCCGCGCGGCACGGGCGACCTGTTCGGCGCCGTGTCCTGCGACAACCACCACGCGCTCGGGCTCGAGCGACTGGCCGGCCCGCAGCGCATGGTGCAGCATGGGCGCGGCGCCGACGCGGTGCAGCACCTTGGGCAGGTCCGAGTTCATCCGGGTGCCCTGTCCGGCAGCGAGAACGATCAGCGAAACGGTCGGACGGCTCATGGGCACCCTTTCCTTTGCGATGCGCACCTTTTAACGGGGAATGGCCAAGCCGCAAGCTCGCGGCCATCACACTCTTTTACCGGCTGTTTCAGGAGGCACGATGCGCACCGATCCCCAAGACGGCCCGCAGCCCGCGCCCGGCGGCACCCTTCGCACGGTGGTGTTCGATCTCGACGGGACGCTGGCCGACACGAGCGCCGATCTCATCGCCTCGGCCAATGCCTGTTTCCGGGCCCTGGGCCGGGGGGAACCGCTCGATCCGCTGAAGGATGCGCTGACGGCCTTTCACGGCGGCCGCGCGATGCTGAGGCTCGGCTTCGAGAGGCTGGAGGGGCGCTGGTCCGAGGCCGACATCGACCTGCATTACCCGATCCTGCTCGAGAACTACCGCTGTGCGATCGACGTGCATACGACCCTCTATCCGGGTGCGCGGGACGCGGTGGAGCGGCTGAGGGCCGAGGGCTTTGCCACCGCCGTCTGCACCAACAAGCCCGAGGCCCTGGCCGAGACGCTGCTCGGCCTCATGGAGATCCGGCATCTGTTCGACGCGATGATCGGCGCGGACACGCTGCCCGTGCGCAAGCCCGATCCCGCGCCCTATGTCGCCGCGGTCGAAAGGGCGGGCGGCTCGGTCGCGCGTTCGATGCTGGTGGGCGACACGCGCACGGACCGCGAGACGGCGCGGGCGGCGGGGGTGCCGGTCGCGCTGGTGACCTTCGGGCCGAGCGGCCGGGACGTGGCCGCCCTCGGGCCCGAGGCGCTGCTCGATCATTTCGACGATCTGCCCGCGCTGGCAACCCGCCTGCTGGGCTGAGGCCCGCCGGCAATCCTTACTCCTGCCGCGCGCGCCAGAGCGGGACGGTCGAGATCGACATCTTGGCCGAGCCTTCCGCCAATTCCCGCGCATGGACGAGATAGATCAGCGTGTCGTTGGGCTCGTCATAGATCCGCGTGATCCTGAGCGACTTCAGCACGAGCGAGCGGCTCGCCTTGAAGATCTCCTCGCCGTCCCGCGACCGGTCGATGTCGCCCACCGTGACGGGGCCGGTCTGGCGGCAGGCGATCGAGGCGTTGGACGGATCCTCGAACCAGTTGCCCTGCCTTAGCCGGTCGATCACCGATCGGTCGAAATAGGCGATGTGGCAGGTGACGCCCTGCACCTGCGGATCGGGGATCGCCTCGATCAGGATGTCGTTGCCGACCCAGTCCACGCCGACCTCGCCCACCACCTCGGCGCCCGCGGGGCCTGCCAGCATCAGCGCCAGCGCCATCCAGACATGTTTCATTCACACCTCCTGCCTTGGCGTCGAGCATGGCGCAGTTCCGCCCGCCGCGCGAGGCCCTCGCACGCCGCACTTGACCGACTCGCGCCGGTCCGGCAAGAAATGAACACACGTTCAATAAAGGGCTCGCCGCATGTTCCACGCTCCGATGACCTTCGACCTGGGCGACGAGATCGCCGCCCTCCGCGAGACCGTCCACGCCTGGGCGCAGGAGCGGGTGAAGCCCATGGCCGCCCGGATCGACCGCGAGAACGTCTTTCCGGCCGAGCTCTGGCGCGAGATGGGCGAGCTGGGCCTGCTGGGCATCACCGTGCCCGAGGAGTTCGGCGGCTCGGACATGGGCTATCTGGCCCACACGATCGCCGTGGAGGAGGTGGCGCGTGCCTCGGCTTCGGTCTCGCTCAGCTACGGGGCCCATTCCAACCTCTGCGTGAACCAGATCCGCCTGAACGGCAGCCCCGAGCAGCAGGCGCGCTACCTGCCCAGGCTCGTCTCGGGCGAGCATGTGGGGGCGCTCGCCATGTCCGAGGCGGGCGCGGGCTCGGACGTGGTGTCGATGAAGCTGAAGGCGGAAAAGCGGAACGGCTACTACGTCCTGAACGGCACGAAATACTGGATCACCAACGGGCCGGATGCGGATGTGCTGGTGGTCTATGCCAAGACCGACCCCGAGGCGGGGGCGAAGGGGATCACCGCCTTCCTGATCGAGAAGTCGATGAAGGGTTTCTCGACCTCGCCGCATTTCGACAAGGTGGGGATGCGGGGGTCCAACACGGGCGAATTGATCTTCGAGGACTGCGAGGTGCCGTTCGAGAACGTCCTCGGCGCCGAGGGCAAGGGGGTTCGCGTCCTCATGTCGGGCCTCGATTACGAGCGGGTGGTGCTCTCGGGCATCGGCACGGGCATCCTTGCGGCCTGCCTCGACGAGGTGGTGCCCTACTGCCAGAGCCGCCAGCAGTTCGGCCAGCCGATCGGAAGCTTCCAGCTGATGCAGGGCAAGCTGGCCGACATGTATGTCGCGCTGAACACCGCACGGGCCTATGTCTATGAGGTGGCCCGCGCCTGCGACGCGGGGCGCGTGACGCGGGCGGATGCGGCGGGCTGCGTGCTCTATGCCTCGGAGCAGGCGATGGTGCAGGCCCATCAGGCGGTGCAGGCGCTCGGCGGGGCGGGCTTCCTGAACGATTCCGTCGTGAGTCGTCTTTTTCGGGATGCCAAGCTGATGGAGATCGGCGCCGGCACGTCCGAGATCCGCCGGATGCTCATCGGCCGCGAACTGATGGCGGGCTGAGCGGTGGCGCGGCGTGGCTCACCCCCCGCGGGCAGGAGTGTCGTGAACCGCCGGAGGAACCGGCCCGGCCGAACCGGGCCGGCCGCAGGATCAGAATTTCCAGATGTAGGACACGCCCACCACCACGGGATCGATCTCGGCCGTACCGAGGTCCCCGCCGTCGAGCGTCACGTCGCTGTCGATGTCCATCCAGCGGACGTCGGCGCGGATCGCGTTGCGGTCGTTCAGCCAGTAGTCGAAGCCCGCATGGACCGAGAGGCCCCAGCTGTCGTCAAGCTTCAGATCGCCGAGCGGGCTGCTTTCCTCGAAGAAGGTCACATAGGTCACGCCCGCCCCGATGAAGGGCGCGAAGGCGCCGCCAGTCGGGAAGTGATACTGCAGCGTCACCGTCGGCGGCAGGTGCTTGATCGAGCCGATGCCGGAGCCATCCACTTTCAGATCGTGCTTGAAGGGGGTGGCCGCGAGGATCTCGATCCCCAGATTGTCGCGGATGAAGTATTCGAAGGTGATCGTCGGCTGGATCTCGTTGCCCACCTCCAGATCGCCCGCGGTCAGCGTGCCGTTGTCGGACTTCGGCATCACGCTGCCGAGCCCGAGGCCGAAGGTCATCTCGCCGGCCGATTGCGCAGCGGCGGGCGCTGCGGCGAGGAGGGCGAGGCTTGCGGCGACGGCCGCGGGAATCATCGTGTGCATCTGCATACCCTGGAGTTACCGATGCGGGTGACCCTCGCCCCTCCGTGGCCCGATGACCTTGATTTGCGTCAATGCCGTGCGGTGCTCCATGCGCCGCAGCCCGGCGGACACGCCGCCTGTTCCCCTCAGCCTCCGAGCCGCCCATGAAACTCGCCTCCCGCATCCTGCCCTCGTCCGAGGCCTTCCGCGCCAACCGCGCGCATCATCTGGCGCTGATCGCCGAGACGGCCGCGGTTGCGGCCCGCGCGGCTCAGGGGGGCGGTGCGGCCGCCCAGGCGCGGCACGCCGCACGAGGCAAGCTGCCCCCGCGCGAGCGGGTGGCCGGGCTTCTCGATCCAGGCTCGCCGTTTCTTGAGATCGGGGCCTTTGCGGCCAACGGCATGTATGAGGATGCCGCCCCCTGCGCGGGCGTCATCGCCGGCATCGGCCGGGTGCACGGGCAGGAGGTGATGGTCGTGTGCAACGACGCCACCGTGAAGGGCGGCACCTACTATCCGATGACGGTCAAGAAGCACCTCCGCGCGCAGGAGATCGCCGCCGAATGCCGTCTGCCCTGCGTCTATCTGGTGGATTCCGGCGGGGCGAACCTTCCCAACCAGGACGAGGTCTTCCCCGACCGCGACCATTTCGGCCGCATCTTCTACAACCAGGCGCAGATGAGCGCCGCGGGAATTCCCCAGATCGCCGTCGTCATGGGCTCCTGCACCGCGGGCGGCGCCTATGTGCCCGCCATGTCCGACGTCACGATCATCGTCCGAAACCAGGGCACGATCTTCCTCGCCGGCCCCCCTCTCGTGAAGGCCGCCACCGGCGAGGTGGTCTCGGCCGAGGATCTCGGAGGCGGCGATGTCCACACCCGGCTGTCGGGTGTGGCCGACTATCTGGCCGAGGATGACGCCCACGCCCTCGCGCTCGCGCGCCGGGCGCTGCAAAGCCTGAACCGGACCCGTCCGCCTTCGGTTGCCTGGGCCGTCCCCGAAGAGCCCGCCCACGACCCGGAGGAGATCCTGGGCCTCGTTCCGGCCGACCTGCGCACCCCCTGGGACATCCGCGAGCTGATCGCGCGGCTGGTGGACGGCTCGCGCTTCGACGAGTTCAAGCCGCGATTCGGCGAGACGCTGGTCACGGGCTTTGCGCATCTCATGGGTTGCCCGGTGGGGATCGTCGCCAACAACGGCGTCCTCTTCTCCGAGGCCGCCATCAAGGGCGCCCATTTCGTCGAACTCTGCTCGCAACGCTCGATCCCGCTGGTCTTCCTGCAGAACATCACGGGCTTCATGGTGGGCCGCCGCTACGAGAACGAGGGCATCGCCCGCCACGGCGCCAAGATGGTGACGGCCGTGGCCACCACCGCCGTCCCCAAGATCACGATGATCGTGGGCGGCTCCTTCGGGGCCGGAAACTACGGCATGGCGGGGCGCGCCTATTCCCCGCGCTTCCTCTGGACATGGCCCAACGCGCGCATCTCGGTCATGGGGGGCGAGCAGGCGGCGGGCGTCCTCGCCACCGTCCGGCGCGACGCGATCGAGCGGCAGGGCGGGGCGTGGAGCGCCGAAGAGGAGGCCGCCTTCAAACGCCCCACCATCGAGATGTTCGAGCGCCAGAGCCACCCGCTCTACGCCTCGGCCCGGCTCTGGGACGACGGGATCGTGGACCCGCGCAAGAGCCGCGAGACGCTCTTCCTCTCGCTCTCGGCCGCCCTCAACGCCCCCATCGCGCCGACGCGCTTCGGCCTCTTCCGGATGTGATCCGTGGGCAGCGCGCATCCTTTCATTCTGGCAGAAATATCCTCGGGGGGTGCGGGGGGCAGACAGCCCCCCGCGGCCGGCCCGGAAGGCGAGGTCCGATGTTCCGCAAGATCCTGATCGCCAACCGCGGCGAGATCGCCGTCCGCATCATCGCCACCGCCCGCCGCCTCGGCGTCGCGACGGTGGCTGTCCATTCCGACGCCGATGCCGATGCGCTGCATGTGGCACTGGCCGACGAGGCGGTGCCGATCGGCGGCCCGCAGCCCGCCGACAGCTACCTGCGCGGCGACCGTCTGATCGAGGCGGCGCTCGCCACGGGCGCCGAAGCGATCCATCCGGGTTACGGCTTCCTCTCCGAGAACCCAGGCTTCGTCGAGGCGGTCGAGGCGGCGGGCCTCACCTTCATCGGCCCCTCGGCCGCAGCGATCCGCGCCATGGGGCTGAAGGATGCGGCCAAGGCGCTGATGGCGCGCGCCGGCGTTCCCGTCGTGCCCGGCTATCACGGCGAAGATCAGGAGCCCGAACATCTGGCGCTGATGGCCGGGGATGTGGGCTATCCCGTGCTCATCAAGGCGGTCGCGGGCGGCGGCGGCAAGGGCATGCGCCGGGTCGAGCGGGCCGAGGATTTCACGGCCGCTCTCGCCTCGGCCCGGGCCGAGGCCCGCACTGCCTTCGGCAACGAGGACGTCCTGATCGAGAAATGGATCGACTGCCCGCGCCACATCGAGGTGCAGGTCTTCGGCGACGGCAGCGACGCCGTTCATCTCTATGAACGCGACTGTTCGCTCCAGCGCCGCCACCAGAAGGTGATCGAGGAGGCCCCGGCGCCCGGAATGACGCCCGAGATGCGCGCGGCGATGGGCGAGGCCGCTGTCCGCGCCGCCCGCGCCATCGGCTACCGCGGCGCCGGCACGGTCGAATTCATCGTGGACGGGTCCGAGGGCCTCCGCCCGGACCGCTTCTGGTTCATGGAGATGAACACCCGCCTTCAGGTCGAGCATCCGGTAACCGAGGCCGTCACCGGGATCGACCTCGTGGAATGGCAGCTTCGCGTCGCGGCGGGCGAGCCCCTCCCGCTTGCGCAGGACGAGATCCCGCTGATGGGCCATGCCTTCGAGGCGCGCCTTTACGCCGAGGACGTGCCCGCGGGCTTCCTGCCCGCCACCGGGCGGCTCGACCATCTGCGCTTCGCCGATGGCATCCGGGCCGACACGGGCGTTCGCACGGGCGACCGCATCAGCCCCTGGTATGATCCGATGATCGCCAAGATCGTGGCGCACGGCCCCTCGCGAGCGAGCGCGCTCAACCGCCTTGCGCGGGCGCTCGAGGAGACCGAGGTGGCGGGAACGGTCACGAACCTCGCCTTCCTCGGCCGTCTGGCGCGCCATCCGGGATTTGCCGCGGGCGAGGTGGATACCGGCCTCATCGCCCGCGATCTGGCAAGCCTGACCGAGCCCGTGGCGGTCGCGCCCGAAATCACCGCTGCCGCCATCCTGACGGCCGAGCTGGGCGACATGGCACCCCCGCTGCAGGGCTTCAGCCTCTGGGGTCCGCTGCGCCGCCACGCGCGCCTGCGGCGCGACGGCGAGGAGATTGCGGCCATGCTGATCGTCGAGGCGCCGGGTCGCGCGCGCGTCGAACTGGGCGGGGTCACGCTGGCGGCCCGGCTCTGCCCCGAGGGCTGGGAGGTGGCCGGCCGCCATCCCGGGCGCGTGCTGCGGACCGACGCGCAGGTCCATGTCTTCGCCCGGCAGGGCACGGTCAGCTTCGAGATCCCCGACCCGTTCGACCGGGGCGGCGAGGAGGCGGGGCAGGGTGGCCTGACGCTCTCGCCGATGCCGGGGCTGGTCCGCGAGGTGGCGGTGCGCGTGGGCGAGCATGTCGCGAAGGGCGACCGGCTGGCCGTGATCGAGGCGATGAAGATGGAGCATGTGCTGGCCGCCTCGCGCGATGGACGGGTGGCGGAGGTGCTGGTCGAGGCCGGGGCGCAGGTCGAGGCGGGCGCGGCCCTCGTGCGCCTGGAGGACGAGGATGGCTGAGTTCGTCGAGATCTTCGAGGTGGGCCCGCGGGACGGGCTCCAGAACGAGCCGCGGGCGATACCCACCCGCGACAAGATCGCGCTGGTCGACGCGCTCTCGGCCTGCGGCTTCCGCCGGATCGAGGTGGCGAGCTTCGTGAGCCCGAAATGGGTGCCGCAGATGGCCGACGGGGCCGAGGTGCTGGCGGGCATCCGGCGCAGGCCCGGCGTGACCTATTCCGCGCTCGCGCCGAACCTGCGCGGCTACGCGGGGGCGGTGGCCGCGGGGGCGGACGAGATCGCGGTCTTCGTGTCGGCCTCCGAGGGGTTTTCGAAGGCCAACCTCAACTGCAGCGTCGCCGAGAGCCTCGAGCGGCTCGGTCCCATCGCCGAGGCCGCGCGGCGCGACGGCACGCGGTTGCGCGGCTACATCTCGATGGTGGTGGAGTGCCCCTTCGACGGTCCGACGCCGCCCGCGGCGGTGGCTCGGGTGGCGGCGGCGCTGCGCGATCTGGGCTGCGCCGAACTCTCGCTCGGAGACACGGTCGGGCGGGCGACGCCCGACGGGTTCGACGCCATGCTGACCGCGGTCCTTGGGGAACTGCCGCCCGCGCGGCTGGCCGCCCATTGCCACGATACGGCCGGCCGGGCGCTTGAGGTGATCGACGCGGCCCTCGCGCGTGGGCTGCGGGTGGTGGATGCCTCGGTCGGCGGGCTCGGCGGCTGCCCCTATGCGCCGGGGGCTGCGGGCAATGTCGCCACCGAAGCGGTGGCGGCGCATCTTGCGGCCAAGGGATACGAGACCGGGCTCGATCCGGCGAGACTGGCCGAGGCCGCGGCGCTGGCGCGGCGCCTGCGCACCGGCTGACAGGAGGGGACATGTTCGAAACCATCCGTATCGCGGAAGACAGCCGGGGCGTCGCGACCCTCACACTCGACCGGGCGGAAAAGCACAATGCCCTGTCGGCCGCGATGATCGCGGAACTGACCGAGGCGGCGGCGCGGCTCGGGGCTGCGGCCTCGGTCCGGGTGGTGGTGCTGGCCGCGGCGGGCGAGAGTTTCTGCGCCGGGGGGGATCTGGGCTGGATGAAGGCGCAGATGGTGGCGGACGGGCCCACCCGCGCGGACGAGGCGCGCAAGCTGGCCCACATGCTGCGGGCCCTGAACGAGTTGCCGAAGCCGCTGATCGGCCGGGTGCAGGGCCAGGCCTTCGGGGGCGGCATGGGGCTGATCTCGGTCTGCGACACGGCCCTTGCCGCGGACGGCGCGCGCTTTGGCCTCACCGAGACCCGCCTCGGCCTGATCCCGGCCACCATCGGCCCCTATGTCGCCGCGCGCGTGGGCGAGGCCATGGCGCGGCGCGTCTTTTTCTCGTCCCGGCTCTTCGGGACGGACGAGGCGGTGCGGCTGGGCTTCCTGTCGGCGGCCGTCGCGCCCGAGGCGCTCGACACCGCCATCGAGGCCGAAGTGCGGCCCTATCTCTCCTGCGCGCCGGGGGCCGTGGCCGAGGCCAAGGCCCTGCTGCGCCGTTTCGGCTCCCCGATCGACGAGGAGCGGATCGAGGCCAGCATCCGCGCCCTCGTCAACCGATGGGAGAGTGACGAGGCCCGGGAGGGGGTCGAGGCCTTTTTCGGCCGCCGCCCCGCAGCATGGGCGGGACAGGTCTGAGTCGGACCCGGCGTGCGGCAGGGCGTCCGCGCTCGCCATTGCCGCATAAGCAAAATTTCGGTTCACCATTGTATACCAATGACATAAGGCACATTTCCGTCGCGGTGTTTTGTCGCGAGGTTTGGTTGACCCCGGCCGGGGCGCAGAGTAAACGAAGCGTCAGCACGTGACTGCCTGTGCCGCCGGAAACGGTGGCCAGCCGCCAGCCGAGGGAGCCACCATGGACGATCTTCTCCGAGAGTTTCTTCCCATCGTCATCCTGACGGTGCTGGCGGGAGGCCTCGGGCTCCTGCTCATGCTGTCGGCGGTGATCGTGGCGGTGCGAAATCCCGACCCCGAGAAGGTCTCGGCCTACGAATGCGGATTCAACGCCTTCGACGACGCCCGGATGAAGTTCGAGGTGCGCTTCTACCTCGTCTCGATCCTCTTCATCATCTTCGACCTCGAGGTGGCGTTCCTGTTCCCCTGGGCGGTGGCCTTCGGCGACATCTCGATGACGGCCTTCTGGTCGATGATGGTCTTCCTGGCCGTTCTGACCGTCGGCTTTGCCTACGAATGGAAGAAGGGGGCGCTGGAATGGCAATGACCGGCCTCAACACCGCGGGCCATGACCGCGACTACGACACGGCGGGCCTCAACCGCGAGCTTCAGGACAAGGGCTTCCTGCTGACCACGACCGAGGATCTCATCAACTGGGCGCGCACCGGATCGCTCCACTGGATGACCTTCGGTCTGGCCTGCTGCGCGGTCGAGATGATGCACACCTCGATGCCGCGCTATGACGTGGAACGGTTCGGGGTGGCGCCGCGCGCCTCTCCGCGCCAGTCCGACGTCATGATCGTGGCCGGCACCCTGACCAACAAGATGGCGCCTGCGTTGCGCAAGGTCTATGATCAGATGCCGGAACCGCGCTATGTGATCTCGATGGGCTCCTGCGCGAATGGCGGGGGCTACTACCACTACAGCTACTCGGTGGTGCGCGGCTGCGACCGGATCGTGCCGGTGGACATCTATGTGCCGGGCTGCCCGCCCACGGCAGAGGCGCTGCTCTATGGCATCCTCCAGTTGCAGCGGAGAATCCGCCGCACCGGCACCATTACCCGCTGAGGAGACCGACATGGCCGAAGCCCTTCAGGAACTGGCCGCGCATGTCGAGATGCGCCAGCCCGACGCGATCCTCGGTCATCGGATCGAGTTCGGCGAACTGACGCTGGATGTCGCGCCGAACCGTATCGTCGGATTGGTCGAGTTCCTGCGCACCGACGCGCGCTGCCGGTTCTCGTCGCTGGTGGACATCACGGCCGTGGACCATCCCGAGCGGCCGGCCCGCTTCGACATGGTCTATCACTTCCTGTCGATGTATCAGAACCATCGCATCCGCCTGAAGATGCAGGTGCGCGAGGACGAGACGGTGGCCTCGATCCATTCCGTGCACCCCTCGGCCAACTGGTTCGAGCGCGAGGTGTTCGACATGTTCGGCATCCTCTTCACCGGCCACCCCGACCTGCGCCGCATCCTGACCGACTACGGCTTCCGTGGCCATCCGATGCGTAAGGACTTCCCGACGACGGGCTACACCGAGGTCCGCTATGACGAGGTCCAGAAGCGCGTGATCTACGAGCCGGTGAAGCTGGTGCAGGAATACCGCCAGTTCGACTTCCTTTCCCCGTGGGAAGGTGCGGACTACATCCTGCCCGGCGACGACAAGGCACGGACGTAAGGGGATGGCCATGGACACCAAGTTCGACGACGTGCTGACCGGCGAGCAGAAGCTTCGCAACTTCAACATCAACTTCGGCCCGCAACACCCTGCTGCGCATGGTGTTCTTCGCCTCGTGCTGGAACTTGACGGCGAGGTGGTGGAACGCTGCGATCCGCATATCGGCCTTCTGCACCGCGGCACCGAGAAGCTGATGGAGACGCGGACCTACCTGCAGAACCTGCCCTATTTCGACCGGCTCGATTATGTGGCGCCGATGAACCAGGAACATGCCTGGTGCCTCGCCATCGAGAGGCTGACCGGGGTGCAGGTGCCGCGGCGGGCCAGCCTGATCCGCGTGCTCTATTCCGAGATCGGGCGCGTTCTGAACCACCTGCTGAACGTGACCACGCAGGCCATGGACGTGGGCGCGCTGACCCCGCCGCTCTGGGGCTTCGAGGAGCGCGAGAAGCTGATGGTGTTCTACGAGCGCGCCTCGGGGGCGCGGCTCCACGCGGCCTATTTCCGGCCCGGGGGCGTGCACCAGGACCTGACGCCGCGCCTGATCGAGGACATCGAGGAGTGGGCCGAGCATTTCCCGAAGGTGCTCGACGACCTAGACGGGCTGCTGACCGAGAACCGGATCTTCAAGCAGCGCAACGTCGATATCGGCGTCGTGACCGAGAAGGACATCCTCGACTGGGGCTTCTCGGGCGTGATGGTGCGCGGGTCGGGCCTCGCCTGGGACCTGCGCCGCTCGCAGCCCTACGAATGCTACGACGAGTTCGATTTCCAGATCCCGGTGGGCAAGAACGGCGATTGCTACGACCGCTACCTCTGCCGCATGGAAGAGATGCGCCAGTCCACCCGGATCATCCAGCAGTGTCTTGCCAAGCTGAGGGTGGAGAAGGGGGACGTGCTGGCGCGGGGCAAGATCACGCCGCCGCCACGGGCCGAGATGAAGACCTCGATGGAGGCGCTCATCCACCACTTCAAGCTTTACACCGAGGGCTTCCACGTCCCCGCCGGTGAGGTCTATGCCGCCGTCGAGGCGCCCAAGGGCGAGTTCGGCGTCTATCTGGTGGCCGACGGAACCAACCGGCCCTACCGCGCCAAGATCCGCGCGCCGGGCTTCCTGCATCTGCAAGCCATCGACTACATCGCCAAGGGCCACCTGCTGGCCGATGTGTCCGCCATCATCGGCACGCTCGACGTCGTGTTCGGGGAGATCGACCGCTAATGCTTCGCCGCCTGCATCACGCCCAGCCCGACAGCTTCGCCTTCACCCCGGCGAACCTCGAATGGGCGCGTGGCCAGATCTCGAAATATCCCGAAGGCCGTCAGGCCTCGGCCATCATCCCGCTTCTGTGGCGCGCGCAGGAACAGGAGGGCTGGCTCACCAAGCCCGCCATCGAACATGTGGCCGACATGCTGGGCATGGCCCGCATCCGGGCGCTGGAAGTGGCGACCTTCTACTTCATGTTCCAGCTGCAACCCGTTGGCAGCGTGGCCCATATCCAGATCTGCGGCACGACCTCGTGCCTGATCTGCGGCGCCGAGGAGCTGATCCGCGTCTGCCGCGAGAAGATCGCGCCGCAGCCGCACATGCTGTCGGCCGATGGCCGCTTTTCGTGGGAAGAGGTCGAATGCCTCGGGGCCTGCGCCAATGCGCCCATGGCCCAGATCGGCAAGGACTATTACGAGGATCTGAACGCCGAGACGCTGGCCGCGCTGATCGACCGCTTCTCGGCGGGGGATGTGCCGCGGCCCGGCTCGCAGATCGGGCGTTTCTCGTCCGAGCCAGCGGGCGGCGCCACGAGCCTGACCGAGGTCGGCCCGCGGGCCTCCGAGCACAACGCCTCGGTGGCGCTGGCGCTCGGGATCGGTGACACGATCAAGCGGATCGACGGGACCGAGGTTCCGATCCTGACCCCGTGGCTGGGCCGGCGTCCGCCGGTGGCCGAGGCGGCGGGCGAGCCGCAGAGGCCTACACCCGGCGCGGGCCGTCCGGTGGACAAGACCGGCGTCACCATCGAGGAGGCCCCGGCCGATCGGGCGGCGCGGCCCGAGAAGCCGGGCGTGGCCACCGGCGGAACGGCCACGGCCGAGCCGGGGGCGCAGACCGCCGATCCGAAGAAGCCCGAGGGCTGATGGCGGGCGGGCCCGACGACACGCGGCAGGCGCGGCAGGTCGCGCTTCTCATCGCGGCGACGGGTCTCATGTGGATCGGGGCGCAGATCCTGGGAGGATGGCTGGGCTTGGAGGCCCGGATCTTCCTCCTCTTCGACCTGGCGGCGCTCGCCGGGTTCAGTTGGGCGCTGGTGACAACCTGGCGGATCTGGCGACGGCGCCAGGGGAAATGAGGACGATGCGATGCTGAAGGACCAGGACCGGATCTTCACCAACCTCTACGGGATGGGCGACCGCAGCCTGAAGGGCGCGATGGCGCGCGGCCAGTGGGACGGGACGGCCGACCTGCTCGCGCTCGGCCGCGACAGGATCATCGACATCGTGAAAACCTCCGGCCTGCGCGGCCGGGGCGGCGCGGGCTTCCCGACGGGCCTCAAATGGTCGTTCATGCCCAAGCAGTCGGACGGCCGCCCGTCCTACCTTGTGATCAACGCCGACGAATCCGAGCCCGCGACCTGCAAGGACCGCGAGATCATGCGCCACGACCCCCACACGCTGATCGAGGGCGCGCTGCTCTCGGGCTTCGCGATGGGGGCGGTCGCGGCCTACATCTACATCCGCGGCGAATATATCCGCGAGAAGGAGGCCCTGCAGGCCGCCATCGACGAGGCCTATGACGCGGGCCTGATCGGCCGCAACGCCGCGAAGTCGGGCTACGATTTCGACATCTACCTGCATCACGGCGCGGGCGCCTACATCTGCGGCGAGGAGACCGCGCTGCTGGAAAGCCTGGAAGGCAAGAAGGGGATGCCGCGGATGAAGCCGCCGTTCCCGGCAGGCTCGGGCCTTTACGGCTGCCCGACCACGGTGAACAACGTGGAGTCCATTGCCGTCATTCCCGCGATCCTGCGCCGGGGCGGCGAGTGGTTCGCGGGCTTTGGCCGGCCGAACAACGCGGGCGTGAAGCTCTTTGCCATGTCGGGGCATGTGAACACGCCCTGCGTGATCGAGGAGAGCATGTCGATCTCGATGAAGGAGCTGATCGAGAAGCATGGCGGCGGCGTGCGCGGCGGCTGGAAGAACCTCAAGGCGGTGATCCCCGGCGGCGCCTCCTGCCCGATCATCCCGGCCGAGCAATGCGAAGACGCGGTGATGGACTATGACGGGATGCGCGAGCTGAAGTCGAGCTTCGGCACCGCCTGCATGATCGTGATGGACCAGCAGACCGACGTCATCAAGGCGGTCTGGCGGCTGGCCAAGTTCTTCAAGCACGAGAGCTGCGGCCAGTGCACCCCCTGCCGCGAGGGCACGGGCTGGATGATGCGCGTGATGGACCGGCTGGTGCGCGGTGAGGCCGAGGTCGAGGAGATCGACATGCTGCTCTCGGTCACGAAGCAGGTCGAGGGCCACACGATCTGCGCGCTCGGCGATGCGGCGGCCTGGCCGATCCAGGGCCTGATCCGGCATTACCGCGAAGAGATCGAGGACCGGATCAAGGCGAAGAAGACCGGGCGCATGGGCGCCATGGCGGCGGAATGACCGATCCGCGGGCCCGGCGGGCCTGCGCGTGACGGAACGGAACTTGGGCGGCGGGGGCCGCACGGCGGAGTAGGCGGATGAGCAACCTCAAGAAGATCATCATCGACGGTATCGAGGTCGAGGTGGACGGCGCCATGACGCTTCTGCAGGCGGCCGAGGAGATCGGGATCGAGATCCCGCGCTTCTGCTACCACGAGCGGCTGTCGATCGCCGGCAACTGCCGCATGTGCCTCGTCGAAGTGGTGGGCGGGCCGCCGAAGCCCACCGCCTCCTGCGCCATGCAGGTCCGCGACCTGCGCCCCGGCCCGAACGGCGAGCCGCCCGTGGTCAAGACCAACTCGCCGATGGTCAAGAAGGCCCGCGAGGGGGTGATGGAGTTCCTGCTCATCAACCACCCGCTCGACTGCCCGATCTGCGACCAGGGCGGCGAATGCGACCTGCAGGACCAGGCGATGGCCTATGGCGTCGATTTCAGCCGCTACCGCGAGCCGAAGCGCGCCTCCGAGAACCTGAACCTCGGGCCGCTGGTGGCGACGCAGATGACGCGCTGCATCTCCTGCACCCGCTGCGTGCGCTTCACGACCGAGGTCGCGGGCATCAGCCAGATGGGCCAGACCGGGCGCGGCGAAGACAGCGAGATCACCAGCTACCTCAACCAGACGCTCGACACCAACCTTCAGGGCAATATCATCGACCTCTGCCCGGTGGGCGCGCTGACCTCGAAGCCCTATGCCTTCACGGCGCGGCCTTGGGAACTGAGCAAGACCGAGTCGATCGACGTGATGGACGCGCTGGGGTCGAACATTCGCGTGGACACCAAGGGGCGCGAGGTCATGCGCATCCTTCCGCGCAGCCACGACGGCGTGAACGAGGAATGGATCAGCGACAAGACCCGCTTCGTCTGGGACGGGCTGCGCCGCCAGCGTCTGGATGTTCCCTACGTCCGCGAGAACGGCAAGCTGCGGAAAGCCTCCTGGGCCGAGGCGCTGCAGACCGCCGCCGCCGCGATGAAGGGCCGGAAGGTCGCGGGCCTCGTGGGCGATCTGGTGCCGGTCGAGGCCGCCTTCTCGCTGAAGACGCTGGTCGAGGGGCTGGGGGGCCGCGTGGAATGCCGGACGGACGGCGCGCGGCTGCCCGCAGGCAACCGTTCGGCCTATGTCGGCAATGCCGCGATCGAGGAGATCGACACCGCGAAGCGCATCCTGCTGATCGGCACCGACCCGCGCAACGAGGCGCCGGTGCTGAACGCGCGCATCCGCAAGGCGTGGCTTCTGGGGGCCGAGGTCGGGCTGATCGGCCGCGCGGTGGACCTGACCTATGACTATGCGCACCTCGGCACCGACCGGGCGGCGCTGGTGAAGCTCGCGGACGAGCCTGTGGCGGACGAGAAGCGCGGCGGCCTCGTGATCGTGGGGCAGGGCGCGCTGACCGAGGCCGATGGCGAGGCGGTTCTGGCGCAGGCGATGAAGCTGGCCGAGGCGATGGGCGCGAAGCTTATGGTGCTGCACACCGCCGCCGCGCGTGTGGGCGCGATGGATGTGGGCTGCGTGACCGAGGGCGGGTTGCCGGCGGCCATCGGGGGGGCCGAGGTGATCTTCAACCTCGGCGCCGACGAGGTCGAGATCGGCGCAGGCCCCGTCGTGATCTATCAGGGCAGCCACGGCGACCGCGGCGCGCACCGCGCCGACGTGATCCTGCCCGCCGCGACCTACACCGAGGAGAACGGCCTCTTCGTGAACACCGAAGGCCGGCCGCAGCTGGCCTTCCGCGCGGGCTTCCCGCCGGGCGAGGCCAAGGAGAACTGGGCGATCCTGCGCGCGCTTTCGGCCGAGGTGGGCCAGACGCTGCCCTGGGACACGATGGCCGCCCTGCGCCGCAAGCTGGTCCAGGCCGTGCCGCATCTGGGCCGCGTCGATCAGGTGGCCGCGAACGAGTGGCAGCCGCTGCCGCTGCGCGAACCGGGCAAGGCGGACTTCCGTCTTGCGGTGTGGGACTTCTACCTGACCAACCCGATCGCGCGCGCCTCGGCGCTGATGGGTGAGCTTTCGGCTCTGGCCGCGCGGCGCGGCCAGCCGTCGCTCGCGGCGGAGTAGGGCGTGCGGCCGGCTGTCCTCTTTCCGGTCGGGCTCGCTCTGGCGGGCCTTGCCTCGTGCGCTCCGCCGGCCGCACCCGAGGCTGCGCTGCCGGACGAGGCGTTCACGCCCGTCTACAAGGGCATCGAGACGCGGCTGCTCGATGATGATCTCGTCGAGTTCCTCGTCGAGATGGAGGGGGCGCGGGGCATCCCCGATGTCGAGGATTACGCCCGGTGCGCCGCTGCCCAATACACGCTCATCCGCGGTTACGGCTTTGCCCGGCATCTGCGAACAAATGTCGCAGAGAGGGGTGGCGTTTGGCGGGGTGATGCGATTTACACCATTTCGGCCGCGCTGCCCCGCGGCGTGCAGACGATCGACGCCGAGGTGACGGTGCGCGATTGCCGGGAACAGGGAATACCGACGATATGACGATCGGCATGAGGGATGCGAGGCGCCATGGATGAGTTCATGAATTCGGGGATGGGCATCATCCTCACGATCGCGGCGCAGGGGCTTCTGGTCATAGCCTTCGTGATGATCTCGCTTCTGTTCCTCGTCTATGGCGACCGCAAGATCTGGGCGGCGGTGCAGATGCGGCGCGGCCCGAACGTGGTGGGCGCCTTCGGCCTGCTGCAGACGGTGGCCGATGCCGCGAAATACGTCTTCAAGGAGGTCGTGGTTCCCGCGGGCGTGGACCGGCCGGTGTTCTTCCTTGCGCCGCTGCTGTCCTTCGTGCTGGCGGTGCTGGCCTGGGCCGTGATCCCCTTCAGCCCCGGCTGGGTGCTGTCGGACATCAACGTGGCGATCCTGTTCGTCTTTGCCGTCTCCTCGCTCGAGGTCTATGGCGTGATCATGGGCGGCTGGGCCTCGAACTCGAAATATCCGTTCCTCGGCTCGCTGCGTTCGGCGGCGCAGATGATCTCGTACGAGGTGTCGCTGGGGCTGATCATCATCGGGATCATCATCTCGACAGGCTCGATGAACCTGACCCACATCGTCGAGGCGCAGGCGGGCCCGTTCGGGATCTTCAACTGGTACTGGCTGCCGCACCTGCCGATGGTGGCGCTGTTCTTCATCTCGGCGCTGGCCGAGACCAACCGCCCGCCCTTCGACCTGCCGGAAGCGGAATCCGAACTCGTGGCCGGCTTCCAGGTCGAATACAGCTCGACCCCGTTCCTGCTGTTCATGGCGGGCGAGTATATCGCCATCTTCCTGATGTGCGCGCTGATGAGCCTTCTGTTCTTCGGCGGCTGGCTCTCGCCCATTCCGGGGCTGCCCGACGGCGCGCTCTGGATGGTGCTGAAGATGGGCTTCTTCTTCTTCCTGTTCGCGATGGTGAAGGCCATCGTGCCGCGCTACCGCTACGACCAGCTCATGCGGATCGGCTGGAAGGTGTTCCTGCCCTTCAGCCTCGCCTGGGTGGTTCTGGTGGCGTTCCTTGCGAAATTCGAAGTGTTCGGCGGCTTCTGGGCCCGCTGGGCGATGGGGGGCTGACATGGCCAGGACAGGCGCAATCGACTACGGCCGGGCAGTCAAGTACTTTCTGCTGCTCGATTTCATCAAGGGCTTCGGCCTTGGCATGAAGTATTTCTTCGCGCCCAAGCACACGCTGAACTACCCGCACGAGAAGGGGCCGCTGTCGCCCCGCTTCCGGGGCGAGCACGCGCTGCGCCGCTATCCCAACGGCGAGGAACGCTGCATCGCCTGCAAGCTCTGCGAGGCGGTCTGCCCGGCGCAGGCCATCACGATCGACGCCGAACCGCGCGAGGACGGCAGCCGCCGCACCACGCGCTACGACATCGACATGACGAAATGCATCTACTGCGGCTTCTGTCAGGAGGCCTGCCCGGTGGATGCGATCGTGGAAGGCCCCAACTTCGAATTCTCGGTCGAGACGCGCGAGGAGCTGTTCTACACCAAGGAGAAGCTCCTGCAGAACGGCGACCGCTGGGAGGCCGAGATCGCCCGCAACCTCGAGCTGGATGCGCCCTACCGATGAACGACGAGCTGGCGAAGATGTTCAAGTCGATGATCGAGCAGGGCCACGAGATGGCCCGCTCGTTCAATCCCGCCCTTGAGCATTTCCAGGTGAAGGAGTTCGAGAAGCTCATCCCCACCATGTCCAAGGACGTGATGGAGATGTGGTTCGGCCGAACCTTCAACCGCGAGGGGCTGGACGCCAAGACCCGCCTCCTCGTGACGCTCGCCGCCCTGACCGTTCTCGGCGCCCACGCCGAGCCCCAGATCCGGCTCACGATCCGCCACGCGCTGGCGGCCGGGGCCACCAAGCGCGAGATCGCCGAGGTGATCTGGCAGATGAGCCTATTCGGCGGGGTGCCCGCCATGCAGAAGGCGCTGGACGTGGCCCAGAGCGTCTTTGCCGAGTTCGAGGAGACAGACGAATGAGTGTCGCCGATCTGGCCTTCTACTGTTTTGCCGTGCCCGCGGTCTTTGCCGCGCTCATGGTCGTGACGCAGCGCAACATGGTCCATGCGGTGCTGTGGCTGATCCTCGTCTTCCTCAGCTCGGCCGGGATGTTCGTGCTGCTCGGCGCCGAGTTCGTGGCCATGCTGCTGATCATCGTCTATGTCGGCGCGGTGGCGGTGCTGTTCCTGTTCGTCGTCATGATGCTCGACGTCGACTTCGAGGCGCTCAAGTCCGAGATGGCGCGCTACATGCCGGTGGCGGCGCTGATCGGGATCGTGATCCTGCTTCAGCTCTCGATGGGGATCGGCGCCTGGGTGACGGCCGAGGGCGCGCCGGCTCTGCGCCAGGCGCCGACGCCCGACCCGAACCAGATCGAGAACAGCCGCGCGCTCGGGCTGCTGATCTATGACAAGTATCTCTACCTCTTCCAGACAGCGGGTCTGATCCTGCTGGTGGCCATGGTCGGGGCGATCCTGCTCACGCTGCGCGAGCGGCGCGATGTCAAGCGCCAGAACGTGCTGGCGCAGATGTGGCGCGATCCCGCCGAGGCGATGGAACTGAAGGACGTGAAGCCGGGGCAGGGCCTCTGAGGCCGGACCGGGGTAGGCTCTGCGGAGCCTGACGGACAGACCGTGGTGCGGACCCCTCGTCGGGTCCGCGTGCGGAAGATCCGGGGGCCGGGGTCTGCGCTCGCGCGCGGACCGGCCGCCGGCACAAGGGAAAGACGGGCGGTGAGCCGGAGGGACGAGAATGGTGGGACTTGAGCATTATCTGACGGTATCGGCCGCGCTGCTGGTGATCGGGATCTTCGGCATCTTCCTCAACCGGAAGAACGTGATCGTGATCCTGATGTCCATCGAGCTCATGCTGCTCGCGGTGAACATCAACCTCGTGGCCTTCTCGAGCTTCCTCGGGGATCTCACGGGGCAGGTGTTCACGCTCTTCGTGCTGACCGTGGCCGCGGCCGAGGCCGCGATTGGGCTTGCGATCCTCGTCACCTTCTTCCGGAACCGCGGCACCATCGACGTCGAAGACGTCAACGTGATGAAGGGCTGAGGCACATGGCAACGATCATCCTTCTGGCGCCGCTCCTCGGCGCGCTGATCTGCGGCTTCGGCTGGCGTCTCATCGGTGAGCGGGCGGGGCAGATCATCGCCACCGCGCTCGTCTTCCTCGCGGCGCTGCTGTCCTGGATCATCTTCCTCGGCTTCGACGGCGAGATGTATCAGGTCGTCCTGCTGCGCTGGATCGAGAGCGGCTCGCTTTCGACCGAATGGGCGATCCGCATCGACCGGCTGACCGCGATCATGCTGGTGGTTGTGAACACCGTCTCGGCGCTCGTGCACCTGTATTCCTTCGGCTACATGGCGCATGACGACAACTGGAACCACCACGAGCATTACAAGGCGCGCTTCTTCGCCTATCTGTCCTTCTTCACCTTCGCGATGCTGACGCTGGTGACCTCGGACAACCTCGTGCAGCTCTTCTTCGGCTGGGAGGGTGTCGGTGTCGCCTCCTACCTGCTGATCGGCTTCTACTACCGGAAACCCTCCGCCAACGCGGCCGCGATCAAGGCCTTCGTGGTGAACCGCGTGGGTGACTTCGGCCTCGCCCTCGGCATCATGGCCCTGTTCTTCCTGGTGGATTCGATCCGTTTCGACGATGTCTTCGACGCGGTGCCTCAGCTTGCGCAGACCAACGTCACCTTCCTGTGGACCGAATGGAATGCCGCGAACCTGATTGGCGTGCTGCTTTTCATCGGCGCGATGGGGAAATCGGCCCAGCTCGGCCTGCACACCTGGCTTCCCGATGCGATGGAGGGCCCGACGCCCGTGTCGGCGCTGATCCACGCGGCGACCATGGTGACCGCGGGTGTGTTCCTCGTCTGCCGCATGTCGCCGCTCTATGAGTTCGCGCCCGACGCCCAGACCATGATCGTCGTGGTCGGCGCCACCACCGCCTTCTTCGCGGCGACCGTTGGCCTCGTGCAGAACGACATCAAGCGCGTGATCGCCTATTCGACCTGCTCGCAGCTTGGCTACATGTTCGTCGCGGCCGGCGTGGGGGTCTATTCGGCGGCCATGTTCCACCTCTTCACCCACGCCTTCTTCAAGGCGATGCTGTTCCTTGGGGCGGGCTCGGTCATCCATGCCATGCACCACGAGCAGGACATGCGGAACTACGGCGGGCTGCGCCACAAGATCCCGCTGACCTTCTGGGCGATGATGATCGGCACCTTCGCCATCACCGGCGTCGGCATCCCGCTGACTCACATCGGTTTCGCCGGGTTCCTCAGCAAGGACGCAATCATCGAGAGCGCCTTCGTGGGCTCCTCCTATGCCTTCTGGCTGCTGGTCGTGGCCGCCTGCTTCACCAGTTTCTATTCCTGGCGGCTGATCTTCCTGACCTTCTTCGGCACACCGCGCGGCGATCACCACGCCTATGATCATGCGCACGAAAGCCCGAAGACCATGCTGATCCCGCTGGGCGTCCTGGCGCTCGGGGCGGTGTTCTCGGGGATGATCTGGTACAATTCCTTCTTCGGCGACCACAACCGCGTGGCCACATGGTTCGGCATCCCGCATCACGCGGCCTCCTCGGAAGAGGGCGCAACCCACGCCGAGGCCGCGGCCGAGGACGGAGCCGAGACCCAGGCCGCCGACGAGGCGCTGCCCGAGGCCGGCAACCTGGCCGGTGCCGGCGAGGCGCCGAGCGCGGCCGAGACCGAGGCCCATGCCGAGGTGGCCGGGCTTGGTCCGATCGGCGCGATCTACATGGGCCCCGAGAACCATGTCATGGACGAGGCGCACCATGCGCCGGTCTGGGTCAAGGTCTCGCCCTTCGTGGCCATGCTGATCGGCTTTGCCTTTGCCTGGCTCTTCTACATCGCCAAGCCGTCGCTGCCGGGGGCGCTCGCGCGGAACCAGCGTCCGCTCTACCTCTTCCTGCTGAACAAGTGGTATTTCGACGAGCTGTATGACGTGATCTTCGTCCGTCCGGCCCGGTTCATCGGCCGCTTCCTGTGGAAGCGGGGCGACGGGGCGGTGATCGACGGCGCGATCAACGGGCTTGCGCTGGGGATCATCCCGGCGCTGACCCGGCTCGCCGGTCGCGTGCAGTCCGGCTACATCTTCCACTATGCCTTCGCCATGTTCCTCGGCATCGCGATCCTCATTACCTGGATGACGCTCACGGGGGGCGCGCACTGATGGAAAACCTGCTGTCGATCATCACCTTCATCCCGCTGGTGGCGGCGCTGATCATGGCGCTGTTCCTGCGGGGCGAGGACGCGGCCGCGCAGCGGAACGCGAAGTGGCTGGCGCTGCTGGCCACCTCGGCGACCTTCCTCGTGTCGCTCTTCCTGCTGGCGGGCTTCGACCCCGACAACACCGGCTTCCAGTTCGTCGAGACCTACGACTGGATCGCGGGCCTGAAATACAAGATGGGCGTGGACGGCATCTCGATCCTCTTCGTGATGCTGACCACCTTCCTGATGCCGCTGACCATCGCCTCGGCCTGGGAGGTCGAGAACCGGGTCAAGGAATACATGATCGCCTTCCTGGTGCTCGAGACGCTGATGATCGGCGTCTTCTGCGCCCTCGACCTTGTGCTCTTCTACCTGTTCTTCGAGGCGGGCCTCATTCCGATGTTCCTCATCATCGGGATCTGGGGCGGCAAGGAGCGGATCTACGCGGCCTTCAAGTTCTTCCTCTACACGTTCCTCGGCTCGGTCCTGATGCTGATCGCGATGATCGCGATGTACTTCGACGCGGGCACGACCGACATTCCGACGCTGATGGCGCATGAATTCTCGTCGGGGACGCTGTCGATCGCGGGCTTCCAGATCGTCGGCGGGTTGCAGACGCTGCTGTTCCTGGCCTTCTTCGCGAGCTTCGCCGTGAAGATGCCGATGTGGCCGGTGCACACCTGGTTGCCGGATGCGCACGTGCAGGCGCCGACGGCGGGCTCGGTGGTGCTGGCGGCGATCCTGCTGAAGATGGGCGGCTACGGCTTCCTGCGCTTCTCGCTGCCGATGTTCCCGGTGGGGTCGGACCTGCTGTCGCCGCTGGTGCTGTGGCTGTCGGCGATTGCCATCGTCTACACCTCGCTGGTGGCGCTGGCGCAATCGGACATGAAGAAGCTGATCGCCTATTCGTCGGTCGCGCACATGGGTTATGTGACCATGGGGATCTTCGCCGCGAACCAGCAGGGCGTGGACGGGGCGATCTTCCAGATGCTGTCGCACGGCTTCATCTCGGGCGCGCTGTTCCTGTGCGTGGGCGTGATCTATGACCGGATGCACACGCGCGAGATCGACGCCTACGGCGGCCTCGTGAACCGGATGCCGGCCTATGCGCTGATCTTCATGTTCTTCACCATGGCCAACGTGGGGCTTCCCGGCACCAGCGGGTTCGTGGGTGAGTTCCTGACCCTCGTCGGCATCTTCCAGGTCAACACCTGGGTGGCGATGGTGGCCACGACCGGCGTGATCCTCTCGGCGGCCTACGGCCTCTGGCTCTACCGCCGCGTGGTCTTCGGCGAGCTGGTGAAGGAGGCCCTGCGCACGATCCGCGACATGGACCGGCGCGAGAAGGCGATCTTTGCCCCGCTCGTGGCCATGACGCTGCTGCTCGGCGTCTATCCGAGCCTTGTAACCGACATCATCGGGCCCTCGGTGGCCCGCCTGACGAGCGACTACCAGTCCGCGGCCGCCCTGTTCGAGGCGGGCTCGCGGCTGGCCATGGAATGAGGGACGTACGATGACCTCCGCTGACTTCTCGACCGTCCTTCCCGAAGTGGTGCTCGCCACCGCCGCCATGATCGGCCTGATGGCCGGGGTCTATGGCGGCAAGGACCGGACGACCCCCGTCATGACCTGGGCCATCTCGGGCCTGATGCTGCTCCTGGCGGTCTGGATCGGCTTTGGCGGTTCGGGCTCGCGCCTGGCCTTTGGCGGCATGTTCATCGAGGATCCGTTCTCGCGCTTTGCCAAGGTCACGATCCTCGTTTCGGCGGCGGCGGTGCTGCTGCTCGGGCAGGATTACATGCAGCGCCGCGACCTCGGCCGGTTCGAGTTTCCGATCCTCGTCGCGCTCTCGGTGACCGGCATGATGATGATGGTCTCGGCCGGCGACCTGATCGCGCTCTACATGGGGCTCGAGCTGCAGAGCCTCGCGCTCTATGTCGTGGCCTCGCTGCGGCGCGACTCGGTGAAATCCACCGAAGCGGGCATGAAATATTTCGTGCTGGGCGCCCTGTCGTCGGGCCTCCTGCTCTACGGCGCGTCGCTCGTCTATGGCTATGCCGGCACGACGCTCTTCTCGGGCATCATGCTGACGCTGAACGAGGGGGTTCCGCTAGGCCTGTTGTTCGGGCTGGTGTTCATGCTGTCGGGCCTCGCCTTCAAGGTCTCGGCCGCGCCGTTCCACATGTGGACGCCGGACGTCTATGAGGGATCGCCGACCCCGGTCACCGCCTTCTTCTCGACCGCGCCCAAGGTGGCGGCGATCGCCCTGATCGCGCGGACGGTGCATGACGCCTTCGGTGGCATCCCGATGGATTGGCGGCAGGTGCTGGCGGCGCTGGCGGTGGCCTCGATGTTCCTCGGCTCGATCGCGGCGATCGGACAGCGCGACATTAAGCGGCTGATGGCCTATTCCTCGATCGGCCACATGGGCTATGCGCTGGTCGGTCTGGCCGCAGGCACGGCCGAGGGCGTGCAGGCCATGCTGCTCTACATGGCGATCTACACGACCATGAACATCGGCACCTTCGCCTTCATCCTGTCGATGGAGAAGGACGGCCGGCCGGTCACCAGCATCGACAGCCTGAACATGTTCGCCAAGCGCGAGCCGCTGAAGGCGCTGGCGGTGCTGATCCTGATGTTCAGCCTGGCCGGGGTGCCTCCCTTCATCGGCTTCTTCGCCAAGTTCTACGTCCTGAAGGCCGCGGTGAGCGCGGGGATGGCCTGGCTTGCGATCCTCACGGTTCTGGCCGCGGTGATCGGCGCCTACTACTACATGCGCATCGTCTATTACATGTATTTCGGCAAGGAGACCGATCCGGTCGAAAGCCGGATGGACGGGGTGCAATGGTCCATGCTGATGGGCGCGGCCGCGATCAACGTGCTGGGCGTGATCAACATGTTCGGGCTCGAACCCCTCGCGGCGGTGGCGGCCGAGACGCTTGTCCGCTGATCCCTGGCCGGAGGGTGTGGCGCGCCACGCCCTCGAGACGGTTGACAGCACCAACGCGATGGCCGCCCGCCTCGCGCCCAGCCTGAGCGGGCCGGCCTGGATCCAGGCCGGCGAGCAGACGGCGGGGCGGGGGCGGCGCGGGCGCCATTGGACCTCGCCGCGCGGCAATTTCTACGCGACCTACCTCATGCATCCGACCGAGACGCCCGAGGTGGTGGCGCTGCGGTCCTTCGTGGCGGCGCTGGCGCTGCGCGATGCTTGCGTGGCGCTGACCGGCCTTCCGCAAGCCTTCGCGCTGAAATGGCCGAACGACGTGCTGCTGAACGGCGGCAAGCTCGCCGGCATCCTGCTGGAGAGCATCGGGCAGGGGGCGCGCGTGCAGCATCTGGCCATCGGCATCGGGGTGAACCTGATCGGCGCCCCCGCGGTGGCCGAGGTCGAGCCGGGCGCGGTGCCGCCCGTGAGCCTTCTGGCCGAAACCGGCCTGCGTGTCGATCCGGTGGCCTTCCTCGACCGCCTCGCCCCCGCCTATGCCCGGCGCGAGGAGAGCTTTGCCCGCTATGGTTTCGGCCCCACGCGCGAGGCGTGGCTGGCCCATGCCGCCCGTCTGGGTGAGCCCATCCGGGCACGCACCGGCCACGACCTGCGCGAGGGCATCTTCGAGACGGTGGACGCTTCCGGCGCTTTGGTGTTGAAGACACGCGACGGCCGCGTGGCGATCCCGGCGGCCGAGGTGTTTTTCTGAAGGTGACGGAATGCTTCTGGCGATCGACTGCGGCAACACGAACACGGTCTTCTCGATCTGGGACGGCACGCAGTTCCTGGCCACCTGGCGCATCGCCACCGATCACAAGCGCACGGCCGACGAATACCATGTCTGGCTCTCCACTCTCCTGAGCCTGACGAGGATCGAGGCGCGGATCACCGAAGCCGTGATCTCCTCGACCGTGCCGCGGGTGGTGTTCAACCTGCGCGTCCTCTGCAACCGCTATTACGACTGCCGCCCGCTGGTGGTGGGCAAGCCGGAATGCCGGCTGCCGGTCGCGCCCCGCGTCGATCAGGGCACCACGGTCGGGCCGGACCGGCTGGTGAACACGGTCGCGGGCTATCACCTGCACGGCGGCAACCTGATCGTGGTGGACTTCGGCACCGCCACCACCTTCGACGTGGTGGACGCCGACGGCGCCTACATCGGCGGCGTGATCGCGCCCGGCGTCAACCTCAGCCTCGAGGCGCTGCACATGGCGGCCGCAGCCCTGCCGCATGTCGACGTGACCAAGCCCCCGCACGCCATCGGAACGAATACGGTGGCCTGCATCCAGTCGGGGGTGTATTGGGGCTACATCGGCCTCGTCGAGGGCATCGTTCGCCAGATCCGGCTCGAGCGGTACGCCCCGATGAAGGTCATCGCCACAGGGGGCCTGGCACCCTTATTCGACCAGGGATTCGATCTGTTCGACAAGGTGGAGGACGATCTGACCATGCAGGGTCTCGTCCTGATCCACCAATACAACAAGGAACTGGAATGAGTGCGAACCGGCTGATCTACCTGCCGCTCGGCGGAGCGGGCGAGATCGGAATGAACTGCTATGTCTATGGCTATGGCCCCGAGGGGCGCGAGCGGCTGATCATCGTCGATCTGGGCGTGACCTTTCCCGACATGGAGACGACGCCGGGCGTCGATCTCATCATGCCGGACATCTCCTGGCTGGAAGAGCGTCAGGACCGGATCGAGGCCATCTTCATCACCCACGCGCACGAGGACCACATCGGCGCGCTCGGCCATCTCTGGCCGCGGCTCAAGGCGCCGGTCTATGCCCGCCGCTTCACCGGCACCATCGGGCGGTTGAAGTTCGAGGAACACGGGCTGCCCGTTGACCGCATCAACATCGTGGGCGCGCGCCCCGAGGTGGTCGAGGCGGGCCCCTTCGAGGTGCAGTTCGTGCCGGTCTCGCACTCGATCCCCGAAAGCTCGGCGCTGGTGATCGACACGCCCGCGGGCCGCATCGTCCATTCGGGGGATTTCAAGCTCGACCGTTCGCCCGTGGTGGGCGAGCCCTGGGCCGATGAGACCTTCCGGGCGATCGCGGCGGAACGTCCCGTCAAGGCGCTGATGTGCGACTCGACCAACGTCTTCTCGCTGCATCCCGGCCGGTCCGAGGCGACGCTCGCCGATCCGCTGCGGGCGCTGATCGCGGGCGCGCGTGGCATGGTGGTGGCGACCACCTTCGCCTCGAACGTGGCGCGGCTCAAGACGCTGGCCGAGGCCGCGGCGGCGTCCAATCGCTCGATCTGCCTTCTCGGGCGCGCCATGCGGCGCATGGTGCAGGCGGCGCAGGAAAGCGGCGTGCTGTCCGGCTTTCCCCAGGTGGTGAGCCCCGAGGAAGCGGCCGAGATCCCGCGGCAGAACCTGATGCTGATCGTGACCGGCAGCCAGGGCGAGCGGCGCGCGGCCTCGGCCCAGCTTGCGCGGGGGAAATATCTCGGGCTCGAGATGAAGGAGGGCGACCTCTTCCTCTTCTCCTCCAAGACCATCCCCGGCAACGAGCGCGGCGTGCTGCGCGTCGTCAACGCCTTCTCCGAGATGGGCGTCGATGTCATGGATGATGCGGGCGGGCTCTACCATGTCTCGGGCCACGCGAACCGGCCGGATCTCGAGCAGGTGCATACGCTGCTCTGGCCGGAGGTGCTGGTGCCGATGCATGGCGAGCACCGGCACCTGCGCGAGCATTCCCGCATCGCGGCGGCCAAGGGGATCACCTCGGACGTGATCACCAACGGGATGCTGATCGACCTGACGCGCGGGTTGCAGGTGGCGGAATATATCGACACCGGCCGGACCTACCTCGACGGCAACGTGCTGATCGGCGCACGCGACGGCGTGGTGCGCGACCGGATCCGCATGGCCCTGAACGGCCATGTGCTGACGACCGTGATCCTCGACGAGCAGGACGAGCCGCTGGGCGAGGCCTGGGTGGAACTCATGGGCCTGCCCGAGCGGGGTCGGACCGGAAAGGCGCTGTCCGAGACGATGGAGGAGGAACTCTCCGACTATCTCGGCCGGGCGGGTGCCAAGGTCATGCGCGACGACGACAAGCTCGACGAGGCGATCCGGCGGATCGTTCGGCAGGTGTCGATGGAAGAGATCGGCAAGAAGCCCGAGGTGACGGTGGTGGTCAGCCGCCTGATGGAGGGCTGAGGAGGCGAGGGGGGCTCAGGCTGTCCCCCTGTCGTCCGATGGTCCGGACGCAGGCTTGAGCTGCCCCCGGACCGCTCGACCGGCCTGAGGATCAATCCACAAGCGTTCCGGCCGCACCACCCACGAGGGCGCCGGGGGGGCCGGCGACGACGGCGCCTCCCAGTGCGCCCGTGGCGGCACGTTCGGTGTCGTTGCTGCCGCAGGCGGCAAGGGCGAGCAGGCCCGCCAGCGGCAGGGCGATGGAGAGGCGGTTCATGGCAGCACCTTTCGTTGCGTGAGGATGCCCCTCAACGCTCAGGTCGCCAATTCGTTTCCCATGAATGAGGGCATGGCAGCGCCGCGCGGGCGCTGCCGGAGCGGGCTCAGTCCTCGCCCTGACCGGCGAGAACCTCGTCCGCGCTGTCCGCGGCCGGCTCTTCCTCGTCCAGCGCCGTGAGGCTCGCGATGCGGAAGCTGCGCAGCAGGAAATCCGGCACATGGTCGCCCATGCCAACCACGCGCTCGTCGCGGCGGTCGCGGTCCCGACGGCCACGGTCCTCGCGGCGCTCGTCCCGCTTGGGAGCACGCTCCTCGCGCACCGGCACCTCGGGCACCTCTGCAACGGCGGGCTCGACGGCCTCCGCGCGCGGCTCCTCGCGGCGGTCCCGCTCGCGGTCACGGCCGCGGCGGCTGCGGCCGGGCCGCTCGCCACGCGCACTTTCCCGCTCGGGCCGGTCGGGACGGTCCTCGAGGCTGAAGCCCTCGGGCAACTCGCCGCGCGGGATCGCCTGCTTGACGAGGCTCTCGATGGCGGCAAGGTGCTTGTCGTCCGACGGCACCGCGATGCTGAAGGCCTTGCCCTTGCGGCCCGCGCGTCCCGTCCGCCCGATGCGGTGGACGTAATCCTCGGGGTGCGTCGGCACGTCGAAGTTGAAGACATGGCTCACGGCCGGGATGTCGAGACCCCGCGCCGCCACGTCGGAGGCGACCAGCAGGTGCAGCGTCCCGTCGCGGAAGCCGTCGAGCGTCTTCGTGCGCTGCGACTGGTCGAGGTCACCATGGATCGGAGACGCGTTGAAGCCGTGCTGCTTCAGCGACTTGGCCACCACATCCACGTCCATCTTGCGGTTGCAGAAGATGATCGCGTTGGTGCAGGCCTCGCCCTCGGCGCGGATCAACGCGCGCAGGACGGCCCGCTTGTCGGCAAAGCTGCGCTCTTTCCGGGTGGGGGTGATCTGGATGAGCTTCTGCTCGATCGTCTCGGAGGTGGTGGCCTGGCGCGCCACCTCGATCTTCACCGCGCCGGTGAGGAAGGTGTTGGTGATCCGCTCGATCTCGGGCGCCATGGTGGCCGAGTAGAAGAGCGTCTGGCGCGTGAAGGGGGTCAGCGAGAAGATGCGCTCGATGTCCGGGATGAAGCCCATGTCGAGCATCCGGTCGGCCTCGTCCACCACCATGATCTGCACGCCGGTCAGGAGAAGCTTGCCGCGCTCGAAATGGTCCAGCAGGCGGCCGGGGGTGGCGATCAGAACGTCCACGCCGCGATCGATCAGCTTGTCCTGCTCGGTGAAGGAGACGCCGCCGATCAGCAGCGCCTTCGAGAGCTTGGAATGCTTGGCGTAGATGTCGAAATTCTCGGCCACCTGGGCGGCCAGTTCGCGGGTCGGGCAGAGCACGAGGCTGCGCGGCATCCGCGCGCGGGCGCGACCCTTGCCGAGAATGGTGATCATCGGCAGCGTGAAGCTCGCGGTCTTGCCGGTGCCGGTCTGGGCGATGCCCAGCACATCCTTGCCTTCCAGCGCATGCGGGATGGCCTGCGCCTGAATCGGGGTGGGCGTTTCGTAGCCGGCTTCCTGCACGGCCTTCAGCACGCGGGGATCCAGCGCGAGGTCGGAGAACTTGGTCATTAGCATCCTGTCAATGCGGTATCGGACCGCATGGTACTCAAGGGGACGCTGATGGTCCGGGCGTCCCGGCGTCTTTCGGCCCTCATGGCCTGCGGGCGCCTTAGCCCAAATTGTCCCGAGGGTCAAGGTTCGGGCTGCATTTGCCGCCTCGCCGCCGTCTTTTGTCCCTTCCGGGCCGCGGTTCACGGGCCCGCGCGCCCTGGAGGCGCGCGAAGAGCAGGGGCCAGGGGCCGCACCCCGGCACGTCCTGCCTCAGACCATCATCTCCTTGGTCGCGGTCAGCCTGACCTCGGGGTGGTCGCGGCTGACGCGGTCGATGTCCCACTGCAGGCGGGTGAGATAGACAAGATCGCCGTCGCTGTCATGGGCGATATGGCCCTTGTTGACGTTGACGAAGGCCTCGACCGCGGCTTTCGGCCCCATGACCCAGCGCGCCGAAGTGAATTGCGAGCCCTCGAAGCGGACGGGAAGCGAATATTCCAGCTCGATCCGGCTGGCGAGAACGTCGAACTGCAGCGCGCCCACCACACCCACGATGAAGCCCGATCCGATCATCGGCTTGAAGACCTTGGCCGCGCCTTCCTCGGCAAACTGCATCAGCGCCTTTTCGAGGTGCTTGGCCTTCATCGGATCGCCGGCGCGCACGCCCTGCAGAAGCTCGGGCGCGAAGGAGGGGATGCCGGTGAAGCGCAGGCTTTCACCCTCGGTCAGCGCATCGCCGATCCGCAGCTGTCCGTGGTTCGGGATGCCGATGATGTCGCCGGCCCAGGCTTCCTCGGCCAGTTCGCGGTCGGCGGCCAGGAACAGTACCGGGTTCGTCACCGCCATCGGCTTCTTCGACCGCACATGCAGCAGCTTCATCCCGCGCTCGAAATGCCCCGAGGCGAGGCGCACGAAGGCCACGCGGTCGCGGTGCTTGGGGTCCATGTTGGCCTGCACCTTGAAGACGAAGCCGGTCACCGGGGTTTCCTCGGGGGCGATGCCGCGCTCGGCCGCCTTCTGCACCTGCGGCTCGGGGCCGAATTCGCCCATGCCGGTCATCAGCTCCTTCACGCCGAAGGAGTTGATGGCCGAACCGAACCAGATCGGAGTCAGGTGACCTTCGAGGAAGCTCTGCCGGTCGAAGCGGGGCATCAGCTCGGCCACCATCTCCAGATCCTCGCGCAGCTTGGCCAGCAGGTCCGCGGGGATATGCTCGGCGAGCTTCGGATCGTCCAGCCCCTCGATCTTGATCGATTCCGCCACGCGGTTGCGGTCGGCGCGGTCCATCAGCTCGAGCCGGTCGTGCAGGATGTCGTAGCAGCCGAGGAACTCGCGCCCCATCCCGATCGGCCAGGAGGCCGGCGCCACGTCGATGGCGAGGTTCTGCTGGATCTCGTCGATGATCTCGAACGTGTCGCGGCTTTCGCGGTCCATCTTGTTGCAGAAGGTCAGGATCGGCAGGTCGCGCAGGCGGCACACCTCGAAGAGCTTGCGGGTCTGGCTTTCCACGCCCTTCGCGCCGTCGATCACCATGATCGCGGCATCGACGGCGGTCAGGGTGCGATAGGTGTCCTCGGAGAAGTCCGAGTGGCCGGGGGTGTCCACCAGATTGAAGCGCCACGGACCGAAGTCGAAGCTCATGGCCGAGGCAGAGACCGAGATCCCGCGCTCCTTCTCCAGCGCCATGAAGTCCGAGCGCGTGCGCCGTGCCTCGCCCTTGGCGCGCACCTGACCCGCCATCTGGATCGCGCCGCCGAACAGCAGGAACTTTTCGGTCAGCGTCGTCTTGCCGGCGTCGGGGTGCGAGATGATCGCAAAGGTCCGGCGGCGGGCAATTTCGGCAGGGAGGGCGGGGCGGTTCGACTGGTCCAGCATGGGGCGCGATATAGCCGCTGGCCTGCGGCTTGGGAAGCGCGTCCTGAGCCTCCGCTGTCGCATGCGGCCGCCCGTTCCGGGTTTCGCGGCCGGGGAAGGGCTGCTAAGCCGGGTGCGGAAAGATGAATGGGAGAGATGACAATGGATCTGGGCATTCGCGGCCGCCGCGCGCTGGTCTGCGCCTCGTCGAAGGGTCTGGGGCTGGGCTGCGCGCGGGCGCTGGCCGAGGCTGGGGTCGATCTGGTGATGAACGCCCGAGGCGCCGAGGCGCTCGAGGCGGCGGCCGAGGATCTGCGCGCCCGCCACGGCGTCTCCATCACCACCATCGCCGCCGACATCGTCTCCGACGAGGGCCGGGCGCGGGTGCTGGAGGCGGCCGGATCGGTGGACATCCTCGTGACCAACGCCGGGGGGCCGCCGCCCGGCAATTGGGCCGACTGGACGCGCGACGACTTCATCCGCGCGCTCGACGCCAACATGCTGACGCCCATCGCGCTGATGACGGCGCTTCTGCCCGGCATGATCCACAAGGGCTGGGGTCGGGTGGTCAACATCACCTCGCAGTCGGTGCGGGCGCCCATTCCGGCGCTCGGGCTGTCGAACTCGGCGCGGGCGGGGCTGACGGGCTATGTCGCGGGCACCTCGCGGCAGGTCGCGCAGCACGGCGTCTGCATCAACAACCTCCTGCCGGGGATCCACGACACGGACCGGGCCGAGGCGCTCGATCGCAATGTGATGAAGGCGCAGGGCATCAGCTTTGACGAGGCCCGGGCGCAGCGGGCGGCCGCGATCCCGACCCGGCGCTACGGGCAGGCCGAGGATTTCGGCGCGGCCTGCGCCTTCCTCTGCTCGGAGCAGGCGCGCTTCATCGTGGGGCAGAACCTGCTGGTGGACGGCGGCGGCACCAACCTGACCGTCTGAGGCGTGCCGGCGGAGCCGCCCCAGGGGCGGGCGGCCCCGCGTGGCTAAGGGTTGAAATGGTCGCTGAAAGCGGCCAGAACCGTCCCGATGGAAATGGTCGGACAGAGCGTGCGTCAACTCCCTCCCAGCCCCCCGCGCCTGAAGGTCGAGCATCTGACGCGCGCCTTCGGCGGCAGCCCCGTCGTCGAGGACGTGTCGCTCGAGGTGGCTGCGGGGCAGGTGGCCTGCCTCCTCGGCCCTTCGGGCTGCGGCAAGTCCACGACCCTGCGGATGATCGCGGGGGTCGAGCAGCCCGACAGCGGCCGCATCTGGTTCGACGGGCAGCCGGTGTCGGACGGCGGGCTCTTCCTGCCGCCCGAGGCGCGCTCGGTCGGCCTGATGTTTCAGGATTTCGCGCTCTTCCCGCACCTGACGGTCGCGCAGAACGTGGCCTTCGGCCTCCGCGGCGGTCGCGAGGAGAAGGACCGGCGGGTTGCCGAACTGCTCGAGAGGGTGAACCTCGCCGGATACGGGCGCAAGCACCCGCACCAGCTGTCGGGCGGTGAGCAGCAACGGGTGGCGCTGGCGCGGGCGCTGGCGCCAAGGCCCAAGGTCATGCTGATGGACGAGCCCTTTTCGGGTCTCGACAACCGGCTGCGCGACGGGATCCGCGACACGACGCTCGAGATCCTGAAGGAGGAGGGGGCGGCGGTCCTGCTCGTGACGCACGAGCCCGACGAGGCCCTGCGGATGGCCGACGAGATCCTGCTCATGCGGGCCGGGCGGATCGTGCAGCGCGGCTCGCCCTACAACGTCTACAACGCGCCGGTGGATCGGGCGGCGGCGGCCTTCTTCTCGGACATCAACGTGATCCACGGGATCTCGCGCGGGGCGCTGACCGAGACGCCCTTCGGCGAGTTCCTGACGCCGGGACATGCCGACGGGGCCGAGGTCGAGATCATCATCCGGCCCCAGCATCTCAGGATCGACTTCGACCGGAACGGGCGCGGGCCGAACCCGACGCCCGCCGAGGGCACGGCCGCACGGGGACGGGTGCTGCGGGCGCGTTTCCTCGGCCGCGAGAGCCTTGTCGAGTTCGAGATGGACAGCGACGGCTCGCGTCTGACGGCCTCGGTGCCGAACGTGTTCCTGCCCAGGCCCGGGACGCCGCTCTGGCTGATGATCCGGCGCGACCGCTGCTTCGTCTTCCCGGCGCGCCGCTGACTGATATGCTGCCCGATCATTGCGTTGCGCGGGGAACTTCATGCGATGAGCGAAGCCGCGGGCCGGTTCGGCGGCGCTTGCGGTCGCTCTGGGAACCTTGTGCGGGCGCAAGCACGGATACAAAAAAGACGGAGCCGCAGCGAAAGGGTCTTTGATCCGGGGGCGCGAACCAATAAATGGGGGCAGTGACGAAGCGAGGCCGCATGTCGGCCGCAGGAGACGCGAGATGCTCAACAATATCGGTTTGCCCGGCCTGCTCCTCATCGCGGTGGTGGTGCTCGTGCTGTTCGGACGCGGCAAGGTGAGCTCGCTCATGGGCGAGGTTGGCAAGGGGATCAATGCCTTCAAGAAAGGCGTCAAGGAAGAGACCGCCGAGATCGAGAACCGCCCCGAGACGACGCGTGACGTGACGCCCGCCTCCGAGCGCGACAAGGTCTGATCGGCGCCCGATGTTCGACATCGGCTGGAGCGAACTGCTCGTCATCGGCGTCGTGGCGCTGATCGTGGTGGGTCCCAAGGATCTTCCCGAAATGTTCCGCACGCTCGGCCGGATGACGGCCAAGGCCCGCAACATGGCGCGCGAGTTCCAGCGCGCGATGGAGGCGGCGGCGGACGAGACCGGCGTCAAGGACGTGGTGAAGGACGTCAAGAACGCGACCTCGCCGCGCAGCATGGGTCTCGACGCGATCAAGGACGCGGCCGAACGGTTCGAGAAGTGGGACCCGATGAAGCCGCAGCCGTCCACGCCGAAGCCTCCGGCGCAGGCGGGCACGATCCCGGCGGCGCAGGCTCAGCAGGGGCCCGGGGCTGCAGCCGTGACGGCTCCGGCGGCCGCCGCACCCGCCGCGCAGGCGTCCGCGCCGGCCGATCGCAAGAGTGACGAATGAGCCGCGACACAAAAGACGACATCGACAGTTCCAGTGCTCCGCTGATCGAGCATCTGGCCGAACTCAGAACCCGGATCCTGATCTCGCTGGGCGCCTTCGTGGTGGCGATGCTGGTCGCCTTCACGGTCTGGAATCCGATCTTCAACTTCCTGACCCACCCGATCTGCGATGCGCTGGCCGCGCGCGGGCAGGATTGCGGGCTTGTCCTGATCAAGCTGCAGGAAGGCTTCTTCGTCGCCATCCGCATCTCGGTGATGGGCGGCATCATGCTCTCCTTCCCGGTGATCGCCTGGCAGATGTGGCGGTTCGTGGCGCCGGGGCTCTACCGGAACGAGAAGGCCGCCTTCCTGCCGTTCCTGATCGCGTCGCCGATCATGTTCGTGCTGGGGGGGCTCTTTGCCTTCTATGTGGTGCTGCCGATCGCCTTCGACTTCTTCCTCGGCTTCCAGCAGTTCATGACCGAACAGCCGGGTGCCGAGGGCGAGGAGGGCCGCCTGCCGCTCGCCGGCGTGGTGTTCCAGGGCTCGATGGAGCAGTATCTGGCGCTGACCTCGAACTTCATCCTGGCCTTCGGCCTCTGCTTCCAGCTCCCTGTGTTGCTGACGCTGATGGGCAAGGCGGGGCTGGTCACCTCGCGCGGGCTGGGCTCGATGCGCAAATATGCGGTCGTGCTGATCCTTGCGGTGGCCGCCCTGGTCACGCCGCCGGACATGATGTCCCAGATGATCCTGTTCGGCGCGGTCTATCCGCTCTACGAGATCTCGATCTTCCTGATCAAGCGGATGGAGCGCAAGCGCGAGGCCGAGCTGCGGGCGCAGGGCCTCTGGTTCGACGATGAGGAAGGGGACGGCGCGGCATGACGGACCCGCTGGAGCGGATCGCGGCGGCGCTCGAACGGATGAGCCCGCCGCCGATGCCGGCCCCCGATTTCGCCTCGGCCGACGCCTTTGCGTGGCACACCGCGCCGGACCGGCTCGAGCCGGTCGAGCGGGTGGCGCGGGTGGACCTTTCGCTTCTGGTGGGGGTCAACCGGGCGCGCGACATCCTGTTTGCGAACACCGAGCATTTCGCCCGCGGCCTGCCGGCCAACAACGCGCTGCTCTGGGGCGCGCGTGGGATGGGAAAGTCCAGCCTTGTCAAGGCGATCCATGCCGCGGTTGTGGCGCGGGGCCTGCCGCTCAAGATCGTGGAGCTCAGCCGCGAGGATCTGCCCTCGGTCCAGCGGCTGCTCAAGCATCTGCGCTCGGCACCCTTCCGCTTCATCCTCTTCTGCGACGACCTGTCGTTCAGCCACGATGACCAGCATTACAAATCGCTCAAGGCGGTGCTGGACGGCGGGATCGAGGGGCGGCCCGAGAATGTGATCCTCTATGCGACCTCGAACCGCCGGCACCTCATGCCGCGCGACATGATCGAGAACGAGCGATCGACCGCGATCAGCCCCTCCGAAGCGGTGGAAGAGAAAGTGTCGCTCTCGGACCGCTTCGGGCTGTGGCTGGGCTTCCATCCGTGCTCGCAGGACGAATATCTCGAGATGATCCGCGGCTATTGCGCGGCGCACGGGCTGTGCGTCGCCGAGGAGGAACTGCGGGCCGAGGCGATCGAATGGCAGGCCACACGCGGCTCGCGTTCGGGGCGGGTGGCCTGGCAGTTCTTCACCGATCTCGCCGCGCGCCACGGCGTCGCGCTCTAGGGCAGCCGTGGGCTGAACCGACCGAGGAAAGACAAGGCGGCCGCGGAACATGACGTTCCGCGGCCGCCTTGTCTTTCAAGGGTCTGATCCGGCGCGACTATTGCAGGTAGGGCATCGGGTCCACGCTTTCAAAGCCCTTGCGGACCTCGAAATGGACGAAGGGCGGATCGGCCGCGCGGACCACGGCGATCTGCTGGCCCCGCTTGACCGTTGCGCCCTTGGCGACCTTGATGCCGTCGATGTTGGCATAGACCGTGAGCAGATTGTCCGGGTGCCGGATCACGAGGATCGGCACCTGATCGGTGTCCTGCGTGATGGCGGCGACCGTCCCGTCGGCCGCGGCGGCGACGGGGGTGCCGACGGCGGCCGAAATGTCGATGCCGTCGTTCTTCTTCTTCACATAGCCGCGGATGATCTTGCCTTGCACCGGGAAACCGAGCCTCGAGGCCGAGGCCGACGTCCGCTGCGCCCCGAGGTCGGGCGAGGCGGGCTGGTTGGCGGGCTTCGAGGCCGGGGTGGTCGACTCGGCCGGCAACGGCTTGGCGGCCGAGGGCGGTGTGGGCGTGGGCGAACCGACCCCCGGCACCGTGACAGGCGTCACGTTCGGCGCAGGCGCAGGCGCGGGCGGGGCCGCCGCGGCTGTCGGGATGATGAGATACTGGCCCTCCCGCACCCCCAGATCGGCGCCGAGACCGTTCCAGTCCGCCAGCGCCTTGGCCGAGACATTGTAGCTCCGCGCGATGGAATAGGCGGTCTCACCGCGCACGACCCGATGGCGCACGGGCTCGTCCGCCGTGCGCGGGGTCGCCGCAACAGGGGCGGGGGCGGCTGCGGAGGCCGGCGCTGCGGCCGGCACGGGCGCGCCGCTTCCGGCGCGGTCGAGGGCCGTGGTGGCGATGGCCGTCACATCGACGCTCGACGGGCTTGCCGTGGCCACGGGCGCGGCCATCACCGGGGCGGGCGCCATGGCCGGGGCGGCCGCAACCCGCTGCGGCAGGGCCACGACCTCGCCCGCCCGGAGCGGGTTCTGCGGGGCCAGCGCGTTGTAGCTGGCGACCTGCACCGGATCGAGCCCGAGGCGCCCGGACAGGGAAGCCACCGTATCGCCTTGCCGCGCCACGGCGACCTGATAGTTCGGATAGGAGATCACGCCCCGATCGTCGGGGCGTGGCCGCGGTGCGGTGGCCGCGCGGGCGGCCTCGGAGGTGTTGAGCGCGCCGGGGCGACTGCGGAGGTCCCAGTCAAGCTCGGAGGTGTTGCAGGCGGCAAGGATGGTCAGCGTCGCCGTCATGCAGAGGGCACGCGCGAGCGGGGGTCGGTGGAACATGCTCTGCCTCTCGTCTTGCAGTCCGGGTTGGTCCCGGAGCTTGTCATGCCTCCGGGTTGGTTCCCGAAGCCGTGTCGGACGCCGCCGGCGCCGGTGATGCGATCCGGGCAGCAGGCCGGAGCGCCCGTCAGTCGGTCCCGATCCCTTCGATCAGCGGCACGAAGCGCACCGGGCGAAGTTCCTCGTAGTCGTAGCCCTGCTCGAGCCGCGTCACCTTGATCAGGTTCTGCACGGCGTCGGTCTGCCCGACCGGGACCACCATGATACCGCCGATCTTGAGCTGTGCCAACAGGGGCCCCGGCGGATCCTCGGCGGCGGCGGTGACGAGGATGCGGTCGAAGGGCGCCTGTTCCGGCAGGCCGAAACTGCCGTCGGCGGCCAGGGCGGTGATGTTGGTCAGCCCCAGCCGATGGAACAGCTCGGTCGCTTCCCGCACCAGCCGCCGGTGGCGATCGACGGTGTAGACGCGGCGCGCAAGCTGGCTCAGGATCGCGGCCTGATAGCCCGATCCGGTTCCGATCTCGAGCACCTTGTCGCGCGGATTGATCGCCAGCGCCTGGCTCATCAGCCCCACGACCGAGGGCTGGCTGATGGTCTGGCCGCAGGCGATGGGAAGCGGCATGTCCTCGTAGGCGCGGTCGGCGAAGATGCCCCGGACGAAGGCGCCGCGGTCGATCCGCTCCATCGCGGCGAGCACGCGGGCATCGGTGACGCCGCGCGAGCGGACGGCGAACAGGAACCGCATCTTGCGCTCTGCCGGATCCTCCTCGTCCGGGCCTGCAGTCATCCGATCAGCGCCTCCAGCTCCGCAAGCCGGTCGTGCGCGGTCAGGTCCGCACGCATCGGGGTGATCGAGATGTAGCCGTCGAGGTTCACGGCGGCGTCGGTGCCGGGCAGGGTGGGGCTGTGCTGCGCGCCGCCCCGGATCCAGAGGAAGCGGCGTCCCGAGGGGGACATGTGCGGCTCCACCCCGAAGGAGGTGTCGCGCCGGAAACCCTGCGCCGCGACGCGCTGGCCACGCACGCCGGCCGCAGGCTTGGGCGGGAAATTCACGTTGTAGAAAAGGCGATAGTCGCCGTCGTCCCAGAGCCCCTTTTCCAGAAGCAGCCGCACGATCCGCGCGCCATGGGTGCGGGCGCCTTCGAACGGATCGGCCAGCCCCTCGGTCTCGGGCCCGAGGAACTGCGACAGGGCGATGGCGGGCAGACCCTGCAGCGCGGCCTCGAGCGCGCCGCCGACCGTGCCGGAATAGAGGACATTCTCGGCCGAGTTGTTGCCCCGGTTCACGCCGGACAGCACGAGGTCCGGGCGGGCGCCCTGCAGCACGTCATAGAGCGCGGCGAGCACGCAGTCGGCCGGGCTGCCCTCCGCCGCATAGCGGCGCGGTGCCAGCTTGGCGATCATCATCGGATGGGTGTAGCTGATCGCGTGAGAGACGCCCGACTGCTCGAAGGCGGGGGCAACCGTCCAGACCTCACCGTCAGGCCCGGCGAGGTCCCGCGCGATCCCCTCGAGCACCTCGAGCCCCGGAGCATTGATGCCGTCGTCGTTGGTGATCAGGATGCGCATTGGGTTCTCTCTTTGCCGATCATCTGCTTAGACGAGCGGTGCGCGAGCGTAAAGCCGTGCACGACGGCCAGGCCGGCGCTGTGTCTTCAGGGCCCGCAAGATTGTCGGGAACCGTTCGACATGTGCGGTGTTGATCGCACGCTGCCTCACCGGACCTTCGGGTCCGGCGGGTGGCCTCATGCCCAAACCTTGATCGTCAACCGGAGATGCCGACTTGCTGCAGTGCGGGAAGAAACTGAATGCGGCCGCAGAAGCGAGGATCCGCCTGTGTGGTCTGCCGGATCTTGATCTTTCCGCGGCTTTCGCGGCGGCTGCGCCGAGGCGGGCCGCGGCGATGCCGCTCACCATCGCGTGCGGCGCGGTTCCTCTACCGAGGGGTGTCCGCAATACTTCCTTGGGTTGCGGTGGGTTGCAGGATTTCGACGGTGATGATCCACCATTCTACAGCTTGAAAAATGCGCGGAATCATTGAGGATGGGAGGCACTTGGGGCGTGGCCGGGAATCGCATCCACCTAAAGGGGCAGCCCCGTAATCGTATTGCTTACAGGTCTCTCTTTTTCGCAGGTGCAGCAAGAATCCGCAGATGCACGATCGAGAAACCGCCCTCAAAATGGGCACGCCTTGACATATCGGCTGAAGCGAGGAAAATTGTTGTTCTAATTTGTACAATATTCGACCCGGAAGACTTGGCACGACATGACTCAGCATTTTCTGGATTAAAGTCGGTCCGTGCCTGAGTGGCGACGCTCGAAAGCAACAGGTGTTTCATGGAATTCAATCCGCAATCCTCTTTGGCGCCAGACAACGTCAGTTCCGACCACATCTACCTGTCGTCCCTGGCGCCCGTTGCCGGCGCGGAATCGGGACCGGTCGGGGGGCTGGCCAAACGCATTATCGACATCCTGATCGCGGTGACCGCGCTGATCGCGCTGGCGCCGCTGATGATCGGCGTGGCGCTGATCATCTGGCTCAGCAGCAACGGGCCGATCCTCTACGGGCATCAACGCGTGGGCTTCGGTGGCCGGACCTTCCGCTGCTGGAAGTTCCGCTCGATGGTGGTGGACGGCGACGTGGTGCTCGAGCGGCACCTGCGCGCCAATCCCGAGGCGCAACGCGAATGGGAGCGTGACCGCAAGCTCCGTCAGGATCCGCGGGTGACGCCGATCGGGGCCGTGATCCGCATGCTCTCGATCGACGAGCTGCCGCAGCTCTTCAACATCCTGTCCGGCGAGATGAGCGTCGTCGGGCCGCGCCCGGTGGTGGCGGCCGAGCTGCGCCGCTACCGCGGCTCTGCCGGCCATTACCTGCGGACCCGCCCCGGCCTGACCGGCATGTGGCAGGTCAGCGGCCGGAGCGATCTGAGCTATCGGCAGCGCGTGCTCCTCGACCGCTACTACGTGATGCGCTGGAACGTTCTTGCGGACGCGGCGATCATCCTGCGGACGGTGCCGGCGGTTCTGCGCTCGCGCGGCTCCTGCTGAGCCGTCAGTCAAGGTCTGGCCAGCGGCCGCGGCGGAGTGTCCGCCGCGCCTTCATGTCATAGAGAGAAAGGTACCCGAATGGCCGTGTTCCGTCGCCATCTCCTCCCGCTCGTCGCGTTGGCGATGCTGCCCGGAGGGGCCGTGCTGGCCGAAGGTTACAAGATCAGCGCCAGCGACCTCCTGCGTCTGCGGGTCCTCGAATGGCAGCCGGTGGACGGGACGATGCGCGTGTGGGACGCGATGACGGGCGAATACCGGGTCAATTCGGACGGCACGATTTCCGTTCCGTTCCTCGGGCCGGTCGAGGCGGCGGGGCACACGCCCTCCCAGCTCGGCACCCTGATCGCCGACGGCCTGATGGAGCGTCTGGCGCTGCCCGACATGCCCGACGCCACCGTCGAGATCGCCGAATATCGCCCGGTCATCGTGGCGGGTCATGTGCGCAATCCGGGCGAGGTGGTCTATCGTCCCGGCATCACCGCGCGGCAGGCCATCGCCATGGCGGGCGGGCCGAGCGACGAGATCCGCAGCACCCCGGCCATCGTGCGCGACCTGATCTCGCAGGAAGGCGCGCTGCGCATCCTGCTCGACAGCCGCGAGGGTATGCTCGCCCGCCGCGCGCGCCTGATGGCCGAGCGCGCCAACGAGAGCGAACTGGGCGCCGTCCCGGACCTCGACAGCGCGCGGGGCCGGGCGCTGCTGGCCGAAGAGAAGTCGTTCATGGATCTGCGCCGCGATCAGGTCGAGCGCAATCTGGCGGCCATCGACGCGCAGAGCGAACTGCTGACCGCAGAGATCGAGGCGCTGCAGGCCAAGACGGTCCAGCTCGAGACACAGCTCGAACTGGCCGAGAAAGAGGCTGCAAACGCCCGGAACCTGTCGGAACGCGGGCTCGTGGCCAGCGGGCGGCTGTTCGAGACGCAGCGGACGCTGTCGGCCATCGAGAGCCAGCGGCTCGACACCTCGACGGCGATCCTGCGGGCCCGTCAGGGCATCACGACGGCCGAGCGCGACCGGATCGCGCTGCTGGACGGACGCTCGTCGGAGATCGCGGCCCAGCTTCAGGAGGTCGAGGCCCAGATCCTCGAGATCGACCGCAAGATCGACACGCAGCGGGGGCTCTCGGTGTCGCTTCTGGGGCAGGCGGGCGGCAAGGATCTGGCGGCCGACCCGGACGCCATCGCCGCCATGAGCAGCGTCATCGTGATGCGCATCGACGACGACGAGCTGCGCCAGATCCCCGACGCGATGGACCTGCGGCTGGAGCCGGGCGACATGGTCCAGATGACGCTGAGGCCGCCCTCGACCAACTGAGAGGGTCCGCTTGGAACGACAGGAAGGGAAGCCGACGCGGGTCGGCTTCCCTTTTTCCTTGGCCGCGTGGCGGTGGGCACGGCCGGCTAGACCGGATGCGGCGGGGACGGATCGGCCGCGTCGTTCACTGGCCGAACGGCGCCGCGTTGGCGCAGGGGCATCCGCTGCTGCCGACGCTCGCGCTGGTTGCGAAGCACATAGACGAGGGCCGCGACCAGCATCAGGGTCGCGAGGTCGAACTGCAGGTAGCCCACGACCTCGGACATGCTGAGCACGGTGCTCCGCATCATCAGGGCGGTCAGGAAGATGGACTCCGCCCGCGGCTCCTTGAAGGCCCAGATCGTGGCCAGCGCCAGCGCCCCGAAGATCGCGACCGCCTGCATGGCGACCCCGATGATCCCGATCTCGACCGCGTTCGAGATGAAGGTGTTGTGGAAGTGGAAGCCGCGCTTGCCGCTGATGCCGAACTCTTTCCACATGGCCTCGGCGCCCGGGTTCCCGGGCACCCAGTAGGCCTGATAGCCGACCCCGAGGAAGGGCTGCTGCGCGATTTCGCGGAAGGCCAGCGCCCACAGTTCGGTGCGGCCGGTGAGGGTCGCGTCCTTGCCGGTGGTCTCGAGGATCAGCGCCATGACCTCTTCCTGCATGGCGACGAGCAGGATGGCCACCACGATCCCCAGCCCGACGGTGAAGCCCGCGAGCAGGATGCGCTGGGCAAAGCTGAGCCAGCGCCCAAGGAAGAAGGGCAGCGCAAAGGCCAGAGCCGCGCCGGTGGCCAGCAGCTGACCGGCCGACTGGGCCTGGATCAGCAGGAAGGTCCCGATCAGGAAGCCGCCCGCGGCCAGCAGCCGCCACATCCGTGACTGGTTGCGATCGAGCATGATGGCGAAGGCGCAGAGCATCAGGGTGGACATCGGCAGCGAGAAGGCGTTCTTCGAGCCGAAGATGCCCAGCCAGCCGAGCCCGTCCGCCCGGACCTTTCCGAACACGAGGCTCAGCACGGCCGCGATGAGATGCGCGCTGAAGAGGATGCGCAGGAAGACGATCGGCGAGAGCCGGCTGGCGATCGCCACGGCGATGGCGAAGGTCACGCAGAGCTGGATGCCGTAGCGCAGGCTGAGCGAGGCATATTGCGACCAGAGCACCGTGAAGAGGCACCAGGCGGCGATGGCGAAGATCATCCAGTAGCGCCGCAGCTCCATCAGCGTGGTCTGCGGCCGTCGCACCACAAGCAGGCAGCCCGAGGCCAGGAAGCCCGCCGCCGCCATGGATCCGATCCACTGCACCAGCAGGAGGCACAGGATGGTCAGGAAGGCCAGCACCGTGGTCGGGCAGACGTCGATGATCATGCCGTCATGGCGGTGCGGGCGCAGGGGGGCGGCGGTCATCTCGTGCGGCGTCTCCTCAGTCTTCCAGCCGACATAGCACGGATTCCTCGAACTGGCACGCCTCTCCGGGTGCGGTCCACGAGACCCAGTCCACCTCGAGCGCGACCGGCTCCTCGGGTTGCTCGTAGGCTCCCATCCATTCCGTCAGCACGTCGGTGCTCCAGTGGCTGAAGAAGATCTTCTGCGGCGCCACCGGCAGGGTCTCGGTGGCTTCGTGGACCAGCTCGCCATCCACGAACCAGCGCAGCCGCTCGGGCTCCCAGATGAACGAGAAGGTGTGCCAACCCTCGTCCGAGGGCGGGTCGAGCGGCACGACATGGCGGTTCTTCGGCTCGCCGGACACATAGGTGTTCACGTCCACCGAGGCGGTGTTGCGGGTGAGGATCTCGAAGTCGATCTCGTCATGGGGCTGGTCATGCACCGGCCCGATGTAGGTGAAGAAGGCGGCGTTGAGGCCGGACTTGCGGTGATCGGTCCGCATCCGGGTCTCGAAGGTCCCGTGCAGGTAGCGTTGCTCGGTCTGCACCTCCCCGCAACGGTGCTGGCCCTCGCCGGACGTGTCGGGCAGATACAGGAGCCGGAGGATGCCGTCCTCGGCGCGGACGGCGTTGGAGGACCAGGTGCAGTTCTGGTGCTCGCCGTTGGTCCAGCCGTCCGAAATGTACCAGCGTTCTCCGTCGATCTCGTCGAAGGTCTCGCGGAACGAGGCCGGCGGCTCGTCCGCCGCGGCCGGAGCGGCCACGAGGAGGGGCAGAAGGGTCTGCGCGGCAAGGCGCGCAAGCGGCAGACGGGGTCTCATGAAGGGCTCCGTGGCTGTTTCAGGAAGAAGGTTAGGCCCGGGCTTCTCCGATGGCGACCGTTCTCCGATCACATTGGCAACAGCTTGCCGCAGTGCCGCGAAAACCGGCAGTTCCGGCGGTCGGACGGCGGCGGACATGGTGCCGGGTTACGCGGCGGGTCGAGGAAAGCTACACAGGGACGATTCGGAGGACGGAGGGACGATGCGGATTTCGGTGCTGATGGCGAACTATCGCGGCGCGGCCTTCCTGCCAGAGGCGATCGAGTCCGTTCTCCGCCAAAGTCACGCGGATCTCGAACTGATCGTGGTCGATGATGCCTCGGGCGACGAGAGCGCGGACCTCGTGCGTGAGATGGCCGAGGGGGACTCCCGCGTCACGCTGATCGAGATGGAGCGGAACGGCGGACCCTCGGCGGCGCGCAACCGCGCGCTGGAGGCGGCGACCGGGGACTGGCTTGCCGTGATGGACTCGGATGATGTGCTCCATCCCGACCGTCTTGCGCGCCTTCTCGCTGCCGCCGAGGCGCTCGGGGTCGATGCGGTCGCCGACGACATGCTCCATTTCGGCGAAGCGCCGGATGCCGGCGGGCGGACGCTGCTCCAGTCCCTGCATCTGGTCGCGCCGATGCCGGTGGATGCCACCCTGTTCGTCGCGGCCAACGGAGGTTCGGACGATCTGCCGCCGCTGGGCTATCTCAAGCCGCTCGTCCGCCGCTCGGCCTGGGGCGGACTGCGCTATGACGAGACGCTGAGGGTGGGCGAGGATTACGACCTGTATCTGCGTCTGCTTCTGGACGGCGCGCGGCTCGTGCTGCTGCCCGAGGCGCTCTATCTCTACCGGCGCCACTCGGGCTCGATCTCGCACAGGCTGTCGGTTGCGGCGCTCGAGCCGCTGATCGCGGCGCATGACCGGACGGCGCGGGATGTCACCGATCCCGCACTTGCGGGCATGATGCGCCGCCGCCGCGCGGGGCTCGAGCGGCTTCTGGCCTTTGAACATCTGGTGGCGGCGATCAAGCGGCGCAGGCCGCTGCCGGCGCTGGGTCAGCTTGTGCGGCGGCCGGATCTGGTGGCCGAACTCCTGCGCAGCGTGCGCGAGCGGCTTCAGCGCCGGGCCGCGGAAGAGGTCGAGATCCGCCCGCTCTCGCTGGTGCTGTCGGCCGATCCGCGGCCCGTGGGTGACGGCCAGCGCCTCGTGGCGGTGCCGCCGCTGCTTGCCCCGGACCTGCCGCATCCCTGGCCGCCCGCACAGCAGGCCGCGCTTCTGTCGGATCTTGCGGCGCGCCATGATCTCGACATCTGTGCCGACGGCGAGGAGGGGCTGTTCTGGCTCTGGCTCGTGCCGCGCTGGAGCCGCGCCGAGGTGGTGCTGCCTGAAGGCATGGAGGCGCGGCTTCCTCCGGGCGCCGAGCGCCGCGGCGCGGCGCCCGAGGACGAGGACGAGGATCCGGGCGACTGAGGCCCGGCCTCAGACGGGCAGCAGCAGCCGCTCCGGTCGGGGCGGGGCGGGCGGGCGCAGGGCGGCCAGCTTGTCACGGGCGACCCCGCGCGCGATCGGCAGGAAGCGCGCCGGCGGGCTCAGCGCGAAGCCGAGCGCGGCGGCAATCCCGGCCTCTGCCTTCCGGTCGAGAAACTGCCGGAGGAGGAGCTTGGCCCGCACCTGCTGCAGGTGCCGGCGCATGGCCGCCCTCGCGGAGGGGGACGCCGGCAGGTCCAGATGCGCGCGGCACGCGCTCTCCAGCGCCGCGAGATCCGCCGTCCGGTGCCGCCCCGAGAGCGAGGCGCCCCGTTCCACCGCCACATAGCCGACGGACCGGATGAGGCCGAAGCGCGCGCCCAGAAGCAGCATCCGCATGTAGAGGTCGAAATCCTCGCCCAGCCACATGCGTTCGTCGTAGCGCAGCCCGTGCCGCGCCAGAAAGGCCCGCGACATGACCGGCTTGAGAAAGCCGAGTTCGCCCCGCCGGACACCCTGCGCCAGATTGCCGAGCGCGAAGGCTTCGGCATCCAGCATCTCCACCCCGGTCGGGGCGTCAGGCAGGCTCGAGGGCACGAAATCGGCGGCATGGTCAGGTGTGACGAAGACGATGTTGTCGGCGGCCAGATCGAGCGTCGGGTCGAGCCTCGCAAAGCGGCCCGGCAGCAGGAAATCATCGGCGTCGAGGATGGCGATCCGTGCCGCGCGTGACAGGGCGATGGCGCGGTTGCGCGCGGCCGAGGGACCGCCGTTCTGCGCCTGCCGCTCGACGATCAGCCGGCCGCTGCCGTCGTCGGCGCCCCGCGCGGCCTCGGTGGTTGCGTCGGTCGAGGCATCGTCCACCACCACAACCTCGGCCACCTCCGCCTCGGCCAGAGCCGAGCGCACGGCCTTGGCGATGGTCGCCTGGGCATTGTGTGCGGCGATGATCACGCAGATGTCCGTCATGCGGCGGTTCCTTCGCGGCGGGAGAGCAGGCCGGAGCGGACGAGCCCCTTGAGCCAGATCCTGTGGATCTCGGAGGATTTGGCGGCAAGTTCCTCGCGCAGATAGCGCGCGGGCTGCCGGCCCGAGAGCGCCCAGAGGATGCGGCTCCGGCGCGGCCAGTCAAGGGCAGGATCCCACGGGGCGATCAGCATCCGGCGCAGGATGGCGGGCGACAGGTCTGCCAGCGGGTGCGCCCCGGTCGCATGGCGGCGCGGAGCGAGCCCGTCAAACAGCGCGTCCACGCCCCGGCTCGCCAGCGCCAGCGTCTCGGACAGGCCCTGCTCGGCAGCAAGGCCGGGCAACATGGCCGCTTCGGCGGCCGACAGGTGGTCGAGGCTTGCGCGCAGGTCGCACAGGTGGCCCGCGCAGGGCTCGTGCGCAACGAAGGCCTTGACCACGCCGATGGCCGCCACGAGGCATCGGTCGGGGCCCGAGATCATCGGCACCGTGCCGCCCTCGTGCGGCATGAGCGTCGCCCGGGCCAGGAAGTCGGCCGTCCGGCGCGGCCGCGGCGCGCCCGGCTGCTGAAGGCGATGGTGCAGGTCCACCACCGGGCCACCCGTTGGACGGCGGTAATGCTGCTCGCCCAGGTGCTTCGTCCACCAGTCGGCAAGCTCGGCCTCCTGCGGGACGAAGCCCGCCTCCCGCAGCACCGCGCCCGCTCGGGGCAGGTCCGCCTCGGCCACCAGAAGGTCCACGTCTCCGGTCGGCTTCCAGCAGGGCCCGCCATAGAGGGCGATCTGCTGCAGCGGACCCTTGAACTGCACATGCGCGATGCCCGCCGCCTGCATGAGCCGGGCGACCTCTCCGCTGACGCGAAGGCTGTGGCCATTGCGCGCGGCGGTGTAAAGTCGCATTGACTCGATCTGCGGGGCGATGGCGGCCCAGGCCGGGGGAAGGTCGGCCGGGCGCGGGGCGAGGAACAGCCCGACCTTGTTCAGCCGCGCCATGTCGAAAAGCACCTGCGGCAGAACCTGCCCGGGCAGCGGTGCCGCGTCGCCGAAGGCGCGGGCGAGGGCCGCACGCAGCGCTTCGGCCTCCGAAAGGCAGTCGTGGCCGCGCACGGCGGCGAAATGTGCGGCGGTGAAGGTCATGCCCCTTGTCCTGTCCGCAGGAGGCCGCTCCTGTCGAATCGAAGTGTGTCCGACGCGAGGAGAGTGAACCTTCGGCCAAGGCGTTGTCGCCCCGAGGTAGCGCATTTTCCCCTTTTGGTTGTGAATTGCGATGAAAATTTGAGCAGCAACTTTGTCCCGTAAGGGTTGTGGCAAATGGCGGGCTCAACCTTCAATTGCATTTACAATTCCTTTTGATAAATATATTCCGTGCGGGCGGCATCCGATCGGAGAGCGGCGGCGTCCGCATTGACACCTCGGGCATCTTTCAACAGGCTTGGATCCGGTCCTTTGGGCCATCTTACCTTATGCTGAGGATATTTGACGTGGCAAACAACATCCAAACTCTTGCTTATCAGGCCCCGGTGCTGCGCGCTCACGGCACGCTGGAAGCCATGACCCACGGTGCAAGCACGGGGCATGTGACCGATGCGGCCTTCCCGTCGGGCACTGCGATCGCCGACATGACCTTCTCCTGATCTTCGGGACGAAGCACAGCCCCGGTCCGAGGCGGTCAATGACTGCCTCGGTCACAAAACGTGTTTGATCAAGGAATTTTCGACGTGACCATCAGGGCGGCACCCGGCTGCATTCCCTGCCCATTCGGGGACGGGATTGCGATCTTCGACACGAACAGCAACTCCTACTTCAGCATGAATGCGGTGGGCGAATTCGTCTGGTCGCAGCTCGATCAGCCCGTCGAGATCGAGGTTCTCGTGGGGCGCGTCGCGGACCGCTACCGGATCGAGCCCTCGGTCTGCGAGGGCGACATCCGCAAGCTGGTGGATGACCTCGCGGCGAACCGGCTCGTCACCCTGGCCTGAGGGAGGTTCCATGCGGCGCGTGCGGCGTCTCCTGACCCTGAGGCCTGCCGAGGCGCTGGCGCTGTGGCGGGCGCTGGCGGAGGTGGCACGGATCCGCCTCGCGATCGCGCGCCGGCGGACAGATGCGGTGCGGGCCGCCACCGCGGCCTTCGCCGCCGCGGGCGCGGCCCCGGCCTCGGAGCAGCGCGTCGTTGCCTGGTCGGTGACCGCGGCCGCGCGGCTCGTCCCGGGCGCCACCTGCCTCACGCAGGCGCTGGCCGGCCAGCGCCTTCTTGCGCGGAAAGGCTACGCCTCCACCGTTCGCATCTCGTTGCCGAACGGGCGCGACAGCGCCTTCCGCCCGCATGCCTGGCTTCTGTCCGGCAATGTCATCGTGCTCGGGGGATCTTCCATGGACTACAGCCAGCATCGCGCGCTCGTGGATTACGAAAGCTCGGGCCGCACCGATCCGGTGGCCGAACAGGCGGCAGGAGCGGCCCTGTGAGCGCGCTCGCCGCCTTCGTCACGCTGGGCGGAGATCCGTCGGAAGCCGAGGGCCGGGTAAAGGCCATGCTCGCGGCCATGCCGAGCCGCGGGCCTGAGGCGCGGTCGGTGCTGCTGCCCGGCGGGGTCGCGCTGGGCCATCGGGCGCGGCACGCGGCCATGGGCCCGTGGCGGCTGCGGCCGGGCGGTCCGGTGCTGACCGGCAGCCTGAGGCTCGACAACGCCGCCGAGTTGCAGTCCGCGCTTGGACTGGCCGAGGCAGCCGATGCCGCCCTTGTGCTGGCGGCCTATGACCGCTGGGGGCTGGATCTGCCGCTTCACCTCGAGGGCGATTTCGCCCTCGTGCTGTGGGATCCGGCCGCGGGACGGCTGGTCGGGCTGCGCGACCGGTTCGGCGTCTGCCCCTTCCTTTATCGCGCCACGCCTCAGGCGGTCGCCGTCGCGTCGGATGTCGAGGCGGTGCTGGGCGCCTTTCCCGCCTGTCCCCCCGCGCTCGACGAGATCTGGATCGCCGAGTTCCTTTCGGGCCAGCCCACGTCGGCGCAGCGCACCATCCACCGGGGGATCAACCGTCTGGAACCGGCGCACATGCTGCTGGTCGAGAAGGGCCGGACCGAGATCCGCCGCTACTGGCGGCTGGAGGTCGAGCCCCGCCACCGGCCCGACCCGCCCGAGGCGCTGCTCGAGCTGCTCGAGCGGTCGGTGGCGGCGCGGATGCGGGGCGGCACAGTGGGCGCGATGCTGAGCGGCGGGCTCGATTCCAGCACGCTCGCCGTTCTGGCCTCGCGGATGTCCGAGGCGCCGCTTCCTGTGGTGTCGATGAAGTTCGACGCCTGCCCCGAGATCGACGAGCGCGCATGGATCGGCAAGGTTCACGAGGCCGGCCGCTTCCGGCAGCTCTGGCTTGATGGCAGCGAAGCTCTCGGGGGCACCGTCGAAGAGCTTCTGGCCGAGCAGGGCGCACCGTACCTTGCGCCGAACCTGCCCACCTCGCGCTGGCTCTACCGTCGGGCGGCCGAGGCGGGGATCGAGATCCTGCTCGACGGGCACGGCGGCGACGAGGTGATCTCGTTCGGGACCTCGCGCCTGACCGAACTGGCCGCCGAGGCGCAGTGGCGGAGCCTCTGGCGGTCCACCGCCGCCGTCTCGGCGCTGTTCGGCAGCCCCCGGCGCGAGCTTTTTCTGGCATCGGCCTCGGTGGGTGCCTCGTCGCGTTGGGTCCGGGCGCTGGCCCGCCGGCTGGGGCCCAGAGCCACCCGCGATGCGACGGCCTGGAGGCGGGCGGTTCATCCCGATCTGGTGGCGCGGACCGGCCTCGTCCAGCGCGTGCGCGAGGCGAACGGCGTGACGGTGAAGGGTGCGACGGACGACATCCGGCGCCACATCGCGCAACTGACGACACCGGGCTATCCCACCGCGCTCGAGGTGCTCGACCGTTCCGCAGCCCCGTGCGGGATTTCGCCGCGCTATCCGTTCCTCGAGCGGCGGGTGGTCGAGCATTGCGTGGCGCAGCCCGCCTCGGCCAAGTTCCGCGACGGCATGACCCGAGCCCTGCTGCGCGACGCGATGCGCGGCCTGCTGCCCGACGAGATCCGCCTGCGGAGCAGCAAGACCGACTTCAGCCCCAACGTGCGCGAGCGTGTGCTGAGGGACTGGACCGAGAGCCTTGACCGGCTGTCCCGGCGCGATCCCGGCCAGATCGCCGATTTCGTGGATCTTGGCGTCATCCGCGGCGTCATCGACGGGCTTCGCGCGGGCGAGGCCGATACCCCCGCGCTCTTCCAGACCCTGCGCGCGATTGTGCTGGACGAATGGCTTCGGGCCCGGGAGTTCCCCGCCGCCGCCCGACTCGACAGAAGGACACCTGCATGATCGTCGAGACGTCCTCTCTCCGGCCTGCGCTGCGGACCGCCTACGGGCTCGCGTGGCGCTCGGACGTGGATCTGCCCGAGCTGGAGCCGCTGGAAGGCGACAGGGCGGCCGACCTCACGGTGCACCGTGCACCGCTCGATGATCTGCCGGGCGAGGGGGGCTTCCGCACCCGCTTTGCGCCCGATCGGGCCGAGCTCTGGTGGCAGACGGTGGGCGGCTTCCGGGTCGAGCCGGGCCGGATCACGGCCAGCCCGCACCCCGGCGTATCGGAGGATCTCGTGGCCTATCCGCTGCTGGGCTCGGTGCTGGCGCTGGCTCTGGAGCAGTTGGGTCTCTTCACGCTCCATGCGAGCGCGGTGTCGGTGGGCGGCCGCGGCGTGGTGATGATGGGCGACAAGGGGGCGGGCAAATCCACGACCGCGACGGCGATGATCCGCGCGGGCCATCCGCTCATCGCGGACGACATCGTGGCGGTGGACGAGACCCTGTCGCTCCGCCCCGGCTTTCCCCAGGTCAAGCTGTCACCAGCGGCGGCCGCGGCCTTCGATGCGCCGGATGCGGTCCATCGCCCGGTGGTGCCCGAGGTGCCCGAGAAGAGCCGCGTGCTGTTGCCCGGCCGGTTCGCCCGCGGTGTCACGCCGCTCCGGCGGATCTACCGGCTTGAACGCGGTCCGGCCGAGGCCGAGCCTGCCGTGATCGCCGTGCCGCCGTTCGAGGCGCTGCCGCTGGCCCTGCGCTTTGCCTATGTCACCCGCTTCGGCGCCGAGGTGCTGAACGGCGCCGCCGGCGCCCGGCATCTGCGGCAGGCCGCGGCCATAGCCGCCAGCGGCGTCCTGCATCGCGTGATCGTGCCCCACGATCTTCGCCGGCTGCCCGAGGTGGTGGCCCTGATCGAGCGGGATGCGGAGGCTGCGGCGTGACCGACGATCATTCGCCCATCCCCGCGGTCGAGGGCTTTCGAGGCGCCGCGGCGCTGGTGCGGGCCATGGCGCGCTTCGGGCGCAAGCGGCTGGCGATAGCCCTGACCTTCCTTGTCCTCGGCAACGTGACCGAGGGCGTCTCGATCCTTCTTCTCCTGCCGATCCTGACACTGGCCGGGCAGGGCTCATCCGACTACGCGATCGACCTCGGCGGGCGCCATCTCTTCGGCCAGCCCCTGCCGGACGTGAGCATCGGGCTTGAGGTGCTGCTGGGGGCGATCGTCCTGCTCGTGGCGCTGCAGGCGGCCTTCAACCGGGTCAAGGCGGTCTATCTGTCGGATCTCTTGCAGGATTTCGCCAACTCAACGCGCGCGGGACTCTTTTCGGCGGTGGCCTCGGCCCGGTGGGAGACGGTGGTGCGGATGCGCCGGGCCGATCTCGAACATGCGCTGACGGGCGAGATCGACCGGATCACCTTCTCGGGCTTTGTGTCGCTGAGCCTGATCCAGATCCTCGTGGGTCTCGTGATCTACTTCGTGCTCTGCCTCGCCGTGTCGGTGCCGATGACGCTGTTCGCCTTCGGCTTCGGCCTTGTGGCGTTGCTGTTGCTGAAACCCTACCGCAAGCTCGCCGAAAGGTATGGCCACAAGATCCAGACCGCGCGGACGGTGCAGGCGCGGCTCGTGTCCGAATTCATCACCGGGCTCAAGACCGCCCGCTCGATGAACCAGGAGCCGCACCATGTCGCCCAGTTCGAGCGCACGCTTGACGGCACCAAGGCGGATGCCCACGACTATGCGCGCCGCAACGCGCTGGGCAACGGGCTGTTCCAGGTGGCGCTGGCGATCGGAGCCGCCGCCTTCGTGCTGCTCTCCCTCCGCTTCGTCGGGCTCGAGATGTCGCAGATGCTGGTGCTGCTCGTGATCCTGATGCGGGTCACGCCGCGGTTTCAGGGGCTGCAGGCGCAGGTGCAGGCGCTGCTGGTGGATCTCCCGGCCTGGTGGCGCGTGGTCGATCTGCAGAGCCGCCTCGAGGCCAACCGCGAGGGCGGGGCCGGCTTCGTCTCGGCGCCGGTCGCGCCGCCCCGGCACGAGATCCTGCTCGACCGCGTGACCTACCGCCACACGGAAGGATCGGAAGAAGCCGCCCTGAACGACTGCACCATCCGGCTTCCGGTCGGGCGGGCGACGGCCCTGATCGGGGCTTCGGGGGCGGGCAAGAGCACAGTGGCCGACATCGTGATGGGGCTGATCCGGCCCGAGGCCGGGCGCCTTCTGGTCGATGGGCACGAACTGACTGAGTCCGAGCGCCGCGGCTGGCGCGAGCATCTGGCCTATGTGCCGCAGGAGACCTTCCTGCTGCATGACACGATCCGGGCGAACCTTGCCATCGTGGCCCCCGACGCCACCGAGGAGGAGATGCACCAGGCCCTCGCCGATGCCGCCGCCGACCGTTTCGTGGCCGCCTTGCCCGAGGGGCTCGACACGCGGGTGGGGGACCGCGGCACGCTCCTGTCAGGGGGCGAACGGCAGAGGATCGCGCTGGCGCGGGCCTTCCTGAAGCGGCCGGCCGTGCTGATCCTCGACGAGGCCACCAGCGCGCTGGACTGGGAGAGCCAGAGCCGTGTGGCCCAGGCCCTCGCGCGGCGGGCGGGTGAGATGACGGTTCTGACCATCGCGCACCGGCCCTCGATGGTGGCCTTTGCCGATCACGTCTATTCGCTGGAAGCCGGACGCGTGGTCGAGGAAGGGCCGATGGCGGACCTCTTGCGGAAGACGGACGGGCACCTGTCCCGGATGTTCGCGCACGAGGCCTCGGAGCCTGCGCGCCTCAGACTCGCCCAGTAGGATGATCCTCACCGCCGCGGCATCCGCCATTGTGAGAATCACCTAACCTTCAGTTGGTGCTGCTCCCGGGCTCTGAGATGGGGGCAGTCAAAGGCCCGATTGCTGCGATTTGCCGATCGGCAGGAGCCCGTCGGAGGGGCTGGCCGGTTGATCCGGCGGCGCGCGCCTGGCCTTTTCTTCCCGCAGCATCAGAAGGATAAGGCCGAGGTAGAGCATCTGCGCGATCAGCAGCGTGGCGGCCACGATGCCCGCCACGGCCCATCCCGAGAAGCCCAGGTACATGGCGAGCGCGGCCGCCGCCGCCGCCGCCCCGCCCATTCCCATCAAGAAGGCTCCGATCCGCATCGCGCTCTCCTGCCTTCGCAACCCGAAGTTGCGCCTCTCTTTCATAGATAGGCAGGAACTTGCCGAAAGGAAAGAGACAGGTGCGCGCACATATCAGCTGTCAGCGACGTGACGCCGAACCGTCACCTTCGGCGCACATCATGGCAGGTTGCGAAGGCGGTGCCGTGGCCCTCAGCTGGTTCCGCTGCGGCCCGAGAAATAGTCGCCGTATTCCTCGTAATAATGCTCGCCGCCGGTCTCGGGGACGTAGTCGCGCAGGGACTCCATATCGACCTTGTTCAGCACGACGCCGAGGGTCTTCTCCATCAGGGCGGGCTCGTTCATCAGCGTCTCGCGCAGGAGCGTCTTGGGCGTCTTGCCCCACTCGGCCACCATCACGATCTGATCGACCATCGGCACCACCACCCGCGCATCGACCACCGGCCCCAGGGGCGCAAGGTCGAGGATGACGTGACTGTAGCGCGCGCGCGCGGCCGCCAGCAGCTGCCGCATCCCCTTGGAGCCCAGCATCTCGCTGGAATGGGTCATCATGCCGGGCGTCACGCAGGGCAGCAGATGCACGCCGCTGTCGCCGATCACGCGCAGCGCCTTGGTCCAGTCCGCCCGGCCCAGCGCCGCTTCGACAAGCCCTATGCCCCGCGTCAGCCCAAGCCTGCGGCTGAGGCCGGGGTTGCGCGGGTCGGTGTCGATCAGCAGCACCGAATTGCCGGACGCGGCCATCACCGCGGCCAGGTTCAGCGCGACCGAAGACTTGCCCTCGCCCGGACGGATCGAGGTGATGCCCAGGACGATCTGCGACTTGCCCGCGAGGCTCACCTCCGATGAGAAGCGGATGTTGCGGAGCGTCTCGGCATAATGCGAGCGGGGATGCTGCAGCGCGTGGATCGGCTTGCGCACGACCGGGATGCCCGGCACGGGCTCGCTCAGCTTCAGGGGCGCGCTCCGGGCCTGACGCGACAGCTGCGGCGCGCCGTTGGCGGCGTCGAAATGCGGCAGGTAGCCGAGGAACCGCTGGCCCACGTCATTCTGCACATCTTCGCCCGTCCGCAGGAAGCGGTCACGCCACTCGCGCAGGACGCCGATGCCAGCGCCGACCATCCCGCCCAGAACCAGCATCACGGCCAGCACGCGCATCGTGCTGGGGCCGATGGGGTCCATCGGGACATCCGCATGAGCAAGGATGCGGACGTTCGAGATCGGGAAGCTCTTCTGCTGGTCGATCTCCTGAAAGCGGGTCAGGAAGGTCTGATAGAGCGTCTGCAGCGTCTCGGCGCGCTGCTCGAGAGACTTGAGCTGAACCTGCTTGCGCCCGGCCTCCGAGTTCACATCGACGGCGAGCCCGAGGCTTTCGCGCAGCGCCTGCACCTGGGCACTGGCCACATTGAAGGAGCCGCGGGCCTCCTCGTGCAGGCGCCGCACCTCGCCGAAGAGAACGTTGGTCTGGGCGGCGACCTGCTCGCGCAGGCGGACGGCCTGCGGATGGTCGACGCCGAAGTCGCGCTCGATCCGGTCCAGCCGTGCCGAAAGGGCCGAGAGCTGGTCCTGCATCTCGATCAGCCGCTCGTTGCCCTGCAACGAGAAGCCGCTGCTGCGTTCCGACAGGAAAGCCTCGGGCCCGCTGTCAAGAATGGTCTGATAGGTGCTCATCAGCGCCTGCGCCCGCGCCGCCTCGGTCATGGACACCGCGAGATCGGAGTTGAGCTTCGAGACGTTCTCTTCGGTGATCAGCGCCCCGCGGGTCGAGACGAGGCCGTTCTCGGACCGGAAGATCTCGGCCTCGACCGCCGCTTCGCGGGCCTGGGCCTGCAACTCCTCGAGCCGTTCGCGCAGCCACTGGGTCGTGCGCTCGGTCGCGTCGTAGTTCGCGTTCAGCAGATCCGAGACATAGGCCTCGGCGTAGGCGTTCGAGATGGCGGCGGCGAGGGCGGGATCGTGCGAGGCGTAATAGATCTCGAAGACGCTCGACCGCCCGACGCGCGACACGCCGATCCTGCCGGAGAGGGCGGCCGCCACTAGCTGCCGCTTGCGCTCGGCGACCTGTTCGGGCGTGGGCGGCGGGCCGGCCGCGCCCGAGGGCGGGGCGGGGGTGATGAGGCGCATGGGCGCGCGCACGATCTCCTTGGCGTTCTCCACGACCACGGTAAGCAACGGCACCGGCGGACTGAGGAAGGAGTCGTTCTCGGTCAGATTGAGCATGTCCGTCACGGCCAGCGCCACCGGCTGCGAGCGGATGACTTCCTGCGCGCTTTCGAGAGCGTTTTCCGAGGCGCTGTTGTCGAGGGCCGACACTTCCTCGATCGTGCGGTTGACCTTTCCGGCCAGCAGCACGGTCGAGCCGGCGACGAAGGTCTTGGGCGTGGTGGCGAGGTAGGCGAGGCCGAGGCACAGGCTCATGGCGCAGGAGATCATCATCACCCGGCGCTGCCTGCGGGCGGCCCCCAGCAGGCGCGAGACGTCGATCGTGTCCGCAGCCGCCGAGGACGCAACGGGCGTGTCGATGCGTGGATCGCTGTCGGCGATACGGATTCCGAACTGCTTCAAGTTCTGCTCCTGGAAACGGGATAAGTATCGGTCTTGGAATCAAGGTTTGAAAGCGCCGGGGCCGATCCGCCGTAGATCGTGATCGGTCGTGCGCCGAAAAGCGCCGACAGTGTGCCCACATGCAGCGCGCCACGCAACAGCGCATTGTTCCGCCGGAGCGGATCATGCAGGGCCGCGGCCGCCATTCCGGCACAGGCCGCAACCTTGGCGAGAGCCGTCGCGCCCTGACGCGCCCGGGCAAGCCCGGTGGGCGCCGCGATCAGGCTCGCGTGGGTCTGTCCCATGCGGAATCGCCGGCGCAGCAGCCAGCCGAGGCGCGCGCGATCGGCCGGGACAGTCTCGCGGACCAGCGCCTCGGGGGCATGGCCGAGGCGACCCCCACGGCGGAGCATGGTCTCGAAGAAGGCCGTGTCCTCGCCGCCCGATCGCCCCCGCATCGGATCGAACCGCAGCCCCTCGAGCGCCGGGGCCGTGAGATCCATGAGGACATTGCAGGTGTAGCCCGACTTGATCGAGCCGTCGGGCAGGATGGTCGGGAGCGTGTCATGCACCGCCCCCTTGCGCATCCAGGCGGGGGCATCCGCGCCATGTTCGGCCCGCACCGGGCCGAGCACCGCCTCGGCGCCCGTCCGGTTCTGGGCGGCGACAAGCGCGGCGATCCAGCCGGGCTCGACCACCTCATCGTCGTCGATGAAGGCGAGGCGGTCGATGCCGCGGGCAAGAGCCGCCTCGAGAATGGCGTTCCGGGCCACCGAGATGTTGCGCGCGGGCGCGTGCAGGTAGCAGACCGGCAGGGGCAGGGCCCGTGCCGCAGCCTCCACGGTCGCGCGCGCCGAGGGGGTTTCGTCATTGTCGGCCACGATCACGATCCCGCCCGCCCCGTCCGGCCAGTTCAGGGCGCCGATCGAGGCCAGCGTCGCCGCGACGCCGGGCCGGCGATAGGTGCAGATCCCGATCGCGATGCGCGCGCCGCTCATGCCGGTGCCTCCGACCTTCCACGGCCACGGCCGAGATGGCGCAGCAGCTGGTTCCAGAAGCCCGCCGACCAGGCGACATGCATGGCTCCGGCGGCAAAGCCCGCGAGAAGCCCGCGGAGGCTGCGCGTCTCCCGCGCGATCAGCGCGCCCCCGGCAAGGCAGCCCACACCCCACAGGATCAGCGGAAGTGCGAAGACCGGATGCAGCGGGCTGAGCAACGCCAGCATCAGCCCCGGCGCAAGGCCCGCCAGAACGATCTGGCGCAGCCCCGGCACCGAGCGGTGCTTGAGGATGTTGCGGGCCCGGCCGCGACCGAAGGCGAAATACTGCTTCATCAGCGCGGGGATCGTGCGGCGCGGGAAATAGTCCACCCGCGTGCGGGCCGTCAGCCAGATGCGGAAGCCCGCCTGCCGAAGGCGCAGGTCCAGCTCGGCATCCTCGTTGTGGCTGAAGCTCTCGTCATAGCCACCGATCTGGCGGAAGGCGTCGATCCGCATCAGCGCATGGTGGCCATGATCGACGAACCGCCCGACGGGGGCCACGCGATGCGCCGCGCCGCCGTTGCCGATGCGCGAATTCTGCGCCGCCGCGATCAGGCCCTGCCAGAAGCCCGAGCCCACCGCCCTCATGCCGACCACCACCGAGGCGGCCCCGGTCTCCTGCGCTTCGGCCAGCAGCACGTCGCAATAGTCCTGCGGATAGGCGCTGTGGGCATCGATGCGGATCAGCATGTCGGCCTCGGCGCCGAACCGCGCGACCGCGAGGTTGACGGCCGCGCTCTGGAGGCGGCGGGGGTTGTGGATCAGCGTGATCCCGGCTTCGGGACGGGCGGCGACGCGATCGCGCGTGCCATCGGTCGAGCCGCCATCCGCCACCACGATCCGCGCCCCGTGGCTCTCGGCGAACGGCAGAAGACCGTTGAGCACGGCGTCGATGTGATCGACCTCGTTGAGGGTGGGAATGATGATGAGAACGCGCGGCGTCATGTGGTGAACCAGCCTTTCCGGCGCAGGGCGGCCTGACGGCGGCGGCCGCGTGCGGCCGCAATCTGGGCCATCAGGCCCGTGACATCCTGACATTCCTCGGGCCCCGTCGCCCAGACCGCTTCGGGGACGTCGCGGACCCTGCCGCGCAGGACCTCGACCCTCGGGGGATCGAGGTGGCCGAGAAGGTCTGAAACCTGATCCACGTCCGGCGCGGCGACGGTGAGCCCGATGTTGCAGTCGCCGAGGAAGCTCGCCACTTCCGTCCCCGCCAGCGCCACCGGAACCGCATGGTGGCGGCACCCTTCATAGAGCCGGTTCGGCAGCAGCCAGTCCGAGTTCTTGCCGGCGTCGTAGCGGTCGATCAGCCAGGACAGATGCACCTGCCCGTAGATCCCGGCGAGATCCTCGGGATTGCGGTAGGGCCCGCCAAACTCGAGATCGGGATTGGCCGCCACCGTCTCGTGAAACCGGGGCAGCTGGTCGAGCGCCGGCTTGCCGCGCAGCAGCACCCGGTACCGGCCGGGCGAGGCCCGTGTCACCCGGTCGAGGCAGTCGAGCGACCAGGCGCAGCGCAGGATGCCGAACCAGCCGATCGTGATCGGGGCCGTCACCGGCTGCGGCGCAGGCACCGGCGGGATGGCCGCGCCGGGGTAGAAGCACTTGTTCTCGATCAGCCGGATCGGGGCGCGGGTCTGGCCGAAGGGCTGGAAATACTCGTTGATGAAGCCCGGAGATGAGGTGAGCACCAGCCCCACGCGGCGCAGCAGCCGCCGCTCGAGCGCGCGCATCGCCTGCGCCCGGAGGCCTTCGCCCAGCATCATGCGGTGGATGTCGAGCACCTCATAGACCACCAGCGCCTCGGGCCAGAGCGCCTTGGCCCGTGCCGCCAGCGCCAGCATCTCGAGGTTGCGGGCGAGGATCACGTCGGGCGCCTCTTGGGTGGCGAGCCTGCGCCCCAACCCGGCGCCCGCCCGAAGGACGGAAAAAGCGCGTCGCGCAAGCCGCGCATCGGCCGTCCGGCCGAGGAGGGTGGCCGGTTCGGGCAAGGGCCCCTCTCGCCGGCGGAAACCGGCAAGATGAACGGTTGCGCCACCGGCGCGCAGCACGGCCACGCGCCGCCAGATGGCGCTGTCGTCCAGATCATGGGCGAGGTAGAGTATTCGCAATCTGCCGTCTTTCTCCGGTCGTCTCAGCTTGCCGCGGCCACCTTCAGCCGCGGTGCCCTGTGGATGCCGTGCTGATCGCCGATCGCCTCGAGGAAGGCCGCGAACTCGTCGCGAAGATCGGCGCGCTGCAGAGCCAGCGCGACCGTCGCCTGCAGAAATCCCGCCTTCGAGCCGCAGTCGAACCGCTCGCCGCTGAAGCGGAACCCGTGGACCGAACCCGGGTGCGTGGCCAGCTCGTGCGCGATGGCGTCGGTCAGCTGGATCTCGCCGCCCGCGCCCACGGTCCGACGGTCGAGGTGCCGCATGACGCGCGGCCCGAGGATGTAGCGCCCGATCACCGCCATGTTCGAGGGCGCGGTGCCGGCCTTCGGCTTCTCGACGATGCCGCGCGGGCGGACCAGCGCGCCCTGGCGGGACTCGATGTCGAGGATGCCGTAGGACGAGGCCTTCTCGGGGGCCACTTCCATGGTGGCGATGATGCTGCCGCCGACCTCGGCGTGAGCTTCCATCATCTGCGCAAGGCAGGGCCGGTCCGAGACCACCATGTCGTCGGGCAGGATCACGGCGAAGGGCCGGTCGCCCACCAGACGCCGCGCGCACCAGACCGCATGGCCAAGCCCGAGCGCCTCGTGCTGGCGGACATAGGCCACATGGCCGCTGTCGATGTTGGTCGCCTCGAGCGCGGCGAGAAGCTCGGTCTTGCCGGCGGCGCGCAGCGCCCGCTCGAGCGGCTGGTTGACGTCGAAGAAGTCCTCGAGCGCGCCCTTGCCGCGCGAGGTGACGAAGATGAAATCCTCGATCCCGGCCTCCCGCGCCTCCTCGACCGCATACTGGATCAGCGGCTTGTCAACGAGGGTCAGGATCTCCTTGGGAATCGACTTCGTGGCGGGAAGGAAGCGCGTTCCCATCCCGGCAATCGGGAAGATGGCGGTGTTGACCTTCTTCAATGACATTCGCGACCTCTTGATGATGATCTGCTGAAAAGGTGGGGTCAAAGTGACGGTATCAATCTTTCACACAATGCTGCACCTGCAAAGGGTGCGGACGGACTTGTGATGGACACGGGGCAGTTTCGAGCAATGGCGGCTTATCTATACGGCGGAGAATGCCCGTTGCCGCGCGATTGTCCAAGGCTGAATCGAGGCGATCTGTTCCTGCATTTCATCAATTCTCCTTGGGTCGGGCGATCTTTCCCGCCGCGCGCGTCCATGTGCAACTCTGGGGTGAAGCGCAAGGCGCAGCGTTTTCGCTGCAGGCGCAGCCGGCGGGGAGGCGCCTAGATCATGAGCGGCAAGGTGCGCAGCAGCAGCTCGCGCCCGCCGGGCCGCCAGCCCAGGGCCGACAGGCGCCGGCAGTCGAGCGGGCTGACCTGCGAGGCGTCCGCGCGCGGCGGCAGCGGGCGCGAGAGACCCGTCAGCCGTGCGACCTCGGCCAGAAGGTCGTGACGGTCGAGGAGCAGATCCGAGGCGTGGAAGGCGCCCGTCTCCTCGCGTTGCAGCAGCAGCAGGACAGCCGCGGCGAGATCCGAGCCATGGATCTCGGTCGCCGCGCGCGGAGGGATCGGCCGGCCCGCGCGGAAGTCGTCAAAGAGGGAGCGCCACTTGTGGTCCGGTGCGGGCCCATAGACGCCGGTTGCCCGCAGGCTCGCCCCGCCCGCCGCGACGAGGGCCGTCTCGGCCTCGGCCTTGACCTGCCCGTAGAGGCTGTCGGGGCAGGTCGGCATGCCTTCGGTCAAGAGCGTGCCGGGCGGGTAGCCGTCGAACACCGCGCGCGAGGAGAGAAAGACGATCCGTCGCCCGCGCATCGCCTCGAAGAGCCGCAGGCTGCCATCGAGATTGGCGCGGCGGAACCCGGCGGGGTCGGCGCCTTCGCCGCCACGGTAGCGGCCGGGGACATGCTGGAAGGCGCAGTGGACCAGCGCCTCGACATCCCCAAGCGGCGGCGGCGGCCCGAGAAGGTCGTAGGGGCGGTGCTCGTCCGGCAATCCGGTGGGGCGGCGCGACAGCAGGACGAGATCATGGCCCGCTGCCCGCGCCGCCTCGGCGATGAAGCGGCCGACGATCCCGCCGGCCCCGGTCAGCGCAAGGCGCATGGCCGTGGAAGGTCCGCAAGGTCGGGCACCGGCCCGTCGGCCGCATAGCTGCGCCACAGGTCGATCAGCGGACGCAGCCGCTCGGCCTTCTCATGCTCCTGCCACGGTTTTTCATACTGGAAGTGCAGGACCCGGATCTGCTCCCAGCTCCAGAGGTCGGGCAGGGCGAACCAGACATACTGGAGCATGTTGCAGAAGACCGGCAGGCCCTGCCAGTCGGGGAAGAACTCCTGCAGGAAGCTCTGGTCGGTCCGCCGCCAGAACACCCCCGGCCGGTCGAGGTGCGCCAGCATCCGGGCGAAGGTGTCCTCCGACGGGCGGGCGGTGAAGACGCCCGAGTTCATCCTGTGGAAGTCGGACAGGCTCTCATAGACGTTCGGAGCGGCGCAGAACTCGGGATATTCGAACAGGCGGTCGATGTTGCGCAGCACCAGCGCGTCGGCGTCGATGAAGACGACCGAGCGGTATTCGACCAGCTGCCAGAGCCGGAGCTTGGCGAAATTGTCGAGCGGCGTGTGGAAGGGCGGCTTGCCCCCCTTGGTGAAGGCCGCCCGCGCATGCAGCGCGTCGCGGGCGTGGGTGGCGTTGAACTCGGGCGAGGTGGGCAGAAGCGCGACCCGCACCAGCCGCGCCCCCTGCGCCCGCAACGGCGCCAGCGCCCCTTCCGGCACATCCGTATGCAGCACCACGCGGTCGGCCGCGGTGCCGCTGAGGGCGAGCGAGCGCAGCAGCGCCCGCGCACCCAGCGCGTAGTCGGCGTTGGTCACAAGCGTGACATAGGCCCGGTCAGAGCCCGCCTGCGTTTCGGCAACAAGATCCAATCAGGACACCGAGCGCAGCCGCCGCCCCTCGGGGTCGTGCTCGACCCGCTGCGCGATGTCCTTCGTCCAGGCCGAGACGCAGGGCACGCGGCTGCGGTCGATCCGGTGGGCGAACTTCTTGGCCACATCCACCACCTCGGCCAGAAGCCCCTCCTGCAACGTCACGGGCTTCAGCCCCAGGGCGAGGAACTGGTCGTTCCTGACCAGCAGCTCGTTCTCGTCCGCCTCCTTTCGCGGGTTGGGAAGGTAGGAGACCTTGGCCCCCGTCATCCTCGCCACCATCTCGGCCAGGTCGCGGACGCGGTGGGTCTCGGTCATCTGGTTGAAGATCTTGACCCGGTCGCCCGCCTTCGGCGCGTCCGACAGGGCCAGCTCGACGCAGCGGACCGAGTCCTGCAAATGGATGAAGGCGCGGGTCTGGCCGCCCGTGCCATGCACCGTCAGCGGATAGCCGATCGCGGCCTGGATCAGGAAGCGGTTCAGCACGGTGCCGTAGTCGCCGTCATAGTCGAAGCGGTTGATGAGTTGCGGGTGCCGCCGGGTCTGGCTGGTGTGCGTGCCCCAGACGATGCCCTGATGCAGATCGGTGATCCTGAGCCCGTCGTTCTGGGCGTAATACTGGAAGAGGATCTGATCGAGGCTCTTGGTCATGTGATAGACCGAGCCGGGCCGCGTCGGGTAAAGGATCTCGAGGTCCCTCGGGCCTGTGGGCGTGTCCACCGTCACGTCGAGGTAGCCCTCGGGGATCGGGGCGCCGACGGTCGAATAGCCATAGACGCCCATCGTGCCGAGATGGACGAGATGGGCGTCCACGCCCGTCTCGACCATCGCCGCCAGCAGGTTGTGCGTCGCATTGACGTTGTTGTTGACGGTATAGACCTTGTGGCGATCCGACTTCATCGAATAGGGCGCGGCGCGCTGTTCGGCGAAATGGATGATCGCGTCGGGGCGGTACTCGGCAAGCCAGGCCCGGATCCGGTCGTACTCCCGCAGGTCGAGCAGGTGGAAATGCAGCCGCTGGCCGGTCTCCTGGTGCCAGATCCGGCACCGCTCCTGGATCGAATCCATCGGTGTGAGGGACTGCACACCCAGCTCGGCGTCGATCCAGCGCCGCGAGAGGTTGTCCACGATATGGATCTCGTGGCCGAGGTCCGACAGGTGAAGCGCCGTCGGCCAGCCCACGAACCCGTCTCCACCCAGAACTGCAATGCGCATGAGGCCTCCTTGCTGAACCGCGCGTGCCCCTGACGGAGCACACGTCCTCGTGAACATCTTGGTCCGTATCCGCTGCAAGTCCACAGGTCGAATGAACTTTTCACGACGCTCGGCAAGTGGACGCCGACGCGGTGTCAGGCGCTGCGGCGCTGGCCTGCGTGCGGGCCCTCGGCAAATTCCTCGATCATCCGGGCGCAGAACGCTTCGAGATCGTCCGGCTTGCGGCTGGTGACGAGACCCTGATCCACCACCACCTCGGCGTCGGTCCAGTGCCCGCCCGCGTTGCGGATGTCGGTGGCGAGCGACGGAAAGGAGGTCAGCCGGCGCCCTCGAGCACGCCCGCCTCGACCAGTGCCCAGGGGCCGTGGCAGATCGCAGCGACGGGCTTGCCCGCCTCGAAGAAGCCGCGGACGAAGGCCACGGCCTCGGCGCTGCCGCGGATCTTGTCGGCTCCGACCGTTCCGCCGGGGATCACGAGACCGTCGAACCCGGACGCCGAGACGTCGGAGACAGTGGCATCGACCGGATGGCGCGAGCCGGGATCGAGATCCTGGTTCACCGTCTCGGCCGTGCCCGCCTCGAGGCTGACCGCGACGACCTTCGCCCCCGCTTCGGTGAGCGCCTGGGCCGGGCGTACGAACTCCACATCCTCGGTGCCGCGGGGCGCGATCAGGATGGCGATGGTCTTGCCGTCGAGTTGCATGGGACGTCCTTCCTCGATGGTGCGGTCCGGGGGGGCCGCGGTCGGGGCTGCAACGACGGGCGCCGGCGTCTGTTCCGAAGGCCGGGGGCGACTGTGCAGCAGGGCAGGGGCGCTGTGCTGCGCGGGGCGGGGGAAAGGTTGGCAGGCTGTGCTAGATGTCGCCTGACCGTCTGGAGGACATGCGCATGACAGTTGAATTCGGCCTCGACACATTCGGCGACGTGACCTGGGACAGCGGCAAGCGGCTGCTGCCCCAGCGCGAGGTGCTGCGCCATGTGGTCGAGGAGGCCGTTCTGGCCGACGAGGTGGGCGTGGACGTCATTGGCCTCGGCGAGCATCACCGGGACGATTTCGCCATTTCGGCGCCCGAGATCCTGCTGGCGGCGATCGGGGCGCGGACCAGCCGCATCCGGCTGGGAACGGCGGTCACGGTGCTGGGCTCGGACGATCCGGTGCGGCTGTTCCAGCGGTTCTCGACGCTCGACGCGATTTCGGGCGGGCGCGCCGAGGTGACGCTCGGGCGGGGGTCCTTCACCGAGAGCTTTCCGCTCTTCGGCTTCGACATGGCCGACTACCACGCGCTCTTCGAGGAAAAGCTCGATCTGTTCGCGCGCCTGATCCGTCAGGAGGAAGTCACCTGGTCCGGCACCACCCGCGCCCCGCTCGAGCGGCAGCGGGTCTGGCCGCCGCTGGGCGAGCAGGGCCTGCGCAGCTGGATCGGGGTGGGCGGCAGCCCTGAATCCGTCGTGCGGGCGGTGCGCTACCGGATGCCGATGATCCTGGCCATCATCGGCGGGTCGGCGCGGCGCTTCCTGCCCTTCGTCGATCTCTACCGCCGCGCCTCGGATCAGGCGGGCCTTGCGCCCATGCCGCTGGGCGTCCATTCGCCGGGCCATGTCGCGCCGACGGACGAACAGGCGCGAGACGAGGCGTTTCCGGCCTACAAGGCGCTCCATGACCGGATCGGGTCCGAGCGCGGCTGGCCGAGCCTCCGGCGCGAGGACTTCCTGCGCGAGGTCGAGCATGGCTCGATGTATGTGGGCGCGCCCGAGACGGTGGCGCGGCGGATCGCCGACACCGTGGGCGCGCTGGATCTTGCGCGCTTCCAGTTGAAGTATTCGATGGGCCCGCTGGACCACGGCGCGCTGATGCGGTCGATCGAGCTTTACGGGCGGCAGGTCCTGCCCATGGTCCGCGACATGCTGGCCCGCGGCTGAACGGCCCTTCGGCCCGGTGCCACGGGGCGGGCCCTGTTGGCGCAGCGTCGCTATCGCCGGTTGCAGCTTCGGACTCTGGCGTTAAAGATTGGTGCGTCCTGAATTTTGGTATCGGAGCGGTACGATGGAGCGTCCTCTGGTGAGCAACGAGGTCACGCGGCTTGGGCCGGATGCCAAGTTTCACCACGCCGGCCTGCGCCGCGGCCTGACCCCCTCCACCCTGCGCAAGCTGGACGCGATCGCGCGCCTGCGTGTCTTTCCCCGGGATTCGGTGGTCGTGCCGCAGGGCGGCGCGCTCGAATATGTGGGCAACGTCGTCCGGGGCGTGCTGAGGATGGAGCGGCTGCTCGCGGACGGGCGGTCGCAGATCGTGGGGCTTCTCGTGCCCTCCGACATGTTCGGGCGGGTCTTTTCCGACCGATCCGACTATTCCATCGAAGCGGCGACCGAGGTCACGCTCTGCTGTTTCGAGCGCCACGCCTTCGAGTCCCTCGTGCGGAGCTGCCCCGATCTCGAACATGCGGTGCTGCTGGCGGTGCTGGACGAACTCGACGCCGCGCGAGAATGGATCACGCTGCGGGCCGGGGCCACCGTGGCCGCGCGTCTGGCCACCTACCTTCTGATGCTCTGCCGCCGCTGGCCGCACCAGACCAGCGAGCTGACCGGAGACCAGCAGCGAATCATCGTGAACGTTCCGATCGCCCGCAACGATCTTGCGCTCTATCTGGGCACGACGGTGGAATCGATCTCGCGCGCGGTGCAGGGCTTCTCGCGCGACGGGCTGATCTCGATTCGCACGCCGCTCCGGTTCGAGATCACGGATCTTCCCGCCCTCATCGCCCTGTCGGAAAACGAGGAATTTGACGCAGCCGCGCTGCTGACCGATCTGCGCGCCGGCTGTGGTGGGTCATTCTGACCAGGCGCGCGAATTGACGCAGGTCAAAGAGTTCAAACGCTGCATCTCCTATTCAGGTTGGCGTGCTCCGCTGCGGAAGCGCGCGTTTCACCAGTATCTGCGGTTGACGACATGAAATGCTCGCGCAAATGCGGGCCTTCGGGGGGGACTGATGACATGGCGTGCCGAACCAGCCTGCATTGCGAAGACTGCCACCAGCGCCGGAACGCGCTCTGTGCCGCGATCCGGCTGCGGGCCGCGTCGGTCTGGCCGCTCGTGCCCGACTTCGCCGTCCTGGCGCCGGGCGAGGCCCCGACCGACGTCAGCCTGAAGGGCGGCCGGTTCGGCATCCTCCATTCGGGCCTTCTGCTGCGGTGCGGGGCCGAGACCGGCATGGATGTCGTGTCGGTCGGTGAACCGCTGGGCGAGGCCTTCCGGGGCAACCGCGAGATGCGGGTGACGGCCGTCGTTCCGTCGCAGGTCTGCTGGTATGACGTGCATGAGGTGGAGGCCGCGGCGCTGCGCGATCCCCGTCTCCATGCCGCGCTGATGCAGGCTGCGTCCCATGCCGCCGACCTTCGCCGGATCTTCACCCGCCTCCGCTCGACCTTCGCTCCGGTCGAGCGGCTGGCCGGATTCCTGTCGATCTGCGCCCACCGGCTGGCCGAGCGGGACCGGATGGGCGCGCTGCGGCTGTCGCTGCAATGCCGGCACGAGGATATCGCGACGCTGCTCGCGCTGGGCGGGGCGCAGCTTGACGAGGCGCGCGACGAACTGGTGCGGCGCGGGCTGCTGATCGTGCATGAGGGTGGGGGGCTCGAACTGCCCCGGCTGGCGCAGCTCGAGGATCTGGCGGGGATCGACCTGCCCGTGCCCGCCATGGTGGACGGTCTGGCCCCGGTTCAACCGCATGTGGCTCATCTGCAGCGCGCCTGACGCGAACGAGGCCGGTGCCCCGCGGTGCCGGCCGCAGCGCATGTGTCAGCGGAAAATGCTCCGCTCAAGGATGTAGCGCATTCCGCGTTGCCAGCTTTCGTCCGTATTCCCCCGGATATCGACCGCCTGCCCACGGATCTGCCGCCCCGTTTCGACATCCTTCACATAGAGGTTGAGTGCGAGGATCAGGTTCGAGATCTTCTGAACCTCTCCCACCACCGCATAGTCGGCCCCGAGCGTTTCCGCCATGCGCAGGTCGCAGCCGTTGCACTTGGCCGGGTTGCGGATGCGATCCAGATCCTCCTCGACCGGCGCCAGATCGAGCAGCGTCATCCCATGCGCGCGCATCGCCTCGGCGGCCTGACGCTCCACCATCTCGAGCCGCGCCACCTCATCGGCGCGGACGCCGTTCATCTCGCCCTCGGTTGAAGTGTCGAGGAAGGTGATGCCGAAGAAGGCCGCGCTGCGTCCTTGCCAGAGTTCTTCGGCCGAGGCCGGGCCGGCCGCAAGCAGGAGAAGGGGGAGGAGAAGGCGTTTCATTCCCTTACCCTTGCCCGCCCGACCGGGTGCCGCAAGCCGGACAAAGGGCTGAGAGGAGGGGCGGGAACAACGGACGCCGTGGGCGAGAGGCGGGCAAGACCTCTTCGGCGAAGGGTCGGAGCGCCTGTTCATCCCCCCAATGGTTGACTCGCTGGACTCAGTCCGCCGCGCGACAATTGCCGCGCATGTCAGCGGGACTGCATGTCAGGGAGGATGCAACGGACATGACTCAGGGAGACGTCAAGATCCATCCGTCGGTGGACAACGGCATCGCGCCGGCGCGGGATGATTTCCCCGGCGGCACGTTACGGTGCAAATGCACCGACCGGCCGGTCGAGGTGCGCATCAACGCCCAGGCGGCGCACAACCACGTCTGCGGCTGCACGAAATGCTGGAAGCCCGAGGGGGCGATCTTCAGCATGGTGGCGGTCGTGCCGCGCGAGGCGGTCGAGGTGGTGGCCAACGGCGACAAGCTGAAGGTCGTCGACAGCAGCATGGCGATCCAGCGCCATGCCTGCACGGGCTGCGGCACGCACATGTTCGGCCGGATCGAGAACAAGGACCACCCGTTCTACGGGCTCGACTTCATCCATACCGAACTCTCCTCGGAAGAGGGCTGGTCGCCTCCGGGCTTCGCGGCCTTCGTTTCCTCGGTGATCGAGAGCGGGGTGGCCCCGGATCGAATGGACGGCATCCGCGCCCGTCTGCGCGACCTCGGGCTCGAGCCCTATGATGCGCTCTCGCCGCCGCTGATGGATGCGATCGCCACGCATCTGGCCAAGCGTTCGGGCAAGCTCGCCGCCTGAGGCCGTCGGGGCGGGCCTCAGCCGGGATGAACCCGGTCCTCCCGCAGGCGGCCAGACCGTCTGCGGGTTGGCGTTCCCGGCGGATGCAAGGGCTGCTTCCTCATCCTTTTTGCCGAATGCCGCCGGCGGAATTTCCTCTTAAGGTCAGAGAAATATCAGGACCGCCGCCCCAGCGGCGGGTTCAGGAGAGGGAGAGTAACATGCGCACCCGTGCCGCCGTCGCCGTCGAGGCCGGCAAGCCGCTCGAGATCATGGAGGTCAATCTCGAAGGACCGAAGGCCGGCGAGGTCATGGTCGAGATCAAGGCCACCGGCATCTGCCACACAGACGAGTTCACCCTGTCCGGCGCCGACCCGGAAGGCATGTTCCCGGCGATCCTCGGCCACGAGGGCGCGGGCGTGGTGGTCGAAGTGGGGCCCGGCGTGACGAGCGTGAAGCCGGGGGATCACGTCATCCCGCTCTACACGCCCGAGTGCCGGCAATGCCCGAGCTGCCTGAGCCAGAAGACCAACCTCTGCACCGCGATCCGCGGGACGCAGGGGCAGGGGCTGATGCCCGACGGCACGAGCCGCTTCTCGATGCTCGATGGCACGCCGATCCTGCATTACATGGGCTGCTCGACCTTCTCGAACTACACGGTCCTGCCCGAGATCGCGGTGGCCAAGGTCCGCGAGGACGCGCCCTTCGACAAGATCTGCTACATCGGCTGCGGCGTCACCACCGGCATCGGCGCGGTGATCAACACGGCCAAGGTCGAGATCGGCGCCAAGGCGGTGGTCTTCGGGCTGGGCGGCATCGGGCTGAACGTGATCCAGGGGCTGAGGCTTGCCGGCGCCGACATGATCATCGGGGTCGATCTGAACAACGCCAAGAAGGAATGGGGCGAGCGGTTCGGCATGACCCATTTCGTGAACCCGTCCGAGATCGACGGGGACATCGTGGCCCATCTGGTGAATATGACCAAGACGCCCTTCGACCAGATCGGCGGGGCCGACTACACGTTCGACTGCACGGGAAATGTGAAGGTGATGCGGCAGGCACTGGAAGCGTGCCATCGTGGCTGGGGCCAGTCGATCGTGATCGGCGTGGCGCCGGCGGGGGCCGAGATCCAGACGCGGCCGTTCCAGCTGGTGACGGGGCGGGTCTGGAAGGGCTCGGCCTTCGGCGGCGCGCGCGGGCGGACCGACGTGCCGAAGATCGTGGAATGGTACATGGAGGGCAAGATCCAGATCGATCCGATGATCACCCACATCCTGAGCCTCGAAGAGATCAACAAGGGCTTCGATCTCATGCATGCGGGCGAGTCGATCCGCTCGGTCGTGGTGTTCTGAGCCGCGGTTCCTCCGCGACGCGTGACGATTTCCCAGTGTCGGTGCCAGTGACCCGGCCGGTCGTTCGACCGGCCCGGGCGGCCTCATGCGCAGGTCGCCCCGAGCCATCCGCCAAGGGAGCAAAACATGAGACTGACCCCGTTACTCGCAGGCGCGCTCGCGCTTGGAACGGCGCATGCCGCCGCAGCCCAGGGCGATCCGGCCGCCGGCGAGAAGGCCTTTCGCAAGTGCCTCGCCTGCCATCAGATCGGCGAAGGCGCCACGAGCAAGACCGGCCCGGTGCTGACCGGCGTCGTCGGACGTCCGGCCGCAACCGTCGAGGGCTTCGCCTACTCCAAGGCGATGGCCGAGGCGGCGGAGGGCGGACTCGTCTGGGACCATGCGGCGCTCGAGGACTTCCTGTCCAACCCGCGCAAGGCCATGCCGGGCACCAAGATGGCCTTCCCCGGCATCAGGAAGCCGGAAGAGCTGGCCGACATCATCGCCTATCTCGACACCTTCTCGGATGGTGCGGTGCAGGAGGCCGGCGAGGCGTCCGACGCGCCGGTCGAGGGATGAAAAAGCCCGGTGCGTCAAGGATTTCGCAAGAGCCCGCCTGCGGCGCACCGGCCGATCATACTTTGGGCTTAAAACCGGCCGGCGTCGTTGACGCTACAAATCGACGCGCCGTAGCATGAGGCTCGGGAAGAGGCCGGCGGTTCCGGGGAGGGAACCCAAGGCCGGTGGAACGACCAAGCCATTCTCAATAAATCAACATCGGGAGGAGCCAATGAAGATGCTTAAGAGGGGTCTCGCCGCGACCCTGCTGCTCTCGTCTGCGCCGGTCTATGCGAACGACTCGGTCATGCAGGCGATTGGGGATTCGACCCAATGGGCGATCCAGACCGGCGACTACGCCAACACCCGCTACTCCGAGCTGGACCAGATCAACCGCGAGAACGTGGGCAAGCTTCAGGTCGCCTGGACCTTCTCGACGGGCGTGCTGCGCGGCCACGAGGGCTCGCCGCTCGTGATCGACGGGATCATGTATGTCCACACCCCGTTCCCGAACAATGTCTATGCGCTCGACCTGAACAACGAGGGCAGGATCCTGTGGCGCTACGAGCCGCAGCAGAACCCCGACGTCGTGGGCGTGATGTGCTGCGACACGGTCAACCGCGGCGTGGCCTATGCCGATGGAATGATCTTCCTGCACCAGGCCGACACCACCATCGTCGCGCTGGACGCCAAGTCCGGCGAGGTGAAATGGAGCGTCGTCAACGGTGATCCCACCAAGGGCGAGACCAACACGGCAACCGTCCTGCCGGTCAAGGACAAGATCCTCGTCGGCATCTCGGGCGGCGAGTTCGGTGTCCGCGGCCACCTGACCGCCTACGACATGCAGACCGGCGAGCAGGTCTGGCGCGCCTTCTCGACCGGCCCGGACGAGGAGATGCTCGTCGATCCCGAGCAGACCACGCATCTCGGAAAGCCGATCGGCCCGAACTCGTCGCTGGAAAGCTGGGAAGGCGATCAGTGGCAGATCGGCGGCGGCACCACCTGGGGCTGGTATTCCTATGACCCGGACCTGAACCTTGTCTATTACGGCACGGGCAACCCCTCGACCTGGAACCCGTCGCAACGGCCGGGCGACAACAAGTGGTCGATGACCATCATGGCGCGCGATGTCGATACCGGCATGGCGAAGTGGTTCTACCAGAAGACCCCGCACGACGAGTGGGACTATGACGGGGTGAACGAGAACATCCTCGTCGATCAGGAGATCGACGGGCAGATGCGCAAGCTGCTGGTCAACCTCGACCGCAACGGCTTTGGCTATACGCTCGACCGCGAGACGGGCGAGCTGCTGGTGGCCGAGAAGTATGATCCGGCGGTGAACTGGGCCACCGAAGTGGTGATGGACCCCGAGTCCGACCAGTATGGCCGTCCGCAGGTCGTGGCGGAATATTCGACCGCGCAGAACGGCGAGGACACCAACACCACCGGCGTCTGCCCGGCGGCGCTGGGGTCCAAGGACCAGCAGCCGGCGGCCTTCTCGCCCAAGACGGGCCTCTTCTACGTGCCGACCAACCACGTCTGCATGGATTACGAGCCCTACCGGGTCAGCTACACGGCCGGCCAGCCCTATGTGGGCGCGACGCTCTCGATGTATCCCGCGCCGGACAGCCATGGCGGCATGGGCAATTTCATTGCCTGGGACGCCACCAAGGGCGAGATCAAGTGGTCGCTGCCCGAGCAGTTCTCGGTCTGGTCGGGGGCGCTGGCCACCGCGGGCGACGTCGTGTTCTACGGCACGCTCGAAGGCCACCTCAAGGCGATCGACGCCGAGACGGGCGAGCTTCTCTACCGCTTCAAGACCCCCTCGGGCGTCATCGGCAACGTGATGACCTACGAGCTGAACGGCAAGCAGTACATCGGCATCCTGTCGGGCGTCGGCGGCTGGGCCGGGATCGGTCTCGCGGCCGGCCTGACCAACCCGAACGAGGGTCTGGGCGCCGTGGGCGGCTATGCGGCGCTCTCGGACTACACCGAGCTTGGCGGCCAGCTGACCGTGTTCGCCGTGCCGGACTGAGGATCTCGGCCATCAGCCGGAGCCGGTCCCGGCTCCGGTCCCCTGCGCCGCTGAAGGAGGTGCGGCGGAGGGGATCATGGCCCTGCAAGAACCGGAGCCGCCCCCTTGCGGGCACCGCGGGGGCGGCTTTCTTCTGGGAGGAGATAACGAATGAAGACCACTCTGTCCGTGGGCGCCATGGTGATGTGCGCGCTGATGGCGGGCGCCACGTCGCTGGCCTCGGCCGAGGCCGCAGCACAGGGCACGGATGTTGCGGTCGCGTCGTCGGACGGCATCCGCTCGTTCAATGCCGAGGATGTGCCCACCTTCGACATCGCCGAGGACGGCACGGTGGACTGGCCCACCTTCTCGGGCTACCGCCGCTACCAGTCGGAGTGCCACGTCTGCCATGGCCCGGACGGCATGGGCTCGACCTATGCGCCTGCGCTGAAGGACAGCGTGATGCGCATGGATTACTACACGTTCCTCGAGATCATCGCCAACGGCAAGCAGGATGTGGGCGCCGCGCAGACGCTGGTCATGCCGGCCTTCGGGACGAACCCGAACGTCATGTGCTACGTCGATGACATCTGGACCTATCTGCGGGCCCGCGGCTCGGGGAACCTTGATCGCGGCCGCCCGGCCAAGCGCGCCGACAAGACCGAGGAATATGCCGAGGTGGAAGCGTCGTGCATGGAATGATCCGCAGCGCCCTCGTGGCGACGGTCCTTGCGGCCGGACCGGCCCAGGCGCAGGTCGCCGACCTCGTCTCGGACGATGTGCTGCGCATCTGCGCCGATCCCGCCAATTCCCCCATGTCCCACCGCGACGGCAGCGGCTTCGAGAACCGCATCGCCGAGCATCTCGGCCAGGTCATGGGCAAGCCGGTGGAGTACACCTGGTTCCCGATGGTGGTGGGGTTCGCGCGCAACACCCTCTTTGCGGGCAAGTGCGACCTTGTCATCGGCTATGCCCAGGGCGACGAGCTGGTGCTGAACACCAACCATTACTACACCTCGACCCATGTGCTCGTGGTGAAGGCCGACGGGCCGCTGGCCGGGGTGGAGAGCCTCTCGGACCCGGCGCTCAAGAGGCTGCGCCTGGGCGTGGTGGCCGGTTCGCCTCCGGCCTCGCACATCGCGCGGCATGGGCTGATGGCGAAGGCCAAGCCCTACGACCTGATGGTGGACCGCCGGGTCGAGGATCCGTCCGGCGACATGCTCTCCGACATCGAGGCGGGGGGCATAGATGCCGCCGTGATGTGGGGTCCGGTGGCCGGGCCCCTTGTGCGCGAGCGTGCCGGGCTCAAGGCCATCCCGCTCCTCAAGGAAGAGGGCGCGCCGCGGCTGTTCTACCGCATCACGATGGGCGTGCGGCAGGGCGAGGATGTCTGGAAGCGCGAGGTCAACTCGCTGCTCCGGCGCGAACAGGAGGCGCTCGACGCGATCCTGCGCGAGGCGGGCGTGCCTTTGGTGGATGATTACGGGAAGGCGTTGAAGGAGGGCGGGTGAAGAGGTTTGCGGCGGCCCTGTGTCTTCTGGCGCTTCCGGCGCTGGCCGGTGTGCCGGAGCCCGACGGCTTTCGCGGCGCGCCCTATCGGGCCGAGGTTCCTGCCACGGTGATGGGACAACCCGGCCTCTCGTCCGACGAGGCGCGCGCGTTGCATTCCGCTGGTGTGTCCTTCATCGACGTGCTTCCCCGCGAGGCGCGCCCCGAAGGTCTGCCCGACGACCGGATGTGGCGGGAAAAGCCGCATCTCAGCATTCCGGGCTCGGTCTGGCTGCCGAACACCGGATACGAGGCGCTGCCGGAGGCCGATGCCGCCTATCTGCGCGACGGGCTGGAGCGCGTGACGGGAGGCGATGCCGGCGCCGGGGTGGTGATCTTCTGCAAGAAGGACTGCTGGATGTCCTGGAACGCGGCCAAGCGCGCGATCGGCTGGGGCTTTTCCGGCGTGAAATGGTTCCCCGGAGGGACGGACGCGTGGCAGGATCTGGGTGGGCATCTGGAGGAGGTGCCGCCTGCGCCGCGGTAAGGTCACGATGGGGTTGGGAGGACTGAGAATGCGATTTCTGCACGCCGCGCTTGTTGCGGCCCTGGTCATGCCCTGCGCCGCGCTGGCGCAGGTCGAGATACGGATGGCCGTGTTGCGCGTGGATGAGCCGGGCCGCCCTCCCGCCTCGCGCCTCGACCTGCCGCCCGAGGATCTCGGCTTTGCCGGAGCGCGCCTCGGCACGAGTGACAACGCCACCACCGGGCAGTTCATGGGCCAGAGCTTCGTGACCGACGAGGTCACCGCCACGCACGAGACAGCCGCCGGCAAGATGCAGGAGATCGTGGCCTCGGGCGTCCGGCTCGTGGTGACGCTGGCCGATGAGGAGACCACGCTGGCCCTCGCAGACGCGGCGGGCGACGAGGTGCTGGTCTTCAACGCGCGCGCGCGGGGCGACGCGCTTCGGGGAGAGGACTGCCGGGCCAATCTTCTCCACACCGCGCCCAGCCGGGCGATGGTCACCGATGCTCTGGCGCAGTTCCTCATGTGGAAACGCTGGGACGACTGGTTCCTGATCGAGGGAAGCCACCCGGCCGACCGGGCGCTGGCCGATGCCTATCGGCGCGCGGCCACCAAGTTCGGCGCCCGCATCGTCGAGGAGCGCACTTTCGAGGATACGGGCGGCGCGCGGGCGACCGACAGCGGCCTCGTCCAGATCCAGGCCCGGATGCCCACCTTCACCCAGCGCGCGGCGCAGCATGATGTGGTGGTGGCCGCCGACGAGACCGGCATCTTTGCCGCCTACCTGCCTTACCACACCTGGGAGGCGCGGCCTGTCGCGGGCTCGGCGGGTCTGTCGCCGCTCTCGTGGCATCCCGCGATGGAAATGTGGGGCGGCATGCAGTTCCAGAGCCGCTTCGAAAAGCTCGCCCAGCGTCCCAGCCGCGAGGAGGATTATCAGGTCTGGCTGGCGATGCGCGCCGTGGGCGAGGCGGCCACCCGTACCCAGTCGGCCGAGATGGCGGTCCTGCGGGACTACATGCTGGGCGACGAGTTCCAGCTTGGCGGCTTCAAGGGCCAGCCGCTGACATGGCGCGACTGGGACGGCCAGCTGCGCCAGCCGATCCTGCTCGCATCGGGCGACATCGTGACCTCGGTCTCGCCCCAGTCCGAATATCTGCATCAGGTCTCCCAGCTCGATACGCTCGGCATCGATCGCCCGGAAACGGCCTGCCAGATCGAGCGCCAGTGATTCATTGAGAGGGGAGGACAAGAGATGATCATGAGAGCCACGGGCCTGCTGGCCTGCCTCTGCACCGGGAGCCCGGCGCTTGCGGGCAAGATCTTCGTCTCGAACGAGAAGGGCAACGACATCACCGTGCTCGACAGCGAGAGCTTCGAGGTGATCGCGACCTTTCCCGGCGGCCAGCGCCCGCGCGGCATCACGGCCTCGCCGGACGGCAAGTGGCTTTATGTCTGCGCCTCGGACGACAATCTCGTGCGGGTCTTCAGCACCGACACCTACGAAGAGCAGCCGACGCTGCCCTCGGGGCCCGACCCCGAACTGTTCGTGCTGCATCCGTCGGGCAACCCGCTCTACATTGCCAACGAGGACGACAACATCGTGACCGTTGTCGATGTCGAGACGCGCACGGTTCTGGCCGAGGTGCCGGTGGGGGTGGAGCCCGAGGGCATGGGCGTCTCGCCCGACGGCCGGATCGTCGTCAACACTTCCGAGACGACGAACATGGCCCATTTCATCGACACCGAGACCTTCGAGATCGTCCAGAACGTGCTGGTGGACCAGCGCCCGCGCTTTGCGCAATTCACCGACGACGGCGCGACGCTGCTCGTCTCGTCCGAAATCGGGGGCACGGTCTCGGTCATCGACCCGGCCTCGGGACAGATCGAGAAGAAGATCACCTTCGAGGTGCCGGGCGTCCTGCCCGAGGCCCTGCAGCCGGTGGGGGTGCGGGTGACGGCGGACGGCTCCAAGGCCTATGTCGCGCTCGGGCCCGCCAACCGGGTGGCCGTGGTGGACGGCGCCACCTGGGAGGTGACGGACTATCTGCTCGTGGGGCAGAGGGTCTGGCAACTGGCCTTCTCGCCGGATCAGAAATACCTTTTCACCACCAACGGGAACTCGAACGACATCTCCATCATCGATGTGGCCAGCGACGAGGTGATCCGCTCGGTGCAGGTGGGCGAGCAGCCCTGGGGCGTGGTGGCGGTGGAATGACGGACATTGTTCAGGGAGGAAGACATGTTTGAACGCATCCTGGCCGTGGCGCTCGCCGCCCTTGTCGCAGCGCCGGTGGCCGTGCCGGCGGCCGCCCACGAGTTCGGCTTTGCGGGCCTCATGTCGGCCTCGAACCGCGAGGATCTGGCCGATCTGACGCTGGCCTCGGGCAAGCCCGTGGCGGGCGAACCCTACGAGCTGAAGTCGGGCACCTTCTACCGGATCAAGATCGTGGCCGACGGCTCGGCCGAGCTTGCGCTTTCGGGGGGCGACTTCTTCCGCGCGATCTGGATCAACGAGATCGTCATCAACGGGATCGAGATCCGGCCGATGGGCGTACATTCCATCGAGTTCGACGAGGCGGGCGAGGCGCGGATCTCGTTCGTGGCGATCGTGCCGGGCAGCTTCACGCTCAGCATTCCCGGCTCGTCCGGCGAGACGCAGCGTGCCACCTTCAACATCCGCTGACAGGGAGGAAAGAGGATGAAGAAACTTGCCGCGCTGGCACTCGTGCTGGCCGCCACCACCGCCTCGGCTCAGGAGGCCGACGAGGCGACGGTCGAGCGCATCAACGCGCTTCTGGCCGAGATGCAGTGCGAGGTCGATCCCGTCAACATCGAGGCCGATGACGGCGGATGGGAACTGGATGACGTGTTCTGCGCCGACGGGCAGTATGACATCAAGCTCGACGCCAACTTCGAGGTGACGGAGAAGCGCAAGGAATGACGCCGGCCGGCCCGCCCGCGCTCGAGATCACCGGCCTCAGCCACAATTTCGGCGCGGTCCGGGCCCTGCGGGAGGTGAGCTTCACCGTCCCGCGGGGGGCCTTCGTGGCGCTTCTCGGCGTGAACGGGGCGGGCAAGACCACGCTCTTCTCGCTCGTGACTCGTCTTTACGATTCCACGAGCGGGACGATCCGCGTGGCGGGCTTCGACGCCCGCCGCCAGCCGGGCGAGGCTCTTGCCCGGCTGGGCGTCGTGTTCCAGAGCCGGGCGCTCGACGCCGACCTGACCCTGACCCAGAACCTGCGCTACCACGCGGCGCTGCACGGGATCGGCCGACGCGAGGCCGCGCCGCGCATCGACGAGGTGCTGGCGCTGGTCAGCCTGTCGGACAAGGCGGGGGCGCGGGTGGCGACCCTGTCGGGCGGCCAGCAGCGCCGGGCCGAGATCGCCCGCGCGCTCCTGCACCGGCCGGAACTGCTGCTGCTGGACGAGGCGACGGCCGGGCTCGACCTGCGCTCTCGGGCCGAGGTTCAGACGGTGGTGCGCGACCTGATCGCGGCCGAGGGGGTCTCGGCGCTCTGGGCCACGCACATGATGGAGGAGATCGCGCCCGAGGACCGCGTGGTGGTGCTGCACCGGGGCGAGGTCCGGCTGACGGGGCGGGCCGCGGATCTGGGCGGAAGCCTGACGCAGGGCTTCCTTGCGCTGACCGGAGAGGGCGCATGACCGCGCCGCACCGCATGGCGCCCGTCGCGCCGCCGCGTCCGCGCCCCGGCCACGGCCGCTCGCTGCGCGGCCATCTCATCGCCTTTTCCGGCATCGCCGGGCGCGAGATCCTGCGCTTCACCCGCCAGCGCGAACGGTTCCTGTCGGCGCTGGTCCGGCCGCTGGTGTGGCTCTTCATCTTCGCGGCCGGCTTCCGGGCCGTGCTGGGCCTGTCGATCACGCCGCCCTACCAGACCTATGTGCTCTACGAGGTCTATGTCACGCCCGGCCTCTGCGCGATGATCCAGCTGTTCAACGGGATGCAAAGCTCGCTCTCGATGGTCTATGACCGCGAGACGGGGGCGATGCGGACGCTGCTGGTCAGCCCCTATCCGCGCTGGTTCCTGCTGGGCTCCAAGCTGGTGGCGGGGGTGCTGGTGTCGATCCTGCAGGTCTATGCCTTCCTGCTGATTGCCTGGATCTGGGGCATCCGGCCGCCGGCGCCGGGCTATCTCGCGGTGCTGCCGGCGCTGTTCCTGTCGGGGCTGATGCTGGGGGCGCTGGGGCTCTTCATCTCGTCGGCGATCCGGCAGCTTGAGAATTTCGCGGGCGTGATGAACTTCGTCATCTTTCCGATGTTCTTCGCCTCGACCGCGCTCTATCCGCTCTGGCGACTTCGCGATTCCAGTCCGCTTCTGGCCGACATCGCTCTGGCCAATCCCTTCACTCACGCGGTCGAACTGATCCGCTTCGCGCTCTACCGTCAGGTCGAGCCGCTGGCGCTTGGCGTCGTCGCGGGCTGCGCGTTGCTGTTCTTCGGTGCGGCCGTCTTCATGTATGACCCGTCCAAGGGCCTCTGGGCCCTGCGCAAGCGGTGAGGAGGCACCCATGCTGAAATGGTTCCTTCCGGCGATCCTCCTCTGCGGCACGGCCGCGGCGGCGGATTTCTCGGACCCCGACTGGCCCTGCATCCAGCGCAAGCAACCGCACCTGTCGCTGGGCCAGGTCTGGAGCGGCCCCATTCCCGACGCGGCCACCGAGGATCTTGCCCGCGAACCCCACATCCGGGACCTGGCGGAAGAGCTTGAGCAGCGCCGCCTGTCCATCGAGGAGGCCGAGGGACGGATTGCGGAATTTGCGGCCAGCCATCCTCCCGAGGCGCTGGTGGCGCTGTATCTCGCCACCTTCGAGCGGATCGAGGCGGTCCGCAGCCGCGTCATGTCGGGCATCACGCGCTACGCTCACAGCCAGGAGGCGCTTGACCGGCGGATCGACGCGCTGCGGGCCGAGATGAGCCGGCTTCTGGCGGCCGAGGACAAGGACTTCGACCGGATCGACGCGATCGAGGAGCAGCTCGACTGGGACACCCGGATCTTCCGCGATCGTCAGCAGTCGCTCACCTATGTCTGCGAGACGCCGGTGATCCTCGAGCGCCGGGCCTTCGCGCTGGGTCGCGCCGTGGCACAGCATCTGCCGAAGTAGCGGCGGGCGGGGCGCGTCTATTCCCACTCCAGCTCGGCGTAGGCGGCCGAGACATTGCGGGGATGGCTCGTGTCATACGCCTGCCAGCGCGCGGCCTCCGCGGGATCGCGGTCACGGATCGCGACGCTCATTGGCTGGCCGGCGGCGATCGCGGCGCGGACCGTCGTGCGCAGCCGTTCGAGATAGGTGCGCGTTGCCTCGGCCCCGTCAGGCCAGGGAAGGGGGGCTGGGCCATGCCCGGCCACGATCCGGCGCACCTCGGGGCGCGGCTCGTCCAGCCAGGCAAGCCAGCCGTTCACAGAGCCGTCGAGCGTGGGCAGAAGCTCGTTGAAGACGAGATCGCCGGTAAAGAGCGTCCCCGACTGCGCGTGAAACACCGTGAGGTCGTTGTCGGTGTGCGCGGTGGCGACCGCCCGCAGATGCAGAGTGGCGCCCCCCAGTTCAAGCCGCTCGTCGGCTGTGCCGCGGTCGGGCAGGGCCATGAGGGTGCCCAGCAGCGCGCCGTTCCCGACCTGGGGCGGATAGCTCTCCATCCAGCTCGCGGCGCGCGCCTCGATGCCCGCGGCCAGCCTGGGCGCGCCAAGGATCTCGGCGCCGGCTTCGCGGAAGAGGTCCGCCCCGAAGGAATGATCGGGATGCATGTGGGTCAGGATCAGCGCCCGGATCGGCAGGTCGCTTCGGGCCCGGATCGCCGAAAAGAGCGACTCGGCCTGCGCCCGGCTTGCGCCCGCGTCGATGACGGCGATCCCCTGCGATCCGATCACGACACCGAGGTTCGCGATCTCGCCCCGGTTGGCGGTGTCCGGCAGTCCGTCCTGTCCCTCATGGACGAGGAGGCCCGGCGCGATCTCCTTCAGCGGGAGTTGCGGCAGATCCGCGGTCGGCGCGCAGCGGCTTGGGCCGGCCGTCAGCTCCGGGTGCCGCAGCAGCCAGCCTGCGGCGCGCTCGGCGGCGGTGGAGTGGCACTCCTCCTCGGTCAGCGGTGCGGGCGCGGGCAGCAGCCGCTCGGCGCAGGTGGCGGGCTCGGCCGCGAGGCAGGCGTGAAGCAGCAGGTGGAACATGTCCCTGCCTAGCCGCTTCCGCCCGGGCGCGCACTCAGCCGAAAGTCTGATAGGCGGGGCGGACGCCGCGTGGTTTCATATCTGCCGACAGCACAGGAGATCGCCATGCGCATCATCCGGCCGACCGTCATTTGTGCAGTTCTGCTGACCACACCGCTCTGGGCCGAGGAAAGGCCGAGCCCGATGCAGCCCGGCGAGGCCTGGGAGAGCTTGCAGTTCGACGTCTTCGGCACCGATTCCCTTGTCGAGACGCCCGGCGCGCTCTCGCTCGACGCGCCGTTCCGGGCGCATGATCCGGCGCTTGTTCCGGTGCGGGTGACGCAACCCGCCGGCGGGGCGCGCATCGAGGAACTGACCCTGATGATCGACGAGAACCCCTCGCCGGTCGCCGCGACCTTCACGCTGGGCGAGGCGATGCATCCGCTCGACATGGAGGTGCGGGTGCGGGTCAATGCCTATTCCAACGTGCGGGCCGTGGCGCGGACGGACGGGGGCGACTGGGCGATGGCGGGGCGCTTTGTCCGTGCGACCGGCGGCTGCGCCGCGCCCGCGGGCAAGGATGCCGAGGCCGCACTCGCCCATCTGGGGCAGACCCGCTTTCAGCCGCTGTCGGCCGAGACCGGCGGCGGCGACATGCGGCGCGAAGCCAAGCTGATGATCCGGCATCCGAACTACTCGGGCCTCCAGCGCGATCAGATCACCCTGCTGACCATTCCGGCCCGCTTCATCGACCTGCTCGAAGTGCGGCAGGGCGAGGAGCTTCTTTTCTCCATGACCGGGGGCATCTCGATCTCGGAAGATCCCGTCTTCACCTTCCGCTACCGCGACAACGGCGCGGGCGAGATCGTCGTCCGGGCAGTCGATACGGAAGGCGTCGAGTTCGGCGGCACCTTCCCGGTGCCTGCAGGCTGAAAAGAGGCGTCTCATGCGGGAACCGGAAGGGCTTGCCGCGCGTTCCCGGACATGGGCAAGATTGCCCTGCCGGAACAAGAGCAAGAGGAGCGGCAGGCAACCGGCCGATGGGGGAGACCGCGCAGGGAGGGGGAAGCCCGCGCGGAAACGGGAGGAAACTATGGGACATGTTCCTGGTGGGGGCATCGCATGCGCAGGAGCGCAGCGGGTGCCGGCACGCACGATTGGTGACATATTGATCGTCGATGACCATCCGCTGATGTGCGACGCGCTGGCGATGACCCTCACCCATGCCTTCGGGCTGAAGCGGGTGCGCAGCGCGGCCAGCCTGTCGGCCGCCGAGACGCTGCTGCGCGAGGGTCCGCTGCCGGATGCCATCGTGCTCGACCTGAACCTGCCCGACGTGCGGGGCATCGAAGGGGTGATGAGCCTTCGCAAGCTTGCGCGCGCCGTTCCGCTGACGGTGATCTCGGCCGAGGTCGATGCCGAGATGGTGACGGCGGTGATGGCGGCGGGGGCGACGGGCTATGTCTCCAAGAGCCTGCCGCGGCCGCAGATGATCGAGGCCTTCGGGCGGATGTGGGCCGGCGAGCCGGTGACGCCCGAGGAATATGATGCCGACGGTGGCGGCGAGGACAGTGGCGAGCAGATGCGCGAACTGGCCCGCAGCTTTGCCACCCTCACGCCGCAGCAGATGAACATCCTGCGGCTGATCTGTCAGGGGCGGCCGAACAAGCTGATCTCCTACGAACTCTCGATAGCCGAGGCGACCGTCAAGACCCACATCGCTGCCATCATGTCCAAGATCAACGTGAGGAACCGCACCCAGGCAGCCCTTCTGGCCAGCAAGGCGCGGCTCTTCGCGCGCTAGGGGGCTGCGGTTGGACGAACGCTTTGCGACGGAAGGGGCACGCTCCGGCGACAGCGGGGCGCCGGTCGTGCTGTCCGAGCCGGCCTGCGCGCCGGATCTGGCCGAGCGGCTGTGCGCGGGGCTTGCGGGGGCGGCGCCGGCGGCGGTTCTGCTGTTCTCGTCACCCGGCGCAGATCTTCCGGCGCTGGCGGCGCGTCTGGGCGCGGCGCTGGGGGCCCGGATCATCGGCTGCTCCTCGGCAGGCGAGTTTGCCTGCGGCGGCTATGGCAACGGGCATGTGGTGGCGGTGGGGCTGCCCGGCGCGCGCTTTCACACCGACGCCGTCTGGCTGAGGAACCTCGCGGGGCTGGGCGTGTCGGACTGGATGGCCGAGCTGCGCGCGCTCTTTTCCCGGTTCGAGGGGCAGCCGCGGCGGCATCGGTTCGGCCTCCTGCTCATCGACGGGCTGAGCCGGCAGGAAGAGCTGGTGGCGGCCACGGTCGACGCGGTGGCCCACCGGCTGCCGGTGCTGGGCGGATCGGCGGGCGACGGGCTGCGGTTCGAGGAGACCTGCCTCGTCCTTGACGGCGACAGCCACCGGGACAGCGCGATCTTTGCGCTGTTCGAGACGGATTTCGCGCTGGAGCAGGTGATCTTCGACCATTTCACCCCCTCGGGCAGCCGGATGGTGGTGACGGCGGCGGTGCCCGAAGAACGGCTGATCCTCGAGATCAACGCCGAGCCCGCGGCCGAGGAGTACGCACGCCTGATCGGCCTTGCCCCCGAGGCGCTGAACCCGCGTGTCTTCGCCGAGAATCCGCTCCTCGTGCGGATGGGCGGGCAGTATCACGTCCGCGCCATCCGCGAGGTCACGCCCGAGGGCGGGCTTACGCTCATGTCCTCGATCGAGAGCGGCGTGCTGCTGGCCCTTGGCCGTGCCGACGACCTGACGCATGGGCTTCAGGCCCGGCTCGAGGCGCTGGGAGAGCGTCCGGCGCTGATCCTGGCCTTCGACTGCATCCTGCGCCGTCTGGCGCTCGAACAGGCCGGGCTGGAACCGGCTGTCGCCCGCCTCTTTGCCGATTGGCGCATCGCGGGCTTCAACACCTACGGCGAGCAGCACGGCGGCGTGCACGTCAACCAGACCTTCGTGGGTCTCGCGCTGATGGGGCCCGCCCATGCTGCGTGACGGTGACGATCTCGAACGGCAGGTCGAAAAGCTCAAGCGGATCAACGCGGCGCTGATCGACCGGCTGGACCGGGCCGATGCCTCGCGGGGCTCGCACTGGATGCTGTTCCAGACCGCCGCCGTGCTCGAGCAGGAGCTGCTCGCCCGCAACCGCGATCTCGAACAGGCGCTGGCCCATCTGGAGGCGGTCAACCGCGAGCTGGCCCTCGCGCGGGAAACCGCGGACGAGGCCAACCGCTCGAAGACCCGTTTCCTGCGGGCCGCCAGCCACGATCTGCTGCAACCGCTGAGCGCGGCGAAGCTGTTCCTGTCGCATCTGTCCGAAACGGTGAGCGAGCCCTTGCAGGTCGATCTGGTGACGCGCATCGCCACGGCCTTCGACTCCACCGAAGAGCTGATCCGCGCGCTGCTCGAGATCTCGCGGCTCGATTCGGTCCGTCTCGACATTTCCAGCGAGCGCGTCTCGCTGGGCCGGCTCTTCCAGCGGCTGATGGTCGATTTCCAGAACGACGCCGAGGCGCGGGGCCTTGAGCTGCGCTTCGTGATCTCGTCGGCCACCGTGATGTCGAACCCCGTCTTCCTGCGGCGCATCGCGCAGAACCTGATCTCGAACGCGATCAAGTACACGCGGACCGGCCGGGTGCTGGTGGGCGCCCGGCGCGAGGGGGCGGATGTCTGGCTCGAGGTGCATGACACGGGCCCCGGCATCGCCCCCAAGGACCGCGAGCGGATCTTCAACGAGTTCGAGCGGCTGGCCCCCGACGGAGAGGAGCCGGGCACGGGCCTCGGCCTCTCGATCGTGCGGCGCGCCTGCCTGCGGCTCGGCCACGAGATCGCGCTCGACAGCGCGCCGGGGCGGGGCTCGGTCTTTCGCATCCGTTTGCCGCGCGCGCTCGAGGCGCCGGGGGCGCTGGCGGCCGGGCCGGCTCCGGCTGCGACCACCGGCGCCGTGCAGCGGCTGGCGGGGACGCCGCCCGATCCGTTGCTGATGGCCGATCCCATGGCGGGCCCTGCGCCGGCCTCGCTCGCGGGGCGGCGGGTGCTGGTGGTCGAGAATGACGCGGCGATGCGCGACGCCTACGCGCTCCTGCTGCGGCGTTGGGGGATGGTGGTGGCCGCGGCAGACGGCACGCAGGCGGCGCTGGCGCAGGTTGCGGGCTTCGTGCCGGAAGCCCTCGTCACCGACTACCGACTCGACCGGGACGACACCGGCCTCGGCACCATCGCCGCGCTGCGCCGCAGGCTCGGGACGCGGCTGCCCGCGCTGATCGTCACCGCCGAGCCCGACCCGCAACTTGAGGCGCAGGCCGACCGGCTGACCTCGGCGCTGCTGCGCAAGCCCGTCTCGGAGAGCGAGCTTCGCGAGACGCTCTCGGCGCTTCTCGACGCCCGCAGCCGGGGTGCGGCCGCGGCGGAATGAAAGGATGAGAATGAAACCTATACGAGCGATGCTTCTGCTGGGGGCCCTGATGGCGGGGTCGGCCGTCGAGGCGGGGCGGCTGGCCGAGGTGATCTTCCGCCCCGGCGCCTTCGCCGCGACCGACGTCACACGCTACGCCCACATGCGGACAGGCCCCGAGGTGGAGGGTCTGCGGCTTGTCGCCAGCGGCGAACTCGTGGTGACACCCGAGGCGGGCGACGGCGGCCCCCGTCTTGCGCTCATCCACCGCGTCGAGGGGCACGACCTGCCCGTCGCGGACTTCGCGGCCTCGGGCGGGGATCCGGTGCTGCTGTGGTTTCTCGAGAATACGGTGCGCAGCATGGCGACCATCACCAAGGGCAGCCCGTTCTACATCCGCAACCGGATGCGCGAGGCGCTCGGTGCGGCCGGGCTTGCCGAGGCCGAGGGGCCGGTCACGGCCGAGCTGCGCCCGTTCGAGACGGACGAGAGGCGCGAGGAGATGGGCGCCTTTGCCGATCTGGTCCTGCGTATCACCGTGGACCCTTCGGCGCTCGTGCCGCTTCGCGCCCTTGAGGTCGATACGACGGCCGCGGGCGGGAGCTACCGGGAAACCCTGACGCTGGAGGGGCCATGACCCTGCGCTTTCTCCTGACCCTTGCCCTTCTGCCTCTGCCTGCGCTGGCCCAGACGGCCGGAGAGGCGCCCCCTCCGGCGGTGGCCGGGGGCAGCGCCGGGATCTCCGAGCCAGACGCGGGTGCCGGGGGGCGCTTGTCGGGGCCGGATGCCGGTGCCGTGCGGGCCGCACCCGACCTCCATTTCGACGAGAGCCTGAATGATTATCCGACGCTGGCGCGGGCCGACTATATCTTCGCCTGCCTTGCCGCGAACGGACAGGACCGCAACACGATGCGTCGCTGTGCCTGCTCGATCGATGTGATCGCCTCGATCCTGCCCTACGAGGCCTACGAGAAGGCCGAAACCATCCTTGCGATGCGTCTGGGTGCGGGCGAGCGCGCGAACCTCTTCCGCATTCCCTCGACCCAGGCCGGTGTCGCCGATCTCCGCCGCGCGCAGGCCGAGGCCGAGATGACCTGCTTCTGACGCCACGGCCGGGCCCGCGCTAGCGCCGGCCGTGGAAGTCCGAGCCCGGGTCGTTCAACACCATGTCGCGCAGCCGGTCCCAGAGGTGGCGGCGCAGCTCGGCGTAAAGGGGCAGGGCGCGGATGTCGCCCTCCCACCGGGGCCGCGGGAAGGGCACCTCCAGTTCCTCGACCACGCGGCCCGGACGCGGCGACATGAGCAGGATCCGGTCGGCCATGATCAGCGCCTCATCGACCGAGTGGGTCACGAAAAGCACCGTCGCCGGCCGCCGCTCCATCAGCCGCATCAGCTCGATCTGCATCAGTTCGCGCGACTGCGCGTCGAGGCTGGCGAAGGGCTCGTCCATCAAGAGGATCCCCGGCTCGGCCGCCAGCGCGCGGGCGAGCGCCAGTCGCTGCCGCATCCCGCCCGAGAGCTGCGCAGGCCAGCTTTTCGCGAAGCGTGAAAGGCCGACCAGATCGAGATAGGCATCGGCGCGCGCCCGCGCTTCGGCGCGGGGCAGATGGGGCAGCGCGAAGGCCACGTTCTCGCGCGCGCTCTTCCACGGGATCAGGCGGAAGGACTGGAAGACCATCGCCGCATCCGCGCCCGGCCGCGGAGGGCGGTCATCCACGCTCACGCGCCCCTCGTCGGGCGGGAGCAGGCCCGCGACCAGCCGCAAGAGGGTGGTCTTGCCGCAACCCGACGGGCCGAGCACCACCACCACCTCGTTGCGCCTCAGCGAGAGCGAGACCCGCTCGAGCGCCGGCATCCGGTCGGTGCCCTGCCCGAAGGCGAGCGAGACCTGCTCGAGCCGGACGTGCGTCACCCCTCGGCCGGGCCGAGCTTCCGCAGCACCGTCTCGAGCGGCCCGAAGTCGGTCCATTCCTCGAGCCGCACCGGGCGGAGACCCTGGAAGTCCTCCGTGCCGTACATCCATTCCGTCGTCACCTTCAGTTCCTCACGCGTGAGGCCGCCGTCCACGCTCCAGCTGTTGCGGTAGGCCTCGGCCAGCACCATCAGATCCTCGCGCGCCACGTCCGGCCGCGCCACCACCATCCGCTCCACCCATAGGTCCGGGTCCTGAAAGTCGCGCGACGCGAGGACCAGCGCCTCGATCACCGCCTCGACCTCGGCCCGGCGGCTCCCGAGCACCTGGGTCGTGACCACATTGACCTTGGTCGTCACCGGGGCGGCGGCGAAATAGTCGTCCATGCCCACGAGGATGCTGACGCTGTCACGGTCGGGCATCGCGGACCAGGTGCCGATGGACATGGTGGTGGCATCGACCTGACCGGCCAGCAGCGCCTGCGCGCGGACGGCGGGCTGGCCCAGCGGCACCAGATCCATCCGGTCCATGTCGACTCCCTTGGCCGCCAGCACCTTGGCGCTCAGAGAATGGTCGAGCGAGCCGAGGCGGCCGATGCCGAAGCTGCGCCCCTCGAGCTGCGCAGGATCGGTGATGTCGGGCCGTGCCGCGATCAGGAACGGCAGCGACTTGTTGGGCGACATCACGGCGCGCAGGTCGCTCGTGCCCCGCGCCACCATCTGCAGCAGCGCATCGGTCGAGACATTGGCCATCTCGCCTTCGCCCGCCTGAAGGGCCGCCATCGCCATCGGCGTCTGCTGGACGCGCACCAGCTCGACCTCGACCCCCGCCCGCTCGAAATAGCCGTTGGCCAGGGCCAGATCCACGACCGAGTTCGGCACCAGCGGCGTCTCGAGGTCGCTGATGATGAGGCGGAAGGGCTCGGCCGACGCGGGCAGGGCGAGGACGAGCAGCAGGGCGAAGGGGGCGAGAAGTCGGTTCATGGATCCTCCGGTCACGGGTTACGGCCTGCCCGGAAGGCGCCAGCGCGACAGGCGGCCCTCCAGCAGGCGAAGGCTCTCGGTCACGATCACGCCGATCGCGGCGAGGGCCAGCACGATCACGAAATATTCCGCCATGCGGAAGGTGTTGCCATAGAGGGCGAGCAGACCCCCGAGACCGGACACGGCGGTGTAGAGTTCGGCCACCACGGTGTTGATCAGGCCGATGGTGGCGCCAAGGCGCAGCCCCACCACAAGGAAGGGCAGCGCGCCGGGCAGGACCACATGGATCTGGATGCGCGTCGCCGAGGCGCCGGTCGAGCGGGCCATCTCGATCAGCTCTTCATCGCGGGCCTGCACGCCCGCATAGGTGTTGAGGATGATGGGCATGACCGCGCCGAGAAAGACGATCATGGCCTTCGCCTCGATCCCGAGGCCGAGCAGCACGATGATGAGGGGGATGAAGGCCACCCGTGGCGTCGCGGCGAGGGCAAAGACGAAGACATCGACCGTGCGCCCGAAGAGACGCACCATGCCCATCAGCGCCCCCAGCGGGATGCCCACAAGGATCGCCGCGCCGAGGCCCGTGCCATAGGTGATGAGGCTCTGTCCAAGCGCGCCCTGCAGCCGGCCCTCCGAGAGGAGGCGCCTGGCCGCCTCGACCGTGGCCGCGGGCGACGGGATCATCCCCCTCGGTACGGTGGCCGCGGCCAGGGCCCACAGAAGGATCAGGCAGAGCAGGAACGCAAGGCGCATCAGGGTGACCGTCCCGGCACCCGCCGGGCGCCGGCCGGGGCCGTTCTGCGGTCTCGGTCCTGTCATCCGACCCCTCCCTGGCCGTCCGTCCGGCGAGAGTTGCAGGATCGGCCGGGGCCAGCAATCCCACTTTAGGGGGAGGCGGCCGCCCTCAGCCCAGAGCGTAGCCCGCGCCGCGGACGGTGCGGACGGGATCCTCGCCGCCGTGCACGCAGAGCGCCTTGCGCAGGCGGCCCACATGGACATCGACGGTGCGGCTGTCCACATAGATGTCCCGGCCCCAGACCCGGTCGAGAAGCTGTTCGCGGCTCCAGACCCGGCCCGGCTTTTCCATGAAGGTCGAGAGCAGCCGGAACTCGGTCGGGCCGAGCTTGAGGATCTGGCCGGCGCGGTGAACCTTGTGGGTCTCGGGATCGAGGCGGATGTCCTCGAACTCGAGCGTGAGCCCCACACTCGAAGGCCGCGCGCGGCGAAGCTGGCTGCGCACGCGGGCCATCAGCTCGACCACCGAATAGGGCTTGACCACATAGTCGTCGGCCCCGGTCTCGAGGCCGCGCACCCGGTCCACCTCTTCCGAGCGGGCCGAGAGCATGATGATCGGCACCGAGCGCGTCGAGGGGCGCGACTTCAACTGGCGGCAGACCTCGATGCCCGAGACCGACGGGAGCATCCAGTCGAGCACGATCACATCCGGCCCCGTCTCCTCGACAAGCATCAGCGCCTCGTCGCCGGTGCCCGCCTGCACCACGCGAAAGCCTTCGGATTCGAGGTTGTAGGACAGAACCTCGCGCTGGGCGGGCTCGTCCTCGACGAGCAGGACGACGGGCTGGTCGGCGGGCGACATCAGCCGGCCTCCCCGACGGCGAGGCCGGTGCTGCTGGCGGTCATGTCGGCCTTGGGGCGGGGCTCCTCGGGCAGGCGTCCGGTCACCAGATAGATCACCTGCTCGGCGATCGAGGTGGCGTGGTCGCCCATGCGTTCGATGTTCTTGGCGATGAAATGCAGGTGCATGCAGGCGGTGATGTTGCGCGGATCCTCCATCATGTGGGTCAGGAACTCGCGGAACAGCGCATTGTACATCTGGTCCACCTCGCGGTCGCGCTGGCGCACGTCGGCCGCAAGCTGGGCATCGCGGTGGATGTAGCTGTCGAGCGCATCCTTGAGGAGAAGCTCGACCGTCTTGGCCATGCGCCGGATCGAGCCCGCGGAATCCCCCACCTGCGCAAGCTGGCCCAGAACGACCGCACGCTTGGCGAGGTTCTTGGCATAGTCGCCGCAGCGTTCGAGGGCGGCCGCGATCTTGATCACCGTCAGCACGGTGCGTAGGTCTGTCGCGGTCGGCGAGCGCAGCGCGATGAGCCGCGCGGCCTCCGCCTGGATGCGTTCCTCGAGCGCGTCGATGGCGGCGTCGTTGCGCCGGACCTGCTCGGCCAGTTCCTCGTCGCGGGTCTCGAGCGCCTGGGCCGCGTCGAGGATCGCCGCCTCGACCATGCCGCCCATCTTCATGATGAGGGCCTGCACGGCTTCGAGATCGCGGTCGAAGGCCTGGAAGATATGGGGTTCGGTCATCATGCGGTCCTCCTCCTCAGCCGATCCGGCCCGAGATGTAGCTTTCCGTGCGGGGGTCGTGCGGGTTGGTGAAGATCTGGCCCGTCTCGCCATATTCCACAAGGCGGCCCAGGTGGAAGAAGGCCGTGCGCTGGCTCACGCGCGCCGCCTGCTGCATCGAGTGGGTGACGATCACCACCGAGAACTGCGTGCGCAGCTCGTCGATCAGCTCTTCGATCTGGGCCGTGGCGATCGGGTCGAGCGCGGAACAGGGCTCGTCCATCAGGAGCACCTCGGGCGAGGTGGCGATGGCGCGGGCGATGCAGAGCCGCTGCTGCTGGCCGCCCGAGAGGCCCGTACCGGGTGCCGCAAGCCGGTCCTTCACCTCTTCCCAGAGGGCCGCGCGGCGCAGGGCGGTCTCGACGATCTCGTCGATCTCGGCCTTGGAGCGGGCGAGGCCGTGGATGCGCGGGCCATAGGCCACATTGTCGTAGATCGACTTGGGGAAGGGGTTCGGCTTCTGGAACACCATGCCCACCTTGGCGCGCAACTGGACCGGGTCCACCCGCGGGTCGTAGATGTCGTGGCCGTCGAGCGTGATCCTGCCCTCGATCCGGCAGCCCGGGATCGTGTCGTTCATGCGGTTCAGGCAGCGCAGGAAGGTGGATTTGCCGCAGCCCGAGGGCCCGATGAAGGCGGTCACGGTCTTGCCGAGGATCTCCACGTCCACATCCTTCAGCGCGTGGTTCAGCCCGTAGAAGACCTGCACCCGGCTGGCGGCGATCTTGACCTCGGCGGCGCTCACGACGCGCTCGGCATAGCGGATATCGTCCATGTGTCAGCTCCTTACCAGCGGCGCTCGAAGCGGCGGCGAAGAATGATGGCGACCGTGTTCATGGCCACGAGGAACACGAGCAGCACGATGATCGCGCCCGAGGCCCGTTCGACGAAGGCGGGGTCGGCGCGCTGGGTGAAGTTGAAGACCTGCACCGGCAGGGCCGAGGCGGGGTCGAAGAAGCCCTCCGGCGGGGCTGCGGGAAACTCGCGCACGAAGGCGACCATACCGATCAGCAGCAGCGGCGCCGTCTCGCCCAGGGCCTGAGCCAGCCCGATGATGGTGCCCGTGAGGATCCCCGGCATGGCGAGCGGCAGGACATGGTGAAAGATAGCCTGCATCTTCGAGGCGCCCACACCCAGCGCCGCATCGCGGATCGAGGGCGGCACGGCCTTGAGGCTGGCGCGCGTGGCGATGATGATGGTGGGCAGCGTCATCAGCGTCAGCACGAGGCCGCCCACGATCGGCGCGGACTGGGGCAGGCCCATGAAGTTGATGAAGATCGCAAGCCCGAGGATGCCGAAGACGATCGAGGGCACCGCCGCAAGGTTCGAGATGTTGACCTCGATCAGGTCGGTCCAGCGGTTCTTGGGCGCGAACTCTTCCAGGTAGATCGAGGCGGCAACGCCGATCGGCAGGGCCAGCACCAGCACGATGAACATCATGTAGGCCGAGCCCAGGATGGCGACGCCGAGGCCCGCCGCCTCGGGGCGCAGCTCCGAGGCGTCGGGGCCGAACAGGAACTGCGGGTTGAAGGCGATGGTGATCAGGCCCGCCTCGCGCAGCCTTTGCGCAAGGACCAGCTGCTCGGGGGTGATGTTGCTGTCGAGCGCGGCGCTTTCCATCGTCACGCGGCCCTTGAAGAAGCCGTCCACCCGCCCGTTCGCCAGCGCCCGGACCTCGACGGTCTGGCCAACCAGCTCGGGATCGGCCAGCACGCGGTTGCGCAGGCCGGCGGCGGCTTCCTTGGACAGGAGGCCCGCGATGTCCTTGTCGCTGATCCCCTCGGACTGGAGGCCGGCCGCGGCCACGGCCGCCACCATCGAGGCCTCGAGCTGCCGGCCGTAGCCGATGGTCGTGACCTTCTTCATCTCCTCGATGTCGCGGTTGCCGCGCGGATCCACGATGGCCGCGTCGAGCGTCACGGGGATCGCGATGAAGGTCTGCCGGAAGGCGCCGGCGCCGTTGCCGATCACCGAGGTCAGCAGCAGGACCAGCGCGAGGATCGACAGGATCACGGCGCCGAGGCCGTAGGCGCGGAACCGGCGTTCGGCCGCGTTGCGGCGGCGGGTCCGGGCGTCGGGCGCAAAGAGCGAGCCCGGCTCGGGAGGGGCGGCTTCGGGTGCGGTGGCGTCGGTCATTCGTACTGCTCCCGGTATTTGCGCACGATGAAGAGGGCGATCACGTTGAGAACGAGGGTGATCGCGAAGAGCGTGAGGCCGAGCGCGAAGGCCACCAGCGTCTCGGGCGAGGCGAACTCGGTGTCGCCGGTGAGCTGGCTCACGATCTTCACCGTGACGGTGGTCATGGCCTCGAACGGGTTCAGCGAGAGCTTGGCCGCGGCGCCCGCGCCGAGCACGACGATCATGGTCTCGCCGATGGCACGGCTCGCGCCCAGCAGGATCGCGCCCACGATGCCGGGCAGGGCCGCGGGCAGGATCACCTGCTTGACCGTCTCGGAATGGGTGGCGCCGAGCCCGTACGAGCCGTCGCGCAGCGATTGCGGCACGGCGTTGATGATGTCATCGGACAGCGACGAGATGAAGGGGATCAGCATGATCCCCATGACGAGACCCGCGGTCATGACCGAGGACGAGCTGGCCCCGAGCCCGAGCGGCTGGGCGAACCAGTCGCGCAGCGCCGGGCCCACGGTGACGAGGGCGAAGAGGCCGTAGACGATGGTCGGGATCCCCGCGAGGATCTCGATCGCGGGCTTGGCCCAGCTGCGGGCGCGCGCACCGGCATACTCCGCAAGATAGATCGCGGTGAGAAGGCCGATCGGCACGGCCACCAGCAGCGCGATGAACGAGATGTACATGGTGCCCCAGAGCAGCGGCCAGATCCCGAGGTCCGACCCGCCGCGGAATTGCGGGTTCCAGGTCAGGCTGAGGAAGAAGTCCTGCGCCGGATAGAGGCGGAAGAAGTTCATCGTCTCGAACAGCAGCGACATCACGATCCCGACCGTCGTCGCCACCGCCACGAGCGAGGCGGCGATCAGGATCACCATGACGAACCGTTCCGTGGTGTTGCGGGCGCGGAAGTCGGGGCGGATGCGCGCGAGTGCGAGACCGAGGCCCGCGGCGCTGGTCGCAAGGACCGACACGACCATCCAGAAGCCGAGCCTGTCCTGCAGATCGCGGTGGGCGCGGGCCGCGGCCAGCGTCTCGGGGCCCATGCTGGTCACGGCCACACCCACGGCCCGCAGGCGCGGGGCGAGACCCTCGGGGCTGAGGCCCGCCACGTCGCGCGGCGAAAGGCCGTCGGTGACGGCCAGCCGCTGAAGCCCCGTCGAGATGCGACGCACGTCCGCCATCACGAGGCTGCTGGTGCTGGCGTCGCCCGCCGGCAGCAGCGACGCGACGCGCTGCTCGATGACCATGGGCTGTGCCATGAGCCAGACCGCCAGCAGCGCGAGAGCGGGCACCGCGGTCAGCAGCGCCGCGAACTGGCCGTAGTGGCCGGGCAGGGAATGCAGCCGACGGGGATCGCCGCCCGCCGAGGAAATGGCGCGACGCCGCCCGGCGAGAAAGCCTGCGGCGGCGAGGATCAGGACGGCCAGAACGAGGATGCCGAGGCTCATGGGAGGTCCGGGACTGGGAAGAGGCGGCGCGGGGACGTCCCGCGCCGCCGGAGGGGATCAGTTGCTGAGCGGGCCCATCGGAACCCGGTTGGCGATCATGTCCTGCGTCGCCGCCAGCTCGGGGTCGGACACGAGGCCGTAGGCGGCCAGCGGCCCGTCGGGACCGGCCATCTCGTCCGAGACGAAGAACTCGACATATTCCTGCAGGCCCGGGATCACGTCGAGGTGCGCCATCTTCACATAGAAGAACAGCGGCCGGGACACCGGATAATCGCCCGAGGCGATGGTCTCGACCGAGGGAACCACATCCGACATGGTCGCGACCTTCAGCTTGTCGGTGTTGTTCTGGTAGAACGAGAGGCCGAACACGCCGATGGCGTTCTTGTTGGCGTCGATGCGCGAGAGGGTCTCGGTATAGTCGCCATCGATGTCCACCGACGCGCCGTCGGTGCGCAGCGCCATGCACATGTCGTGGGCCTTGTCCTCGTCACCGCCGTTGGCGGCGGCGAAGGCCTCCATCGCGCCCGATTCCTCGCAGCCCGCCACGATCACCTTCTCGTCGAACACTTCGCGGGTGCCGTGCTTGGTGCCGGGGATGAAGGCGAGGATCGGCTGGTCGGGCAGCGCCGGGTTCACCTGGTTCCAGCGGCCGTTCGGGTTCGCGACCACCTGGCCGTCCACGACGATCTGCGCGGCCAGCGCGTTGAACCAGTCGGCCGGCGTGAAGGCGAAGTCCGGCCCGCCGATGTCGGAGGCGAACACGATGCCGTCATAGCCGATGCGCACTTCCATGATCTCGTTCACGCCGTTCTGGGCGCAGAGGTCGATGTCGGACTGCTTGATGCGCGAGGAGGAGTTGGCGATGTCGATCGTGTTCTCGCCGACCCCTTCGCAGAGTTTCTTGCGGCCCGCGCCCGACCCGCCCGATTCGACGACCGGCGTCGGGAAGTCGAAATTCTCGCCGAAGGCTTCGGCCACGATGGTGGCGTAGGGCAGCACGGTCGAGGAACCCGCGGTCTGGATGTTGTCGCGCGCGGCGGCGACGCCGGCCGAAGCGGCCACCACGGCCAGCGAGGACACCGTGAGCTTGAGAAGGGACATGGAACTCTCCTGTCGGTTGGACGGCCGCAGCGGGCGACCTCTGCGCCGTCCTAGCCCCGTTGCGAGTCGGGTTTATTGCAGTTCGGTGACGGTTTTGTAACAGCGCCCGGATCAGCGGCCACGCGTCGTCCGGCTGCCATCATGATCCCTGACGCCCACCGCCGTCGGCGCCCGCCCGTCAGCGCGAGAAGAGATCCGGCAGGGCGGGCTCGATCGGCTCGATCAGTTCGGGGCCTTCGTTGCGGACGGAACTCACGCGGCGCCCGACCTCATGCCAGCGCAGCGCGGTCATCGGGATCCGCGGCAGATCCTCCACCGGGCAGCCGCCCAGCCAGTCGCCGGCCGCCTCGAGGTCCATCATGACCGGCATCCGGTCATGGACCCGGGCCAGCCCCTCGCGCACCGGCTCGGTGAGGATGGCGCAGGTCGGCCCCTCGTAATCGGCCAGCCGCACCCGGCTCTCGAGCCCGGCCATCAGCAGCGCCGGGGCATTGCCGGCGGGCGACATGTAATGCGGATGCTTCACGCCCCCGCGCAGCTGCCATTCGTAATAGCCCGAGGCGATCACGAGGCAGCGCCCGCCGCGATAGGCGGCGCGAAAGCTCGGCGCGGTGGCGGCGCTTTCGACACGGGCATTGATGGTGCTGGCCTTCCAGTCCCGGAGGGCGCCGCGGTGAAAGGGCGGGATGAGGCCCCATCGTGCAAGATCGCCCTGAAGCCCCGATTCCGTCCGCCGCACGATGGGGATCAGCGCGGTGGGCGGGACGTTGTAGCGCGTCTCGATCTCGGCCCGCGCGGGCGCCAGCCCCTGCATCCAGCCGGCCAGCTGAGCCCAGGTCAGCTCCTTGTGGGCCATGCGTCCGCACATGGCCCGATCCTCAGGGCCGGCAGAACATGTCGTAGAGCATGGCGACCGCGCGGCTCACCTTGGGATCGGCGATCGAATACCAGATCGTCTTTCCCTCGCGCCGCGCCGAAACCAGTCCGTCCTGCCGCAGCCGCGCAAGTTGCTGGCTGACCGCCGCCTGCCGCGTGGACAGCAGCGTCTCAAGCTCGGTCACGGATCGCTCGCCGTTCGAGAGATGGCACAGGATCATCAGCCGCCCCTCGTGCGAGAGGGCCTTCAGGAACCCGGCGGCCGCCTGAGCCTGAGCCACCATCCGCTCGGGCGGAACGGGCGTCGCCTCCGGGGCGGTGCGATGCGTGTCGGGCAGGTCGAGAGACATGGTCATGGAACTCCTCATCCGGAGCACATCTAGCACGGAGGCCGGTGCGTGGCGAGATGTCGCAAGGCCGGTTTACCGACTCGCAAGGAAGGTTCCGAACCGCCCCTGCGAAAAGAGCAGCGGCTCGCCCGGCCGCATCGCGGCGCGGATCACCTCGCCCACGACGATGGCATGGTCGCCGCCGTCATGCACCGCCGCCTGCCGACACTCGAACCGGGCAAGCGGTGCCGGCAGCAGCGGAACCCCTTCGGGGCTCGAACGGTAGGCGAGGCCGTCGAACCCGGCGCCGCCCCGTGTGAAGCGGCGGGCGAGGTCGTCCTCGCCCGCATCGAGCACATGGATCGCAAAGTGGGGCGCGCGGGCGAAGAAGTCGAACCGGCTCGAGGCGCGCGCCGGGGACCAGAGCACCAGCGGCGGATCGAGCGAGACCGAGGAGAAGCTGTTGGCCGTCATGCCCATCGGCCCGTCCTCGGCAAGCACGGTCACCACGGTGACGCCGGTCGCAAAGCGGCCGAGCGCGTCGCGGAAGGCGCGCGCATCGGCGGCGGGGACAAAGGCGGCGTCCTCGGTCATCCGGCGTCTCCTCTCTGCCGGCCGGTCCGGCGCCGGAGCCCGGATGCCCCCGCGCCCCGGCGGGGCGGGCCTGACGTCTCACGATCCGCGCCGATGTGCAATGCGTCGCAAGCGCAGACCCCTGCGGCGTGCCGGGCCGTCGCGACGGCGCATGGGCTCAGCAGCCCAGAACCGCGCGTCCAGCAGACCTCAGCCGGCGCGGAAGTGCTTGGCGAGTTTCAGGCCCTGGCCCTGATAGTTCGAGGCGATGCCCGCGCCGTACAGCATGTCGGGCCGCTCCTCCATCCGTTCATAGACCAGACGGCCCACGACCTGCCCATGTTCCAGCACGAAGGGTGCCTCGTGGCAGCGCACCTCGAGCACCCCGCGCGAGCCGGTGCCGCCCGCCTGCGCATGGCCGAAGCCGGGGTCGAAGAAGCCCGCATAATGCACGCGAAACTCGCCCACCATCGCGAGGTAGGGCGCCATCTCGGCGGCATGGTCGGGGGGAATCGTCACCGCCTCGCGGCTGACGAGGATGTAGAAGGCGCCCGGATCCAGGATGATGCGGCCGTCGCGGGCGCGGATCTCCTCCCAGTAATCCGAAGCCGGATAATGGCCGATGCGGTCGAGGTCAATGAGGCCGGTGTGGGGCTTGGCGCGGTAGCCCACGAGGTCGCCGTCGCCGGGCCGCAGATCGACCGAAAAGCCGAGCCCGCCCGAAATGACGGGGGCGCCGTCCACCAGCGGCTCGCGCGCATGGAGCTGGGCCAGTTCGGCATCCGACAGCGTGGCCTCGCCCGCGCGGAAGCGGATCTGGTTCAGGCGCATTCCGGGGCGCACGAGGACCGAGAAGCTGCGGGGGCAGACCTCGGCGTAGAGCGGACCCGCATAGCCGTCGCGGATGCGGTCGAACTCGGTGCCGCCGTCGGCGATGGTCCGGGTCAGAAGGTCGAGCCGGCCCGTCGAACTCTTGGCATTGGCCACGGCCGAGATGCCGGCGGGCAGGGCGAGGCGCTCCATCAGCGGCACGACATAGACGCAGCCCTTCTCGAGCACGGCGCCGGCGGTCAGGTCCATCCGGTGCATCTCGAACTCGTCGAGCCGCTCGGTGACCGTGCGGCCGGCCCCGGCGAGGAATGAGGCGCGCACGCGGTAGGCGACGGTTCCGAGGCGCAGGTCGAGGCTGGCCGGCTGGATCTGGGCGGGAATCGGTGCGGGATCCGCGGAAATGGCGCCCGAGGCGATCAGGGACCGGATCCGTTGCGATGCGAGAACTCCGGTCATCTCTCTCTCCAGCTCCCTTGATGCAAAAAGGCCCGCCTCATGCGAGGCGGGCCTTTTTGATGGTCGGGCCGGCGAGATTCGAACTCGCGACCTTCCGCCCCCCAGACGGACGCGCTAACCAGGCTGCGCCACGGCCCGACAGGCGGGATACATAACGAGATTTGCCGCGGGAGCAAGCGGGAAACGCATCCTTCGGATCGCATCCCACGTCCGGGCGGATCAGGAACCCTGCAGCCGTTCGCGCAGGGCCAGCAGGCGTTCGCGCAACGCCAGAACCTCGTCGCGCCGGTGCGTCAGGCTGCCGCGCGCAAGGGCGCGCAGAGCCGTCGGCCGCCAGAGAACCTCCGCATCCGAATCATCCTCATGCGACTCCGGTTCCCCGCTCGTCGCATCCGGTGCGCGGCCGGGCGGCGATTCCGTGCGTGGGGCAGGGGGCTCGGCCCCGCGTGGAACGAGGGGCTCGGGCGCTGACCAGACGGTGCCGGGCAGGGGCGCGGCGTCCTCGTCCCCGGAACCGGCCATATCCTCGCGCGGGGCGGCGGCTTTCGCGCTTGCCCGCGACGCCTCCACCGTGGGCTCGTTCGCGCGCTCGGACCCGCGCGAGGGCTCCACCCGCGTTGAGGGCGGGCGACGAAGCGCCTCGGCGCGGAGCGCGTCGCCCCGCGGCACATCGCGGGCGAAGGGCACGACTTCGCCCCTCTGCTCGGCAGTCTCCTCGCAGGCAAAGCCGGCCTCGTCCTCGTGCGGGGGCATGGACCCGTCGCCCTGCGATCCCAGCGGGACAAGGCCCTCCTGACCGCTCAGGCTGGCCACATGGCGCACGCCCTGCTCGCGCAGGATCTTCTGCACCCCGCGGATGGTCATGCCTTCGTCGTGCAGAAGCCGGCGGATGCCCGCCAGCAGCGCCACGTCGGAGGGGCGGTAGTAGCGCCGCCCGCCCGCCCGCTTGACCGGACGTATCTGGGGGAAGCGGCTCTCCCAGAAGCGCAGCACATGCGCGGGCGTCTCCAGAATCTCGGCGACCTCGCTGATCGTGCGGAAGGCTTCGGCCGACTTTTCCATCCGCATGTCCGATCAGTTCTTGCCGCCGGCGGCGACACGCTCCTTCATCAGATGCGAGGGGCGGAAGGTCAGGACGCGGCGGGGCGAGATCGGCACCTCGTCGCCCGTCTTGGGATTCCGTCCGATCCGCGCCGACTTGTCACGCACCGTGAAGGTGCCGAAGGACGAGATCTTCACCGTCTCGCCCGAGGCCAGCGCGTCCGACACATGCTGGAGCACGGACTCCACCAATTGCGCGGATTCATTGCGCGACAGGCCCACCTCGCGGAACACCGCTTCGCTCAGGTCCATGCGCGTCAAGGTCTTGTCGCTCATCCCATTCCCCACCCAGATTTGAACACAGGATGGTGTATGAGGAATTCCGAGTCAATATCAACGGCTTGCAACGGGCCCTTGATACGCGCTTACCAGCGCAGCACGACAGAGCCCCAGGCGAGGCCACCGCCGATCGCCTCGGTGACGAGCAGATCGCCTTCCTTGATCTGCCCGCGGGCCTTGCCGACCGAGAGCGCGAGGGGAATCGAGGCGGCGGAGGTGTTGCCATGATCCTGCACCGTGAGGATCACGCGGTCCATCGGCACCTGCATCCGCTGGGCCGTGGCCGAGATGATGCGCAGGTTCGCCTGATGCGGCACGATCCAGTCCACATCGGCCGAGGTCAGACCCGCCTTGTCGAGAGCGGTGTGAGCGGTTTCTGCCAGCTTTTCAACGGCGTGGCGGAAGACTTCGCGTCCCTGCATCCGCAGGTGGCCGGTGCTGCCCGTCGAGGCGCCGCCATCGACATAGAGCAGGTCCTTGAAGCGGCCGTCGGAATGCAGGTCGGTCGCGAGGATGCCGCGGTCGGCCGAGGTTCCGGCACCCTCCGCACCCTCGAGCACCAGCGCGCCGGCCCCGTCGCCGAAGAGGACGCAGGTCGCGCGGTCGCTCCAGTCCATCAGGCGGCTGAAGGTCTCGGCCCCGATCACCAGCACGCGGTTGGCCTGGCCCGAGCGGATCAGCGCATCGGCGTTGGCCAGCGCATAGACGAAGCCCGCACAGACCGCCTGCACGTCGAAGGCAAAGCCGCGCGACATGCCCAGAGCCGCCTGAACCATCGTGGCGGCCGAGGGGAAGGTGAGATCGGCCGTCGAGGTCGCCACGATCAGCGTGTCGATGTCGTCCGGCTGCAGGCCCGCATCCGCAAGCGCCGCGCGCGCGGCGCGGGCGGCCAGATCCGAGGTCGTCTGGCCCTCGGCGGCGAAATGGCGCCGCTCGATGCCCGACCGGGTGCGGATCCATTCGTCGGTCGTCTCGACGAGGGCCTCGAGTTCAGAGTTCGGGACGATGCGGTCGGGCAGATAGTGCCCGACGCCCCTCACCACGGCGCGTATTGTCATTCAGCTCTACCGTTTCTCAGATCTGCCGGGGCGCGGCCACCTCGTCCTGCGGGGCATCCTGCCCCGCGCGCCCGGCGGATGCAAGCCGCGCCGCCAGACGCTCGTGGAAGCCCGAACGGGCGAGCCGCACCGCCAGCCCGATCGCCGCGGCGACCCCTGTCGCATCGGCCGAACCATGGGACTTCACGACGGTTCCATTGAGCCCGAGGAAGACGCCCCCGTTCACGCGGCGTGGATCGATGCGTTTCTGAAGGCGCTTGAGCGAGCCGAGCGCCAGCACCGCGGCCATCTTGGACAGGACGTTCGCGCCGAAGGCGTCGCGCAGGAAGTCCGAGATCAGCTTGGCGGTGCCTTCGCCGGTCTTGAGCGCCACGTTGCCGGTGAACCCGTCGGTCACGATCACGTCGCAGCGCCGGCCGGGGATGTCGCCACCCTCAAGGAAACCCACATATTCGTAGGCTCCGGCCTCGGCATTGGCCGAGATGAGGTCTTGCGCGCTCTTCAGTTCGGCGCGGCCCTTGTGTTCCTCGGTGCCCACGTTCAGCAGCCCCACCCGCGGACGTTCGAGGCTGAGACCGTTGCGGGCGTAGGAGGCGCCCATCAGGGCGAACTGCGCCAGATCCTCGGCATCGGCCTTGATGTCGGCGCCCACGTCCAGCATCACGTTGAAGCCGCCGGGGTTGCGCGAGGGCCAGAGGCAGGCGATGGCCGGACGGTTGACGCCGGGCAGCTTGCGCAGCCGGATCATCGAGACGGCCATGAGCGCGCCCGTGTTGCCGCAGGAGACGGCCACGGTGGCCTCGCCGGCGCGGACGCTCTCGATGCAGGACCACATCGAGGTGCCCTCGCCATGGCGCATGACCTGGCTGGGCTTGTCGCTCATCGTGACCACGCGCGGGGCGTGGCGGATCTCGCAGCGGCCCCGGAGGTCCTTGCGCTTGGCGATCATCGGCCCGATCTGGGCTTCGTCACCGTGGACGATGAAGTAGGCGCCCGGGTTGGCTGAGGCGGATCCGGCAATACCGGCCACCACCGCCGCCGGACCCCGGTCCCCGCCCATCGCATCGACGGATATCACTATTCGCCCTGCGCCCGTCGCCTGGGGTGCGGTATCGCTGGCCATGCGTGGGGGCGGTCAGGCGCGGCTTACGCCGCGTCCTCGTCCAGATCGGTTTCGGCCGTGACCGCGACCACTTCGCGCGAGTCATAGTGTCCGCAGGCGCCGCAGACATGGTGCGGGCGCTTCAGCTCGCCGCAGTTCGGGCATTCGGCCGGGTTCGCGGCCACGAGCGCATCGTGCGAACGACGCATGTTGCGCCGGGAACGGGTGACTCGGTTCTGAGGGACAGCCATGTCTCAACCTCGTGTTACGGAGGGGCCAGGCCCCTGATTATCCTGATGGAATCGCGCGCTATCCGCTGGGGCCGGCGCTTCTGATCCGCGTGTCGAACGAGGCGCGGAACATAGTGGTATTCTGGCGGTGCGCAAGCCCCTTTGTGCGTCGGGGTGAGCCGGGGGAAGAGGCCGGCCGGAGCCGGTCAGCCGTCGCCCTCGGTCCCGCCCGCAGGTTCGTCACCGTCCATCTTGCGGCGCAGGTCCGCAAGCCCCGCGAAGGGCCGCAGGTCGGCGTCCGAAAGCGGCGCCACCCCCGGCGGGGCAAAGCCCGCCTCGGTCAGTTCCGCGCCCGGCGCACGGGGATAGAGCGGCAACGCCAGCGCCAGCGCCTCGACGGCCACCGCGCCTGCGTCGATCACGTCGGGCAGGGGCTCGCTGTCGTCCTCGGACACCTCCACCTCGTCGCCCTCGGGCATGACATAGTCGGCGAGGTAGCGCCGGTTGACGGTCTCCTCGATCCGCGTCGTGACGGGCGCGAGGGTGACCGAGCAGGGCTGCACGACCGTCGCCGCGAGCCGCCCCTCGAGGTCGAAGTCGCGCCGGCCGCGGGGACGGATCTCGCCCTCGAAGCTCAGGCCGCGAACGGCGCTGATGCCGAGAAGCGCCGCCACGAGGCCCTGGATCTCGGCATCGGGCTGGATCCTGAAGCGGGTGGGGCGGTTCGCCGAGAGGGCCGCGACGCGGAAGGGGCAGGTGAGGGGAAGGTCGGCGGTCGAGGGTTGGACAGGTTCCGGCATGGCGCGGTTTCTTTCCGAATTTCGGGCGGTTGCGTGACGGGCCTGTTGCAGGTGCAGCCGCCGTTGGGGGCGCGCGCGGCGGGGCTGTCCGGTGGGGCGCCGGTCCTCGTTCCTTCCTTGAACAGAGGCCGGACCTTCTGTAAGCCGGTGGCTGAGCCGCAGACGGTCCATCGTCGGGTTTCGGGATACGGGGCTTCGCCCCCCAAGGCAAGGGGTCGTCATGGCGCGGGAAGGCAGGATCGGAGCGAGGCTGGACCGGCGGGGCCTGCGCAGGATGGCGCTGGCACTGTCGTTGGGCCTGGCGGTGGGCGCCTGCCAGCCGATCTACCGCAACCACGGCTATGTGCCGACCGAGATCGACCTGCGGCAGATCGAGGTCGGCCGCGACACCCGCGACACGGTGGCCGAGATCGTGGGCCGGCCTTCGGCCTCGACGCTGCTGAACGACAGCGGCTGGTACTATGTCCAGAGCCGCTACCGCCACTATGGGGCCCGCGAACCGCAGGAGGTGGATCGCGAGGTGGTGGCGATCACCTTCAGCGAGGCCGGCACGGTGCGCAACATCGAGCGCTTCGGCCTCGAGAAGGGCCAGATCGTGCCGCTGTCGCGCCGCGTGACCGAGTCGACCATCCAGGGCACGGGCTTCCTGCGGCAGCTGTTCGGCAACATCGGCGCGCTGCGGACCGAGGATCTGATCGAATAGCCAGGGGTGGCCGAGGCGGTCCGGTCGGGGGAGCAGGGCCTGTCCAGACCAGCGCCTTGGAGGGCATCGACCGGGGGCTTCGCGCCCCCGGACCCCCGCGGGATATTTGGACCAGAGTGAATGGGGAGGGCGTGCCGCTACTCCCGCGGCTCGAAGGTCATTGCGACGCCGTTCATGCAGTAGCGCAGCCCGGTGGGCTGGGGGCCGTCCGGGAAGACATGGCCGAGATGGGACTCGCAGCGGGCGCAATGGACCTCCGTCCGGCGCATGAACAGGCTGCGGTCCTCGCGCGTGCCGACGGCGTCGGGCGCGATCGGGGCCCAGAAGCTTGGCCAGCCGGTGCCGCTTTCGTATTTCTGCGCCTGGTCGAAGAGGGGTGCGCCGCAGCCCACGCAATGGAAGGTGCCAGGCTGCTTCGGGAAATCGTCGTGCGAGCCGGCGCGCTCTGTGCCGTGCTTGCGCGTCACCTTGTAGGCGAGATCGGAGAGTTGCGCCCTCCACTCCGTATCGCTCTTCACCACCTTGTCCGGGCTGTCGGTCATGGGTCTCTCCCGTTGGGTCCGCGGCCGCTTGACCGCTTGCGCCCCGTCGTGGCGCGGCTCATATCTAAGATGCCGTTCCGCTCCGGCAAGTCACGAGGAGGTTGTCGATGCTCTCGCTCAGCAGGGGCCGCTATGCGGCCCGGGCGGCCGCGGGCCCCGAGGATCTCCGCCGTGCGCAAGAGTTGCGCTGGCTGGCTTTTCGTGCGGGACAGGGCGCGCACGGGGGCTCGGGCCTCGATGCCGACGGGTTCGACGCTGTCTGCACCCACATGCTGGTCGAGGAGGTGGCGACGGGCGAGCTGGTCTGCTGCTTCCGCTTCCTGCCGCTTCGCGATGGCCGCGAAATCGGGCGCAGCTATTCGGCGCAGTTCTACGAGCTGGGCGCGCTGGAGAGCTTTACCGGGCCGATGGTCGAGATGGGGCGCTTCTGCATTCATCCCGACCGGCGCGACCCGGACATCCTGCGCGTGGCCTGGGGGGCGATGACGCGGCATGTGGATGAGGCCGGTGTCGAGATGCTCTTCGGCTGCTCGTCCTTTCACGGGGTCGAGACCGACGCCTATCTCGATGTCTTCGCCATGCTGAAGGAGCGCCACCTGGCTCCGCCGCGCTGGCTGCCGCGGGTGAAGGCGCCCACCGTCTTCCGCTTTGCCCAGAAGCTCGCCCGGCGCGAGCCGGACGCCCGGCGCGCGCTGATGCTGATGCCGCCGCTTCTGCGGACCTACCTGATGATGGGGGGCTGGGTGTCGGATCATGCCGTGGTCGATCACGACCTGAACACGCTCCATGTTTTTACCGGGCTGGAGATCCGGGCGATCCCCGCCGCCCGCGCCCGTGCGCTCCGCGCCGTGGCGGGGTAGGCGGGGTCAGCGGCCGCGCCAGATCCAGCCGCCGCCGAGGATGCGGCTGTCGCCCGGCGCATGGAAGACGCAGGCCTGGCCCGGCGACACGCCATCTTCGGGCGCGATCAGTTCGACCTCGGCTTCCGTATCCGAGATCGGCCGGATCACCGCCTCGCGCGGGGCCCGGGTCGAGCGGACCTTGGCCATCACCTGCCATTCGGCCTGCAACGTGAGCGGCGCGTCGCCCAGCCAGTTGATCTCGCGCACCGGCACGATGCGGGTCGAGAGGGCTTCCCTCGGCCCCACGATCACCTGCCGCCGCTCGGGGTCGAGCCGCACGACAAAGAGCGGATCGCCAAGGCCGCCGATGCCGAGACCGCGCCTCTGGCCGATCGTGTAGTGGATCACCCCGCGATGCGCGCCCAGCACGTTGCCCGCGAGGTCCACGATCTCGCCCGGATCGGCCGCGCCGGGGCGCAGCTTCTCGATCACGGCGGCGTAGTTGCCGTTCGGCACGAAGCAGATGTCCTGGCTGTCGGGCTTGTCGGCCACGGGCAGCCCGTGCCGGGCCGCCAGCGCCCGCGTCTCGGCTTTCGAGGCGAGATGGCCCAGCGGGAAGCGCAGATAGTCGAGCTGCTCGCGCGTCGTGGAAAAGAGGAAATAGCTCTGGTCGCGCGCCGCATCGGCTGCGCAATGCAGCTCGGGCCCGGCCGCACCCATCTTGCGCTGGATGTAGTGGCCCGTCGCCATGCAGTCGGCGTCGAGATCCTTCGCAGTCTGGAGCAGATCCTTGAACTTCACCCGTTCGTTGCAGCGGATGCAGGGAACCGGCGTCGCCCCCGCCAGATAGGCGTCCGCGAACTCGTCGATCACCGCCTCGCGGAAGGTGTTCTCGTAGTCGAGCACATAATGCGGAAAGCCCATCGTTTCGGCCACGCGCCGCGCATCGTGGATGTCGCGGCCCGCACAGCAGGCCCCCTTCTTCGCCAGCGCCGCCCCGTGGTCGTAAAGCTGGAGCGTCACGCCCACCACATCGTAGCCCTCGGCGGCCAGTTCGGCCGCGACGACCGAGCTGTCCACGCCCCCCGACATGGCCACGACCACGCGCGTGGCGGAGGGCGGTTTGGCAAAGCCGAGCGAATTGAGCGGATGGTCGAGCATGGCGGTGCGCCTTCGGAAGGTGAAGCGCGCAATATAGGAAAATGCGGCGCACTCTCAACCCCGCGTTTCACCGATGCTTAAGCCTGCTCGGTCAGCCTCCGGTCCGATGGAGGGATGAGCGATGTATCTGAAGCGAGTAGATGGTCTCCGGCAGGTCACCCTGCCGGACGGAACCGTGTTCAGCCGGGCCGACCTTCCCCCTCCCGACACGCGGCGCTGGGTGGCCAGCCGCAAGGCCGCGGTCGTGAAGGCCGTGATCCACGGCCTCATCTCCGAGCAGGAGGCGCTCGAACGTTACGCCCTGTCGGAGGAGGAGTTCGCCCTCTGGCGCGCGGCCGTGACGTCGCACGGAGAGAAGGCGCTGAAGGTGACGATGATCCAGAAATTTCGACAACTGTAGATTGTTTCTGGCTCCGCTTATGCAAGAGTAACCCATGATTAACCATTGGGCTCCATTGTAGTTAATACCGATGGTGGCGATGCGGAGCATTTGTGATGAGAATACTGCTGGTTGAAGATGATCCGACCACGTCCAGGAGCATCGAACTGATGCTGACCCATGCGAATCTGAACGTGTATTGCACCGATCTGGGTGAAGACGGGATCGATCTGGCAAAGCTCTACGATTACGATCTCATTCTGCTGGATCTCAACCTGCCCGACATGAGCGGTCACGAGGTTCTGCGCCAGCTCCGTCTCGCGCGGGTGGATACGCCGATCCTGATACTGTCCGGCGCGGATGATACCGAGAACAAGATCAAGGGCTTCGGCTTTGGCGCGGACGACTACATGACCAAGCCGTTCCACCGGGAGGAACTGGTGGCCCGCATCCACGCCATCATCCGCCGCTCGAAGGGTCATGCGCAATCGATCATCCGAACCGGCAAGATCCTGGTCAATCTCGATGCAAAGACGGTCGAGGTCGAGGGAAAGCCCGTCCACCTGACCGGCAAGGAATATCAGATGCTGGAGCTTCTCTCGCTCCGCAAGGGGACGACCCTGACCAAGGAGATGTTTCTCAATCATCTCTACGGCGGCATGGACGAGCCGGAGTTGAAGATCATCGACGTGTTCATCTGCAAGTTGCGCAAGAAGCTGGCCGAAGCCACGGGAGGCGAGAGTTACATCGAGACCGTCTGGGGCCGCGGCTATGTCCTGCGCGATCCGGTGACCACGGAGACCGATCGGCGATTTGCCATCGGCGCCTGAAGGCGTCGTTCATATACCGGCCGGGGCGAAGGGCGGAGTGCCTGCTTCCGGGGGAGCCCGGCTTTTCAGGCGTTCAGATGGCGGGATCATGCCGGGACACGTCCGTGTCATTTGACTTGTGGGCCCAGCAACCGCAGTTTGCCTCTTCTGGACACTGAAGGACGGGCGATGAACTGGCTGCTCAACATCGTGACTGTAACGGGACTGGCGGGGCTCTTTGCGGCTCTGGTGCCTGCGCATGAGCTGGATGAGCTGATGCTGGCGCTGATCGCGGCGCTTCCGGTGATGGCCGCGGTCCTGGTGCTGCGGGCCGGAACCCCCATGCCGAGCGCGGGGTGGGAGCGGATCGATCCGGTGCGGCGCCACCGCTTCACGCGGCGGCTGGTCGAGCGGACGCTGGCCTATCGGCGCGCCGTCTTCATCCTCTCGGGCACGTTTCTGGCCCTGGCGGCGATGTTCGCCGTGGGCAAGGGGGGCGTTCTCGACGGTCGGCTGACGGACTGGCAGGAGCAGCTTGTGGCCGCCGTGGTCGGCGGTCTGCTCGGCCTCTGCGGCAGTTGCCTGCCGGAAGTCCTGCGGCGGGAATGCGCCGTGGCCGACATCCAGAAACGTCTTGTGGACGAGTTGCCGGTCTTCCGTTCGAACCGCCCCGGCGCGCAGATCGTCCGTCTGGTGACGCCGCGCGGGGCCTGAGGCCTGATCGGGCAGGGGCGACCTGCGTCCCACCCGGAACCTGCATGATCCGCATCTCTTTTCCCGCGCTCGGGTTGCTCTGGCGGCCCTTGATGAGCATATCGGGAAAAGGGAACTTGTGCAGGATCCTATGACCTTCCGCTTCGACAACAGCTATGCCCGCGAGCTTGAGGGCTTCTATGTGGACTGGCAGGCGGCGCCGGTGCCGGCGCCCAGGCTCTTGCGTCTGAACCGGGATCTGGCCGGGGACCTCGGGCTGGATGCGGACCGGCTCGAGGCCGAGGGGGCCGCGATCTTCTCGGGCAAGAGGCTGCCCGAGGGGGCGCATCCGCTGGCGCAGGCCTACGCCGGTCATCAGTTCGGCGGTTTCTCTCCGCAGCTGGGCGACGGGCGGGCGCTGCTCATCGGCGAGGTGACGGATCGCTCGGGCCGTCGTCGCGACCTGCAGCTCAAGGGCTCGGGGCGGACGCCCTTTTCCCGAGGTGCGGATGGAAAGGCCACGCTCGGGCCGGTGCTGCGGGAATATCTCGTGGGCGAGGCGATGCACGGCCTCGGGATCCCGACGACGCGGGCGCTGGCCGCGGTGGCGACCGGCGAGCCGGTCCTGCGGCAGGCGGGTGAGTTGCCGGGGGCGATCCTGACGCGCGTGGCCGCGAGCCACATCCGGGTGGGCACCTTTCAGTTCTTCGCCGCGCGGAGCGACATGGAGCGGGTGCGGCGGCTGGCCGACTATGCCATCGCGCGTCACTATCCGGCGCTCGCCGAGGCGCCAGAGCCCTACCTCGCCTTCTACGAGGCCGTGGCGGACGCGCAGGCCGATCTCGTGGCGCGCTGGATGCTGGTCGGGTTCATCCATGGCGTGATGAACACGGACAACATGGCGATCTCGGGCGAGACGATCGACTACGGGCCCTGCGCCTTCATGGAGGGGTTCGAGCCGGGCACGGTCTTCTCCTCGATCGACCTGCAGGGGCGCTATGCCTATGGCAACCAGCCCTTCATCCTGGCCTGGAACCTGGCGCGGCTGGGCGAGGCGCTGCTGCCGCTGTTCGATGCCGATGCGGGCCGGGCGGCCGAGAAGGCCAACGCCGTGCTGGGCACGGTCGGGGCCCGCTATCAGGCTCGCTGGCTGGAGGGGATGCGCGCCAAGCTGGGCCTTGCCGGGGCCGAAGAGGGCGACCTTTCGTTGGCCGAAGATCTGCTGGCCGCCATGCAGCGCGCGCGCGCCGACTGGACGCTGACCTTCCGCCGTCTCGCCGATGCGGTGACGGAGGACGAGGCGCTGCGGCCCGTTTTTCAGGAGGCGGATACGCTCCAGAACTGGCTCTCCCGCTGGCGCCGGCGGCTTGCGCCCGAGGCGGCCCGGCGCATCAGGGCCGTGAACCCGATCTATATCGCGCGGAACCACCGGGTCGAGGAAGCGCTGGCCGCGGCCCATGCGGGGGATCTCGGGCCCTTCGACCGGCTGATCGGGGCGCTCTCGGATCCGTTCACGGAACGGGCGGGTCTCGAGGATCTGGCGCAGCCCGCTCCCGCGGGGTTCAATGAGGGCTACCGCACCTTCTGCGGGACGTGAGCGCGCCGGTGGCGTAAGCTCGGGGCCTGCGGAGAGGGAGAGGGCGATGACAGGACGGGAGAAATTCCTCGCGGGCGTGCGCACCGCTCTTGCCGAGATCGACGCCGAGGGGCTCACGAAGCGCGAGCGGGCGATCCTGTCGCCGCAGGGGGCGCATGTGACGGTCGCGGGGCGCGAGTTGCTGAACCTCTGCGCCAACAACTACCTCGGGCTGGCCAACCATCCCGCCCTGATCGACGCGGCCCGGCGGGGGATGGACGAGCACGGCTTCGGCATGGCCTCGGTGCGCTTCATCTGCGGCACGCAGGACATCCACCGCGAACTTGAGGGGCGGATCGCCCGCTATCTCGGTATGGAGGATGCGATCCTCTTTGCGGCCTGCTTCGATGCGAACGGCGGTCTGTTCGAGCCGCTGCTGGGGCCCGAGGATGCGGTGGTCTCGGACGCACTCAACCATGCGAGCATCATCGACGGCATCCGCCTCTGCAAGGCGCGCCGCTATCGCTATGCCAATTCCGACATGGAGGATCTGCGCGCGCAGCTTGCGCAGGCGCGGGCGGACGGTGCGCGCACCATCCTGATCGCCACGGACGGCGTCTTCTCGATGGACGGCTACCTTGCGCGGCTGCCCGAGATCGTGGCGCTGGCCGATGCGTTCGGCGCGCTGGTCATGGTGGACGACTGCCACGCGACGGGCTTCATGGGGCCGAAGGGGCAGGGGACGCCCGCCCATCATGGGGTGAGGGTGGACATTCTCACCGGGACGCTCGGCAAGGCGCTCGGCGGGGCGCTGGGGGGCTATGTGGCGGGCCCGCAGCCCGTGATCGACCTTCTGCGGCAACGGGCGCGGCCCTATCTCTTCTCCAACGCCCTGCCGCCGGCGATCGTGACGGCGGGCCTTGCCGCGCTCGATCTGGTCGAGGCGGCCGACGATCTGCGCGCGCGGCTCTTCGAGAATACGGCCTTCTGGCGGGCGGGGCTGGCCGAGGCGGGCTTCCGCCTTCTGCCCGGCGACCATCCGATCGTGCCCGTGATGCTCAGCGAGGCGCGGCTCGCGCAGGAGATGGCCGCCGCGCTCTACGAGCGGGGGGTCTATGTGTCGGGCTTCTTCTTCCCGGTGGTGCCGCGCGGGCAGGCGCGGATCCGCACCCAGATGAATGCGGCCCTGACGCGCGAGGATCTGGAGTTCGCCCTGGGCGCGTTCCGCGAGGCAGGCAAGGCGGTGGGAGCGATCTGATGCGCGCGCTGGTCAAGGCGAAGGCAGAGCCCGGTCTCTGGATGGAGGAGCGTCCGGTGCCCGGGATCGGCCCCGACGAGGTGCTGATCCGGGTGAAGAAGACCGGGATCTGCGGCACCGATGTGCATATCTGGAACTGGGACGAATGGGCGGCCCGGACGGTGCCGGTGCCGCTGGTGACCGGGCACGAGTTCGCCGGCGAGATCGTCGAGGTGGGCCGCGATGTCGAGGATCTGACGGTCGGCCAGAGATGCTCGGGCGAGGGGCACCTCATCGGGCATCATTCGCGGCAGGTGCGCGCGGGGCGCTTCCACCTCGATCCCGAGACACGGGGCATCGGGGTCAATGTTGCCGGCGCCTTTGCCGATTACCTCCGGCTGCCGGCCTTCAACGTGGTGCCGCTGCCCGACTCGATCGACGACGAGGTGGGGGCGATCCTCGACCCGCTCGGCAATGCGGTTCACACGGCGCTCAGTTTCGATCTGGTGGGCGAGGATGTGCTGATCACCGGGGCAGGCCCGATCGGCATCATGGCGGCGGCCGTCGCCCGGCATGTCGGCGCGCGGCATGTGGTCATCACCGACGTCAATCCCGACAGGCTGCGGCTCGCAAGCGAGGTTGCCGATGTCGTGCCGGTCAATGTCGCCTCCGAGGATCTGCGCGAGGTCATGGGGCGGCTCAGGATCGTGCAGGGCTTCGACGTCGGCATGGAGATGTCGGGCGCGCCTGCGGGCTTTGACCAGATGGTCGAAGCGATGGTGATGGGCGGCCGGATCGCGATGCTGGGCATACCGCCCGGCCGCAGCCCCGTGGACTGGAGCCGCATCGTCTTCAAGGCCCTGACGATCAAGGGCGTCTATGGCCGCGAGATCTTCGAGACCTGGTACAAGATGATCGCGATGCTCGAGAACGGCCTCGACATCCGCCGGGTGATTACCCACCGCTTCCCCGTGACGGACTTTGCCGAGGGCTTTGCCGTCATGCGCGGCGGAACCTCGGGCAAGGTGGTCCTGGACTGGGGCTGACCTGTCCCCGGCGAACGGATGCGGCGGCCCTCGGGGCCGCCGCTTCGGCACTCCGCCGCACTTCCGGGGTGACGCCCCTCGATCAGAAGATCAGCGCGAGAATTCCGATGATCACGAGCAGGCCGACGATGAAGATGAAGCCGACGGTGCCGCCGATGAACTTGAGCATGGGATTCTCCTTTCCGTTGTCAGGTCAACCGGCAACACAAGGCTCTGTTCCCGGGCGGCGCCGGATCGAGGCCAGCACCATGCCGCTGCGGGGCTGGGCGGGAAGGCGGTTCAGCCGCACGCCAAGATCCTGTGGGGGAATCTCGTAGTCCATCTCGAGGCAGAGCAGGCGGATCGCCTCCTTCAGCAGTTCGACCGTGATCATCTCGCCGGGGCACCGATGGGTGACGGCAACCTCGCCACCGCCCTGCGGGACGAAGCAATCGTCCTGCCCGGACCAACTCAGCATCCGCTCTGCCCGGAAGCGGGCGGGATCGGGGAAGTTGCGCGCATCGTGCAGCGTGCCGTAGAGATCCAGAAGCAGCCACTGGTCGGCGGGCAGGTCGTAGCCCTCCCACTGCAGGGGGCGGGTCGTGACGGCGGCGGTGAAGGGGAAGAAGGGCGAGATCCGACGCACCTCCTCGGCGAAGTCGGCCGCCAGTTCCAGCGTCCCCGAGCGGAAGAGGTCGCGCCAGTTGGTCTCGCGGTGCAGCGCCAGCGCGGTGAAGGTGATGTAGCGCCCGACCGCCACGATGGGGCGCAGGACATTGAGCAGTTCGACCGCCGCCACCGTGTCATCGAGCAGCGCGCCGTCGGCTTCCCGGTGGAAGGCGATGGCATGAAGCGCCGTCGCGCTCCCCGGCACCACCTCCCCGGCCCGCACCTGCTCGATCAGCTTGCGCAGGCGCCGTTCCGTGCCCGACCGCCGCATCTGGGCCAGCCAGTTGCGCGGGCCGATGCTGCCGGCCTTGTCGATCATGTCGAAGATCTCTTCGGCCAGCCGCGCCTCGGGCTGGTTCTCGACGCCGGCCCAGCGACAGGCGGCGCGGGTCAGCACGCGCGCGGCCTCCTGCTGCAGGACGATGCTGTCGGCTTCTTCCCACTCGTCCAGCGCGGCGCGCCAGGCAGCGCGAAACTCTGCGACCAGCGCCTCCACGCGCGCGGGATCCATGCAGATGCCGAGGAACAGGGCCTTGCGGTGACGGTGCGCCGGCCCTTCGAGCTGCTGCACCGAGCCCTTGTCCTGCAACAGATGCAGCACGCTCGAGGGCATCGCGCCCACGCGCGTCAGGCCCTCGGCGCCATAAAGCAGCCGGGCCGCGGTGCCGCCGCGCAGGCAGATCACCTCGCGCAGGCGGATGCGGGTCGAGACGATGTCGCTGTCGAGCTGGTCGCAGAGGTTCGACACGAACCTGTAGCCTTCCGACAGCAGCCCCATCGACGCATCGAGCCGGGGATCGCGCGGGATCTCGCGGCCGCAGGTTGTATCGGAAGGGCCCGCTTCATGGCGGGCGTCGCTGTTCGACATGTTGGTCCCCTCGTTCGACAAGGCGGTCAACGTGGGCCACAACCGGAGGTTCCTGCCGAGTGGGGTTTTCGCACGGTCATCCGGCCCCGGCCTCGGATGGGGATGGTCGCAAAGGGCGCCCGGCAGGGGCGCCCTTCGGCCGGCCTAGTAGTTCGAGGGTGGATCGCTGGCCGGGAAGGACTCATCCAGTTGCTCGTCCACCTCGTCCCAGTCGTCCGGCGGGTCACGCATCGCGTCCGGGCCTGCGGGCCTGACATCCGGGTAGCCCGACGGCTGACGGCTGTTCATCAGATGCCGCACCGCCAGAGCACCGAACGCGCCGAGAATCACGGCGGAGGCGAGCATGAGCGTCGAATGCCGCCCCTCTCCCGCGCGCGTATCGTTCCTCGCATAAGCCATGGTCGATCCTCTTCCTTTGCGCCCCGTGGGGCCTAGAGCGAAAACGTCCGCACGAGGGGAGGGTTCCCGCCCAGCGTCTGCTCGCGCGGCCAGTGGCGCAGGCTTCGGCAGGCGGCGACGAAGCTGTCGATGTCGGACGTGCCCGCGAGGGCCCGCCAACCCTCGTCCATCTTGTCCCGCAGGGCGCAGGCGTCGATCAGCGCCTCGGCTCCGTGGTGGGCGATGAACTTGCAATGGGCATGGGCATCCGTGAGGAAGTCCTGCGCGGCCGGATTGGCGGCGATTGCCACCGCCTCGGCGCCCGGCAGCACCGCCACCGCATCAAAGAGCACCGAAGGCCCGCCGCCGAGCTTCTCGTCGGCCGGGTGCAGCGCGCCCGCGCTGTCCGTCACCCCACCGATGCGGGGGGCCACCAGCTTGACCATGGCGCCCTCGGCCGCAAGGATCGAGCGCAGTTCCGAGAGCAGGCCGGCCTCGACACCGTCTCCGACAAGGACGCCGACGGTCCGGCCGGCAAAGGAGGGCGGCGGGTTCTTCAGGATGCTCAGCGCGTCCGACGGAGGCAGGTCGGTGCGCGTGGGCCGGGCCGCCGGGGCCGGATCGGGCATCGCAGCCAGGCCCAGCCCCTTCGCGACCGCCTCGGCCAGCCCCTCGTCGATGTTGAGCAGATGGGCCACGATCCGCGCGCGGATCTCGATCTCCTGGCATTTCGACAGTTCGAACACCAGCGCATCGCGAATGTGGCCCTGCTCGACCGGCGTCTGGCTCAGGAAGAACTGCCGCGCCTGGCTGTAGTGGTCGGCAAAGCTCTCGGGCCGGAGGCGGCGCTTCTCGCCTTCCTCGCGCACGGCGTAGCTCACATAGCCCTCGAGCGGATGGGCGCGCGGCCCCTTGCCCCAGCCGTTGGGCTCGTAATTCACCCGGCCCTTGGGGTTGGCGGTCTGCATGTGGCCGTCCTGCTGGAAATTGTTCACGGGACAGCCGCGCGGCGCGTTGATCGGCAGTTTGGTGAAGTTCGGGCTGCCCAGCCGCTTGAGCTGCGTGTCGAGGTAGCTGAAGTTCCGGCCCTGCAGCAGCGGATCGTTGGTGAAGTCGATGCCGGGGATCACGTTCTGGGTGCAGAAGGCGACCTGCTCGGTCTCGGCGAAAAAGTTGTCCACCACGCGGTCGAGCGTCAGCGTCCCCACGATGGTCAGCGGCACCAGATCCTCGGGGATGATCTTGGTCGGGTCGAGCACGTCGAAGTCGAAACGGTCGGCGAAGGCTTCGTCGAAGATCTGCAGGCCGAGATCCCATTCGGGGAAGTCGCCGGCCGTGATCGCCTCCCACAGGTCGCGCCGGTGCCGGTCGGGGTCGGCGCCGTTGACCTTCAGCGCCTCGTCCCACAGCACCGACTGAAGGCCGAGCCGGGGCTTCCAGTGGAACTTGACGAAGCTCGACTTGCCCTCGGCATTGACGAAGCGGAAGGTATGGACGCCGAACCCTTCCATGAAGCGGAAGCTCTTGGGGATCGCGCGGTCCGACATCTGCCACATCACCATGTGCATCGACTCGGGCGTCAGCGAGATGAAGTCCCAGAAATTGTCATGCGCCGATTGCGCTTGCGGGAAGCCGCGGTCGGGTTCGGGCTTCACGGCATGGACGAGGTCGGGGAACTTGATCGCGTCCTGGATGAAGAAGACGGGAATGTTGTTGCCCACGAGGTCCCAGTTGCCTTCGTCGGTGTAGAACTTGGTGGCGAAGCCGCGCACGTCGCGCGCCAGATCCATCGAGCCTTTCGACCCCGCCACCGTCGAGAAGCGGACGAAGGTCTCGGTGACCTTGCCTTCCTTCTGGAAGGGCGCGGCGCGGGTGATCTCGGGGATGGCCTTCGTGCATTCGAAGAGCCCGTGGGCGCCAAAGCCGCGCGCATGGACCACCCGCTCGGGGATCCGCTCATGGTCGAAATGGAATATCTTTTCGCGTAGGACGAAATCCTCGAGCGCGGTGGGCCCGTTCCGCCCGACCCTGAGCGAGTTCTGGTTGTCGGCGATCGTGACGCCCTGGGCGGTGGTCAGCCGGTCGTCGCGGTCTCCGGCGTGCTGATGGAACTCACCTCCGGCCCCGTAGTCGGACACGAGGTTCTCGAAACTTCCAGGACGCGAAGCGGGCTTGTCATCGGCCATCTGGCTCTCCTTGACGACGGGATGGATGAGGGCCGGCAGCAGGGGCCGGGCATGGTTCGGCCGGATCATCGCGCGACGATCCGGCCGGGTCGGATGCGCTGACGCACAGCGAGGCTGTCCGACAGCGGTGACGTGGCTCGCGCCGGGCGTGTCCGGCCGCGGGCCGCTCTTACTGGGACTGGAACGAGGTGACGAAGGAACAGGCCTGGTTCCAGACGGGCGCATTGCCCGGCGCGGGCGGGGCTTCGGACGAATTGGTCGTGTCGGTCGGCACCGGGGCAGGTGTATCGGTCCCGCCGATCTGCGACCCCGAGTCCGCCTGTTCCGTGTCAGGCCGGAGCGCACCGCCCAGGCCGCCCGATGAGGCGCCGCCCATCGAGCCCGCATCCATCAGGAAGGCCTGACAGTCGCGCTTGGCGCGCTCCTTCGCTTCGGGATCGAGGGCCGCCCAGCGTTCCTCCATCTCGTCGGTGGGGCGCAGGGACGTCATCGCTTCATCAATGAAGAAGACCTCCCGGACGTCGTCCGACCAGGTCTGCTCGCTGATGTCGCGCATGCTGCCAGTGCCGGTCTCGGTCGCGACGGGCCGGGTGGGGTCCATGCCGTCGGCGCCGCTCTGCGCCAGAACCGGCGTGCTAACGATACCGAAAAGGGCTGCAGCCAAAGCAACTTTCATCATCGACATTCTCTCCATTCGTAATCTTCATGGGGATGCCGCACGGGGTGCGGTCTTGCGGAGAGAACCTGTTCGGCCGAGGAATGTTCCGGCAAAGGCTCCACTGCGGCGTGGTCGGGTGAGGACGGAAGACGGGCATGGAACGGGCTGCGGCGTTCTTCGGCAGGGATGCCACCTCGGTCGCCGTGGATCTGGTCGGCGCGCATCTGACGGTGCGGGGTGCGGGCGGCCGGATCGTCGAGACCGAAGCCTATGCGCCCGACGATCCCGCCTCGCACAGCTTTCGCGGCCCCACGGCGCGCAACGGGTCGATGTTCGGCTCGCCGGGCTGCGCCTATGTCTATCTGTCCTACGGCATCCACCTGTGCCTCAATGTCGTGTGTGCGCCGGGCCATGCCGTGCTGATCCGCGCCTTGGAGCCGACCGAGGGGCTGGCCGAAATGGCGCGGCGCCGGGGAACCGAGGAGGTCCAACGTCTCTGTTCGGGGCCGGGACGGATCGGGCAGGCGCTGGGACTCTCGCTGGCGGACGACGGGGCGCGGTTCGGCACGGCCGGCTTTCTTCTCCGCCCGGGCGCGCCCCTCGAGGCCGGGGCGATCCTGGTGGGGCCCCGCATCGGAATCAGCCGCGCAGCCGAGCGGCCGTGGCGGTTCGGCCTGCGGGGGTCGCCCTGCCTGAGCCGGAGGTTCTGAGCCGGAACATTCTGCCCCGACGCATCTTGGTGGCAGAAGGGCACGGAATGCCCGAAGGAGAGGAGCAAGCGAATGAGTGACGAGATGCGCCTCGGTCCCAACGATCCGCCGACGCCGGATCCGATGCCCGAGCCGAACCCCTATCCCGATCCGATGCCGGACCCGGATCCGATCCCGCCGGGCGACCCGGACCTGCCCGATCCGGGCGAGCAGACACCGCCGATCTACTCCTGAGTCGAAGAGGATGCGGCGGCGGTCCGAAGGTCGCCGTGCCCATGACACAGGAAAAGGGCGGACCGGCCGGTCCGCCCTTCGTTCGTTTTGGGGAGTTCAGACGCTCTTGCCGGCAGCCTTGGTCGAGCCAGAGGATTGACCGGAGCCCTGTCCGGTCGCGGAGCTGGTGGCCTCCTCGCCCTCTTTCCCGTGCAGCACCGGATCGACCTGCGCCTTGGCTTCCGAGGCCGCGGCTTCGGCCACACGGCCGAGCTTCGAGGCCAGCGTCTCGCCTTTTTCGGGCATCAACCCTTCCTCGCGGGCGGCGTCGAGGGTGGCGTCGTAGGTCTCGCGCGCCGCGCTCATCGCACGGTCGCGCAGTTCCCACGAGGTCGCCTTGGCCTCATCCCAGAGATCGTCGCTGGTGCGGCCCATCCAGCGGTCCTCGGTCCGCGTCCGCGGCATGGCCGCACCGATCACCGCGCCAAGCGCCACCGCCGCGGCCCCCACCAGAAGCGGCTGCTGCTCCATCCCGTGCGCCACGCTCTCGCGCATGTGCTGGGCGCTCGACGAGGCGCGGCCCTGCCAGTGCTCGGCGCGATGGCGCAGATCCTCCGAGCGATGGCCGAGGTCGTCACGCCAGTGTCCGGCGCGGTCGTAGGCATCCTCGCGGGCGCGGCCGGCGCGGTCGCGGGCATCGCCGAAGGCTCCGCCCACCTTCTCGGCCGCGGCGTGGGCGCCGTGGCTGACCCGTTCGGTTGCGGCATGGGCGGCCCGGCTGACGCTGTCGGCCGCGTCGCTGACCGCGTGCTTCACGCGCGAGGCCATGCCTTCACCGGACGAGCGGTATTCGGCGCCTCCGCCGTAGGGCTCGTACGAGCGGCCGCCCGAGGCATAGCCCCCGGGGTAGTCGGAATAGCCGTCCGGCCCGTAGGAGGAACGGGAGCGGCTCCGGTCGGACGAGCCGCCGAAGGCGAGCCAGGCGAGGCCGAGACCGATCAGCCCGAGGGCCACGGGATTGTCCCGCACCTGCCGCCCGGCCGAGTTCATCACCCCGCGCACGTCCTCGACGCCCACGAAATTCGCGAGGTCATCGACCACCTGATTGACCGTCATCCGTTCCTTCAGCGCATCGAGCGTGCTCTCCACCCGGGCGCGGTTCTCTTCCACTTCGCGTTCGATCTTGTCAGAATTCATCAGATTTGCTCCCGTGCAAGCCGCACGTCGCGGCTGGTCTGTTCGATGGTGCGCTCGGGCACCAGGCTGGCGGCGCTTAGGTCCTTGCGGCCGCGCGCGATGAGGATCCCGCCGATCGCGGCGAGCGCCACGCCCACGATCAGGGCGGCCCAAGCCGGGCCGACCCAATGGGCCAGCAGGACCACGAGGGCCTGCACCAGCACCAGAAGCGCCACGAGCAGCAGGATGGCGCCCGCGGCGATCAGTTCGGCGCCGATGGCGAAGCTGCGCCCCGCCTCGGCAATCTCGGCCCGCGCCAGCCGGCTTTCGCTGCGCACGAGGCCGGTGAGGTCGCGCACCAGATCCGACAGGAGGTCCGCTATCGACCGTTCGGTGCCAAGGGGGCGCTTAGGCGCTTCCATCTCGTCCCTCCTTGTCCGTTACCCCATCCTTTGCCCCTGAACCCAGCGGCTTCGCCGTCTCGCCGACGATCGGGCTGCCGGCGGGAGCGGACGGCGAGCCCTCGTGGTGGTGCGCGTCGCCCTTGTTCGTGCGGTCCGAGCCCGCCGGCCCGCTGCCCGAGGCCGCAGCGCCGCTGCCGAAGCTCGCCATGCCGGGGGTGCCGCCCTGGCCTGAGGCGGCCGAGCCGGACGACCCTGCGCCCGAGGCTCCGGCCGAACCCGTGCCGCCCAACCCCGCGCCCGCAACACCCGCGCCACCGACGCGCGTGCCGCCGACGCCGGATCCCGTCGGGTCCGAGCGGCTTCCCATCGGATCGGTCCCCATCGGATCGCTCGGTCCGCGCGAGGGCGAGGTGCCACCGGCCGCGGAACCACCCCAGCGATCCTCGTCGCGCAGGCCCATCCGGTCCTCGTTGTCCCGGTTCCCGCGGCGGTGGCGGTCGGACGAGGAGGAGACCAGGAAGCGGCCCAGCGCGAGCCCGGCAAAGAGCGCGCCGCCCACGAAGAGCGCGGGGTTCTCGCGCCCGAAACGGGCCACGGACCGCGCCATGTCATCGGCCGAGCGGTGGCGCATGCGGTCCGCCATGTCGTCGAGCGTGTTGATCGCCTGATGGATCATGTGCGGCGGCGTCGGCGTGTCCTCACGGCGCTCGGCCTCGTCGGCCGCCTTGCGCATGGACTCGGCCAGCCCGTGGATCCCGGCGCACAGGTCCTCCTTGCGGCGGTCCACCTCGTCCATGACGAGGCGGGACACGCTGCTGCGCGCCTCGCGCGCCCCGCTGCGTGCGCGGCCGGCGGCCTCATGCAGATGGTCCCGCGCATCGTCCATCTCGCGGCGGGCGGTCTCGCGCACGTTGTCGGTGAGGCCCGGACGGCCGGACGGAGCCGAGGCTGTCCCCGGGCCGGTCATGTTCTTGTCGGTCTGCATCCTGATCTCCTCGCGATGTCTGTGGCCGGCGATGCGACAGGCATCCGCCTTGCCCCGTGTCGCCCAGAAACAGGGATCGGAAGCCATTTGTTCCGAGCGCCGCGCGCCGCCCCGGTGCGGGCCACCGCGGGAACCAACCCGAAGCGGGGCCGGTTGCACCCGCCGTGCCACAGCAGATCAGGAGGGCCGAATGGCCGACACGAAACTAGCCCAGACCGACCCCAAAGCCGCCTTCTGGAAAGAGGTCGGCAAGCTGCGCGCCGGCATGCTCGGCATCGAGGGCTCGGGTCAGCACATGCAGCCGATGTCGCATCATTGCGATGAGACGGGCGGCCGGATCTGGTTCCTCACCAAGCGCAGCACCGACCTGTTCAAGGCGGTCGGTCCCACCAGCAAGGCGCATTTCTGCATCATCTCGCCGGATCAGGATTTCCACGCCTGCGCCTCGGGGCCCGTCGCGGACGAGATGGACCGCGCAAAGCTCGACGAGATGTGGAATCCCGTGGTGGGCGCCTGGTTCGAGGGCAAGGACGACCCCGACCTCGTGATGCTGTCGGTGCGGCTGCAAAGCGCGGCGATCTGGGCCTCGACCGGCTCGGCGGCCCGCTTCGCCTATGAGATCGCCAAGGCCAACGTGACGGACCATGACCCGGATGTGGGTGTGCACAATGTGGCGACGTTCGACTGAAGGGCGGATGCCCGCCCCTGCAAGGCCGGCTCTTTCGAGGGCTCCGGCCCGGCTGGGTGGGCATCACGGCCAAGATCATTGTCACGTTGAGCGTTTTGCGCGAACCTGCGGAACCGGGTCTCGCCAAGGGCGTTAGGCGCCGGAAAGGAGGACATCTATGTCATACATGTTGGGAATCCTCGTGTTCCTCGGAATGCTGGCGGTCTGCTGGTTCGGCTTCATGGCCGCAGAACGCCGGTCGGGAAGCACGCAACTCGGGATGGCACCGAAGCGCGCGTCCGAGCCGCATCAGACTTCGTCCGCGTCGCCTGCGGGCCATTCCTCGTCGGCCCAGTCTACGTCGGCTCAGTCCACGTCGGCCCAGTCCACGTCGGCCCCGTCTTCTCCGGCGCATTCGCCGGGGCCGGCCGCACCGTCGGAACCGGCTGCCGATCAGGCCGCCGGTCGCTCCAAGCCCGCGGAGGCGCGCACGGGTGACAGGCCCTCGCAGGCCAGCTGAGGGCGCAGGCCGAAAGAGACGATGTTCGTCCGGGCGGTTGCCCCTCGCCCGGACATGCGGAGCGCAGCCTTCCCCCGGAGGCTACGCTCCGCCCATTTCCGGGTATGGCTCTCATCCCCCATTCGGCCAGCCGGTTGGCGCGAAGGGATCGACCTGCTAGGCTTCCTCTCGTAGGCGGTGAGGGGGAGATCAGATGGTGCCAGAGGGCGACGGAATGCAGCCGGTGCATGAAGCCCCTTCTCCGAAGGGCGGGCGCACCGAAAATCTGGTGATGGTCACGGCGCTCGGCGTGATCGAGCGGGGCCTTCTGATCCTCGTGGCGGTCATGACGCTGGCCGCAACCGCGGTCGAGATCTGGTCGATCATCGAACGGTGGAGCGTGAACCTCGGCGACATCCTGCTGATGTTCCTCTATACCGAGGTCATCGCCATGGTCGCGGTCTTCTACACCGGCAAGGGGCTGCCCTTCGTCTATCCGATCTTCATCGCCATCACCGCCCTTGCCCGCCTGATCGTGTTGCAGGGCAAGGACATGGATCCGCAGAACATCGTGCTCGAGGCGTCGGCCATCCTGCTTCTGTCCGTCGCCGCCGTGGTCCTGCTGAGGTTCGCGCGGCGCTGAACGGCTCAGGCTGTGGCCCGCTCGGGGAACATGGCCGCCATGGATCGCGCATCGGCGGCGCAGATCCCGCGCTCGGTGATGAGGCCCGTGACCAGCGTGGCCGGTGTCACGTCGAATGCCGGATTGCGCGCGCCGGTGCCGTCGGGCGAGATCTGGACCGAGAGCACCGTTCCGTCGGGGGCCTTGCCCTGCACATGGGTCACCTCGAGGCCGGAGCGTTCCTCGATCGGGATTTCCTTCACGCCGTCGCGCACCGTCCAGTCGATCGTGGGAGAGGGCAGGGCCACATAGAAGGGCACCCCGTTCGCCTTCGCCGCCAGCGCCTTCAGATAGGTGCCGATCTTGTTGCAGACATCACCCTGCGCGGTGGTCCGGTCGGTGCCCACGATCACCATGTCCACCTCGCCATGCTGCATCAGATGGCCGCCGGCATTGTCGGTGATCAGGTCGTGGCTCACCCCGTGCGAGTTCATCTCCCAGGCGGTGAGCAGCGCGCCCTGGTTGCGCGGCCGGGTCTCGTCCACAAAGACATGCACGTCGATCCCGGCCTCGATCGCGTGGTAGATCGGCGAGGTCGCGGTGCCCCAGTCCACCGTGGCGAGCCATCCGGCGTTGCAATGGGTCAGGATGTTGACGCGCCCCGCCTTGCGCTCGGCGATCTCGCGGATGAGCGCGAGGCCGTGGGTGCCGATGCGGCGGTTGATCTCCACATCCTCGTCGCAGATCTCGGCCGCCCGGCGCGCGGCGGCGGCCGCCCGTTCCGAGGGGGGCAGCGGGGCCAGAAGCCGCTTCATCTCGTCGAGCGCCCAGCGCAGGTTGATGGCGGTGGGCCGCGTCTCGTGCAGCATCTCCCATGTCTCGCAGAGCGCCCGGTCCGAGGCATCCTCGGCCATCTGCACGGCCATGCCCCAGGCGGCGGTGGCGCCGATCAGCGGGGCGCCCCGCACCCACATGTCGCGGATCGCGGTGGCGAACTCGGCCCGCGAGCGCAGCGGAACGATGCGGAGTTCATGCGGCAGCCACCGCTGGTCGATGATGCGGACTTCGCCCGCTTCGGTCCAGATCGAGCGGAAAGGGGTGCCGTTGATCTTCACGCATGGTCTCCGGGTCAGGATGGAACGCGGCCAGAAGGCCCCGCCGGGGCGCGAAGGTCAAGGGACCGACCGGCCTCCGCGACGATCCGCGCCTCAGTTGACCTTGCGCTGCGGCATGAAGGGCAGGGGGGCGACGGGCACGCCGTCCTCGATCAGGCGCCGCGCCTCCTCGACCTTCGCCTCGCCATAGATCGCGCGCTCAGGCGCCTCGCCATTGTGGATCCGGCGCGCCTCGTTCACGAATCCCATGCCGACATATTCCGAGTTTTCCTGCACCTGCCGCCGCAGCGTCAGGAGCGCCTCCTCGATCTTCGATGAGGGCGTGGCGAGGGGGCGGGCGGTATCGGCGACCGGCTTGGCCGCGCGCGACGGCTGGACGGCGGGTGCCATCAGCACCTTCTCGACCTGGGCCGAACCGCAGACGGGGCAGGAGACCTTGCGGGCCTTCAACAGCCCGTCAAAGGCTTCGGACGACTGGAACCAGCTTTCGAACCCGTGGTCATCAGCGCATTTGAGGGAATAGCGGATCATCTCGGCACCGGATCGGAGCCGCCCCTGTGCGGCCCCTCATCCTGTCAGGTAAGGCTCTGCGTGACGAGGTTCAACGCCCTTGCAGCGGCAATTCGTCCGACGGGGCATCGGCGACCGGATCGAACCTGCCGAGGATCTCGCGCAGCTCGGGTTCGGCCACCTTGAGGGCCGCCTTGTCGGGGTTGAACCACTTGCGCTTGCGCTGCCCCCGCTCGGGGAAGGTGTCGAGCATCTCATCGACCTCAAGCGGGAAAACCACGACCTCGCAGGCGATGCTTCCGGCATTCTTGGCCAGCTTGCGGTAGGTAAAGCGTCCCAGCGCGCGCGCACCGACCGCGCCGCGGATGCCGGCTTCTTCCCAGGCTTCCTGCGCGGCCGAGGCCGGATCGTCGAGGCCCGCGATGCGTCCGCCCTTGGGAATCACCCAGCGCCCGGTGTCGCGGCTGGTGATGAGCAGGACCTCCACCTCCCCGCCGTTGCGGCGCCAGCAGACCGCGCCGCACTGCATGCGCACCTCGCCGGCCTCCTCCGCATTGCCGGTGATCATCCTGAACCGCCCGTCGCCCATCGCCACCTCCTGCCGGGCATCGTGGCCCGGTTCTCATCTTGGTTCCGTCCCGCCCAGCCCTCTGGCTTCGTCGCACCACCGCAACGCAGCATAACCGAAAAAAGTTCTCAGATTGTTGCAGGCAGTCGAAAAGATCCGCAAGGGAAGGAAGGCCGTCCGCGGTCCGTTTGACCGCCCGAGAAGTTCTCCTATGCTATGGATGCAAGCGGCGTTCCATCGGCCGCTCCGCGCGCCTCCGGAAGAGGTGCCTCGTGCCGGGACACCCTGCCATGTTCCTTCGTGTGCTGTTCATCGCCGCCTTCTGCCATCTTGCCCCGCCGGCTATTGCCGCAAGCGCACCCGTGATCGTCTTCGACTCGATCGACGGCGGAGAGATCCGGCTCGATCATCTGCGGGCCAGGGGGCCGGTTCTCGTGGTGAACACGGCGTCGCTCTGCGGGTTCACGCCGCAGTATGACGACCTGCAGGATCTTTCGGATCGCTACGCCGCTCAGGGGCTGACCGTGCTGGCCGTGCCTTCCGATGATTTCCGGCAGGAACTGGATGACGCGCGCGCCGTCCGCGACTTCTGCGCCACGAACTTCGACCTGACGATACCGATGACCACCATCACCCATGTGACGGGATCGGAGGCCCATCCGTTCTACCGCTGGCTGGCCGAGGAGCATCAGGTGGTTCCGGGCTGGAACTTCCACAAGGTGCTGATTGACCGCGAGGGTGAGCTGGTGGCCAGCTGGGCCTCGCCGGTGCGGCCGACCGATCGGGCGATCGTCGGGCGGATCGAGGCACTTCTTCCGTGACGAGCAGCCGGCCGTGATCCGCGCAGCGGGACAGGCGGAGGCGGCCCCGCCCGAGGTGCGCGGCCCGGCCGCGACCCCTTCGCGTCTCGATCAGCCCATCTTCATCGGATCCGAGATCTACCGCGGCTCGAGCTACGGGCTGCGCCATCCGCTGCGCGTTCCGCGCGTCTCGACGGTGATGGACCTTGCGCGCGCGATGGGCTGGCTCTCGTCGGCCAACTACCGCGGCGCGCCGCGCGCCAAGCCGGCCGCGCTGCACATCTGGCACGATCCCGACTATGTCGCGGCGCTTCAGGCCGCCGAGGCGGGGCTTGCGGCCCCCGGCACGCTGGCCGCGTTCGGGCTCGGCACGCTGTCGAATCCGGTCTTTCCCGAGATGTTCCGCAGGCCCGCGACGGGGGCAGGGGGCGTCATGCTGGCGGCCGAGCTTCTGCGGACGGGCGGCTGCGTGCATGTCCCCGACGGAGGCACGCACCATGGCCTGCCGGATCGGGCGAACGGCTTCTGCTATCTCAACGATCCGGTGCTGGGGATGCTGGTCCTGCGGCGCGCCGGCCTGCGGCGCATCGCCTATGTCGATATCGACGCCCATCATCCCGACGGGGTGGAACATGCCTTTGCGGGCGATCCCGAGGCGCTGCTGATCTCGGTTCACGAGGAGGGGCGCTGGCCCTTCACCGGCACGCTTGATGCGGACGGGGGCGGGAACTGCTTCAACCTGCCGGTGCCGCGCGGTTTCAACGATACCGAGATGCGCGCCGCCCTGGAGGGGCTGATCCTGCCCCGGCTTGCGGCCTTCCGCCCCGAGGCGCTCGTGCTGCAATGCGGAGCCGACGCGCTGGACGAGGATCCGCTGTCGCGGCTGTCGCTGTCGAACAATGCGCATTTCGAGGTGGTGACGGCCCTGCGCCCCGTGGCGCCGCGGTTCCTTGTTCTTGGCGGCGGGGGCTACAACCCCTGGTCGGTGGGCCGTTGCTGGGCGGGCGTCTGGGCCGTCCTTTCCGGCCACGAGATCCCGGACCGCCTGCCCGCGTCCGCCCGCTCCGTGCTGGAAGCACTCGACTGGGGCGGCGGCGGGCGCCCGCCGCCCGCGGCCGCGATGATCGAGACGTTGCGCGACCCGCCCCGCGAAGGTCCGGTGCGGCCCGAGGTCCGGGAGCGGCTCGCCCGTCTGGCGCGCCGATGATCCGCGCCTTTGTCGCCATCCCGCTGCCCGAGGCGATCCGTTCGGCCCTCGTCCTGCAACAGTTCCTTCTGCCGCTGCCGCGCAAGATCGAGCCCGAGAACCTCCACCTGACGCTTCTGTTTCTGGGCGAGGTGCCGGGGCCGGTGCTGGAGGCCGCGCACGAGGGGCTTGCCGGGATCGTCATGCCGCCCTTCCGGCTGGAGATCGCGGGGCTCGGGCTCTTCGGCGGTGACCGGCCCCGCGCCGCATGGGCGGGTGTCACAGCTTCGGCGCCGCTGGAGCGTCTTCAGGCCAAGGTCGAGCGTGCCGCGAGAGTGGCCGGGATCGCGCCCGAGCGCCGCCGGTTCAGGCCCCACGTCACGCTCGGCCGCTTTTCGCCGCCCCCGCCCGAGGAGCGGATGCGGCTCGAGCGCGCCGTGGCCGGGGGGGCTGCCTCGCAGGCGGGCGCCTTCGATGTGACGCGCTTCGTCCTCTACCGGTCATTCCTCGGCCCCAAGGGCGCGCGCTACGAGGAGCTGGCGGAGTATCCGCTAAACGGAGGTCAGTAGTAGCTGCCCATGAAGGGATTGTGGTCGAGGTAGATGTGGGTCGAGGTGATCGCGCCGTAAAGGGCCAGCCCGATCCCCACCAGCACGGCGTCGCGCCGCAGCGGTCCCGGCGGTGGGCGCACCCACTCTCCCTCCTGCGCATTGATCAGCAGGATCGAGCCCGCCGCCCAGAGCCACATGCTGCCGAACAGCAGGATCGCGGCAAGGTCTCCGTTCACGAGCAGATGCGCGGTGGCCCAGATCATGGTGGCCAGGAACTGCGGGTGCCGGATGCGCGTCCAGATCACCCCCTTCAGCACCCCCGCGCCCAGCAGCACGATGGCAACCAGCATGAGCAGGTTGTTCAGATAGCCGATCTCGGGCAGCGGTATATAGACGGGGATGTAGTCCGCCGTCCGGTAGCCGTAGATCATCAGCCCGAGCCCGACCGTGATGATGATCGTGATGAGGCCCTTTCCGGGGTCGCCCATCCGGGCGCGGAGATCGGGGAAGATCCGCTTGAACAGGTGGCCCCCGACCCAGAGGAAGATACCGATCGACAGGAGGAACATGACGCGACTATCCGGCAGACTGACAAGATGCATGACGGATGCATGAAAGCGGCCGAAAGTTCCCGGTTCGGCCGGCTGTCGTCGGGTCAAGTTTTCTGGCGGTCGGACGGAGTCGCGCCCGGTGTCAGCCCCCGGTGCGCCCCGCGTGTCCGCCGCGGCGGCGGGTCAGGCGCGGCGCCCGCTCGGGCAGTTCGGCCATGACGGCGCGTCGCGCCTCGGGCGTCATGCGTGACCAGCCGGCGATCTCCTCGATCGTGCGGGCGCAGCCCACGCAGATCCTTTCCTCGGGATGGATCGTGCAGAGCTTGACGCAAGGGCTCTCGATCTCGTCACGTCTCCAGATCTCGTCCTTCATGCGTTTCTCTTTCGGCCAAGCCAGTCCAGCCGGTCCAGCACCCCCTGCAGGATATAGCCGGCCGCCACATGGTCGATCACCTCGGCGCGACGCTTCCGTGACGTATCCGCCTCGATCAGCGCCCGTTCGGCGGCGACGGTCGAGAGCCGCTCGTCCCAGTAGCCGATGGGCAGCGGCAGCACCTGCGAGAGATTGCGGGCGAAGGCGCGGGTGGATTGCGCCCGCGGCCCCTCGCTGCCGTCCATGTTGCGCGGCAGGCCGAGCACGATCCCCACCAGCCCCCGTTCCGCCGTGATGGCCCGCAGCCTGGCCGCATCTTCGGTGAACTTGGTCCGCCGGATGGTCAGGAGCGGAGTGGCGATCCGGCGCAGCCCGTCGGTCACCGCAACCCCTATGGTCTTGGTCCCGAGATCGAGCCCGATCAGCGCGCCGCTGCGGGGCAGGGCCGCAAGAAATTCCTCGATGCTCTCGTGGATCACTCGGCCACCCCCGCCTGCACGCCGGCGGCGCGGATGGCGGCCAGATCCGGCTCGCGCCCCTCGAACCGGCCCATCGCCTCGCCATAGATCGCGCGCGCACGGTCGGTCTCGCCCAGCACGCCGAGGGCCGAGATCAGACGCGCCCATTCCGAGGCGGTGCCGCCTTCGGTCGCGAGCCGCTGGTTCAGCCCCTCGACCATGCCGCGCACCATCTCCTGCCGCTGCTCGGGCGTCATCTCGCCGGCGGCCTGCATCTCTTCCTGCGTCGGGCGGGGGGCGCCGGGTTCCTCGGCCGGGGCCGGGGGCAGCTGGTATTTCGCACCGGCCAGCCAGGCCAGCTCTTCGATTTGCGCCCGGAGGGGCGCCACCCAGGGATCGCCGGGGCGCGAGCCCTCGAGCAGCGCGCGCCAGAGGCGGAAGGCCATGTCCGGCCGGCCCGTCTGCGCCAGCAGAAGGCCCGAATAGTAGCGGGCCGTCCCGTTGGAAGGGTCGATCCTCAGGGCCTCGGTCAGCTGTGCTTCGGCCTCGGGCGAGACGGCGCCGCCGGCGGCCAGGATCATCAGCTCGGCGAGGGCGGCATGGTCCTCGGCCGTGGCCTTGGGCTGCGACAGGGCGATCACCTGCTCCTGCGCGCGGGCCGCCGCCGCATAGTTGCCGAGCGCCGCCTCGTTGCGCGCCAGCAGCTCCTGCCCGCGGATGTCGTTCGGGTTGCGGGTGACGGCCTCGCGCAGCTTCTCCATCAGTTCGACAAACTGCGGATCGGGCTCGGGGCGCGTGGACGCGTGCGAGGCGGCCATCCGCGCCTCGGCCTCGGCCTGGCTCGGGCGCTCGCGATAGGCGGCGTCGGCATCGGCCATCCGCGCCGCGAGCGGCATGTCCGGGTAGCCCGGAGCGCCCAGGTCGAGATAGGCCGCAAAGGACCCGCCCAGCAGCAGCAGCACCGCGCCTGCCGCGGCGATCGCCGCCGATCCGGGCGCGCGCCCGTCTCTCTCGCCGCTCCGCGCCGCGCGGTCGGCCTCGAGCAGCCGGCGCGAGACCTCCGCCTTCAGCCGGTCGGCCTCCTCGGCGGCGATGGTGGCGCGGGCGAGGTCACGCTCGATCTCGCGCAGCTGGTCGCGATAGACCTGCATGTCATAGGCGGCCGCAGGCGCCGCCCCGCGCCCGCCGCGCAGCAGCGCCTGCACGAGGATTGCACCGACGCCGAGCGCGATCACGCCGGCGAGGATCCAGAACAGCGTCATCCCCATGCAGTCCCCCATGCTGACGGCCTCCATGTAAGGCCTCGCCTGCATGCGCAAAAGGGTCAAAACGCCGTCATCGGGACGCAGGGGCCCGTCGCATCCGCGTGATGTCGCATTTGTGCGGATTGTGCCGCTTGCACGCGGGGCTATAACTCCTGCTCGTTCCAGAAGGCACTAAAGGCCCGAGACGGGGAGTCGGCACCATGAAACGTTATTCGGTCTTCGCCATCGCGCGCGAGGCGATGCGCCACCATACGGGATGGGAGCGCGCCTGGGCCTCGCCCGAGCCCCGGCCTTCGTATGACGTGATCGTGATCGGCGCGGGCGGACACGGGCTCGCCACGGCCTATTACCTCGGCAAGAACTTCGGGATCACCAATGTCGCGGTGATCGAAAAGGGGTGGCTCGGCGGTGGCAACACGGGCCGCAACACGACGATCATCCGCTCGAACTACCTGCAGGATCCCTCGGCCGCGATCTACGAGAAGGCGCGCAGTCTCTACGAGACGCTGAGCCAGGATCTCAACTACAACGTCATGTTCAGTCCGCGTGGTCTTCTCATGCTGGCACAGACGCACCACGAGGTGCGCGGCTACATGCGCACGGTCCATGCGAACCTCCTGCAGGGGGTCGAGACCGAGTGGATCGGGCCGGACCAGGTCAAGCGCCTCGTGCCGATCATGAACATCCACGGGCCGCGCTATCCCGTGCTGGGGGCGCTGCTGCAGAAGCGCGGCGGCACGGCGCGGCACGACGCGGTGGCCTGGGGTTACGCGCGGGCCTGCTCGGCCATGGGGATGCACATCATCCAGCAGTGCGAGGTGACGGGTGTCCGCGCCGAAGGCGGCGTCGTGTCCGGGGTCGAGACGACGAAGGGCTTCATCGGCACGAAGAAGCTCGCGATCGTGGTGGCGGGCCATTCGGGGCAGGTGGCCGAGATGGCGGGCTTCCGTCTGCCGGTCGAGGCGGTGGCGCTGCAGGCGCTGGTGTCCGAGCCGGTCAAGCCCTGCATCGACGTCGTGGTGATGGCCAACACCGTGCACGGCTACATGAGCCAGTCCGACAAGGGCGAACTGGTGATCGGCGGCGGCACCGACAGTTTCAACAACTTCACCCAGCGCGGCAGCTTCCATCACATCGAGGAGACGCTGCGTGCGCTGGTGGAGACCTTCCCGATCATCAGCCGCCTCAAGATGCTGCGGCAGTGGGGGGGGATCGTGGACATGACCGGCGACCGCTCGCCGATCATCTCGAAGACACCGCTGGGCAACTGCTTCATCAACTGCGGCTGGGGCACGGGAGGCTTCAAGGCCATCCCGGGCTCGGGCTGGGCGATGGCGGAACTGGTGGCCAAGGGCGAACCGGGGCCGCTTGCCGCGGAATTCGGCATGGACCGCTTCCGCGCGGGCCGTTTCATCGACGAATCGGTCGCAGCCGGGGTCGCGCACTGATGCAACCGCGTTACCGTGTCGCTTTGACGCCCGTGTCCCATGCGGTATCTCCTGTGCACAACTCTCTGGAGACGCCGACATGTTCTCATTCATCGACGACATCCCGTCCCTCGATCAGATCAGGGCCCGTGTGCGGGACGACCTCAGGAAATACGGCTGGGACAAGCGCTGGAACGACTCGCGCCTCGTCCAGAAGTCGCGTGAGCTTCTCAGCGACGAGGAACTCAAGATCGACCCGGTCACCTGGATCTGGAAGCGCCTGCCCACGAAAGAGGAAGTCGCCGCCCGTCGCCAGCGTGATTTCGAAACGGTCTGGAAATACCGCTATCAGGCAGGCGGGTTTGCCGCCGGCGCCCTGCTGGCGCTGTCTCTTGCCGGCATCTTCTCGACGGGCAACTTCGGCGGCTCGTCGGACGCCAGCAACCGCCCGACCGTCATCTATCCCATCGAATGAACCGGGCGCCTGCGCCCGGCCTGACCGGAGCGCACGCGCATGCTGATCCTCGAATGTCCCTGTTGCGGCGTGAAGGCCGAGGAGACCGAACTGAGCCCGGGTCATGAAGCGCATCTGAAGCGCTTCGGACCCGGCTCGTCGGACGAGGAGTTCGAATCCTACATGTTCGCCCGGAAGAACCCCAAGGGGGTCCATTTCGAGCGGTGGCGTCACAGCTACGGCTGCGGCAAGTGGTTCCTCGCCGCCCGCTGCACCGCGACGCTCGAGGTGTTCGGCACCTATCCCGCCCAGACCTCCGAGCCGCCCCCCGACATCGTGGCCCGAATCAAGGCCCGCCGCCCGGAATGGGAGGGCTGCAAATGAGCACGCGTCTGGCCCGGGGCGGGCGGCTGATCGACCGCAATCACCCTCTGGATTTCACCTTCAACGGCAAGCGGATGCGCGGCTTTGCCGGGGATACGCTTGCGGCGGCCCTGCTGGCCAACGACCAGATGCTGGTCGGGCGCAGCTTCAAGTATCACCGCCCGCGCGGCATCGTGGCGGCGGGCGCCGAAGAGCCGAACGCGCTTGTCCAGCTTGGCACCGGCGGCCGGTCGGAACCCAACCAGCGCACCACCACGACCGAGCTGTTCGCGGGCCTCTCGGCCGCGAGCCAGAACCACTGGCCGAGCCTCGAGTTCGACGTGGGCGCGGTCAATGCGGCCGCGTCGCGCTTCCTGCCCGCGGGCTTCTACTACAAGACCTTCCTTCAGCCCCGGCTGGCGTGGAAGCACCTGTTCGAGCCGGTGATCCGCCGCTCGGCGGGCCTCGGGCGGCCGCCGGAAGAGCCCGATGCCGACCGTTACGAGCAGGCCTACGCCTTCTGCGACCTCCTCGTGGTGGGCGGCGGCATAGCGGGCCTTCAGGCGGCACTGAGTGCCTCGGCCTCGGGGCAAATGGTGATGCTGCTCGAGCAGACGCCGCACTGGGGCGGGCGCGCCCCGGTCGATGACGTGCTGATCGAGGGCCGGCCGGCGGCGGACTGGGTGGCGGCCACGGTGGCTTCGCTCGAGGCTGCGCCGAACGTCACGCTGCGAACCCGCTGCATGGCGGCCGGGGTGCACGACCACGGCTATGTGCTGGCCGAAGAGCGGGTGGCCGATCATACGCCGGGCGACGGGCGGCCGAAGAAGCGGCTCTGGCGCATCCGCGCGGGCAAGGTGGTGACGGCGACGGGCGCCATCGAACGGCCGCTGCCCTTCGCGGGCAACGACATTCCGGGCGTGATGCTCGCCTCGGCGGTGCGCGACTATCTGGTGAACTGGGCCGTCTCGCCCGGTGACCGGGTGGTGATCGTGACGAACAACGACGACGCCTACCGCACCGCCATCGCCGTTCACCGCGCGGGACTTACGGTGCCGGCCGTGCTCGATGCGCGGGCCGAGGCCGACGGCGCGCTGCCCGAAGAGGTGCGCAGCCTCGGCATCCCGGTCCTGACCAACCGCGCGGTGGCGAAGATCAAGGGCGGCAAGCGCGTGACCGGCGTCGCCGTCTGCGCCCAGGCGGGCGAGGGGGCGGTGCTCGACGAGTTTGCCTGCGATGCGGTCGCCATGTCGGGCGGCTGGTCCCCGGTCGTCCATCTCTGGAGCCACTGCGGCGGCAAGCTGATCTGGGACGAGGCGCAATCCGCCTTCCGGCCCGACCCCGCCCGCCCGCCGATCACCCACGACGGCTCGGCGATGGTGGCGGCCGCGGGTTCGGCCAACGGTGAGCTGCTCTCGGCCGATGTGCTGGCCGACGCCATCCGCGCCGTGGGCGGCGAGGGCCCGGCCCCTCGGGCGCAGAGCCCCGAGGAGGCTCCGACCGAGCCGGTCTGGATCATGCCGCAGGGCGCCACGCCCGCGCTGCGCTCGAAGATGTGGCTCGACTACCAGAACGACGTGAAGGTGTCGGACGTGCAGCTTGCCGCCCGCGAGGGCTACGAGTCGGTCGAGCATACCAAGCGCTACACGACGCTCGGCATGGCCACCGATCAGGGCAAGCTCAGCAACATCAACGGGCTGGCCGTGCTGGCGGGATCGCTCAACGCGCCGATCCCGGCCGTTGGCACCACCACCTTCCGCCCGCCCTACACGCCCGTCACCTTCGGCGCGCTGGTGGGCGAGGCGCGGGGCGAGATCTTCCAGCCGCTGCGCCGCACGCCGATGCACGACTGGCACGAGGCCCACGGCGCCTACTGGGAGCCGGTGGGCCTCTGGCGCCGGCCCTACTGCTACAGCCGCCCGGGTGAGAGTCACGGCGACGCGGTGGCCCGCGAGGTCACCAACGCGCGCACGAAGCTCGGGCTGCTCGACGCCTCCACGCTGGGCAAGATCCTCGTGAAGGGGCCCGACGCGGGCCGCTTCCTCGACATGATCTACACCAACGTCATGTCGAGCCTGCCCGTGGGCCGCTGCCGCTACGGCCTCATGTGCAACGAGAACGGCTTCCTGATGGATGACGGCGTGGTGGTCCGGCTCTCCGAGGACAGCTGGCTCTGCCACACGACCTCGGGCGGGGCCGACCGGATCCACGCTCATATGGAGGATTGGCTCCAGTGCGAGTGGTGGGACTGGCAGGTCTATACCGCCAATCTCACCGAGCAGTTCGCGCAGGTGGCCATCGTCGGCCCGAACGCGCGCAAGCTGCTGGAAAAGCTCGGCGGCATGGATGTCTCGAAGGAGGCGCTGCCCTTCATGCACTGGGCGGACGGCACCATCGCGGGCGTTCCCGCGCGGGTGTTCCGCATCAGCTTCTCAGGCGAGCTGTCCTACGAGGTGGCCGTGCCCGCGGGGCAGGGGCTGGCCTTCTGGCAGGCCTGCCTTGAGGCGGGGACCGAGTTCGGCGTCCTGCCCTACGGTACCGAGGCGCTGCATGTGATGCGGGCCGAGAAGGGCTTCATCATGATCGGCGACGAGACCGACGGGACGGTGATCCCGCAGGACCTGAACCTCGGCTGGGCCATCTCGAAGAAGAAGGCCGACTTCATCGGCAAGCGCGGGATGGAGCGGACCTTCCTCGCCAGCCCCGACCGCTGGAAGCTCGTGGGGCTCGAGACGCTGGACGGGTCGGTGCTGCCGGATGGCGCCATCGCGCCCGCGCCCGGCTCGAACGCGAACGGCCAGCGCAACACGCAAGGCCGCGTGACCTCGACCTACTGGTCGCCGACGCTGAAGAAGGGGATCGCCATGGGCCTCGTTCATCGCGGCCCCGAACGGATGGGCGAGGTGATCGAGTTCCCGAAGATCTGGGGCGGCGTGGTGCAGGCGCGGATCGTGGATCCGGTGTTCTACGACAAGGCGGGAGAGAAGCAGGATGTCTGAGGCGGTGAGCGCGCTGGGGAACGCCAGCTTCGAGGGCTTTGCGACGATCCGGGAACTGGGCCCCGTGGGGATGATCACGCTCCGGGCGAAGCACGATCTGCCGGCGCTGCCGAAGGCGCTGAAGACGGTGCTGACGGCGGAACTGCCCGAGCGGCGCCGCATCATCTCGGCGGGCGAGGTGCGGGTGGGCTGGATGTCGCCCGACGAGCTTCTGATCCTGCTGCCCTATGCCGAGGTCGCGGACCGTGTGGTCGCGCTGACCGAGGCACTGGGGACGGCGCATGCGCTGGTGGCGGATGTCTCCGACGCCCGCTGCCTCTTTGCCATCGAGGGCGAGAAGGCCGCGCAGGTGCTGATGAAGCTCTGCCCGGTGGACATGGCGGCGCTGGAACGCGGCGAACTGCGCCGGACCCGGGCCGCGCAGGTGCCCGCGGCCTTCTGGGCCGAGGAGGGCGGCTTGCGCCTCGTCGCCTTCCGCTCGGTCGCGGCCTATGTGATGGGCATCCTGACCCACTCCGCCCGACCGGGAAGCGAGCTGTTCCCCGCCTGATACCGGCGATGGACGGAGGCCGAGAGGAAGGTCGCAGGTTCCCCTTGGGCCGCGGCCTCTTTCACTTCCTCTGTGCGCCCCCTCAGTTGGCCACCGTTGCCGCGATCACCGGAACCTGCCTCGCCAGCGGGAAATAGGTCCTGACCGCGTGACGGCTGCCGAAGTCGGTGAAATGTCCGGCATCGTAGAACAGCAGCTGCCCCTGCGTGCGGTAAGGGCAGGGCCCGTCGCCGCAAAGCGCCGCAATCGGATGGACAAAGCTCGCGCCGCCGCTTGCCGCCGCAAGCTCGTCGTTCAGATGAGGCTCGACGACCACAGGCCAGGCGGCTTCGGCCGCGCCGCGCGACTTGGCGTAGGAGATGATCGGCACATCCGTCACGAAAAGGGGCGACTGGCCGATGACATGCACTTCCATCCCCCGGTCGATCAGGTCCTGCACCGTTCCGGCCAGCGTCCCGATCCCGCGCGAGCGAAGGTCCATCCAGCGCGCCGACAGCACCACCGTGTCGATGTCGAGCGCCTCGATCAGCTCCAGCGCGTGGGCGTTGAAGGCCTGGCAGCTCGGCCGCGCGAAGGAATAGTAGGACAGGACGGGCGGGCAGCCGGCCTGGGTGTATTGCCAGATCCGGTGCGGGATGGCTTTGGCCTGCGCCTCCAGCCCCGGCGCATAATGGGCCGCGTAGGAATCGCCCCACAGCAACACCCGCTTGCCCTCGTTCCTCACGAGCTCGCAGGCCTCGGCGTCCCAGTTGCCGAACTGCCAGTCATGCTCGAAGAAGCAGGTGCCATTGTGCCACGAGTTGCGCGTCCCCTCGCGCGTCTCGGCCTGTGCCGTGGCGATCCAATCCGAATGCCGCGCCGGCAGGCCGCCGCTCTGAACGAGCGTCATGCCTGCGACGGCGAAGGCCGCAAGCCCGACGAGTGACGCTCCGAAGAGCGCAGGCCGCCCGGAGAGGGTGGCGCGGTTGCGGAACGGCTGCTCGACCCAGCGATAGGAGACGAGCGCGAGGGCGAAGCTCAGCGCCACGATCAGCACCACCTGCGCGGGACCGGGCTTCTGGAGCGTGGTGTAGAGCAGGAAGACGCAGATCGGCCAGTGGACGAGATAGAGCGAGTAGGAGATCTTGCCGATCCCCACCAGAGGCCGCAGCGACAGGACGCGCGCGACAAGCGTGGGCGAGGCCCGCCCGGTCCAGATCATCAGGGCTGTCCCGAGGCAGGGCGGAAGGGCAGCCACGCCGGGGAAGGGGGTCGACTCGGTGTAAAGCACCACCGGCACCAGCGTGAGCCCGAGGCCCGCGAGCGCCGCCGCCTCGTTCGCGACGCCCCGGAGCGCCATGCGGGCAGGCAGGATCGCCACCAGCGAGCCCAGCAGCAGCTCCCAGGCGCGGGTGGGCAGCAGGAAGAAGTTTGCGGTCGGCCCCCTCTCGGTCATGTAGACCGAGAGCGCGAAGGAGGCGATCAGCGCGATCAGGAGCACCGCCATCTCGGCCCGGTGCACGAAGCGCCAGACGGCCCAGATCGCCACCGGAACGATGAGGTAGAACTGCTCCTCGACCGCCAGGGACCAGGTGTGCAGGAGGGGGCGCAGATGCGCGCTGGCCTCGAAATAGCCGGAATTCTTCCAGAAGTAGAAGTTTGCGGTGAAGGTGGCTGTCCCGAACAGCGATTTGGCATAATCGATGAGCTGTGCGGGCAGGAACAGGATCAGCGCCGCCAGCGTCGTCAGAGCCAGCGTGAAGAAGAGCGCGGGCAGGATGCGGCGCGCGCGCCGCTCGTAGAAGGTCACGATCGAGAAGCGCCCGGCGGCGAGATCGTCGCGAATGATCGTCGTGATCAGAAAGCCCGAGATCACGAAGAAGATGTCGACCCCGACATATCCGCCCGAGAAGAGCGTCACACCCGCGTGAAAGAGCAGGATCGGAACGATCGCAAGCGAGCGGAGGCCATCCACATCGGGCCGGTAGCGCATGAAATGAAGTCCTGCAGAGAAGTGGTTCAAGAAAAGGCGCCGCGAGCGGCTGAAGCATGCATTCAGGATGGGGCGGGCGAAATGACCCGCTTCCTCTTCCTGATGATGTCGGGCGATTCGCGGTATTTCAAGCCCTGGCGTCAGGTTCTTTGCCGCGCGCCCTGAAGATGCCTCCCTGCGGCATCCCGTCGCCGCGGCCCCTTGACCTTGCCGTGACCTGCGCTCTTATTGACCGCGAACGCACGGATTGCGAAAGCAAAGGAGAGACCGATGGCCTTCACCCTTCCCGACCTTCCCTATGCCCACGACGCGCTGGCAGCCCTCGGCATGTCGAAGGAGACGATGGAGTATCACCACGACATCCACCACAAGGCCTATGTCGACAATGGCAACAAGCTGATCGCCGGCACCGAGTGGGAGGGCAAGTCGGTCGAGGAGATCGTCAAGGGCACCTACCAGCCCGGCGCCGTGGCGCAGAACGGCATCTTCAACAACGCCAGCCAGCACTGGAACCACTGCCAGTTCTGGGAGATGATGGGTCCGGCCGAGACGAAGATGCCGGGCGCACTCGAGAAGGCCCTGGTCGAGAGCTTCGGGTCGGTCGAGAAGTTCATGGAAGAGTTCTCGGCGGCGGGCGCGGGCCAGTTCGGCTCGGGCTGGGCCTGGCTCGTGAAGGACACCGACGGCAGCCTGAAGGTGACCAAGACCGAGAACGGCGTGAACCCGCTCTGCTTCGGCCAGACCGCGCTTCTGGGCTGCGACGTGTGGGAGCACAGCTACTACATCGACTTCCGCAACAAGCGCCCGGCCTACCTCTCCAACTTCCTCGAAAAGCTGGTGAACTGGGAGAACGTGGCATCCCGGATGTGACCCTCGCGGGTCACTCCCTTCATTCTGGCCCAAATATCCCGGGGGTGCGGGGGCAGCGCCCCCGCCTCACCGGCCGGCCATCACGACAGGGCGGTGCGCAGCCGGGCCACCAGCGTTTCCACGTCGCTCGCCGCAACATAATAGTCCCGCAGCGTCGCCTCGGCGAACCCGTGGCGGATGACATGATCCATCAGCCCGATCAGCGGCTGCCAGTAGCCCTCCGTATCGAGCAGGAAGATCGGCTTTTCATGCAGCCCGATCTGGCGCCAGGTCAGCACCTCGAAGAACTCGTCGAGCGATCCCGCGCCGCCCGGCAGCACCACGATCGCGTCGGAGTTCATGAACATGACCTTCTTGCGCTCGTGCATGTTCTCGGTGATCACCATCTGGCCCAGGTCCCGCCGCCCCTGTTCGCGGACGAGCAGATGGGTCGGGATCACGCCCATGGTGCGCCCGCCCTCGGCCAGCGCCGCCCGCGCGACTTCGCCCATCAGTCCGACGTCGCCCGCTCCATAGACGAGCCGCCAGCCGGCCGAAGCGATGGCCCGCCCGAGGTCGCGCGCGTCCCGTGCGAAGGCGGGCCGAAGCCCTGCGCGAGAGCCGCAGAAGACGCAGACGGAGCGAAGCTGGGACATGACCGACCTGTGGATAAGGGCTTGCGTCCGGCCTTGATATCCGCGTTCCTGTGAGGGACACAAGTCAGGCGCGGTCGACCGCGCCGGGAGTGGAAGGACGATGGCCCTGATTGGCAGGATGGGATCGGTTGCCTGGGCAGCCGTTGCGGCGGGAACCGCCGCCGCGGTGGGGGGGGCCGGTTACTATGGCTGGACCCTGCGTCCGATGCCCGCTCCGCCCGCGGCGCTCGTAGGGCCGGCCGAGCCGCAGCTGTCCGCAGTCTCTCCGCCACCTGCCCAGGGGTCCGGGACCCCGGCGGCCGCTCCGCCGGCAACTGCCGAGCCCGAAACCGCAGGGTCCGCGATGTCCGCGGCAGCGCCGGCCTCCGGTGCCGCCGCGCCCGAGGCGCAGGGCTCCGAAGCCCCGCCGCTCGTGGTGCAGCCCGCATTCGACGTGGTCCGCATCGAGAGCGACGGCTCGGCGCTGGTGGCCGGGCGCGCGCAACGCGGCGCCGAGGTCACTGTGCTGGTCGAGGGGGAAGAGGCCGCCTCGACCACCGCGGATGCGGCCAACCGCTTTGCCGTCATGTTCACCCTTCCGGCGGATGAGCAGCCCCGGCGGCTCTCTCTGCGCATGCTGCTCGAGGACGGCACCGAGCACCAGTCCCGGGGCAGCGTGATCGTCGCGCCCATCCTGGCACCGCGTGACAGGCTGGCCGGGGCCGATGATCCGGCCGCAACAGCCGCCCCCGTCGCCGAGCCGCGGGCTCCGGCGGCGCTCCTGCTCGGCGAGGGCGAGGTCAAGGTCCTGCAGTCCGCCGGCGAGTCGCTCGACGATCTGGCGGGCGTGTCTGTGGACACGATCTCCTACGCGTCGGACGGGGCGGTGCTCCTCTCGGGTCGTGGCGGCGTGGGCGACTTCGTGCGGCTCTATCTCGACAACCGCGAGGTCGCGACGGTCGCCATCGCACCTGATGGCACCTGGGCGGTCAGCCTCACCGGCATCGAGCCGGGCCGCTACCAGCTGCGGGCCGATCGCATCGGCGAGGACGGCGAGGTGGTGGCCCGGTTCGAGACCCCGTTCGCCCGAGAGACACACGAGACCGTGGCTGCCGCACTCGAGGCGCAGAACGGCCGCCCGCCCGCGGCCGCAGGCTCTGCGCCCGCCGCGCCCGACGGCGCCGGATCGGCCGACGGGTCCTCGCCTCCCATGCCGGGCGCCGATGCCACGACTCCCTCGACCGTGCCCGGCAGCCTCATTGCGGCCGGACCCGAGGCCGAACCTCCGACGGGGGCGCCCGTCACCGTGACAGTGCAGCCCGGCTTTTCGCTCTGGCGCATCGCGCAGGACAATTTCGGCGCGGGCATGCTCTATGTGAAGGTCTATGAGGCGAACCGCACCGCGATCCGCGACCCTGACCTCATCTATCCGGGGCAGGTCTTCACCCTGCCGGCCGCGACCGACTGATCCCGCCGCCTCGACCCTGCCGGAAGTGGGGCGGCTACCGATCCGCAGGGTTCTTCTGGCGGACATGCTTCCTGTTCCGCCTCTGGTGTTTCGATGGCCGCAGGCTTAGGTAGGGCTCTCCGAGGAGATCCCCGATGAGCGAAGCGAGACAGAGGCCGGGTCCGACACCCGCCGACCCGCCGGAATTGAGCGGCTGGGCCACGATGAAGCGCATGGCGCCCTACCTCTGGCCAAAGGGTCAGACCTGGGTGAAGCGCCGCGTGATCATCGCCATGGTCATGCTGGTGCTGGCCAAGGTGATCTCGGTCTCGACCCCCTTCTTCTACAAGGCGGCGGTGGACGCGCTGGCGGGCGATGCCCCGTCTCCGGCCTTCATGCTGGGCCTCGGCGCGGTCGGCATGACGGTGGCCTATGGGCTTGCGCGGCTGGGCGCGGTGGCCTTCGGCGAGCTTCGCGATGCGATCTTCGTCCGCGTGGGCCAGCGCGCCCTGCGCCAGCTTGCGCTCGAGACCTTCACCCACATCCACCGCCTCTCGCTGCGCTACCACATCAGCCGCAAGACCGGCGGGCTCAGCCGCATCATCGAGCGGGGGGTGAAGGGCGTCGATTTCCTGCTGCGCTTCATGCTCTTCTCGATCGGGCCGCTCATCCTCGAACTGACGCTGGTCGCGATCATCTTTGCGGTGGTGTTCGGCTTGTCCTACATGGCGGTGGTGGTGGCGACCATCGCGCTTTACGTGGCCTTCACCTTCAAGGTCACCGAATGGCGGGTGCAGATCCGCCGGCAGATGAATGAACAGGACACCGACGCCAATCAGAAGGCGATCGACTCGCTGCTGAACTTCGAGACGATGAAGTATTTCGGCGCCGAGCAGCGCGAGGCCGAGCGCTATGATGTGGCCATGGCGGGCTACGAGAAGGCCGCGGTCAAGACCGGCCAGTCGCTCGCGTTCCTGAACGCAGGCCAGAGCATTCTCATCACCGCGGGCCTTGTCGCGGTCATGGTCATGGCCGCCTATGGCGTGCAGGCGGGCCAGTTGACGGTGGGCGATTTCGTCATGGTCAACGCCTACATGATCCAGATCACCCTGCCGCTGGGGTTCCTCGGCACGGTCTATCGCGAGATCCGGCAGGCGCTGGTGGACATGGGCCAGATGTTCGGCCTTCTGGGCCAGCCGGCCGAGGTGACGGATGCGCCGGACGCGAAGCCGCTCGCCGTGGCGGGCGGTACGGTCGAGCTGGAGAACGTCCATTTCGGCTACGATCCCGGGCGGATCATCCTCAAGGGTATCTCGCTGCGGGTCGAGGCCGGCGAGACCGTGGCGCTGGTCGGGCCCTCGGGGTCGGGCAAGTCCACCATCGGGCGGCTTCTGTTCCGTTTCTACGACGTGAACGAGGGTGCGATCCGCATCGACGGGCAGGACCTGCGGTCGGTCACGCAGGATTCGCTGCACGCCCGCATCGGAGTGGTGCCGCAGGATACGGTGCTTTTCAACGACACGATCTTCTACAACATCGCCTACGGCCGTCCCGATGCCACCCCCGAGGAGGTCGAGGCGGCGGCGCGGGCGGCGAAGATTCATGACTTCATCCTGCGCCTGCCCGAAGGCTACCGGACCATGGTGGGCGAGCGGGGCCTCAAGCTCTCGGGCGGCGAGAAGCAGCGCGTGGGTATCGCCCGGACCCTGCTGAAAAACCCGCCGATCCTGCTGCTGGACGAGGCGACCTCGGCGCTCGACACGCAGACCGAGCGCGACATCCAGGACTCTTTGCGCGAGATGGGCGAGGGGCGGACGGTGATCACGATCGCGCACCGGCTCTCGACCATTGCCGATGCGGACCGGATCGTGGTGCTCGAAGAGGGCCGGATCATCGAGGAGGGGCGGCACGAGCAGCTGCTCGCGCGCGGGGGCCGCTACGCCGCCATGTGGTTGCGCCAGTCGGCCGAGGAGGAAGAGGCCGCCTGAGGCCTCTTCGCGCGTCACGAGGCAGACGCCGTCAGATGGCGGCGAAGGGCGGCGGGAAGGCTCCCGCCGCGTCCGTCATTCCCACTCGATCGTGCCCGGCGGCTTCGAGGTGATGTCGTAGGTCACCCGGTTGATGCCCTGCACCTCGTTGATGATCCGCGTTGCGGTCTCGCCGAGGAACTCGTGGGTGAAGGGGTAGTAGTCGGCCGTCATGCCGTCCACGCTCGTCACCGCGCGCAGCGCGCAGGCATAGTCGTAAGTCCGCCCGTCGCCCATCACGCCCACCGTGCGCACCGGCAGCAGCGCCACGAAGGCTTGCCAGATCTCGTCGTAAAGCCCGTGGCGGCGGATCTGGTCGATATAGACCGCATCCGCCTGCCGCAGGATCTCGAGCTTTTCGCGGGTGATCTCGCCGGGGCAGCGGATGGCGAGGCCGGGGCCGGGGAAGGGGTGACGGCCGATGAAGCTGTCGGGCAGGCCTAGTTCGCGGCCGAGCGCGCGGACCTCGTCCTTGAACAGCTCGCGCAGCGGCTCGACCAGCTTCAGGCCCATCTTCTCGGGCAGGCCGCCCACGTTGTGGTGCGACTTGATCGTGACCGAGGGACCGCCCGAGAAACTGACCGACTCGATCACATCCGGGTAAAGCGTGCCCTGCGCGAGGAAGGTGGCGCCGCCCACGTCGGCCGCGTGCTTCTGGAACACGTCGATGAAGAGCCGGCCGATGGTCTTGCGCTTCACCTCGGGGTCGCTGACGCCCTCGAGCGCGCCGAGGAACAGGTCGCTCTCGTCCGCGTGGATCAGCGGCATGTTGTAATGGTCGCGGAACATGGTGACCACCTGCTCGGCCTCGCCCAGCCGCAGAAGGCCGTGATCGACGAAGACGCAGGTCAGCTGGTCGCCGATGGCCTCGTGGATCAGCACCGCCGCCACCGAGGAATCGACCCCGCCCGACAGGCCGCAGATCACCTTTTGATCGCCCACTTGCGCGCGGATCTTCGCGATCGCCTCTTCGCGGTAGGCGCCCATGGTCCAGTCGCCATTGAAGCCCGCGAGCTTCACGAAATTCTCGTAGAGCTTCGCGCCCTTCGGCGTGTGGTGCACCTCGGGGTGGAACTGCACGGCGTAGAAGTGGCGCGCGGGGTCGGCGGTGATGGCGAAGGGCGCATTCGGCGAGGTGCCGAAGACCTGGAACCCCGGCGCGATCTGCGAGACATGGTCGCCGTGGCTCATCCAGACCTGCTCGCGCCCGTCCTCGAACCAGCCGTCGAGGATGGCGAGGCGGCCTTCCGCGGGCGTCACGAAGGCACGGCCGAACTCGGCGGTGCCGTGGCCGCGCTCCACCTTGCCGCCGAGGCAGTGCATCATCACCTGCTGGCCGTAGCAGATGCCGAGGATCGGCACCCCCATCTCGAAGACGCAGGCAGGCGGCATCGGCGCGCCCTCGGCAAAGACCGAGGAGGGGCCGCCCGAGAAGATCACGGCCTTGGGTGCGAAGCCCTTCAGGAAGGCTTCGGTCACGTTCTGATAGGGGTGGATCTCGCAATAGACGTTCAGCTCGCGCAGGCGGCGCGCGATGAGCTGGGTCACCTGCGACCCGAAGTCGATGATGAGAAGGCGGTCGTGCTGGGTCATGGCTTGCCATAGGCGGCAGAGGGTGACTCTGCAAGGGGGTGCGGCCGGTTTGGGGCGGGTGCGGGGCAGGGCGGCGGCGCTCGGACAGAGACTTTCGCATTTTTCGGCGCGGGGGCGCTTGACGCCGCCCGAGAGGCTGCGTAATACCCGCCTCACGTTCGGCGGCGACCGGACGGCGCACGCGGTTGTAGCTCAGTCGGTTAGAGTACCGGCCTGTCACGCCGGGGGTCGCGGGTTCGAGCCCCGTCAACCGCGCCACCGTCCGCCGCCGCCCGAACGTGAAAGAGATCGCGCGGTTGTAGCTCAGTCGGTTAGAGTACCGGCCTGTCACGCCGGGGGTCGCGGGTTCGAGCCCCGTCAACCGCGCCACTTCTTCCCACACACCAGTTCGCTTCCAAAGCACCTTGAAACGGCAGCGGCCGGTTCACTGTGCGGTCAGGCCGGCACTTGCCGAACCGACTGCGCCCGCGAGCCGAAGTCGTCCCGTGTCCTGGCCCGCGGCCTTGATGGCGCAGGTCCAAGGCGGGCGGGGGCCGGGGCGCCCCGCCTGCCGTGCCGCAGCTCAGAGCATCAGGCGGTAGCGCACATGGCCGTCGGTCGGGGTGAAGCTGTCATAGAGTTTGCGCGCCGTCGTGTTGCTCTCGTTGGTGTGCCAGTAGAGCCGGTGCCAGCCGCTCGCGCGTCCGATCCCGATCAGATCCTCGATCAGGGCGCGGCCGAGGCCAAGGCCCCGCGCCTCGGGCTCGAGATAGAGATCCTCGAGATAGCCGTCCGGGTGGATGCCCCAGGTCGAGATATGCGTGTGGTGCAGCGCGAAGCCGCGCACGCGCCCCTCGGTCACCGCAAGCCGCGCGGTCAGGGGCGAGGCGGGGTCCAGGATGCGCGCCCAGGTCGTGTTTATGACCTCGGGGGGGAGGGTCATCTGGTAGAAGGCCAGATAATCCCCCCAGAGGGCGCGGAAGGCGGCCTCGTCGGCCGCCGTGGCGGTGCGGATCGAGACGCTCACCCGGCGACCCGTGCGAGGACGCGGGCCCAGGAACGGATTCCCTTGTGGAAGCTCTCGAGGTCGTATTTCTCGTTCGGCGAGTGGATCTGGTCGTCGTCCTTGCCGAAACCGACCAGCATGGCGTCCATCCCGAGGATCGTCTGGAAATAGCCCGCGATCGGGATCGAGCCGCCGCAGCCGACGTAGGCGGCCGAGCGGCCCCATTCCTCGGTCAGGGCGGCGCGGGCCTGTTCGAAGGCGGGCGAGTCGGTGCGCATGTGGCCCGCGCGCGAATTGCCGTGGCCGTGGAACTCGACGCTGCAATCGGGCGGCAGCTTCGCGCGGACATGGGCGCGGAACGCCTCGCGGATCGCGTTGGGGTCCTGATCGCCCACAAGGCGGAAGCTGACCTTGGCATGGGCCTCGGCCGGCAGGACCGTCTTGAACCCCTCGCCGGTGTAGCCGCCCCAGATCCCGTTGATCTCGCAGGTCGGGCGCGACCAGATCATCTCGAGGGGCGTGCGGTCCTGCTCTCCGGCGGGTTGCGACAGGCCCACATCGCCGAGGAACCGCGCGTGGTCGAAGGCCAGGCCCTGCCACTGGGCGCGAATCGCCTCGGGCAACTCGGTCACGCCGTCGTAGAAGCCCGGCAGAGTCACGCGGCCGGTCTCGTCATGCAGGCCCGCAAGCACCTTCGTCAGCACCCGGATCGGGTTGATGGCGACGCCGCCATACATGCCGGAATGAAGGTCCTTCGAGGGCCCGCGCACCACCATCTCTTCGCCGAGCAGGCCCCTCAGCATGGTCACGATGGCGGGGGTGCGCGATTCGAACAGGCCCGTGTCGCAGATCAGCGCGAGGTCGGCCGTCAGCTCGTCCGCATTCTCCTTCATGAAGGGCACGAGAGAGGGAGAGCCCGATTCCTCCTCGCCCTCGAGGAAGATCGTCAACCGGCAGGGCAGGCGGCCGTGCTCGGCCTTCCAGGCGCGGCAGGCCTCGAGGAAGGTCATCAGCTGGCCCTTGTCGTCCGATGCGCCGCGGGCGCGGATGACCTGACCGGCCGGCGTCTCCTCGAGCGCCGGATCGAACGGGTCGCGATCCCAGAGCGACAGCGGATCGACGGGCTGCACGTCGTAGTGGCCGTAGAACAGCAGGTGCGGGCCGTCTCCAGGGGCGTGGGCCACCACCATCGGATGTCCGGGCGTCGCGCGCTTCGAGGCCTCGAACCCCAGCGAGGCGAGATCCGCCACCAGCCAGTCGGCCGCCGCGTCGCACTGGGCGGCATAGGCGGGATCCGTCGAGATCGAGGGAATCCGCAACAGCGCCATCAGCCGGTCCAGAGCCTCGGGGAGGCTGTTGTCGATCCGGGCGAGCACCGCGTCGAGCGTCATCTTGGGTCCTTCCTCATCGGGTTTGCCGCCCTCGGGCGGCCTTGCGGGCCTCATCGGGCCTTCCGGGCTGGCCCTGCCGGTGCGGCAGAGCGTCCCGCCCCCGTGTATGCGGCCGCACCGTCGGGGAAGTCAATTTCGAGGAAAGACCTCCGATCACAAGCTGCGGAGGCCCTGTGCAGCGGGGCCGGGGTGCGCTAAGAGGGCGGCCAACGATGAGGTGGCGGAGTCGAGGATGCGTCTGGCGATCATGGCAGCCCTCAGCCTTTCGGCGGCCGGGGCCGCCCTGGCCGAGCCGGTGACGGGCAGGCAGGCGGAGCGGATGCTCTTCGCGCCTCTCAAGGCCGAGGTCGAGATCCTGACCGTGGACTTCCTGTCCGCCAATGACGCAAGGCTGCTGCGGATGGTGGTGAGCGAACAGCCCTACTACGGCGCCGTCGCCCTGTCGCCCGAGGAGGGTCTCGCCTCCGAGGCGACCATCGCCGCCGCCAACCACCATTCGACCGAGGCTGCGGCCAAGGCGGCCCTCGCCGCCTGCGAGGAAAAACGCAAGGGGCGCCGGTCCTGCGAGATTGCGGCCTACATACGGCCCGCGGGCTGGAAGGCCCGCGCCCTCAGCCTATCCTCTGACGCAACCCGGGGGTTTGGGGCCGACTACGGGGCGCGCGGCCCGCGCGCCCTGGCGATCTCGCCCGCCACCGGCCGCTGGGGCCTCGGGCAGGGCGGGGCCGCGCAGCAGCAGGCGCTTCAGGCCTGCGCCAGCACCGGGGGCGCGCGGGACTGCGCGGTCGTGGTGGCCGATTGACGCAGGGACCAATGAACGGGTTTCAAATTGGCCGGTTCCAGACTTAGGATTTGATCCTCATCAAGGCCGCGGCGCGCCGAATTTTCATTATACACCCAGCTTGCCCGGCAGCCCGGGCGTCAGGGAGACGAAGATGGACTACAACCAGGCACTCGATACCGCTCTGAATCGGCTCCACACCGAGGGCCGGTACCGGACCTTCATCGACATCGAGCGGCGCAAGGGTGCCTTCCCGAAAGCCATGTGGCGCAAGCCCGACGGGAGCGAGAAGGAAATCACCGTCTGGTGCGGCAACGACTATCTCGGCATGGGCCAGCATCCGGTGGTGCTGGGCGCGATGCACGAAGCGCTCGAGAACACGGGCGCGGGCTCGGGCGGTACGCGCAACATCTCGGGCACGACGCTCTATCACAAGCGGCTCGAGGCCGAGCTGGCCGACCTGCACGGCAAGGAAGCCGCGCTGGTCTTCTCGTCGGCCTACATCGCCAACGACGCGACCCTCTCGACGCTTCCGCAGCTGATCCCGGGCCTCGTCATCGTCTCGGACAAGCTGAACCACGCCTCGATGATCGAGGGCATCCGCCGTTCGGGCACCGAGAAGCACATCTTCAAGCACAATGACCTCGACGACCTGCGCCGCATCCTCAGCTCGATCGGCAAGGGCCGGCCGATCCTCGTGGCCTTCGAGTCGGTCTATTCGATGGACGGCGACTTCGGCCAAATCAAGGAAATCTGCGACATCGCCGACGAGTTTGGCGCGCTGAAATACATCGACGAGGTGCACGCCGTCGGCATGTACGGCCCCCGCGGTGGCGGCGTGGCCGAGCGCGACGGGCTGATGGACCGGATCGACATCATCAACGGCACGCTGGGCAAGGCCTATGGCGTGTTCGGCGGCTATATCGCCGCTTCGGCGAAAATGTGTGACGCCGTGCGCTCTTACGCGCCGGGCTTCATCTTCTCGACCTCGCTGCCGCCGGTGGTGGCCGCCGGTGCGGCGGCTTCGGTGCGTCACCTCAAGGGCGACGTGGAGTTGCGCGAGAAGCACCAGACGGCTGCGAAGATCCTGAAGATGCGCCTGAAGGGCCTCGGCCTGCCGATCATCGACCACGGCTCGCACATCGTGCCGGTCCATGTCGGCGACCCGGTGCACTGCAAGATGATCTCGGACATGCTGCTCGAACATTTCGGCATCTACGTCCAGCCGATCAACTTCCCGACCGTGCCTCGCGGGACCGAGCGGCTGCGCTTCACGCCCTCGCCGGTGCATGATTCGGGGATGATCGATCACCTTGTGAAGGCCATGGATGTGCTCTGGCAGCACTGTGCGCTGAATCGCGCCGAGGTGGTTGCCTGACCGCTTCTGCGGATGCAAAGGTCTCTGCCCTGTGCTACTTCTGTCGGTACAGGATACCCTTGAGTCGGCGAGGAACCGGCCGGGGTGAAACGGGGCAGGGACGGGCAAACGCATGATCTGGCGGAGGAATCAACCTTCGACGGCCGAAGTCGACAAGCCGAAGGGTTTTGACGACTTCGAATTGCGGCTGGGCGATATCATGCGCGGTGAGCGCGCCACGCTCGGCAAGAGCCTGCTGGATGTTCAGCGCGAGCTCAAGATCAAGGCCACCTACATCGCCGCCATCGAGAACGCGGACATCTCGGCCTTCGAGACGCAGGGGTTCGTGGCCGGCTATGTGCGCTCCTACGCGCGCTATCTCGGGATGGACCCGGACGAGTCCTTCGCGCGCTTCTGCAAGGAAGCCAATTTCACCACCATGCACGGGATGGCGATCTCGGTGTCCGGCGCGCGCCGGGATGCGCAGTCGCGGACCCGCGCTGGTGGGGAGGTGCGCGATCCGCTGGCCGACCCGAACGCGCTCTTCGTGCCGCGGGGCGAGAGCGTCCTGGCGCGCATCGAGCCGGGCGCCGTGGGGTCGGTCTTCGTGCTGCTCGCGCTGATCGGCGGCATCGGCTATGGCGGCTGGTCCGTGCTGCAACAGGTGCAGCGCGTGCAGGTGGCCCCCGTTGATCATGCGCCGCAGGTCGTGGCCGAGGTCGATCCGCTGGGCAGCGTGAGCACGGTCGCGCCGCTGGTGCGGAGCGAGCCTGTGACGGATCTCGCCTCGGCCGATCCGGTGCAGCCCGACCTGATGGGCCGGCTCTATCGCCCGCAGGCGCAGGCGCTCGACGTGCCCGTGCTGGTGTCGCGGGATGGTCCGATCGCCGCGATCAATCCGCGGATGAGCGACAATGTGCAGCGGGCCTCGCTCGAGGTGGCGCCCGAGCCGGTTGCGGCCGCTCCGGTCGAGGAAGAGGTGCAGGTTGCCGAAGCGGCTCCGCCGACGGTGGAGCTTCTGGCCGTGCGGCCCTCCTGGGTGCGGGTGCAGGCCGCGGATGGCACCGTCCTGTTCGAGAAGATCCTCGACGCTGGCGAGCGGTTCGTCGTGCCGCAGATGGAGCAGCCGCCGGTCCTGCGGGCCGGAAACTCGGGCTCTCTCTACTTTGCCGTGAACGGCAAGACCTACGGTCCGTCGGCTCCGGGGGCGCAGGTCGTCAAGAATGTGGCGCTGTCGGCCGAGGCGCTGGTCGGCAAATATGCCATGGCCGACCTGACCGGGGACGCGGATCTGGCCCGTTACGCCACCGTCGCCCAGAACGAGACCCGCTGACGACCGGACCCGCTTGAACCGGCCGCCCTGTCTCGCCGCAGGTCGAGGCAGGGCATTTAAGCGCAGCCGGTTGTGCCGCTGCCTCGCCGGGTTTAAGTTGTCGGCGACCATCACCCGAGGTTTCCGCCCATGTCGCTGAATCATGTCCGCCCCTGGCGCAACATCCACCGCCGCAAGTCGCGGCAGATCATGGTGGGGAACGTTCCGGTGGGCGGCGATGCGCCGATCTCGGTGCAGACCATGACGAACACGATCACGGCCGACGCGCCGGCGACCATCGCGCAGGTGCTGCGCGCCGCCGAAGCCGGGGCCGACATCGTCCGCGTCTCGGTGCCCGACGAGGCCTCGACCCGCGCCCTCAAGGAGATCGTGGCGGCGAGCCCGGTCCCGATCGTGGCCGACATCCATTTCCACTACAAGCGTGCCATCGAGGCGGCCGAGGCGGGGGCGGCCTGTCTCAGGATCAACCCGGGCAACATCGGCGACGCCAGCCGGGTGCGCGAGGTCATCAAGGCCGCCCGTGACCACGGCTGCTCGATGCGGATCGGGGTGAACGCGGGCTCGCTCGAGAAGCATCTGCTCGACAAATACGGCGAGCCTTGCCCCGAGGCGATGGTCGAGTCGGGTCTCGACCATATCAAGATCCTCGAGGACAACGATTTCCACGAGTTCAAGATCTCGGTGAAGGCCTCCGATGTCTTCCTCGCCGCCGCGGCCTATCAGGCGCTGGCCGATGCGACGGACGCGCCGATCCATCTCGGGATCACCGAGGCAGGCGGGCTGACGGCGGGAACGGTGAAGTCGGCGGTGGGGCTCGGCAACCTCCTCTGGTCGGGGATCGGCGACACGCTGCGCGTCTCTCTCTCGGCCGATCCGGTCGAGGAGGTCAAGGTCGGCTACGAGATCCTCAAGTCGCTGGGCCTGCGCCACCGGGGCGTGACGATCATCTCCTGCCCCTCCTGCGCGCGGCAGGGGTTCGACGTGATCAAGACCGTGTCCGAACTCGAGGACCGCCTGGCGCATGTGACCACCTCGATGAGCCTCTCGATCATCGGCTGCGTGGTCAATGGTCCGGGCGAGGCGCTGATGACCGACATCGGCTTCACCGGCGGCGGCAATGGCTCGGGCATGGTCTATCTGGCCGGCAAGCAGAGCCACAAGCTCGGCAACGAGCGCATGATCGACGAGATCGTGAGCATGGTCGAGCGCCGGGCCGCCGAGATCGAGGCCGAGAAGAGCGCGGCGGCCGAGGCCGCCGAATAGGCGAGGCATTCACGCTTCGCGAAAAATGACCGGCATGAAAAAGGCGCCCTCTCAGGCGCCTTTCCTCATCGGGGCGGGGCTCAGCCCTTGCGCTGGCCCTCGACGATCTGGCGCATCCCGTCGAGCGGCACATAGCCGCGCACCATCGTCCGGTCGATGACAAAGGTCGGGGTCCCCGAGATCTCGAGCGTTTCGGCGAGCCGGTGGTTGGCCGCGATCACCGCCGTCACCTCCTCGTGATCCATCCGCTCGAGGATGGCGGCGCGGTCGAGCTTCATGTCGTCGGCGAGGCGGCCGAGCGCCTCCTTCGTCATGTCGCCGCGGAAGGAGATCAGCCGATCATGCGCCTGCTTGTAGGCCTCGTCGCCGGCGATCTGCCGCACCGCGATGGCGAACCGCGAGGCAAGCACGGATTCCTCGCCCAGGATCGGATATTCCTTCAGCACGAAGCGGATGTTGCCGTCGGACGTCACCAGCTCCTCGACCTCGGCGTTGGCCTTGCGGCAATAGCCGCAGCGGTAGTCGATGAACTCGACCACCGTCACATCGCCCTCGAGATTGCCGCCGGCCCAGCTGGCGGGATCGCGGTAGATCTCGTCCGAATGTTCCTCGAGGCGGGCGAGGTCGGCGTTGATCTGGTCAAGCTGCTGGCGCTGTTCGAGGGCGGCGAAGGCCTCCATCAGCACTTCGGGATTCTCGAGCAGATAGGCCCGGACCTCGGCGCGGAAGGCCTCGCGCTCGGCGGCGCTCATCTCGGCCTGTGCGGCAGGGGCAAGGGCGAGGGCGGCCGTCAGGGCAGCGGCACCGAGGGGGATCAGTCTCATCATGGGCTCCGGTTGGCGCGGGTCGCGGGGGCGGGTTGCGGATCAGGACAGGAACACCGATCCGGCCGCCTTGGCAACCGGATAAGCGCGAGGGTGGCGGCGGCCTGCCATTGACCTTCGCGCCCCGGTGTCTCAGGAACGGCAGGAAAAGTCTAAGAGGCGGAAGATGCGGGTTTCAAGGCGAGGGGCGGTCGATCCCTTTATCGTGATGGACGTGATGGAACAGGCCCGAACGCTGGAGGCCGCGGGCCGGTCGATCATCCACATGGAGGTGGGCCAGCCCGGAACGCCCGCGCCCGCGGGCGCGCGGGCGGCGCTGGCCCGGGCGATGGAAGCGGGGCCGCTCGGCTACACCGTGGCGCTTGGCCTGCCCGAACTGCGCAAGGGGATCGCGGACCTTTACCGCCGCTGGTACGGGGTGGAGCTGGACCCCAACCGCGTGGTGGTGACGGCGGGCTCGTCCTCGGCCTTCCTTCTGGCCTTCACCGCCCTCTTCGAGGCGGGCGACCGGGTGGCGCTCGGCGAGCCCGGCTATCCGAGCTACCGCCAGATCCTGCGCGCCCTGTCGCTGGAGCCGGTGGGCATCCCCACGCGGGACGAGAACCGCCTGCAGCCCGTGCCGGAGGATCTGGCAGGGGTGGCCGATCTTGCGGGGCTGATCGTGGCCTCGCCGGGCAACCCGTCGGGGACGATGCTCTCGCAGGAGGCGCTGGCGGCGCTGACGGGCCATTGCGCGGAACGCGCCATCGCCTTCATCTCGGACGAGATCTACCACGGGCTTGACTATGGCACGCGCGCGGTCTCGGCGCTCGAGATCACGGACGATGTCTATGTGATCAACTCCTTCTCCAAATATTTCTCGATGACCGGCTGGCGGCTGGGCTGGCTGGTGGTGCCCGAGGCGCATGTGCGCCCGATCGAGCGGCTGGCGCAGAACATGTTCATCTGTCCGCCCCACGCGAGCCAGATCGCGGCGCTGACGGCGCTGGACTGCATGGAGGAGCTTGAGGCCAACCGCATCGTCTATGCCGAGAACCGCCGCCTGATGCTGGAGGGGCTGCCGAAGGCCGGCTTCACCCGCTTCGCTCCGCCGGACGGGGCCTTCTATGTCTATGCCGACGTGTCGGACCTGACGGACGACAGCCTGGCCTTCGCGGCCGAGATCCTGCGCGAGGCGGGGGTGGCGGTGACGCCCGGCCTCGATTTCGACCCGGTGCGCGGGGCGCGGACGCTGCGCTTTTCCTACGCGCGGGCGACGGAGGACATCGTCGAGGGATTGCGGCGGCTCGAGGCCTTCATGGCGGCGCGCCGGGGCTGACCGTCGGAGCCTCCGGCGGGGATATTTGGACCAGCGTGAAAGGACGCGGATGGAGATCCTGAGACTGGTGCGCGGCCGGCTGGCGCTGCTCGTCGTGGTGCTGGCGACGTTGGTCGGGCCAACGGGTGCGGCGCAGGAGCTGACGGGGCTCGCCCGGCTCGATGCCGGCGCGTCGCGGATCGCCGGAAGCGGCTGGAGCGGCGTCTCGGTCGAGCTGCGGCTGAGCCAGCCGGTGCCGTGGCGCGTGCGGGTGATGGACGGGCCGCCGCGGCTGGTGATGGATTTCCGCGAGGTCGAGTTCGGCCCCGTCGAGGCACTGGCGAAGACCACGGATCGGGTCAGGGAGGTGCGGGCCGGCGCGTTCCGGCCCGGCTGGTCGCGACTGGTGATGGAGCTGGCGGGGCCGATGGTGGTGGAGACGGCCGGAATGCGCACGGGGGAGGGCGCGCGCATCGCGGTCACGCTGCGCAAGGCGGATGCGGCGGAGTTCGCGGCGCGGGCGGGCGCGGCCGAGCCGCCGGGCTGGGCGTTGCCGCGCGCGGCGGACCTGCCCCGGAGGGCGCAGGGGTCTGGCCCTCTGACGGTCGTCCTCGATCCCGGCCATGGTGGCATCGATCCCGGCGCCGAGCGCGGGGGCATCAGCGAGGCGAGCCTGATGCTGACGCTGGCGCGCGAGCTGAAGGAGGCGTTGCTGCGCGACGGCACGTTCCGCGTGGCGATGACGCGGGAGGAGGATGTGTTCGTGCCGCTCGAGGCGCGCATCACGCGGGCGCGGGCGGCGGGCGGGCAGGTGTTCGTCTCGCTTCATGCCGATGCGATTGCGGAGGGCGAGGCGGTGGGGGCCACGCTCTACACGCTGGCCGAGGAGGCTTCGGACGCGGCGGCCGCGGCGCTGGCCGAGCGGCACGACCGCGACGATCTGCTGGCGGGGATCGACCTGACCGGCCACGACGATCTGGTGGCGGGCGTGCTGATGGATCTGGCCCGCACCGAGACCGGGCCGCGCAACGAGCGGCTGGCGCTGGCGCTCGAGGCCGCCATCAAGGGTCAGGGCCTGGCCATGCACCGCCATCCCCGGCAGGCCGCCAGCTTCTCGGTGCTGAAGTCGCCGGACATGCCCTCGATCCTCGTCGAGACCGGCTTCATGTCGAGCGACGCCGATCTTGCACGGCTGCGCGATCCCGCCTGGAGGGCGCGGATGATCGCGGCGCTGGTGGACGGACTGAAAGGCTGGGCGCGCGAGGATGCCGCGCTGAAGGAGATGCTGCGGCGCTGATCGCGAAAACGCGAAGCGGCGGCCGAGGGCAGGTTTTGCCCTTCCGGTCGCCGGCGTGTATAAGGGCGCCAACCAGAGGGGGCACCGCCATTGTTCAGGTTCGTAGGCTCGGTCTTCGGGGCCATCTTCACCGCGATCACGCTGGGCCTGCTGGCGCTGGCGCTGACCCTGGGTGCGGTGTTCTGGATGTATTCCCGCGACCTGCCGAGCCATGAGAGTCTTGCGCAATACAGCCCTCCCACGATCAGCCGGATCTATTCGGGCGAAGGGCGGATCATCGACGAATTCGCGCAGGAGAGGCGGATCTTCGCGCCGATCGAGGAGATCCCGGATCTGGTCAAGAACGCCTTCATCTCGGCCGAGGACAAGAACTTCTACAGCCACCACGGCTATGACGCCCGCGGGATCGCCGTGGCCGCCTTCGAGGCGGTGCGCTCGCGCGGGCAGAACGTGCGCGGCGCCTCGACCATCACCCAGCAGGTGATGAAGAACTTCCTGCTGTCGGGAGACCGGACGGGCGAGCGCAAGATCAAGGAGATCATCCTCGCGACCCGGATCGAGGAGACGCTGCCCAAGGACAAGATCCTCGAACTCTATCTGAACGAGATCTTCCTCGGCCAGAACAGCTACGGGGTGGCGGCGGCGGCCCAGACCTATTTCAACAAGACGCTCTCGCAACTGACCCCGGCCGAGGCCGCGACACTGGCCTCGATGCCGCAGGCGCCCAGCCAGTATCATCCGGTGCGGGCGAAGGAGCGGCTGACCCAGCGGCGCAATTACGTCCTGCGCGAGATGTTCGAGAACGGCTACATCGACGAGGCGACGCTGACCTCGTCTCTGAACGAGCCGCTGCGCTCGGTGCAGAACGGCGATTATCCCGCCTTCCGCGAGGCGCTGCCCCCGCGCGACTATTTCACCGACGAGATCCGTCGGCAGCTCTCGTCCGAGTTCGGCGAGCAGGAGTTCTTTGGCGGTGGCCTGACGATCCGCGCCACCATTGACCGCGAGCTTCAGGAGCAGGCGGCGGCGGCGCTGCGCGAGGGCCTCGAGAAGTATGACCGCAGCCTCGGGATCTGGCGCGGCACCCGGCAGGTGATCCCGGCCGAGCGGCTCGGCTCGGAGGCCGACTGGCGCGCGGCGCTGGCCGAGACGCCTGTGCCGCGCGACGTGCCGGGCTGGCATCCGGCCGTGGTGCTCGAGGTGGGCGACAGCTCCGCCCGGATCGGCATCGAGGGCGTCGAGGAGGACGAGGACGGCCACTACATCCCCGCCGAGGACGTGACGTGGGCGCGCAAGCGGCAGGCGGATGGCCGGCTCGGCCGCAAGGCGCAGTCGGCGGGCGATCTGGTCGCGGTCGGGGATGTCGTTCTGGTGCGCGGGCTCAAGGCCGAGGACGGCAGCGTGCGCCGCTGGTCGCTGCGGCAGGTGCCCGAGGTTCAGGGCGCCTTCATGGCGATGGATGTGAACTCGGGCCGGGTGCTCGCGATGCAGGGCGGCTTCAGCTACCAGTATTCCGTCTTCAACCGCGCCACGCAGGCCACGCGCCAGCCGGGTTCGAGCTTCAAGCCCTTCGTCTATGCGACGGCGCTGGATTCAGGGTTCACCCCGGCCACCATCGTCATCGACGCCCCCATCGAGGTGCAGACCGCACAGGGTCTCTGGACGCCCAAGAACGCCTCGGGGAAATACTACGGGCCGACGCCGCTGCGCACGGGGGTCGAGCAGTCGCGGAACCTGATGACCGTCCGCATCGCTCAGGAGATCGGCATGGACACCGTGGCCTCCTATGCCGAGCGTTTCGGGGTCTATGACCGGATGGGGCAGTTCCTCGCCAACGCTCTCGGTGCGGAAGAGACGACGCTGTTCAAGATGGTGGCGGCCTACGCCATGTTCGCCAATGGCGGCGAGCGGGTGCAGCCCACCCTCGTGGACCGGGTGCAGGACCGCTTCGGGCGCACGATCTATCGCCATGACCAGCGGATCTGCGAGGATTGCGCCCAGCCGCTGCTGCCTGATGGCCGCGCGCCGCGCATCACCTCCAAGCGCGAGCGGGTGATGGATGCGATCACCGCCTATCAGCTCACCTCGATGATGGAAGGCGTGGTCAAGCGCGGCACGGGGCGGGGGATCAACCTGCCGGTGCCGGTGGCGGGCAAGACCGGCACCACGAACGACGCCAAGGATGTCTGGTTCATTGGCTACACCTCGAACATCGTGGCGGGCTGCTACATCGGCTACGACCAGCCGCGGTCGATGGGCTCGGCCTCGGGCGGTGGTTTCTGCGGCCCGGTGTTCCAGAGCTTCATGAGCAAGGCGGTGCAGAAATACGGCGGCTCCGAATTCCGCGTGCCGCCGGGCGGCTATTTCATCAAGATCGACCGCTTCACCGGGGCCCGGCTGCCCGACGACGCGACCGGCGACAACGTGGTGGCCGAGTATTTCCGCCAGGGCGAGGATCCGGTTTTCGGCATGGGCGCCTGGGTCGACGGCGGCTTTGCCATGGGATCGAACCTGCCGCTCTTCGCCTATGGTGAGGATGAAACCGAGCAGGGCTCGACCGTCACGACCGCCACGGGCGAGCGGAAGGTCATCCCCAGGAAAGCCGATTTCGGCACGCTCAGTTCGGGCGGTCTCTACTGACCCGGCCCCTCCTTGCAGGCGCGGCCCGGCCTTGCCCGGTCCGCGCCTTCGCGCTATCACCCCCGCCTGAACCGATCGAGGACATCCGCCCATGCGCACCGAGACCCAGAACCATGTCGAGGCCATCAAGCGCTCGCTCGAGCTTCTGGGCCAGCGCATGGATCTCGAGACCGCGCCGCATCGTCTGGAAGAGTTCGACGCGATGATCGAGGACGGCAACCTCTGGAACGACCCGGCACGGGCGCAGAAGCTGATGCGCGAGCGGCAGCAGCTGATGGACCAGCTCTCGACCTATCGGCTGATCGACACCGGCCTGCGCGACAATGTCGAGCTGATCGAACTGGGCGAGGCCGAGGGCGACACCGAGATCGTGACCGAGGCCGAGGCCGCGATCCGCACCCTGGTCGAGACCGCGCGCGCCAAGGAGCTTGAGGCGCTGCTCGACGGCGAGGCGGACGGCAACGACACGTTCCTCGAGATCAACGCGGGCGCGGGCGGCACCGAAAGCTGCGACTGGGCCTCGATGCTGGCGCGGATGTATGTCCGCTGGGCCGAGCGCAAGGGCTACAAGGTGGAGCTGCAGTCGGAATCGGCGGGCGAAGAGGCGGGGATCAAGTCGGCCGCCTACAAGATCTCGGGGCCGAACGCCTATGGCTGGCTGAAATCGGAAAGCGGGGTGCACCGGCTGGTGCGGATCTCGCCTTACGACTCGGCGGCGCGGCGGCACACCTCCTTCTCGTCCGTCTGGGTCTATCCGGTGGTGGACGACAACATCGAGATCGAGATCCCGGCGAACGAGATCCGCATCGACACCTATCGCTCGTCCGGCGCGGGCGGGCAGCACGTCAACACCACCGACTCGGCGGTGCGGATCACCCACCTGCCGACGAACATCGTCGTGACCTCGTCGATGAAGTCGCAGCACCAGAACCGCGAGGCCGCGATGAACGCGCTGAAGGCGCGGCTCTACCAGATGGAGCTGGACAAGCGGAACGCCGCGATCAACGCCCAGCACGAGGCCAAGGGCGAGGCGGGCTGGGGCAACCAGATCCGCTCCTATGTGCTGCAGCCCTACCAGATGGTGAAGGACCTGCGCACCGGCGTCGAAACCTCGGACACGCAGGGCGTGCTCGACGGCGACCTCGACCGCTTCATGCAGGCGACGCTGGCGCAGGACGTGGCCGGCAAGAGCCGCGCCGAGGCGAACGCCGAGGGCTGAGGCGGGGAATCTCCTGCCGCCAGCCGCGGACATCTTCTCATCATGTCATACGAAAAGCTGAGGTGCAGAATCATCTTGGCGCTGAACGGCACCTGAGCTTACGCTTCTCCCTACGAGATGGAGGAGCCTCGGAATGTCGCAAAGCTACTTGGAACCCGCTTCGGCGGTCCCGGAGGTGCGTGTGCTCACCCCCGAAGATCTGCGGACTGCGCTCTTTGCCGGGATGCGGGACTTCCGCCGCGCCCCGGCCTTTGGCCTGTTCTTCTCGGCCGTCTATGTGATCTGCGGCTGGATCATCCTCATCGCCCTCACGACGAGCGGCAACTTCTGGTGGATCCTGCCTGCGGCCGCGGGCTTTCCGATCCTTGGCCCGTTCATCGCCTGCGGCCTCTATGAGGTGAGCCGCCGGCTGGAACTTGACCTGCCGCTTCGGTGGGGGCAGGTGCTCGGCGTGGTCGTGGCGCAGAAGGACCGCCAGATCCCCTCGATGGCGGCCGTGGTGGTGATCTTCTTCCTGTTCTGGAACTTCCTGTCGCACATGGTCTTCGCGCTGTTCATGGGGATGCAGCCCATCGTGAACATCTCGAGTTCCCTCGACAGTTTCATGACCGCAAACGGGCTGACCCTGCTGGCGGTCGAGATGCTGATCGGGGCCGTCTTTGCCAGCATCCTGTTCTCGATCACGGTGGTCAGCCTACCCCTGCTGCTCGACCGGGAGATGGATTTCGTGACGGCCATGATCACGAGCGTTCAGGTGGTGCAGGCCAATCCGGTGCTGATGCTGTCCTGGGGTGTCACCATTGGCGGCATCCTGTTCTTCGCCATGCTGCCCGGGTTCCTGGGGCTTCTGGTGGCGCTACCGGTGCTGGGCCACGCCACCTGGCATCTCTATCGGCTGGCGCTCGACTGACAGGCACCCGGCCGCCCTGTCGGCGGCCGGGGCCGTTCATCCGGCAACGCAGGAACGCGGCGCAACCGGTTGAAACGAAGAAGGGCGCCGCGTGGGCGCCCTTGGTCTATAGGTCCGACGGCGAAGACGGATCAGTGGTCGGCGGGTTTCGCGGCCTGCGGAGCCGGAGCCGCCGCCGCCGGAGCGCCGGGCTTGCCGCTCTGGAGCGGGTCTTCCTGGCGCTGGACCGACCCTTCGAAATGGGCGCCGGATTCGATGGCGATGGTCTTGTGAATGATGTCGCCCTCGACGCGGGCGGTCGAGGTGAGGCGCACCTTCAGGCCGCGCACGCGGCCGATCACGCGGCCGTTCACCACGATGTCATCGGCCATGATCTCGCCGCGGATCGTGGCGCTTTCGCCCACGGTCAGAAGATGGGCGCGAATGTCACCCTCCACCGTGCCTTCCACCTGGATGTCGCCGGTGGTGCGGAGGTTTCCGACCACCGTCAGGTCCGAGGACAGGACCGAGGCGGAGGGCTTGGGCTTGGGCGCACCGGGCGCGAAGTCGGTCGAGGATTTCTGCACGGGAGCTTCCTGATTCTTCGGCCTGTCGGCCTCGCCCTGCTTGGGTCCGGGCTCGTTGATTCTGCTCTTAGAAAACATCTTTCGCCGCCTTGATGAAGGTCATCGGGTTGACGGGAGTCCCGTCCACGCGGACCTCATAGTGGAGATGGGTGCCGGTGGACCGGCCTGTAGAGCCCATATCACCGATCCGGTCCCCGCGCGATACCCTTTGTCCCTTGTCGACCCGGATTTGGGACAGGTGGCCATAGACGGTCTGGATGCCGAAGTCGTGGCGGATCTTGATCACCCGGCCGTAGCCGCTGGCCCAGCCGGCCTGAATCACCACGCCGTCGGCGGTCGCGTAGATCGGGCTGCCGCTGGCGCCGGCCATGTCGATCCCCTCGTGGCGGCGCTTGCCGCGCCCGAACGGGTCGTCGCGCCCGCCAAAGCCCGAGGTGTAGCGGAAGGCGGTCTTGACCGGCATCGCGAAGGGCGCCTTGGTGGCGGCCAGCCGGTAGAGGTTCATCCGGTCGAGGCCGTTCAGGATCTCGTTGGCCCGGCGCTCCTCGGGCGTGAGGTCGCCGCCCATCGTCGAGACGGTCAGCTTCGACAGCGGCCCGCCCTGACCCGAATAGCCGCGGCGGACCTGGTTCAGAAGCGACTCGGTCGAGAGGCCCGCGGCGCGGAACATCTTGTCCAGCGGCTCCATCGAGACGGTCACCGCCTCTTCGAGGCGGGCGAAGATCAGGTCGTTGCGCGCCTGCAGTTCGGCCTTCTGCTGAAGGACCTATTCGGTCTCTTCCTTGGCGAGCAGCACGGCATTGGCCATGTCGTCGCGCTGGCGGGCGAGGGCGGCGAGCGCCGACGACACCTGTTCGAGCGTCGCCTCGGCATCGGCCATCCGCGAGCCGTCGGTGCGCGCCGAGCCGGTCTGCTCGGCCAGCGCAAGCGTCATGCGCTCGGTCTGGGCGCGGGCCTCGTCGCGTTCGTCGATGGTGCGGATCAGCGTGTCCTGCAACACCTCGATCCCGGTCTCGAGTTCCTTGCGCCGATCCTCGGTGGCGAGGAGCGCGGTCTGCATCTTCGAGACCTCGGCCAGGGCGAGGTTGAACCGCTCCTGCGCGCGCACGGCCTCATCGGCGCGGCGGTCCCGGTCGGCGGACAGGGCATTGAGGCGGGATTCATAGAGCGCCTGCCGGCGCTGGGTCTGGTCGCGGGTGTTTCCGGCGGCGACCGAATCCATCAGCACGATGGAGGTGGCCAGAATCGTCCAGCTTACGAGGAGGGTGCCGCCCGCCAGCGCGGCGAGCTGGGTCACGGGTCGGAGGCGGATGAAGCGCGTATCGCTATCGGATTTCAGGAAGAGCCGCTTCTCCGGCAGGATACGCTCAAGGCTCGAATGGATCCGATAATGAAGTCGCGTCAGCACCGGTCAGTCCCGTTTGTTGTTTCGCGGTGACGAACCTTGGCCGGCTCTGGGGCCGGCTTCCTGTCCCCGCAGACTGACTAGCCAGCGGGGGGCAGGGGTGCAACCGATTTGACCAATAGGGGGATGCTGAAGGCGGAACCTTGCCTGAATGGGCGAAAACTCGCCGATAGCGGGAAAGTTCCGTCGCTTGTGGAAAAAGATCGGCGAAAGGCCGCGCATGGGCGGGTTGCGCCGGCGGCCTCCGGTGCGCCCGGCCGCGGCCGGGATGAAGGCTGCCCTGTGCGCGCTGCGAGGTCAGAGTTCGCGTGCGGCGGCCAGCACCTCGGCCGCATGGCCGCGGGCCGAGACCTTGCGCCAGACGCGGGCGATCCGGCCCTCGCCGTCGATCAGGAAGGTCGAACGCTCGATCCCCATGTAGGTCTTGCCGTACATGTTCTTCTCCTTCCACACGCCGTAGTCCTCGGCGGTGGAGGCGCCCTCGTCCGAGGCGAGGATGATTCCCAGCCCGTGCTTGGCGCAGAACCGGTCGTGCGACTTGACGCTGTCCTTCGAGATGCCGATCACGGTCGCGCCGATCTCGGCGAACTGGGCGGCGAGGGCGGTGAACTCCTGCGCCTCGAGCGTGCAGCCGGACGTGTCATCCTTGGGGTAGAAATAGACGACCGCCTTGCCCGGCTTCAGGGCCGAGAGAGAGACGGTGCTGCCGCCATCGCGCGGCAGGGTGAAATCGGGGGCGGGCTGGCCTGCGTCGATCATGGGCGGCTCCTTGCTGAGGGATGGGTCACGGCAGTTTTAGTTGTCCGACAGTGTCGGTAAAGGCAAGCCTGTGACAGGGAAATGGAACGGATGACCGTGGGCGGCGACCAGCAGGAGCCGGGGCGGAGCGGACGGTCGCGGCGCGGCCGGGTCTCGCTGTGGCTCCTGCTGAGCCTTGCGCTTCTGGCCGGGGTGGCAGGCTTTGCCACGCTCGCCCTGACGGGCCGCCCGCTGCCCCTGCCGGTCTGGGCCGTCAGCGAGGCCGAGGCGCGCATCAACAGGGCGCTGTCGCCGGCGCTGTCGGTCTCGGTCGGCGGGATCGTCCTGACGGTCGAGCCGAACTGGATCCCTCGGCTCCGGCTGGATGATGTGCGGCTCTTGCAGGCGGACGGGCGGGTGCTGGTCAGCCTGCCCGAGGCGCGCGTGGCCTTTGATCGCGGTGCGGCCCTGCGGGGGGCGCTTCATCCGAAGGTGATCACGCTGTCGGGCGCGCGGATCGCGCTGCGCCGGATGAGGGACGGGCGCTTCGACCTGGCGATGGGCGAGCAGGGCGGAGGCCTGCGCATCGCGAGCTACGCCGAGGCGCGGGAGGCGGTGGACCGGATGTTCGCGCTTCCGCTGCTGGCCGACCTTGCGCGGATCGAGGCCGAGGGCACGACGCTCACGCTGGACGATCGCCGCGCGGGGCGGACGTGGCAGGCGGGCGACGGGCGGCTTGCGCTGGTGAACAGGCCGGACCGGCGCGCGCTGGAGCTGGGGCTGTCGCTGCTCGATCCGGGCGGCGGTGCCCCGGCGCAGGCGGTGATGACCTTTGTCACCACGCCCGGCAGCCCCGAGGCGCGGATCTCGGCCACGGTCGATCAGGTGGCCGCGTCCGACATAGCCGCGCAGGCCGCGCCGGTGGCCTGGCTCGAGGTGCTGGACACGGCGCTTTCGGGCGGCTTCTCGGCCGCGCTCGACGGCGAGGGGCGGCTCACGCGGTTCGAGGCCACGCTCGACAGCGGCGAGGGCGCGCTGCAGCCGCGCCCCGAGACGAAGCCGATCGCCTTCGATCGGGCCGGGATGGCCTTTTCCTACGATCCCGCGCGCGAGCGGCTGAACCTCACGCGGCTCGAGGTTCAGGGGCGGTCGCTGCGGCTGTCGGCGCAGGGGCATGCCTATCTCCCGGGCGTGTCCGAGGGGTTGCCGCGCGAGATCCTGGCCCAGATCCGGTTCGAGGATGCCAGCGCCGATCCCGACGGCCTGTTCGAGACCCCGGTGCATTTTTCCGAAGGGGCCCTGGATCTGAGGATGCGGCTCGATCCGTTCCGGGTCGAGATCGGCCAGTTGGCGCTGGTCGAGCAGGGCCGGCGGCTGATCGGCCGCGGTCGCGCCTCGGCCGAGGAGGGCGGCTGGCGCGTGGCCTTCGATCTGGGGTTGAACGAAATCTCGCACAGCGACCTTCTCGCGCTCTGGCCGCTGGCGCTGGTGCCCAAGACACGGAGCTGGCTCGCCGAGAACGTGCAGGAGGGCCGGCTGTTCGAGGTCGAGGCCGGGCTGCGGACGAGTCCGGACGCAGAGACCCGGCTCTCGCTCGGCTACGAGTTCCGCGATGGCGACGTGCGGTATCTGAAGACCCTGCCACCCATCGAAAAGGGCTCGGGCTACGCGGTGATCGAGGATCGCCGATACCTGATGGTGCTGGAGGAGGGCCGTGTCACCCCGCCCACCGGCGGGCCCATCCGCGTCACGCGCTCGGTTTTCGAGGTGCCGGACGTAAGCCAGAGGCCCGCCCGCGCCCGCATCTCGCTCAACAGCGAGAGCGGGGTGACGGCCGCGCTCTCGCTGCTCGACCAGCCGCCGTTCCGCTTTCTGGAGAAGGCGGGGCGCTCGGTCGATCTGGGCGAGGGACGCGCGGTCATGGAGACCGTGCTGGACCTGCCGTTGAAGCAGAAGGTGAGGCCCGACGAGGTGGATTTCTCGGTCCGGGGCACGATCAGCGACTTCCGCTCGGAGACGCTCGTGCCGGGGCGGACGATCACCGCGCCGAGCCTTGCGCTCGAGGCCATGCCCGAGGGTCTTCGCGTCAGCGGCGCGGGCCGTTTCGGGCGCGTGCCGTTCGATGGGGCCTACCGGCTCGCCTTCGGGCCCGAGACGGGGGGGCGCGCCACGGTCGAGGGGACGGCCACCCTGACCCCCCCCGCCGCCGAGGAATTCAACCTGAACCTGCCGCCGGGCACGCTGGAGGGCGCCGCGCCCGGACGCTTCCGCATCGAGATGGCGAAGGGGGCCGAGCCCCGCCTCACGCTGTCGTCGGATCTGGACGGCTTGCGGATGGGGCTGGCCGCGATCGGCTGGTCCAAGCCCGCCGGGCGGAGCGGCCGGCTGGAACTGGCGGCCACGCTGGGCAAGCCCGTGACGGTGGAAAAGCTGGTTCTCGAAGGGGGCGGGCTCTCGGCCACGGGTCGGGTGACCCTGCGCGCCGACGGCGGCCTTGATGCGGTGCGGTTCGACAGGGTGCGGCTCAACGGCTGGCTCGACGCGCCGGTGACGCTGGCCGGGCGGGGGACGGGCCAGCCGATCGAGGTGCAGGTGCGGGGCGGGTCCGTGGATCTCACGAGGCTCGGTGCCGCGGGAGGTGGAGGGGCTGGCGGAAGCGGAGGGGGGACGCCGCTGCCCATCCTCGTGGCGCTCGACCGGTTGCAGGTGACCTCGGGCATCGCGCTGACGGATGTGGAGGGCCGCTTCGGCACGCGGGGCGGCTTCAACGGCGGCTTCCGCGGACGGGTGAACGGGCGCGCCGCCGTCGAGGGCACGGTGGTGCCGATGAACGGACGCAGCGCCGTCCGGCTGCGTTCGCGCGATGCGGGCGGGGTGATCGCCTCGGCCGGCATCTTCCCCGATGCCCGCGGCGGCGATCTCGATCTGCATCTGGTGCCCGAGGGGCGCGAGGGCTACCGCGGCCGGGCGGTCGTCTCGAACTTCCGCGTGACGAACGCGCCGGTCCTTGCGGCGCTTCTGAATGCGGTGTCGGTCGTGGGTCTTCTCGAGCAACTGAACGGCGACGGGCTGCTCTTTGCCGAGGGCGATGCCGAGTTTCGCATCCAGCCGGGCGCGGTCGAGATCTCGCAGGCCTCGGCCGTGGGGGCCTCGATGGGGGTCACGCTTGCGGGGCTCTACCGGGCCGGCGACCGCAGGCTCGACCTTCAGGGCGTGATCTCGCCCATCTATCTGCTGAACGGCATCGGCTCGCTTCTGACCCGGCGCGGCGAGGGGCTCTTCGGCTTCAACTATTCGGTGACGGGCTCGGCCGACCGGCCCGCGGTGACGGTCAACCCGCTCTCGATCCTCACCCCCGGCATGTTCCGCGAGATCTTTCGCCGCCCGGTGCCGGTCCTGCCCTGATCGCCCTTGCCTTCGGCGCCCTTTCGCCCCAAGTCCCCGGCCGGGGCCCGCCTCCTGCCGACCTCCTGCCACCGAGCGCCTGTTGCCTGCCATGAAACTGTCCGATTTCGATTTCGACCTGCCCGAGCGGCTGATCGCCACGCGCCCGGCGCGTCCGCGGACGGCCGCGCGCCTCCTGCTGGCCGAAGGGGACCGGATCGAGGACCGTCATGTGCGCGACCTCGTGGGCATCTTCCGCCCCGGAGACCGGCTGGTGCTGAACAACACGCGCGTGATCCCCGCGCGGCTTGTCGGCACGCGGACGCGGGGCGAGGCCTGCGCGAAGATCGAGATCACGCTGATGGAGCCCGCCGCGGCGGGTGGCTGGCGCGCTCTGGCCAAACCCCTGCGGAAGCTGAAGGAGGGCGAGACAATCCGCTTCTCCGACGCCCTGTCGGCCGAGGTGGCCGAGAAGGGCGAGACCGACCTGCGCCTCGTCTTCGACCGCGCGGGAGAGGATTTCGACGCCGCCCTCGCCGAGGCGGGCGCGATGCCGCTGCCGCCCTACATCGCCGCCCGCCGCGCGCCCGATGCGCAGGATCGCGAGGATTACCAGACGGTCTTTGCCCGCCACGCGGGCGCGGTGGCCGCCCCCACGGCCTCGCTGCACTTCGACCGCCCGCTGCTCGAGGCGCTGGCCGCGAACGGCGTGGCCTTCACCGAAGTCACGCTGCATGTGGGGGCGGGCACCTTTCTGCCCGTGAAGGTCGAGGATGTGACCACGCACCGGATGCATGCCGAATGGGGCGAGGTGACCGAGGCCGCGGCGGCCGAGATCGCGGCGACGAAGGCCGCGGGTGGGCGGGTGATCCCGGTGGGAACCACCGCGCTCCGGCTGATCGAGAGCGCCTCGGCCGCGGGCACGATCCGGCCCTGGCGGGGCGAGACGGACATCTTCATCTATCCGGGCTACAGGTTCCGGGTGACGGATGCTCTGATGACCAATTTCCACCTGCCGAAATCGACGCTTCTGATGCTGGTGTCGGCGCTGATGGGCGAGGCGCGGATCCGTGCGATCTATGACCATGCGGTGCGCCACGACTATCGCTTCTTCTCGTACGGCGACGCCTCCCTCCTGATCCCCGGCGGTTGAAACCGCTGTCGGATGTCGCCTTCCGGCGGTGCCCCCGGGCATCCCATGCCAGCCTGTCCGCCAAGTCACGGAGCTCCGAATGTTCAAGGTCCTTGCCGCCACCTGGCCGCTTCTGCTGGGCGTCATGCTGCTGATGGTCGGCAACGGGGTCCAGGCCTCGCTGCTGGGCATCCGCGGCGCGATCGAGGGATTCTCGACCACACAGCTGGCCGTCGTGACCTCGGCCTATTTCGCGGGATTCCTCGTGGGCTCGCAGGTCGTGCCCGACCTGATCCGCCGGGTGGGCCATGTGCGGGTCTTTGCGGCGCTCGGGTCGATGATCTCGGCGGTGCTGGTGGTCTATCCGGTGATGCCCGATTGGGCGGTCTGGACGCTGCTGCGGGTGCTGATCGGCTTCAGCTTCTCGGGCGTCTACATCACCGCCGAGAGCTGGCTGAACAACACCGCGACGAACGAGACGCGGGGACAGGCGATGTCGGCCTACATGATGGTGCAGATGGTGGGCATCATCACGAGTCAGGCGCTGCTGAACGCGGCCGATCCGTCGGGCTTCACCCTCTTCGTGATCCCCTCGGTGCTCGTGTCGCTGGCCTTCATGCCGATCCTTCTGACCGTGACGCCCACGCCGACCTTCGAGAGCACCCGGAGGCTCTCGGTGCGCGAGCTGTTTCGCGTGTCGCCGCTGGGCATCGTGGGGATGCTGATGACCGGCGGGATCTTCTCGGCCATGTTCGGCATGGCCTCGGTCTGGGGCACGCTCGAGGGACTCTCGGTGCAGGAGATCTCGATCTTCATCGGCTCGATCTATGTCGGAGGCCTTGTGCTGCAATATCCGATCGGCTGGGCCTCGGACCGGATGGACCGGCGTCAGCTGATCCTCGGGCTTGCCGTGGTGGCGGGGCTGCTGATGGGGGTGACCGTCCTGTTCCAGCCGCCCTTCTGGGGGCTGATCGCGGTCGCGCTGCTGCTCGGCGGGATCACCAACCCGGTCTATTCGCTGCTGATCGCCTATACCAACGATTTCCTCGGCAAGGAGGACATGGCGGCCGCCTCGGCGGGGCTCTTGTTCATGAACGGGCTGGGGGCGGTCTGCGGGCCGCTCGTGACCGGCTGGATCATGGAACAGGCGGGGCCGCGCGGCTTCTTTCTCTTCATCGGCCTGCTGTACGGGGCGATGGCGATCTATGCGGGCTGGCGGATGACGCGGCGTGCGGCGCCCGCGGTGGCCGACACGGGCTCCTTCGCATCCGTCGCGCCGACCGCCTCGTCGGTGGCCGTCGGCGCCGTCATGGAAGTGGTCACCGAGGCGCAGGAGGCGCAGCAGGCGGCCGAGTGAGGCCCCGACGGCCGGCGGAGGGCGGGGGCTTCGCGCCCCCGTCCGGCCCCTGGCCGGACTCCCCCGCGGGATATTTGGGCAGAGTGAAAGGGCGGGTTGCCGCTCCGGGCCCGACCTGTCAGGCTCGTGAGGCAGGCGCAGGAGGCAGGAATGGCGGACGATCCGGTGGCGGTGCTCGACTTCTGGTTGGGCGAGGTGGGCCCCGAGGGCTGGTATGCGGTCGATCCCGAGGTGGACGAGACGATCCGCGAGCGGTTCGGCGATCTGTGGCAGGCGGCGCGCGGCGGCGGTCTCGATCACTGGACCGAGGGCACCGTCGGCTGCCTTGCGTTCCTCATCCTGACCGACCAGTTCCCGCGCAACCTGTTCCGGGGCAGCGCCGAGGCGTTTGCGACCGATCCGATGGCGCGGGATTGCGCGCGCAAGGCCATCGCGGCCGACTGGGATCTCGGCGCCCCCGAGCCGGAGCGGCAGTTCTTCTACCTGCCGCTGGAACATTCGGAGGATGCGGCCGACCAGGCGGAAGCGGTACGGCTCTTTCAGGAGCGGATGCCCGAGACGGGCGCCGAGGGGCTGCTCCATGCCCATGCCCACGCGGCGATCATCGCGCGCTTTGGCCGGTTCCCCTTCCGCAACGCCGCCCTCGGGCGCGCATCGACGCCGGAGGAGGAGGAGTTTCTGGCCACGGGTGCCTATGCGGCCGAGGTGCGGCGTCTGCGGACGTGAGGCGCGGACCGCGAACCCCGCGCTGCGGCCGGAGGGTGGGCGCCGTTGCGCCTTGGCGGGAAATGGTTTAAGGCCAAACTACTTTTTTCAGGGAGGCGAGGATGGCCGCGAGAAGCTTCGACATGATCGTGATCGGCGCCGGCCCCGGCGGGTATGTCTGCGCGATCCGGGCGGCTCAGCTGGGCCTGAACGTCGCCATCGTCGAGCGCGAGAACCTCGGCGGGATCTGTCTGAACTGGGGCTGCATCCCGACCAAGGCGCTGCTGCGCTCGGCCGAGGTCTTTCACCTGATGCACCGCGCGAAGGAGTTCGGGCTGAAGGCCAACGGGATCGGCTATGACCTCGATGCCGTCGTGAAGCGTTCGCGGGGGGTGGCCAGGCAGCTTTCATCGGGCGTGGCGCATCTGATGAAGAAGAACAAGGTCACGGTCGTGATGGGTGAGGCGAAACTGGCCGGTCCGGGCCGCGTTTCGGTGACCTCCGATAAGGGGGCCGAAGAGCTTGAGGCCAGGGCCATCGTGGTGGCCACCGGTGCGCGGGCGCGCGAGTTGCCGGGGCTCGAGGCCGATGGCGATCTGGTCTGGACCTACCGCCACGCGCTGCAGCCCAGGCGGATGCCGAAGAAGCTGCTGGTGATCGGCTCGGGCGCCATCGGGATCGAATTTGCCAGCTTCTTCAACACGCTGGGCGCCGACACGACGGTGGTCGAGGTGATGGAGCGCATCCTGCCGGTCGAGGATGCCGAAGTGTCCGCCTTTGCGAAGAAGCAGTTCCTCAAGCAGGGGATGAAGATCCTCGAGCAAGCCACTGTGAAGAAACTGGATCGTGCGGGCGGCAAGGTCACGGCGCATGTCGAGACCGGCGGCAGGACCGAGACGATGGAGTTCGACACGGTGATCTCGGCCGTGGGGATCGTCGGCAATGTCGAGGGGCTGGGGCTGGAAGACGCGGGCGTGAAGATCGACCGCAGCCATGTGGTGACCGACGCGTTCTGCCGCACCGGCGTCGAGGGGCTTTTCGCCATCGGCGACGTCGCCGGGGCGCCCTGGCTGGCGCACAAGGCCAGCCACGAGGGGGTGATGGTGGCCGAGTTGATCGCCGGCGGCCATCCGCATCCGATCAAGCCGGGCTCGATCGCGGGCTGCACCTATTGCCAGCCGCAGGTGGCGAGCGTCGGGCTGACCGAGGCCAGGGCGAAGGAAAAGGGCTACGAGGTCAAGGTCGGCCGCTTCCCCTTCATCGGCAACGGCAAGGCCATCGCGCTCGGCGAGGCCGAGGGCTTCGTCAAGACCGTCTTCGACGCGAAGACCGGCGAGCTTCTGGGCGCTCACATGGTCGGTGCCGAGGTGACGGAACTCATCCAGGGCTATGTTGTCGGCCGCACGCTGGAGACGACCGAGGCGGAGCTGATGGAGACCGTCTTCCCGCATCCGACGCTGTCCGAGATGATGCACGAGTCGGTCCTCGACGCCTACGGCCGCGCCATCCACTTCTGACACCGGACCCCCTGAGCAGGCGGCCGTGACGGCGCTCGCCGATTGGGCGGGCACGCTCTGGCCTCGGCGCAGGCGGCGGAGTAGAAGGGCGCATGATCCGCTCGCCCATGGTTCAGGTCTTCGTGCTCTGGTTCGCCGGACTGGGCGCGGCCGCGCAATTTTCCAAGGTGGGCGTGATCTTCGGGCCGATCTCGGACCTCTATGGCGGGGCGTCGGAGGTCACGCTGGGGCTTGTCGTGTCGGTCGTGGGCTTTGCCGGTCTGATCTTCGGCACCACCGCCGGATTGCTTGTGGCCCGGCTCGGCTATCGGCGGGTGCTGGTGACGGCGCTGGTGGCGGGAGCGGTCCTGTCTCTGGCCGAGGCGATGCTGCCGGCCCTGCCCCAGATGCTGGTCCTGCGGGCGCTGGAAGGGGTGAGCCATCTCGCCATCGTGGTGGCCGCGCCCGTCCTCATCGCGCAGATCGCGCCGCCGTCGCGGCAGGGCTTTGCCATGACGCTCTGGTCTTCGTTCTTCGCGGTCGCCTTTGCCTTCACGGCATGGATCGGGCGGCCGCTGGTGGCGGCCTGGGGCATCCCGCCGCTGTTTCTGGTCCACGCGCTCTATATGGCGGGCTGCGCGATGCTGGTCCTGGCCGTGTTGCCCGCCGATCCGAAGGACCGTGGCGCCGCGCGGGCGCCGGCGCCGCTGTTGCGGCAGCATGTCGAGATCTATGCCTCGGCCCGTGTCGCGGCTCCGGCCATCGGCTTCTTCTGCTACACGCTGGTCTATGTCGCGCTGCTGACCCTGCTGCCGCCCGAGACGGACCATCCGGCGTTCCTCGCCTCGGCCATGCCGCTGGCTTCGATCCTGCTGTCGCTGACGCTGGGGGTCTGGATGCTCGGGCACCTGTCGGCCGTCACGATGGTGCAGGGCGGGTTCGGCCTGGCGATCCTCGCCGTCCTCGGCCTCTGGGCCGGGTGGGGGCAGGATCTGCCGATGCAGGCTGCGGCGCTGGCGCTGGCGGCGGCGCTCGGGCTGGTGCAGGGCGCCTCGTTCGCGGCCATCCCGCAGCTCAACCCGACGGGCGAGGATCGTGCCCGCGCGGCCGGGGCGGTGGCGCAGCTTGGCAACCTCGGCACCACGAGCGGAACGCCGCTTCTCGCCGCGCTGATGGCCGGGCAGGGCCCGCGGGGGCTGATCCTTTTCGTGCTGCTGCCATGCCTCGCCGGCATCCTGCTTCATCAGTGGCTTTCCGCCCGCCGCAGGGCGACCGCGTGAAATAATCCCTGCCATCGAGCAAAAGTTCATATTATGTTCACGACTGGCGGTTGGAGACTCGGGCTTCGTCCGCTATATCCGCCGTTCTGGACAGTCGGGGACCTGGGCGATGGCCGAACAGAAGTTCATCTCGGTGCGCGGTGCGCGCGAGCACAATCTCAAGGGCATCGACATCGACATCCCGCGGGATCAGCTGGTGGTGATCACCGGCCTCTCGGGTTCGGGCAAGTCGAGCCTCGCCTTCGACACGATCTACGCCGAGGGCCAGCGCCGCTATGTCGAGAGCCTCTCGGCCTATGCGCGGCAGTTCCTCGACATGATGGGCAAACCGGACGTGGACCATATCTCGGGCCTGTCGCCGGCGATCTCGATCGAGCAGAAGACCACGTCGAAGAACCCGCGCTCGACCGTGGGGACCGTGACCGAGATCTACGACTACATGCGCCTTCTCTGGGCGCGGGTCGGCACACCCTATTCGCCCGCCACCGGCCTGCCCATCGCGGCGCAGCAGGTGCAGGACATGGTGGATGCGGTGATGGCGATGCCCGAGGGCACGCGCGGCTACCTGCTCGCGCCCATCGTCCGGGACCGCAAGGGCGAGTACAAGAAGGAATTTCTCGAGCTTCGCAAGCAGGGCTTCCAGCGGGTGAAGGTGAACGGCACCTTCCACGAACTGGAAGAGCCGCCGGTGCTGGACAAGAAGTTCCGCCACGACATCGACGTGGTGGTGGACCGGATCGTGGTGCGCGAGGGGATCGAGACGCGGCTGGCCGACAGCTTCCGCACCGCGCTGAACCTCGCCGACGGGATCGCGATCTTCGAGAGCGCCCCCGCCGAGGGCGAGCCCGTGCGCACGACCTTTTCCGAGAAGTTCGCCTGCCCGGTCTCGGGCTTCACCATCCCCGAGATCGAGCCGCGGCTGTTTTCCTTCAACGCGCCCTTCGGCGCCTGCCCGGACTGCGACGGGCTGGGGGTGGAGCTGTTCTTCGACGAGCGCCTCGTGGTGCCCGATCAGGGGCTGACGCTGAAGCAGGGCGCCATTGCACCCTGGGCCAAGTCGAAGTCGCCCTATTACACCCAGACCGTCGAGGCGCTGGCGCGGCACTACGGCTTCGATCCGAAGAAGAAATGGAAGGACCTGCCCGACAAGGTGCGGGAGGTCTTCCTGCGCGGGTCGGGCGAGGAGGAGATCACCTTCCGCTATGACGAGGGCGGGCGGATCTATCAGGTCAGCCGCAGCTTCGAGGGCGTGATCCCCAACATGGAGCGACGCTACCGCGAGACCGACTCGGCCTGGGTGCGCGAAGAGTTCGAGCGCTACCAGAACAACCGCCCCTGCCATGCCTGCGGCGGCTACCGGCTGAAGCCCGAGGCGCTGGCGGTGAAGATCGGCGGCCTGCACATCGGGCAGGTGGTGCAGATGTCGATCAAGGAGGCCTTCGCCTGGGTCGAAACGGTGCCGGGCAGCCTGACCGCGCAGAAGAACGAGATCGCCCGCGCAATCCTGAAGGAAATCCGAGAACGTCTTGGTTTCCTTGTCAATGTCGGGCTCGACTATCTCTCGATGAGCCGGGCCGCGGGCACCCTGTCGGGCGGGGAAAGCCAGCGGATCCGGCTGGCGAGCCAGATCGGCTCGGGGCTGACCGGGGTGCTCTATGTGCTCGACGAACCCTCGATCGGGCTGCACCAGCGCGACAACGACCGGCTGCTGACCACGCTGAAGAACCTGCGCGATCAGGGCAATTCGGTGCTGGTGGTGGAGCATGACGAGGATGCGATCCGCGAGGCGGATTATGTCTTCGACATCGGCCCCGGCGCAGGCGTGCACGGTGGGCAGGTGGTGGCGCATGGCACGCCGGCCGAGATCGCTGCCGATCCGGCGAGCCTCACCGGCCAGTATCTGTCCGGCACGCGCGCGATCCCCGTTTCGGCCGAGCGGCGGAAGGGCAACGGCAAGACCCTCACCGTGGTCAAGGCCAGCGGCAACAACCTGCGCGACGTGACGGTGGACTTTCCGCTGGGCCGGTTCGTCTGCGTGACGGGCGTCTCGGGGGGCGGGAAATCGACGCTGACCATCGAGACGCTCTACAAGACCGCGGCGATGCGGCTGAACGGGGCGCGCGAGACGCCGGCGCCCTGCGAGACGATCAAGGGGTTCGAGCATCTCGACAAGGTGATCGACATCGACCAGCGGCCGATCGGACGGACGCCGCGCTCGAACCCGGCGACCTATACCGGCGCCTTCACCCCGATCCGCGACTGGTTCGCGGGCCTGCCCGAGTCCAAGGCGCGCGGCTACCAGCCGGGTCGGTTCAGCTTCAACGTCAAGGGGGGGCGCTGCGAGGCCTGTCAGGGCGACGGTGTCATCAAGATCGAGATGCACTTCCTGCCCGACGTCTATGTGACCTGCGAGACCTGCAAGGGCCACCGCTACAACCGCGAGACGCTGGAAATCCGCTTCAAGGGCAAGAGTATCGCCGACGTTCTTGAGATGACGGTCGAGGATGCGCAGGAGTTCTTCCAGGCGGTGCCCTCGATCCGCGAGAAGATGGACGCGCTGATGCGGGTAGGGCTGGGCTACATCAAGGTGGGCCAGCAGGCGACGACGCTCTCGGGCGGCGAGGCGCAGCGGGTGAAGCTGTCGAAGGAGCTGAGCCGCCGGGCCACGGGCCGCACGCTCTACATCCTCGACGAGCCGACGACCGGGCTGCATTTCGAGGATGTGAAGAAGCTGCTGGAGGTGCTGCACGAGCTGGTCGAGCAGGGCAACACGGTCGTGGTGATCGAGCATAATCTCGACGTGGTGAAGACCGCCGACTGGATCATCGACATCGGTCCCGAGGGCGGCGATGGCGGCGGGACGGTGGTGGCGGAAGGTACGCCGGAGGAGGTGGCGAAGGTCGAGGCCTCGCACACCGGGCGCTACCTGCGCGACATGCTGAAGCCGAAGCGGCTGGCGGCGGAATAGCGGCGGGGGAGCGGCGCTCGGGGGCATCGAGCCCCGCTCGCGCCGCGCTGCCGCGGATCGACCCTCGGCCGGTCTCGCCGGGATCCGCTGTGGTGGGGCGTTCCGCGAAGAAAGTGGCAGGCGCCACGGTCCGCCGCGGCGCCCGGAGGGCTCAGCTCCTGGCGGGGCAGGTGTTGATGCCGAGGATCGAGTAGAGCGGGCAGGTCGAGAAGAGGCCCGTCAGCAGCGGCACGATGCCGATGAGCAGGAACATGCGGTAGCCGGCCTCGGGCAGCAGGAAGAAGGCGGCGAGCAGCGCGAGGCCGACAAGGATGCGAAGGACGCGGTCGATGCCGCCGACATTGGTCTTGAACATGGGTCACCCTTTCCGATGGATCCACCCCGGTCTGCGGGGCATGGCGCCATCCTAGGCGAGGTGCGTGGCCCGGTCTGTGACCTGATCACCGAGCCTCAGCCCGCGCCATCCACGGCTGCGATCCGGCGCAGGGCCCCAGGATCGAGGAGCCGCACCCGTCCGCGGTCGGTCCGCACCCAGCCGCGCCGGGCGAACTGGTCGAGGCGCCGCGAGACGACCTCGCGGGCGGAGCCGATGCGGGTGGCCAGATCGGCCTGAGTCGCGGTGACCTCGTTCGCCTCGGCCATGGCGAGGAGCGTGCTGGCCAGCCGGCTTTCGACGCGCTGGAAGGCCACCCGTTCCAGCACATGCATCATGGTCTGCATCCGCGTGGCGAAGGCGGTGAACACGAAGCCGCGGAAGGCGGCGCTCTCGTCCATCAGGCGCAGGAACAGCGGGCGCGGGATCACCACCGCGCTCACCTCTGTCGCGGCCATCGCCTCGCCGGTGTAATCCTCGCCGCCCATCAGGCCGAGCGTGGTCTGAACGCAGCTTTGCCCCGGCTCGACCGCATAGAGCAGGATCTCGCGGCCGGTGGGGCCGGTCAGGAAGACCTCGACCCGCCCCTCGAGGACGACGACGAAGCCCTGCGCCGCATCGCCGGGCCGGAACATCAACGTGCCGCGGGGCAGGCGGACGGGGCGCAGGGCCTCGAGGCGGCTGCGGCAATCCTGCGGGAGACCGGAGAGATCGGGTGCCTGGTCGAGCCATGTCATCATCTTGTCCTTTCGGATCGTCGTGATGGTCAAGAAGACCGAAGCGGGAGCGAGGTCAAGCACGGCGTCACCCCAAGCCCGCGACTCGAACGTCCGCCGTGAGCTGTCCGGCTGGCGCGGCGGCGGCCGTCCGACCGTGGGGCCAGACCTGCAGAGGCCGCCCGATGCCGGACTGTGCGCGTCAGGATAGCAGATGGATGGGCCGGTGGTCTGCCGTGCTGCGTCCATTGGCAGAATGTGGCAGCAATGCGGTATGAAGTTGAAGGATTGCCGAAAAAGTGTTATAGATAAGTTAGTTATCATTCCGAGGTTTCAGATGTTCTTCCTACGATATTTCGCACGGGCGCTTCCCGCCGTTGCCGTGACAGCCTTCCTGGCCGGCGCGGGAAGCGTCTCGGCCGCGACGGTGGTCTCCTGCCCGGGAACGGCAATCACCACCGATCGGGATTTCACGGTCGGGACAGACAGCGGTTCAGCCAGCTGTCTGGCCTACGGTCCCGGCAACGTCAGCCTTCCGGGCGGGAACTTGTTGGACAAGACCGACGACAGGGACGCTCCGGGCAGCGTGATACTCTCGGTCAGCGGCCTTGGCGGAACCTCCGGTTTCTGGAGCATCCTCGTGCCGACGGGCTACACGCTGACGAATGCGATCCTCGCCTTCAAGACCGGCGTGGCGATGTACAATCCTGACTGGGCCGCGTTCTCGTTGACGGATGGCGCCTTGAGCGGTTCGTGGAGTGTCGACAAGAAGCACGGCCTGTCGCACGCCGACCTTTACGGCCGACTGGAGGTTTCCGAGGTTCCGCTGCCGGCTACGGGCCTTCTGCTTCTGGCCGGCCTCGGCGGCCTTGCCGTGTTAAGGCGCCGGCGCAAGCCGGCCTGAGGCGCCACCTGGTATCTCGAGGTTCGGCCCCCGCGGCCGGGCCTCTGACATGCGCGGCCCCTCGGCGACCGTGCACCGGCCGCTGGCAGCCTTCTCCATGGACCCGTCCGCAAGGCCGCGCCGCTTGCGTTCAGCCACGGCTTCCGGCACCAACGGGGCCTCTTCGGGAGGCATGGATGTTCCAGACCGTCACGATCCTGCTCGACTGGTTCGGCCTCGGCATCTTCGCCATGACCGGCGCCCTTGTCGCCTCGCGCAAGGAAATGGACATCACGGGCTTTGCGCTGCTCGGGTTCGTGACCGGGGTGGGCGGGGGCACGATCCGCGATCTGGTGCTGGGCCGCACCCCGGTCTTCTGGGTGCAGGAGCCGGCCTATGTGCTCGTCTGCCTCGGCGTTGCGGTGCTGACCTTCTTCTTCGCCCATATCCCGCAGTCGCGCTATCGCTTCCTTCTGTGGCTCGACGCGGTGGGACTGTCGCTCTTCGCCGTGACGGGGGCCGAGCGCGCGCTCGAAGCCGGGGCGGGGCCGGTGATCGCGGTGACGATGGGGGTGGCGACCGCGACCTTCGGCGGCATCCTGCGCGACCTGCTGGGCGGGGAAAGCCCGGTGATCCTGCGGCGCGAGATCTACATCACCGCGGCACTTCTGGGGGCTGCGACCTTCGTGGCGCTCGGCGCTCTTGGCACCCCGCGCGAGGTGGCGCTGGGGTCGGGGTTCGGCGCGGCGTTCCTGCTGCGCGCGGCGGGGCTCGTCTGGGGGCTCTCGCTGCCGCGCTACCGGGCGCGGCCGGGGCGGACGCCCGAGGGGCGGGACTGAGGGCGTGTGCCCGGCTGTGTGATCCGGTCACAGACGCGGCCGTCCCGGCCGTGCTCTCAAGAGCCTGCCTGCCCCGAAGTCGGAGCGGCGTGCCATTCCTGCGCAACACGGAGGTCCGCCCGATCCGCGGCGGGCCTCCAATCCCGAAGGTGGTGTCCCTGTGCGTTCGCTTCTTGCCCTTCTGATTGCTCTCGCCCTTCCGGGGGCGGCCGGGGCGCAGATCCTTTTCTCGCCCGAGCCGGTCGCGGCCTGCTTGGAGACCGCCCGCACCGCCGGGGACCGCGCCGCCTGCATCGGGCGTGCGGCCGAGGCTTGCCGGGCGGCGATCCGGGGCGCGACCGAAGTCGATGCCGCCACCTGCCTCAACGGCGAGACCGAATGGTGGCTGCTGCGGCTCGAGGAGGCCCATGCGCGGATGAAGACCCGCGCGGCGCTGCTGGACGTGGAACATGCCCGCTCGATCTCGCAGGGGGCGCCGAAGCTGACCGACGATCTGGCGCTGTTCCAGGCGGCCTGGAGGGACTGGTCCGAGCGGCGCTGCTTCTTCGAGGCTATGCTGCTGCGTGGCCGGCCCGACCGCATGGTCAAGGCCTCGGACTGCATGTTGCGGGTGACGGCGGAGCAGGCGCTTCTGCTTGACGAGGCGGCCGAGCGCCGCTGATCCTTGAAAGGTTTCCTGATGCGTATTGCGGTGGCCAGCCAGAACTTCCGTACCGTGACGCCGCACGCGGGCAAGACCCGCCGCTTCCTGATCTTCGAGGTGGCCACGGGGGCGCCGGCCCGTGAGGCGGGGCGCCTCGACCTGCCCAAGGAGCTGTCGATCCACGAGTTCCGGGGCGAGGGGCCGCATCCGCTCGACGAGGTGGAAGCGGTGATCGCCGGCAGCGCGGGCGCGGGCTTCGTGCGCCGCATGGCCGCGCGCGGTTCCGGGCGGTGGCGACCGCCGAGACCGATCCGGCCGAGGCGGCCGCGGCGCTGGCCGCGGGCCGGCTGCGCCCGGCGGCCCCGCATGATCATGACGACGAGGACGGCTGCTGCCACTGATCCGGCGGGAAGATCGGGGGCCGGCTCAGGCCGCACCGTCAGTACATGGTTCAGCAGGTCGGCGGCCACCAGGATCATGGTGACGCCCACCAGCAGGTCAAGCATGCGCGAGGCGAGTGGCGCGGGCCGGCGGTCGTCGTGTTCGCGCCGTACGGCGCGACCCAGATTGGTAGCGGGTAGGAGGCCGTCGCGAACACAGGCGCTGACCGCGCGCAGCCGCGTAAGCATCCGGGCAAGGCCGTGGCCCAGGCGGTAGCTCAGAGCGGCCTCCTGGCGGCTTTGTGTGTTTCGGCTTGCAAATCCGATGTGGTGGACCGCCCCTGTCCCCGGCCGCGGCCCTGTCGCACAAATCGGCTGATGGCCAAGGCTACACTCTTCCTGAACATACTTATCCCACGGCGTGCGTGATGGGGGTGGTTCCGGGTCTTCCAGGATGGGGTCGGTCTGCTCATGCGCCGGGTCCGGCTCCTTGCAGAGCTTCGAGACGGTGCTCTTCGAGATGCCGTTCAGGCCCAGAAGCTCGGACAGGTCCATGTTCATCGGCGTTTCCGTAAGGTCCGTGGTTAAAGTCGCCAAACTCCACCTCGATCCTGCAGCTCGATGGCCACCCGGCATCATGCCGCCGGCGGCGATGAAACTACACCAGCTCCTCGGAGGCTAGCCATCGTGAGACACGATCAGGGGCTCCCTTGGGGCATGTGCCTGATCTGCGTGCATTCGGTACGTGCGCTGCCAGAGTGTAAGGACAGTTCTTGGCAGGCGACAAGGCCGGACGACGTGTCAGGCTTCGTCCGAAAGGAGCGGCGAGGATCCGGCACGTGATGACCTTGATGCCGGATGCGGTTACCCTGCGAATCGAGTTTCGCGGGTTGGAAAGGAGCTGCCATGCGCCTTTGGCTTTCTCTCTCTTTGACAGTCGCGGCAACGTCCGCCGCAGCGCAAGCCAGTTTTGACTGCTCGCGCGCCGGCACGATGGTGGAACATGCCATCTGCAGCGATCCCGCTCTCGCCGCGCTCGACCGCGATGTCGCCGAGGCCTACGGGGCTGCGCGTGCCGGACAGCCCCCAGCCGTCCGCGATCAGTTCCTGGCCGAGCAGCGGGCTTGGCTCGCCGCCCGCGATGGCTGTGGCAGCGACCGCACCTGTCTGAGCGCCGCGATGCAGAACCGCCTTGCCGCCCTCCATGCGAGCGGCAAGGCGGCAGCGCCGCCGTCGGACGGCTTCACCGGCCTTTACTGCTCGGAGGGGGCGGTGATGGGCATGCAACTCGTGGGAAGCTCGCTGCGCTTCGATTTCATGGTCTTTTCCGGCATGCACTCCTGCGGAACGCCCATCCTGACCGGTCAGCGCATCGGAGCGGGCTGGACCGCCGTGGACGGGGCCTGCCGGCTTCATGTCACGGTCGAGGGCCCGGACATCGTCGTGCGCACCGACACGCCGGCCGCCTGCAAGGAAGCCTATTGCGGCGCCCGGGCAACCATCGACGAGTTCCACATGCCCTATTCAGCCCGGCGCCCGGTCGCCGATCCGTTTATCGGAGGTGCCGGCGAGCGGTCGTGCTGATCCTGCGTATGGCCAGAAGGGCGGTGCAGGCGGCGTGACACATCTCGCCCTGATCGCGGACCTGTTGCCGTCAGGCGGCAGGTCGGCAGGACGAGGCCCCGGCGTGCGGTCGGCGCCGGCAATGTGCAGCAGGACGGCGTGATGGAGGCAAGTCACGTCTTCTGCAGCGAGATCGGCTGGCCCTGACCGGGTGCCCATGGAAGCCGGCGGTCGGGTCTTGATCGCCCGATACGGTAGTGATCAGGCTTCAGCATCGACCGGGGGTAACCAGGGTTCCGGGCGATCTCGGGCAGGGCGAAGCTGTCGCGGCCGACAAGGAGAGCGAGATCGACAGGCTCCATGCCAGGATCGGCCAGCTTGTGGTGGAGCGGGATTTCCTGCGCAAAGCCACCGGACGAGTGACGCGTCGACCGGAGGCGGGACAGATCGATCCGCGACACGCCATGCTGTCGATCGGCCGACAGTGCCAGCTCGTCGGCATCGGCCGGTCGGCCCATTGTCGTCCGCGGAAGGGTGAGAGTGCGCTGAAGCTGATGCGGCTGATCGACGAGCAGTTCCTCGAGACGCCCTGGTACGGCAGCCGCCAGATGGCCCGCCATCTGCGCCGCCTGGGCCATGTCGTCGGCTGCAAGAGGATCCGGCGGCTGATGGCCAGGATGGGGCTGGCGGCGGTCTGCCAGCGCCCGAAAACGACGGTGCCCCACTCCGAGCACAAGATCTGGCCCTGCTTGCTCCGCGACCTGACCATCACCCGGCCGAACCACGTCGGGTGGGCCGACATCACCGTTCGTCGGGAAAACGGTCCATCGGACCCTTTTCTGATCCTCCTCACTCCGGATGAGAAAGGGCTTCCTCTGCCTCGTCGCGGTCATGGACTGGGCGATCCGAAGGGGCCTGGCCTGGCGCCTGTCGAACACCATGGAGGTCGACTATTGCATCGAGGCCCTCGAGGAGGCCATCGGACGGCAAGGCCGCCCGGAGATCTTCAACACCGACCAGGGCTGTCAGTTCACCAGCCCGCGCTTCACGGGGATGCTGATGGAGGCCGCCGTAAGGATCTCGGTGGACGGCCGCGGCCGCTGGATGGACAATGTCATCATCGAGCGCCTGTAGCGGTCGCTGAAATACGAGTGCATCCACCGGCACGCCTTCGAGACCGGGTGTCCGAGACCCGGGCCGGGATCGGCCGGCGGGTCACCTCCTGCAACACTGTCAACGCCGGCCCAAACCTGGCCCACTTGGTCGAAGCAAAGCTGACCCACCCGGGCGATGAGCAGGCCAGAGCGCGACCACAGCTTCTCGCATCTCGACATTCCTTTCCAGCAGGAGCGGCTGCTGAAGATGCGGGCGCCAGCCGTGGGACGCGCGCACGCCCTCGACATCCTCGCGCGGCCGCTCGAGACCGGGACTGAACCTCTTGTCGAGACGCTGGCCAGGCTTGTCGTCGATGAGATCTGCGCGCCCGATCGCCGGGGCGCAGCGGTAGCCGCGCAGGCGCCGCCCCATCCGCGAGGGAACGGGCAGAACTCGCCGGAGTGCCGGGGAGGCCCGGCGGATCAGATCCGGAAGACGGCGCCTGGATGCGGCGATCGCGTCCTGGAAGCGGCCGCGCTGCCTGGTGAGGCGCTGCAGGGCGTGGCTCTTGGGCACCGGGAGGGTGAGCGGATCGAGCTCTGGTCCCCCGAAGCCTGGAATGGCGGCCAGCGCATGCGCATCCGCGAGATCGGTCTAGGCGTGTTCGGAGAGATAGCGGCGCAACGCCCTGACGCGCTTGCCCTTGACGCGGGTTACCACAATGCCGCTATCGGCAAGCCTGTGCGCGACGGGGAACCAGCTCATCCCGGTGGGTTCCATGACGGCGAGGCCATGACGGCGAGGACGGTGTCGCCGGTTCGGAGCCCCGTGGTCGCCTGCGCCATGAAGGCATCAAGCGAGCCCGTGTCGTGGCGGAAGCGGATGGGGCGACCGACCGGTCGGCCGTCATCGTGGATCTGCGCGACATGATCACCCCGGATGGCGAGGTCGATGCCGATGGTTCTGTTGATCATGGTGAGGATCCTTGCTGGTGAAGAACCGCACGCCGCAGGCACAGTCAGGTATGTCATCCGTGGCCGTGCTTCCCGTGGGAAGCCACGCCGCAATCGTGTTACTCTTGCCCCGTCGACGCGGCCGGGTCGGGCAATGACGTCACGGTCACGAGACGATCCGCGGATCTCTCAGGGTCTTCGACCGGAACCGGCCTGGTTCGCGGCGACACCTTGACCCGGTTCCCGGCGCGCCGGGAACCGGGTCCGATCCGCGATCACCTCCGCGAAGCCGTGTGCTTCTGCGACGTCCCCGTCGCATCGGACCCGGCTCGCTATAGATATACCTGCGACTGGCCCAGGCCCGACGGGCCGAGGAACACCACGTTCTCCTTGCGGGCGACGAAGGCGAGCGCGACCGGCTGCTCGATCTGGCGCTTCGGCGCCGATGTGGCGAACTTGAAGTCGTAGCTTTCCAGCGTCTTCACCGCCGGGAAGCCCGCCATGCGCACCATCGTCGCGGCGACCGCGCCCGGCGGAAGTCCCGCTCCGCCTGGAGGACGGCCTCAAGGTAATCGGTAAAGCTCCGGCCTTGCTCTGCGGCCGCGGCGGCCAAGGCGGCGTAGCCATCGGCGACGCCGTGAAGCTTCAGGTCTTCGCAGAGCTGGACGAGACGATCATGGGCCAGGTCCATCATGCCAGCCTCCCGATGGCGTCATAGATCGTCAGGTCATGCTGGGCGACATGGATGTCGTGCAGGATCGCGGGCACCGTGGGTGCAATGCCGGTCCAGGCCGGACCGCGGGGCAGGAGCTGCGCCTTCTCCATGTCGAAGCGGTCGACCGGGCGTTCCTTCGTCTCGGCATGGATGCGCAGGTTGGCCACGTCGCGCAGCCACGCGCCGACACGCGCGTTGGCCGTCGCGGCGTCAAGGATCAGCCCTTGGCCCGTCAGCCTGCTCTCCAGCGGCCAGACAAAGCTCTCCTTGAGATAGCGGTTGAACCGCTCGACCTTGCCTTTCGTCTGCGCCCGATACGGGGCGCACATCCGCGGGCCGAAGCCGTGGTGCTTGGCGAAGTCCCGGAAACCTTCGTTGAACCGGTGCTGGCCGGGGCCATAGGCGTCGCGGTCGATCAGCACCGTCTTCATGTTGTCGTAGAGGATCGTGTGCGGCACCCCGCCGAGCGCGTCGAAGAACCGCTCGTGCGCCTCGATCAGCGTGTCGAACCTTTCGTTGTCGGCGAACCAGACGAACGACAGCCGACTGAAGCCCAGCGTGCCGACATGGGAGGCCGACAACTTGTTCCGGCCGCGCCGGATCGCCGTCCAGTCCGCCTGCGCCTGCCGCCCGGGCGGGGTCTCGAACTGCACGATCGGCGGCGCGGGAACGGCCGGATGCTGCTCCGCCAGCCAGTCCTTCAGGATCCGGATCCCGCCCTCATAGCCGCGTTCGCGAAGCTCGCGCAGATACACCGTCGCCGGCAGCCGCCGCGGGGCCGCCTCCGCAATCCGCATCTTCAGATAAGGCTTGAACGGGTCCAGCTTCGACTGGAGTGAACCCCGCGGGCTGGACCACGGGGGCTGTCCAAACTAAGCCGCCTTGCGGGCGAATAGGGTTTCGAATTCCTCGGGGGTTCGGTAGCGGAGGGCGGAGTGCAGTCGCTTCGAATTGTACAACTCGATCACACAACACCCACGGGACGGAGGAGCGGACGCTTCTCTATCCCTGGCATCCATGGGCAGGCTGTCGGGTCTATGTTCACGAGGCCGTCGAGAAGGCGGGCGAGGCGAGATTTCGCTGCAGTCTGACGGGTGTTGCCTCCGCTCGCGCTCTTGAGGTTCCGGCCTGGATGTTCGACCGGGCAGCCAGTCACCACTGGGTGCTGAAGACGGCCCCGATCGCATCGATCGGGGCTTTGGCGAGCTTGGCAGCTCTGCTGAACGATACGGCGGACGCGGGCGGCGGGCCATCTGGATCGCGGGATTCGGGCGCAGGATCGACCTCCTTGAATGCGATTCCGGGAGATGCCCATGCCGCGCCGAACGATACCGCAGCAACTCGACCTCTTCGATCCGCCCTGCGCCGCCGGATCGCTTCCATTGCCGGACTGGAGGAGCCTGCCCGACGAGACGCAGGCGACGCTGACCGGGCTGATGGTCCGCCTGATCCTCGACCATGCCGACGGCGCGGACGGGCAGCGGAAGGAGGCGGGACATGATGCATGAGAAGATCGGGCCGCATCACCTGGAGCGCAAGGCCATCCTCTATGTGCGGCAGTCCTCGGCCCATCAGGTTCTGCACAACCGCGAGAGCAGCACCCTGCAATATGCGATGCGCGACCGGCTGGTGGCGTTCGGCTGGAGTTCCATCGAGACCATCGACGAGGATCTCGGCCGCTCGGCCGCGGGCGGTGTCGCGCGGGCCGGCTTCGACCGGATGGTGGCCGAGGTCTGCTTGGGCAAGGTCGGTGCGGTCGCGGCGCGCGAGGTGTCGCGCTTCGCCCGCAACAGCCGCGACTGGCAGCAGCTGATCGAGATGTGCCGCGTGGTCGACACCGTGCTCGTCGACCAGGAGACGGTCTATGCTCCGCGCCAGGGCAACGACCGCCTGCTTCTCGGCCTGAAGGGCAGCCTCAACGAGTACGAACTCGATCTGCTGCGACAGCGCTCGCTCTCGGCGCGGTACGAGAAGGCCCGCCGCGGCGAGCTGATCGTCGCCGCCCCGGTCGGCTTCGTGAAGGCCGGCGACCGGCTGGAGAAGGATCCCGATCGTCGCGTGCAGGAGGCCATCAGCCTCGTCTTCGACAAAGTGGCGGAACTCGGCAGCGCCCGGCAGGCTCTGCTCTGGTTTCTCGAACATAGTCTGGAGTTGCCGGCCAGGCGCGCCAACGGCGACGTCTTCTGGCGCAGGCCGACCTACGCCTCCATCCACCGGATGATAGCTAACCCGGCCTACGGCGGCGCCTACGCCTATGGCAAAACCCGCGTGGCGCCGAGGCACGGTGCCGCCATCGCGCGCTCCGGCAGCCGCCGCAAGCCGCGCGGCGACTGGCTTGCGCTGAAGCCCGGTGCGCATGAAGGTTATGTCGGTTGGGAGCGGGCAGAGGCGATCCGCACGATGGTCAGCGACAACATCCCCGCAAGCCGTCACCATGGCGCGCCCAAGCACGGCGATGCCCTCCTCGCGGGCCTGTTGCGCTGCCGGCGCTGCGGTCGCAAGCTGACGATCCGCTACACCGGAGCCAGGCACGACATCCCGCGCTATTCCTGCTGGCGCGGGCTGCTCGACAACGGCGAGCCACGCTGCATCGCCTTCGGCGGCCTGCGAGTCGACGATGCCATCGAGGAAGCCCTGCTGCAGGTAGTCGAACCCGGCGCCATCGCTGCCGCCGCCGAGGCAGAGGCGCAGGCTGCCGACCGATGCGACCAGGTTCGCGAAGCTCTTCTGCGCGATCTCGAAGCGGCCCGCTATCATGCCGATCGGGCGTTCCGGCAGTACGATGCCGCCGATCCAGCGAACCGGCTGGTGGCGGCGGAACTGGAGACGCGCTGGAACCGCGCCCTGAAGCAGGCGGCCGACGTCGAGGCCAGAATCGCGATGCATGATGACACAGCGCCCGGACCTTCCTCGCTGGCGGTGCTCGACGCCACCAGGCTGGCCGGGAACCTTCGAGCGATATGGGCCGCCCCCACAACGGATGCACGGCTGAAGAAGCGTATCGTCCGTGCCGTCATTCATGAAGTGGTTGCCGACGTTGATAACGGCGCGTCCGAGATCGTCCTGCTGATCCATTGGATCGGCGGCGCGCACACGGAGCTTCGATTGCCGAAGCGGCGGCGGGGACAGCGCAACAGCACCGCCCCCGAGATCATCGTCGCGGTGCGCCACCTAGCGCTCATCGCCTCCGATGATCTGATTGCCAGCATCCTCAATCGAAACGGTCTGCTGACCGGCCATGGCAATCGCTGGACGCGTGAGCGCGTCACCGCATTGCGCTCGCATCACAGGATCCCGGTGTTCCGCCTGGCCCCTGACGGCATCGAGCCGTGGCTCAACCTGACCGACGCAGCGCGCTTGCTCGGTGTATCGCCGAAGACCCTGAGGATTGCGGCCGAAGCCGGAGTGGTAGAGGGGAACCACCCCCTGTCCGACGGCCCGTGGCTCTTCCGGCGGTCCGAACTCGCCACACCACAGGCACAGCAAGTCGCGGAGCAAGCCAAGCGGAAGGCAAAACACCCCGCAGGACCGCATCATGACCAGAAAAACCTATTCCCCTCAACGACATAGAGAGATGGGTGTTATGCAACAGCGTTGTAATGCTGGCGCCAGGACCCGATCACGATCCGGGCTTCGGCGAGGCTGTAGAAGATCTCTCCGTTCAAGAGCTCGTCTCGGAGCTTCGAGTTGAAGCTCTCGCAGTAGCCGTTCTCCCAGGGGCTGCCGGGCTCGATGAAGGCGCGTCGGGCGCCGACCGCGGCGATCCAGGTTCTGACCGCAGTCGCGATGAACTCCGGCCCGTTGTCGGACCGTATGTGGCCGGGCACACCGCGGAGGATGGCCGCGGCCAGCGCCACCTCACTCGCCATCGGCCTCGAACCGATGGCGCCGCGATGGCTCGTTCTTCGAACGCCAGGGCATGTTGTTCGGCGGCAGCATCTTCGTAAGAACCGCCGCCTTTCGTTCCGGTGAGTAAGCCAAACCCCTCGTCCTGTCCCGCCCGCCTCAGGATACACTTCCAGATCCAGAACCGGTCACAACTACCCTGACGGAGGGGGGTCCGGCTTTCGACGAAGTCGTAAGACCAGACGTGGTTGGGGCGCTCGGGCCGCAGGCGGATGCACGATCCGTCGTTGAGCCACAGGCGCCCCTTCTTCGGCTGCTTTTGCGGGACCTTCAGCCCTTCGCGCCGCCAGATCCGCTCGACCCGCTTCACGTTCACCTCCAGCCCGCTTCGCGAAGCAGGGCCGTGATCCGGCGATAGCCGTAGCGGCCGTACTGGCTGGCCAGCGCGACGATGTCGGCCGTCAGCGCCTCTTCGTCGGGCCGGCCCTGTGGCACCTTCCGCTGCGTCGAGCGATGCTGCCCCAGCACGCGGCAGGCGACCCGTTCGGACACGCCGAGCTTCTGGCGGACGTGATCGATGCAGGCCCGCCGGCGGGCGGGTGATGAGCGACAACCAAGTTGGCCGAAACCGTCAGGCAAGTTGGCCGCTGGGTTCAGCCGGAGGACGGGCGTAGCCCGTCCCGGAGGCTGAACCCAGCGGCTGGCCCTCGTTTCGGGGGAGAAGGGTAGGTGCTGGCCGCTGCGGGCCGGTAGGGTCGAGGTCTCTGCTACCAAACGGAGATCCGACCGTGCCGGGCAAACCCGTCACCGACCAGCAAGTGAGAGTCTACATGACCGACCGTCTCCAGCACAGCCAGCGTGTCGCCGCCGCCCGCGCCGGCTTCAGCGAACGCACCGCCCGCCGCATCGATGCCGATCCGCGCCTTCCATCGCAACGTCCGGCCCCCCGGGGCCGCACCGTGCCCGACCCGCTCGAGGCGGTGTGGGAACCGGTGCTGCTGCCGATCCTCGCGCGTGATCCAGCCGTTCAGGCCGTCACCCTGTTGCGGCACCTTCAGACGAGCGATCCGGAGGCCTTCCCCGACGACCGCGTGCGCCGGACGCTCGAGCGGCGCGTCCGCGACTGGCGTGCCCTGAACGGACCCGAGCGCGACGTGATCTTCCGCCAGACGCCGGAACCCGGCCGGATGGCGCTGTCGGACTTCACCGATGCGAACGAACTCTGCGTGACGATCGCGGGGCAGCCGCTTGAGCAGCGCCTCTACCACTTCGTCCTGGCCTACAGCGGCTGGGAACATGCCGCCGTGGTGCTGGGCGGCGAGAGCTTCCCGGCGCTGGCCGAGAACCTCCAGAACGCGCTCTGGACCCTTGGCGGAGTGCCTGGCGAGCATCGCACCGACAGCCTGTCCGCAGCTTATCGGAACCTCGATGCCGAGGCCGCGGCGGACGTCACCAAGCGCTATGACGCCTTCTGCGCCCACTACGGCATGCTCGCCAGCCGCAACAATCCGGGCGAGGCGCACGAGAATGGATCTGTCGAGGCCCACAACAACCACCTGAAGGTCGCCCTTGATCAGGCCCTGATCCTGCGCGGCTCCCGCGACTTCGCCGATCTCGCCAGCTGGCGCCGCTTCGTCGATGAACTGGTTGCTCGACGCAACCGCCGGCGCGAGTCCGCGGTGCGCATTGAGATGGCGGCGCTCAGGCCGCTGCCGGCCCGGCGCACCACCGACTTCACCGAGGTGGTCGCGCGGGTCACGAAGACCGGGGGCTTCCTGGTCCACCAGGTCTTCTACTCGGCGCCCTCCCAACTGATCGGCAAGCGGTCGAACCGGAGGTTCGCCTCCGGCGAAACGGGTCCATGTCTACGACGACCGGATCGAGGCCTTTCTCGGAGCGACCCCTGTCGTCACGCACCCCCGCCGTCGCGGCCGCGATGACGGCACCCGCGTCCACTGCGTCAACTATCGCCATGTCATCCACGCCCTGCGCCGCAAGCCGCAGGCGCTGGCCGGTTCCGTTTACCGCGACGGCCTGTTCCCGCGATCGGAATACGCCGAGGCCTGGGTCGCGTTGTCCGCCGCCTTGCCGCGTCGCGACGCCTGCCGTCGCATGGTCGATCTGCTGTGGCTCGCCCATGAGGAGGGCTGTGAGGCTGAACTGGCCGCGCTGATTGCCCAGACCCTCGGTCATGGCGAATTGCCCGAAGCCCATGCGCTAAGGAGTAAGCTGGAGCCGCGCCGGCGCGAGCTGCCCGACGACACGCCCGTCAACCTCACCGATCTCGCCCGCTTCGACGAACTGCTGGAGGCGCGCGCATGACCGCCGCTGCCCCGCGCCCCGTCGATGTGCATGCGTTGCCCGCCATGCTCACGGCTCTCCGCCTGCCCAGCATCCAGCGCCACTGGACGATGCTCGCAGACCGCGCCGACGCCGAGGGCTGGCCCGCGTCGCGCTTCCTCGCAGCTTTGGCCGAGGTCGAGCTCGCCGATCGCGATGCCCGCCGCATCCAGCGCCATCTGCAGCAGTCCGAACTCCCCGGCGGCAAGACGCTGGCAACGCTCGACTTCAAGGCACTGCCCGGCGTGACCCGGGCCCGCATCGAGGCGCTGGCCGCCGGGGATTGGGTTGAGACCGGCGCCAATCTCATCGCCATCGGCAACTCGGGCGCCGGCAAGAGCCACGTTCTCTGTGCCATCGGCCATGCTCTCGTCGAGGCCGGCAAGCGCGTCCTCTACACCCCCACCACCGACATCGTGCAGAGGCTGCAGGCCGCCCGCCGCGATCTGGTCCTCGAGGCCGCACTCGCGAAGCTCGACAAGTTCGACCTGATCATTCTCGACGACATCACCTACGCCCAGAAGGACCAGGCCGAGAGCTCGGTGCTCTTCGAGCTCATCGCCCGGCGCTACGAGACGCGAAGCCTCGCCATCGCCGCCAACCAGCCGTTCAGCGCCTGGAACCGCGTCTTCCCCGATCAGGCCATGACCGTCGCCGCCATCGACCGGCTGGTTCACCACGCCACCATCCTCGAGATGAACGGCGAGAGCTTCCGCCGCCGCGCCGCCGCACGACGCCGATCCTCCGAGCCTGTCGCTGCGCCGACAGCCTCCAGCGACAACATCGGCGTCGAAGCCACCGACAACATCAACGACAAGCTTAGGGAGATCAGCGCCGAGTAACACCAACGACCGCAGCGGTCAAAACCGGCCATCCTGGTTGTCGGTCACGGCCAAGAAGGTTGACGCTCTACAGGCGGGGCTCAATAGTTTCGCTGACGCGGACCTTCGGTTCCCGAGGCGGCCTCCTTCAGGATCAGCTTCTCGAGTGTCAGATCCGAAACAGCCTTCCGCAGCCGCTCGTTCTCCTTCTCCAGCTCCAGCCGCTTCACCTGATCAGTCTTCAGGCCGCCAAACTCCTTGCGCCAGCGGTAGTAGGTGAACTGGGTTACGCCGATCGACCGAACCGCCTCGGCCACCGAGCGGCCTTGCGACACCAACACGTCGACCTGCCGAAGCTTGGCGACGATCTCCTCCGGTCTATGCTTCTTCTGTCCCATTCCTGCGTCCTCCATCGGGCCCGAAAGCCTACCTCAGGGAGGACCACTTTTCTGGGGGCAGACCAGCCTTTGTGGCTACACCAGCCCAAGTCAGGAGGCAGCCTTTAGGAGCCCGCCCCGAGCCACCCTAACTCACCGTGTGCGGCACCGTGTGGCGGCACCGTGTGTGGGCAAGACTCTCCTGCCCGCCGTAAGTATCTGATTTGCTAGTACTACCTCGCGTGAGGTGGCGGAGCGAGAGGGATTCGAACCCTCGAGACGGTTCCCCGCCTACACACTTTCCAGGCGTGCGCCTTCGACCACTCGGCCACCGCTCCATCTGATTCTTCTTAGCTCGGCTGTTCTGCAAGGGCAAGTTGAACTGATACGTTGGATGCCCCAACCCGACAGCATCACGCATGCCATGATGTTGCATGGCAACAGCGAAGAGCGCTTACGTGACGAAAAAGACCAGCATGCTCGCTTTCGACTTGGCGAAGGGCGGCTTTTGGATCTGTACGCCTTGGCTGATCAACCCAGCGGAATCTGATGTGGCTGCCCGCTTGCCCGTGTTCATCGAGCAGGTCTACAATTCGAAGCGACTGCACTCCGCCCTCGGCTACCGAACCTCCGAGGAATTCGAAACACTATTCGCCCGCAAGGCAGCTTAGTTTGAACAGCCCCCGTGGTCCAGCCCGCGGGGTTCACTCCAAGGTCATTTCACAATTCGAGGTCTTCGCGGCGGGCGAGCTTGGCCGCCGCCGGACCTGGTTAGACGCGGAGAAGATCCGCATCGTCGAAGAGAGCTATCTCGGTCACCGGCAGGGCTCGGTGGTCGCACGCCGGCACGGGATCTCGCGCGCGCTGCTGACGCAATGGCGGCGCGCCTGGCACAAGGGGCTGCTGGACGGCGGACGCCCGGTTTTCACGCCGGTGGAGATCGGCCCAGATCTTCGTGACCGACAGCGGGAGGCACCGGCCATGCAAGGAGCGGATGCCCACGCGCGGATCGAAATCACGCTGGCGAACGGCCGACGCCCCGCCGTGTCGGCAGACATCGAGGCGGTGGCGCTGACGCGCCTCGTGCAGGTGCTCGAACGCGCATGATCGCCTTTCCAGCGGGAACGCGGGTCTGGATCGCAGGCGGGGTTGGGTAATCCTCCCGGTTTTAGCGGGATCCGGCCGTAGAATTCACGCGGCCATCTTCAGCTTCATGGCAGGTGTGACCCCGCCGATGCCCATGTTGGGGCGTTCGTTGTTGTAGTTCCAGAGCCATTCGGTGGCGATCTGCTGCACTTCCTCGATGGTTTCAAAGATGTAGAGGTCCAGCCATTCATGCCGGACCGTCCGGTTGTAGCGCTCGACGTAAGCGTTCTGCTGCGGCTTGCCGGGCTGGATGTAGGTCAGGGCGATGCCCTGCTTCGAAGCCCAGGTCATCAGCGTGGAACTGACGTATTCCGGGCCGTTGTCCACCCTGATCGCCAAGGGCTTGCCGCGCCACTCGATGATCTGGTTCAGCGACCGGACGACCCGCTCGGCGGGCAGCGAGAAGTCGACCTCGATACCCAGACCTTCGCGGTTGAAGTCGTCCAGCACGTTCAACAGCCGGAACTGCCGCCCATCCGCCAGCCGATCGGCCATGAAATCCATCGACCAGACCAGGTTCGGCGCCTCGGGCACGGCCAGTTCCTCGGGCTTCTCCCGCTTCAGCCGTCGCCGCGGCTTGATGCGCAGGTTCAGTTCCAGTTCGCAGTAGATCCGATGGACCCGCTTGTGGTTCCAGACGTGCCCTTTGACGTTCCGCAGGTGCAGGAAACACAGCCCGAACCCCCAGGTCTTGTGGACATTGGTCAGCCCGACCAGCAGGTCTGCGATCATCTCGTTCTCTTCGTCGCGCTTCGGGCTGTAGCGGAAACAGGTCTCGCTGACGCCAAACGCCCGGCAGGCCAGCGCGATGCTCACACCCTTCGTCGCCACCGCCTTCTCGGCCAGCTCGCGGCGCTGAGCTGGCCGCGTCACTTTTTTCCAAGGGCCTCGCGAAGCAGGTCGGCCTGCATACTCAGGTCGGCGAACATGCGCTTCAGCCGCCGGTTCTCGTCCTCGAGGGCCTTCATCTGGCTCATCATGGACGCGTCCATGCCGCCATACTTCGCCCGCCACTTGTAGAACGTCGCAGTGCTGATCCCATGCTCGCGGCACAGTTCGGCCACGGCCAAACCGCCCTCCGCCTGACGCAGCACGCCCATGATCTGGGCTTCGGTGAAACGGCTCTTCTTCATCGGAATCTCCTCGTCCATCCTGCCGAGAAAATTCTACTTCCGCATCCCTCTAACCTTGGGGAGGATTACCCAACAACGCCCATGCGACGGGCCGAAATTGCACGGTTCTGGGCCCAATTCTATGAAATCCTGCAGGCCATGGCGACTGAAACCTCGGGTTCTCCCTGCCAGTCAACCACTTCGAGGTTGTTCAGGCAGGGCCATCGCATTTGGATCAGGTCTCGGGCAACTGCTTGAGAAGGCTGAGAAGGAATTCGTCATCCCACCCCGCCCGCTTCAGCTTGATCGACAGCGAACTCTTGGACCCGTCTCGCCGGGCCACGTCCAGCGCGCGGCGTCGAAGGACGGCGATGTTGTCCGGCCCGTTATCCTTGCGGTTGCGCGCGGCGTCCTCGCGGAACGACACGTCCAGTTGCCAGTGCAGCGCGTTCTCGATGGCCCAGTGGGCGCGCACGGTGGCCAGCAGGACCTCGGGCGTGGGCAGCCACGAGAGGGCGAACCAGCGGGTATCGGACTGGATCTTGCCCTCGCTCTCGCGGGTGGCCTCGATCCGGCCGAACGCCTTCAGCCGAGGAAAATCATGATGCTCCGCCAATCCCTTGGCCGAGACCACCGTCGCCGTCCGCGTCTCGCGGCGGCCGTGCCCCGTCTCCTCCTGGCGGGCCACCGAATGGTCGGGCGCCAGCTTGCCGAAGCACGAGCGGGCGTCGGACAAAAGTGAGTCCTGGTTGGCCTTCAGCGAGAGGCACCAGTCGCCGCCCCGGGCGTTGATCGCTGCAACCGTGCGGCGATTGCAGTGCAGCGCATCGGCCGTCACCACCTTGCCCTTCAGCGCGATCAGTCCCAGCACCTCGAGCGCCGCCTCCAGTTCGCCGCCCTTCTCGGTCGGCACCGAGGCGAGCGTCAGGCGCAGCCGCGCGGCGTAGGCCGAGACCATCATCCGCGTCCGTCCGCCATCGCCCCGGTCGCGCGAGCCGCGCAGGACCTTTCCGTCGATGGCAATCACGTCGCCCTTGCCGAGGAGGCCCGCGATCTCGGCGAGCACCCGCCCGAAGGCCGCGTCGAGCGCCTTCGGGTCGATCACCCGAAACACGGCCGAGAATGTGTCGTGCGAGGGGATGGCGTGGCGGAGCTTCAGGAAATCCCTGAAAATACGCTCCTTTGCGCGGCCGAAGGCGGCCATCTCGGCGCAAGAGGTCGCTCCGCAGAGCACGGCTACAAAGGCCACCACGAGCAGCTCCGCAAGGTCGTGGCGGGCGTTGTCGGCGCGCGGATCAGGGATGTCGTCGAAGGCGGAGAGGAAGATCTGCATCGGGCGCGGGCCTCCGGAGCGGGTTGTCTCCGCCCGAGAATCCATATCACGCCCGAGCGCAAGCGCCTTCGATCAAGCCTCGGACAAACGCGATTCCCCTGGTTGTTCAGGCCGGACTCGTTCAGAAGAAATCTGCAATTCCGGAATCCACGTCGTCGTGTTCTATGTCTGTCAACGTCCCCAAAAGGCTGCGCTGTTGTACCACTTTTTTCGCGTCGCGGGTATCGATAACCTGATGTGCATCGACTCTGTCGGCTAACGCTGCTGCGTAAGCCCCTAAACCTGCCAAAGACTGTACAAGATCGTCCAGTTTCTGGAGGGTCTCTGCATCGCGGCCTAGCGCCCCTGCTCGCGCGATGTTGCGACCGACGGCGTCCTCGATCGCAAGGCTTACTGCCGCGAGGCGATCGAGTCGAGTTGCAAGACGCATGAGGACCTCCCGCAAGGCCATTTCGTCCTGGGCCGTCATAGCGCACCTACCACGGCCTGGATGGCTCTGCGCATCCCGTCTGTCGTGAACGGTTTCTTGATGAAATTGTTCATGCCGAGTGATTGACCTTTCTCGACGATGTCGCGACTTGCAGTCCCGCTGACCAGTATGAAGCCCATGCGCTGCGTCGTCTTGTTCTCCCGGATTCCCTTGAGGAGGCCGAGTCCGTCAAGTCCCGGCATGTTGAAGTCGGAGATTACCAGATGAACGGGATTGGCGGCCAGTTGTCGCAGGGCAGTGGCGCCGTCCTTGCAGAAATCGATTCTCTTGATGCCGATCTCCTCCAACGCCTGAATGATCAGACCCCTGCTTGTGGACATGTCGTCCACGACCATGATCCTGATACTGTCCCTGAGTGCCAAACGTAGTCTCCTATACTGTGCCGCTGGGCGATTGCGGTGCACGCAGGCGGAATGATGTCATGCCAATGGTTTCAAATTCGTGTCTGACCGAACGCGAAAGCCGCTCGGAGTGACCTATGAAGAGGTGACCGCCCGGCCTCAGTGTTGCAGCAAAACTTTTCCAGATGCGGTCTTGTGTGTCGCTGTCGAAATAGATCGCCACATTGCGGCAGAAAATCACGTCGAACGGCCCAGTCATCGGCCAGGGCCGGACGAGGTTCATAATCTTGAAAGAAACCAGCGCCCGAAGATCCGACGCCACTTGCCGTCCGCCCTCGGGATCCGGCTGGCCAAAGTGGGCCTTCAGGGTCGATTCCGGCAGGCATGCAAGGGAGGCCGCGGAGAAGTTGCCGGTCCGAGCCGTGGTGAGGACTTCGTGGTCAATATCGGTGGCGAGGATCTTGAGGTCGAGTGTCGGCGCCTCTGGACAGATGCTCAGGACCGTGATCGCGATGCTGAAAGGCTCTTCGCCGGAGGAGCAACCAGCCGACCAGAGGCGGACACGGGCGCCGCGACGGGCGGCCGCGATCAACGGAGCCAGCACACGATCCGCCAGGAGGTCGAAATGATGCTGTTCCCGGAAGAAGCGCGTCGTGTTCGTTGTCATGGCAGACACGAACAGAGCGCGCTCTTCTGCAGCTTCCGTGCACGTGAGAAGATCGACATAGGCGCCGAAGCTGGGCAGGGATAGCTCGCGCAAGCGCCTCACGAGCCGGGCATAGACCAGGGGCTCCTTCGCCCAAGGAACTGCAATCCCTGCCTCGGCATAGGCCAAGTCTGCTAAGCGCCGGAAGTCCTCGGGCGAGAGGTGCAGGTCACGTTCGACCGAAGACAGATGTCGCGGCGCGCCTGTCATGTCGCAGGTCTGGGAGAGGGACGCACGCCCGCAAGGTCCAGAAGCCGCAGCATTCGCGCGTCTATCATGATCACGCCCCGGACGAAGGCCTGCGTTGCCTCGGATGCAACCTGCGGTGTCGGCTGAACCGCGGATGGCGAAACCGTCAGGATGTCGGACACCGCATCGACCAGCAGGCCAATCAATTGATCGTCCACAACCGTGATGATGACAACATGCCGGGCGTCAGGTTCGGGGGCGCCAACCGCAAGCCGCGCTGCCAGATTGATGATCGGAACAACCAGTCCCCGGAGGTTGATCACCCCGATGACATAGGCGGGCGCATGAGGCAGAATCGTCGTCGGCGTCCAGCCGCGAATCTCCCGGACCGCCCGGATGTCGATGCAGAACTCCTGGCTTCCGATGCGGAAGGCCACAACTTCGCGAAGATCGGCTTCTGTCGCACTCGCCTGCATGTCAGAGCTCCGAGCCGGGACCATGGGGGGAGGCGCCGAGTTCAACGAGCCCCTCCGGGTCGATGATCAGGGCTATTCGCCCGTCTCCGAGGATCGTCGCCGCGGCGATGCCGGGAATGTCGCCGTAGCCGGTTTCCAACCCCTTGATGACCACCTGACGCTGATCGTGTATGGCGTCTACCACCAGAGCGCACAGTTTCTGGCGTCCGGTCTCGACCAGCAGAAGCACGCTTTTGTCGTAGGTGTGAACGGGATCGCGGTAGCCGAAGACGGCGCCGCAATCCACGATCGGGACAAAGCTGCCGCGTATCCCCACCACCTGACCTCCCGAACCGAGGCCATGCACGTCGGCCGGGCACGGCCGAAGGGTTTCGATGATCGTTGAGACGGGGATGACCATGGTCTGCCCGCTTACGTCCACCACCATCCCGTCCAGAACTGCAAGCGTAAGGGGCAGGCTGATCGAAAAGCGCGTACCGTGGCCGGGCACCGACGTGATACCGACGCGCCCGCCGAGCGACTCGATGGTGCTCCTGACCACGTCCATGCCGACGCCGCGACCGGACAGGTCAGAGAGGACCGATGCGGTCGAAAAGCCCGGCATGAAGAGAAGCTCGTCCGTCTCTTCGTCCGACAGAACCGCATTCTCGGGCACAAGGCCCTTGCTGCGAGCGATCTCCAGAACGCGCGGGCGGTTGATGCCACCGCCGTCATCCTGAACCTCGATCAGGACCCGCCCGGAACGATGAGCCGCCGAGAGCGTGATCATCCCCGTTTCAGATTTGCCAGCCGACGCCCGAAGCTCTGGCGTCTCGATCCCATGATCCACTGCGTTGCGAATCATGTGGGTCAGGGGATCGGCAAGACGCTCGATGACGGTCTTGTCCACTTCCGTGCCTTCGCCCTCGGTGACAAGCCGGACCTGCTTGCCCGCGCTTGTCGCCGCCTCCCGTGCAATGCGAGCCATTCGCTGGAACAATGGCTTGATGGCTTGCGCCCGGATTGCCATGACGCTGGCTTGTATCTCGCGCGCAAGACTGCGAAAATCGTCGAGCCGGCCGCGCATGGGCGACCGTTGAGGCACGCCTTCGTCCTGAACGCACTGCGACAGCATCGCCTGATTGATCACAAGCTCACCCACGATGTTGATGAGCCGGTCGACACGATCGAGGTCCACCCGGACGGTCGCCCTTGGTGCTGAGCCACGCCCCTCATCAGCCGGTTTCTTCAACGGCCCTGCTACCGTGGAAGCGGGTGGTTCGGGCGCATGTCCGACTTCTGTCTCCTCCAGCGTCATGTCCTCTGGAAGGGGACTCACCTCCAGGCGGCAGAGATCCTCGACGAACTCGAATATCTCGTCGATCTGATGCTCTGGTTCGTCCGTCTCAAGGATGATCTGCCAGTCGAGCCAACTCTCCTGCCAGTCCAGCGCATCAAAATCCGGCAGGCGTGAACGGTCGAGCCGCACCTCCATTCGGCCGAGATCCGACAGCACCCGCAAGAGGACGCTCGTGTCGTTACCACAGGCATACAAGGCACGGGTGGGGCTGAACGCGATGGCATAGCGTCCGCCGTTCGATCCGCTGGTCAGGTCGGACCCGCCAAGATCGAGATCAAGGCTCAGCGGAGAAAACCCGAAGTCCTCGGCATCTGAATCTCCGTTGTCCTCATCTTCCCCGGCGGCGGCGGCAAGTTCGTGCGTGAGGCACAAGAGATTCGGGCAAGCCGCGTCATTCCCGGCGCGAGCGACTTGCACAAGATCGGAAAGCTGGTCAGCCGACCGATGCAAGAGGCCCATCAGGGCCGGATCAGCGACGATCCTGCCCGCGCGAAGCGCATCAAGCGTGGTTTCGAACTGATGAGCAAATCGTACGAGCTGGTCCAACTTGAAGGCGCCGGCACCGCCCTTGATGGAGTGAACGGCCCGGAAGACAGTGTTGACCGTCTCGGCGTCCATGCCGATGCAGAGCGTGTACTCAATGCGGGCCAGGCCATCATGAAGCGCTTCCAGGAGGTCCTCGCATTCCGTGAAGAAGGTCTCGCGAATATCGGCGTGATCCATGACGCCCTCACGCAGCCGTAACACGTCGCAGTGCGGACACGAGCTTTGCCTCGTCGAACGGCTTGACGATCCAGGCCGTCGCTCCGGCCTCCCGAGCGCGGCTCTTGAGTTCGGCAGCGCTTTCCGTTGTGAGGACGATGATCGGAAGTGCGGACTGCTCGGGTTGCGCGCGTACGGCCCGAATGAACCCAAACCCATCCATTCGCGGCATATTGATGTCCGTTATGACGGCATTCGGCCTAACGGCGTCCAGCTTTTCAAGCCCGTCAACCCCGTCAATTGCGAGATGAACCTGAAAGCCCGCCCGCACCAACGCCTCCCGCAGGAGTTCGCGAATGGTTCGGGAATCATCAATGGCAAGAATAGTCAGCGGCATGACTGCCAATCTCCCGAAGCTCCTTGGGATCAACTCCCATCCGTGCAATATCATCGGTGAACGCCGGGGACATGGTTAAGCAGTCGAACCGAAACCCCCGGCTCCGCCACTGTGCTGCCGCCGACAAGAGCACCTGCAACGCGAGCCCCCCGACAAAGGTGACACCGCCTGCGTTGAGCGTCGTATCGCCGGGCGGCATGCCGAGGAGCGCAGCGTAAAGATGACGCGCTCCCTGATGATTGAGGCGTTCCGGAAGATCGAAGTGGTTGTTCATCGCATTTCCTTCCCGAATGCTGCTGGATCCGAGTTTGCGTCGCAATCAAAGTAAATTAGCTCGCCGGCACCGCGTTGAAGACGGACGCGAGGACTCTCCGGTGGCAATTGCTCGATATCTGTCAGAAACATCTGCTGCACCCGGCCTGACGTCGGATGAAACCTTATCTTGCGCGCCCTCGTCCCGCCGAGACTTCTTGCCACGCAGTTTATGCTTTCGTCCCGCAAGTACTGCTGTGCAAAAGCCGCATTGGCTGGCCCCACCGCGCCCAGTTGCAGCGTCATGCTGCCTCCTCCAAAAAGCTTCGCCTCCAGTCTGTGACGGTTTGCCCCGAGTTTGAGCAGAGAATTGATCAAGATTTCTATTGCATGGTAGCCGTAGCGAAGATTTTCGACCTTAGTGACGCCGGCATAGGGCAGAAGAAAGTGATTTATCCCTCCAACTCTCGCAATCGGATCGCACATGCATGTGCATACGCAGGAACCCAGGATTGTGGTGTAGACGATGTTTGGAGCGTCGGATGCAACATATGCTCCTTGCATTACATGAATTGTCTGCACGGCCACATCATCTCTCGATGTCTCCCGATCAAACATTCGCCGATCCTATTTTGTGACGAGTTCACGCCGCTCGGCTGAAACGGCTCATGCCGATCTAGAAATCTTCCCAGCCATTCTTCGCATCCATGGATCGCGCTAGCGCACCCGCTGCGCGGGGGGGCGGGCGGCGCGTTAGTGCCCCTGTCTGCACACTTGTTGTGTTTGATGTTTCAGTCGTGAACCGGCGCATGGCATCGAGGAGCAATACGGCACTGTGCGTCAGCGACTCGCTCGCTGCAGTCGCCTCCTCAAGCCGGGCCGCGTTTTGTTGTGTTGATTGGTCAAGATTGTTCACAGCCGAGTTTATCTCGGCCAGCGAGGCCGATTGGCGTCTGGAAGAAACGGCTATATCGGATACAAGATCTGATATTTCCGATACTGATGACACGATCTCTTGGAGAGCTTGTCCCGTTTTTCCGACGAGATCGACGCCCCGCTTCACTTGGCTGCCGCTCTTGAGAATGAGGTCAGTGATCTCGCGGGCAGCTTCGGAGGAACGCTGTGCGAGAGCCCGCACCTCTGAAGCGACCACGGCGAAACCGCGTCCAGCATCTCCCGCTCTTGCAGCTTCGACGCCGGCATTCAGAGCGAGAAGGTTCGTCTGGAAAGCGATGTCATCAATCACCTTGACGATGGACGTGATCTTGTCAGACGAGGTGGCAATGGCATCCATCGCAGCGACTGTCTCTATGACAACATGCCCACTCTGCTCCGCGTTGGCTTTTGCGTCAGAGACAACACGATCAGCTTCCGCGGCACCTTCCGCCGCGGCACGTACGGAAAGGGTCAGGCTGTCCAGCGCGGCGGCTGTCTGTTCCAGTGTCGCTGCCGTGCTTTCGGTCCGTTGCGCCAACGACTGGGCGGCCGAACTGATGTCGTGAGCCTCGTCTCGAATACTCTCTGCAGAGGAGACTGCATCATCAATCAAGGACGCCAACCCACCTATGGCTCCGTTCAGATAGGGGCGCAGCCTGTCGAGGGGCACTGGCAGGGGCTCCTTGAACCGGCAGGAAAGGTTCCCTTCCGCAAGCTGCGAAAATACCAATTGCAGGAACTCCACCAGGTTCGATAGATCAATTGGTCTGGCCTCTTTCACGAGGGTGATTGAATCTGCAAAAACAAGAAGACCGCCGTCCGGGATGCTGATCATGTTTAGAGTTATGTCCTTTGTGTCTCCATCGGTCATATCCTGTTCAAACTTGTGTCTCGTGGATTTCTCAAGATGCACCCGCTCGATCAAGTGCGAAGCGGTCACAGAGTCCCCGACAAGCGAGGCAATGCTTGAGGTCGATGACCCGAATAGCTGCTTGAAATCTGTGCTGGCATTTACGAGCATGTCATTGTCATCATACTCAGCACATGTCATGCTGGTTTTTATGGCTTTCAGGAGGTATTCGAGATGGGCGGAGCGGCTTTGATCGATAAGCACGACGATCTTGTAACCTGTGTCTGCAACCGATCTGAAGTGTGCAGCGGTAGGTCGACCTGAAATGTGCAGGAGAGTCGATTTGGATTTCTCACTGGCCGTAAGCTCCAGTAGCCTGGCATCAACAACAGAGAGCGTCTGGCCGACTAACGTTTCTGCGTCGCGCTCAGCCAGCTGACTGGCTGCGGCATTACATGCCGAAATTGTGTTTTCCTGGTCTGCAAGAAGCCATGGAACATCCAAGGCCTCAAACGCGGAAGCGTGAAGTTGCAAGGAAGCCATTCGCTCCCGGGTATTCTGGATGCTCGCTGAGAGCGCGAGGAGGTGCTCCCCTTGAAGGGGATGCTCTTGACCGAGGCGGCGGAGCATGGCCGGATCGTTTCCACTGGCGCAGGCCTGCTTCAGGAGATTTTCAAGAGCGACGTGCCTGGCCCTGAGCCGCTGCCAGACGAAAGTGAGGGTCCCGGTAAAGATAACGAGACTGCAGAGAAGAATGATAAGCGATGGATAAAAATCCCGCCAGTCTACGGAGGGAGGGAGAGAAAGGGCGATCACGCCGATTGGCGAGCCGTCGCCATCGCGTTGCGCCGGTATCGCAACGACTGATCCGTCAGTGATCATGCGCTGACTGGCCATCGCTTCTGTGGCAAGATCGTGCAAGACATCAGGTATCTCGCTCGACGAATGAACTATCGGGCGGCCTTCTGAATCCATGGCAATCCCGATCAGCCCCGGTTTGGCGATTGCATTGGCAGTGGTTTCGAACAGCATTGTCAGGCGACGCCCGTCGCGGAAGGCCAGGGCCGCTCGTCCTTCGTTGGCAACTACCTGGGCGATGGTTTCTGCATTTCGAGCAGAAAGGAGGGACACTTGCTTGTCGGCAAGGTGGAATGCGATAGCTCCTCCCATAGCCAGCGGCAACACCGCCCCCAGAAGCAGGACGACACTGGGGCTCATACGTTCGCGGTGGAGCATGTCAGTCGATTTCATGTTGGTGTCCTGTCAGTCTCAGCCCCAAGGCTGGCGCCTGTGCCTGCGCGTGTCTCCTTCACGAACCTATGGGGCGGGTCTTTCCGAATGATGAAGTTCAGCGGGACTAGAGCAGAAAATCGGACAGGTCGGCGGCGGCAGGACCCGACGACTTTCCCGGCTCTTCCTCTGCGACGGCAAGACCAAGGTCCCTGAGAAGCGTGTCATGGACCAGGCGTTCGGCAGCCATGGTGTAGGTCGACCGAATTCTCGCCAGCGCCTCGCTCTGCATTTCGTCCGGCGGACAGTTGGGGAAGAAGCGGGACCATCGATCGAGCGCAGGCACCATGCTATGCAGTTCGGCAAACGAGGCGAAATGGCCATCCAAGGCGCCGATTCCCGCCGCTATGTCACGTTCGGCGAGGCGACGCTCGCGATCGACGGCAGCTCCGGTTTCGGCAATTCCGGATTCGATCTTGGTCAGGAGCGAGAAGACGTTATCACCGGTCGACGTCAGTTCGTCGAGATCCTCATGAAAGCGCCCTTCGAGTTCCGCGGCGGTGGCGACAGCATCGGACCCCATGTCGGAGAGCCTTCGTGCCACATGACCCAGGCGCTCTGCCGATGCAGATGCAAGCTCGCGCAGCTGAAGCGAGATCTCGCGGAGTGCCAGCGCTTCCTGGCCAAGTTGGGCGCAAGCAATGACGGCATTCAGGCCGATCATGCTCATGCGTTCCTCGACGCCGGACATGCATTCCAGAAGGCGCAGAAGGCGATCCAGCCCGTCAGAAAGGTCTTGTGCAACCCGGACGAGTCGCGCCTGCGCCGCGCGGCACGCACCAAGGATGATCTGGAGCCGCTGAAGGTGGTGCTTCAGATTGTGCCGTGGCGACATGCCGACGCTGCCGCTGATACGCCCGATGTCGCTGGTGGCCTGGCCGGCGTCCCGCAGGGCGGCGCGTGCGGTGACGATTGCGGCCGCGTGACGCTCATGCGCGTCCCTAAGATGAGCCGCCGCCAGCGCGAGCGACAGACGCGCCAAACAGGGCGCGTCGGGTTGTCCGGCGGCATCCCTCAGGATGATGGCGACATGTTCCAGCCGCTGGCGTGTCGTGTCTCCGATCTGGAGCGAGAGAACCGCTGCCGTCACTGCGCGGCGGAACTCGTGGCCCTGTGTCATCAGGATGCTTCCGGCGGCGGTCGCACGCTCCAATTCCTTCTCGAAGGCGGCCATGTCCTGTCGCAGGCCCAGCAGGGCAGGACCGAGCTGGCGCCGGAGGAGATGGGAGAGGTTTGCGGCCTCGCCAGCTGCCTGCTCCAGCCTGCGGCCCATCTGCTCGACGGCTTCCGCAATCTGTTCGGTGATCTCGGCCGCTTCACTCACCTGACCCGTTGCGGCCGTGGTGAAGACCTCGAGTTCCGCCTTCTGGTCCGAGAGAGAAGCCACGGTGACGCGCGCGTTCAGTGCGACGATGGACATCGTGCGGATCAACTGGCGCATGGAGCCGAGGTCCGCGCCCAGGCTTTCGGCAGCGACAGAGAGCGAGGTGATGCGGTCCAGCAGCGGTTGGCTGATCTCGGCGAAGACGGTCGCGCGTTCCGAGAGCCATTCGGCGGCCATCGTGGCCTGAGAAAACTCGCCGGAGCCCGCCACCGCGGCAAGCCCCGACAGGGGCGCCGACAGACGATCGAAGCGTGAGATCGCCAGTTCGAGACTCGTGCCGGCCCGCAGGAACACCTGCTCGGTCGTACTCGCGAGGACCGTGACGCGGTGCGACGCCCGGTGGAGCGAACTCGCGGATGGAGCGCGGCGGATGCTGCTCGCATCGCGCTCCGTCAGGATTGGCCCCGGATTGACGGCCGACACAGGGGCGATACTGGCCGTGCCGTCTGCTGCCGAGGGCGGATCGGCCGGTTCGGGAAGCGGCTGGAGAACGGGCATTCGGTATCCTGTTCGCATGGGGGCACGGGACGTGCGGTTTCTTTGCGTCGGGAGGCGCTGGGGGAGGGCGGGTGCGGGTGGTCGGCAAGCGCCTCAGGCACATCGGGCCATGGGCTCTGCCGGATCGCGGGAGACGTCGCTGCTGTATCCACGGGCCGCTTCCATGTCGGGTGCGGCTGCATCAGACAGCGACCGGCCGCAGCGGGCTGCCTCTGTCGCAACGCCGGAACGTGAGTCATCCCGGTGGGTGTCGAAGAACGCGATCGCGGCCTGAAGCTGCACGGCTTGCTCGGCGAGGTGCCCTGCGGTGGCAGACAGCTGTTCGGAGGCCGAGCTGTTCACCTGCGTGACCTTGTCGAGCTGCTGGAGGGCAAGATTGACCTGTGCCACACCGGCTGATTGCTCTTGAGCCGAAGTCGAGATGCCGAGCACCAGACGCGCCGTCTCCTCGATGACCGGAATCAGGTGAGACAGCCGCGCCCCGGCGGCCTGTGCGACATCGACGGTGGAGGCCAAAAGCACGGAGATCTCGGCTGCCGCGGCCCGACTGCGTTCGGCGAACCTGCGCACCTCACCCGCCACCACGGCAAAGCCGCGCCCGTGTTCGCCAGCCCGCGCCGCTTCCACCGCCGCATTGAGGGCAAGCAGATCCGTCTGGCGCGAGATCTCCTGGACCACGGCAATCCTCTGCGAGATGACGCGAACGGCTTCGACGGCCTCAAGCACGCATGACCCGCTGTCGCGCGCTTCCTGCGCGGCCCTGCGAGCCATCGTCTCGGTATCCGCCGCATGGCGGGCTGACTGGCGGATGGTTGCGGCCATTTCTTCCATCGAGGAGGAGGCCTGCAGGGTCGATCCAGCCTGTTCGGACGCGGCTTGACTGAGCTGCCCCGCGGTGGAGGACATCTCTTCGGCCCCCTCGGCCACATGGCGCGAGGATATGGCCACATCGGCCACCACACCGCGCAACTTGTCCACCATCCGGTTGAGCGAACCGACCAGATCCGAGATTTCGTCATTGCCCCTCAGCGGCTCGGTGTGGCTGAGATCGCCGGCCGCCACCCGTTCGGACAGGTCGGTTGCGCGGCGCAGACCCCTTGAGAGGGCGACGAGGATCCAGCCTGCGCACAGGGCGACAAGACCGACATTCGCCGCGAGCGTGATGAGGATCGCGGCGCGACCTTCGTCCTGCTGGCGCCGCGCCTCGGCCGACGCAGCGGCAAGCTGGTTGGATTGCCGCACCAGCAGCTTGGCGAGCAGACTTTCTATCTTCAGCCAGTCATCGCGTCCTTCGGACATGACGAGCTTGAAGGCTTCGTAGCCAAGGCCCATCCGCGCCATGTCCATCGCCTTGCCCTCGATCTCGCGGAGCTGGATTTCGGCCGCCTGCAGCTCGGCCAGCCTGGCGGTTGTGGCGTCATCGGCGATGGCGGAAAGGCTGGCCAGCGCGTCCTTGATGCGTTCGGATGCCTGCGCCATTCGCGCCTCGATCGAGGTGCGCTCGTCCCGGGTGCGGGACAGAAGAAAGTTCCGGATCTCGCGCTGCACCTTCAGCTGGTTCTCGATGATCCGATGGGCAAGCTCGACCTGAGCCGCCTTCTGATGGACGATGTCGTCGAGCGACGCGCGCATTTGCGCGACGTCCCGCAGGGCGATCATCTGCCCGCCACCCGACACGAGCAGGACCGCGACAAAGGACGCGACGAGCTTCAGCTTGATGGAGAGTCTCATGAGTCACGTCCTGTGGGTGCGCCCTTGCCCCGGGAGGCGGAGGTCGATGCGGGCCGACCGCGCCCGGCGGCGGCTGTCGCGGGCGGGTTCAGGCGCCGGCGACCTTCTTCACGACGGCAAGAAGTTGCGCCTGATCGAAGGGCTTGATCATCCAGCCGATGGCGCCGGCCTCCTTGGCCTGCGCCCTCAGCGTGTCCTGCGACTCGGTCGAGAGGAACACGATCGGCACGCCCTTGCCTTCGGGGAGCGTGCGGAGCTTCCGGATGAAGCCGATCCCGTCGAGACGGGGCATGTTCTGGTCGGTCAGGATGGCGTCGAAGCGTTGGGAGCCGGCCTTTTCCAGCGCATCCTGCCCATCGACGGCCTCGACAACCGTGTAGCCCGCCCCGATGAGCGTGAGGCGCACCATCTGGCGAACCGAGGGTGAATCATCCACCGCGAGGATCGTCTTGCTCATGGCCGCGCCTCCGCGGCAGAGGCCGCTGTCCAGAGCCCGCTGTCGATGACGATGCCGCTGTCTTGCCCGAGCGCATGGAGCGCAAGCGCCTCAGCCACGGCCGATCCGGGTGCGGCCGACACTTCGAGCCGTGCACCCGCGGCGGCCGCCTGACGGTGAGCGGCCACGAGCACCTGCAGGATCGCAAGGCTCACGTCCTGCGCACCCTCCGTCGCGATCCTGACGGTGCGGGGCGGGGAGAGGCTGCGCAGAAGATCCGCCAGGAGCCCTCCGGCATCGGCGAGGCTGGCGCGCTCGGGAAGCGCAAGGACAACGGGGGAAGCGGGCATGGGAGGAAGCCTCAGGTCTAGGGGTCCGTTGTTCCCCTTCTGGCGCTCAACCCATAAGCAATTCCTAATGCGCGGCCTTGAATGTCTAAAATCCTCATCGGTCGCTCGGGCTCTCAACCGGAGAGGGAACCAAACCTCCATGCGCCTGTTGACCCCCCACACTGGACGAGAATGGGGATCAGGCGTGACGGACAGGGATGGCGAGGGCGGCCGCAAGCGGGCCGCCCGTGCCTTGCGCGCTCCGAGGGGACCGGAGGCCGAGGTCAAGCGGCCGACAGTGGCGGATGCAAAGGAACAGAGGCGCGCTCCGGTGCAGAGGGGCTCGGCTGCGCCGAGCCGTGCCGGCGCGGACGATCGGCTCATGCTGCTGGCAAATGCGCGCCTGGCCATTGAGGGCGTGAACCTCGAGATCGACGGCGGGCGTTTTCCGGCGAAGGTGGTGGCGGGTCGGCCGGTGGCGGTCGAGGCTGACATCTTCTGCGATGGCCATGACAGCATCGACGCGGCGGTCCTGCACCGGCGGCGCGGGGCCGACGACTGGGCCGAGGTGCCGATGGAGTTTCTCGCGAACGATCGCTGGCGCGCGCGCGTCACCTTTCCCGAGAATGACGCGCACGAGCTGACGTTCCTCGCCTGGCGCGACCTCTTCACGACCTGGCGGAAGGAGGTGGCCAAGAAGCTCGCCGCCGGTCAGAACATCGGGCTGGAGCTGGAGGAGGGGCGGCGGCTCTTGCAGGCGGTCGAGGAGGGAGAGCCGGATGATCGGGCGGTGATCGACCGGACCTTGGCCGAAGATGACGAGGCCGAGGAGCAGGGTCACCGCTTTGCCCGTCTGAACGCGCCGGAGGTGGCCGCGGCGGTGCGCCGCTCCGGCCCACGCACGAACCTGACCTGCTACAAGATCCTGCCGGTTTTTGCCGACCGCGAGGCTGCGGCCTTCTCGGCCTGGTACGAGATGATGCCGCGCTCGCAGTCCGGCGACCCCGAGCGGCACGGCACGTTCGATGACGTGATCCGCAAGCTCGCCTATGTGCGGGATCTGGGCTTCGACGTGCTCTATTTCACGCCAATCCATCCGATCGGGCGGGTCAATCGCAAGGGACGCAACAATTCCCTGACGCCCGAGCCCCACGATCCCGGCTCGCCCTACGCCATCGGGGCGGACGAGGGCGGGCATGATGCAATCCATCCCGAACTCGGCGATTTCGAGAGCTTTGCGCGGCTGGTCGAGGCGGCGCGCGCGCATGATCTCGAGATTGCGCTGGATTTCGCAATCCAGTGCGCGCCGGATCATCCCTGGATCCGGGAACATCCCGAGTGGTTCGACTGGCGACCCGACGGGACAATCAAGTTTGCCGAGAATCCGCCGAAGAAGTACGAGGACATCGTCAACGTCCACTTCTACCGCGGCGCCATCCCGGATCTCTGGCATGCGTTGCGCGACGTGGTTCTGTTCTGGGTGGGCAAGGGCGTCAAGATCTTCCGGGTGGACAATCCACACACCAAGCCCTTTCCGTTCTGGGAGTGGATGATCGAGGAGGTGCGCGCCGAGCATCCCGACGTCATCTTCCTCGCCGAGGCCTTCACGCGGCCGAAGGTGATGAAGCGGCTGGCCAAGGTCGGCTACTCGCAGAGCTACTCCTACTTCACCTGGCGCAACACCAAGGCGGAGCTGATCGAGTATCTGACCGAACTCACGACCGGGGAATGCCGGCACTACATGCGGCCGAACTTCTTCGCCAACACGCCGGACATCAATCCGGTCTATCTCCAGCATTCGGGGCGGCCGGGGTTCCGGGTGCGGCTGGCGCTCGCGGCGACGCTCGGCGGCAATTACGGCATCTACAACGGCTACGAGATCTGCGAGGCGACGCCGGTGCCGGGCAAGGAGGAATATTTCAATTCCGAGAAATACCAGCTTCGCGCGTGGGATTTCGATCAGCCGGGTCACATCCAGGATGACATCCGGCTGATGAACCATATCCGCCGGACCCATCCCGCGATGCGCGACTTCACGCGGCTGCGCTTCTACGATGCCCACAACGACGCGGTGCTCGCCTATGGCAAGAGCACCGAGGACCGATCGGACTTCCTGTTGTTCCACGTCAATCTCGATCCGCACCATGCGCAGACCTTCCAGTTCGAGGTCCCCCTGTGGGAGTTCGGGCTGCCCGATGACGCCTCGGTCGAGGTCGAGGATCTGCTGAACGGAAACCGCTTCACCTGGCACGGCAAGTGGCAGGGGCTGGAGCTTGACCCCCAGACGCGCCCCTACGCGATCTGGCGGCTCTACGCGCCGGGAATGCCCAGATGAACCAGAACGTTCCCCCCGCAACCGTCGCCGTGCGCCGGACCGACCGGATCGATCGCAGCCAGAGCGACTGGTACAAGGATGCGATCATCTATCAGTTGCACATCAAGGCCTTCCAGGACGCGAACGGCGACGGGATCGGCGATTTTGCCGGCCTGATGCAGCGGCTCGACTATGTGCAGGCGCTGGGCGTGACGGCGATCTGGCTCTTGCCCTTCTATCCCTCGCCGCTGCGCGATGACGGCTACGACATCTCGGACTACCGCTCGATCAACCCGTCCTACGGCACGATGCGGGACTTCAAGCTCTTCGTGCAGGAGGCGCACAAGCGCGGGCTGCGCGTCATCACCGAGCTGGTCATCAACCACACCTCGGACCAGCATCCCTGGTTCCAGCGGGCGCGCCGGGCGAAGAAGGGCTCGGCCGCGCGCGACTGGTATGTCTGGAGCGACACCGACCAGAAGTTCCCCGAGACGCGGATCATCTTCCTCGATACGGAAAAGTCCAACTGGACCTGGGACCCTGTGGCCGGGGCCTATTACTGGCACCGCTTCTACTCGCACCAGCCCGACCTGAACTTCGACAACCCGCGGGTCCTCGAGGAGGTTCTCAAGGTGATGCGGATGTGGCTCGACATGGGGGTGGACGGGCTCCGGCTCGACGCGATCCCCTATCTGGTCGAGCGCGAGGGCACCAACAACGAGAACCTCCCCGAGACGCACGATGTCCTGAAGAAGATCCGCGCCGATCTCGACGCCCATTTCCCCGACCGGATGCTGCTGGCCGAGGCGAACCAGTGGCCCGAGGACACGCGCCCCTATTTCGGCGACGGCGACGAATGCCACATGGGCTTCCACTTCCCGCTGATGCCGCGGATGTACATGGCGCTGGCGCAGGCCGACCGGCATCCGATCACCGACATCATCCGCCAGACGCCCGAGATCCCCGAAAGCTGCCAGTGGGGGATCTTCCTGCGCAACCATGACGAGCTGACGCTGGAGATGGTGACGGCGGAAGAGCGCGACTACATGTGGCGCTTCTACGCCGACGATGCGCGGGCCCGGATCAACCTCGGCATCCGGCGCAGGCTGGCGCCGCTGATGAAGAACGACCGGCGCAAGATCGAGCTGCTGAACCAGATGCTCATGTCGATGCCGGGGACGCCCATCGTCTATTATGGCGACGAGATCGGCATGGGCGACAACTACTACCTCGGAGACCGCGACGGGGTGCGCACGCCGATGCAATGGTCGGCCGACCGCAACGGCGGCTTTTCGCGCTCCAATCCGCAACAGCTTTACCTGCCGGTGATCCTCGACCCGATCTATGGCCATCAGGCGATCAACGTCGAGGCGCAGGCGGCGGACCCCTCGTCCCTGCTCAACTGGATGCGGCGGCTGATCGCCGTGCGCAAGCAGCATCCGGCCTTTGGACGCGGCACGATGAGCCTGCTCTATCCGCGCAACCGCAAGGTGCTGGCCTATGTGCGCAGCCACGAGGACACCCACATCCTGTGCGTGGCGAACCTGTCGGACACGGCGCAGGCGGTCGAGCTGGATCTGGGGCGCTTCCGGGGCACGGTGCCAGTGGAACTGACGGGCCGATCCGAATTTCCGCCGGTGGGCGATCTGCCCTACATGCTCACGCTGCCGCCCTACGGGTTCTACTGGTTCGTGCTCTCGGATCAGCAGACGCTGCCCAGCTGGCACCAGCCGATGCCCGAGATCCTGCCCGATTTCATCACGCTCACCACGCGCGACGGGCGGGCCGAGACGGCGCTCAACGGGCGCGAAAAGGGCCAGCTCGAGGCGGACGTCCTGCCGAACTGGCTGCCGCTCCAGCGGTGGTTCGGCGCCAAGGAGGAACGGATCGGCTTGGTCCGGCTTCGGGTTCTGGGGGCGCTGTCCGAGGCCCATGCGCTCGTGCGGCTCGATGCCGAGGTGGGCGGCGAGGCCCACCAGTATTTCCTGCCGGCCTCGACCCTCTGGGGCGAGGACCAGCTCCGCTCGGGCGCGCCGAAGCTGAGCTACACGCTCGCCAAGGTGCGGCGCGGCCCGCAGGTGGGCGCGCTGATCGACGGCGCCTATGACGAACGTCTGGCGCAGGCGATGCTCGATGCGCTGCGGCAGGCGCGGCGGCTGAAGGGGCCGGCGGGCGATGTCCTGTTCGAGCCGGGCTCGGGTCTGGCCGAGATCACCGATCCGGGCGAGCCGCGCTATCTGGGCGCCGAGCAGTCGAACATCTCGATCGCCTTTGGCGACCGGATCATCCTCAAGCTCTATCGCCGCTTGCGTGCGGGCGAGCAGCCGGATGTCGAGGTGGCGCGCTTCCTGACCGAAGTAGCGGGCTACGCGCACACGCCGCGGTTCCTGGGTGTGGTCAGCCTCCAGCCGCCGGAGGGCGAGGCCACGGTCGTGGCGGCGGCCTTCGCCTTCGTGGCCAACATGGGCGACGCCTGGCGCGGCCTTTTCGACGCCCTTGTGCGCGATCTGGGCGAGCATGGTGGCTGGGCCGCCTCCGAGGCGCCGCCGGCGGATGAGGACGGCTTCACCTTCCCGCTCACCATCGCGGGGTTGCTGGGCCAGCGGACGGCGGAACTGCACCGCGCCTTCGCCACCGAAACGGACGATCCCGCCTTCCGGCTGGAGCCGCTGACGGGCGAGCTGCTGTCGCGGTGGGCCGAAGGGGCGCGGGGCGAGGCCGAGGCCATGCTCACCGTGCTCGAGCGGCAGCGAATGACCCTGCCCGAGGAGGTGCAGCCGCTGGCCGAGACGCTGCTTGCGCGGCGCGAGGCGCTGCTGTCCCGTCTCGACCGGGTGAAGGGCTTCGAGGCCTCGGGCGCGCTCAGCCGGATCCACGGCGACTATCATCTGGGGCAGGTGCTGCTGGCGCAGGATGACGTGGCCATCATCGATTTCGAGGGCGAACCCCGCCGTTCGCTGGACGAGCGTCGGCAGAAGTCATCGCCGCTGCGCGACGTGGCCGGGATGCTGCGCTCGTTCGACTATGCGGCGGCCGCGGCCCTTGCGCGCCATGCCGAGGCCCTCGGCCCGGCGAACGATCAGGCGCTGGCGCGGGCCGAGGCCTGGCGGCAGCGCGCGGTGGCCGAGTTCCTCGCCGCCTATGAGGCCGCCGCCGAGGGCGTGGCAAGCCTGCCGGAGGATGCCGGCCTTCGCGGCGCGCTGCTCGACCTCTTCCTCGTGCAGAAGGCGGTCTATGAGACCTCCTACGAATTGGGCAGCCGACCGGCCTGGGTCGGGATCCCGCTGCGCGGCCTTCTGGAACTGCTGGACAGGGAGCCTGCATGAACGTGACACCGAAGCCCGAGGACCTCGTTCCTGAAAGCGACGTGGCCGCCATCATGCGCGGCACGCACGGCGACCCGTTCGGCGTGCTGGGGATGCATGGCGGAGGGGGGGCGCCCCTCTCGGTGCGGGTCTTTGCCCCGCAGGCGGCCGAGGTCCGTGTTCTGGACGGCGCGGGCCAGCCCGTCGCCACGCTCGACAGGATCGGCGCCGAGGGCTTCTTTGCCGGCATCGTGCCGGGGGACGAGCCCTTCGCCTATCGGCTCCGCTTCTGCTCGGGCCCGCACGAATGGGAGGCCGAGGATCCCTACCGCTTTCCGGCCGTGCTGGGCGAGCTGGACGAATATCTCATGGGCGAGGGGCGGCACTACCAGCTCTACACCCGGCTCGGCGCCCATCCCGTGACGCTGGAGGGGGTCGAGGGCGTGAGCTTTGCCGTCTGGGCCCCGAGCGCCCGGCGCGTGTCGGTCGTGGGGGCCTTCAACGCCTGGGACGGCCGCCGCCACCCGATGCGCAAGCGGATCGGCGTCGGCGTGTGGGAGCTGTTCATTCCCGGCCTGCAGGTCGGGGATCTCTACAAGTACGAGATCCTCGGGCCGTCGGGCGAGCGGCTGCCGCTCAAGTCCGACCCGCTCTCCTTCGCGCAGGAGGCGCCGCCCGCGACGGCCTCGCTGGTTCACGGCCTGCCCGAACCCGACTGGCACGACGCCGGCTGGATGCAGGAGCGCGCGAGCCGGCAGGACCGCAGCGCGCCGATCTCGATCTACGAGGTGCATGCGGGCTCGTGGAAGCTTGGCCTCGACTACGATGCGCTGGCCGAGGAGCTGGCAACTTATGTGCGCGAGATGGGCTTCACCCATGTCGAGTTCCTGCCGATCAGCGAACATCCCTTCACCGGCTCGTGGGGCTACCAGCCCATCGGCCTCTTTGCGCCCACCGCCCGCTTCGGCCCGCCAGAGGGCTTCGCGCGGCTGGTGGACCGGCTGCACCGCGAGGGGATCGGCGTCATCCTCGACTGGGTGCCGGCGCACTTCCCCTCGGACGCCCACGGGCTGGCCAATTTCGACGGCACGCACCTTTACGACCACGCCGACCCGCGGCAGGGCTTCCACCGCGACTGGAACACCCAGATCTACAATTTCGGCCGGCAGGAGGTGGCGAACTTCCTTCAGGCCTCGGCGCTCTTCTGGCTTGACCGCTACCATGTCGATGCGCTCCGGGTCGATGCGGTGGCCTCGATGCTCTACCTCGACTATTCGCGCAACGCGGGCGAATGGGTGCCCAACCGCCACGGCGGCCGCGAGAATCTCGAGGCGATCGACTTCCTGCGCGCCGTGAACGAGCGGGTGCGGATCGACCATCCGGGCTGCATCACCATCGCCGAGGAATCCACGGCCTTCCCGCAGGTCAGCCGCCCGGTGCAGGAGGGCGGGCTCGGCTTCGGCTTCAAGTGGAACATGGGCTGGATGCACGACACGCTGGGCTACTTCCGGCGCGACCCGATCCACCGCAGGCACCACCAGAACGACCTGACCTTCGGCATGGTCTATGCCTTCTCCGAGGATTTCGTGCTGCCTCTCAGTCACGACGAGGTGGTGCACGGGAAAGGCTCGCTCATCGGGCAGATGGCGGGCGACCGCTGGCAGAAGTTCGCCAACCTGCGCGCCTACTTCGGCTTCATGTGGGCCCATCCCGGCAAGAAGCTGCTGTTCATGGGCGGCGAGTTCGCGCAGGAGCGCGAGTGGAACCATGACGCCTCGCTGGACTGGCATCTGCTCGACGATCCGGCCCATTCGGGCATGAAGCGTCTGGTCGCCGACCTGAACCGGGAATACCGCCGGCTGCCGGCGCTGCACCGGATGGATTGCGACCCCGAGGGCTTCGAGTGGATCGACGCGGGCGACACCGAGAACAGCGTGCTCAGCTTCCTGCGCAAGGCGCCGGGGGAAAAGCCGGTTCTGGCGGTCTGCAACCTGACGCCCGTGGTGCGCTCCGACTACCGCATCGGGGTGCCGCAGGGCGGCGAGTGGCGCGAGATCCTCAATTCCGACGCGGCGATCTACGGCGGGTCGGACGTGGGCAACCCCGGCTCGCTGCAGGCCGAGGAGGTCTCGTGGCACGGGCGGCCGTTCTCGGTCCGCCTGACCCTGCCGCCGCTCGCCACCATCCTGGTCATGCCTGCATGAGCTTTGCGCTCCGCGAGGGCAGTCCGTTCCCGCTCGGGGCCACCTGGGACGGATCGGGCACCAATTTCGCGATCTTCTCGGCCAATGCGAGCAAGGTCGAGCTTTGCCTCTTCGACGCGCGCGGGCGCCGCGAGATCGCCCGCGTGGCCCTGCCGGAATATACGCACGAGGTCTGGCACGGCTACCTGCCCGAGGTGCGGCCGGGGCAGCTTTACGGCTACCGCGTGCATGGCCCCTACGAGCCGCACAACGGCCTGCGCTTCAACCCCAACAAGCTGCTGATCGACCCCTATGCGCTGATGCTGCAGGGCGAGATCGTCTGGCATGACGCGGTCTTCGGCTACCGGATGGGCAATGCCCGCGCCGACCTGTCGTTCGACCGGCGGGACTCGGCCTTCGTGATGCCGAAATGCGTGGTGGTCGATCCCGCGGTGACCTGGGGGCCGGACTATCCCCCGCGGACCCCTTGGGCCGAGACGATCATCTACGAGGCGCATGTGAAGGGGATGACGGCGCTCAACCCCGAGATCCCGGACCGGGTGCGCGGCAGCTTTGCCGCGCTCGCCGATCCGCGCGCCATCGACCATCTGGTGACGCTCGGGGTGACGGCGGTCGAGCTGATGCCCACACAGGCCTTCTTCGATGACCGCTACCTGATCGAGAAGGGGCTCACGAACTACTGGGGCTACAACACGATCGGCTTCTTCGCTCCCGCCACCCGCTACATCTCGCCCGGCGGCGGCGTGCATGAATTCAAGCTGATGGTGCGCCGGCTGCACGAGGCCGGGATCGAGGTGATCCTCGACGTGGTCTACAACCACACGGCCGAGGGCAACCATCTGGGCCCCACGCTCTCCTTCAAGGGCATCGACAACGCCAGCTACTACATGCTTGGCGACGATCCCCGCTATTACTACGACACGACCGGCTGCGGGAACACGGTGAACCTCGGGCACCAGCGGGTGCTGCAGATGGTGATGGACAGCTTGCGCTACTGGGTTGAGGCCTGCCACGTCGATGGCTTCCGCTTCGATCTGGCGACCTCGCTCGGGCGCGACCGTCAGGGGTTCAACGCGAACGCGGTCTTTCTCGATGCCGTGCGGCAGGACCCGGTGCTGGGCCGGGTCAAGCTGATCGCCGAGCCGTGGGACACGGGTCATGTCGGCTACCAGCTTGGCAATTTCCCCCCGGGCTGGGCCGAGTGGAACGACCAGTACCGCGACACCGTGCGCTCCTACTGGAAGGGCGACGAGGGCGAGTTGCCGGGGCTGGCCTCGCATCTGCTGGGCACGGCGGGCCTCTTCGACCGGCGGGGCAGGCGGCCCTGGGCCAGCATCAATTTCGTGACCGCGCATGACGGCTTCACCCTGTCCGACACGGTCTCCTACAACGACAAGCACAATGCGGCGAACCAGGAGGAGAACCGCGACGGCCATTCCGACAATCGCAGCTGGAACTGCGGCGAGGAGGGGCCCTCCGAGGACGAGGAGGTGCTCGATCTTCGCGACCGGATGCGCCGGGCGATGATGGGCACGCTCCTGATCTCGCAGGGCACGCCGATGATCCTGATGGGCGACGAGGTGGGCCGCAGCCAGGGCGGCAACAACAACGCCTATTGCCAGGACAACGGGATGAACTGGCTGAAGCTCGACGACCTGTCGGCGCGGGATGTGGCCTTTCTCGACTTCACCCGGCGGCTGATCGCGCTGCGGAAGGGCCGGCCGTTCTTCCGGCACCCGTCCTTCCTGCACAAGGCGGCCGTGGGGCAGCAGCCGGTCGAGGTCTGCTGGTTGCGCCCCGACGGCGAGGAGATGATGCCCGAGGACTGGCACAACCCGGCCGCGCGCACCTTGGGCCTGTTGATCCGGAACAAGCCGGCGGTGCTCGCGCTTTTCAACAGCCACTACGAAGAGGTGCCGTTCACGCTGCCGCACTGCGGCGGCTGGTGGCGGATGATCGTGGATACGGCGACCGGACGGGTGCCCGAGCGGCCGGTGCCCATCCGGTCGGCGGGCTTTGCCGTGCCGCCGCGGGGACTGATGGTGCTGGAGGAGCATGAATGAGCGATTGGACCTGGGGACCACTGCACGAGGATGGCACCGTCCGCTTCCGCCTGTGGGCTCCGTCCGAAGAGCGGCTCGGGCTGCGGCTGGACGGGCAGGATCATCCGATGGAGCGGCAGGAGGGTGGCTGGTTCGAGGTCCGGCTTCCGGCGCAGGCGGGCATGGACTATGGCTTCGTGCTCGCCAGCGGGCAGGTGGTGCCCGATCCCGCGGCGCGGGCGCAGGCGGGCGATGTCCATGGCCTCTCGCGGCTGGTCGCGGACAGCTACGACTGGAAGACCGACTGGACGGGCCGCCCCTGGGCCGAGACCGTCGTGATGGAGCTGCACATCGGCACCTTCACCCCGGAGGGCACCTTCCGCGCGGCCATTGAACGCCTGCCGCATCTGGCCGAGATCGGGATCACCATGATCGAGCTGATGCCGGTGGCGCAGTTCGCCGGCAACCGGGGCTGGGGCTATGACGGCGTCCTGCTCTATGCGCCGCATCCCGCCTACGGGACGTCCGAGGATCTGAAGGCGCTGGTCGATGCCGCGCACGGGCTGGGCATGAGCGTGGTCCTCGATGTGGTCTACAACCACTTCGGGCCCGAAGGGAATTACCTCGGCGCCTATGCGGCCGAGTTCTTCGACCCCGAGCGGCACACCCCCTGGGGCAGCGCCATCGCCTATCACCTTCCGGCCGTGCGGAGCTTCTTCATCGAGAACGCGCTCTACTGGCTGACCGAGTTCCGCTTCGACGGGCTCAGGATCGACGCGGCCGACCACATCCGCGACCCCGAATCCGATCCCGAGGTGCTGGTGGATCTGGCCCGCACCATCCGGCAGGCGATCCCGGACCGGCCCATCCATCTCACGACCGAGGACAACCGCAACATCACCCGCCTCCATGAACGGGGCCCGCAGGGCGAGGTGGTGCTGCATACCGCCGAATGGAACGACGACCTGCACAATGTAGCGCATGTTCTGCTGACGGGCGAGACTGAAGGCTATTACCGCGACTTCGTGAAGGATCACTGGCGGAAATACGCCCGCGCGCTGGCCGAGGGCTTCGTCTATCAGGGCGAGCAGTCCGAGCATGAAGGCGCGCCGCGCGGGATGCCTTCGGGCCATCTGCCGCCGCTGGCCTTCGTCGATTTCCTCCAGAACCACGACCAGGTCGGCAACCGCGCCTTCGGCGAGCGGCTGACGACGCTGGCACCCGAGGCACGGCTGCGCGCCATGATGGCGATCCTGCTGCTGTCGCCGCATGTGCCGCTCCTGTTCATGGGCGAGGAATGGGGCGAGACGCGCCCCTTCACCTTCTTCACCGACTTCACCGGCGAGTTGGGCGATGCGGTGCGCAACGGGCGGCGCAAGGAGTTCGAGCATTTCTCGGCCTTCCAGGGGCTCGACCTCGACAGGACCGTGCCCGACCCCAACGCCGAAGGCACCTTCCTCTCCTCCAGGCTCGACTGGGGGCACCGCAAGACCGCGCGCGGCCGGTCCTGGATGGAGTTCGTCCGCGCTCTGCTGGCCACCCGCGCACGCGAGATCGCCCCGCGCCTGGAGCGCGCGCCGGGGAACGGGGGTCGCGTGGTCGCCGTCTCGGACGATCTGGTGGCGGTGGACTGGCGGCTCGAGGGGGCGGTGCTGCGGCTGCGTGCCAACCTCGACGACCGGCCGCAGGACTTGCCCCACGCGGAGGGGCGTGTGATCCATGCCTCACCCGGCGCCGCGCCCGGCGCTCCGCTGCCGGCCTGTTCGGTGCTGGTCACGCTCGAGGAGCTTGCATGAGCAATACCATCGAAGAAAGGGCGGCAGAGTTCGCCATCCAGCCCAGCTACCACGCGCTCGGGGGAGAGTTCGTCCGCCCGCCGGTCGAGACCCTGCGCGCGCTGCTGGACGCCTTCGGCATCCCGCCGGAAGGTCCGCCGCCCGACCGCGCCCCGCCCGTGATGCGCGCGCCGGAGGGCGAGCCGTGCTTCTTGCCCGAGGGCGAGATGCGGCTCTGGGGGATCGCGGCACAGCTCTACCAGCTGCGCTCCGGGCGCAACTGGGGGATCGGCGACTTTGCCGATCTCTGCGCGCTGGCGCGGATCGCGGGCGCCGCGGGGGCGGACTTCATCGGGCTGAACCCGCTGCACGCGCTCTTTCTGGCCAATCCCGCCCACACAAGTCCCTTCTCGCCCTCGAACCGGCGTTTCCTGAACCCGCTCTACATCGCGGTGGACCGCGTGCCGGGCTACCGGGACGAGCTTGCGCCCGAGGGGCTCGATCGGCTGCGCGCGCCCGATCTGGTGGACTATCCGGCGGTGGCTGCGGCCAAGCTCGGCGCGCTGTGGCGCCTGTGGATGGAAGGGCCGGACGATCCGGTGGGCTTCATGCGCTTCTGCACCGAAGGGGGCGAGCTTCTGCGGCGGCACGCGCTGTTCGAGGCGATCTCGGCGAAGATGGTGGCGGACGAACACGGCGCAGGCTGGCGCGGCTGGCCGGTGGAGCTGCAGGATGCCAAGAGCCCCGCGGTGGCCGAGTTCGCCGAGGCCCATGCCGAGGACATCGGCTTTCATTACTGGCTGCAGTGGATCGCCGACCGGCAGCTTGGAGAGGCGCGCGACGCCTGCCGCGCGGCGGGCATGAAGATCGGGCTCTATCTCGACTTCGCCGTAGGCGAGGTGCCCGACGGATCGAGCACCTGGTCGGACCCGAGCCTTGCCGTGTCGGGCCTGCGCATCGGCGCCTCGCCCGACTGGTTCAACGCACAGGGACAGGACTGGGGCCTTGCACCGCTCTCGCCCGTCAAGCTCGCCGATCTTCATGCGGCCCCGTTCGGGGCGCTGATGCAGGATGCGACGCGGCGGGCGGGCGCGCTGCGGATCGACCATGCGATGGGGGTCTGGCAGCTTTTCCTCATCCCGGACGGAATGGGCGCGCCGCAGGGCACCTATGTCCGCTACCCGATCGAGGACATGCTGCGCGTGCTGGCCGAGGCCTCGCGCCGCAACCGCACGATCGTGATCGGCGAGGATCTGGGCAACGTGCCCGACGGGTTCCGCGAGTTGATGGCGCGGATGAACATCCTCTCCTACCGCATCCTGCTCTTCGAGCGGCACGACCACGGCTACATCGCCCCCGAGCATTATCCGCGCGAGGCGCTGGTCTGCCTCTCGACCCACGATCTGCCCACCTTCCGCGGCTGGTGGCGGGGCGACGACGTGGCGATCCGGCGCGAGTTCCACCTGATCTCGGAAGAGGCCGCGCGCCAGCAGGGCGAGTTCCGCTGGACCGAGCGGCGCCAGCTGCTCGAGGATCTGGCGCGGGCGGGCCTGATGGGCTGGGACGAGATTGACCGGATCGGTCCAGAGGATCCGCCCGAGGCGCTGTTGGTGGCGGTGCACCGTCACCTCGCGCGCACGCCCTCGCGTCTCCTCGCGGTGCGGATCGAGGACATGGCGGGCGAGGTCGCGCCGGTGAACGTGCCCTCGACCGTGGACGAACATCCCAACTGGCGGCGCAGGCTCGGCGTGCCGCTGGAAGCTCTCGCCGACACCGCGCTCTTCCGCGGCATCGCCGGGGCCGTCGCCGCCGAGCGACCCAGGGAGTCCCCATGAGCGTCCGCGCGACCTACCGCATCCAGTTCACCTCCGACTTCCGGTTTGCGGATGCGGCGCGGCTTGCGCCCTACCTCTCCCGGCTGGGGATCAGCCACCTCTACGCCTCGCCCATCCTTGCCGCGCGTGAAGGCTCGACCCACGGCTATGACGGGGTGCATTACAGCCTCATCAGCCCCGAGCTGGGCGGCGAGGACGAGTTCCGCGCCATGGCCGCGACCTTCCGTGAGCACGGGATGGGGGTGATCGTCGATTTCGTGCCGAACCACATGGGGGTAGGGGGCGCGGACAATGTCTTCTGGCTCTCGGTGCTGGAATGGGGACAGCAGAGCCCGGTCGCGGGCTGGTTCGACATCGACTGGGAGAGCCCGACGCCGGGCCTTGCCGGCAAGGTGCTGATGCCGTTCCTTGGCGACCAGTATGGCGAGGTGCTGGCGCGGGGCGAGCTGGAGCTGCGCTACGACGCCGACCGCGGTGCCTTTGCGGTCTGGGCCCACGACACGCACAAGCTGCCGATCTGCCCGCAGACCTACGCGATGATCCTGCGCGCGGCGCCCGGCTACGAGGAACTGGCCGCTGACTTCGAGGCGGCGGGCGAGGCCGGGCCTGCCGATCCCGTCTGGGCCGACCTGCGCCGGCGCCTGCGCAAGACCGACCCGACGCCCGCCCTGGCCGCCTTCCGTGGCACGCCCGGCGATCTCGAAAGCTGGGCCGCGCTCGACCGGCTGGCCGAGGCGCAGAACTGGCGCGCGGCCAAGTTCTCGATGGACAGCGACGCGATCAACTACCGGCGCTTCTTCACCATGAGCGATCTGGCCGGCGTGCGGGTCGAGAAGGCCGAGGTCTTCGCGGGTGTGCACCGGCTGATCCTGCGGCTGATGGAGGAAGGTGTCGTCGAGGGCATCCGCATCGACCATATCGACGGGCTGGTCGATCCCAAGGGCTATTGCCTGCGCCTGCGCGGCTCGCTCGACCGGCCGTTCCCGCTCTATGTCGAGAAGATCCTCGCCCCGGACGAGATCCTGCCCGAAAGCTGGCAGGCGGACGGGACCACGGGCTACGAGTTTGCCAATCTGGCCGTCGGGCTGCTGGCCGATCCTGCGGGATGCGAGGCGCTCACACAGGTTCACGCCGACTTCACCGGCCAGACGGCCGCGCCCGAGGATCTGGTCCATCAGGCCAAGCTCGAGATCATGGCCCAGCCGATGGCGGCGGAACTCGAGAGCCTGTCGGACCGGCTTCTGGCGCTGGTGGCCGACGATCCGAGGCGGCGCGACTTCGGCCGGGCGGCGGTGCGGTCGGGCCTGTCGCAGGTGGTGGCCGCGCTCGACGTCTATCGCACCTATGCCGACCGCGACGGCCTCTCGCCGCCCGACCGGGCCCGCATCGAGGGGGCCGTGGAACGGGCGCGGGCGCGCGCGCCCGAGGTCGATCCGGGCATCTACGACTTCATCGCCGATGTGATGACGCTCGAACTGGCGGGGGAACAGCCCGACAAGCGCGACGAGATCCTGGCCCTCGTCCTGCGCCTTCAGCAGTTCACGGGGCCGGTGATGGCCAAGGGGCTCGAGGACCGGGCGCTCTACCGCTACGCGCGCTTCATCGCGCTCAACGAGGTCGGCAGCGAGCCCGGCCATTTCGGCGTGAGCCTCGAGACCTTTCACCGCGCCAACCGCGACCGGCTGGAGCGTGAACCGGGCGCGATGCTCACCACCTCGACGCACGACACCAAACGCGGTGAGGATGCGCGGATGCGGATCGCCGCCATCAGCGGTCATGTCGGGGAGTGGGCAAGGAAGGTCGATGAATGGCACGGCCTTCTGGCCTCCGAAGACGCGCCCGTGGACCGCAACGAGGAATATTTCTTCTACCAGCTTCTTCTGGGGGTCTGGCCGATGGACTGGACCGGGCCGCCGCCGGCCGAGGATCTGGCCGCCCTGCGCGAGCGGGTCGAGGCGGGGATGCTCAAGTCGATCCGCGAGGCGGCGGTCAACAGCCGCTGGGTCTTTGGCAACGAGGAGTATGAAGCGGCCTTCTGCGCCTTCATCGGCCGCGCGCTGGGCGCGCCCGACAGCGCCTTCCTGCGCTCGTTCCTGGAGTTTCACGCGCGGATCCGGCCCGAGGCCGAGGCCAACATCCTCGCCCAGACCGTGCTGAAGCTGACGGTTCCGGGGATGCCGGACATCTATCAGGGCGCCGAACTCTGGGAGCAGAGTCTGGTCGATCCCGACAACCGCCGGCCTGTGGATTTCGCGCTTCGTGAACGGCTGCTGGCCGAACTGGTGGACAAGCCGCCAGCCGAGGCCCCGTCGGAGGGCGGGGCGTTGAAGATGGCGCTGACCGCGCGGCTCCTGCGGCTGCGCGCCGAGGCGCCCGCGCTCTTGGCCCGCGGCAGCTACGAACCGCTGGAGATGCCGGAAGGAATCTGCGCCTTCCTGCGCGAGGCGGAGGGCCGCCGGATGCTGGTGGCCTGCCGGCTGAACCGTGCGCAGGGGGCCGATGCAAAAGCCGTCTTGCCAGCAGGCCGCTGGCGCGATCTGGTATCGGGTGAGACCCTGTCGGGCGAGCTGAACCTCGGCCGGCTTCCCGTGGCGGTTCTCGTGGACGGCGCCGAGTGACCGGACGGGCGACGCGCTGGACATGGACCTTGGCAGTGGCTAGAACGCCGTTAGCGCTAACAGACAGCAGGGCGGTCGATGGTTTCGAGAGTTATTCCCGTGGATATCTTCGATCTGGTCATCTTTGGCGGCACAGGCGACCTCGCCCGGCGCAAGATCCTTCCCGGCCTCTACCGGCGCTTCCTCGCCGGGCAGATGCCGCTCGAAAGCCGGATCATCGCCGCGGCGCGCTCGGAGATGGAGGATGAGGCGTTCCGGGCGCAGGTCCGCGCCGCGCTCGAGGAATTCGTGGCGCCGGCCCGACGGGACGACCAGGCGATCGAGGGCTTTCTTGAACGGATCCACTATGTCGCCATCGACGCGACCGGCACCTCGGGCTGGGCGCGGCTGAAGGAGATGATGCGCCCCGACGTCGTGCGGGCCTTCTATTTCTCGGTGGCGCCCTCCCTGTTCGGCGCGCTGGCCGAACGGCTGCACGAGAACGACATCGCGGGCGCACAGAGCCGCATCGTCGTCGAGAAGCCCTTCGGCCGCGACCTCGAATCCGCCCGCGCGCTCAACCGCGTTCTGGCGCTGCATTTTGCCGAAGAGCAGATCTACCGGATCGATCACTATCTCGGCAAGGAGACGGTCCAGAACCTGATGGCGGTGCGTTTCGCCAACATCCTGTTCGAGCCGCTGTGGAAGGCGCAATATATTGATCATGTGCAGATCACGGTGGCCGAAACCGTGGGCGTGGGCGGGCGAGGGGCCTATTACGACACCTCGGGCGCCATGCGGGACATGGTGCAGAACCACCTGATGCAGCTCCTCTGCCTGATCGCGATGGAGCCTCCGTATCATTTCGATCCGAACGCGGTCCGCGACGAAAAGCTCAAGGTGATCCGTGCGCTCGACCCGGTGCCCCCCGAGGACATCGTGCGGGGCCAGTATCTCGCCGGCGGCGGGCAGGAGGGCTATCTCGACCATGCCGGCAACCCCCGCAGCCGGACCGAGAGCTACATCGCCATGAAGGTGCATATCTCCAACTGGCGCTGGAAGGGCACGCCCTTCTACCTGCGCACCGGCAAGCGGCTGCGCGGCCGCGCCTCCGAGATCGCCATCACCTTCCGCGAACCGCCGCACTCGATCTTCGACGACGCCGAGGACTGGCGCGAGAACGTCCTCGTGATCCGGTTGCAGCCGGACGAGGGCATCAATCTCAAGGTGATGATCAAGGAGCCGGGGCCGGGGGGGATGCGTCTCACGCAGGTTCCGCTCGACATGTCCTTTGCCGAGGCGCTCGGGCCCGACGGCGAGGACATCCCCGACGCCTACGAGCGGCTGATCATGGATGTGATCCGCGGCAACCAGACCCTCTTCATGCGCGGCGACGAGGTCGAGGCCGCCTGGGCCTGGGTCGATCCGATCATCGCCGCCTGGGAGCGCCGCGGCGACCGGCCAAAGAGCTACGAGCCGGGAACCTCCGGCCCCGAGGATGCGCTGATGCTCATGCACCGCGACGGCCGGCGCTGGCGCGAGATCCGCTGACGGCCGCAAGGCCCTGCGTCCGAGGAGAATGACCATGCAATTCGTCGAATATCCCGATCGCGAGTTCCTGATGCTGTCGCTCGCGAACAGGATCGCGGGCGAACTGGCCGACTTCCTGCGCCGCGAGGATCACGCAAGCCTCTGCGTTCCCGGCGGCACCACGCCGGGGCCCGTGTTCGACACCTTGTCGGGCGTGGACATCGACTGGCCGCGGATCACGGTCTTTCTCAACGACGAACGCTGGGTGCCCGAGACGAGCCCGCGCTCGAACACGCGGCTTCTGCGCGAACGGCTGCTGACGGGTCGCGCCGCGGCCGCCGGGTTCCTCCCGCTGCGGGCCGACACCGACACGCCCGAGGAGGCGCTCGAGGGCCTCGCCGCCGCGATCGAGCCGCATCTGCCGATCTCGGTGCTGCTCTTGGGCATGGGCGAGGACATGCACACCGCCTCGCTCTTTCCGGGCGCCGACCGGCTCGACGACGCACTGTCCGACAGCGCGCCCCTGCTCATGGCGCTCCGGGCCGAGGCGGCGGGCGAGCCGCGCATCACGCTCACCGCGCCCGCCCTCAAGGGGGCGCTGGCGATCCATGTCCTCATCACCGGCGCGGCGAAGCGCGCGGCGCTCGAACGGGCCCAGGGGTTGACGCCCCGGGAGGCTCCGATCAAGGCTTTGCTGGCAAACGCAACCGTGCATTGGGCGGAATAGGCAGCATTGGAATGAAGCAGATCTGGCAGGCGCTGAAGGCGCATCAACAGGCGGTCGAACATCGCCCGATCCTCGACCTTTTCGCGGACCCGCGGCGGGCAGAGAGCTTTTCGACACGCCTGGACGACATGCTGTTCGACTGGTCGAAGACCAACATCGACCATACGGCGCGCGACCTCCTGATCGATCTCGCCGGCGCGGCGGGCGTCTCCCAGAAACGCGACGCGATGTTCGCGGGCCGGAAGATCAACGAGACCGAGGGGCGCGCGGTGCTCCACACCGCGCTGCGCAACATGGACCGTCCGGTTCTGGTCGAAGGGCAGGACGTGACGGCGGGCTTGCGTGAGACGCACGCCCGGATGCAGGCTTTCGCGCACGACCTGCGCGAGGGGCGCTTCACGGGGCAGGGCGGGCGCATCACCGACGTGGTCAATATCGGCATCGGCGGCTCGGACCTTGGTCCTGCGATGGCCTGTCTTGCGCTGGCGCCCTACGCCGACGGGCCGCGCTGCCATTTCGTCTCGAACGTCGATGGCGCCCACATCCACGACACGCTGAAGGATCTCGACCCCGCCACGACGCTGGTGATCGTCGCCTCCAAGACCTTCACCACCATCGAGACCATGACCAACGCCGAGACCGCCCGGCGCTGGATGGAGGGACGCGTCGCCCATCCCGCGGCGCAGTTCGCCGCCGTCTCGACCGCGGCCGACCGGACGGCGGCGTTCGGGATCGATGCCTCGCGCGTTTTCGGATTCGAGGACTGGGTGGGCGGGCGCTATTCGATGTGGGGGCCCATCGGTCTCTCGTTGATGATCGCGATCGGCCCCGAGGATTTCGATGCCTTCCTCTCGGGTGGCGCCGCCATGGACCGCCACTTCCGCGAGGCGCCCTTCGCCGAGAACCTGCCGGTGCTGCTCGCGCTGGTGGGCATCTGGCACAACCAGATCTGCGGACACGCCACCCGCGCCGTGCTGCCCTACGACCAGAGGCTCGCCCGCCTGCCCGCCTATCTCCAGCAGCTCGAGATGGAATCGAACGGCAAGCGCGTGGCCATGGACGGGCACGAACTTGCGCTCCACTCCGGTCCGATCGTCTGGGGCGAGCCCGGAACGAACGGCCAGCACGCCTTCTACCAGCTCATCCACCAGGGCACGCGGGTGGTGCCGTGCGAGTTCCTTGTGGCGCGCGACGGCCACGAGCCGGATCTGGCCCACCAGCACCTGCTTCTCGTCTCGAACTGCCTTGCCCAGTCCGAGGCTCTCCTGCGCGGCCGCTCGCTCGACGAGGCGCGCGCGATCCTGGCGAAGAAGGGCCTGACCGGCACCGAGCTCGAGCGGCAGGCGCGCCACCGGGTCTTCCCCGGCAACCGTCCCTCGACGACGCTCGCCTATCCGAAGCTCACGCCCGCGATGCTCGGCCGCATCATTGCGCTCTACGAACATCGGGTCTTTGTCGAGGGCGTGATCCTCGGCATCAACTCCTACGACCAGTGGGGCGTGGAACTCGGCAAGGAGCTGGCGCTCGCGCTGCAGCCGATGCTCGAGGGCCGCGCCGGCACCGAGGGCAAGGACGGCTCCACCCGCCAGCTCATCGACTTCCTGCGCAGATGAGGCGAGGGCCTGCCTTCCTTCACTCTGGTCCAAATATCCCGGGGGTCCGGGGGGCAGAGCCCCCGGCCTTCGTCTGAGATCGCCGCTGGAAGTCAGATCACCGCGGTGACGATGACCTCGACCCTGTAGCCGGGCGCTGCAAGCTTCGCCTCGCCGGTCGCACGGGCCGGGCAGTGCCCCTGCGGCACCCATTCGTCCCAGACCGCGTTCATCTCGGCGAAATCGGCCATGTCGGCCAGCCAGATCTGCGCCGAGACGATGCGGGTCTTGTCGCTGCCGGCCAGCGCGAGCAGACGGTCCACTTCGGCGAGGCAGGTGCGGGTCTGCTCGGCCACGGACTCGCCCGGATGGCCGACCTGACCCGCAAGCCAGACCATGCCATTGGCCCTGACGGCCTGGCTCATGCGTGCGCCGGTTTCGTATCGGGTGATCTCGGTCATGAAAGCCTCCTTGGATGATACCCCCTGTTAGCCGAGCGGCACCCCGCGGGAAAGCCGCCCCGCGCGGGAGCGTCACCCGCGACGCGTGAATGGGCCCGTAGGTCGCGCCTCCGGTCCGGCCGCAGGATAAGCATGTCCGTTCCGCCCTGCGTGCTCCGCCGGAACACCTGTCCGCCCTTCGGCCTCTATCGGGAAAAATCGTCCCGGACGTCGCCACATGCGCGGAAATCGTGACGGCTGCGGCGGCTTCGGGGGCGGGCGGGACGGACCATCCTCCCTTGATTTTCCCCGTCCGACGCTCGATCTGAAGCGCACTCCAAATCTGAGGACATGTGACGCCATGCGACTGATTCCGCTCGCCACCGCGGCTCTGATGGTCATCTCCGCGCCGGCCTTCGCCCAGCAGACCTTCGGCCCGCTTCTGACCCCCGAGCAGGCCGCCGAAGCGCAGGCATCGGGCGAGGCGCTCTTCATCGACATCCGCGCCGGTGAGGAGGGCAAGCCCCAGCCCTACGCCGAGGGTCACATCGCGGGCGCCGTCTCCGCTCCCTACGGCCTGTTCCGCGGTCCGGCCGACAATCCCGGCAAGGTTCCCGAGGCCGACCGGCTGACCGAGATCCTGCAGGGCCTCGGCGTCACGGCGGATCGTCCGACCGTCATCGTCCACGAGGGCAAGGACGCCACCGACTTCGGCGCCGCCGCCCGGGTTTACTGGACCCTGAAATCCAGCGGCGTGAGCCAACTCGCCATCATCAACGGGGGCATGCGCGGCTGGCAGGAGGCGGGTCTTCCGCTGAGCACCGAAGCCGCGACCCCCAGCCCCAGCGACTTCACCGTCGCCTTCTCGGACGCCTGGCTGGCCACCGAGCAGGACGTGCGGGAGGTTGTCGAGGGCGAAGGGCAGGCGACGCTGATCGACGCGCGCCCGCAGGAGTTCTGGGAAGGCAAGAAGGCCGCGCCGGCCGCCGCCCGTCCCGGCACGCTGCCGCAGTCGGAATATTTCACGCATGACCGCTGGTTCGGCTCGAACCCCGCGGTCATGGATGCGGACCGCGCCCGGACCCTTGCGGCCGAGGCGGGCTACACCGGCGTCGAAGAGCTGATCTCCTTCTGCAACACCGGCCACTGGGCGGCGACCAACTGGTTCGCGCTGAGCGAGCTGGCGGGCGTCGAGAATGTCAAGCTCTACCCCGAATCGATGGTGGGCTGGTCGAACGCCGGCCTGCCGATGGAGAATGTTCCGGGGCCGCTCCAGAACCTCTGGAACCAGATCAGCGGCGTCTTCTGAGGATCGGACGATGACGGACAGGATGGCGACCGCCGGGCCGGTCCCGGCGGGCCTCGGGGGCCGAAGCCTCCTCATGGCGGCGGGCCTCTTTGCGGTGCTGGCCGTGGCCACGCTGGTGGGCGGACGCTACGGCCTGCTGCTCGCGATCGGCCTCGGCTTCGGGATCACGCTGGAAGGCTTGCGCTTCGGCTTTGCAGGGCCGTGGCGCGCGATGATCCTGCGGAGAGAGCCCGCGGGCCTTCTGGCGCAACTGCTGGCCATCGCGCTGGTCGCGGTGGTGGCGATTCCCCTCATCGGGGCCAATCCCTCGGAACTGATCGGCGCCCACGCGCCGGTCGGCTGGGCCATGGTGGGCGGAGCCTTCGTCTTCGGCATCTGCATGCAGCTGGTGCTTGGCTGCGGCTCTGGCACGCTTGTGAATGCCGGCAGCGGCAATGCGGTGGCGGCGCTGGCCTTGCCCTTCTTCGCCGTGGGCAGCTTCCTCGGCGCCTATCACATCGACTGGTGGAACGGGCTCGGTCTCGCGCCGGTGATGGTGCTGGACGGCCTCTCGGGGCTGGGCGTGACGCTGGCGGCCCTCGCCGCCGTGGCGCTGGCGGCGATCTGGCTCGGCGTGCCGGGCGGGGCGCGGCTGCCGCGCCGGCTCTGGCTGGCGGCGGCGGCGCTGGCGGTGCTTGCGCTGCTCAACCTCGTGGTGGCGGGTCAGCCTTGGGGCGTGGTCTATGGCCTCGGGCTCTGGGCGGCCAAGGGGGCCGTCGCGATGGGGGCGGACCTCTCGGCCTCCGCCTTCTGGAGCGCCCCCGCGCAGGTCGAACGGCTGCGTGAGAGCGTGCTGACCGACGTGACCTCGCTCACCAACATCGGGATGATCGCGGGTGCGGTGGGGGTGAGCCTCTGGCGGGGGGGCCTCGGCACCGCGGTTCCGGGCCTGCCGGCCAAGGCCTGGGTTGCGGCCGTGATCTCGGGGCTGCTTCTGGGCTATTCCTCGCGGCTGGCCTTCGGCTGCAACGTGGGCGCCTTCTTCAGCGGCATCTCGACCGGCAGCCTGCACGGCTGGGTCTGGTTCGTCGCGGCCTTCGTCGGTTCCTGGGTCGGCATCCGCCTACGGCCCGGCCTGGGGCTGGAGGGGCCGCGATGACCAGGAAACCCGTGGCTCTCCTCGTCCTGCTGGCGGTGGCGGGGGTGCTCGCCCTCGATGCGGCGGTGAGCGAGCCGCCCAATCCCTACCAGGCGCCGCCGATCCTCGCCCTCGGATCGGGGCTCGCGCCGGGCGGAGCGCACTGCTCGGCCGCCGGTTCCTGACACGCGGCGCCCTTCGGGGCGCCGTTTTCCGTATCGGCTGCCGGACGGTCCGCGGCGGGGGCCTGCAAGGATCCTGCGCGCGGGACGGCGCAGGGCGGAACGCTTCAGGATTTTCGTTGACAGAACCGTGAACTGGTCAGCTATTCTGACCGCGCGGCGCCGTTGGGAGGCGGGCCGCTTCTGCACGACAGACCGGACCCTTGCCGCGGCGCCTCTGGCCCGCGGCCTGTCCGGCGTGACGGTTCAACACGGGAGGAAGACATGAAGCGACTGACAGCGTCCCTCGCGGCACTTTCCCTGACCGCGGGTCTTGCCCATGCGCAGGGTGCCGACGTGCCCGACAACCTCGAGAAGCTCTCGAATTTCCAGAGCACGGGCAAGAGTGACTTCACCTTCATCGAGCAGGGCGGGGACTTCGCCGAAGGCATCAAGCGCACGCTCGAGCGGATCACGCTGCCGCCGGGCTTCCGCATCGGCCTTTACGCGGTCGTGCCCGACGCGCGCCACATGGCGGTGGGGCCGCAGGGCATCGTGACCTTCGTCGGCACCCGCAAGGACAAGGTCTGGGCCGTCACCGACCGCAACAAGGACCGGGTCGCCGACGAGGTGAAGGACTTCGCCCCCTCGCTGCGCTTCACCATCCCGAACGGTCCCTGCTTCTCGAGGGACGGCTTTCTCTACATCGCCGAGCAGAACCGGGTGCTCCTGTTCCCCGCGGCCGAGTTCTTCTACGAGTCGGGCGACGTGGCGGCCTTCAACCTCGTCAAGCAGGGCGAGCTGATCCCGGTCGAGGAGGAAAGCTTCAACCACACGGCGCGGGTCTGCGACATCGGGCCGGACGGGATGATCTACATCGCACTCGGCCAGCCCTTCAACGTGCCGGCGCCCGAAAAGCGCGAGCTTTACGACAAGTGGGGCATCGGCGGCATCATCCGCATGAAGACGGACGGCAGCGGCCGCGAGGTCTTTGCCCGCGGCATCCGCAACTCGGTGGGCATGGACATCCACCCCGAGACGGGCGAGGTCTGGTTCACCGACAATCAGGTGGACGGGATGGGCGACGACATCCCTCCGGGTGAGTTGAACCGCGCGACCGGGCCGGGGCAGAACTTCGGCTTTCCCTGGTATGGCGGCGGCAGCGTCCGCACTGTCGAATACAAGGATGACGAGCCGCCTGCGGATGCGGTGATGCCCGTGGTCGAGATGGATGCCCATGCCGCCGATCTCGGTATGATGTTCTACACCGGCTCGATGTTCCCCGAGGAATATCGCGGGGCCATCTTCTCGGCGCAGCACGGCTCGTGGAACCGGACGACGCCGGTCGGCGCGCGCGTCATGGTCACCACCCTCGCCGAGGATGGCAGCGCCACGACGAAGCCCTTTGCCGAAGGCTGGATCGACGAGAACGGCGAATATCTCGGCCGGCCCGTGGATGTGGCGCAGATGCGCGATGGCTCCATCCTCGTGTCGGACGATCTCGTGGGGGCGATCTACCGCATCTGGTATCAGCCGGAATGAGACGGCTTGCGCTTGTGGCCGGTCTGGGCGGGGTTGTCCTCGCCCAGTCGGTGCCGGCCGAGGAGCCGGTCGGCAATCCCGCCGAGGGCAAGGTGGCGGCCGGGCTCTGCCGCACCTGCCACGGGCTGAACGGGTTCGCCCGCATCCCCATCGCCCCCCATATCGGGGGCGAGCATCCTTCCTACATCCGCCATCAGCTCGAGGCCTTCCGCTCGGGCGCGCGCGAGCATGAGATCATGTCGGTGGTGGCCGCTGCGCTGACGGACGCGCAGATCGCCGACCTCGCCGCCTGGTTCGCGATCCAGCGCATCCGGGCGGAACTGAAGCCGGGGGTCGATCCCCATGCCGCGCCCGAGGCCTGTGCGCTCTGTCACGGGGCCGACGGGCTGGCCGTGCTGGAGGATGCGCCGAACCTGGCCGGCGAGAATGCGATCTATATCGAGACCCAGCTCAAGGCCTTCCGGACCGGCCGGCGGGTGCATGAGATCATGTCACCCATCGCCTCGGACCTGACCGACGACGAGATCCGTGCCGCCGCCGACTGGTATGCGGCGGTCGAGATCGAGATCGAGCCGCCGCCCTGACGCGGCGATCAGGCCGCTGCCATCTGCCGCCGCGCGGCCTGATCCTCGAGCGCCACGCGCTCGGACGTCTTCTGCAGTCCGTGGACGAGGAAGACGCCCATGAAGAAATGGTAGAGGACCGTCATCGGCAGCAGGTGAAAGAGGTAGATCCAGCCGCCCCAGATCGTGGCCAGCGCCACCACCACGAGCGAGCCGACGAACGAGACCACGAAGGTGATCAGGATCGCCGCGCCGTTGACGCCCGTATAGCGTCCGACGATGGCGCGGCGTTCGATCTCGGTCGCGCCGAAGAGAAGGGCCAGCGAGGCGGCCAGCGAGAGGGTGATGAAGAGGAACACTCGCATATCCTTTCGTTCTGCCCGCACGGGACGCGCCGGTCGCGCCCCGGTGCAGGACCCTCGTAGCGTCGGAACCGTCACCGCACAATGAGGCGAGATGACCGCCCCCGCCGAACCATCGCGAGATGTCTGGTGGGTGGTGAGGGGCTCGAACCCCCGACATCCTCGGTGTAAACGAGACGCTCTACCAACTGAGCTAACCACCCGCGGATCGCCCTCTACTCCGGACCGGGGCGGTTCCGCAAGTCCGCAAACCGCGCGGTGCATCATCCCGACCCGCCGGCGCGGCACGGCGGCCGTCTCGGGCGGGCATTCCGGCAACGGTGCGGGCTGTCGAAGCCACTCGCGTAGGGCGGGTGCAGGAAAACGGTTGTATCCCGGAAGGCGCTGGGGAAAGCTGACGGGGCGGATCCGAAGCCGAACCGTCGCGGCCTGCTCTCCATCCGGTACGATGGCGGCCGCGAAGGGCCGGACCGGGGAAGGGGTCCGGGCAGCGGCCGCGCCTCCCGGCCCGGAACAGGAGGTTGCGGCGGTGCGTTTCATCGTGCAATGCCGGGCACTTCGGCCGGATCGCGCAGGTGAGAGGCGAGTCGGAGCGGGGCTGACAGGACATTGGGCGCAACAGGATCAACCCCGTCCGCGGCACAGATCAGCGGACGGCTGACCATCGAGACTCTGGCCCGGACGCGGCACAACCTCGCGTCCGCCGAGCGGGAAGGGCGGCTCGACATGGGGGCCGTCGAGGCGCTCGACACGGCCGGCGCCTGGGCCATTCTCAGCGCGCAGAAGCGCGCCGAGGCCGGTGGGCGTCCGTTCGAGATCGTGAACCTGAGCGAGGCCCACCGCCACCTGCTGGCCACGGTCGCCAACGCCATGCCCGAGCCCGAGCCGCGGCGTCGGACGATCCCGGGCCGGCCGGGGGACGGGCTGGCGCAGCTCGGGCAGGAGGTGGCCGGAGGGCTGCGGGGCAGCCTCGATTCCATGGCCTTCTTCGGCCAGGTCGTGGCCCATCTGGGGGGCCTTCTGATTCATCCGCGGCGGCTGCGCCTTACGCCGCTCGTGCATCACATGCAGGAGGCGGGCTGGAACGCCGTGCCGATCGTCACGCTGATGGGCTTCCTGATCGGCATCGTCCTGGCCTTCCAGGGCTCGACCCAGCTCAAGGCCTTCGGAGCCGAGGTCTATGTCGTGGATCTCGTGGCCATCTCGATCCTGCGCGAGCTGGGCATCCTGCTGACGGCGATCATCGTGGCCGGCCGGTCGGGCTCGGCCTTCACCGCCGCCATCGGCTCGATGAAGATGCGCGAGGAGATCGACGCGATGCGCGTGCTCGGGCTCGATCCGATCGACCGGCTGGTGCTGCCGAGGCTGATCGCGCTGGTGATCCTGCTGCCCGTGCTCGGCTTCATCGCCTCGATGGCCGGGCTGGTGGGGGGCGCGCTGATGGCCTGGATCGACCTCGGCATCACGCCGGGGATGTTCCGCACGCAGCTTCTGGCCGACACGGACGTGAACCATGCGATCATCGGCCTCGTCAAGGCGCCTTTCTTCGCCGTGATCATCGCCGTGATCGGCTGCCATCAGGGAATGCAGGTCTCGGGCAACGCCGAGTCGCTGGGCAGCCACACCTCGCGTTCGGTGGTGCAGGCGATCTTCCTCGTGATCGTGGTGGACGCGCTCTTCTCGGTCTTTTTCGCGGTCTGGGGGCTCTGATGGCACGGGAGGTCGTGATCGAGGTGCGCGGGTTGAAGAACCAGTTCGGCCCGAACGTGATCCACGAGGATCTGGATCTCGACATCTACCGGGGAGAGGTGCTGGGCATCGTCGGCGGCTCGGGCACGGGCAAGTCGGTGCTGCTGCGCTCGATCGTGGGCCTGCAGGCGCCGCGCGCGGGCAGCGTCCGGGTCTTTGGCGTGGATGTGCGCCAGGCGCCGAGGGCCGAGATGGCCAGGGTCGAGAACCGCTGGGGCGTGATGTTCCAGGACGGGGCTCTCTTCTCCTCGCTCACGGTGCGCGAGAATGTCGAGGCGCCCATGCGCGAGCGGACGGACCTCGATCCCGAGACCCGCCGCGCGCTGGCCGACCTGAAGATCGCCATGGTCGGGCTGCCGCCCAAGGCACGCACGCTCTTTCCGTCGGAGCTGTCGGGGGGGATGCGCAAGCGGGCCGGGCTGGCGCGGGCGCTCGCGCTCGATCCCGAGATCCTCTTTCTCGACGAGCCGACGGCCGGCCTCGATCCGATCGGCGCCTCGGAGTTCGACGCGCTGATCCGCAACCTGCAGACATCCCTTGGACTGACCGTGTTTCTCGTGACGCACGATCTCGATACGCTGCATGCAACCTGCGACCGCATCGCGGTTCTGGCAGAAAGGGAAGTTCTGGTGACGGGAACCATCCGCGAGCTGATGGAGGTGGACCACCCCTGGGTGCGCGACTATTTCCACGGGCCGCGCGCCCATGCGGCGCTGCTGGCGGCGGAGGGCTGAGCGATGGAGACGCGCGCGCGCTATGTGCTGATCGGGATCTTCACGCTGCTGAGCATTCTCGCCACGCTTGGCTTTCTTCTGTGGCTCGCCAAGGTGGAACTGGACCGCACCTACGCGGAATATGACATCCTCTTCACCAGCGTGGAGGGACTGGGGCGGGCCAGCCCGGTGCGCTACAACGGCGTGGATGTGGGCGAGGTGCTGACGATCGAGGTGGACGAGGAGGATTCGTCGCTGGTGCGGGTGCGGATCCAGCTCGCAGCCACCACCCCGGTGCGGACCGACACGCGGGCGCAGGTGGCCTCGCAGGGGGTGACGGGCGTCTCTTATGTCGCGCTCTCGGGCGGCGCGGCCCCGGAGCCGCTTCAGGCCGAAGAGGGCCAGTGGCCCCCGGTGATCCCCTCGGAACGCTCGGCCGTGCAGGCCCTGACCGCCGATGCCCCCACGCTGCTGGCCGAGGCGATCGCGCTTCTGAAGGACATCCAGACCTTCACCGGCCCCGAGAACCGGGCCGCTGTCGAAAGCATCCTGACCAACGCCGACGCCTCGGTGCAGAACATCGCGGCCATCACGCGGGACGCGTCCGAGGCCACCGCGCGGCTGAACGACTTCACCGCCCGGCTCGACACGATGGCGGATCGCGCCGAAGAGGCGCTTGCCACGCTCGAGACCGCGCTCGAGGAAGGGCAAGGGGCGGCCTCGGCGGCCCGTGACACGTTCGAATCGGTCAACCGGGTGGTGGATCAGGATGTGCCGCCGATGCTTGCCCAGATCCGCAGCGCGGTCGCCGGGATCGAGCAATCCGTTGCGGGCATCCGCAACTTCGCCGACAACGGGCTGCCGCAATACGCCAGCCTCGCCGCCGAGACCCGCCGGACGGTCACGAACTTCAACTCGCTGATCGCCCAGATCTCGCGCGATCCGGCACGGTTCTTCCTCGGCAACCAGACCCCGTCCTACAGGAGATGACGATGCGTGCCCTGACCCGTTCCACACTCCTCGTTGCGACCCTGATGCTGGCGGGCTGCGGTGCCGTCACGTCGCTCTCGCGCGCCTCCGAGCAGCTCGACACCTACACCCTGTCGCCCCTGCCCGGACCGGGAGGCGGCGGCGCGCGTCATGTCGTGGTCGAGCCGGTGACGGCCGGCGGGGCCCTGTCCACGGACCGGATCCTGATCAAGCCCTCGCGCGTGCAGGCGCAGTATCTGCCCGATGCGCGCTGGTCGGACCCGGCTCCGGCGCTGGTGCAGACGCTGCTGGTGGGCTCTCTCCAGAATGCCGGCGGCTTCCGGCTTGTGGCGCGCGAGGCCGCGGGACTGATCCCCGACTACACGCTGATGACCGAACTGCGCGACTTCCAGGCCGAGGCCCCTCCCGGCGCGACTCCGGTTGTCCGGGTCGCCATGGTCCTGACGCTGATCCGCGAGTCCGACCGGAGCGTGGCCTCCAGCCGGCGCGTCGAGGCCGTGGCGCAGGCCGCCTCCGACACGACGGGCGATGTCGTCGTGGCCTTCGAGGCGGCGGTGACGCAGGCGCTGGGGCAGGCGATCGGCTGGGCGCGGGCGCAGGCGCGCTGAGCCGGGCCGGGCGCATGTCGTTTTCTGGCGGCAAGCGCCGGAATCGTTGCCGGGCGCGGCCTCGAAAAGCGTCATAAGGACGCAAAAGGGCAGCCGGCTTTTGGAGGATGGGCGATGAACGAGGTCACGGCACGCAGGGCGCGGGGTGGCGGCGGATCGGCGCGGCGGGCGGAGAGGACGGCGGTCAGCCTCGAGACGGCCCGATTCATCACCCGCAACATCCCGAACTTCGAAATCCTGAACGAGGAGGCGCTCCAGATCATCGAGTGGAACGCCGAGACGGTCCTCGAGGAGATCGGCGTCAACTTCCTCGAGAATCCGGCGGCTTTGCAACGGTGGCGCGACGCTGGCGCCGATGTGCGCGGCGAGCGGGTGCATATTCCCCGAGGGCTGGCGCGCAAGCTCTGCGCGACGGCGCCGTCGAGCTTCACCCAGCACGCCCGCAACCCCGCCCGCAATGTCGAGATCGGCGGGCGCAGCCTCGTCCTCGCCCCCGTCTATGGCCCGCCCTTCGTGCGCGACCACGAGGGCGGGCGGCGCTACGCCACGATGGAGGACTTCCGAAACTTCGTGAAGCTTGGCTACATGTCGAAGTGGCTGCACCATTCCGGCGGCACGGTCTGCGAGCCGACCGACGTGCCGGTGAACAAGCGTCACCTCGACATGCTCCATGCCCACATGACGCTCTCGGACAAGCCCTTCATGGGCTCCGTCACCGAACCGTCGCGGGCCGAGGATTCGGTCGAGATGGCCAAGCTCCTGTTCGGCGCGGAGTTCGTCGATCAGAACACGGTCATGACCTCGCTCGTGAACATCAACTCGCCGCTCACCTTCGACGCGACCATGATGGGCGCGCTTGAGGTCTATGCGGCGGCCAATCAGGCGGCCATCGTCTCGCCCTTCATCGTGGGCGGTGCCATGGCCCCGGTGACGGTGGCGGGGACGCTGACCCAGGTGCTGGCCGAGGTGCTGGCCGGCGTGGCCTACAGCCAGCTCATCCGCCCCGGTGCCCCGGTGATCTTCGGCGCCTTCGTGACCTCGATCGACATGAACTCGGGCGCCCCCACCTTCGGCACGCCCGAGGCCGCCCACATCACCTACGGAGCCGGCCAGCTCGCCCGTCGGCTGGGTCTGCCCTACCGCTCGGGCGGCTCGTTCTGCGGCTCGAAGTTGCCGGATGCGCAGGCCGCCTATGAGACGGCCAACTCGCTCAACGTGGCGCTCATGTCGGGCGTGAACTTCATGCTCCACGCCTGCGGGTGGCTCGAGGGCGGGCTCGTCTCCTCCTACGAAAAGTTCATAATGGATGCCGACCAGCTGGGCACGCTGCATCATCTGGCGCAGGGCGTGGCGGTGGATGCGAACGGGCAGGGGATGGATGCGATCCGCGAAGTGGGTCCCGGCGGCCATTATCTCGGCTGTGCCCACACGCAGGCCAACTTCAAGTCGGCCTTCTGGCGCTCGGACCTGTTCGACTACAAGCCCTTCGAGACGTGGGAGGAAGAAGGCGCGCGCGACACCGAAGTGCTTGCGGCCGCCCGGGTGAAGAAGCTTCTGGCCGACTACCAGAGGCCCGCACTCGACGAGGCGGTGGCCGAATCCCTCTCCGCCTATGTGGCGCGCAAGAAGGAGGCGGCTCCCGACGCCTTCATCTGACCAACGCCGAGGGCTCTGTCCCGCCTCATGGCCCGGGTCAGAGCCCGTCCGGCCCGCGGGTGCGGAACTGTTTTTCGAACCGCCGGGAGTCCTGCGGCGGACCCTGAGGCTTTCTGGGCACAACCGCCCGTCGGATGAGCGTGCGGTTGACCGCTCTTGCGCCAGGGAGATGGCGCATGAACGCAAGAACCGGCTGACCATGCCTCAGGCTGACGGCGCGAAAGCTCCGGGAAGCGGCGCGTCGTCGGCATCGCATCCGGGCAAGATGGAACCAGTGTCAGAGCTGGCGTCCACATGCAGACCTGTCAGGAAACCTCGGGATGGTCTTCGAAACGTCAAGACGTTTCCCGATGTCGAGCGGCGGCGCCTGTGCGGCGCCTGCCCTTCGATTTACTGGAGCGGGCGATGAGATTCGAACTCACGACCCTTACCTTGGCAAGGTAATGCTCTACCCCTGAGCTACGCCCGCGCTCCGTGGGGCAGGTATTAGCGGAGCGGCATGGCGGCTGCAAGGGGTTTTTCCTGTGTCTGCAGCGCGCCTTGCGAGGAAATCCCGGACGATCTGGACAGAGCGTCCGAATCAGGATGAGGACGCCCATGGCCCTTCCAGCGATCGGCGAGCCACGCCACGCAGAACTGGATCGAGAGCCCGGCCGACAGAAGGAACGTGTCGAGAAGGAAGCGGTTGCCCGCCACATCCTTCACCCCCTGCAGCACGAAGCAGAGGATCGTGCCGGTGGCGAACACCTGCAAGGCGTGGCGGCCCAGGAGTGCGAACGGCTCGGCCCAGCTGGACGCCGAGACCCGCCGCACCCAGACCAGCGTGCTCACGAGGTAGGCCAGCGCAAGGACATGCAGCAGGCGCGGAAGGCTGGCGAAGGTCTTGTCGAACGCCGTGATGTAGAAGGGCAGGCCGACCTGCCGGTTCAGGATCCACATGAAGTGGTTCATCGTCTCCTTGATGAGCGGCACCTTCAGCCAGAGCAGCGCAAGGATCAGATACCCCGCCGCCAGCGCCTGCAGCCACGGAAGGATCGGGACGAAGCGGCGGCCCTGCTTCATGGCAACCCCGGTCAGAAGGCCGAAGACGAAGATCACCTGCCAGGCCAGCGGATTGAAGAACCAGCCGCCGGGGTTGGGAAAGTTCGGAAGGTTCAGCCGGAACTGCCCCGTTACGATCCAGAAGAGAATCGAGCCCGCCAGCAGGATCCGCGGCCAGCGCAGCGCGCCGATTATGAGAAGCGGCGTGGCCAGCAGCAGCACCGCATAGAGCGGCAGGATGTTGGTGTAGCCGAGCTGGTGCGTCAGCGCCGGCACGCCGATCAGGAAGCCCAGAGGCTTCTGAAACAGCACCCAGACCTGATTCTCATGCAGAAGCTGCGGAGCGGCAAACCAGAGGGCAAAGGCCGCCGATATGGCGATCGCCCAGGCGGTCGTCAGCAGGTGAACGAGGTAGAGGGTCCAGCTCCGCCGCCAGATCCTGCGCGCCCCGGCCCAGTTGGCCCGGTGCAGCCCCTTGGAATAGGCAAGCCCCGCCGCAATGCCCGACATCAGGACGAAGCCCTCGGCCGCGTCCGAGAAGCCGAAGTTCCGGTTGGTGAATTTCTCCCACACCGTTCCCGGCACATGGTTGATGAAGATCATCACCAGTGCGAGGCCGCGGAACATGTCGAGCCGCTTGTCCCGTCCCGGAGCGACATGTGGCTGGTCAGGCATGGATCACCGCCATCGAGGACGAGGCTTCCGGCGCCGGCTCCTGCTCCCAGTCGGCGAAGATCGTCTGGTGTGCCAGAAGCACCGGCGTCGGAGCCAACTCGAGCGGCATGGTGAACAGCGCCGAGCGGCTGCGTTTGGAGGTGACCGAGATCACCAGCGGAGACAGGATCATGGGAATGGCGACCGGAAGCAGCCAGGGCACGAGGCCCGGCGCGAAGTAATAGGTGGCTCCAAGCCCGGCGACGCCCCAGGTCACGATCCAGTGGCTTGCCATCCAGGCCTGTCCGAACGAGAGGCTGCCGTCGCCCCGGTTGTTCGTGGGCCAGCCGCCGTCGCGGCCAAGCAGAACCTGAAGCACCGAGCGGGTCTGGAAGGCCATGAGGATCGGCGCGATGACGCTGGAAAAGACCAGTTCGGCCAGGGTCGAGACCAGTACCCGGACGGGTCCCCCGAAGCCGGCCGCGCGGCCCGAGGCGATCGCCTCGATGGCGATCATCAGCTTGGGCAGCAACAGAAGGCCGAAGATGCCGACGGCCAGACCGATCGCCTTCCAGGTCTCATCCGACGGAAAGACCGGGAACGGCCAGTAGGGCACGGGGAAGTAGTCGAGCGGAGGAGCGAAGAACGGCGCGGCGATCGAGGCCGCGATGAACCCCAGCCAGAAGAGGGGGGCGATGTAGGACATGATGCCCTGCACGAAGACGAAGCGGTTCCACGCCCGCAGGCCCGGCGCGAGCAGGATGCGCCCGTGCTGCAAATTGCCCTGGCACCAGCGACGGTCCCGTTTGGCGTGATCGACCAGGTTCTCCGGCCCTTCCTCGTAGGATCCCCGGATGTCGTCGTCGAACCGGACGATCCAGCCGGCCCGCGCCAGAAGCGCCGCCTCGACGTAATCGTGGCTCATGACAGGGCCACCGAAGGGCGGCGGGCCCGACAGTTCGGGCAGGCCGCAGCTTTCGGCAAAGGCGCGCACGCGGACGATGGCGTTGTGGCCCCAGAACGGCCCGGTCTCGCCCTGCATCATGGCCAGGCCGCGGGCGAAGACCGGCGCGTGGAGCGCGGCCGAGAACTGCATCGACCGGCCGAAACGGGCCCGGGCCCTGGTCACGACGGGCAGCGTCTGCAAGAGGCCCAGCCGCGGTTCGGCCTCCATCCGGCGGACCATCTCCACCAGCGTCTCGCCTTCCATCAGGCTGTCCGCGTCGAGGATAACGGCGAAGTCATAGGCGGCGCCGGACTTCTGGAAGAAATCCTCGATGTTGCCCGCCTTGCGACCGCGGTTCACCGCGCGGCGGCGGTAGAAGATGCGCCCCTCGGCGTCGCGCTCGCGCAGGAGGCGCAGGAACCAGAACCTCTCGCGGGCGGCGATGCCCTCGTCGCGCGTGTCCGAGAGGATGGCAAAGTCGAACATCCCGTGCCAGGGCGTGGCCGCCAGCGAGGCGTCCATTGCCGCGATCCGCGAGAAGGTTGCGACAGGATCCTCGTTATAGACCGGGACGAGGATGACCGTCCGGCCCGAGATCGGGGCGTCGGGATCCACATTGGCCGGACGGCGGGGGCGCGTGAACAGGCCGAGCACAGCATGGGCGGCGCCCCAGCCGAGCCAGGAGGTCGAGACGAGGATCAGCACGCTCCGCGTGATGTCCATCGCGTCGAGCCCGTCCGACGATCCGAACTGCAGGAAAAGAAAGAAGGCCCCGGCTGCCGCGGTGAGGCTGATTGCCGCCGCAACGAGACGCGAGGCCAACGTGACGGCGCGCAGGCGCCGTTGCGCGGACATGGCTCAGAGCCCCGGCCTCGGGGCGCGGACCCCGAACAGCCGCAGCACCGACAGGAGGCCAGCGACCGCCGGTTCGAGCTGCTGCTTGGGCATGGCACAGGGCGCGGCCGGAGGCGCGCCGAGCCGTTCGACAAGAGCCCCGGTATCCGGGAGCGGCGCAGCCTCAAGGGGCTCGGTCCGCAGGGAGTCGGCAGAGTGCAGCATCAGGCTTTGTTCCACTGGTAGAGCCAAGTTTCCGAGAGTTTGCGTCCATAACCGGCGATGTGACTGGCCAGTTCCACCGTGGCCCCCTCGGCTGCGGCCACGTCCAGGACGAGACGCCATATGTCCATCCCGTCGAGTCGTTCAAGGGTCTGCGTGACGATTTCGCCATGCTGCACCGACGTGATGGCTTCCACCTTGGCGTTGCGCGGCAGGTTGCCCAGAAGTCCGCCCTTGAAATCAACGACGAACTTGCGCGTTCCCGCGGTATTTTCCACCCCTGAGACGCCGCCGTGACCCGCCCGCGTCTCCCACACATGGGCCAGGTCCGCCGGTGTCTCGATGGGCAGGGCGCCCCACCGGAGCCGGTAGGCGAATTCGCGCGCATCTCCGGCGGCGATCTTCCCCTCGGGCACCCAGAAGGCCACGATGTTGTCGTTCGTCTCGTAGCGCGTCGGGATCTCGACCAGACGGACGACACCCTTGCCCCAGTCGCCGACCGGCTCGACATCGACCGATGGACGCAGTTCGTAATGCGCCTCGGCGTCCTGGTAATCCTCGAACGCCCGCTTGCGCTGGTGAAGCCCGAAGGACTGCGGGTTCTCTTCGCCGAAATAGCTGCTCGCCAGCCGGGGCGGATTGTTGAGCGGGCGCCACAGCAGGTCGCCCTCGCGCCGGCGGATGGCCAGGCCGTCGCTGTCGTGCACGTTCGGACGGAAGTCGTCGTAGCTGGCGCGGTTCTTCTCGCCATAGAGGAACATCGAGGTCAGCGGCGCCACGCCAAGCTGGGTGACGGCGTTGCGGAAGAAGAGCCGCGCGGTGACATCCATCACCGTCTCGATGCCCGGCGTGATGACGAAGCGATAGGCGCCCGTGACGCTCGGGCTCTCCATCGCGGCATAGAGAACGGTCGAGAGGCCCCCGGCCTGCGGACGCTCGAGGTAGAAGCGCGAGAAGCGCGGAAATTCCTCGGGCGAGGAGGTCGCGGTGTTGATGGCCAGTCCGCGCGCCGAGATCCCGTAGGCGTTGCCGCGGCCGAGGGCGCGGAAGTAGCTCGCCCCGAGGAAGGCCACCAGCTCGTCGTGGATGTCGGGCCGGTTGAGCGGGAAATTCAGCCGGAAGCCCGCCACGCCGGGCAGATCCACATGGGCCGCCACCCGCGTCGCAAGCTCGTTGCGGTATTCGAAGTCGTCGGTCGAGAACTGGACCTCGTGGATGAAGCCATCCGTCACGTCAAAGAGCCGCACGGGCGCGCCGAACAGCCAGCCCAGATGGAAGGCCTGGATGCGGAACATGCTGTCCGTGTCCGCCCAGCGGGAGCGGTCGTTGCGGAAGTTGATCAGGCGGTAGTCGTCATAGTGCAGATCGCCGAGGAAGCCGGTCAGGTTCGCCGGCTCGACATGCGGCTGGGTGGCGGCGACGCGCATCTCTTCCGTCAGCCAGTCGAAGCTGAACTGCTGCGGCGCAGCACTCGGCACGGAGGCCGGCGGCTCTTCCGCAGGCGCCTCCTGGGCCCGCAGGGGAAGCCCGACGAGCCCCGTGGCGGCAAGGGCAAGGGTCGAACTTGCCGCCGAAAGCAGCAGCCGGCGGTTCAGGCGGGCAGAGGGAGCGGAATGTGCGTGCATAAGGGAGAGACGACGTCCGTTTTTCAATGGCTTGTGGGGTGCAAATGCAGGATTCGCACCGTCCAGCAATATGGTCGGGCCAAGCGGACTTGCAAGATCGGTCGATGCCGCAGGTGGCGGTCTGAGCGCGGTTTCGCCGAACTTGTGTGCAGAACAACGCACTCTCCCGCGCAGTGGCGGCGCGGTTCCTCATGCCTGCCTTCCTGCGGGCAAATCGGGTGCGATGCTGCGGTGCAGACAGGCACCCGGCGAAGGGTGGCATGGCGGGAAACGGGCAGTGTTCGACGGCGCGTCAGGCCGGTGCGGATCGCACCGGGCCCGCGCGCGCCCCGGGCAGGTCAGTCGCGCTTCTCGGGGTAGGGGCGGCGGAGATAGACCAGCGGATCCGGTCGCCGCTCGTCATCGGCGGCGGGCTTCACCGCAGGAGCGACGCGCTCTGCGGCTTGCGCCAGCGCCTCCTCCACTTCGGTCAGGCCGTGACGTTCCGCATAGCCGATCAGCGAGATCAGGTGCGCCACCAGCCACGTGTGATCGCTCTTCGGCTCGCGCGGAGCGCGGCGGCGGGAAAGCTCCGTCACGTTGGTCCTTCTCGGGTCCGGTTGCGCCATACTCATCCCTCCGGTGCGGCGGGCGGCCCGTACGGGTCGCCCGTCCGAACTGCCTGCAAGATGCTTGCCCTGCAAGCGGAAGAATGCCCTGAGCGGCGAATATCCGCCGGTTTTCAGGCCATTACAGTCTGCGGTTGCGTCACGTCATGGTAAATCCCGGCAAAGTCGCGAATCCGGTTCACGCGGTCCTCCGAGCAATCCATCAGGGCGGCGAGCGCCGTCACCTTGCCCATCGGCTTCGGCGTGCCGAGGTACCCGTGCGGGGCATTGCCCGACCGCTTCAGCACACGGTCCATGACCGGGTCGATGACGGCCACCGCGTCGCTGACCCCCGAGGCCATGGCGAACTCGAACGCGCCGATCATCACCTCGCTCGTGACATAGGAGATCGAGTTCCGGGCCCGGCCGCTGACCAGCCGCTCGGTATCCACGCAGAATCGCGTCGCTTCCCAGCAGGTGGCGCTGCGCAGCGGGGGTTCGCCGTCCAGGATCGAGCTGAACACGTCCGACAGCATGTGCGGTCCGGTCGTCTGCAGCAGCCTCATGCAGCCAACCACGCGCCCCTCGTCATCGACGCTGATGACATGGGCCGGATCCAGTTCGTCGAAGCGGTCGCGCTCCATCCCCTGCGAGACCTGAACGTCCCAGCCCAGGCGGTCGGCAAATACCCGCTTGCGCAACCGAAACATGTCCTTCACGATGTCCGAATGCTCGTGTAGGTTGAGGGAGTCGATGATGAAGATCATTCTTCAGTCCTTAAGGTTGCGTACTATACGGCTATAGTTGCGCACATCGACCCGTTTCGGCTATCGGGGGAATCCCGTAGCCGACCACCTTGGCTTGTAAATTTTTGATGTGAATCCGCTGGCCTGCGGGCGGCGTTGTTTCCCCGGCGTCACGCGCTCAGCGGGAAGAACCTGTCATCTTGGATAGACAAGCCCGAGCCCGATCGCGCGACCGACCGCCTGCACGGTCGAGAGCGTGCCCAGCTTTTCCCGCGCCGAACGCAGGTGCACCTCGACGGTGCGGTGCGAGATCCCGAGGATGTCGCCGATATCCATCTGCGACTTGCCGGCCGCCACCCACTGCAGCACCTCGATCTCGCGTGTGGACAGGCGCGGCTGGCGCAGCGCGCGCGAGATCACGTCCGACCGCATGACGGCATCATGAAGATGGACCGCGGCGACCTGAAGATCGCCGATCGCCGCCCGCTTGAGCTTGTCCCAGTCGCTGCGGGGGCATCTCCGCGTCACCGACAGGAGGCCACGGTCGCCGTAGGGCCCCCGCACCGGCACTGTCAGGCCCTGGGGCGTGATGCCGAAATCCTCGGCCGCGAAGAAGACCGCCCGGAAACGTTCGTCCCGCTCGAAACGGGCCCAGTCCACGGGCGCGATGCTCAGCGCGGACTTGTGGATGGTGGGATCCACGCGGTGCAGGTTGCGCCGCATGTAGTGCATCTTCCAGCTGTCGGGGTAGTTCGCATAGCCCTGAACGGCCCCGGTCATCGGGCTCGTCGTGGCGTAGGAGGCAAAGTCGAACCCCAGCCTGGCGCAGAGCTGGTCGAGATATTCCAGAAAGTTCGCATCGTCCGAAGCGACCACGCTGAGGTCGATGATATCCATGAGCCGGCTCCCCCCGGCCGTCCCCGCAGCCGTCCCTACTATCTAGCACGTTCCTTCAGCCTTTGGGAGGTGCGCTTGACGTTGCGTAATTAACCCGGCGGATGGTTCACAGGATCCCCCGGCTCGCGGCCACCGAGGCGGCCTGCGCCGCCGTCTTGGCGTTCATCCGCTGCGCCGCGCCCTTCAGACGGGCCTTGACCGCGCTCTCCGAGATGCCGAGCGCGTAGGCCATCTGCTTGTAGCGCATCCCCGTCGAGAGCATGCGGAGCACCTCGACCTGGCTCTCGGTCAGGGTCTGCGGCTCATTCACATGCAGCGCGGTCAGAAGCTCGCGCAGGTCGATGATCTCGGCATCGGTGAACTCGCGATCGGCCCGTGCGAAGATGCCGAAGCTCTTCTTGGGCACGGCGCCCCGGCCGACGAGGCACATGGTGGCGCCGTAGCGCATTCCATACTGCCTGTAGCGGGCCATCACGCCCAGCGGGTCGGGCAGGTCGATCGCGCTCCAGCGCAGGGCGCCGTGGTTGGTGAAGGTCCAGCGCATCAGCGGATCCTGAAGGGCGAGGCCGCGCGCGGTGTAGAGTTCGACAAATTGGTCGGGAAAGGTGTTCAGCTCGTCCTCGGGAGAGTAGAATCCCAATCTGAGTGCGACATAGAATCCCGCTTGTGCGATCTGCAGGAACGCTCCCTTCATATCCGACAGATGCATAAGCTTGTGCTGTTCCATTGTAATCCGACAGACCGTAAAGTAGCAGTCGCGCGGCATGATGCCGTGCCTCTTTCTGATACACAACCTGCAGGCCGATACAAAGCATGGTGAACGTTCATCGCGTGCGCGATCTTCTGAATGATGTGGCCGCTCACTCCGATTGGCACTTTGCCATCGGGGTCAGGATACGATTTGCGAATCCGACGCTCCTCTACCAGACCTACCCGCGCGAGTGGATCAACCTCTACGCGGACAAGGCCTTGATCTTCGTGGATCCCACCGTGCGGTGGGGCCTCGAACATCCCGGCATCTGTCGCTGGAGCGATCTGGCCGACACGGATGAGGCTGGAGTCATGGGGAAAGCGGCCGAATTCGGCCTGCGTTACGGTCTCGTCGTTTCGGTGGGCGAGGCGTCCGCCCGCACGCTCGGCTTCTTCTGCCGCGAGGATCGCGAGCTGGACGAGGACGAGGCGAAGTTCGCCCTGGCGCAGGTGCAGAATCTGCATGACCTTACGGAAGGTATTGGCCGCACGACCGAGGGGCAGTTGGCGGAACTTCGCAACTTGAACGCGAACCTGCGGCGCCAGAACTAACGCATGGCGCGCGTGCGTCAATAGGACGCACGACGCCGCGGCGCTGCAGAGGCGATTCTCTCGATGAGATACGGCCGCGGAAACGCCGGCCGGGACGCATCCGGCGGCCCGTTCCAGCCGTTCGACATCCGCATGCGCGGCCGCCGGGAACCGGCGCCCCGGCGGGCGGCTTCCATCGCCATGACTAGAAGAAGACAACCTGCGGCGCGCGCACCCTTCCTCCGGTTCGGCGCCTGGATCGAGCGGCGAACGGTCACCCTGCTGCTGGCGGTGTTCGCGCTCGGATGGGCCTTTGCCGAGATCGCCGACCTCGCTTCGGGTGGGGGGGCTCATGCCTTCGACGAGACGCTCCTCCTGCTCATGCGCAATCCGGCCGATCCGGGCGATCCGCTGGGCCCTGCGTGGTTCGAGGAGCTGGCGCGTGACGTGACCGCCCTTGGGGGTGTGGGAATCCTCGGGTTCGTCACGCTTGCCGTCGCGGGCTTCCTGGGTCTGGGCGGGCGGTGGCGGACCATGTGGTTCGTCCTGATCGCCACGGGCAGCGGCCAACTGCTGAGCTTTGCCGCCAAGCGCCTGTTCGACCGCCCGCGTCCCGACCTCGTGCCGCACGAGACGGTCATCTACACGGCCAGCTTCCCGTCCGGGCACGCGATGATGGCCGCCGTCACCTACCTCACGCTGGCGGCCGTGCTCGCCCGCACGCAGCCGCTCGTCCGGGTCAAGGCCCATATCCTCGGCGTGGCGATCCTCCTCACGGTGATGATCGGACTGAGCCGGGTCTATCTGGGCGTCCACTGGCCGACCGACGTGCTGGCGGGCTGGACAGGCGGCGCGGCCTGGGCGCTCGGTTGCCTGACGGTGGCGCGCTGGCTCCGGCGGCGGCGGATGATCGAGCCGGGCGAGCCGGGGAACGATCCATCTTCGACGCGCGTTTCCCCGCCCGAGCCGTAATGGCACCGCACGGCAGGGCGTGGCGGCGACGGCGCCGGGGAAGCGGGATGCGTCGGGGACAAAGGGCGGCCGTCGGCCTTCTGATCCTGTCGGGAGCGGGCGGATGTCATGGGCCCCAGTCGGTGTTTTCGGCCGGCGGGGCCGACGCGATCGAGCTGAACCGGCTTTTCGCCGTCATGCTGGTGGGCGCCGTGATCCTATGGATCTCGCTGAACGGGCTCTTCTTCCATGTCACGCGGCGCCGCACCGGGCACATGTCGCGCAAGCTGGCCGAGGCGGTCATCATCGGCGGGGGCATCCTGCTGCCCGTGGTGGTCCTGACCGCGCTGCTGGCCTGGGGGCTTTCGATCATGCCGGATCAGCGGGCGCCGGGCGAGGGGCTGCGGGTGCGCATCACCGGCGAGGAATGGTGGTGGCGGGTCGAGTATCTGCCCGAAGGCGCGGCGGGGCCGGTGATCTCGGCCAACGAGCTGCGGCTTCCGGCCGGCCGGCGCACCGAGATCGAGCTTCAGGCCGGGCGCGTCATCCATTCCTTCTGGGTGCCGGGTCTCGGTGGCAAGACCGACATGATCCCGGGGCGGACCACGCGCATGTCGCTCGAGCCGGTGACGCCCGGCACCTACCGGGGCCAGTGCGCCGAGTTCTGCGGGGCCTCGCACGCGCTGATGGCGCTGAATGCGGTCGTGCTGGAAGAGGGCGACTTCGCCCGCTGGCTCGAGGCCGAGGCGGCGCCCGCCCGGCCGGAGGAGGGCGAGGGCCGCGCGATCTTCTTCCGCGAGGGCTGCGGCGCCTGCCACACCATCCGCGGCACACCGGCCGCCGGGGCCGTCGGTCCCGACCTCACCCATTTCGGCAGCCGCACCAGCCTCGCCGCGGGCATCCTGCCGATGGAGCGCGCGGCGCTGGTCTCCTGGATCGCCAACGCGGGCGCGATCAAGCCCGAGGCGCAGATGCCCGCCTTCGCACATCTGTCGAAGACCGAGCTGGACCGGCTCGCCGGCTGGCTGGAGGCGCTGGAATGACGCGCTCTCATGCCAGCGACGCGCCGCTGCCCGAGGGTGCGTTCCCGCCCACCGAGGCGATGCTGTCCGAGCCCGTGCCCTCTGCCCTGGCCGAGGCGCAGGCCGACCGGCTGCGCGCCGTCTGGGCCACGCCAAAGGGCTGGCGCTACTGGTCGGCGGTGAACAACAGCGAGGTGGGCGTGTGGTATGCGCTGACGGCGCTGGCCTTCATGCTCTGCGCCGGGGTGCTTGCGCTGCTGATGCGGGTGCAGCTGGCGGTGCCGGACAACGACTTCCTCTCGGCCGATCGCTTCAACCAGTTCTTCACCATGCATGGCTCGGCCATGATGTTCCTCTTTGCCGTGCCGATGTTCGAGGCGATCTCGATCATCCTGCTGCCCGCGCTGCTCGGCGCGCGCGACCTGCCGTTCCCGCGGCTGTCGGCCTACGGCTACTGGTGCTTCCTGATCGGCGGCGTCTTCGTGATGGGCTCGATCCTCTTCGACGCGGCGCCGAAATCGGGCTGGTTCATGTATCCGCCGCTGGCCACGCAGGACGAGGGGCTCGGCTCGGACATCTGGCTGCTGGGGCTGTCCTTCATCGAGGTGGCCTCGATCGCCGCCGCGGTCGAGCTGATCGTGGGCGTCCTGAAATGCCGCCCGCCGGGGATGCGGGTCAACCTCATGCCGCTCTACGCCTGGTATGTGCTGGTGGTCGGGGGCATGATCCTCTTTGCCTTCCCGCCGCTCATTGCGGGCGACCTCCTGTTCGAGATGGAGCGTGGCTTCGACTGGCCCTTCTTCGACCCCGAGCGGGGGGGCGATCCGCTGCTCTGGCAGCACCTGTTCTGGATCTTCGGGCACCCCGAGGTCTATATCATCTTCCTGCCCTCGATCGCGCTGGCGGCCATGATCGTGCCGACCGCGGCACGCCAGCCCATCGTGGGCTATTCCTGGATCGTGCTCTCGGCCGTGGGAACCGGCTTTCTCAGCTTTGGCCTGTGGGTGCATCACATGTTCACCACGGGGCTGCCCGCGCTCTCGCTGGGGTTCTTCTCGGCCGCCTCCGAGGCGGTGGTGATCCCGACCGGCATCCAGCTCTTTGCCTTCGTGGCGACGCTGATGGTGGGCCGCGTCAAGATGATCCTGCCGATGCTCTGGATCGCGGGCGGGCTTGCCGTCTTCACGGCCGGCGGGCTCACCGGCGTCATGGTGGCCATCGCCCCCTTCGACTGGCAGGTGCACGACACCTATTTCATCGTGCCCACCTGCATTACACGCTCTTTGGCGGCATGGTCTTTCCGATCATCGCGGGGGTCTATTACTTCTATCCCGTCATCACCAAGAAGGCCCTGTCCGAGCGGCTGGGGCGCTGGTCCTTCTGGCTGCTGTTCACCGGCTTCAACGTGACCTTCCTGCCCATGCACCTGACCGGGCTGAAGGGGATGCCGCGGCGGGTCTTCACCTACCCGGGCCATGTGGGCTGGGACTGGCTGAACCTGATCTCGACAGTGGGCGCCTTCGTGATGGCGGCGGGCTTCCTTGTCTTCGTGGTGGACCTGCTGCGCCCCAAGCGGACGAAGATCGGTGACCGCAACCCGTGGGGGGCGGGGACGCTGGAATGGTCGCTCGACCTCGAGGACGACAACTGGGGCGTGCGCTCCATTCCCCATATCGAGACGCGCTACCCGCTCTGGCAGCAGCCGAAGCTGGTGGAACGGATGGATGCGGGCCGGTTCTACCTCCTCGGGGCGCGCCACTACGACTCCGCCTGCCGCGTCTGCCATGGCGCGCCGGGGGTGACTCAGGGGGCGACGGTGCGCGCGATGCTGCCCGCGCCGCCGCCCATTGGCGACGCGGTGCGCGACTGGCGGCCGAACGAATTGGGCTGGATCGTCCGCGAGGGGGTGAAGATGTCTGGGATGCCCGGCTGGCCCTCGGCCCGCAACGACGAGGTCTGGCCGGTCGTGGCCTTCCTCACCCGCGTGCGGGGCATGAGGCCCGAGCACTATGCCGCCCTCGTGGGCCCGGCCACGGCAGAGGGCCCACCGGGCTTCGGCTCTTGCGCGGGCTGCCACGGCATCGACGGCCTCTCGGGCAACGAGCGGATCCCGAGGCTGGATATCCAGACACCGGACTATCTCGAGATGGCCTTGCTGACCTACCGCGACGGGCGCCGCCAGAGCGGCTACATGCGCCACGCGGCCAGCGCCGTGCCCGCCGAGACGCTGCGCCCGCTGGCGCAACGGTTCGGCCGACTGTCAGATGCAACCGCACGGGGGGCGGGGCAGGCCGCGAGGGCTGCCGGCTCGGGCGCGGCAGGGGCCGCCGGGGCGTCGGACGATCCCGTCGAAGAGGGCCGCAGGCTGGCCTTCGCCCTCGACCGCCGCCGCGACCTTCCGGCCTGTCACTCCTGTCACGGACCGGATGCCGAGCGGCGGCGTCCCGACACGCCCTCGCTGTCGGGCCAGTATCGCGGCTATCTCGAGACGCAGCTCATCCTCTGGCGCGACGGACTGCGCGGCGGCGGCCCGCGCGCGGAGCTGATGTCCGAGGCGGCGCGCCGATTGAACGATGACCATATTGCGGCGCTCGCGGCCTGTTATTCCTCGCTGGCGCCCGAGGTGCCGGCGGCGGGCGGCGCGGCGAACTGATAGTCAGGAAGTGCGCCCCTCTTCCTCGAGATGCCGGCGCAGGAGCGCCATGTTGCGCAGGTTCGACTTGAAGGCCACGTCGAAGATGGTGCCCAGCACCGGGACGCTGCCGCCGACGAAATCGATGCCCGTGTTCGCCGCCATCCGCAGGATGACCGGAGTGGGCACGCCCAGTTGCCGGGCCCGCCAGATCAGCCAGGCCCCCGGAACGAGGGTCACCGCATCGCCCAGACCCGGCACGATGCTGGCGATCCCGTCCCAGCCGAAGCGGATGCCGAAGAGGCGGAACCGCGCGTCAAGAAGCCGCGCGAGCGTATCCAGTCTGCGGATCTCGCGGTCGAAGTCCTGCCGGGTCATTTGGCCCTCCGCAAACGGGACCAGCCGCTGCGCCCGCGCCAGAATCGGGAGACGCGCTCGGGGTCGAGCATCTCGTTGTCGGCGATCAGGGTCTCGCCGATCGCGCCCAGTTCCGGCGGCTCGAAGGGGCGGAGCGACCGGCCCGGCCCCCGCAGCGATTCGATGGCGGCGATCAGCGACCCCTTGGCCCTCAGCACCGCCTCGAAGGTCTCGCGCGGAACGCCCAGATGCTCGGCGATCAGGTCGTCGCGCAGGGCGGCGATCCGCTCCTGCAGCCCGGTCTCTCCGGCCGCCGCCTCGACCGACAGGTCGCATTCCGTGTCAAAGCCCATCGACCGGTTGTTGAGGTTCGACGAACCGACCTTGAGCAGCCTCTCGTCCATCGCCAGCACCTTGGCATGGACATAGATCGGCTGACCCTGAACCGTCACCGGATGGTAGATGCGGAAGCGGTCATAGCGGTCGGCCTCGGCGATCATGCCCAGGAGCTTCGCGCGCGAGGCGCCCATCACCGTCTCCTCGAGCCAGCCGTCGGCCGTCAGCGGATTGACGATCACGATCTCCGGCCCGCCCTCCTCGCGCAGCCGCACGGCGATCGCCTCGGCGATGCGGCGTGCGGCGAAATACTGGCTCTCGATGTAGAGCGTGCGCTCGGCGCGGCCGATGATCTCGAGGTAGAGCTTCTCGATCTCATGCACGCCCGGCCGCTCGCCATAGTCGGGCAGCGTGCGCGAGATGCCGACCTCGGCGCCTTCCAGCAGCGGCTCGAGCCCGTCGAGCCAGCGGGTCTCGCAGGCCGGAGGCGGCTCGAGTCGCTCGCCCGTGGCCTGTTCCCATCGGTTGCGCGTGATCTCGCCCAGCGCCGCCGCCGCCGGCCCGTTCACCGCTGTCGTCACGTCGTGCCAGGGGCCATAGTGGCGCCGCGTGGTGGGGCGGCGGCGGCGCGGCTCCGTGTCGAGATGGTCCCGCGTGTCCCATCGGTCGGCGGTCATGTCGATCCCGCCGCAGAAGGCCAGCACATCGTCGATCACGACGATCTTCTGGTGATGCACCGAGGAGACGGGATGGGCACCGTCGAGGCGGAAATGCATCCGCTTGTCGCTGAGCCAGTTGAGCACGAAGAGGGGCGTCGATCCGCGTCCGAGCGCCTTGACCGTGCCGAGATCCCATTTCAGCACGCGGATCTCCAGCTCCGGCCGGTGGCGGATCACCCAGTTCAGGAACCGGCCGAGCGTGTCGGGCGCCTGGTCGGGCGGCGCGCGCGGGTCGAGCCGGATGCGCGCGTCGAAATCCCAGGCGACCATGATCACCGAATGCCGCGCCTCGAGGATCGCCTGCTTGACGCGGGCGAAATAGTCGGCGGCGTCGATGATCACGGCCAGCCGGTCTGCGCGCTCGATCCGCCAGCAGGTCTCGCCGGACCGGAGGATGGGGCGGTGCTGGTTCATGGCAAGAGGCTCCCTTGACGTCCCCTGTCCAATGAGCGCGACCCACCCCCGGTTCCTGCCGCTCACCGTCGGCGGCAGGTCAGGGAAGTGCGGCCCGGATCTGGTCGAGCAGCAGATCCGGCCGAATCCCAAGGACCAGGATGATGGCCGTGGCGGCGCCCAGAAGCGTCCTCTCGGGCCAGCGGACGGCCGGATCGGCCGGGTCGGGCGCGCGGCGGAAGATCAGGGCCACGAAGCGCAGGTAGTAATAGGCGCCCAGCGCCGACCCGGCGATGGCGAGCGCCAGGAGAGCCCAGGCCCGGCCCTCGATCAGGGCGGTGAAGATAACGTATTTCCCGAAGAAGCCCGCCGAGACCGGCAGCCCCGCCAGCGAGACGAGCGCGGCGGCCATGGCCGCACCCGCCAGCGGGCGCCGCCATACGATCCCGCGCAGGTCGGAAATGCGCGTCGCGCGCCCGATGAGCGCGGCCACGCAGAGTGCGGCCAGAAGGGCCGGCGCATAGGTGACGATGTAGAAGAGGGCCGCGGCCGGGGCCGACGCCGCGCCGGTGGCCAGCGCGGCCGCGATGTAGCCCGCATGGCCCACCGAGGAATAGCCCAGCATCCGCGCCACCCCGTCCTGACGAAGCGCCGCGAGGTTGCCGAGCAGGATCGAGACGCCCGCGAAGGTGCCGAGCCCCAGCGCCCAGACCTGCGGCAGCCCGACCGCGTCGAGGCGGACAAGGGCCGTGACGACCGCCACCTTGGAGGCCGCGCCCGCGAAGGCCGCCGCCGCCCCCGGCGCGCCGGTGAAGGCGTCGGGCGTCCACATGTGGAATGGCACGAGCGCGAGCTTGAAGGCGAGCCCGGCCAGCAGCAGGGCCGCGGCGAAGGTCAGCAGCGCCTCTCGGCCCCCGAATGCCTCCAGCGCCAGCGACCCGGTTGCGGCATGGCCAAGGGCGAGCCCCATCAGCAGCGTTGCGGCGGCGGCCGCGCCGAGGATGAGGAACTTGTAGCCCGCCTCCAGCGCCGGCCGGTCGAGCGGCAGGACGAAGAGCGCCACGAGCGCGAGCGTGATCAGCTCGAGCCCGAGGAACAGGCTGGCCGCATGGACCGCGCCTGTCAGCACCACGCCTCCGAGCGTGGCGAGAAGGAGCAGGGCCGGCCCCTCCTTCGACGGGCCGTCCGGGCGCAGGAAGGCGAGGCTGCCGAGGCCCGACAGACAGACGACAAGTCCCGTCAGCCGGGACATCCGGTCATCGGCGAGAAGCACGGACAGACCGTCGGGCGCGCCAAGCCGCAGGGCAAGGGCGACACACGCCGCGACGAGCGCGAAGCCCGCGATCCAGCGCGCCAGCCCCGGCAGGCGCGGCGCGGCGAGCATCGCCGTCACCGCTCCGGTGCCAAGCAGGATTACGGGCAGAAGGGCGGCAAAGCTGGGCATCAGGGGACCGTCACCGGGACAAGGGCCGCCTCGACCGCGCCTTCGAGCGCACCCATCAGGAGTTGCGGCAGCATCCCGAACAGAAGGGTCGCCACTGCGAGCAGCACGATCGGCCCCATCTCGCGCAGCGTCAGATCCTCGAGCGCCTCGGTCCGGCGCGACTTGCCGAACACCACCCGCTTGAACAGCCGCGTCGCATAGACGACCGAGATCACCAGCGAGATCAGCGTGATCGAGGCGAAGATCCAGTTCACCTGGAACATGCCGGTGATGACCAGCGCCTCGCCGAGGAAGTTCGCCGTGCCCGGCATGGCGAGCGCGGCCGAGAAGAAGACCGCGAAGGCCGCGGCAAAGCGGGGCGCGTTCTGCTGCAGCCCGCCCAGTTCGCGCAGGTCGCGCGTGCCGGTCCGGTCATAGAGCGCGCCGATCAGCAGGAACAGCGCCGAGGCCGAGAAGGCATGGGCCACCATCTCGACACCCGCGCCCATGAGCGAGAAATAGACGCCGCCGCAGATGCCCATCAGCACGATGCTCATGTGCGCGACCGAGGTGTAGGCCACCAGCCGCTTCGCGTCGGTCTGCCCGCAGGCCAGCAGCGCCCCGTAGATCGAGCCGAAGGCGCCAAGCGCAAGCCCGAAGGGGGCGAGCGTGGCGAAGCCCTCGGGGAAGAGCATCGGCGGGAAGCGGAAAAGCCCGTAGGCCCCGGTCTTGAGCAGAAGCCCCGCAAGCAGGATCGAGCCCGCCGTCGGTGCTTGCGTGTGCGCATCCGGCAGCCACGCATGCAGCGGCGGCACCGGAAGCTTCACGAGGAAGGCGGCGGCAAAGCCCAGAAGCAGCAGAACCTGCACCCCATGCGGGATCTGACGCTCGGCCACCTCGAAGGCGTCGAAGGTCACCGTCTCGCCGGTGGCTCCCAGATAGAAGACCGCCGCCAGCAGCCCGAGCCCCGCCACCGCGTTGAAGACGAGGAACTTCAGCGCCGCCGCCTCGCGGTCGCCGTGGCCCCAGACCGAGATCAGCAGGAACGACGGGACCAGCATCAACTCCCAGAAGAAGGCGAAGACGAGGAGGTCGAACGACAGAAAGACCCCGTTCGAGGCCGCCACCGTCCAGAGGAGCGCCGCGTTCAGCAGGCCCGAATATTCGGTGATCTTCCAGGAGACGATGACCGAGACGATCCCCAGGGCCAGCGACACGACCAGCAGCGCGCCCGAGAGCCCGTCCATGGCCAGGATCACCTGCAACCCGAGAGAGGGCGCCCAGTCGTAGCGCTCGATCGCGATCCAGCGGCCGTCTCCGTCCGAGAAGAAGCTCGAGATCAGGATCAGGAGCGCGAGCCCGAGGGCTGCGATCGCCACCCAGCGCTCGGCGTCCCGTCCCCAGCGCCCGGCGAAGAGCGCGGCGATCCCGCCGAAGAACGGCAGCAGGATGAGCGCGGTCAGTTCCATGTCGTACCCCATGCAATCACGAGAAGGGCGGCCGTCCCGAGGGCCGCGCCGAGCGCATAATCCCGGCTCCGTCCGGTCTGGATGGCGCAGACCAGCACCCAGAGCCGCACCAGCCGGTTGGCCAGACGCATCCAGAACCGGTCGAACCGGTCATGCGCCAGCCGCTCCACCAGCGCCTGCGTGCCCTGAAGCGCGAGGCTGACCGGAAATGTCCCCACCGGGTCCACCGTGCCGCCGCGATGGCCGTTCAGCCACCGGACGATGTTCACGAAGGGCCGCACGAAGAGCGCCTGATAGATCCCGTCCATCCGCGCGCCCCGGCTCAGCCAGCGCACGATCTGGACGTGGCGCAGCTCAAGCTCGGCCTCGGCCCGCGCGCCGATGCGGTTGCCCGCGAGGAAGCGGACGAGCCGGACGTAGGGCTCGATCACCCAGCGCTGGAACTTGCGGTCGAGCCGGGTGGGCCGGCGCATGTCGCGCGCGCCCGCCACGGCCGCGGCGAGGGCGGGAACGAAGGTGATGGCCGCGGCCCCGGCCATGCCGACGAAGGGGGCAACCGCCGCCACAAGCTCGGGCAGATGCGCGGGATGCGGCGCCTCGGCCCCGAGGAAGCGGATGATCGGCCCCACGATGATCCCGCCGAGCAGCGACCCCGCGGCGAGCAGCACGAGCGGCAGGGTGATGAAGCCGCTGCCCCAGCGCGGGCGGTAATGCAGGTCGAGCGCGACCGGATGGCCCCGCCGGGCGTGGCTGATGTGAGCGGGCTCGGGCTGGAGCGCCTCGAAGACCGGGCGGAAGGCGTAGATGGCGGTGCAGGTCGCCGTCAGCAGCGCCAGCACCCAGATCGCGATCCCGAAGGCGCCGCCCTCCCAGGCCGTGGCGAGGATGGCCTCCTTGGACCACCAGCCGGCGGTGACGATGGGCAGGCCGGCCAGCGAGGCCGCGCCCGCGACATAGGCCAGGAAGCTGATCGGCCGGCGCCGCAGCGCCCCGCGCATGGCCTGCAGGCTGGTGCCGAGGTCGGACCCGTGGGTGATGTCGCCCGCCGCAAGGAACAGGAGCGACTTGAACATCGCATGCACGACGAAATGCGCGATCGCCACCTCGGGCGCGCCCAGTCCGATCGCCAGCACCATGAAGCCGATCTGGCTGATCGAGGAATAGGCCAGAAGCCGCTTCACGTCGGTCTGGAAGATCGCCGACAGCGCACCGAAGGCCGCCGTGCCCGCGCCGAAGATCGCGGCGATGGTCTGGACGGCCGGCTCGGACATGACGATGGGCGAGAAGCGCGCCAGCATGAAGGCGCCCGCCGCCACCATCGTGGCCGAATGGAGCAGCGCCGAAACCGGCGTCGGCCCCGCCATCGCCGAGGGCAGCCAGGTGTGGAACGGCACCTGCGCCGACTTGCCGAGCGCGCCCGCGAGCAGCAGGAGCGCGATCACGACATGGCGCTCCTCCGTCATCATCGTCCCGGCGGGGATCAGCACGTCGAGCCGGACCGAGTTGGCCTCGAGGAACAGAAGCAGCAGCCCCGCGAGCAGGAAGGCGTCGGCAAAGCGGGTGATGATGAAGGCCTTGCGGCCCGCGGCCACCGCCTGCGGCAGGCTGGTGTTGTAGGCGATGAGGAAGAAGGAGCAGAGCCCCATCAGTTCCCAGCCGAAGAAGAAGGTGATCGTGTCGCCCGCCAGCACCATCGTCAGCATGGCGGCGAGGAACAGGTTCATCAGCGCGAAGAAGCGGCGCAGGTCGGCGATGCGCGCATCCGACATGTAGTCGATGGCGTAGGTGATCACGAGCGCGCCGACCGCCGCGACCGTCAGGCCCACCAGCGTGCTCATCGGATCGAGCAGCAGCGCCAGCGCCACCTCGGACTGGCCGAAGACCAGCGTGAAGATCGGCATGACGCCGTAGCATTCCGTGCCCAGGCACAGGCCCAGCAAAGGCAGCATGGCAAAGAAGGGCGCGATGCCCCCCAGCAGCGCCAGCGCCTGCACGGCCTTGCGGCGCAGGAAGAACGGATCGAGGCCGAGGATCAGGAAGACGGCCAGCGGCGGCGCCGGCACGAGCAGCAGGAGAAGATAGGGGCTCAGCATGTCAGTGCTTCAATCCCGTGATCGTGTCGCTGTCCTCGACATCCGCGCCCCGGCGCAGCGCCAGATAGAGCGCGAGCCCCAGCGCCACCTCGGCGGCCGCGAGGATGATGATGAAGACGAACATCGCCTGTCCCTGCTGGCTTCCATGCCACGCGCCCCCGGCGAGGAAGGCCAGCGCCGGGCCGGCCAGCATCATCTCGAGCGAGATGAGCTGGAACAGGATCGCGCGCCGCGCCATGAGGCCGAAGAAGCCCGTGGCGAAGATGCCGCCCGAAAGCGCGAGGAGGATCAGAAAGGTTGCGCCGCTCATGGCTCCTCCCTCCGCCGTCCGAGATGGCGCGCGCCCATCAGCGCCGCGAGCAGGAGGCCCGAGGCGACCTCGACCGCGACCGCCCAGGGACCGAAGAGGATGGCGCCGAGGCTCGGGCCGCTGTCCGGGGCGGCGGCGGGTGAGGTGCCCCCGGCCAGCAGGCCGAGCGCAAGCGGCAGCGCCACCAGCCCGACCGCCGCGGCCGGGCGGCGCCAGCCCTGCGCCAGCCGTGCCCGCTCGCGCGCCAGCGCCTCGGGCGAGGCATCGGCCGTCATCACCACGAAGACGAAGACCGCGACGATCGCGCCGGCATAGATCAGGATCTGGACGGCGCCGGCAAAGCCCGCTCCCAGCGCGAAGAAGCAGCCCGCCAGCGACAGGAGCGCCGCCACGAGCCAGATCAGCGCATGCACTATCGCAGGCCGCGTCACGGCGAGGATCGCGCAGGCCAGCGCCACCGAGGCGCACCAGATGGCCGCAAGGTCGCTCATGGGCACAGATCCTTCGGGTCGACGGGATCGCTCTGCTTGCCTGCAATGGCCTTGCCCGCCACGTCCCAGTAGCGGTAGCCGGGATGCTTGCCCTCACCGGAAATGAGCAGGTCCTCCTTCTCGTATTGCAGGGAACCGCGCCGGTAATCGGCCAGCTCGACATCCGGCGTGAGCTGGATGGCCGAAGTCGGGCACGCCTCCTCGCAGTAGCCGCAGAAGATGCAGCGGGCGAAGTTGATGCGGAAACTCTCGGGATACCAACGGCCGTCCGGCGTCTCGGCCTTGACCACGTCGATGCAGTCCACCGGGCAGGCGGCGGCGCAGAGGTTGCAGGCCACGCAACGTTCCTGCCCGTCGGGGTCGCGCGTCAGCACGATCCGGCCGCGGGTGCGGGGCGCGAGCGGCAGCTTGACCTCGGGATATTCCACGGTCTTCGTGGGCGCGAAGACCATGCGCCCCACCCGAAGGATGCTGTCGAGGATACCCTTCATGCGCTCCTCCCCACGGCGATCCAGGCCGTCAGCAGAAGGTTCAGCAGCGCCAGCGGCAGCGCGACCTTCCATGCGAAGGCGATGAGCTGGTCGTAGCGCGGGCGCGGCAGGGCGGCGCGCAGCCAGACGAAGATCACCGCGATCGCCGCCACCTTCAGCCCGAACCAGATCGGCCCCGGCAGGATCGGCCCCGCCCAGCCGCCGAGGAAGAGCGTGGTGAAGAGCGCAGCCACCAGCAGGATCGCGATATATTCGCCAAGGAAGAAGAGCGCGAAGCTCATCCCCGAATATTCGGTCATGAAGCCCGCCACGAGGTCCTGCTCGGATTCCTGAAGATCGAAGGGCAGGCGGTGCGCCGCCGCAAGGCCCGCGATGAAGAAGAGCCCGGCGCCGAGCGGCTGAAGCAGGATGAACCAGAGCCCGCCCTCCTGCGCCGCCACGATGTCGCCCATGCGGAAGCTGCCGGCGAGCAGCACGCAGCCCATGAGCGACAGGCCGAGAAAGCTCTCGTAGGCCAGCATCTGCGCCGCGGCCCTGAGGCCGCCCAGCATCGCATAGCGGTTGCGCGAGCCCCAGGCGCCCAGCACCAGCGCCCAGACGGTCAGGGCAAGCATCCCCATCACGAAGAGCACGCCCACATCGAGATCCGAGATGACAAGGCCGGGGCCGAAGGCCACCACGCCGAAGGCGGCCAGCATCGGCAGGGCCGCGAGGGCGGGGGCGAGCCGGTAGGCCGCGAGGTCGGCGCCGGCGGGCGGCGCATCCTCCTTCGTGATCAGTTTCACCGTGTCGGCCACCCACTGCAGGAAGCCGAAGGGCCCGACCCGGTTCGGCCCGAGCCGCTCCTGCAGGAAACCCAGAAGGCGCCGCTCGCCCCATGTGAAGACGCCCGCCGCGCCGAGCAGCCCCATGAGAAGGATGGCCGAGAACAGGACGATCAGCAGGACGCTCATGCCCGATCCTCCGCCCCGGGGGACTGGTGGCGCGAGGGCGCGCCACAGTGGCCGAGGGTCGCGGTCGGCGCGCGCCCTTGCGACGGATGCGTGCGGCGGTCGGTCATGGCGCCACCTCCAGCGTGACGAAGCGGGCGTAACCCCGCGCGCCCGTAAGGGCCACATGCCCCCTCGGCACCGCCGGGTCCAGCGCCAGCGACGCGGGCGCGGGCAGCCCATCCACCAGCAGGCGCACGCCCTCGGCCGCGCCGAGTGCCGCCGCATCCTCCGGGTGCAGCACAAGCCGCGGCCCCGGCGCGCGTTCGGCAAGGGGCGGGCTGGCGCGGTCGGCGGCCGTCGCCGCAAAGGGATCGTGGAGGGGCAGGGTGCGGAAGCCCTCGCCCGGCATGTCCTCGAGCGGCGTGCCCGGCCCGGTGCTGCCCGGCCCGGTGCCGCCCGCCATGAGCAGCGCGACGCCCGGATCGCCGCCCCGCACCGGCCCGCCCACGCCTTCGGTGCCGACCCAGGCGCTGCTGGCCGAGTGGAGCCCCGGCCGCTCCGCACGGGTGCGCAACGCCGGCGGGGCATCGAGCCCCTGTGCGCCCTCCATCGACCAGGCGAGCGCGGAGTCCGCATCAATGCGCGGCTGACCTTCCGGCACACGTCCTGCGAGATCGAAGGCGGTGCGCCCCGAAGCGCGCGCGGGCAGGCGCGCGACCGGCGCGGCCTCGGCCCCGGGGGCCGCCTCTCGCACCACGGCAAGGTCCGGGCAATCGTGCGCCAGCGCGGCGAGGATCTCGTCGAGCGTCGTCTCGGTTGCTCCGCACAGCGGCGCGAGCAGCCGCCAGGCCGGCACCAGATCCGACGGCCGGCCGGTGAAGAACCGTTGCGCGCGCCCCTCGTGGTTGATGTAGGTGCCCGACGTCTCGGCCGGCGCCGTGACCGGCAGCATGAGGTCCGCCCGCGCCGCGAGCGGGCCGTCGAGCCAGTCGAGCAGCATCACCTCCGTCGCGGCGGTCATCAGCCGATCGACGATGTCCGCCGGGGCGCGGTCGGGCAGCGAGGCGTCGAGCAGGATGACGGGCCGCGGATCGGCCTCAAGCTCGGCCACCGCCCGTTCGAGTCCGGTGCCGCCCAGAAGAGCCAGACCCACGCTGCCCGCTTCGGGCGGGAAGAGCGCGATCCGCGCGCGCGCACCCAGCGCCGCGGCCACGGCCGCCGCCGCCTCGGCGGGACCGGCGAGGCCGAGACCCGCCCCTGCGATCACCACGGGCGCCTCGGCCGCGGCCAGCGCCTCGGCTACCGCGCGCGCCTCGGGCGCGGCCTCCTCGCCCCGAAGGGCCGCGGCCACGGCCTGCCCGAAGGCGCCCACTTCGGCCGGCGCACGGCGGAGCGGCCATAGGGCCACCTCGTCGAGCACGTCGGGCAGGGGCGTGACCAGCGCCACCGGCGAGCGGCGGCCTTCGCCCGCGACCCGGACCGCGGCATCCATCCACTCCGGCACGCCCTTTTCGGCGGCAAGGCGCCGCTCGGCGTCCCGCGCGGCCTGCCGCAGGGCGAGTGCGGCCCGCGGCGCGGTGCCGGTCAGATCCTCGCCCAGAACGAGGACCGCATCGGCGCGCTCGATGTCGCGGATCGAGGCGATCCCCGCCGGTCCCTGCCGCAGGATCGCCGCCATCCGGGCCACCAGCGCCGCCTCGGCCGCGCCGCATCCGGCGAAGAACCGATCCTCCCCCACCAGCCTGCGCAGCGCGAAGTTGGTTTCCAGACAGGCGCGGGGCGAGCCGATGCCGACAGCCCCACGCGCGACAAGGGCGCGGGCGCCGGCAATGGCATCGGTCCAGAGGATCTCGGCGCCCTTCCGCGTGGGATGGGTCGGACGGGCCGCCTCGGCCGCAAGCGCCCCGAACCGGCCGCGGTCACAGAGGAACGAGCCGTTGATCGCGCCGTGCGTCCGGTTCTGCGCCTTTCGCAGCGTGCCGCCGCGCTCGAAGAGGGTGATGTTGCAGCCGACCGAGCAGTTCGCGCAGATCGAGGGCGTCTCGGCCATGTCCCAGGGCCGCGCATAGTGGCGCGACCACCAGCGGTCGTCGAAGACGCCGGTGGGGCAGACCTCGGCGAGGTTGCCCGCAAAGGGGCTCTCGAGCGCGCCGGGCTCGGTCCGGCCGAACCAGACCCGGTCATGAGCGCCCAGAACCTCGAAATCCTTGCCGCCCGTGTAGTCGCGGTAGAAGCGCAGGCAGCGGTAGCAGCCGATGCAGCGGTTCATCTCCTGCGTGAGGAACGGCCCGTGATCCTGATTGCGGTGGGTGCGCTTCGGCACCTCCGCCCGGCGGCGGTGATGGCCCGAGGCCACCACCATGTCCTGCAGATGGCAGGCGCCGCCCTCTTCGCAAACCGCGCAATCGTGGGGATGGTTCACCATCAGCCATTCGATGATCCGGGCGCGGAAGCGCTCGGCCTCGGGATCCATGACCTCGATCCGCTGGCCCTCGCGAACAGGAGTCATGCAGGCCATCTCGATCCGGCCCTCGGTGTCCTCGGGGCCGTCATGGACCCGCACCGCGCAGAGCCGGCAGGCGCCGACCGAGCCCAGATCGCCGTGCCAGCAGAAATGCGGGATCTCGATGCCCGCCGAGAGACAGGTGGTGAGCAGGTCCTTCGTGCCCTCCACCTCGAGCGGACGGCCGTTGACGGTGATCTTCATGCCCGCTCTCCCTCGGCCAGACGCGCTTCGAACTCGGCCGCGAACATCCGCAGCCCCGAGGCGAGCGGCGCCATCGCGCCCCCCATCAGGTCGCAGAAGCTGCGCCCGCGGGGGGCGGCCTCGGCGGCGGTCATCTGCAACAGCTCCAGATCCGCGCGGCGGCCCCGGCCTTCGGCGAAGCGGTCGAGGATCTTCGCCACCAGCGGCAGCCCCTCGCGGCAGGGGGTGCACCAGCCGCAGCTTTCGCGCGCATAGAACCGCATGTGCCGGGCGAGGAAACCCACGGGGCAGGCGCTGCCGTCGAGCACGATCAGCATGCCCGTGCCGAACATCGAGCCCGCCCTGGCCACATGGCCGAAATCGAGCGGCAGGTCGAGCTGGTCGGGGCCGAAGAAGCCGCTCGCGCCCCCGCCGGGCTGGAAGGCCCGCAGCTGCCCGTCGCCCGAGACGCCGCCCGCGCGCTCGATCAGCTCGCGCGCGGTGGTGCCCATCGGCGCCTCGAAGAGGCCCGGGCGCTTCACCCGGCCCGAGACGCCATAGAGCTTGGTGCCGCCTTCCTCGGTGCGCGAGAGGGCGCGGAAGCGCTGCGGTCCCAGCGACAGGATGTGGGGGACGAGCGAGATCGTCTCGACGTTGTTCACCGTCGTGGGACGGCCCCAGAGCCCCGATTGCGCCGGGAAGGGCGGGCGCTTGCGCGGCACGGCGCGGTGGCCCTCGAGCGCGGTGATCAGCGCGGTCTCCTCGCCCACGATGTAGCGCCCGGCCGAGGGGTGGACGCGGATCGTGAGGTCGCCCAGCAGGCCCGCAGTTCGCGCTTCGTGAATGGCATGTTCCACCGCGGCGATGCCGGGGCGGTATTCGTCGCGGATCAGCACGATCGCTTCGTCCGCATGGGTGGCGCGGGCGGTGATGATCGCCCCCTCGATCACCTGATGCGGCATGGCTTCCAGCAGGAAGCGGTCCTTGAAGGCGCCGGGCTCCATCTCGTCGCCGTTCACGATCAGATAGCTCGGACCATCGCCGGGCGAGGTTCCCCGTTCGGGCATGAAGCGCCACTTGCGCCCCGCCGGAAAGCCCGCGCCGCCGCGGCCGTTCAGATGCGCGGCCTCGACCATGTCGATGATCTCGGAGGGGGTCATGGTCCGCGCGCGTTCCACCGCCTCGTAGCCGCCCTCGGCCCGCCATTCGGCGAGCGTGTGCGGGCGGCGGTCGGGGCGGGCGCGGCCGGTCAGGGGCAGGTCGGTCACAATCCGTCCTCCAGCAGCGCCGCGACGCCTGCGGGCGAGAGCGGGCCCACGAGGCGCCGGTCGCGGCCCACGACGGCGGCGGGCGCTCGGTCGCAGCCGCCAAGGCAGGCCACGTTCAGAAGCGTGTAGCGCCCGTCGCGTGTGGTCTCGCCGAACCCGATGCCGAGGCGGCGCTTGAGTTCCTCGCGGACCTCCTCGGCGCCGTTCAGCCAGCAGGAGGCGCCGTCGCAGAGCAGGATCACCGTCTTCCCGACCGGATGGCGGAAGATCAGCGAGTAAAAGCTTGCCAGCGCTTCCATTTCCGCGCGGTTGACCCCGAGCGCGGACGCCGCTTCGGCCAGATGGCCATCCGAGACCCAGCCGTGTTCGTGCTGGATCAGCTTCAGCGCCTCGAGCATGGCGGCGCGGGGGCCGCCGTGCTCGTCCGAGGCGGCGCGGATGCGGGCGAGGAGATCGGGCGAGAGGCTCATCGGTCAACGTCCGACATGACGAAATCAATGCTGGCGATATGGGCCACGAGGTCGGCCACGGTCATGCCGGGCACGATCTTCGGGATCATCTGGAGATGGGCAAAGGAGGGCGTGCGGATCCGCGTCCGGTAGCTCTGCGTGCCGCCATCCGAGACGATGGCATATTGCGTGAGCCCGCGGTGGCCCTCGATCTGGCCGGTGGCCTCGCCCGCGGGCACGACGGTGCCCCAGCTCGACTGCAGGAAGTGGGCGATCAGGGTCTCGATGTCCGTCTGCATTGCGCCGCGCGGGGGGGGCGTGGTCAGCGGATGGTCGGCCTTCACGGCACCTTCCGGCATGTTCTCAAGACATTGGCGGATGATCTTCAACGACTCTCTCATCTCGTCGGCGCGCACCCGCGTCCGGTCGAAGATGTCGCCGCGCTGGCCCAGCGGCACCTCGAAGTCGAACTGCTCATAGCCGCAATAGGGGCGCTGCTTGCGCAGATCCCAGTTGCAGCCGGTGGCGCGGAGGCCGGGGCCGGTGGTGCCCCATGTCAGGGCGGTGTCGGTGTCATAGGCGCCGACGCCCACGGTGCGCGCGCGGAAGAGTTCGGAGCGCAGCACCATCCGTTCATATTCGTCGAGCCGACCCGGCATCCAGTCGAGGAAGTCGCGCACCATCGCGTCCCACCCCCTGGGCAGGTCCATCGCCACGCCGCCGATGCGGAAGAAGGCCGGATGCATCCGCGCGCCGGTGATGGCGTTCAGGATCTCGTGCCCCTTCTCGCGGTCGGTGAACATGTAGAAGACGGGCGACATGGCGCCCACGTCCTGCGCCATCGTGCCATAGAACAGCAGGTGGTTCATGATGCGGTAGAATTCGCAGAGCATGACCCGGATCATCTGCGCGCGGGGCGGCACCGCGATGCCGCAGAGACGCTCGACCGCCAGCAGATAGGGCAGTTCCGAGATCACGCCGCCAAGGTAGTCCACCCGGTCGCAATAGGGGATGAAGCCGTGCCAGGTCTGGCGCTCGGCCATCTTCTCGACGCCGCGGTGGTGGTAGCCGATGTCCGGCCAGGCCCAGACCACCTCTTCACCGTCCAGCCCGAGCAGAATCCGGAAAACACCATGCGTGGAGGGGTGATGCGGGCCGAAGTTGAGAACCATCAGCTCTTCGCCGTCGCGCAGCCCGGGCAGACCGAGCAGATCGGGATCGGTGATGGTGGCGCGCTCCTCCGCCTCGAAGAGACGGTCGGTCAGCACGAAGGGCGGCTTCTCGGTCGCCCGCGCGTAATGGGTCTTGAGCAGCGGATGCCCCTCCCAGGTGGGCGGCATCAGCAGGCGGCGCGTCTCGCGGCCGAAGTCGAGGCCGAACATGTCGTGCGCCTCGCGTTCATACCAGTCGGCGTTGGCATAGACACCCGCCACCGAAGGCGCGTGCCCGTCGGTCGCGAGCTTGAGACGCAGGTCGGCGTTGCGCTCAAGCGAGACGAGGTGAGAGCAGAGCGTGAGCCGCGAGTCGGGCTGACCCGCGCGGTGCTGCCGCTGGCTCTCGTCGATCGCCCAGAGGTCGGCGAGCAACGGGAAGGGCGCGGAGATCTCCTCGCGCAGGAAGCGGTGGGCGGCCTCCCATGCCGGGGCGGCCAGCCAGAGGACGGGAAAGCCCTCGCCGGTCACCTGCTCGGACAGGATGTCTGCGCCGAAGCGCGATCGGAGCGCCTGAAGCGCGTCCGCAATAACCTGATCGAAGCTCATGTGGACTCCGGATCGGCCAGGCGGGCGACGGACATGCGCCCCTCGCGCAGCGCGTCGCGGCGCGGAACGGGGTCGAAGGGCCGGGCAGGGCCGGTCTCGCCCATGCGGATCTGAAGGGGGCGCGCCTCGGTCGCGATCTTGGACTGCAGCAGCACCAGCGCCTCCATCAGCGCCTCGGGCCGCGGCGGGCAGCCGGGCACATAGACATCGACCGGCAGGAAGCTGTCCACGCCCTGCACCACGGAATAGATGTCATACATGCCGCCGGAATTGGCGCAGGCGCCCATCGAGATCACCCAGCGCGGCTCTCGCATCTGCTGGTAGAGGCGGTAGAGCGGCACGGCCATCTTGCGGAAGACGGTGCCCGACACGATCAGCAGGTCGGCCTGCCGCGGGGTGGAGCGGATGACCTCCGCCCCGAAGCGGGCTTGGTCGTAGACCGGCGTCAGCGCCGTCGCCATCTCGACATAGCAGCAGGACAGCCCGAAGTTGAACGGCCAGAGGCTGTGCTTGCGCGACCAGGCCACGAGATCGTCGAGGCGCGTGAAGAGATGGGATGCGGCCATGCGGTCTTCCGGCGCCTCGGCGCCGGGCCGCCCTATCGTCCAGCTCATGCCCGGTCCTTCCGCGGAGCGGTCTCGAGCGCGCCCTCCATCCAGAGCCAGGCGAGGGCGGCCAGAAGCACGAGAATGAAGATGGTCGCCGCGATCAGCCCGGAGGTGCCGAGTTCGAGGGCCGAGACAGCCCAGGCAAAGAGGACGGCCACCTCGACGTCAAAGATCATGAAGAAGACGGCGATCAGGAAATATTGCGTGGCGACGCGCCCGCGCAGCGGCCGCCCCGAGGGCGCCCCGCTTTCGTAGGTGCCGAATCCGTCGCGCGACGGCTCGCGCAGCGCGCCCGCCACCAGAAGGATCGCGGCCACCGTCACCGCAACGACCGCAAGGTGCAGCGCAAGGGCGGCCCTCGGATCGAGGCTGTTCATCAGTTCGAGCATGTCGCTGCGTCCTTCCAAGCGGAAAGAAACCGGCAGGAGGGAGTCACCTGCGCTGTCTTGTCCGTCTGTATCATCCGCTGATTAACCATTCGTGTGAGGGTGGCGCCTTGATCTGCATCAGAATTTCTCAGATAGGTCCATGGACCGCGCCCGAAAGATACGCGGCCTGCGCCAAGACGTCGCGCCCCGAATCATCGGCCGCCCTGGCGCGCCTCCGATCTGCCCAAGCCGTGGGCGCGGCCGACGGGTCGCGCGGCCCTGCGGCTTTCCGCAGGCTGGAAAGCCGGGCTGCGCGCCGTCCGCGCATTGACGGTTGAAGGTGCTTCGACATAGGTAGCCGCGGGAGCCGGCACTTTTCCACATTGACCGGGAGAGGGAGGAACATGGGAGGGCTACTCGGCCTGTCGCGGTTTATCGACCGCATGAACGAACTCATCGGTCGCGGGGTCTCGTGGCTGATCCTGATCGCGATCTTCATCAGCGCGGGGAACGCCACCGTCCGCAAGGTTCTGAACACCTCGTCCAACGCCTGGCTCGAGCTTCAATGGTATCTGTTCGGCGCGGCCTTCCTGTTCGCCGCAGCCTACACGCTGAAGCAGAACGAGCATATCCGCATCGACATCGTCTACGGGCTCTTCTCGCGGAAGGTGCAGCACTGGATCGACCTGTTCGGCCATCTGTTCTTCCTGATGCCCTTCGTGGTCCTGATGCTGATCTATCTCGGCCCCTACGTCGAGCGGTCCTGGAGGATCGGGGAAGTCTCGACCAACTCGGGCGGCCTGATCATCTGGCCGGCGAAGACGCTGCTTCTGATCGGCTTCTTCCTGCTCGCGCTGCAGGGCGTGTCCGAGATCATCAAGAAGATCGCGGTGATGCGGGGCATCATCCCGGATCCGACGCCCTTCGTCTCGGCCCATGAGGCGGCCGAGCGCGAGGGCGAGATGCTGGCCGGCGACGTGAAGCTGGGCGAGGTGAAGAAATGATGGAATTCATCGCGGTGAACATGGCGCCGATCATGTTCGCCTCGCTCGTCATGTTCCTGCTGCTGGGCTATCCGGTGGCCTTCGCGCTGGCGGCGAACGGCTTGCTGTTCTTCTTCATCGGGGTCGAGCTTGCGCCTCTGTCGGATGGGACGATCACGCTGGGCTGGAACCTCCTCGGCACCATGCCGGACCGGTTCTGGGGGGTGCTGTCGAACGAGACGCTGCTGGCCATTCCCTTCTTCACCTTCATGGGGATCGTGCTCGAGCGATCGGGCATGGCCGAGGATCTGCTCGACACGATCGGGCAGCTCTTCGGGCCGATCCGGGGCGGGCTCGCCTATGCCGTGATCATCGTGGGGGCGCTGCTCGCGGCCACCACGGGGGTCGTTGCGGCCAGCGTGATCGCCATGGGTCTGATCTCGCTGCCGATCATGCTGCGCTATGGCTATGACCGGCGCATCGCCTCGGGGGTGATCGCCGCCTCGGGAACGCTGGCTCAGATCATCCCGCCGAGCCTCGTGCTGATCGTGCTGGCCGACCAGCTCGGCCGGTCGGTGGGCGACATGTACAAGGCGGCGCTGATCCCGGGTATGGTGCTGACCGGCATCTACATGGGCTATGTGCTGGTCATGTCGATCCTGCGCCCGCAATCCATGCCGGCCCTGCCGCTCGAGGCGCGGACGCTCGGCTCGGGCGTGACCTCGCTGATCGTGGCGCTGGCGGTGGCGGTGGCGGTGGCCTTCGGCGCCCACTACTGGCTGGCCGAGACCTACGGCGCCAAGAACGCCGACATCCTCGGGGCCGTGGCGGGGATCGTGGTGATCTACATCGCCGCCATCCTCGACCGGGCGGCGGGCGGCAAGCTCATGTCGCGGCTGGCCCAGCAGGTGATCATCGTGCTGATTCCGCCGCTTGCGCTGATCTTCCTCGTGCTGGGCACGGTCTTCCTCGGGATCGCGACACCGACCGAGGGCGGCGCGATGGGCGCGGTGGGCGCGCTGCTGCTGGCAGCGGTGAAGGGCCGGCTGAACCTCGGCGTCGTGACGCAGGCGCTGGCCTCGACCACGCGGCTCTCGTCCTTCGTCATGTTCATCCTGCTGGGCGCGCGGATGTTCTCGCTGACCTTCTACGGCGTGAACGGGCATATCTGGGTCGAGCATCTGCTGACCTCGCTTCCGGGCGGCGAGACGGGCTTCCTGATCGCGGTTTCGGTGCTGGTGTTCCTGCTGGCCTTCTTCCTCGACTTCTTCGAGCTGGCCTTCATCATCGTGCCGCTGCTGGCACCGGCGGCCGAGGCGCTGGGGATCGACCTGATCTGGTTCGGGATCATCCTCGGCGTGAACATGCAGACCTCGTTCATGCACCCGCCGTTCGGCTTTGCGCTCTTCTATCTGCGATCGGTGGCGCCCCGGCAGACCTACACCGACCCGGTGACCAAGGCCCGCATGGCGCCGGTGACGACCGGGCAGATCTACTGGGGCGCGGTGCCGTTCGTCTGCATCCAGATCGTGATGGTGGCGCTGGTGATCATGTTCCCGCAGATGGTCATGCACTACAAGGGCGCCCCGGTGGACACGTCGAACGTGACCATCACCCTGCCGCAGATGCCGGGTCTCGGTGGCGGTCTGGAAGGCGGCCTCGGCGCGCCGGGTGGCCTGCCCGCTCCGGGCGCCGGTGGTCTGGGCACGCCGCCCGGCCTCGCGCCGGCCCCGGGAGGTCCGGGCGTGCCGCCGGGCCTTGCACCCCCGAACGCTCCGGCGCCGGGAGGGCTGGGGGTGCCGCCGGGCCTTGCGCCTCCGACGCCCACCGCTCCGGCTCCTGCTGCGCCGGCACCGGGTGGGCTGGGCGTGCCGCCCGGTCTGGCTCCGCCCGCGACGGGCGAGGTCACGCCACCGGACGCAGGCCCTGGTCTGGCTCCGGGAGGGGTGCCTCCGGGCCTGGCTCCTCCGGCGCAGGACTGAGAACGGCGGGATGACAGAGGCGGCGGCACCGAAGGGGTGCCGCCGTTTCCGTTCATGGAAGGGACGTCCGACGCAGCCGCTCCGTCCTGCCGTCCGTGCCCGGAAGACCCAAGGAAAAGACCCCGGAGCCGAGGCTCCGGGGTCTCTTGTCTTGCGGGAGGTTCGGGATCAGAGCTTGCCCGCGTTCTGCTGCACCATCATGAAGGTGTCGTAGTTGTATTCCGCGATCTGCGCCCAGGTGTAGTTCTCGGAGCGGAAGGCCTTGATCGAATCCCAGATCTTCTTGAAGGCGGGGTTCGCGGCTTCCATCTCGGCATAGACCGCGTTCGCGGCTTCGAAGCAGGCTTGCAGGATCTCGGGGCTGAAGGGCCGCAGCTGGGTGCCCTGCGCGACGAGCGACTTGATCGCGGTCGGGTTCTTGTAGTCGTACATCTGCAGCATGTTCGCATCCGTCGCCTGGCAGGCGGTGCGCAGCAGCGCCTGGTAGGCGGGCGGCAGGCCCTCGAAGGCGGCCTTGTTGAACATGAAGTGGACGGTCGGGCCACCTTCCCACCAGCCGGGGTAGTAGTAGTAGGGCGCGACCTTGAAGAAGCCGAGCTTCTCGTCGTCATAGGGGCCGACCCATTCGGTCGCGTCGATCGTGCCCTTTTCCAGCGCCGGATAGATGTCGCCGCCGGCGATCTGCTGCGGCACGACGCCCAGACGCTCCATCACCTTGCCGGCAAAGCCGCCGACCCGCATCTTCAGGCCCTGCATGTCGGCCACGGTGTTGATCTCGCGCCGGAACCAGCCGCCCATCTGCACGCCGGTGTTGCCGCCCGGGAAGCCCACGATGTTGTGCTGCGCGAGGAACTCGTTGTAGAGGTCGATCCCGCCGCCGTGATAGTGCCAGGCGTTGATGCCGCGCGCCGAGAGCGAGAAGGGCACCGCCGCGGCCAGCGCGAAAGTCGGATCCTTGCCCCAGTAATAGTAGCCGACCGTGTGGCAGCATTCGACGGTGCCCGAGGTCACGGCGTCGGCGGCCTGCAGGCCCGGCACCAGCTCACCCGCCGAGAAGACCTGGATCTGGAAGTTGCCGTCCGAGGCTTCGCTGACCATCTTCGACAGCACTTCCGCGCCGCCAAAGATCGTGTCGAGCGATTTCGGGAAGGACGAGGTGAGCCTCCAGGTGACCTTGGGCGCGGTCTGGGCGATGGCGGGCGCGGCGAGGCTGCCGGCCACGGCGCCCCCCACGGCGGCCTTGGTGATGAATGAGCGACGGTCCATGGTATTCCTCCCTTGTGGACGGGGCGGGCCGGCTTCTGCCTCCGGCTACGCGCTGCGCGCAGATTACACCGGAAGGGGCCGCTGTCCAGAAGCGAGGAGCGCGGCTTTCCGCACGGCCGATCCGCGGGCGGCACGGCCCGCCGCATGGCGTGGCGGAGGGCTGCATCTGCCCATGCGTCAGACAGATGCAGCCGTTTGGTGCTTCGATTGCGCAGGCGGGGGACGCTGCCCCGGCCCGGTCACTCTGCCAGAAAACGGCGGAGCACGGCCTCGGCGCCATCGCGCCAGACGGCTTCGAGCGCGGCACCGAATTCACCGACCAGCGCCGGGTGGCGGCCAAGGTCGCCATAGACCTCGGTCATGGCAAGCCAGTCGGCCGGGTTGGCGCGCGCCCGCTTGGACCGTTCCTGCAGCGCGGACCAGTTCGGGTCGTTCGGCGCGACCACCTGACCCGAATCCGTGGTGCCGAAGCAGTAGCGGCACCAGAGCGCCGACAGCAGCACCAGCCCCTTCGGCATTCGGCCCGCCGCGAGATTGTCGCGCAGCGAGGGCACGATGAACTTCGGCTGCCGGTTCGAGCCGTCCAGACAGAGCCGGCGCGTCGTGTCCGCGATCTCGGGGTTCGAGAAGCGGCTCTCGATCAGCGAGAGATAGGCCGGAATGCTCGTGTCGGGCACCGGCGGCACATGGGGCAGGATCTCCTCGACCTCGATCCTGTGCAGGAAGGCCGCCACCAGAGGGTTCGCCATCGCTTCGTGGACGAACTCGATGTCCATCAGGGCCGAGGGATAGGCGATCACCGCATGTCCGCCGTTCAGGATGCGGATCTTCATCGCCTCGTAGGCGTGGACATGCGGGGTGAAGGTCACGCCGACCTTCTCCAGCGCCGGGCGGCCGGCGGGGAAATGGTCCTCGACCACCCATTGCCGGAAGGGCTCGCAGGTGACGGGGACGGGGTCGGTCAGGCCGAAACCCTGCGCCAGGTCGCGCTCGTGCGGGCCGGTCGCGGGGGTGATGCGGTCCACCATGCCGTTCGGGAAGGCCACATGGCTTTTCACCCAAGCTGCCAACTCGGCGTCTAAAAGCTCGGCAAGGCCCACCACGGCGCTGCGCGTCACATGCCCATTGCCGGGAAGGTTGTCGCAGGACATCACGGTGAAGGGCGCCACGCCCGCGGCGCGCCGGGCGCGCAGGGCCGCCAGGATCGCGCCGAAGGCCGTGGCGGGGGCCGAGGGGCGGGCCGCATCGGCCACGATGTCCGGGTGCGTCGGGTCGAAGGCGCCGGAGGCATCGACATAATAGCCGCCCTCGGTCACCGTCAGCGAGACGATGCGGATGCGCGGATCCGACATGGCCTCGATCAGCGCGGCATTGTCGGCCTCGACCGGCAGGAAGCCGATCATGGCGCCCACGCGCCGGGCCCGGTGACCCGCCGGGTCCAGCTCGATCACCGTCGAGAGATTGTCCTGCGCCGCCAGCGCCTCGCGCATCCGCGCGTCGGTCGGGCGGACGCCCGCACCGAGGATGCCCCAGTCGTGCCCTTCGCCGAGCGCGAAGAGATCGTCGAGATAGACGGCCTGATGCGCACGGTGAAAGTTGCCCACGCCGATATGGACGCCGCAGCTGATCGTCGATCTCGAGGCCGTGAGCGGGATCGTCCGGTCGGGCGTGGTCGAGTCGCTGGCCGATGTCATGCAGATCTCGGACGAGCGGCGATCGGTCCTGCGCAGTTCGTTGCAGACCTTCGCCTTGGCCTCGCTCGGGCTGCTCGCCCTGATGGGGGTGCTGATCGTGATCGTCATCGTGCAGAGCAACGCGCGTCGGCGCCGGGGCGTCCTGCTCGAGCGGTCGGTCCACAACCTGCGTGCCACGATCGAGTCGTCCCTCGATGCGGTGGTCGTGCTCGATCACATGGGGCGGGTCGTCGAATGCAATCGGGCGGCGCTCGACATGTTCCGCTGGTCGGCCGAAGCCGCGCAGGGCGCGAACTTCGTGGAATATATCCGCACCGACGATGCCGACAGCCTGCTGCGTCCGCAGCCGCGCGCCGAGGACGAACCTGACCCCGGCCTTTCCGGGCGCGACGGGCGCATCACCATGATGGCGCAGCGCACCGACGGCACGACCTTTCCGGTCGAGGTCTCGGTGGCCGAGGCCCAGGGCGCCTCGCAGGATCCGTTCTTCATCGCCTTCATCCGCGACATCTCGGAGCGTCTCGAGCGCGAGGAGAGCCTGAAGAAGGCCCGCAACGACGCGCTCAAGGGCGAGGAGGCGAAGTCGCGCTTCCTGGCCGTGATGAGCCACGAGATGCGCACGCCCCTCAACGGCCTCATGGCCGCGTCGGACCTTCTGCAAAGCTCGACCGACCTGACCGAGCGGCAACGCTGGCTCACCGACATCGTGATCGGTTGCGGGTCGGCGGCGCTCGATCAGGTGAACAACGTGCTCGAACTGACACGTCTCTCCGATCGCGACGGGGCGAGCTACGCGCGCTCGGTCTTCTCGCCGGCCGAGGTCATCGAGGGCCTGATCCGGCAGAACCAGCCGCAGGCGGACAAGCGCGGCAACAAGCTGTGGTTCGCGCCCCCCAAGGGAGAGGTGCCTCTCATCCTGGCGCAGCGCCACCTCTTCCTGCGGGTGATGTACAACCTGATCGGCAATGCCATCAAGTTCACGGACCACGGCAAGGTCTCGGTCGAGCTTCTGTGGCGCGCGGGGACCCGGCCGGGCACCCTCGATCTCTGCATCCATGTCAACGACACCGGCATCGGCATCGCCGAAGAGCATCTCGATACGATCTTCCGGAACTTCGAGACGCTCGATTCCTCCTACGGCCGCATCCGCGAGGGAACGGGTCTGGGCCTGGGGATCGCGAAACTGGCCAGCGAGACGATGGGCGGCGCCATCACCGTCCAGAGCAAGCTGGGGCTGGGCTCGGTCTTCACCCTCCGGGTGACGGTGCCGCTCGCCGAGGCGAGCGACCTGTCCGCCGAGGAGTTCGCCGACGAGGCCCCGCCGGCGGACGATGTTCGCCGTTCGATCCTCGTGGTGGAGGACAATGCGATCAACCGTCAGCTTCTGGCCGAGATCCTGCGGATGGCGGGCCATGAGGTGACGCTGGCCGAAGACGGCGCCGAGGCAATCGAGGCGGCGGCCGTGCGGCGCTTCGACCTGATCCTGATGGATGTGTCGATGCCGCGGGTGGATGGTCTCGAGGCGACACGGATGATCCGGCAGGGCGGCCCGTGCGCCACGACGCCCATCGTGGGCGCGACGGCCCATGCCGATCCCGACCGGGTGCCGGAGTTCCTTGGCGCCGGGATGAACGACGTCCTGGTGAAGCCGATCACGCGCAGCGCCCTGTTCCGCGCGGTCCGGCAGTTCGCCGGGTGCGGGCAGGCCGCCGAGGAGACGGAGGCGGCCACGCCCGAACCCGCGCCCGCCGAAGGACTTCCCCTGATCGACAGCGAGCTTCGGGCCGATCTGGAGGGCAATCTCGGGCCCGACTACATTGCAGGCATGATCAACCGCGTCCTGACGGAGGCCGGCGCGGCGCTGCCCGAAATGCGGCGCCTGCACGAGGCGGGCGACCACCATGCCGCGGCCCGGCTGGCGCATCGCACCGCGGGCGCTGCGGCGGCCGTGGGGCTGGTGGCCCTGCATCGCACGCTGTCCGGCTACGAGACCGCGGCCGATGCGTCCGACTCCGATGCGGCCGGGCGCGCCCTCGAGAGCCTGCCCGTCACGATCGAGCGCACGGCTGCGGCGATCCAGCCTGACGCCGCCTGATCCCGCCGATCCCGGCGCCGCGGTCAGTCCTTGGCCTCGGGCGGGGCTTCTTCCGCGGCCTTCTTGCGCGGGTTCCGGCGCGGCGAGCGTCGGCTGCGCGGTTTCTTGGCAGGTGCCGGCTCCGAAGCCACCACGGGCGGGGCGGAGGTCTCGGCGGGCTCGGCCGCAGGCTCTTCGACCGGGTCCGCATCGCCGAACGCAGCCAGCGCGGCGAAGGCCTGATCCATGTCCGGGATCGGGGCTGCGGTCGCGTCGGCCTGAACCTCCGCGGCCGGGGCCTCCTCTTCCTCCAGCTCTTCGGCAATGCCCGCCATCAGCAGACGCGCCGCATCCTCGAGCTTGACCGAGAGCGAGGCGCCCTTGGGGAAGCTGGCCGGGCCGCGCGGGCCATCCTCGGTCAGGCGGATGCGCGTCCAGCCCTCCGCAGGCGCGTCCGGTTCGGGGTCGGGCTCCGGTTCGGGCGCCGGTATCGGGGCCTCCTCCTCGTCTTCCTCGGGCTCGTCGAACAGGGACATCATCGCCGCCAGATCCAGTTGCGGAATGACCACGGGTTTCGGCGGCGGCGGAACGGGCGTTTCCTCGACGACGGGCTCGGGCTCGGGGGCGGGCGGTTCGGGTTCGGGCGGTGGCAGCGCGAAGGCCGGCCCGTCCCGCAGGAGCGCCACCCGTGCCGCCAGCAGCGCACGGCGGGCCGGACCGGGGGGCGTTCCCGCATGCAGTTCCTCGAGCCGCGCCAGTCCCTGCGCCCGGCCGAGCGGCTCCATGAGGGCCAGGATCTCGCGCGCGGCGGCGTCGAGCAGCGGGTGGCGGGCAAGGGCAGGCGGAGTGCGCATCGCATTCTCCTCGCGAGGGCGGCATCTGGCATCCTCCTTGCAAGTCCCGGTCCAGATGCCGCGTTGGCGGCGGGCGACGGAGGATCGGATGTCAGTGTCGGGGTTCCGCGATCATATCGGGCTTCATGCCGAGGCGCTGGTGCTGCGTGAGACGCGCAACAACCTGCTGACCTCGAACATCGCGAATGCGGCGACCCCGCATTACAAGGCGCGCGACATCGACTTCACGGCCGAGCTGGCCCGCGCGACCGGAGGCGGCGCGCTGCGCACCACCGAGGCGCGCCACATGGCGGTGGGTGGTCCCGCCGCCACCGGCAAGGCGCTCTACCGCGAGCCGGTCACGCCCTCGCTGGACGGCAACACGGTCGAGATGGCCGTGGAGCAGATGGAATTTTCCGAGAACACCCTGCGCTATCAGACCAGCCTCGCGCTGCTGAACCGGCGCATTTCTGGCCTGATGACGGCGATCAAGGGGGAATGATGAGCGGCATCAACAACATCTTCGATGTCGGCGCCCGGGCACTCTCGGCCCAGATGGTGCGGATGAACACGGTGGCGAGCAACCTGGCCAACGCGGGCACGGTCTCGGACACGGCCGAGACGGCCTTCCGCCCGCTGCGGCCGGTGTTCGAGACGACCTACGCCGATGCGGTGGGCAAGAGCGGCCTCTCGACCACGGATGTGGCGGCGGTGGTCAGCCTCGACCGCGAGCCGGCCCGGACCTACCGGCCCGACCATCCGCAGGCCGATGCCGAGGGCTATGTCTGGGAGGCCCCGGTCTCGGTCGACGAGGAGATGGTCGAGATGATGGAGGCCAGCCGCCAGTATCAGAACACGCTCGAGGCCGTCTCGACGCTGCGCTCGCTGATGGCCCGCACCGCCAGCATGGGACAGTGACATGACCACCACGACGCCGGTTGACCGCTCTTACGCCGCCGGGCTTGCGATGAAGACGGCGACGCAGGCCAAGGGCAGCTCGAACCTGGGGCAGGAGGATTTCCTCAAGCTCCTGACGACGCAGCTTCAGAACCAGGACCCGTTCCAGCCGATGGAGAACGGCGAGTTCCTCGCCCAGATGGCGCAGTTCTCGACCGTCTCGGGGATCGAGCAGCTGAACGGCACGCTCAGCGGCATCGGCGAGGGGCTCGGTTCGTTCCGCACCGCCACCGCCGCGTCGCTGATCGGGCGCAGCGTGCTGGTCCCCGGCACGCTGGCGCGCGCGGACGAGGCGGGCGGCGTCCATGGCGCGGCCACGCTCACCGATCCGGCCGAAGCGGTTGTCGTCACCTATTCCCACAGCGTCACCGGCCAGCTTCTGCACAGCCAGACCCTCGGGCCGCAGAAGGCGGGGCAGGTGAACTTTGGCTGGGACGAAGTGCCCGCCTCGCTCGTCTCGTCGCGCGTGCCGCTGCGCGTCAGTGTCTCGGCCGCCAATGCCGATGGCTCCGTGCCGCTCGCGCCCTCGGTCTATGCCCGTGTCCTGTCGGTCGGTTCCACGACCGATGGTCGGGGCACGCTGCTCGAGGTCGAGGACCAGGGCCGCGTCCCCGCCGAGTCCGTCACGTCCTTCCGCTGATCCCGCCCCCAAAGGAGCCCTTTCCATGTCGATCAACACCGCCCTTTCGGGTCTCTCCGCCGCCCAGCACGATATTGCCGCCACCTCGCACAACATCGCGAACGTGGGCACCATCGGCTTCCGCGGCAGCCGCGCCGAATTTGCCGATGTGTTCAACTCGTCGCCCTACAGCATCGCCCGGACGGCGGTGGGATCGGGCGTGCAGACCCTGCGCACCGCGATGCAGTTCAGCCAGGGCTCGGTCGTGGCCACGGGCAACACGCTCGACCTCGCCATCGAGGGGCAGGGCTTCTTTGCCACCGAGCCCGCCGTGGGCCCGAACTCGGCCAAGCCCGAGCCGATCTACACGCGCGCGGGCGCCTTCGGGCTGAACGACAAGGGCGTTGCGGTCAACGCCTCGGGGCAGAAGCTGCTCGCCTGGCCCGTGAGCGTCGAGGGCGACGCGCTGAGCCAGGTGCCGGGCACCGCCGTGCCCCTCACCATCCCGCTCACGATGGGCTCGCCGGTCGGCACCAAGGCCGTCAGGATGACGGTGGACCTGCCGACGGATGACGCCATGCTGGGCCAGCAGGCGGCGGTGCCTCCGGCTGCGGCCTTCGACGCGGCCGACCCCACCACCTATGCCGCCGTCACGGCGATCCCGGTCTTCGATGCGAAGGGCAATGCGGTCGAGGCGGCGGCCTATTTCATCAAGACCGAGAACCCCGCGGCGGGCAGCCCGGACACGGGCTGGGCGGTGCGGCTCGTCGTCGCCGGCGAGACGCTGACGCCGGCCGAGGGCGATCTCGCCTTTGACGCGACCGGCGCGCTGGCCGGGGGCACCGGCAGCCTCAGCTTCACCACCGGCATCGGCACGCCCTACACGCTCGATCTGACCGGCACCGCGCTGACCAACCGCGGCTTCGAGGTCAACACCGTCAACCAGGACGGCAAGAGCGCGGCCGCGCTGACCAGCCTCGAGGTGGATGCCAGCGGCACGGTCTGGGCGGCCTACGGCGCCGGCGACTCCGTCGCCATGGGGCAGGTGGTGCTGGTGACCTTCGCCAACCCGCAGGCGCTGCGCCAGCTCGGCGCCTCGGGCTTCGCGGCCACCGCCGATTCCGGCCAGCCCGTCGCGGGCACGGCGGGCGACTCGGGCTTCGGGATCATCCGGGCCGGCGCGCTCGAACATGCCAACGTCGATCTGACCGAGGAACTCGTCCATCTGATCACCGCGCAGCGCAACTACCAGGCCTCGGCCAAGGCGATGGAGACCTCGAACTCGCTGATGCAGACGATCATGAACATCCGCAGCTGAGGCGGATCATGGACCGGCTGATCCACACCGCCCTGAACTCGCTGGCGAATCTGCGCGACACGCGGGTGATCCAGGCGCAGAACCTCGCGAACCAGACCGTGCCGGGCTTCCGGCGCGACCTGACGAACGAGGGCGACCCGCGCTTTCTCAAGGCGATGGAGACGGCGTCGGCCCGTGCCTTCCAGACCGAGCGGGGTCCGCATCTCTTCTCGAGCGCGCCGGGCCTTCTCAACCAGACGGGCGAGCCGATGGACGTGGCCATCGCCGAGGAAGGCTGGTTCTTCGTCCAGCCCGAGGGCGGCGAGCCCGCCCTGTCGCGCCGGGGCGACCTGCGGCTCACGGCCGAGGGGCAGCTCGTGAACGGCGCGGGCGAGGCGATGCTCGATCAGGCGATGCAGCCGATCGAGCTGCCGGCCGTCCGCTCGCTCGTGATCGACGAGGTGGGCCGCATCCTCTACGAGCCGATGGACGGTGCCCCGGGCGAGGAGGTCGAGGGCCCGGTCATCGCCACGGTGATCCCCGAGGGCGTGGCGCTGCGCAAGGATGCCGACGGGCAGATCCGGGCGGGGGACGAGCCGCTGCCCGCGCCCGATCAGCGCGCCCGCATCCTTCAAGGCGTGCTCGAAGGCTCGAACGTCAACACGATGGAAGAGCTGGTCTCGTCCATCGAACTCCAGCGCACGTTCGAGCTGAACCTTCGCATGATCTCGGCCGCCAAGGAACTGGACGAGAGCGGCGCGCGTCTGTTGCGCCCGCCGGAGTAGGGCGTGGCACGGGGCTTGCAGCAGGCCGGACGTAGCGCCTGAAGGAGCCCCGAATGTCCACGAACGCGATGCATGTCGCCAAGACCGGCCTGAACGCCCAGCAGACCCGGATGCAGGTGATCTCGAACAACCTCGCCAACGTCAACACCACGGGGTTCAAGCGCGACCGCGCCAATTTCGAGAGCCTGCTCTACCAGACCTGGAAGCCGGGCGGTGCCCAGACCTCCGAGGCGACCGCCATGACCTCGCCCTCGGCAGTGGGGACGGGGGTCCGGGTGGTCTCGACCGAAAAGCTCTACACCCAGGGCTCGCTCGCCAACACCGACAACGCGCTCGATCTCGCCATCGACGGGCCGGGCTTCTTTCAGGTCCTGCTGCCCGACGGCCGCATGGGCTACACCCGCAACGGCACCTTCTCGCAGAACGCCGAGGGCACGATCACCACGCCTTCGGGCTATGTCGTCCAGCCCGAGATCCAGATCCCCGAGGGCGCCGTGTCGGTCACGATCTCGGCCGACGGGATCGTGTCCGTCCTGATGCCCGACGAGACCGAGGCGCAGGAGGTGGGGCAGATCACCATCGCCACCTTCGCCAACCCCCGCGGCCTTCAGCCGGTGGGCGAGACCTTCGCGGTCGAGACCGCGGCCTCGGGCGAGGCCGCCATCGGCAACCCGGTCGAGCCCGGCTTCGGCAAGCTCGTGCAGGGCGCGCTCGAATCCTCGAACGTCAACGTGGTGCAGGAGCTGGTGGACATGATCGAGACCCAGCGCGCCTACGAGGTCAATTCCAAGTCCATCTCGGCCTCCGACGAGATGATGCAATTCCTTGCCAACAAGCTCTGAGGCGCCGATGTCCCGCCGCATGTCCCTGTCCGCGCTGGCCCTGCTGCTCGCGCCCGCCGCCTGCTCGACCTATGTCGAGGACCGCGCCTCCGAAGCCTGGGCGCCCGTCTATCCGGTCGAGGAGCCCGCGCGCCTCGACAGCCTGCCCACGGGCGGGATCTACAGCGCCAGCGCCCGCGGCCTCTTCGTGTCGGACCGGCGCGCGGCGCGGGTGGGCGACATCGTGACCATCGACTTCGCCGAGAAGTTCTCGGCCTCCAAGTCGCAGACCGCCACCGGGTCGCGCAGCAACGACTATGCGCTCGACCTGCCGGACGCGCTCACGCTCGGGCTGGACGACGGGGCGCTCGACAATTCCACCAGCCAGAGCTTTGCCGGGCGGGGCGCCGCGTCCCAGTCCAACTCGCTGCGCGGGCGGATGTCGGTGTCGGTGACGCGCGTGCTGCCGGGCGGCAACCTCGAGATCATGGGCCAGAAGCTGCTCACGCTGAACAACGGCAACGAATATGTCCGGCTGAAGGGCGTGGTCCGTCCCGAGGATATCGGCCCCGACAACGTGGTCAGTTCGGACCGGATCGCGCACGCCGAGATCAAGTATGTCGGCGCGGGCGACACCGCCGACACGGCCAAGCCCGGCTGGCTGCGGCGCGGCCTTGCCGTGGTCTCGCCGCTGTGAGGGGCGCGCTGATCCTGGCGGTGCTGATGGCGCTGGCCCCCCCCGCATGGGCTGACCGACTGAAGGATCTGACCAGCGTGGCGGGCGTGCGGGCGAACCCGCTGGTGGGCTATGGCGTCGTGGTGGGCCTTTCGGGGACGGGCGACGGCAATTCGCAGCTCACGCAGCAGTCGATGCAGTCGCTGATCTCGCGCCTCGGCCTCTCGGTCGAGACGGGCGATCTCAAGGCCAAGAACGCGGCGGCGGTGATGGTGACGGCCGATCTGCCGCCCTTCCTCAAGATCGGCCAGACGCTGGATGTCACGGTCTCCACCGTGGGGCAGGCCAAGTCGCTCAAGGGCGGCACGCTGCTGATGACGCCGCTCATGGGCGCGGATGGCGAGGTCTATGCCATCGCGCAGGGCAATCTCGTGGTCGGCGGGCTTGGCGTCGAGGGCCGGGACGGCTCGTCGCTGACCGTCAACATTCCGACGGTGGGCCGCGTGCCCCGCGGCGGCATGGTCGAGCGCATGGTCGAGACGCCGTTCCTCGAGACCGATCACCTGATCCTGAACCTCAACCGCGGCGACTTCTCGACCGCGGCGGCGGTGGCCGAGGGCGTGAACCGCACCTTTGGCCCGGATGTGGCGGTGGCGCTTGACGGCACCTCGATCCGGGTCCGCGCGCCGGCCGATCCCGCGCAGCGCGTGACCTTCATGAGCCTGCTCGAGAATGTCGAGATCGACCCCGCCCCCCCGGTGGCGAAGGTGGTGGTCAATGCGCGCACCGGAACGGTCGTGATCGGCGGCACGGTGAAGGTGACGCCCGCCGCCGTCACCCACGGCTCGCTGACCGTCCGCGTGACCGAGGATCAGCGCGTCTCGCAGGGGGCCAGCGTGGTCGTGGGCAACAACGCAACGGTCGTGGCGCCGGGCGAGCCGGTGATCACCCCCGACAGCGGCATCGACGTGACCGAGGAACCGGCGCGCGCCTTTGTCTTCGATCCCGGCGTGTCGCTCAGCTCGCTCGTCGATGCGATCAACGCCGTGGGGGCGAGCCCCTCGGATCTGGTGGCGATCCTCGAGGCGCTGCGGGAAGCGGGCGCGCTGCGTGCCGAGCTGGTGGTGATCTGATGGAGGTGAAGCTTCAGGGTCTGACGCCCCTTTCGCTCGCCGGCAGCCGTCCCCAGCCCTCGGGGTCGGCGGATCTGAGGCAGGCGGCCGAGGGCTTTGAGTCGCTCTTTCTGACCCAGCTGCTCAAGTCGGGCCGGGCAGGCCTGCCGGGCGATGACCTGCTCGGCTCGGCCGGTGTCGATACGGCGCGCGACATGCTGGACATGGAGCTTGCCCGAAGCTCCGCCGGCCGCGCGGGTCTGGGCATCGCGGACGCGATCGAGCGCCAGTTCGCCCCGCTTGTGAAGGGACGCCCGGAATGAGGCGGCCCGCACCGGCCGATCCGGGCGCCCGTGCGGCGTCCGGCCCGCAGCGCGCGCGGCCCCTTGCGCCCCCGCCATTCGTGGAGAGTTGACCCTTGTCCATCCTCGACATCGCCCGCTCGGGCATCCTGTCCTACCGCTCGGCGCTCTCGGTGACGGCCGAGAACATCGCCAACGTGAACACCGAGGGCTATGTGCGCCGCGAGGTGGTGCTTGCGCAGGTGCCCGGCGGGCAGGTGAGCCCGACCAGCGCCGCAGGGTCCGGGCAGGGGGTGCGGGTCGAGGATGTGCGCCGCGCCTTCGATGGTCTCGTCGCCCAGCGGCTGCGCACGGCGGACTCGGCCGCCGCCTCGGCCCAGAGCCTGCAAACCGCGACGGCGGCGGTCGAAACCCTGTTCCTGTCGGGGCCGGGCAGCGTGCCCGAGGCGCTGACCGGCTTCTTCGGCGCGGTGAACCGCCTGAGCACGAACCCCAACGACGGCGCGCTCCGGCAGCTGATGCTGGCGGCGGGCGACACGCTCGCGGGGTCTTTCATGACGGTGGCGAGCGGTCTGCAGGGGCTGCGGGCGGATGTGGCGGACCTGTCGGCGCAGGCGGCCGCGCGGGCCACCAGCCAGCTCCGGCAGCTGGCCGAGCTGAACGGGCGCATGGTCGGCTCTTCGGGGTCCGCGATGAACCCGCTGCTGGACGAGCGCGACCGGCTGCTGCGCGACCTGTCGCAGACGATCGGGATCACCGCGAGCTTCGACCCGATCGGCCGGGCGACGGTGACGCTGGGCTCGACGCCCGGCGGGCCGCTCCTTCTGGAAGGGGCGGTGGCCAGCACGATCGGCACGGCCGAGGCGGGCGGGCTGGTGCTCGAGGTGAGCCGGAACGGCACGACGCTCCAGAGCCGGCAGATCACCGGAGGCACGCTGCAGGGGCTGGCCTCGTCGCTGTCGGCGGTGGACAATGCCACGGCCGAGCTTGACCGGCTGGCGCGACAGGTGGCCGGCGAGATGAACGCCATCCATGCGCAGGGGATCGACCAGACCGGGGCCGCGGGCAGCGATCTGTTCGCGCTTCGCGGATGGCAGGTGTCGGCGCAGCCCACCAACCGGGGCACGGCCGGGGCCATCGTGGCGGGCTTCGACCTGCCGGTTGCCCTGGGTCCGGTGACGCTGGTGCATGATGCGGCCGAGGGGATCTGGCGGGCCATGGACGCCGACGGGGCGGAGCTTGGCCGCGGGGCCGAGACGATCACCCTGCCGGGCCTGACCCTGCAGATGACGGGCCTGGCCAGGGACGGCGACCGGCTGACCATCTCGCCGCGCGAGGGCCGTGCCATCGACATGCGCTTCCTGACGACCGACACGAAGAAGATCGCGGCCTCGGCCGCGTTCCTCGTGTCGGCGGCAGCGGGCAACACCGGCAACGCGCAGGCCAGCATCCTGCCGGTGACGACGGAGCCGGCCTTGAGCGACGCGATCGGCGGGTTTCTGACGGGGCCGGGCGGCGCCGACGCCGTCTCGTCGCTCCACAGCGGCAGCGGCTATGTGGGCTACATCCCCGCCGGAACCGGATCCGTCACCCTCGCCAGCCTCGGCTCGCAGTCGCAGCAGCAATTCCTGCTGTCGGACGCCGCCGCCGCAGGAGCCGCCACCCTGACCTTCTCGGCGGGCGGGGCCTTGCACCAGTTCGACCTCTCGGCCCTCGGCGCGGGCAGCGTGACGGGGCTGGTCCAGGCGCTCAACACGGGTGCGACGAGCCTCGGCGGGCTCACCCTCGCCGAACTCGGCATCACGGCCAGCGGCAGCGGCGGACAGCTCACCCTCACGCTGGGCAACGGCGACTTCGATCCGGGCGCCACCGTGGCCGGCGCGGGCGGCACGGTGGCGGGCAGCCTCTCGCGGGCCGAGCCCGCGGGCGGCACCATCCAGATCATCACCCGCGAGGGACGCCACATCGCGGGCACGCCCCTTTCGGCGGCCGAGGCGGCGCTCTTGCTGACCGAGGCGAACGGCTTCCTTCCGGGCGCGGTCTATGATGCCTCGACGCTCAACGGCGCGGACGGGGCGGGCTACCGCGGCACCGGCATCGACGGGGCGATCCTGCCCGGAGCGAACAGCCTTTCGCTGCGGCTGTCGGAGCCGGCCACGGGATCTTCGGGGGTGCCGGCCGCCGCATCGGGCAGCCGCGAGCTGACGGTGGAGGTCGGGGCCGAGCTGCCCGTGGCCCTCTCGCTTCCGGCGGGCACTTCGGCCAAGCGCGCGGCCGAGGCGATCGGCGCCGCGCTTGGCGGTGTCGCGGCCGAAGCCCGCACGGCGGTCCTGCTCGAGGCGCCCGCCGACGGGCCGCTCTCGTTCCAGCTCACCGGCAGCAACCTCACGCCGCTGCGGATCAGCGGTGCGGTCTCGGGCGGGCGGATGGATGCGCTGGCGCAGGCCGTGAACGCGGCCAGCGCCGCGACCGGCATCCGGGCCGAGCTGTCGCCCGACGGGGCCCGGCTTCTGCTGGTCCATGAAACGGGCGAGGATATCGGGATCGGCAGCCTCGTCCACGGTGGCGGGGCGCCGGTGACGCTGCAGGGCGCCACGCCCGAGGGCCAGCCTTCGGGCGGTGCCGTCACGCTGTCGGGTGCGACGGACAGCGCGCGTTTCACGGGCGAGGTGAGGCTGGCCTCGGCGGGCCGTCTTTCCACGGTTCTGGACGGGCTGCGACAGGATGCGGTGCCCGATCCCCTGACGGGCGGCCTCATTTCGCGCAGCGTGAATGGCGCGGGGGCCGTCCAGAGCTACGCCTTCACCTACGACCCCGCGTTCGACGGGGCGGGCCTGTCTGCGAACGGGCTGCAGGCGCAATCCGGTTCGGCGCGCTATGCGGTGACGCTGGGCGGCCTGACCGTCACGCTCGACGCGGCGGCGGCGGGCGTTTCCGACGGTGCCGGAGTGGCCGCCGGTCTGGCGGCCCTGCTGCGCGCCGAGGGCCCGTCCGCGACCCTGACGGGCGGCACGGTGGCCGCGCGGCCTGCGGAGGGCCGGACGGTGGCGCTCTCCTACGAGGGCCAGAGCTACCGGCTGCGCATGACGGGCGACACGGTCGTCGTCGAGGGCGGCGAGCCGGGACTGCTGACGGCGGAGTTCGACGCCTCGAACCGGCTCGTGATCCGGGCCGCGGGCTCGCTCGACGGGGCGAGCATCCGCGTCGAGGGCGGATCGGCCGAGGCGTTCGGGCTTGGCGCGGCGGATGGCGCGACGGCGACCCTCACCGGGCAGCCCGCCGATCCGGCCGGGCTGCCGGCCAGCTTCGATGTCGAGGTCGGGGGGATCCGCTACGGCCTGACCGCCAATGCGGGCGCCATCAACGTTCCCGCGGGGTTTCCCGGCACGGCGGCATGGGACGCCGAGGGGCGGCTGGTTCTGTCGGTGCCCGCGACGGCCGGCGCCGTCCGCGTGCCGCCCCAGGCCGGGGCCCGTGCCGCGGGGCTTGCGACCGAGGGTGCCACGGTGGCGGTGCGAGCCGGAGAGCTGGTTCTCACATCGACGACCGCCGCGCCGCTCTCGGCCACGGCGGAGGCGAGCGCGCTGGCCGGCCAGCGCCTCACGCTCACCGATCTTCCGGACGAGGATCTGATCGTGCTGACGACCGGCACGGGCCGGCTGCGGCTGGCGGGCTCGGTGACGGCGGGCACGCCTTCGCCGGCACCCGACGCGGTCGAGGTGCGGGTGCTCGACGGGGCCAGCCGGCAGATCGAGCTGATCGACAGCGTCACGGGCCATTCCATCGGCACCCGCTATCTTGGCGCCGACGGCTCGGCCACGGTCGGCGGGCTGCGGATCACGCTGAACGGCACGCTCGCCACGGGAGACAGCTTTGCCCTGACGCCCGCCAACGGCCGTTCGGGTGGCGCCGAGACGCTGGGCCGGCTGCTCGAACTGGCGACCGGGAACCCGTCCACCGGGCAGGGCGGCTACGGCGCCGATTACGCCCGCCTTCAGGCGCGGATCGGCACGCAAGCCTCGGCCGCCAACGGGCGCGTCGCCTCCTCTTCCGCGGCGCTGGAAGTGGCCGAGCGGGCCGCCGCCGCCGCGGGGGCGGTCGATCTCGATGCCGAGGCCGCGCGACTGATCGAGCAGCAGCAGGCCTATCAGGCCTCCTCGCAGGTGCTGTCGGTGGCGCAGACCCTGTTCGAAACCCTTATGAACGCGCTGTGAGGCGGCCATGACCCTTGGAACCACCCTCTTCGCAACCCTCGCCAGCCGGAACTTTGCCCGGATCCAGACCGAGATCGGCGGCTTGCAGGAACGGATCTCGGCCGCAACGCAGGATCCGCGGCCCTCGGCCGATCCCGCCCGCGCCCTGCAACTGTCGGCCGCGCGCGAGGTGCAGGACGCGCTCTCGCGCTTTTCCGTCAATGCCGGGACGGCGGCCGAACGGCTGGCCCATCTGGACGTGACGCTGGGCGATGTCGCCAGCCATGTGCGCGACCTGAAGGACATCGTCCTCCAGATGGGCAATGCCAGCCTGACGGACGAGGGCCGGGCGGGCCTGCGCATCGAGGCCGAGGCGCTGCGCGAGGCGATGCTGGCCGCGGCCAACCGCAAGGACGGAACGGGGCAGGGGCTGTTCTCGGGCTATGCCACGGGCGCGGCCTTCGAAAAGACCGCTACGGGCGTGCGGTTTGCGGGCAACGCGGGCCAGCCCGTCGCGCAGCTGTCCGAGAGCCTGCGCGTGGCCACGAGCCTCGGAGGGAACGAGGTCTTCATGACCGTCGAGACCGAAGGGGGCGTCCGCAGCCTGTTCGATCTTGCCGACGATCTGGTGGCGGCCCTCTCGCCGCCCATCAGCAAGGCCACTACGTCCCGCACCTCGGTCGGCACGGCGAGTCTCTCGATCGAGCCGGTTCAGGGCGAGGCCACGCTGCGCTTCACCCTGACCGGGCCCGGCGGATCGGCCGAGATCGAGCAGCGTCTGCCCGGTTCGGTCGAGGAGGCGATCAACGCCGCCGCGGCGACGACCGGCATCACCGCCACGACGGCTCCGGATGGCTCGCTGCGGCTGGCGTCGCTGGGCACGATCGAGCTGTCGGGCATGAGCCGGAGCGACGGGGCGCGCGAGGTGCTGGCGACCCTCACGGATGAACGGGGCCGCGAGGGCTGGGTGGTGGACAAGCGGTTCGGCGCCTCGCCCATGACGGCCGCCTTCGACGCCGCCATCGGCCACATGGCCGAGCAGCGGGCGCGGGCGGGGTCTCTGGCCGCGAGCGTGGACAGCCAGATGGAGGCGATCAAGGGGCGCCAGACGCGGATGACGCAGACGGTGGCCGGGCTCGAGGATCTGGATGTGGCGGCGGCGGTGACACGGCTTCAGGCGCTTCTGCTGACGCAGGAGGCGGCGCAGCAGACCTATGTGAAGATCGCCAGCCGAAGCCTCTTCGACTATCTGCGCTAGGCGGGATGGCACGCCGCTTGCCCCTGTCCGGCATGAGGCTCGTGCTGTTCCTTGTCCTGCTTGTGCTGACCGCGCCCGCCCTTCGGGCTGCGGAAAGCTGCGAAGAGCTGGCCGCCCGTGCCGGCGCCGAGGCGGGCCTGCCCGAGGGGCTCATGCCCGCGATCGCCCGCGTCGAATCGGGCCGCGGTGGCCGGGCCTGGCCCTGGACGCTCAATCAGGGCGGGCGGGGCATGTTCTTCGAGAGCCGGGACGAGGCGCTGGCAATGCTGCGCTCGGTCGTGACGTCGGGGGTCACGAACATCGACGTGGGCTGCATGCAGCTCAACTGGCGCTGGCACGCGCCCGCCTTCGCTTCGCCCGAAGAGATGATCGACCCGGTCCGCAACACCCGCCATGCCGCGCGCTTTCTGGTCGAGCTTCACGCGCGGCTGGGATCCTGGGAAGCGGCGACGGCCGCCTATCATTCGGCCGATCGGGCGCGCGGCGCATCCTATCTCGCGAAGGTCACGGCCGAGCGCGGCGGCTCGCGTCTGGCCGAAGCGGGCGCGATCCTGCCGGACGAGCGCACGATGGAGGCCGCGCGGGTGCAGGGCATCCTGGTCCTCGCGCCGCAGCCGATGGTGAACCTTGCGGGGGCAGCCTCCCTGCCGGATGCGGCGGCGGTCATTCCTTCGGGCGGGCCCCTCCATCTCGATGCCCCTCAGCCGGGCCTTCTGGCGAAGTCCGAGCTGCCGCCGCGGCTTCGCGCGCGCTGGCAGGCGGTCGAGTCCTTCCGGGCGCTGCTTGCGGAACAGCCCTGAAATGAAAACCCATCCAAAAGGATGGGGGCATCCTCCCAAGGTTGGAGATCCGACTTTTGGGCTGGGCACCTAGCCGTCAATGCAGTTGCAGCATCGGGGCCATCTAGAGAATTTTAACCATCTTTTCCGGTAGGGTTCCGAGCGCATGACCAGTCACTTCTCGCTTGATACGATCCGCTCGCGGCCTCTGCCTCCTCCGGAAGGGTTGGTTGACAGGGTGATCCCCGGCGAGTCCGTCGCGATCCGCCGGGTCAAGCAGCTGATCGGAGCCGTCGCGATCAGCGAAGCGCCGGTTCTTGTGCGGGGCGCGACCGGGACGGGCAAGGAACTGGTGGCCGAGGCCCTGCACCGCGCGTCGGGCCGGGGCGGCAACCTTGTCGCGGTGAACTGCGCGGCGATCCCGGCCGAGTTGCTCGAATCCGAGCTGTTCGGCCATGAGAAGGGCGCCTTCACCGGAGCCGAACGGCAGCGGATCGGCCGGATCGAGATGGCCCACGGTGGCACGCTCTTTCTCGACGAGATCGGCGACATGCCGCTCGCGCTTCAGGCCAAGCTGCTGCGCGTGCTTGAGAGCCGCCGGATCTCGCGCGTCGGGGGCACGGGCGAGATCGACGTGGATTTCCGTCTGGTGACGGCCACGCACCGCAATCTCGATGCGCAGGTGGCCAAGGGCGGGTTCCGCAGCGACCTTTACTACCGGATCAACGTGTTCCCGCTCGAGCTGCCCGACCTGCGCGAGCGCACCTCGGACATCCCCCTGATCCTGGCCCGGATGCTCGACGATCATCTGGCGCGCAATCCCGCGGCCGATCTGCCGCATTTCGATGCCGGCGCACTCCGGGCTCTGGGCGCGCATGACTGGCCGGGCAATGTGCGCGAGCTGCGCAACGTGCTGGCGCGGGCTCTTGTGCTCTTTCCGGGCCGCATGGTCTCGGCGCGCCATGTGCGCGAGAACCTCCTGCAGCTGGCCATGCCCGAGCCCGAGGGCCAGTCCGAACTGCCCCCGGCCGCCTTGCCCGCGGCGCAGGGCCTGCCGGAGCCGGGCCAGTTCGGGGGCATGCTGGAGGGGCGCACCGATCTCGACCTGCGGGGCTATCTCCGCGACATCGAGGTGGCGCTGATCGAGGCCGCGCTGGCACAGCACGACGGCTGCGTCAGCCGCGCGGCCGATGCGCTGCGCCTCCGCCGCACGACGCTCATCGAGAAGATGAAGAAGTTCGGCATCATGCGCGGGGTCGAGGCCTGATCCCGCGCCCCGAACCTCACGCGCCCATCAGTCCTTGTTCCAGGCCGAAATGAGGTTCTCGAGATAGGTGCCCGTGCTCTTCATCCGCGAGACGGCCTGCTCCATCGCGGTGAACTGCGCCAGATACCGGCTCTCGAGCTTCGCGGCGCGCGCATCCAGGGCCTCGATCACCTTCGCCTGCTCTTCGGCGACCTTGCCGATCTGGCCCTCACGATCCGAGATGGCGCCGTTCTGGCCTGCGGCCGTGTCGAGCAGCGCCTGAAGCTGGGTGGCAAAGCTGCGGCCGAACCGCAGGGTGGCGTCCGTCACGCCGCTCTCGACCGAGACCATGACGCCGGCCAGACCGCCCGAAAGAACGAGATACTGCGACGCCCCGTTCGCGCCGGGCAGGGCAAGCGTCGCCCCGCCGCCCACCGTCGCCTCGCCCGTCACCGGATCGAGCCGGAAGATGTAATCGCCCGAGGCGGCCGACGAGGCTGCCTTGCCCGCGATCGACGCTCCGGGCGTGATTGCGGTCAGGCTGTCGGTGAACATCGCATCGAAGATCTGCGGGGTCTTCTCGAACGCCTTCTGGAAGGCGCTGGCATTGAAGGACAGCGAGCCGTCGCGGTTGGTCGAGACCCCGAGCTGCGACAGATAGACCGGCTTCTCGCCGTGCCCCGTCAGCGGCTGCCCGATGAGCGCCGTCACCTGCCGCTTCAGGGTCTCGACGACCCGATCGCCGGCAAGCTCGCCCGAACCGGATCCGTCGGTCGAGCGGCGCGTCAGCTCTCCGAGCAGCTTCATCGTCGCGTTCAGCTCTTCGACCATGTAGGTCATGGCCGCTTCGGCAAGCTGCGTGTCGCGGCTGACGGACAGGGTGGCCGGGTCCGTGGTCTTGCCCGAGAGCGCCAGCGTGGCCCCCGGGATCAGGTCCGTGATCTCGTTCGAACTGCGCGCCACGATGATGCCATCGACGGACAGGACGGCGTCCTTGGCCTCCTGCACCTGCGCCGTGAGATTGCTGGCGGTCGTGTCGAAGCGGGCGAGCCCGTTGCCGGGCACCGACTCCGTCACCGTGAAGCGCAAGGCGTTCCCCGCACCCGGCTCGGAGACGACGCCAAGCGAGAAGGTGCCGTCGCCCTTGTCGAGGACGCGCGCCGTGACGCCCGGGATCGAGGTCAGGGCGGTCGCGAGATCCTGCAGCGTGGCGCCCGTGCCCACGGCGATCGATGAGGCCGCCAGTGCGGGGTTCTGGGCGAAGCTGGTCGCCGCTTCCTCGCCCTCGGGGGCGAACCAGACGCCGAAATCGACCGACACCGAGCCCGAGCCGAGCACGGCGTCGGCCGACGTGAATCCGCCGAACTCCAGCACCTGGCGCTGCGCGATCTGCAGAACCTCGATCTCGGTCCTCTGGGTCGCCACGAGGCTCTTGTCGGTCACGCTGATCGCCACCGCAGGGTTGGAACTGGTGGCCTTGAGCACCGAGGACTGGCCGATCGTGGCCAGCGCGCCCGACAGCGACTGGAACTGCGCCCGCACCTTGCCCAACGCCGACACCGACACTTCCGTGGCCGCGATCTTCTTTTGTGCCGCGCTGCGCTTCACGGCCGTGTCGGCCTCGACAAGGCTCTTGGTCAGCTCGCGGATGTTCAGGCCCGAGCCCGACGCGCCGAGGGCGTTCAGATAATCGGTCGCCATGGGATGCTCCTTGCGCTCTGCCAGTGGAATAACGACCTGCACGGCCCGGCCTTTAGCCTCGGTTGCAAGAAACGTGCGCAGTGCGCGCCGTTCCCCGTTACCGATGCCGCGGTCAGCCGGTGCGTCGCGGATTTTTCGGTCCGGCGCTAAAAGTTTCCGGGACGGGTCGTTGAAGGGGCAGAGCGCCGGGGGGCGCGATGCGAGATCAGGAGGCTCTTCCATGACGACGATCAACACGAACATCGGTGCCATCGCCGCCCAGGCGAACATGACCAAGGTGAACGACCAGTTCAACACGGCCATGACGCGCCTCTCGACCGGCCTGCGCATCAACGCGGCCAAGGACGACGCGGCCGGCATGGCCATCGGCGAGAAGATGACCGCGCAGGTGATGGGCCTGAACCAGGCGGTCCGGAACGCCCAGGACGGCAAGAACCTGGTGGACACGACCGAAGGTGCGCACGTCGAGATTTCGTCGATGCTGCAGCGCCTGCGCGAACTGGCCGTCCAGTCCTCGAACGACACCAACACCGCCGCCGACCGCGGCTCGCTGGCGTCCGAAGGCAAGCAGCTGATCGCCGAGATCAACCGGGTGGCCGAAAGCACCACCTTCAACGGCATGAAGATCCTCGACGGCTCCTTCGCGGGCAAGCAACTGCAGATCGGGGCGGATGCCGGCCAGACGATCACCATCAACGTGGACAGTGCGGCCGCCACCGATATCGGCGCCAACTCCGTCCGCAGCACCTCGCTCATTGCCGCCGGCACCGACAGCGACATCGCTGATACGACCGACATCATCATCACCGGCTTTGCCGGCAGCGAGAAGGTTACCACCTCGGCCGGCCAGTCGGCGAAGTCCCTCGCGACCGAGATCAACAAGCTGACCGCGAGCACGGGTGTCGAAGCGTCCGCCGTCTCGAAGGCGAGCCTCTCGGGCTTCGTGACCGACACGTCCGTATCCTTCAAGATCGGAACCGCGGGCGGCACCGACGGAAACTCCGTCTCGATCGGGACCGTCGCCATCACCGACAGCAGCGATGTGCGCGCGCTTCGTGACGCGATCAACGCGGTGTCGGGCCAGACCGGGGTTACGGCCTCGATGAAGTCCGGCGACAACGGCACGATCATTCTGACCCATGCCAGCGGCGAAGACATCGTCCTGGAAGAGGCGGCATTCACCGGGACCGGCGCCGAGTTCACCGTGACGGCTCTGGATGCCGATGGCAAAGAAACCGAAGCGGCAACCACTGCTGTCACGCTGGACGGCACTGCGGCCGAAGCGACCGTGACCGGTCAGGTCGAGCTTACCTCGACCAAGGCCTTCTCCGTCTATACCGAAGACGGGGCTGATGACGCATCGACGCACTTCACGGACGTGACCAAGGCCTCGGAACTGGAGTCGGTCGCCGCCATCAACCTGACGACGGCCGAAGGGGCCGGCAAGGCGATCAAGGTGATCGACGTGGCGCTGTCGAAGATCAGCCAGTCGCGCTCGGAACTCGGTGCCGTGTCGAACCGTCTCGACTCGACGATCTCGAACCTGACGAACATCTCGACCAGCGTTCAGGCCGCCAAGTCGCAGGTGATGGACGCCGACTTCGCGGCGGAATCGACCGCGCTTGCCCGCGGGCAGATCCTCAGCCAGGCGGCGACCGCCATGCTCGCGCAGGCGAACTCGTCGAAACAGAACGTGCTGAGTCTGCTTCGCGGCTGACGGAAAACCGACGGCACGAAAATTGCCCTCCGCCCCTCGCCGGGCGGAGGCATTTCGCGTCAAGGGTTTACGCGCATCGCGCGAGGGCGGCACTGTCGGCTCTCCGTCGTTTTATGCCCGTCAAACGGATTTTTTGCGCCATCGGCGATTTCTGGCCAATGTCTGCCAAAGACAGGTCAGGGAAGGCGCCGGGATGCAGCTTTATACCGCTCAGAGCTTCGCGCAGCGTCAGTCGCTCGTCGTGACCGCACAGTTGCAGCAGGCGATCTGCCTGCTCCAGATGCCCAATGCGGAACTGTCCTCGTTCATCGAGACACAGTCCGAGGAAAACCCGTTCCTCGAGCTGCGGCTGCCCCCGGCGCCCGCGCCGTCCTCGGCGCTGCCCCGCAGCCAGGCGGCGGCGGGCGACGACTGGGACCGTGTGGCGGGCCTTGCCGCCGATCCGGGGCCGTCGCTCTATGTCCATGTCACCGCCGAGATCGCCCGGCTGGGTCTCACGGCCGAGGAGAGCGCCGCCGCCTCGGTCTTTCTGGATGCGCTCGAACCCTGGGGATGGCTTGGCCAGCCGCTCGAGCTGCTGGCCCCGCGCGCGGGTCTCTCGCTCGAGGCGGCCGAGCGGCTGCTGGCGAAGCTGCACAGGATCGAGCCGGCCGGTCTCTTCGCCCGCTCGCTCGCCGAGTGCCTGCGGCTGCAGGCCAGCGAGCAGGGGCTTCTGACGCCGCTCTTTGCCGCCGTGCTCGACCATCTGTCGCTGCTGGCCGCCGCCGACCTGCGCGGCCTCTGCCGCGCCTGCGGCTGCGGCATGGAGGAGCTGAAGGCCGTCCTGCGCCAGCTGCGCGGGCTCAATCCCAAGCCGGGTGCGCTTTTCGATGCCGCGCCCTCGCCGCAGCGGCCGCCGGATCTGCTGGTCAGCCCCGGCCCCGATGGCTGGCGCGTGGATCTCAACCGCTCGACACTGCCCACGGTTGTGGTGCGCGCCGACACGGCGCAGGACTTCGCCGGAAGCGCCGCGCCCTATGTCGGCGAGCGGCTCTCGGTGGCCCGCTGGCTGGCCCGCGCGGTCGAGCACCGGAACCAGACGACGCTCAAGATCGGTGCGGAAGTGGTGCGCCGGCAGCGCGGCTTCCTCGAGGAGGGCCCGGCGCGGATGGAGCCGATGACGCTGCGCGAGGTGGCCGATGCGGTGGGCGTGCACGAAAGCACGGTGAGCCGCGTGAGCTCCGGCCTGATGATCGCCACGCCGCAGGGCACCTTTCCGCTGAAGTCGTTTTTCACGGCCGCTCTCTCGGCGCGCGAGGGGGACACGGCCGGTTCGGCCGCGGCCGTCCGCCATCGCGTGCGCCAGCTGGTCCAGGCGGAGTCGCCGGATGATCCCCTGAGCGACGATGCCATCGCCCGCATCATCTCGGACGAGGGCGTGACGCTGGCCCGCCGCACGGTGGCCAAATACCGCGAGCAGCTCAACATTCCGTCCTCGGTCCAGCGCCGGCGGCAGGCGCTGGTGACGGGCGCGCTCTAGGATCGTCAGGCGGAGGCCGGCTCCGGCAGGGCTGCCGTCCGCGCGAAGAGAAAGCGGGCGCGGGGTTCGAGCAGGGCCCAGGTGGCGTGCACCTCGCCCTCCGATCGGGCCGCCAGCACGGCGCGTGGCATCAGCCCCCGCAGCTTGCGGTCGGCGCGCAGATAGGCCGCGCCCGCACGACCCACATGGATGGCGGCGAGCACATAGACGCCTGCCGCGAACCAGGGCTGTACGGCAAGAGCCAGCGCCACGCCGGCCGCCAGAGCCGCGGCCAGCCCCCAAAGGCGCATCTGAAGCAGCCATAGCGGTGTGGCCAGCAGGGCCAGAGACGAGCAGGGCAGCGGCTGGATGTCGTAGGTGCCATCCGGCGCGGCCAGCACCTCCCAGTTGCGCAGGGCCTCGGGATGCAGTCGCGGCCCCTCGGCCAGAGCCGGAGCGGGGGCCGGTTGCCACCGTCCCAGCGCCGCGGTCTCGGCCAGCACGGTGAAGTCGATCTCGCCCCGTCGGAACCCCAGGGCCAGCGGCCCGGTCCCGAAGCGGGCGGCCAGATCCTCGGGGCTGCCGGTGAAGGGCCGGCCGTTCACCCGGCAGAGCCGGTCGCCGGGCTGGAGATGCAGGGCGCTGCCGGCCGGCAGCAGCGAGGCAAGGTCAAGGCAGGTTGCGTCGGTCATGTCAGCTCAGGGATAGCGGATCGGATTGTCGGCGGGCTTGGCCGCGGGCCGGGGTGCGGCGGGCGGGGCCGCCTTTGCGGGGCGGCTGGTCGCGGCAGGCTTGGGGGCGGGTGCCGCGGCGCGCGGGGCAGGGCGGTTCGCCCGCATCTCCTCGATCAGCGCCCGAAGCTCGGGGCTGGTGCCCGCGCCGCTCTCGATCGCCTTGCGCAACGAATTGTCCACCTCGCCCAGCGCCAGGATCAGCGCCTCGCGGGTGGCGGCCAGCCCCTGATCCACATGGCTCTGGATCGCGGTGGCGAACTGCGGCTCGATCGCGGCGGCCTGGCCCGAGAAGGTCTCGAGGTCGCCCGCGAGGCGCTCGCCCACGGCCTCGATCGCGGTCTTGAGCGTGGCCTCCTGCGTCTCGATCCGGTCGGCGAGACCCTCGACCTTCTCAATCGCCGCGCCGAGGTCGGAGAGGCGCGTCACCATCAGCTCGCCCGCCTGCGCCTGGATCTCGGAGGTCTCGCGCAGGTCCGCGACCGAGCGGAAATAGACCAGCCCGCCCAGCAGGATCGCCACGCCCGCGCCCGTCAGCGCCCCGAGCGACAGCGCCTGCATCCGCTTCTGGCTGCGGATCATCCGGTCCATGAAGGCCCGATGCTCAATCTGCAACTGCTCGAGGTCCTGGGCCGCATCGTTCGCCGCATTCGCCGCACCGAGGGCGCGCGCGATTCCGTCGCTGAGGGGATCGGTCTCTTCGGTCATCGCCTGCTCTCCGTCACTGTCCGCACCGCTGCAAGTTCCGCGCCATCCGGTGTCCGGCCGCTGCGCCCGTCACATCGGCCGCCCGAACTCGTCGAAGGCGAGCGCATCGGGCACCTCGACCTCGGGCAGGTCGCCCGCCTCGCCCCGGTCGAGCCGATAGACATGGGCGAGAACCGCCGCCACCGCGCCATAGAGCTGATCGGAGATCTCCTGCCCGATGTCGCCGGTGAAATAGAGGGCGCGCGCAAGGACCGGGATGCGCAGGGTGCCGACCCCCGCCTTCCGGCCCCGCTCGATGATGTCGAGCGCCATCGGCCCCTTGCCGAGGGCGAGGATGACCGGCGCGGTGGTCTCTCCCGGCACATAGCGCAAGGCGACGGCGAAATGGGTCGGGTTGGTGACGATGGCCGTGGCCTGCGGCACATTCTCGAGTGCGGCCCGGCGCTTCGCGCCGTTCTGCGAGGCCTCCATCTGCATGCGCCGCATCCTGCCCTTCACCTCGGGCGAGCCGTTGGCCTCCTTCGACTCCTCCTTCAGCTCCTGCCGCGACATCTTCATCGAGTTGGTGAGGCTCCAGGCCTGCCACACGAGATCGAGCCCGCCGATCAGCGCGAGCACGATCAGAAGCGCCGAGACCAGCCGGATGAGCCCCACTCCCATGACGGCCGCGGCATCCGCTGGGGCCGACGTCCAGAGGCGGTCGAGCGGGGCCAGCTCGTCCCGCAGCACCAGCACCGCCACCCCGATCAGCAGCGACACCTTGGCAATGGCCTTGCCAAGCTCCACCAGTGCCTTCATCGAGACCATGCGCTTGAGCCCCGCGCCGGGATTGATCCGGCTGGCCTTGAAGGCCATCGCCTTGGTCGAGAAGTTGATGCCGCCCATCCCGTATTGCACGAGCAGCACCACCACGAGCAGGGGCACCGACACGATGAGGCCGGCCAGCAGCACCTCGCGCCAGACCTGACCGAGGCGCAGCATCATCACCCGGTCGAGATCCGCGCCGGGTTCGAGCACCAGATAGCCTGACCAGCCACGGACGAGGGCAGGCAACATCCCCTGCAGCATCACCAGAAGCGCAAGCCCCCCGGCGAGCGTGGCGAAGACGAACACCTCCTTCGAGGTGACGATGGATCCGTCCTCGCGCGCCTGATCGCGGCGCTTCTGGGTCGGCTCCTCGGTCTTTTCCTGCCCGTCGTCACCCTCGGCCATCGGTCACCTCGAGCAGTTGCGCGAGCGCGGCGAGGCTGTCGGCCACCAGCGAGGAAAAGGCGCCCATCGTGCCGGGCACGGTGAGGAACAGCAGGATCAGCGTGGCCGACATCGTCACCGGAAAGCCGAAGGAGAAGACGTTGAGCTGGGGCGCCGAACGGGTGATGACGCCGATGGTGATGTTGATGAGGACGAGCGCCGCAACCACCGGCATCATGATCTGCAGGCCGACCAGGAACATCCGCCCGCCCGCGCCGATCCCGGCCTCGAGGAAGGGGCCGGGGGCGAAGGGGGCGCCGGGCGGCAGGCTCTCGTAGCTGCGCAGCAGGATCTCGAAGGCCAACAGGTGCCCGTCGAGGGCGAGGAACACCGTGGTGAGGGCCAGCCCGAAGATCTGCGCCACCACCGGCGTCTGCCCGCCCGCCGACGGGTCGATCTGGGCCGCAAATCCAAGGCCCGCCGTCGCGGCGATCCGGTCGCCGGCCAGTGCCGCGGCCGAGAACAGCACCGTCAGCACGAGCCCCGCCGAAAGGCCGATCGCGATCTCCTGCATCATCATCGGCACGGCCGAGAGGCTGGCCAGCGCCTCGGGCCCCGGCAGATCGGCGCGCCCGAGCACGGGCAAGGTCAGCACGACGGTCGCCATGATCCGCACGGGAAGCGGCACGAAGCGGCCCCCGAAGGCGGGCGAGGCCAGAAGGAAGGCGCCGATCCTGAGGGTGGCGAAGAAGAGGCTCGTGAGGCTTCCCAGCAGCCCCGGCAGGTCGAGGGCGGGCAGGCTCTCCATCAGCGGATCGTGGCGATCGTCTCGAAGACGAAGGCGAAATAGTCGGTCATCCGCGTCAGCATGAAGCTCGAGGCCAGCGCCATGGTCAGCAGGACGATGGCAAGCTTCGGCACGAAGCTGAGCGTGGCCTCGTTGATCGAGGTGGCGGCCTGCAGAATGCCGATGACAAGGCCCACCGCAAGCGCCACGCCCAGCACCGGGCCCGCCGTCAGCAGGATGTTCCAGTAGGCGATGCGCAGATGCTCGATGCTGCCGTCGAAATCCATCATTGCCCCCCGTAGGTCGCGGCGAGCGAGCCCACCGTCAGCGCCCAGCCATCCACCAGCACGAAGAGCAGCAGCTTGAAGGGCAGCGAGACCAGCATGGGCGACAGCATCATCATGCCGAGCGCCATCAGGATCGAGGCGATCACCATGTCGATCACGAGGAAGGGCAGGAACAGCAGGAAACCGATCTGGAAGGCGGTCTTGAGTTCCGAGGTCATGAAGGCGGGCAGGAGCGTCGAGAAGGGCACGTCGCGCGGATCCTCGTAGGGTCCGGCCCCGGCGAGGTCCGAGAACATCAGCAGGTCGTTCTGCCGCGTGTTGGCGATCAGGAACTCCTTCATGATGGCGCCGCCGCGCTCGATGGCGGGTTCGGCGGCAAGCCGGCCGTCAAGGAAGGGCGAGAGCGCCTCGGCATAGAGCGTGCCGAGCGTCGGCTGCATCACGAAGAAGGTGAGGAACAGCGCCAGCGCGATCAGCACCTGGTTCGGCGGCGTCTGCTGGGTGCCGAGCGCCTGCCGCAGGATCGAGAGCACGATGATGATCCGCGTGAAGGCCGACATGCCCAGCACCAGCGACGGCAGCACCGTCAGCGCCGTCATCAGCGCCAGGATCTGCAGCGACAGCGAATAGCTCGTCCCGCCCGTGCTCTCGGTGATGGTGAGGGCGGGCAGCCCCTGCGCGAAGGCGGGCCCGCTCAGCAGCAGGGCCGCGACAAGGGCGGTGACGCGAAGGGCCGTCACGGCCGTGCCTCCAGCGGAAGGACGGTGGGGGCGGCGCCCCGGCTGGTGAGGATCAGGAACTCCCGCCCGTCCACCGCAAGCAGGACCGCGCGCTCCTGCGGGCCGAGCGCGGCCGCTTCGGCCACACGCAGCCGCCCGCCGCTGGCGAAGCGCGAAATGCCGGGCGCCTTGAGCTTCACGACGAGCCACAGAAGGCCCAGAAGGCCGAGAAACAGGCCGAGCGTCAGGATCTGGTCGGGGCGAAGGATGTCCAAGCGGGCGCTCCAGGGATGCGGTTGCCCACCCGCTGCAACATCCGTGCCGGTTCCCGCCGCAGGCGCGGCGGGTCGGTCAGAGGCTTTCGGCGCGCTTCTCGGGCTCGATGATCTGGCCGAAGCGGATGCCGAACCGCTCGCCCACCATCACCACCTCGCCCTTGGCGATCGGCGTGCCGTTCACCAGCACGTCGAGCGGGTCGCCCGCCAGGCGGTCAAGCTCGACCACCGAGCCTTCCGACAGGCGCAGGAGGTCGCGGATCGTCATCTCGGTGCGGCCGACCTCGACGGTCAGGCGCACGCCGATGTTTTCCAGCAGGCGCAGATTCTCGGCGCCGAGACGTTCGGTGAGGGGGCGGGCTGTGTCGGTCATGCGGGCTCCGGTCGGAAGGGGCGGCGAGGCCGCGGGAAAGGCTCAGGTGCGGGCGCGCCTGCGGGTGAGGTTCAGCGCGGCCTGCCCGCCGCGCTCGCCGGGGACGCCCTCGAAGATGGGCTCGTTCTCCACCAGCAGCGAGACCGCCTCGGTCAGCTGCACCGGAAGCACGTCCCCCGGCTGGATCTGCATGAGCTGGCGCAGCGGCACCTCGGGCTCGCAGAGCCGCGCCGACAGGGTCAGCGGGATCGACAGGATCGCGCGTTCCAGCTTTTCGCGCCAGGTCCGGTCGTCGTCCACGAAGTCCGACTGCATCCGCGAGCGCAGCTGCGACGAGATCGGCTTGAGCGTCTGGAGTGGATAGAGAATGTCGAAGCTCGCAGGCTCGGTGTTGGGCAGCTGCACCATGAACGAGCAGTTCACCACCATGTCCTCGCCATCCACGAACGAGGCGAACTGCATGGATTCCTCGCGGCTGACCACCGTGAAGCTGAGCGCCATCAGGTCGCGCCAGGCCACCTGCAACGCCACGTTCAGCCGGTCTGTCACCAGCTCGATGACCCGCTGCTCGGTGGCGGTGAATTCGGTGCGCGTCGTGGGGATGTGGCGGATCTGCCCGCCGTAGTAGCTGTCGGTCAGAAGCGAGATGAAGGGCGGCGGGATCACGATCATCTGGTTGCCGCGCAGTTCCTCGATGCGGCTCGCCGTGATCGAGACGAAATTGTCCTGGCTCGAGCGGTAGTCGTCGAAGCTGCGCACCTCGGGCGGGAAGGAGGAGATCCGCGGCTGAAGCCGCAGCATCGGCAGGAAGACGTCGCGCGCCGTGCGGCAGAAGCGTTCGTTGATGATGCGCAGCGCGTGGTAGTCGCCGAGCAGGTTGAGGTCGTTGTCGCCGAAGGCAAAGGGACGGACTTCCTGTCCGTTCTCCATGCTCAGGCTTTCGCTCGCCTCCATGAGGTTGCCGACGAGGGCTGCGACCTCCTTGGACGAGAGTTTGCGCGGGGTGGCGGCCATGGCTTACTGCAGGATGAAGGAGGGGAAGAAGACGGCCTCGATGCCCCCGAAGCCCTCGAGTTGCTGAAGCCGCGCGTTCACCGCACCGCGCAACGCCTCGGCCAGCCGGTCACGACCGGCCTTGTCCTGCAATTCCTCCTCCGAGAAGGTGCCGATGATGGCCAGCATGTCCGACCGCAGCGCCACCTCGTTGCGGGCGACGTTGTCCATCACCTTCTGGTCATACTGGGTCGAGAGGCCGATGCCGACCTGCAGGAAGCGGCGCGAGGCGCGCAGGTTCGTCGTCAGCGGCTCCTTGAACTGGTAGTAGCTGGTGACGAAGGCTTCCTTGTTGGGCGTGGGCCGCGGCACCTTCTGCGGGGCCTTGGGGTCGATGGCCGCGGGCGTCTCCTCGTCGGCGGGTGTGCGCTCGATCAGGCGCATCACATCCTTGGCGGGGGAAAGCGGATTGGCGAAGTAGAAGAATCCCGCGCCGAACCCCAGCGCCAGCAGCACGACCGAAAGCAGAAGCAGGCCGAGCATGCGCAGGAGGCCGCGTCCGCGGCGGGGCTTGGGATCAAGGGTGGCGGTTGCGTCGGTCACGGTCGGGTCCTCAGGCGATCAGGTTGACGAGCCCGGCCGCAGGGGCGGCGGGTTCGGGCAGGACGGGAGAGGGGCGGAAGGTCCGGCGCGCAGGGCCCTGTTCGGGGCTGTCGCGCCGGGCGCCGGTGTCGCCCTGTCCCGCCTCGTGACGGGCCAGCGACAGGCCCTGCTTCTCGAGCAGGTCGGACAGGCGCCCTTCCTGCCCCGCAAGGAGGCGGGCCGCCTCGGCGGTCTCGGTGACGAAGCTCACCTGCGCCGCGCCCTCGCGCATCTCGACCCGGATGCGGAGCCGGCCCAGCGTCTCGGGCGCGAGGACGATCTCGATCTCGGAAGTGCCGGCCTCGGCGGCCTCGAGGACATGCTCCTGCACCTCGATCGGCCAGTCAGGGTCCCCGAGCGCAAGTCCCTCGGCGGGGCCCGAAGGCTGGGTCTCGTCGGCCCTGTCCGTTCCCGAAGGCGGCAGGGCGGCCGTGTCCACACCGGCGGGCGGCCGCTCGGCCATGGGCGCGCGGGGAACGGAGGCCTCCGCCGGTTCCGGCGCCCGATCCGGCTGCGGGGACAGGTCCCCCGTCCGCTTCGGTGCGGCCTCGAAATCCGCGCGCGGCGCGGCGGCGGAAGGCTCGACAGCCTGTGCCTTGGGCTCCGACGCCGGCTCCGGTCCGCGCTCGGCCATGGTCGGGCCGAGTCGCTCCCGCGGCGGTGCCGATTGCGGAACGGGTGCCGCCGTCAGGGCCGCATCGGGCGCGCGCTCGCCCGAACGGGCCGCGGGGGCCGACCGGACGGGCTCGCGTTGGGCGGCCGGCCGCTCTCCGGGCTCGCGGACAGGGGCCGTCTCATCCGGCATCGCCGGCGTGTCGGGCAGGACATCCTCCGGCTTGCCCGCCGCGACGAACGCCTGCCGATCCCCTTGGTGAACCGGGCCCATGCCGGACGGCGCACGCGGCAGATCCTCTGCCCGCCCCGCGCGGTCCGCCAGGATCCTCACGCGCTCCGGCGTCGGCGCTGTCGGCGCAGGTGTGTCCCTGCCCGGCGCAGCGGTCGTGGCAAGCGCGCCGGGCTCCTGAGCCGGGACGGTCAAGGCAGGCGCAGGGGCCAGCGTCTCGGCCGGCCGGTCATCCTGCGAAGGCGCCGCGGCGTCCGCTGCGGCCGGCGCCTCTCGAGGCATCTTGGGCTCTTCGGCCGGCTCGGGCTCATGTCTCGAAGGCGGCGCGGCGTCCGCTGCGGCCGGGGGGGCGAGCGACACTCGGGGCGTCTTGGGCGCCTCCCTCGAAGGTGACACGTGGCTCTCGGGCCGGATGTCATCCCCGGGCTGCGCGGCGGTGTCCGGCGATGGAGGCGCAGCCTCGGACCGCGCAACGGCAGGGGCCGCGCCTTCAGGTGCTGAGGCCCCGGGCCCCACGGGCAGCGCGGGAAGGATCGCCCCGTCTCCCGCAGCTTGCAGGGCACCGGCGTCTGTTCCCACCGTGATCGACAGGCGGCCTGTCGGCCAGCGCAGGGACGCGGAGGGTTCGGGTTGCGCAGCCACGGCCGAGGGGTCAACCGGGCGCCGTCCGAGCGGTGCGGGCAGCTCGGCGGCAAGCTCCTCCACAGGAGGCGCGTCGTCGGCCGGACATCGGGACAGGTCGCCGGGGGCCGGCACGGTGGGAACGGCAGGCGCCCGCGCCGGAGCGGCCGAGTTGGCCGCCAGCAGGGCCGCGAACAGATCGGGCGCCGCCGATGCCGTGGCAACCGGCCCCGCGATCGCGCGCCAATCCTGTGCTTGTGCCTCGGCGACCTTCATGCCTGCCTCCTGAACTGCTTTCCCGTTTGCAAGATCGGTGCCAGACCGGGCGCTCTTTCCGCAGCGCCGCTCAGCCCCGGCGCAGGGCCGGGCGCGCGGCTTCGGCGCGTGCGATGCGCTCTTCCGTCTCGGCGGCAAGCGCGGTCGCGGCGCTCTCCTGAAGGAGGCGCGTCCGGTGATCCTGCCGTGCCATCTCGGCCTGCGCCACGCCGAGCGCGGCCGACAGTTCGGCCGCCCGCTGCGCGCTGCGCTCCGCCTGTTCGGCGATCTGGAGGGTCAGCCGGTGCGCGCGGAACAGGTCGGCCGCCGCCACCGGCCCCTGCGCCGTCGCCCGACGGCTTTCCAGCATCTGCGACAGCCGCTCCGAGATCGCCTCGGCCTCGGCGTGGCGGTCGCGCGCCTCGCGCAGCGCGCCCTGCACCTGCATCAGGCGCACCGTCTCGCGCCGCGACATGAGGGAGAGAAGGTGGCTCTTGGTGGTCATGTCACATCCCTGTCAGATCCAGCAGCGCCGTGCGGCTGGCTTCGAAATCCGATGGCTCGTGCGGGCCCTGGCCGATCAGCGCCCGGATCTTCGGCCAGAGCTGCACCGCCTGGTCGAGGTCGGCGTCCTGCCCCGGCGCGTAGCCGCCCATCAGCATCAGGTCCCGGTTGTCGGTGTAGAGCGAGATCAGCTGCCTCAGCCGCGCGGCGGCCTTGCGGTGACGCTCATCCACCACGTCGTTCATGGTGCGGCTGACCGAATGGGGGATGTCGATGGCGGGATAGAGCCCCATCTGCGTCTGCCGCCGCGACAGGACGAAATGGCCGTCGAGAATGGCGCGGGCGGTATCGACGACCGGATCGTTCGTCGTGTCGTCGCCGTCGGCCAGCACGGTGTAGATCGCGGTGATCGCACCCTCGCCGGGCAGACCGGGCCCGGTGCGCTCGATCAGGCCCGGGATCATCGAGACGACGGACGGGGGGTAGCCCTTGGCGGTCGGCTGCTCGCCGAGCGCAAGGCCCACCTCGCGCTGCGCATGGGCCACGCGCGTCAGGCTGTCCATGATCAGCAGGACCTGCTTGCCCTGCGCGCGGAAATGTTCGGCGATGGCGGTGGCGCGTCGGGCGGCGCGCAGGCGCAGCAGCGGCGAGCGGTCGGCGGGCACGGCCACCATGCAGAGCTTGCGCGCCGCCTCACCCTGCATGACCGAGGCCGCGAAGGCGCCCACCTCCCGCGCGCGCTCGCCGATGAGGCCCACGACGATGACATCGGCCGCGGTGTAGCGCGTCATCATCTCGATCAGCACCGACTTGCCCACGCCCGAGCCCGCCACGATGCCGATGCGCTGGCCCTGACCCACCGTCAGCGCCGCGTTGATCGCGCGCACGCCGACGTCGAGCGGACGGCTGACGGGCGTTCGCGCCAGCGGGTTCATCGTCCGCCCCGCGAGCGGCCATTCCGCCGAACAGTCCGGCGGGGGCAGACCGTCGAGCGGCGCGCCCTCGGCGTCGATCACGCGCCCTAGGAGTTCCGGCCCCACCGCCGCCATCTGGCCGCCCGGCACCAGACGGACGCGCGCGCCCGCGATCACCGGGGCGCGCGTATGGTCGAGAAACAGCAGGTTGCTGCCCTTGGCAAAGCCGATCACCTCGCCCTGGACCTCGGAGCCGTCCTCGGTGGCGACGCGGCAGAGCGCGCCGGGGCTGGCCGGAAAACCCGCACATTCGAGAAGGAGACCGTCGTAGCGCGAGACGCGCCCCGTCACCTCCGGCGCCTGCCGCTGCGGCAGATGCGCGAGATGATGGGCGAGGCTGTCGATCAGCGCGTTCATGAGGCCGCCGCGGCCGAAGCGCCGATGGCGTCGGCGGGCGCGGTCTCCGGATCGCGGCCGGGGGCGGCGGCCAGAGGCGCGACTCCGATCAGGTCGGCGAGCACGATCCCCTCGGCGCGCACCTCCAGATCGCCGCGGGCCAGCCTCGGATCGGCCGTGATCCGCGCCGGCGGACAGATCCCTCCGGCCTCGAGATGCGGGGCTACGGCGCGCAGATCCTCGGCATTGAGCCGCAGCGTCACCTCGCGCAGGCCATGCGCCACCCGGTCGGCCAGCGTCTCGATCCGGGCGGCGAAGGCCTCGGGGTGGGCGTCGATGGCGAGGCCCGCACGCTGGCTCGCCAGGGCCCGGACCGCGCCCTCGATCAGCTGGGCAAGCCGCGCCGTATCGGCGGGGGTGGGCGCCGACAGCCGGGCGGCGAGTTGCAGGAACGTGTCGCGTGCGGCGCCGAGCGCGGCCTCGGCCTCGGCACGGCCCGCCGCACGGCCCTCGGCCAGACCCTCCGCATGGCCCTCGCGGCGACCCTCGGCGCGGGCGGCCTCGAGGAGCGCGGGATCGGGCGGCACAGGATCGGGCAGGGCGGGGGCGGGCGGCGCCGGCGGTTCCGGTTCCAGCACCGGCAGGGCGGCCCCTTCGGGGGCCACGTCGCGCACCAGCCCCGCAAGGGGCGTGGGGCGGAACGGTTCGGCCGGCGCGCGCACCGGCACCGCCGAGCGGCCAAATCCGCGCGCGTTCGACTCGCGGATCAGCGCCAGCACATCCTCGGGTCCCATGGGCGTCCGCGCGTTCATGCCTTACACCATCTGCTCGCCGCCGCGCCCCGCGAGCACGATCGTGCCCTCGTCCGACAGCTGCCGCGCCACCGCGATGATCTGCTTTTGCGCGGCCTGGACGTCCGTCAGCCGCACCGGCCCCATCGCCTCCATCTCGTCGCGCACATTGGCCGCCGCGCGGGTGGACATGCAGCCGAGGATCTTGGCCCGCAGCATCTCGTCCGCGCCCTTCAGCGCCAGCACCAGCGTCTCGTTGTCCACCGACCGCATCAGCGTCTGAAGCGAGCGTTCGTCGGACTTGATGAGGTTGTCGAAGACGAACATGTTGTCCTGGATCGCCTGCATCAGATCCTTGTCGTCCTTGCGGATGTCCTTGAGGATCCGGGCTTCGGTCGCCGTGCGGGTGAAGTTCATGATCTTGGCCGCGGCCTTCACGCCGCCGATCTGGCTCGCGCGCATCGTGGTCGAGGCCTTGAACTTGCGCTGCATGACCTGCTGGAGATCGGCCAGCGCCTCGGGCTGCACCGTGTTGAGCGAGGCGATGCGCTGGACCACCTCGGGCTGGATCTCCTCGGGCAGGAGGGCCAGCACCTGGGCGGCCAGCGCGTGATCGAGGCAGGCCACCGTCAGCGCCATGATCTGAGGGTGCTCGTCCACCAGCAGCTCGGCGATCGAGGGCGCATCCATCCAGTCGAGGATCTCGAGCGGCCGCTCGGAGGCGGACTGGCCGATGCGGCTGATGACCGTCTCGGCCTTGTCCTCTCCGAAAGCCGCCGACAGGACGTTGCGGATATAGCCCGCCGCGCCGAAGCCCAGACCCGTCTGCAGCCGGAGCGTCTCGAGGAAATCGTCGAGCACGAGGCTCAGCGTGTCCTGATCCACCCCGCGGACCGTGTACATGGCGGCGCCCAGATGCTGCACCTCGCGCGGCGAGAGGTTGCGCATGATCTGCGCGGCGGTGGTCTCGCCGAAGAGCATGAGCAGGATCGCGGCCTTCTGCGTTCCCGAGAGCGTCTTGAAGTGATCGGCGGCTTTCGACATCTCAGTTCACGGTATCAAGCTCGGAGGCGATCATCTGGCGGAAGGTCGTGGCGATGCGCCCCGAGTCCTCCTCGACCAGCTTGCGGATCACGAGGATCTGCTCTTCGTGGCTGCGCGCCGCGTCGAGCATGTTCTTCGTGAGCGCGCCCTGCCGGGCCTTGAGACGGGCGCGCACATCGTCCAGCGTCTCGCCTTCGCCCACCTCGACGGCGGCCTCTCCGGGCGAGAGCGGCAGCGCGCCGGCCGCGGCGGGGGCGGGCAGCAGGACGCGGTTCAGGATGGGCCGCACGACACCCAGCGCCACCACGGCCAGGGCTGCCAGCAGGAAGGCCTGACGGGCCAGATCGGCCACCCAGGGCTGCGAGGTCCAGCCCGGCGGCTCGGGCATGATCGTGTCGAGGAAGGGCTGGGCGGTGATCGTGACCACGTCGCCGCGGGTCTCGTCGAAGCCGATGGCCGAGCGGGTCAGCCGGTCGAGATCGGCCTGCAGCGCCTCGGGCAGGAGCGGCGGCGGAGGCGCCTCGGGGTCGGCCGGGGCGGGCTGCGGCTGGGCACGGATCACCACGGCGGCGCTGACGCGGGCGATGCGGGCGGTGGCGGGCAGCGTGGTCTCGACCTTCCGGCTGATCTCGAAGTTGCGGGTCGAGTTCTGCGAGCGCGACCGCAGGGCCGGCGGGGCCGCTCCCGCCTCGGTGGGCGGCGCGCCTTCGGCCAGGGCGGCCTCGGGGGGCGGCGCGTTGGCGACGGCGCCCGGGATGCCGCGGGCCTGCGGATCGGCGCTTTCCTCGACCTGGCTCTGCTCGGACAGGATCGCGGTCCGGTCGGGATCGACCTGCTCCTCGCGGATCTCCTGACGGGTGAAGTCCATGTCGATCGTGACCTGGACCGCAAGGTTGCCCGGGCCGGTGATCGGCGACAAAAGGCTCTCGATCCGGTTGCGGTAGAGCGTCTCCATCTGGACGCGGTGCTGGAGCTGGCGGTCATTGAGCAGCACCGCCGGATCGTCCGAGCCGCGCGACAGCAGGCGGCCCATCTGGTCCACCACCGTCACATCCTGCCGCGCCATCCCCGGCACCGAGGAGGAGACGAGGTTCACGATCGCCTCGACCTGCGCGCCGTCGAGGGCGCGCCCCGGCGCCACCTGCAGGAAGACGCTGGCGCGCGGCGGCTGGCTGTCGCGCAGGAAGGCCGACCGTTCGGGCAGCGCCAGATGCACCCGTGCCGCCGAAACCGCCGAGATCTCGGTGATGGAGCGCGCAAGGTCGAGTTCCTGCGCCTGCCGCAGCCGCGCGGTCTCGACCGATTTCGAGGTGCCCATCGGCAGGTCGCTCAGCATGGCGTTGCCGTCGGGCAGGCCCTGCGGCAGCCCCTGCGCGGCCAGCAGCATCCGCGCGCGGTGGTAGTCGCCGCCGGGCACGGCCACCTCGCCGGTGCGCTCGTCGATGACGGCCGCGATCCCGCCCCCCGTCAGCGTGTCGATCACGCGGGCCTTCTCGGCTTCGGGCAGGCCGGGATAAAGCGTGACCCGCGAGGGCTCGCGCATCAGGATCCAGCCGGCGAGGGCCAGCACCGTGACGCTGAGGATCACGATGGCGGGCATGGCGCGGCGCAGCCCCGGCTGGTCGCCGAACTGGCGCAGTTGCGAGACCATGCCGCGCATCTGGAGCGCCAGCGGGCTGTCGGCGCCGCGCACCGCGGGAGGGGTGGGAGAGAGGGCCATCGGTCGCTTTCCCCGGATCTCAGACCGGCATGTTCATGATGTCGCGGTAGGCGCCGAGCGCCTTGTTCCGCACGTTCAGCGCCAGCTGGAACCCGAGCGAGGAAACCTGCTGCGAGACCATCACCTCGGCCAGGTTGCCGCCCTCGCCGCGCTCGAAGGCCGAGGCCTTCTCGGCCGCCTCGGTCTGCGACTTGGCGAGCCCCTCGAGGGCGCTGCCCAGCCGCTCGCTGAAGGCCGGGGCCTGCGCGCGGTCGGTGGATGAGACAGGCTCGGGCCGCTGGCTCGCCGAGGGGCCCTGAAGCGCCACCAGCGGCGAGGCGCCGGAGATGCCGTTGATGCTCATGGGCCGCGCTCCGTCAGACCGCGGCGAGATGCAGCGCGCGCACCGGCAGCTGCGGCACGGCGTCGATCACGATGTCGGCCGCGGTGATCCGGCTGTCCTCGTGCAGCACCAGCGCGCGCTGGATCACGTTCTCCAGCTCGCGCACGTTGCCGGGCCAGTCGTGGGCCAGCAGCACCTCCATCGCCTCGGGCGTCACCAGCGGCAGCGCCACGTCGGCGGGGCAATGGCGGCGCAGAAGCGAGACGGCAAGCGCGGGAATGTCGTCCTCGCGCTCGCAAAGGGGCTTCGTCGTCAGCGGGAAGACGTTCAGCCGGTACCACAGGTCCTCGCGGAAGCGGCGGGCGCGGACCTCTTCGGGCATGTTGCGGTTCGAGGTGGCGATGATGCGCACGTCCACGGGCACCTCGGTCTGGCTGCCAAGGGGCGTGACGCGCCGCTCCTGCAGCACACGCAGAAGCTTGGACTGCAGGCCCATCGGCATTTCCGACACTTCGTCGAGCAGGAGCGTGCCGCTCTCGGCCGCGCGGATGATGCCCTTGTTGGCGCCCGAGGCGCCGGTGAAGGCGCCCTTCTCGTGGCCGAAGAGGATGGCCTCCAGCATGTTTTCGGGGATGGCCGCGCAGTTGATCGCGATGAAGGGGGCGGCGGCCCGGCGGCTGGCCTCATGCACCTTGCGCGCGAGCACTTCCTTGCCCGAGCCGGTCGGCCCGTTGATGAAGACGGTGACATCGGTGCGGGCCACGCGCGCCGCGAGGTCGATCAGCGCCCCGGTGGCCGCATCCGCCGCCACCATGGCCGACACCTGCGAGGCGAGCACGTCGGCCAGCATCAGAAGCGCCGCGTCCCGGTGCGCCGGCTGGCCGGAGGCTCGCGGCAGCGCCACGCGCAGCAGCCGGCCGCCCATCTCGCCGGAGATGGCCAGCGCGTCCGCGCCTTCCTCGACGATCACCACCGCCCGGGCGCCGGCGGCGCGTGCCAGCGCGGTGATGCCCGGCGCACCGCCCGAGGCGGCCTCGTGGCGCGCCGAGCAGGCCAGCACCGCCACCGGCCCGCCCGTCCCGGCCTGCAGGCGGACACGGCGACGCGCGAGCAGCCCCTCCAGCGCGTGGGCGGCGGCGAAGTCGGTTCCGATGATCTGGATGGCGGCCATTTCTGCTCCTCGACGTTTCTTGCCTGTCGCGGATGAAGAGGCAGAAATCGTGCCACCTGCGCGCTCGGCGCCGGAAAAATTTTCGCCGCCCTCTAAAACGGCCGCGGATAAGGCCGATGGAGCTCGGAACCGGATGGCTGCGGCGGACGTTGTCGGATGTTGGACGCCCCCGGGCCGTCGGCCGCCCGTCGGATGGAGCCAAGGCGCGGACAGCGCGCGCTTTTCCGACAGCACTTTCGGCTCGCGGGTGGGCATGCAACCGGACGAAGCCCCGACTTCCGCCGGTGCGCTTCCTCCTTCGGCCACATCCGGGCGCGCCATCCCATACGAAGGGATGTATCCGTTCCATCCGTCCGGCATCTCACATTTCGGGCCACCCGGTCGTTTCCCGTCGAACGGAACAAAGATTGCGGGGCCCCAAGCGTCATGTTGTCCAAGACCTACCACCTGAAATTTCCCAGCCTGGATGCCGCGCAGATCGCCGTCCCCTTCGTGATCGAAGCCCTCGGCAACGCCATCCCCACCTGCAACCTGAGCGGGCTGAACGTCCTGATCTCGAAGGAGGGGGATGTTTCGATCAATGTCTTCTTCCCGGCGATCGGCGAGCTCAAGAATTTCGAGAAGAAGCACGGCGGCTTCCTCGACACGATGAAGAAGACCTTCCTGTTCAAGTCCACGGGCTTCGACGGCGTCTGCATCTTCAACTTCGACCGGAACGAAGAGGCCGCCTGACGGCGGTCCGCAAGGCATTTCCCAGACATGTGCCCGCCCGTCTCACCTCCTCGTCAGGCCCGCAGGCCCGGCCGTCTCCGGACCGGAGGGGCGGGTTTCGCCATCCGGCCGTCCGTGCCCGGACCGGCCGGTGCGCCGTGCCTGCAGGATCCGACCGACGTGGCCCGCCACGCGGGGATGCCCGCATGAGCGCGATGACCGAGACCGGCGCCGATGGCGGGCTGATGCGGGTGTCCTCCGACAAGATCAGCCGTCTGATGGATCTTGTGGGGGAGCTGTCGCTGTCGGTGGCCGAGACGGTCCATTCGCCCGATCTGGCGGGGCTCGAGCTGACCTCCTTCGATGCGGCCGTGCACCGGCTGACCATGATCGTGCGCGAGGTTCAGGACGCGGCGACCGAGCTTCGGCTCGTCCCGGTCGAGGAGGTGTTCAAGCGCCTGCGCCGCATGGTCCGCGAGCTGGAGCGCCAGACCGGCAAGAAGATCGAGATGGTGCTCGAGGGCGAAGAGACGGCGATCGACAAGCTCGTGGCCGACCAGCTCTACGATCCGCTGCTGCATGTGGTGCGCAACTCGGCCGATCACGGGCTCGAGTCGCCCGCCGAGCGGCTGGCGGCGGGCAAGCCCGAGACCGGGCGCATCACCCTGTCGGCCGCGCAGGTCGGCTCGGAAGTGCGGATCACCGTGGCCGACGACGGCCGCGGCCTCTCGCGCGACAAGATCCTGAAGCGGGCGCGCGAGCGCGGCCTCTTCGGACCCGACGAGGAGCCCGAGCCTTCGGTGCTCTGGAAGGTGATCTTCCAGCCGGGCTTCTCGACCGCAGAGGCGGTGACGAACCTCTCGGGGCGCGGCGTCGGCATGGATGTGCTGAACACGACCATGACCGCGCTGCGCGGCCGGATCGGGGTGGAGAGCGCCGCCGGGGCGGGCAGCGAGGTGTCGCTCCATATCCCCGTCTCGCTCGCCTTCCTCGATTGCATCATCCTGCGCCTCGGCCAGCGGCTCTATGCCCTGCCGATCGACGTGGTCTCCGAGATCGTCCAGCCCGCCCCCGCCGACGTGATGGGCGTGGGGGCGGCCGGCGGCTCCGAGATGCTGCGGCTGCGCGGCCGCTGGATCCCGGTCTGCCGGCTCGAGAAGTTCTACGACGAACCGACGGCCGGATTGCCGCCGCTCTCGTCGCAGGTGCTGGCCGTGGTCGGCACCGCCTCCGGCGCGATCGCCGTGCCGGTGGACGAGGTCCTCGACCGTCAGCAGGTGGTGATGAAGCCCCTGACGGGGCGCCTCGCGCGGGTGCGGGCAAGCTGGGGCTGCGCGCTTCTGGGAACCGGAGAGGTCGCGCTCGTGCTCGACGGCAACCGCCTTGCGGGCGGAGGTGGCGCATGACCATCCGCGAGGAAGCGGGATACGAGGCGATCCGCATCTGGCTCAGCCGGCGCTGCGGCATCGCCTATCCCGAGCACAAGGGAGAGATGCTGCGCCAGCGCCTGTCGCGGGTGCGCCGGGCCTATGACCTCGGCAGCCTCGCCGATCTGGCCATCCGGCTGAACGCCGCCGGGTCGCACGATCTGGAACTGGCGGTCATGCACGCCGCCTCGACCAACCACACCTACTTCTGCCGCGAGCCCGACGTGCTCGACGCCTTCCGGGCGATGGTGCTGCCCGTCCTTGCGCGGCGCGACGAGATCCGCATCTGGAGTGCGGCCTGCTCGAGCGGCGACGAGGTCTATACGATCGCCATGATGATCGCCGAGACGCTGGGGCCCGAGGGCCTCGCGCGGACGCAGATCCTCGGGACCGACATCAGCGCGCCCATGGTCGAGCAGGCCGAGCAGGGGATCTACCGCCGCCGCCATCTCGAGCAGGTGCCCGACGCCGTCCTGCGGCGCTGGTTCGTGCCGCTGGGCAACGACACCTTCCGGGTGGCGCCCGAGCTGGCCGCGGCCTGCGTCTTCCGGCGCATGAACCTCAAGACCCGGCCCTTTCCGTTCCGCAAGCCCTTTCAGGCCATCTTCTGCCGCAACGTCCTCTACTATTTCGACCGTGCCGACCAGGCCGAGACGCTGCGCGCCCTGCATGACGCCACCGAGCCCGGCGGCTGGCTGGTGACGAGCGTCACCGAGAGCCTGCGCGACCATGACAGCGGCTGGCGTTCGATCGGCGGCGGGCTGCACCAGAAGGAGGCCCGCTGATGCGCGAGCGGGGCTGGGGCGCAGTGCCGGTCAGGGAACGCGAGGGCGCGACCCGCGTGCTGATCGTGGATGATTCCGCCATGGTGCGCCAGGTCCTGTCGCAGGGCCTCGCGACCGATCCGCGGCTCGAGGTGGTGGGCACGGCTTCGAGCGCCGCCGCCGCGCGCGAGCGGATGGCCGAGCTGAAACCCGATGTGGTGACGCTCGATCTCGAGATGCCGCAGATGGACGGGCTGACCTTCCTCAGAAGCTACATGGCCGATGCGCCGGTGCCGACCGTCGTGATCTCGTCGCTCACCCGCGCCAGCGGCGAGGTCGTCATGCGGGCGATGGAGGCCGGCGCGGTGGACATCATATCGAAACCCTCGCTGGGGGTGGGCGAGGGGCTGCCCTCGATCATGCGCGACATCTGTGCGCGGGTCTGGGCGGCGGCCCGTGCGCGCCCGACGCTGCCTTCGGGCGCGGTGCCGCCCTCGATGCCGCCCGAGGCGTCGGACGACTGGATCCATGTGATCGGCGCCTCGACCGGCGGGGTTCAGGCGCTGAGCCGCATCCTGCCCTTCTTTCCGGCCCGCTCGCCGGGGGTGGTCATCGTGCAGCACATGCCGATGGGCTTCACCGCGCCCTTCGCCCGCAGGCTCGACGCGATCTGCCGGATGCGGGTGCGCGAGGCCGCCGACGGCGACCTTGTGCTGCCGGGCCTCGTGCTCATCGCGCCGGGTGGCCTGCGGCACATGGAGCTCGAGCGGGCCGACCGGGGCTATCGGGTCCGGCTCGTTCCGGGCGATCCGGTCTGCTACTCGCGGCCCTCGGTCGATCGGCTCTTCACCTCGGTGGCGGGCGTGGCCGGACAGGCCGTCTCGGCGGCGCTCCTGACGGGGATGGGGCGCGACGGCGCGGCGGGGCTCCTCGCCATAAGGAGGGCGGGGGGACGTACCTTTGCTCAGGACGAGGCCTCGTCGGTGGTTTACGGCATGCCCCTTGCAGCGCGCGACCTGAACGCCGCCGACGAGATCGTCACGCTCGACGACATCCCCGCCCGCATGATGCTGGCCTGCGCGGCCGCGGCCCGCAGCCCCGCCACCGCGGCTTGCGCGCCGCGGCTCACGACTGAACGAGAGGAGACGGCGACATGGCCGAGGATCTGACCCGCACCGCCCGCGCCGAGGGCAAGCCGCTCTCGGAGACGGACAATGTGGATGACATGTATCTCACCTTCGCCCTTGGCGGCGAGGAATACGGGGTGGGCATCGGCGGCGTGACCGAGATCGTCGGCATGCAGCGGATCATGGGCGTGCCGGACGTGCCCGTCTGGATCAAGGGCGTCATCAACCTGCGCGGCAAGGTGATCCCGCTGCTCGACGTGCGGCTGCGCTTCGGCATGGCCGAGCGCGCCTATGACGAGCGGACGGTGATCATCGTGCTCGACGTGGCCGAGGCGCCGGTGGGGCTGATCGTGGACGGGGTGAGCGAGGTGCTCGACATTCCGCCGGCACAGATCGACCGTCCGGGCCAGTTCGGCCGTGGCGGGCGCAGCCCGGTCATGGGGCTGGCGCGGGTGGGGGATCGGGTGACGATCCTTCTGGATGCGGACGTTTTGGTGGCCGATGGCGATCTGTCGCTGCCCGCGGATCTGGTGGCCTGACCCATGCGGGTGATGATCTGCAACCAGAAGGGCGGGGTCGGCAAGACCACCACGGCCGCGAACCTCGGGGCGGCGCTGGCCCGCGCCGGGGCGGGGCGGGTGCTGCTGGTGGACCTCGACCCGCAGATGCACCTGACGGCGGGCCTCGGTCTGCCGGCCGAAGGTGCGGACTGGACGGTGGCCGACTGGCTCGCCGGCCGTCCCGGAGAGCCGCTGCCGGTACCGGGCGAAGCCGGCCTCTGGCTCGTGCCGGGCGCGGCCGAGCCGCTCGCCGCCCTCGGCGCGGGCGTGCCGACCGAGGGCCTTGGCGCCTCGTTCGACTGGGTGCTGATGGATGCGCCGCCGACCTGGTCGGAGGCCATCGCCGATCTCATGCGCGGCTCGGATCTGGTGATCTGCCCGCTCGAGCCGGACTTCCTCGGACTTCAGGGCCTCAACCGGCTGCTGCGCACCATGCAGGGGGCGGGCCTCGACTGGAGCCGGCTGCGCCTGCTCGCCACCCGCGTCTCGGACCGGCTTGCCGTCCACCGTGAGGTTCGCGCCCGCCTCGCCGAACGGTTCGGCGAGAGCTTCCTGCCGGTCGCCATCCGCTCTTCGGTCAAGCTGGCCGAGGCACCCGGACGCGGCCGGACCATCTTCACCCATGCGCCCGCCAGCACGGGCGCTGCCGACCATGCCGAGCTCGCCCGCCTGCTGATGCGGGGCGGCCGAGGCGCCAGACGAAAGGGAACCAGGACATGACACGCCGCCCCAGAACCGCCCCGGCGCCGGCCGCGACACAACGGCTGACCAACGATCCGCTCGACTGGCTGGCCGGCCCGCCGGAAGCCGCCGCAGCGCCCGAGGCACCGGCCGCGCCCGAGCCGGCGGCTGCGCCCGCCTCCGCATCCGGGGAGCCCACCCGGAACCGCCGGTCCGCCCGGTCCACCACGCCCGCGAAAAGAACCGACACCATGCCCGCCGCCCAAGACGCCAAAGCCGCTTCCCCCGACACGACCGACCATGCGCCGGTCCAGCGCCTGCTGGCGGACATGAAGAAGATGGCCACCGCCCACGTTCAGGGCGACATCGACCATTTCATGGACCCGTCCGCCTATCCGCAGGAGCTGGCCGCCGTCGCGGGCCTCGTCAACGAGATGGTGCAGAGCCACATCGGCACCATCGGCGAGGCGCTCACCTGTTTCCGCCGGCTGGGCGAGGGCGATCTCGACGCGCCGGTCTCGCGCTTTCCGGGGGCCAAGTCCGGGGCCAACGATGCGATCGAGGCGGTGCGGTCGAACCTGCGTCATGCGGCCTCGGCGGCGGCCGAGTCGGATGCGCAGATCAACCGCCTGATGGCCGAAGTGCGCAGCATGTCCGCCGCCCATGTGGCCGGCGATGAGGATGTGCGCATGGATGCGGCCGCCTATCCGGGCGAGCTTCGCCATGTCGCCGAGGCGCTCAACGAGATGGCCGATGCGCAGGTCCAGTCGATCGAGGAGGCGATCCGCTGCTTCGAGGCGATCGGCGAGGGCAACTTCGACGCCCCGATCCGCCAGTGGCCCGGCAAGAGGGCCATGGTCAACCGGGTGATCGACCGCTTCCGCACCAACATGAAGGCGGTGACGGCCGAGGTCGCCATGCTGTCGGACAGCATCGTGGAAGGGCGGCTCGACCGCGAGGTGGACCTGTCGAAGTTCTCGGGCGATTTCGTCGAGATCGTGCGTTCGTTCGAGCGGACCTACGCCAGCCTGAACGGCGTGTTCCATTCGCTGTCGGTCCAGCTCGAGCAGACGGCGCAGACCGTCATGCAGGTGAGCCAGGCCTCGCAGTCGCTGGCCACCAACTCGGCGGTGCAGTCCTCCTCGGTCGATGAGGTCTCGGCCTCGGCCGAAGAGACCGACAGCCAGGTGAAGGCCAACGCCGCCGCCGCCCGGTCCGCGAGCCTTCTGGTCGAGGGGGCGGCCACCGTCGCCGCCGAGGGCCGCGAGAAGGTGACCGAGATGGTGCAGGCGATGGAGGGCATCCGCGTCTCGTCGCAGGGCATCGCCAAGATCATCAAGGTCATCGACGAGATCGCCTTCCAGACCAACCTTCTGGCGCTGAACGCGGCTGTCGAGGCGGCGCGCGCGGGCCAGCACGGCCGGGGCTTTGCGGTCGTGGCGCACGAGGTGAGGAACCTTGCCGGCCGCTCGGCCAAGGCCGCGCGCGAAACCTCGGAGCTGATCGAGGACGCCGGCAGCCGCGTGCAGGCGGGCGTGCGGATCGCCACCGAGACCTCGCGCTCGTTCGTCTCGATCGTGGACGATATCGAGAAGGTGAAGGCGCTGGTCCAGGACATCTCGCGCGCTTCGGACGAGCAGACGCGCAACGTGGCCCAGATCTCGAGCGCGATCGGCGAGGTGGCCAAGTCGGCGCTCTCGACCAGCCAGCAGGCGGACGAGCTGGCCTCGTCGGCCACGCAGATGCAGGCCGCGACCGAGGCGATGCGGACCGAGATCGGCCGCTTCAAGCTGCGCAAGGTGCGCGAGCTTGTGCAGGCGCTGCCCTCGCTCGAGGCGCTGCCGCCCGAGATGCTGGCGCAGCTTCAGCAGATGGTGGCGGCGCAGATGGGGCTGGCCTCCGCGCGTCCGATCACCGCCTCGGCCCCGCCGGCCGCCCGCACCAACGGCCACGGCACCCATCTGACGGACCGCGACGAGCGCGGCTTCGCCGACTTCTGAGATCCGCGCCGGCCCGCCCGGTCCGGCATTGCCAATCCCTGCGCCGGACCCTCCGGTCCGGCGTCGCCAAGCACGGAGAGACCCATGCCCTACAATGTCATGATCGTGGACGATGCCGCCATGATGCGGCTCTACATCGCAAGCTTCATCAAGACCCTGCCGGACTTCAAGGTGGTGGCGCAGGCGGCCAACGGGCAGGAGGCGCTCGACAAGCTCGCCGCCCAGCCCAATGTCGATCTGATCCTGCTCGACATCGAGATGCCGGTGATGGACGGGATGGAGTTCCTGCGCCACGCCAAGCTGAAGACCCGCGCCAAGATCTGCATGCTGTCGTCGGTGGCCGTCTCGGGCTCGCCGCACGCGGCGCGCGCCCGCGAACTGGGCGCCGACGGCGTGGTGGCCAAGCCCTCGGGCACGGTCTCGCACGATCTGGAGGAGAAGACGGGCGACGAGCTTGCCCGCACGATGCGGACGCTGATGGCCGCCTGAGGCGGTCGGCGAAAGGGGGAGGCTGGCCATGTCGGACGATTTCGACGAGATGGACGAGATCTGGGCGCTGTATGCCGATGACGGCGCACAGGCGCTTGATGCAATGGAGGCCTCCCTTCTGGCGCTGAAGGCGGGGGCGGAACCGGGCGAGCATGTGGGCCCGCTGTTCCGCGCCGTCCACACGTTCAAGGGCAATTCGCGGGTGCTGGGGCTCTCGGTCGTCGAGAGCCGGGCGCACCTTTCCGAGGATCTGATCGGCCTCGTCCGCGACGAGGGCGTGCCGATGGACGCCGAGATCGTCGAGATCCTTCTCTTCGCCTCGGACGTGCTGCGCACCATGCTCGAGGAGACGGCGGCCACGCGGGCCGATGTGTCGCCCTCGGGTTCGGAAGAGCTGATGGACCAGCTCCGGGACAAGATCGCCCGCTGCAAGACGGGCGGGGGCGGCGAGGCACCGGCGCCCGAGCCCGAGCCGGGCCCGCCCTCCAGCGCCGAAGCGGGCAGCGATGAAGGGCAGGGGGAGGCGGCGGACATGTCGCCCCCGCCCACTGCCCCGGCTGCCGTTCCGACCACCGCAGACATCCTCGCGCTGCTCGATGACACGGAGGCCGAGCCGGAGCCGGAGCCCGTGGTGTCGGCACCGCCAGTCGCGGCCGAGGCTCCGGCCGCCCCGCCTCCGGCTGCTTCGCCTCCGGCCGCTTCGGTTCCGGCCGAGCCGGCCCGCGCCATCACGCGACTGGCCGACGATCCGACCTATCGCGCGATCTTTCGCGACATGGCGCACGGGTCGCTGACCCGTTTCCGCGCGCAACTGGCCCAGTTCGGCAGCGATCCCGCCGTGGCGGCCGCGTCCGCCCGGTCCGAGGCGGACGGGCTGAAGCACGCCGCCCGGCAGATGGGCCTTGACGACTGGGAGGAGGCGCTGGCGGCCTTCCTGTCGGAACATGTCGATCTCGAGCGGCTGTCGGCCCTCATCCTGCGTCTGGACGAGCTGATGGACGCGCCGCCCGCCGCCCCTCCGCCGCCGCCCGGTGATTGTCCCTTCTTCGAGGCCATCGCCGAGCCGCTGGCGAAGGTGACCCATCTGGGCGTGCGGATCTCGACCGGAGAGACCCCGGCCGCCGACGAGTTGAGGACCGTGCTCGACAGGCTGTGCACGGCGGCCCGCGCCGATGGCTATGTGCGCGTCGTCGAGGCGGTCGAGGGCGTCGGCTCGGCGACGGGCGCCGAGGGTTTCCGCGCCGCGGAACTGAAGCTCTACGAGGAGTTGTCGGCGGTCGAGGCGGTCATGCCCGAAGCGGCCGAGGCCGCGGGCGTCAGCCCCCGCCGCATCCTGCGCAGCTGGTGCGCCAGCCACGCGGCCGAGACGCTGGCGGCCCTCGACGGGGTGCTCAACAGCCTGCGGTCCGCCGCGACCGACGAGACCTTCCGGCGCTTTGACCGGCTCATGCGCCTCGTCCACCACGCCTGCGAGCATTATGCGCTCGACACCGCGGCCCAGCTGGCCATGTCGCTGGTGGACCTCTTCAGCCGGGTCCATGCGACGGGGGCGGCGCCGGATGCGATGCTCGTCCACATCGCCCGCGGCTTCATCGAGACGATCGAACTTGCGTTCGACGCGCTCGATCAGGGCGAGAAGCCGGCGATGGAGGTGCTCGACCGTCTGTTCGAAGAGGCGGCGAATGTCTGCTTCGTCACGGACGGGCTGATGACGGCCGGCGCGGTCGAGCGGCGCCTCGGCCTGCCGCCGGACTTCCACCGCGTCCTGTCGCCCGAGAGCGTCCGCGCGGCGGCCGAAGAGATGGAGAAGGGCCAGCGGTTCTACATCATCCGCACCGACATCAACACCGACGACCGCACCGCCGAAGCCTTCCTGGAGTGGTTGAGCGGCGATCAGGCCCGCTCGATCACCAACGTCACCGTCTTCCGCGGCACAGAGACGCTGTTCGACTTCCTGATCTCCTCGCGCCTCGACGAGCCCGACCTGATCGAGGCCCTGGTTCGGATGGACCCGTCGGGGCGCCGGCTGGCGCTGACCCATGCGCTGCGGCCGGGGGCCGCCGAGGCGCCCGTCACCGAGGCGCCGGGCGATGCGCCGCTGGCGCAGGGCGCCACGATCACGCCCGAGATGCTCGAGACCATCGGCGAGATCTCGGCCAGCCATGCGATGGTGCATCACCTGCTGGCCGAGCTTGCCGAGAACGACCTCGCCGAGGAGATGGAGGCGCTGATGCGGCAGGCGGGCGGCGACTGGCGGGCCGCCCGGCCCGCCGTGCGCGCGCTGCTCGATGCCCACGCGGCCCGCCTGCAGGAGATCGCGCAGGCCGGCACCGCGCTGACCTCTCAGCTGGCCGCGCTTCAGGAGGAAACGGTCACGCTGCGCGCGCGCCCCGCGAGCACGGTGCTCAGGCCGCTGCGGACCTTTGTCGAGACGCTCGCCCGCCGCCACCGCCGGGAAGCCTGCCTGACCACCGCCGGGGATGAGCTGTCGCTCGATCTGGCGCTTCTGGAACGGCTGCGGGGCCTGCTGCGGGGCCTGGTCGCGATCCGCCTCGAACGTCCCGAGCGGGCGCCGTCGTCGCTCCATGTCACGCTGCGGCGCGATGAGGAGAGGGTGATGGTGACGCTGCAGGACGACGGCGCGCCGCAGCCCGACACGCCGGCCCTCGCCGATCTTGCGGCGGGGATCGCCCGCTCGAACGGCAGCTTCCGCGCGGTGCCGCTTCCGGGGGGCGGCATGCGCTTCCATCTGGCGCTGCCGCTGTCGATGGTGGTGCTGGAAGGGATGGTCGTGGGGGTGGACGGGGTGCGCTACGTCCTGCCGGTCGACTCGATCCGTACCATCCTGCAGGTCGAGCCGAGCGCCGCCATGACCATCTCGGCCGCGGGCGGCCAGCGCGTGCTGCGGATCAGCGAGACCGAGATCGTGGCGATCCACGCGCTGCGCGGGCATCCGGCCGAGGGGCGGCGTGATCGTCCCTGGCCGGCCAGCCGCCGCGTCTTCGTGATCCTCGGGACAGGGGCGCGGTCGGTGGCGGTGCCGGTGGATGAACTGGTGGGCCAGCAGCTCGTGCTGCTCCGCCCGCTGAGGGGCGTTCTGGCGCGTCTGACGCATCTGACGGGGCTTGCGCTTCTGGCCGGCGGCGACGTGGGAATGGTCCTTTCGGCCAATCGGATCTGCGAGCCGGCTCAGGCCGAAGCGGTCTGACCCACCCCTACGGATGGTTGTCCCCCTTCCCAAGGAAAGGTGCGCGGGGGCATCCGTATCGAGGGCCCGCGCCAGCGTTGATCGGCGCGCCCGGGTGGAGCAGGTTTGCTGCAACACCAGTTGGAAAGGGGTATTCCATGCGCAGCACCATCGACGGCCACACCCCCTCTGTCGCGCGTGCCGTTCGAGGCCTTGGCGCTGCCGTGGCCAACCTGCGTCGCGCCCTTCCCGCGGCGGACCGTCCGCGGCTTCTGGACGGGCTGCGGGTGGGCCTGCTGGGCGATGCCGCCAGCCCCGGACTGACCGCCATCCTGCGCTACATGGGGGCGCATCCCGAGACCGTCGCCCTCGACGGCCGCAGGCTCGCGGCCGATCGCCGGCCCGATGCCGTCGTCGTCTCCTGGCCCTCGGCGGCCGGATGCGAGTCCGCCGAATGGCGGCAGGTCGCGCGCATGAAGCTCGACAATCCGCGGCTCGTCGTGATCCTGCTCGACTGGAGCCGCGGCCGGATCGCAGCACCCCTCCATGACCTGCGCATCGGGCGCGGCGCATCGACCGCCGAGGTCCGCGCCACGCTGGCCGAGTTGCGTCGGCTGCGCCGCGAACAGGCCATCGCCCTTGCCGCGCGCTCTCATGCCGACGCCCCGGCCGAACCGCTGTTCCGCCGGCCGCAAAGGCCCTCGGCCGCACCTCGTTACCCGCTGGCCGAGACGGTTCTCGCCCGCGCCGCCTGACGCGCGGCCGTCACCTGCCGGGGCCTGCAAAGATACCGCCGGACTCTCCTAAAAAGCGTTTCGCACCGGCCGTTTAATCCTCCGAACCCGCCGCAACCCGGAAGGAGACAGAGGATGACTTTCGCAGATGCGCGTGCCCGTTACCGGCGTACCGAGACCGTCGATTTCCAGGTTGTCGATGACCCGCACCAGATCATCCTGGTCACCCTGCGCGAGCTGCTGCGGTCGCTGCGCGCGCTGGCCGCGGCGTCGGAGGCGGGTGGATCCTATCCCGACCAACATCTGAACCGGTCCCTGACCGCGATCTACATCCTTCAGAGCAGCCTCGATTTCGAGAAGGGCGGCGAGATCGCCGACAACCTCTTCTCGGTCTACGAGTTCTGCCGCGCGCAGGTGGCCGCCGCCTTCCGGCGCGAGGCCGGGGCGAAGCTGGGCGAGGCCGCGGGCCACATCGGCACTATCCTCGACGCGTGGGAGCAGATCGGCCCGCAGGGGCGCCCGTGACCGGGGCGGGTCCGGCCCCCGGCCCGGGGGATGACGTGCAGGCGCTCTGCATCGGGATCGCCGCGATGGCGGGTGCGCTGCGCGGCGCGATGGAGCGCGGCGACATCGGCGCCCTGATCGCACGCGAGGCCGAGCTGCGGGCGATGGCGGGGCAACTGCCCGTGCCGGGCCAGCCCGGCGTGACGAGCGGCCAGGTTCTCGGGGTGCTGGTCGAGGCCTTGTCCGCGGTGCGGGCGGCAGAGGCGTGGCTCGAGGCGCGCAGGGCGCGCGACAAGGCCGATGCGCGGCAGACCGAGCGGCTGCGGCTGGCCTACGGTGACGGCGGGCGGCGGTTCTGACGCCGCCGGCCACGCCGGGTCCACGGACCGCGTGTGACTTTGTTCGACAGGGGTGCTGCTGGCGGGCCTCAGACCCTGAACACGCCCCGACGGCGGTGGCGCAGCGGGCCCAGCAGCGCCTGCAGGGGCAGGCGGCGCCGACGCGCTTCCTCGCCACGCTCATCGAAGAAGACCGTTTCGATCATCATCGTCTCGAACGGCAGATCCGGCGCGAGCGGCGCAATCTCGTGGGGCTGGACAGTGGCTTCGATCGGCATGGAACTCTCCCGGACTGGTCTTCGGAAGCGGCCTGCAAGGTTCGTGCCGTTCAGTAGAGGACGAAGTGGGGGATCATCACCTCGAACACCGGATCGGGCAGATCCTCGGTGCCATAGCGCCCGTTGGCCACCGCACGCAGCGCCTCGGGCAGCGCGCGCCGAAAGGCGTCGATCGAGGGTTCGGCCTCGTCGCAGGCCCGCAGCGCCTCGGTGAGGTCCAGCACCAGAAGCGGCACGTCCTTGCGCAACATGTCCGCCATGGCGAGCAGGTCGAGCCGCTGGCCCTCGACGGCGAAGGCCAGCTTCAGCGTCAGCTGGCGACGGCCGCCCCGGATCGTGGCATGGATGGGGTCGGGCAGCGGCATGTAGGTCAGGGCCCCCACGGGCAGCCGCGGGCCCTGGATCTCCGCCTCTTCGGCGGGCGGCACGAGCTGCACCGACGGACGGTCGAACAGCATCCCCAGCCCGAGCGCAAAGAGGCACAGCGCGCCGCCGAGCCCGGTGGCGAAGGCGATGCGTCCCGGGGCGGGGGTGCGGGCGGCTGGGTTGATCATGGCTCTCCGATGCTCGGGCCCATCCTAGCGCGGACCCGCCCCGCGGGGCATCCCTTCCGACGGAGGGGGCCCCCTGCGGAAGTCGGGGGCCGCGGCCTAAGAAACCGCGCGCGCCGGCCGTTGCAGGACCAAAGACCGCGCGCGCGCCCGGTGGGTGCGCCGTTCCGGAAAGGGAGACGGATGAGACTGAACCTGCCGCAGGTGCTCGCTCCGCTGGCCAAGCGGCTGCCCGCCGCGCCGCGGCCGGGACGCGAGGGGGACGACACCGACGCCTTCGATCTCGTGCGCACCGAGACCCGGCTGAAGAACCGCGCGCAGGTGGAACGCTACCTGCCCGACATCCTGGGCCGGGCGCTGGCGCGGATCTGGATCGACCCGCTGTTCCGCGATCGGTTCGCGGTCGATCCCGTGGCCACGCTGGCGGCCTACGGCGTGTTCCTGCCCGAGACGATCAGCATCGTCTTCGAGACCGAGGGCAACGCCCGGCCGCGTCTGGTCGTCTATGAGCAGAAGGGGCCGCTGCGCCCCCGGCAGCGGATGCTCTACCTGCAACTGGTGATGATGGCCGGAAAATGAGGACGGCGCTCCCGCTCTGCCTGCTGCTTGCCGTGGGGCTGCCGGTCGCGGCCGATCCGTTCGATGCGGCGGTCGCGGCCTTCCGGCAGGGCGATGCCGGGCGCGCGGCTGTCCTGTTCAAGGAACTGGCCGAGGCGGGGGATGCCGAGGCGCAGTTCAATCTGGCGCTGATCTACGCCGAGGGGGCCGGCCTTCCGCAGAACCCGCGCGAGGCGCTTTACTGGGCATGGCGGGCCAAGCTCGGCGGCGTGGCGATGGCCGAGGATCTCTCGGTGCGGCTCGAGGGCGGTCTTCCGCCCGAGGTGCGCGACGCCCTCGCCGCCCGGCTCGAGGCGGTGCTGGCGCCGCGCGTGGCGGCCGGAGAAGCGAGCGCGATGTTCGGGCTGGCGCGCGTGCTCCTCCAGCTTCGGTCCCAGCCCGATCCCAAGCGCGCCTACGAGTGGCTGGCGATCGCGGCGGCCCTCGGCCTGCCCGAGGCGCTGGCCGCGCGCGACGCGGCCCTGGCGCAGGTGCCCGAGAAGGAGCGGTTCGCCGTGCAGGACGGGGCCTTGGGCGCCTTTGCCGACTGGTGCCGGTCGGCCAGCAAGCCCGCCGTTGCCTGCGCGGCGGCGGGCTGAGGATCCTGCACGAGCGTCCCACTTCAGGACCAGCGGTTTTTCCGGCTGTCCCCCCGCCGCGCCGTCCACGGCGCCGGAGCAGGCCAATCCCTCAGTGACGGCGGAGGCGGGCGATGGCGCGGGCTTCCTCGAGATCGAGCCCGACCTCGGCGGCGATCGCCTCGGGCTGCTCGCCCTTGCGCGCCAGCGAGATCGCCTGTTCGATCATCCGTTCCCCGGTAAGCCAGTCGAGATCGGATTGCAGGCTGTCGGTCGTCGCGCTGATCCGGTCGAGGACGCTGGCATGGCGCCAGTCCATGTCGTGCAGCCGCTCGGCGATCCGCTGTTCGAGGGCGGCAAGCTGCTCCTCGATCGGGCGCGGCGCGGTCGCGGCCAGGGCCACGGCGCGCTGCCGGCGCCTCAGCGCGATCACGACGGCACCAGCCGCCGCGAGCGGCAGCGCAAGGGACAGGACGAGAAGGGGGCTCATGCCAGACGATGCTCCGGTGTTCGGGGTCTCAGAGCTTCAGATCCAGGTAGTCCGCGAAGAGCGCATCGGTGATGCGGTCGAGGTCGATGGGATATTTCCCTTCGGCTATCGCGTCCTTGATCTTCTGCACCATTTGCAGATCCACGGGCGGCCCCGAGCGCAGCTCTTCCGGCGTGGCCAGAGCGGCGGCACTCAGTTCGACCGTTTCACCTTTTGCCTGTGCGGAGCCCGCAACGGCGCCCGCAAGGGATCGGTCCACCCGGGTCTGGGTGTCCTTCAGGCGTTCGAGACGGCTCGGGCCGGATGTGGGGACGACGGATTCGACCATGTGACCCTCCTTCATGCCTCTCGTAACGACTGCGGTTCAGCGCATGTTAGGCCGGAGCTCGGCCATATTTCGCGCGGTGACGGTGGCGCGCAGGATCGCGCCGCTGGAAAGGTTCCTCACCTCCACAAGATCGCCGAGCGCCGCGTCGGCCAGGGCCTCGCCGGCGGTCAGCACTTCGATGGGCCCGACCGCGACGCGAAGTGCGACGGGGCCTCCGCGGGTGACCAGCCAGTCGGGTTCGAGATGGCGGGGCAGGATCGGCTGCCCCGGCGCCAGCGCCACCTTCAGGCGGCGGCCGATCAGCGCCTGCTGCCACCGCTTCTGCTCGGCGCTGCCGTCCCCCGGCGCGAGATCCTCGGCGGCAAGGGCGCTGCCGCGCGCGACCGGCCGGGCCAGGGTCACCTCTCCCGCCTCGGGCCGGGGGGCGCCCGCCGCGCGCGCCGGGGCGGTTGCGTGCGCCTTGGTGCGCAGGGCGCGCTTCCAGACGGGATCCTCGCAGCGCAGCTCGGCCGTGGTCCAGCTTCCGTTCAGCGGCTCGACATGGGGTGCATGTCGGCAGGGGGGGAGCGAGCGGAGCGGGGCGGGTGGCGCGCCTGCAATCCCCGCATCGCGCATGGCGGCCGCCACCAGCGCCGCCGTCTCGGGCCCGCTGAGCCCGCCGGGTCCCGCGACTGCGGGAGCGGCCAGACATGCGACCAGCAGGATCGCCCTCATCGGCCGGTCTCCACGAACTGGACGCGGCGGCCCGCGAAATGCGAGGGGCCAAGCGTGGGGTCGAGCGGGCGGAGCCGCGCCGAGCTGCCCCGCAGCTCCACCACCTCGAGGATCTGCGTCGAGCCGCCATCGGCGGTGAAGGCCAGGCTGCCCTGCGTCAGACCGTTGGCGCGTCCCACCGGCACCTCGAGCAGCCCGCCCGCGGACGAAAGGCGCGCCGAGACCGGCTCGCAACCCGCCCGGTCGAAGAGCGCGTCGAGTGCCCGGTCCGATCCGTCGAGCAGCGCCGCCGCAAGCGCCTCGCGCTGCGGCTGGACGAGCACCGACAGGCCCCCCGCCAGCGACGGACGGGGCAGCGGCACGCGACGGATGAAGTGCTGGAGCGACGAGGTTCCGTCCGCCCCCACGAGCTTCAGCTCAAGCTCGAGTTCGAGTTTCGGGCCGGCGGTCCGGGTCAGGCGGATCGTCGGCACGAAGCCATGCCCGTTCCCCGGCAGCCGGACCGAGCCGCGCGTCAGCACGTCATAGTCGAAGGCGTCGCCACGCCGCGAGGTGCGGGGGAGCGGGCGGTCGGTGACGCCGGCCAGCGAGACGGCCGGATGCCGCGCCAGCCGCTGGACGAGGCGGCGTGCGATCGTGTCCGCCAGCTCTCCCGACCATTCCGGCGCGTGGGGATCGACCTCGACCCGCGGAGCGTAGGCCGTGACGACGAGCGTGCGGATCGGGCAGAGCGGTCCTGGTCCGTCACCGACGAGGGCCTCGATCCGCACGCGCCAGACCTGTCCCGAAAAGCTCTCGGACAGGATGCGGTGGCTGAGGATGCGCCCGACGGTGCGGACGATGGCCACGTCCGAGGTGACGATGCCGCGGTTCGTGGCCGTGCGGCCCGACACATCGGCCCCGCCGGCCAGCGCCGCGGCCAGCAGCGCGTCTGCCACCGCGCGGCGGCGCGCGGCGTCGCGGTCGCCCGCGCCCGTGACGGTGCCGAAGCCCACCGCCTCGACACGGATCGCGGGCCTGTCGGCCAGCGCCGCGGCCGGAACCAGCAGCAGCGCCAGGATCAGGACCAGCCGTCTCACCGCTGTCGCGCCGCCTTGACGATGTATCCCACCGCGTCGGCATCGAGCGCGAGTTCGACCTCGTAGCTGTCCTCGCCCTTGGGCGTGATCCGCACGAGGCGCGCGCCCCGGATGCTGCCCGACACCGCGCCCGCAATCTGGTCGTTGACCGCCACGGCGTCGCGCACCGTGGTCCGGCTGTCGAGGCGCAGGCCATGGACCTGCTCGGCCAGGTCGCGCATCGCATCGAGGCGCGCCGCGCGCATCGCCATGAGGCGGCGTTCGTTCAGGGTGCGGCCGGGCTGGCCCGCCACCTGCGAGAAGCCGATCCCCGTCACCAGCGGCCGGGCCGCGACCGCGGCCGGGGCCGAGCCGCGCCGGGCCGCCTGCGCGTCGAGGCTGTCGTTGGCATCCTTCATCCGCGCAAGCTCGGCCATGCGGGGACCGGCATCGCGGGGCAGCGCATCGACCGCCCGCGGCCCCGGGGCGCAGGCGGCGAGAACCGGCAGGGCCAGGCCCGCCATGAGGCGGCCGAAGCACAGGCGGGCGGGCATGGGGCAGCCTCCTAGTCTGGAACTCTCGGGGCGCCGGGCTGCAAGCGGCGTGCCAGACGCGGCGGCGCCGGCGATGCGGCCATCGCCCCCGGCGGGCACCCGCTGGCACGGCGCTTGCAGCGGGAGAGGCGACAACGAGCCAGCGAGTGACCTGCCATGTTCCTTTTCCGCGCCCCGGAGCCCCGCGCATGAGCACGGTCTCGGCCAGGCAAGGCTGGAGCGCGCAGCTGGGCGGCATGACGCTGCCGCTGGGCATCCTCGCGGTGGTCGCGATGATGGTGCTGCCGCTGCCGGTGGTGCTGCTCGACATCTTCTTCGTCGGCAACATCCTTCTGTCGCTGCTGATCCTGATGGTGGCGCTGCACACCTTCCGGCCGCTCGATTTCTCGAGCTTCCCCAGCATCCTTCTTGTCGCCACCGTCCTGCGCCTGGCGCTGAACGTGGCCTCGACGCGGATCGTGCTCAGCAACGGGCACACCGGGGCGGATGCGGCGGGCAAGGTGATCGAGGCCTTCGGCTCCTTCGTGATCGGCGGCAATTTCGTCGTGGGGACCTTCGTCTTCGCGATCCTCGTCATCATCAACCTTGTCGTCATCACCAAGGGCGCGGGTCGGGTGTCCGAAGTCTCGGCGCGCTTCACGCTCGACGCGATGCCGGGCAAGCAGATGGCCATCGACGCCGATCTGAACGCGGGTCTCGTGACGCCCGACGAGGCGCGCGAGCGGCGGGCCGACGTGGCGGCCGAGGCGGACTTCTACGGCGCCATGGACGGGGCCTCCAAATTCGTGAAGGGCGACGCGCTGGCGGGCATCCTGATCCTGATCATCAACATCGTGGGCGGCATCGTGATCGGCACGCTGCAGCACGGTCTGGGGGTGATGCAGGCGGCCGAGACCTATGTGCTGCTCTCGATCGGCGACGGGCTGGTGGCGCAGATCCCTTCGCTGCTGCTGTCCATCGCCACGGCGATCATCGTCACGCGCGTCTCCTCGAGCACCGACATGAGCGTGCTCATCGGCAAGCAGATGGGGATCGGCCGGGCCTGGGTGCCGGTGGCGGCGGTGATGCTGATCCTCGGGCTGACGCCGGGGATGCCGAACCTGCTGTTCCTGATCGGGGGGGGCGCCGCCGCCGCCATGGCCTGGGTCACGCTTTCGCGCGATCGCACGGGGACCGAGCCCGCCCCGGCCGCAGCCGGAGGGCAGCCCGCGGCCGACGCCCGCCCCGCGGCCGGCCCCGAGGCGATCACGGCCGAGGAGGTGACCGACTATGCGCCGGTCTCGCTCCAGATCGGCTACGGGCTGATCCCGCTGGCGGGCGACAACGGCGGCGCACTGGTGGCGCGCATCACCGCGATCCGGCGCGACGTGTCGAAGGCCCTTGGCTTCGTCGTGCCGGGGGTGCGCATCCGGGACGATCTGGCCCTTGCGCCGAACCAGTACCGCATCCGGGTGGGGCAGGCGATCCTGGCCGAGGACACGGTCTATCCCGACCGCAAGCTCGCGCTGCCCGGGGGCGGCTCGCGCAGGAAGCTGAACGGGATCTCGGTCAAGGACCCGAGCTTCGGCCTCGACGCCACCTGGATCCTGCCGCATCAGGTGGCCGAGGCCGAGGCGGACGATCATGTGGTGGTCGAGCCCGAGTCCGTCATCGCGACCCACCTGAGCCAGATCCTCGTCAAGCACGCGGCGCAGCTGATCGGGCAGGACGATGTGCAGGGGCTGGTGGACAATCTCGCCCGCTCCGCGCCGACGCTGGTGCAGTCGGTGGTGCCCAAGCTGGTGCCGCTGCATGTGCTGACGGCGGTGCTCAAGGCGCTTCTGGCCGACCGCATCCCGGTCTCGGACATGCGCCGCATCCTCGAGGGCCTGTCGGATCTGGCCGGGCGCAACCTCGCCCCGGCCGACATGGCCGAGGCGTTGCGCCCGGCCCTCGTGCCGCTCCTGCTGCAGCAGATGGGGCCGGTCAGCCAGCCGCTGCCGCTGATCACGCTCGAGCCGGATCTCGAGCAGCTCCTGCTGCGCTCGCGCCGGCAGGGCGACGAGATGCTGCTGGTGGACAACGGGCTGGCCCAGTCGCTGCTGACGGCCCTCTCGGAACGTCTGGAGGCGGCGTCGGGTCAGGGCAAGCAGGCGGTGGTGATCGTGGCCCAGCCGCTGCGGCGGGCTTTTGCGGCCTTCATACGGCCGCATCTGCCCGATGCCGTGGTGATCGGCATGGGCGAGCTGCCCGAGGCACGGCGGGTCGAGGTGCTGGGCACCGTGGGCGGCGCCTCGGCGCTGCCGCCGGGGAGGTAATCCATGGGGATCCTCACCGTCCGCGCCCCCGACAGCCAGCAGGCGATGGAGGAGGTCCTCCGCCGCCTCGGGCCCGAGGCCTACATCCTGTCCACCACCCAGCGCGATGGGTTGGTGGAGATCCGCGCCGCCCGCGATCTGCCCGTCGTGACGCCTCCCGCGCCGCGCCCGGTGCGCAAGGACGATCCCGACGCGGATGAGGCCGGGGACTTTCGGCGGCTGACCCTCTCGGGGTTGTCGTTCGGTGCCGCCCGGGAGGCGCCGCCCCTGCGCCGGGAGCCGCGGGTGCAGACCTTCGCCGAGATGCTCGAGGACCGTCAGCGCCAGCAGGCGAGGCCCGCCCTCGTGGCCGAGCGGAACCCTCAGCCGCCGCTGCCCGCGACCGATCCTGACGAAGGGTTCGAGGCGCTGGTGCGCCACCTCCTGCCGTCGCGGCCCGCGACGCTGCCGCCGCGCCTTGCGATCGTGGGGCCGGCGGGGGCCGGCAAGACGATGCTCGCGCTGCGCTTCGCCGCGCTGATGATGGAAGAGCGCCCCGGCGCCGAGCCGGTGATCCTCGCGCCCCGGATCGGTGGCGAACCGGCCGATGCGCGCCTGCGCCACTGGACGCGGCTGCTGGCCGTGCCTCTGGAACGGCCGCCGCTGGACGGGATCGGGCAGGCGCTGCTGCCCCGGCCCGATCCTTGGCGGCCCGAGATCCTGGACCTCTCCTGCAGTCCCGGAGTGACGCCCGAGGCGCTGGCCGAAACGGGCGCGAAGGTGGTGCTGGCGCTGCCGGCGGGTCTGTCGCCCCGCGCCCTGCGGCACTGGACCCAGGCGCCGGCCGGCAGCCTGATCTGCCTCACCCGCACCGATCTGTGGCTGCCCGACGGGGCCGAGCTGGCGGCGCTGGCGGCCTCGGGCCTCAGGCTCGGCTGGGAGAGCGGGGGGACAGGTGTGGTGGATGCGCTCTGGCGTGTCGATGCGGACCGGCTCGGCCATTGGGTCGAGGCGGGGGAAGTGCAGGGGGAAGAGCGGTCATGATCCATTCGCGCGGCTATGCCGAGCAGGCCCAGACGCCCGAGCGCCTCGTGCGCGCGCACATGGATCTGGTGCGCCGCATCGCCTGGAACCTTCACGCCCGGATCGGCCGCAAGGTCGAGATCGACGACCTGATCCAGATCGGCTACATGGGTCTGGTGGACGCGAGCCGCCGCTACGAGCCCCGCGATGGCGTGACCTTCGCCGCCTACGCGGCCATCCGCATCCGCGGCTCGATCATGGATTTCCTCCGGTCGAACTCGGCGCTCTGCCGCACGACGATCCTGATGCAGCAGAAGGTCAAGGCGGCGGTGCAGCGTCTCGAGAGCCGTCTGATGCGGGCCCCCGAGACGCCCGAGGTGGCGGCCGAGCTGGGCATGCCGGTCGGCGAATATCAGGACTGGCTGGCCCAGTTCGCCGGCAGCCAGACCGCGTCGCTTGATGAAGTCTATGACGACCAGTCCTCGCTGTTCCAGGGCAGCGAGCCCTCGGCCGAGGACCGGCTTCAGGCCACGCAGATGCGGGGCCTCCTGCGGCAGGCGCTGGGGAAGATGCCCGAGCGCGAGGCGCTGCTGCTGCAACTGATCTTCGTCGAGGAGATGAACGTCTATGAGGTGGCTGAAATTCTCGGCGTGACCACCGGACGGGTCTCGCAGATCAAGAAGGCGGCGATCGAACGGCTGCGCGGCTTCATCGACACCCTGCAGGGCGAGGACTGAAGCCGTCCTGCCCCTTGACGGCTGCCCGGCCCGGACCACCTTCCAGCCCCCGACGGGCAGGAGGTTCCCCATGAGCGCCATGATCGAGTTCCACGACGGAAGCCGGATCCCGCAGCTTGGCTTCGGCCTCTGGCAGGTGCCCGAGGACCAGACGGCGCGGGTCGTGCGCGAGGCGCTTGAGTTGGGCTACCGCCTGGCAGACGGTGCGGCGATCTATGGCAACGAGGCCGGCCTCGGCGAGGGTCTGCGGTCCTCGGGCCTGCCCCGCGATGAGGTCTTCGTCACCACCAAGGTATGGAACGACGCACAGGGCTACGAGCCGACCCTCCGCGCCGTGGCCCAGAGCCTCGAGCGGATCGGGATCGACCGGCTGGATCTCTGCCTGATCCACTGGCCCGCCCCCCGGCAGGATCTCTATGTCGAGACCTGGCGCGCGCTGATCCGGTTGCGCGACGAGGGCAGGATCACCTCGATCGGCGTCTCGAACTTCGACCTCGCCCAGATCGACCGGCTGACCGCCGAAACGGGCGTGACGCCGGTGCTGAACCAGATCGAGCTGCATCCGATGCTCCAGCAGGCCGAGTTGCGCGCCGGGCACGCCGAGCGCGGGATCGTCACCCAGAGCTGGAGCCCGCTCGGCCGGGGCATGGCCTTTGATGCGCCGGCCATCCGGCGGATCGCCGAGCGGACGGGCCGCAGCCCGGCGCAGGTCGTGCTGCGCTGGCACATCGAGCTTGGCTGCTCGGTCATCCCGCGCTCGTCCCGCCGCGAGGGATTGGCGGAGAATCTCGATCTCTTCGACTTCGAACTGACCGAGGCCGATCACGCCGCCATCGCCGCGCTGGATGCGGGCGAGCGCACCGGGCCCGATCCGCAGACCTTCGGGTGAGGCGCGAGGGAACCGGACGCCTGCGCCGATGTTGGCTGGCAGACGGCAGGCGGCTCAACCTGCCGTTGTCCGTGCCCCGGAGGTCTCATGCAGCACCTGCTCCGACCCGCAGCCGTCCTTGTCCTCGTCCTCGTGCCCGCGGGCGCCTTCGCCCACGACTGGTATCCCTTCACCTGCTGCTCGAACCGCGACTGCCATCCCATCGCCGCCACCGAGGTGACGGCCGGGCCCACGGGCTGGGTGATCCGGCGCACCGGAGAGGTCATCGGCTACGACGACGAGCGGCTGATGCCGACGCCGAAGCGGGCGGGGAACGACTTCCACCTGTGCACCACCGACGGCAAGCCGGACGGCAAGACGATCTGCCTCTTCGTTCCCGAATTCGGAAGCTGAGCGACCTAAGCGAACCGCGAGGGCAGGCAGGGCGTGATGTCGAGTTCGGGCGGCTTCCCATCCAGCAGGTCGGCGATGATCCGTGCGGTGATCGGCGCCAGCGTCAGCCCGATGTGCCCGTGGCCATAGGCGTGGAGGATCTCGCCTCCGGCGCGCGAGGGGCCGATGACTGGCAGGCTGTCGGGCATCGAGGGGCGGAATCCCATCCAGCTGCGCGAGGGCTCGGGCAGGTCGGGGAAGATCGCCCGCGCCCCCGCGACGAGCCGCGCGATCCGGTGCGGCGAGGGCGGGGCGGTCAGGCCGCCCAGTTCGACCGTGCCCGCGACCCGCAGCCGTCCGGCCATGGGGCACAGGTAGAAGCCGCGCGCGGTGGGGCAGGTGGGGCGCGAGACCGGCGCCTTGGCCATGTCCCACTCGACATGATAGCCCCGCTCGGTGTCGAGCGGCACGCGGTCGCCCGCGTTCAGCGCCAGCGCCCGCGAATGGGCCCCCGCCGCGATCACCACCCGCCGCCCATGGACCTGCAGCGCCGGGCCCGAGACGATCACCCCGTCCACCCGCCGCTCGAGCGCCTGCGCGCGCGCCTTCACGATCCGCACTCCAACCTTGCGCGCGGCCTCGGCGATCAGCCCGACCATGTGGCCAGGATCCGAGAGGAACACGGCCTTCGGGAAGAAGGCCGCGCCGGCCATCGGCGGCAGGGTGGGTTCCATCGCCGAAAGCTCGGCCGCAGACAGCAGATCCACCGTCACCCCCAGCGAGCGGCGGAAGGCCATGTCGGCTGCGGCCGCCCGAAAGGCCTGCGGGCTTTCATAGGCGTAAAGGCAGCCGCGCCGGTTCAGAAGCGCCGCGCCGCCGACCTCGACCGCCAGATCCTCCCAGCCCTGCGTGGCCGAGCCGAGCAGAGCCGCGAGGGCCTGGGCGTTCCGTCGCGCGGGCGCGGGCAGCGACTGGCGCAGGAAGCGGATCAGCCAGGGCGCCAGCGACGGCAGCGCCGCGTGACGGATGGCGAGCGGCGAGTTCCGGTCGAACATCAGGGACGGCAACTGCTTAAGCACATCCGGCGTGCCGACCGGCAGCACGGCATAATCGGCAATCGTGCCCGCATTGCCCCAGGAGGCGCCCGACCCCGGCTCTTCGGGATCGAGCAGGATGACCGAGCGGCGGCGCTGCGCCACGGTGAGCGCGATGGTCAGACCCACCACGCCCCCGCCGATGATGACCGTATCCGTGGAAAGGTGCTGGATCATCCGCCGCCCGCCTGGTCCTAGAGGCAGGCCTCGAACAGCGCGCGCGTGTTCTCGCGCGTCATCTCGACCGGGTTGCCGCCGCAGGAGGGATCCTCCAGCGCCATCCCGGTCAGCTCATCGAGCCGAGCGGCCTCCACGCCCATTGCGGAAAGGTTTTCCGGGATGGCAAGCGTGGAGCGCAACTCCATGATCTTGCTGCGGAACCCGTCAAAGTCGCCCTCGATGCCCAGATAGGCCGCTGCGCGAATGATTTTTTCTTCGATGGTCGCGCGGTTGAAGTCGAGCACCATCGGCATCACCACGGCGTTCGTCGTGCCGTGGTGGGTGTTGTAGACCGCGCCGACCGGGTGGCTCAGCGAATGGATCGCGCCGAGGCCCTTCTGGAATGCCACCGCCCCCATGGCCGCCGCCGCCATCATGTGGGCGCGGGCCTCGAGGTCGTTGGGGTTGGCATAGACCTTCGGCAGGTTCTCGAACACCAGCCGCATCCCCTCCAGCGCGATGCCCTGGCTCATCGGATGGTAGAAGGGCGAGCAATAGGCCTCAAGGCAATGCGCCAGCGCATCCATCCCGGTGCCGGCGGTGATGAACTTCGGCATCCCCACCGTCAGTTCCGGATCGCAGATCGTGACGGCCGGCAGCAGCTTCGGATGGAAGATGATCTTCTTCTTGTGCGTGACCGAGTTGGTCAGCACGCCTGCGCGCCCCACTTCGGAGCCGGTCCCCGCGGTCGTCGGCACCGCCACGATCGGCGCGATCTTCGACGCGTCCGCTCGGGTCCACCAGTCGCCGATATCTTCCAGATCCCAGACCGACATTGTCTGGTCGTGCATCAGCGCGATCATCTTGCCGAGGTCGAGCGCCGAGCCGCCGCCGAAGCAGATCACCCCGTCATGCCCGCCCGCCTTGTAGGCGGCGATGCCGGCCTCCATGTTCGTCTCGTTCGGGTTCGGATCGACCTGCGAGAAGCAGGCGCGCCCCAGCCCGGCCGCCTCCAGCTGGTCGAGCGCGGCCAGCGTGATCGGCAGCGACGCCAGCGCCTTGTCCGTCACCAGCAGCGGCTTCTTCAGCCCGATCGCCTGGCACTGCTCGGCCAGTTCCGCGATGCGGCCCGCGCCGAACTTGACGGCGGTGGGATAGGACCAGTTCGCCCGGAGGGTCATTTCGTCACCTTCTTGAGATGGTAGGATTTCGGCCGCGTGACCGACATGTATCCAAGGCTGGACAGCGCCGCGCCGCGCCCGGTGTCCTTGCAGCCCGTCCAGCAGAGCGCAGGGTCGAGATAGTCGCAACGGTTCATGAAAACGGTGCCGGTCTCGATCCGCGCGCCGATGGCGGCGGCGGCCTCGGCATCCTGCGTCCAGATCGAGCAGGTCAGGCCATAGGGGCTGTCGTTCATCAGCCCGATCGCTTCCTCGTCGCCCGAGACCTTCATGATGCCGACCACCGGGCCAAAGGATTCCTCCTTCATCACCCGCATGTCGTGGCTGACGTTCACCAGGATCTGCGGCGCAAGATAGGCGCCGCCATCGTCGGCCGGGAACAGCGCGGGGTCGATCAGCGGCGTGGCGCCCGCGGCGATGGCCTCGGCCACCTGCTCGCGCACCACGCGGGCGAAGCGGACGTTCGCCATCGGCCCCAGCGTGCTGTCGGCGTCGAACGGGTTACCCAGCTTCAAGGCCTTGACCCACGCCACCGCCTTTTCGACGAAGGCGTCATAGAGGCTGTCGTGGACATAGATCCGCTCGATCCCGCAGCAGCACTGGCCGGCGTTGAACATCGCGCCGTCCATCAGGCTGTCCACCGCCGCGTCCAGATCGGCATCGGAGCGGACATAGCCCGGGTCCTTGCCGCCCAGTTCCAGCCCGAGCCCTGTGAAGGTGCCGGCCGCCGCGCGCTCGATCGTCGCGCCGCCGCCGACCGAGCCGGTGAAGTTCACGAAGTTGAACGCGCGGGCGCCGATCAGCGCCTCGGTCGTGGCATGATCGAGGACGACGTTCTGGAACACATCCGCCGGCACGCCCGCGGCATGGAAGGCTTCGGCCAGACGCTCGCCCACCAGCAGGGTCTGGCTGGCATGTTTCAGCACCACCGTGTTGCCGGCGATCAGCGCCGGCACCAGCGTGTTGATCGTGGTCAGGTAAGGGTAGTTCCACGGCGCGATGATGAAGACGACACCCACCGGCTCGCGCAGGATGCGGCGCTCGAACCGGTCCGATGTCTCGACGACGGTGGGTGCCAGCGCGCTTTCCGCAATTTCGGACATGTAGGCGGTGCGGTCGTTCACGCCGCCGAACTCGCCGCCGAAGCGGGTGGGGCGGCCCATCTGCCAGGCCAGTTCCTCGACGATCCGGTCCTTCATCTCGTTGAGCTTCGCCACCCCGGCCTTGACCAGCGCGATGCGCTCGGCCAGCGGGCGCGCGGCCCATGCGGGTTGCGCCGCCTTCGCTCGGGCGGCCACGGCCTTGGCCTCGTCCAACGAGAGCGGCATCCGCTCGGCATAGACCCGCCCGTCCACGGGCGAGATCAGCTGGATCGGTTTCGTCATGATGTTCCCCGTGTCAGGCGCGCTCGAAAAGGCGGGCCAGTTCGAAATCGGTGACCACGCGGTCCTGCTCGGAGATCTCCCACTCCGCCGCGTGGTGGTAGTGCTCGACGACCTCGTCTCCCATCGCTTCCCGCAGCATCGCCGAACCCTTGAGAAGTTCCGCCGCCTCGCGCAGCGTCTTCGGGATCTCGCGGATGCCGGCGGTCGAATAGATGTCGCCGCGCATTTCGGCTTCCAGATCCATCTTCTTCTCGATGCCGTCAAGACCTGCCGCCAGGAGCCCCGCGCAGGCGAGATAGGGGTTCAGGTCGGCCCCGCCGATCCGGCATTCGACGCGGACGGATTTCGTGCCCTCGCCGCAGACGCGGAAGCCCGCGGTGCGGTTGTCGCGGCTCCAGACCGCCTTGGTGGGTGCGAACATGCCGATGCAGAAGCGCTTGTAACTGTTGATGTAGGGCGCAAGGAAGGCCGTGATTTCCTGCGCGTGCGCAAGCTGCCCCGCAAGGAACTGTTTCATCACCTCGGACATGCCGTTCGGTTCGTCCGCATCGAAGAAGGCGGGCTCGCCGTCCAGCGTCCAGAGCGACTGGTGGATGTGGCTGGACGAGCCCGCGCGGCGGTGGTCGTACTTCGCCATGAAGGTGACCGACTTGCCGGCGGCATGGGCGATGTCCTTCACCGCCATCTTGGTGATCGCGTGATTGTCGGCCGTGTCGAGCGCGTCCGAATATTTTACGTTGATCTCTTCCTGCCCGGCCTCGGCCTCGCCCTTCGAGCATTCCACCGGGATGCCCGCGCCATAGAGGCCGTTCCTCAGGCTGCGCATCACCGCCTCTTCCTTCGTGGTCTGGAAGATGTGGTAATCCTCGTTGTAGGCCGAGATCGGCTTCAGGTCGCGGATCTGGCCCGATGCCTGCATCGAATCGCGCACCTGGTTGAACGAGGTCTCGAACAGGAAGAACTCGAGTTCCGTGGCCATCATCACCTTGAAGCCCATCGCCTCGGCGCGCGCCACCTGCCGCTTCAGGATCGCGCGGGGGGACTGGGGCACTTCCTGGTGATGGTGGTCGAGCAGGTCGCAGAGCACCAGCGCCGTGCCCACCTGCCAGGGCAGCACCCGCAAGTTGCCCATGTCGGGCTTCATGACGTAGTCGCCATAGCCCTTTTCCCAGCCCGAGCTCTTGTAGCCGGGCACGGTGGTCATCTCCATGTCGATCGCCAGCAGATAGTCGCAGCAATGGGTCTCGTGATGCGCGCTGTCGATGAAATGCTGCGCATGGAACCGCTTGCCCATCAGGCGGCCCTGCATGTCGACGCAGGCGACCAGAACCGTGTCGATCTCGCCGCGCTCGGTGGCTTCCTTCAATGCGTCGAATGTCATGTTGCCGGGCATGTCTGTCCTCGTTCACTCGCAGGCGGGGTGGGGCGGCGCATGGCCGCCCCGGTCAGGCGTCAGGAGAAGCGGTAGGGCGGGCCGGCCTTCTTCATCGTCTCGTTGTAGTCCTTGATGATCTGCACCACCTTGGCCTTCACCTCGGATTCCTGCGCGATCTCGTCCCAGAACTCGACGGCGGCATTCTCGACCTGCGCCCATTCCTCATCGGGGATGGTGGTGAGCTTCAGCTTGGTCTCGTTCACCCGCAGATGCGCCTCGCCGGCCCAGTACCAGTGCTGGCGGTAGTAGTGCGACTGCTCGAAGCAGACGCGGAGCAGCTCCTGCAGGTGGGGCGGCACCTCGTTCCAGCGATCCATGTTGGCGAAGAAATGGCCGATCCAGGCGCCCGAGATGTTGTTGGTCAGGAAGTAGTCGGTGACGTTGGCCCAGCCGACCGTATAGACCTCGGTGATGCCCGACCAGGCGAGGCCGTCGAGTTCCCCGGTCTGCAGCGCGACCTCGACATCCTCCCAGGGCAGCGTCACCGGCACCACGCCGAAGCGGGTCAGGAAGCGCCCCGCGGTCGGGAAGGTGAAGACGCGCAGCCCCTGCAGGTCGGCCAGGCTGTTGATCGGCTTCTTGGTCGAGAAGTTGCACGGGTCCCACGAGCCCGCCGAGATGTGCTTGACGCCGACCTTGGCATATTCCTCGGCCCAGATCTCGCCCAGCCCGTATTTGTTGAACAACGCCGGCACGTCGAGCGAATAGCGCAGCGCCATGGGGAAGTAGCCGCCGAACACCGTCACCTCGGTCGGCGAGGCCATCGAGTCGTCGTCGGATTGCACGCAGTCGATCGTGCCGCGCTGCATGGCCTGGAACAGTTCGGCCGTGGGCACCAGCTGGTCGGCGTAGAACAGCTCGATCTCCATCTGGCCCTGGGCGATGGTGTTGAAGGCCTCCACCGCCGGTTTCACGACATGCTCGCCAAGGGCGGCCCCGGCATAGGTCTGCATCCGCCACTTGATCGGTGCCTGCGCGCGGGTGACGGCGGGGGCGGCAAGGCTGGCCGCACCGGCCAGCGCGCCGGTGGTGATGAACTTCCGTCTGGTCGTCATGTCATACCTCCATTGAGTGAGCGGAAGCGGTTCGGGCCGCCTCTCGTTGATGGGCTGTCATCTGGCGTAGAGCGTCTGAGGCAGCCAGAGTGCAATCTGCGGGAAGGCCATCACCAACGCCAGCGCCACGACCATTACTGCGACGAAAGGTATGATCGAACGGTAAATATCGCCGATGCTGACCTCGGGCGGGGCCATGGCCCGCATCAGGAACAGGTTGTAGCCGAAGGGCGGCGTCAGGTAGGCGATCTGGCAGGTGATGGTGTAGAGCACGCCATACCAGATCAGGTCGAACCCCAGCACCCCCACCAGCGGCACGTAAAGCGGCGCCACGATCACGAGCATCGCCGTATCGTCGAGGAACATCCCCATGATGAGGTAAGAGAGCTGCATCATGATCAGGATCGTCCAGGGCGACAGCTCCAGCCGGTCCACGAAGAAGCCCTGGATCGCCCGCACCGCGCCCAGTCCGTCAAAGACCGCGCCGAAGGCGAGCGCCGCGAGGATGATCCACATGAACATGCACGAGATGGCCAGCGTCGCGCGCGTCGAGGTCTCGAACACCTCGCGGGTGAAACGTCCCTTGACCACCGCCGCCGCCACCGTGACCAGCGCCCCGATGACCGAGCTTTCCACAAGGCTCGTCCAGCCGTTGACGAAGGGCACCATCATCGAGGCGAAGATCCCCAGCGGCAGAAGGCCCGCCGCCAGCAGGCGCATCTTCTCGGCGCGTGAGACGGTGGCCAGCTCTTCGGGCGGCAGGACGGGCCCGAGAGAGGGGTTCAGCCGGCACCGCAACCAGATGTAGGCCACGAAGAGCGAGGCCATCAGCAGCCCCGGCAGGATCCCCGCCAGCCAGAGCTGCCCCACCGGCTGCCGCGCGATCATGGCGTAAAGCACCAGAACGACCGAGGGAGGGATCAGGATGCCGAGGCTCGATCCGGCCTGGATCACGCCCGTGACCATCCGCTTGTCGTAGTTGCGGCGCAAAAGCTCGGGAAGGGCGATGGTCGCGCCAATGGCCATGCCCGCCACCGACAGCCCGTTCATCGCCGAGATCAGCACCATCAGGAGGATCGTTCCGATGGCGAGGCCACCCGGAACCGGGCCGAACCAGACATGGAACATCCGGTAGAGATCATCGGCCAGCCGGCTCTCGCTCATGACATAGCCCATGAAGATGAACATGGGCAGGGTCAGCAGCGGATACCATTTCATCAGCTTCATCGCCGCCGAGAAGCCGAGGCTCTGCCCGCCCGTGCCCCAGAGAGCGAGCGAAGCCACCACGGCGACAAAGCCGATCACGCCGAAGACGCGCTGCCCGGTCAGCATCATCAGCAACATGGCCGAGAACATCAGGATTGCGATCATCTCGTAGGACATCAGATCGTCTTCCCGCGCAGCGTGGCGATGTCCCGGATCAGGATGGCGAGACACTGCAGGATCATCAGCACGAAGCCCAGGCACATCACCAGCTTGATCGGCCAGAGATAGGGCCGCCAGGCGGTGGGGCTGCGCTCGTTGTATTGCAGGGAGTAGGCGGTGCTGTCGATCGCGCCCCAGAGCATGACACCGAGATAGAGGATCACGGCGAAGATGGTGACCGCGTCCCACCAGCTCTTTTTCCGCAAGGGCCAGTCGGCATAGAGCAGATCCATCCGCACATGGCTGCCCATCTGCAGCGAATAGGGCCCGCCGAGGATGAAGTAGGCCACCATCACGAACTGCGCCATCTCCAGCGTCCAGAGCGACGGGTTGAAGAAGACCTTGGACACCGAGGACCACAGCAGCACGCCCATCAGGACGAACAGGAGATACATGGCGAAGCGGCCGATCCCGTAGTTCAGCCGATCCACCAGCCGGACGAAGGCGACAAGGACCCGCGGCATCGCTCAGCCCGCCCCGTGCGGCGCCGGCAGCGCGGCAAGCGCCCGCCCGAGGATCGGGGCGAGACGGTCGGCCATGGCCTCTTCGGCCTCGGGCGTGGCGATCAGGTCGTTGCGGATCTCGAGCATCACGTTCGCAAGGCCGTAGGGCAGCGCCTGAAGACGCAGCGTGTGGGTCACGTCATCGGCGGCAGAATAGGGCTCGTTCAGCCCGCAGACGAGTCCGCTGTCGCGGCTCTCTGCGAAAACCGCGCGGGCCAGACGGTCGTCCCGGTCGTGGATGATGCCGAACTCGACCCTGCGGGGCAGGCCATGCCACAGGGGCGTGAAGGAATGGATCGTCACCAGCACCGGCGCGGAGCCTTGCGCGATGCGCCGCACGATCTCGGCCCGCAGGTCGGCGTGGAACGGGGCATAGACCGCCGCGGTCCGGGCCGCCCGCTCCTCGGGCGACAGGCCGATGTTGCCGGGGATCGCGTGCATCTCGGACCGCTCGGCCATCGCTCCGGGCTGGTCGGGCGCCCGGTTGCAGTCATAGACGAGACGCGAGACCGGCGCATGAACCAGCGCCGCATCGAGCCTCCGGGCCAGCGCCCGCGACAGGCCGAGCGCGCCCGGATCCCACGCGATATGCGCGCGCCGGAGATCCTCGGGCAGCCCGAGGTCTCCCCAGACTTCGGGCAAGCAATGCGAGGCATGTTCGCACACCAGCACGAACCGGCTGTTTCCCGCGGGATTTTCCACCGTGGCGGGATATCGGAGCGGCGCTCTCTCGGCGAAGGTCATTCTTGTTCGATTCATTCCCTGTTGCGACAAAGGCTCCACTGCGGCCCTCTGTCCTGTCAAGAATATTTCTGCGTGGCACAGTTTGTTAAGATATTTACCATGACATGAGGTGCCGGCGGGGCGGACATGCCTGCGATGCGGGCGGAAGCGAGGAGGCGAAGGCGGTTGTCCACGATCGAGGAACTGATGAGGTCGGCGCTGCCGGACCTGACCCGGGCCGAGCGTCAGCTGGCCACCCATATCCTGCGCCAGTATCCGGTGGCGGCGCTCGGCTCGATCACCGCGCTGGCCAAGGCGGCGGATGTCTCGACGCCGACCGTGGTCCGGCTGGTGCAGAAGCTCGGGTTCAAGGGCTACCCCGACTTTCAGGCGGGCCTGCGCGGCGAGGTCGAGGCGATGCTGATGTCCCCGCTCGCCAAGCATGAGCGGTGGGCGGGCGGCGTGCCCGACACGCACATCCTCAACCGTTTCGCCGATGCGGTTGTGGCCAATCTCGAGGCGACGCTGGGCCAGATCGACCATGCCGAATTCGACGCCGCCGCGCGCCTGCTCGCCGATCCCGGGCGGCGGGTCTTCGTCCTCGGCGGCCGGATCACCCACGCGCTGGCCGACTATTTCGTCACCATGATGAAGGTGACACGTCCCGAGGTCATGCTCATGTCCGACATGTCGAGCACCTGGCCGCCGGCCCTCCTCGACATGGGCAAGGGCGACATCCTCCTGCTCTTCGACATCCGCCGCTACGAGAACACCGTGCTGCAGGTGGCCGAGATGGCGGTCGAGCAGGGGGTGGAGGTGGTGCTGATGACCGACCGCTGGATCTCGCCCGCCGCGGTCCATGCCCGCCACACCTTTTCCTGCCAGATCGAGGTGCCGTCGGCGTGGGACTCGACGGTGGCCATGCTGGTGCTGCTCGAGACCCTGATCTCGGCCGTCCAGAGCCTCACATGGGAACAGACCGAAGCGCGGATGAAGCGCCTCGAGGAGCTTTACGCCCGCTCGCGGGTCTTCCGCCGCCACCGCTGACACGGGAGGCGGCGCGCCGCCTCACCTCAGCCGGTGGACATGGGCGCTCTGCACCAGACCGAAGGCCGCCATCAGCACCAGCATGGCCGAGCCGCCGTAGCTCACCAGCGGCAGCGGCACGCCCACGACCGGCGCCATCCCCATCACCATCGACAGGTTGACGGCCAGATAGAAAAAGAAGTTCGCCGCGATCCCGAGGATCAGGAGCGACGAGAACCGGTCCTTGTTCTGCAGGGCCGAGGCCACGCAGAAGGCGATCACCAGCGCATAGAGCACCAGCAGCGAGGCCGCGCCCACGAAGCCGAACTCTTCGGCGAGGGTGTTGAAGATGAAGTCGGTGTGCTTTTCGGGCAGGAAGTTCAGCCGGCTCTGGGTGCCCTGCATGAAGCCCTTGCCCCCCCAGCCGCCCGAGCCGAGCGCGATCTTGGCCTGGATGATGTTGTAGCCCGCGCCCAGCGGGTCGGCCGTCGGATCGAAGAACGTGTCGATCCGGCGATACTGGTAGTCGTGCAGGAACTGCCAGGGCGTCCCGCGGAGGGTGAAGACCGAGAAGATCGCCCCGGCGCCCATGGCGGCGATGATCCCGAAATACCACAGGCTCACCCCGGCCAGGAACATGACCGCCGCACCCACCATCAGCAGCAGCAGCGCCGTCCCGAGGTTCGGCTGGATCACCACCAGCGCCGTCGGCACCAGGATCATCAGCGCCGGGATCAGCACCCAGAGCGGACGCGAGACCTTCCGGGGGTCCAGCCAGTCGTAGTAGGCGGCCAGCATCATCACCAGCGTGACCTTGGCCATCTCCGACGGCTGGAGCACGAGCGGCCCCAGCGCGATCCATCTCTGCGCCCCCATGCCGACGGTGCCGAACATCTCGACCACCACCAGCAGGGCCAGCGAGACGAGATAGGCCACCCCCGCCATGTTGCGCCAGAACCAGATCGGCACGAAGGCGATCACGAACATCAGCACGAGGCCCACCGCGAACCGCTTCATCTGCGGCGCGGCCCAGGTGTCGATGTTCCCGCCCGCCACCGAGGTCAGCATGAGCCAGCCCACCGACGCCGTGGCCGTGATCAGCAGGACCAGCGCCCAGTTGACATGCAGCACCTTCGACAGCCCGGTGGGCGCGGTCTTGACGCGGTATTCGAGGAAACTCATGGCGGCCTCAGGCTCGCGAACGGGCGGTGGCTTCGGGTTCGATCTTGCGCAGCGGCAGGCTCGTGAGCAGCGTCTCGATCCGGGCGCGCTGGCTCTCGGGATAGGCCGAGAGCGGGGGCAGGGGGCCGGGGGTCAGGCAGCGGAGGACCACGTCGCGCACGATCGGCCCCGCGACGGACGAGCCGCCGCCGCCATGCTCGACCACCACGGCCACCGCGACCCGCGGCGCATCGTAGGGGGCAAAGCCCACGAAGAGCGCATGGTCCCGCCGGTTCCAGGGCAGCTGGTCGTTCGAGATCACGCCCCGCGCACGCTCGGCCGCCGAGATGTTGCGCACCTGGCTCGTGCCCGACTTGCCGGCCAGCACGAGGGTCGGGTCCACCACGCGGGTCGAATAGCCCGTCCCGCGCCGGTCGTTGATCACCGAATGCATCCCCTGCCGCACCGCGCGCAGCTGCGAGCCGCTCACCTCCAGGGGCGGCGCCTCGGTCACCGGCAGTTCGGCCCCCCCCACGGACCGCACGAGACGCGGCCGGATCGCCCGCCCGCTGGCGATCCGGGCGGTCATCACCGCCAGCTGAAGCGGCGAGGCCAGCACATAGCCTTGCCCGATCGAGGCGTTGATCGTGTCGCCGATCCGCCAGTCCTGCTCGTAGCGTTGCCGCTTCCAGGCCTTGTCGGGCATGATGCCTTCGGTGATGGCCGACATGGGCAGGTCGTGGCGCATCCCGAGGCCCAGCCTGCGGCCCATCTCGGCGATCTTGTCGATGCCGACCCGCTGGGCAATGTCGTAGTAATAGACATCGCAGCTTTCCGACAGCGACCGCGAGAGCGACACCATCCCGTGCCCGCCGCGCTTCCAGCAGTGAAAGCGCCGCCCGCCCGTCTCGTAATGGCCGGGGCAATAGACCGACGTGTCCGCGTTGATGACCCCCGCCTCGAGGGCGGCGAGAGCCGTCACCATCTTGAAGGTCGAGCCGGGCGGATAGGCGCCCTGCACCGCCTTGTTGGCCAGCGGCCGGTGGTCGTTCTCGGTCAGCGCGGAATAATCCTTGTAGGAGATGCCGCGCACGAAGAGGTTCGGATCGAACGAGGGCGACGAGCAGATGGCGAGGATGTCGCCCGTCGTCACGTCGATGGCCACCGCCGCCGCACTTTCACTGCCCAGACGCGCCTGCACGAAATCCTGGATCTCGGCGTCGATCGTCAGGCGAATGTCGTCGCCCGCCTCGCCCTCGACCCGGTCGATCTCGCGCATCATGCGGCCGAAGGCGTTGACCTCGATCCGCTTGGTGCCCGCGCGGCCGCGCAACGTGCTCTCCATCCAGGTCTCGACGCCGATCTTGCCGATCTGGAACTCGGGGATCTTCAGCAGCGGGTCGGGGTCCTCGATCCGGGCGAGGTCACTTTCGCTCACGGGGCCCACATAGCCCACCACATGCGCGAAATCGGTGTCGAGCGGATAGGCGCGGCTGAGACCCACCTCGGGCGTCACGCCCGGCAGCGAGGGCGCGTTGATCGCGACCTTCGACAGATCCTCCCAGGCCATCCGGTCGGCCACGATGATCGGCACGAAGGGGCTGTGCCGCTTTGCCTCGGCCAGCACGCGGTCGATGTCGGGCTCGGTCAGGGGGATCACGCCGGCCAGACGGCGCAGGACCGCTTCGACGTCGCCGGCATCCTCGCGGGTGATGACGACGCGGTAATTCTGCTCGTTCCCCGCGATCAGGCGGCCGTTGCGGTCGAAGATCTGCCCGCGCGTGGGCGGGATCAGCCGGATGTTGATCCGGTTCTCCTCGGCCAGAAGCTTGAACTCGTCGGCCTGGTCCACCTGCAAATAGCGCATCCTCGCGCCCAGCACGGCGAACATGGCGGTCATGGCGCCGCCCATGAAAAGCGCGCGGCGGTTCACCTTGCGGGCGCTGTCCTCGGAATCGCGGGCGGATCGTCTCACATGCGTCTCCCGAAAGCATCGAGCTCGCCCGTGGCGGGCTTGCGCAGGTCGAGCAGCAGCCAGCAGCAGCCGACGATGAGAGGATAGCAGAGGATCGTGGTCGCCGTCTGCTGCAGATGCTGACCGAGCGCCGGCTGGGGCAGGAAGGCAAGCGCCGCCACCATCCGTTCGGCAAAGCGCAGCGCGAGCATGATGCCCGAGACGAGCATCCATTCGACGGGAAAGCTCAGCTCGCGCGTGAGGGCGGCCCGGGTGCGCAGGAACTCGGTCGCGATCAGGACGAGGGCGGCCCAGAGGCCGGGGGGGCGCATCAAGAGCAGATCCTCGAGCAGCAGGACCAGGGCCAGCAGCAGCGCGGGCAGATAGTCGGGCCGCCGCATGACCCAGGCGAGGATCAGGCAGAGCAGGAGGTCGGGTCCGGGCCAGGCGCCCGCCTCGAAGCCGAGCGGCAGCAGGCGAAGCATCACGAGGAAGCCCGCGATGCCGACGAAGACCGTGGGATAAAGCCAGACGCGGCGGCGGATGCCCTCAGCCATCGGCGCCCTCCGCCGTGGCCGTCATCGGCGGGCCGGCCGGAGGGGCCGGCGGCTGCGCCACGAGGCCGCCGGGGTCGCTGATCGGCTCAAGCTCGTGGCTGCGCAGGACGCGCAGGAACTCGAGCCGCCCGTAATCGGCCGCAAGGCGCACCCGCAGCCGCCGGTCCGGCCCCTGCGCGACCTGACCGACCAGAAGATCGGCCGGAAAGACCCCGCCATCGCCCGAGGTCACCACCCGGTCTCCGGGGCGCACCAGATCCGGCTTGTCGAGGAACTCGAGCGGTGGAGAGGGCGAGTTGTCACCGGTCAACAGCGCGCGCTGGCCGGAGGGCTGCACCGTCACCGGGATGCGGCTGTTCGTGTCGCTGAGCAGGATCACCCGGCTGGTCCTGCGCCCCACGCCCGAGATCCGCCCCACCAGCCCGATGCCGTCCATCGTGGCCCAGCCGTCGCGGATGCCGTCGCGCGCGCCCACGTTCAAGAGCACCGACTGCCGGAAGGGCGAGCCCGAGTCGGCCAGCACCACGCCCGTGACATGGGTCAGCTTCGGGTCGAGCCGCACCTGATTGAGGTCGAGGAGCCGGGCGTTCTTCTGTTCCAGCTGGAGGGCCGCTTCCTTCCAGGCCTTCATCTGCTGAAGCTCGCGCCGAAGCTCCTGATTCTGTTCGTAGATCCTCGTGTAGGACTGGAAGTTCTCGACCATGCCCGCGACTTTGGTCATCGGCGTCATGAGCCATTCGAACGAGGGCACCACGCGGTCGATCAGGGCGGCGCGGAACTGCTCGACCCGCGGGCTGTCGATCCGCCAGATCAGGAAGATCCCGAGCAGCAGCAGAACCAGCCCGCCGACGAGGATGCGGCGGAGCGGACGGGTGAAATCCTCCGGTCTGGTCCGGTCGCGGGCCACGGTTGTCCCTCGTCAGAAGCCGACGCGCCGTCAGCTTTCGTAGTCGATCACATGCCGAAGCTGCTTTTCGTATTCCAGCGCCTTGCCGGTGCCGAGCGCCACACAATTCAACGACTCGTTGGCCACCGAGATCGAAAGCCCGGTCTGTTCGCGCAGCGCAAGATCGAGATCGCCGAGAAGCGCGCCGCCCCCCGTCAGCATCACGCCCCGGTCCACGATGTCGGCGGCGAGGTCCGGGGGCGTGGCCTCCAGCGCCTGCATCACCGCGTCGCAGATCTGCTGCACGGGTTCGGCCAGCGCCTCGGCCACCTGCGCCTGGTTGATCTCGGTCTCCTTCGGCACGCCGTTCAGAAGGTCGCGGCCGCGGATGGTCATGGACTGGCCGCGCCCGTCGTCGGGCATCCGGGCGGTGCCGATCGAGGTCTTGATCCGCTCGGCCGTCGATTCCCCGATCAGCAGGTTCTGGTGGCGGCGGAGATAGGCGATGATGGCATCGTCCATCCGGTCGCCGCCCACCCGCACCGAACGGGCATAGACGATGTCGCCCAGGCTGAGGACGGCCACCTCGGTCGTGCCGCCGCCCACATCCACCACCATGTTGCCGGTGGGGTCGGTGATCGGCATGCCCGCGCCGATGGCCGCCGCGATGGGTTCCGCGATCAGGCCCGCGCGCCGCGCACCCGCCGACAGGACCGACTGGCGGATCGCCCGCTTCTCCACCGGGGTCGCGCCGTGCGGCACGCAGACGATGATCTTCGGCTTCGAGAAGGTCGTGCGCTTGTGCACCTTGCGGATGAAATGCTTGATCATCTCCTCGGCGGTGTCGAAGTCGGCGATCACCCCCTCGCGCATGGGCCGGATGGCCTCGATCGAGCCCGGCGTCCGGCCGAGCATCAGCTTGGCATCCTCGCCCACGGCCAGAACCTGCTTCTTGCCGTCCTTGACGTGGTAGGCCACCACCGAGGGCTCGCTGAGGACGATGCCCTTTCCGCGGACATAGACCAGCGTGTTCGCGGTTCCGAGGTCGATGGCCATGTCCGACGAGAAGAGGCCGGTGAGAAACCACATGCTGCGCTGATCCTGTCCTGCGAAGAAGGAAACACCCGCGACTCTGGCGAGGCAGGCGCCCTGCTTATAGGAAGCGGGCGGCGAGAGGGAAAGGGCCCTGTCGGGGCGGGCCGGCGTCAATCCGCCCGCGGGCGGGGCGGCGCGGGCCGTCCTGCCGGTGTGCGAGGGAACTGTCGCCAACTCCCTCGTGCCCGTCGCCTCCGCCGGTTGGACCTGTCCATGTGCGGGAAATTGCGGGGGTTCCGCAGCGCCCGCCGCCCGCCCTTTGACCCGGCGCGGGCACGGCTTAGGTTGCGGGCGGTTGAAACGACGAGGCCTTCGATTGATCCGCTCTGCCACCTCGGGGCCGCAGCCCCGGAACCTGTCTCTGGATGCTCTCAAGATCGTGATGGCCATGATGGTCGTGGGGCTTCATGCGGGCTTCCTGCGCGATGTCCATCCGGGCCTGTCGCACTTCTTCACCAACGGCCTGTTCCGGGTGGCCGTGCCCACCTTCCTCGTGATCAACGGCTATTTCCTCGAGCGTCAGCTCGATCAGGGGCTCGGGGCGTGGGTGCGGCGCGTGGCGCTGCTCTACGGGCTCTGGATGGCGATCTACGCGCCGCTCTGGCTGCCCGGTGCGCTGGCGGTGCCGTCCTTCGGCCGCGAGGTGCTGCTCTTTGGCTACTATCACCTCTGGTATCTGCTGGCGCTGCTCCTTGGCGGGCTGCTGGTGGCGGCGCTGCGGCCGGCGGGCGAGACGGTGCTCGTCGCGGTCGGGGCGCTGACCTTCGCGGCGGGCGTCGGGATCCAGTATGCCGGGAACCTGCACCTCTTTGACGGGCCGCTCGACCAGAGCCTGAACCGGGTGCACACCTACCGCAACTTCCTTTTCATGGGTGTCCCCTTTCTCATCTGCGGCGTTCTTGTCGCGCGGCACGAGGGGCGGCTCGCGCGGCTTGGATCGGGCCGGATGCTGGCGTTGGCGCTGGGGCTGCTGGCGGCGGAATGGTCGGCGAACATGATCTGGAACCGCGACGATCCGGTGTTCGAGATCTTTGTCTCGCTGGCCATCGTCTGCCCGGTCCTGTTCCTGACCGTGAAGGGCTGGCAGCTGCGGGGGTCGAGCCGCTCTCTCGGGCAGCTTGCGACGGCCCTCTACCTTGTGCATGTCGCGGTGCTGCACTTCACCTACGACGTCGAGATGGGCGACACGCTGCGGACGCTGGTCGGGCTCGCAATCGGGTCGCTTGTCGCCGTGCCCGTCGTTCTTGCGGCGCGCAGGGTGCCGCTGCTCTAGCCGGTGCGGGGGCCCCGCCATTCGCGCTTCGTGAATGGCGGGGCCCCGATGCCCGTGTCAGGCGTGCGAGCTGTAGTGGACGTCCTTCATGTCCGCGCCCGGCGCCGATTTCTGGCGCCGGTGGATCAGCCGGTTCAGAGCATTGACATAGGCCTTGACGCTGGCCACCACCGTATCAGTGTCGGCGGCCTGGCCGGTCGCGATCTTGCCGTCTTCTTCCAGCCGGACCGAGACCGTGGCCTGCGCGTCGGTGCCTTCCGTCACCGCATGGACCTGATAGAGATGCAGCCGTGCGTGATGCGGATAGAGCATCTTGACCGCGTTGAAGGCCGCATCCACCGGGCCGTCGCCGGTCGCGTCGATGGAATGATCGACCCCCTCGACCGAGAGGGTCATCTCGGCCTCCTGCGGGCCGTCGGTGCCGCAGACCACGCGCAGGCGCTTGAGTTGCAGGACGTCATGTTCGGCCGAGGTGGCCTGATCCTGGATCAGCGCCACGATGTCGTCGTCGAACACTTCCTTCTTGCGGTCGGCCAGGGCCTTGAAGCGCACGAAGACGTCGTTGAGCTGGTTCTCGCCCAGATCATAGCCCAGATCCTTGAGCTTGGCGCGCAGCGCCGCCCGGCCCGAGTGCTTGCCCATCACCAGCGAGGTGTCGGCCAGACCCACATCGGCCGGGCGCATGATCTCGAAGGTCTGGGCGTTCTTCAGCATCCCGTCCTGATGGATGCCGGATTCGTGGGCGAAGGCGTTCTTGCCGACGATGGCCTTGTTGAACTGCACCGGGAAGCCCGAGACCGTCGCGACCTTGCGGCTGATGTTCATGATCCGCGTCGTGTCGATGCCGGTGCGGTAGGGCATGATGTCATTTCGGACCTTCAGCGCCATCACGACCTCTTCCAGCGCGGTGTTGCCCGCGCGCTCGCCGAGGCCGTTGATCGTGCATTCGATCTGCCGCGCGCCGGCCTCGACGGCGGCCAGCGCATTCGCGGTCGCCATGCCGAGGTCGTTGTGGCAGTGCGTGGCGAAGATCACCGTGTCCGCGCCCGGCACCCGCTCCAGCAGCATGCGGATCAGGTCGGCGCTTTCGCGGGGCGCGGTGTAGCCCACCGTGTCGGGGATGTTGATCGTGGTGGCGCCCGCCTTGATCGCGATCTCGACCACGCGGCAGAGGTAGTCATGCTCGGTCCGCGTGGCGTCCATCGGCGACCATTGCACGTTGTCGCAGAGGTTGCGCGCGTGGCTCACCGTGTCGTGGATCCGCTCGGCCATCTGGTCCATGTCGAGGTTCGGGATCGCGCGGTGCAGCGGCGAAGTGCCGATGAAGGTGTGGATGCGCGGGGATCTGGCGTGCTTCACCGCCTCCCAGCAGCGGTCGATGTCCTTGTAGTTCGCCCGCGCGAGGCCGCAGATCGTGGAAGTCTTCGATTGCCTCGCGATGGCCGAAACCGCCTCGAAATCGCCTTCGGACGCAATGGGGAAGCCCGCCTCGATGATGTCCACGCCCATCTCGTCGAGCAGCGCCGCGATCTCGAGCTTTTCGTCGTGGGTCATGGTCGCGCCGGGCGACTGCTCGCCGTCGCGCAGCGTGGTGTCGAAAATCAGGACGCGGTCCTGCTCGGAGGCGGTCTTGGTCGTGTCGGTCATGTGAATTCTCTCGTTGTCCTCAGCTTCGGTCCCGGGCGCTGGTCACCTCCGAGCGGTCGCGCCCAAGGGCACGCTCAGAGGCAGCTAAGGAGAAGAAGCGCACGGGTGGCCATCGCCCGGAGGGGCGGGGCAATAGTGATCGCAATGGAGCGGTCCCGTGTCATGGCGCGGATATTACGGAGGACGGTGCAAAAGGGAAGCGGGAAAATGACCCTGCGCCCTCGGATCCGGGTCGCACCGTGCGTCCAGAGGGTGTCGGGGCGGCCCTTGCTTCGGGCGCAAGGCTGCCATGCGAAAATTGCCCGCGCGGGCAGGTCGCAGCCCCTGTCGGGGCGGAATTGATGCAGCGCAACCGCCGCGGGTCCGTGCCGGCGTAGATCTCTCGCTGTGAGAACCACAACGGCTTGCAGCGCAGAAAGGACGACTGAGATGCTTGCGAAACTCCCGATGATCGGCCTTGCCGCGGGGTTCGCCGCGGCCCTTGCCGCGCCCGCCGCCCTTGCGACCCATTACGAGATCGCGATGGTGCACAACGGCTCGACCGGCGCCAAGGCCTTCGAGCCCGCCTTCGTCCAGGCGAGCGTCGGCGACACCGTCACCTTCGTGCCCGTGGACAAGGGCTTCAACGCCGAGATCATCCCCGGAATGCTGCCGCTGGGCGCGCGCGGCTTCAGGGGCGGCATGAACGAGCCGGTGACGATCACCCTGACGCAGGAAGGCGTCTGGGGCGTCAAGAGCATGCCCTACTACGGGATGGGGATGGTGGCGGTGATCCAGGTCGGGTCGCCCGTCAATCTCGACGAGGCCATGTCGATACCGCAACCGGCGCGGGCGCAGGCCCGGATGGAGCCGATCTTCGCGCAGGTGCTGCAGAACTACGAGGCCAACTGATCCTGCGCCACCGCAGGCAGGGCCCGGCCGCTCTGGCCGGGCTTTCGCTTGCACGGCCTCAGGGAATGTCCCGGACCAGCCGGAAGCCAAGGAAGTCGGGCGGGATCCCGGCCGCGCAGCCGCCCGATCGCGCGTCGCGGATGAAATCGACCATGAAGGCCCGGTGCTTGCCCTGCGCGACGCGCACGCCGCAGAACCGCTCGGACGCGATCTGCTCGCCCGTGGACGACAGCGAGATCTTCTCGTCGCAACTCGTCGTCCATTCCCAGACGTTGCCGGCCAGATCCCGCAGCCCGAGGCTGTTCCGGCCGAAATGCCCGGAGGGGCGCGGCACGAGATCGGCGCTGCCCCGTCGATCCACCTCCGAGCGGTAGCTGGCCAGCCAGCGGTCGGACGGGTTCTCGCCTTCCGCGCCCAGAGCGCCGTCAAAGCCCCGCTCGGCCGCGGCGCGCAGCCATTCGGCGTCCGAAGGCAGCCGCCACTCCTGTCCGGTCCGCTCGGACAGCCAGGCCGCATAGGCGGTGGCGTCCGACCAGTTCACGCCGGTCTGCGGCAGGTGGGCGCCGGGCGTCCTTGTGGTGGGCTGGCAGGCGCCCTCGGCCACGCAGCGCGCGTATTCCTCCTGCGTCACCTGGCCTGCCATGATGTCGAAGGCCCGGATCTCGATATGGGTGGGCGGAGGGTCGATCCGCCGCGTGCCGATCCGGTATTCGGCCGACGACCGATAGAGCGCGGGTCCGGGCGGAATGGATACGGTCTCGGGCGGGGGCAACCGTGGCGCGGAGGGGGCGAGGCCGAAGCCTCCGAAGGCGGCGAGGGCTAGCAGGCCCGAGGCGAGGGCGGCGCGCAACATGGCACGGGTTCCTGTTCGAGAACGGCTCCGGGCCGGCGGCCGCCTGTCCGGCGTGGTCATGCGGGCCCCGAGCAAGGCGAGGGTCAGCGCCTCCCGCGACGGGACGCACATCGGCCGAAGCGGTGCCGGTGCCGCGGGAGGGCCGGAGCGGGACCGCAGGGCAGGCGCCCCTTGTCCCGGGAGGGGATCGGCCGGTGGGTGCCGGCCGATCCGGAGCCGGGTCAGCCGGTGAGGCCGACCGGCGCCACGACCTGTTCCATCAGGTCGTTGTCCCACTCGCCCTCGACGAGGACGTGCGCCGTGGCGCCCTTGTGGACCGCCTCGATCAGGTTGTGGTTGACGTAGGCGTAGACGCCCGGCTGGAGGAAGCGGTAGAGGGCCGCCCCCGCCGAGCCGCCGCGGATGAACCAGGTCTCGAGGTCACGCTCGGGCGCGTTGTGGAACTTGCCGGTTTCCCAGACGAGATCGCCGTGCCCGCCGATGAGGTGCGGGCGCGAGTCGCGGTTGGGCTGGCTGTGGACGAAGAGGACGTTGTCGCCCACCTTGGCCTTCAGCGCGCCCTCGCCGGTCAGGGCGCCCACCGCGCCGTTGAAGACGATGTGGCTGGGGATCAGCGTGTCCATCACCGCGACCATGTCCTCGTAGCCCTCCGACGGGTCGGAGAAGCGCATGTAGGTGCCGTTCTCGTCCTTCGGGATGTAGTGGTCGCTCTCGCCGATGTAATAGACGGTGTCATAGCGCACCGGCTTGCCCTCGTGGTCCTTCAGGCCGTCGCGCGGCAGCACCATGATGCAGCCCGCCATGCCCGAGACGACGTGCCAGGGGATCATCGGGCCGCCGGGGGCGCAGTGATAGACGAAGGCGCCCGCGCGCGTGGCCTTGAACCGCAGGACGACCTTCTCGCCCGGATTGATGAGCGTGAGCCCGCCGCCTCCCAGCGCGCCGGTGGCGGCGTGGAAGTCGATGTTGTGGGGCATGGTGTTCTCGGGCGGGTTGATCAGGGTGAGTTCGACATAGTCGCCCTCATGCACGATCATCAGCGGGCCGGGGATCGAGCCGTCGAAGGTCATCGCCTGCAGGTAGGCATCTTCGTCGAGCTGCACTTCCTTCTCGATGATCCGCATCTCGAATTCGTTGATGACGGGGCCGCTGGCGGCCACCTGCTCGTGGGCATGCGCGAAGGGCGGAGGCACGAGCGTGTGCTTCACGCGGGGCAGGTTGCTGAGATCGACGGGAGCTGCACTGGCAAGCTGGGCCGGAGCTTCCTCGGCGCCTGCCGTCCGGATCACGAGCGGCGCTGACGCGAGCGCGGCGGCTCCCACGAGGGCGGCGCGGCGGGTAAACATCGGGTTCTCTCCTTCGATGGATGATGCCTATGACCCGATCGGTAGATCCTCTGGAGAGGCCGGAGTTTGCGGTTGCGCAACAAGCGCCGGCAGCGGCCGGAGGCCGGTCGCAAATGTCGCACCCTGTAAAACAAGGGCCCTGCGTCGCACGGCGCGCCAATGGCGACCGCCGCGGCGCCACGCATGCCCGGCGTGCCGCTGGCGGCGCGTGCGAGGTCAGTTGGCCGGAATGGACTCGGCGGGCGGAGTGGCGTCCTCGGCCGGGGCGGGAGTGTCCCCCGCCTCTTCGGTGGCGGGCTCGGCGAGGATGCCGTCCTTCCATTCGCCCGCGCTTTCCTGGCCCGTGGCGTACCGCATCACGCCCTGGCCCTGGCGCTTGCCGGCGCGGAAGGTGCCCTCGTAGATGTCGCCGTTGGCGTAGGTCGCGACACCTTCGCCGTCGATCTCGCCCGCCTTCCAGCCGCCCTTGTAGCGGAAGCCGTCGGCCATCGTGATCTCGCCCTGGCCCTCGCGTTGGCCCCGGACGAACTGGCCGGTGTAGATCGTGCCGTCGGCGTAGGACGCGACGCCCTGGCCGTGGCGCTGGCCCTCGTGCCAGTCGCCCTCGTAGCGGTAGCCGTCGGGATAGGTCATCACCCCGCGGCCGTGGTTCTTCGCGGCGCGGAACTCGCCCTCGTAGACGAGGCCGTTGGCGTAGGTGGCCGTGCCGCGCCCCTCGATCACGCCGGCCTTCCAGTCGCCCTCGTAGGTCGAGCCGTCGGGATAGGTGATCTTGCCGCGTCCCTCGGGCTGGTCCTCGTGGAACTGCCCGACATAGACCGAACCGTCGGGATAGGTCACGCGGCCTTCGCCCTCGATGCGGCCATCCACCCAGTTGCCTTCATAGACATAGCCGTCGGAGCCGCGGAAGGTGCCCTGTCCGTGGCGGCGGTCGGCGTGGAACGCGCCCTCGTAGATGTCGCCGTTCCGGTGGGTGACGCGGCCCGTGCCTTCGCGCTGGCCGTCCTTCAGCTCGCCCTCATAGACGTCGCCGTTGGGCTGGGTGAGCTTGCCCGTGCCGTTGATCTGGCCGTTCTGCCAGGCGCCGACATAGATCAGCCCGTCCGGCATGGTCAGCGTGCCCTGACCCTGCCGCTGGCCCTTCACCAGATCGCCTTCATAGACCGCGCCGTCGGGGTAGGTGATCCGGCCGCGGCCCTCCTTGACCCCCTCGACCCAGTCGCCCTCGTAGCGGTAGCCGCCCGGATTCTCCATCGCGCCGCGGCCATGATGCACGGCGTTGCGGAACTCTCCGCGATAGACCGAGCCGTTGGCATAGTGCGCGGTGCCCTCGCCGGTCATCTGGCCGCCAGACCACTGGCCCTCGTAGGTGCCGCCGTCCGAGAAGGTGATCTTGCCCTGACCCTCGGGCTTGCCCGCGGCAAAGCTGCCCTCGTAGATCGAGCCGTTGGGAAAGCGCGCGCGGCCCTGGCCGCTGATCTCGCCATCGACCCACTCGCCGGTGTATTCGTAGCCGTTCGGCAGGCGGTAGGTGCCGGTCCCGTGCTGGAGTCCGTTGCGGAAGGTGCCCTCATAGACCGAGCCGTCGTCATATTGCTTGGTCGTGACCGGGCCCGGCTCCTGCGCCGGGGCTGGCGCAGCCCCCAGCGTGGCTCCGATGGCCACAGCGATCAGACCGCCCCCGAGGACCTGCCCGATCCGTTCCTTCGTCTTCCGCATCCGCTCTTGCCCCGTTCGCCGACTGTCCTGCATGCTGGCTTCAAGCTGGCCGGGGGCAGAGCCTAGTGGCTGCCCCCCCGGCTGACAAGCGCCTCGGCCGCTATCGCCTTTCCCTTGCCCGGCAGTCTGCTAGAAGACAAGCCAAACCCGCGTGAGCCGGGATCGCAGACGGACCAGGGACCATGACAGAACGTTTCCGCCTCACCCTCGCGCAGCTCAACCCGACGGTGGGCGATCTTGCCGGCAACGTGGCGCTGGCCCGCAAGGCGTGGGAGGCCGCGCGCGCCGCGGGTTCCGACATGGTGGCGCTGACCGAGATGTTCGTCACCGGCTACCAGACGCAGGATCTGGTGATGCGGCGGGCCTTCGTGCGGGATGCGATGGCGGCGATCGAGCGGCTGGCGGCCGACTGCGCCGAGGGTCCCGCCATCGGGATCGGCGGCCCCTGTCTCGTGGGCGACCGGCTGATGAACGGCTACTGGCTGCTCGAGGGCGGGCGCGTCACCGCCACGGTCTTCAAGCATCACCTTCCGAACGGGGAGGTCTTCGACGAGAAGCGGCTGTTCTCTTCGGGCGAGGTTCACGGGCCCTGCCGGGTGGGGCCGCTGCGCATCGGCATCCCGATCTGCGAGGACAGCTGGCATCCCGACGTCTGCGAGACGCTGGCCGAGACCGGGGCCGAGATCCTGCTGGTGCCCAACGGCTCGCCCTATCACCGCGAGAAGCTCGACGTGCGGGTGAATCTGATGGTGACGCGGGTGGTCGAGACCGGCCTGCCGCTCGTCTATCTCAACATGGTGGGCGGGCAGGACGATCAGGTGTTCGACGGGGCCTCCTTCGTGCTGAACCCGCACGGCCGGTTGATGGCACAGCTTCCCGCCTTCGAGGAGGCGCTGGTCCATGTCGATTTCGAGGCGACGGACGAGGGCTGGCGCGCGCTGCCCGCGCCGATCGTGGCCCAGCCCGACCTGTGGGAGGCCGACTATCACGCGATGGTCGTGGGCTTGCGGGACTACCTGGGCAAGAGCGGCTTTTCGCGCGCGCTGCTGGGCCTGTCGGGCGGGATCGACTCGGCGCTGGTGGCGGCGATCGCGGCGGATGCGCTCGGCCCCGAGGCGGTGCGCTGCGTGATGCTGCCCTCGCGCTACACGTCGCGCCATTCGCTCGAGGATGCGGCGGCGGTGGCCCGTGCCCTGGGCTGCCGGCTCGACGAGGTGGGGATCGAGGGGCCGCAGGAGGCGGTGGGGGCGGCGCTCGGCCCGCTGTTCGAGGGCACCGCGCCGGGGATCACCGAGGAAAACATCCAGAGCCGCCTGCGCGGGCTGCTGCTGATGGCGCTGTCGAACAAGTTCGGCGAGATGCTGCTGACCACCGGCAACAAGTCCGAGGTGGCGGTGGGCTATTGCACGATCTACGGCGACATGAACGGGGGCTTCAACCCGATCAAGGATCTCTACAAGACCCGCGTCTTCCAGATGTGCCGCTGGCGCAACGCGCATCACCGGCCCTGGATGAAGGGACCTGCCGGCGAGGTGATCCCGCCGAGGGTGATCGACAAGCCCCCCTCGGCCGAGCTGCGCGAGGGCCAGAAGGACGAGGACAGCCTGCCGCCCTACGCCACGCTCGACGCGATCCTCGAGGGGCTGGTGGACCGCGAGGAGAGTGCGGCCGAACTGGTCGCCCGGGGCTTCGACCGCGAGACCGTGACGAAGGTCGAGCGGCTGATCTTTCTCAGCGAATGGAAGCGGTTCCAGTCCGCGCCCGGCACGCGCCTGACGCGGCGCGCCTTCTGGCTCGACCGCCGCTACCCGATGGTGAACCGCTGGCGGGACGAAAGCGCGAACTGACGGCCGGCGCCATCGCCGGCCAGCCGGAAGCTGCGGGTGCCTGTGGGTGGGGCGGGGCCTTTTGGAGGCCGGGCGGCGTTTGGCCGGGTCAAGGTTCGGCCGAGACGGGGGCGTCAGCGACGGGGCCGCCGGAGGCGGGGGCTTCGCGCCCCCGGCCCGGCCTGCGGCCGGGCTCCCCCGCGGGATATTTGGGCCAGAATGAAAGGCGCGTCAGACCGGGTGCGGGGCACAGGAGGGGAGCAGACGCTCGACATCCTCGGGGTGGCAGAGTTCGGTGGCCTCGGTGATGACGGCGGCGGCGGCGGCGGCGACGCCGTGGGCGAGGGCGGTCTCGGGCGGCGCGCCGCGGGCCAGTGCGAGGACGAAGGCGCCGACGAACGTGTCGCCGGCGCCGACCGCGCTGACCACCTCGACCGGCTCCGAGCGCGAGTGCCAGCGGCCGCGGGCGTCGGCAAGCACCGAGCCGTCGGCGCCCCGGGCGATGATCACGCATCCGGCCACGCCGCGGGCCACGAGGGCCGAGGCGAAGTCCGCGGTCTCGGCCACGCTGTCGAGTGGTCGGCCGGCGAGGCTCGCCGCCTCGCCATCGTCCATCCGCAGGATGTCGAGATCCGGCACGCCCCCGGCCGCGAGATGGGCGAGGGGGGCGCCCGACGTGTCCACCAGCAGACGCGCGCGCTGGCCCAGAAGGTTCGACACGAGGGCCGGGAAATCGGCCGGAACCCCCGGCGGCAGCGAGCCCGAGAGGACCACCATGCCGCCCTTGGGCACGGCGCGGTCGATGCGGGCGAGGGCGGCCTCGACGCGGGCGGGGCTCCAGCGGGCGCCGGGCAGCATGAAGCGGAACTGCTGGCCGGTGCCGGTCTCGGTCACCGTCAGGCTCTCGCGCGTCTCGCCGGGGCCGGCGAAGGCCACGATCTCGATGCCCGCCGCCGCTATCAGCGCCGCAAGCCGCCCCCCCACGTTGCCACCGAGCGCCACGAAGGCGGTGCTCTGGCCGCCCAGGATGCGGATGGCGCGGCTGACGTTCAGCCCGCCGCCGCCCGGATCGACCCGAGGCTCGGTGCAGCGCAGCTTGATGCCGGGCAGCACCTGCGGCACGTCGGCGGCAAGGTCGATCGCCGGGTTCAGCGTCAACGTCAGGATGGGGATCATGGCTCGGTTCCCGTTTTGGCCACAGTGCCAGAGCCGCCCGCCGGGCACAATGCCGCGTTGCGGCGGCGTGGACGGGGCCGCGGGCCGGGAACCGGGGACGGGGGCCCCCGGTTGAGGCGGGCGACCCGGAAGGAGGAATCCCATGCCCGTCAAGCTTGCCATCCTGTTCTACTCCACCTACGGCACGAACCACCGCATGGCGCAGATGGCCGAGGAGGCGGCGCACGACACGGGGGCGGAGGTCCGCCTGCGGAAGTTCGCCGAGACCGCGCCCGCGTCGGTCGTGAACGGGCAGGACGCCTGGAAGGCGCAGGTGGAGCGCATGGCGGACATTCCCGAGGCGAGCCCTGAGGACATGGAGTGGGCGGACGCCTACCTCTTCTCGGCCCCCACACGGTTCGGACAGGCGCCGTCCCAGGTGCGCGCCTTCATCGACACGCTGGGGCCGCTCTGGGCGCAGGGCAAGCTCGCCGACAAGGCGGTGAGCGCGATGACCTCGGCGCAGAACCCGCACGGCGGGCAGGAGGCGACGATCCTTGGCCTCTACACCACCTTCCTGCACTGGGGATCGGTGATCGTCGGACCCGGATATACCGACCCGGTCCTCTACAAGGCGGGCGGCAATCCCTACGGCTACAGCCACACGCAAGGCGCGGATTTCGACGACACCGCCCGCGGGGCCATCGCGCATCAGGTGCGGCGGCTGGTCGCCATGACGGAAAAGCTCAGGGGCTGAAGCCTTTGGCATGCGCCACGAACCGGAGGGCTCAGCCCTCCCGCCGCGCGAGCCTGTAGCTGCCTTCGGGAAGGTTCAGCGCCGCCGCGAGGTCGCGCACCTGCCCCATCGACAGGGTGAGCCGGACCACCTCGTCCCGGCGCGGATCGACCTGCTCAAGAGTCACCACATCCTCGAAGGCCGAGATTGTGACATCCTCCTGCAGGTAGGATCCGCCCTCGTCGATGAGGGTGATGACGGTCGCATCGAAATCGTGCTCGATGGTGAACATGGGTCGATGGTAGGCCAGCCGGCCGCGGACCTCAAGGGCCGCCGCCCGCGGCCGGCGAGAGGCTGCACCTTTGCGTGACAGCCTCTTCCTCCCGCCCTCGGTTCTGCTAAGGTCCGCCCCGGAAACGAGAGGGGTAAGGAATGCTGCGGTTCGCTTTTGCCGCCGTTCTACTGGTTCTGGCGGGCTGCGCCGCGCCGATGGGGCCGCAGGCGACGGGTGGTCTGCCGGCCTTTCCGTCGGCGCCCGATCCGGGGCCGTTCCTGACCGAAGGGGATGCGCAGCGCGCCTTTCCGGCGGTGCTGGCCCGGGTCGAGCCTGTGGCGGAAGCCATCTGCCTCGAGCGCACGCGCGGCGTGCCGTGCGACTTCCAGATCACCGTGGACGCGCGGCCGGGCCTTGACCCCAACGCCTTCCAGACGCTCGACGCGCAGGGCAGGCCGGTGATCGGCCTCACGCTCTCGCTGATCAGCAGCGCGCGCAACGTGGACGAGCTGGCCTTTGTCGTCGGCCATGAAGCCGCGCACCATATCCTCGGCCATATCCCGCGCCAGCGCGAGACGGCGTTGACGGGGGCGGTGCTGGCCGGTGTGCTGGCGCAGATGGGCGGGGCCGACGAGCAGACGATCCGTTCGGTGCAGCAGTTCGGCGCGAACGTGGGCGCGCGCAGCTATTCCAAGAATTTCGAGCTTGAGGCCGACGGTCTGGGCACCGAGATCGCGATCCGTGCGGGATACGACCCGGTTCATGGCGCGCAGTTCTTCACCCGGCTGCCCGATCCGGGCGACCGCTTCCTGGGCAGCCATCCTCCGAACGCGCAGCGCATCGCCCTCGTGCGCCGGGCCGCCGAGAGCTTCGGATATGTCAGCACCCGCTGACGCTTGATCTGCGTCATGGTGAGACAGTGGCCGAAGCCGGATGTTCGGCGCACAATCGTTCCTGAGGAGGATCGCATGATCGGTTATGTCGAGGCGCCGCGGGCCTGGTCGCTTACGCGGGGCATGGCGCGGGTGGCGGGGGTGAACCTGCCCGACGCGGTGATCGAGGGCTGGCTGAGCCGGGCCGAACTCGCCGAGATGGTGGACCGCTGCCAGAGCTGCACCGCCTCGGAGGCCTGCACCGGCTGGTTGTCGCATTCCGGGCGCTCCACCGTGCTTCCGGCCTTCTGCCGCAACAAGGCCGAGATCGAGGCGTTGGCCTCCTGACGCGACCGGGCGGCAGGGAACATCCCCTGCCGCCGGTCGTTCCCTCCGGCACGGCTGCCCCCATCGGCAGCCCCGAAGGAGGACTTTCCATGACGCACCCCGCCACCAGCTCGAGCAGCATGGTCTCGAGCGCCGACGTGAATGGAACCGCCGTCTACAGCCCCAACGGCGAGCATCTGGGCCATATCGACCATCTGATGATCGACAAGGAGTCGGGTGTGATCGCCTATGCCATCATGGGCTTCGGCGGCTTTCTCGGAATGGCGGAGGATCATCATCCGATCCCCTGGAAGAAGCTGAACTACGATCCGTCGCTGGGCGGCTTCGTGACGGACATCACCCGCGAGCAGCTGGAGGGCGCGCCCGCCCGCGACGAGAACTGGCGCGACGACCGCAACTGGGGGGCCGCGACCTACAACTATTACGGCATCCCGCCCTACTGGATGTGAGCGCCCATCTTGCTGCCGGCGGGAAGCCGAGGCGGCCCGCCGGCCGTTTGGGCGGGTCCGGTAATCATTCGAGATCGGGGGCGATGGGCACCAGAAGGCGCCCGCGCACCTGACCTGCAAGGAATTTCGGCGCCGTCTCGATCACCTCGGAGAAGGGCAGTTCCACCGTCAGTGCCTCGAGCTTGTCGCGGTCCATCTCGGCGGCGAGCCGCCGCCAGGCCTCGCGCCGCCGCTCCTGCGGGCACATCACGCTGTCCACTCCGACGAGGCTGACCCCGCGCAGGATGAAGGGCGCCACATTTGCCGGCAGATCGAGCCCCGCCGCAAGCCCGCAGGCGGCGACGGTGCCGCCGTAGCGGATCATCGACAGAAGGTTCGCCAGAACCGATCCGCCGGCCACGTCGATGGCCCCCGCCCATCTCTCGCGCGCCAGAGGTCTCGGCTTGCCCGTCAGTTCGGCCCGATCAACGAGGCTGGAGGCGCCGAGGCTCTTCAGGAACTCTGCCTCCTCCATCCGGCCGGTCACGGCGGCCACGCTGTAACCCCGGCCAGCCAGCAAGGCGGTGGCGATCGAGCCGACGCCCCCGGCGGCGCCCGTGACCGCCACCTCGCCCGAGCCCGGCCGCACGCCGTTGCGCTCCAGCGCCATCACGCAGAGCATGGCGGAATATCCCGCCGTCCCGAGCGCCATCGCATGGCGCAGCGACATCCCCTCGGGCAGCGGCACGAGCCAGTCCGCGCGGACACGGGCGCGTCCGGCCAGGCCGCCCCAGTGCGTCTCGCCGACGCCCCATCCGTTCAGCACCACCCGGTCGCCGGGGCTGTAGCGCGGATCGCTGCTCTCGGCGACGATGCCCGAGAAGTCGATCCCCGGCACCATCGGAAACGACCGCACCACCGGCGCCTTCCCGGTCAGCGCCAGCGCGTCCTTGTAGTTGAGGGTCGAGTAGGCGATCTCCACCAGCACCTCGCCCGCGGGCAGCCGGTCAGCCGGGATCCGGCAGCGGGAGACACGCTGGCCCTCGCCGTCCTTCTCGATCAGGATTGCCTCGAACATGGGACCTCCGCAGGGCTGGGGAGGGCACGGCCTCCCGGCAGTGACGCAGCTTGACCTCCGGGGCCACCGTTCGGCCGCCCCGGAGCGGGTCTCAGAGCGACCCGGTCGCGGGTTCGGCGGCCGGTGCCGTGGCCGCGTCCGCCGGGGGCGGCAGGATGGGCGCGTCGGGAAGCGGGACGGGCTCTGGCGCGGGCACCGCCAGAGGTTCTTCCGCGAGCGGCTCGGCCGGCGCGGGCTGCGCCTCGGTTGCGGGCCCCTCGGCGGGAGGCGTCGTCTCCTCCCCGGCGGAGGGCGTCACCGCGGGCGTCACCGCAGCGGGCGCCCCGTAGGGCGAGAGCATCGGCAGGTTCGTCAGGCCCGACGGGATGGCCGGCGCCGGCCGCGCGGGTGCCGCGGCCATCGTCACGGGCTTGGCCTTCTTCGGCGGCGGAGGGGGCAGGGTGAGGCCGGTCGGCATCTTGCCGTCCTGCGTCATCACCACGACCTTCGCCCCGTCCGGCACGCGCTCGAACAGGTCGATCACGTCCTGATTGATCATGCGGATGCAGCCCGACGAGGCGTTGTGCCCGATCGAGTTCCATTCCGGCGTGCCGTGGATGCGATAGCCGTAGTCGCGCCCGTTGGTCTCGAGGTACAGCGCGCGGGCGCCGAGCGGATTGGTCGGGCCCCCGGGCTGTCCCTTCTCCCACCGGGCCAGTTCCGGCTTGCGCTCGATCATCTCCGGCGGGGGTGTCCAGGTCGGCCAGTGGCGGCGGTTGGCCACGACGGCCGTGCCGGACCACTGGAAGCCCTCCTTGCCCACCGCGATCCCGTAACGGATCGCCGTGTCCTCGCCGGTGATGAAATAGAGCACCCGCTCCCTGGGATTGATGACGATCGTGCCGGGCGGCTCGTTGCTGGTGTAGGCGACCGACTGGCGCTGATACTGGACAGGCACCCGCTCGGTCGGGATCGCGGGCAGCTGGTACTTGCCGTCCGCCCGGGCCGCGTAGGCACCCTCGAAGAGCTTGGGCTGCGGCGCAGGCTCCTCGATCCTTGTGTTCACCGTGGCTGCGTCGGGCACGCAGCCTCCCAACATACCCGCCGCGATCACCGCGGCTGCAAGTTTCCGTCCGATCAGTTCCATTCCACCGTCCTGCCCCGCGCCCGCCTTTTCCGGCAGGCCGTCTGTCGGCGAGGGTAAACCACTCAGGCGCAATGGTCAAAGTCCGACAGCGGAAGACGGCCGTCGGGCCCGGCCGCCGCTGCGCCCTCCTTACGCTCGGACAGGGCGCGCCGGCCTTGTGGGATCGCGTGCGCGCCCCGAAGTCCCTGCGACGGGTCATCCTGCCTTGCGGGCGGCAGCGCCGGCGCCGGGGGTTCGATGCCCCCGGCGCCGGCACCTCCGCACCGTCCTGCCGGGTTCAGGTGACGGCCGCCCTCTGCCGATAGTCCTCGCGGTCCCAGAGCCGCCCCTCCATCACCTCCGACAGGATCGCGGCGGCGCGCACCACCTCGGCCGGCCCGATGTAGAGCGGGGTGAAGCCGAAGCGCAGGATGTCGGGCGCGCGAAAATCGCCGATCACGCCGCGGGCGATCAGCGCCTGCATGATCGGATAGCCCTCGGGGTGGCGGAAGCTGACCTGCGAGCCGCGGCGCGCATGATCGCGTGGGGTGGCGAGTGCAAGTTCGGGGCAGCGCGTCTCGACTTCGGCGATGAAGAGGTCCGTCAGCTCCAGCGAGCGGGTGCGCAGGCGGGCGAGATCCACGCCGTCCCAGACATCGAGCGCGGCGTCGAGCGCCGCCATCTGGATCACGGGCGGCGTGCCCACGCGCATCCGCTCGACCCCGCGGCCGGGGCGGTAGGCCAGGTCGAAGGCAAAGGGCGCCGCGTGGCCGAGCCAGCCCGACAGCGCCGGCACCGCCCGTTCGCCGTGACGGGGCGCCACATAGATGAAGGCCGGCCCGCCGGGGCCGGAATTCAGATACTTGTAGGTGCAGCCCACCGCAAAATCGGCGCCGTCCTCGGCCACCCGCACCGGCAGCGCGCCCGCGGAATGGGCGAGATCCCAGATGGCGAGCGCGCCCGCCGCATGAGCCTTCGCGGTGATCGCCGCCATGTCGTGCCGCCGCCCCGTGCGATAGTCCACCTCGGTCACCATCACGGCCGCCACCTCGTCGGTAATCGCACCCTCGACCTCCTCGGGCGCGACGAGCCGCAATTCGCGGTCGCCGAGCATCCGGCAGAGTCCCTCTGCCATGTAGAGGTCCGAGGGAAAGTTGCCGCTGTCCGACAGGATCACCCGCCGGCCCGGGCGCATCTCGCAGGCCGCGGCCAGCGCCTGGAAGACCTTGATCGAGAGCGTGTCGCCCAGCACCACCGTTCCGGGCTCGGCGCCGATCAGCCGGCCGATCCGGTCGCCGAGCCGGCGCGGCATCTCCATCCAGCCGGCCCGGTTCCAGCCCGTCACCAGCATCCCGCCCCATTCCTCGGTGACGCAGGCCGCCACGCGCGCCGCCGCGGCGCGGGGCAGCGGGCCAAGCGAGTTGCCGTCGAGATAGATCACGCCCTCGGGCAGGTCGAACATCGCCCGCGTCGCCTCGAAATCGGTCATCGCGCCCTCCATGATTGCGCGACGAGGTAGCGGCAAAAGGCGCAGGCTCGCAAGCCGCCTCTGCTCTTTGCGCGGCCGCCCGGCCGTGGCATGAGGGGCGCGACCCCAAGGAGACCGCATGAAGCACCTCGACCTGCCGCCGGCCTGGCTTCTACTCTGCGTGCTCGCCGCGCTCACGCTCGACTGGCTGGTGCCGTTCGGGATCTTCGGCCTGCCGGGGCGCGTGGCCGGGGTGGGGCTGGGAATTGCGGCGCTCGTGATCGCGGGGCTGGCCGCCCGGCGGATGCGGCGCGCCGGGACGACCGTCATGCCGCACAGCGCACCGTCCGCCCTCGTGACCGACGGTGTCTTCTCCTTCAGCCGCAATCCGATCTATCTCGCCGACGTGCTGATCCTGCTTGCGGTGCTGCTCTGGATCGACGCACCTCTCGGCCTGCCGCTCGTGCCCGTCTTCATGTGGGTCCTGACGCGGCGCTTCATCGAACCCGAGGAGGCGCGTCTGGCCGCCGCCTTCGGTCCGGATTACGAGGCCTGGACGGGCCGCACACGGCGCTGGCTGTGACGCAGCGGCAACGGGTCCGATGGACAAAAACTGCAACTTGCTGCAAGGCGGCAAGCGCCTTGCGCAATTTTCTTGCGCAATGTTAAACAGGCGGGCCGGCGAACGCCCGCCGGAGCCGCGAATAGGGGGATAATCGGTGAAGATCGGAGCACCCAGGGAAACATTCGAGGGTGAGGCCCGCGTCGCGATGACGCCGGACTCGGCCCTCCAGCTGCAAAAGCTCGGGCATCACTGCGTGATCGAGACTGGCGCGGGCATGAAGGCGGGCTTCTCCGACGAAGCCTATGCCGCCGCCGGTGTCGAGGTGCTGCCCTCGGCCCGTGCGCTCTTCGAGGCGGCGGACATCGTCGTCAAGGTGCGGGGCCCGGAACGGCCCGAGGCCGAGATGCTGCGCCGCGGCCAGACGCTGATCTCGTTCTTCTGGCCCGCCCAGAACGCCGAGCTGCTCGAGCTCTGCAAGGACAAGGGCGCCACCGTCGTCGCGATGGACATGGTGCCGCGGATCAGCCGCGCGCAGAAGATGGACGCGCTGTCGTCGATGGCCAACATCTCGGGCTATCGCGCGGTGATCGAGGCGGGCAACAACTTCGGCCGCTTCTTCACCGGACAGGTGACGGCGGCGGGCAAGGTGCCCCCGGCCAAGGTGCTGGTGGTGGGGGCGGGCGTCGCGGGCCTGGCCGCGATCGGCACGGCCGTGAGCCTCGGCGCCATCACCTATGCCTTCGACGTGCGCCCCGAAGTGGCCGAGCAGATCGAATCGATGGGCGCGGAATTCGTCTTCCTTGAATTCGAGGAGGCGCAGGACGGCGCGGCAACCGGCGGCTACGCGGCCCCCTCGTCCCCCGAGTTCCGCGAGAAGCAGCTGGCCAAGTTCCGCGAACTGGCCCCCGAGGTGGATATCGTCATCACGACGGCCCTGATCCCGGGCCGCCCGGCGCCGAAGCTCTGGACCGAGGACATGGTCTCGGCGATGAAGCGCGGCTCGGTCATCGTGGACCTTGCGGCCGAGCGGGGCGGCAACTGCGACCTGACGGTGCCCGACCAGAAGATCGTCTCGCCCAACGGCGTGACCATCGTGGGCTACACGGACTTCCCCAGCCGGATGGCGGCCCAGGCCTCGACGCTTTATTCGACCAACATCCGCCACATGCTGACGGACCTCACGCCGAAGAAGGACGGCGTCATCGACCACAACATGGAAGATGACGTCATCCGCGGCGCGACCGTCACCCATGCCGGCGCGATCACCTTCCCGCCGCCGCCGCCGAAGGTGGCCGCGATCGCGGCCGCGAAGCCGCGGGAGAAGGTGAAGGAGCTGACGCCGGAAGAGAAGCGCGCGGCCGAGCACAAGGCCTTCCGCAAGCAGACCATCAGCCAGGTCACGATGCTGACCGTGGGCACGGCGCTGCTGCTCTTCGTGGGCAACTACGCGCCGCCCTCGTTCATGGCGCATTTCATCGTCTTCGCGCTGGCCTGCTTCGTGGGCTTCCAGGTGATCTGGAACGTCTCGCACAGCCTGCACACGCCGCTGATGGCCGTCACCAACGCCATTTCCGGCATCGTGATCCTGGGCGCGCTGTTGCAGATCGGCTCGAGCAACTGGCTGGTGGTCATTCTGGCCGCCATCTCGGTGCTGATCGCCACCATCAACATCGTTGGCGGCTTCCTGGTCACGCGCCGGATGCTTGCCATGTTCCAGAAGTCGTAAGGAGCCCCCGATGAGCATCGGACTGACATCCGCCGCCTACATCGCCGCGGCCATCCTCTTCATCCTCTCGCTCGGCGGCCTCTCGGGGCAGGAGAGCGCGAAGCGCGCCGTCTGGTACGGCATCGTCGGCATGGCGCTGGCGGTCGGCGCCACCGTCTTCGGGCCGGGCGTGGGCCATTACGTCGTGATCGGTGTCATGGTGATCGCCGGCGCCGTCGCCGGCGCCTATGTGGCCAAGAAGGTCGAGATGACCGAGATGCCGCAGCTTGTGGCGGCGCTCCACTCCTTCGTCGGCCTTGCCGCGGTCTTCATCGGCCTGAACGCCCAGTTCGAACTGGCTTCGGTCGTGAACATGCAGCAGGCGGGCGCCGACACCGCGGTTCTTGCGGGCTTTGCCGAGGTTCTGGCCCACAAGACCCCCGTCGAGATCCTGATCCTGAAGGTCGAGGTCTTCCTCGGCATCTTCATCGGGGCCGTGACCTTCACCGGCTCGGTCGTGGCCTTCGGCAAGCTCGCCGGCAAGATCGACGGCAAGCCGGCGAAGCTGCCGGGCGGACACGTGATCAACGCCGCGACCATCGTCGCCTCGATCGCGCTGCTGGTGGTCTATTTCAACGCTCCGGCCGGCACGGCGGCCTGGACGCTGCTGCTGGTGGCGCTGATCGCGGGCTTCCTCGGCTGGCACCTGATCATGGGCATCGGCGGCGCCGACATGCCGGTGGTCGTGTCGATGCTGAACAGCTACTCGGGCTGGGCCGCGGCCGCCATCGGCTTCACGCTGGGCAATGACCTGCTGATCGTCACCGGCGCGCTGGTGGGTTCCTCGGGTGCGATCCTGTCCTACATCATGTGCAAGGCGATGAACCGCTCGTTCATCTCGGTGATCCTCGGCGGCTTCGGCGGCACGTCGGGCCCCGCGCAGGAGATCGCGGGCGAGATGATCGCCATCGACGCCGATGGCGTCGCGGCGGCGCTGAACGACGCCGACAGCGTGATCATCGTGCCGGGCTATGGCATGGCGGTGGCGCAGGCGCAGGGTTCGGTCTCGGAGCTGACCCGCAAGCTGCGCGCGCGCGGCAAGTCGGTGCGCTTTGCGATCCATCCGGTCGCGGGCCGTCTGCCGGGGCACATGAACGTGCTCTTGGCCGAGGCCAAGGTTCCCTACGACATCGTGCTCGAGATGGACGAGATCAACGAGGACTTCCCCTCGACCGACGTGGCCATCGTCATCGGCTCGAACGACATCGTGAACCCGGCCGCGCAGGAAGATCCGAACTCGCCCATCGCCGGGATGCCGGTGCTGGAGGTCTGGAAGGCCAAGCAGGTGTTCGTCTCGAAACGGGGGCAGGGCACGGGCTATTCCGGCATCGAGAACCCGCTGTTCTACAAGGAGAACACGCGGATGTTCTACGGCGACGCCAAGAAGAGCCTCGACGCACTGCTGCCGCTGGTCGAGTGACCCCTTCGGCCGAAAGGTCCGCGCGCGCTCCGCTCTGGCGGGGCGCGCTGCTTTTTTGGGCAACCCCCGCCCGGCGGACAGGCTGGCCGGAGCGGCGGCGGCGCCCTTTCGTACCCGTGACACGGCAGCCCCTTCCTGAACGCGCCTTGCCCGCCTAGCTTCTCCTTCGCCGACCAGCCGGAGCCCGTCATGTCCCCCATTGCCGATCATCCGCTGCGCTACGCGCTCGCCAACGAGTTGCACGCGCGGCCCTATCCGGCGCTCGAGGCACCCTGCCATGTCGTCTTCATGGCCTTCAAGGAGCCGCTGGATGCGGCCAATCGCGATCGGGGCCGCGACCGGGCGCACCTGTTCGAGATCCTCGACCGCCACGGCACCGCCCACCCCGCGCCGGATTCGACGCATTTCTCGGCGCCGATCGGCCGGGCCGAACTGCGCTGGGAGAGCCATACGGAGTTCGTCACCTACACGGCCTTCGTGCCGGGTCTGCACGAGCGTCCCTTCGATCCGGCCAAGGCCGAGATCTTTCCCGAGGACTGGATCGAGCGGGCGCCCGGCCGGCGGCTTGTCTCGCTCCTGATCCGCATCGAGGAGATGCCCTCCGACGAAGAGGCCACGATCGATCGGTTCGAGGAGTGGTTCGTGCCCGACAGCCTCGCCTGTTCGCGCATCGTGGATGGCGCGGCGGTGGTGGCCGGGGATTTCCGAATCGATCCGGCGGGCCACATGCGCTTTTCGGTCTTCGTCCGGCCCGGCACCGGGCCGCGCCGGATCGGACGGATCGTGACGCGCCTTTGCGAGATCGAGACCTACCGCGCCATGTCGATGCTGGGGCTGATGCGGGCCCGGACCCTGAACGGGCGGCTGAATGCGCTCGACCCCAAGCTGTCGGCGCTCGTCTCGGGGCTGGACGAGATCGAGCATTCGCCGGACGAGGCGCTGCACGAGCTTCTGAAGATCAACGCCGAGATGGAGAGCCTTGCGGTGCAGTTCACCTTCCGCTTCGGCGCGACCGCGGCCTACGAGGCGATCGTGCACGACCGGATCCTGGCGCTGCGCGAAGAGCGGATCAGCGGCCGGCAGACCTTTGCCGAATTCATGGCCCGGCGCTACGATCCGGCCATGCGAACGGTGAAATCGGCCGAGGCGCGGTTGCGTTCGATGGCCGAGCGGGCGCAACGGGCGGCGGAGCTGTTGCGCACGCGGGTGGATGTCGAACGTTCGGCGCAGAACCAGAAGCTGCTCGAAAGCATGGACCAGCGCGCCGACCTCCAACTGCGGCTGCAGCGGACCGTCGAGGGCCTGTCGGTCGTGGCGATCAGCTATTATGCGGTGAGCCTGCTGGCCTATTCGGTCGCTCCGCTGGCGGAGCCGCTGGGCGTGAGCAAGGGTGTGGCGACCGCGGTGCTGACGCCGCTCGTGGTGGTGGCGGTCTGGCTTACGCTGCGGCGGATCCAGCGCAAGATGCATTGACGGATTGCCCTCGGCCACTGGCCCGGGGGCTTCGCGCCCCCGGACCCCCGCGGGATATTTGGGCAGAGTGAACGACGCGCGGGGGGCGCAGGCGGGGGCATCCGCGCGGGGCTTGACCTTGGCTGCCGCCGGGGCCACGCTCGCCGTCTCAGCAGGAGACGACCATGCCCAGCCCGCTCACGCCGCGCCAGATCCTCGAGCGCCTGGTCGCCTTTCCCACCGTGAGCCGGGACAGCAACCTGGCGCTGGTGGACTGGGTCGAGGAATTTCTCGACGAGCGCGGGATTGCGGCCCATCGGGTCTGGAACGCGGACCGCACGAAGGCCGCGCTCTATGCCCATGTGGGGCCCGAGGTCGAGGGGGCGGTCGTGCTCTCGGGGCACAGCGACGTGGTGCCGGTCGAGGGACAGGACTGGAGTTCGGATCCCTGGACGCTGACCGAGCGGGACGGCCGGCTCTACGGGCGCGGCACCTGCGACATGAAGGGGTTCGATGCGCTGGCCCTGGCCGCGCTGGCGCTGGCGCAGGAGCGGGGTGTGAAGCGGCCGCTGCAGCTTGCGCTGTCGTTCGACGAGGAGGTGGGCTGTCTCGGCGCGCCGGCCATGATCGAGGAGATGGCGCGCTGTCTGCCAAAGGGGCGCGCGGTGATCGTGGGCGAGCCCTCGCGGATGCGGGTGGTGACGGGGCACAAGGGCGGGGGCGGGCTTCTGTGCCATGTGCAGGGGCACGAGGTCCATTCCTCGATCATGCACCGGGGCGTCAATGCGATCATGTCGGCGGCGCGGCTGATCGACTGGGCCAACCGGCGCAATGCGGAGGGGGCTGCGGGGCCGCCGTCAGAGGTGGCGGCGCTCTTCGATCCGCCCTGGACGACGGTCCATGTCGGCACGATCCGGGGCGGAACGGCGGGCAACATCACCGCGCGCGACTGCCGCTTCGACGTGGGGTTCCGCGCCGTGCCGGGAGAGACGGTCGAGGACTGGGCCGCGGCCTTCGAGGCGGAGGCGCGGTCGGTCGAGGCGGAGATGAAGGCGATCCACCCCGAGGCCGCGATCTCCATTGGCCGGCTTTTCGGCTATCCGCCGCTCCGGCCGGAGGAGGGGGGCGAGGCCGAAGCGCTGGCGCGGCGTCTGACCGGCGACAACGGCTCGATGGTTGTCAGCTACGGCACCGAGGCGGGGCAGTTCCAGGCCGCGGGCTATTCGGCGGTGGTCTGCGGGCCGGGCGACATCGCCCAGGCGCACCAGCCAGACGAATATCTCGAGGTGGCGCAGTTCGAGGACGGCTGGTCCTTCATGCGGCGTCTGGTCGAGGAGTGCGCAGGGTGATGCATTTTCCGATCTCGATGGCGCTGCCTGCGCGCTTCGCCGGGCCGCTGCCGGAGAGGTGCGACGTCGTGGTGATCGGCGGTGGCGTGATCGGCGTGATGACCGCCTGGTTTCTCGCCGAGCGGGGGCTGCGCGTGGTGGTCTGCGAGAAGGGCCGGGTGGCGGGCGAGCAGTCGAGCCGGAACTGGGGCTGGATCCGCCAGCAGGGGCGCGACCCGGCCGAACTGCCGATCATGATCGAGAGCCTGCGGCTGTGGCAGGGGCTGGCGCAGAGCCTGCGCAACCCGTTCTCCTTCCGCCAGACCGGCGTGCTCTATCTCGCCAATCGCGAGGAGTCGCTGGCGCGTTACGAGGACTGGCTGTGCCATGCCCGCGACCAAGGGCTCGACAGCCGGATGCTGGGCCGGCGCGAGCTGGCCGAGCGGCTGCCGGGGGCGGCGGACCTCTGGCAGGGGGCGCTCTTCACCGCCTCGGACGCGCAGGCGGAGCCCTGGGCGGCGGTGCCGGCGCTGGCGGCCGGTGCGGTGGAGCGGGGTGTCACGATCATCGAGGACTGCGCGGTGCGGGCGATCGACCTCGAGGCGGGGCGCGTGGTGGGGGTTGCCACCGAGCGCGGGCGCATCCGGGCGCCGGAGGTGGTGCTGGCGGGCGGGGCCTGGTCCTCGATCTTTGCGCGGGCGCATGGGGTGGATCTGCCCCAGCTGTCGGTGCTGGCCTCGGTGGCGCAGACCGATCCGCTGCCGGAGGTGCATCCGGGCGCCGCGGCCGACGACGAGTTCGCCTTTCGGCGCCGCGAGGACGGCGGCTATACGATCGCCGGTGGCTCGGAACATGATTTCTTCATCGGTCCCGACGCGTTCCGCCACTTCTTCAAGTATCGCAAGGCGGTGAAGAAGGATTTCCTGAACACGCACTACCGCTGGCTTGCGCCGCGCAACTATCCCGATGCCTGGAACACGCCGCGCACCTGGTCGAAGGGCGCGCCCACGCCCTTCGAGGCGATCCGCGTGCTGAACCCGTCGCCGAACCTGGCCACCCTGTCACGGGCGGCGGCGGCTTTCGGCCGGGCCTTTCCGGGCGTCGGGCGGCCCCGCATCCGCGCCACCTGGGCCGGGATGATCGACACGATGCCCGATGTGGTGCCGGTGATCGACCGGGCGCCGAGGCTGCCGGGCCTGACGATCGCCACGGGCATGAGCGGGCACGGATTCGGGATCGGACCGGGTGTGGGCCGCGTCGTGGCCGATCTCGTCTGCGGCCGCGAGGTCGGGCATGATCTCACGCGCTTCCGCCTGTCGCGCTTTTCGGACGGTTCCGAGATCGTGCTGGGCCCCTCGCTCTGAGGGTCAGCCGCCGGTGTGGCTCATGTGGCGGGACATCTGGCCCGAGACGGTGCGGCGCGAATAGTCGAAGTCATGGCCGCGCGGCTTGCGCGCGATGGCGGCCCGGATCGCCTCTTCGAGCGCCGCATCGTCCGGTGACCGTCGGAGCGGCTGGCGCAGGTCGGCGCGGTCTTCCTGCCCGAGGCACATGAACAGCTCGCCCGTGCAGGTCAGCCGCACGCGGTTGCAGCTTTCGCAGAAATTGTGGGTGAGGGGCGTGATGAAGCCCAGCCTCTGCCCGGTCTGGGCAAGGCGGATGTAGCGGGCGGGGCCGCCGGTGCGGTCCGACAGTTCGATCAGGCTGTAGCGTTCGGCGAGGGTCGCGCGCAGGTCGTTCAGCGACCAGTACTGGTGCAGGCGGGTGTCCTCGCCCATCTCGCCCATCGGCATGACCTCGATGAAGGTCAGGTCGTGGCCCTCGCCGCCGCACCATTCGACCAGCCGGAACAGCTCGTCCTCGTTGAAGCCGCGCAGAGCGACGGCGTTGATCTTGACGCGCAGGCCCGCGGCCCGCGCCGCGCGGATCCCGTCGAGAACCTGGTTCAGGCGGCCCCAGCGGGTGATCCGGGCGAACTTCTCGGGGTCGAGCGTGTCGAGCGACACATTCACCCGCCGGACCCCGCAGGCCGCCAGTTCCTCGGCGTGACGGGCGAGCTGCGAGCCGTTCGTGGTGAGCGTCAGTTCCCTGAGGGAGCGGGTCTCCAGATGGCGCGACATGGCCCGGAAGAAGGTCATGATGCCGCGCCGGACGAGGGGCTCGCCGCCGGTGATCCGCAGCTTTTCCACGCCCAGCCGCACGAAGGTCGAACACAGCCGGTCCAGCTCTTCCAGCGAGAGAAGCTCGGCCTTCGGCAGGAAGGTCATGTTCTCGGCCATGCAGTAGGTGCAGCGGAAATCGCAGCGGTCGGTCACCGAAACCCGGAGGTAGGAGATCGGTCGGGCGAACGGATCGACGAGTGCCGGATTTGTGGGCGCGGGAATCATGTTTGTGAAGGTAGGGCTGCGACGACCTGTCCACAAGCGCCGGCCAGAACGGTTGACGGCATTTCGCCCCAGACTATCGTCGTAGGCATGAACATCCTTGTCCCCGCCTCTGCCGCCCTTCTTCTGCTGGTTGCCTGCGACCCCGTGCGCGAGGCGGCATCTCCGGCGCCCTCGCCGATGGCGCGGCTGGCGGCGGGGGGCGGGGCACTGGGGGGGCAGGGCGTGGCGCCCGCAAGCCTCGACCGCACCACCGAGGCCGAGCGCCGGGCGGCCCTGGCGCCCGCGGCGGCGGGTCGGCCGCTCGGGACGGTGACGGCGGGTCTGGGCGCGCCGACCGAGCCCGGCTTCTGGCTGCGCAGCGCGCTCGTTGCGGCCGAGCAGCCGGGTCGGGTCGAGCTGGAAGGCGGCCGCTCGGTGGCGGTGACGCTCCGTCCGGGCAGCGGGGCGGCGCAGCTGTCGCTGCCGGCCTTCCGGGCGTTGGGGCTGGGGCTGACCGACCTGCCGCTGGTCACCGTCTATGGCGGCTGATGCGACGGCGCGGCGGAGCCCTGTTCAGGGACGCTGATGGCTGCCCAGCACGCGGATGATCTCGGCCGAGATGCGGTCCGGCGTCACGGGCTTGGCCACATACCCCGTCAGGCCGGCCGCGACATAGGCGGCGCGGTGCTCGTCGCCGGCATCGGCCGTCATGGCCACGACCGGGAGGCTGGCACTGGGTCCGGGAAGGGCGCGGATGCGGCGGAAGGTCTCGAGCCCGTTCATCTCGGGCATGTTCATGTCAAGCAGGACCAGATCGACCGTCTCGCGCTGCAGCAGCGCGAGAGCCTCGGGCCCGCTCGTGGCCTCGAGCGTGCGCACGCCGAACAGCTGCAGATAGGCGGCCGCCACAAGCCGGTTGGTCGCGATGTCATCCACCACCAGCACCGAGCGACCGGCAAGGCTGCCCGTGGGCTGCGGCGGGATCGGCTCGCTCGCCTCCACCGGCTGGATCGAGAGCGTCAGGGCAAAGCGCGCGCCCTGGCCCGACTGAGGCAGAAGCCGCAGGTCGCCGCCCATCTGGCGGGCGAGCGCGCGGCTGATCGACAGACCCAGCCCGTTGCCCGGCGTGCGCGCCGAGGGCTGCGAGGGGCTGCGGGGTGCGGTGAAGGGTTCGAAGATCGTCTCGGCCTCGTCGGGTCGGATCCCGTCGCCGGTGTCGCTGACCTCGACCCGCAGCATCGGCCAGACCGAGGAGGAGAGTTCCATCCGCGCCTCGACGCGGATGCGGCCGCTGCGGGTGTGTTTCAGCGCGTTGGACAGAAGGTTCGACAGGCACTGCCGCAGCCGCTGGGGATCGAGCCGGGCCCGCGTCGGCAGATCGCCCGTCACCAGTTGCAGCGCCAGCCCGGCCTCCTCGATCAGCGGACGGAAAAGCTCGACGCTGGTGACGATCTCTTCGCGCGGGTTGACGGTCCGCGGGCGGATCGGCATGCGGCCCTGCTGAGCGGCCGACATGTCGAGGATATCGTCAAGGATCGTCGAGAGCCCCTCGGCCGAGCGGATCAGCACGCCCAGCCGCTCGCGCGTCACCGGGTCCATCGCGCGCCGCAGCTCGGCATGGCCGATTCCGAGGATGGCGTTCAGCGGGGTGCGCAGCTCGTGGCTCATCTGGGCGAGAAACCGGTCCTTCGTGGCATTGGCCGCGATGGCCTCGGCCCGGCCCGCCGCCGTTTCCCGGTGCAGCCGGTTTGCAGCGAGGATCGCGCCGAACGAATATCCCAGCGCGACCAGTGCGCAGAGCGTCGTCAGCGCAAGCGCGGGCAGGTCGTTCTTCGGCAGCCAGTAGAGCGTGTTCGAGACCAGCGTGACGAGGGAAATGGCGGCTGCTCCTGCAAGGCCCATGGGCAGGTGGATGGAACGCACGGTCGCGATATGCAGCATCGTGCAGACCATGAGCCCGACGGCATAGGCCTTCACGAACTGGTCCTCGACATGCCAGAGCAGAGCGGCCGGCATGGCAAAGGCCATCTGCAGCAGGAAGGCCGAGACGATGTAGATCGGGTGCCGCCAGCCGTCCGTGATCCGGTCCGGCCGGGCGTCGATCCGATTGAGGATCAGCTCTCCCAGCACCGTGGCCAGCGCGCAGCTCCCGACGATCCACTCCGGCAGAAAGAGCAGCGACACCGCGAGGGCGAGGGCTATGGCCGGGAAGCGCACCGGAGCCTCGCGCCGCAGGATCGAGGCCTGGCGGGCAATCTCCTGTTCCAGCTCGATCGTCGGAAGGGTTCGCGTCCAGTGCAGGCGCATGGGGCACTCCGGCATGGGTGAGGGCCGGGGCCGCTGGCCCCCGCCGGGGCGTCAGGGCGCAGCGGGGACGAGCCGCACTTCCTGCCGCAGGCGGCCGTCGGTCTCGAAGATCAGGAGGCGGCCGTCCTCCGTCACCACCCCCAGCCAGTCGCGGCCACGGGTGAAGGCTTCGGCCCGTGTGCCCTCGGGCAGTGTCAGCTCTTCGGGCAGGGTGAGGGGCGTCGGCGTCAGGCTTGTCGGCATCCGGGTGACAATCACCGTCACGACCGTTATGACGCCTCCGATCATGGTGAGTGTCAGGATGATGACGAGCCATTTGAGAAACCCGAGGCTGGGCGGAAGTCGCCCTTCCGGTTCCGGAGCCTGCTGCATGGCCATCCTTCCGCCCCACGGGGGCACACTGAGCATCACGATCGGAGAGGATCCTCCCGAACGCCTTGATAAGGCGCTGGCGCGCGAGGCGCCAGAGGAGGCGGCACTGTCGCGCTCGCGGCTGATGAAGCTGATCGCCGAAGGGGCGGTGCGGCTCAAGGGCGTGCCCGTGACCGATCCGAAGGCCAGGGTCCTCGAGGGGCAGGTCTATGAGATCGTGACGGGCGCGGCGGCCGAGGTCGAGGCTCTGCCCGAGGCGATCCCGCTCTCGGTGGTGTGGGAGGATGCCGATCTCGTCGTCATCGACAAGCCGGTGGGGATGGTGGTCCATCCGGCCCCCGGACAGTGGACGGGGACGCTGGTCAACGCGCTCCTCCATCATTGCGGGGCGAGCCTCTCGGGGATCGGGGGCGAGAAGCGGCCGGGGATCGTCCACCGGATCGACAAGGACACGTCGGGGCTTCTGGTGGTGGCCAAGACCGACCGCGCCCATCAGGGTCTTGCCGCCCAGTTCGAGGCCCACACGGTCGAGCGCCGCTATCTTGCTCTGGTTCATGGCGTGCCCGAGCCGTCGGATCCGCGGCTGCGCGGCATCCGGGGCGTCAGTTTCGAGCCGGGCGGCGTGCTGCGCATCGCGACCGGCATCGCGCGCCACCGGACCGACCGGCAACGGCAGGCGGTGACCTTCGAGGGCGGGCGCCACGCCATCACACGGGCGCGCCTGCTCGAGCGGTTCGGCACTCCGCCCGCGGCGGCGCTGTTGGAATGCCGGCTCGAGACGGGGCGCACTCACCAGATCCGGGTTCACATGTCCCACGTGGGGCACGGGCTGATCGGCGACCAGACCTACGGCGGGCGCCGGAAGCTGTCAGCCAAGGCCGTGGGCGCCGAGGCGGCGCAGGCGGCAGAGGCCTTTCCGCGGCAGGCGCTCCATGCCGCGACGCTGGGCTTCTGCCATCCCGTGACCGGAGAGGATCTGTCCTTCGAGAGCCCGTTGCCCGCCGACATGGCGGCGCTTTTGGCACTGTTTCCGCGGATGCAAGGGTAACGCGGGATTACATTCGCGTGATTTTCGGCAACAAAGCTGGTGCGGCGACGGTTCCTTGAACATCTCTCGTTAAAACGTCTGTGGTAGCGCAATCGGTGCTGCCGGGATGGAACGGAACGTGCACCTCCCGGCTGGCCGGGCGGCGCCAGAGGGGGTCATTTGAATGAGCAGCTACACCAGTCTTCCCGCTCCGAGTCCTGAACAGGGCCTCAACCGCTACATGCAGGAGATCCGCAAGTTTCCCCTGCTGGAGCCGGAAGAGGAATATATGCTGGCCAAGCGCTGGGTCGATCATCAGGACAACCGCGCCGCGCACAGGCTCGTCACCTCGCACCTGCGTCTCGCGGCCAAGATCGCGATGGGCTACCGCGGCTACGGGCTGCCGCAGGCCGAGGTGATCTCGGAGGCGAACGTGGGCCTCATGCAGGCGGTCAAGCGGTTCGACCCCGAAAAGGGCTTTCGCCTTGCGACCTACGCGATGTGGTGGATTCGCGCCTCGATCCAGGAGTACATCCTGCGGTCCTGGAGCCTCGTGAAGCTCGGCACGACCTCGGCGCAGAAGAAGCTGTTCTTCAACCTGCGCAAGGCCAAGGCGAAGCTCGGCGCGCTGGAGGAAGGCGACCTGCGGCCCGAGAACGTGGCCCAGATCGCCAAGGATCTCAGCGTGACCGAGGCCGAGGTCATCGACATGAACCGCCGCCTGTCCGCCTCGGATGCCTCGCTCAACGCGACCATCGGCTCGGACGGTGACGGAGCCACGCAGTGGCAGGACTGGCTCGAGGATGAGGACAGCGACCAGGCGTCCGATTACGCCGAGCGCGACGAGCTGGAGATCCGGCGCGAACTGCTGGCGCAGGCGATGTCGGTACTCAACGACCGCGAGAAGGACATTCTCGTGCAGCGCCGCCTGACGGATGATCCGGTCACGCTCGAGGAGCTGTCGGACGGCTATGGCGTCAGCCGCGAGCGTATCCGTCAGATCGAGGTGCGCGCCTTTGAAAAGCTGCAGGCCAGGATGCGGGAGCTTGCCCGCGGCAAGGGCATGACGATCCCCGCCTGAACGGAGACAGGCGCAGAACAAAAATGGCCGGGAGAGATCCCGGCCGTTTCTGTTTCGGCGCCGTCATGGTCCCGGCCGGAGCGCGCGCCGCGGCACGCGGGCCACGCCAGCCGGCGGAGTGTCAGTCCGGCGCGCCGAGCAGGAAGCTCACCTGCAGGCTCGAGTTCAGCCGGTTGAAGGCCGCCCGGTCCTTGAGATCCGAAGCGATCAGCCGCTCCGAGAGCTTGCGCCCGGTCTCGGGATGCAGAACGCCCATCACCAGCGCCGCCTTGCCCATGCGGAAGGGCGCCACGCAGTTGATGAGGTAGAACCGCTCGGCCAGTTCGCGCTTGAGATCCTCGGTCACCGGATGGTCCGGGGACGTGTCGGTCCGGAACGGACGGTCGATCGAGCGCAGGAGCCGCGTCACCCCGCCGCCGTCGGCCGGATCGGTCGTCACCATCCGGCCCTCGATGGCGAGCTTCTTCAGCAGCCGGTCGAGGAGGGGCCCGCGATCCTCCAGCCGGTGCAGGACCGAATGGAGGTAGATCACGTCATAGCCCGTGTCGCGGAAGGCGCCGGACATCACGTCCGCGTCGATCAGCCGCGCGTTCCTGCGCTCGCCGAGCTGGGCCTGCAGCGCCTCGATCCGCGCCGGGTCGTCCGAGACCGCGTGATAGGTGCGCGCCGTCTCGGCCAGCCACGGCGTCAGGGGCGAGCCCCCGCCCACCTCCAGCACCTTCTTGCCCGAAAGGTCGCCCAGCCACTCCTTGTGCACCTCGTAAAGCTGCGCCTCGGCCGCGGGCGAGATGGCCGAGAGGGCGCGGGTCCGGATCCGCAGCCAGAGTTCGGAGGCAAGGGCCGCCCCCTTCTCCAGAGCGCCGCCTACCGGGCCGCTCGCCGGTCCGTTGGGCTTGAGGACGTCGCGCTGCTTGTCTGGCATGGCGGAATGACCCATCAAAAACTCCGAAACGAAAGATGTGCAGGGGGCAAACCCCCGCACGGGATGGTAAAACGAGCGATCGGGACGTCAACCGTCCATGGCTTCCAGCTCGTCGATGAAGCCTGCGATCATGCTCAGGCCCTTGTCCCAGAAGGTCGGGTCGCTCGCATCGAGGCCGAAGGGCGCCAGAAGCTCCTTGTGGTGCTTGGAGCCGCCCGCCGCGAGCATCTCGAAATACTTGTCCTCGAAGCCTTCGCCCCCCTCGGCATAGACGGCATAGAGCGCATTCACCAGACCGTCGCCAAAGGCATAGGCATAGACGTAGAAGGGCGAATGGACGAAATGGGGGATGTAGGACCAGAAGGTCTCGTAGCCCTCCATGAACTCGAACGCATCGCCGAGGCTTTGGGCCTGCACGCTCATCCAGAGGGCGTTGATGTCCTCGGGCGTCAGCTCGCCCTGCCGGCGCGCCTCGTGCAGCTTGCATTCGAAGTCATAGAAGGCGATCTGGCGCACGACCGTGTTGATCATGTCCTCGACCTTGCCGGCCAGCAGCGTCTTGCGCTCGGCCGGGGTCTTGGCGGCATCGAGGAGCTTGCGGAAGGTCAGCATCTCGCCGAAGACGCTGGCCGTTTCGGCGAGGGTGAGGGGCGTGGAGGAGAGCAGCTCTCCCTGTCCCGCCGCCAGCACCTGATGGACGCCGTGGCCCAGCTCATGCGCCAGCGTCATCACGTCGCGCGGCTTGCCGAGATAGTTCAGCATCACGTAGGGATGGACGGTGGTCACGGTCGGGTGGGCAAAGGCGCCGGGGGCCTTGCCGGGCTTCACGCCCGCGTCGATCCAGCCCTTGTCGAAGAAGGGCTGCGCGATCTCGGCCATCCTCGGATCGAAGGCCGAATAGGCCTCGAGCACCGTGGCCTGCGCCTCTGTCCAGTCCACGAGGCGCGGGGTCTCGATCGGCAGCGGGGCGTTGCGGTCCCAGACCTGCAGCTTGTCGAGCCCCATCCATTTCGCCTTCAGCCGGTAATAGCGGTGCGAGAGCTTGGGGTAGGCCGCGACCACGGCGTTGCGCAGCGCCTCGACCACCTCGGGCTCGACATGGTTGGCGAGGTGCCGGCCAGATTGCGGGGTGGGCATCTTGCGCCAGCGGTCGTGGATCTCCTTTTCCTTGGCCAGCGTGTTGTGCACGCGGGCAAAGAGCTTGATGTGGCCGCCAAAGACATCGGCCAGCGCGCGGGCGGCGGCCTCGCGGCGCGACCGCTCGGGGTCGGTCAGCAGGTTGAGGGTGGATTCGAGGTTCAGCTCCTCGCCCTCGATCGTGAAGGTGAGCCCCGCCATCGTCTCGTCGAAGAGCCGGTTCCACGCGGCGGCGCCCACGGTGGACTGGTCGTGGAGGAACCGTTCCAGCTCGTCCGACAGCTGGTGCGGGCGCATGGCGCGCATCCGGTCGAAGACGGGCCGGTAGCGGGCAAGGGCGGGGCTTTCCGCCAGCCGCGACTCGAGGTGAGCGTCGTCGAGCCGGTTGAACTCGAGGCTGAAGAAGACGAGCGCGGTGGTGTAGTCCGTCACCTTGTCCTGCGCGTCGGCCATGAACTTGGCGCGCTCGCTGTCCATCGTGTTCTGGTAGTAGCGCAGCCCGGCGTAGGACATCAGCCGCCCGGCGGTGATGTCGATCTTCTCGTAGGTCTCGACGCAGGCCAGCAGGCCCGCCGCGTCGAGGCTTGCCAGCTTGCCTTCGTAGGTGGCGGCGAAGTCGGCGCAGGCGGACTTGAGCCAGGCCATGTCCCGGCCGAACTCGGCCGCGTCGGGCGCGGGATAGAGGTCGCGCAGATCCCATTCGGGCAGGTTCCCAAGGCCCCCGGCGCTGGCGTTGGCGTCATGGACCGGGCGAGGCAGGGGCAGCGTCATGGGAACTCCTTACGTTCTTTGACTGGGAAGGTGGCGTGGCGCGGGCGGAAGTTCAACCCGAAGCGCACGAGACGGGCGGTCGGGCAGGGTGCCCGCGCGCGACGGCCGGCCAGAGCCGGACCTCATGGCGTGGCGCCGGTGGTGGCGAGGAGCGCGCGCAGGCTCTCCAGCGTGTCGATCTCGGCCGCGGGCTTGTCCTTCCGCCAGCGCACCATGCGCGGAAAGCGCAAGGCAATGCCCGACTTGTGGCGGGGGCTGGCCTGGATGCCCTCGAAGGCCAGTTCGAACACAAGCTCGGGCGGCACGCGGCGCACGGGGCCGAACCGCTCCAGCGTATTCTTGCGCACCCAGTCGGTGATCTGCCGGAACTCGGCGTCGGTCAGGCCCGAATAGGCCTTGGTGAAGGGCACCAGATCGTCGCCATCGCGCACCCCGAAGGTGAAGTCGGTAAAGAGAGTCGCCCGCCGCCCGGCCCCTTGCTGGGCATAGAGCATCACCGCATCGACCGTGTAGGGGTCGAGCTTCCATTTCCACCAGTCGCCGCGCTTGCGGCCGACGAAATAGGGCGAGGAGGCCCGCTTCAGCATCAGCCCCTCGGCGATCCTGGCGCGGGCGGTGGCGCGGATCTGGCCCAGCGTCTCCCAGTCATCGAAGGACACCAGCGGCGAGGGGGCGATGGGCAGGCCCGGCGGGAGGGCGGCCAGAACCGCCTCGAGCCGCGCGCGCCGGTGCGCGAGCGGGGCGGCGCGCATATCCTCGCCGTTCTCTTCCAGCAGGTCGTAGGCCAGAAGATGCGCGGGCGCCTCGGCGAGGAGCTTCTTCGGGACCGTGAGCCGGCCGATCCGCTTCTGGAGCGCGGCAAAGGGCAGGGGAGCCTCGCCGCCCCAGGCCAGCACCTCGGCGTCGATCACGAGGCCGGGGGGCAGGAAGTCGCGCAGGGGGGTGAGGTCGGGAAAACGGTCCGTGACCAGCTCTTCGCCGCGCGACCAGAGCGCGAAGGCGCCCGCGCGATTCACGAGCTGGCCGCGGATGCCGTCCCATTTCCATTCCGCAAGCCAGTCGGAGGGCGGCCCCAGCGCCGCCACATCCTCGACCGGCGAAGCAAGGGCGAACGGGTAGGGTTTCGAGGCATCCGCCTCGGGGTCATGCGCGCCGATCAGCGTCTCGAACCGGATCCGCGCGGGGTTCCAGTCGCCCATCAGACGATGCGCCAGCACCGCCTCGTCAACGCCCGTGGCCTGCGCAAGGGCGCGCGTCATCAGCCCCTGGCTCACGCCCATGCGGAAGCCGCCGGTGATGAGCTTGTTGAAGAGAAACCGCTCGGGCGTAGTCAGCCGGTCCCAGGCGTCGAGGATCGCCGCACGCCGATCCTCGGCGGGGCGGCCGGTGAGCGCGATCAGCATCCGCATCCAGTCGTCGAGCGTCCGGTCGCTGGCCCGCGTGGGTTCCGGCAGGATGAGCGAGATGGTCTCGGCGAGGTCGCCCACGATCGGATGCACCTCCTCGGCCAGCCAGACGGGCAGGCCCGCGGCCTCGGCGGCCCAGCTGCGCAGTTCGGTCGCGTTCACGGCGCGCTTCGGCCGGCGGCCCGAAAGAAGCGCGATCGTCCAGACCCGGTCCTCCTCGGGTGCGTCGCGGAAATAGTCGGCCAGAGCCGCCACCTTGCCGGAGGTGCGTGTGGTGCGGTCGAGCAGGTCGAACAGGGTTGCGAAGCGCTTCATCCGGGCGCATCCCCGCCCTGCACGGCCCCTGCCTCTTCCTCTCCACCCGCCTCGATCAGCGGGCCCGGTTCGGCCTCGGCGGCATCAAGGCTTTCGCCCTCGTATTCGGTGGCGACGATTCCGGCCTCGTATCCCTGATCCTCGAGCCAGCGCCGGAAGATCGCGGTGTAGCCGTGGGTCACGAAGATCCGCTCGGCCCCGGTGGCGCGGATCGCGGTGTTGAGGCCCTCCCAGTCGGCGTGATCGGACATGACGAAGCCCTGCGCGAGGCCCCGGCGTCGGCGCACGCCCCTGAGCGCCATCCAGCCCGAGGCGAAGGCTTCGGCCGCGGGGCCGATGCGGTGGGCCCACGCCGTCCCGAGCGCCGAGGGCGGAGCGATCACCAGCGCCCCCGGATGGGTCTTGCCGTCGATGCCGGGGGTGACGTGGGTGGTGGCGGGCAGCGCCAGCCCCTGCGCCCGCAGGACGGCCGTGGTGGCCTCGACCGCGCCATGGGTGAGGATCGGCCCGATCGAGGGATCGGCCGAGGCCATCAGCCGCTGCGCCTTGCCGAGCGCATAGGCGCCCACGATCGAGACGCGCCCCTCGGCCGCATTGGCGGCCCACCAGCGGTTGAGGTCCGCCGCAAGCTCGGCCTGAGGCTTCCAGCGGAAGACCGGCAACCCGAAGGTGCATTCCGAGATGAAGCAGTGGCAGGCGACCGGCTCGAACGGCTCCGACAGACCGTCGCCCGCCACCTTGTAGTCGCCCGACACCACCCAGACCTCGCCCGCCCGCTCGACCCGGATCTGGGCCGACCCCGGCACATGGCCCGCGGGATGGAATGAGACGGTCACCCCGCCGATCCGCCGACGCTCGCCATAGGCGATCGTTCCGAGCCGGATGTCACCCAGCCGGTAGCGGATCACCGGGGCGGACCCCTCGGTCGCCAGATAGGCGCCGTGGCCCGGACGGGCGTGGTCGGAATGGCCATGCGTGATCAGCGCCCGTGGCACCGGGCGCCAGGGGTCGATGTGAAAGTCGCCCTCGGGGCAGCAGATCCCGCGGTCGGTGAAGGTCAGGAGGGGCTGGCGCGGCATGGGCCTGAGGATAGCGCGCCACGGTGCGCCCGCCAGCGGGACAGATTGCGTAATTTTTGGGCGCTTGTCGCGGCGACGGGCGCGCGCGCGCGGTGCCCTCTTCCCGGTGCCGAATCCCGCTGATTAAACTCGAGGCAGGACGGCGCAAGAACGGTCGGGAGGCGAGGGGACGTGGCGGTGACCACCTGTTTCAACGAAATGTACGAAAAGGGCCGGGTGCGGCCGCCCTACCGCCAGCTCGAGGACTGGACGCGCGCCATGCCGGCCGAGCTGCGCGAGATGAAGCAGGCCGAGGCCGAGGCTCTCTTCCGCCGCATCGGCATCACCTTCGCGGTCTATGGCGAGGGCGGCGACCCCGACCGGCTGATCCCGTTCGACATGTTCCCCCGCGTCTTCACCGCGCGCGAGTGGGCGCGGCTCGAACGGGGGATCAAGCAGCGGGCCCGCGCGCTCAACGCCTTTCTCGCGGATGTCTATGGGCGGGGTGAGATCGTGCGCGCAGGCCGCATCCCCGGCCGGCTCGTCCACCGCAACGCGGCCTACGAGAAGTCGGTGGTGGGCTTCACCCCACCCAAGGGGGTCTATTCGCATGTGGTGGGCATCGACCTCGTGCGGACCGGGCCCGACGAGTTCTTCGTGCTGGAGGACAACTGCCGCACGCCCTCGGGCGTTTCCTACATGCTCGAGAACCGCGAGATCATGATGCGGATGTTCCCCGAACTGTTCCGCGAGAACCGGATCGAGCCGGTGGACAGCTACCCCGAGAAGCTCCGCCGGACGCTGGCCTCGGTCGCGCCCCTCAAGTGCGAGCGCGAGCCCACGGTGGTGCTGCTGACGCCCGGCCATTTCAACGCCGCCTATTATGAACATTCCTTCCTCGCCGACCTCATGGGGGTGGAACTGGTGGAAGGGGCCGATCTCTTCGTCGAGGGTGAGTTCCTCTACATGCGCACGACCGAAGGCCCCAAGCGGGTGGATGTGATCTACCGCCGGATCGACGATGCGTATGTCGACCCGCTCTGCTTCCGCCCCGACTCGATGCTGGGCGTGCCGGGGCTGATGGATGTCTATCGCTCGGGCGGGGTGACGATCTGCTCGGCGCCGGGGGCGGGGGTGGCCGACGACAAGGCGGTCTATACCTTCGTGCCCGAGATGATCCGCTTCTATCTGGGCGAGGAGCCGCTTCTGAACAACGTGCCGACCTGGCAATGCGGCAAGGAGGCGGACCTTTCCCATGTCCTCGCCCATCTGCCCGAACTGGTGGTGAAGGAGGTCCACGGCTCGGGCGGCTATGGGATGCTGGTGGGGCCGAAGTCCACCCGCGAGCAGATCGAGGCCTTCCGCGCGCGGATCGAGGCTGACCCCGACAATTACATCGCGCAGCCGACGCTGGCGCTTTCGACCACGCCCACCTTCGTCAACGAGGGGATCGCGCCGCGCCATGTGGACCTGCGCCCCTACTGCCTCGTGGGCGAGCGGATCGAGCTGGTGCCGGGCGGGCTGACGCGCGTCGCGCTGACCGAAGGGTCGCTGGTGGTGAACTCGTCGCAGGGGGGCGGGGTCAAGGATACATGGGTTCTGGCGGAGTGATCGCGACATGCTGAGCCGGACCGCCGACAACCTCTACTGGATCGCCCGCTACATGGAGCGGGCCGAGACGATGGCGCGCCTTCTGGAAGTGGGCGCGCGCATGTCGCTGCTGCCGTCCGCCCACGGCTACCGCAACGAATGGGACAGCCTGCTGCAGGCCTCGGGCACCGCCGGGGGCTATGCGCAGAAATACGGGCAGGCGCACCAGCGCGACATCGAGAGCTACCTGTTCTTCGACCTCGACAATCCGTCGTCGGTCGCCTCCTGCATCGGAAAGGCGCGCGAGAATGCGCGCATCGTGCGCACCGCGCTGACCGCGCAGGTCTGGGACGCGATCAACACCGCCTATCAGGAGTTGCGCGCGCTGGAGAAATCCCCCCGCGACAAGCTGGAGCTGTCCCGTCTGATCGACTGGACGATGAACAAGGCCGCCATCATCCGCGGCTCGATCGACACGACGCAGCTTCGCAACGACGGGTGGGATTTCCTGAACCTCGGCTACTATCTCGAGCGGTCGGACAACACCGCCCGGCTGATGGATGTGAAATACTACGTCCTGCTGCCGCGGGTCGAGTTCGTGGGCTCGGGGATGGACAACTACCAGTGGGCGACCCTGCTGCGGGCCACATCGGCGCACAGGGCCTTTCACTGGGCCTATGGCGGCGAGGTGACGGCGCGCAAGATCGCCGACTTCCTGATCCTGAACGGGCAATGCCCGCGCTCGCTGACGAACTGTATCGAGGGGGTCTGCACCCATCTCAAGCGGCTTGAGAAGGCGTATGGGCGGCCCTCGCGCCCGAGCGAGGTGGCCGAGACGATCGCGGCCGAGTTGGCGGCTCTCAGCGTCGAGGAGATCATCGAGGAGGGGCTGCACGAGTTTCTCAGCCGCTTCATCCTCGAGGCCGCGAACCTGTCGGGCGTGATCTTTGAAACTTATCTGTCGGGGGATGTGCGATGAGCGGTGCGGTTCTGTCGGAGGCCACGCCATGATTCTGACGGTCGATCATGTGACCTGCTATCGCTACAACCGGCCTGCGCGGGCGCTGGTGCAGAGCCACCGGCTGATGCCCTCGAACTGCGCGGGGCAGAGGGTGCTGAACTGGACGGTGACGGTCACGGACGGGATTGCCGGAGGCACGTTCCGCGACGGGGCGGGCGACTGGATCCAGGGCTGGACCGTGCCCGGGCCGGTCAGCGAGGTGACGGTTGCCGTACGGGGCGCGGTCGAGACATCGGATCAGGCCGGCGTGCTGCGCGGGCACCGGGAACTCACACCGCCCGACTGCTACCTCCGCTCCACCCCCGTGACGCGGGCCGATGCGGCGCTGACGGCGCTTGCGGCCGAGGCCGGGGGCGCCGGCGAGGCGCTCGACCGGGCGCACCGGCTGGCCGATCTGGTCGCCGACGCGATCGCCTACGAGCCCGGGGTGACCGAGGCCCACACCACCGCGGCCGAGGCGCTGAAGCTGGGCCGCGGGGTCTGCCAGGATCACGCCCATGCGCTGATCGCCGTGGCCCGCGCGGCGGGGCTGCCCGCCCGCTACGTCTCGGGCTATCTCTTCACCGAGGCCGGGCGCGACCATGAGGCGGCCCACGCCTGGGCGGAAGTCTGGGTTCATGGCCTCGGCTGGGTGGGCTTCGACGCCGCCAACCGCTGCTGCCCCGACGATCGCTACATCCGTCTGGGCTCGGGCCTCGATGCGGCCGATGCCGCCCCGATCCGGGGAATCGCCCGCGGCCATGGGATCGAACGACTGGAAGTGCAGGTTGCAGTGCAGGCGGTGCAGCAATAGGGTCGCCGCCAAAACCAACGGACAAGGCTGTCATGACCTATTGTGTGGGCCTGCTGCTCAATGAGGGGATGGTTCTCCTGTCGGATACGCGCACCAACGCGGGCTTCGACAATATCGCCATCTACAAGAAGATGTTCGTCTTCGAGGACCCCGGCGAGCGCGTGGTGGCGATCCTGACCGCGGGCAGCCTCTCGGTGACGCAGACCACCATTGCCCGCGTGAAGGAGGCAATGCACGACCCCGACGCCACCGAAGAGACCTCGATCCTCAAGGCCCCGACCATGCTGAACGTGGCCGAGATCATCGGCAACATGCTGGCGCGCGTGCGGCTCGACATCGACGAGAAGCTCTCGGCGATGAAGCAGAGCGCCTCGGCCAGCCTGATCGTCGCCGGTCAGCGCAAGGGCGGCGAGATGCGGATGTTCCTCATCTATCCCGAGGGCAATTTCATCGAGGCGACCGAGGACACGCCCTTCCTGCAGATCGGCGAACACAAGTACGGCAAGCCGATCCTCGACCGGGTGGTCAAGCCCGAGACCTCGCTGGCCGATGCGCAGAAGGCGGTGCTGCTGTCGATGGACTCGACGCTGCGCTCGAACCTGTCGGTGGGGATGCCGCTCGACCTGGCGGTGATCGAGCGCGACGCCTGCCGCATCAGCTCGCGCCGGCGGATCGAGGCGGGGGACGACAATTTCCGCGCCATGTCCGAGGCCTGGTCGCGCGCGCTGCGCGAGGGGTTCACGCAGATCCGGATCTGAGCGGGGCGGCCTCGGCCGCCCGGTCGAAGAGGGCGGTCGCGGCGTCGAAGAAGGCGTCGCGGACCTCGGGGCGGTCCATCATCACCTCATGCTCGGCCCCGGGCACGATCTGCAGCTCTCCGCCCCGCCAGCCGTCCATCCGGCGCCGGATCTCGTCCAGATCGACGACCTTCTCGGCCGAACCCACGATGCAGAGCGCGGGAAGCGGGGGTGAGGGCAGATGCGAAAGGCGATGAGTCTCGGCAAAGGCCGCGCGCAGCCAGTCGAGGCTGGGGCCGGCCAGCCCCAGTTCGGGCACGCGCGCAAGCTGGTCCTGCATCCAGGCGAACATCTCGCGGTCGCGCGTGAGCACGTTCGATTCGAAGGCGGTGGCGACCACATAGCTGCGCGTGCCGGTGCCGGGGACATAGCGATGGCCGAGCCCCGTCCTGCGGGCAAGCGCCCCCAGGGCGGCCGCCACGACCCGCAGCGCCGCATGGACCCGGATGCCCCACATCGGCGCCGAGAAGGAGGCCGAGCGCACCTCAAGCCCCTCCTGCAGCGCGCGCAGGCCGATGCAGCCCCCCATCGAATGGGCCAGCAGGTGATAGGGCTCCGGCAGGCCCTGCGCCCGGACATGCGCGACGAACGCCGCAACATCCTGCTGATATTCGGCAAAGTCGCCGATATGCCCCACCAGAGGGTCGCGCAGCGAGCGGTCAGACAGGCCCTGTCCGCGCCAGTCGAGCGTGGCCGAGGCATAGCCGCGGCGGCGCAGCTGGTCGGCCGCGGGCCCGTATTTCTCGGCATATTCGGTGCGGCCCGAAAAGAGCAGCACGGTGCCCCTGCCGCCCTCGGGCCAGATCACGCTGCGCAGCCGCACGCCGTCCTGGGCGCTGATCCACTGCGCACGGACGCCGTCGGGCCCGCGCGCGATCTCGGTGTGGAAGGGCGCCGCGCTCAACTGAGGGCCGCGCCCACCTTCATCGCCATGGGGATCGACCCCTCGATGGCGAGACGGCCCGACATGAAGGCCATGGTCGGGTTGAGATCGCCCTCCAGGATCTGCTGGAACACGTCCGCCGATGCGGTCATCGTGACGTCAGCCTCGCCATCGCCTGCGCGCACGCCGGCCTCGTCCATCATGATCACCCCCTCATCGGCGATGATGAACTTGGCACTGCCGTCGAAGCTGGACACCTTGCGGCCGAGCGCTTCCACTGCGGCGTCGATCACCTTGCTCATTCCCGGCTGTCTCCATTCTCTGTTTCTTGAGCCCGTGCCTCTGGCGTTTGGCCCGCGGCACGCTACATTCGGACTATGAAAGCGCGGCGACCGTTTCACAACGCTATCGTGGCGGCAATTCTGCCGATTGTCCTCGGATGGACCGCGGCCGATGCCCAGACGGCCGGCGCAGGCGGGGGGCTGGACGAGTTGTTCACCCGGCTGAAGGAGGCCGACGCGGCCTCGGCGCGGCGAATCGAGCGGCAGATCTTCACCGAATGGTCCAGGTCGGGCTCGCCTTCGGCCGATCTCCTGCTCCAGCGGGGGCGCGAGGCCATGTCGGCCGGCAAAAGCACGGTCGCCATCGAGCATCTGACGGCGCTGGTCGATCACGCCCCCGACTTCGCCGAGGGCTGGAACGCCCGCGCGACCGCCTATTTCCGCGCCGGAATGTTCGGACCCTCGATGGCCGACATCGGCCGCGTCCTCACCCTCAACCCGCGCCATTTCGGCGCGCTGGCCGGGCTGGGCACCATGCTCGAGCAGATGGAGCGCCCCGAGAGGGCGCTCGAGGTCTATCGGGCCGCGCTTGCTATACATCCGCACCTCGAAGGGGTAGAGCAGGCGGTGAAACGGCTGGAAGCCAAGGCGGCCGGTCAGGAACTCTGAGGCAGGCCCATGCGCGCGACCGCGAGGGTGACGGCGGTCCTCGGACCGACCAACACCGGCAAGACCCACTATGCGATCGAGCGGATGCTGGGCCACAGGACGGGCGTGATCGGCCTGCCGCTGCGGCTGCTGGCGCGCGAGGTCTATGACCGGATCGTGGCGCAGCGCGGGCCCTCGGTCGTGGCGCTGGTCACCGGCGAGGAGCGCATCGTTCCCGACCGCACGCAATACTGGGTCTGCACCGTCGAGGCGATGCCGATGGAGATCGGCGCGGATTTCGTCGCGGTGGACGAGATCCAGCTCTGCGGCGATCCCGAGCGCGGCCATGTCTTCACCGACCGGCTTTTGCGGGCGCGCGGGCTGGTCGAGACCATGTTCCTCGGCTCGGACGTGATGCGGGGCGCGATCGCCGCGCTGGTGCCGCATGTGACCTTCCTGCGGCGCGAGCGGCTCTCGACCCTCTCTTACGCGGGATCCAAGAAGATCAGCCGGATGCCGCCGCGCAGCGCCATCGTCGGCTTCTCGGTCGATAACGTCTATGCCATCGCGGAACTCATCCGCCGCCAGAAGGGCGGCTGCGCGGTGGTGATGGGGGCGCTGTCCCCCCGGACGCGGAACGCGCAGGTCGCGCTCTACCAGAACGGCGACGTGGATTACCTCGTGGCGACCGATGCCATCGGGATGGGGCTCAACCTCGATATCCATCATGTCGCCTTTTCCTCGACGGTGAAGTTCGACGGGCGGCGGATGCGCCACCTGTTCCCGCACGAGCTGGGCCAGATCGCGGGCCGCGCCGGACGCCATACCGAGAACGGCACCTTCGGCGTGACGGGCGAGGCCGAGCCGCTCGACGAAGGCGTGGTCGATGCGATCGAGAACCACCGCTTCGCCCCGATCCAGCGCCTGCACTGGCGCAACGACCGGCTCGAGTTCGGAACGGTCGAGCGGCTGATCGCCTCGCTGGAAGAGCCGACCTCGAACGAATGGCTCACGCGGGCGCGGGAGTCGGACGACCTCCATGCCCTGAAGGCGCTCTCGGAGGAGCCCGAGGTGCGCGACCGGCTGCGCTCGCCCCATCAGGTGCGCCTTCTGTGGGACGTCTGCCGGATTCCCGACTTCCGCAGCATCTCCTCGACCGAGCATGTGACTCTTCTTGCCCGGATTTTCGGCTTCCTGTGCGAAGGAAAGGTTCCAAACGACTGGTTGGCGCGCGCCATCGCCCGGATCGACCGCCCGTCGGGAGATATCGACACACTCTCGAAACGGCTCGCGTATATTCGGACCTGGACCTATGTGGCGCAGAGACGCGGCTGGGTTGAGGATGAAAGTCATTGGCGCGACGAGACTCGCGCGGTAGAAGACCGCCTGTCGGACGCGCTGCACGGCGCGCTGACTCAGAGATTTGTCGATCGGCGCACTTCCGTGCTCATGCGCCGGTTGAAGCAGAAGGAGAGCCTTGTGGCTGAGGTCAATGACAAGGGTGAGGTGACGGTGGAAGGCGAGTTCGTCGGCCGTCTCGAAGGGTTCCGCTTCCGGCAGGATGCGTCGAACTCGCCCGACGAGGCGCGCACCCTGCGGCAGGCCGCCATCCAGGCGCTGCGGCCGGAATTCCACCTCCGGGCGGACCGCTTCTACAATTCGCCCGACACGGAGATGGATTTCACCGAACAGGGCGGCCTCATGTGGGGCGAGCAGGCGGTGGGCAAGCTCGTGGCCGGCCCCGAGCCGATGCGCCCGCAGGTCGAGCCCTTCGTGGATGAGGACGCCGGGGCCGAGGTCGCCGAGAAGGTGCGCCGCAGGCTCCAGCATTTCATCGACCGCAAGGTGGCGGCGCAGTTCGAGCCGCTTCTGGCCATGAGCCGTGACGAGACGCTGACGGGCCTCGCCCGCGGCTTCGCCTTCCGGCTGGTGGAAAGCCTCGGGGTGATCCCGCGCGAGCAGGTGGCCGAGGATGTCAAGGCGCTCGACCAGGAGGCGCGCTCGGCGCTGCGCAAGCATGGCGTGCGCTTCGGGCAGTTCACGATCTTCCTGCCGCTCCTGCTGAAACCGGCGCCGACGCGGCTGCGGCTCGTGCTCTGGTCGCTGGCGAACGGTCTGCAGGAGTTCCCCGAGAGCCCGCCGCCCGGCCTCGTCACCATCCCGCACATCGCCGACGTGCCGCGGATGCACTACACCCTGGCCGGCTATCATCCGGCGGGCCAGCGGGCCATCCGCATCGACATGCTCGAGCGTCTGGCCGACCTGCTGCGCGCCAAGGACAGCCGTGCGGGCTTCGAGGCCACGCCCGACATGCTCTCGATCACCGGCATGACGCTGGATCAGTTCGCGGGCCTGATGCAGGGCCTCGGCTACCGCGCCGAGCCGGGTGAACGGCCGAAGGTCAAGGCTGCCGCCCCGGTCGCGACGCCCGTTCCCGAAGGCGAGGCCGCGCCCGAGCCGGCCGCCGAAGCCGTCGAAGAGGTGGCGGTTGACGCCGCCGCGGAAGAACACGCCGTCGTCGAGACCGAGCATTTCTACACCTTCACCTGGGCTCCGCGCCGGCAGGATCGCGGACCGCGCCGGCAGGACCGGGGGCAGGGCGAGGGTCGCGGCGGCCGCGCTCCGCGCGCGGCGTCGGGCGAGGCGGCGCCGGCCGAGGGCGCGTCTGACGCACGCCCGCCGCGCGGCGATCGTCCCGAGCGTCAGGGCCATCCGCGCCCGAAGGGCAAGGGCGGCAAACCCGACCGCAAGGGCGGCGAGCGCAACCAGCCGAAATCCTTCGAGTCACGTCCCGCGCGGTCCGACAAGATCGACCCGGACAACCCCTTCGCCGTTCTGGCCGCGCTGCGCGACCGGACCTGATCCGGTTGGCCGCAGCCGACAGAGCCACGATCCGCCTCGACAAGTGGCTGGTGCAGGCGCGCTTCTTCAAGACGCGCGCCCTCGCCTCCGCCCTGGTCGAGGCGGGACGGGTCCGCCTGAACGGCCAGCATGTCGCCAAGCCCGCGCAGCCGGTCGGCGAGGGTGACATGCTCACCTTTCCCCAGGGCGGGCGGATCCGCCTCATCCGGGTGGTCGCCGTGGGCGCCCGGCGCGGCCCGGCCAGCGAGGCGCGCGGCCTTTACGACGACCTGGATACCCCCCCTGCGGCCGCTTCGCCGCTTGAATGATCGGCGCTGCTGCTTTAACAGACCCCGCAAAGACAAGAGAGCAAGGTTCCGTCCATGGCCTACGTGGTGACCGACAACTGCATCGCCTGCAAATACACCGACTGTGTGGAAGTCTGCCCGGTGGACTGCTTCTACGAGGGCGAGAACATGCTCGTCATCCACCCGGACGAGTGCATCGACTGCGGTGTGTGCGAACCGGAATGCCCGGCCGACGCGATCCGTCCCGACACCGAGCCGGACATGGAATCCTGGCTTGAACTGAACCGCAAATATGCCGAGATCTGGCCGGTCATCGTGACCAAGAAGGACCCGCTGCCCGAAGCCGCCGATCTCGACGGCCAGACCGGCAAGCTCGCCACCCACTTCTCGGAGAAGCCGGGCGAAGGGGGCTGAAGCCTGCGGCGCTTCGTCTCAGCTGCGGCTGGCGCCCGCCTGCAAGGCGGGATGATAACGATTTCGTGGAACCCGCTGTGCTCGGCAGAGTTGGAATCGGCCGCTTTTTGTGATACAAGGGTTTCATAAACAAGCACGGAAGCCCGCCAACCATCTCAGAGCTCTTTGCCTGGGGTGGAATTTCTAGCGACAATCCCACTTGCATCGCCCGGACCGGAAGATCCGGGCGTTGGTGTGTCTGTCGCGAGGACGTGAGCTGCCGCATCGAGGAAGCGACTGGATGACCAAGACCAAGAAGCCCGAGTTTCGTCCCAACGAGTTCGTTGTCTATCCGGCGCACGGCGTCGGCCGGATCATCTCGATCGAGGAGCAGGAGATCGCCGGAATCCGCCTCGAACTGTTCGTGATCTCCTTCGAGAAGGACAAGATGACGCTGCGCGTGCCGACCCACAAGGCGACCGAGGTGGGCATGCGCTCGCTCTCGACGCCCGACGTGGTGACGAAGGCGCTCGATACGCTCAAGGGCAAGGCCCGCGTGAAGCGCGCGATGTGGTCGCGCCGGGCGCAGGAATATGAGCAGAAGATCAACTCCGGCGATCTGATGTCGATCGCCGAGGTGGTGCGCGACCTGCACCGGACGGACGATCAGCGCGAGCAGTCCTATTCCGAGCGTCAGCTCTACGAGGCGGCTCTCGAGCGTCTGACCCGCGAAGTGGCGGCCGTTTCGGGCGTGGACGAAGCGGGTGCGCAGAAGGCGGTGGACGCGGTCCTCGTCTCGCGCGCAGCCTGATCTTCTTCGGATGAAGATAAAGAACCGCGGCGCAAGCCGCGGTTTTTTCGTGCTCGACGATCGGGCACTTGGGATCTGTCGGAGGTGGCGCTCCGGATCGCCGGGACGGAAGGTCGCCCGGCGGTGCCGCCGGATCCGTGGGCGATCCTGCCCGGCCCGTCAGTCGGGCAGCGATCCGGTCGTCACCACGAACTCGAGCGAGCTGAGGATGTCGGCGGACAGCGCCTGCCGCGCGCCCTCGGGATCCCGCCGCGTCAGGGCTGCCACGAGCGCCGCATGGTGCTTCTCGGCCGCGCCGGTCGAAAAACGCCGGGCCGCGCGCAGGTCGAGGTTGAAGATCGGCCCGACCTTCAGCCAGAGCCCCTCGATGATCGACAGCAGCACCGGCGAGCCGGCCGCCTCGTAGATAGCGAAATGCAGCTCCTTGTTCAGCCGCAGCGAGTCGTCGCTTCCGCCTTCGGGGGCGAGCGTCGCCTGCCGGAAGGCCGCGTCGAGCCGGCCGATGGCGGCCAGCTGCCCGGCGGTGCAGCGGGTGGCGGCCTCGGCCACGGCATAGCCCTCGATCTCGATCCGGATCCGTGTCAGCTCGCGCAGCTTCGCCACCGTCATCAGCGGCACGGTGATCGCCCGGTTGGCATGGACCGTCAGCGCGCCATCGGCGACCAGCCGCGCCACCGCCTCGCGGACAGGCATCATCGAAACGCCCAGCGCCTCGGCCACGGTGCGCAGCGACAGGCGCTCGCCCGGCTGCAGCTTGCCCGCGATCAAGAGCTGGCACAGTTCGTTGTAGATGCGCTCTCCCATGGTGACGCGCTCGATCTGGCCGATGCTCATGATCGGAGAGTGCTGACCCTGTGACTTCCGCCCCGCCACGTCCTGTCCTCGCGCCAGTGGTGATCCCGCATCGCATCGCCTTGGGGCCAGTTCAAGCGGAAGTGGCGCGGCGGCCTGACGCTCATTCCCGCTTGAACCCGGCGTCAACTCGTGCAACCGTGATCACGGATCGCAGTTATCCTGCACCATTGCATGACCCACCCGAGGAACTCAATGTCCAAGATCATGTCGGCGACAGATGCCATCGCGCTGATTCCCGACGGATGCACGCTGGGCGTGACCGGGACGGGACCGGCGCTTGAGCCGGATCTTCTGCTGGCCACGCTCGAGCAGCGCTTCCTGACCGAGGGCCGGCCGGGCGCGCTCTCGCTCTTCCTGCCGATGCTGCCGGGGGACCGGAAGGGCGAGGGCGGCCTGAACAGCTTTGCCCACAAGGGCATGATGCGGCAGGTCATGGGCGCCTCGTTCAGCCGCGCGCGCCATCCGGCCTTCCTCGACATCATGGAGACCGGCGAGGTCGAAGGCTACATCACCGGCATGGGCACGATGATCCAGATCCTGACCGCGACCGGATCGGGCAAGCCGGGGGTGGTGACGAAGGTGGGGCTGGGCACCTTCATCGATCCCCGCCACGGCGGCGGCGCGATGAACGCGGCCTCGGTCAGCCCGCCGGTGCGGCTGATCGAGATCGAGGGCGAGGAGATGCTGTTCTATCCCGCCCAGAAGATCGACGTGGCGCTGATCCGCGGCACCACCGCCGACGAGAACGGCTATGTCAGCTTCGAGGAAGAGACGAACACGCTGGGCGCGGTCGAGATGGCGCTGGCCTGCAAGGCCTCGGGCGGGACGGTCATCGTGCAGGTGAAAAGGGTGGCGCGGGCCGGCAGTCTCGATCCCCGCACGGTGCGGATCCCGGGGCCGCTGATCGACGCCATCGTGGTGCATCCGGCGCAGACGCAGCTGTCGCCGATGATGGCCGATCCCGCGCATGGCTGGAATCCCTTCCTGGCCGGTGCGCTGAAGCGCCCGCTCGACGACATCCGGCCGCTGCCGCTGTCGGCGGAAAAGGCGCTGCTGCGCCGCGCCGCGCTGGAGCTGCGCGAGGGCGACGTGATCAACCTTGGGGCGGGCGTGGCCACGCGTCTGCCGATCGTCGCGCTCGAGGAGGGCATCCTCGACCGCGTCACCTTCACCAACGAGCACGGCATCTTTGGCGGGCTGATGGCTACGGCCGTCGGCGGCTCCTTCGTGCCCGCCTTCAACGCCGATGCGATCATGGATTCGGTCTTCCAGTTCAACTTCTACGACGGGGGCGGGCTCGACGTCACCTTCCTCGGGATCGGGCAGGTCGATGGCTCGGGCAACCTCAACGTCAGCCGCTTCGGCGCCGAGGTGAACGGGCCGGGCGGCTTCATCAACATCACCTCGAAGACCCGGCGCATCGTCTTCTGCGGCACGCTGACCAGCGGCGGCCTGCGCAGCCGGATCGACGAGGGCCGGCTTCGGATCGAGCAGGAGGGCCGCTTTGGCAAGTTCGTCCCCCGCGTCGAGGAGGTGACCTTCAACGCGGCCGAGGCGAGGGCGCGCGGGCAGGAGGTGCTTTACATCACCGATCGCGCGGTCTTCCGCCTGGGCGAGACCGGCCCCGAGCTGATCGAGATCGCGCCCGGGATCGACCTCGACCGCGACATCCGCAGCCGCGTGGGCTTCGAGCTTGCCGTGTCGCCGCGGCTCTCGGTCATGGCGGAGGCGCTGTTCCGCGAGCCGCTGCTGGGCCTTGCCTCGAGCCTGCCGAAAGGAGACCGCGCGTGAAGATCTTCGACCTTGCGGGGAAGACCGCGATCGTCACCGGCGGGAATGGCGGCATCGGGCTTGCGATGGCGCGCGGGCTGGCCGAGGCCGGGGCGCAGGTCGTCCTGATGGGGCGCGACGGCGCCAAGGGCGCGGCGGCGGTCGGCGCGCTCGAAAAGGACGGTCTGGCGGCCCATTTCGTCGAGGTGGATGTCACGGCCGAAGACCGGGTGGCGGCGGCGGTCGAGGAGGCCGCGCGGATCGGCGGGCGGATCGACATCCTGGTGAACAATGCCGGCATCGCGATCCGCAAGCTGCCGCAGGACTACACGCTCGAGGACTGGCACAAGGTGCTGGACACGAACCTCACCAGCGCCTTCCTCATGTCGCAGGCGGTCTATCCGGCGCTCTGCAGGGCGGGGGGTGGCAAGATCATCAACATCGCCTCGGTGCTCGCCCTGCTGGGGGCGCCCTTCTCGGTGGCCTATTCGGCCAGCAAGGGGGGCCTCGTGCAGTTCACCCGCGCGCTCGCGACGGCCTGGGCGCCGGACAACATCCAGGTGAACGCGATCCTGCCCGGCTGGATCGAGACCGAGCTGACCGTGCAGGCGCGCGCGCAGGTGCCGGGGCTGAACGATAACGTCCTGTCGCGGACGCCCGCGCGGCGCTGGGGCGCGCCCGGCGACTTTGCCGGCCCCGCCGTCTTCCTGGCCTCCTCCGCGTCGGATTTCGTGACCGGCGCGTCTCTGGTCGTGGACGGTGGCTTCACCGTCCAGGGCTGACGCCGCGGCGTCCCCGCCGATGCGAGGGGCGACCATCGGCTCGGTCAGCAGGGCGCTCCGCACGCCCGCGATACCGAGGCTGGTTCTGGCCTTCGACACCGGGACGGCGGCGGTGAAGCTGACGCGCGTTTCACGCCCGACGCTCCGGCGGGCCATGAGGCGGCCGCGGCACGCCTGCCCGACGCCGATTGCCGGGGCGCAGGATCCCTTTGCCTGTCGAGGAGAGACCCATGAACGACCATGCGCCCCCCGAGGTGCTGACCGAGGAGGAGCTGCGCGCGACCTGCCTGCGCCTGCGCAACTGGGGCCGCTGGGGTCCCGAGGATCAGCGCGGCACGGTCAACCATGTGACGCCCGAGATGGTGTTCGCGGCCAGCCGGCTCGTCCGCACCGGGCAGAGCTTCTCGCTCGCCATGCCCTTCGACCAGAACGGGCCGCAGACCGGGCGGCGCGGACGGCACAATCCGGTCCACTACATGATCCAGTCCGGCACGGACGCCCATTCCGGCTGCCAGGACGCCGACGGGCTGCGCTATGCCGACGATGCGGTGCTCATGCCGACGCAATGCGGCACGCAATGGGACGCGCTGAGCCACGTCTTTTATGACGAGCACATGTACAACGGCTTCGACCTGCGGCTGGTCAGCTCGCGCGGCGCCGAGCGCTGCGGGATCGAGCATGTCAGCGACCGCATGGCCGGGCGGGGCGTGCTGCTGGACGTGGCGGGGCATCTGGGCGTCGCGGCGCTCGAGGACGGCTTTCCGATCCGCGCCGCCCTGCTTGAGGCGGTGGCCGAGGCGCAGGGAACCGTCGTGGGGGCGGGGGATTTCCTGCTGGTCCGCACGGGGCAGCTCGGGCGGTGTCTGGACAGCGGCGACTGGGGCACCTTTGCGGGCGGCGCCGCTCCGGGGCTTGCCTTCGACACGCTGGACTGGATCCAGGAGAGGTGCCTCGCCGCCGTCTGCAGCGACACCTTCGCCGTCGAGGTCCGCCCCGAGGCGACGCGGACCATCCGCCGGCCCTGGCACTGGGTCGCGATCCCGAACATGGGCCTCTCGGTCGGCGAGATCTTCGTGCTCGATCCGCTGGCCGAGGCCTGCCGCGCCGACGGGCACTTCGATTTCCTCTTCGTCGCGCCGCCGCTGCCGATCACGGGCGCGGTGGGCTCGCCCGTCAACCCGATGGCGCTGCGCTGATCAGAAGCCCACGATCCGGTCCGGCAGCCAGGTCGCGGTGCCGGGCAGGGCGGCGACGATGGCCAGCACCACGAGTTGGCAGAGGATGAAGGGCAGCACGCCGCGATACATGTGCGCATAGCCCATCTCGGGCGGCGCGATGGAGCGCAGGTAGAAGATCGCCGGCGCCATCGGCGGGGTCAGATAGGAGGTCTGGATCACCACGATGGCCATGACCCCGAACCACAGCGGATCGATGCCGAACTGGGTCAGGATCGGCAGGAAGATCGGAATGGTGATCAGCACCACCGACACCCAGTCGAGCAGCGCGCCGAGGATGAAGATCAGCAGAAGCAGGAAGGCCGTGACCAGCGCCGGCGACATGTCCGAGGATTGCACGATGCCGGTGATCAGCTGCTGCCCGCCGAGCACCCGGAAGATGCTGGTGAACATCGTCCCCCCGGCCACGATCAGCAGCACCATGCAGTTGATCCCGACCGTCTGGCGCAGGGCCTCGTAGAAGCGCCGCCAGGTGAAGGTGCGATAGGCCAGCGCCAGAAGCACCGTGCCGAGCGCGCCGATGCCCGCGGCCTCGGTCGGCGAGGCGATGCCGGCAAGGATCGCGCCGATGGTCGAGACGACGAGCAGGATCGGCGGGATCAGCGCGGCGAGCGTCATGCGCAGAAGCGCGAGCCCGCCCGGCTCCTGCCCGGTCACCCTGCGCGGCGGGGCGCTCTCGGGCCGCAGCCGCGCGCGCAGGTAGATGTAGCCCAGAAACAGCATGACCATCAGCGCGCCGGGCAGGATGATCCCCGCCATCACCTTGCCGATCGAAAGATTGGCCGAATTGGCGTAGATCACCACCACGATCGAGGGCGGAATGATCGTGCCGAGCGATCCGCCGGCGCAGATCGTGCCGGCGATCAACCCCTTGTCGTAGCCCGCCCGCATCATGGCCGGGATGGCCATCAGCCCCACCAGCGCCTCGACCGCACCCACGATGCCCGTCCCCGCAGCAAAGAGCGCGCACATCGCGACCGTGGCCAGCGCGAGGCCCCCGCGCACCCGGCGGAACAGGAGCGACATGACCTCGTAGAGCCGCTCGGCCACGCTCGACCGTTCCAGCATCGCGCCCATGAAGATGAACATCGGGATCGCGGCCAGCGTGTAGTTCGTGGTGATGCTGTCGAGAAACCTGAAGGCCTGCGAGGCAATCGTCGGGCCGAAGAAGAGATAGCCGAAGCCGAACGAGACGACGATCAGGCTGAAGGCGACCGGCAGGCCGAGAAAGATCAACAGGAACAGCGCCGGAAACATCAGGGCGGACAGGATCGGATCACCCATCGCGCCGCACTCCGGGGGCGGTCATCGCATCGGTCGGCATGGAGGTTCCTTTGTCGGAGGGGCAGGGTCAAAGCCGGTAGAAGCGGACCGCGTTGTCGTGGAACAGCGCCTGCTGCTCGGGCAGCGGGCGCGGCGCGAGGATCTCGAGGAAGGCGTCGAAGAGGGTGGCGAGGCTGCTCTTGAGGCCATCGACCGGGAAGTTGCTGGCGAACATGCAGCGGTCAGGGCCGAAGATCCCGATGGCCTCGTTCACGATCGGGCGGAGGCTCTCGACCGTCCAATGATGATCGACCATGCCGAGACCCGAGATCTTCAGATGCACATGCGGCAGCGCCGCCAGCGCCGCCATCCCGTCGCGCCAGCGCGCGAGGCCGCCGCTCTCGCGCTCGATGGGCATTCCGCAATGGTCGATGACAAGCGGCACCTCGGGCACCTCGGCCGCGATGCGGGCAAGCTCGGGCATCTGATGAGGATAAAGCTGGGCGTCGAACGACAGGCCCTGACGCGCCAGCGCCTCGTAGCCGCGCCGCCATGCGGGATCCGTCAGATAGTCGCCGCGCGGCGCCCATTGATAGGCAGGCGTATCGTGATGGCTGAGCAACATGCGGATGCCGCGCATGTTCGGGCTTGCGCAGTGGCGTTTCAGCTCGTCCTCGACCCCCGGCGCGTCCAGGTCGGAATGGGCGACGATGCCATGGGGAAAGCCCTCGGGCTGCGCATCCGCCACGGCCTGCGCGTAGCGCGTCTCGCCCACCGGATCGGCGGGGTTCCAGCCGCATTGCAGATAGACCGATTTCTCGACCCGGAAGGGCGCCACATCGGCCAGGTAATCCTCGATCCGGTAGTTGCGCCGCAGAGGTGCCGAATTGCCATAAACCCGCTGCCGCGGCGGCCCCTCCTGCAGCCAGGGATAGCTGTGGGCATCGAGATCCCAGATGTGGTGATGCGCATCGACCTTGGGAAAGGCCCGGCGGCGCTCTTCGGTCGTCATGTCGGTCCTCCTCCCGAGCAGGTGGAGGCTAGCAGATTCGTCTTCCGCAACGCAATCGGTTGCGTGGCGGATCTGCCGATTTTCGCGCGCCGCTGGTGAACGCCTCGAAGAGCGCAGGCTTAAGGTATTTGAAATAAGGATATAAAAGTCCACTCAATGCGGCAGGGACGAAAGTGCTCTCGGGGTCTGTTCAGGTGGATTGGGTCGTGCTAGCGTATCAATGCAAACGGTTGCGTAGCCGTTGCAGGGAGGAACACAGATGACAGGTTTCACGAAGTGGCACAAAGCCACGCCGGTGGCCGCGGCCATCCTGCTGCTGGCGGGACCGGCTTCGGCGCAGGATCCGGTGACGTGGCGCATGACCCATGCCTTTGCCGAGACATCCACCTTCTACCAGCTTTTCGCCTTGCCCTTCGCCGAGCGCGTCGCCCAACTGACGGACGGGCAGGTGGTGATCCAGCCCTATCCGGCGGGCGTCATCGCGCCCTCGTTCGAGGCCTATGACGCCGTTCTCGACGGGGCGGCGGATGCGGTGCAGTCCTCGGCCGTCAACATCGTGAACCGCGATCCGGCGAATGCGCTGTTCAGCACCTTTCCCGGCGGCATGGGGCCCGAGGCGCTCTGGCAGTGGATGTGGTATGGCGGCGGCAGGGAGCTCCTGGCCGAACACCGGCGCGAGACGATGGACCTGCACGCGCTGCCCTGCGGGATGGGCGCGACCGAGCTTTTTGCGCAGTCCCACAAGCCGCTGAAGACGCTCGCCGGTTTCCAGGGCGTAAAGTTCCGCACCGTCGGCTCCTTCGCCGATGTGCTGACCGCCATCGGGGCCGCGCCCACGGTGGTGCCGGGCGACGAGGTCTATACGATGCTCGAACGCGGCGCCATCGACGCGGCCGAATGGGGCAGCCCCTCCGAGAACCTCAAGGCGGGGCTTCACGAGACCGCGAAATACATCATCTATCCGGGCGTCCATACCAACGCCTTCTTCCAGGAGTTCGCCGTCCGGGCCGAGCTGTGGGACGCGCTCTCGCCCGAGCTGCAGGGCAAGGTGACGGCCGCCTGCGAGCTGTCGTCGATGGACACGCTGGCCGCCTTCGACGCGCTCGACCGCAAGGCGTGGGCCGAGTTGAAGCAGGGCAACAACGAGATCGTCCGGCTCGATGACGAGGTCGTGGAGCGCATCCGCGAAGAGGGCCGCAAGTGGATCTATGCCCGCGCCGACGAGGGCGATGCCTCCGGCAATCCCTGGGTGCGCAAGGTCGCGGAGTCCTACTTTGCCTTCTACGACGACTGGATCGGGAACACCTCGTTCCGCGCCGTCGATCATCGCGCCGAGCCTTCGGCGGACTAGGCCCGGGACGCACCGGGGAGGATGTCATGACGGGATTTTTCACCATCGCGGACCGTCTTGCCGGCCTCCTGGTCGCGGTCGCCACGGTCATGCTGGCGGCCCTGATCTGCGTCAGCCTCTACGAGGTCTTTGCGCGCTACGTCCTGGCGGCGCCGACGGTCTGGGCCTTCTACGTCCCGATCGCGCTCGGCCTCTGGGCGCTCTGGCTGCAGTGCCTCGCCACCTGCCTGCGTCTCGGCCTGCAGGTCGCCCGTCCGGCCTGAGGCGGCACGCGCCCCCTTCCGCGCGCCACTCAGGCCCGCACCGGCCCCCTTGTGGGTGGCCGCTCTCCCCGCGCGGCCCTGTCCGCGACCGATCAGGATCCGCAAGACCAAGGAATGAAGATGCATATCCACCTGCCCGAAGACATCGTCCAGCTGCGCGATACGGTCCGGCGCTTTGTCGATACCGAGGTCGAGCCGCGCGCCGCAGAGATCGACCGCACCAACACGATCCCGACCGGAATCTTCGACACGGCACGCGAACTGGGGCTGTTCGGCCTGTCGATCCCCGAGGAGTTCGGCGGACTCGGCGAATGCGAGCTTGCCAGCTGCGTGGCGCTCGAGACGCTCAGCCGCGGCCCGGGGGGCGTGACCTTCTATGTCGCGCCGAACGCGCCCGCGGCCGCGATCCGCCACGCCGGGACGCCAAAGCAGAAGGCGGACTATCTCGAGCCGCTGGCCGAGGGGCGCAAGTTCGCCGCCTTCTGCCTGACCGAGGAGGGCGCCGGATCGGACGCCGCCGGGATCCGCACGCGGGCGGTGAAGCGCGGCGACACATGGGTGATCAATGGCACCAAGATGTGGGTCAGCCGCGCCGCCGACGCCGAGGTCTTCCTCGTCTCGGCCGTGACCGATCCCGAGCGCAAGCCCAAGCCCGGCATCACCATCTTCCTGATCGGGCGCAGGCCCGGTCTCAGCACCGGCGCGCCGGACGTGCAGATGGGCGGCCGCGGGTCGGGCAGCGCCGAGGTCCGGTTCGAGGATGTGGAAGCGGGCGAGGACGAGATCCTGGGCGAGCTTCATGACGGCTTCGGCGGGCTGAAGTTCGTCCTGGGTCGCGCCCGGCTCTGGGCCGCGGCGCGCGCCGTGGGCGTGATCGGCAAGGCCGCCGAGCTGAGCATCGACCATTCCCGGACGCGCCGGCAGTTCGGCCAGCCGATCGGCGAGTTCCAGATGGTCAAGGAAAAGATCGCCAACATGGTGGCCGATCTCTACGCCGCGCGGCTGCAGCTCTATCAGGCGGCGAGCCTTTTCGATCAGGGGATCGATGCGGCGCAGGAGGCCGCCTACGCCAAGCTCTTTGCCAGCGAGGCGGCGGGCCGGGCGACGGACGCCTGCGTGCAGATTCACGGCGCGATGGGCGTGGCGGTGGGCTTTGCCGCCGAGCGGCTCTATCGCGACTGCCGCTCCTACCGCATCCTCGACGGAACCTCGGACATCCAGCGGCTGATGATCGCGAGCCGCGTGCAGAAACGTGGACTGGGCGAGAGCATCGCTCCGGGAGGTGTGGCATGAGCCTGGCGCTGGACAGGGCGGAGACGCGCGAGACCGACGTTCTGGTGATCGGCGCGGGGGCCGCGGGGCTGAGGGCGGCGCTGGCCGCGCGCGAGGCCGGGGCGCGGGTGCTCCTGGCCAACAAGGGGCGGATCGGCGTCTCGGGGGCGACGGCGGTGGGGCTCGCCTCGTCGGCGGGCTTTGCCATCCCCGACGGCGCCGGCGATCCGCTGGACAATCCCGATGTGCATTACGACGACATCATGACGGCGGCTCAGGGCTGCGCCGATCCGCGCCTCGTGCGGATCCTGGTGGACGAGGCGGCCTCGGCCGGGGCCGATCTCGACCGCTGGCGCGTGCCCTTCATCACCGATCAGGCGACGGGCCGGCCGCTGATCGCGCAGGGTGACTTCGCCTCGCGCCCGCGCAACCGCAAGATCTATCACCACGGCAAGCCCATCGCCGTCGCCCTGCGCCGGGAATGCGCGAAGGCCGGGGTCGAGTTCATCGAACATGCGATGGTGCTGACGCTTCACACCTCGGACGAAGGGGCCGAGGGCGCGCTGCTGATGACCAAGGACGGCACTCTGGTCGACATCCGCGCGCGGGTCGTCGTGGTGACGACCGGCGGGGCGGGGCAGCTCTTCCGCTACAGCCTGATGCCCGCCGACATCACCGGCGACGGCTATGCGCTCGGCTATCGCGCGGGCGCGCGCATGTCGAACATGGAGTTCATGCAGGCGGGCTTCGGCACGATCAAGCCGGCGCTGAACATCATCATGGCCTGGTTCTGGGCGGTCAATCCGCGATTCACCGACCGTTTCGGCAATGACGTGATCGAGCCCCACCTGCCGCCGGGCGTCTCCTTCGCCGATGCGGTCAAGGACAAGGCGCGCCACTATCCGTTCAGCGCCTCGGACCGCTCGCGCTGGATCGAGATCGCGGCGCGCCTGGCCATCGATGCGGGCCGGGCGACCGACCTCGACGGCTTTTACCTCGACCTGCGCCATGTGGACGGCTCGAAGCTGACCGAGAAGGGCTACAGCCAACTCTGGGCGGTCTCGCGCCAGTGGCTGCTGCGCAAGAACATGGACATCACGAAAGAGCCCCTGCACGTCGGCCTGATGGGTCACGCCATCAACGGCGGCATGATCATCGACGAGGGGGCGCGGACCACCGTGCCGGGCCTGCTGGCCGCCGGCGAAGCGGCGACCGGGCCCTATGGCGCCGACCGGCTGGGCGGCAACATGCTGCTGAATTGCCTCGTCTTCGGCAATCGCGCGGGCCTTGCCGCGGCCGAGGCCGCGCGCGCGCGCGCTGGTGGCCGGGGGGCGGAGGCGCGGCTTGCCGATGCGCTGGCCGGCCTCAGGCGGCGCAGCGAAGGGCAGGGAGCCCCGATCCGCCGCTCGCACGAGGCGATCAAGAAGACCATGTCCGACAATGCGCTGATCATCCGCACCGAACAGGGGCTGAAGATGGCCGAAGAGGTCCTGATGGCCGAACACGAACGACTGGACGCCGGCGCCTACGCCGCGCGCACGGTGCGCGACCTCTGGCGGGTCTATGAGGCGGAAAACCTCGTCGATGTCGGGTTGATGATGGTGACGGCGGCGGCGATGCGCGACGAGACGCGCGGCAGCCACTACCGGGCCGATGCGCCCGAGAAGAAGCCGCACTGGGACCGCTCCATCGTGATCGACCGGCGGGACGGCCTGCCCGCGCTCAGCGTCGAGAAGCTCGGCCCGGCCGAGGCGGCATGAGCACGATCCGCCTCCATTGGCCGTCCGAGGGCGTGGCGCTGATCGAACTGGCGCGGCCGGAGGTGTTGAACGCGCTCGATGCGGCCGCGAACCGCGCGCTGCTCGGCCATCTCGAGCAGCTCGAGGAGGCGGGCGAGGTCCGCGTTGTGGTGCTGGCCGGCGAAGGGCGGGCCTTCTCGGCCGGGGCGGATCTGGGGCACATGCGCGGCCTGTCAGGGCCGGCGCTGCGCCGCTTCATCGAGGCGAGCCGGCGGCCCGCCGACCGGCTGGCGTGCTCGCCGCTGATATCGGTCGCGGCGCTGCACGGCCATGTGCTGGGTGGGGGCGCGGAGCTGGCGCTCGGCTGCGACATCCGCATCGCCGCGCCCTCACTCTCGTTCGGCTTTCCCGAGATGGGTTTGGGAAGCCTGCCCGGATCGGGCGGGATGCAGCGCCTGCCGCAGATCGTGGGACATGCGCGGGCGCTGGAGCTTGTGGCACTCGGGCAGAGGCTCGGCGCGGAGGAGGCGCTGGATCTCGGGCTCGTCACGCGGCTGGCAAGCGCGGACGGCAGCCTGCGGGATGAGGCGCTGGCCCTCGCCGCGGCGATTGCCGCCCGCCCGGCCGAGTCGCTCCGCTATGCCAAGGCCGCCATGACGCTCGCCGGGCTCCCGGAAGCGGCCGGAGCCTTCCACGGGCTCGTGAGCGCCACGCGGCAGGCGGACCCCGCCTATCGCAGCAAAACCGCAGCGTTCGATCGGGAGGACGGACAAGGCACATGAAGGGATTTTCCAAAGGTCTGAGCGTGCTGGAGGCCCTCTTGTCGCGGGTCATCCTCGGCTTCTACGCTCTCGTCGTCTGCGTCGTCGTCTTTCAGGTCGTGAACCGCTTCTGGTTGCACCTGCCAATCATCTGGCTGTCCGACCTTGCCATCATCAGCTTCATCTGGCTCGGGTTCCTGACAGCCGCGCTGGCGGTGCGGCGCGGCGGGCATTTCCGCATGGCACTCATGCTCGACCTCGCGGGCGAGGGGCGGATGCGCCGCGGGCTCGAGCTGTTCTCGCACCTCGTCGGGCTTGCCATGTTCGGGCTGCTGGCCGTCACCGGCTGGCAGATGGCGGTGCGTGGCCTGCGCGAGATCTCGCCCGGCCTGCAGATCCCGATGAGCTGGGCCTATGCCTCGGTCGTGGTCGCGGGCCTGCTGGCGGTGCTGTTCCTTCTCGAGGCCATCGCGCTCGAGCTGGCCGGCAAGGCCCGCGCGGCCGGCCCTGATCCCGAACGGGAGGAGTGATCTTGGACCCGATTACCCTCGTTTTCGGCAGCCTCGTGGTGTTTCTGCTCTTCGGCGTGCCGGTGGCCTATGCGCTTGGAATGTCCTCGCTTCTGGTCATCGTCTGGGCCGACCTGCCGCTCTCGATCTTCGCGCAGCGCGCCTACCAGTCGCTCGACAGCTTCGTGATGCTGGCGGTGCCCTTCTTCCTGCTCGTGGGCCTGCTTATGAACAGCGCCGGCATCTCGGCGCGGATGCTGGAGCTGGCCGGGGCGATGTTCGGCCGGACGCGCGGGGCGCTGGCCAAGGTCAATGTCGCCGTCAGCATGTTGTTCGCGGGCCTTTCCGGCTCGTCGGTGGCGGATGTGGCGGGGATGGGGTCGGTGCTGATCCCGGCGATGATCCGCGAGGGCTATCCCCGCGCCTTTGCCGTGGCCGTGACCGCGGCCTCGTCCACCATCGGCATCATCATCCCGCCGAGCATCTTCATGGTGGTCTATGGCGCGGTGGGTGATGTCTCGATCGGCGCGCTCTTTCTGGCCGGCGCCCTTCCGGGGCTCCTGATCGGTGTCACGCAGATCACCTTCTGCCACCTGCTCGCGATCCGCCAGAACCATCCGGTCGGCCAGCCCTTCTCGCTCGCCCGGCTGGGCCGGGCGGCGCAGCGGGGCGTGCTGCCCTTCGGCGTCACGGTGGTCATCATCGGAGGCATCATCGGCGGCATCTTCACCGCGACCGAGGCCGCTGCCGTCGCCGTCATCTACACGCTGCTGCTGGGGATCTTCTACCGGACGCTGAAGCTGCGCGGCCTGATCGACTCGTTCCACGGGGCTGCGGTCCATCTGGGGCCCACGCTGCTCTGCGTGGCCACCGGCAGCGTCTTTGCATGGGTGCTGGCCTTCCTGCAGGTGCCGAACGAGGTTTCGCGGATGGTGGCCTACCTCGATCCCTCGCCCTCGATGGTGCTCATGTTCATCATGGTGCTCTTCGTCATCGTCGGCACCTTCGAGAGCGGCGTGGCCTCGATCATCATCTTCCTGCCCATCGTGCAGCCCATCGCCGCGGCGGCGGGGCTCGATCCGGTGCATGTGGGGGTGATCGTCTGCATGACGCTGGCGCTGGGGCTGATCACGCCGCCCTACGGCCTCTGCCTGTTCGTCGCGGCCAGGATCGGCGGCATCTCGGTCGAACGCTCGTTCGTGGCGGTGCTGCCCTGGATCGGCCTGTTCCTGGTCGTCGACGTGATCTGCGTGCTGCTGCCCGATCTGGTGCTGTTCCTGCCCCGACTTCTGGTGCCGCAGTTCATGGGGATGCCGCAGTAGCGCCGCAACCGAAGACGACCGGCGCTCCGGGGAGGGGGCGTCGCATCACACGGGAGGAAGAACGATGAAGACATGGAAGCTCTGCGCGACCGCCCTGATGCTGGCGCTTGCGCCCATCGGGATGGCGCAGGCGCAGGTGGTGCTGAAGCTCGCCTCGAACGCGGTGCGCAGCGACCCGCCGCGGGTGGGCGACCAGATCGCCTTCGAATGGCTGCAGTCGGAACTCGAGAGCCGGACGAACGGCGAGGTGACGCTCGAGATCTACTGGGGCGGCGCGCTCGGCGCCGAGGCGCAGCTTGTCCAGTCGCTGGAGACCGGGGTGATCGACATCCTGCCGAATTCCGGCTCGAACGCCGCCTCGACCCTGCCGGAGGCGGGGCTCTTCAGCACGAGCTACCTGTTCCGCGACTTCGACCATTACCGCGCGGTGGCCAACGATCCCGCCTTTTTCGACCGGCTGGCCGAGCTTCAGGCGGCCCGCAACGCGGGCTACCGGCTGGTGGGGCTGGGGGCGACGGGCTCGCGCAACCTCTACAACCGCACCCGTCCGGTGGCGACACCCGAGGAGGCGGCCGGGTTGAAGATGCGTGTCCAGTCCAGCCCGATCGAGTTCCGCATCTGGCAGACGCTGGGCCTGATCCCGACCGCCATCCCCTCGACCGAGATCTACCTGTCGCTGCAGACCGGCGTGGTCGATGCCTCGGAAAGCTCGATCCCCTTCATCATGTCGAACAAGTATTACGAGGTGGCGCCCTACATCACGCTGACCAATCACCAGATCAGCACGCATCTCTATTTCCTGAACGACGCCTCGCTTCAACGCGTGCCCGAGGAGCATCGGCAGGTGCTGCTCGGCCTGCTGCGCGAGACCGGGAACCGGCACATCGATGCGACGGCAGACCTCAGCGAGACGATGCTCGAGGAGCTGCGCGCCCAACCCGGCGTGACCGTCACCGAGGCCGACACCAAGGCCTTCGCGAACCGTCTGGTGGAGCTTCAGGACGAGGTGGCGGCCGAGCTGGGCGTGACGGACCTGCTCGCCACCATCCGCGCGCATTGACCAGCCAAGGGAGGAGACTGACATGAAAATCCTGCGTCGAACCATCACGGGCGCCGCGACCGGGCTGCTTCTGGCCCTGCCGGGCGTGGCCCTCGCCGGGACAACCCTGCGGGTGGCCAGCGAGGAGGCCTTCGCCACACCGGCCAAGGTTGCGGCCCAGTCCGCGCTGGAACATGTCGAGAAGACCCTGCCGGATGCGACCGGCGGCGCGGTGAGCGTGCAGCTCTATCCGGGCGGCGCGCTTGGCAGCGAGAAGGAGCTGATCAAGGCGCTGGCCGATGGCACGGTCGATGCGATGGTGCTCTCGCCCGGGAACGCGGCCGGCATCGTGCCCGAGGTGCAGCTGTTCAGCGCGAGCTATCTCTTTGAAAGCTATGACCATGCCCGCGCCGTCATCAAGGACGATGCGTTCTTCGAGGCGCTGGCGCAGATCATCGCCGAAAAGCAGGCGGGCTTCCAGCTGGCCGGGATCGGCCTGACCGGCACGCGCAACTACTACAGCCGCAGCCGGGCGGTCGAGACGATCGAGGATCTCTCGGGCGTCAAGATGCGCGTCATGTCCTCTCCGACCGAGTTCAAGGTCTGGAGCGAGCTGGGCACGCTGCCCACCACGATCCCGGCGCCCGAGATCTACACGTCGCTGCAGACCGGCGTGGTCGATGCCGCCGAAAGCAGCCTGCCGGCCATCTCGGGAAGCAAGTATTACGAGGTCGCCCCCTACATCTCGCTGACCCAGCACCAGTTCAACCTGCATCTCTTCCTCGTCTCGGACATTGCGATGTCGCGGCTGTCCGAGGGTCAGCAGGCGGCGGTTCTGCAGGCGTTCCGCGAGGCGGGGCATATCGAGATCGACGAGGCGATCCGGCTGAGCGACGAGGTGCTGGCCTTCCTGCGCGAGCGGCCCGGCGTGACGGTGACCGAGGTCGATACCGCGCCTTTCGCGCAGAAGCTGCGCGCCGTGCAGGATGAGGTGGCCACCGGCCTCGGCGTCGAGCCGCTGCTCGAGATCATTCGCAGCCACGGGACCCAGGGATGATCGCTGCCGGGGATCAGGGCGACAAGGTGATGCCGGCCGAGCGGGCCATCGCGATGGTCCGCCCGGGCTCCACGCTCGGCGTCGGCGGGGCGGGTGGGGTGCAGGAGCCCGACCTGCTGATCGAGACGCTCGCCCGCCGCTTTCGCGAAACGGGCGAGCCGGGCCGCCTGACCGAGTTCCACGCCATCCGCTGCGGCGAGATCGACGGGCGCGGCACGAGCCTCTTTGGCGCCGAGGGTTTCGTGAGCCGCATGTATGGCGGCTCGTTCTGGCCCGCCGGCACGCCCGCGCTGGTCCGGCAGATCCACGAGAACCGGATGGCCGCGTGGAACTTCTCGATCGGGGTCATGTATGGCCTGCTCGAGGCGGCGGCGGCGGGCCGGCCGGGCCTCTTGACCGAGGTGGGGCTCGATACCTTCGTCGATCCGTTGCAGTCGGGCGGGGCCCTGAACGAGGCCGCCGCGCGCGAGCCGGCCGTCGAGCGGGTGACGGTGGGCGGGCGGCCGATGCTCTTCTACCGGACGGTGCCGATCGACGTGGCCTTCATCCGCGGCACGACCGCCGATCCCTGCGGCAACGTCACGATGGAGGAGGAGCCGGCCAACTGCGGCGCGCTGGCCCTTGCGCAGGCGGCGAAGGCGAACGGCGGACGCGTCGTCGTGCAGGTCAAGCGCCTCGCCCCGCGCGGCGCGCTCGATCCGCATCTCGTCCGGGTTCCCGGCATCCTTGTCGATGCCGTCGTGCTCAGCCCCGGCCAGCGGCAGACGACCCATGTGGAGTTCGACCCGACGCTGGTGGGTGCTGCCCGCCTGCCGCTCGAGGCGGTGCCGATCCCGCCGATGTCGGCCGACAAGGTCATCCTGCGGCGCGCGCTCCTGGAGGCGCGGCCGGGCGAGACGCTGGCCATCGGCTTCGGCGCGCCGGGCTTCATACCCGCCATCGCCGTCGAGGAGGGCGTCTTCGACCGCGTGACCTTCTCGGTCGAGCATGGGGTGATCGGCGGGATCAACGGCTATGCCTGCGGCGGGCGCACCTTCCCCTGCGCCCACAACCCCGAAGCGATCATCGACGCGGCCGACCAACTGCGCTTCTTCGCGGGCGGCGGGCTCGACCGGGCCTTCCTCGGCGTGGGCGAGGTGGACGGGCAGGGCAACGTGAACGTCAGCCGCTTCGGCGACCGCATCCCCGGCGCGGGCGGCTTCATCGACATGACGCAGGGCACGCGGGATGTGGTGTTCTGCATCCGCCTCGGCGACCGGGGCCGGCGCAAGTTCGTGCCGCGGGTCGAGCAGATCACCTTCAGCGGCCCGCGCGCCCTGCGCGAGGGGCAGAACATCCTCTACATCACCGAGAAGGCGGTGTTCCGCCTCCGCCCCGAGGGGCTCGTGCTCACCGAGATCCGCGAGGGGCTCGATCCGCGCCGTGACGTGCTGGACCAGATCGGCGCCGAGGTGCGCGTGGCCAGCGACCTGATCCCCATGCCCGACATCTGCTTCCGCGACGCCCCAATGGGCCTCGCCGATCTCTGGACGACCGAAGAAAAGGAAAAGACGTGACGCGACCCTTCAAGCAGAGACTGCGCGGCAAGGAACCGCTCGTGGGCTGTTTCGTGATGGCGGCCTCGCCCACCCTCGCCGAGATGTGCGGCTATGCGGGCTTCGACTTCGTGATCCTCGATCAGGAGCACGGGCCCGCGGATGCCGAGACGCTCGAGAACCAGATCCGCGCCGCCGAGGCGAGCGGCATCGCGGCGCTCGTCCGCGTGCCGTGGGGCTCGCGCTGGCTGATCCAGCGCGCGCTCGATGCGGGCGCCGAGGGGATCGTGGTGCCCCATGTCACCACCGCCGCCGAGGCCGAGGAGATCGTGCGCTTCTCGCACTACCCCGGTCGCGGGGTGCGGGGGCTGGCCACCACCGCTCGCGCGGGGCGTCACGGCAACGTGAGCGTGGCCGATCACCTGCCGCAGAGCCTGCAGCGGACCTGCGTGATCCTGCAGATCGAGGATGCCGAGGCCCTGTCCGAGGTCTCGGCCATCGCGGGCGTGGATGGGGTGGATTCGATCTTCATCGGGCCGGCGGACCTCTCGGCCTCGCTGGGCCACCCCGGCCAGCCGGGCCATCCCGAGGTCGCCGCCGCCATCGAGGGCGTCATCCGCGACACCGAAGCCGTGGGTGGACCCGTGGTCTCGAGCTTCATCCGCGACGCCGAGGACGCGCGATTCTGGCGCGAGAACCGCGGGGTGCAGGTGCTGTGCCTGTCCACCGTCGCGATCTTCACCACGGCGCTCAGGGGTCTGGCGCAGGCCCTTGTCGTGCCGCATGAGACCAGAGAGGAGGCGCAGGCATGAGCGTGACCGGCCATTTCGAACCCGTGGTGCTCGGCTGCTGGTTCGAGGATTTCTCGGAAGAGGTCGAGCGCCTGAGCCCCGGGCGGACGATCACCGAATCCGACCTGATGGCCTTTTCGGGTCTGACCGGCGACTACAGCCAGGTCCACACCGACGAGGAATTCTGCCGCAACACCGAATTCGGCACGCGGATCGGCCACGGGCTGCTGGGTCTGTCCATCGCGCAGGGGCTGATGTGGCGCACGAACTACACGCAGGGCACGGGCGTCGCCTCGCTCGGCTGGACGAACTGGAGCTTCCGGAGGCCGATCTTCATCGGCGATACGGTCCGGGTGCGCTGGAGGCTCACCTCGAAGCGCGAAAGCGGCAGCAAGCCCGGCATGGGGATCATCCATGAATGGTGCCGCCTGATGAACCAGAAGGACGAGGTCCTGCAGGAGGGCGAGCACATCACCCTGATCCGGAGGCGCCCGGCATGAGCGATCATCAGTTCGTCCGGATCGCCCGCGAGGGGGCGGTCGGAACCCTCACGCTGAACCGGCCGGAGGTGCTGAACGCCTGCAACCCGGCCACCCACCGCGAGATCCAGCGGGCCATCGACGAGTTGGAAGCCTGCGACGAGGTGCGCGTCCTTGTGCTGCGCGGCGCGGGGCGGGCCTTCTGCTCGGGCTCCGACCTGCGCGAGGTGGGCGTCATGAAGGGGCGCGAGGCGCAGGCCTACATCCGCCTCGACTTCTCGACCAAGACGCGGATCGCCACCTGCGCCAAGCCGGTGATCGCCAGCCTGCAGGGCCATGTCGCGGGCGGCGGCTTCGAGATGGCGCTGGCCTGCGACATGCGCCTCGTGGCCGATGACGTGCAGTTCTCGCTGCCCGAGATCCGGCTGGGCACGATCCCCGGCTCGGGCGGGTTGCAGCGCCTGCCGCAGATCGTGGGCCTTGGCATCGCGAAGGAATGGGCGATGACCGGGCGCCGCATCGGTGCCGAGGAGGCCCATCTGCGGGGTCTGGCCAACGCCGTTCATCCGCCGGCAGAGCTGCAGGAGCGCACGATGGCCTTCGCGCAGGAACTGGCCCAGCGGAGCGCCACGGCGCTTGCGCTCTGCAAGGTGGCGCTCGATCCCGCGCCGCCCTCGCCGGACGGGCTGGTGGGCATCTATCATCGTCTCGCCTCGCAAGCCTGTCACGAGGATCCGGGCTATCACCGCGAGGCGAGGCGCTTCCGCAAGGGCGCCGTCCCATGAGCTGCCGGCCGGAGCCGGGCAAGGGATCAGTTGAACCGTGACCTGTCGAAAGCTATGCGGGCCGAAGGACGGGGTAGAAATGCAGTAAGAGGAAGCGGACGGCATGAAAGTCGTGGGAGGCCCTTCGGCCGGACGGATCGCCGAGATCGCAGGAGTGTCGAAATCCACCGTGTCCCGCGCGCTCTCCGGGCATCCCAGCATCTCGGAGGGCACGCGCAAGCGGATCCTGAAGATCGCCCACGAGATCGGCTACGAGCCGAACGCGATGGCCAGCAGCCTCGTCACCGCCCGCAGCGGGGTGATCGGCTTCGTCATCGGCGAGATGGAGAACCCGTTCTACCAGGAGCATATCGAGAAGGTCGCGCGGATCTCGGCCGCCGCCGGCACGCAGCTCATGCTGTTCCAGGTGCCGCAGGACGGCGAGCTGGCCGATGTGGTTCCGGCGATGGCGCGCTACCGGCTGGAGGGCTGCATCGTCATCGCCTCCGTCCGTACGAACGCGAAGTCGCTGACCGCCTGCCGGCTGCACGGCATTCCGGTCGTGCTGATCAACCGGGTCGTGCACGACGGCTCGGCCTCGTCGGTCCTGTGCCACAACGAGGCGGGCGGGCACGAGCTGGGCCGCTTCCTGCTGGCCGGCGGCCACCGGCGCATCGCGATCATCTCGGGGCGCGCCGATTCGATCGTGAACCGCGACCGACTGACCGGCTTTCGCGCGGCCCTCGCCGAAGCGGGGGTGCGCGAGGTGGCCGAAGTGAACGGCGATTTCCGCTTCGAGGCCGCCTATCAGGCCGCGCGCGAGCTGCTGTCCGCGGAGCCGCGCTGCGACGCCATCTTTGCCGTCAGCGACCTGATGGCCTGTGGCGCGATCGACGCCGCCCGCGATCTTGCCGTCCGGGTGCCGGACGATCTGTCGATCGTCGGATTCGACGGCATCCGCACCGCGGCCTGGCCCGCCTACCGCCTCACCACGGTGGCGCAGCCGGCCGATGCGATCCTCTCGCGGGCCGTGGCGCTCATCGCCGCGCGCGATCCGAACCGCGCGCCCGAGATTTCCTACATCAACGGGCTCTTGAAGGTGCGCCGCTCGGCCAGGGTGCCCGCGGGCTACGCGCCCGAGCCGGAATATCTCTGATCCGCTGCGGGCTCAGGCGCTCAGGCGGGCCGGGGAACGGCAGTCGGCCCATGCGCGGACGGCGTCCCCGAACGCGCTGAACAGCGGGCGCGAGACCGGATCCGCCGCGGCATTCCATTCCGGGTGCCATTGCACCGAGAGGGTGAAGCCCGGCGCGCCCTCGACATAGATCGCCTCGGGCGTCCCGTCGGGGGCGGTGCCGTCGATCACGATCCTGCGCCCCGGCCGCGCGATCCCCTGGCCGTGGAGCGTGTTGGTCATGACCTCCTTCGCGCCCATCAGCCGGTGAAAAACTCCCCCGGCCGTGAAGCGCACCGGATGGCGCAGCGCGAATTTCTCCTCGATCGTGCCGTCCGGGGGCATCCGGTGGTTCATCCGGCCGGGCAGGTCGCGGATCTCGGGATGCAGGGTGCCGCCCATCGCCACATTCACCTCCTGAAACCCGCGGCAGATGCCGAGGAACGGCTGGCCACGCTCGACGCAGGCCCGCACCAGCGGCAGGGTGATCGCGTCGCGCGCCCGCTCGAACAGCCCGTGGGCGGGCGTCTCGTCCTCGCCATATTCCGAAGGATGCACGTTCGGCCGCGCCCCCGTCAGCAGGAAGCCGTCGCACAGATCCAGCAGCTCCTCGACCGTCACGAAGTTCGGGTCTGTCGGGATGATCAGCGGAAGACAGCCCGACACGAGCGCCACCGCCTCGCTGTTCATCGTCCCCCCGGCATGAACGGGGTAGCTCTCGTTCAGGAGCGAGGAGTTGCCGATGATGCCCACGACCGGGCGGCGGCCGGCAGGACGGGGCATGGCGGTGCCGAGGATCTGAGTGTCGGGGATCTGGGGTCGCATGAGGAAAAAGATAAGGCGCACGGTCGCGATGGTGAAGGGCCGGACCGCCCGGAACCCCCGCATCCATGCACAGAACGCCGCGCTCTTGTGCGGCCTGTGCTTGCGCTGCCTCCGAACCGGCCCTTCGGGTCACGGGCTCGTGACTTGCGTTCCTGCGGGGGAAGACGGGTTCATCGGATCCTTCACAAGGAGGATTCCATGCGCTCACTGATCCTGATCGCCCTTGTTGCCGCCGGACCGGCCTTCGCCCAGATGGACCATTCCGCCCACGGCCCGTCGGCCGGGTCGGGCTCCAGCCTGGCCTATGAAGAGGCGAACCGGGCGATGCACGAGGCCATGAGTGTCCCGCTGACGGGCGATGCGGATGTGGACTTCATGCGCTCGATGATCCCGCACCACGAAGGCGCGGTGGCCATGGCGCGGGTCGCGCTCGAGCACGGGTCGGACCCGGAGGTGCGCAAGCTCGCCGAAGAGGTCATCCAGGCGCAGGAGGCCGAGATCGCCTTCATGAAGGACTGGCTGACCCGTCACGGGCACTAGCCCGCCCACGGACGCGGACGGGGCACTTCCGTCCGCGCCCTTCTCGCGGTCAGAGGCCGGGCGCCGCCCGAACTGGCCTGTTCTGCGCCGCCCGCAGCCTCGCGGGCGCGCACCATCAGTCCGGGACGGCGCCATGGCTGCCCGGCGTCGCGCGGACCGTCAGGGCAGGGGCTGGATCAGCCGCGCCTCGGCGATCAGCGCAATCAGAACCTCGACATGATGGGTGACCGAGTAGGTGGCGTCCCCCGCCTGCCGACGCGCCTCGAGCCTCCGCTCCTCCTGCAAGAGCGCCGTCACCGCCCGTTCGGGTCGCTGGTCCTCGACCAGTCGGCGCAGGTCGCGCTCGCGCCGGTAGTCCGCCAGACCCAGCCGCGCGGCGCGCATCAGGAGTCGGGGACGGCGGATCTCGGCAAGGAGGCTGCGGATTTCGGTCATGGGATTCTCCTCTGTCTCTGTCGGGGGATCGACAGATTGAGTCAGTGCAACTCTGCGTTGCGCCCGCGACCGATTCAGCGTGCGGAGGTTTCTCGAATGTTTAGGAATTAGAAAGAATTATCAACAACACCGCAGTTGTTAACGAACAGGTAACCAATGCCCCTGACGGTTGCAAAAGTCCAAGGCCGGATACTGCCATCACGCCGGCGCCACGGGATGGAATGATGCAGACCGATCTTCGCTTGTCACCGACGCTGCCCGCCTGGCTTCCCGAGCCGGTGCGGCTCTATCTCGATCACACCGAGGAAGGCCTTTCGCTGCGCGCGCTGGCGCGCCGCGAGGGCTGTCACGCCTCGACGGTGATGCGCCATGTGCGCCGCTGCGAGAACCGGCGCGACGATCCTCTGGTGGACGAGGCGCTGGCAGCGTTCGGGCGATCTCTGGGGCGCGGAGCCTTCCCAGCCAGAAAGGACAGACCCGACATGACGGCACCGATCCGCCCCGAAGCCTCGCCTGCGCTCCGGCCGGCGCTGCTTGACGAGACGACCATCGCGCGCGAGGCCCGACGCATCCTGCGCCGCCTGGCCGAACCGCAGACCGTTCTCGCGGTGGCGCCCGACATGGAGAAGGCGGCGGTCCTGCGCTCGCTGCCCGACGGGAGCACGGCCCGCACCGCCGTGATGGACCGGGCCGTGGCGCAGGCCTTCGCGCTCAAGGACTGGATCACCTGCCGCAAGCCCGGCCGGATCGCCACCTACGAGATCACCGCCACGGGCCGCGCCGCACTGAGGCGCCTGGTCGAGTGCGACGAGGCGGGACGCGGCGGTGGACTGGCCGAGGCGGCGCAGCCCTTCGCCGCCCAGCACCGCGACTGGGCCGAGCGCGAGATCCGCGACGAGGACGGCCCGCGCCGTGTCCGCTACAACGCCGCCGAAAGCCCCGTGGCCGTGCTCGGGCGGCGGCGGGACAAGGACGGGCAGCCCTTTCTCGCGGCCGAACTGGTCGAGGCGGCCGAACGGCTGCGCGAGGATTTCGAGCTGGCACAGATGGGCCCGCGCGTCGCGCAGAACTGGGACCGCTTCCTGACCGGCGCCGACCGGGGCAGCTTTCGCAGCGACTCGGGCGGCGCCGAGGGTCCGCGTCAGGCGCGCGAGCGGGTGGCGGCGGCGCTGCGCGACCTCGGGCCCGGCCTCGGCGACATGGTTCTGCGCTGCTGCTGCTTTCTCGAGGGGCTCGAGGCGGCCGAGCGGCGGATGGGCTGGTCCGCGCGCTCGGGCAAGATCGTGCTCCGCATCGCGCTCCAGCGGCTGCGGCGGCACTATGACGAGACCTACGGCCGGTCGCGCCCGCTGATCGGCTGAGCGTCGAGCGGGCGGACCTTCAGCTTCATGATCCGGTTGTCGCGCTTGGTCAGCACCTCGAAGCGGAAGCCGTGGAAGCTGAAGGCCTGCCCCTCGTTCGGGATCATCTGCGCCTCGTGGATCACGAGGCCGGCGACGGTGTTGGCCTCCTCGTCGGGCAGTTGCCAGTCCATCATCCGGTTCAGGTCGCGGATCGTCATGGAACCGTCCACCAGATAGTCGCCCGTATCGGACCGCTTCAGCGTCATCTCGAGGGCCACGTCGAACTCGTCGTTGATCTCGCCCACGATCTCTTCGATGATGTCTTCCAGCGTGATCAGGCCCTTGAGCGCGCCATATTCATCCACCACCAGCGCGAAATGCGTGTGCCGCTTCAGGAACTGGCGCATCTGCTCGTCGAGGGGCGTCGTCTCGGGCACGAAGTAGGGTTTCATCGCCACCGAAAGGATGTCGAGTTCGTCCAGTGCTCCGGTGCTGCCCGTCCGCATCAGCCGCGACACTTCGCGCAGCAGATCCTTGGCGTGGATGATCCCGAGGATGTTCTCGTGATCGCCCCGATAGAGCGGGATCCGCGTGTGGGGCGAGGAGAGCACCTGCGCGATGACCTCGGCCGCGGGCTTGTCGGCGTCGATCATCTCGATCTGGCTGCGGTGGCGCATGATCTCCTCGACCGTCCGTTCCGACAGGTCGAGCGCGCCCAGCAGCCGGTCGCGGTCCTCCTTTTCCACCGCACCCTGCGAATGGCCGAGCGCAATGGCCCCGGCGATCTCGTCCCGGATCGCGAGCATGTGGTCGCCCGGATCGATCCGCACACCCACGAGCCGCAGAAGGCCCCGCACCAGCACCCGCACCACCGCCACGATGGGCGAGAACAGGACGATCAGCACCCGGATGATCGGCGCCACCACCGAGGCAAAGCTCTCGGGTCGGCTGATGGCCAGCGTCTTGGGCAGCACCTCGCCGAAGATCAGCACCAGCAGCGTCATGACCAGCGTCGCCACCGCCACACCGCCATCCCCGAACAGCCGGGTCAGCAGCGCCGTCGCCAGCGAGGCTGACAGGATGTTCACCACGTTGTTGCCCAGAAGCAACGCGCCGATCATCCGCTCGTTGTCTCCGGTGATCTCGAACGCCCGCTCGGCCCCGCGCGAGCCCTTGTCGGCCTTCGCGCGGAGCTTCGCGCGCGACGAGGCGGTGAGGGCCGTCTCCGAACCGGAGAAGAAGGCGGACAGCACAAGAAGACCCAGAATGGCAACGGCCGTAAGCAGCGTTGCCGGATCAAGGTTCGAGAGGTTCATGACGGGTTACAATCCTTCGGGAACGGCAGGCGCCTAATGTGGAGCGGGCGGTGCCGCCCGACAAGCCTTCTTGCGCAGGCCCGACGTGCAGGCGCCCGCTTGGCGGGGCTTGACTGCGATCGGCAGCGGCCGGCAGCCTCATCGGCGCCGGTTCGTTTGATCGGGCGGACGGCCCTCATTCGCGTGCAAGCGGATGGTGCCTGAGCACGAGGTCCTTCAGATGCTCGTCGAGCACATGGGTGTAGATCTCGGTGGTGGAGAGGTCGGCATGACCGAGCAGGGTCTGGATCACCCGCAGGTCGGCCCCTCCCGCCAGCAGATGCGTGGCGAAGGCGTGGCGCAGCGTGTGGGGCGTGACCTTCGAGGGATCGACTCCCGCCAGCACCGCGATCTGCTTGATCAGGACGTAGAAATATTCGCGCGTCAGATGGCCCGCGGCACCGGAACCCGGAAACAGGAAGCGCGAGGGGACGCGCCCCGCCTTCTGCCCCGCGGCCTCGGCCTCGTCGCGCACCCGCAGCCAGTCCGCCAGCGCCTCGCGTGCGGGCGGAGAGAGTGGCACCATCCGCTCCTTGCCGCCCTTGCCGCGCACGAGGATCATCTGCGGATTGCCCCGCGCCGCCGCGACCGGCAGGCCCACCATCTCCGACACCCGCATCCCCGTGGCGTAGAGCAGTTCAAGCAGGCAGCGGTTGCGGACCTGATCGGCCGCGCGCCGCCCCTTGTCCCGGGCGGCGTCCAGCAGCCGGTCCACCTCCTCGATCTCGAGCGTCTTCGGCAAGCGGCGGGCGCGCCCCGGCCCGCGGAGGCGGATGGCGGGGTTGTCGGCGCGCCATCCCTCTTCATGGGCAAAGCGGTACAGCTGCCGGATCGACGAGAGCCGCCGCGCGCGGGTGGCGGGCGACAGGCCCTGCGCCTCGCAGAAGACGAGGTAGGCCTCGACCGCCGCGCGGTCGGCAGTGGCGAACTCCTCGGACCGGCGCGCGAGCCAGCCGGCAAAGTCCTTCAGATCGCGCCCGTAGGCCAGGCGCGTGTTGCGCGCGGCATCCAGCTCGGCCGCCTGCGCCTCGAGGAAGGCCGAGATCCACCGCTCCATCCCCGCAGGCGCCATCAGCCGCGTCGCTCCAGCAGCATCAGTTCGAGCGCGGTGCGCCGCGCGACCTTCTCGAGCCCGAGCGTGCGAAGGAGCGCGAGGCCCTGCGCGACGCCCGTGGTGTCGCCGTCCATGCCCCGCGTCACCTCTTCGAGGGCGAGCAGCAACGCCTCTCCGGGGCGGTCCTGATCCAGATAGTCCTTCGCCGTCTCGGAGGGTCCGGCCGTGCCGAAGCCCGCCGCGACCGCGCGGCCCATCAGGTCCATCGGCGCGGCGGCGCGCGCCGGATCGCCCGCGGCCAGCGCCACAAGAAAGCCCTCGGCCGCATCCCTGGGCTTGCGGGCGCGGGCGACGGCCTCGGCGTCGGGCGAGAGCAGGCCGACCCGGAAGGCCAGGGCATCCGCCTCGGGCGGCAGCGCCAGCCCCTCCAGCCGACCGGCGAGAAGCCGGGCCAGCGTCACCTCGAGTTCGACTTCCGACATCCGCTCATAGGCCAGCAGCAGAGCGGGACCGGCCGCCGCCGCATCGCCCGCCGTCAGCGCCTCATCAAGCGCCTGAAAGGCGCGCACCCGGTCCCAGACCCCGCCCGAGGCCGCGGCCTTGCGCGCGGTATAGAGGCCGAGCAGCAGGTTCGGCTCCAGCGCGCCCGACCGCGACAGCCGCTCGGCCGCCTCGATCTGGGCCTTCCAGCCGGCGGTCTCGCGCAGCTCGGCATGGGCGAAGGCGATCGGCAGCGACTGGGTGGGCAGCGTCTCGCCCACCGCTTCGAGCAGACGCCAGTCGAGCGGCGTGACGCGCGCGGGATGCGTGAGCGGGCCCTCATCCTCGTAAAGGTCGGGATCAAGGAACCGCGAGAGCAGCGCATCCTGCGCATCGTCCACATATCCCAGCGCCTGCGCCGTGCGCAGCGTCAGGGCGGCGGCGTTCCAGTCGCCGGAGCGGGCCAGGCAGAAGATCCGCGCGGGGAAGGTGGGGGCCAGATCGGGCGACTTCTGCAATTCGGCGCAGGAGGTGTCCTCTTCCCCGGTCAGAAGCGCGATATCGAACTTGCGCCGGAAGATCTCGGCCCCGTTGTCGCTGGCCGCATCGATCAGGCTCGTGGCCGCCTCCAGCGCTCCGATCGCCAGCAGCTTGTCCACCCGCGCCAGCAGAAGCCGCCCCTTGCCCTCGGAATCGGCGGGCGGCTGAGCCTCGGCCAGCAGGATCGTGGTCAGGAGCGACTGCAGCGCGGGCAGGGTGCCCGTGGGTGCGATGGCGATCCGGTTGGCGATGTCGGTCGTCCGCCCCATCCCCCAGAGCGCGTGCGGCAACCCCGTCACCGCCGGCGGCAGAAGGCCCGCCGCATCGGGCGAGGGCCCGTCCAGCGGCGTGACCGCCACCTCGGCCGGCAGCGCGCCCTTGGTGATCCCCGGCTCGTCCGAAGGGGGCGCGACCTTGACCGGCGCCGCCACCGAGCGCGACAGCCAGTCGATCGCGGACAGCGGCTCCTGCGCCGCGGCGCCGGCCGAAAGGCCGATCAGCGCGCAGACGGCCGCGGCCCCGCGTCGCGCACCGGCACGGATCGGGCCGGCCGTTGCGTCATTGGGCATTCAGCATCACCGGCTTGGTCACATCCGTCTGCGGCGGCGAGAGATCGGCGAGATAGGCGTAGCCCGTCAACCCGATCAACCCCGCAACCACGAGCACCAGCAAGACCTTCAAGATGCGCCACATGCCTGTTTCCGACCCTCGTTCTGCCCCGGCTATTGTTGCCCCGGAGGCATGGATGATGCTTCACCGCCCCGGAGATCGTTCGCGTCGAATATATATGGCATTTCACCCGACTTCACGCCATTCAGGCAACAAAGTTGATGTCCGGGGCGGAAGTGCGCCGGCTGAGGGACGGGGACGGCCAGGAGTTCATGGCGCGGCTGAAGAAGACGGTTGTGATGGTGGGGATGATGGGCGCGGGCAAGACCGCGGTGGGCACGGCGCTCGCGCGGGCGCTGGCCGTGCCCTTCCTCGATTCGGACGAGGAGATCGAGCGCGCCGCCAACCGCACCATCGCCGAGATCTTCGCCCGCGACGGCGAGCCCTTCTTCCGCGAGAAGGAGAGCCAGGTGCTCTCGCGGCTCCTGAAGGGCACGCCGTGCGTGCTCTCGACCGGGGGCGGGGCCTTCATGTCCGAAGCCAACCGCCGGATGATCCGCGAGCAGGGGGTGTCGGTCTGGCTCAAGGCCGATCTCGAGGTGCTCTGGCAGCGGGTGCGGCACAAGGCGACCCGGCCGCTCCTGCGCACGCCCAACCCGCGCGAGACGCTGCGGGCGCTTCTCGAGGCGCGCGATCCGGTCTATGCGCAGGCGGACCTCGTGGTGGAAAGCGGCGAGGGAACGGTGGAACAGATGGCGGTGCGGGTGCGCGAGGCGCTGGCCACGCGCCCCGATGTACTGGAGACGGACGGATGACGGTCGATGCGGTGCGGGTGGAGCTGGGCGCGCGCGCCTATGAGGTGCGGATCGGCCCCGGCCTGATCGCGCGGGCGGGCGCCGAGATCGCGCCCCTCCTGCGCCGGCCGAAACTGGCGATCCTCACCGACGAGACGGTGGCGGGCCTGCATCTCGCGCCGTTCCAGGCGGCCCTGGCCGAGGCGGGCATCGCCTCCTCGGCGCTGGCGTTGCCCGCGGGCGAGGCCACCAAGGGCTGGGAGCAGTTCTCGCGCGCCGTGGAGTGGCTGCTGGAAGAGAAGGTCGAGCGGCGCGATGTGGTCGTGGCGCTCGGCGGCGGGGTGATCGGCGATCTGGCGGGCTTTGCGGCGGCGGTCCTGCGGCGCGGCGTGCGCTTCGTCCAGGTGCCGACGACGCTGCTGGCGCAGGTGGACAGTTCCGTCGGCGGCAAGACCGGGATCAACACCGCGCAGGGCAAGAACCTCGTCGGCGCCTTCCACCAGCCCTCGCTGGTGCTGGCCGACATCGGCGTGCTCGAGACGTTGCCCGCGCGGGATTTCCTGGCCGGCTACGGCGAGGTGGTGAAATACGGCCTGCTGGGGGACGCCGATTTCTTCGAATGGCTGGAAGGGGCGGCCCCGCGTCTCGCCTCCGATCCCGAGGCGCGGCAGCGCGCCGTGCGCCGCTCGGTCGAGATGAAGGCCGAGATCGTGGCGCGCGACGAGACCGAAGAGGGCGACCGCGCGCTGCTGAACCTCGGCCACACCTTCTGCCATGCGCTGGAGAAGGCCACCGGCTATTCCGACCGGCTGCTGCACGGCGAAGGCGTGGCGATCGGCTGCGCGCTGGCCTTCGAACTCAGCCAGCATATGGGCCTCTGCCCCCAGGAAGCGCCGAGCCGCCTGCGCGCGCATCTTCGCGCCATGGGCATGAAGGTCGATCTGCGCGACATTCCCGGCGATCTGCCGGATGCCGAGGGCCTGCTGCGGCTGATGGCGCAGGACAAGAAGGTGGTGGACGGCAAGCTGCGATTCATCCTGGCCCGTGGCATCGGCGCGGCGTTCGTGGCCGAGGACGTTCCGGGCGATCTTGTTCGCCGCATCCTTCAAGAGGCGCTGGCAACCCGCTGACGGAGCGATACTTCCGCGGCGTTCGTGGCCGAGGACGTTCCGGGGCCTTGTTCGCAGAATACCTCAAGAGATGCTGGCAACCCGCTGACAGGGCGACGGTTTTACTCCATCAGCGGCCAGGGTCCGGGATCAAAGCGAGCAGCCGGTCGGAAGCGGCGAATACCAGAATTCCAGCACCGGCTGGGGCATGACCAGGCCCAGGGCCTCGTAGGTCAGTCTCGGGACGGGAAACATCGCGGTTCTCCTTCTTGTGCCCGCAGGGGCTTCTTCTGCGGGTAAAACGCGCCAGAACCGGTCTGGTTCGCTCCGACCTTCGGCGGAGGCGGCCCCTCAGCCGCTTTCGCCTCGTGCCAGAAGGTAGATGTCCATGATCCAGCCGTGCCGCGCGCGAGCCGCCGCGCGGGTGGCAACGATGCGCGGGCCTGCCTCCGCAAGAGGGCCCGCCTCGAGGATCTGCTCCGTCATTCCCAGAAAGGCGCCCCACCAGATGCGCACCCCGTCGGGCGGCAGGTGGCGAAAGCTCGTCTCTCCGTCGAGCATGACGGCGAGGCGATCGACCCCTTCGGGCCAGCCGCCCTCGCGCAGCCGGCGCCCGGTGGTGATGAGGACCGGCGCCCCCACCTCGTTCAGGGGAATGGCGTGGGCGGCGCAGAGCGCCTGGATCGCGGTGATGCCGGGAACGACACGCACGCGCGGCGCGGGCTGCAGCCGGGCCGCGATCCGCAGGCTCGAATCATAGAGGGACGGGTCCCCCCAGATCAGGAGCGCCACCCGGGCCGCCTGTCCCGCCGCCTGAGCCCACGCCAGCGCGATCGCATCGTGCCAATCCTCGACGGCCTGCCGGTAGTCGGGGTGCGCCGCATCCCGCACCGGAAGGTCGAACTCGGCCACCGGCACATGCGGGGCGGCCTCCGCCAGGATCGCCAGCCGCAAACCGGCAAGGTCCGCCTTGTCCTCCCCCTTGCGCGGCACGAGGATCAGGTCGGCCTCGGCCATGGCGCGCCGCCCCTCGAGCGTCACATGATCGGGATTGCCGGTGCCGATGCCGATCAGGATCAGGTCCATCATGGAAAGGTTCCTTCCGCAGCCACCGGCGAGGCGCCGCGGCCTCTCTCGGCGTGGGTCATGTGGGCGGAATCGCTCATCCCTCCTCCTCGCCGGCCAGCGGTCCGTAGAGGATCAGCGCGGGGGCGTCGCCCGCCCGCGCCACCTCCTGCACCAGCCCCTCCAGCGTCCCGCGCCAGATCCTCTGCGCCGGGGTCGAGATCCCCTCGGCCAGCATGGCGGGCGTCTCGGTTGGCAGTCCGGCCGCGAAGAGCGCGTCGGCCAGCGTCGGGAAGGTGCGCTTGCCCATGAAGACCACCGTCGTCGCCGTCGGATCGGCCAGGGCGGCGAGGTTCTGTTCGGGCAGCCCGCCCGTCACATCCGCCCCGGTGAGGAACTGCACGCGACGCGCGGTCAGCCGCCGCGTGAGCGGAATGCCCGCCGCCGCCGCCGCCGCGCAGGCCGAGGGCACTCCCGGCACGATCTCGTAGCCGATGCCCGCCGCCTCGAGCGCGCCGATCTCTTCCTCGAGCCGGCCGAACAGCCCCGCATCGCCCGATTTCAGCCGCACCACCCGGACCCCCGTCCGGGCATAATCCACCAGAAGGCGGCTCACATGGTCCTGCTTCGGAGAGGCGCGGCCCGCGCGCTTGCCAACCCCCACGAGATCGGCCCCCTCGCGCGCATGGGCCAGGATCGGCCCCGACGAGAGGTCGTCGAAGAGCACCGCATCGGCGCGGCCCAGACGGTCCACGGCCTTGAGCGTCAGAAGCTCCGGGTCGCCGGGCCCGGACGAGACGAAGGAGACGAACCCCGTCATGCCTGTTCCGGGAAACGCGGATGGGTGCCCACGGGCCGGTAGCGGCGGTCGTAGTCGCCGGCATAGAGGCGGCTCTCGGCGAAATCCTCGGCCCCGAGGCTGCGCCCCACGAGGATCAGCGCCGTCCGCTCCAGCTCGGCGCCAAGGGCCGCCTGCAGCGTGCCCAGCGTCGCGCGGACCACCCGCTCGTCGGGCCAGCTGGCGCGCCAGACGACCGCCACCGGGCAATCGGCGCCGTAATGCGGCAGAAGATCCGCCATCACCCGGTCCAGCACATGCACCGAGAGATGGATCGCCAGCACCGCGCCGGTGGCGGCGAAGGCCGCAAGGCTCTCGCCTTCAGGCATCGGCGAGGCGCGCCCCGAGGTGCGGGTCAGCACCACCGACTGCGCGACGCCGGGCAAGGTGAGTTCCGCCCCGAGCGTCGCCGCGGCGGCGGCGAACGAGGGCACGCCCGGCGTCACGTCATAGGGGATGCCCAGCGCCCGCAGGCGGCGCAGCTGCTCGCCCATCGCCGACCAGACCGAAAGATCCCCCGAATGCAGCCGCGCCACATCCTTGCCCTCGGCATGGGCCGCGGCGATCTCGTCGATGATCGCATCGAGGCTGAGCGGCGCCGTGTTCACGATCCGGCAGCCGGGCGGGCAATGGGCCAGCACCCCCTCGGGCACCAGCGAGCCCGCATAGAGGCAGACCGGCGAGGCCGCGATCAGGTCGCGCCCGCGCAGCGTGATGAGGTCGGGCGCTCCGGGGCCCGCTCCGATGAAATGCACGGTCATGCCGTGGCTCCCTTGCTGTCAGATTCCGCGGCCGCTCGGGCCACGGCGATGGTCACGGGCCCCGCGATCTGGCGGGGCCGGGTCAGGAGTGCGCCGGGGCCCGCGGCCACCAGCGCCGCCGCCTCGGCGACCGATCCGGTGCCGAACCGCTGCTCGATCCGCGCCGAGCGGGTGGGGGTGGCGATGCCGGCCAGCGCGGCCTCCGGCAGCCCCACCACCGGCAGCCCGAGCCCGCGGGCCAGCGCCGTCAGCGCCGGCAGCCCCGCGCGCGCGTCCAGCGTGGCCAGCACCTCGGGCATCTCGCCCAGCAGCGTAAGGGCCGCGGCAAGATCCTCTTCGGTCGCGCTCGCGCGGAAACCCAGCCCGGCCACGATCATGGCCGAAGGCTCCATTGCACGACCGGCCGCGCCGCGTCCCAGCCGCGCATCCGGCCCAGCGGCGTCGCGCGGGCGATCTCGATCCGCAGGAGGTCGCCGCCGTGCCGGGCATGAAGCGCGGCCAGAAGGGCCTCGGTCTCGAGCGTCACGGCGTTGACGACGAGCCGCGCGGTGCGGGGCAGCGCCGCGAAGAGCGCCTCATCGAAGCCGCCGCCCACGAAGATCGCATCCGGTGCTGGCAGGGAGGCCAAGGCGTCGTGCGTGCGGCCCTCGACCACCTCGAGCGGCAGGGCAAAGCGCGCGGCGTTGGCGCGGATGTTGGCCACGCGCTCGGGCCGGCACTCGACCGACACCGCCCGTCCGCCCGCAAGGCACCATTCGACCGAGACAGAGCCCGAGCCTGCGCCGAGATCCCACAAAAGCTCGCCCCGCCGCGGGGCCAGCGCCGCGAGCGTCAGCGCCCGGACCGGCGCCTTGGTGATCTGCCCGTCATGGGCGAAGAGGGTGTCGGGCCGGCCGGGGCTGCGGGGCAGGGCAGTCCCGCCCCGCGCCTCGATCGCCACCGTGACCGGGGCGGCCACATCCGTCAGGGCAAAGCCGCAGGCGGTGGCCTCGCGCACGCGCTCACGCGGGCCGCCCAGCGATTCCAGCACCCACAGGCGGCTGTCTCCCCAGCCTTCGGCGGCAAGGAAGGCCGCGAGCGCCCCGGCCGCGGGCCCGTCGCGCAGCGTGCAGATGGCGCGGCGGCCGGGGGCCAACTCGGGCAGCAGCCGCTCCACGGGCGCGGCATGAAGGCCCAGGCTCAGCACCTCCTCCTGCCGCCAGCCAAGCCGCGCCGCAGCCAGCGCCACCACGCCCGGAGCGGGATAGGCGCACCATTCGCCCGCCTCGAGCGCGGCCGCGAGGCTGCCGCCCGCGCCGTGCCAGAACGGATCGCCGGAGGCGAGCACCGCCACCGGCCGGCCCCGCAGCGCCAGCACCGGCGCGAGATCAAAGGGCACCGGCCATTCCAGACCCCGCGCGCCCGCCTCGACGAGCGCCAGATGCCGCGGCCCGCCCACGACGACCTCGGCCGCCTCCAGCGCGGCGCGGCTTGCATCCGTCAGGCCCGCCGGTCCATCTTCGCCCAGACCGATGATCGAAAGCCAGGGATCAGCCATGCGCATCCTCCTTCTGGGCGGAACGACCGAAGCCAGCCGCATGGCCCGCGCCCTGGCCGAGGCGGGCCTTCCGTCCGTGTTCTCCTACGCAGGCCGCACCGCCGCGCCCGTGGCGCAGCCATTGCCCGTGCGGGTGGGCGGCTTTGGCGGCGTCGAGGGCCTGGCCGCCTACATCCGGGCGGAAGGCATCACCCATGTCATTGATGCAACCCATCCGTTCGCCACGCAGATGAGCCGGAACGCGGTCGAGGCCTGTGACGCCACCGGCACGGCGCTGGTGGCGCTCGAACGCGCGCCCTGGGTGGCGGGGCCGGGCGACCGCTGGATCCGCGTCCCCTCGATCGAGGCCGCCGCCGAGGCGCTGCCCGAGGCACCGGCGCGCGTGTTCCTCGCCATCGGCCGCCTGCATCTCGCGGCCTTCGCGGGCCGGCCGCAGCACCATTACCTGCTGCGTCTCGTCGATCCACCCGAAGGGCTGCCCTTGCCTCACGCCGAGGCGATTATTGCCCGCGGCCCGTTCACGCTGGCCGAAGACCTCGACCTCCTGCGCAGCCACGCAACCCAGTGGATCGTGGCCAAGAACGCGGGCGGCGAGGGCGCGCGCGCCAAGCTCGATGCCGCGCGCGAGCTGGGCCTGCCGGTCGTTCTGATCGACCGGCCCGCGATCCTGCCGCGCCCGCGCGCCGAGACGCCCGAGGCGGTGCTGGCCTGGCTCGCTCATCCGGCCGACCTCGGCGTATAGACCCAGCGGCCCACGCGGCGCGTGGCCGAATTGCCGAGGATCACCACCGTCCGCATGTCGGCCATCTCGGGCGTGGCCTCGGCCAGCGTCACCGTTCGCAGATGCTGCTCGGGCGTCGAGACCGCGCGGGCGAAGGTCACGAGCCGGTCCGGCCCGCAGGCCGCGCGCAGGATTTCCAGAGCGCGGACAAATCCTTCGGGGCGGGACTTCGAGCGGGGATTGTAGAAGGCCATCGCCAGATCCGCCTCGGCGGCGAGCCGCAACCGCTTCTCGATCAGCGCCCAGGGCTTGAGATTGTCCGACAGGTTGATCGCGCAGAAATCGTGCCCGAGCGGCGCTCCGGCGGCGGCGGCGGCGGCCAGCATCGCGGTGATGCCGGGCAGGATGCGGATGTCGAGCGCCTGCCACTCAGGCCGCGCCTCCAGCGCCTCGAACAAGGCCGAGGCCATGGCGAAGACCCCTGGATCGCCCGAGGAGACCACGACCACCCGCCGCCCCTCGGCCGCCATCAGAAGCGCATGGGCCGCGCGCTCGACCTCCACCCGGTTGTCGGATGCGTGGAGCGTCAGGCCCGGCCGTTCGGCCACGCGGGCGACGTAAGGGATGTAGCCCACCACGTCGGTGGCCTCGGCCAGAGCGGCCGAGACCTCGGGCGTGACGAGATGTTCGGCGCCGGGCCCGAGACCCGCCACCACGAGCCAGCCGCTCATTCCGCAAGCTCCGGGCGGCGCCCGCGTCCGGGGACGAGCACGATGGCGAAATAGGGGCAGTCCGCGCCCTCGACCTCGGCCAGCCGCGCGACCCGCTGGCCCGGCATCGTCCCGCGCTCGACGAGCCAGGCCTCCTCGAGCCGCCCCGCGGCCGCCAGCGCCCGGCGCACCTTGGGCAGGTTGCGCCCGGTCTTCATCACCACCACCGCATCGGCCGCCGCCGCGTGCCGCGCCAGATCCTCTTCCGGGAGAGTGCCCGCCAGCACCGAGAGCACATCGTCGCCCCAGGTGATCGGCAGGCCGGCCGCGTTCCAGCAGCCCGCCATGCCGGGGATGCCCGGCACGATCTCGACCTCGGAGCGGCCCTGAAGCCGGCTGTGCAGATGCATGAACGAGCCGTAGAACAGCGGATCGCCCTCGCAGAGCACCACCACCTCCTCGGTTTGCGCCAGCTCCGCCAGCCGGTCGGCCCAGAGGCCGTAGAACTCGGCCAGCATCCGGTTGTAGTCGGGATGATCGAAGCGGATCTCGGTCGTGACCGGATAATCCATCGGATATTCGACAGCGTCGGGGCGCAGCATCCCCTCGACGATGCGGCGGGCCTGTCCCGCGCGGCCCGCCTTGCGGAAATAGGCCACATGGCGCGCCTGCCGGATCAGCCGGTCGGACTTGACGCTCAGAAGCTCGGGATCGCCGGGGCCGAGGCCCGCGCAGATGATGCGGCCCATCATTCCACCCGACAGGCAAGCGCGTTGACAGCCGCAACCGTGATCGCCGACCCGCCGAGGCGGCCTTCGACGATCAGCGACGGGCAGGGCAGGTCTTCCATCAGCGCCTCCTTCGATTCCGCGGCTCCGACAAAGCCCACAGGGCAGCCGATGATGGCCGCGGGCCGCGGGCAGGCCGGATCCTCGAGCATGTTCAGCAGGTGAAAGAGCGCGGTCGGCGCGTTGCCGATCGCCACCACGGCACCCGCGAGATGCGGCCGCCACAGCTCCAGCGCCGCGGCCGATCGGGTGGTGCCCATGGCCCTCGCAAGCTCCGGCACCTCCGCGTCCTGCAGCGTGCAGACCACGCGGTTCCCGGCCGGAAGGCGTGGGCGGGTGATGCCCTCGCTCACCATCCGCGCGTCGCAGAGGATGGGCGCCCCCGCCTCGAGCGCCGCCCGCGCCGCAACCGCCATGCCGGGCGAGAAGCGGACATGCGCCTCGAGCCCCACCATGCCGGCGGCGTGGATCATGCGGACCACCACCACCTCCTCCTCGGGCGTGAAGCGCGCGAGCGCCGCCTCGCTGCGGATCGTGGCAAAGGACTGGCGGTAGATGGCCGCCCCGTCGGTTTCATAGAGATGCGGCATCAGTCTGTCTCCGTGGGAACGCAGGCGAGGAGGGCTGCGATGGAATTGCGGCGCGGCTGCCAGAGGCCGGCCTCGGCCAGCGCGCGGAACCGGTCGCGGAGGGCGGCGAGGGCGGCGGGGTTCTCGCGCGCCATGAAAGCCACCAGATCCTCGCGCATCAGCGTCGCCTCGAAGCAGAGGTCGAAGAGCCCGTCCGGCACCGCGCGGGTGAGATTGGCAAAGCTCGCCAGATGATCGACCGAGGCCGCGATCTCGGCCGCCCCCCGGAAGCCGTGGCGCATCATGCCATCGGCCCAGGCGGGATCGGCGATGCGCGACCGCACGATCCGGGACAGCTCTTCCGTCAGGCTGCGCGCGCGGGGCCGGTCGGGCCGCGTGGCATCAAGGTGATAGAGCGCGGCCTCGCGCCCGAGCCGGGCCAGCGCCGCCGCGAATCCGCCCTCGTGTGCGGCATGATCGTGCGCCATCAGAAGGTCGCTCTCGGCCAGATCCTGCACATGGGCGAAGGCGTCGGCCGCGCGCAGCCGCTCCTCGAGCGCGCCGCGCGCGGGCGTGGCCGCACCATCCGCCCCGATGGCCCAGGACGAGCCCTCGATCCAGGCCTCGCCAGCACTGAGCCGCCCCTCGGGGCTGTAATCGTCGGACCGCACGCCCACGCCGTAAAGGCCGGGCTTCGGCCCGAAGACCCGCGGGCTGCGGCGGAGATAGGGGTTGTCCTCGGGCGCCTCCTCGCGGGCGGCGAGCGCTTCGGCGCCGGTCTCGAAGAGTTGGGCCAGTGTGGGGAAGATGTCGCGGAAGAGGCCCGAGACCCGCAGCGTGACGTCGATGCGCGGCCGCCCGAGCAGCGCAAGCGGCAGGATCTCGACGCCCGAGACCCGCTCGGAGCCCTCGTCCCAGCGGGGGGAGAGGCCCGCCAGATGCAGCGCCATGGCGAATTCCTCGCCCGCCGTCCGCATCGAGGCCGAGCCCCAGAGGTCGATCACCAGCCCCTTCGGCCAGTCGCCCTGATCCTGCAGGTGGCGGCGGAGCAGTTCCTCGGCGAGCTTCACCCCCTGCGCGTGCGCCGCGCGCGAGGGCACGGCGCGCGGATCGACGGAATAGAGGTTGCGGCCCGTGGGCAGCACATCCGTCCGTCCGCGGTGCGGCGAGCCGGAGGGGCCGGCGGCCACCCGGCGCCCGTCGAGGGCGGCCAGAAGCCCCCCGGTCTCGCCCGGTGCCGCGCCATAGAGATGCAGCCCTTCGCCGTAGCGGCTTTCCTTCAGGTCGCAGACGAAGCGGTCGATGCGGGTGATGGCCTCGGCCGGGGTGGCGTCGGGGGGAAGGCCCAGATCCTCCTCGACGCCCGCGGCGCGCGCTTCGTCACGGATGGCGCCGATGAGGCGCCCGCGCCGGGCCGGGTCGAGCCCGTCGGCGGTGGAATATTCGTCGAGAAGCCGTTCCAGACGCACGAGATTGTCGGGCAGCGCACTGTCGCGCAGGGGCGGCGGCATATGGCCGAGAGTCAGTGCCCCGAGCCTGCGCCGTGCCTGCGCCGCCTCGCCCGGATCGTTCACGATGAAGGGATAGATCACCGGCAGCGCGCCGGTCAGCGCCTCGGGCCAGCAGGCGTCCGACAGCGCCACGGCCTTGCCCGGCAGCCATTCGAGCGTGCCATGCGCGCCCATGTGGATCAGCGCATGCACGCCTTCCGCGCGCAGCCAGAGGTAGAAGGCCACATAGGCATGGCGCGGCACACGGGCGAGATCGTGGTAATCGGAATCCCGCGCGGCCAGCTCGCCCCGCTCGGGTTGCAGCGCGAGCAGGAGGTGCCCGCGGCGCAGGGCCGCGAAGCGGAAGGCGCCGTCGCGGCAGTCGGGATCGGTCTCGGGCGCGCCCCACGCTCCCCGAAGCGCGCGTTGCAGGGGTTCCGGCAGGGTCGCGAGCGCGGCCTCGTAGGCGGCGAGCGGCCAGACCTGCCGTTCGGTCAGAAGCCCCTCGGCGAGGTCCGCGCCGGGGGCCGTGGCATAGCCCGCCGCGGCCAGCGCGCCCGCCAGCGCCTCGGCCGAGGCCAGCGCATCGAGGCCCACGGCATGGGCGATCTGGTCGGGCCGGCCGGGATAGGTCGAGAGGACAAGGGCCAGGCGCCGCTCGGGTGCGGGCGTTCGGGCCAGCCGGTGCCAGGCCGCCACCCGGTCGGCCACGGCCGCCACGCGGGCGGGATCGGCGCGGTGGGCGAAACGGGAATATTGAAGGTCCGGGCAGCGTTTGCCGGGCGACTTGAAACTGACGGCGCCCGCGAAGATCCGCCCGTCCACCTCGGGCAGCACCACATGCATCGCGAGATCGGCGGGCGAGAGGCCACGCTCGGCCGCCGCCCAGTCGCGCCGCCGCGCGGTCGAGAGAGCGACCTGAAACACCGGGCAGCCGGGGCCGTCGAGCGGCGAGCCCTCGGAGCCCTTGGCCGAGAAGGCGGTGGCGTTGACGATGGCCGCGGGACCGAGGCGGGCAAGTGCGGCGGCAATCCAGTCGGGCGCGCCCGGCGCCTTCAGCGAAGGCGCGAAGAGGCCGAAGGCGCGGAAGCCCCGTTCGCGAAGCGCGAAAATCAGCGCGTCCACCGGGCCCGTGTCGGCGGCCGTCAGGTAACTGCGGTAGAAGGTGACGACGACGACCGGCGCGCTGTCCGCCTCGGGCTCGGGGATCACGCCGCGGGCGGGGTCATACCAGCCCATGTCGGGCATCCGCTTCTCGCCCGGCACCGGGCCCGCATAGAGCCCCGCCGCCAGCGCCAGTTGCGCCAGCGCCGCCTGCGCCGCCACCGCGCCGCCTGCATCGCAGAGCGCCGACAGCCGCCGCAGCGTCGAGACCGGCAGCGTCGAGAGCGCATCGAGCGCCGGATCCTCGCGCCCGTCCGCGGGCAGGACCGCCAGCGCGATCCCGCGGCGCCGGCAGAGATCCTGCACCTCGGCCAGCCCGTAGCTCCAGTAGCTCTCGCCGCCGATCAGCCGGATCAGGATCGCCTTGGCATGGGCCAGCACCGTCTCGGCGTAGGTGTCGATGGAGAGCGGATGGCGCAGCGCCACGAGGTTCAGAAGCCGGGTCGCGGGCAGGCCGCCCTTCGCCCGGTGCCAGCCCGCCGCGAAGGCCCCGAGATCGCTGTCGGAGAAGGACAGGACCACCAGATCCGCGGGCGTCTGGCCGGGATCGAACGGGGTCGCAGTCTCCTCGAGCCCGTGGCTTTCGCGGAAGACGACATGCATGGCTCAGCCGATCCGTGCCAGAAGATCCTGCCGGATCGCGGCCTCGTCCAGATCGCCGCGCTCGGCGATGACGACGAGGCGGCTTTGCCGCGCGCCGCTCCAGGGCCGGTCGAACTGGTGGCGGACGCGCGCACCCACCGCCTGCACGAGAAGCCGCATCGGCTTGCCCTGAACCGCCACATGGCCCTTCACGCGGAGGACGTTGCGCTCGGTCGCGAGCGCCCGGATCGCCTCGGCCAGACGCTCGGGATCGGCGATCTCGGGCAGATCGACCACGGTCGAGGCGAAATCGTCGTGCTCGTGATCGTCGGCCCCGTCATGGTGCGACGGGCGGGCGGCGAGATCGTCCTCGGCCGCGGCCTCGATCCCGAGGATCACCTGCGGATCGACCGCGCCCTCGGTCACGGCGAGGATCGGGATCGGCCGCGGCGATTCCGCCTCGACCACCGCGCGCGCGGCGGCAAGGCCCGCCTCGCCCGCGAGATCGGCCTTGGTCAGAAGCACGAGGTCGGCACAGGCGAGCTGATCCTCGAACACTTCCGAGAGCGGGGTCTCGTGATCAGCGCCCTCGGCCTGGGCCTGCGCGGCCACGGCGTCGGCATCGGGGGCAAAGCGGCCCGCGGCGACGGCCTCGGCATCGGCCAGAGCGATCACGCCATCGACCGTGATGCGCGAGCGGATGGCGGGCCAGTCGAAGGCCTTCAGGAGCGGCTTCGGCAGCGCAAGGCCCGAGGTCTCGATCAGGATGTGATCGGGGCGCCTGGGCAGCGCCATCAGCGCCTCGATGGTGGGGATGAACTCGTCGGCCACGGTGCAGCAGAGGCAGCCGTTCGCCAGCTCCACGATCGCCTCGTCGGGGCAGTTCTCGTCGGCGCAGGCGCGGATCAGGTCGCCATCGACGCCCACGGTGCCGAACTCGTTGACCAGGACCGCAAGGCGGCGCCCGCCCGGGTTCTGCATCAGGTGCCGGATCAGCGTGGTCTTTCCGGCGCCGAGGAAGCCCGTGATCACCGTGACGGGGATCTTGGCAAGGTCGGTCATGGCATCTCTCCGATGGGGGGAAGGCGGGCAAGCGACTGCTTGCGGAAGATCTCGGGCCGCTCGCGCCAGGGCACGATGCCGTCGGAGGCGCCCGCATAGGCGGCGGCGCCTTCGAGGATCGCGGGTGCGTCGGCCTCTTCGAGGCGACCATAGACATAGCTCCAGCGGCCGGGCGCCGACAAAGCCACGGCGCAGCCCTGCGAACACGCGGACAGGCATTCGACGGGCCGGACGGTGACGCCCTCGGGGGCATCGGCGGCGAGCGCGGCATGAAGCCGCAGGCCCGGCGTGGCATCGCCCTCGGCCACGGGCTGTCCCGCGCGGCAGGTGGTGCAGACGTGAAGCGTCACGGTCATCGGCCGTCCCTTGTCCTGCGGCGGAAAAGGGGCCCGATCCAGGGGAGGGAGGCGGCACAAGGCGGCACCTCGGTCCACCGGCCGCGGAACACCCCGTCCGCCCGTAAGTCTCAGCGCTGGCAGGTCTCCCGGCTTGCGGATGTGGGGCCTTGCGGTCCCGCGGCGGTCCGCCTTCCCGGCCTTTCGGCCAGTGGCATGGACAACCTCTCCGGTCACGGTCGCGGGGGCGGCTGCCTCTGGGGCATTCCCTCTTCGCCTGTCGCTTGCGGACAGGAACCAGCGCGGCGGCAGTGGTGAGCGAAAGGGCCGCCCTTGTCAAGCCGACGCGGAGGGCCGGGACGAGAGGACGCGGGACGGCTTCACAAGCCGCGCCGGTCGCGGCAGAAGGGCGGACGTAAAGGACGCACCCATGACGCGACTGCATGATCTCTGGCTGGCGCCGCACCGGCCGCTCTTTCTGGGCGCGGGGCTCTGGGCGCTTGCGGCGCTGGTCTGGTGGCAGTGGGGAGAGGCTCTGGGCCTTGCCGCGCCGGTTCTGGGCACATGGGGCCTCTGGCACGGGCATGAGATGCTCTTCGGGCTCGGCTCGGCGGCGGTCGGCGGCTATTTCCTGACCGCGGCGCAAGGATGGCGCGGGTCGGACCCGCTGTCGGGGCGGCCGCTGATGGCGCTGGTCGCGCTCTGGCTGCTGGCGCGGGTGGCGCTGGTGCTGGCGGGACTTTGGCCCGCGGCGCCGATCTGGCTGATCCAGCCCGCGGCTTGCGCCTATTTCCTTGCGCTGGCCGGGATGCTGCTGCGCGAGGCGCTGCTGGCCAGGCGCTGGACCAAGATCGGCTTCGGGGCAGGGGTCCTGGCCTACGGGCTGGCCGAGACGCTCTATCTGCGGGCCGCGCTCACGGATGGTTTGCCCGACGCGGCCACCATGGTGCGCGTGGGCTGGATGTTCTTCGCGCTCAAGATCTCGATCATCGGCGGGCGGATGGTGCCGGCCTTCACGCTGAACTGGCTGCGGCAGGTTCAAAGCCCGGCGCCCGACCCCGCACCGCGACCCGTCCTTGGCTGGTGCGCGCTGGGGTTGCTCTGGCTTGCGCTGGCGCTGGCCTTCCTGGGCGAGGAGACGGTCTCGGCCCTCTGCCTCGTCGGCGCGGGGATCGCGCAGGGCCTGCGCCTTGCGGGCTGGCGCGGCTGGCGGGTGCGGGCGAACCGGCTTCTGCTGCTCCTCCACATCACCTTTGGCTGGCTGGCGGCGGGGCTCGTCCTCGTGGGACTCGCGCGGCTGAACCTGGTGCCCATCGCCGAGATGGACGCGCTTCACGCATTGACCATGGGGGCGATGTCGGGAATGATCCTCTCGCTGGCCTCGCGGGCCGCAGCCCCCCGCGACGGAGGCCCGCTGCGGGCGCGGCCGACGATGCTTCTGGCTTTCGCGCTGGTCTGGTCGGCCGCGCTCCTGCGCCTTTCGGCGCCCGTGATCGCCGGCTTCGATGCTGTCCCTGTAGCCGCGATGCTCTGGTGCGCGGGCTGGATATCCTTCCTCGCGGGCTACCTGCCCACCGTCGTCGGGCCCCTTGCCCGACCCGTCTTCTCCGGCCCGCGCGCGGCAGCGCCGCAGGTCGTCCAGATCAGGATGCCAAGATGACCGACATGAACCAGCGCCACGCCGAGAAGAAGGCCCGCATCAAGGAAGCGCGCGACCGGATGATGGCCGCCAAGACAGGCGAGAAGGGCCTGATCATCGTCCATACCGGGACGGGCAAGGGCAAATCCTCGGCCGGATTCGGAATGATCCTGCGCTGCATCGCCCACGGGATGCCCTGCGCGGTGGTCCAGTTCATCAAGGGCGCGTGGGACACGGGCGAGCGGCGGCTGCTGACGACGCACTTTGGCGACCTCTGCCAGTTCCATGCGATGGGCGAGGGCTTCACCTGGGAGACGCAGGACCGCGAGCGCGACATCGCCGCGGCCCGTGCCGGCTGGGACAAGGCGAGGGAGCTGATCCGGGATCCGTCCATCCGCATGGTGCTGCTCGACGAGATCAACATCGCGCTGCGCTACGACTATCTCGACCTGGCCGAGGTGCTGGCCTTCCTGGCCGAGGACAAGCCGCCGATGACCCATGTCGTCCTGACCGGGCGGAACGCGAAGCCCGACCTGATCGAGGCGGCCGATCTCGTGACCGAGATGGAGATGGTCAAGCATCCGTTCCGGGCCGGGATCAAGGGGCAGCCGGGCGTCGAGTTCTAGGCGACGGGCGGGGGACAGGCGCCTTGCGTCTCCCGCATCCTCCAAAGCCCGGATCAGGACGAGGGGCGGGCGCAGGTCGCGCCGAATGTCGGTCTGAACGGAGATGAATTGGCTGGGGCGGCTGGATTCGAACCAACGAATGGCGGTACCAAAAACCGCTGCCTTACCACTTGGCGACGCCCCAACTGTGCGGCCGGTTTAACAAAGGCTGCTCTGGGCCGCAAGAGCAACCGGCCCTCCGCACCGGGGGCCTGCGGCCTCCGAGTGACGAAGTGGCTGGGGCGGCTGGATTCGAACCAACGAATGGCGGTACCAAAAACCGCTGCCTTACCACTTGGCGACGCCCCAACTGCGGCGGTGTTTAGCGAAGCCTCCGGACCTCCGCAAGGGGCAGGTCGAAGATTTCTCGCATTGTCCCGAAGATCGGTGCAAGTTATGGAGACGCATGGAAAAAACCGACGTCTTGATCCTTGGGGCAGGGGCCGCGGGCATGTTCTGCGCCATTGAGGCGGGCCGGCGCGGACGCCGCACGCTGGTGCTGGATCACGCCCGCGCCCCCGGCGAGAAGATCCGCATCTCGGGGGGCGGGCGGTGCAACTTCACCAACCTCGGCATTGCGCCCGAGCGGTTCCTGTCGCGCAACCCGCGCTTTGCGCTCTCGGCCCTCAAGCGGTTCACCCAGTGGGACTTCATCGCCCGGCTGGATGCCGAGGGCATCGCCTGGCACGAGAAGACGCTGGGCCAGCTCTTCTGCGACGGGCCGGCGACGCAGATCGTGGACATGCTGGTGCGCCAGATGCGCGAGGCAGGGGTCGAGCTGCGGCTGGGAGTGGAACCCGGCGAGATCCGGGCCGTGCCGGACGGATTCGAGGTGGCAACCTCGCGCGGGCCGGTGCGGGCGGCGTCGGTCGTGGTGGCGACAGGCGGCAAGTCGATCCCGAAGATGGGGGCCACGGGCTATGCCTACCGCGTGGCCGAGAGCTTTGGCCTGCCGGTGGTCGAGACGCGGCCGGGCCTCGTGCCGCTCACCTTCGCCGCGCAGGAACTCGAGCGGTTGAAGGAGCTTGCCGGTCTTTCCGTTCCCGCGCGGATCACCGCTGACGGGGTGTGCTTCGAGGAGGCGCTGCTCTTCACCCACAGGGGTCTCTCGGGGCCCGCGATCCTGCAGGCGAGTTCCTACTGGCGCGAGGGGATGCCGATTGCCGTAAACCTCACGCCCGGCGCCGATCTGTCGGCTGCGCTGCGCGCTGCGCGGGACGCGGGGCCGAAAAGCGCCGTGCGCACCGTCCTGGCCCGGCATCTTCCCGAGCGTCTTGCGCGGCACATGGAGAGCGTGACGGGCATTGAGGGGCCGATCGGGGCCCAGTCGAACGCCACCCTCGAGCGCCTCTCGCAACTTCTGCGGCAGTGGGAATTGCGGCCCGTGGGCACCGAAGGCTACCGCACGGCCGAGGTCACCCTCGGCGGCGTCAGCACCGATCACCTTGATGCACGCACCCTTGTGGCACGGTCCGTCCCGGGCCTGCATTTCATCGGCGAGGCCGTCGATGTCACCGGCTGGCTCGGCGGCTACAATTTCCAGTGGGCCTGGTCCTCGGGATGGGCCGCCGGCCAGGCCGTCTAGGCGGACGGGCGATCCGGTCCGAGACCCGGCGGGAGCCTCGGAAAAGGCTGTCGGGTGGCGGCCCCGACACCGATACGGCTGATTCTGATAATCAACGTTATGTAATATATGCGGTGAGACTTAAGAGTGCCTTGAAGCGGCCCGCCGCCTTGGGCTAAGCGGTCCTTACCCTGTAGGAGCGTTGCCATGTCCTTCGATCGCCGTATCAAGATCGCCCCCTCGATCCTGTCCGCAGATTTCGCAAACTTCGGTGCCGAGTGCCGCGCCATTGAGGCTCAGGGCTGCGACTGGGTGCATGTCGACGTGATGGACGGACATTTCGTGCCCAACCTGACCTTCGGGCCGGCCATGTGCGCGGCGATCCGGCCGCATATCAAGGGCACGATGGACGTCCACCTGATGATTGCGCCGGTCGATCCCTACATCGACGCCTTCGCCAGCGCCGGCGCCGATGTCATCACCGCCCATCTCGAAGCCGGTCCGCACATTCACCGCACCCTTCAGGCCATCCGCGGCGCAGGCTGCAAGGCCGGTCTCGCGCTGAACCCCGGCACCGGCCTCGACGCGGTGGCGCATCTGCTCGACCTGCTCGACCTGGTCTGCGTCATGACCGTCAACCCCGGCTTCGGCGGGCAGAAATTCATCGAGAGCCAGGTGGCCAAGGTGCGCGATCTGCGCGCGCTGATCGGGGATCGGCCGATCCATATCGAGATCGACGGCGGCGTGACGCCCGAGACCGCGCCTCGGGTGGCGGCCGCGGGCGCGGACGTTCTGGTGGCGGGCTCGGCCGTGTTCAAGGGAGGCTCGGTCGACAATCCCGCACCGTACGGCGCCAACATCCGCGCGATCCGCGAAGCGGCCGAAGGCGCCCTCGCCCAGACAGTCGCCGCGAAATAACCCTTGGCGACAGAGGGTTGCCGCCCTCGGCTCAACCACCATCCGAAGTCAGCGAGCGGCCCCGGCCGCTCGTTTTCGTTTGGGCGGCTGGAACCGGAGTCTGGCGCCATGAGGATATGAAAAAGGCGCGACCCGAAGGCCGCGCCCCTGGAGCTTGATCAGAACCGGATCAGCCGGCGAGGGTCTTGGCGACCTCGGCGGCGAAATCCTCTTTCTCCTTCTCGATGCCCTCGCCCACGGCCATGCGGACAAAGCCCAGGATCTCGACGCCGGCCTGTTTCGCGGCTTCGGCCACGGTCACGTCCGGGTTGATCACGAACTTCTGGCCGAGCAGCGTGTTCTCTTCGAGGAACTTCTTCATCCGCCCCGGGATGATGTTGTTCTCGATCACCGAATCCGGCTTCGGCTTGGCCGAGGCGGCGTTCTCTTCCAGCGCCTTCTGGGTCTGGACGGCCCGCTCACGCTCGACGAGGGTCGGGTCGAGGTCGGCTTCCGACAGCGCCATCGGCGAGGTCGCGGCGATGTGCATGGCGATCTGCTTGGCGATGCCGTTGTCGGCACCCTTCACGGCCACCAGAACGCCGATCTTGCCGAGGCCATCGGCCGCCGCGTTGTGGACATAGGCCGCAACCGAATCGCCCGAGATCTTGGCCATCCGGCGCAGGGTCATGTTCTCGCCGATGACGGCGATGGTTTCCTGCAGCGTGGTCTCGACCGTCTTGCCACCCATGTCGGCCGCCTTCAGCGCCTCGACATCATCGACCGACAGCGCGGCCTGGGTGAAGCCCGTCACCATCGTCTGGAAGTCGGCGTTCTTGGCCACGAAGTCGGTTTCCGAGTTCACCTCGACCGCGACGCCCGTGCCGCCCGAGACGGCGACGCCAACGAGGCCCTCGGCCGCGGTGCGGCCGGCCTTCTTGGCCGCCTTCGCCAGACCCTTGGTACGCAGCCAGTCCACGGCGGCTTCCATGTCGCCGTCGGTCTCGGTCAGCGCCTTCTTGGCGTCCATCATGCCTGCGCCGGTCGACTCGCGCAGTTCCTTCACCATCTGGGCGGTGATTGCCATTGCGGCTCTCCTCAGTGAATTGGAAAAACCCGGACGGGGTGTAACCCCCGCCCGGTAACGGGATTGCGACGAACGGCCGATCAGGCCTCGAGCGTCTCTTCCTCGGGGGCCACGTCGAGCGCGCCAAGGTCGATCCCGGCGGCACCCATCTGGGCGCTCATGCCGTCGAGGGCCGCACGCGACACGAGATCACAGTACAGAGCGATGGCGCGGGCCGCGTCATCATTGCCCGGGATGATGTAGTCCACGCCCTTGGGCGAGTTGTTGGTATCGACCACGGCCACGACCGGGATCCCCAGCTTCTGCGCTTCGGCGATGGCGAGGTCTTCCTTGCCCACGTCGATGATGAAGATCAGGTCCGGGGTGCCGCCCATCTCGCGGATGCCGCCGAGCGAGGCCTGCAGCTTCTGCTGCTCGCGCTCCATGTTCAGCCGCTCTTTCTTGGTCAGGCCCTCGGCGCCGTGGGCGAGCAGCTCGTCCAGGTTCTTCAGGCGCTGGATCGACTGCGAGACGGTCTTCCAGTTGGTGAGCGTGCCGCCCAGCCAGCGGTGGTTCATGTAGTGCTGCGCGCATTTCTCGGCGGCTTCGGCGATCGGCTTCTGGGCCTGACGCTTGGTGCCGACGAAGAGGATGCGGCCGCCCTTGGCGACGGTGTCGCGCACGACCTTGAGCGCCTGGTCCAGCATCGGGACCGTCTGCGTCAGGTCAACGATGTGGATGCCGTTGCGGTCGCCGTAGATGAACTCCGCCATCTTCGGGTTCCAGCGAGCGGTCTGGTGGCCGTAGTGAACGCCAGCTTCAAGCAGCTGACGCATGGAAAACTCGGGGAGCGCCATGTCCATGTCCTTTCCGGTTTGCGCCTCGGCGAAGCCTTGTAGAGGGTGTTCCCCCAACCGGTGGACCAACGGGGATGTCTCCCCCGCGAGCCCGGGCTCCGCCTGTGAAGTGCGCGCGCTTTAGCCCTCCCGTGCGGGGATTGCAAGCCCCGCGACCTTCCGGCGAGGCGAGACGCTTGCCCGCGGGCGCCGGAGCGGGCATCAAGCCGGTATGAGCCTGCCCGACATCCTCTGCATCGGTTCCGCCCACTGGGATCTGATCGGCCACACGGCCCATGCACTTCCGGCGGGCGCCGACGTGCCGGGAACCGTGTCGCGGATGCCGGGGGGCGTGGCCTTCAACATCGCCCGCGCCCTCGCCCGCGAGGGGCTTTCGGTGGCGCTGTTGGCCGCGGTGGGGGCGGATGCCGAGGGCGAAGGGCTGGCACGGGCCGGCGCGACGGCCGGGATCGACATGCGCTTCCTCCACCGCGGCACGGCCACCGACCTCTATCTCGCGCTCGAGTCGCAGGGCGCGCTGGCGGCTGCGGTGGCGGATGCCCGCGCGCTGGAAGAGGCGGGCGAGGCGGTGCTGGCGCCGCTTCTCGACGGGCGCCTTGCCACGCCCGCCCTGCCCTTCGGCGGTCCGCTGGTGATCGACGCGAACCTGCCCGAGGCGGTTCTGGACCGGCTCGCAGCCTCCGTCCGCGCCTGCGCGAGCCTGCGGCTGGCGCCCGCCAGCCCCGCCAAGGCGCCGCGCCTCGCGCCGCTCATGGGCCATCCCCGTGCCGTGCTTCACCTCAACCGCGCCGAGGCAGGCATGATCTGCGGCGCCACCTTTCCGACCTCGCTGGCCGCCGCCGAGGCGCTTCTGGAGGCGGGCGTGCGCCGGGCGATCGTGACCGACGGCGCCCTGCCCGCCACCGACGGCTGCGCCCTGCGCGGCCTGCTGCAGGCCTGCCCGCCCGCCATTGTCGGCCGCCGGGCCACCGGGGCCGGCGATGCCTTCCTCGCCGCCCATCTTGCCGCCGAACATCGCGGCGCCGGACGTGAGGCCGCGCTCGCCGCCGCCCTTGCCGCCGCCGCATCCCTTGTCTCAGGAGATCTCAGCCCATGACCGCACCGCTTGCCCTTCATCCCGAGGTCGCCGAGGCGCTGCACGCAGGACAGCCCGTCGTGGCGCTGGAATCGACCATCATCACCCACGGCATGCCCTATCCGCAGAACGTCGAGACCGCGCGCGAGGTCGAGGCCGAGGTCCGCGCGGCCGGCGCCGTTCCCGCCACCATCGCGGTGATGGAGGGCCGGATCCGCGTGGGCCTCGCCGAGGCCGAGCTGGAGCGGCTGGCGCTGGCCGAAGAGGTGATGAAGCTCTCGCGGGCCGATCTCGCCGTCTGCCTCGCAACAGGGGCGACCGGCTCGACCACGGTCGCGGCCACCATGATCGCCGCCCGGCTGGCCGGGATTGCGGTCTTTGCCACCGGCGGCATCGGTGGCGCACATCGCGGCGCCGAAGAGAGCTTCGACATCTCGGCGGACCTGCACGAACTTGCCCAGACCGCCGTGACGGTCGTCTCGGCGGGCGCCAAGGCCATCCTCGACCTGCCCAAGACCTTCGAGCTGCTTGAGACGCTGGGCGTGCCGGTCATCGCCGTGGGGCAGGACGAGATCCCAGCCTTCTGGTCGCGCCAGTCCGGGCTGCGCGCGCCGATCCGCCTCGACAGCGCCGAGGAGATCGCCGCCGCCCACCTCATGCGCGCGCGGCTGGGCCTGCCCGGGGGACAGCTGGTGACGAACCCGATCCCCGCCGAAGCCGAGATCCCCCTCGCCGAGATCGAGGCGGTGGTGGCGCGCGCCATCGCCACCGCCGAGGCGCAGGGCGTCGCCGCCAAGGCGGTCACGCCCTTCCTGCTCGACCTGATCTTCGACCTGACCGACGGCCGTTCGCTGGCCGCCAACCGGGCCCTCGTCCTGTCGAACGCTCGCCTCGCCGCCTCCATCGCCCGCGCCCTGACGAAAGGCTGAAACCGCGGCCCCTTCATTCTGGCTCAAATATCCGCGGGGGTCCGGGGGCAGCCGCCCCCGGCCGCGGCCGGCCCTCAGAGCGCCGTCCAGCCGCCGTCCACCGAGATCGTGGTGCCGGTGATCTGCTCCGCCGCCGCCGTGCAGAGGAACACGACCGTGCCGCCGATCTGCGCCGTCGTCGCGAACTGCCGCGAGGGCTGGCGCTGCAGCATGACCTCGCGGATCACCGTCTCGCGGTCCATGTCATGCGCCTTCATCTGGTCGGGGATCTGGGCCTCGACGAGCGGCGTCAGCACATAGCCGGGGCAGATCGCGTTGCAGGTGATCCCCTTGCCCGCGGTCTCCAGCGCGGTGACCTTGGTGAATCCCACCACCCCGTGCTTGGCCGCCACATAGGCCGACTTGTAGGGGCTCGCCGTCAGGCCATGCGCCGAGGCGATGTTGACGATCCGCCCCCAGCCCGCCGCGCGCATCCCCGGCAGGGCGGCCGCCGTGGTGTGGAAGGCCGACGAGAGGTTGATCGCCAGGATCGCGTCCCACTTCCCGGCCGGGAACTCCTCGATCGAGGCGACATGCTGGATGCCCGCATTGTTCACGAGAATGTCGCAGCCGCCCGCCCTCTCGACCAGCGCCCGGCACTCCTCGCCCTTCGACATGTCGGCGGCGATGTAGCGGCACGGGACGCCATGTTCGCGGCCGATCTTCTCGGCAAGGGCATGATCCTCGCAGCGGTCGGTGAAGGAGTTGATGATCACCTCGGCCCCTGCCCGCGCCAGCTCCTCGGCGCAGCCAAGACCGATGCCCGAGTTCGAGCCGGTGACGATGGCCCTCTTGCCTTTCAGATCCATGATCCTGCCTCCCGTCGTTTCCACCTGCGCCAGAACTAGCCGGGCGCCGCCGCAATGGCGAGACGGAACGGGCGCGATCGGGCCCCTGTCATTCGCGAAGCGCGAAAAAAAAACGCCGGCACGAAGCCGGCGTTCAGTCGTTGAGGCAGGTTTCATACAGGCAAGAAACCTATCGAGCAGTAGGATACTTATACGACCTTCTCCGCCGGTGTCCAAGGTAAAAGTTTGAAAAGGTTACCGCCCGCCGCTAAATCTGGCGCCCTGCGGACCGGCCATCGAGGAGTTGTTGCCCGAATGATACAGGATTATCGGCCCGCCCTCAGGGGTCTCATGGCAGCCGCGGGCCTTGCAGTCTGGGGATTCGCAGCCGCCTCGGAACCGCGCCACGGCATAGCTATGTATGGCGAACCTGCGCTTCCACCGGATTTTGTGTCCCTGCCATATGCCAATCCCGACGCCCCCAGGGGCGGGCGGATCGTGCTGGGCGAGACGGGCGGATTCGATTCCCTCAACCCCTATATCGTGAAGGGCCGCGCGCCCTACTCGCTCGCCCCGCTCGCCGTCGAGAGCCTCATGGGGCGCTCGATCGACGAGCCCTTCACCCTCTACGGCCTTCTTGCCGAATCGGTAGAGACCGACCCGGAGCGGACCTGGGTCGAGTTCACCCTGCGCGAGGGCGCGCGATTCTCGGACGGATCGCCCGTGACGGTCGAGGATGTCCTGTGGTCGTTCGAGGAACTGGGCACCCGCGGCATGCCGCGCTACTGGATCGCCTGGCAGAAGATCGCCTCGGCCGAGCAGACCGGACCGCGCTCCGTCCGCTTCACCTTCACCGAACAGGACCGCGAACTGCCGCTGGTGCTGGGCCTGCGTCCCGTCCTGAAGAAGGCCCAGTGGGAGGGGCGCGACTTCGCGGCCTCGGGGTTCGAGGCGCCGATCGGCTCGGGGCCCTACATCCTCGAGAGCTTCGAGCCGGGGCGCTCACTGCGCTACCGGCGCAACCCCGACTGGTGGGGGCAGGACCTGCCCTTCAACCGCGGCCTTCACAATTTCGACGAGGTGACGGTCGAATATTTCGGCGACAGCAGCGTCGCGTTCGAGGCCTTCAAGGCCGGCGCCCTCTCGGTCTTCCGCGAGACCAGCGCGGCCAAATGGGCGACGCATTACGACTTTCCCGCCGTGCGAAGCGGCGCGATCGTCCGGTCCGAGATCCCGCACGGGCGCCCGTCGGGCATGGAGGGGCTGGTGATGAACACGCGCCGGCCGATCTTCGCCGACTGGCGCGTGCGCGAGGCGCTGATCCAGGCCTTCAACTTCGAACTGATCAACCGCACCCTCACCGGCGGGGCCGAGCCGCGCATCGCCTCCTACTTCTCGAACTCCGACCTCGGGATGGCGGTCGGCGCGCCGGCCGAGGGGCGCGAACGCGCGCTGCTCGAACCCTACGCGGCCGATCTGCTGCCCGGCACGCTCGAGGGCTACGCGCTGCCGGTCTCGGACGGCGGCGAAGCCAACCGGCAGGGCTTGAGGGTCGCGACGCGGCTTCTCGCCGAGGCGGGATGGCGGGTCGAAGACGGGGTGCTGACAGGGGCCGACGGGCGGCCCTTCCGGTTCGAGATCCTGCTGCCGCAGGGGGCCGATGCAATGATCTCGGCCGCCAACATCTACCGGCAGGCGCTGGCGCGGCTCGGGATCTCGGTCAGCATCGCGGCGGTGGATCCGGCGCAATACAAGCAGCGGGTGGACAACCAGCAGTTCGACATGACGAGCTTCCTGCGCTCGCTCTCGCTCTCGCCCGGCAACGAGCAGATGCTCTACTGGTCGGCGGAGGGCAAGGACGCCCCCGGCTCGCGCAACCTGATGGGGATGGAGAGCCCGGCGGCCGAGGCGATGATCCGCGGGATGCTGGCCACCGATGACCCGGCCGAGTTTCAAGCCTCCGTGAGGGCGCTCGACCGGATCCTGACGGCCGGTAGATATGTCATTCCGATGTGGTATCCTCGGGTTTCGCGGCTGGCGCATGACAGGCACCTGCGCTATCCGGCGACCACACCCATCTATGGCGACTGGCCGGGGTTCCTGCCGGACGTCTGGTGGCAAGAAAACTGAGAGCGAGCGGACAAGATGAAGAAACTGGTGGTTCTGGCGGCCGTCGCGGCCGTCCTGCAGGGCTGCAACACGGTGGCGGGCGTCGGTCAGGACATCACGGGCGGCGCGAACCGCGTCGGCAACTGGATCCTCGGCCCCGGTTACTGACCAGCCCGCGGTCGCCGCCCTACTGGGCGACGAAGATGCGGCGCGGCGCCTTTTCGAGGTCGGCCACACGCACCTGCAGCGCCTCGAGATCGGCCTCGCGCGCGGCCAGCCGTTCCGCCAGTTCTTCGGCGGTGGGCGGCTCGGGCTCGTGCTCGCGCGCACCGGCGATCCCGCTGAAGAGCCGGGCGATCAGCCGTGAGAGATCGTCCATGATCAGGAAGAACGAGGGCACGATCACGAGGCTCAGGATCGTCGAGACGATGATCCCGCCGATCACCGCCGTGGCCATCGGCGCCCGGAACGGCCCGCCCTCGCCCACACCCAGCGCCGAGGGCAGCATCCCCGCCGACATGGCGATCGAGGTCATCACGATCGGCCGCGCCCGCTTGTGACCGGCCTCCATGATCGCGGAGAAGCGGTCCATCCCGCGCGCCCGCATCTCGACCGCGAAATCCACCAGCAGGATCGCGTTCTTGGTCACGATCCCCATCAGCATCAGGATCCCGATCAGCACCGGCATCGACAGGGCCGAGCCGGTCAGGATCAGCGCCGCGGCCACGCCGCCGATGGCCAGCGGCAGCGACAGCAGGATGGTGAAGGGCTGCAGCACCGAGCGGAAGAGCAGGATCAGCACCGTCAGCACGAGCATCAGCCCGAGGATCATGGCATTGCCGAAGCTGGTCATCAGCTCCTGCTGCACCTCGGCGTCGCCCGCCTCCTGGATGCGGACGGTGGGCGGCAGCTCGGTGCTCTCGGTGATCTCCTTGAAGCGCGCCGACGCGGTCCCCAGCGCCACGCCCACCGGAAGGTTCGCCCCGATGGTCGCGCGCCGCTCGCGGTTGAGGCGGTCCACCACGCTCGGCCCTTCCGCGATGCGCAGATCCGCCACGGCCGAGAGCGGCACCTGCACGCCCGACGCCGTCGTGACCTTGAGCGCCGCGATCCGAGCCAGATCGCCCCGCGCCGAGGTGGCAAGCTGCACCCGGACCGGGATCTGCCGGCCATCGAGCGATATTTTGGCAAGGCTCGCGTCGATGTCGCCGATGGTGGCCACCCGCAGGATCTCGGCGATCTGCGCGGTGGTGACACCCAGCCGGGCCGCCTCGTCGGTGCGGGGGGTGATCTGCAGTTCGGGCCGGGGCAGCGCGCCTTCCGAGGCCACGTCGGCCAGAAGCGGATCGCCGCGCAGCGCCGATTCCAGCCGCGCCACGGCTTCGTTCAGGTCCGCCTCGTTGGTCGATAGGATCGAGAAGCTCAGGTCCCGCTCGCCCCGGTCGTTCAGCTTGAAGGCCCGCACGTCGGGAAGGTCGGACAGCAGCCGGAAGATCTCGGCCTCGATCTCGTTCTGCGGCCGGACCCGGCCCACAGGATCCAGTTGCGGCACGAAGGGTCCCACCAGAGGCAGCCGGCCCGCCAGCGAGACGATCCGGTAGCTCAGCCGGTGGTCGAGCTTTTCCAGGAGCACCGTCACCGCCGCGCGGCGGATGTCGCGCTCGCCCGTGGGCGAGGCGCCGCCCAGCACGAAGACATTCTCGACGCCCTCGACTCCCCGGATCCGTTCCAGCATCGCCAGCGTGGTGCGGTCGGTCTCGTCGAGCGAGGTGCCCGGTGCAAGCTCGACGCTGAGCGGTATGCGGCTCACGTCCTCGGGCGGGATGAAGCTGCCGGGAATGCGCAGCATGAAGAACATCGACAGCGCGAAGACGGCGATGGCCGCCACAAGCGTCAGGTAGCGCATCCGCAGCGTCTGCTTCACCAGCGCCAGATAGCCGCGCATGAGGATGCCATCCTGATGCGGCTTCTCGTCGGCGTCCTTCGGGCGCATCAGGTAGGCGGCCATCATCGGCGTGATGAGCCGCGCCACCATCAGCGAGAACAGCACCGAAATCGCCACCGTCAGCCCGAACTGCGCGAAATACTGCCCCGGTATGCCCGGCATGAACGAGACCGGCACGAAGACCGCGACGATGGTGAGCGAGGTGGCGATGACCGCCATGCCGATCTCGTCGGCGGCATCTATGGCGGCCCGGAAGGGTGACTTGCCCATGCGGATGTGCCGCGCGATGTTCTCGATCTCGACGATGGCATCGTCCACGAGGATCCCGGTGGCCAGCGTGATCGCAAGGAAGCTCACGAGGTTCAGCGAGAAGCCGAGCAGGTCCATCACGAAGAAGGTGGGCACCGCCGAAAGCGGCAGGGCCAGCGCCGCGATGAAGGTCGCGCGCCAGTTCCGCAGGAAGGCGAGCACCACGAGCGTCGCCAGCAGCGCCCCCTCGAGCAGCGTGTGAAGGGCCGCCTCGTAGTTGCCGTAGGTGTAGAAGACCGTGTCATCGACCAGCTCGGTCCGCACCTCGGGATGGGCGGCGGCGAGATCGGCCAGCACGGAATTGACCGTCTCGGCCACCGAGACCTCGCTGGCCCCCTTGGCGCGGAAGACCGCGAAGGTCACCACGGGCTCGCCGTTGAAGCGCGAGAAGGAGCGCGGCTCCTCGTAGCTGTCCACGACCGTGCCCAGATCCGACAGCCGCACGAAGCGCCCCGAGGGCAGCGCGATCGTGGTCAGGGCCAGCCGGTCCGCCGTGGCCGCATCACCCAGAACCCGGATCGCCTGCTCGCCCTGCCCCAGTTCCGCCCGGCCCGAGCCGAGGTTGGCGTTCGTCGCGCGCAGTTGGGCGTTCACCTGAGGCGCGGTGATGCCGAAACTGTCCAGCTTCACCGGATCAAGCTCGACCCGGATCTCGCGCTCGGCCCCGCCGTAGCGGTCCACCCGGCCGATTCCGGGCCTGCCCTGCAGGGAGCGCGTGATCGTGTCGTCCACGAACCACGACAGCTCTTCGATGGTCATGTTCGGCGAGGAGACGGCAAAGGTCATGATCGCCTGACCCTCGACGTCGATCCGGGTCACGATGGGCGCCTCGATGTCGCCCGGCAGGTCGCCCCGGATCTGGTCGATCGCATCCTTGGTGTCCTGCACCGCCTTGTCGGTCGGCACCTCCATGCGGAACTCGGCCACCGTGGTCGAGCGGCCGTCCACCACGGTCGAGGTGATGTTCTTCACCCCCGTGATGCCCGCCACGGCGTCCTCGATCTCCTTGGTGACCTGCGTCTCCATCTCGGCGGGCGCCGCGCCCGCCTGATCGACCGTCACCGCCACCAGCGGCACGTCGATGTTGGGAAAGCGCGTGATCGGCAGGGTGTTGAAGGACTGCCAGCCCAGCACCATCAGCAGCACGAAGCCGAGGATCGGCGCGACCGGATTGCGGATCGACCAGGCGGAGAAGTTCATCGCGCGCGCCTCAGTTCACGGGTTCCGCCGGAACCGGGTTCACCCGGTCGCCGGGACGGACGAAGGCGCCGGCCTTCGTCACCACGAGATCGTTGGAAAAGAGCCCTTCCACGACCTCGACCATGCCGCCGTCGCGGATGCCGGTCACGATCGGGGTCCGCTCGACCGTGCCGCCCTGACGGACGCGCAGCACCGTCGCGCCCTCGGCCCCGCCGCTGACCGCCGTGACCGGCACCGCCAGCGACTCGCGCTCGGTCACGAGGATCTCGGCCTCGGCGAACATGCCCGAGCGCACCGCCTCGATCCGGTCGATGGCGATCCGGGCCCGCCCGAGGCGCGTCGCCGTGTCAATGGCGGGCTCCACCAGCCGGACCGAGCCGGGGATCGGCTCGGCCGCGCCCAGCGTGCGGATCTTGACCGACTGCCCCGGCCGGAGCCGCAGCAGATCCTGCTCGGCCACATCGGCGAAAAGCTCAAGCCGCCCGTCGCGCAGCAGCGTGAACATGGGCTCGCCCTGCGCCGAGGCGATGGCGCCCACCTTGGCATTGCGCGAGACGATCTCTCCCGCCACCGGCGCCACGACCGAGGTGCGCTTCAGCTGCAGCTCGACATTGGCCAGCTGCGCCTCGGCCAGCGCCACCTGCGCGCGGGCCGCCTCGAGCGTCTGGCGGGCCACCATCACCCGCGCATTGGCCGAGACGGAGGAGGCCTGCGCCGTGTCGGCGGCCGCCTGCGAGGCGGCCCCCTGCTCGCGCAGCTGCGCCGTCCGGCGGTTCACCCGCTCGGCCTCGTCCGCCGAGGACTGCGCTTCCAGCACCTGCGCCTCGGCCTGCGCGATCGTGGCCCGTGCCGAGGCCAGCGAGGCGGTGAACTGGCTCTTCTGCAGCTCCAGCGTCGAGACCGACAGCCGTGCCAGCACCTGCCCCTCGGCCACCAAGTCGCCCACATCCGCCTCGAGCGCCTCGATCGGCTGGCCCTCGATCAACGGCTGGACCTGCACCAGCTCCACCGCGCCGATCAGCCCCGAGGCGATGACCCGGTCGCGCATCGGCCGGCGCACCACCGTCGAGACCGTGATCGCGGGCAGCGCCTGCGCGGCCTGTCCGGGCTTCGGCCCCGTCTCCTGCGCAAGCACCACCTGGGGCAGCAGACCGGCAAGAAGGGCAATCGTCATCAAGCGCCGCATGGCAGACCTTTCGCTCATGGGAGACGGTTCGCGTCGCATCGGGCCACCTCGTCGAGGGTCGTGTCGATGGTACGCAGCAGAAGGGATTTCAGTTCAAGCGCCCCGGCCCTTTTCTGCGGCCAGTCGAGCGCCCATGCCCGCACGAGCATCACGAGGAAGGCGGCGTGGGCAGCGAAGCGGCGTTCCGCCTCCGCAGGCGGCAGACCCGTGACGCGGGCGAAGATGCCGAGGAAGGCCGCGCGGATCTCGGCTTCCATCCGGTCGCAGACCGCCCCGATCTCGGGGTTGCGATGCGCCATGGCCGTGATCTCGGCCCAGAGCGGCGCATCCTCCTCGCAGAGCTTCACCTCGATCCGGTAGCGCAGGATCTCGCGCAGGCGGGCCATCGGGTTCTCGGACGAGACCACCGCCGCAAAGTCGCGCTCGACGCTTTCCAGGTCGCGGCGGACGATGGCTTCGACGATGGCGCCCTTGGAGGGAAAGTAGCGGTAGAAGTTGCCGACACTCATGCCCGCCGCGCGGGCAAGATCCTGCATCGACGCGCCGTCGAACCCCTTTTCGGCAAAGGTGCCCCGGATCTGGTCGAGGATCTCGTCCCCCCGCGGCACGGGGGCGAAGCTGTCGGGCATGGGACCTCGGACGGAGGGCGAATGAACGTTCATTCGCACATAGGCGCCGGCCCGGCAAGATCAAGAGCCCAAGAGAGCCCGACGCTTGCATCGTCCGCCGGGCAGGCGTAGCACGAGGCGGCGCATCGCCGCAGGCCGCCGGTGCCCCCACTTCCCACCACCGAAGGAGCGGCCATGATCCGTCTCGACATCTTTTCGGACCCGATCTGCCCCTGGTGCTACATCGGCAAGGCCCTGCTCGATCGCGCCCTCGGAACGCGGCCCGATCATCCGTTCGCGATCGAGTGGCATCCGTTCCAGCTCAATCCCGAGATGCCCCCCGAGGGCATGGACCGGCGCACCTATCTCGAGACGAAGTTCGGCAGCCGGCAGGCCGCCGCCGAAGCCTACACCCGTGTCCAGGGCGCCGCCGAGGCCGCCGGCCTCGAGATAGATCTGGCCGCGATCCAGCGCACGCCGAACACGCTCGACGCGCACAGGCTGATCCACTGGGCGGGGCTCGAGGGGCGCCAGACGCCGGTGGTCTCGGCCCTCTTCCGCAGCTATTTCCGCGAAGGGCTGGACATCGGCGACCCCGAGGTGCTGGCCGACATCGCCGGCCGCTGCGGCATGGACCGGGCGCTGACGCTGCGGCTGCTGGCCTCCGACTCCGACCGCGAGGATCTGGCCGCGCGCGATGCCGACGCGCGCGCCAAGGGCGTGCGGGCGGTGCCGACCTTCCTCGTCGCGCGCCGCCATGCGGTGCCGGGGGCGCAGCCGGTCGAGCTGTGGCAGCAGGTCATCGACGAACTGGCCGGCCAGGATGGGGCGGACGCATGACCTCGACCACCGACATCCCCGAGAGCGGCCGGCTCTCGCGGCCCGAGTTCGTGGGCATGATCGCGATGCTCTTCGCGACCGTCGCCTTTTCCATCGACTCGATGCTGCCCGCCCTGCCCGAGATCGCCGCCGAACTCAGTCCCGCCGACCCGAACCGGGCGCAGCTGATCCTGACGAGCTTCGTGCTCGGCATGGGGATCGGCACCTTCGTGGCGGGCCCGCTCTCGGACCGGTTCGGCCGCAAGCGCGTGATCATGGGCGGGGCGGTGCTCTACTGCCTCGCCGCCCTCTGCGCCTGGGCGGCCCCGACGCTCGAGCTTCTGCTGATCGCCCGCGTGGTGGGCGGGCTCGGCGCCTCGGCCCCGCGAGTCGTGTCGCTGGCCCTCGTCCGCGACCTCTACCGCGGGCGCGAGATGGCGCGGATCATGAGCTTTGCCATGCTGATCTTCACGCTGGTGCCGGCCGTGGCGCCGCTCATGGGAACGGTGATCATCGACGCCCTCGGCTGGCGGGGCATCTTCCTGTCGTTCCTGGCCTTTTCGGCCGTGTCGATCCTTTGGCTCTCGATCCGCCAGCCCGAGACGCTGCCACCGCACGCGCGGCGCCCCGTCTCGGTCGCGGGGCTCGGCTCGGCCTTCCGCGAGGTGCTCTCGCATCGCGTGATCCTGACGGCCATCGGCGTGCAGACTCTGGTCTTCGGCGCGCTCTTCGGCACGCTCTCCTCGACCCAGCAGGTGTTCGACGTGACCTGGGGGCGCGGAGAGAGCTTTCCGCTGTGGTTTGCGGTCATCGCCCTGATGGCGGGCACGGCGAGCCTCGTCAATGCGGCCCTCGTCATGCGGCTCGGGATGCGCTTTCTCGTGACGGTGGCGCTCGGGGTGCAGTTCCTGCTGTCGCTCGGCATGTGGGGGATGACGGCGAACGACCTCTGGCCCGCGGCGCTGGCCTTTCCAGCCTATGTCCTCTGGACGACCGGGGTCTTCTTCATGGCGGGCCTGACGCTTGGCAACCTTAACGCGATGGCGATGGAGCCGGTGGGCCACATCGCGGGCATGGCGGCCTCGGTGATCGGCTCCATCGCGACGGTGCTCGCGGTGGCCCTCGCGGCGCCTCTTGGTCTCGCCTTCGACGGCACTCCGCTGCCCCTGATGCTCGGGGTGGCGTCCTTTGCCGGTGTGGGCTTCCTGCTGATCCGGTCCCTGCCGAGGACCTGATCCGGCCTTTGATGAAAGGCGGCGTGAACCGTTTTTCCGCTTGCCGCCTCAGGCGGAGGGTGCCTTGGCCTTGGCCTTTTCGGGCTTCACCAGCTTTTCGGCCAGATCGCGTGCGATGGCAAACGCGCCCTTGATCCGGTCACCTTCCGTCTTCCAGTCCCGCGCAAGCACGATCTTGTTGTCCTTCACCCGCGCCGTGTCCCCCTGCGCCTTGATGAAATCCACAAGCCCCACCGGATTGGCGAACTTGTCGTTGTGGAACTGGACCGTGGCCCCCCGAGGCCCGGTTTCCAGCCGAGAGATCCCGGCGCGCTTGCACATGGCCTTGATGCGAACAACGAGGAGCAAGGTGTTGACCTCCTTGGGCAATGGGCCAAAGCGGTCGATCAGCTCGGCGGCGAAGCCCTCCAGCTCGACCTTGGTCGTCAGCCCCGAGAGCCGGCGGTAAAGCCCCAGCCGCACGTCGAGATCCGTCACGAACTCCTCGGGGATCAGCACCGGCACCCCGAGGTTGATCTGCGGCGCCCATTGCTCGTCCTGCTCGGTCAGGCCCTGCAACTCGCCCGAGCGCAGCTTCTGGATCGTCTCCTCCAGCATCTGCTGGTAAAGCTCGTAGCCCACTTCCTTGATATGGCCCGACTGTTCCTCGCCCAGCAGGTTCCCCGCGCCCCGCAGGTCGAGGTCGTGGCTGGCCAGGTTGAAGCCCGCGCCGAGACTGTCGAGACTGGCCAGCAGCCGCAGCCGCTTGATCGCCTGCGGCGTCAAGGGCGCGCGAGGCTTGGTGGTCAGGTAGCAGTAGGCCCGCGTCTTGGCCCGGCCCACCCGGCCGCGGATCTGGTAAAGCTGGCTGAGGCCGAACATGTCGGCGCGATGCACGATCATCGTGTTGGCGGTGGGAATGTCGAGACCGGACTCAACGATCGTCGTGGCAAGAAGCACGTCGAACTTGCCGTCATAAAAGGCGTTCATCCGTTCGTCGAGGTCGCCCGCCGCCAGTTGGCCGTGGGCCACGACATAGGTCACCTCGGGCACATGCTCGCGCAGGAAGGTCTCCATGTCGGGCAGGTCCGACAGGCGCGGCACGACGAAGAAGCTCTGCCCGCCCCGGTAGCGTTCGCGCAGAAGCGCCTCGCGGATCGTCACCGTGTCGAACTCGGACACATAGGTGCGGATGGCCAGCCGGTCCACCGGGGGCGTCGCAATGATCGACAGATCCCGCACGCCCGTAAGCGACAGTTGCAGCGTCCGCGGGATCGGCGTCGCGGTCAGGGTCAGCACATGCACCTCCGAGCGCATCTCCTTCAGCCGCTCCTTGTGCGAGACGCCGAAATGCTGCTCCTCGTCGATGATGAGAAGGCCGAGGCTCTTCAGCTTCACGCCTTTGGCCAGAAGCGCGTGGGTGCCGATGCAGATATCCACCGTCCCGTCGGCCAGCCCCGCCCGCGTCTCGGCCGCTTCCCTCGCGGACACGAAGCGCGAAAGTTGACGCACCTTCATCGGAAAGCCGCGGAAGCGCTCGGAAAAGCTGCGGAAATGCTGCCGCGCGAGCAGCGTCGTCGGGCAGATCACCGCGACCTGCATCCCGGCCAAAGCCGCCACGAAGGCCGCGCGCATCGCGACTTCGGTCTTGCCGAAGCCCACGTCGCCCACCACCAGCCGGTCCATCGGGCTGCCGGATTCCAGGTCCTTGATGACATCCGCGATGGCCGACAGCTGATCGTCGGTTTCCTGGTAGGGAAAGCGGGCCGAGAAGGCCTCCCACAGCGAATGAGGCGCCTCGAGGATCGGCGCATGGCGCAGGTGACGCTCGGCCGCGATCCGCATCAGCCGCTCGGCGATCTCGCGGATGCGCTCCTTCAGGCGGGCCTTCTTCGCCTGCCACGCCCCGCCGCCGAGCTTGTCGAGAAGCCCCTCCTCATGCCCGTAACGGCTGAGAAGCTCAATGTTCTCCACCGGCAGGTAGAGCTTCGCCTCCTCCGCATAGACGAGATGCAGGTAGTCGTGCGGCGGCCCCGGCTTGTTCGAGGGCGGCTGCGGCACGCGCAGCGTCTCGAGCCCCATGTAGCGGCCCACGCCATGTTCGACATGGACGACGAGATCGCCGGGCGTCAGGGTGTCGTGCTCGCGCAGGAAGTTCTCGGCCTTGCGGCGCTTCTTCGGCTTCGAGATCAGCCGGTCGCCCAGCACGTCCTGTTCCGAGATCACCGCAAGGCCCGGCGCGGTAAAGCCCTGCTCCAGCGACCAGACCATCAGATGCGTGCCGCCGCGCCCCTCGGGGACGTCGCGGATGTCGCGGACGAACTTCGCGCCCTGCAGCCCCGCATCCTCCAGAAGCCCCTTCAGACGTTCGCGCGCGCCTTCGGACCAGCTGGCGATCACCACCTGACCCTGTTCGCGCAACGTGCGAACATGATCGACCAAGGCACCGAAAAGGCTGATATTTTCCGCCTGACGCTCCGGCGCGAAGTTGCGGCCCATGCGACCGCCGGCATCCAGCACACCCGGTCCCGGACTCTGGGCCAGCGGCGACAGCTGGATGACCCGGTGCCCCACCACCGCCGCGTGCCAGGCGGCTTCGTCCAGATAGAGAAGCTCGGGCGCCGAGGGCTTGTACACCGTATCGAGACGACCCTTCGCCGTCATCGCCTCGCGCCGGGCATCATACTGGTCGGCAATCCCCTCCCAGCGCGAAATCCGGGCGGGTGTCACCTGGTCGTCGAGCATCACGCTCGCCTCGGGCAGGTAGTCGAACAGCGTCTCCAGCCGCTCGTGGAAGAAGGGCAGCCAGTGCTCCATCCCCTGATGCTTGCGCCCCGCACTGACCGCCTCGTAGAGCGGGTCATCGGTGCCCGCCGCGCCGAACTCGATCCGGTAGTTCTGGCGGAAGCGGGTGATCGACCCCTCGTCCAGCATCACCTCGGACACCGGAGCCAGCTCGACAAGGTCGAGCTTCTCGACCGTCCGCTGGGTCTCGGGGTCGAAGCGGCGCGCGCCGTCCAGCACGTCGCCGAAGAAGTCGAGCCGCACCGGCCCCGCCACACCCGGCGGGAAGATGTCCACGATGCCTCCGCGGATCGCGTAGTCACCGGGTTCCGTCACCGTATCGGTCAGTGAAAAACCCATGCGGGACAGGTAGGTTCGAAGCCGTCCTTCATCCACCCGGTCACCCACGCGGGCCGTGAAGGAGGCCGCGCGCAGCAGATCCCGCGCCGGGATGCGCTGCGTGGCCGCGTTCAGCGTCGTCAGCAGCACGAACGGCCCCGGCATCCCGTGCGCGAGCGCGGCCAGCGTCGCCATCCGGCGCGAGGAGATCTCGGGGTTGGGCGAGACCCGATCGTAGGGCAGACAGTCCCAGGCGGGCAGCTCCAGCACGACGGCCTGCGGCGCCATGATGGCCAGGGCCGCGCGCATCGCCTCGAGCCGCTTGTCGTCGCGCGCGACATGGATGACAGGGGCACCGCGGTCGAGCTCTTTGGCGACCAGGCGGGCGTCGTAGCCCTCGGGCGCACCGCCGAGGAGGATCCGCGTTCCATTCTGCATGAGGCTCACTTAACAGGGCGCACCGCGGCGTCAACGGCCTCTGCGCCGCCTCCAGCGCCGAAGCGGTCAGAGCACGCCGATGCGCAGGTTCTGATACATGCCCCACAGGGCGGTCACGAAGATCGAGACCACGCCGAGCCCCTGCACCTGCCTGCGGTGCGCGGCAAGCGCGCGGTACAGCTCGCGGCCCGAGAGGTCCTCGATGCGGAAGGCGGTGCGCAGGCTGAGCCCGCCCACCAGCATCATGGGAAAGCCGAGGCAGAAGAGCGCCTGCGCGAACTCGATCCCGTAGCGAAATCCCAGAAGGCCGAGCGTGGTGAGAAGGAAGGCGCCGATGGCCACGATCCAGAGCCCGGCACTCGTGCCGATGTGGCGGAGCCGCCCGGCATAGATGCGCGACAGCTGGTTCACGTCCTCGCCCGCCGCGCCGCCCCGGCGCCGGGCGCGCTGCACGAGATCCCAGGGAACGCCGATCACCCAGTGACTCGCCGTGGACCACATGACCGCGAGCGCGATCCAGAACCACAGGTTGGAAAAGGACCGCAGATCGATCACTTCCGAAACACGGGCATAAAAATCCACGAGCACCTTCCTCTCGCCCGGACGGGTCATCCCACCGCCCTTGCGGCATTCCTACCCTTGAGATGAGGGTCTTTCCATGGCAGGCAGAAGGAAATTTTCCAAGCCCGCTCAGGCTCGCCGGGCCTGCGCCACTCGAGGACAGCCATGCGCCCGATCCAAGCCGCCTACCCCCACGCCCGTTTCCGCCGCGTCCGCCGCACCGACGCCCTGCGCCGGCTGACGCAGGAAAACACGCTGACGGCGGGCGATCTGATCTGGCCGCTGTTCGTTCGCGACGGGGAAAATGTCGAAGAGCCGATCCATTCGATGCCCGGCGTCGTGCGCCGCTCGGTGGACAATATCGTGAAGGCGGCGGAAGAGGCGGCGAGCCTCGGCATTCCGGCCGTCTGCCTCTTTCCCTACACCGACCCCTCGCTGAAGACGGAAGCCTGCGAGGAAGCCTGGAACCCCGACAACCTCGCGAACCGGGCGATCCGGGCGATCAAGGCGGCGGTGCCCGAGGTGGCGGTGATGACCGACGTGGCGCTCGATCCCTACAACGCCAACGGCCACGACGGGCTGGTGCGCGACGGGATCATCCTCAACGACGAGACCGTCGAGGCGCTGGTGAAGATGGCGCTGGTGCAGGCCGAGTGCGGCGCCGACATCCTCGGGCCGTCCGACATGATGGACGGCCGCATCGGCGCGATGCGCTCGGCGCTGGAAGCCGCGGGCCACAAGGATGTGGCGATCCTGAGCTATTCGGCGAAATACGCCTCGGCCTTCTACGGCCCGTTCCGCGATGCGGTGGGCGCCTCGGGCGCGCTGAAGGGTGACAAGAAGACCTACCAGATGGACCCGGGCAACAGCGACGAGGCGTTGCGTCTGATCGAGCGCGACCTGCGCGAGGGCGCCGACATGGTGATGGTCAAGCCCGGGATGCCCTATCTCGACATCTGCCGCCGGGTGAAGGACGCCTTCGGCGTGCCGACCTACGCCTATCAGGTCTCGGGCGAGTATGCGATGATCAAGGGCGCCGCCGAGCGCGGCTGGATCAAGGGCGAGGCCACCATGATGGAGAGCCTGCTCTGCTTCAAGCGCGCGGGTTGCGACGGCATCCTGACCTATTTCGCCCCCGAGGCCGCGCGGCTTCTGCGCGACGCCTGAGGCGCCGGCCCCTGAGTGAGCGTCCGGCCGCCATGGCCGGGCTGCTCCGGGCTGACAACGGGCGAAGAACGCTGTATAACGTCGTGTCAGGGGGGCGAAAGATCCCCGATCCACGGTTCGGGGCGGAAAGAGGGTTTCATGGCTGACTATTCGAGGCGGACATTTCTCGGTACCGCAGGCACGGCGGTTCTTCTGACGGCGGCCTGCGCCAACGGCGTCGGCAACAACAACGCGGCGGTGATCGACGCGCGGGTGGATGCCACGCGCGATTATCTCTTCGGGCGCTACCCCGGCACGCGCGACCTTGCACGCGACGCCAGGGGCGTTCTCTACATGCCGCTCGTGACCGAGGCGGGCTTCGGCGTCGGCGGCGCCTACGGGCGCGGGGCGCTGAGGATCAACGACATCACGGTGGATTACTATTCGGCCACCCGCGCGACCATCGGCTTCCAGATCGGCGCGCAGCAATATGCCCATGCGCTCTTCTTCATGACCGAACAGGCGCTGGCCGATTTCCGGGCGGGCTCGGGCTGGGCGGTGGGCGCGGACGTGCGCTACGCCACGCCCGATCAGGGCGCCAGCATCGGCAAGGAGACGACCGAGATCCAGCCCGTCGTGGCGCTGGTCTTCGGACAGTCGGGCCTGATCGCCGGGGCGACGCTGGGCGGCGTCAAATATTCGCGCATCATCCCGTGATCCGTCACGGACGGGCCCCGGGAGTCATCTCCCGGGGCCGGCCCGTCAGCGGGTCAGGCGCTTGATGAGCGCGGACGTGTCCCAGCGGCCGCCGCCCATCTGCTGAACCTCCTTGTAGAACTGGTCGACGAGGGCCGTGACGGGCAGGCTCGCCCCCACCTCGTCGGCGGTCCGCAGGCAGATCCCCAGATCCTTGCGCATCCAGTCCACGGCGAAGCCGAAGTCGAACCGGTCCTCGAGCATGGTCGCATGGCGGTTCGCCATCTGCCAGCTTCCGGCCGCCCCCTGGCTGATGACCTCGACCACGGCCTTGCCGTCCATGCCGGCCTTCTGGCCGAAGGCCAGCGCCTCGGCCAGCCCCTGCACCAGCCCCGCAATGCAGATCTGGTTCATCATCTTGGCGACCTGCCCCGAGCCGCTCTCGCCCAGCCGGTGGCAGACGCGGGCATAGGCCTCCATCACCGGCTCGGCCCGTGCATAATGCGCCTCCGAGCCGCCGCACATGATCGAGAGCGCCCCGTTCTCGGCCCCGGCCTGCCCGCCCGACACCGGCGCATCAACGAAGCCCAGGCCAAGCCCGTCCGCCTCGGCCGCCAGCTCGCGCGTGACCTGCGCCGAAACGGTGGTGTGATCGACGAAGATCGCGCCCCTCTCCATGCCCGCGAAGGCGCCCGTCTCGCCGCGGCAGATCGCGCGCAGATCGTCGTCATTGCCCACGCAGGCCATCACGAACTCGGCGCCCGCCGCCGCCTCGGCCGGCGTGGGCGCCGAGCGTCCGCCGTGCCGGGACACCCAGGCCTCGGCCTTGGCGCCGCTGCGGTTGAAGACCGTCACCTCGTGCCCCTTGGCGGCCAGATGCCCCGCCATCGGGAAGCCCATGACCCCCAGTCCCAGAAATGCCAGCTTGGCCATGATCTTCCTCCCGATTGCCGTCATGTTCCGGATCGACTAGGAACCATTCCGACCTCTCGCGTCAAGGACGGGCCCCATGATCGTCGTCTTCCGCTGGCTGCTGCGCATCTTCACCGGCCTCGTGGTTCTCGCGCTGGTGGCCGTGCTGATCACCTATTATTTCCTGTCGCGCTCGCTGCCCGACTACAACGAGAGCTTCCGGCTCGAGGGGGTGTCCGGGCCGGTCGAGATCGTGCGCAACGATTCCAACGTCCCGCACATCTTCGGCCCGACGGACGAGGACGTCTATTTCGCGCTCGGATTCGCCCATGCCCAGGACCGGCTCTGGCAGATGGTCACGATGCGGCGCACGGCGCAGGGCCGGCTGTCCGAGGTCTTTGGCGAGCGCACGCTGAAGATCGACGAGCTGATGCGCCGCTACGACCTCTACGGTCTGGCGCAGGCGTCGGTCGAGGTCCAGGACCCCGAGGTTCTGGCCGCGCTCGAGGCCTATTCCCGCGGCGTCAATGCCTGGATCGGGCAGGTCAACGCCGATGCCCGCGGCCGCGGCGCGCCCGAGTTCTTCCTCTTCTCGAACGAGATCGCGGTCTGGCGGCCGGCCGACAGCATCGCGCTGATCAAGCTGATGGCGTTGCAGCTGTCCTCGCATCTGCAATCCGAGGTTCTGCGGGCGCGGGTGTCGCTGCTTCTGCCCGACGCGCGGGTGTCCGACATCCTGCCCGACGCCCCGGGCGAGGGCGTCATCGCGCTGCCCTCCTATGCGAGCCTCGTGCCCGGTCCCTTCCCGGCGCTGCGCAAGGTGGGGCTGGGCGAGGATCCGCTCTCGCCCTTCCACCCCAAGGCCCTGTCGGGGGCGTCGAACGCCTGGGCGGCCGCTCCGTCCCGCTCGGCGGCGGGCGGCTCGCTTCTGGCCAATGATCCGCATCTGGCCTTCACCGCCCCCTCGATCTGGTATCTGGCGCGTCTGCAACTGGCCTCCGGCGGGGTGATCGGCGCCACGCTTCCGGGCATCCCGGCGGTGCTGCTCGGCCGCTCGAACCGGCTCGGCTGGGCGCTGACCTCGGCCTACATGGACGACCAGGATGTCCATATCGAGGAGCTGAACCCCGACAACCGCGAGGAATATCGCACCCCCGAGGGCTGGAAGCGGTTCGAGACCCGGCGCTCGATCATCAATGTGAAGGATGCGCGGCCGATCACGGTCACGCTGCGCTGGACGGACAACGGGCCGGTCCTGCCGGGCACGCATTACGACCTTGCCGCCATCACGCCGCCCGGCCATGTGGCCTCGCTGTCCTGGACGGCGCTTTCGGATCAGGACACCTCGATCAGCGCCGCCATGCGGCTGATGAAGGCCCGCACCGTCGAGGAGGCGATCGAGGCCGGGCGGCTCTTCGTGGCCCCGGCGCAGAATCTGATGCTGGCCGACGTGAACGGCGTCGCGATGCAGACGGTCGGCGCGATGCCAAGGCGCGACCCGGCCCACCAGTCCCGGGGGCGGATCCCCTCGCCCGGCTGGATCGCCGAGAACCTCTGGCAGGGCGTCTTTCCCTACGAGGACAATCCCCGGATGGTCGATCCCTCGACGGGGATCCTCGGCAACACGAACAACAAGACGGTGGACCAGCCCTTCCCCCGGCATGTCTCGTTCGACTGGGGCGACACGCAGCGCATCCAGCGCTGGCTTGCGCTGATGAAGAGCCGCGAGGTCCACACCCGCGAAAGCTTCATCGAGGCGCAGCTTGATACCGTTTCGCCCACGGCGCGCAACCTGCTGCCGCTGGTGGCGGCGGACCTGTGGTTCACCGGCGAGGCCGCGCCCGAAGGCACGCCCGAGCGGCTGCGCCAGCGGGCGCTGACGCTGCTCGCCGAATGGAACGGCGAGATGAACGAACACCTGCCCGAGCCGCTGATCTACATGGCCTGGATGCGGGCGCTGCAGGACCGGCTGATCCGGGACGAACTGGGCCCCCTCGCCGACGAGTTCAACCATCTCCAGCCGGATTTCGTCGAGCGTGTCTATCGCGACGTCGAGGGCGCGGCGGTCTGGTGCGACATCATCCAGTCGGCCGCCGTGGAAAGCTGCACCGACATCGCGCGCATGGCGCTTGACGATGCGCTGATCCGGCTGACCGAGGACCGCGGCCCCAATATTGAAAGCTGGCGCTGGGGCGACGCCCATCAGGCGACCCACGATCATCCGGCACTCGGAGAGGTGCCGCTGCTGCGCTATTTCGTGAACATCCGGCAATCGACCTCGGGGGGCGACCAGACGCTGATGCGCGGCATGACCCGCGGCACCGGGCGCAATCCCTACGAGAATGTGGCGGGCGCCGGCTACCGCGGGGTCTATGATTTCGCGGACCCCGATTCCTCGGTCTTCATCTCGTCAACCGGGCAGTCCGGCCACCCGCTCTCGCGGTTCTACGACAATCTCGGCGAGCTTTGGCGGAGGGGCGAATATATCCCGATGTCGCTTGATCCTGCGCTCGCCCGGGCCGCCGCGGTCGGGATCACGCGCCTCGACCCGCTGGACGACTGAACCTTTCGGGGGTGCGCCGCGGCCAGGGCCGCCGCGCGCCCCGGTCACAGGTCGCGATAGCGCTTTTCCTGCCGCGCGGTCCAACGGACCTCGATCCGGTGGCCCTCATCGGTCTCCGCCTCGGCCGTGACCACGCCCTCGGCATGAAGCCAGGCCCGGCGGCGGCCGTCGGCAAAGCCGAGGGTCAGGGTCCGGTCGGTCTTTTCCTCGTCGAACGCGGCGGAAACCGCCTCGAGCAGTTCGGGCAGGCCTTCGCCGGTGAGAGCGGAGAGGGCAAAAACCGTCTCCGACCGCTGGGCCTGCGCCACCAGCTGCTCGTGGGCCGACCCCTCCACGAGGTCGAGCTTGTTCCAGACCTCGTATTGCGGCGTCGCCCCCTTGACCCCGAGGCTCTGGAGGATCTCGGCCACGTCCGCGGCCTGCTCGGCCGTCTCGGGATGGGCAATGTCACGGACATGCAGGATCAGATCCGCCTCGAGAACCTCCTCGAGCGTGGCACGGAAGGCCGCCACAAGCTGCGTCGGCAGGTCCGAGATGAAGCCCACCGTGTCGCTCAGGATCACTTTGCGCCCCGAAGGCAGCGTGACGCCCCGCATCGTGGGGTCGAGCGTGGCAAAGAGCATGTCCTTGGCCAGAACCTCGGCGCCGGTCATGCGGTTGAAGAGCGTCGATTTTCCGGCGTTGGTATAGCCCACCAGCGCCACGATCGGGAACGGCACCTTGCGCCGGCTGGCGCGGTGCAACTCGCGCGTTCGGACCACCTTGTCGAGCTGGCGGCGGATGCGGATCACCTGCTCGTCGATGGCGCGGCGGTCGGCCTCGATCTGCGTCTCACCGGGGCCGCCCACGAAGCCGAAGCCGCCCCTCTGCCGCTCGAGGTGGGTCCAGGCGCGCACGAGCCGGGTGCGCTGGTAGGAGAGCGCGGCCAGCTCCACCTGCAGCACGCCCTCGCGGGTGCGGGCGCGGTCGGCAAAGATCTCGAGGATGAGCCCCGTCCGGTCGAGGAGCTTCACCCCCCATTCCTTTTCCAGGTTCCTCTGCTGGACCGGCGACACCGGCCCGTCCACCAGCACGAGACCGACCTCCAGCGCCTCGAAGCGGGTCTTCATTTCGGCGACCTTGCCGGTTCCGAACAGCAGCCCCGGCTGCGCCCGCGGAAGCCGCACGACCTCGTGGCCCACGATCTCCATGTCCGGCAGCGCAGCGGCAAGGGCCACCGCCTCGGCCAGACGATGCTCGGGCAGCCGGCGCGACCGCTCGCTGCGTATGTCGGGGTGAAGCACAAAGGCGCGCATCGGCTGCGACCGCGTCGCACCGCCGGAAGCCTCGGGCTGGCCTCCCTCGAAACCCTCGCGGCGGGGCTCCTCCTCCCCTTCCTCGGGATCGCTCAAATCAGTCGTCGCCCTCGTAGAGGTTGATCGGTTGGCCGGGCATGATGGTCGAAATCGCGTGCTTGTAGACCAGCTGCGACTGTCCATCCCGGCGCAGCAGGACGCAGAAATTGTCGAACCAGGTAATCACGCCCTGCAGTTTAACACCGTTGATGAGAAAAATCGTTACCGGAACCTTTGCCTTTCTGACGTGGTTCAGAAAGGCGTCCTGCAAGTTTTGTTTATCGGCAGCCATCCGTTATCTTGCCTTTATGGTTGAGACGCTTCCGTCTTTCCTCGTTCCCCCCGGCTGCAATCCGACGGTCAGAATCAAGTATGGGCAGGACTCGCGGGAGATTCCAGTCCCAATAACAGATCCTTAGTTGAGTGCGGCAGGCCTGCCGCTTTTCCGCTCAGCGCCGCCAGCTTGCGGGAGCGAGAAGCGCGAGGATGGCCAGCGTTTCCATCCGGCCAACAACCATGGCCGCGCCGGCGATGATCTTGGCCGCCGGCCCCAGTTCGGCCCAGCGGATCGGCGTCTCGACGGCGAGGTCGGCCAGCGGCCCGGTCGTGGTCAGGGCCGCGATGCCAAGCACCATCGACCGCTCGAAATCGAGCCCCGCGAGACTCAGCGCCGCCGTCACCACCGCAATGGAGAAGGCAAAGAGCATGAAGAAGATCCAGGCCACATAGGCCCCTTCGCGGCGCAACCGGCGGGCGACCACGCCCTGCCCGCCGATCGAGCTGGGATGGACGATCCTCTCAAGCTCGCGCTCGGCGTGGCGGTAGAGCGCATAGACCCTGAGAAGTTTCACGCCCCCCGCCGTTGTGGCCACGCCGCCCCCCACGATGGCAAGGCCGATCAGGATCAGGCCGGGCGTGCCCAGCCCCGACCAGGAGCGCGAGGCGACCCAGTCGCGGGATTCGTAGCCGGTCGTCGTCAGGAACGAGAGCGTGGTGAAGAGCCCGCCCCACATGGCGCGCGCGGCAGCCGAGATGTTCTGCGTGTCCTCGGTCTCGATCGCGCCGATCCAGTGGCGCAGGAACAGCACCACGGGCACACCGAGCAGGAAGAAGAAGGCCATCATCACCTCGGGGTCGCGGTGGATGGGGGTATCCCGGTCCACCATGGCCGTGCCGGGCATCAGGCGGCGGGTCACGGCAAGGAACAGGAACAGGAAGATCAGGAGCTCGCCGGTAAAGCCCGCGCCGCCCGCCGTCATGGTCTCGATCGGCGAGATCCCGCTGGTCGAGAGGGTGCCCATCGCATGACACAGCCCCACCAGTCCGCTCTCGCCCGCCAGAAGCAGCATGGCCCAGAGCGCCAGGGTCAGCCCCGCATAGGCCGGGAACAGCGCGAGCGACTGACGCACCAGCCGCTCGGTCGGGTCGGCGATGCGCGTGATCTGGCTGGCCTGTTCGCGCCCCGGCGCATGGCCCGAGATCACCTCCATCCCGCCCAGGCTCAGCGGCGCCAGCACCGCCATCGCCGCCGTCAGCACGAAGAAGCCGCCCAGCCAGCCCACCAGCGCCCGCCACAGATGAACCGAGGCCGGCAGGCGCCCCGGCGTGTCGTAGAGCGTGGCCCCCGTCGTGGTGAAGGACGAGAGCATCTCGAACCAGGCGTTGGTGAAGCTCGTGTCCGGCACCGCCATCAGGAACGGCAGCGCCAGCATGGGCGGAAGGACGAGATAGGCGCCCACCAGGGTCGTCAGATGCGCCCGCGCCGCACGCGGCGGCGGCCGGTTCCCCGTGGCGATCGCCACCATGGCAATCAGGATGAGCAGGAAGGTGCCGGCATAGAAGAAGGCGCGCGCGACATCGTGCTCGCGCACCACGAGCGCATGGGCCGCGGGCACATACATCGAGGCGGCCCCGCCCGCCATCAGAACGACGATCAAGGGAACCGAGCCCGCGCCGCGCATGTCAGAAGAAGTCGATCGAGACCTGCAGGAGGCGCTCGACCTCCGGCACGTCGGCCGTCATGCAGAAGAGCGCGATCACGTCGCCGTCGTCCACCCGCAGGTCGCCCGTCGGCTTCAGCACCCGGTCGCCCTTCATCACCGCGCCCACCAGCACCCCCTCGGGGAAGTCGATGTCGCGGATGTGCCGCCCGGCCAGCGGCGAGGTCGAGAGCACCTGCGCCTCGATCACCTCGGCCTCGGCGTCCCCGATGGAATAGATCGCCCGCACCCGTCCGTGGCGGACGTGGCGCAGGATCGACGACACGGTGGTGGCGCGCGGGTTGATGTAGGCGTCGATGTCGAGCGCCTGCATGATCGGCAGCAGCGTCGGATCGTTCACAAGGACGATCGCCATCGGGCAGCCCGCCTGCTTGGCGCGGATCGCGGCGAGGATGTTGGTCTTGTCGTCATCCGTCACCGCAAGCACGGCGTCGGCGCGGTCGATGTTGGCCTCCATCAGCAGGTCCATGTCGAGGCCGTCGCCGTTCAGCACGATGGTCCGCTCCAGCCCGTCGGCGGCGATCTCGGCCTTGGCGCGGTTGCGCTCGATCACCTTGACGCGCACCCGGTCGGCCCGCGCCTCGAGCGCCTTGGCCACCGCAAGTCCCACGTTGCCGCCGCCGATCACGATGATCCGCTCCTGCTTGCGCGAGGTCTTGCCGAAGATGTCGAGCGTGCGGGCCACATCCTCGGAATGGGCGAAGGCATAGACCTCGTCGCCCGCGAAAAGCTGGTCGCCCGGCTCGGGCACGAACAGCCGCCCCTCGCGCCGCACGCCCACCACGATGGCGCGGAGGTTGGTGAACAGCTCGTTGAGCTGCCTCAGCGGCGTGTTCAGCACCGGGCAGTCCTCGTCGAGCGCGACGCCCAGCAGCTGGGCCTTGCCCTCCATGAAACTCTCGGTGTCGAAGGTCGAGGGCGCGGCGAGGCGCTGAAGCGCGGCCTCGGCCACCTCCTTCTCGGGCGAGATCACCACGTCGATGGGCAGGTGGTCGCGGCGGTAGAGATCCGAATAGATCGCGTCGAGGTAGCTCTGCGCCCGCAGGCGCGCGATCTTGCGCGTGATGCCGAAGATCGAATGGGCCACCTGACAGGTGACCATGTTGACCTCGTCGGAATGGGTGGCCGCAATGATCATGTCGGCGTCGCGTGCGCCCGCCTTTTCCAGCACGTCGGGATAGGAGGCGAAGCCCACCACGCCCTGCACGTCGAGCGTGTCGGTGGCCCGCCGCACGAGATCGGCGTTCATGTCCACCACGGTCACGTCGTTCCGTTCGCCCGAGAGGTGTCGCGCGATCTGCCAGCCGACCTGGCCCCCGCCGCAGATGATCACCTTCATGTCACGGACTCCGCACTGTCAGGCCCACCTGCTTCGCAGAATGGCTGGCCGCGGTCAATCGGGCGCCCCGAGCGCCTCCTCCTCGTCCTCGAAATCATCCTCGATCCGCGCCAGCCGGCTGCCGCCCTTGGCGGTCGTGACCACGCCGAGGGACTTCAGCTTGCGATGCAGCGCCGAGCGCTCCATGCCGACGAAGGCCGCCGTCCGGCTGATGTTGCCGCCAAAACGGTTGATCTGGGTGAGAAGATACTCGCGCTCGAACAGCTCGCGCGCCTCGCGCAGCGGAAGGGTCGCCAGCGCCCCGCCGAGGATGAGCCGCCCCTCCTCGCCGGGGGCGTCGTTGCCCGGCAACTCGCGCGCCTCGATCGGCCCGGAGCCGTCGCCGAGGATCAGCACCCGCTCGATCACGTTGCGCAGCTGGCGCACGTTGCCCGGCCAGAGCATCGTCTGCAGCATCGCCTCGGCCTCGCCCGTCAGGCTGCGCAGGGGCAGGCCCTGACTGCGGTGGAACATCTCGATGAAATGCCGGGCCAGCATCGGGATGTCCTCGCGCCGGTCGGCCAGCGCCGGCACCTCGATCGGCACCACGTTCAGCCGGTCGTAAAGCTCTTGCCGGAAGCGGCCGGCGGCGATCTCCGCCCGCAGGTCGCGCGTGGTCGAGGAGATCACCCGCAGATCGACGCGCACCTTGTCGGTGCCCCCCTGCCGGGTGAACTGCTGTTCGGTCAGCACGCGCAGGATCTTGGACTGCGTGCCCGGCGGCATGTCGGCCACCTCGTCGAAATAGACGATCCCGCCATGCGCCTGCTCCAGCAGCCCCTGTTCGATCCCCCGATCCGGGGTCTCGCGGCCAAAGAGCACCTCCTCCATGCGGTCGGGCTGGACCGTGGCCGACGAGACCGAGACGAAGGGTCCACCCGCGCGGCCCGAGTTGGAATGGATGAAGCGGGCCGCCATCTCCTTGCCCGACCCCGCCGGCCCCGAGAGCATGACCCGCCCGTTCGATTTCGTGACCTTCTCGAGCTGCGACCGCAGCAGCCGGAAGGCGGGCGAGGCGCCGAGCATCTCGGCCGTGCTGGTGTCGCGGCGGCGCAGTTCGCTGTTCTCGCGGCGCAGACGCGCCGTTTCCATCGCGCGCTGCACCACCACCATCAGCTGGTCAATGTTGAACGGCTTTTCGATGAAGTCGTAGGCGCCCTGCTTGATCGCGGCGACCGCGATCTCGATGTTGCCGTGGCCCGAGATGATCACCACCGGCACGTCCGGGTTGTCGCGCTTCGTCCGCTTGAGGATGTCGATCCCGTCCATCCGGCTGTCCTTGAGCCAGATGTCCAGGATCATCAGCGCGGGCGGCTCGGCGTTGATCGCGGCCATGCATTCGTCCGAATTGGCCGCCAGGCGGATCTGGAAGCCCTCGTCGCGCAGGATATCCCCGACAAGTTCGCGGATGTCGCGCTCGTCATCGACGATCAGAATGCTGCTCATTTTTCCTCCAGTATCGCTTCGCTGGCCCTTGCGGCCCGCGCCCGGCTGCGCAGGATGCGGGGCAGCCGGATCTCCGCCATGGCCCCGCGGTGCCCGTCCTCGAAAAAGGCTTCGGCATCGGCAAGGGTCAGGATGCCGCCATGTTCCTCGATGATCTTCTTGACGATGGGCAGGCCGAGGCCCGTGCCCTTCTCGCGCGTCGTCACATAGGGCTCGAACAGCCGCGTCCGGTCGGGCGGCAGGCCCGTGCCATTGTCCGAGATGCGGATCAGGGCCTGATCCTCGTCCACCGCAAGGCTCACCCGGATTTCGCCCCGCCAGTCCGCTTGCTCATTTTCCGATCGTGCTTCAATGGCTTCTCCGGCGTTCTTCATCAGGTTTGTCAACGCCTGCCCGATCATGGTCGTGTCGATGTCGATCAGCCAGGCCTCGGCGGGCAGCGCGGCCCGGATCCGCACGCCGGGTTGGCCCGCCTCCTGCAACAGCACCGCGTCGCGGACCAGCTTCACCAGATCCGCCTCGCGCCGGTCCGGCTCGGGCATCCGCGCGAACTTCGAGAATTCGTCCACGATCCGCCGCAGATCGTTGGTCTGGCGGATGATCACATCGGCATACTGGTCGAGATCGCCCGCCTGCTCTCCGACCAGCGGGCGGAACTTGCGCTTGATCCGCTCGGCCGAGAGTTGGATCGGCGTCAGCGGGTTCTTGATCTCGTGCGCGATGCGCCGCGCCACGTCGCCCCAGGCCGCCATCCGCTGCGCCGAGACCAGATCGGTCACATCGTCAAAGGCCACCACATAGCCCTCGAGCCGCCCGCTCTCGGTGCGCCGCGGGCTCATGCGGACCAGAAGGCTCTCCATCCGGCCCTTGCGGATCAGGCGGATCTCTTCCTGCACGGCCGCCCCCGTCTCGCGCAGCCGCTCGAAGAGCGCGGCGAACTCGGGGACCGCGACCGAGAGCGGCAGGTTCCCCGCCTCGGGCAGCTCCAGCAGCCGCTCGGCCGCGCGGTTGATGAAATCGACCTGCCCCACGGCATCGAGCCCGATCACCCCCGCCGTCACCGACGAGAGCACCGAATCGAACAGCCGCCGCCTCCGCTCGGTCTGGCGGTTGTTGTCCATCAGCGCGTCGCGCTGGCCCTTGAGCTGCCGGGTCATCTGGTTGAAGAGCCGCCCCAGCATGGCGATCTCGTCGTCGCCCTCCTCCTCGACCACCTGCACGTCGAGATCCCCCGCCCCCACGCGCTGCGCGGCGCCGGCCAGCCGGCCCACCGGACGCGAGAGGCGCTCGGCGAACCACAGGCCCAGCCAGACCGCCGCGAGGATCAGGATCAGCGCGAACCCGAGGTAGAGCAGTCCGAACTCGAACAGCATCCGGCCGCGTTCGGCCTCGAGCTGGTGGTAGAGCACGACGGTCTCGCGCGTGTCGTCGAGAAGGCTCAGGATCGAGCCGTCCACCGTGCGCGAGACATAGAGGAAGCGGTCCGGGAAGGCCTCGAGATGCACCAGAGCGCGGAACTCGTTGTTGGCCCAGTCCTGGATCAGGGCGGTTTCGCCGGAACGGGCGCGTTCGATATCCTCGGCTGCGGGTTTCTCGAAGTCGAAGAGATAGCTGCGCTCGCCGCGCGTGCGCAGCTCGCCGCCGCCGTCGATCAGGAAGGCCTCGCGCAGGCCGCGCTGGATCCGGTCCTGGCCCTGCGACAGCAGCGGGCGCAACTGGTCGTCGCGCAGGAAGAAGGTCGATTGCTTGGCCACGTTGAGATAGGCCGCCAGCGCCTCGGCATCCTCGATCAGGTCGCGCCGGTGCTCTTCCTGATAGGCTTCGGCCGCGTTCAGCGACGCCCCCACCACCTGCCGCACCCGGTCCGAGAACCAGCCCTCGATGCCCACGTTCACCGTCAGCATGGCGAAGACCGCCACCAGCACCGTGGGCACCAGCGCCAGCACCGCGAAAGTTCCCACGAGCCGCAGATGCAGCCGCGACCCCGCCGACTGGCTGCGCCGGTCCGAGACCATGCGCGCGATCCGCGCGATCACCAGCGCCGCCACCACGAGCACATAGACGAGATCGGCCAGCAGCACGAACCGCAGGCCGGGCGAGTTCGCCCCCTGGTTCATCGGCCCCAGAGCAAGGAAGGTCGCCAACGCCAGAACCGGCCCCAGCATGACCAGCCCGAAGGCCGCCGCATTCTGGAAACGCCGCTGCCGGCGCCAGCGCGCCAGCTTGATCCAGGTGTTGCTGCGCGCAGCAGTCCGCACGGATGGTCTGTCCTGCCTCTCGGGGGGCGGTTGGGCCGCCCTCCCCGTTTCAGGCGCTGACCGGGTTCGTGCCCGCGTGCAACGCCGCCTGTTGCCGTTTTACATCAGCTTGCGGCGGCGTGTCACGCGAATATCGAGATCGGTGATCTTCTTGCGCAAGGTATTGCGGTTGATCCCCAGCAGATCGGCACATTTCGCCTGGTTGCCGGCCGTCGCATCCAACGCGATCTCGATCAGCGGCGCCTCGACCTCGCGCAGGATGCGCTGATAGACGCCGGGCGGCGGCAGCGCGCCTCCGTGCAGGTCGAAATAGCGCCGCAGATGCCGCGCGACCGAGGACGAGAGCTTCTCGCCCTCGCCGCCGCCCTTCAAGGGCTCCATCGCGGGCTGGTTGCCCAGCACCGCCTCGACCTCGATCCGGGTGATCTCGGCCTCGGCCGAGGTGACCATCAGCCGCCGGAGCGTGTTTTCCAGCTGTCGGACGTTGCCGGGCCAGCTGTAGGCGCGCACCAGGTCGCGCGCGTCGTTCGACAGACGCCGCGTCGTGCCCAGATCGCGCTCGCCGCGGGCCAGGAAGTGATCGGCCAGAAGCGGGATGTCGTCCACCCGCTCGCGCAGCGAGGGCACTTGGAGCGTGACCCCGCCCAGCCGGTAATAGAGATCCTGCCGGAACGACCCGCCCTCCAGCCGCGAGGCCAGATCCACCTGGCTCGTGGACATGATCCGGGGGGCATTGTCGCCCATCATGTCGAGCATCCGCACGATCCGGGCCTGCGTCTCCTCGTCGTAGTCGGCCACCTCGTCGAAGACCAGACTGCCGCCCTTGGCGCGGGCCAGCAGCGAGGCCGGCCCCTCGACCCCCTGCAGGTCCGCCGCCTGCGCCACCACGAAGGGCAGCGTCCGGCGGTCCGAGAAATCGTGGATCGCGCGCGCGATCAGCGACTTTCCGGTCCCCGACTCGCCGGTGATCAGCACCGGCAGGTCCGTATTCATCACCCGCGCCACGAGGCGGTAGAGCGCCTGCATCGCCTGCGTGCGGCCGACAAGCGGCAGGTCGTCGCCCGCCTCGCGCGGAGGGGCGGCTTTGTTGACCGGCGCACGGCGCTTCATGTCGAGCGCGCGGGCCGAACGTTTCATCAGGTCGGGCAGGTCGAAGGGCTTGGGCAGGTAGTCGTAGGCCTCGGCCTCGGCCGCCTGGATCGCCGTCATGATCGTGTTCTGCGCCGAGATCACGATCACCGGCAGGCCGGGGCGCAGCTTCGAGATCCGCGGCAGCGCCTCGAGCCCGTTGCCGTCGGGCATGACGACGTCCGAGATCACGAGGTCGCCCTTGCCCTCCTCGACCCAGCGCATCAGCGTCATGAGGCTGGAGGTCGCGTGCACCTTGCACCCCGCCCGCGTGAGCGCCTGCGTCAGCACCGTGCGGATCGTGCGATCGTCGTCCGCCACCAGAACAGTGCCGTCCATCACTTCACCTCCATGTCATTCAGCGCCGCTTCCCGGGGCGCGACCGGCAGCGAAACCCGGAAGACGGTGCGTCCGGGCGCTGAATCGACGGAAATCAGCCCGCCGTGATCCGATATGATCTTGTTGACCAGCGCGAGGCCCAGCCCCGTGCCATTCTCGCGCCCCGAAACGAAGGGCTCGAAGATCTCCTTGGCGATGTCGGGCGAGATGCCCGGCCCGTCGTCGATGATCTCGACCTGCAGGGGCAGCGCCCCGCCCGATCCGTCGCTCCGCCGCAGCCGGAGCGAGATGTCGTAGAAGGTGCGCAGCCGGATGCGGCCGCCCTGCGGGCCCGCCGCCTCGGATGCGTTCTTGATCAGGTTGAGAAAGACCTGCATCAGCTGGTCGGGATCGGCGTAGGTCGCGGGCAGCGAGGGGTCATATTCCTCGGTGATCCGCATCCGGGCCGCAAAGCCCACCGCCGCCGAACGCCGCGCGCGGTCGAGCGCGTCATGGATGTTCACCGGCCGCCGCTCGGGCGGACGCAGATTGCCGAACTGTTCCACCTGCTCCAGCAGCTTCACGATGCGGCGCGTCTCCTCGACGATCAGATCGGCCAGTTCCCGGTCCTCGGGGGCGAGGTTCATGGCGATCAGCTGCGCCGCGCCCGAAATGCCCGCCAGCGGGTTCTTGATCTCGTGCGCCAGCATCTCGGCCATGCCGATGGCGGATTTCGCCGCCGACTTGGCGGCCGTCGCCCGCCCCAGCCGGTCGGCGATCTCGCGCGGCGAGATGAGCAGCATGACGACCTCGGCATTGTCGTGCAACGGCGCGATCTGGATGTTGCACTGGACCGGCGGACGCTCGCCGGAGGTCACGTCCACGTCGTTGATGAAGATCGGCGACTGGTTGATCCGGGCCCGCGTGACCGCCTCTTCCACCGGCGCGTCGATCGTCAGCCGGTCGAAGGCGGGTTGGCCCTGCAGGCTTCGCGACGAGGCATTCAGGAAGGCCTCCGCCGCCGGGTTCGATTCGATAATCAGGCCCTCGGGATTGATCAGCACCGCCGGCAGCGGCAGGCTGGCCCAGATCACGCCGGGGACCGGATAGGGCGAACGAAAGCTCATGCGGCAACCCTTTCCTGCGCACCGAACGCCTGCCGCAGCAGCCGGACCACCTGCGCCGGGTCGGTGCCGGTCACGATGGGGCCGCGGTGCGCGGCGAGGCCCGCGGCCTCGAGATACCAGTTCAGATGCTTGCGCGCGACGCGCAGCCCGAGGTCACGGCCGTAGAAGGAGAGCATCTCCTCGTAATGGGCCACGACCAGATCGGCGAGCGCGGCCCCGAAGGGCGCATCGGGCAACGCCCGGCCCTCGAGCGCGGCCGCAATGCGGCCGAGCAGCCACGGACGGCCCTGCGCCCCGCGCCCGACCATGACCCCCGCCGCCTCCGAGGCCTCGAGCGCCGCCCGCGCCTCCTCCGGCCCGGTGATGTCGCCGTTGGCCACCACCGGCACCGAGACCGCCTCGACCACCGGGCGGATCGCGGCCCAGTCGGCGCGGCCGGTGTAGAACTGGCAGCGCGTGCGGCCGTGGATCGTGATCATCGCCACGCCCGCGGCTTCGGCCCGGCGCGCGATCTCGGGCGCGTTCAGCATCCCCTCGTCCCAGCCGAGCCGCATCTTGAGCGTGACCGGCACCGTCACCGCCGCCACCACCGCCTCGACCAGCGCGAGCGCCCGGTCCGGCTCGCGCATCAGCGCCGAGCCCGACCAGCCGTTCGTGACCCGTTTGGCCGGGCAGCCCATGTTGATGTCGATGATCCGCGCGCCCTGCGCCTCGACCAGCCGCGCGGCCTCGGCCATCCAGTGCGGATCGCAGCCCGCCAGCTGCACCGCCGTCCGGCCCTCGGCCGCGCCGATCTCGGCCCGCGCCCGCGCCTCGGTGCCCGCGCAGACCATCTCGCGGCTGGCCACCATCTCGGACACGACGAGCCCCGCGCCGAAGCGCACGGCCAGCCGCCGAAAGGGAAGATCCGTTATTCCCGCCATCGGCGCGAGGAGCACCGGCGGATCCACCGGAAGCTGAGCGATGCGAAGGGCCAATTGCCTATTCCTTGTGCGTCAGCCCTCAGTTACGGCCAGCTGAGGCAGAAGACAATTCGGCGCGTCGCGGGCCTGCCGGAAAAGCGTGCTTTGCATAATTTTTAGGCGTCTTTGATGAAACTGCTGACTCTCCGTAGCCGGGCCGCGACAGGAGGGTCGATTGTCTCGGGCGGCGCCTTCGCATAGAGGTTCGGGCAGAGGGATGACGGGATCATGACGACAGCCGCAATCATCGTGGCCGCCGGACGCGGCACAAGGGCGGGCGGAGACCTGCCCAAGCAGTGGCAGCTTCTGGCCGGGCAGCCCGTGGTGGCCCGCACGCTCGCGGCCTTTCGCGCCGCGCCGGGCGTGCACCGGACGCTTCTCGTGATCCACCCGGACGATCGCGCACGGGCCGAGGCCCTGCCCGACGTGGCCGAGGGGGCCGTCGAGCTGGTCGAGGGCGGCGCCTCGCGGGATGCCTCGGTGCGCAACGCGCTCGAGGCGCTGGCGGGCCGCGGCGTCAAACACGTGCTGATCCATGACGGCGCGCGCCCGCTGGTGGCACAGGCGCTCATCGCCCGGATGATCGAGGCGCTGGACGCCTCTCCCGGTGCGGCCCCCGCCGTGCCGGTGAGCGATGCGCTCTGGCGCGGTGAGGGCGGGCGCGTCGTGGGCACGCAGGACCGCACCGGCCTCTTCCGGGCCCAGACGCCGCAAGCCTTCCGCTTCGAGGCGATCCTTGCGGCCCACCGTGCCCATCCGGGCGGCGCGGCCGACGATGTCGAGGTGGCGCGCGCCGCAGGCCTCGAGGTCGCCATCGTCGAAGGCTGCGAGGACAATCTGAAAGTGACCTACCCCGGCGATTTCGCGCGGGCCGAGCGGCTGCTGACCGCGCGCCCGGCCCCCTGACGCCGCCGGACCTCCGGCCTTCGCGGGCGGAGGTCGGCCGAGACACCGCCGGCCCCGATGGGTCGGCCCATGACCCCGCCGGTCCGACCGGCGGCCCCAGACGAACGAGGAGACTGGAATGGACATCCGCACCGGCAATGGCTTTGACGTGCACGCCTTCGGCCCCGGCGACCATGTGTGGCTCTGCGGGGTGCGCGTGCCGCATCACCGTGGCCTGATCGGCCATTCGGACGCCGATGTGGGGATGCACGCGCTCACGGATGCGATCTATGGCGCGCTGGCCGAGGGCGACATCGGCGTTCATTTCCCGCCTTCGGATCCGCAATGGAAAGGCGCCGCCTCGCGCATCTTCCTCGAACATGCCATGGGCCGGATCGCGGCCCGCGGCTTCACGCTGGCCAACTGCGACGTGACGCTGATCTGCGAGCGCCCGAAGATCGGCCCGATGGCCCCCGCCATGCGCGAGGCCCTCGCCGCGATCATGGGGGTCGAGGTGGGCCGGATCTCGGTCAAGGCCACCACCTCGGAAAAGCTGGGCTTCACGGGCCGCGAGGAAGGCATTGCCTGCATCGCCACCGCCACGCTCCTGCAGGCATGAGGGTCTCGCACGCGATCTGCATCGGGGGCGGGATCGGCCTGCTGAAGCCCGCGCCCGGCACCTGGGCCGCCGCCCTCGCGGTGGCGGCGGGGCTGGTGCTGCACGGGCTCGGCAGCTTCCCCCTGCTGCTGGCCGCCACGCTCGCCGCCTGCGCGCTCGGTCTCTGGGCCGCGCGGCAAGAGCTGAAGCTGCGCCCCCACGCCGACCCGCCCGAGTTCGTCATCGACGAGATCGCGGGCCAGTGGATCGCGCTCTCGTTTCCCTCCTTCGGCTTCTGGCTGATGGGGCTCGACAGCTGGAACTTCCCCTATCCGGGGTGGCTGGCGGCCTTCCTGTTCTTCCGCCTCTTCGATATCTGGAAACCGGGCCCGATCGGGCGGCTCGACCGGCGCGAGGACTGGGTGGGGTTGATGGCCGACGACCTGCTGGCGGGCGTCTTCGCGGGCGTGGCGACCATGATCGCGGCCGGCATCGCCCATGGGGTGCTGATGTGAGCCCGGCCGAACTCCTCGCGCTCGCGCGGGCGAAGTCGGCCCGGATCGCCACCGCCGAGAGCTGCACGGGCGGCATGATCTCGGCCGCGCTGACCGATGTGGCAGGCTCGTCCGACGTGTTCGACCGGGGGTTCGTGACCTACTCCAACGCCGCGAAGGTGGCGATGCTGGGCGTGGCCCCCGAGACGCTCGCGCGCGTCGGCGCCGTATCCGAGGAGGTTGCGCGCGAGATGGCCGAGGGCGCGCTGGCGCGCTCGCAGGCCACGCTGGCGGTGGCGGTCACCGGCATCGCCGGCCCCGGCGGGTCCGAGTTCAAGCCCGAGGGGCGGGTCTGCTTCGGCCTCGCGCGTTGCGGCGGCCCGACCTTCGTGGAAACGGTGGAGTTCGGCCCCCTCGGACGGGCCGAGGTGCGGCGTGCGTCGGTCGAACGGGCGCTGGCCCTGCTCGCCACTGCGCTTGCCGAAGTCTGAGACGTCACCCTTGCCGGCGCACCAGCCGCGGCACGCAACCTCCGCAACGGATGCGCTGATCCGGCAACCGTAGTGCGAGACATCGGGCGACGCGAACCTGCCCTCTGGCAGAGAGGAGAATGGTGCCGGCGGAGGGGATCGAACCCCCGACCTTCGGTTTACAAAACCGCTGCACTACCGCTGTGCTACACCGGCCAAGGCGGATACCTCCGCTCGGACCGCGTGGCAGGAACGATCTGCCGGCCGCTGTCCGGCGCCACGGGCGAGCCCGCAGCACCCGCTTCCGATAGCGCGCCGCGGCGGGCGGCGCAAGACCTCACCGCACGCGGTTGGCCCGCGCCAGAAGCGCCACCGCGGCAATCCCCACCAGCATCACAAGCAACGCGGCCGGCGCAGCCTCGCCCAGCCGCTCGAGGCTCGCCTGCTCGTGCGCGCGCGTGGCGAGCGTGTTGTAGTTGAACGGCCGCAGAAGCAGCGTCGCGGGCAACTCCTTCACGCAATCGACGAAGACCACCAGCAGCGCCGTCGCCACCGAACCGCGCATCAGCGGCAGATAGACCCGGCCCAGCACCGCTCCCGGCCCCCGCCCGAGCGACCGCGCCGCCATCGGCAGGCTGGGCGAGATCCGGCCAAAGGCCGAATCCACCGCGCCCTGGGCCACCCCGAAGAAGCGCACCATGTAGGCCAGCACCAGCGCCGCCGCCGTCCCCGTCAGCAGAAGGCCCGGATCGCGGCCCGTCACCGCGGCCACCGCATCGGCAAGCCGGTGATCGAGGGCGGCCAGCGGGATCAGCAGGCCAAGGGCAAGCACGGCACCCGGCGCGGCGTAGCCCAGCAGCGTGAGCGGCAGCACCAGCCGCGGCAACCCCCGACGCGCGAGACGCACGCCATAGACGAGAAACACCGCCCCACCCACGGTCAGGACCGCGGCGACCCCTCCCACCGTCAGCGTGTTGGCCAGCGCGCGCGTCAGGCCCGGCGAGGTCCAGGCGTCCGGCTTGCGCAGCGCATGGTTCAGCATGACCCCCACCGGCAGCAGGAAGCCCATCGCCACCGGCAGGGCGCAGAGCGCAGAGGCCCCCCACCCGCGCACGCCCCGCAGGCGCACGGGCTGGATCGGACGCGCCCCCCGCGACATGCGGTGAAAGCGCGCGTTCCGGCGCCCGATCCGCTCGAGCGCCAGCAGCAGGAAGATCAGCACCAGCACCACGCCCGCGATCTGCGCCGCTCCGCCCGCGTTGCCGGCTGTCAACCAGACCGAGAAGATGCCGGTGGTCAGCGTCTGCACACCGAAATGCTCGACCGTGCCGAAGTCGGCGACGGTCTCCATCATGGCCAGCGCCACGCCCGCGGCGATGGCGGGCCGGGCCAGCGGCAGGCCCACGCGGAAGAAGAGCCCCCACGGGCCCTTGCCCAACGCCCGCGCCACCTCGTAGGAGGCGCCCGACTGCTCGCGGAAGGCCGCCCGCGCCAGGAGATAGACGTAAGGGTAAAGCGCCGAGGACAGGACGAGGATCGCGGCCCACCGCGACCGGACCTCGGGGAACCAGTAGTCGCGCGCCGACTGCCAGCCGGCCAGCCCGCGAAGCGTGGTCTGCAGCGCGCCCGAATAGTCGAAGAAATCCGCCAGCGCATAGGCGCCGATGTAGGCGGGAATGGCCAGCGGAAACAGCAGCGCATGATCCAGGACGCGCGCGCCGGGAAAGCGATACATGGTGACAAGCCAGGCCGCACCCGTTCCGACCGCCGCCGTCAGCGCCGCCACCCCCGTCATCAGCACGAGCGTGTTGGTCAGGTAGCGCGGCAGAACCGACGACAGCAGGTGCGGCCAGATGTTCTCGACCGGATGAAAGGCAATCCACACGATCGAGACGATCGGCATCAGCACGAGCGTCGCGATGACCAGCGCGCCCAGGGACCAACCGTCAGGCCGAGGCAGCCGCAGGCTCTTGCGCGGGGCGCGCAGATCCGAGGGGCGGGGGTCGATCATGCCTGCCGCATAGCCGAAAGCCGTTTTCCTGTCCAGAAAAGCCCGCGCGATTCCCGATCGTCTTCACGCGCAGCCGGTTGCGGATCCTGTCGCGATCTGCAACCCGGCCATGTCGCTTCGCTGCCCGGGGGCGCCTTGCTCGCCCGAGACGGGCGCACGGCCCCGCCGGCCGCTCAGGCCATCCCGAGGGCGTTCTTGTAGAGTTCAAGGATGGTCTCTTCCTCGGCGATGTCGTCGGGCTTGCGCTTGCGCAGCGCCACGACCTTCTTCATCACCTTGGTGTCGTAGCCGCGGCCCTTGGCCTCCGCCATCAGCTCCTTTTGCTGCTCGGTGACATCCTTCTTCTCGGCCTCGAGCTGCTCGTACCGCTCGATGAACTGGCGCAGTTCGTCGGCGGTGACGTTGTAGGAATCCAGCGGGTCGCTCATCTCTCTGCCTCTTGGTCTCGTTTGCGCCCCTCCTATCGCGGGCCGGGGTGCCGGATCAAGCGGCACAAGGACGGTGCCGGTCACGACCGCCGGGCGAGCACCCTTGCCAGCGGCCGTCCGCTCGGCTAGGCCCGCCTCGCAATCCAGCGGGAGACAGGCATGGAATGGATGATCTGGATCGGAGCCGCGATCTCGCTCGCCGGTGTCGGCGGGCTCGTCTGGTGCATCTGGCTGGCGCTGTCGGCGCGTCGCTCGGGCCTGCCCGATGCCGAGATGCGCGATCGTCTGCAGCGCGTCGTGGTGCTGAACCTCGCCGCGCTGGGGGTTTCGGCCATCGGCCTCATGTGTGTGGTCGTGGGCATCCTGCTCGGCTGACGGCCTGACGGCCGCCGCGAAGAGGCGGCCCGCATTCGGGCGAGAGTGCCTTTCGGGATCCCCCCGCAGGGCCCGCCGTCACACCGGCATGTTGTCGAAGCCGGCCTCGATTTCGGCGTCGGTGCGATCCACGGGCGGAAGCACAAGCGCCAGCCCCTGCATCTCGGCCAGCAGGTGGGCCAGCCCCTCCGTCGCGGTGTCGGCCGGATCGGCAGCGGGGGTCTCGGGCACGGGCTGAACCAGGGCCGGTTTTCTCGCGGTCAACATCTTTCCTCCTTCGCCGGTCATCCGGCGCAGTTGCGGCAGAACGGCGTGTAGGGCAGCACGTCCAGCCGGGCGTCGCCGATCGGGGCGCCGCACTTCATGCAGTAGCCATATTCATCCGCCTCGATGCGGGCGAGCGCCGCCATGATCGCGCGGATCTCCTGCTGTCCCGAGTTCCCCATGCTCTCGAGCACCTCCTCGGTCTCGCGCTCGGTGGCGAGTTCCTCCCAGTCGCGGGAGTTGTGCGAGTCGAGCTCGGCCTCGATCCCCTCAAGCCGCGCACCCAGATCGGCAAGCCGGGCCTCGAGTTGGCTCTTGCGTCTGGCGATGTCGATCATGGCGCACCTCCTGTGGTGGAGCGAGGTTAGGCGAAGGTCCGGGATGCCTCCTTGATGCAGGTCAATGATTTAAGCTCGGCGGGGCGCCCACGGCGCCACTCGCCGCCGACGGCTTTCCTCTTTCGGCGCCGGGCGCTATGGTCGCAGGCACCGTTTCGAGAGGATCTCCATGACGTTCCGCCCCCTCACCGATGGCTATGCCGTCGCGCCGCAGATCACGCCCGAGGATCTGGCCGCCCTCCGCGCCGCGGGCTTCACGACGATCATCGACAACCGGCCGGACGGCGAGATCCCGGCGGCCCTTCACGCCGCCGGGATGCGCCGGGCGGCCGAGGCGGAGGGGTTCACCTTCGTCGAGAACCCGGTGGTCGGCGGGGCGATCACGCTGGAAAACGTGCACCGGCAGCGTGAGGCCATCGACGCGGCCACGGGGCCCGTCCTGGCCTATTGCGCCTCGGGCAACCGTTCCTCGGTGGTCTGGGCGCTGGCGAATGCGGGCCGGATGCCGACCGACGATCTGATCGCCCTGCCGGCCCGGCACGGCTACCAGCTGGAAGGGTTCCGGCGCGAGATCGACCGGCTGGCCCAGCAAGGGACCTGATCACCGGGAGCTAATCGTCGGTTCCGGTCATGGCGAAGGGCACCACGCCTCCCGGCGAAGCGGCGGGCACGGACGCCGGGGCAAGGCGGATCGCCCGCATCCCGCGATGCTGGCCCAGCCGCCCCTCGGCCACCTGACGCCCGTCGAGAGCCACGAAGGCCACATCCTCGAGCGTGGCCTTGGAGAGGTCCACCACGTCCCCGACCTGCCAGCCCATCACCGTTCCGAGCGGGAGGGTGACGCGGGCCAGCACGGCGTCAAGCAGGCACTCGGCGCCCATCACCTGTTCAGCCAGCGCCAGGCCGAAGTCCGAGCCGGGGGTCCCGGTCTCCTCGGGCGCCTCGGGCCGGAGCGGCGGCTCACCGCGCCCCTCGGCCGGCAGCGCAAGAAGCAGCGGACCCGATTTGGCGCCGAGCGCCAGATCCACATTCACCGTCAGGACGCGGTAGGCACAATCCTCGAGCAGCAGCCCGAGCGGCCGTGGATCATCGAGAAACGAGGCGTAGCGGAAGCCGCCGGCCCAGATCCGGTCCTCATCCTCGGCCAGAAGGACCTCCAGTTCCGCAAGCGTCTGGTCGATGAAGCCCGACACCATGGCCGCATCCGTGCGCGTGGGCTTGCGGCTGGCCGGAGGCTGCGCGCTGACGCGGCCGATGGTCTGCACCTCGATCAGCGCCGACAGGACGGGCGGCGACAGGGCGACAAGGCCAAGGCCTTCCCCCGGCCCCTCGACGATGGCGTAGAGCGAGCGTTCTTCGGGCATCTCGAGCAGTTCGGCCAGCGACCGGCGCGCGGACGCAAGCCCCGCCACATCGAGCGCCAGCGCAAAGGCATCCCGCGCCGCCCGCGCCAGCGACAGGCGCAGGGCACGCTCGGCCCCCGCGGCCTGCGCCACCACCGGCCGAGCCTTTGCCTCGATCTTTCGCCTGAGCACGCCGTCCGTCACAGCCCTGTCCCGCAACCGCCTAAGTGCTTCTGGCATGGCAGGGTTGAGAAAGGGTTGACGTCCGCGCCCTCAGGCCGCGCGTTGCAGGCGCAGCGGCAGCGTCACGCGGAAGGCGGCCCCGCCCTGCCCCGGCAGGTAGGTGATCGTGCCGCCAAGGTTCGCCATCACCTCGCGGCAGATCGCAAGGCCGAGGCCCGCGCCCCCGGCCCGCGTCTGGTCCGACAGGCGGGCGAACTTCTCGAAGATCAGCTCCTGGCTCTCCTTCGAGATGCCCGAGCCGTTGTCGGCGAAATCCACCGTCACCCGCCCGCCCTTCTGGCGGACCGAGATCCGCAGCTCGGGATGGGCCGCGTCGCAATATTTGCGCGCGTTCGAGATCAGGTTGATGAAGACCTGCGCCAGCCGGTCGCTGTCGGTGTAGAGGAAGATGTTCTCGACGGCGGGATCGCGATGGATGGTGAAGCTGCGCTCGGGCCGTGTGTGGGCCGCGGATTGAAGCGCGCGGTCGATCATCTGCTGAAGATTGGCGAGCCCGAGGTTCAGTTGCACCGACCCGTTCTCGAGCACCGACAGGTCGAGCAGGTCGTCGAGCAGCCGGGTCAGACGGATCGCCTCCTCGTGGATGATCCGGGCGTGACGCGCGGCCATCTCGGGCGGAAGGTCGCCCTCCATCAGGATCTCGGAGAAGGCCCGGATCGAGGTCATGGGCGTGCGAAGCTCGTGGCTGATCTGGCTGAGGAAGGCGTCCTTCTGCACCGACAGGCGCGTGAGCTTGTCGTTGGCCTCGCGCAGCTGGCGCGCAGTGCGGGTCAGTTCCTCCTGCTGCGCCTCGAGGCGGGCGGAATATTCCATGATCTGGGCGGTCTCGTTGGCCACCGCCATCAGATCCTCGACCGACACCGCCGCACGGCCCGCCAGCTGGGCCAGCATCGCATGGGCCGTGGCCGCGCCGACCGACCCCGCAAGCCGCCGCTCGAGCCGCTCGACGAAGGCGGGGATCGGGTCGGGCAGGTAGCCCTCCTTGCCCTGCAACCGCGCCTCGGACTGAAAGAGCGCCAGCGCCTCCTCCTCGCCGAGGATGCGCTGGGCCATCACCAGCAGCTCCTCGGCCTCGGCCTTGCCCTCCGCCCAGCCCTGCGGGCCGCGGTTTCCGGTCTCGAAGACATTGACGAAGGCCGCGCCCTGCAACCGCTCGAGCGGGCGCGGAAAGCTCACCAGCGAGGCGGCGCAGAAGACGGTGCCGTTCAGCACAAGCGACCAGAACATCGCATGGATCAGCGGATCCATCCCCTCGACCCCGAACAGCGCCTGCGGCCGCAGCCACGCGATGCCGAACGGGCCCTCGAGCAGCATCCGCGCAGGGATCACGGCGTCGGGTCCGAAGGAAGGCAGGAAGAGCGTATAGGCCCAGACCGCAAAGCCCAGCGTCAGCCCCCAGAGGGCGCCGGTGCGGGTGGCGCCGCGCCAGAAGATCCCGCCGAGCATCGCGGGCAGCATCTGCGCCACCCCCACGAAGGAGATCAGCCCGATGGTGGCCAGCGCGCTCGACCCGCCCGAGAGGCGGTAATAGCCATAGCCCAGCCCCAGCACGCCCGCGATCGAGATCCGCCGGGCGAGCAGCACGATGCCGCGCACGTCCCCCGCCACCCCCGGCGTCGCCCGGAGCGACAGCCACAGCGGCATGACGATGTGGTTCGACACCATCGTCGCCAGCGCCACCGCGGCCACGATCACCATGGCCGTGGCCGAGGAGAAGCCGCCGAGGAAGGCCAGCATGGCCAGCCCGCCCTGCCCCTGATCGAGCGGCACCGTCAGCACGAAGAGGTCGGGGTTCGCCCCCTCGGGCATGATCTCGAGCCCCACGACCGCGATCGGCACGACGAAGAGGCTCATGAGGAACATGTAGAGCGGGAAGGCCCAGCTTGCGGTGGCGAGGTGGCGCTCGTCTCGGGTCTCGACCACCAGCACCTGGAACATCCGCGGCAGGCAGATCACGGCCGCGGCGGAGAGCATGGTCAACCCGGCCCAGCGGGAGGGCACCAGATCCCAGTCGGCGATGACCGAGCGGTCGATGCGCGCGATCACGTCGGCCGGGCCGTCGGCCACGCCCCAGACCACGAAGGCCCCCACCGCCACCAGCGCCACGAGCTTGACGACGCCCTCGACCGCAATGGCGGTGACGATGCCGGTGTGCTGCTCGTTGGCATCGAGCTTGCGGGTGCCGAACAGGATGGTGAAGAGCGCCAGCCCCGCCGCCACCCAGATCGAGGTGCTGTCGTGGTCGGGCATCTGCCAGCCCTCGTGCGGGCCGCTGGCAAAGACGCTGAAGCTCAGCGTGACGGACTGGAGCTGAAGCGCGATGTAGGGCGTGGCCGCCACCACGCAGAGCAGCGTCACCAGAACCCCGAGCAGGTTCGACTTGCCATAGCGCGACGAGATCAGGTCGGCGATCGAGGTCACGCGCTGCTGTCGCCCGATCCGCACCAGCTTGCGCAGCACCCACCACCAGCCCACGAAGACCAGCGTCGGCCCGAGATAGATGGTCAGATATTCCAGCCCCGAGCGGGCGGCGTATCCGACCGCGCCGTAGAAGGTCCAGGCGGTGCAGTAGATCGAGAGCGAGAGCGTATAGACCAGGGGCGAGCGCAGCCAGGGCAGCGCCTCACCCACCGAGCGGCGCTCGACGAGGAAGGCCACGAGGAACAGAAGGATCACATAGCAGAGGCAGGCCAGGACGAGGATGTCAAACGGCATCAGTCCGCCCCGCCTCCGCCGACGCCCTCGTCGCCCGCGCCATCCTCGCGCGGCTCGGCCCGCAGGCCCGGCGCCATGACCGCGGCCGCCAGGATGAGCAGCGCCCAGATCACGAAGAGATAGATCCCGTCCGGCGCCGTGTCGCGGCGGTCGGTGGCGGCGGGCTCCCACAGGATCGGCAGCAGGAACAGGAAGGCGCCCAGCACCGGCAGCATCCGCGCCGCATCCCGCAGCCGCCGCTTGCGGTAGGATCGCCGCGCCAGAAAGAGCGGCGAGCGCCGGCGGCTCATCGCGGCACCAGGGCCCGGACCGACGCCAGCATCTCGGTGTTGGAAAAGGGCTTCGACATGAAGGCATCCACCCCGGCCCGTTCGGCGGCGGCCCGGTCGCGCACCTGCCCCTTGGCCGTCAGCATCAGCACCGGCAGATCCTCGGTCTGGGGATCGGCCCGCAGCGCCGAGAGGATGTCAAAGCCGCTCATGCCGGGCAGCATCAGGTCGAGGATCAGAAGGTCGGGCTGCGTGCTTCGCACCGCTTCGATCGCATCGGCGCCGCTAGAGTGGGTCGAGACCTTCAACCCGTCGCGCATCAGGATGAACCGGATCGCTTCGGCAATGTTCGGCTCGTCCTCGATCAGCAGCACATGCGCCGTCATGCAACATTCCCCCCGCAACCCGCACCCGGAGCCTCCCCGCCCCGTGTCAACTTACGATGCAAGACGCGTTGCTGTCAAAGCGGGAGGTCGCCGATCACGCCCCCTGCGCCGCCGGAAACGGCTGCCGTCACGAGCCTTCCAGCAGGATCGAGGGCTCGCGCCGGGCGGGGCATCCCGCGCGCGGACAGATCCGGCACGAGGTTCCCACGGGGCGCGGCTCGAAGGACGGGTCGGGCACCGCCGGCTCGATCAGCATTCCCGCCTCGCGCAGTTCGGGCCCGGAAAAGCCCGCCGGATGGCGCGGCTCGCAGAAGGCTCGGGCGCGGTAGGAGCGGCGGGCGCGGGCCGCAGGCTCGATCACCGCCTCGACCGGGCTCATCGGATGGGCCAGCGCCTCGAAGAGCGGCCAGAGCGGACAGGCGGCGCCGAACCGCGGCAGCAGGAACCCCTCGGGCGGCTTGCGGAAGACCAGCGTCCCCGACCCGTCGCAGATCACGAGGCCCGCAAGCGCGCCCGGCAGCGTCGCCATCCGCCGGAAGACGGCGAGAACCCCCACGCCGAACCGGCGGGCCACCAGCAGCGGATCGCCTTCGGCCCGGATCGCGGCGCGGAAGGCATCGAGCGGCATCACCGCCGCATCCGCCTCGGCCCGCAGGATCCAGTCGCGCGCCATCGCCCGGCCCGCCGCCGACGCCAGACCCTCGAGTTCCGGCTCGAGCAGCGCCCGCCCGCCCGGCTCCTCCAGTTCGGCCAGATGCCAGCCGCGGGCGGCAAGCCAGCCCTCCACCTCCTCCTGCGGCGCGGCGAGGCCCTGCTCCTCGTCCTCGGCGGCCGCGTCGAGATAGGCCACCAGCGCCTCGGCCCCCACCGCCAGCCGCTCGCTGTCGGTGTGGATGTTGGCATGGAAGCGCGCCCGCCAGTCCGGGTCGATGTCCTCGGTTTCGGCCAGGATCGCCGCGGTCGAGCGCACCGCGCTCACCGCCGAAAGCACCTCGTGCAGCGCCTGGCTGAGATGGGTGTCGTGGGTCAGGCGGTCGTTCAGCGCGGTGACGGTGCGTTCGAGCAGGCCCAGCCTTCGATGCTGCGCGGCCAGCATCCGCGCCCAGCCCGGAAAGCGGCCGACGAAATCCTCGACCCGGTCCAGTTCGGGCTGCTCGTCGCCGCCCGACGCGGCCGCGGCGCGCAGATCCTCGACCAGCACCCACTCGGCCCCGGCCGAGAGCGTCTGGGCCTCGATCTTCAGCGCGCGCGCCAGCCGTCCCAGCACCTCGTCGCCGATCCGGCGGCGGTTGTGCTCGATCAGGTTGAGATACGAGGCCGAGATCCCCGCCGACCGCGCGAGATCGGCCTGCCGGAGCCCCAGCTGCAGGCGCCGCTCGCGCACCCGGCTGCCCGTGAGCGCCGTCATCGGCATGGTTCATCCCTCCCGGCTTTACAGGATCATCCTGCATTATCCGGGGGAAGCACAGGGCTTTTCAACCCCGCCTCGCACCGCCGTCGAGGCCGGACATTGCCGGCCCCGATGCGGCGCGCTCAGGCGTCGGCGATCACGTCCTGCCGCTGCCGGCCCAGCCCCTCGACACCCAGCTCGACCACGTCCCCGGCCTTCAGGAACCGGGGCGGCTTCATCCCCAGCCCCACCCCCGGAGGCGTCCCGGTCGAGATCACGTCGCCCGGATGCAGCGTCATGAACTGCGAGAGGTAGCTGACCAGAAAGGCCACGCCATAGACCATCGTCCGCGTCGTGCCGTCCTGCATCTTCTGCCCGTTCACCGACAGCCAGAGCGACAGGTCCTGCGGATCGGCCACCTCGTCCCGGGTCACGAGCCAGGGCCCGAGCTGGCCGAAGTTGTCGCAGCTCTTGCCCTTGGTCCACTGGCCCGACCGTTCGGCCTGGAAGGCCCGCTCGGAGACATCGTTGGCCACCGCATAGCCCGCGACATGGGTCAGCGCCTCGGCCTCAGAGACATACTTGGCCTTCCGGCCGATGATCACGGCCAGTTCCACCTCCCAGTCGGTCTTGACCGACCCGCGCGGAATGATGATCGGATCGTTCGGGCCGCAGATCGCCGAATTGGCCTTCATGAAGATGATCGGCTCGGGCGGGACCTGCGCGCCGGTCTCGGCCGCATGGTCGGAATAGTTCAGGCCGATGCAGATGAACTTGCCGATCCCGCCCACGCAGGGGCCGAGGCGCGCATCCTCGGCCACGACCGGCAGGCCCGCCCCGTCGATCTCGCGCAGCCTGGCCAGACCCTCGTCCGACAGCGCGTCGCCCCCCACGTCCGGCAGGATGCCCGAGAGGTCGCGGATGGTGCCGTCGGTCCAGACGAGCCCGGGTCGTTCGGCCCCGGCGGGCCCATGGCGCAGCAGTTTCATGGTCTCTCCTCAGATATTGGACCAGCCCCCGTCGATGACATGGGCGACCCCGGTGGTGTAGGCGGATTCGTCCGAGGCGAGATAGACGACGAGCGCCGCGATCTCCTCGGGGCGGCCGATGCGGCCGATGGGCTGGCGCGCCACGAAGGCGCGCCGCGCGGCCTCGTAGTCGCCGGTCGCGCGGAGTCGCTCTTCGAGCGAGGGGCTCTCGACCGTGCCGGGGCAGATCGCGTTGCAGCGGATGCCCTGCCCGATGAAGTCGGCCGCGATGGATTTGGTCAGCCCCACGACGCCCGCCTTGGTGGTGCCATAGACGAAGCGGTTCGGCGCGGCGATGGCCGCCGAGACGACCGAGGCCATGTTGACGATCGACCCGCCGCCGCCCGCGATCATGCCGGGCAGGAAGGCGCGGCACATGCGGTACATGCCCGTCAGGTTCAGCCCGACCGAGACCTCCCAGCTCTCCTCGTCGCAGTCGAGGATCGTGCCGGAGGCGACGAATCCCGCGCAATTGAAGAGCACATCGAGCGGCCCCGCCGCCTCGACGGCATCGGCGATCGAGGCCGGATCGCGCACGTCCAGACGGCGCACCTCCAGCCCCTCGGCGGCGAGGCTTTCGAGTGCGGCCGCGTTCACATCGGTCGCCAGCACCCGCGCCCCTTCGCGCGCCATGGCGAGAGCCGAGGCCCTGCCGATCCCCTGACCCGCCGCCGTCACCAGCGCGCGCTTTCCGGTCAGCCGGCCTGAGCCCATGGTCTCCTCCGCTCGCAGTTCCGCCTCAGCAAAGAGCATTCCCGATGCAAGAACAAGCCTTGCCGGCGCAAAAGGGCCGGCTGATCGAAGGGCGCGCAAGAGGAACTTCTGGCTGAGACGGGATGATGCTCGGCAGGCTGGCCGATCCGTTCGTGATATGCCAGCCTTTCGCCGCGGCCCCCGGGGCCGCAGGCAACGGACCGAAAGGAGACGGGATGAAACGGCAACGGGTGATCGCAGTGGGCTCCTACCCCGAATGGGACAATGAGGCGATGACGCAGAGCTTTTCCCTCACCACGGTCGCGCGGCTTGCGGATCTGGCCGACCTCGATCCCTCTCTCCGGCACGAGACCATCGCGGTGGCCTACAAGGGCGGCGCGGCTTTCGGGGCCGAGACGATGGACCTGTTGCCCGCCCTCGGGGTGATCGCGAACTTTGGCGTGGGCTACGATGCGATCGACGTTGACGCCGCCCGCGCCCGCGGCATCCGCGTGACCAACACGCCCGATGTTCTGAACGACGACGTGGCCGATACGGCGCTGGCCATGATGCTCGCCCTCTGCCGCCGCATCCCGGACGGAGACCGCTTCGTGCGCGAAGGGCGGTGGCCAAAGGAGGACTTTCCGCTGAACCGCAAGTTCTCGGGCGGGCGGGCGGGCATCATGGGACTGGGGCGCATCGGGCGGGCCATCGCCGACCGCCTCGTGGGCTTCGGCATGGAGATCCACTACCATTCGCGCAGCGCCAAGGAGGTGCCCGCCGGCTGGATCTTCCACGCGACCCCCGAGGGGCTGGCGGCCGAGGTGGACTGGCTGGTGGTGGCCCTGGTCGGCGGAGCGGCCACCGAACGCTATGTCTCGGCCGAGGTCATCGCCTGCATGCCGCAGGACGCCGTCCTGGTGAACATCTCGCGCGGCACGACGGTGGACGAGGCCGCCCTCATCGAGGCGCTCGAGGCCGGGCGGATCGGGGCGGCGCTCGACGTCTTCCGCAACGAGCCCGACATCGACCCGCGGTTCCTGTCGCTGCCCAACGTGCTGCTGCAACCGCACCAGGGCTCGGGCACGGTCGAGACGCGCCGCGCGATGGGAGAGCTGCAACGCGCCAACATCCGCGCCTTCCTGACGGGCGAGCCGCTGCTGACCCCCGTCGCCTGAACGCGGGGTTCGTGGCATGCAGGGCGAGGCTCATGCAGAACATGAACCTCGCCGTGTAACCCGATGTTTCAATGGTTGTCCCGCGGAAGATCTCGCGCCACACGGCGGTAAGTGGTGGCCAGCTCGATGCACCCCCCGTCGGCCAGCTGGCCCGAGAGGCGGCGATAGATTTCCTGCCACGGGGTCTGGTTGTGAAGCTCGGGCGGCTGCCATGCGGCCCGCCGCGCCTCCCATTCGGCCTCGTCCACCAGCGCATCGAGCCGGCAGCGGTTGAGGTCGAGCCGCACCCGGTCCCCGGTCTGCAGAAACGCAAGACCCCCGCCGGCCACCGCCTCGGGCGAGGCGTTGAGGATCGAGGGGCTTTCCGACGTGCCCGACTGCCGCCCGTCGCCCACCGTCGGCAGATGCGTGACGCCCTCGCGCAGCAGCGCGTCGGGCGGCTGCATGTTCACCACCTCGGCCGATCCGGGGTAGCCGATGCAGCCCACACCGCGGATGAAGAGGATCGTCGTCTCGTCGATGCCGAGCGCGGGGTCGTTGATGCGGGCGTGATAATCCTCGGGCCCCTCGAAGACCACGGCGCGGGCCTCGTGGATGCCCTCCTGTCCCGGCCGCGCGAGGAAGCGGTGCCGGAACTCGGCCGAGATCACCGAGGTCTTCATCAGAGCCGAGTCGAAGAGATTGCCCGAAAGCACGAGAAATCCAGCCTTTTCGCGCAGCGGCTCATCAACCGGGCGGATCACGCGCCGGTCGCGGCTGCGCTCGCCCTGAAGGTTGTGGCCCACGCTTTGGCCGGTGACCGTCAGCGCATCCTCATGCAGAAGCCCCGCAGCGATCAGTTCGCCCATCACGGCCGGAACCCCGCCCGCGCGAAAGAAGCTCTCGCCCAGATACTCGCCCGCGGGCTGCATGTTCACCAGCAGCGGCACGTCGAACCCCACCTCCTGCCAGTCCTGCACCGCAAGCTCGACCCCGACATGGCGCGCGATCGCCTGCAGATGCGGCGGCGCGTTGGTCGAGCCACCGATCGCCGAATTGACCCGGATGGCGTTCTCGAAGGCCTTGCGGGTGAGGATGTCCGACGGCTTGAGATCCTCGAGCACCATCTCGACGATCCGTCGCCCCGTGGCATAGGCCATGTTCATCCGCTCGCGGAACGGCGCGGGAATGGCCGAACAGCCCGGCAGCGACATGCCGAGCGCCTCGGCCAGCGCGTTCAGCGTCGAGGCGGTGCCCATCGTGTTGCAATGGCCGAGCGAGGGCGCCGAGGCGCAGGCGCGCTCCATGAACTCGGCATAGTCGATCTCGCCCTCGGCCAGAAGCCGGCGGCTCTCCCAGATGATCGTGCCCGACCCGGCGAGCTTGCCCTCCCACCAGCCATCCAGCATCGGGCCGCCCGAGAGGACGATCGAGGGAAGGTCCACCGTCGCCGCCGCCATCAGCTGCGCCGGAGTGGTCTTGTCGCAGCCCGTGGTCAGCACCACGCCGTCGATCGGATAGCCGTGCAGCACCTCGACCAGACCCAGATAGGCCAGGTTGCGGTCGAGCGCCGCCGTCGGGCGCCGCCCGGTCTCCTGGATCGGATGGACGGGAAACTCCATCGGCACCCCGCCCGCGTCGCGGATCCCCGCCTTGATCCGGTCGGCCAGGAACAGGTGGATCTTGTTGCAGGGCGCGAGGTCCGATCCCGACTGCGCGATGCCGATGATCGGCCGATCGCCCTGCAATTCGCGCCGCGTGAATCCCTGGTTCTGGTATCGCTCGACATAGAGCGCGGTCATGCCGGGGTTGTCGGGATTGTCGAACCACTCCTGCGAGCGGAACCGCCTTCTGTCCCGGGTGTCGGTCATCGTTCTGAGGCCTCCTGTCGCGAACCTTCAGCTTGGGCGCTGGGGCCGCCGAGGACAAGGCCCCGCTCCCGCCCTTCGCGACGCGGGAACGGAGCAGGAGGGTGCGGCAGGGGCGCCCCCCCCCGGGATGCCGTCAGTTCAGCGCCTTGCCGCTCACCTCGTGGGTCCAGGCGCCCTCGGGCTCCTTCGAGATCACCGGGTCCGAGCCGCCCCCGAGCAGCGCCTCGACGGTGCGCTGGTAGTCGGCCACGTCCAGCGCGCCGTTCGAGCCCGCCGTGAGCTTGGCGATCTCGCCCATCATCCGCTTCTGGTGCTCTTCGGTCTGCGCGCCGGTGTCGTCATTTTCCAGCACGATCATCGCGGCTTCGTCGGGGTTCTCCTCGGCCCATTTCCAGCCCTTCATCGAGGCGCGAACGAACTTGGCCATCGTCTCGACGAAGGCCGGATCCTGCAGCTTCGGCGCCATGACGTAAAGCCCGTCCTCGAGCGTCGCCACGCCCTGATCCTCGTACTTGAAGGTCACGAGGTCGTCGGGCGAAAGGCCCGCGTCGATCACCTGCCAGTATTCGTTGTAGGTCATGGTGGAGATGCAGGCCGCCTGCTTCTGCAAGAGCGGATCGACGTTGAAGCCCTGCTTCAGCACCGTCACCCCCTCGGGCGAGCCGTCGGTGGGCAGGCCCAGCTTCGACATCCAGTTCAGGAACGGATATTCGTTGCCGCCGAACCAGACGCCCAGCGTCTTGCCCTTGAAGTCCTCGGGGCTCGCCACGCCCCATTCCTTGAGGCAGGTCAGCATCATGCCCGAAGACTTGAAGGGCTGGGCGATGTTGACGATGTCGGCGCCCTGCTCGCGCGCGGCCAGCGCCGAGGGCATCCAGTCCACCATCACGTCGGCGCCGCCGCCCAGCAGCACCTGCACCGGCGCGATGTCGGGCCCGCCCGGCTTGATCGTGACGTTCAGCCCCTCTTCCTCGTAGAAGCCCTGGTCCTTGGCGACGTAGTAGCCCGCGAACTGGGCCTGCGTCACCCATTTCAGCTGCAGCGTCACATCCTCGGCCGAGGCCGTTCCCGCGGCGAGCGCGAGAAGCGCCGCTCCGGTCAGAAGTCCTTTCATCCTTACCTCCGTGTTGAGCCCGTTCGGGCTATCGTTGACGTCTCTGGGACGGGTGCCAGAAGGTCACCCCCCGCTCGACCAGCGCCACCACTCCATAGAAGGCCGAGCCCGCCAGTGCGGCAACCGTTATCTCGGCCCAGACCATGTCGAGGCCGAGCCGGCCCACCTCGGTCGAGATGCGAAAGCCCATGCCGCGGATGGGGCTGCCGAAAAACTCGGCAACGATGGCGCCGATCAGCGCGAGCGTGGTGGCGATCTTCAGCCCGTTGAAGATGAAGGGCATCGCCGCCGGCAGCCGCAGCTTCAGAAGCGTCTGGGCGTAGCTGGCGGAATAGGTCTTCATCAGGTCGCGCTGCATGGCCTCGGTCGCGGCCAGGCCCGCCACCGTGTTCACCAGCACCGGGAAGAAGACCATCACCACCACCACCGCCGCCTTCGACTGCCAGTCAAAGCCGAACCACATCACCAGGATCGGCGCGATCCCCACGATCGGCAGCGCGGCCACGAAATTGCCCACCGGCATGAGGCCCCGCTGCAGGAAGGGCGAGCGGTCGATGGCGATGGCGGTCAGCACCGCCGCGCCGCAGCCGATCAGCCAGCCGGTCAGCGCGCCCTTGACGAAGGTCTGGACGAAGTCGCCCCAAAGCACCGGCAGGCTTGTCGAGATCCGCGCCCCGATGGCGGTCGGCGGCGGCAGGATGATGGGCGAGACCTGAAGGCCGCGCACCATCAGCTCCCACACGACCAGCACGGTCAGGCCGAAGATCGCCGGCACCACCAGCCGCCCGGCCCGCGTCTCGGAAAAGCGCGAATGCGAAATGCGGATGTTCAGCGCCAGCGTGGCGACCCAGAAGACCAGCGCGAGAAGGACGAGGTTCATCGCGCCATCCCCATCCGCTTCAGCACCACGGCCTGCACCGCCCCCACGATCCCCACCAGCGCCGCGGCGACGATGGCGGCGGTGAAGAGCGCGGCCCAGATCTGGATGGTCTGTCCGTAATAGCTGCCCTGCAGGAGCCGCGCGCCGAGGCCCGCGACCGCGCCCGTGGGAAGCTCGCCGACGATGGCGCCGACGAGGCTGGCCGCGATCCCCACCTTCAGCGAGGCGAAGAGGTAGGGCATCGAGGCCGGCAGCCGCAGCTTCCAGAAGGTCTGGCTGCGGCTGGCGTTGTAGGTGGACAGCAGGTCCAGCTGCATCCGGTCGGGGCTGCGCAGGCCCGTCACCATGCCGACCACGACCGGGAAGAAGCTGAGATAGGCCGAGATGATCGCCTTCGGCAGCAGCCCCGAGACGCCGATGGAATTCATCACCACGATGATCATCGGCGCGATGGCGAGGATCGGGATGGTCTGGCTGGCGATGGCCCAGGGCATCACGCTCTGGTCCATCGCGCGGTTGTGGATGATGCCCACCGCCAGCAGAATGCCCAGCCCGGTGCCGATGCCAAAGCCCACCAGCGTCGCCGAGAGCGTGATCCAGGCGTGATAGACAAGGCTGCGCCGCGAGGTGACGGCCTGCCCGGCCCACCCGTCCCACAGGCCCTTGGCCACCTGATGCGGGGCAGGCAACACCGGGCGATCCTGCGCCAGTGTGCGGGGGACAAGCTCCTGAAAGCTGACCTCTGTGCCCGCGCGCGCCGCCTGATCGCGCACCCATGTCGCGTTCATCGCAACCGCCGCGGCATACCAGAGCGCCACGATCACCGCGACGACCGTCAGGACCGGCAGGATGGACCTCATGGGCGCCTCTCAGTCGTCATAGGAATGGCCAGCGCGCAGGCCCTCGCGGACGCGGTGGGCGATGGCGATGAACTCGGCGCTGTCGCGGATGTCCAGCGGACGCTCGCGCGGCAGGGGGCTTTCGATCACGTCGGTGATCCGGCCCGGGCGGGGCGACATGACCACGATCTTCGTGGACAGATAGACCGCCTCGGGGATCGAATGGGTCACGAAGCCGATGGTCTTGCCGGTCTGCGCCCAGAGCTTCAGAAGCGCCTCGTTCAGACGGTCGCGCACGATCTCGTCCAGAGCGCCGAAGGGCTCGTCCATCAAGAGGATGTCGGCGTCAAAAGCCAGGGCCCGCGCGATCGAGGCGCGCTGCTGCATCCCCCCCGACAGCTGCCAAGGGTATTTCTTGCCGAACCCTTCCAGTTCAACCAGTTGCAGAACGTCCTTCACACGCCGATCCTGCTCGGGCTTCGGGAAGCCCATGATCTCCAGCGGCAGGCGGATGTTGCCCGCGATGGTGCGCCACGGATAAAGCCCCGCGGCCTGGAAGACATAGCCGTAAGCCCTTCGCTTCCTTGCTTCATCCGGCGTCATGCCATTGACGCGCAGGTCGCCTTCGGTGGGATGCTCCAGCGCCGCGATGGCGCGCAGGAAGGTGGTCTTGCCGCAGCCCGAGGGGCCGATGAAGGACACGAAGTCGCCCTTCATCACCGAGAGATTAACGTCCTTCAGCGCATGGACCGGGCCGTCCGCCGTCTGGAAAGTCAGGCCCACCTTCCGCGCGTCGATCACGGGCCGGCCGGTCGCAGCGTCCGACATCACACCCCCGTCGCCGGGATGCCCGACCGCTCGACCGGCCGAGGCGCCGTCAGTTCCTTCCAGGCCGAAAGCGCGCGGTTCACCGCCGGCCGCGGCTCGCGGGCGACGAACTGGCCGTGGCCTTCCTGCGTGCGGATTTCGCCATCCGCCACTGCCACTTGCCCGCGGGTCAGCGTGTAGCGTGGCAGGCCCTTGACCTCCTTGCCCTCGAACACGTTGTAGTCGATCGCCGACTGCTGCGAGCCGGCCGAGATCACCTTGGTCTTCTCGGGGTCCCAGACCACCAGATCGGCATCCGCCCCCACCAGAACTGCGCCCTTCTTCGGGTAGCAGTTCAGGATCTTCGCGATATTCGTTGAGGTTACGGCCACAAATTCATTCGGCGTGAGACGCCCGGTGTTCACCCCATGCGTCCAGAGCATCGGCATCCGGTCCTCGAGCCCGCCGGTGCCGTTCGGGATCCTGGTAAAATCATTCATTCCGAAGCGTTTCTGATCCGTCGTGAAGGCGCAGTGATCGGTCGCCACCACCGACAGCGAGCCCGACTGCAACCCCGCCCAGAGCGAGTCCTGGTGCTGCTTGTTGCGGAACGGCGGGCTCATCACCCGGCGCGCGGCATGGTCCCAGTCGGGATGGAGATACTCGCTCTCGTCCAGCGTCAGGTGCTGGATCAAGGGCTCGCCCCAGACGCGCTTGCCCAGCATCCGGGCGCGCCGGATCGCCTCGTGCGCCTCCTCGCAGGAGGTATGGACGACATAGAGCGGCACCGCCGCCATGTCGGCGATCATGATAGCGCGGTTCGTGGCCTCGCCCTCGACCTGCGGCGGACGGGAATAGGCGTGCGCCTCCGGCCCGCAGTTGCCTTCGGCCAGAAGGCGGGCCGACAGTTCGGCCACCACGTCGCCGTTCTCGGCATGGACCATCGCCAGCGCCCCCAGATCGGCGCAGCGGCGGAAGCTGGCAAACAGCTCGTCGTCGTTCACCATCAGGGCGCCCTTGTAGGCCATGAAATGCTTGAACGAGGTGATGCCCTGATCGACCACCGCCTTCATCTCGTCGAAGACCTGCTCGCCCCACCAGGTGATCGCCATGTGGTAGGAATAGTCGCAGTTCGCCCGGCCCGACTTGTTGTGCCACATGGAAAGCGCATCGAGCAGCCCCTGACCCGGCGCGGGGAGCGCGAAATCCACCACCATCGTCGTGCCGCCCGCCAGCGCCGCCCGCGTGCCGCTCTCGAAATCGTCCGAGGAATAGGTGCCCATGAAGGGCATTTCGAGATGGGTGTGCGGGTCGATGCCCCCCGGCATGACATAACAGCCGGTGGCGTCCAGCACCTCGTCGCCCCTCAGGTCCGGCCCGATGGCGGTGATGACGCCGCCTTCAATCAGCACATCCGCCTGATAGGTCAGGTCCGCCGTGACGATCGTTCCGTTCTTGATGACTGTGCTCATGATCCCTCTCCTTGGCCCGCGGCCGTCGGCTCCGGCCTCCGGCAATCGGCGCCACCTCCCGCCGGTCGCCCTTTCACTCTGCCCAAATATCCTCGGGGGGTCCGGGGGGCAGACAGCCCCCCGGCGTCAGCCCACCACACCCGCCGTTTCCAGCACGGCGTGAAACAGCACGTTCGTCCCGGCGGTGGCCCATTCCGGCGAAATCTCCTCGGCCTCGTTGTGCGAGAGCCCGCCCACGCAGGGGCACATGACCATCGTGGCGGGCGCGATCCGTGCCGCCCAGCAGGCATCGTGACCGGCGCCCGAGATCAGGTCCATGTGGCTCAGCCCCAGCTTCTCGGCCGCGGCCCGGACGTGGGCCACCAGCTCGGGCGCGAAGGTGACGGGGTCGAAATGGCCCACCGGCTCGACCGAGCAGCCCACGCCCAGCTCGGCGCAGATGTCGGCCGCGCGGGCCTCGATCTCGGCGCGCATCCCGTCGAGCTTGCCCTGATCGGGCGAGCGGATGTCCACGGTGAAGACCACCTTGCCCGGCAGAACGTTGCGCGAGTTGGGCGAGAAGGTCACCTGCCCCACGCCGCCCACGGCGCCGGGCTGGGCGGCCATCGCCACCTCCTGCACCATCTCGAAGATCCGCGCCATGGCGAGGCCCGCGTTCGTGCGCATCGTCATGGGGGTGGAGCCGGTGTGCGCCTCGCGCCCCGTCAGGGTGAACTCGAGCCACCAGAGACCCTGGCAATGGGTCACGACGCCGATCTGCCGGCCCTCGGCCTCGAGGATGGGACCCTGCTCGATGTGCAACTCGTAATAGGCGTGCATCTTTCGCGCACCCACCGGCTCCTCGCCCTTCCAGCCGATCCGCGCCAGCTCCTCGCCGAAGCTGCGCCCTTCCAGATCGCGGCGGGCATAGGCGTAGTCGAGCGTATGGACCCCCGCGAAGACGCCCGAGGCCAGCATCGCCGGGGCGAAACGCGCACCCTCCTCGTTGGTCCAGTTGGTCACGACGATCGGATGTTTCGTGCGGATGCCCAGGTCGTTCATCGACCGCACCACCTCAAGCGCGCCCAGAACCCCCAGAACGCCGTCGAACTTGCCGCCCGTGGGCTGGGTGTCGAGGTGGCTTCCGACATAGACCGGCAGCGCCTCGGAGTCGGTGCCGGCGCGGGTTGCGAACATCGTGCCCATCCCGTCCACGCCCAGGGTGCAGCCCGCCTCCTCGCACCAGCGGGCGAAGAGCGCGCGCCCCTCGGCATCGGCGTCGGTCAGCGTCTGGCGATTGTTGCCCCCCGCGACGCCGGGTCCGATCTTCGCCATCTCCATCAGGCTGTCCCACAGACGCTCGCCATTGATGCGCAGGTTCTCACCCGCGGCCACCGTGTCGGCCATGCCGTTCTCCCTGTCCGGGGTCGCGGCAGGAACTCCGGCGCGCGCGCCCCGACTCTTCTGTTGCTCTTTCTTCGACCATCCGGTCAGATCGAAGCGCACCATAACCTGACCAACCGGTCAATGAATATCTCGGAGCCATGCCCGAAACCGCCCGTCCCTCGAAACGCGAGGAAACCCGCCGCGAGACCGAGCGGGCGATCCTGATCGCCGCCGAAAAAGTCTTTGCCGAGGCCGGGTTTGGTGGCGCGACCATGCAGCTCATCGCCGATATGGCGGGGCTGCCGAAGGCCAATCTGCACTATTACTTCCCCACCAAGGAGGCGCTCTACCGACGCGTCGTCGAAGATATCTTCGAGATCTGGCTCCGGGCGGCAGAGGCCCTTGATACGGCGGATTGCCCCGTGCGGGGCATCGGTGCCTATATCGACGCCAAGATGGAAATCTCGCGCCGCCATCCGTTCGGCTCGAAGGTCTGGGCCTCCGAGGTGATGCACGGCGCGCCGGTGATCCAGGACTACCTCGAGACCACGTTGCGCGAATGGACCGAAGGCCGCGCGCAGGCGATCCGCCGCTGGATCGCGGACGGGCGGATGCGGCCGGTCGATCCCCACCACCTGCTCTATATGCTCTGGGCCACGACCCAGCATTACGCGGACTTCGGGCATCAGATCGAGACCCTGAACGACGGGCGCCCCCTGTCGGACGAGGAGTGGGCCGCCGCCACCGAGAGCGTCAAGGAGATCATCCTGCGCGGCATCGGCGCGATCTGACGGCCTCGGCGCGCCGCCCGCGCCGTGTGGCGTCGCGATCATGCCACAGGTGCCCTGCGGATCTTCCGGCCGGGATGGAGATTTGACCAAACGGTCAAGGCCGGACTAGGATCCCGGCGAGAAGGAGTGCGCCCCCATGTCCCCTGCCCGCCGAGACCCCCGCCCATGACCAGCCCGCGGCAGACGCGCATCCAGCGGCGCAACTCCGAGGCGATCTTCGAGGCCGCGCTGGAGGTCTTTTCGGCCCACGGGTTCCGCGGGGCCACGCTCGACCAGATCGCCGAGGCCGCCGGCCTGTCGAAGCCGAACCTGCTCTATTACTTTCCGTCGAAGGAGGCGATCCATGTGGCCCTGCTGTCGCGGCTGCTCGCGACCTGGCTTGATCCGCTGAAGGCGATGAACCCCGCGGGCGACCCGGTGGCCGAGATCCTCGGCTATGTCCGGCGCAAGCTGGAGCTGTCGCGCGACTTTCCGCGCGAGAGCCGGCTGTTTGCCAACGAGATCCTGCAGGGCGCGCCGCGAATGCGCGCCGTGATCGAGACGGACCTCAAGGAACTGGTGGCGGACAAGGCCGCCGTCCTGACCCGCTGGATGGACGAGGGGCGGATCGCGCGCCTGCATCCGGTGCATCTGATCTTCTCGATCTGGGCCATGACGCAGCATTACGCCGATTTCGAGGTGCAGGTGCGGGCGGTGCTGGGAGAGGGCGAGCCCGACCCCTTCCCCGAGGCCGGGCTCTATCTCGAGACGCTGTTCAGGCGCCTTCTGGCCGTCTGAGGCCGGCGCCGGTCACTCGGCCGCTTCGCGCACCGACGGGTTGTTCGGATGGCTGAGCCAGTTGGCATAATCGCCCACCGTGCGGCCCGTGCGCGGATCGACCGCGCCTTTCGGCAGTTCCCGCATGGTGATGCAGTTCTCGACCGGGCAGACATCGACGCAGAGGTTGCAGGCCACGCATTCCTCGTCCTTCACGCTGAAGGTGCGGTCGGGCGACATGGCGATGGCCTGATGGCTCGTGTCCTCGCAGGCGGCGTAGCAGCGGCCGCACTTGATGCAGAGGTCCTGGTCGATCTGGGCCTTGGTGACGTAGTTGAGGTTCAGATACTGCCAGTCGGTGACGTTGGGCACCGCACGTCCCACCAGATCCGCGGTCGTCTCGAACCCCTTGGCGTCCATGTAGTCCGAGAGGCCCGAGATCATCTCCTCCACGATGCGGAAGCCGTAGGTCATCACCGCGGTGCAGACCTGCACGTTGCCCGCGCCGAGCAGCATGAACTCCACCGCGTCGCGCCAGGTGGTGACGCCGCCGATGCCCGAGATCGGCAGCCCGTGCGTCTCGGGGTTGCGGGCGATCTCGGCCACCATGTTCAGCGCGATGGGCTTCACCGCGGGGCCGCAATAGCCGCCGTGGGTGCCCTTGCCGTCGATCATGGGCATCGGCGCGAAGGCGTCGATATCCACGCCGGTGATCGAGTTGATCGTGTTGATCAGGCTGACCGCGTCCGCCCCGCCCCGCTTCGCGGCCTCGGCGGGCTTGCGGATGTCGGTGACGTTGGGCGTGAGTTTCACGATGCAGGGCATGCGCGAGTGCGTCTTCACCCAGCGCGTGACCATCTCGATATATTCCGGCACCTGCCCCACGGCCGAGCCCATGCCGCGCTCGGCCATGCCGTGCGGGCAGCCGAAGTTCAGCTCGACCCCGTCGGCCTCGGTGTCCTCGATCCGGGCGAGGATGTCCTTCCACGAGTCCTCGTCGCAGGGAACCATCAGCGAGATCACCAGCGCCCGGTCGGGATAGTCGCGCTTGACCGACTTGATCTCGCGCAGGTTCACCTCGAGCGGCCGGTCGGTGATGAGTTCGATGTTGTTCAGGCCCAGAAGCCGCCGGTCGGCGCCCCAGATCGCGCCGTAGCGGGGGCCGTTCACGTTGACGACCGGCGGGCCTTCGCTGCCCAGCGTCTTCCAGACCACACCGCCCCAGCCGGCCTCGAAGGCGCGGCGGACGTTGTATTCCTTGTCGGTGGGCGGCGCCGAGGCCAGCCAGAACGGGTTGGGCGACCGGATTCCGATGAAGTCGGACTGAAGATTGGCCATGGGATGCTCCTCAGAAACGGGGAACGGGCCGCGGTGCGGCCTGAACGGGTGCCATGGAACGGGCGGAAAGGGTCAGCCGCCCGTGACGAGGTTCCAGAGATAGCCCAGGACGTTGCCGCCGATCTCGCCGGACTTGGGCGTGGCCCAGGCCCAGGCGATGCAGCCCAGGATGTTGACCGGCGCGAATTTCCAGACGCTCAGGCGCGAGACACCGGCCAGCACGAAGACCACCGCCCGCAGCGGGCCGAAGAAATGGCCGATGAGCACCGCCAGCGTGCCCCACCGCGCGAAGGCGTCGGTCCCGCGATGGATCAGCGCGCGATGGTCGCGCATCGGCGGCATCTCCAGCGCCCGGGGCCCGAAGCGCCAGCCGAGCCAGAAGGAGAAGAACGACCCCAGCATGGCGCCGATGCTCGCCCCGATCCAGATCGGCGTGAAGTCGAGGCCCCCGGTCGCGACCAGCGCCCCCACCCCGAACAGGATCGCGGTGGAGGGGATGAGGATCGACAGGAAGGCCGTCGTCTCTGCCGCTGCGAAGATCATCGCGATCCAGAGCGCCCAGTCGCTGTTGTCGCGGATGAAGCCCACGATCGTCTCGACGATGCCGTCCATCCGCCTCTCCGCTTCTGACCGGCCGAAGGCCTAACCCGAAGCCCTGATGCTTGCAAGGCGCGCTCATGACCCGACCAGCTCGGCATGGATGTCCATGGCCGCGTCCCGGCCCTGCGCCACCGCGGTCACGGTGAGATCCTCGCCGCCCGTGGCGCAGTCGCCGCCCGCCCAGACGCCCTCGAGGCTCGTCCGCCCCGCGGCATCCACCGCGATCTTGCCGCCCTGAAGCGCGATCCCCTCGGGCACCTCGCCCAGCGTCTGGCCGATCGCCTTGAAGAGCTGGTCCGCCTTCAGCCGGAAGGTCTCGGACAGAAGCTTCAGCCCGCCGGGCCCGTCCTCGGTGTAGGCGAACTCCACCTCGCGCACCGCGCCGTTGCCATGCACCTTCACCGGCGCCGCGTTGCAGATGATGCGGACACCGTGGGAGGTGGCATGATCCTGTTCGTGGCGCGAGGCGCTCATCCTCTCCTGCCCGCGGCGATAGACGATGGTGACCGTCTCGGCCCCCAGCAGCTTCGACTGCACCGCCGCGTCGATGGCGGTCATGCCGCCGCCGATCACCACCACGTCGCGCCCGATGGGCAGGGCCGAGAGATCCTCGGCCTGGCGCAGCGCCGCGATGAAATCCACCGCCGGATGGACATTGTCGCGCTCCTCGCCCTCGGCCCGGAGCGCATTGACGCCCGAGAGCCCCATGCCGAGGAACACCGCGTCGAACCCGGCCCGCAGCCCCTCGAGGGTGATGTCGCGCCCGAGCGCCTGCCCGGTTCGGAGCGTGATTCCCCCGATCATCAGCAGCCAGTCCACCTCGGCCTGCGCGAAGTTGCCCGGCGTCTTGTAGCTGGCGATGCCATATTCGTTCAGGCCGCCGGGCTTGGGATGCGCGTCGAAGATCGTGACCTCATGGCCCAGCATCGCCAGCCGGTGCGCGGCGGCAAGACCCGCCGGCCCCGCGCCCACCACCGCAACCCGCTTGCCCGTGGGCGCGGCGCGCTGGAAGGGATGGACGTTCTTCGCCATCAGCGTGTCGGTGGCGTGGCGCTGGAGACGGGCGATCTCGACCGGCTTGCCCTCGGCCACCTCGCGCACGCAGACCTCCTCGCAGAGCTGCTCGGTCGGGCAGACGCGGGCGCACATGCCGCCCAGGATGTTCTGGTTGAAGATCGTCCGCGCCGCGGCCTCGGGCGTGCCGGTCGCGATCTGGCGGATGAAGAGCGGAATGTCGATCGCCGTCGGACAGGCGGTCACGCAGGGCGCGTCGTGGCAGAAGTAGCATCGGTCCGCCGCCACCTTCGCCTCGTGGCGGTCGAGCGGCGGCTCCACATCGGCGAAGTTCCGACAGTAGGCTTCCGCTGGCAGACGCCCCGGCACGACGCCGGGCGTAAGCTGGCTCATGGTCAAGGTCGCACCCTCCCCTGGGTTGTTGTTTGTGGAGCAAGGCTGACACGGCTCTTATTTTTTACCAAACGATAAATAATGCGGGGCGCCGCCCGACCGTCCGGCCGCGCGGGGAACCGCCGCGGACGCCCGAAAAAGCGGCACGGCCCCGCCTTCTCGCGACGAACTGGCGCTTTTCTCCTCCGCGCCCATTGCGTATAAGCCTGCGAAACCGCGCGCCGGTCAGGGCCGCGGGCCCTTCCCCATCCGGCAGCAAGCCAATCCGAGGACGTCATGAGCAAGAACAACACCGAGGCCGATGTCGCCTTCATCCAGGCCCTTGCCGAACTGCTGAACAGCAACGAGCTGACGGAACTCTCGGTGAAGCGGGAATATGGCGAGGATGACAGCCTCGAGGTTCGGGTGGTCAAGCAGGCCAACATCGTGACGACGCAGGTGGCGGCGGCTCCGATGATGGCCGCCCCCATGGCCGCCCCGATGATGTCCTCGGCGCCCGCCGCATCGCCCGCCATCGAGGATCCGGCCCAGCATCCGGGCGCCGTCACCTCGCCGATGGTGGGCACCGCCTATCTCGCGCCCGAGCCGGGCGCCACGCCCTTCGTCACCGTCGGCGCCACCGTGGCTGAGGGCCAGACGGTCCTGATCATCGAGGCGATGAAGACCATGAACCACATTCCGGCGCCGCGGGCGGGCACGGTCAAGCGCGTTCTCGTGTCGGACGGCACGGCCGTCGAATACGGCGCGCCCCTCATGATCATCGAGTGAGGCGGCGATGTTCGAGAAGATCCTGATCGCCAACCGCGGCGAGATCGCCTTGCGCGTGATCCGCGCCTGCCAGGAGATGGGGATCAAGTCGGTCGCCGTCCATTCCACCGCGGATGCCGACGCCATGCACGTCCGCATGGCCGATGAAAGCGTCTGCATCGGCCCGGCCTCGTCGGCGGAAAGCTATCTCAACAAGGCCTCGATCATCTCGGCCTGCGAGATCACCGGCGCCGAGGCGGTCCATCCCGGCTACGGCTTCCTCTCGGAGAACGCAGCCTTCGCCCAGGCCCTGCAGGACCACGGGATCGAATTCATCGGCCCGACCGCGGACCATATCCGCATCATGGGCGACAAGATCACCGCCAAGGACACGATGAAGGCGCTCGGCGTGCCCTGCGTGCCCGGTTCGGACGGCGGCGTGCCCGACTACGAGGCGGCGATCACCACGGCCCGTGCGATCGGCTTCCCGGTCATCATCAAGGCCACCGCCGGCGGCGGCGGGCGCGGGATGAAGGTGGCGCGGAACGAGGAAGAGCTGGAGGTCGCCTTCCGCACCGCCCGCTCCGAAGCCAAGGCCGCCTTCGGCAATGACGAAGTCTATATGGAGAAATACCTCCAGAAGCCGCGGCACATCGAGATCCAGGTCTTTGGCGACGGCAAGGGCCGCGCGGTCCATCTGGGCGAGCGCGACTGCTCGCTGCAGCGCCGCCACCAGAAGGTGTTCGAGGAGGCCCCCGGCCCCGTCATCACCCCCGAGATGCGCGCCCGGATCGGCAAGATCTGCGCCGAGGCGGTGGGCCGGATCAACTACATCGGCGCGGGAACGATCGAGTTCCTCTACGAGGACGGCGAGTTCTACTTCATCGAGATGAACACCCGCCTGCAGGTGGAGCATCCGGTGACCGAGGCGATCTTCGGCGTCGATCTGGTGCGCGAGCAGATCCGGGTGGCAGCCGGCCTGCCGATGTCCTTCGAGCAGGACGCGCTCGAGATCAACGGCCACGCGATCGAGGTACGGATCAACGCCGAAAAGCTGCCGAACTTCTCGCCCTGCCCCGGCAAGGTCCGCGTCTTTCACGCGCCCGGCGGCCTCGGCGTGCGGATGGATTCGGCGCTCTATGGCGGCTATTCGATCCCGCCCTATTACGACAGCCTGATCGGCAAGCTGATCGTGCACGGGCGCGACCGGCCCGAGGCGCTGGCTCGCCTCCACCGCGCGCTGGGCGAGCTGATCGTGGACGGAATCGACACGACCGTGCCGCTGTTCCACGCGCTGCTGGCCGAGCCCGACATCCAGCACGGCGATTACAACATCCACTGGCTGGAAAAATGGCTGGCCGCCCAGTTCGGCTGATGCCCGGTGCGGGCGGCCCATGACGCCGCCCGCGCTGACACCCCGGCTTCTGCTCCGCGCCTATGCGCTCGGCATCTTCCCGATGGCCGAGTCGCGCGACGATCCCGAGATCCACTGGGTGGATCCGCGGCGGCGGGGCATCTTCCCCCTCGACGGTTTCCATATCTCGCGCAGCCTCGCGCGGCGGATCCGCCGAATGGATTGGACGGTCACGGTCAACGAGGATTTCGCCGGCACCGTCCGGGCCTGCGCCGATCGCGAGGACACCTGGATCAACCCGACCATCTTCCGGCTCTATGTCGGGCTCCATGCCCTCGGACACGCCCATTCGCTGGAAGTGCGTGAGGGCGATGCTCTGGTCGGCGGGGTCTACGGGGTGACGCTCGGCCGGGCCTTCTTCGGCGAGAGCATGTTCTCGCGGCGCACCGACGCCTCGAAGGTCGCCCTCGCCTTCCTGATCGACAGGCTGCGCGCGGGCGGGTTCACGCTCTTTGATACACAGTTCCTGACCCCGCATCTCGCCTCGCTCGGCGCCATCGAGATCCCGCGCGCGGACTATCACCGCAGGCTCGGCGAGGCGCTTGCCGGCAAGGCCGAGTTCGCGCCCCCCGGCTACTCGCCGGATCCGGCCTCGGTCGTGCAGCGCAGCAGCCAGACGTCGTAGCGCGGATGATCGAGCGACGACAGAGCCGGGCTCGACGCAATCATCCAGCCATCGAAGACGGGTTCCGCCGCACGCGAGTCGCGGATCGTCAGGTGGGCGAAAGCGTCCGAGGCCGGGTCTCCGGCCGGATAGCGGCACTCGTCCAGTTCGATGGTCAGGTGCCCGCTGACCGCCGACTGGCCGCGCATCAGCTCGGCATCGGCGGTTTCGCCCGACATCTTGTCGAGCCAGCGCAGCAGCGCCCCGCTGCCCTCGGCCGTGCGGAGATCCTGCGCGAGGGCCGGCGCCGCCATCAGCAGAAGCGCCGCCAGGACCCTCATCCTTCCTCGCCCTGGATGGCGCTCTCGGCGCCCGAGCCGACGAACTTCATCAGAAGCGAGATCAGGCTGACCGAGCCCTGGGTGTCCTCGATCTCCTCGCCCGGAGCGAGGTTTTCCAGCGCGCCGCCCGGCATCAGCTCGACGTAGTTGCCGCCGAGGAGCCCCTCGGACGAGATCAGGATCGCCGAGTCGGTCGGCAGCTCGATCCCCTGCTTCACCGAGATCGTGGCGTCGGCAAAGAAGGTCTGCGGGTTGAGCGCGAGGGCGGTCACCGTGCCGACCTTGACGCCTGCAAGGCGCACGTCGGTGCCGACCGAGATTCCCTCGGCCGAGCGGAAGCTGGCCGTCAGCGGGTAGGATCCGCTGTCGCGCGTGATGCCGGCGGTTTGCCCAGCATAGACGAGGAAGCCGATGGCGGCTGCCAGAACCGCCGCTCCGGCCAGGATTTCCGAACGATTCTCGGCCATTATTCGGGCTGCCATGCCTCGTAGTCGCGCCGGGCGATCGGCTCGGCGCGCCGGATCGAGCCGGGTGGCGCATAGGCGCCCTCGGTCCCGGTCAGGTTCTCGACGTGGGGCTTCTCCCAGGGCTTGTGCGCGAGCGGCCGGGCCGTCGGCGGATCTTCCCAGGTTCTGTGCAGCCAGCCGTGCCAGTCCGGGCTGATGCGGCTCGCCTCGATCTCGCCGTTGTAGATCACCCAGCGCCGCTTGCCGTCCTTCGAGGTGTAGAAGGTGTTGCCCTGCTCATCCTCGCCCACCTTGACGCCTTGCCGCCAGGTGAAGAACTGGGTGCCGAGGGTCTGGCCGTCCCACCAGGTCACCGCGCGCTTGAGTATCGACATCCGCAAGCCTCCGAAAGCTGTTGCCCCGATATGGCAAATGCCGCAGCCGAGGTCCAGCGGGATCGGCGGAAAAGCGAAAGGCGGGCACCGGACCCGCCTTCACATTCTCGTCCGCGGCCGGCTCTTCAGCTTGCCGTCGCGTCCTTCTTCTTCGTGACCTCGGTGTAGATCAGAAGTGGCTTCGCGCCGGAATTGACCGCCTCCTCGTTCACGACGACCTCTTCCACGCCCTCGAGGCCCGGAAGCTCGAACATCGTGTCGAGCAGGATGTCTTCCATGATCGAACGCAGGCCCCGCGCGCCCGTCTTGCGCTTGATCGCCCGCTTGGCGATGGCGGTCAGCGCGTCGGCGGTGAAAGTCAGCTTCACGCCCTCGATCTCGAACAGGCGCTGGTACTGCTTGACGAGCGCGTTCTTCGGCTCGGTCAGGATCGTGACCAGGGCCGCCTCATCGAGGTCCGTCAGCGTCGCGATCACCGGCAGACGGCCGACGAACTCGGGGATCAGGCCGAACTTCAGCAGGTCCTCAGGCTCGAGTTCGGTGAAGAGCTCACCCACCCCACGCGAGTCCGGATCCTTGACCTCGGCGCCGAAACCGATGCCCGAGCCCTTGCCGCGCTGCGCGATGATCTTTTCCAGCCCCGCGAAGGCGCCGCCGCAGATGAACAGGATGTTCGTCGTGTCCACCTGCAGGAACTCCTGCTGCGGATGCTTGCGCCCGCCCTGCGGGGGCACGCTCGCCACCGTGCCTTCCATGATCTTCAGAAGCGCCTGCTGCACCCCCTCGCCCGAGACGTCCCGGGTGATCGAGGGATTGTCCGATTTGCGGGTGATCTTGTCGACCTCGTCGATATAGACGATGCCGCGCTGCGCCCGCTCGACATTGTATTCCGAGGCCTGAAGCAGTTTCAGGATGATGTTCTCGACATCCTCGCCGACATAGCCCGCTTCGGTGAGCGTCGTCGCATCCGCCATGGTGAAGGGCACGTCAAGGATGCGGGCCAGCGTCTGCGCGAGCAGCGTCTTGCCGCAGCCGGTCGGGCCGATCAGCAGGATGTTCGACTTCGACAGCTCGATGTCGTTCTTCGAGCTGTGGTTGAGCCGCTTGTAGTGGTTGTGCACCGCGACCGAGAGCACGCGCTTGGCATGCATCTGCCCGATCACGTAATCATCGAGAACCTTGCAGATCTCGCGCGGGGTGGGCACGCCATCGGCCGACTTGAGGCCGGTGGACTTGGTTTCCTCGCGGATGATGTCCATGCAGAGCTCGACGCACTCATCGCAGATGAACACGGTCGGCCCTGCGATCAGCTTGCGCACCTCATGCTGGCTCTTGCCGCAGAAAGAGCAGTAGAGCGTGTTCTTGCTGTCGCTGCCAGAATTGTTCGCCATCGTCGTCCTCTGCCGTGCGCCTTTGGGCCTGCCCTGCCGGCCTGAAGCGAAAGTCTAGGCCAAGCCCCCGACCTTCACAACGCCAAATCGCCCCTCGCCGGTCCGCCCGGCGAGGGGCCCGTTTTCACTTCGCCGTGTCGTCCGTCTTGCCGCGGCTTTCCAGGATCTCGTCGATCAGACCCCAGGCCTTGGCATCCTCGGCGGACATGAAATTGTCGCGTTCGAGCGCCGCCTCGACCGTATCGAGATCCTGGCCGGTGTGCTTGACATAGATCTCGTTCAGCCGGCGCTTGAGCTTTTCCGTCTCGCGCGCGTGGATCATGATGTCGGTCGCCTGGCCTTGGTAGCCGCCCGAGGGCTGGTGCACCATCACGCGGCTGTTCGGCAGCGAGAAGCGCATTCCCTTCTCGCCCGCCGTCAGCAGGAGCGAGCCCATCGAGGCCGCCTGCCCGATCACGAGGGTCGAGACCTTGGGACGGATGTACTGCATCGTGTCGTAGATCGAGAGACCGCTGGTCACCACGCCGCCGGGCGAGTTGATGTACATCGCGATTTCCTTCGAGGGGTTTTCCGCCTCGAGGAACAGCAGCTGCGCGCAGATCAGCGACGACATCCCGTCATGCACGGGGCCGGAGAGGAAGATGATCCGCTCCTTCAGCATGCGGCTGAAGATGTCATAGGCCCGTTCGCCACGGCTGGTCTGTTCGACCACCATCGGCACGAGCGTGTTCATGTAGAGATCGATAGGGTCTTTCATGTGCGCCTGCTGTCCCGTCACATTTGCAAGGATTATCGTCCAGCTGTTACCCGAGTCTTAGTGGCCAGCCCCGCCCCCCGCAAGGGCGGCCGGAAAAATGCGCGGCGGGATGACCCCGCGTGAGCGACAGGCCGGCCGAGCGGTCACTCGCGGAACAGGCGCCGCGCCAGCAGCACCCGGCTCGTGGCCGTCACGAAGCAGAGCGCGCCGAAAATCCAGGCGGCCGGCGCGAAAAGCTGCGGAAAGAGGCAGAGAAACAGGAAGAACAGGATGGTTTCGCTGCCCTCGAGCAATCCGGCGGTGAAATAGAGCGACTTCTCGCCGCGCGCGCGCGTCTCCATCCCGCGCCGTGCGGCAAGCACCGCAAAACCGAGAAATGTCGCGCCATTCACATAAAAGGAGGCCAGCAGGAACGCCCCGGCCGCGCCGACTTCGGGATCGCGCAGCACGAAGGCGAGCGGAAAGGCCGCGTAGAAGAGGAAATCGCAGGTGATGTCGAGATAGCCGCCGAAGTCCGTCCTGCGGGTGGCCCGTGCGATGGCCCCGTCGAGCCCGTCCGCGAACCGTCCCGCCAGAAGCGGCAGGATCGCCCAGACGGGCGGCAGGCCGAGCGCCACGATCCCCGCCGCCAGCAGCCCGAGGCCCAGCCCGGCCAGCGTCACCGCATCCGCGCTCCAGCCGCGCCGGGCGAGCGCGCGGCCCGCCCGGTCGAGCGGCGGGTCGATGAGGCGTCGCATCAGGCCGTCAAGCATGGAGGTCTCCCTTGCGCGCTGTGTGGCGCAAGCGGCGGCGCTCTGCAACGCCGGCGATTGCGGCGGGGCCACGCCTCACGCTAAGCGGAAGAGGTCACGGATGGGAGGGTCGGATGTTCGGACGGATCATGGGGACGGCGCTGGCCTGCCTCGCGGCACTGGCGCCGGCAGCGGGCGCCGAGGAGGCCTGGGATCGCGTGCTGGCCGAGGCCGAGGGCCAGACGGTCTATTGGCACGCCTGGGGCGGCGACTCGAAGATCAACGCCTTCATCGCCTGGGTGGGCGAGGAGGCGCAGGCCCGTCATGGCGTCCGGCTCGAACAGGTGAAGCTTGCCGACACGACGGACGCGGTGGCGCGGGTGCTGGCCGAGAAGCAGGCCGGACGCACGACGGGTGGCGCGGTCGATCTCATCTGGATCAACGGCGAGAACTTTGCGGCGATGAAGGCGCAGGGCCTTCTGTCGGGGCCCTTCGCCGAAAGCCTGCCCAACTGGCGCTACGTCGATGTGGCGGGCAAACCCGCGACCGTCACCGACTTCACCGAGCCCACAGAGGGGCTCGAAAGCCCCTGGGCGATGGCGCAACTCGTGTTCGAGCATGACAGCGCCCGCCTGCCCTCGCCGCCGCGCACGCTCGCGGGGCTGCTCGACTGGATCGAGGCCAACCCCGGACGGTTCACCTTCCCGCAGCCGCCGGACTATCTGGGCACGACCTTCCTCAAGCAGGTCCTGCATGGCGTGATCGAGGATCCGGCCCAGCTTCAGCGGCCGGTGGATCCCGCGACCTACGAGGCGGCGACGGCGCCGCTCTGGGACTGGCTCGACCGGGCCGAGCCGCATCTGTGGCGCGAGGGGCGCGCCTATCCGGCCAATGAGCCGGCGATGGGCCAGCTTTTTGCCGACGGCGAGATCGCGATCTCCTTCGCCTTCAATCCGGGCCGCGCCTCGGCCGCCATCGCGGCGGGCGAACTGGCCGAGACGGTGCGCACCTTCACGCTCGAGGGCGGCACCATCGGCAATGCAAGCTTCGTGGCGATCCCGTTCAATGCGGCCCATGCGGCCGGGGCACGGGTGATCGCGAATCTCCTTCTCGATCCGGCGGTTCAGGCGCGGGCGCAGGATCCGGCCGTGCTGGGCTTTCAGACGGTGCTCGATCTGGACCGACTGCCCGATGAGGACCGGGCGCGGTTCGAGGCGCTCGATCTGGGGGTGGCGACGCTCGCGCCGGAGGATCTCGGCCCCGCACTTCTCGAGCCGCACGCGAGCTGGATGGAGCGCATCGCCGAGGACTGGGTGCGCCGCTACGGAACCGCACCTTGAGGCAGCGCGCGGGCGGGCTTCTGCGGCAGGCGCCGAGGCTGACGCTCGCGCTCATGCTGGTGCCGGTGGCGGCGGGGCTTGCGGGCACCATTGCGCCGGCCTTCGGGCTCGGCGGGACGCCGGGGCTGCAGTCCTTCCGGGCGTTGGCCGACTGGCCGGGCCTCGGGGCGGCGGTGCGGCTGTCGCTGGTGACGGGGCTTGCCGCGACGGGTCTTTCGCTCGCGCTGACGCTGCTCATCCTGGCGCTGCTGCCGGGCGGACGGATCTTCGGGGCGGTGCTGAGACTGCTCTCGCCGCTCCTGGCGGTGCCCCATGCGGCCGTGGCCCTGGGGCTGGCCTTCCTGATCGCGCCCTCGGGCTGGATCGTGCGGGCCCTCTCGCCCTGGGCCACCGGCTGGGACACGCCCCCCGACCTGCTCACGCTGAACGATCCTGCGGGGCTCGCGCTGATCGCGGGGCTGGTCGCCAAGGAGGTGCCCTTCCTCCTGCTCATGTCGCTGGCCGCCCTGCCCCAGACCGACGCGCCGCGGCGGACCATGCTGGCGCAGACGCTGGGCTACGGACGCGCGGCCGGCTGGGCCTTTGCGGTCCTGCCCGCGCTCTATGCCCAGATCCGCCTGCCCTGCTACGCCGTGCTCGCCTATTCCATGACGGCGGTCGAGATGGCGATGATCCTCGGCCCGACGCGCCCGCCGACGCTGGCGGTGCAGATCGCCCTCTGGATGGCCGATCCCGCGCTGGCCGAGCGCGGCCGCGCCGCCGCCGCGGCCCTGCTGCAACTGACGCTGGTGCTGGGCGCGCTGGCCCTGTGGCGGACGGGAGAGCTGGTGGTGCGCAGGGTCCTTCTCGGCGCAGCCGCGCGGGGCTGGCGGGGCGCGCGGCTCGACCGGCTGCTTCGCCCGCTCACGCTGGCGGCCACGGCGCTGGTGCTGGCGGCCGTGGGCGTGGGGCTCGCCGGGCTGGCGCTCTGGTCGGTCGCGGGGCTCTGGAGCTTTCCCGACAGCCTGCCCCAGACCATGAGCCTGCGCATCTGGCGCGAGGCGGCCCCCGATCTGGCCCGGCACGCGGCCCTGACGCTCGGCCTCGGAGCCGCGGTGGCCGGAGTGGCGCTGATCCTCGCCCTCGCCTGTCTCGAGGCCGAGCAGCGCCACGCGCTCAGCCCCTCGTCCCGCGCGATGGCGGTGCTCTATCTGCCGCTGATCGTGCCGCAGGTGGCCTTCCTGCCGGGACTGCAGGTGGCGGCGCTGGGTCTCGGGCTCGACGGCACGCCGTTGGCGGTGGCGGCGGCCCATCTGATCTTCGTGCTGCCCTATGTGTTCCTGTCGCTCTCGGCGCCCTGGCGGGCGTGGGACGCGCGGATCGGCACGGTGGGCGCGGCCCTTGGCGCATCGCCCGGCCGGATCTTCTGGCGGCTCCGCCTGCCCATGTTGATGCGCCCCGTGCTGACCGCCTTTGCGGTGGGGCTCGCCGTCTCGGTCGGACAATATCTGCCGACGCTCCTGATCGGAGGCGGACGGGTGACGACCCTCACCACCGAGGCGGTGGCGCTGTCCTCGGGGGGAAACCGGCGGGTGGTGGGGGCCTACGCGCTGCTTCAGATGCTGCTGCCCGCCGCCGGTTTCGCCGCAGCCCTCGTGCTGCCGGCGCTGGTCTTTCGTCGCCGCCGCGGGATGAGGGCCGCATGAGGGGGCTGCGTCTGGACAGGCTGAGGGTGATGCGGGGCGGCACGCTGCTGGTCGATCTCGATCTCGATGTGGCTCCGGGCGAGGTGCTGACCATCATGGGCCCGTCGGGCTCGGGCAAATCCACGGCCCTCGCCGCCATCATGGGCACGCTCGGGCCGGGGGTCCGGCAGAGCGGGCGGATCTGGCTCGACGGGCGCGACGTGACCGGGCTGCCCACGCGCGAGCGGCGAATCGGCCTGCTGTTTCAGGAGGACGTGCTCTTTCCGCATCTGTCCGTGGCGGGCAACCTCGGCTTCGGCCTGCCCGCCGGTGTTCGCGGCGCCGAGCGTCGCGCGCGGATCGAGACGGCGCTGGAGCAGGCCGATCTTGCCGGCTTTGCCGACCGGGATCCGGCGACGCTCTCGGGCGGCCAGCGCGCCCGGGTGGCGCTGCTGCGGACGCTGCTGGCCGAGCCTGCGGCCCTGCTTCTGGACGAGCCCTTCTCGCGGCTGGACGCGACCCTCCGCGCCCAGATCCGCACCTTCGTGCTGGAGCGCGCACGGCAGAAGGGGCTGCCGGTGATCCTCGTGTCGCACGACCCCGAGGATGCCGCGGCGGCCGGTGGCCGCGTCGTCGCGCCGGCGGAAGGCCGCGGATCGACCCCGGAAGGAACATGATTGCGCCTCGAAGATTGCAACCGGAACGTGCAATACACCCAGACCACAACGAACAGATGAGTCCCATGCGCACAATCCTCGCAAGCCTCCTGCTGCTGATCGCGGCCCCGCTTCACGCCCAGCCCTGCGCCGCCCCGCAGGGGGCCGATCAGGCCCGGAGCGAGGTGATCCGCCTCGTGAGCGCGGAACGGCGCCAGAAGGGCCTGCCGCCGCTCGATTTCTCGGCCAGGCTTCAGCGTGCGGCACAGGTGCAGGCCTGCAGCAACGCCCGCCGCTCGGTCCTGTCGCACGAACTGCCCAACGGGGCGGGCCTCACCGAGCGGCTGCGCTCGGAGGGCTACCGCTACCGGACCGCCGCCGAGAACATCGCCCGCGGCCCCTCCAGCGCGCAGCGGGTGGTGGAACTCTGGATGAACTCCTCAGGGCATCGGAAGAACATCCTGATGCAGGGGGTGCGCGAGGCGGGCGTGGGGATCGCGCCGGGCACGGACGGGCGGGCCCAGTGGTCGCTGGTGCTCGGCGCCCGGAGGTGAGGGGACACGCGGGGCTCTGCCCCGCACCCCGGGATATTTACCCCAGAATGAAGGGGCGCCGGGCATGACGGCACCTTGAATGTTGTCAGCGGGCGAGCGTCAGTTCGGCCCGGAGACCGCCGAGGGTCGGGCTTTCGCCGAGACGCAGCGTGCCGCCGTGGTTGCGCGCGATGTCCATCGCGATCGTGAGGCCGAGGCCGACACCCCCGCCGCGGTTCTGGTTGCGCGCCTGGTCGAGCCGGGTGAAGGGGCGCAGCGCCTCGTCGCGCCGGTCCCGCGGAATGCCCGGCCCGTCATCCTCGACCGTGATGCGCAGCGCCCGCTCGCCGAGCGCAACCGAGACCTCGGCCCGGCTGCCGTAGCGCACCGCATTGCCGACGAGATTCTCGAGCGCCCGCCCGACCGCGGCCGGACGCAGCACCATCGTGCCTTCGCCGTCGGCCCGCACGAGCGTCACCTTCTGCCCTGCGCGCTGCGCATTCTCGACCACGCGCGCCACGAGGGCCAGCGGATCGACCTGCTCGGCCTCTTCGAGCGCATCGCCCCGCACGAAGGAGAGGAACTCGTCCACCAGCCGCTCCATGTCGGCCACGTCGCGCAGAAGCTCTTCGGCTTCCTCGGGGTCGGACAGCATCGACAGCCCCAGCCGCAGCCGCGTCAGCGGTGTGCGCAGGTCGTGGCTCACGCCCGACAGCATCAGCGTCCGCTGCTCGATCTGCCGCTCGATCCGGGCGCGCATCTCGAGGAAGGCCTGCCCCGCCGCCCGCACCTCGAGCGCCCCGCGCGGCCGATAGGCGATGTGCTGGCCCTTGCCGAACGCCTCGGCCGCGTCCGCCAGCCGCTTGATCGGCCGGAGCTGGTTGGACAGGAACAGGTAGGCGATCACCGTCATCAGGATCGAGGTCACGATCATCAGGACGAGCAGCTGGTGCGGATTGGAGGCGGAGACGCGCCGGCGCTCCACCGCCACGGACAAGGGCCCGGCCGCCGTTTCAAACAGAAGCCGCACCTCGTTGTCCGTGTTCACGAGATCGACGGCGGCAAGTTCCGGAAGACCCCCGTGCAGGGCCGGGATGAGCTGGCGGCCCGACAGGTCCCAGAAGTCCCTCCGGTCTCGCACCTCGCCCCACTCGGCCGGCAGCGCCACCCGGAACTCCAGCGCCTGCGCCACGGCCGCGGCGCGCGCCTCGGCCTCGGCCGGACTGGGTGCGCGGTTGACCACGTCGATCAGATGGCGAAGCTCGATCATCAGTCCGCGCGCCATCTGCCGGGTGACGCCCTCGTAATGGCGCTGGATGAAGGATATGGAAATCACGAGCTGGATCGTGACGATGGGCACGATCAGGATGAGGGCGGCGCGACCATAGAGGCTGCGCGGAACGACGGACTTGAGCGGCGCGAACATGAACCGAGCCTAGCCGCGCACCGGATGAGAGGAAAGAGCGATGGAGAGGCCCGAACCCGGCCGCTGCGTAACGCTGGAGCCAGGTCTCCGGCGCGTGCTGGCGCCGAACCCGTCGCCCATGACGCATTGGGGAACCAACAGCTACATCCTGGGCGAGGGAGAGGTCGCGCTGATCGACCCGGGCCCGGATCACGCGGCCCATCGCGAAGCCCTGCTCGCCGCCCTCGCCCCCGGCGAACGGATCACGACGATCTTCGTCACCCACGCCCATCGCGACCATTCCCCTCTCGCCCGTCCGCTCGCGACCCTGACCGGGGCCGAGATCCTGGCGTTCGGCACGGCGGTCGCTGGCCGCAGCCCGCTCATGAGCGCCTTTGCCGGGGAGCTGGGCGGCGGCGAAGGGGTGGACGACGGGTTCGTCCCGGATCGGTGCCTGGGCGATGGCGAGCGGATCGCGGGACCGGGGTGGGAGATCGAGGCGATCCACACGCCGGGCCATTTCGGCAATCACCTCTGCCTTGCATGGGGGGACCGGTGCTTCTCGGGAGATCACGTCATGGGTTGGGCAACGTCGCTGGTCTCGCCTCCCGACGGCGACATGGGGGCGTATCTGTCGTCTCTCGACCGCCTGGGCGCGCGTCCCTGGCGCATCTTCCATCCCGGTCACGGCGCTCCGGTGACACGGCCTGCGGACCGCATCGCCTGGCTGGCCGCGCACCGGCGGGAACGCGAGGCCTCGATCCTGCGGGAATTGTCGGCCGAGGCGGCGCATCTGTCGGCGTTGACGGCCCGGGTCTATCGCGACACGCCCCCCGCGCTTCATCCACAGGCGAGCCGGAACCTTCTCGCACATCTTCTCGATCTCTGGCACCGGGGCCTTGTGGTCGCCACCCCAGGCCCATCGCCGGAGGCTGTCTTCGCGATCGCGGGCCCCCTTGCCGGGGGAGTTGTCGCCCGCTCTGATCGTGGACCTTCATTCTGAGGCAGGCAGGCTCTGTCGCTCTGAGATGTCCCCATTCCCCGGACTGACTCAGCCCACGACGTCCGTGACGGGTATGCCGAGCGCGGTGAAGCCGTTCCGGACGGCCACACGGATCTGGAACCCGGCGACCTGACGGTTGAAGTCCCTTGCGCTCAGCCGCCAGCCCAGCCATTTCCGACAGTGCATCTTGGTTTCGATGCGGCTTCGGCGGAGGTAACCGCTCGGCTCTGTTGCACGAATCCTGTGAATGATACGTCGGCTGAATCCAGCCTGATAGCTGGGCCGCATGAACAGCCCCATACCGGCGACCTACAAGATCCGGACTCCGCTTGTCGTATCACATCGGCTTCCTGCGGGTCTTCCTGCCGGGATGCAGACCTTCATCCCCTTGTCTTTCGACGCATCTCGCAGCCAGTCCGCGTCGCAGCCCCGATCGGCCAGCAGCCAGTCGGCCTTCGGCAGGCTGCCCAGCAGGGCGGCTCCCCCGGTGTAGTCGCTGACCGGACCGGCCGAAATGAAGAACCCGATGGGCCGGCTGTTCGCATCGGCGACCGCGTGCAGCTTGGTGTTCATGCCGCCCGTTCTCAAGCGCGTGATCCGGACGCTGAAGGAGCAGTGCGTCCACCGCCATGCGCGAGTGACGTGCCGGGTGGTGGTGTAGCTGGCGTTGGCCATCGGGTTTCTCGGTAGGGTCGGGCTTCTGAGCCAACCTGAACCGAGAGATGCCCCGATGACCAAACCGATGATGGACCTGCGGGCGCTCGTCGAGAAGCGCGGCGATGCGGATTTGGTGCGCGCGAGATGATCGGCTTTGCCGCCGAACGGCTGATGGAGCTGGAGGTCGGCGCCAGGACCGGTGCCGAATATGGCGAGAAGAGCGGCGATCGGCGGCACAGCGCAACGGCTATCGCGAGCGGGACTGGCTGACCCGTGCAGGCAGCGTCGAGTTGCGGATCCCCCGCCTTCGGACCGGTTCCTGCTTTCCGTCCTTTCTCGAGCAGCGGCGCTCGGTCGAGAAGGCGCTGACGGCCGTCATACAGGAGGCCTGCGTTCATGGCGTCTCGACGCGATCGATGGATAACCTCGTGCAGGCGATGGGTGGCACCGGTATCTCCAAGAGCCAGGTCAGTCGGCTCTGCGAAGAGATCGATGAGCGGGTGGATGCCTTCCTGACCCGACCGATCGAGGGCGGCCGGTTGTGTCGGGTCAGTCGGCCCATCTTGGGCAAGGCGGCGTTTACTGGGACCCTCGGGCAGAGTCCTGCGGGCCCGGCGGAGTCCTCGGCGGTTGCGTCTTCCAGCGCGCCACGAACTGCTCGTAGCTTCGCTCGGCTTGCCGCGCCAGATCCGCTTCCCGCTCCCGCAGCTCCTTCACGTTGTAGGCGTAGGCCGGGCCGCGTCGGTTGCCCTTCTTCTGCGGCAGCCCGGCTCGGAGTTCCATGTCGCGGGTCTTCCTGGCCACCAGCGCCGGGCGCGCCCAGAGATAGTCCTGCTCCTTCGTGAGCAGATGCCAGCGCAGCACCGTCAGCTTGCGCGCCAGCGCGACCGCCGCGACCTGATGCCCGCGCCTCGCCCGGATGCGGACGAAGAAGGCATGCAGCGGCCCCGGCGCCTTCGCCGCGGCCCACGCCGCCTCGACCAGCATGGCGCGCGCGTGGCTGCGCCCGACCTTGCTGATGCGGCCATGATGCGCCGCACCCAGCCCCGACTGACGATCCCGGGGATCGAGGCCAAAGCAGCTCACCAGCTTCTGTGGGGTCTTGAAGCGGCGTATGTCGCCGATCCGCCATGAGGCCGGTGGCGACCGTCACGTTGACGCCGGTGATGGTCAGCAACCGACGCACCTCCGCGCTGTCCAGCGTGCCCTGTGCGATGGCGCGATCGAGCTCCTGCAGATCCTCGCCGAGCCGGTCGAGTTCACGGACATGCCGGTCGATGGCCGCCCGCTCGTCGTCCGGCAAAGGCTGGAGCGACAGCCAGTCCCGTCCGTGGCCATTGAACAGGTCGGCGTGCGGACACTTCGGGATCAGGTGGCTGTGAAGGATGGAATGCACCTCGTTCTTGATCCGGGTGAGATGGCGCACGACCTGACAGCGCCGCGCCACCAGGCGATGCATGCGTTCGGTCGCAGGATACGGTGTCCAGATCTTGGGCAGGAAGCCCGCGGCATGCAGGCTCGCCAGAGTGCCCGCGTCCACCTTGTCCGTCTTCACATGGGCATGGGCGATCGCGCTCGCCATTGTCCTCGGACCATGTATGGATGGCTCCCGCGTGACGAGGGGGTCGGCGTCTTCGGCAACTGGTCGGGTGCGGCCATGTATTCGGCGTCTCGATTGCGGCTTGCCCGCGCGCCCTGATGAAGTGAACGCCGGTCCGCGAAGCGGCAAACTGTCCGGTGGACAGTTTGAGGCGGGAACGGGCGGAGCCCTTGCGTGAAGATTGGGTCCCTGTCAATGGCGCGCGCTTGGTGCGCTTCGGTCCGAACGGGGTATCCCTCCTCGTTTCCGTCAGTGTGCCATCATCTCACCTTGCCCTCGCCAGTTCGATCAGGCCGCTATCGGCCCGGGCTTCCCTGCCCTCAGGCCGCCCGCCAGGCTTCGCCTGTTCTCAGCATTGCCCAGACCTGTCGCGCCATGCGGTTGGCCAATGCGATGGCCACGACCTTCAGCGGCTTCTTCGCCAGCATGCGCCCCAGCCAATCCTCGCCGGGATCGGTGCGTTTGCGGGTTGAGATCACCCCATGGCCCCGAGGGAGAGCAGCCGTCGGATATATCGATTGCCCATCTTCGAGATCGCCCCCAGCCGTTCCTTGCCGCCGCTCGAATGCGGTTTCGGCGTCAGCCCGAGCCAGGCAGGCAGATCGCGGGCCGAGCGGAAGGCCGACACGTCCGGCAGTGTGGCCGCCAGAACGCTGGCCGTGATGGGGCCAATGCCCGGCATTGCCTGCAGCCGCCGCGCGGTCTCGTCCGCCTCCGCCGTGCGGCGGAGATCGGCGGTGATGGCATCGATGCGCGTCTTGGTATCGCGGAACTGCTGCGCAAGCAGGTCAAGCGGCACGCGGGCTTCAGCCGGCAGATCGGCGGCCTCGGCTTCGGTGACAAGGCGGTTCGTTCGTCGGGAAAACGATCCCCCGGATCGTTTTCTGGCCCGCCTCACTGTGGACGCCCTTCGGCACGACCAGGCCGAATTCGCCGAGATGGGCGCGGATCGCATTTGCAAGCTGGGTCAACTGGCGGACTAGGAAGTCCCGCGCCCGATGGCTCATCAGCACCGCCTGTTGCGCCGCGGTCTTGACCGAAACGAAACGCATGGTGGCTGGGTCACGGCCGTGCAGATGGCCTCGGCATCGTTCGTCGGCTTACGCGGCGCCACTGGCGCCACGGTCCTCCTCACCATCCGTCTTGCCGCGCCGGACGAAGGGCTTGACGTAGGACGGCGGGATCAGCCGGACATCATGACCGAACTTGGCCAGTTCGCGCGCCCAATAATGCGCTCCGGCGCAGGCCTCCATGCCGATCAGACAGGGCCGCAGCCGTGAAAAGAACAGCAAAACCTGCGCCCGCCTCACCTGGCGCCGCACCACCACCGCGCCCTCCGCATCGACGCCGTGAACCTGAAAGACGTTCTTGGCCAGGTCCAGCCCGACCGTGGTAATCTCCTTCATGGATGGCTCCCTTCATGGGTCCGTGTGACAGCACCCAATGTGGCACATCGCGATGCCGGGAGCGGGAGCCATCCACTCCATCAATGGCGCAAAATGGCGACCCTGGAGCGGATTGGCGATCACCACGCGGGCCAAGAAGGGCGACAGCACCCGCGCTACCGCCATGCAGTTGCCGTTCGGCGGGCGGGCCGTCCACCGGACGCCTCGCTGTCCGCCTCACCCTCCACGACCACCTCGTCCGTCGCAAGAAGGGTTTTTTCCAAACCCCTCCAGCCCCGTGCGGGTCATGTCGACCCGTCCGGCGTGCCGCAGCACGCCATTCTCCCAAATCACCACCTCCCCGAAGGTCCGGTGGATGTCGATGCCGATCCCGCGTCGCATGCTCACCTCCGTCGCGCCTCAGGATGGGAGCGGCGGGGGCGACACGACACCTCTCATGAGCGGATGTGATTTCCCCGGCACGACAAGATTATCCCGCTGCCGCTGGTTGGGTCAATGATGGCGCCTGTGCAGGCGCTGAAGACGGCGGCCGGAATCGATGATTGTCATACTCTCATCCGCGGTTGGTTACCGCCTGACCCTGTCCGATGCGGGCTCGCCTCTCTCTAACAGGTTGCTGAAAAACCCGGCCTCGACGCGGGTTCAGAACGTGATTCACCCTTCCGGGAAGCACGGGGGGTCTCTTGATGCGCGGGACGGACGAGACGAGCGGGTCGCTCTTCAGCTACGTCGACCTTGAGGAGCGCATTCCGGCCCGTCACCCGCTTCGCAAGATACGCCGCGTCGTGAACGACGCGCTGGTCAGCATGAACGCCGAATTCGACCGGCTCTACGCCTCCGACGGCCGCCCCTCGATCGCACCCGAGCGTCTGCTGCGCGCCAGCCTGATCCAGATCCTGTTTTCCGTCCGGTCCGAGCGGCAGCTGATGGAGCAGATGCAGTACAACCTGCTGTTCCGCTGGTTCGTCGGGCTGGGCATCGACGATGCCGGTCTGGGTGGCCACGGTGTTCAGCAAGAACCGCGACCGGCTGCTGACGACGGATATCGCGCAGAAGTTCCTGGCCGCGATCCTCGCTCATCGCGAGATCGCGCCGCTCCTGTCGGAGAGCATTTCTCGGTCGATGGGACCCTGATCAAGGCCTGGGCGTCGATGAAGAGCTTCCAGCCGAAGCCGGAGCAGGAAGCGACAGAGCCCGGTGACGGCGGTCCCCATGATCCGCCAGCCCCTCCGCCCTCCGCCGAAGCTGACCCCACCGAGACGCAGCCCGAGCCCGCCCCGATGACCCCGCCGAAACCCAGAACCCGAAATGCCGAGGTCGACTTCCGGGGCCAGAAGCGCTCGAACGCCACTCACGCTTCGGTCACCGATCCGGAGGCCCGGCTTTACAAGAAATCTCCCGGCGCCGGCGCGGTCCTGTGTTTCATGGGAGGAGGATAAGGAGACCGTCCAGTGGACCGTTTTCCCGACGCAAGCCCGATGGAGAACCGGCACGGTTTCGTGGTGCAGGCCGAGGTCACGCAGGCGGACGGTCATGCCGAGCGGAAGGCCGCGCTCGACATGGTCCACCGCCACTCGCGCGGCTCGACGAAACGGCTGACGCTCGGCGCCGACAAGGCCTATGACGCCGAGGAGTTCGTCCAGGACCTGCGGCAGGCCTGCGTCACGCCTCATGTCGCGCAAAAGGCGCGCTTCTCGGCGATCAACGGCCGGACCACCCGGCACGAGGGATACGCCCTCTCGCAGCGCTGCCGGAAGAAGATCGACTTGCGTCGGGGCAACGATCCACTGGATCGTTGCCTGATCCTCCTCACCTTCGGCTGGGCCAAGACCGTGGGGCCGATGGAGCAGACCATGCTGCGCGGCGTCAAGCGCGTCGGTGCGCAGTTCACCTTCACGATGGCGGCCTGCAACCTCGCCCGGCTGCCGAGATTGCTTGCCGCTTGACGACAGGCGGCGGAATGGCGCGCGATACCTTGGGCCAGCCCCGCCTTCGACCGGTGTGCCCAAGAACAATATTCCGGGCGGTCGACTATTTCAGCGGCCTGCTACATGACCCAAGCCGACATCGCCGCGTTCCACCTGCGCTTTGCAACCACGACCACGCTGGAGGTCGAGCGTGGAGAGCACAGGAAGACGATCCTGGCAAGCCTGACCTCGGCCGGCATCGCGCCATACCGGCCAGATGAGCAGGGCTATGGCCCGATTTACCTCCGCGATGACATCAAGTGCGCGCTCCGCGGTGTTCGTCAAGCTAGTTGTCCCGGTCTCTCGTTTTCAGGCTGCCTGTACGGCCGACCCGGCCATGGGTCCGCCGCCGCCAGCTTGATGGGGGAGCGCGGCGGCGAACCCATGGCCTCCGCGCCCGGCATCGGGCCGTTCCGGGTTCAGCCAGACCGGGCCGATGGGCTGCCAGTTGCGGATCTGGCCTGACCAGCGTTCGGGGTGTGCGGCGCGGGCCAGCTGGTAGACGCGGTGGCGCTCGGCCAGCAGCGCCTTGTCCTCGCCGCGGTGGCGCTGGTCGGGGGTGACGAAGCGGATCGCGCTGTGACGGTGCTCGAGATTGTACCAACGCACGAAGCTCTGGACCCAGGTCCGCGCCTCCTCGATCGTGGCGAAGCCCCGGGTCGGCCAGCGGGGCGTGTACTTGCAGGTGCGGAACAGCGCCTCGGAGAAGGCATTGTCGTTGCTGACGCGGGGCCGGCTGAAGGAGGCGATGACGCCCAGCCGCTCCATCGTCACCTTCATCGTCGCGCCCTTCATCGGGCTGCCATTGTCCGCATGGAGTACGAGCGGGCTGGTCAGGCACCGCTCCGACCAGACGGCGCGCCTGAGCACCTCGGCCGCGAACTCCGAGGTCTCGCGGTCGTGGACCTCCCAGCCGACAATCTTCCGGCTGAAGATGTCGACGATGAGGTAGAGGTAGAAGAAGGTCCCCGCGATCGACCCTGGAAGCCACGTTATATCCCAACTCCACACCTGGCACGGCCCCTTCGCCTCGAAGCTCGTCGGTGGTTTCCGGCGCGCAGCGGGGCGGGCGCGGCCACGGCGATGGTTCTGCCCGCGCTCGCGCAACACCCTGTAGAAGCTGGATTCCGAGGCGATCCAGATGTTTCGGTCGGCCAGCCGGGGCACGATCTGGCTCGGCGGAAGGCTCGCGAATTCCGGCGTGGCGCAGGTCGCCACGATCCGGTCGCCCTCCTCCTCGGTGAGCTTGTTGGCCGGCGCCGGGCGGTCGGCAGAGGGGCGGCGATCCTCGCGGATCCCGCCGTCGGGGCCCTGCCAGCGGCGCAGGGTGCGCGGGCTGAGGCCCGCTGCGGCGCAGGCGGCCGAGGGCCGGGCCCCGGCCTCCGTGGCGGCAGCGACGAGGGCGGCAATCTCCTGGCGATCCGGGGCTGAGGTCATTCGTCCTCGCCCTCCCTGCGGTCCCAGATCGCCTCGACCTTTTTTCGCAGGATCATCAGCGCGGCCGCCTCGGCCAGCGCCTTCTCCTTGCGCGCCAACTCACGCTCCAGCTGCTGGATCCGTTTCTTGTCGTCGCGCGTCTCGCGGGCGATCCGGCTCGCGGCTGCCCGCTCCCAGTCGTTGGCGCGCGCGCAGGCTTCGCGCCAGACAGCGAGTGCTCGGGGTAGATGCCACGGCGGCGGCAGTACTCAGCCAGCTCCGCCTCGTTCATCGAAGCGGTCTCGATCACCGCCGCCAGCTTGTCCTGGGAGGTCCAGCCCTCAGGCCCGGCGTTCGCATCCGGCAGGAGCTGGCCCTTCGCCCGAGCCTCCGCCCGCCACTTAGCGAGCGTCGCGACACTGATCCCTTCCTCCTTGGCCAACTGGCCCAGGGGCATGTTGTTCGGCGGCAGCATCTTCGTAAGAACCGCCGCCTTTCGTTCCGGTGAGTAAGCCAAACCCGTCGTCCTGTCCCGCCCGCCTCAGGATACACTTCCAGATCCAGAACCGGTGACAACTACCCTGACGGGGCGGGAGGGATGCGGAAGTAGAATTTTCTCGGCAGGATGGACGAGGAGATTCCGATGAAGAAGAGCCGTTTCACCGAAGCCCAGATCATGGGCGTGCTGCGTCAGGCGGAGGGCGGTTTGGCCGTGGCCGAACTGTGCCGCGAGCATGGGATCAGCACTGCGACGTTCTACAAGTGGCGGGCGAAGTATGGCGGCATGGACGCGTCCATGATGAGCCAGATGAAGGCCCTCGAGGACGAGAACCGGCGGCTGAAGCGCATGTTCGCCGACCTGAGTATGCAGGCCGACCTGCTTCGCGAGGCCCTTGGAAAAAAGTGACGCGGCCAGCTCAGCGCCGCGAGCTGGCCGAGAAGGCGGTGGCGACGAAGGGTGTGAGCATCGCGCTGGCCTGCCGGGCGTTTGGCGTCAGCGAGACCTGTTTCCGCTACAGCCCGAAGCGCGACGAAGAGAACGAGATGATCGCAGACCTGCTGGTCGGGCTGACCAATGTCCACAAGACCTGGGGGTTCGGGCTGTGTTTCCTGCACCTGCGGAACGTCAAAGGGCACGTCTGGAACCACAAGCGGGTCCATCGGATCTACTGCGAACTGGAACTGAACCTGCGCATCAAGCCGCGGCGACGGCTGAAGCGGGAGAAGCCCGAGGAACTGGCCGTGCCCGAGGCGCCGAACCTGGTCTGGTCGATGGATTTCATGGCCGATCGGCTGGCGGATGGGCGGCAGTTCCGGCTGTTGAACGTGCTGGACGACTTCAACCGCGAAGGTCTGGGTATCGAGGTCGACTTCTCGCTGCCCGCCGAGCGGGTCGTCCGGTCGCTGAACCAGATCATCGAGTGGCGCGGCAAGCCCTTGGCGATCAGGGTGGACAACGGCCCGGAATACGTCAGTTCCACGCTGATGACCTGGGCTTCGAAGCAGGGCATCGCCCTGACCTACATCCAGCCCGGCAAGCCGCAGCAGAACGCTTACGTCGAGCGCTACAACCGGACGGTCCGGCATGAATGGCTGGACCTCTACATCTTTGAAACCATCGAGGAAGTGCAGCAGATCGCCACCGAATGGCTCTGGAACTACAACAACGAACGCCCCAACATGGGCATCGGCGGGGTCACACCTGCCATGAAGCTGAAGATGGCCGCGTGAATTCTACGGCCGGATCCCGCTAAAACCGGGAGGATTACCCAGGGGCATGTTGTTCGGCGGCAGCATCTTCGTAAGAACCGCCGCCTTTCGTTCCGGTGAGTAAGCCAAACCCGTCGTCCTGTCCCGCCCGCCTCAGGATACACTTCCAGATCCAGAACCGGTGACAACTACCCTGACGGGGGGGTCCGCCTGAAGCAGAAGCTTCCATCGGCATTTCCACCTTGACCTATGTGCGGCCGAGTCGTAGGTGACGACCGTTTGCGGCCCGCGCCTGAAGGCCCGGGGCAACGGACGAGGATCTCAAGCTCTTGGACCCGGCCACAGCAGTACCCATCTCACCCAAAGCATTCGGATGCCCCAGTATTCGCTGCCAGCGCGCTCAGGACGCCGGCTTTTCTCGAAAAGTCGGTGTTTGGATGTCGAACTTTAGCAATAAAAACAATATTTTGGCGACCCCGCCGCGACTCGAACGCGGAACCTGCGGTTTAGAAGACCGCTGCACTATCCAGTTGTGCTACGGGGCCGCGAAAGCGGTTCGGAAAACGGTTCGCCGCGAGCAGCTAAGCGCATTTCCTATTTTGTTTCAACACCATATCACCGCTTGACAAGATGCTTAGAAGTCAGGTGCTCTATCCAGTTGAGCTACGGAGCTATGATCCTTCTGATAACGGTTAAAACAGCGGCTCGCAAGGGATCCATTTCTAGGCTCCAGTTCCATTGATTTCGGGCAGTTGGGGTGATTCAGGGCTCGCAAGGAGACCTGACCGATGAGCAACCTCTACTGCCTGTCAGAGGCGCAAGTGGATCGCCTGAAGCCGTTCTTTCGAAAGAGCCATGACAAGCCGCGCGTCGACGATCGGCGCGTGCTGAGGTTAACGCCGAGAAGCTGGTGTGACTTGGTAATCCTCCCCACTTTAACGGGGCGCGACCGTAGAACTCACGCGGCCATTTTCAGCTTCATGGCGGGTGTGACCCCGCCGATGCCCATGTTGGGGCGTTCGTTGTTATAGGTCCATAGCCATTCGGTGGCGGTCCGCTGCACCTCCTCGATGGTTTCGAAGATGTAGAGGTCCAGCCATTCGTGCCGGACCGTCCGGTTGTAGCGCTCGACATAGGCGTTCTGCTGCGGCTTGCCGGGCTGGATGTAGGTCAGCGCGATGCCCTGCCTCTCGGCCCAGGTCATCAGTGTGGAACTGACATATTCGGGGCCATTGTCGACCCTGATCGCAAAGGGCTTGCCGCGCCACTCGATGATCTGGTTCAGCGACCGGACGACCCGCTCGGCGGGCAGCGAGAAGTCGGCCTCGATCCCCAGGCCCTCACGGTTGAAATCGTCCAGCACGTTCAGAAGCCGGAACTGGCGCGTCGGCCAGGCGATCGGCCATGAAGTCCATGGACCAGACCAGGTTCGGGGCTTCAGGAACCGCCAGTTCCTCAGGCCTCTCGCGCTTGAGCCTGCGTCGAGGCTTGATGCGCAGGTTCAGCTCCAGCGCGCAGTAGATCCGGTGGACCCGCTTGTGGGTCCAGACATGCCCCTTCACGTTGCGCAGGTGCAGGAAACACAGCCCGAAGCCCCAGGTCTTGTGGACATTCCTCAGCCCGACCAGCAGATCGGCGATCATCTCGTTCTCGTCGTCGCGCTTCGGGCAGTAACGGAAACAGGTCTCGCTGACCCCGAACGCCCGGCAGGCGAGCGCGATGCTGACCCCCTTCGTCGCCACCGCCTTCTCGGCCAACTCTCGGCGCTGAGCTGGCCGCGTCACTTTTTCCAAGCGCCTCTCGCAGCAGATCGGCCTGCATGCTCAGGTCCGCGAACATGCGCTTCAGGCGCCGGTTCTCGTCCTCCAAGGCCTTCATCTGGCTCATCATGGACGCGTCCATGCCGCCATACCTGGCCCGCCACTTGTAGAACGTCGCGCTGCTGATCCCATGCTCGCGGCATAGCTCGGGCACGGGTATCCCGCCCTCAGCCTGACGCAGCACGCTCATGATCTGGGCCTCGGTGATCCCCAGGACGTCGGCACGCCGCTTCACTTCCTTGTTCAGCCGTTCGATGGGATTGCTAACCGGTATGAGACGATCGGGGCTCCGTTCCGGCTGGCGGCCTTTCTTGCTGACGGCGTATGCTGCGAGCATCCGGGACAGAGGCTCCGGGAGCACGAAGGTGCGGGCAGGCCGATGCACAGGATGAGCTTCGAGCTCGCGTTAGTAGCTGGCCGCCTCTGCGACTCGCCCGGTTGCGCCGCGCGGGCGGATCCGTAGACCCGATGAGCGGCGTCGGCCCTTTGGTCATGTGGTTTCCTTGGCGAAGACATTCGAGACATACGCAGCGATTGACGCGACACGCAGAGTGCGACCGCCAAAGGTCGAGGCCGCTCGAAGTGGACGACGTGCCACGTCGCAGCTTTCGCAAACTGGCCACCGATGCTCACCCAAGGAGCCTTGCCGCAGCATCGGAGCGGGGGCCGCCATCAGACGTCCCTCGACCCGATCCGCCGCGCGGCGAGCCAGCTCGCGGCGGCCATGGCTCCGGCGGTGGCGAGGCAGAGGGGCAGCCCGCCCCACTGGTAGCTGAGGCCCGAGAGCAGCGTGCCGACCAGCCGGCCGGCGGCGTTCGCCATGTAGTAGAAGCCCACGTCCATCGTCACCCGCTCGGCCTTCGAGAAGGCCAGAATCAGGTAGGAGTGCAGCGACGAGTTCACCGCGAACACGAAGCCGAAGAGCAGAAGCCCCGCGACCAGCGTCAGCGTCAGCCACATGGCCGGCTCTCCCGCCGCCACGGAGAGCGCCGCGAGCGCGAACGGGATCGGCGTGAGCCATCCGGCCCAGCGGCGGGCCTGGGCTGCGGCGTCGCCGCGGATCAGCCGCGGGGCCATGCCCTGAACCGCGCCGTAGCCGATGATCCAGAGGGCCATGAACCCGCCGATCAGGAAGAAGGCCTCGCGCCTTCCCTCGGCCGTGCCGTCCGACAGGACCGACTGGAAATAGACCGGGATGCCCACCACGAACCACACGTCGCGCGCGCCGAACAGGAACATCCGCGCCAGCGACAACCGGTTGATCGCCGGATCGCGCGACCAGACCGAGGCGATCTTCGTGCCCTTCACCCCGCGCGGCAGGCCCTCGGGCATCCAGAGCACCACGGCCAGCAGGATCAGCGCCAGCACCGCCGCCATCCCCCAGACGGCGGCCTGGAACCCCGCCAGCGCCAAGAGCGCCGCGCCGAGGAAGAAGCCCGCCCCCTTCACCGCGTTCTTCGATCCGGTGAGCAGCGCCACCCAGCGGAAGAGCCCGTCGCCCGCCGGCGCGAGGATCTTCACCGCGCTCTTCGAGGACATCTTGGCGAGATCCTTCGCCACGCCCGAGACCCCCTGCACCGCCATGACGAAGGCGACCGAGGCCGGGATGCTCCACGCCGGATCCAGCATGGCCAGCGCGCCGAGCGCGCCGATCTGCAACCCGAGGCCTGCGTAAAGCGTCGAGGTCAGCCCGAAACGCGCGGCAAGCCAGCCCGCCGAGAGGTTGGTCACGATCCCCGCCAGCTCGTAGAGCAGGAACAGCCAGGCCAGTTGCACCGGCGAGAAGCCCAGCCCGTTGAAATGCAGCAGCACCAGCATCCGCAGCGCGCCATCGCTGAGCATGAAGGCCCAGTAGGCGGCGGTGACGGCGGCATAGGCGCGGAGACCCGAGGGGGCGGCGACGCTCACGGCCGGGCCCCGTCGCCGCGCAGGCTGCGGGTCATCGGATGCCTCCGCCGAACGCCGCTGCAACCCCTGGCGCAGCGGGAGCAGGAACACAACTTACGCCCCCGCACAGTCATGCCGGACTCTCCGCCACCATCCGGGTGATGTCGGCCAGCCGGCAGACATAGCCCCATTCGTTGTCATACCAGGCGTAGAGCTTCACCTGCGTCCCTCCGATGACCATCGTCGAGGCCGCATCCACCACCGCCGAGCGCGGATCGTTCAGGAAATCCGACGAGACCAGTGGCCGTTCCTCATATCCCAGGATCCCCCGCAGCGGACCCGCTGCGGCCCTGGCGAGAAGCCCGTTGACCTCTTCCGCCGTCGTGGGCCGCGCGACCTCGAAGACGCAATCGGTCAGCGAGGCGTTCAGAAGCGGCACCCGCACCGCATGGCCGTTCAGCCGCCCCTTCAGTTCCGGGTAAATCAGCCCGATCGCGGTGGCCGAGCCGGTCGTGGTCGGGATCAGGTTCATCAGCGCCGAGCGCGCCCGGCGCATGTCCTTGGCGGGGCGGTCCACGATGGTTTGCGTGTTCGTCACGTCATGGATCGTGGTGATCGAGCCATGCCGGATGCCGATTGCCTCATGGAGCACCTTCACCACCGGGGCGAGGCAGTTCGTCGTGCAGGAGGCCGCCGTCACCAGCCGCTGGCTGCCGTCGTAGAGGTGATGGTTGATGCCATAGACGAGGTTCAGCGCGCCGCCGTCCTTGACCGGCGCCGAGACCACCACCTTGCCCACCGCCTCGAAATAGGGCGCGATCTTCGCCGCCGTCTTGAAGACCCCGGTGCAATCGACCACCAGATCGACGCCCAGATCGGCAAGCGGCAGGTCCTCGATCCGCCGGGCGCGCCTCAGGGGCACGCGGTGGCCAGCCAGCGTCAGGCTCTCGGCATCATGGGCCACCGGCGTCGGCCAGCGGCCGTGAACGCTGTCGAACTCCAGCAGCAGCGCGTGCTGCGCCGGATCACCCTCGGCGTCGTTCAAGAGCACGATGTCACCGCCCATGCCACGGTCGATCAGTTCACGCAGCAGAAGCTTGCCCATCCGGCCGAGGCCGTTGATCGCGATGCGCGCCATCAGGCCTCTCCCAGCCGGTCGAGGTGCTGCTGCAGCGCCAGCCGCTCCAGCTGGTCGAAGGGCAGCTGGGTGAAGGCCGAGATCCGGCGGTGCAACTCGCCGAAGGCCTTGGCGAAGGCGAGGCCCTTTTCGGCATCCGTCCCCTCGACCTTCGCCGGGTCCGGCATCCCCCAATGCGCGGTCAGCGGCTGCCCCGGCCAGGGCGCGCATTCGTCCGACGCCGCCTGCGCGCAGACGGTGAAGACGAAATCCATCTTCGGCGCGTCCGGCCCCTCGAACTCGGCGACATGCTTCGAGCGCAGGCCCGACGTGTCGAGACCGTTGCGATCCAGCACCTCGAGCGCGAAGGGGTTCAGCCGGCTGTTCGGTCGCGTGCCGGCCGAGAAGGCGCGGAAACGCTGGCCGGGGGCGGCGTTCAGGATCGCCTCGGCGAAGATGGACCGGGCCGAGTTGCCCGAGCAGATGAAGAGCACGTTGAAGGGGTGGTCCATGGCGATCTCCGTTGGATGCGTGGGCATCAGGTCGGGGCGACCCCGGCCGCAATCCTGGCCGAGGTAGGCAATGAGCGCCGCCACTTCGGGCAGCCGCACGCTGTAGAACAGCGACCGCCCCTCGCGCGTCGAACCGATCAGCCCCGCCACCTCCAGTTCGGCCAGATGGTGCGAAAGCGTGTTCGGCCTCATCCCGAGCGTCGCCGCGATCTCGGTCGGCCGCACGCCCCGCGGCGCGTGCCGCAGAAGCAGGCGAACGACGGCAAGGCGGCCGGGATGGCCAAGGGCTGCAAAATGACGGACGGCGGCTTCATGTTCCATAATTCGGGATTTATGGAATCTAAAGGCCGCGCGTCAAGCGAAGCTTTTGTGACAGCCGGCTTTGCGGCCAACATCGGGCCCGATCCCGCGCCGGCAGGATCCGCGGCCGTCGCTCAAAGCAGCTTGGCGATCTCCTCCGCCGTGAGCACCTTGCCCGAGGAGACGAGCTTTCCGTCCACGACGAGCGCCGGGGTGGACATCACCCCGTAGGCCGCGATCTCGGCGAGGTCCGTCACCTTGACGATCTCGGCCGGCTTGCCGGCAGCGGCCGCCGCGGCGCGGGCGTTCTCGGCCAGCGTCACGCATTTCCTGCAGCCCGAACCGAGGATGCTGATGATCATGGGCGTCTCCCTTCGTCAGATGAACCAGTCGGAAATCGCGTTGAAGACGAGGCCGATCGACAGGATGCCGACCGTGACGACGCCGGTGAAGGTGACGAGCAGCGGCAGCTTCACCACCCGCCGCAGCAGGATCAGCGACGGCAGCGACAGGGCCGTGACGGCCATCATGAACGCAAGCACCGTGCCCAGTCCCACGCCCTTGCCCACCAGCGCCTCGGCGATCGGCAGCGTGCCGAAGATGTCGGCGTACATCGGAATCCCCACCAGCACCGCCACCGGGACGGACCACCACTTGTCCTGCCCGATCAGGGCCGAGATCACCTCGGCGGGGATCCAGTTGTGGATCGCGGCCCCGATGCCCACGCCGATCAGCACATAGGGCCAGACCCGGCGGAGGATCTCGGCCAGCTGATCGCGCGCATAGGCCAGCCGTTCGCGCTGCGTGAGCGTCGCGGCCTCGCCCGAGACCGGGACCGTCCGCACGAAGGCCGCCACCTGATCCTCCATCCCCAGCCGGCCGATCACCGTGCCGCCGACGACCGCCACCACCAGCCCGACCGCGACATAGGCGAGCGCGATCGGCCAGTTGAAGATCGAGGCCAGCAGGATCACGGATGCAAGGTCCACCAGCGGCGACGAGATCAGGAAGGAGAAGGTGACCGAGAGCGGCAGGCCAGCAGCCGTGAAGCCGATGAAGAGCGGGATCGACGAGCAGGAACAGAAGGGCGTCAACGTGCCCAGGAGCGCGGCCATCGTGTTTGCGTCAAGCCCCGAGCGGCCGCCCAGCATCGCGCGGGTGCGCTCAGGCGGGAAATGGCTCTGGACCCAGGAGATGACGAAGATCAGCACCGACAGCAGCGCGAAGATCTTGATCACGTCATAGAGGAAGAACTGGATCGACCCACCCAGCCGCGAGGCCGGGTCGAGGCCCACGGCCCGCACCCCCTCCCCCACGAGATCGTTCAGCCAGTCCATCCGCAGGATCTGATCGTTCATCCAGCCGAAGACGCTCATGCCGGGACCTCCTCCGCCGACAGCGCGGCATCGAGCAGCCGGGACAGCGGGGGCGGAAGGTCGGGGTTGATCCGGTAGCGCACCCATTGCGCATCCCGGCGATCGACCACGAGGCCCGCCTGCTTCAGCACCTGCATGTGCCGCGACATCCGGCTTTGCGTCGCGCCGAGCTTGCGCATGAGTTCACAGACGCAATGCCCCGACCCATCGGCCAGAAGGCGCATCGCCCCAAGGCGGGTCGGTTCGGCAAGGGCCGAGAGGACGGTCACGATCATCAGCTTGCTCCCCAATATGCGCATTGGCGCATGTGTGGGGTGGAGCGCCCTGATCTGTGTCAAGATGGGCGGCGAAGTCGCGGCCTGTCCGACCGCCACACGGGCTCGGCGGCCATTCATCCGCAGGCGGGCGCGCATTGCTCGCGTGCGCGCGGTGGGTCTCTTGCCGTCAGGCTTGACCCTCGGGTGACGCCGGGGGTAACGTTGCAACCATTCTTGAGATGTTGAGATATGGACGACCGAACCGCCCTGACCGCCTTTGCCGGCCTCTCGCAGGAGACGCGGCTGCAGATCGTGCGGCTTCTGGTGCGCGCCGGCCCGGAGGGTTTGCCGGCCGGCGAGATCGGCGCAGCGATCGGGGCGAGTTCCTCCCGCCTCTCGTTCCATCTCGCGCACCTCGAACAGGCGCGCCTCGTCACCTCGCGCCGCGAGGGGCGCTTCGTGATCTATGCGGCAGCCTATCCGGTGCTGTCGGATCTCGTGGCCTTCCTGATGCGCGACTGCTGCGACGGGCGGCCCGAGATCTGCGCGCCGTCACCGCAGGCCGAGACGCGCCATGGCTGAGACCCGCCGCCTCGACGCCCGCCCGGTGGCCGGCAACGACCCGGCGCTGATCGCCGCTCTGACGGCCGCCGGCCTGCCCACGGACGACCTGACCGAGCCGGGCCGCGGCTTCTTCGCCTATCGCAGCGGGGACCGGCCGGCGGGCTTCGGCGGGATCGAGCGGCACGGAGCCCATGCGCTGCTGCGCTCGATCGTGGTGCCCGAAGGGCGGCGTGGCGAAGGTCTGGGCGGGGCCATCCTTTCCCATCTGATGACCGAGGCGGCGGGAGCCGCGGCGGTCTGGCTCCTAACCACGACCGCCGCCCCGTTCTTCGCCCGCCACGGCTTCCACACCGTGCCGCGCGGCAACGCGCCGGCCGAAATCCTTGCCACCCGGCAGGCCGCGGCGATCTGCCCGGCCTCGGCCACCCTGATGACCTGCGGACCGGAGATCTGATGCACCGTCTTTCCTTCCTTGACCGCTGGCTCACGCTCTGGATCTTCGCCGCCATGGCGCTGGGGCTGCTGCTGGGCCGGATCTTCCCCAGCCTTCCCGGCGCGCTCGACGCGGCCTCGGTCGGCACCACCAACCTGCCGATCGCGGCGGGGCTGATCCTGATGATGTATCCCCCGCTCGCCCGCGTCCGCTACGAGGAGCTTCCGCGCGTCTTCCGCGACGGGAGGGTGCTTGCATTGTCGCTGGTGCAAAACTGGCTGATCGGGCCGGTGCTCATGTTCGCGCTGGCGGTGATCTTCCTGCACGACCATCCCGACTACATGACCGGCGTGATCCTGATCGGGCTTGCCCGCTGCATCGCCATGGTGCTGGTCTGGAACCAGCTGGCGGAGGGAGACAACCAGTATGTCGCGGGCCTCGTGGCCTTCAACTCGATCTTCCAGATCCTGTTCTTCCCACTTTACGCCTGGATCTTCCTCGGGCTGCTGCCGCCGTTGTTCGGGATTGAGGGCAGCGTGATCGACGTGAGCTTCGCGACCATCGCGCAGGCGGTGCTGATCTATCTGGGCATCCCCTTCGCCGCCGGTTTCCTGACGCGGCGGGTGCTGATCACGCGGAAAGGCGCGGGCTGGTACGAGGAGAAGTTCCTGCCGCGGATCGGGCCGCTGACGCTGGCGGCGCTTCTCTTCACCATCGTCGCCATGTTCAGCCTGAAGGGTGGCGAGATCCTGCGTCTGCCCGCGGATGCCGTGCGGATCGCGCTGCCGCTCGCGCTCTACTTCGCGATCATGTTCGGGGTGAGCTTCGTCCTCGGCCGGCTGATCGCCCGCGACTATCCCCGCACCACGGCCATCGCCTTCACCGCCGCCGGCAACAATTTCGAACTCGCCATCGCGGTCGCCATCGCGGCCTTCGGCCTCGCCTCGCCGGTGGCTTTTGCCACGGTCATCGGCCCGCTGGTCGAGGTGCCGGTGCTGGTTCTGCTGGTGCATGTGGCGCTGCGGCTCCGGTCGCGCTGGTTCGAGGTGCGGGCATGAGCGACCTGCCGAACCTCGATGCCGGGTCGGTGCGGTTTCCCGATCCGACGGCGCTGGCCGGGCCGCGCTCCACCCATCCGCCGCGCATCCTGCTGCTCTACGGATCTCTGCGCGAACGGAGTTACAGCCGCTTCCTGACGCTCGAGGCGGAGCGCCTGCTGCGCCTCTTTGGCTGCGAGACGCGGATCTTTCACGCGGATGGCCTGCCTCTCCCCGATGATGCCGAGGCGAGCCATCCCAAGGTCGCCGAACTGCGCGAGGCCTGCCTCTGGTCGGAGGGGCAGGTCTGGTGCTCGCCCGAGCGGCATGGCGCGATGACCGGGGTGATGAAGGCGCAGATCGACTGGATTCCGCTGAGCATGGGCGCGATCCGGCCGACGCAGGGGCGGACGCTGGCGCTGATGCAGGTCTCGGGCGGCTCGCAGAGCTTCAACGCGCTGAATCAGATGCGGGTGCTGGGGCGCTGGATGCGGATGGTGACGATCCCGAACCAGTCCTCGGTCCCGAAGGCCTTCGCCGAGTTCGACGAGGCGGGGCGGATGCGGGCCTCGCCGCTCTACGACCGGGTGGTGGACGTGATGGAGGAGCTGGTGAAGTTCACGCTTCTCACCCGCGATGTCTCGGCCCACCTCACCGACCGCTACTCCGAGCGGAAGGAGGCGGCGAAGGCGCTGGAGGCGCGGGTGAACCTCTCGGCGGCCGTGCGGTGAGTTCGCAGGCGAGGCTCGCGGCGGCGCTGGGGGTGGTTCAGATCCTCGCCTGGGGCAGCAGCTACTACCTGATGGCGGTGCTGGCCACGCCGATCGCTGCGGACACGGGCTGGCCGCTGCCCTGGGTGGTGGGATCGCTCTCGGTCGGGCTGCTGGTCGCGGGGCTCGCCTCGCCGCTGGTCGGCCGCACCATTGCGCGCCATGGCGGGCGGCCGGTTCTGGTGGCGGGTTGTCTGGCGATCTCGGCCGGCCTGATGATGCTGGCGCTGGCGCCGAACCTCGCGGTGTTCGTCGCCGGCTGGATGCTCATGGGAGCGGGCATGGCCGCGGGGCTCTACGATCCCGCCTTCGCCACGCTGGGCCAGATCTACGGGCGCGAGGCGCGGCGGGCGATCACGCTGCTGACGCTCTGGGGCGGGTTTGCGAGCACGGTCTGCTGGCCGCTCTCGGCGCTGATGCTGGAGAGCGTCGGCTGGCGCGGGACGACCGCCGCCTATGCGGGGCTGCATCTGGCGATCTCGGTACCGCTGCTGCTGCGAGCGACCCCGAAGGCGCCGAGGCTTGAGGCGCGCGACCATGTTCCGCCGGCCGAGCTGGCGGGCGACGAGCGCGCGGCCTTCCGCATCATGGCGGCGATCCAGACGCTCGCGGGCCTCGCGGTCACCATCATCGCGGTGCATCTGATCGGGCTGCTGGGCGCGCGGGGGCTGCCGCTGGCGGCGGCGGTGGCACTTGGCGCGCTGATCGGCCCGGCGCAGGTCGGCGGGCGGCTGGTCGAGATGGCGGGCGGCACCCGCCATCACCCGGTCTGGACGCTGCTCGCTGCGGTGAGTGCCACCGCGGCCGGGCTGGTCCTGCTGGCGGCGTCGGAGTGGCCGGCGCTGGCGCTGATCCTCTATGGCGCGGGCAACGGCGTCTATTCGATCGCCCGCGGCGCGCTGCCGATGGCGCTGTTCGGCCCCGAGCGCTATCCGAGCGTGATGGGTCGTCTGGCCCGGCCGTCGCTCGTGGCGCAGGCCGCGGCACCGCTGGTGGGCGCGGGGCTGATCGCCCTTGTCGGCGCGGAAGGCACGCTCGCCGTGCTGGCGGGGATCGCCGCCACCAATCTTGCGCTGGCCGCGGTCCTGTTCCGCCGGACGGCGACCCTGCGGGTGACGTGACGGCATGCCTTCGGCGGCACGCGGCCCGGACGGAACCGGGCCGAGGCGGATCAGCCGGGTTCGACCTCCTGCGACTTGAACGTCAGGTGGCGGACGGAAGCCGGCGGGTCCGATATCTTGCGGATGCTGGCCCAGGTCTGCTTGTGGTTCGGCAGCACACCGCGGACTGGCAGGACGACCTTGGACCGCTGGCAGCGCCGTAACCTCGGCGCGCCGCTCTGTCTACGTCCGGGCCAACGGCGTCCCCCCCGGGATGCGCTTCATGCGACGGGCTCGCCACGGACCATGCGGCCTGTCGATGGTCGTCTCGCGCTGCAGCGGCCACCTCCCATGTTCCTCCATGCACATCGGTTGTTGATGGCTGTGCATTGTGATCCCGGCATCGGCGGGCGACTGTCCTGCATCATCCAGAAAGGAAAATCCGAATGAAGCACATCGCCCTTGCAACCGCCCTCGCCTTCTCCGCCTCGGCCGCCGTCGCCGCCCCCGAGGCCTATGTCCTCGATCCGAGCCACAGCCAGATCGTCTTCAGCTACAACCACCTCGGCTTCTCGACCGGAAGCGGCATGTTCTCGGGCTTCGAGGGCGAGATCGCGTTCGACCAGGACGATCCGGCCGCCTCGTCGGTCACGGTCTCCTTCCCGGTTCGGTCGATGCTGACCGGCTGGGAAGCGCGGTTCGAACATTTCATGTCGGCCGACTTCTTCGATGCGAGCGAGGACGAGATGGTGACCTTCACCTCCACCGACATCGAGGTGACCGGCGAGAAGACGGCGAAGATCACCGGCGACCTGACGCTGAACGGCGTGACGAAGCCCGTGGTGCTCGACGCGACGCTGAACCAGGCCGGAATGCACCCGATGGAGAACAAGCCCTGGGCCGGGTTCGACGCCACCACCACGGTCCTGCGGTCGGACTTCGAGCTTGGCAAGTTCGCGCCCTTCGTGTCCGACGAGGTGCAGATCCAGATCTCGATCGAGGCGATGAAGGCCGAGTGAGGCGCATCGGTTCGCGTCGGGCGGCACGTTTGCCCTTGGCGCGATGGAATCAAAGGAAGGGCCGCCATTGGCGGCCCTTTTCGCATCGCATCCCGTCGCCCGCGCGGCCCGGATCACTCCACCGCGGCTGCGCGCCGCGCCGTCAGCGCCACATCAACGCGCACGTCATGGCCGACGGTCGCTTCGTCCGCGTAGCTCTGTCCGATCGCAAAGTCGCGACGGTCCAACGTGACCGAGCCCTTCATCCGCGCCGTCTCGCCGTCGATCTCGAGGTCAAAGGGCAGATCGACCGGCACCTCGACCCCCCGCAGATCGAGCACGCCCCGCGCGACATGGCCAGCGCCCTCCGGCAGGATGTCGGCGGCGAAGACGGCCTCGGGATGGCCAGCCACGTTGAAGAACTCCTCCTCCTGCGCCTGGCTGGTCACCGAGCCGATGGTCACGCTCGGCATTGCGATCGTCACCCGGACATCGCCGTTCCGTCCTGCAACCGGCTCCTGCTCGAAGCGGATGGCGGCGGTCCACTCGCCAAAGGAGCCGGTGACCTCGCTGCCCATCTGGCGCACCGTGAAGGTCAGAGCCCCCTCCTCGACCACCCAATCCGATGCGACTTCGGCCAGCCTCGGCGGCGAAGCGGGCCTGTCGGAGGGCATCAGGGCCAGCGCGGCGCCCGCAGCGACCGCATAGACGGCAAGCGCGGCAAGGGCCGGGCCCCGGTGGCGGGCAGCCTGCCCCCGCCCTCCCTCGACGCCCCGGACCATCCGCGCGAGCGTCGCGTCTCGGTCCACCAGCGCATGTTTGACGACGCCCGCCAGATGGAGCCCGATGGCCCCGATCAGGCCCCATGCGAAGGTCACATGCAGCGTGGCGGCCACCTCGGCCACCGCGGGCGACTTGGGCACCAGCGGCAGCGATTGCCCCAACGGCCAGAGGATCGGCGCGAAGCCGTCGGTCGCGGCATGCTCCACCCACCCCGCGAGGGGCACCAGCACCAGCGAGAGATAGAGGAACCCGTGCACCCAACCCGCCAGTGCCGTCTCGAGCCGCCGCTCGGGATGAAGCGGCGCGGGCCGCGGCTGGATCGCCACCCAGACGAGACGGGCCAGCGCCAGCAGGAAGATCGTGACCCCGAGGGTCTTGTGCAGCGAGAAGAGCAGCGCCTTTCGCGCCACCGCCTCGGCTGTGTCATGGGGAAGCCCTTCGGCCAGAATGCCGAGGGGCGCAACGCTCAGGATCATGAGCGCCATCAGCCAGTGGAAGGTGCGCTCAACCGTTCCGTAGCTGCGGGGTGTGTTGCCGAGGGCCATTGGGGATCTCCTTTCGCGCCGAGAGCTAGAGGAAATCCCGCAGGGCGGAAACGAGAAGACACGCACAGGCGCTGTGCAGAAGGTGCGGACCCCGGCACCCGTGCGCGCGGGCTCAGCCGCCTTGCACCAGGCGGAACTGGTCCTCGGGCCGGAGCCTGTATTCGCCCATCATCATGTAGACCGGGCGGCCCCGGCGAAGGTGGCGCAGCAAAGCGGCCTCGTCGGGAAATTCGTCATCGTTCGTGGCGAGGAGCGCCGCGAGTCGCGTCTCGTCGAGCGGCACCTCGCTGGCCGGACAGCCACGGATGGAACGGACGATGATGGCAGGGCGCATGACAGTCTCCGTGGTGCGCGAACGACGAGCGGCGGCCGCGGGCGCCCACCGGGTCAGAGCCGCAGCGTCTGCTGATGGCCTAGCGCGCGCGGCGGGGCTGCGTCCACGTCTCAAACGGCCGCAACCCCCTCCGAAGGAGAGCGCGCCATGCGCCTGAGCCCGTCGCGGGGCCGATCCCGCGGGTCAGGGCACGGCCGAAAGCCCGTGGGCCACCAGATCCCATCCCTCCTCGCCCGTGACGGCAAGGATCAGGCTGCCGGCCGCATCATAGGCCTCGACCGTCAGGCCGCCCGCAGGGCCCCGGTCGGTCAGATACACCGAGGCGAGGTGGTCGGTGCGCAGATGCAGGTTGTAGCCGGGATCCATGACGTTGATCCAGTAGCCGGCCGGCAGGATACGCTCCACCCGGCCGCGGAAGATCTGCAGGCACCCGGGGTTGCCTCCGCGGATCTCCAGCGGCACTCCGCCCGCGGCCGCCCGCTCAAGCAGTTCGGTCATCGCGACAGGCCGAAGCGGCCGGGCCCTCGGCGCCCCCAGTTCCTTGAGGACATCGGGCGGCGAGATCCCCGCGGCTGCCAACCGGGGGCCAAGGGCCTCCGGCGAGGGCGATTCATCCCACAGCTGCGTCAGGCCGGCGTCGGCCGGGCTGCCCGACGGGGCGGCCGGGCCCGCGGGAACGAGCGGAAGATCGTCGCTCTGCTTCGCCAGCCGCAGTTCCTCGATCAGGCGCCCGAAGGCCGCCACGTCGCTGGTCCCGGTCAGGTGGATCTTGTGCACCGCCTCGCCGGCCGCGTCGAAGACCTGGATCGAGCGTTTGGCCCCTTTCGCCGTTTCCTCGGTCACGGCAAAGGCATGAACCCAATGCCGCGGATCGATCTGCAGCTCGATCCCGTCGCCCGTCAGGGTCCATCCCTCGCCGGGGGGCGCAAGCGGGCCATAGCGGCCCTCGCGCTCCTGCACGGCCGAGGCGTTGCGGGTCAGGGCCAGGCTCTCGCCCAGCTGGCGCACAGGCGGCAGTAGCCTCTCGGGCCCGGCCTCCACCGCCACGACCCCCTTCCCTGTGAAGGCCGCGACCAGTGCCGCCTCGGCAAGACCGTGGCTGTCGGCAAAGTCGCGGGCACGGGCGCGGTGATTGGCGGCGCGGGCCTTGCGGATCTCGGCAGGGGTCATCGGCTCATCTCCTCTCGGTGGCCAGTCCGGCGGGCGGCCCTGCATGGGTGCCACGACCTGCCGCCCGTCCGAAAGGCGCAATTTGCCGCCACGGCCGCCCCGCAGGCAGCCATCGCTCGCCCCTCAGATGACGAGGAAGTCCGCCGCCGTGACGGAGAGGCCCGGCGCAAGCACGGCGAACCGGATCGGCGCCGCGCCGCCCGTGCCGTCCGCGTCGTACCAGAGCGAGCCGGTGTCGGTTTCGTAGATGATCCGGTCGGTCGCATCCTTCGCCCGGCCGGCCGCGTTCGCGCTGAAGGCAGAGCCTGCGAGGCGCCCCGGTGCAAGGGCCCGGAAGATCGCGTCGTCCAGCCGGATCGTGTCATCGACCACGTTGAAATCCGTGATCCGGTCCACATTGCCGCCGCCGAGGGCGGTGGAGAAGACAAAGCTGTCGGCCCCTCCCCGCCCGGTGAGCACATTGGCCGCGCCATTGCCAACGATCACATTGGCCAGATCGTTCCCCGTGCCGTTGATCGCGCGGTTCCCCGTCAGCGTCAGGTTCTCGACATGCGCGCCAAGCTGGAAGCTCGCGCTCGAGATCACGCGGTCGATGCCGTTGCCCGCAAGCTCGATCACGCGGTCGCCTCCGTCCACGCGGTAGATGTCATTGCCCGCCCCGCCGCGCAGCGTGTCCGAGCCGCCCCCGCCGCTCAGGTCGTTGTGGGCCGAATTCCCGATGATGACGTCATTGCCCTTGCCGCCCCGCGCCACCTCGATCACCGTTCCCTGCGCGATGGAGAGGTTGCCCACGGCGCCATAGACGTTCGAGACGCTGCCCGGCCGGAGGTCGATCACCTGCGCCGCCGTCGCGGACCGCAGGTCGAGGATGTCGCGGCCGCCCTGATCATAGATGGTCCAGGCGACCTCGCGCCCCGGCAGGCTCGCGATCCGGTCATACATGCCGCCGGCGTTCGAGTTGTCGCCGTAGGTGGTGTTTCCCGCGCGGAGGCCGCTGGGCGTGCCGTAGATCATCTGGACCGCCACGATGTCCGCGATCATCGGCGTGACGACGAAGGCCCGGTCGGCCTTGATGGTGGTGTTCTCGGTCTGGCTGAAATAGGACATGACCGTGGCCTGCCAGCTGTCGTTGAGGAACAGGTTGTCGGTGCCGTAGTTGGCCCAGCCGTTGTAGTTCCCCGGATGGCCCAGACCCAGCGCGTGGCCAAGTTCGTGAATGTAGGTCTGCAGCGAATAGCTGTTGACGTCGGTCCCGTAGTCCGAGAGCCATTTCGTGCCGATGTTGACATGGGATTTCAGGATCTTGCTGCCCATGTACGTCGTGGACGTGCTTGCCCCGGGTTCGACATCATCCATCGTGATATGGACCGTCGCCAGCCGCGCCGGGTTGGTGTTGAAGCGGATGCCGGTCACGTCCGACCAGCTCTGCAGCGCAAGGGTCGCGAGACGCTTGCCGTCGGCGGTGAGGCCCGAGAAGTCCACGTTGAGCGTGTCGCCCGGCTTCACGTCGTAAGCGCGAGCCGGCGCGCCTTTCCACTGCCAGTAACCGCTCACGAGCTGCGTCGCGATCTGCTGCACGGAGCCGAAGGATGGCGCGAACGACGTGCCGGACGTTGCCGACGGACCGAGCGTGAAGGCGAAGGCCTCGTCCCGCTGGACCGAGATTGCCGCAGGCTCACTGTCTGGGGATGCGGAAGCCTCATCCGCAGGCCCGCTGAACAGGCCCCGGTCAAAAACCCTCGCCTCGTGCGAGCGGCCTTCCGGGCCGTCCTCCTCGGGTCCGGGCGCGGCCACCGCCTTGAGGTCAGGACCGCCCCGGTCCCCTGCCCGATCGGGTTTTCCGGCTGGCCAGAGAAGCTCCGGCCCCTCATCGGCTGAGGGCACCAGATACCGCGAGACGGTCGCGGCCACGGCCTTCGGCCAATCGGCAGGTCCGACCGCCCACGGGAACAGGGATGACAGGTTCATGGGGCGGTTCCTTCTTCGGTCATTCGTTTGGCCGGTTAGCCGGAGGAAGCGGAGGGTCCACAAGCTCCACAAGGCTTCTCAGGAAGCCCGGCAGGGCGGATGCGGGGATGGCATCACTGTCTTCGACCGTCAGGTCGAGAACCGGACTTTCACCGCCGGCGTCGCCCGAGGACCAGTGCAACTGCGCCGAGAGCGCCGTCGGCCGCGACGCGACCAGCCGGAGGTGCAGGGCGACCGGCGCCGCCTCGTCCCCCAGCGGGTCGAGCCCGTGGCGATCCCGAACCACCTCCTCCAGCGTCCGGCAGAGCTGTTCGACCATGTCTTCCGCGCCGGCCGGCCCCTCGCAGGAGAGGCTGGCCTGCCCGCCCGCCGTCGCCGCTGTCGCAACCCACAGCGTCAGTATGCCGGTTCTCAGATCGGGAGGCACGGGCCCATCCTATGTCAAACGGCGTATGGTTACCCGAAGGCACGGCATTGCGGCAAGCGTCACATCCGGCGGATTGAACATGTTGGGCCTGGTGCGCTTCTGCGGGCGCCCTTACGGCGCCGCTTCGGGCCTGGCCGTTCCTAAACACCGTGCCCGAGGCCCGGCGCCGCGCCTGTGCCTCGGGCAAGTCACTTTCATCCCACGCTAGTCGTCATAGGTGATCTCGATCTCGATCCGGCGATTCTGGGTGCGGCCGGCCTCTGTCGCATTGTCCGCGACCGGATCGAACTCGCCCCGGCTCACGGCCGTGATGCGGCCGGGATCGACCCCGCCCGTGGCCACCAGCTCGCGCACCACGCTCGCCGCCCGGCCCGCCGCGAGCGCGATGTTGTCCCGGAAGGCGCCGCCCGCGACCGGCACGTTGTCGGTGTGCCCGGTGACGGTGATCGTCCGCTCGGGATGCTGCGTCGCCTCGGCGATCCTCGACATGACCGCCCGCGCGTCCTCGGACAGCACGTCGGAGCCCGAGGTGAAGGAGCCGCCCGCGCCGAGGCTGACGAAGACCTTGCCATCCATCTGCTCGACCTTCACCAGCCCCTCGGCCACCTCGCGGTCAAGCGCATTGCGCAGCCGCAGCGTGTCCAGCTCGGCCCGCACCGACTTGCGCAGCGCCGCCCCGTCCTCTCCGCCCATCGGCGGACCGGCCGGCGCGCCTGTGCCCTCTCCCGGACCGGCAGGGCCCGCCTGAGGCTCCGGCCGCGGCTGGGCCGTGGTCTGCGGCTCGGGCAAGGGGCCGGTTCCGACACCCGCGGCCTCGGCCAGCGCCTGCGCGAGCGCCTGCGCCGCCTGCTTGCCCGGCAGTTCGATCACGACCGAACCATCTTCCGACCGGACCTGCAGCTCGCCCTGCTCGAGCGCCTCGCGCAGCGCCTCGGCCACCCGCTCGGGCGCATCGCCCCCCGGCTCTTCGCTGCCGCCCATGTCCGACCGTTCGTCGGGATGCAGCCCGTCAGGGTCCGCCGGCGGCATACCCAGCTCGATCACCGTGTTGCCCGAGGTCGCGTCGCGGATCGAGTGGAAGCCGAAGGTCTCGCGCATCGCCCCCGCCATCTTGCTGAAGGAGGGCTCGTCGAACTTGGCAAATCCCAGGATCAGCACGAAGAAGGCCATGAGGTTCGTCGCGATGTCGGCGAAGGTCGCAAGCCAGGCCGGCGCCCCCGGAGGCGGGCATTTCGGGCATTCGTCGCCGTCCTCGTCATCGTCGGGAACCGGAGGCTGAAATCGGACGACCTTGGGTTTGGCTGCCATGACGTCCTCAGGCGGCCTTGCGCTTCAGCTGCTGCTTGCGGTCGAGGGCGCAGACCATCTGATCCTCGATCACCCGCGCGGACTCGCCGCGCGCGATCCCGCGCAGCCCCTCGATCACCAGCTCGCGGTAGGTCACCTCATCGGCCGAGTAGCCCTCGAGCTTGTTGAGGATCGGCGCGAAGATCACATTGGCCATCAGCGCGCCGTAAAGCGTCGTCAGCAGCGCGACGGCCATGGCGGGGCCGATGGACTTCGGGTCGGTCATGTTGCCCAGCATCAGCACGAGCCCGATCAGCGTCCCCACCATCCCCATCGCGGGGCCGATGTCGATCCAGGCCTTGACCGCGCCCTGATAGGCCTCGTGCCGGACCTTCATCGCCTTGATCTCGTACTTGAGCTGCTTGACGAGCTTGGCCTCGTCCGTGCCGTCCACCAGAAGCTGCAGGCCCTTCTCGAAGAAGGGATCGGGCACCGCCTTGCCCTCGAGCGCCATGATCCCGTCCTTGCGCGCGGTGTTGGACAGTTCGACCATGATCGAGATCACCTCGTTCGTGTCGAAGCGCGTCGGCTTGAACACCTTCGACATCGCCTTGAAATGACCGAGAAAGACCGGAAACGGCTTCATGGCGAGGACGATGAAGGCCGTGCCCACCACCACGATGAAGAAGGACGGAATGTCCACGAAGGGCGTTACGCCGCCCGCATAGATCATCGAGCCCACGACCATGACGACGGCCCCGATCAGTCCGATGATTGCTGCGATGTCCATGCCGGCCCTCTGGTCCCACCATCTGCGGCAGGAGCGGCAAGAAACATGCCAGCCAGAGACGCCCTTTGATGCTTCCGCGCGCGATCACGAGAGCGTGCGCGGATGCGCCTCCCGGCGGCGTCGGTTTCGCGCCTTGCGCATGCTGCATGGCAGCACGGCGATAACGGCCGTTGTTAGCGCCAACATTCGACGCCAATTAGAGCGCGAGGAGGAAAGGAACTCTCGAAGGACACATGACAATGAAAACCCTGATCCAACCGATTTTCGCCGCGCTGCGCGACCATGCCCGCTATCGGCGCACCCGCGCCGAACTGGCCCGCCTGCCGATCGACACCCGGCTCGACCTCGACATCTACGACGTGGACGCCTTTGCCCGGCGCGCCGTCTGGGGCTGACGCAGGATACGGCCGTCCATCCGCCGCGATGCGGGCTGTGCATCCGCCAGCCCCTCCGGCGGCCGGGCCGCCGGGCCCGCCGATTTCAGCGATACTTGGCCATCAGCGCCGCGCCCACATCGGGCGTGACGAAACTCGACACATCCCCGCCGAGCCGGGCGATCTCCTTGACCAGCTTCGAGGCAATGGCCTGACGGCGGGCGTCGGCCATCAGGAACACGGTCTCGATGCCCGCATCGAGCGCCCGGTTCATGCCGACCATCTGGAACTCGTATTCGAAATCGGCCACCGCGCGCAGTCCGCGCAGGATCACCGAGGCCCCCACGTCGCGGGCGCAGTCGATCAGCAGATTCTCGAACGGATGCACCACGATCTCGCCACCGTTGGCGGCGATGGCGCGGCACTCGCTCTCGACCATGCGCACGCGCTCTTCGAGCGAGAACAGCGGCCCCTTGTCCCGGTTGATGGCGACGCCGATCACCAGACGGTCCACCAGCGCCATGGCCCGCTGGATGATGTCGAGATGGCCGAGCGTCAGCGGATCGAAGGTGCCGGGATATAGACCGATGCGCATGATGCCTCCCACTTGGTCGGAAGGCACGCAAACGCATCGCGAAGCGGGATGCAAGCCCGAAACGCCGCGTCAGAATCCCTTGATCATCCCTTCCAGCGCATCCTTCTCCATCGACAGCTCCGACAGGCGCGCCTTCACGACGTCTCCGATCGAGATCAGCCCGACCATCTCGCCCTCGGCCATCACCGGCAGGTGGCGGAAGCGGCCCTCGGTCATGATCTGCATGATCCCGTCCGCCTCGTCCGAACAGGCGCAGGTCACGATCTTCGAGGTCATGATCGATTCGACCGTGTCCGAGAGGCAGCCGGGCCCGCGCCGCCCCAGCTCGCGCACGATGTCGCGCTCGGAGAGCATCCCGTCCGGCCGCTTGCCGTCGCGCGACACCACGACCGCGCCGATCCGGCGCGAAGACAGCACCTCGGCCGCCTGCGCGACGCTCGACCCCGGCGGCACCGTCACCACACCATCATCGGACTTGGTCTTCAGTATCTGCTGAACGAGCATCTTGCGGGCCTCCTCCCGAATTCTCCATCCGAGAATCAGTCTAACGCAATTTACGGGCGAGTCATGTCCTCCAGTCGTAGGACTTCCCGCTTCAGCCCCTGCGCCAGCGCGTCGGCGAACCTGTTCAGCCGCTCGAGCCGGGCATCGTCCTGATGCCGGATGAGCCAGAAGCTGCGGCGGAGGCTGAGCGCCTCCGGCAGGATCTTCACCAGTTCGGGGGCCGAAGGCATGGCGAAATCATGCACGATCCCCACCCCGGCCCCGGCCCGGAGCCAGTTGAGCTGCACCGACACCGAGTTCGAGGCGAAGGGCACCGCCCCCGAGCCGAGCCCCGTCAGGTAATCCAGCTCCTTGTCGAAGATCATGTCGGGGATGTAGCCCACCATCCGGTGCGCCACGAGATCCTCGAGCGTGGCGATCGGCGGGTGGCGCGCCAGATAGTCCCGGCTGGCCGCCAGATGCAGATGGTAGTCGGCCAGCTTCTGCACCCGCAGCCGCCCGGCCTCGGGCCGGCTCACCCCGATCGCCATGTCGGCTTCGCGCTTCGAGAGGTTGAAGACCCGCGGAAGGGCCACGATCTGCACCTCGAGCCCGGGGTTCCCGTCGCAGATCGCAGCCAGCACCTGCGGCAGCAGGTAGTTCGCGCAGCCATCCGGCGCCCCGATGCGGATCTGCCCCGAGAGCCCTGCGGCGCCCTGAAGATCCTCGGCCGCCTCGGTCACCGCCTGCTCGGCCCGCTCGGCATGGGCCAGCAGGCGCTGCCCCGCCTCGGTCAGCGCGTAGCCCTGCGGGCTCTTGGCGAAGAGCGGCGCCCCCAGCGCCTCCTCGAGCCGCGCCACGCGGCGGCCCACCGTCGCCGGATCCAGCCTCAGGCCGCGACCCGCCCCCGACAGGCTCTCGACGCGCGCCACGGCAAGGAAGATGCGCAGGTCGTCCCAGTCCAAAGCGGCCTCCGTTCGGGCATTTCTGCAAGACGCTTTTGAAGTCTTGCCGCTTTCTCACCGGGAATTGCAAGCTATCCTGCCGCCCAACCAAGGGAGGATTCCATGGTAGAACTGAGCCACTGGATCGACGGCAAGCACGTCAAGGGCAGCTCGGGCCGCTTTGCCGATGTCTTCAACCCCGCCACCGGCGAGGTGCAGGCCCGGGTGCCGCTCGCCTCGAAGGCCGAGCTGGACGCCGCCGTGGCCTCGGCCGCCGAGGCGCAGGTGAAATGGGGCGCCACCAATCCGCAGCGCCGCGCCCGCGTGATGATGGAGGTGGTGCGCCTTCTGAACCGCGACATGGACAAGCTGGCCGAGGCGCTGAGCCGCGAGCACGGCAAGACCCTGCCCGACGCCAAGGGCGACGTGCAGCGCGGGCTTGAGGTGATCGAGTTCTGCATCGGCGCGCCGCACCTTCTGAAGGGCGAGTTCACCGACAGCGCGGGCCCCGGCATCGACATGTATTCGATGCGCCAGCCGCTGGGCGTGGCCGCGGGCATCACGCCGTTCAACTTCCCGGCCATGATCCCGCTCTGGAAGATGGGCCCGGCGCTGGCCGCGGGCAACGCCTTCATCCTGAAGCCCTCCGAGCGCGACCCCTCGGTTCCCCTGATGCTGGCCGAGATCTTCCAGGAGGCCGGCCTGCCCGACGGCGTCCTGCAGGTGGTGAACGGCGACAAGGAGGCGGTGGACGCCATCCTCGACAATCCCACGATCGCCGCCGTGGGCTTCGTCGGCTCGACCCCGATTGCGGAATACATCTATTCCCGCGGCTGCGCGAACGGCAAGCGCGTGCAGTGCTTCGGCGGCGCCAAGAACCACATGATCATCATGCCGGACGCCGACCTGGATCAGGCGGCCGATGCGCTGGTGGGCGCGGGCTATGGCGCGGCCGGCGAACGCTGCATGGCGATCTCGGTCGCGGTGCCGGTGGGCGACGACACCGCCGACGCGCTGATCGAGCGGCTGATCCCGCGGATCGAGAAGCTGAAGGTCGGCCCCTATACGGGCGGCAACGACGTGGACTACGGCCCGGTGGTCACCGCGGCGGCGAAGGAGAACATTCTGCGCCTCGTGAACTCGGGCATCGAGCAGGGCGCGAAGCTGGTGGTGGACGGGCGCAACTTCGCGCTCCAGGGCTACGAGAGCGGCTTCTTCGTCGGCCCGCATCTCTTCGACCACGTCACGCCCGAGATGGACATCTACCGCAAGGAGATCTTCGGCCCGGTGCTTTCGACCGTCCGCGCGGCCTCCTACGAAGAGGCGTTGAGCCTTGCGATGCACCACGAGTACGGCAACGGCACGGCGATCTTCACGCGCGACGGCGACGCGGCGCGCGACTTCGCCAACCGGGTGAATGTGGGGATGATCGGGATCAACGTGCCGATCCCGGTGCCGCTGGCCTATCACACCTTTGGCGGCTGGAAGAAATCGGCCTTCGGCGACCTGAACCAGCACGGGCCGGACGCCTTCCGCTTCTACACCCGCACCAAGACCATCACCTCGCGCTGGCCGAGCGGGATCAAGGAAGGCTCGGCCTTCAACTTCAAGGCGATGGACTGAAACGGCGACGGGGGACGGGGTCGGCTGACGCATCCGACACGGCTCTGATGATGTGACCGCTCCGCGACGGCATTGATGTGTCAGGGTGGGTCTGCGAGGATCCACAGAGGGGAGCGGTCATGTCGGAGACCGTCACGGTCGGGTTCGACCTGCCGAAGACTGTGTTTCACGCGCATGGCTCGACCGCCTCGGGGCGGACGGCTCTGCGCAAGACGCTGAGACGGGATCAGGCGCTGGCGTTCTTCGGGCAGCAGCTCACACGGCAAGTGCGCCATGGTCGAGCACTTCCACTACGACAGCCCCGATCAACTGCAAACCACGTCGCGGATGTCATGGCAGAGCACGACTTCGCCCGGCGGCTCAAGACCCTCAGGGACCTCACAGCCTACGAATAGACCTGCTAGGTCCGGACCTCGGAGCCAGATGGATTGGTCCTCGACCCGATCCACCAGATGCCGGGCCTGAACAGCTACCGGTGCGGCCTGGCTCGGGGCCGGAGGCGGGCGACGAGCCTCCAGGCGGGCGCGATGATCCGGGTTGCCACCGGAATCAGCGCGAGGCCGAGGGCCAGCCCGAAAAGCCCGTCGAAGAAGGCCGTAACGATCCATTCCACCAGGCCCGGCGCCTGTGGAACCCGTGCGGCCACGGCCACCGCAATGTCGTGGATGTGGTGGTGCAGCCAGCCCCAACCCAGCTCGTAGAGCCCGTGGATCACGATGGCCCCGCCGACCCAGATCATCGCGGCCGTGCCGACCGCGGCCAGGAGCTTCAGGAAGCGCGGCATGCCGTGCACGATCCCGCGCCCGAGGGCGCGCGTCACGGCAAGCCGGCCGCGCAGGCTCATCAGCACGCCCAGGTCATCGGCCTTCACGATGGCCGCAACCCCGCCATAGACCAGCACCGTGATGCCGGAGCCCGCCGCAGCCAGCGAGGCCGCCTTCATGACAATCCCGCCCGGCGGCAGGGCCGCCAGCACGATGGTCATGATCTCGGCCGAGAGGATGAAGTCGGTCTTGATCGCCCCCGCAACCTTCTGCTCCTCGAGATGGGTGGGATCGCCCGAGGCCGCCTCGTCCGCCTCGTGGTGGCCGCCGAACAGATGGGCCACCTTCTCGGCCCCTTCAAAACAGAGGTAGGCGCCGCCGAGCATCAGCAGCGGCGGGATCGCCCAGGGCGCGAAGGCCGACAGCAGGAGCGCCGCGGGCAACAGGATCACCAGCTTGTTGAAGAACGAGCCCTTGGCGATGCGCCACACGATCGGGATCTCGCGGGAGGCGTCGAAGCCCTGCACATATTTCGGCGTCACGGCCGCATCGTCGATGACGGCGCCCGCGGCCTTGGCACCCGCCTTGGCGGCCTGCCCGATCACATCGTCCACCGATGCCGCGGCGACCTTGGCGATCGAGGCCACATCGTCCAGCAAGGCCAGCAAGCCGCTCATGGTCATCCCTCTGGCTGTTCACGCCGCACAGTTGTGGCAGAAGCCGCGAGCCGCCGGAAGGGCCGTGGCTGCGGCCGGCTTGCGCCGGTCGCCCTGCCCGCTCGACGGGCCCGACCGCATCCCCCGTTCCCGACGATCCCGCTTGCGCTCTCCCCCGACCTCTGGCTCAACGGGGCCGCCGCGATCCTGGTTCTGCCGCGCAAACTCTTCCGTCTGGTAAATCTTCCCGTCCTCTGGCGCTGGTTTCCTCGTTTCTTAGGTTGAATTGCGTTCGGATCTGGGGTCGTTAGCCTGAAGACCATCCGCGTGCGCGCGACTCGTCGCTTGCGCCCGCCAAATGCTGGGAGAGCTCTATGACCGTGAAAGTGGCAATCAACGGCTTCGGCCGCATCGGGCGCAACGTGCTTCGCGCCATCATCGAATCGGGCCGGACCGACATCGAGGTGGTGGCGATCAACGATCTCGGCCCGGTCGAGACGAACGCGCACCTGCTGCGCTTTGACAGCGTGCATGGCCGCTTCCCTGCCACCGTCACCACGACCGCGGACTCGATCGACGTGGGCCGCGGCCCGATGCAGGTCACCGCGATCCGCAACCCGGCGGAACTGCCCTGGGGCCATGTCGACATCGTCATGGAATGCACCGGCATCTTCACCGACAAGGAGAAGGCCAAGATCCACCTCGAGAACGGCGCCAAGCGCGTGCTGGTCTCGGCCCCCTCGACGGGCGCCGACAAGACCATCGTCTATGGCGTGAACCACGAGACGCTGACCGGGGAGGATCTCGTCGTCTCGAACGCCTCCTGCACGACGAACTGCCTGTCGCCGGTGGCCAAGGTGCTGAACGACACGATCGGCATCACCAAGGGCTTCATGACCACGATCCACTCCTACACCGGCGACCAGCCGACGCTCGACACGATGCACAAGGATCTCTATCGCGCCCGCGCCGCGGCGCTCAGCATGATCCCGACCTCGACGGGCGCGGCCAAGGCCGTGGGGCTCGTGCTGCCGGAACTGAAGGGCAAGCTCGACGGCGTGGCGATCCGCGTGCCGACCCCGAACGTCTCGGTGGTGGACCTCGTGTTCGAAGCGAGCCGCGCGACCAGCGTCGAGGAAGTGAACGCCGCGATCCGCGAGGCCGCCGACGGCACGCTGAAGGGCATCCTCGGCTATACCGACCAGCCGAACGTCTCGATGGACTTCAACCACGATCCGCATTCGTCGATCTTCCACCTCGACCAGACCAAGGTCATGGAAGGCAACATGGTGCGCATCCTGACCTGGTATGACAACGAATGGGGCTTCTCGAACCGCATGGCCGACACGGCCGTGGCGATGGGCAAGCTGATCTGAACCGGGCGGGATCGCCTGTCGGGGCCGACCTTCGGGTCGGCCCTTTCCTTTGCGCAAGCGGCGGTCTCAGCCGCCGTCGCGCTCGGCGAGCCACTGGCGCGCGCCGCCGAGAACCGCCTCGCGCACCGCCGCCCCCACGGCTTCGCCCACCGCGGTGTGAAGCCCGGCATACCGCCCCTCGCCCGGCTGGCAGGCCATGACCAGACAGTCGGTCCCGGTGCCGGTGGCAAGCCCGGTCGGCAGGACCAGACCCGCCTCCAGCAACGCGGCCGTCCGGGCCTCGACCGCGATCGACAGCGCCTCGAGCTGTGCCGCCTCGGTCAGTCCGGTCTCGGCCACGACCAGCAGGTTGATGGTTCCCGCCACCCGCTCGGACACAAGCCGCCGGCCCACCGCCTCGGCATTGCCAAGCCCGACGGTGGCCAGACAGGCGGCCCGCACCCCCTCGACCGCGGCCGACGCAGAATGGTGCCGGCGGACATCGCGCGAGGTCAGCATCCCGACCGCAAGGCCAAGCCCCCGCGCGGACATCTGCTCTCCGAGCCACAGCTCGGCATCGAGACCCGGCCCCAGATCCCGGTCGCGCACCTCCCGCCAGACCACCCGATCGGCCGTAACCCAGCCCGGACGGTGGGGCGCCCAACTCAGCAGGCGCATCGGGACCGGCAGCCGGGCGATCAACCAGGGCCGATCGAGCGCGACCTCGATCACCGCGTGACGCCCAGCGGCTGGAACACCGGCCCGTCCGGCGTGTCGGCGAAGAAGGCGCGGACCCCGAACACGTCCGAGAGATTGGCCGCCGTCAGCACGAGCCCCGGAGAGCCGTCCGCCACGATGCGCCCCCGCGCCATCAGAAGAAGCCGCGTGCAGTGCCGCGCCGCAAGCCCCAGATCATGGATCGAGGCCACCACCGCCCGCCCCTCGGCGGCCAGGTCGCCGAAGACCTGCATGGCGCGGATCTGGCTCTCGGGATCGAGGCCCGCCACCGGCTCGTCCGCCAGGAGCAGCGGCGCCTCCTGCGCCAGCGCACGGGCGATCAGCACCCGCGCCTGCTCCCCTCCCGAAAGGGCCGTGGCGATGCGCTCACGGTAGCCCGAAAGTCCCATCCGTCCCAGCGCACGCGTCACCGCCTCGCGGTCGGCCGGCGTCAGCTTGCGCCCCATGTGGGGCACGCGGCCCAGCGTCACCAGCGTCTCGACATCGACGGGCCAGGCGATCTCGCGCGCCTGCGGCAGGAAGGCGGCCGCCCGCGCGCGCGCCCGTGGCGGAAGGGCCGCGAGGCTGCTGTCGCCCGAAGCCGGCAGAAGGCCCATCGCCGCGCGCAGAAGCGTGGTCTTGCCGGCCCCGTTCGGGCCGATGAGCCCGACGAACTCACCCGGCGCGACCAGCAGCGTCACATGATCCACCACCGGACATTCGCCGCGCCGCACCGTCAGGTCCGTCAGGGAAAGCAGGCTCATGCCTCGACCCTCCGCATCCGCCAGATCAGATGCAGGAAGAACGGGGACCCCACGATCGCCGTCAGCACCCCGAGCTTGAGATCCCGGTCCGGCGCGATCACCCGAACGGCGATGTCGGCGGCCAGCAGCATGGCCGCCCCGCCCAGGGCCGCAGCCGGCAGCAGCCGCGAGGGCCGCGCCCCCACGAGCGGCCGCAGGATATGGGGCACCACGAGGCCCACGAAGCCCACCGCCCCCGCCACGGCCACCGCCGCGCCGACCGACAGCGCCGTGCCGAGGATCAGCGTCAGCCGCAGCCGCCCGAGCCGCACCCCCAGCGCCTCGGCGGCATCCTCGCCCAGCGTCAGCGCGTCAAGCCCGCGCCCGAGCGTCAGCAGCAGCACGGTCCCCGCGATCATGAACGGCAGGGCCAGCGCGACGTGGCTCATGGATCGGTCCGCGAGCGAGCCCATCATCCAGAAGACGATCTCCATCGCGGCGAACGGGTTGGGCGAGAGATTGAGGATCAGCGCGACCCCCGCCGCCGCCAGCGCCGAGATCGCGACCCCCGCAAGGATCAGCGCCAGCGCGCCGCCGCGCGGTCCGGCCAGCCCCAGGATGAGCAGCACCGACAGCGCCGCCCCCGCCAGCGCCGACAGCGGCAGCGCCAGCGTGAAGGCCGCCGCAAGCCCGGTCTGAAGCGCGATCACCGCCCCAAGAGCGGCGGATGAGGAAACGCCGACAAGACCAGGTTCTGCCAAGGGATTTCTCAGGAATCCTTGCAGCGCCGCGCCCGAGATGCCCAGCACCGCGCCCACCGCCAGCCCGAGGATTGCCCGCGGCAGCCGGATCTCGCGCATCACGAGAACGACGGCCTCGCCGCGCCCGGCCAGCAGGGCCTGCAGCGACTCGCCCAGGCCGAGCGCCGCAGGCCCGACCAGCAGCGACACCGTGAAAAGAAGCGCCACCACGAGGGCCAGCGCGCCGAGAAGAAGGGGATATCTCACCGGGTTCCGTCCCACTGGGTCAGGCGCTCGCTCTCGAGCCCCCGGCGCGACTCGGCCATGGTGCGCAGCGCGGGCAGGATCGCCGGCGTGCCGCAGATCCAGTCGGCATCCGATACCTCGGCCGCGCCCGCGTCGCTCTGCACCGCGCGCAGGGCGGGATGGGCCAGAAGCTCCTCGGCCCGCGAGGCGCCGGGATAGGCGGCCGAGGTCACGATCATGTCCGGCGCGGCCATCACCAGCCGCTCGAGAGGCAGGTTCCCACCCCCGTCGAGCCCCAGTTCGGCCGCCACGTTGGAAAAGCCCGCGTGGCGCAGGATCGCGTCGGCCAACGTGCCCGAGCCGGTCGTGTAGCCTGACGGGTAATACATCGCGGCCCGCGCAGGCGGCAGGTCCGACCGCAGCCGCTCGAGCCCCGCCTCATAGTCCCGCACCAGCCCTTCCGCCTGAGCCTCGCGGCCGAGCGCGCGGCCCACGATGCGCAGATGCTCGCTGACGTCGGCCAGCCCATTGGCGGGTGGAAGTTCGACCACCTCGACCCCCAGCCGGCGGAGAAGATCGACGCTCGACCGGGCGGTGAAGGTGCCGGCCAGCACGAGGTCGGGCTGCAAGAGGAACACCTGCTCGGCCTGGCCCCGGTTGGCCGGATAGGCCCGCGCCTCCTCGACCATGGCGGACGTCTGAGGCTCGCTTGCCAGGTGCGAGACCGACAGGAGCTGTCCGGGCGCCGCCAGCAGCATGGCGAGCTGATCGGTGCAGAGATTGATCGACACCACCCGCCGTGGCCCCTCGGCCACGGCGGGTGCGGCGGCGGTCATCCCCGCCACCAACGCCAGCGCAAGCCGCCTAGAAGCTCTTGCGCAAGCCGACATAGACCGCACGCTCGGATGTGCCATAGCCGGCAACCTCCTGATAGCTCTTGTCGAGCAGGTTCTCGAGGCGCAGCGTCACGCTTGTGTCGAGCGCCAGGTCCCAAGCGAGTGCCGCATTGACCACAGTGAAGCTGTCACCGTCGCCTGTCGGACGACCAGATATATGCGTCAGCCCCAGTTGCCCGCTCACGTCCTCGACGAGTGCCGCCTGAAGCGTGAGCGAAGCATCATGGTAGGGCACGCGGCTCCGGCGGTTGCCCGAGGGATCACGGGCATCCGTATAGGTGTAGGATCCGGCAAGGCTGAGCCTCTCGGTTAGAGGAACTGATGCCTCCAGCTCGACCCCGCGATTTCGAGACAGGCCTTCCCGGTTCTCGTAGCGGTTGGTGAAGCCGTCGGGCAATTCCGAGTCGCAGGTCAGCGAGGTGAATTTGCCACAATAGGTGATCGCATTGTCGATCTCGAGCTGGAAGAACGTCAATCCGACGGACGCCCCTGAAGCGAGATCCAGATCCGCACCCAACTCGTAGCTCAGGCTCCGTTCCGGATCGAGATCGGACGCAGGTGCAATGCCCCATTCCGCGGCGCCCGCACGCTGGTAGAAGGACGGCGCGAGAAAACCACGTGCCACGGCACCTCTCAGGGCCAACGTCTCGGTGGGGCGCCACACGCCCGACAGGCGACCGCTGGCAAAGTTGCCAAACTCGCTGTTGTGATCGCCACGCACTGCCAGCGACAGATCGAGATCCGAGGTAGCGGCCCACTGAGCTTGGCCGTAGAGGCCTGTGGTACGCGCATCCATCCCGTCGACCATGCCGGCAGTCCTGCCGGTCTCCCGCATGCTGTCCACGCCGTAGACAAACTGCAGCCGCGTGCCAACATCGGTTACGCCCTTGTAACCAAATGTGGTGCGGGTTGAATGGTAGAAGTCGGCGCCCGGCGCGCCTTCGAACAGGTCGCGGTCCAGCTCGTAGCGACTGACCTCGAACGTATGGACGCTCGCGCCATGCGCCCATTCAGCATAAAGGCGCGCGCCGGCTTCGTGCCGCTTCTGCACTGCATCTTCCTGCCACCATCCATCATAGTCCGCGGTGGTTCGTTGGCCGAAGGCATCAAGGCCGACAACCATCTCATCGGTCAGGTCATAGCGCAGCCCGAACCCAAGCCGGTTTGCCTCGATCCCGTCAGAATCGAGCGACGGGTCTCGGGGCAACGTGTCGACAGCCGAGAACCCGTCACTCTTGACATGGCCGAGAGAGAGGCGCGCCTCCAACCTGTCAGAGAGATAGCCAAGGTCATAAGCGAGCCGTCGCGTATTGTAGCTCCCACCCTCAACCTGGATCCTTTGGCTGAAGCCCTCGCTCACGGGGCGCAGGCTCTGAACACTGACGATGCCCGCAACCGCAGATCCACCATAAAGGGCTGATTGCGTTCCACGCAGCACCTCGACGCGCCCCACCCCGACACCGGTCAGGCTGCCGAAGTCGAAGGAGGGCGCGATGTTGGTCGGATCGTCCACCCGTATGCCATCGACGAACACCGCAACGTAGCGCGGCGCGGCCCCTCGGATGCGAACCTCGGTCGCAGACCCTGCCGGCCCACTGGCCGTCGTGCTGACGCCGGGAAGGCGCGAAAGTTGATCGGCCAGAAGAAGGTCACCGCCGGCATCGAGATCCTCCGAGGTCAGCACAGCAACCGCGGACCCTACGCGGTTGGCGCTGGTCTCGGTGCGGTTGGCGGTGACGATGATACGGTCAAGCGGGATCACCGTCTCGTCCTCGGCCGGCTCGGCCACCGTCTGGATCGGTATCGCCGCAACCAGCGCGATCATTGAAATGCCGGTCTTCCTCATTTTGTCTTCATTCCTTCCCGGCAGCACGCTGCCTCTGTCGCAATGTCGTGGGAAGGAGGCCCCTCCGCCGACGGTGAAAGCGTCACCTGAAGCGGCTGGACCGCCTCCCGCACGCGCCCCGCGCGCAGGAAAGGGTGATCGCTCCGGCAGGTCTCCTGACTCGCGGGTCTTCGCTCGGACCGGCCTTCCCGGGGAACCCCAGTGGCGTGATCGGTCGTCGCTCGCCGCCTACAGTTGCGGGGGCAGCCGCGGATTTGGAGGGGCACCCCTCACCGCGTTCCCTTTTCATCCGGCATGACGCCGGAACCGAAGCCGTTTCTCAATAGGACAAGTGTCGCCGCTGTCAAGCGCGCCATGTGCAGCGGCCGCAGGCCAATCCTCGCCGCTCCGTATCGACGCGGGCACCTCCGGCTGCGGTCCGGTGCGCCCCGAAGGCCACGGGAGCGTCGCTCACACGCTGCGCAGAAAGCGTGCGCGCGGCGGCCCGGCCGAGGCAGCTTCCTGCCCCTTTGGTCGATTTCCGAGCACGACGGTTGCTTTCGCGCCGAGCCGCCGCCTAACCTCGCAGGAAGACCTGCACGGAGGCCCTCCTTGACCGCACCCACAGCCGTCGAAGCGCGCAATGTCGTCAAGGCCTTCGGGCAGGGAGAGGTGGCCGTTCGCGCATTGGACGATGTGTCGGTCGGGATCCGCAGGGGCGAGTTCTTCACCCTGCTCGGGCCCTCGGGCTGCGGCAAGACCACGCTTCTGCGCCTGATCGCGGGCTTCGAGGCGCCCACCTCGGGCACGATCCTGCTCGACGGGCGCGACATCACGGCCGATCCGCCGAACCGCCGCCCGATCAACACCGTCTTCCAGAGCTACGCGCTCTTTCCGCACCTGACGGTGGCCGAGAACGTGGGCTTCGGGCTCAGGATGCAGGGCAAGCCGCGGGCCGAGATCGGGAATGTCACCGCGCGGATGCTGGCGCTTGTGCGCCTCGAGGCGCTGGCGGGGCGGAGGGTGGCGCAACTGTCGGGCGGGCAGCAGCAGCGCGTGGCGCTGGCGCGCGCGCTGGCGCCGCAGCCGCGGGTTCTGTTGCTGGACGAGCCGCTCTCGGCGCTCGATCTCAAGCTGCGCAAGGAGATGCAGATCGAGCTGAAGCGGCTCCAGCACGAGACGGGCATCACCTTCGTCTTCGTGACCCACGATCAGGAGGAGGCGCTGACCATGTCGGACCGGATCGGGGTGATGAGTGCGGGCCGGATCCTCCAGATCGGCCCCCCGCGCGAGATCTACACGCGGCCCGCCAACCGCTTCGTGGCCAGCTTCATCGGCGAGACGAACTTCCTGCCCGCGCGTCACGCGGGAGGGCGCGTCACGCTCGAGGCGGGGGGCGAACTCGCGGTCGAGGGCGGGCCCGAAGGGCAGGTGACGGTCGCGGTGCGCCCCGAACAGGTGCGTCTCGTGCCGCCGGACGAGCCGGGCGCCCTGCGCGCCACGATCCGCAATCTGGTCTATTTCGGCACCGACACCCATTGCCACCTTGCGCTGGCCGACGGAACCGAGGTGGTGGCGCGGCTGCAGAGCAGCGCCTCGGACGATCCGGGGCTTGAGCCCGGCCAGCCCGCGGGCCTGCGCTTTGCGCCGGGCGCCGTGCAGCTTCTGGGGGACTGAGATGGCCCGCCGCGACAGCGCGCGCAGCGGCTGGCTCCTTTCGGCGCCCGCGCTTGCGATCCTCTTCCTCGCGGCCTCAGGGCCTCTTCTGGTGGTGCTGATCTACAGCTTCCTCGTGAAGGGCCAGTATGGCGGCGTGATCTGGGAGTTCTCGTCCGACGCCTGGTTCGAGGTGTTCTTCACCCGCGACATCTTCTCGGATGAGGTCAGCCTTGCGGACGCCCATCTCGCGATCTTCTGGCGCTCGGTGAAGCTGTCCTTGATGACGACGGCCATCACCTTCGCCGTGGGCTTCCCCACCGCCTGGTTCATCGCGACGCGCCCGCCAAACCGGCGGGCGCTCTGGCTCTTCCTCATCACCATTCCGTTCTGGACCAACCTGCTGATCCGCACCTTCGCCATCAACGAGGTGATCCGCAACGAGGGCATCCTGAACACGCTGCTGATCCGCGCGGGCCTGATCGGGCGGCCGATCCAGATCCTCTACACCGACACGGCGGTGCTGATCGGCATGACCTACGTCTATCTGCCGCTGATGGTGCTGCCGCTTTTCGCCGCGATCGACCGGTTTGACATGCGGCTGCTGGAGGCGGCCTACGACCTCTATGCCAGCCGCTGGCAGGTGCTGCGCCGGATCATCCTGCCGCTGGTCAGGCCCGGCATCGTCGCGGGCTCGATCCTGGTCTTCGTGCCCTCGCTCGGCGCCTATGTCACGCCGCGGGTGCTGGGCGGCGGCAAGAACATGATGATCGGCAACTTCATCGAGCTGCAGTTCGGGCAGGGCCGCAACTGGCCGCTGGGGGCCGCGCTCTCGATGCTGCTGCTGGCCATCGTGATGGTGGCGCTTCTGATCTATGTCCGCGCCGCAAGCCGGGAGAGCGGCCATGGGTAGGAGCTTCGACGTGACCAGCCTGCCCGGCGTGACATTCGTGGCCGGGCTCGCCTTCCTCGCGCTCTATGCGCCGATCGTCACGCTGGTGGCCTATTCCTTCAACGACGCGAACGCGATCTCGGTCTGGGGCGGCTTCTCCTTCCGCTGGTACGAGGCGGCCTGGGCCAACCGCGAGGTGCAGTCGGCCACCGCCCGCTCGCTGGTGATCGCCTCGGCGGCTTCGGTCATCGCGACGTCGGTCGCCACGATGGCGGCCCTCGGCACCACCCGAAGGGCCGCCTTCCGCGGGCAGACCTTCATCTATGTCGCGATCAACCAGCCGCTGATGGTGCCCGAGATCGTCACCGCCGTGGCGCTGCTGATCGTCTTCGCCAGCGTGAAGGTCGCGACGGGCTATGCGGGGCTCGGCTACCTGATCCTCGCCCATTCCGCCTTCTGCATCCCCTTCGCCTACCTGCCGATCCGGGCCCGGCTCGAGGGGATGGATCTCAGCCTCGAGACGGCGGCGGCGGATCTCTATGCGAACCCCTGGCAGACGTTCCGCCATGTCACCCTGCCCCTGCTGGCGCCGGGGATCGTGGCGGGCGCGATGCTCGCCTTCGTCATCTCGCTCGATGATGTCGTCATCACCGAGTTCGTGAAATCGGCCGGGCAGGATACATTGCCGACCTACATGCTGGGCCAGATGCGCCGGGCCATCACACCCGAAGTCAATGCGATCTCGACCGCGCTTCTCGGGCTGACCGTGGCGCTGCTGACCGTCTTCTTCCTGCTCACCCGAAAGCGGGGGTGAACCCGCCGACCCAACAAGGAGAGACCGATGACACATCTCGCAGCCACAGCCCTGCTCCTCGCCTCGACCGGCCTCGCGGGGGCGGCCGAGTTGAACCTCTACAACTGGGGCAACTACACGAGCGCCGAGTTGCTGGCGAAGTTCGAGCAGGAGACCGGCATCAAGGTCACGGTGACCGACTACGACAGCAACGACACGGCGCTGGCCAAGATCGAGGCGGGCGGGCACGGGTTCGACCTCGTGGTGCCCTCGGCCAACTATGTGGGCATCTTCCGCGACAAGGGCCTCCTGACCGAGCTGGACCTGTCGAGGATCCCGAACCACGCCAACATCGCCCCCGAATGGAAGGATGTGGAGTGGGATCCGGGCCGCACCCATACGGTGCCATGGCAGTGGGGCACCACCGCAATCTCGGTCAATACCGCCGTCTACAAGGGCGACATCCACACGTCGGCGGTCTGGCTCGAGGTGCCGGACGAGCTGAAGGGCAAGGTCAATGTCGTGCCCGAGATGAACGATGTGGTGGCGCTGGCCACGATGTATGCCGGCGGCGAGCCCTGCACCGAGGATCTCGAGGTGCTCAAGAAGGCGCGCGACCTGCTGCTTGCCGCCAAGCCGCACTGGATCTCGATGGATTACGGCGCCACCGAAAAGCTCTCGAACAACGACTGGGCGGCCTCGGTGAACTGGTCCGGCTCGTCGATGCGCGCGCGGCTCGCCAATCCCGAGGTGGCCTATGGCTATCCCCGGGAGGGCTTCATCACCTTCATGGACTCGGCGGCGCTGCTGCGCGATGCCCGCAATGTCGAAGAGGCTTACCAGTTCCTGAACTTCATCCTCGAGCCGGAGAATGCGGCGCTGATCTCGGCCTTTGCGCGCTATTCGCCCGGTGTCAGCGGGGCCGAAGAGTTCCTGCCCGAGGACATGAAGACGGCGCCCGAAGTGGTGATCCCGGACGAGTTCGCCGACAAGGGCGTGTTCCTGCCGGCCTGCGGGCCGAAGGCGCAGGAATACATCACCGCGATCTGGACCGAGCTTCAGAAATAGGCCCGCCCAGTCGCGGCGCTGGAAACCGCGGAAACAAGAGAGGGCGGCCCCAAGGCCGCCCCCCGTTCCGTGTGACCGGCTGGACGCCCGCCCGGCGCGCCGTCAATCCACCTTCACTTCCGCGGTCGGGCGCGGCGTGCTGGCGGTTTCCGGCGGCAGCACGGGGGTCGTCACGGTCGGCATGGTGCCGGTCAGGCTGTCAAGGAAGGCCACGACATGACCGACTTCCTCATCCGTCATGGTCTCGCCAAGCTGGCTCTCGGCCATGATCGTGACGGCCGTCTTCAGATCCCAGACCTTGCCCGAGTGGAAGTAGGGGGCGGTCACCCCTACGTTGCGCAGCGGAGCGGCACGGAAGACATATTCGTCATCCACCGTCGCCGTGACGGCAAAGCGGCCCTTGTCGCCTTCGGGCAGAATGTCGGCGCCGGGCTTCTCGATCAGGCCGAACGGATAGTAGCCATGCCCGCCCACGTTCACGCCCGAGTGACAGGTCGAGCAACCCTTGTCGATGAAAAGCTCGAGCCCTGCGCGTTGTTCGGCCGTCAGTGCCTCGTCGTCGCCGTTCAGGAAGGCATCGAACGGCGCCGGCGTGATCAGCGTCGCTTCAAAGGCCTCGATCGCCATGGCCATGTTGTCGAAGTTGGTCGGCTCGGCTTCGTCGGGGAAGGCTCCGCTGAACCACTCCACATATTGCGGCATCGAGCGGAGCGTCCGTTCGACCTGCTCCGGCGTGTTGGCCATCTCGACACCCGCCTGCACAGGGCCCTTGGCCTGCGCCTTCAGGTCCTCGGCGCGGCCGTCCCAGAATTGCGCCTCGTTCAGCACCGCGTTGAGCACGGTGGGCGAGTTCCGCGGGCCCTTCTGCCAGCCGTGGCCGACCGAGGTTTCCATGTTGTCGTCGCCGCCCGTCGTCAGGTTGTGGCAGGAGTAGCAGGAGAACACACCCGAAGCCGAGAGCCGCGGATCGAAGAAGAGCGCCTTGCCGAGCTCGATCTTCTCGGGGGTGATCCGGTTGCCCTTCACGGCCGGGACCGTCGAGGGCAGCGGGGCGAAATATTCCAGCGCCTTGTCCCGGAGGACGTCGGCCTGTGCCGCGCCGGCAAGCGCCGTGGTCGCGATCAGTGCGGTGAGGATCAGGCGCATGGGGGTCTCCTGTGCAATCGTTTACGCGCTGATCGCAGGCTAACCGGAGCAAGCGAGCTTTCCTTGATTTAGATCAATTCTAATATGCCAGTGTCGTACGACTTCGGATGTGCCGCTTGCTTCCGGATGGGTCCGGGGCCACAAGGCGCGGCAAGGAAAGGGCTCCCGCGTGACCTTCTACCGTCTCATCCTGATGCTGCTCCTGCCGTTCCTGCTGATGGGCGCGGGCTGGCGACGGCTGCGCGGAAGGGCCGTCGGGGGCGAGATCGCGGAGCGGCTCGCGCTGCGCGGCGGCAGCCGGGACCGGCCGCTCTGGCTGCACGGCGCCAGCAATGGCGAGATCACCTCGGCACGCTGGCTGGTCGAGGAGATCCTGGCGCGCGACCCGTCGCTCAGGATACTGATTTCCTGCAACAATCCGACAGCCCGGCAGATGGTCCGGGGCTGGGGCATCCCGCGAACCGAGGCCGTTCTCGCTCCCTGGGACACGCTGGGCGCCACCCGGCGCTTTCTGGCGCGGTGGCAGCCACGCGCGCTCCTCGTGCTCGAGAACGAGCTCTGGCCCGAGCGGATCGCAAGCTGCGCCGCCGGTGGCATCCCGGTGCTGGCCATCGGGGCGCGTCTGTCGGAGGGTTCGGCGCGCAACTGGCGGCGCGTGGCCCCCGCCCTCCTGCGGCGGACGCTCGCCCGGATCGACTGGCTCTCGGCACAGGACGAGGAGTCGGAGCGACGGTTCGTCGCGGCGGGCCTGCCGCGCGAGCGGTTGGGGCCGCGGCTCGTGCTCAAGGCCGGCGTGCGCCCCGCCGCGGTCGAGCCCCCCTTTCCCGCGCCGCCGCGCGCGCGCTGCCTGCTGGCCGCCTCGACCCACGAGGGCGAGGACGAGCCGGTGCTCGACGCCTTTCTCGCCGCCCGCCACCTCTTCGATCTGCTCGTGATCGCGCCCCGGCACCCCCGGAGAGGCCCCGAGATCGCCGGGCTCGCCTCCGCCCGTGGCCTGCGGGCCAGCCTCCGCTCGCGCGGCGAGCCCCCGGATGCGCCGGTCTATGTCGCGGACACGCTGGGCGAGATGGCGCTCTGGTATCGGCTCTGTGGAACGACCTTCATCGGCGGCACACTGGCCCCCCGCGGAGGCCACACGCCCTTCGAGCCGATGGAGGCGGGCTCCGCCCTCATCCACGGCCCGTCCGTCCACAATTTTGCCGAGATCTTCGCCACCCTCGACAGGATGGGTGCGGCCCTCTTCGTCGCCGGTCCGGTCGAGCTTGCAGCGACGCTCGCCGACCTCGGGCCCGAGCAGCAGGAGGCCCTGACCGCGGCCGCCCGTCGGCTGCCACGCTCGGCCGATCCCGAACCGATCCTCTCGGCCCTCGCCCGCCTCACGTCGAGGCCGTAGAACTGGTAGTTTCGGCGCTCGAGGCCGTGGGCGCAGTGTGAGAGACGGCCGAGCATCCCGTTCCCACCGGAAACCGCCCCCGGCCGCGGATGCCTGTGTTCGCCGCCAACTCCACCGGCCGCAGGGCTGGCTCGGCCGGGGGGGGCCTGTCGGAATTCTGAAGATCGCCTTGGGACCACGGCTGACGGGACGGACCAGTCTCGTAGGTTCCCGTCGTGCTTCGTGCACCTCGCCCGCCCGATCCCGGCCGCGGATCAGCAGGATGGGCGGCATGTGCCCCACTCACAATCCCGTGACTGCGCGGCAGGAAATATCATGGAGGCGGGTACCGGAATCGAACCGGTCTTCACGGATTTGCAATCCGCTGCGTAACCTCTCCGCCAACCCGCCGGAGCGCGTTTCGTGTAGTGGCTTGCGCCGGGGAGGTCAAGGGGCTCTGTGCAGCCTTGGCGCTTGCGTCCGGCGCAAAGACCGCTATAAGGCCGCATCCTTCCGCACTCATGCGAACCGGCGCAGACTCTCGTGGACGGGCCGCGGAAGGCAAGGCTCGACCTATGAAATGCGCCCGACAGAACTGGAGACCGCATGCCTCTCTACGAGCATGTCTTCATCTCGCGTCAGGATCTTTCCAACGCGCAGGCCGAAGGCCTCATCGAACATTTCTCGACGGTCCTCGCGGACAACGGCGGCAAGGTCGTGGATCGCGAATACTGGGGCGTCAAGACGATGGCCTACAAGATCAACAAGAACCGCAAGGGCCACTATGCCTTCCTGAAGTCGGACGCCCCCTCGGCGGCCGTGCAGGAGATGGAGCGCCTGATGCGCCTCCATGACGACGTGATGCGCGTCCTCACCATCAAGGTGGACAAGCACGCCGAGGGCCCCTCGATCCAGATGCAGAAGCGCGACGAGCGCGAGCGCGGCGACCGGGGCGACCGTCCCGACCGCGGTGACCGCGGCGAGCGCGGCGGCTTCCGTCGCTGATCGGGCAGAGGAGAGATCACATGGCCAACAAACCCTTCTTCCGTCGCCGCAAAGTCTGCCCCTTCTCGGGCGACAATGCTCCCGCGATCGACTACAAGGACACCCGTCTGCTGCAGCGCTACATTTCCGAGCGCGGCAAGATCGTGCCCTCGCGCATCACCGCCGTCTCGGCCAAGAAGCAGCGTGAACTCGCCGCCGCCATCAAGCGTGCGCGTTTCCTCGCCCTGCTCCCCTACGCCGTGAAGTGAGGAGCTGAACATGCAAGTCATCCTTCTCCAGCGTGTGGCCAAGCTTGGCCAGATGGGCGAGGTCGTGAACGTCAAGGACGGTTACGCCCGCAACTACCTGCTGCCGCAGGGCAAGGCGCTGCGCGCCAACGAGTCGAACATCAAGTCGTTCGAGGCCCGCAAGGCCCAGCTCGAAGCGCAGAACCTCGAGACCAAGAAAGAGGCCGCCGCCGTCGCCGAGAAACTCGACGGCCAGAGCTTCGTCGTGATCCGCTCGGCCTCGGACGCCGGCGCGCTTTACGGCTCGGTCACCACCCGTGACGCGGCCGATGCCGCCACCGAGGCCGGCTTCACCGTGGACCGCGGCCAGGTCGTCCTCGATCGTCCGATCAAGGAACTGGGCCTGCACACCGTCACCGTGACGCTGCACCCGGAAGTCGCGGTCAAGATCACGCTGAACGTGGCTCGCTCGCCGGAAGAAGCCGAGCTGCAGGCGTCGGGCAAGTCGATCCAGGAGCTTGCCGCCGAGGCGGAAGCCGCGGCCGACTTCGAGATCGCCGAACTGTTCGACGAGATCGGCGCCGCCTCGCAGGACGAGTAATCGGGTCACATCGCCCTAGGAAAGCCGCGCCTTCGGGCGCGGCTTTTTTCATGCGCCAAGGCAACGGGCTGGGCCCGCCACCACACCGGATCGTCGCCGAGCGCAGACCCATTCCTCGAACGGCGTCGCCGGAGCCGGTTCAGGCGCCCACGAAAAAGGCCGCCCCCGAAGGAGCGGCCCGGTGCCTCGCGGTGGCGAGGGATCACATCTCGTCGAGCGCCTCGATGGCCTTCTGCAGGTCGTCCTTGCCGACCTCCTTCTCGGTCACGGTCGCGCCCTCGAGGATCAGGTCCACGACCTTGTCCTCGAAGATCGGAGCGCGAAGCTGCTGCTGGATCTGCGGGTTCTTCTGGACGAACTCGAAATAGGCCCGCTCCTGCCCCGGATACTGGCGGGCCTGGGCGAGCACCGCCTGGGTCATCTCGGCATCCGTCACGGTCACTTCGGCCTTGCGGCCGATCTCGGCCAGCAGCAGCCCGAGGCGCACGCGACGCTCGGCCAGCGCCTTGTGCTCGTCGGTGGGCTCGATGGTGCCGTGGTTGTGGCCATGCTCTTCGGGGTGCTCCTCGTGCCAGAGCTGGTGCGCGATCTGATGCGCCTCGGCCTCGACGAGCTTCGAGGGCAGCTCGAAGCTGACCATCGTGTCGAGCTGGTCAAGCAGGGCGCGCTTGAGCACCGCGCGCGAGGCGCCCTTGTATTCGGCCTCGAGCCGCTCGGCGATCTGCGCCTTGAGCGCGGCGAGATCCTCGGCGCCGTATTTCTTCGCCAGCTCGTCGTCGATCTCGGCGGGCTTCGGCGCCTTGACCGCCTTCACGGTGCAGGCAAACTCCGCTTCCTTGCCGGCAAGGTGCTTCGCGCCGTATTCGGTCGGGAAGGTCACCTTCACCGTCACCTCGTCCTCGACCTTGGCGCCGACGAGCTGCTCCTCGAAGCCGGGAATGAACGAGCCCGAGCCCAGCACCAGCGGATAATCCTCGGCCGAGCCGCCCTCGAACAGCTCGCCATCGACGGAGCCCTTGAAGTCGATCACGATCTGGTCGCCGTCCTTGGCCTTCGAGCCCTTGCGGCGGTCGTCGAAGTTCTGGGCCGACTCGGCCAGGTTCTTCAGCGCCTCGTCAACGGCGGCCTCGTCGGCCTTCACCACCAGACGCTCGAGCGTGACTTTCGAGGTCTCGATCTCGGGGATCTCGGGCAGCGCCTCGTATTTCATCTCGACGACGACGTCGGTGCCTTCCTGCCAGGTCTCGCCATCGACCATGCGGACTTCCGGCTGCATCGCCGGACGGTCGCCCGAGGTCTCGAGATGGTCGCGCATGGCGCCATCGATGGCGTCCTGCATGGCATCGCCGAGAAGGCGCGGCCCGAACTGCTTCCTGAGCATCGCGAGCGGAACCTTACCCTTGCGGAAGCCCTTCATCTCGATGTCGGGCTGCGCCTCGACGAGCTTTTCCTGGACCTTCGCGTCCAGTTCGGCGGCGGTCACCGTGATGGTGTACGCGCGCTTCAGACCTTCCTTCAGGGTCTCGGTGACCTGCATGTCTTTCCGTCCTCTTTGTTCCTCTGGTGCGGGTGAAGGGATTTGAACCCCCACGCCTCTCGGCGCCAGAACCTAAATCTGGTGCGTCTACCAGTTTCGCCACACCCGCCTTCGGGGGTCGCGCCAGAGGCACGCCCCGAAAATCCGCGCCCTTCTAGCAAAGGGGCCGCGCCGATGCGAGAGGAAAAGCGAGCATCGGCGGGCCGAGGTGCCCTCTCTTCGCCCCAAACTTCCGCCTCCCTGCCTTAGAAATGCTCCATCCTCCGTGATTCATCGCCGACGCGACCGAAACGGTGGAAAGGAACGACCATGGGCGCCACTCCTCGCGGCGAGACCGCACTTCGGCATCTTGTGCGGCTTGCCGCCGGAACAGCCGTCCACACCCTGCGCGGCACCCTGCCGGTCGAGGCGCTGCGCGAGGGAGACCGGGTGATCGCGCGCTCGGGGGCCATCCGGCTGGAGCGCGTGTGGCTCGAGGCGCCGCGGGATGTCGAGGTGGTGCATGTGGGGGCCGGCACGGTGGCGCATGGCCGACCGGAAGGGGCGCAACGGATACCGGCGGACCAGCCGCTGCTTCTGCGGGGCGAGCGGGCGGATCTCGTCTATGGCCGCAGTCCCGTCACGGTGCCCGCCCGGCGGATCGTGGACGGGCGGCTGACGCGGCTCCTTCGCGTGCCGGACCTGCGGCTGGTGACGCTTGCCTTCGCCGCACCGGCCGCGATCCAGGCGGGCGATCTCGAGCCGGTGACCTGCCCCGAGAGTGCCGCCGCAAGCGCGTGACTTTGACGCTGCCGCCTCAGAGCCCGAGGCTTCGGAAGACGGCGGGAAGCGCCTCGGGCAGATCCTCTGCGATCAGGCCCGGACCCACGCGGCGCGCAGCCTCGGCGTGAAGCCAGACGCCCGTCTCGGCCGCCTCCTGCGGTGGCAGGCCACGGGCGAGCAACCCGGCGATGAGGCCCGCGAGCACGTCGCCCGCGCCGGCGGTTGCAAGCCACGGGGCGGAGGCCGCCCCCGTGGCCGCGTGCAGCGCCAGCCCGTCCGGCCCCGCGATCAGCGTCTCGGCCCCCTTCAGCAGCACCACGCAGCCCGAACGGGTCGCGGCCGCCACCACGGCATCGGGGCGTGGCACCGACGCGAGGTCCGGGAAGAGCCTCTGGAACTCGCCCCCGTGCGGGGTCAGGACGCAGGAGGGGTGGAGATGGGCGGCAAGGCACGGGTCGCGCGCCAGAAGTGTCAGCGCATCGGCATCGAGCACCGCCGGACGCCCCGAGGCCAGAGTTGCGGCCACCAGTTCGGCCCGCACCGGCTCGAGCCCCAGCCCCGGCCCGAGACAGATCGCGTTCAGGCGCCGGTCCTCGAGCAGCCGCTCGAGATCCTCGGCCGCATCGACCGCACGCAGCATCACCGCATCGAGCCGCGCCGCATTCTCACCCACCGCCGCGCGGGGACAGCCGAGCGTGACAAGCCCCGCCCCCACCCGGAGCGCCGCCCGCGCCGCCAGCCGCGCCGCACCGCCATGACCGGGCGGGCCGGACAGCACCAGCGCATGGCCGTGGTCATACTTGTGCTGCCCCTCGTGCTTGGCGAGGCGCTGCGGATCGGGGGCGCGGACCGCGCGGATCATGCCGGCAGGCCGATGTCGGCCACGACGATGCGCACGCCCCCGGCCCGGAGCCGGGCGTGAACGGGCTTTTCCGCATGGAAGGTCACGACAAGGTCGGGTTCGAACGGACGCTGGCCCAGCGGCTCGCCCGTGTCGCAATCACAGCCCGTCGGCACGTCCACGCTGACCCTGCGGATCTCGGTCCCGCTCTCGCTCTCGCTCCAGCGACCCCACGCCGTCCAGAACGGGCGCAGCAGATCGTCCGCCGGGCGGGTCTGCCCGATCCCAAGGAGGGCATCGACCACCAGAAGCCGCTCGGGCACGTCGCGCGCCCTATCGGGCAAGCTCTCGAGGGGAAGACAGCGCCCCCCAAGGTCGCGCCAGCGCCGCGCGTTGGTCCAGGCATCGCCGCCGGAACGGGCCGCCGGTTCGCGCGCCACGTCATCGGGCGGAAAAAGCGCCTCCCACCCCTTGGCACAGACCGTGACCTTCCAGCCGCGCGCCCGGAGCAGCCGCGCCACGACAAAGCCGTCACCCCCGTTGTTGCCGGGTCCGCAGAGCACGAGTGCCTCGGCCGCATGGTCAAGATGCGGCCATTGCGCGAGAACAGCCTGCACGACGCCCTCGCCCGCCCTCTCCATCAGTTGCAGCCCGGTGACCGTCCCTGCCTCCATAGCAGCCGCTTCGATGGCGCGCATTTGGGCAGATGTGACAGTTTGAACCGTTTTGCGCTCCGCCGCGTTCTTATCCTGCATATCGCCTGATCGCCTTGCTGCATTTTTGTGCGTTGCCGCCAGATTCCCCGGCCTTCCTGTCGCTGCCCGATCCTAGCCAATTGTTCCTGTCGGCGAGAAGTGGTCAGTGGCTCTCGGACCAGGCAAAGGGGGAGTCGAGCCGTGAAGAAGATCGAGGCGATCATCAAGCCGTTCAAGCTCGACGAAGTGAAAGAGGCGCTGCAGGCCGCCGGCGTGCAGGGGCTTTCCGTCACCGAGGTCAAGGGCTTCGGACGGCAGAAGGGCCACACCGAGCTCTATCGCGGGGCGGAGTATGTCGTCGATTTCCTGCCGAAGGTGAAGATCGAGGTCGTCCTCGCCGACGACATGGTCGAGACCGCCGTCGAGGCGATCGTCTCGGCCGCCCGCACCGACAAGATCGGTGACGGCAAGATCTTCATCAGCCCCGTCGAGCAGGCCATCCGCATCCGCACCGGCGAGACCGGCGAGGACGCGGTCTGACCCCGAACGGGGCCCCAAGGAACAGCGGCCGGCGCGGCAGAACCGGCCCATCGACAGCGATCCTTCAGCAAAGGGAAGACTATGAGCAAAGTAGCTGATGCTCTCAAACTGATGAAAGACGAGGAGGTCGAATATGTCGACATCCGCTTCACCGATCCGCGCGGCAAGCTCCAGCATGTGACGCTGGTGGCCGACCTCGTCGATGAGGACTTCTTCGAGGAAGGCTTCATGTTCGACGGCTCGTCCATCGCCGGCTGGAAGTCGATCGACCAGTCGGACATGAAGCTGATCCCGGACGCGGGCTCGGTCTATATCGACCCGTTCTATGCGGAAAAGACGCTCTGCGTGCATTGCAACGTCGTCGAGCCGGACACGGGCGAAGCCTACAGCCGCGACCCGCGCGGCACGGCCGTCAAGGCCGAGGCCTACCTGAAGGCGTCGGGCATCGGTGACGTGGCCTACTTCGGGCCGGAAGCCGAGTTCTTCATCTTCGACGACGTGCGCTATTCGGTGACGCCGGCGAAGGTCGCCTATCAGATCGACGCCGATGCGGCGGCCTGGAACACCGACTCGGAATACGAGATGGGCAACCTCGCCCACCGCGCCGGCCACAAGGGCGGCTACTTCCCGGTGAACCCGATCGACGAGGCCCAGGACCTGCGCGGCGAGATGCTCTCGACCATGAAGCGCATGGGCATGAAGGTCGACAAGCACCACCACGAAGTGGCGACCTGCCAGCATGAACTCGGGCTGATCTTCGGCGGGCTCACCGAGCAGGCCGACAACATCCTGAAGTACAAGTATGTCATCCAGAACGTCGCGGCCGCCTATGGCAAGACCGTGACCTTCATGCCGAAGCCCATGAAGGGCGACAACGGCTCGGGCATGCACGTCAACATGTCGATCTGGAAGGACGGCAAGCCGCTCTTCGCCGGCGACAAGTACGCCGACCTCTCGCAAGAGGCCCTGTGGTTCATCGGCGGCATCCTGAAGCACGCCAAGGCGCTGAACGCGCTGACGAACCCGGCGACCAACAGCTACAAGCGCCTGATCCCGGGCTTCGAGGCCCCGGTTCTGCGCGCCTACTCGGCCCGCAACCGCTCGGGCTGCGTCCGTATTCCGTGGACCGAATCGCCGAAGGCCAAGCGCGTCGAAGCCCGCTTCCCCGATCCGTCGGCGAACCCGTATCTCGCCTTTGCCGCGCTGCTGATGGCCGGCCTCGACGGGATCAAGAACAAGATCGACCCGGGCCCGGCTTCGGACAAGGACCTCTACGACCTGCCGCCGGAAGAACTGGCCGCCATCCCGACCGTCTGCGGCTCGCTCCGCGAGGCGCTCGAGGAGCTGGAGAAGGACCACGACTTCCTGCTCGCCGGCGACGTCTTCACCAAGGACCAGCTCGAGGGCTACATGGCCCTCAAGTGGGAAGAGGTCTATGCCTACGAGCACACGCCGCACCCGGTGGAATATCAGATGTACTACAGCTGCTGATCAAGGCGGCGAGGGACAGGAAGGGCGCCTCCGGGCGCCCTTTTTCCATGCCACGCTGCGCTTGAGGCGGGCGGACCGTTGGTCAGTCCGCCGTCTCGCTCTCGGCCTCGAAATCGATGACGACGCAGGTGCCCGCGGCCGTTGCCGGCTGCTCCACCGTGCCGCCCAGCTGATCCACCATCGCGCGCATGAGACGCCGGCCAAGGCCCGTCCCGCGGCTCTCGGTGAGAGGCGAGGATCCGATGCCGTCGTCGCACACCTCGAGCCGCCCGCGGCCCGGTTCGCTGACCGCCAGCCGCACCGACAGCTGGCCGCCATTCCCCGACGGCCAGGCGTATTTGGCCGCGTTGGTCACAAGCTCGGACACCACGACCCCCAGGCAGACCGCACGATCCGCGCCGACATGCACGGTCTCGGTGGAGACATCGAGCTGCACGCCCGGCGGCAGTGTGGCGGTGAAATCGTCGAGCATCGTGCGCAGGTAGGTGCCCAGCTCGACCTGCCGCCCCTCGTTGCCGAGATAGAGGCTGCGGTGGACCGCCGCGACCGCGCCGATCCGGCCCTGGGCCTCGGCCAGCGCGGTCTTCACCTCGTCCGAGCCCGAAGCCTGGGCCTGCAGGCGCAACAGCGATTGCACCATGGCGAGGCTGTTGGCGACGCGGTGATGCACCTCCGAGAGCAGCATCTCGGCCCGCGCCCGCGCGGCGCGGGTCTCGGCATCGGCGCGCGCCTTGGCCTGCTCCAGCTCGACCTTGGCAATGGCCTGGCGGATCGAGCGTTGCAGCAGCGGCAGGAACTCGTCCGTCGCGCTCTTGATGACATAGTCATCCGCACCCGCCTTCAGCGCCGCCACCGCGATCGTCGCCTCGCTCGAGCCCGTCACATAGATGGCGGGAACGCGGCTTCCCCCCGCGCGCATCCGCCCGAGGATCTCGAGCCCCGTGCCGCTCGGCAGGTAGTGGTCGAGCACCACGGCATGAAAAGGTTCGGCCGCGAGAAGCCGATTGGCCTCGTCCGCGTCGGGCGCATGGATCACCTCCATGCCCGCACGGGCCAGAGCCTTCTGAATCAGGCGCGCAAGGACCGGGTCATCATCGATGTAGAGGATCCGCGGCCGTTCCGGCGCGTCGTTCATGGGACCTGGATCACCGAGAAGAACAGGCCGAGCTGGCGGATCGCATTGGCGAAGCTCTCGTATTCCACGGGCTTCGTGATATAGACGTTGGCTCCCAGATCGTAGCATCGCTTGATCTCGCGCTCGTCGTCGGTTGTGGTGAGGATCACGACCGGCAGGTGCTTGACGTTCGGGTTGGTCTTGATCTTCTCGAGGATGTCGATGCCGGTCATGTCCGGCAGGTTCAGGTCGAGCAGGACCAGAAGATAGCGGTCGCTCATGCCGTCGCCAGTGTGGTCCGGGCCGAGAATGTAGTCGAGCGCCGCACCGCCATAGACGAACGGCACGATCTCGTTGTGCACCCCTGCCCTTCGGATGTTCTTCTCGATCAGCCGGGCGTGGCCCTCGTCATCCTCGACCATCACGATGGTCACTTCGCGACCGAGCGCCTTCATGCCTTCACCTCATCCAGAACCCGGCGCAGATCGGTCGGAACATGCAGGGTGAAGGTCGCTCCCTGACCCTCGACCGACCGCAAGGTGATCTCGCCGCCGATATTTCGCATCAGTGTGCGGACATGCGCAAGGCCAATTCCCTCTCCGGGCTTGTCCTGGGCGCCCGACCGGCGAAAGAGGTCGAACACGCGGTCATGATCCTCGGCCCGGATGCCACGCCCGTTGTCCTCGACCTCGATGGCGATCATCCGCGGGCCTTCGGACGTCACGCGCACCGACAGACGCAGCGGCCGGCCGGGCTTCGCATATTTCACGGCGTTGTCGAACAGATTTCCAAGCGCCTGTTCAAGCGCGAGACGGTCCGAGACGATGCCGGGCGCGCGCACCGACATGGAGGCCTCGCCCCCGGTCTCGGCAATCTGGTGCTGCACGCTGTCAAGCGACTGACGGATCAGGTCCTCGAGATCGACCGGCACCGGACGCAGCTCGCGCCGGCCATCGCGCGAGATCTTCAGGATGGCGTTGATCAGCCCGTCCATCTTGCGCGTGGACGAGCGGATGAACTCCAGCGCCTCGGGCAGATCCTCGGCCGCGGCGGTGCGCGCATCGCGGATGTCGCTTTCGCTGACCGGGGCTCCGTCGGCCAGCACATAGGCCTGCAACGGCTTCAGCGCGGCTTCCAGTTCGCTCGTGAAGCCCATGATGTTCACGAGCGGCGCGCGCAGGTCGTGCGTGACGATGTAGGCGAATCGTTGCACCTCCTGGTTGGCGGCGATCAGGTCGATGGTGCGCTGCTGCACACGTTCCTCGAGGCTGGCGTTTAGCCGGCGCATGTCCTCGTCGGCCCGGCGAAGCGCCGCGATCTGGCGCCGCAGCACGAGCACCGCGGCCCCGATCACCCCGATCGCGGCAAGCCCGCCCGCCACCGACAGGATCTGGAGGATCACGTTCAGCCGGTGCTGCGCCGCGATGGCTGCGGCGTTGCGCGCATCCGAGGCCTCGATCATTCCGCTGAGGATGGCGCGGATCCTGTCCATCGTCGCGCGCCCCTCACCGGCCGCAACGATGGCCCGCCCCGCCTCCGCGTTGCCGGCACGGGCGGCCGCAACGGTCTCGGCCGCGATCTCGAGGCGGCGCCCGACCAGCGCGCGAAGCTCCCCATCCAGTTCGCCGGCGACGCGCGGAATATCCTCCGCCAGCGCCTCGAGTTCGACCGGCACACGTGCCAGCGCATCCTCGTAGGGCTCCAGGTACGACGGGTCGAGCGTGATGAGAAAGCCGCGCTGGCCGATCTCGACGTCCTGAAGGACGGACAGCAGATCCGCCGCATGCCGGCGCATGGCGCGTTCATCGACGATGTCCTGAAAGGTCTGCTCGGCCCGGATGCTGATGAACGTGGCCAGGGATGCCAAAACCGCGATCAGCACCGCCCCCAACAGAAAGAGCCAGGTGGTCGTGCCGTCGCGTCCTGTCCTTGCGGTCAATTGAAAGGTCCTGTCCGTGTTCTAGATGGCAAGGAGGCTAGCGCCAAATCGCGCCCTGCCAATGGGGGAAGCAGAAGATGATGCCTCCGTGCAGGAAACGCCTGTCGTCCGGGCGCTCGCCCCTCCGTTGGCCCATTTTCCGCTCATAGCTCGTCGCCATTGTCAATGCGTCAAAAGCGCACATGACAAGGGAACCTTTTGCACCATCTGATCTTGTGGATCTGAATGGCCCTGTGGCTCCGGCAGCCGGGTCGCACTCCCCCGGCGTTGCCGTGGCGGTCCCTGTGCTTCGGAAGTGAAAGGAATAGTAATGACCGTCAATACCCTGGAAGTCTCGGCAGGTCAGGCGCAGCAGGTGCTTCGCGAGGGGTGGGCCGCCCAGCGGGCAGGCGCCCTCACCACCTCCTGGATGCTGCATGGCCGCCCCGGCGTGGGGAAGACCGAGATCGTCCGCCAGCTTGCCGCCGAACAGGAGGCGCATTTCTTCGACCTGCGACTCACCACCATCGAGAGCCAGGACCTGCGGGGCCTGCCCTACTACGACCACGAGACCCGAAAGACCCAGTGGTATCGGCCCGAGGATCTGCCCGACGATCCGGTTCGTCCCTCGCTTCTGTTTCTCGACGAGCTGACGGCGGCGCCGCCCCACCTTCATCCCGCCGTCTATGGCCTGTTGCTGGAACGGCGTGTGGGTCCGCATCACTTGCCCGACAATGTCTTCGTGGTGGCGGCCGGCAACATGATCGAGGACGGCGCCGTGGCTTACGAGATGGGCACCGCCCTGTCTGACCGGCTGGTGCATCTGCAGGTCCGGGCGACCGCGAAGGACTGGCTGGAAAACTATGCCATTCCCCGCACGCTCCATCCCGCGGTGCTGGCCTTCATCCGCATGCGCCCCGATCTGCTCGAGACCACCGCCGAGGCGCTCGATCGCGGGTTGATGATCTCGACGACACCGCGCAGCTGGGAGAGGGTGAGCCGGATCATGGCCGCCGTGCGCGACCGCGAGCTTCGCCGCATCATGGTGGCGGGCACCGTGGGCGAGGCGGTGGCGGCCGAGTTCATGCTGGTGGCGGACGACATCGAGGCCTCGGTCTCGGTCGAGCGGCTGCTGAATGCCGCGCCGAGCGAGCGGATCATGCTCTACCCCGATTCCATGCACGGGCTGCATGCGCTGATCTACGGCCTCGTCGGCGCGCTTGGCCCGCAGACGGCGGCTCCGGTGATCGACGTGATGGCCGGCATCCGCACCCTCGACGTTCACCGCACCGACAGCAGCTTTGCGCGCATGCCGCTGGCCGAGCTGTGCACCCACGGGTTCGAGATGGCGATCCGCCGCGGGCTCGAGCAGGGTCTGGCCGAGGACTTCCTCGGGCATCCGGCCTATGCCGCCTACGCCAGCGAACGCCAGGCGATGGGTCTCGAATGAGCGCGCGCCATTCCCGGCGCGCCGGGGCGGCGCTGCGACGGCTGTCGGAAGAGGATCCGGCCCTGGGGGCGCTGGCGCTGTGGTGCCCCCACCGCGACAGCGACGAACGTGCGCAGGCGGCCTGGACCGACGGCCGGTCGATCTTCTACGGACGTGGGTTCGAGGATCTGGCGCCCCACGAACAGGTGGGGCTTGCCGGGCATCAGGTGCTGCATCTGGCGCTTCGCCACGGCCCGCGCGCGCAGGAGATGCGCTCGCGCTTCGGCGATCGTTATGACGACGAGCTGTTCAACATCGCCTGCGACGCGATCCTCAACCAGACGCTGGTCGAGGCCGGCCATTGCATTCCCCGCCCCGCCATCCTGCTGCCGGATCTGCTGAAGGCGGCCCTGCCGGAAGAGACGCGGACCTGTCAGTGGGATGCCGAGGGGCTCTACATCCGGTTGCAGTCCGACTCCTCGCGCGCCGGCAAGGGCAAGGGGGGCGGCGACGGCAAGGGCAAGGGATCGGACGACAGTGAGAACGCCCGCCCGGACGCCGCCGAGGCGGCGAAGGAGTTTGCCCGCCAGAAGGGCTTTGACGCCGATCTGGAGCCCTGCCCCGGCCCGGTCGAGGGCGACGAGGATGAATGTCCCGATGCCTCGGACTGGCAGGACCGCATCACGCGCGCGATGGAGGCCGGACGCTCGGCCGGCCGCGGCATCGGCACCCTGTCGCACAAACTCCTCGACTTGCCGCAGGTGGGCCTTCCCCACTGGGAGCGGCTGCTGCGCCGGATGATCTCGAAGGCGGTGACGCAGGTACCGCGGCCCGACTGGGGCGTGCCTGCCCGCCGTTGGCTCGCCGCCGACAGCGTCGCCCGCGCCGAGGGACGGTATCAGCCGCCCTTCCAGCCCTCGCGTCGCCCCGAACGCAACCGCATCCGCGTCGCGATCGGCGTGGACACCTCCACCTCGATCGACGACGCCCGCCTCTCGCTCTTTGCCGCACAGGTGGCCGGGATCGGGCGCCGCACCGGGGCTGAGGTTCATGTGCTGGCCTTCGACACCGTGGTGAGCGGCCACACGAAGATGCAGGGCATGGCTTGGGAAAGCGAGATCCAGCGGGTGAGTTTCGCGCGGGGTGGTGGCACGGACTTCCGCCCTGTGATCCAGAGCGCGCTGGAACTCGACCCGTCGGTGATCGTGATGCTGACCGATCTCGATGGCCCCTGCGGGCCCGCCCCGAAGGTGCCGGTGATCTGGGCCGTGCCGCAGGATGATGCGCCCGAACCGCCCTTCGGCCGGGTGATCAGCCTCGCCCGCTGACAGGCTTGCCCCCTTGATACGGACCCGATCCAGGACCGGCCCTTGCCGGTCCTGGATTCTTCCATGAAAAAAGCGCCCGTTTCGCGGGCGCCTTCAGGCAGGTGGTCCGACAGTCAGGCTTTGGCGACCGTCCGGGCCATCGCCGCAAGCCGCGAGTGGGCCGAAACGCTGTGCGCCTCGAGCGACACCTCACGCATGGGCTTCTTCTCGACCAGGTTGACGCGGAGAAGCGCCGATTCCGCGAGCCCGTCTGTAAAAAGCGTTTCACGTACCATCTGCTGTTCCTCGGCGCTCAGGTCCAGCACGCGCCCGTCGGCCGAGCTCTGGATCGAGACCAGCGTGATCGGGGGCAGACGGGCGAGCGTGGATTGCTCGATCACCAGCGTGAGCCGGCCCTTCAGGATGCCGCGCTCGGCCGCGATCCGGGTAAGCACGCTGCGGCCCCGCAGCCGCAACAGATCGAGCACGCGCGCCACCTCGTCCTCGTCGCCGGTCCGGGGGCGGACGGGCACGAGATGCCCCTCGGCAAAGAGCAGAAGGAAGAGCAGGATCGGCGACAGGGCGAGCGACGCCGTGACGAGATCGGGCGCGACCAGCACCGCCGCCGGAATGGGCGCGACGACGGCCCCGTTGCGGAGCATGGCCGACTCGGCCGCCATCCGCCAGAAGGCGGTCGAGAGCATCAGCCGGCGCGGAAGAGGCCGCTGCGGCTCGGCGAAGCGACCCGGAAAGCGGCGCGCCTTGAGGGTTCTGCGATTGAAGGTGGTGGAGGGAGCGAGAACGAAAATCATGTTTGTCACCTGCCTTTGACCCTCAATGCTGACAGGGCCCCGAGGTTCCCGGCCGCCGTTGGATGAGCCTGTCACTGATACGGGATCGGCAGAAGTTGGATCATCGGTCGCGCGCGGGTGCACGCGCCCGTGACCGGATCCCGTCAGGGGCGCAGGCGCGCCCCCGACGGCTGCGGTCGCTCGGGCGTCAGCTCCGCCCGCGGCCCTCGAACCGGGGCAGCATGGCCGAGAAGTCCCGCCCTCGCCCGCCCTCCTCCTCGACGAAGCGGGCATAGAGATCGGCCGCGAGGCGGCCCATCGGCGTGTCGGCATCCGCGCCTTCGGCGGCCTGCTGCGACAGGCGCAGGTCCTTCAGCATCAGCTCGGCCGCGAATCCGGGCTTGTAGCCGTTGTCCGCCGGGCTCTGCGGACCGACGCCGGGGGCCGGGCAGTAGGCGTTCATCGACCAGCTGTAGCCCGACGAGGTCGAGACCACATCGAACATCTTCTGCCGGTCGAGCCCCAGCTTGTCGGCCAGCGCAAAGGCTTCGCAGGTGGCGATCATGGTCACGCCGAGGATCATGTTGTTGCAGATCTTGGCCGCCTGCCCCGCGCCCGGCCCGCCGCAATGGACGGCCTTCTGGCCCATGATCTCGAACAGGGGCCGCACGGTGACGAAGGCCGCGTCGCTGCCGCCCACCATGAAGGTCAGCGTGCCCGCCGCAGCCCCGCCGACGCCGCCCGACACCGGCGCATCGAGCGCGCCAAGCCCGGCCGCCTCGGCCTGCGCCGCCACTTCGCGGGCGCTTTGGACATCGACGGTCGAGCAGTCGCAGAGAACGGCGCCCGCGGCCATCGCCGGCACCAGCTCATCGGCGACGGTGCGGAGGATCTGGCCGTTCGGCAGCATGGTGAAGACCACCTCGGCGCCCGCCGCCGCATCGGCGGCCGAGGGGGCCATCGTCACGCCCTCGGGCGCAGGCGCCGCCGTATCGAATCCCGTGACCTTGTGCCCGGCGGCGGCCAGGTTGCGGGCCATCGGCGCGCCCATGTTGCCCAGCCCGATGAATGCGATTTTCATGTTCTCTCCTCCTCGAAGGTCAGGGCGTGCGGGCCGAGCGGCTCGAGCAGGGCCGCGACCTCGTCCGGGCGCACGGCCGCCGCATGATCGTGACGCCAGCGCGGCGAGCGGTCCTTGTCGATGATCGCCGCGCGGATCCCCTCCAGAAAGTCCGCCTGCCCCTGCGCGCGCCAGGTGAAACGATATTCCAGAGCGAGCGCCTGCCGGATCGTCGGCTGGGGCCCCAGCCGGCGCAGGATCTCGAGCGTCACCGCCATCGCGAGGGGCGAACTGCGCCGGATCGCCTTGAGCGCCTCCTCCGCAAGTCCGGTTCCGGCCTGCTCCAGACGGCCGATGATATCCGCAAGCGCGAAGCCCTCGAACAGGCGGTCGATCTCCGCCTGCGCCTCCGGCAGGCGGCCTGCGGGCGGCTCGTGCGCGGGGATCGCTTCCGTTCCGGATTCCAGACGGGCGATCAACTCCGGCCACTCGGCTTCGGGCACGAAATGGTCGGCAAAGCCCGCGCGGATCGCGTCGCCGGGCCCCATGCGGCTGCCGGTGAGACCGAGCCACACCCCGACCCTTCCGGGCGCATGGGCCAGAAGATGCGTGCCGCCGACGTCCGGCACGAGGCCGATGGCGCATTCCGGCATCGCGATCTGGCTGCTTTCGCCCACGATCCGATGGCTCGCATGGCAACCGAGCCCCACGCCGCCGCCCATGGTGAACCCCTGCATAAGACTCACCACCGGCTTCGGATATTCCGCGATCCGCGCGTTCATCCGGTATTCGTCGCGCCAGAAGCCCTGCCCGAAGGCATGATCCCCCGCGGTGCCACGGGCGTGAAGCTCGGCGATGTCGCCCCCCGCGCAGAAGGCTCGCGGCCCATTGGCATCCATCACCACCCGGTCGATCTCCGGGTCCTGCGCCCAGTCGCGCAGCGCCGCGTCGATCCCAAGACACATGTCGTAGCTCAGCGCATTCAGCGCCGCCGGACGGTTCAGTGTGATGCGGCCCGCGCGTCCGGCCTTGCGGATCAGCACGTCGCTCATGCCGTACCCAGGGACCGGGCGATGATCACCCGCATGATCTCATTGGTGCCCTCGAGGATCTGATGCACCCGCAGGTCGCGCACGATCTTCTCGATCCCGTAATCGGCGAGGTAGCCGTAGCCGCCGTGCAGCTGGAGGCACTGGTTCGCCACCTCGAAGGCGGCGTCGGTCACCGACAGCTTCGCCATCGCGCAGAACCGGGTGGCGTCGGGCGCGCCCTGGTCGAGCTTCCACGCCGCCTGCCGCAGGAAGATGCGCGCCTGCTGCAGCTTGACCTCCATCTCGGCAAGGCGGAACTGCAGCGCCTGGAACTCGTCGAGGCGCCGGCCGAAGGCTCGCCGTTCGCTCATGTAGGACAGGGTCGCGTCGAAGGCCGCCTGCGCCCCCCCCAGCGCGGTGGCCGCGATGTTGAGCCGCCCGCCATCGAGGCCGGCCATCGCATAGCTGAAGCCGCGTCCCTCCTCACCCACCAGATTTTCCGCCGGCACGGCGCAGTCGTCGAACTGGACCTGCCGCGTCTCCTGCGCGCGCCAGCCCATCTTGTCCTCGAGCCCGCCAAAGCTCAGGCCCGGTGTCCCGGCCGGAACGAGCAGTGTCGAGATGCCCTTGGGACCCTCGGCGCCGGTGCGGCACATGGTGAGGTAGGCATCCGAATAGCCGCCGCCCGAAATGAAGGCCTTGGTCCCGCTCAGGCGGTAGCCTTCAGGGCCGGCCACTGCCCGCGTTCGCAGGGCGGCGGCGTCCGACCCTGCGCCGGGTTCGGTCAGGCAGTAGGAGACGAGCGTCGTCAGGTTGCACATCCCCGGCAGCCAGCGCGCCTTCAGCGCCTCCGAGCCGTAGCGGTCGATCATGCCGCCGCACATGTTGTGGATCGACAGGAAGGCCGCCACCGACGGGCAGGCCATCGCCAGCGCCTCGAAGACGAGCGTCGCATCGAGCCGGCCGAGGCCCGATCCGCCATGCTCTTCCGAGACATAGATCCCGCCGAGCCCAAGCTCGGCCACCTTGGGCCAGAGCGCCCGCGGGATGGTTCCCGCCTCCTCCCAGGCCCGCGCGTTGGGCGCGATCTCTGCCGCGCCAAACTCGCGCGCCATGTCGAAGATCGCCTGTTGCTCCTCGCTCAGCGCGAAATCCATGCTGCCTCCCCTCCTGTCCCGGCGGCGAGGTTAGAGCAGCCGCCGCGGGACTGTAAAGCGAGCGGGACGCTACGTCATTTCGCGCCGGCAGGGGGCACGCCTCAGTTCGCGTAGCAGGTCGAGCCGCGGCCGAAGCCTGCCGGAGAGCAGATCCACGAGCCGCGGCCGATCTGGCGTCGGACACGGGTCGCGGGGGCCTCGGACGAGGCGCGGACCACGACGGCCGGCCTGGAGAGCCAGTCGAACGTGCCGGCCGTGCGCGTCTGGACGACGCCGCGCACAGGCTGGCTGTTTCTGGTGGTGTCGTTGGACGCCAAGGTGGCCTGCGGGGCGCCAAGAACGAGCGCCACGCCGAAAGCAACGAGAAAACCGCGAGCGGGTACCATGGTCTGATCTCCTTCGCTGGACACGAAGGAAATGGGGCGGGTTGAGCCGATGGCATCCCCCACAACCCACATCATTCATGCCGGTAACAAACACTACCGGCAGTTCTGGCGAGGGATCACGCCAGCAGATGGGCCCGAAAATGGCCTCTTTCGGGCAGGATCCCTCGAAAGATGGCACCCGTTTGGAGGGGCGCACCCCCTCCGACTCAGGTTTTCAGGGTCAGTCGGTCACGCGGAAATCGAGCCGCCAGTCCGGCAGGCCGAAGCCGTTCGGCCAGGCATAGACCTCCTTCTGATCGAAATAGACGACGCCGACGAGGTCGGAATAGCCCGGGCCCGGCTGGCGCACGGCATTCTCCCAGGAGGCCACATAATCCGCGCTTCCCGACACGCCGAGTTCCGCCACGACGACCGGCTTGCCGAACTGCGCCGCGCGCTGGTAGCGGGGGCCCATGACATCGACGAAGCTGCGGTCCCGGTTCACCTCGAACCGGTCGTAGGCCTGCAGGCCGAAGACCGAGATCCCGACCAGATCCACGAACTCGTCGCCGGGATAGTAGGCTTCGAGCCCCTCCTCTCCGGCCGGTGACCACATGATGCGCACCCCGGGCGCCGCCTCGCGGCAAAGCGATGTCATGCGCCGGAAGGCCTCGATGTAGTCCTGCGGGTTCCAGCCCGACCAGATGAACTGTCCGGCCGAGTTCTCCATCTCGTGCGCCCATCGCAGCGTCACAGGGCTCTGGAGCACGGCCAGCACGTCGCAGACCGCCTTCATGTTGGCGTCATAGGATCCGCGGCGGATGCCGTCGCGCAGCGCCTCTGCCGTGTTCCGCTCGGACCGGGTCCAGGTCCAGGGCTCCAGCGTCACCATGAGCGCGCGGTTGCGCTGACGCGCATAGGCGTCGGCATCCACCAGCGAGGGCAGATAGACGTCCTCCCACGGCAGGAAGAGATGTTCGATCACCAGATCCCTGTCGTTGCGATAATCGCCGCCGGGATCGTAGGCCCCGTAGGGCAGCGTTCCCGGGGGCGCCGCAAGCGCGCCGCCCACACCCGCACCGCACAGGCCGACCGCAGCGACGAGTGCCGCGGCCGTCTTCCGCATCTTCGGACTTCCGGTCAGCACCATGATCTTGCTCCTCATACCTCAGCCCCCGAGTAACGGGCTCGATTTCCACGCCGGCGCGAAGCGGAAGTGCATCCTGGGCTGGATGCCGCTTCCGGCGCCGGAGACGACATATTCGACACGCGTGATCTGAAGCGGCTCGAGGCCGAAGGCCAGCGCCGTCAGGCTCTCGGCCCCGCGGGTGAAACCGCCCAGCAGGATCAGCGCGAACAAGCCGGTGACCGCAGCGCCCTGAAGCGCAAGGTCCCCCAGCTGTTCGCGCCAATAGGCGCCCAGCTGGCGGAGATGGTGCCAGACCATCACCAGCACGAGCCCGCCGTAAAGGACCGCATTCACCAGGGCGAGCAGCAGGAAGCCGCGCGCCTGGCCGAGTTCCTCGGCCAGGAAGACGGGCACCACGCAGCCCGCCGCCAGCGCCACATAGATCGCGGTGATCTTCGGCGGGATCCGGCGGCTCGCGGCCGAGCCCTTGGGCGTGATGCGGAAATCGACGAAGCGGCCCGTCAGGCGGTCGCGCACCGCCATGGTGCAGCCCCACAGCACCCAGGGCCATTGCAGCGCGGGAAAGAGCGCCTTCTCCCACGAGATGACGGGCGCCTCCACCGGCCGGTTGAACCCGTCGCGCCGGAGCAGCCAGGCCAGCCCCGTGAGGGCCAGGACCGCAGGCGCGGAATGGAGGATGAAGCCCGGATAGGTCACATCGGCAAAGCGGATGTCGAGCAGAAGCGCAAGCGCGGGCGCGACATACATCATCAGCATCACCAGCGCGAAGAGCGGATACCAGAGCTGGCAGAGCACGAACAGGAACCGCAGCCGCCCCGGCAGCCGGCCGAGATAGCGCGGCGTGTGCGACAGCAGCAGCGTGAGCAGGCTGCGCGACCACTGGAACTCCTGCGTGGCGAGGTCGGCCACGTTGGCGGGCCCGTCGCCGAAGGCGATCGCATCGACGGCGTGAACCCCGCGCCAGCCGCCCGCGGCCATCAGCATCGAGGTGGAATGATCCTCCGCCAGCTCTGGCCCAAGGCCGCCGATCTCCTTCAGCGCCCGCGTGCGCACCGCGTAGTGCGAGCCGATGCACATGGGCGTCAGCACGCCGGAATAGCCCGTCTGCAGCGCGCCGTGAAAGGCGGCCTCGGCATGAAGACGGGTGCGGGCGGCCCAGCTCTCGCGGGCATTGGCCGAACAGATGCTGGGGGCGCTCACATAGCCCACGGCAGGATCGGCGAAGGGGCGCAGGATCTCGCGCAGGTAGCCCGGCTGGGGCACATGGTCGGCGTCGAGCTGCGAGACGATGTCATAGTCCCGGTAGCCCCAGTGATCGTGGAAGAAGGCGAGGTTGCCCTCCTTGCAGCGCGTGCGGCGCGGCCAGACCGGGCGGTGGTAGTCCTCGCGGCCCTTGCGGCACGAGATCCTGACCCCGTGCGCGGCGCACCAGGCCGCGGTCTCGGGCGAGGGATCCTCGTCGGCAAGCCAGGTGTCATGCGGATAATCCTGCGCGAGCATCGCCTCGAGCGTGCGCCGCACGACGTCGAAGGGCTCGGACGGCGTCTTGGTCACGATCATGGCCACCCGCCAGCGCCCCGGCACGGGGTCCGGCGAGGCCGGGCGACGGGCCCGGAACAGGACAAGGACGAAATAGAGCTGCAGCGCGCTCAGCCACAGGAGCGGGACGGTCACCAGCAGGAAGCCGCCCCAGCCGATGAAATGCGCCGGATCGAGCCACCAGGACCAGAAGAAGACCAGCGCAGCCCCCCAGAGCCCGGCGGCGATCCTGTACCGCCGGCGCTGCGCCGGCGACATGAGCGGCACGGAATGGACCTCGGACCGGGCGTTCCGTCTCTCGCGCAGCCGCTCTTGCCGCTTCAGCCGGGCCCGCGCGCGCTTGGCATCATGCCGCTTGGACATGGCCAGCTTCCAGTCCGAACCAGGGCGCGGCGTGGCGCACGATCGTGCCGATGTCCGAGCATTCGGTGCGGAAACCCAGCTCGGCCACCGCCCGGCCGGGATCGGCCACCAGTTCCGGCGGATCGCCCGGCCGCCGCGGCTCCAGCCGCACCGGCACCGCACGGCCCGTCACCGCCTCGATCGCGGCCACGATCTCGCGCACCGAATGGCCGCGCCCCGTGCCGAGGTTCAGCGCAAGGCTCTCTCCGCCCTCCCGCAGCCGCGCAAGGGCCAGCACATGGGCGCGCGCCAGATCGGCCACATGGATGTAGTCGCGGATGCAGGTGCCGTCGGGCGTCGGATAGTCGGTGCCGAAGATCGCGAGAGGCCTGCCCTGCCCCGACGCGGCTTTCAGCGCGAGCGGCAGCAGATGCGTCTCGGGATCGTGGTGCTCGCCCAGCTCGCCTTCGGGATCGGCCCCTGCGGCGTTGAAATAGCGCAGCGCCACATGCCGCATCCCCTCGACGGACAGGTCGCGCAGGATCTCTTCGCCGATGAGCTTGGTGCGCCCGTAGGGATTGATCGGCCGCTGGGGGGTGGTCTCGCGGATCGGCAGGCTCTCGGGCACGCCGTAGGTGGCGCAGCTCGACGAGAAGACGATGCGCTTGACGCCCGCCGCCCGGCAACCCTGCACGAGCCCGATCATGCCGCCCACGTTGTTGTCGTAATAGCGGGCCGGATCGGCCATCGACTCGCCCACATAGGCCGAGGCCGCAAAATGGATCACCGCCCGAGCGTCATGCGCGCGCAGCGCCGCCTCCACCGCGGCCGCGTCGCGCACGTCCCCCTGCACCAGCGGCCCGTAGCGCACCGCATGGGCGTGGCCCGTCGAGAGATTGTCGAAGCTGACCGGCCGCAGCCCCGCGTGGTGCAGCGCCTTGCAGGCGTGCGAGCCGATGAAGCCCGCCCCGCCCGTCACGAGGATCGCGTCAGACATGATGCAGCAGCGCCTCGCACGGGTCGGACACCTGAAGCTCGCCGGCGAAATGGCGGATCGTGCGGGCGATCCCCTCTTCGAGAGGGACGGTCGGAGCCCAGCCCAGCCGAGCCGCGGCCCGCGAGATATCGGGCCGGCGCTGGCGCGGATCGTCCACCGGCAGCGGGCACTGCACCAGACGCGAGCGCGAGTCCGTCTGGCGCAACACCATGTCGGCCAGTTCGCGCATCGTGAACTCGCCGGGATTGCCGAGGTTCACCGGGTCGCTGGTCTCCGAAGCCATCAGCGCCTTCAGCCCGGCCACGAGGTCATCCACATAGCAGAAGGAGCGCGTCTGCATCCCGTCGCCATAGATCGTGATGTCCGCCCCCGTCAGCGCCTGCACGATGAAGTTCGACACCACGCGCCCGTCCTCGGGGCTCATGCGCGGTCCGTAGGTGTTGAAGATGCGCGCGATCCGCACCTCGACGCCCATGTGGGTGCCGAACTCCCAGAACAGGGTCTCGGCGGCGCGCTTGCCCTCGTCGTAACAGGCACGCGGTCCGACCGTGTTCACGCAGCCCCGGTAGCCTTCGTGCTGCAAGGTGATCTCGGGATCGCCATAGACCTCCGAGGTCGAGGCCTGAAGGATGCGCGCACCTGTCGCCTTGGCGAGTCCCAGAAGGTTCAGCACACCTTCCGTGCAGGTGCGGAACGTGTGGATCGGGTCACGCTGGTAGAGTGGCGGCGACGCCGGGCAGGCGAGGTTGTAGATCTCGTCCAGAGGCCCCTGCCAGTTCAGGCGATCGAGAATGTCCTGCTCGATGAACCGGAATTGCGGGTGGGCTTGCAGGGCGGAGATATTCTGAATGCGGCCGGTCTGGAGATTGTCCAGGCAGACAACCGAATGGCCTTCGGAAATTAATGTCTCACAAAGATGCGAACCGACAAATCCGGCTCCGCCCGCCACAAGAACAACCTTCCTGCGACGAAAGCGCGCCATGAAATCTTCACAACCGGTCGCAACGACCGGAACCAGGCTTCCGTCCATTTCTGTGATACTCCGGTCAGGCAAGGACGGCGCAATAGCCGACCTTTATGCCAGCGAGGGCATGTTTGATTTCAATGACTTGCACCCCGTCGATGCCATCCGCGACCAAGGGTGAAGCGTCGCCTTCTCTCCGTTCTATCGAATTCTCGTCTTATCCTATTCTTAAGAATGTGGTCAAACGGTGTCAATATGATGCCATGATCCATTTGGATAGGATCCGCAGAAAAAGATACTCCCGAATGTGGCGTTTTTAAATCTCAGGTTGACAAATAAGGGGGCAGAAATACCGGCGGGAGAAACCTCCTTTGGTCCGCGCCAATTCGCGAGACGGTGCGATGCCTTTTCATCGAGAGGAAATGCCCGGCCAGTGATTCTCGCGCCGGGGCGCCTTTCCGCAAACGCCGCAATTGCCGGCACGTCGCGGTCCGGCATCCGGCACGTCACGGCGCGGCCACCTGGACAGAGCGGCGGGCGATTGACTCGCGCGGAGGCTCGCCCGTAGCCTCCCCCTGTCCGGCCACCAACGGCCGAGGCCTTTCGCGGGAACGAACCCGCAAGACGATCAACACGGGAGAAACTGGTGAAGCGATTCATCCTTCTGACCACGATGCTCGGGGGCTTCGCCCTCCCCGCCGCGGCAGACCAGATTGCCGTCCTCGGATGGGGCGGGGCCTACACGACCAGCCAGGTCGAGGCCTACCACAAGCCCTTTACGGCCAAGACGGGCGTGACGGTGGTCTCGGTCGATACCGACAACCCGGCCACGCCGATCAAGGCCCAGGTCGAATCCGGCAATGTGACGACCGACGTGGCGAGCGTGGAATATGCCGACGCGGTGCGGCTCTGCGACGAGGGGCTGCTCGAGGAGATCGACCCCTCGATCCTGCTGGCGGCCCCCGATGGCACGCCCGCGGAAGAGGACTTCCTGCCCGGCTCGCTGGCCGAGTGCTTCGTGGCGACCGATGTGTTCTCGACCGTGCTGGCCTATGACGCCTCGAAATTCGCCGAGGGCGCGGCGCCGGAGGCCCTCGCCGACTTCTTCGATCTGGAGCAGTTTCCCGGCAAGCGCGGGATGCGCAAGTCGGCCAAGGTCAATCTCGAGATGGCCCTGATGGCCGATGGCGTGCCGGCCGCCGAGGTCTATGACCTGCTGCGGACCGATGAGGGCGTCGAGCGTGCCTTTGCCAAGCTTGACGCGATCAAGAACCAGATCGTCTGGTGGGAGGCCGGTGCCCAGCCCCCGCAACTCCTCGCCGATGGGGAGGTCGCGATGACGATCGCCTACAACGGCCGCATCTTCAACGCCGCCATCACCGAGAACAAGCCGTTCAACATCGTGTGGGATGGCCAGGTCTATGAGGTCGAGGGCTGGGTGATCCCGAAAGGCGCGCCGAACCTCGAGCTTGCCAAGGACTTCGTGGCCTTCTCGACCGGGGCCGAGCCGTTGGCCAAGGCCGCGGAGTGGATCAGCTACGGCCCGCCGCGCAAGTCCTCGGCCCCGCTCGTCGGCACCTTCATGGATGGCAAGACCGAGATGGCGCCGCACCTGCCGACCAGCCCCGAGAACATGACGAACGCGCTGGCCTCGGACTACGAATTCTGGGTGGACCACGACACCGAGCTGAACGAGCGCTTCAACGCCTGGCTCGCCGGCTGATCCCGCGCCCGCCCGGACCCCGGTCCGGGCGGCTTCCGCCTCCGGCCTGCATCGCGAGCGGCCTCACACCGCACGATGTCTGTCGTCCACGCCGGCACGCCCCGAGACCTCGGACACGGGTCCAGCCCTGCGCGGGGCGGGCAAAGGTCGCACCCTCCACGGCTTGACCGGAGCGGGACGCAGGGTTCGAATGCCGGGGTGGAGGAACGGCCATGGAACAGGAAGACATCCGCACGCGATTTGTCCTCGCCTGGGTCAACAGTCAGGACAAGCTCGAGTTCGACCGTCACTATCCCGACGGCAGTCCGCTCGAGTTCGACAGCGAGGAAGAGGCCATCGCGGCCATCCCGCACGAAGCCACCCGCCTCATCCTGAAATCGGTTACCCGGCACCGCGCCGACTGAAGAGAGCAACTCCGGCAGGTCGGCCGGCAAGGACAGCAGCGTGCGTCCCGCAGCCGGCACGACCAGCATGGATCTGATGCGCCAAACCCGGCTCCGGGAACAGCGGCACCCTGAGGGCTTTGACCTGGAAAGGCAAGATTTTCGGTTTGATCTGGTGGAGCCGAGGGGGATCGAACCCCTGACCTCGTCATTGCGAACGACGCGCTCTCCCAACTGAGCTACGACCCCAACGAGGCGCTATCTCGCTCATGCCGAGGGGGAAGTCAAGGCCGGTTCAGCGGATTTTTTTGCGCACCGCCCGTCGCCTCGCGCATCGACAAGGGCGCGGTGAACCGGGCCAGATCCTCGGCACAGGAACGGGCAACGAAAGCGGGCTCCGGCCGCTGGAATGGCCGCGCCCCCCCCGCCGGGACGGCAGGGCCGGGCGTCCGCGGGACGTGCGAGAGCCGGACCAAGGTGAACCGCGATCATCGCGGGAGGATCCGGGCCCGCACCGGGCGGAGGTGCCTCCCGAGGGGGCATCGAACCCCCTCGGGAGGCTTTGGCGCCCTGTCAGGCGTCACGGCGAGGCTGCCGTGCGGGGCCGCGTCAGACCGGGTTGGGCAAGGGCCGGCCTTCGGAGAACGCCAGCAGGTTCTCGACCGCCATCAGGCCCATCGACTCGCGAACTTCGAGCGCCGCGGTGCCAAGATGCGGCAGGAGCGTCACGTTCTCCAGGACGAGAAGCGCCTCGGGCACCTTCGGCTCGAACTCGTAGACGTCGAGCCCGGCGCCCGCGATCCGCCCCTCGGACAGGGCCGAGATCAAAGCGGCCTCATCCACGATGTCGCCCCGCGCGATGTTCACCAGAATCGCGCCCGGCCGCATGCGCGCCAGCGCGCGCGCGTTGATCAGATGATGGGTTTCGGGCGTCGCCGGCACCGCCACCACCACCACATCGGCCCCAAGGGCCTCTTCGAAGGGCACCTGCCGGGCGGGCACGCCGGGATCGGCCACGGCCGAGCGGTTGAAGAACGTGACCTCCATGCCGAAGCCATGGTGGCAACGCCGCGCGATCGCCCGGCCGATCCGGCCCATCCCGATGATGCCGAGCCGCTTGCCCGTCACATGAAGCCCCAGCATCTGCGTCGGATGCCAGCCCTCCCAGGTGCCCCGTCGCACCAGGCGCTCCCCCTCGCCCGCCCGGCGCGCGGTCATCAGGATGAGCGTCAGGGCAATGTCGGCCGTCGCATCGGTGACCGCGCCGGGCGTGTTCGTCACCTCGAGCCCCGCCGCCCGCGCGGCCGCCACGTCGAGATGGTTCGTGCCGACGCCGAAATTGGCCAGGATCCGCGCCCGTGGCCGCGGCACGTCGGCAAAGACCTCGGCGCGGAAGAGATCGCCCAGCGTCGGCAGAACCGCATCATGCTCGACCAGTGCGCGCCGCAGTTCCTCGGGCGAAAGCGGGCGCGTGCTCTCGCGCAGCGTGACGTCAAAGCGGGCCCGCGCGGCCGCCAGGACCTTCTCGGGCAAGGGGCGGGTGATCAGCAGCTTCAATAGAGCCTCCCGCCCAAGGGCACCGTCTGGTCCGGCCCGATCAGCACCACCTCGCCCTCGGCGTCGGGCACGCCCAGCACCAGCACCTCCGAGAGGACATTGCCGATCTGGCGCGGCGGGAAGTTCACCACCGCGAGCACCTGACGGCCCACCAGCGCCTCGGGCGCGTAGTGCCGCGTGATCTGTGCGGAGGAGCGTTTCTCGCCAATCTCCCCGCCGAAGTCGACCCAGAGCTTCAGCGCAGGCTTGCGCGCCTCGGGGAAGGGTTCGGCGCGGGTGATGCGGCCGACGCGGATCTCGACCTTGGCGAAGTCGTCGTAGGAGATCATCGGCCAAGCTCCCGCCCGCGGTCGGCCGCCGCCTTGACCGCCCGGCGAAGCACCGCGGGGAAGCCGGTCCCGGGATCCATCAGGACGGCAAGGGCCGCCGCCGTGGTTCCGCCCGGCGAGGTCACGTTGATGCGCAGCTGGCTCGCGCTCTCGGACGAGCGATGGGCAAGCTCGCCCGCTCCCGTCACGGTGGCCCGTGCGAGCGTCATCGCCAGCTCGGGGCTGAGGCCCTCGGCCTCGCCCGCGGCGGCCAGCGCCTCAATCAGGTGGAAGACATAGGCCGGGCCCGACCCCGAGACCGCCGTCACCGCATCCATCTGCGCCTCGCCCTCGAGCCGGACCACCTGCCCCACCGCCGACAGCAGATCCTCGGCCAGCGCCATCTGCTCTTCGCTCGCCGCCCCGTTGCCGATGATCGCGGTGATCCCCCGCCCCACGGCCGCGGGCGTGTTGGGCATGGCCCGGATGACCGGCGTGCCGGCCCCGAGAGTCCGCTCGTAAAAGGCGATGGGCGTGCCCGCCGCCACGGTCAGGAACAATGTCCGCCCGTTCCCCAGCGCCGCCAGCCCCGGCAGCGCCTCGGCCATCATCTGCGGCTTCACCGCGACCAGCACGACCGCAGGTTCCGCCGGCAGGTCCTCGTTCAGATGGAGCCCCCTCACGGCCAGTGTCCTGAGCCAGTCGGACGGTTGCGGGTCCGTCACCCAGACCGCCGAGAGCGCGAGCCCCCGGCCGAGCCATCCCTCGAGCATCGCCGATCCCATCTTGCCGCAGCCGAGCAGCACCAGGCCCCGGCGGCCAAGATCCGATAGATCCATCTTTTCCCCCGTCATTGCGGGGAAAGACTAGGCGCGGCCGTAGGCCTCTGCAATGGCGACATTGATCGCCTCGCAGGGCGGATGCTCGGCCCAGGAGACCATCTGGAAGGCCGGGTAGAAGCGCTCGCTGGCCGAGACCGCCGAGGCGATCAGCCGATCGATCTGTTCCGCCGTTGCCGTCTGCCCGCCCGAGAGCAGCAGCCCGTAGCGCCAGACCATCAGCTTCTGCTCGCTCCAGTAGGTGAAGGCGCCGGTCCAGACCAGATCGTTGCAGCGGTTGAGCAGGTCGTGCAGCTCGGCCATCCGATGCCGGGGCGGCTCCATCTCGAAGGTGCAGATCAGCCGGAGCGTTTCATCCTGCGGGGACCATGCGAGGGTGAGCGAATAGGTGCGCCACTGCCCCTCGACCGCCATGGCGATCTGGTCCTCGGTCACCCGGTCGAACTCCCACTCGTGGCGCTCGGCGAGCGTCTCGACGATATCGATCGGGTGGATCTCATCGGAGTAGAGACAGGTTTCGGCAAGCGACATGTGCCCGGGCCTCGTTATTGAGCCGCCTGAAGGAAACCAACCCACAAGAAGCGGGACGATCGGCAAGGGACGGCGTTACCTGCCACCAATCTTACTAGATATGGTGTTCCCAAAGCGAGAGGCTGTAAAGGGCCTTGTGGAAACTCTTCTGTGGAAAAGTGAACTGCTGTAGCGGGTGTAGCGGGACAGCAGATCTTGCAGGACGGGACAGCAGAAGTTGCAGCAGAAGGGTTTTCGTCCGGCGCATCTTCGCAGCCCGCAGCGGCCGCCCTTCCCTATCCGCTCCTGAAGCTGGTTGGAACACCCCTCGCTCGGCGGCCTTAAAGGGGTGTTTAAACCCTCGTTGCATGCCGGGCGCGATCTGCCGCAGTGCGATGGGCCACTCCGACCGCTATCCCAAGCCCGTCTGCCGCGGGCCTCATAACTTCGCGACAGCATCCGCGGGACCACTCGCTTCGGTCCCGCGGACCCCACCTGCCCTCCCAGGTTCACAGCGCTAGAGAAGCGGTGCGGTCAGGATCGTGCCGCGGGCGAGGACGGCCGCGCCTGCGGCCTCGGCCACGCGGATGGCAAAGGGCCAGCGGCCGGCGCCGGCGGGCAGGCTCGAGACCGGGAACAGGAAGACACCCTGCCCATCGCCCCGCGCCACGCCGGGAATCGCCTGCATCGCCCCGGCGGCCCCGACCAGCAGCTCGACCTGGGCCGCATCGCCGACGGCAACCTCACCCCCATCCGTCAGCATCGCCAGCCGCACCAGCAGGGGAACCGTGTCGCCGTCGGTCCGGTGGATCGTGTGCCCCGAGGCTGACTTCATCGCTGCATCTCCAGTGTCATGACCAGCGGCCGTGCATCGGCCGTCATCGGAATGGCCCGAGCATCGCCCGTCATGGAAATGGCCCGCGCATCGGCCACGAACGTCGCCAGCCCCCGCGCCGCGATCAGCGCCTCCCAGTCGTAGGTGCCCGACCTCAGCTCAGGCCGGTCGATCCCGGCCGCGCCCGCCGCCAGATCGGCCGCCGCGAGGGCGTGGCGCTGGCCCATGAGCGCCGCCCCCAGAGACACCGGGCCCCCGGCCAAGCCCTCGGCCCGCAGGTCGGCGGAGCCCGCCAACGACGGCTGCCCGAGGCTCGCGCCGGCCGTCCCGAGGCCGAGCGCCGTCACCAGGTGACGCTGGCCGAGCGGCACCGGACCGAGACTGGCCGGGCCAGCCCCAAGCGAAGCCGCCAGCAGCCCTCCGCCGACCGTGACCGCCGGCTGCCCGAGGCCCGCGCCGGTCGTGGCCAGGCCGGCCGCCGCAAGCTCATGCCGCTGGCCGATGACCGCGAGGCCGAGACTGGCCGCACCACCCGCAAGGGGCGTGGCCGCGGCGGCGTGCCTCTGGCCCACCTGGGGCGCCCCGAGAGCCGCAGCCCCCGTCCCGAGATCCTCGGCCGTCAGGCTGGCGCGGCCGCTCAGGACGGGCTGCCCCAGAGCCGCCGCACCGGCCTGGAGGCTCGTGCCCACCAGCCCATGCATCTGGGCCAGAGTCACCGGCCCCAGCCCGGCCGCCTGCGTCGAGAGGCCCTCGGCCGTCAGGGTCGTGGCGTCCGGCTCCTCGGTCGCCGCTGCCGGCGCGAAGACCGCGATGTAACCCACGCGCTCATCCGCGATCTGCTCATATGCCACGTCTGTGGACTGAGGCGACCCATCCTCGACAATCCGCGAGCCGATTATCAGCGGCGGGCAGCCCGGATTGATGCCCGTGCGCACGTCGTGGATGATCCCGAAGCCGCCCGAGAACGTCACCCAGTCGGCAATGCTCGACATGCTGTCCACGGTGATCATGGCGAGGGCCAGATGCGGGGTGGGCGGGAAGCTGCCCGTCGGGCCTATCGAGAAACGCTTGGTCTGGACGTTGTCCGCGGTAACCGCCGTCGCCGCGGGCTGCGCCGTGTCCCATGGCCCCTCAAACTCCAGCACCGAGAACTGCCACAGCAGGGACGTGCCCATCCCCATCGTGATCGGGCCGGTCTCGGTGCCGTCCGAGATCCGCCAGAACACCGCGAGGTTGGAGCCCGTCAGCGACCGCGTCGCGAGCAGCGTCGCCCACCCTGACGGCGGCGCGACGAACGAATGCGCCTTGTCGCCACCGCCCGCCGCAAGGAGCAGGCTGCCCGCCGTTGGCACAAACGATGGTGTGACCGATGGCGCGTTGCCGTTGCCGGTGGCGGCCGTCGCGTTGATGAGGTCGCCGAAGGCCATCCGTCGCGCCCGTCAGCCGTCCAGCCCGGCCAGCCAGATGTCGAAGGCCGCAATCCGGAAGGTGTTGTCTGCCGTCATGTACTGCGCGGTCGTCAGTGGACCCGCCGCCAGCAGGCGGCTGTTGACGGTGTCCGTGATCGCCCAGAACTCGGCATCGGTGGCGGAGCTGGTGCTGGTGCCGGTCACCGTGCCATCCTCGAAGGCCGCCACGGTGACCTTGCGCCCCGAGGGCGTGCGCGCGGCCGGTGCGCCGACGCTGAGGCCCGCCTTGTGACCGAGGCTGTAGGTGCCCGTGGCCTGCGCGTAGGTCGCAGGCTCGGTGTGGCAGATGTCGAGCCGGTTGGCCTCGGTGGTCAGGACAGTGAGGCCGAGGTCGAGGATGCGGTCGTTGAGATAGCCCATGTGAGCCCCTTTCAGTTGCGGGAAGAACAAGCGAGGCGGCGCCAGACGCCCGCCCCGAGGACCGGCGCCCATGCCGCGAAGCCGGCAACGGCGCCCCAGAATCCGAAGGCCAGGGCGCCCGCGATGATCGCCGCCCCCAGGGCGACATGGACGGCATCCACGAGGCTGTCGGCGACATCCTGCCCCTTCTGGATCAGCCGCTCCCAGCCAAGGAAATAGATGAGTGCCACGGCCAGCGGCGTCAGGGCGAGCGACAGGCCCAGACCGTGCAGCGCCAGCGCCGCGGGCATCCCGACGAGGACGCCATGCCCGGCGGCGGTGGTGAGGCCCCCGTACCAGTCCCGCGGCTGGCTGTCGGCCTCAAGCAGGGTGTCGAGGATGCGGTCGATCATGCGGGTTGCTCCGGTGTGGGGTTGGAGATTGCGGCGATCTGCGCGCAGGCCGCGGCCACGATCGCGTGGATGGTCTCGGCATCCTCGGCCACCTCGATCTGGGCAATGGCGCCCAGCCGGGCGGTTTCGAGGGGTGCTGCCAGCGAGATCCAGACGGCCGAGAGACCGAGATAGACCTGCGCCACATGCCAGGCCTCCGGGGCGGTGATGCCCACCTCGGCCATGATCAGCGGGTAGTAGGCGGGAGCGGGATCGGGGTCGGCCAGATAGGCGCGGGCCTCGGCCTCCTTGCGCAGGTAGAGCATCTCCTGCCCGGCGATCATCGTGACGTATCGTCGGCGCACGGCGTCGGCGGCGCTGTTCACGCACCCGATGCCCGCGCGACGCGCCTCCTGCAGCTCGGCCGCCAGATCGTCCGGCGTCCGCGGGTCCGCCCACTCTTCGGCGGCATGGTCAAACACCGACCACGGACCGGGTTTTGTCGGGTAGGGAAGAGCTACGCCGTCGCGAACGTAGAAGGCATCGGCCGGGTAAGCCCCCTCGATCAGGTCCTCGCCATCCACGACGTTGAGCAGGGCAATGTCCTCTGAGGTGCTCTCGATCAGACGCAGTATCCGGCCTTCCTGGTTGTGCACCGAGTAGGTCTTCATTTCATGACCGCCATGAGGGTGATTGTTGCGTTGGCAACCGATGTCCACGAGGAGCCGCTGATGCCTGCAAAGGCCAAGGTGAGTGATTGGGTACCGGAGACGCCGGGGATCACGCCCATGATGGCACCGGAGTTGTAGCTATCCCCGGTGTGGGAATCCAAGACGGTCCGGTGCGCCCACCCGTTGTATTGAGAGGTCTGGGCGTTACGGAATATGGCCGCTACCACGTCCCCGGCCGTAGCCGAGATCCAGAAGTAGAGGTCATAGGTGTAGGGTGCCGATATGGTTGCCGTGAGATAATCCGCGTATCCGCTGCGGGTCTCGTCCACAGGGCCGGGCCTCCCGGATGGGATGGCGTTGGGGGGATATTGCCGGTTCCATTTCCCAAGTCCTGTGCCTGGCGCCACTACCTCGCTGGATGCGACCGAGACCATCCTGCTGATGGCGTTGGGGGCAAGGATAGGGGTGTTGACGGACAGGTGTGGGATCTTCAGACCCCCGGCCTTGGTGAGCTGCCATCCGGTGCCTGTGGCAGCGTTGAAGTCGTCCGACCGCAGCTCCCCACCGAAGACGGCAAGGCCAGCGGCGCTGAAGCTGTCGGTGTTGACAAGCTCTGTCGTCAGGCTGTTCGGCGTGACCAGGGTCTGCCCCGACCTCTGCTTCACCACCTCCATGTTGGTGAGGAACCCGAAGCCGGATCCTCCCCCGATCCGTACCGCGCGCAGGACGCATTTGGCGGCTCCGGCCGGGGCGGTGGCGGCGGGGGTGGTGACGCTCTGCCAGGCGACCGTCGTGACGGTCGTATATCGTCCGGTGTTGGCAACGACCGCCCCATCCGCGTCGAACCAGACATACTGGATGCCGATCTGCGCGTTGGACCCGCTGTTCCCGGCGCAGGAGTAGCTCGCCACGAACCGCTCCCCGGCCGAACAGTCGAAGCGACCGATCTCGACCACCTGGGGAGCCGCGTCGGTGGCCAGCCTCAGTATGTAGCCCGTGGGCGCGGTCTGCAGGACCGCCGCCGTGCTGGCCGGGTCCCGAGCCACGACGGCGAAGGACGCCGGGAGCGGGCCCCATCCGCGCGTGTCGCCGTAGGGGATCGCGCCGTTGTTCACGAGGTTGCCGCTGAAGTCGGTGACGACGAGTTGCCGCGCCGCCACCGAACCGTCGAGCAGGATGTCGGTGGCGGCCACCCGGAACACGGAGACGGGCCCGTTCGGGTTGTCGGCCGCGACGAGTTCGAGGAGTGCGCTGGCGCCGCCGGCCTTGGCGCGAAGCACATAGGAGGCGCTGGCATTGCCCTGCAGCGTCGCAAGGGCGGTCCCTTGCGCCGAGATGGACGCCGACTGCGACCCCACCGTGCTCTGCAGGTTCGTCAGCGTGGTCGCCAGCGCGCTCGACGGGCTGATCGTGAGACCGAGGATGCTGTTGATGTTCGACTGGAGAGCCGTGTCGCCACTGTTGATCTGACCCGAAAGGCTGGTCTGCACCGCGGCGATGGCCGCGTTCGTCTGTGCCGATGTGAGGTAGTTGTTCGACAGGTTGGCGGCCACCTCGGCGGCCCCGGTGATGTCCACCACCTCGATCGACTGGATGTCGATGCTCATGGACGCGGAGGTCCGGGACCCCGAGACGTAGGCGAAGGGCAGGATATAGGGGGCAGCACTGGCTCCGTCGCTGGTCCATTCGACCTGGAAGGTTCGGATGCTGTTCGGCGCAGGGAACGTCAGGGCCGCAGCCCTGATGTCAGCGACGGAGGCGAAGTCCTTGTCATATTTGCGAACCAAATAAATCAGAGCGTTCGCACTGTCCCCAACGAAGGCGGAGTTGTGCCGGGCCTTGATCGTGGCTCGGTAGGTCTTGCCTGCCACGTTCGGCAGGTAGTTCATGGGGGCGATATGGAAGTTGCCCGTGATGCTGCCGGGGATCCTGACAACGCGGCCCATGTAAGGGTCGGTGGGGAATGTCGCCTGGCCGCCGAGGGGGGACTTGTTCTCCACAGGCCCGGAGATCGAGTAGGTCCCCGACGGCTTCCACGACGGCCCGCTGCCGGCCAGCAAGACCAGCCTGCTCGACGTCATCGAGGATGTCGGCACGAAGACGATCCACTACATCTACGACTTCGGCGACAACTGGCAGGCCCGCCGCCATTGCGTCAGCAACGCCCGCGAGATCCCGTGGCGGCGCGCGACCACCGAGCCCTTCCTGCTGACGGAATGAAAGGGGGAGCCCCGGCGGGAGACCGGAACGCGGTTCGTTATGTCATGTATGGGGGGTAATTGACGGGGGCCGTTGGCGGGCCTGTCGCGGTGCCGAAAGTCGCAGGCGATCAGCGGGCACCCCGAGGGCAACCTTAGCCTGGCTCAGGGATGGGGCCGATGGTGTGGACTTCGTCGATGAGACCCCATCAAGGAGGCCATGCCGAACATGGAGCCTTCAACAGGCAGGCCGTAGGTTCACCTGACCAATGTCAGGACATTGCTACGGGTCGAGGCTGAACGAGGGACGGGAGGTGGAGAACTTCTCCATGGTCTCCATCAAGAAGGAGAACACCGTGAGCATCAGCTTACAGGCTCTCAGCTAGTAGGGTCCAGCATCATCACGCGGAGCGCGTGAGGGCCGAAGTGGAAGGTGGCCGTCTCGGGCGTAGCCTCGGCGGCGGCTTCGGGCTGCACCGCTTCGGGGGCCGGGAGGGGGTCGCCTGAGTGAAGGCCGGGAGGGTGGCAACGATTGGTCTGAAGCGTTGGTCTGAGGCCATCAGCCTCTTTCCCTTAACCTTCGGAAATCGTAGGAGAAATCGGCCCACAGGAGGGTATGGCGGAGACGAAGGGATTCGAACCCTCGAGACCCTTTAGAGGTCTGCACCCTTAGCAGGGGTGTGCCTTCGACCACTCGGCCACGTCTCCGCCAACTCGTCTAGCAGGTCAAGCCTTGGAGATACAAGCGAAATTTCGCGGACCGCAAATTTGCCAAAGTGGAGGCCTCAACTGCCTGAAATGGCATGGAAAGGCACCGTCCGGAGCAGCTTTTGGGCAAGATTTGGTTATCTGATTTTCTGCGCCAACTGCCGCAAGTTGCGGCCGGAATCGCCCGGACTCGGGTGGATTCGGAGCGAAATGCACAGGCAGTCTCGGTGTTCCCTGCGTGGCCAGATGTCGTCAGTCCATCGGCCCACCGCCAGGAATTTCTGCGACTTCAGCAACGCACCGATCTCTTGCGGATGGTGTCCCACTTCGTTCTCTAATCGCCTTGGTCAGGCGCTGATCTCTCTGCCGTTGATCCTGGGTGCCGGGCTCTGAGGTTCTCTCCGTGGTCACCGCGCGGGAGCCACATGTTGGCGTTCAGGGTCGGGTGGATCGAAGTGGTGTGCGCGGTCGGTACCGCATACCCGGGAGCGATCTCACCCTCGCCGCGCGTCCCGGCTGGACGCATTCCGTTACGCTGGCTGTCAGCGTCGTTCCGTTCGTTTTCCTTATGCCACCGCGGCCTCCCGGAAGGGCGTGTTGGTGCGCCACATGGCGTGCAGCGTCACCGCCAGCTTCCGGGCCAGCGCCACCTTTGCCTTGCGCGGCCCGGTCCTCTCGGCAATCGCCTTGGCCCAATCCCGCAGGCGTGGGCCACCCAGGTTCCGGCAGAAGATTGCGTTCGCGGCTTCAAACAGGCACTTCCTCGTGAAGGCATCTCCCCGTTTGGACACCCGCCCGTTCCGGCTGATCTCTCCGGACTCGTAGCGCCTGGGCGTCAGCCCAAGATAAGCGCCCGCGCTGGAGGATCGGCGGAAGCGGGAGGCATCATCGAAGGCCGCGACAACCGCCATTGCCGTGATCGGTCCCACGCCGGGCGCAGTCATCAGCAGGCGGACCGTCGCATGACGCCTGGCAACCGCCCTGATCCGACTATCGAGCGCGGCGATGCGGGCGAGGATGTCCCGCCTGGCCTGCATGAGCGCCTCGAAGATCGGCACGAGGTCCGGGACAACGGTCAGCTCGTCCCGGATGATCTCCTCGGCGCGGCGCTTGAACCCGCCGACCCGCTTGCCGAACATGATGCCGAAGGTCTTCAGCAGCCCCCGGATCTCGTTCTCCAGCCTGACGCGCATGCCAACCAGCGCCTCCCGCGCGGTCAGCATCGCCCGGTTGACATAGGCATCGTGGCTCTTGATCTGCGCGGCCTCGAACCACCCGGTGCGGACGATCTGCGCGAGCCCGCGGGCATCATGCCGGTCGGTCTTATTCGGCATCATCTTCAGCACGCCATTGGCGTGGCGCGCATCAATGCAGATGATCGGGACCTGCCTTTCCGTAAGGGCGTTCCAGAGCCAGACCGCCAGAGGCCCGGTCTCCATGCCGACCCGCTCGAGACCGCTGGCGCGTTCGGCCAGCCAGCCGGTGATCGCATCCGGGCAGGTCGGAACCTTCGTCTCGGCTACGAGCACCCCGTCCTGCCCCACCACGCAGATCGCTGTCTCTTCCTGGGACACGTCCAACGCCGCAAACACTCCCATCGCATCCTCCTTGCTCAAGCCCCGGCGAAGTGCCGGAGCGACAGACCCATCCTGCAACGGCGACGACCGCGGGTGGGACGTGGCGATTACGCTAAGTGGTGTAGCTGGCGGCGAGCCTCGCGCTCTCGGCCCGCCGCCGGGCTTGCATCGATCACGTCCGCCGGAAGCTCGGCCTTCGGCCAGGGAAAACGCCCGCGCTCGAGCACCTTGTAATAGAGGCAGAACCCCTGGCCATCCCAAGAAAGGTGCTTGATCCTGTCACCCACCTGCTCGGCCCAGCGGCGCAGATCCTGCGCAAGCGACGGCAGCGCCCGGTAGGATTCGGCCAGCGCCGGTCGTGCTCGGCGCGGCGGATGTCGTCCCAGCGCGCGGTGGGCACGAGGTTCCCGAGCCGGAGCCGGAAGGCCGCGACCCGGGAAACGGCCGGCGGAAGATGGCCGCGAGATCAGGCACCGGCATCCTCCGCCGCCGCACGCCCCCCGGCATGGGCGGCCATCATCGCCTGCGCCATCACATTGGCCAGGTCGCCCGCGTCGATCCCGGGAAAGCCCGCGAGCAGCATCTCGCGGAACTCGGCCAGCGAGCCCGCCGCCGCCGCCAGCATCGCCTCCACCCGCTCGATCATCGCGCCCACCGCCGGCGCCGCCTCGGCCGCCAGCCGGTCCGCCAGCAGCGCCGCCGGATCGTCACTCGCTGGGAGGGCCGCTGGAGCCGCTTCCGCCTGCAGGGCTGTCTCGGGTGCGCGCCGGGGGCTCAGGGGCCTGTCTGACGACTTCCTGCCAGACTTGCGCCGCCGCCCGCTTTCACGGCGCGCACCCGCCAACGCATTGATTTCCCGCGCTGATCCGCCTTCTTCCGAGGTCGTCCGGGGACTTCCGGGTTCCTGCAGGTTGTACTGTCCCCTTACAGGGTGTGTAGCGGGACAGCAGATCTTGCAGGACGGGACAGCAGAAGTTGCAGCAGGCGCATTTTCGCCCGGTTGCCTCGCGGACATGGATGAGCCTTGCCAGTTCGCCTCCTTCTGCAGCTCGGCTGCTCGACCCTGCCAAGGGCCTTTAAAGCGCATTTAAAGAGGCAACCCGCACCGCGCTCCGGGTCCGGACCGTCGTCGCAGGACGACGGTCCGATGGATGCCGATCAGGAGTCCGGTTCGAGCGTCCAGTTCGAGACCAGCAGCTCCGGTCTGGGGGTGGCGTTGCCTCCCGCGTGGCCGCTGATCGAATAGGTGGTGTTCACCTGCGCCATCCTGAACCGGCCGAAGATCTCGCGCACCTCGGGCACGTCATTGATCGAGAGGAGGATGGTCTCGGCATCCTCGGCCACCTCGATCTGCGCGATGGCGCCCAGCCGAGCGGTCTCGAGGGGTGCGGCGAGAGAGATCCAGACCCCGGAGAGCCCGAGATAGACCTGCGCCACATGCCAGGCCTCCGGGGCGGTGATGCCCACCTCGGCCATGATCAGCGGGTAGTCGGCGGGATCGGGATCGGGATCGGCCAGATAGGCGCGGGCCTCCGCCTCCTTGCGCAGGTAGAGCATCTCCTGCCCGGCGATCATCGTGACGTATCGTCGGCGCACGGCGTCGGCGGCGCTGTTCACGCACCCGACCCCCGAGCTGCAGGACATAGATCCCCTCCCCCTGCACGATCCCGAGCGCCGGCTGCCCCCCGTCGCCCTCGACCACGGCGATGTCACCGACCTGCGCCATCAGCGGCGGGATCTCGGGGAAGCGGGCGGCATACCAGCCGACGTGATCCTCGAAGCCCACGCGGCGGACCAGCAAAAGCCCCCGTTCAAAGGAGGTGTAACGCCCCCTCCAGCCGGCCGCGGGATCCTCGCCCGTCATCGCCTCCACCGCCCCGCCCACGAAGAGCCCGCAGTCGTGCTGTCCCCATGCGAAGGGTCGGCGGGCGGCCTCGGCCACGAAGCTCACGAGGCGCGGGCGCCAGTCGGGAAGCCGGGTCAATTGGGGTCCCTCCCTCGGGGAATGGAGCCGAAGCCAGGAAAGCTCCTGGCCGCTCCCGCCTTCTTCTCGCCCCAGTAGACCGGCACCGAGCCCGAGACGTCGGCGTAGCGGAACATCCGGTCGCCCGAACGCAGCTGCATGGAAGCGTCGCTGTAGCGCGTCGGCAGCGCCCGGGTCAGCGCCCGCGCGGTGCTCGCCAGCGTCAGGCTCACGGTGCCCTCGCTGCCCGCCGCCGGCGTCGGCAGCTCCACCCCGTCCACCGTGCCCTTGAACACGCGGTGCGGGGGCGAGACCGGCGCCCCGGCCGCATCGAAGAGGCCCCGGTGGATCTCGACCGGCGCGAGGCGGACGTCATAGCCCATGATCGCCTGCAGCACCTCGGGGGCCGCGGGCGACAGGCTCACGCGGTGGGTGCGGACATGCACCCCCACCTGCGTGACGACCGGCTCGATCGCGAGCAGCCCGCCCGCGCCGTAGTAGGTCCGGGCCGCGCCCTCGATTGTCAGCACCGCATGGTCCTCGCCGTTCCAGAGCCCCAGCGTCTCGGTGGTTCCGGTCGCCCGGTTGCGCGCCGCAATCCAGACGAGCAGCCGGGCCCGGATGCCGGCCCGGGTGGCGAGAAGCGTGGCGACGGCCGTGCCGAGATCCCTCATCCGATCACCTCAGGGTCTGCATGAACTGAAAGCCCACGCCCTCGACCAGCCCGCGCCGGGGCGTGCCGGGCTGGTAGCTGCCGGGCACGATCACCGCCTTGCAGGAGGGCTTCACCAGCGTGACGGCCGCATCCGCGACCGCGCCCGGCCGGATCGGGGGCACCACCTCGACGAGCCCGGTGACCCCGGAGGCGCTCGCGGTGACCGGCGCCACCAGCTCGTGGAGCGCGTAGCGCACCGGCGAGGAGCCGTAGCCGAAGCGCAGCAGATCACCGGCCGAGAGCGCATAGTTCGCGGGCAGGCCCTTCAGCGCGATCTCGCGGGCGTTCGCCGCGACCGACGCGATCTTCACGGCCGCCGCGCCGAGGACCAGCCCCTTCGGATCGAGGCGCGGCCCCGGCCGCGAGAGGTCGCGCGCGAGCCGGATCGCCGCGGGCACGACGCACGCGCAGCCGCACACCATCGCACGACGCAAGCGGTACGAACCGGTCGGTTACCAGAAGACCACCAGGATCATGGTCTTCACCCCTGTCAGGGAGGCTTCGACGACGTGGCGCAGGCTGAACGGCGCGAACCCGTTGCCCGGCTTCATCATGGGCGCCAAGTTCACCGAGGGCGTTGCCCGAACGCGACGCAACCGAGAGCCGTACCGCCCCACGGAATCGGGCCGCGAAGATCAGCCATAGCTCATCAGAGCCTCCTGGCGCCCCTGTCAGCCAGTCTTGCGGCGCCTCGGCCGTTCGGAGGCGGCGACGCTGTCGCGCAAGGCCGCCATGAGATCCTCCGGCTGCCCCGCTTTCTTCGGCGCCGCCTTGCGCCTGGGCTTCCGCCCCTCGAGCTTGGCCTTCACCAGATCGGCCAGCGCCGCATCATAGCGGTCATCGTAGGCGGCGGGATCGAACCGGCCCGCCTTGGTCGCGATGATATGTTTCGCCAGTTCCAGCATCTCGCCCTTGACCGACAGGCGGGGCATGTCGGCGAAGGCCTCCTCGGACGACCGCACCTCATAGTCGAAGTTCAGCGTGTTGGCGATCAGGCCCGCGCCGTGCGGGCGCACCAGCACCGTCCGCAAGCGCCGGAACAGCACGGTTCGGGCCAGCGCCGCCGCCTTCTTCGCCTTCAGCCCGTCACGGATGAGCCCGAAGGCCTCTTCGGCGGCCTCTCCGCCCGGGGTGAGATAGTAGGGCTTGTCGAAATAGGCGCCGTCCACCTCGCGGCAGGGCACGAAACAGTCGATGCGCAGGCACTTGTCGCTTTCGGGGACAGCGGCCGTGATCTCTTCGGGATCGAGCTGCACGAACTCGTTCGGTGCCACCTCGTAGCCCTTGACCTGATCCTCGCGCGGGACGGGCTTGCCGCTGGCCGAATCGACGAACTCCCGCCGGACGCGGTTGCCGGTCTGCCGGTTCACCGTATGGAAGCTCACCCGGTCGGACGTCGAGGCCGCGGCATGAAGCGCCACGGCGCAGCTCACCTGCCCCACCGCCAGCCAGCCCTTCCAGATCGCTCTGGGCATTCGAAACCTCCCTTGACCCGGCGCTGGACCGTCCCGTGCCGGACCGGCACCCGAAGGAAGTCTTCAACCTTCACGATGGTTCCGCAGGGGAAGGCGCTCCGTCACGCAGATTCGAGTCGAACGCGCCCCGGCCCGTGCTAGATTTGCGAGATGATCACGCGCTTTGCCCCCCGCTCCGAATACAGCCGCGCCGAGAGACTCTCGGATGCCGCCGTCCATGTCTCAGGCATCGCGGCGGCGCTGTGTGGCGTGCCCGTCCTCATCGCGCTGACGGTCCTGTGGCGCGGCGACGGCATGGCCGTGGCGGGTGCCGCGATCTACGGCGTGACGCTCCTGCTGATGATCTTCTGCTCCGCCATCTACCACATGGTCCCGCACCCGGACTGGACCGCCCTCCTGCGTCGGCTCGACCATTCGGCGATCTATTGCAAGATTGCCGGCACCTATTCGGCCTTTACCCTGATCTCGGGCACGGGCCTGTCGCTCCTCGCCGGGATCTGGGTCGCCGCCCTCTGCGGCACGGCGCTGAAGCTCCACTCGCCCGAGAAGTACCGCTGGGCGGCGCTGGCGCTCTATCTCGGCATGGGCTGGGTGGGCGTGCTGCTGGGCTGGCCGATCTTTGCCGCGCTGACCATGCCGGTTCTGGTCCTCATGGCGGTGGGCGGGATTCTTTATACCGTGGGGGTCTTCTTCTTCCTGTTCGAACGCTTGCCCTTCCACAACACGATCTGGCATCTCTTCGTCCTGACCGCGAGCATCCTCTTCTACGCCGCGGTCTTCACCCATGTCGCCGGAACGGCGGCCGCCTGAGAGGACGAGAATGCAGGACGACCCCCATGAGCTGAAGCGGTTCCTCGCCGCGCAGATGCCCGTGTTCGACACGGTGGTGAAGGAATTGCGCAACGGCCGAAAGGAAAGCCACTGGATGTGGTTCATCTTTCCGCAGTTGAGGGGTCTCGGCCAGTCCGAGACGGCGATCCGCTACGGGATCGGCTCGCTCGACGAGGCGCGGGCCTATCTTGCCCATCCCGTTCTCGGCAAGCGGCTTGAGTTTGCGACCGAGCTGGTTCTCTCGGCCGATCCGGCCTCGGTCCGCGACCTGTTCGGCACGCCGGACGATCTGAAGTTCCATTCGTGCATGAGCCTCTTCGACGCCGCCGACGGCAGCGCCCATTCCGTCTTCCGCTCGGCGCTCGGGCGCTGGTTCGCGGGCCGGCCCGACAGCGGCACGGCACGGCTGCTCGGCCTGTGAGGACCGCTCAGGCGGCCGCCCCGGCGCGCTTGCGGTCGTAGGACGACGGGATCCCCAGCGCCTCGCGGTATTTCGTGACCGTGCGGCGCGCCAGCACGGCGCCCATCAGCTTCGCCTGCTTGACGATCGCATCGTCCGAGAGTGGCCGGCTGCGGTCCTCGCGCGCGACGATCTCGCCCACCAAGGCCATCAGCGCATCCTGCGACTGCGGCGCGGCCGGCCCGTCCGACGCCACCGAGCGGCTGAAGAACGAGCGCAGCGGGACCAGCCCGCGGGGCGTCTCGATCAGGCGGGTGGCGGTGGCACGGCTGATGGTCGAGGGATGCAGCTCGAGTTCAAGGGCCACCTCCTCCATCGACAGGGGCTTCAACGCCCGCGGCCCCTGCTCGAGGAAGGCGGACTGGTGCCGCACGAGGCAGGCCGCCGTGCGCAAGAGCGTGGCCTGCCGCCGCTCAACCGCGCGCATCAACCAGCGCGCCTGCGACTGCGCCCGCGTGAGCCAGGCATCGGTCGCCGCATCCCCGGTGGAACCCGCCTCTGCCACCGTAATGCGCGGCAGCTGCGCGCGGGTCAGCTCGACCTCCCACCCGTCCTCGCCGCGCAGCACGCGCACATCGGGCGGCTGAATGGGGGTCCGATCCTGCGCAAAGGCCTCGCCGGGCTTGGGCTTGAGGCTGCGGATCAGCGCGAGATTCTCCCGCACATGCTCGATCTCGCAGTCGCAGCGGCGGGCGAGGTCGGCCAGCTTGCCCTCGGCGACCAGATGCAGATGGTCGAGCATGGTCCGCAGCTCCCACGTCAGCAGACCCAGATCGGCCAGTTGCAGGGCCAGGCACTCGGCCAGCGAGCGGGCGAAAAGGCCCGCGGGCTCGAAGGCCTGCAGCCGTTCGAGGATCACGCGCGCCTCGTCCTCTTCCACCCCGGCCGCCGCGGCGACCTCGGCCACCGGCGCGCCAAGCCAGCCCGAAGGCTCCAGCGCCTCGGCGAAGGCCAGCGCGATCCGCCGGTCTCCGGGGTCGAAGAAGGCCAGATCGATCTGCGCCTCGACATGGGCCAGAAGGCTCGGCGGCTGGCCTTCGACGGTGGCGAAGGCATCGCGGTCCACCGCCGCCTGGATCCCGCGCGAGGGCAGCGGCGGTGCGACCGAGGCCCCCTCGGGCACGCGCACCTCGAGGCAGGGATTCTCCAGCGCCTGCGCGGCGAGATAGTCGCCGAGATCGGCGTTGCTCATCTGCAGGATGCGGAGCGACTCCTGCATCCGCTGGGTCATGGCCAGCTGGGTCGTCTGACGCTGGAATTGCATCATGTCCATGTGCACATCCTAGCACAGCTTCCTCGGTCCGGGCCGCGCATCGGGTCGCAGCCCTGCTTCGTCCGTCGTCGGCGGCCGCTAGTCCTCGACGATCGAGAGGCCCGTCAGCGGCACGAAGGCCCGCGAGGGCTTGGCAAAGACCTTGAACACCTTCTGCTCCAGGGGCGAGCTGTCCACGAAATCCGTGTAGGCCCGCGAGAGCGCGTCGCGGGCCGCGGCGCGGGCATCCGCCGCGCCGAGCGGCGTGAAGTCGATGGCGGCGAGATACTGGCCGAACCGTTTCATGATATGGAGGCGCGAGACATTCACCACCTCCGGCCGGTAGGGATGTTCGAGCGCGTCGAAGATCTCTTCGGCCGCGGACAGCCTGCGCAACTCTTCGAGAACGGCGGTTCCGGTGGTCATCCTGGTCTCCATCAGGTGGTTTCCGTGAGGCTGGCGAGCAGCGCCGCCAGATCGTCGGCCGTGGCCGCGCGCTTGGCCTCGGCCGCCCAGTCGCGCAGCGCGGGCAAGAGCGCGCCGAGCGTCGCCGCGTCCGCGGGCAGGCCCGCATCCGCGAGAGCCCGCGCAAGGCCCGACACCGAGGAATGCTTGCCGATGGCGATCCGGTGACTGCGGCCGAACCGCTCGGGGCGCAGGGCCGCGCTTTCGTAGATGGCGCGGTCCTTCAACAGCCCATCGACATGGATGCCGCTCTCGTGGGTGAAGACCCCCTCGCCCACGATCGGCTTCTGCAGCGGCACGGGCCGGCCCGAGGCACGGGCGACAAGGTCCGAGAGCCCGCAGAGCTGGCCGAGCGCGATCCCCGTGGCCCGGCCCGACGCCTCGAGCGCGGCCGCCACCTCCTCAAGCGCGGCGTTGCCGGCCCGCTCGCCCAGACCGTTCACCGTCACCGACAGATGCGTGGCCCCCGCGCGGGCGGCCGCGAGGCTGTTGGCCGTGGCCATGCCCAGATCGTTGTGGCCGTGGAACTCGACCGGCAGCGGACAGCGCGTCACCACCCGGCTCACGAGATCATGGGTCGCGAACGGGTCGAGCACGCCCAGCGTGTCCGAGATGCGGAAGCGGATGGCGCCGGCCTCGGCCGCGACATGGGCGATCTCGGCCAGGAAGAACGGATCGGCGCGCGAGGCATCCTCGGCGCCCACCGAGACCTTGTGCCCGGCCCAGGAAGCGGCGCGGACCAGCTTTTCCACCTTGTCGCGCACCCAGGCCGCGTCCTTGCCAAGCTTGGCCGTGATCTGCCGCTCGGAGGTCGGCACGCCGATATGGAGCCGCACGACCCCCGTGCGCTGCGCGGCGGCCAGATCCTCGGCGCGCAGCCGGCACCAGACCACGGGCGCCGCCCCCTTGAGCACCGCCGCCACCGCGCGGATGTCGGCCCGCTCGTCCTCGCCCATCGCGGGCACGCCCAGCTCGATCTCGGCCACGCCGGCGGCCTGCAGCGCCTCGGCGATCGCGCGCTTTTCGGCGCGGGAGAAGGCCACGCCCGCCGTCTGCTCGCCGTCGCGCAGGGTGGTGTCGCAGAGCGCGACCGGGGCCAGCGGGCTCTGGGTCAGGAAGCTGGCCGCGGACTGTTGTCGCGACATCACCGCACCTCCTCGGCCGTGAAGGGAGAGAGCGCGCGCAGCTGCGCCACGATCGGCGGCAGCGCCTCGAGGACGCGGTCAATCTCGGCCGCCGTCGTCCCGCGCGAGAGCGAGAAGCGGATCGCCCCGTGGGCGGCCGTGAAGGGCACCTTCATCGCGCGGATGACATGGCTCGGCTCCATCGCGCCCGAGGCGCAGGCCGCCCCCGACGAGACGCAGATCCCTGCGCGGTCCAGCAGCATCAGGATCGCCTCGCCCTCGGCCAGCTCGAAGGCAAGGCACGAGGTGTTGGGCAGACGATCCAGCGGGTCGCCCAGCACGCGCACCTTCGGGATGCGGGCGAGGATCCCCTGCTCCAGCCGGTCGCGCAGCAGACGCATTCCGCCGTGGTCCACCGACTGCGCCAGCTCGGCCGCGCGGCCAAGGCCCACGATGCCGGGGATGTTCTCGGTCCCGGCCCGACGCCCGCGCTCCTGCTTGCCGCCGCGGATCAGGGGCTGGAACGGCACGCCCTTGCGCAGCCAGAGCGCGCCCACGCCCTTGGGCCCGTGGAACTTGTGCGCGCTGATCGAGAGCATGTCGATATCGGTCCCGCGCAGCGCGACCGGCACCTTGCCCGCGGCCTGCACCGCATCGGTGTGAAAGAGCGCCCCCTCCCGATGCGCCAGCTCGGCCAGCCCCTCGACCGGAAAGACGGTGCCGGTCTCGTTGTTGGCCCACATGAGCGTGACCAGCGCCACCCGCGGCGACAGCGCCGCGCGATAGGCGTCGATGTCGAGCCGGCCGTCACCATCCACCGGAATGCGGTGGACGGTGACGCCCTCATGCCGTTCGAGCTGCTCGCAGAGCGCGAGCACGGCGGCATGTTCGACCGTCGAGGCCACGATCTCGCGCCGGGCCGGATCGGCGGCCAGCGCCGAGCGGATCGCGGTCGTGTCGGCCTCGGTGCCGCCGGAGGTGAAGAGGATCTCGCTCTCGACCTCGGCCCCCACCAGCTCCTGCACCGCGCGCCGCGCCGCCGACAGGGCGCGCGCGGGCCCACGCCCCAGCGCGTGAAGCGACGAAGGATTGCCGAACTCGTCGGTCAGGAAGGGCAGCATCGCCTCGAGCACCTCGGGCGCAAGCCGCGTGGTCGCGTTGTTGTCGAGGTAGATCCGCTCCATCACCGCGCCCCCGCGATGGCGACCAGCGCGCGTTTCTCTTCGGGGATCACCCGGATCGGGCGGCCGAGCGCATCGGCCAGGCGCTTCTGCAGCCCGCCCAGCGTGAGCGCCGCCAGCTGGCAGCCCGAACAGGCGCCCGTCAGATGGACCCGCACCTTCGATCCGTCGACCGCAAGCAGCGTCACATCGCCTCCGTCTGCCCGCAGCCGCGGGCGGACGGTCTCAATCACCTCCGCGATCAGCCGGGCCTCCTCGTCGGGCGACAGCGGCACGTCCCGGACCGTGCGCGGCTTGGATTCATGCCGGGGCGCCAGAAGCTTCACCGCCGCCGCTGGGGCCGGAGCGGCTTGGGGCGGCTCGAAGCTCCGCCCCTCGAACTGGCAGAGCGCCATCTGCAGCGCCGTCCAGGCAAGCTCCGCCGCCCGCCGCCGTGCCCCCAGCCCGCCCAAAGCCGCGTCGAGGGCATCGACGCTCAGCCCCCGCGCCGCCTCGAGGCCAAGCCCCGTCACCATCACCGTCAGGGCCGAACAGCAGACGATCTCTTCCCCGCCGAACGCCTGAAAGCGGGCCTCGGCCACCACGCCGGCCTCGATCCGCAGCATCAGCCGGATCGCGTCGCCGCCCTCCAGCGAGCCCGCGCTTCCCACGGCATTGGCCGCCTCGAGCGGACCTGCGTTGCGCGGATTGTAGAAATGGTCGAGCGCCTTTTCCGAAAAGTCGAGCATCCCATCACCTCAGCAGAAGGACTTGCCGCAACCGCAGCCACCCTGGGCGTTGGGATTGTCGAACACGAAGCCCGTGCCCTCGATCGAGGTCACGAAGTCGATGGTGGCGCCCTTGAGATACTCGCCGCTCTGCGGGTCGATCAGCACCCGCACCCCCTCGGCCTCGACCACGAGATCGTCCTCGGCCTCCTTCAGCTCCAGCGACATGCCGTATTTCAGTCCGGCACATCCACCGGATTGCACCATGAGTCGAAGGCCGATGACGGGCTGGCCAGAGCCTTCGATGGCTCCCCTGATGGCGGCTTGGGCGGCGGGGGTAATCTGGATCATCCGAACTCTCCTGCATGTCGCGAGGCTCCCGACCAGGTAGAAGCACGCACCATGCCAAGTCTGGAAACGCCCTTCCGTCAGAGACTTGCCGCACCACCCCGGCACGAAGAGGTCCTGATCGGAACGCGACAATGACGGGTTTGCGACAGAGGTTAAGCCGGCCGGCGTCAGTCGGTGTCAGGGCCGAAGCAGAGGGGTTTTTCCGCGCAGTCGTCGCAATGCGGCGCAAGGCACATCGCACCGCCATTGTCGCTGCAGATCTGGCGGTAGAAGAAGCGTTTCCACCGCATGTTGCGGGTGTTGGCGGCATGGAGACGCGGGAAATGCCGCGCGATCAGCCCCCCCAGATGGGCGCGCGACGGCAGGCCCAGATCCTCCCACAGGTGGCTCGGCTCCAGCGACCGCCGGGCGAGGATCGCCGCCAGCCAGCGCGCCTCGTCGCCCCCGCGCCCCCCGCGCCACAGCAGCAGCGTCGCAATGTCCGCCTGCTCGAGCGGGACGGGCGACAACGGCAACAGCGACGGCAGCGCAAGGCCGGGGCACCAGCGCGCGACCAGAGCCTGCAGCGCGGCAGGCTCGAGCCCCAGAAGGTCGGTCAGCTCACCCCGGCCCCGCGCATGATCGCGCAGGGCATGGGCGAGGATCGCGGCGAAATCCGCCCGGTCGGCGTCGTGGTCCTCGAAGAGGTCAGCGCTCCACTGGTTCATGGGTCTGGCAATCCTTGGGGCAGACCCGGTTGCAGGCGCCGCAGCCGACACAGGCATCCGGGTTGACCATGATCATCACCTTGCGGAGGATCTCGTCGTCATCGTCATCCTCGTCGTCCGAACATTCGACCAGATCGCCGTCCTCGTTGACGCCGCGGAGCGTCATCACGTCCCGGCCGCAGACCTTGTAGCAGCGGCCGCAGCCGATGCATTTCTCGATGTCGATGGCGGTCAGGAACCTGGGCGTGTATTCGACCCCGCCCCGGGTGTAAGCGGTAATGAACAAGGTTGTCTCCTGTCTGGGCGCGGTCTGGGCGCCGGGATGGGTTCGAGGCCGTGCGGGCCGGAACGGCAGGCGGGCCGTTCAGTCGCGGGCGGCCTCGGGATGGGTTTCGATCTTCCTCACGGCATCGGCCGTCAGCTTCTCGCCCGCCTCGGCCAGCTTTTCGTAGGTGGCAAAGCCGAAGCGATGCACGTCGCGCATGTGCTTCGAGATCAGCACGAGGCTGCCGCCGATCAGCACCACCCGGCCAAAGCCCTCGTGGTGGAACTTCGCCATCTGGCCGGCCATGACGCCCGTGCGCTTTTCCACCAGGAGGCCCACGGCGTCATAGAACTTCTCGATCCGGGCGATGGTCTCGGGTTCGGGGTCGCTGATGATCGGCATCTCGCGGCGTTCCTCGGGGGTGAGGATGTAGTCCGCCAGCAGCTCGGCGTCGCTCTTGCCGTCCCAGTGGCCGTAGCTGTCCTGCGCCCGGACGATCGAGGCGAGCTGGTCGAGATAGTCGCTCGCCGGATAGAGGCCCCCGCGCGGAAGGGTTGCGGTCTCGGTCATCAGACATCCTCCCCGATGAAGCTGGCGGCGGGTCGGCCGAGCACCTTGCGCAGGAAGGGCGGGATGTTGCCGTTCAGCATGGTCTGGACCTGCCCGATCACGTCGGTGATCGGCTCGGGGTCCTTGCGCTTGATCGGGTGGACGCCGGCGCGCACCACCTTGGCCGCCGCCGGCCCGCCGATGGCCAGCACGAACAGCAGCGCGCAGCCCGCCAACGCCTCCACCTTCGGCGTGATGCGGTCGGCGCTGTCGTCATGCTTGCCGCCCTGATCGGTGGTGGCGTCGAACTCGATCGCTTCCACAAAACGGGCGCTTTTCGCGGAAACTTCCCAGATCGCGAAACTCCGGCACGAGCCGAAATGCGCGTCGAGATGTTCGAGGTCGTTCGAGGCGATGGCGATCCTGAGGGGCGTGTCGGCCGGGTCGGTCATGGTGGGCTCCGGTTCAATGATGCGAAGGCGGCGGGGTGGCATGGTCGAACTCCGGGGAGATGCGGGCGGCGCCGAAATCCTCCGGGCGCGGCCGGTGCGGGTGCGAAAGGACGGCGTTGGCCACCTCGAACAGGAAGGCGCGGGTGCCGCGATAGCCGGTCCGGCAGGCATCCATCGCCCCCAGCCGGTCGAAGATCGGAAAGCCCGCGCGGACATGCGGCAGGCCGAGCCGCTCGGCCATCATGCGGCCGTGGGCGTGCGTGAGCAGAAGTTGACAGCCGTCACGCTCGGCCGCCCGCTCCAGATCGCCCAGATCGCCCACCGCCACCTCGGCCACCGGCAGCCTCTCGGCCGCGGCGGTGGCGGTGGTGGTGACGCAGGTCAGTTCGGCCCCCATCGCGGCCAGCGTCGTGCCGAGGGCGAAGCCGAGGTCGGGCTCCAGCCCCATGGCGACCCTGAGGCCGCCGATGTGGAAATGCGCGTCCAGCATCGCGTCCGACAGCCGCGCCCGGTCGCGCCGAAGGCTGGCCGGAACCTCGGCCCCCGAGAGCCGCATCAGGGTCGCCACGAAGGCATCCACGGCCTTGAGGCCGGTGAGCGAGGGAAAGACATGCGCCGGCACGCCCAAGGCCGCGAGCCTGTCCGCCGCCGGGCGCATCGCCTCGCCGATGGCCAGCGTCGCGACCGAGCCGCCCATCGTGGCGATGTCGGCCAGCCGCGTGCCGCCCAGCGAATGGCCGCGCCAGTCCTCGGCCAGATGGCCGTCGAGCGACAGGGACAGGTCGGGCAGGATCACCGGCGTCAGGCCGAAGGCGCGGATCATGCCCGCCACCTCCTCGATGTCGGCGGCGGTCATGTTCGCGCCCGGCAGCAGGTTCACCTGCCGCACGCGCCGCGGCACCTCGACCACCAGCGCGTCGATGATCGCCTCGACCGCGCGGGCCCAGCCCTCCTCGAGCCCGCCGGCGAAGTCGGGCGTCGCGGCATAGACCACCGCCGTATCGGCAAAGTCGGTCCGCCGGCGCAGCATCTCGCGCAGTTCGCCCGCCACGTCCTCGCCCCGCGTCTCGACCAGCGCGGTCGAGGCGATGCCGATGAAGGCGGGCTTCGCGCGCTTGCGGATGTTCTCGATCGCCTCCTCGATCTGCTCGCCGCCGCCGAGGATCGCGGAGACCTCGTTCATCGCGGTGGTCTGAAGCGGGATCGCCTCCTTGAAGTGGCGGACCATGTGGACCATGGCAAAGGCCGTGCAGCCCTGCGCGCCGTGAAAGAGCGGGATGGCGCCCTCGATGCCGAGGTAGGCCATTGCCGCGCCCAGCGGGGCCGAGACCTTCAACGGGTTGGTGGAGAGCGCGCGGTCGGGGTGGATCAGGCGGGCCATCAGCAATCCTCGAAATCGGCTTTCGAGCCGGGCACGGAGGCCAGCACGAAAGGTGCGTCGGGAGCCTCGCAGGCCGGCACCTCCCACGGCGCGGGCTCCCGCAGGTCGGCCCACATCGGGTTGTTCACCGCGCGGTCGATGGCGCGGACCAGTTCGACCATGCCCATGTAACCGGCGTAGGGTTCGTGCTTTTCCTGGTTCACGTCGATCCAGGGCACGCGCGCCTTCAGCGCCACGAACTGCGACCGCCCGCCCGACATCAGCACGTCGGCCCGCGCCTCGCGCAGCAGGCGATACATCTCGGCCGGCGCCATGTTCTCATACATGTGGGCGTCGGTGCCCATGATCTCGGTGACGCGCCCGCGGTCGCCGTCGGTCGCCTTGCGCATCGAGGTGCCGACCACCTCGATCCCCAGTTCCTGCAGGGCCGAGACCACCGACCAGGTCTTGTGCCCGCCGGTGTAGAGAAGCACGCGGCGCCCCCCGACCCGCGGGCGGAGGGGAGCAAGCTCCGCCCGGGTCCGCGCCTCTTCCTCGGCGATGAGGGCCTCGCAGCGGGGAAGAAGGTCTGCGGGGGCGCCGCGCTCCACCAGCATCCGGCACAGGGTGCGCAGCGCGGCGGAGGTGTCGGAGATGCCGTAGAAGCTGCCCTCGAACCACGGGATGCCGTGGCGTTCCTCCAGCTTGCGGGCGATGGCCATGAAGGCGTGCGAGCAGACCAGCATCGTCACCCGCGCGCGGTGCATCATCGCCACCTGCGCATAGCGCGCATCGCCCGAGATCGAGCCAAGGATGCGGATGCCCAGCCGGTCGAGCAGCGGCTTCACCTGCCAGAGCTCGCCCGACAGGTTGAAGTCGCCGATGATGTTGATGTCGGTCAGGCCCGGCTCGGCGGGCTCCATCGTGCCCACCACATGCTCGACCAGCGCATCCACGCCCAGCTTGTTGCCGAGGTTCTTCGAGCCGACATAGCCCGGCACGTTGACCGGGATCACCGGCCGCCCGAACCGTTCGGTGGCGGCCTTGCAGACGGCGCCGATGTCATCCCCGATCAGCGCGGTCACGCAGGTGGCATAGACGAAGACCGCGGCCGGGTTCTCCTGCGCGATCACCTCGCGGATGGCGCGGTAGAGCTTCTTCTCGCCGTTGCCCATCACGATGTCGAGTTCGGTCAGGTCGGTGGTGAAGCCCTTGCGATACAGCTCCGACCCCGACGAGGCCGAGCCGCGGTTGTCCCAGCCGTTGCCCCAGCAGGCGAGCGGGGCATGGACCAGATGCGCCACGTCGGTGATCGGCTGCAGCGCGATCATCGCGCCGTCGAAGGCGCAGCCGCCCGCCGCGGCGCCGGGGGTGAGCTGCTTGGCGCAGCCCTTCTTGCGCTCGGCCTCGGGCTTGGCGGCGTTGGTCGCGCAGCCGGGCTCGTGAAAGGCGTCCTGGATCTTCTGCTTCAAGGCTTCCGACATGCGCGGCTCCTGTCCCGTCACCGAAGGGGAAAGCACGCAGCGTGCCAGGTTGCGGAAACGGCAGGAGGGCGCTGGACGGGAAGGGAAATCCCGCGCTGCGGCGAGAACCACCGATGCGAAAGCAGCGTCCTGCGCCACGGCTTGTCCCCTGCCGGACACGCATGTCGCATCCCGGACACGACCCCGGAACAGAAACGGCCGGTGCGGGGCACCGGCCGGTCTGCGCCTGGCTGGCACGGGCACCCGAAGGCGCGCCGCGCGGGGCTCAGCGGGTCAGGTCGAACGAGATGTCCGATTCCGTGTCGAGCTTGTCGAAGATCGTGTCGAGGATCTTCACCAGCACCCCGATCGCGCCCTGATAGCCGAAGGTCGGGAAGCGGTGGTGGTGGTGACGGTCGAAGATCGGGAAGGTCAGGCGGATCAGCGGGATGTTGCAGTCCTTCTCCAGATACTTGCCATAGCTGTTGCCGATCAGCAGGTCCGCAGGCTCGGTCGCAAGGATCGAGCGCAGGTGCCACAGGTCCTTGCCCGCCCAGACCTGGCAGCCTTCGCCGAAGGGCGACGAGGCCAGCAGCGCCGTCATTTGCGCTTCCCAGTCCTTGCCGCCGTTGGTGGCGAGGCAGTGCTTCGGCTCGCCGCCCATCTCAATCACAAAACGGGCCATCGCATAGACGAAGTCCGGGTCGCCGTAGATCGCGTAGGTCTTGCCGTGCAGATAAGCCTGGCTGTCGGCCATGGCGTCGATCAGACGGCCACGCTCCAGCCGCAGCTGTTCCGGGATTTCCTTGCCGGTCAGCTCGGCGACCTTCATCAGGAACTCGTCGGTGGCCTGCACACCCATCGGATAGTGGAACGAGGCGGTCTGCTGCCCGACTTCCTCGCAGAAGGCGAGCGTCTTGCGGGTGCAATATTCCTGCAGCGAAATGGTGGCCTTGGCGTTCAGGCCCGCCTTGATCTCCTCCTGCGTGGTGCCGCCGGCATACATGCGGAACTCGCCGTCCGAGGGCGTGTCATAGACATCCGAGGCATCGCCCAGAACGGTCGCCTCGACGCCCATCAGGCCCAGCATCCGCTTCATCTCGCGGATGTTGCCGACCACATAGCCATCGAAGCCGGGGATGATGTTGATCCCCTCGCCGGCGGTGCGGGGCGCGTCCTTCCAGAAGCAGGACAGGATGCCCTTCTGCATGTTGTCGTAGCCATCGACGTGGCTGCCCACGAAGGCCGGGGTGTGGGCGAAGGGCACCGGGAAGTCGGCCGGGACGCTTTCCTTTTCCTTCGACTTCAGGATGAAGGAGTTCAGGTCGTCGCCAATGACTTCGGCCATGCAGGTGGTGGACACCGCGATCATCTTCGGGCTGTAGAGCGCGTAGGTGTTGGCCAGGCCCTCGATCATGTTGTTCAGGCCGCCGAACACCGCCGCATCCTCGGTCATCGAGGACGAGACCGCCGACGAGGGCTCCTTGAAGTGGCGGGCGAGGTGCGAGCGGTAGTAGGCCACGCATCCCTGCGAGCCGTGCACGAAGCTCATGGTGCTGTCATAGCCCGCGGCGGCGAAGACGGCGCCGAGCGGCTGGCAGGCCTTGGCCGGGTTGATCGTGACGCAGGAGCGGGCGAGGTTCTTCTCGCGGTAGTCCCAGGACTTCGTCCAGTCGGCGACTTCCTCGACCTTCTCGGCCGGGGTCGCGTTCTCGTAGGTGGCGCGCTTCTTCTCCAGCATCGCCTGGTATTCGGGTTCCTTGAACAGATCCTTGTGATCGAGAATGTTCTCGGCGGATTGGGGCATGGGAAGTGTCCTTCTGCTGGCCGTCCTCATTCCGGGACGCACCGCGAGCTGAGAATGGGAGGGGGTCCGGGGGGCGGGAGCAGGCCCCCCGGCTTCGGCTCAGGCCGACTTCTTCCAGGGCGCGTCGAACATGCCCCAGACCGGGTTGTTGATCGCAAGATCCATGTCGCGCGCGAAGATCGCGTAGCCGTCGTAGCCGTGGTAGGGGCCGGAGTAGTCCCACGAGTGCATCTGACGGAACGGGATGCCCATCTTCTGCGTGTTGTACTTCTCCTTGATGCCCGAGCCGACCAGATCCGGGCGGATCGCCTCGACGAACTTCTCCAGCTCGTAGCCCGAGACGTCGTCGTAGATCAGCGTGCCTTCCTTGATGTAGTGGCCGGTGCGCTTGTAGTCGTCGTTGTGGGCGAACTCGTAGCCGGTGCCGACGATCTCCATGCCGAGGTCGTGGTAGGCATCGACGACGTGGCGCGGACGCAGGCCGCCGACATAGAGCATCACCTTCTTGCCTTCGAGGCGCGGCTTGTATTTCGCGTTCACCGCATCGACGAGCGGCTGGTATTTCGCGATCACCGCCTCGGCATTGGCCTGGATGGTGGCGTCGAACTTCGCCGCGATGGCGCGCAGGGACGCGGCGATCTGGCTCGGCCCGAAGAAGTTGTACTCCATCCACGGAACGCCGTGCTTCTCTTCCATGTGCCGGCAGATGTAGCTCATGGAGCGGTAGCAGTGGATCAGGTTCAGCTTGGCCGCCGGCGCCCGCTCCATCTCGGCAATCGTGGCGTCGCCCGACCATTGCGCGATGACGTTCAGGCCGATCTCTTCCAGGAGGATCCGGCTCGACCAGGCGTCGCCGCCGATGTTGTAGTCGCCGATGATGTTGACATCATAGGGGCCGGCCTCGAAACCCGCCCGCGCGCCCTCGCCCGCCTCGAGCACCCAGTCGCGGATCATGTCGTTCGCGATATGGTGGCCGAGCGACTGCGACACGCCGCGGAAGCCCTCGCAGCGCACCGGGATCACGCGCTTGCCGATGTCCTTGGCCTTCTTCTTCGACACCGCCTCGATGTCGTCGCCGATCAGGCCGATCGGGCATTCGGACTGGATCGAGATGCCCTTGTTCAGCGGGAAGAGCGTGTTCAGCTCGTCGATGGTCTTTTCCAGCTTCTTGTCACCGCCGAAGACGATGTCGTTTTCCTGGAAGTCGGTGGTGACCTGCATGGTCACGAAGCTGTCGATGCCCGTGGTGCCGGTGTAGTAGTTGCGGCGCTGGGACCAGCTGTAGTGGCCGCAGCCCACCGGACCGTGGCTGATGTGCAGCATGTCCTTGACCGGCCCCCAGACCACGCCTTTCGAGCCGGCGTAGGCGCAGCCACGGATGGTCATCACGCCGGGAACCGACTTGATGTTCGACTTCACGGTGTCGCATTTCGACTGGATGCCGGGCTCGGCATCGGCAATCGTCTCGGCGACGCCAAGGTGCTTGGCGCGTTTCTTCTTGGCCTTGTCGGGATAGGCGGCAAGCACCTCCTCGATCAGCTTCATGTTGGCTTCCGCAGAATCTGCAATGTCTTTCGCCATGGGGCGGGCTCCATTCGGCAGGGAGGGGAAGGGACCGGGCAGCGCCCGGCCCCCGATCGGATCAGGCCTCGGCGGCGGCGATGGCGGCGAGCCGGTCTTCCTCGGACTGCATGATGCCGAAATCCATCAGCATCTCTTCCAGCTCTTCCATGGTGATCGGGGTCGGGATCACGCCCTTGCCCGAGTTCTCGTGGATCTTGCGGGCCAGTTCGCGGTATTCGTTGGCCTGCTTGCTCTCGGGCGCATACTGGATCACCGTCTCGCGGCGGAGTTCGGCGTGCTGCACGATATTGTCGCGCGGGACGAAGTGGATCATCTTGCAGCCGAGCTTGGCGGCCAGCGCCTCGGCCAGTTCCAGTTCGCGGTCGGTCTTGCGCTCGTTGCAGATCAGGCCGCCGAGACGGACACCGCCCGAGTTGGCGTATTTCAGGATGCCCTTGGCAATGTTGTTGGCGGCGTAGAGCGCCATCATCTCGCCCGACATGACGATGTAGATTTCCTGGGCCTTGTTCTCGCGGATCGGCATGGCGAAGCCGCCGCAGACCACGTCGCCCAGAACGTCGTAGGACACATAGTCCACGTCGTCATAGGCGCCGTTCTCTTCCAGGAAGTTGATGGCGGTGATCACGCCGCGGCCGGCGCAGCCGACGCCCGGCTCGGGGCCACCGGCCTCGGTGCATTTGATGCCCTTGTAGCCGATCTTGACCACATCCTCGAGTTCCAGATCCTCGACGGAGCCCGCTTCGGCCGCCAGATGCAGCACGGTGTCCTGGAGCTTGGTGTTCAGGATCAGGCGGGTGGAGTCAGCCTTGGGGTCGCAGCCGACGATGAGGATCTTCTGACCCATCTCGACCAGCGCCGCGAGCGTGTTCTGCGAGGTCGTCGACTTGCCGATCCCGCCCTTGCCGTAGAATGCGATCTGCCGGAGTTTTCCCATGTTCATGTCCTTCTTCGAAAGGGTGTCTCTGGTGAAGGCGGCGGTGCCCGCCGGTCTCGACATCGGAAAAGCAGCCGCCGTGCCAAGCGGGCGAAATCCGGTATTTGCTATTATTTTCCGAAGGTTGGCAAAGGAAGGCCGCGCAGGGGGGCGGCGGCTGCGCCTTGTGCGAAATCCGACAATTCCCCGACAATGGCGGATCCCCGGGGCTCGGGGGCAGGAGGGAAGGCGCAGCGCGAACGGAGGCGAAGCCGGGGGCTGCGCGCCCCCGGACCCCGCGGGATATTTGAGCCAGAATGAAAGAAGGGCATGGAGGGGGCCGACAGCGGGCGCGCGCGGCGCGGGGCCGGATGGCGGCTCGAGAGGCGCACGGGCCTCGGTTTTAGGGGGTGGTTGGCGTGTGCGGCGCGGGCCTTCCCGCGCGCGGGGGGACGGCCGTCGGGCGCGACCCGGGAAGGCCCGCGCCGCGGCGGTTCAGGCGGCGGGCGCGCCCAGGGTCTTCAACTCCTCGACCACGGCCTCGAGCGGCAGGTCGATGCGCTCGATGGCGAGTTCCTCGAGGAACAGCCGCTCCATGCGGGTGAGCGGGCCCTCGATCACCGCCACATGCCCCTGTCCGGAGCGTTTCGCGATCTGGCGGGCGTAGGTGCGCAGGAGCTGGTCGTCGAACCGGCAGCCGAGGAACAGGAAGCCGCGGCCGGTGCGGCGGCTCCGCACCTCCTCGGGGATCGGGCTCTGGATGTCGATCTCGGTCAGGACCTCGACATAGTCGCTGTCGGAGACGAGGAAGGAATGTCCGGGAACCGCCACGCCGTGCGGCTTGTAGAGGAGCGTGCGCCAGCCCGGATCGGCCCCCTGGGGGAGCGGGCTGTCGTCGGGGCCGTAGGTGCGATGCCAGATCTCGGCCCATTCTCCGTTGCGGCTGACTCCGTGGACGAGGCCCCAGTCGGCGGGGCCCTCGCGGAAGCGGCGGACGAGGCCCGGATCATACCAGGCGTCGATCACCATCGGCGGGCGCACGAGGGCGAGCCAGTCGTGGATCGGGTTCGTCCCGGGAGGCGGAGCGAAGGCCGCGACCACCATCTTTTCGAGCGTGGCGCGGAAGCGGCGCGTCTCGACGAACTGCGCCGCGGCCCAGAGGTTGCCCTGCGCCCGTTTCGGCACCCGCACCTCCGCCTCGATCCGGGCCGAGAGCGCCGCGGGCGAGGCGAGAGCCCCGCCGAGTGCCGCGACCCCGGCGCCGAGATAGGGCACGACCCGCCCCTGCCCCACCGCCTCGAGAGCGACCCGCAGCATCTCGCGCGTCATGGGCTCAGTCCTCCATGTCCGTGAGGCGACGCGCCTCGACCGTGATCGGCAGCGCGGGGGGCGTGTCGTAGGCGGGCATCTGGAAGATCCAGCCGTTGCCGAGCCTCGCCCAGCCGCCCCACATGCCGGGCTTCTCCGTCGCCACCACCGGCTCCTCGAGGTCCTTCCTGGCCACATAGGCCACGAAGCCCTTCGCGCCTTCGCTGATCATCACCTTCATCGGGATCCCTCCTGCTGGATGTCGAGGCCGATCAGCTCGCGCCCGCGCATGCCCACGATGCGTTGGCGTCCGACAAACTCGACCGCATAGATGTAGTAGCGTTGCAGGTAGGTGCCGATGTCGCGCACATAGCCCACGTCGCCCTTGTGGACGACGACCTCGCCCAGTTCGGCGTCCCACATGGTGCCGTCGTTCTTGACGGTGAAGCGCGACTGCACCTTCTCGCCGGGCTCGAACAGCGGGGGCGCGTAGATCTCGACGGTATCGTCCGGTTCAGGCATCGCTTTCCTCGCGCAGCTGGGCGAGCCGCAGGAGCGCGGTCTCGCGGATCAGGGGGTCTTCGTCCTCGGCCAGGCGGAGCGCGACGGGCCGGGGCGCACGTTCGGCCACCGCATGACGCACCCGCAGGTCGGGATCGCTCGCAAAGGCGCCGAGATGGGCGGGCTCGATCCGTTCGGCGGCGGCGCGGCGCACCAGCGGCTCGGGGTCGCCGCTGAAGTGGATGAGCCAGGCGGGATCCACGCGCCGCGCCACGGCCCGGCGGATCTCGGGATCGGGATCATGGGCGAGAACGGGCAGCGTCCCCGCCTCGGCGCGCCGGACGATCACGAGCCGCACGGCCGGATCCTCGTCGCGCATCATCAGATGCAGGTCGGCCGGCGGCAGCCGATGGGCCACCGCGATCCGCACCGCCCGGTCGGGATCGGCGATCAGCCGGCGGGCCTGCGCCGGCGGCAGCCGCAGGATCGCCACGGCCCGGACGGACGGATCGGGATCCTCGAGCAGGTGCGGCAGCCGGAACAGGTTCGCGCGCCGCGCGGCCTGCGCCCGGACCTCGAAATAGGGATGGGTCAGGAAGGCGTCGGCCAGCTCGGGGCCGAGCAGGAAGAACCGCTCGATCCGCCGCGCGTAGCGGTCGTTCACGCAGGCCCATGCCGGGCCGCAGAGGCCCTGCGGCAGGCGCGCGGCGTGGCGGCAGGCGCCGCAGTCGATCGCGGCACCCTGCCAGTCGAGGGGCTCGGGTCCCTCGGGCATCAGGCCGGCACGCAGGTCTGGGGCACCGGACAGACCGAGGCGCATTGCGGCGTCTCGAACCGTCCCGCGCATTCGGTGCAGAGGGCGGCGTCGATGCTGTAGGCCGCCCCCGTGAAGCCGATGGCCGAGCTGGGGCATTCGATCTCGCAGGCCCCGCAGGCGGTGCATTGCGGCGTGACGATCCGGTAGGACATGGGCGGCCTCTCTTCTCAGGCGATGAGCGCGCCCGCCTCGGGGGTGCGGTGACGCTCGGCATAGAGGTCGAGCAACGCGGTCTCGATGTAGTCCATCGCGCAGGCGTCGATGACCTCGATCCCGACCTCGGCCATCTTCGCGCGCGGCGCCTCACCGATGCGGGCGCAGAGCACGACCGGCACCCCCTCGAGCGTGCGGATGATCTCGGACAGCCGGTCGCCCTCGCCGTGGCCGCCGACGCAGTAGTTGTCGGCCCGGCGGTGGGTGACGAAGCGGACACCCGCAGCATCGACCTCGTAGATCTGGAACTCGGTCGCGTGGCCGAAATGCTGGTTGATGCGCCCGCCGCCCTTGGTGCAGACCCCGACGAGAAGCGGAGGCGCGGCCACGAAGGCGGCCTCGGCCTGAGCGGCCTCGGCCGCGGCCCGCCGGTCGGCGCGCTCGCGGGCGACCCAGTCGCGGTAGGCCGCGCGCTTTTCCTCGCCATCCTCGGCGATCGTCTCGGGCAGCTTGTCCAGCGTGAATTCCTGCCCGCGATCCTCGCCCAGCATCCCCACGGCGTCCGCGCGGCACTGGCGGCAGTGCTTCATCAGGTTGGCCCCGTCGCCGCACTGGTCCTGCACCGCCCGCAGCTCGGCCGCGGTCGGACCGCGCTGGCCGGTGAGGCCGAAATGGGTGCCGTGCGCCGGATCCGAGATCAGGGGCATGATGTTGTGCAGGAAGGCGCCCTTGGCCTTCACGATCCGGTTCAGCTCGACCATGCCCGCCTCGTTGATGCCGGGGATGAGGACGGAATTGACCTTCACCAGCACGCCGCGCGCGACCAGCATCTCGAGCGCCTCCATCTGGCGGGCGAGGAGGATCGCCGCCCCCTCCACCCCTTCGTGGCGCTTGCCGCGGAAGAAGACCCACGGATAGATCTTCGCCCCCACCTCGGGATCGAGCGTGTTGATCGTCAGCGTCACGTGATCGATGTTCATGGCCACGATCTCCTCGACATGGTCCGGCACGGCGAGACCGTTCGAGGAGAGGCAGAGCTTGATGTCGGGAAGCTGGGCCTGGACCAGATCGAAGGTGGCCTTCGTCTTCTTCCAGTCGTAGGCGGCATCGCCCGGCCCCGCGATCCCAAGAACCGAAAGCTGCGGAACCTCGGCGGCCACGGCCAGCACCTTGCGGGCGGCCTGCTCGGGCGTCAGACGTTCGGACACGACGCCGGGGCGGCTTTCGTTGGCGCAGTCATACTTGCGGTTGCAGTAGTTGCACTGGATGTTGCAGGCGGGGGCCACCGAGACATGCATCCGGGCGAAATAATGGTGCGCCTCTTCCGAGTAGCAGGGGTGATCCTTCACCTTGGCCCAGATCGCCGGGTCCATGTCCGCCGGTCCCGCCTTGGTCCCGCAGGAGGACGCGGTGCAGCCGCCCCCCATCGCCTGCCCAAGCTCGTCACGCGACGCGACCTGAAGTCCGCCCAGCGAGATGATGTTGGCCATGTTCCGCGCCTCCGCCTGTGCTGTGTCGGGATTCCGGGAAGCACGGGCCATGCCAAGCGCCCGAGATCAGGCATTTCAGGGGATCCCTGTCCGGCGCCGGCCCGCGAAGGTCGCAAAGCCGACACAGCCGGCGCACCGGATGGTCGGCTTCCACCGGGACGGAAGCCGACCTGTTCCGACGGCAGGCGGCCGTATCAGAACTTCTCGACGCGGATGTTGTGCTTCCTGAGCGCGTAGCCGATCTGGCGCGGGGTCATGCCGCGCAGCCGGGCGGCCTTGGCCTGCACCCATCCCGCGCGCTCCATCGCCTCGATCAACGCCTCGCGCTCGGCCGCCTCGCTGTCGAGCGGTGCAGGCCGCGCGGGCGACGCGGGCGGAGCGGCGGCCCCTTCCGGCGCCGCGGGCGCAGGCGGCCGGCTGCCCAGCACCGGCAATTCCAGCGGCCCCTGTGCGAGCCCGCCCACCGGCGAGGCGCCGCCCGTCTGCAGCCGCCAGAGATCGGCCGAGAGGCAGTGGTCGTGGTGGCAGGCCAGATCGTCGGCGTGGATCACCGACTCGGGCGAGAGGGCGGCCACGCGGGCGATGCAGTTTTCCAGCTCGCGGACGTTGCCGGGAAAGTTGCACTCGGCCAGCGCCGAGATCGCCGAGGGATGCAGCCGCTTCTTCATGCCGTTGCGCTTGTTGAACCGCTCGAGCAGCCCTTGGGCCAGCGGCCCGATGTCCTCCTTGCGCTCGCGCAGCGGCGGCAGGACGATCGGCACGACGCAGATGCGGAAATAGAGGTCGGCGCGGAAGGTGCCGTTGGCCACCGCCCGTTCCAGATCCTTGTTGGTGGCGGTCACAAGCCGCACGTCCACCTTCAGCGTGCGCGAGCCGCCCACCCGCTCGAACTCGCCCTCCTGCAGGATGCGCAGGAGCTTGGCCTGGAATTCGAGGCTGATCTCGCCGATCTCGTCGAGAAAGAGCGTGCCGCCGTCGGCCAGCTCGAACCGGCCCTTCTTCTGCTGCACCGCCCCGGTGAACGAGCCCTTCTCGTGGCCGAACAGCTCGGATTCCAGCAGCGACTGGCTCAGCGCCGCGCAGTTGACCTTGATGAAGGGCCGGTCGCGCCGGTCCGACAGGGCGTGGAGGGCGCGGGCAAAGACCTCCTTGCCGGTGCCGCTCTCGCCCCGCAGCAGGACGGGCGTGTGGGTGCCCGCAACCTTGCGGATCTGGCCGATCACCCGCTGGATCGCGGCCGAGGAGCCGATCACCCCATCCAGTTCGGCCGCCGGCAGTTCGGCGGGCGCGGCCGATGTGGCTTCGGCCGCCGCGCGGATCGCCTCGCGCGCCTCCTGCACGATCCGGTCGCGATCGCGCGCCACCAGCCTGCGGAAGCGGATCGACTGCTCGAGCACGGCCGCGACCATGTTCAGCACCCGAAGATCGGTGTCGAGAAACCGCGCGCCATTGTCCCGGAGGCCGCGGTAGGCGCAGAGCACACCCAGCACGAAGGGCGAATTGGCCTGGTCCCGGATCGGCACGGCGATCAGCGCCTGATACTTGTCCTCGAGGCCGGGCGGAAGGGCGTCGGCCCCGAACTCATCGACGATGTCGCAGGACACGAGCGAGACGCCGTTGCGAAAGACATGCCGCGCCGCCTGCGCCGGGATGGCGCGGCAGTCCGCGGACACGGGCCCTCCGCTGGCCGTGGCCGCCACGACATAGGGGTTGATGTGGCGCGCGTTGCGGGACGATTCGCCCGGCGCCCCTTCCTGCAGCAGCGCAAGCGCCCCGTGCTTCAGCCCCATGAAAGAGGCGAGCACGCCGAAGACCGCGGGCATGTGGGCGATCGGGTCGCTGGCGCCGGTCAGAAGCTTGGCGATCTCGCACAGGGCGTCGAGGGTGAGATACTCCTCGCCGCGCTCGGCCGCTGCGTCGGAACCTTCCGCGGAAATGTCCATGACCAGACCTCCGTCTTCATCGTACTGTCACAATTCATGTTCGCCCCTTTGGGGCCGCAAGTCCAATCTGCTTGCCGACCCGCTTCGCACAAAGGGCGAGCCCGCACAATCGCCCGGCGAAATGGCCGCAGGGAACGCCCTGCTGGTGAATAAATGCTCAGCCGGAAGTCCGCTTTTGCGGGCAGCGTGCGAATCGCGAAGCGTGAAATGCACGGGCTTGCGCGGGCCGGCGCGCGGCACCCCGCGGCGGCGGCTGGCGCCAACCGCAGGGCGCGGCGGCCCGCCCCTGTCCTACATGCCGGGGTCGATCGCGCCGTCCACCGCGCCGCCGCCCTCGATCCAGTCCTTGAGGCCGCCGAGGTTGTAAACCTCGGAAAAGCCCATGTCCTTCAGAAGTTTGCCTGCCAGAGCGGCCCTGCCGCCCGAGGCGCAGTGCAGCACGATCGGCCGATCCTTGCGCAGCTCGGCGTCATGGTAGGGCGAGTCCGGGTCGGCGCGGAACTCCAGCATCCCGCGCGGGATGTGGTGCGATCCCTGCGCGCGTCCGGTCTTCTCGATCTCGGGCGCGTCGCGGATATCGAGCAGCAGGGCCCCTTTCTCCGCGACAAGCGCCCGCGCCCGCTCGGCATCGATGCGCTCCACCACCGCGTTGGCCGCGGCCATCATGTCCTTGAGAGTGCTCGTCATGGTCCGTCCGTCTCCTGAACCCTGGCCGGATCGCCCGGCCTTCTTCCGGCCCGAAGCCTAGATCGGCCCTCCCCCGCCTGTCCACGGGCACGACGCGCCCGGACCGGCGCCTGCCCCACGGGAAGGTGATGGCGGCGCCACGCCCGCCGTCCGGGCAGCCGGGGCCCGCACCCTTTCCAGCCCCGGCCATCGTGGCTATGATGCTGCGGCCGCGAGGGACAAGCGGCGGGGACATGAGACCGTCCGCAAGGCGGTCCGGCACGAGACGCGGACTGAACCCGCGCACGATGGGGGCGAGCAATGTCACATCCGGGCGTCCGGAACCTGATCTTCACCGCAGCCGCCGGGCTGGCGCTGATGGGCTGCGATACGATGCGGCAGGCGACCGGCATGGACGGCGGCGAGGGATCGCCCGCCGTCGCGGCGCCCGGCGTCCCCGTGGGGGCCGATGTCGAGGCGCCCCAGGCCTACCAGACCACCGACCGGGCCCTGTGGGACGGCCGGCCCTCGCTCGGCGGGATCTGGGTCGCCGCCTCGGACGTGAAGACGCCCGAGCGGGTGCTGATGGTCAATCCGGCGAACGGCCGCTCGGTCAAGGGCGCCCTCTTCCGGCGCGAGCGCGAGAATCCGGGGCCGAAGCTGCAGCTGTCCTCGGATGCGGCCGAGGCGCTGGGGCTGCTTGCGGGACAACCGGCCACGATCCGCGTCACCGCGCTCCGCCGCAAGGAGGCGCCCCCCGCCGGTGCCGCCGCGCCCGCGCCCGTGGCAACCCCGGCGGCCAGCGCACCGGCCGTCGCCGCGCCGGTGGCCGCACCGGCCGTCGCCGCGACGGTGACCGCACCGGCCCCCGTTTCCGGCGGCCGCACCATCCGCGTCGGAACCTTCAGCCAGCCGGACAATGCCCGACGGGCGTCCGACCGGCTGAACGAGGGCGGCGTGAACGCCCGCGTCGCCGAAGCCCGTCAGGGCGACCGGTCGTTCTGGACCGTGCTGGCCGGACCCGCGACCCCGGCCGATGCCCCGTCCCTGCTGGCCAAGGTCAAGGGCCTTGGCTTTCAGGACGCCTATCTTCTCGCCCGCTGACAGGAAAGGACGCACCCGTGTCGCTGCCCCGCCTCTTGCTCGCCCTGACATTCGGCCTGCTCACCGCTCTGCCCGCGCTGGCCTTCGACACGCGCGCCCGCGCCGCCTGGGTCTATGACGTGACCACCCGGACGGTCCTCCTTGACAAGAACGCGCACGAGCCCCTGCCGCCCGCGTCGATGTCCAAGCTCATGACGCTCAACATGCTGTTCGAGGCGCTGCGCGACGGCCGCGTGACGATGAACACGACCTTCGCCGTCTCGACCAAGGCCAAGCAGATGGGCGGCTCGAAGATGTTCGTCGAGGAACGCGACCGACCCACGGTGGAAGACCTGATCCACGGCATCGTGGTGAACTCCGGCAACGATGCCTGCGTGGTGGTCGCCGAAGGGCTCAACGGCACCGAGAGCGACTTCTCCCGCGCCATGAATGTCCGCGCCAAGGCGCTGGGAATGAACGATTCCACCTTCACGAACTCGTCGGGCTGGCCGGAGCCCGGCCACCGGATGAGCGTGCATGACCTCGGCATCCTTGCCGTGCGGCTGATCGAGGAATTCCCGAAATACTATCCCTATTTCGCCCACACCGAGTTCAACTACAAGGACCGCGTTCCCTCGAACGCGAACAACCGCAACCCGCTGCTGCGGCTCGGGCCCGATGGCGACTGGACAGCGGACGGGCTCAAGACCGGCCACACGCAGGAGGCGGGCTACGGGCTTGTCGGCTCGGCGGTGCAGAAGGACGGCCGCCGCATCGTCTTCGTGCTGACGGGCCTCGCGACCGAGGCGGATCGCGCGCAGGAAGGCGAGCAGATCGTGAACTGGGCCTTTCGCCAGTTCGTCCAGAAGACGCTGGTGAAGAAGGGCCAGCGGGTGGCCGAGGCCGATGTCTGGCTCGGCAACGCCTCGCGCGTGGGGCTGGTGCCGGCCGAGGACGTGACACTGCTGCTGCCGGCGTTGGTGCAGGAGGGGGTGACGGCCGAGGTGAGCTACACCAGCCCGCTGCGGGCCCCGATCGCGGCCGGGCAGGAACTGGCCGAACTGGTGATCCATGTCCCCGACCTTCCCGATGCGCGCGTGCCGCTGGTGGCCGAGGGCAGCGTCGGAAGCGGCGGGCTGCAGGTCCGGCTCATGACGGCCGCCAAGGTGCTCTACCGCCGCTTTCTGGAGGAGGCGCCGGCGAGCTGAGCGGGCGATCCGATGCGCGCGCAGGGCGGGCTCTTTCTGGCGGTCGAGGGGATCGACGGCTCTGGCAAGTCGGGGATCGTGCAGCATCTTGCGGCGCGTCTGAGGGCGCATGGCCGCGATGTGGTCGTCACGCGCGAGCCCGGCGGCACGCCCGAAGGCGAGGCGATCCGCGGCCTCGTCCTGGCGGGCGCCGACGAGGCGTGGGATCCGATGGCCGAGCTTCTGCTGATGACGGCGGCGCGGGTGCAGCATGTCCGGCGCGTGATCGCCCCGGCGCTCGAGGCGGGAAGCGTCGTGCTGTCCGACCGCTACGCCGGATCGACTCTGGCCTATCAGGGCACCGGCCGCGGCCTGTCCGAAAGCTTCATCCGCGCGCTTCATGCGGAAGCGACCGGCGATCTCTGGCCCGATCTCACGCTGATCCTCGATCTGGACGCCGCAACCGGCCTCGCCCGCAGCCGCCGCCGCCTGACCGGCTCCGCCATCGACGAGGGCCGGTTCGAGAGCCTCGACCTCGCCTTTCACGAGCGCATCCGCCAGTCGTTCCGGGCGCAGGCCGCGCGCGACCCCGCGCGTCACGCCGTCATCGACGCCTCGGGCACGCCCGAGCAGGTGCAGGCCCGCGCCCTTGCGGCGCTGGAGCCGCTGCTCGCCGCCGCGCGCTGATCCGACGACGCCTCAGCCGAGCCGCGCCGCCAGACGCAGCGCGTGGCTCGGATCGCTCGCCGCCGCCGGCAGGACCGGATCATAGGCCGCCCGGATCAGGACCGCGATCTCCGGCCGCAGGATCAGGTGCCCGTCCGCATCGGCAAGAGGAGAGCGGTCGGCGAAGGCGCGCTCCGACCAGAGCAGCATCGACTGCACCGCCTGCCCCAGCGCCAGCGCATCGTCCGGAACGGCCGACAGATGCTCGTCCATCCGCAGGAAGACGAAGCACGCGCGGATCGCGCCGGCCGGATCGAAGCGGAACAGCCGATACTGGTTGGCCCCGGCCGCCGCCAGCCGCGCACAGAGCGGCGCCAGATCCGGGATCATCCGGTCGAGGTTCGGCACCTGCGGCAGCTCCTCCCAGTCGCGAAAGAAGAAGATCATCAGGTTCACGCCCAGTTCGGGATCGGTCTCGGCCATCGGGTGACCGGCCAGCGTGACCACCGCCTCGATCGCGCCCTTGATCGTGGCGAGGCTCGTGTCCTCGACGCCGAAGACGACGGGCACGATGGGCCGGCCCCAGCGTGCGAAGCGGTAGCTGCCGTCGGCTGCGGCAAAGAGCGCCTCGATGTCGGCCGGTGTCATGGCTGCCCTCCCCTGCGGTCCGGCCGGGACATAGGCGGTTTGAGCGGCAGCGGCAACGGGGCCCGGGCGTGGGTACCGGCCTTTTCCGGGCATGGCCTCGCCGCGTGCGAGCGTATCCGGGAAACCCTTGGCGGCACCGCCGGCACGCGCGGTCGTCCTGCGCGATTGACAACGCGGCGGGCACGGACAGGATGGCGGCTTGCCCCTCGGAGACAGCCATGCCGCTTGCGACCACCTACGCCTTCCTTGTCTTCGCCATCTTCGCCGAGGTCGTGGCCACGACCGCGCTGGCGCGTTCGGACGGGTTCACCCGGCTCTGGCCCAGCGTCATCACCGTCGTCGGCTACAGCATCGCCTTTGCCTGCCTGTCGGTCACCCTGAAGGTGATGCCGACCGGCGTCGTCTATGCACTCTGGTCGGGGTTGGGCATCGTCTTCATCGCGGCCATCGGCTGGCTCGTCTATGACGAGCGGCTGGACCTGCCCGCCCTCATCGGGCTTGGGCTGATCCTTGCGGGCGTGCTGGTCGTGAACCTCTTCTCGAAGACCATCCCGCACTAGGGCCCCCACGGGCGCGCGCTCTCAGCCGAAGAGGTCCGCCTGCCCCGGCCCCTTCGGCGCCTCCAGCCCGAGGTGCCGCCAGGCCTTGTGGGCGAGCATCCGGCCGCGCGGCGTGCGCTGGATCAGACCCTGCTGGAGAAGGTAGGGCTCGATCACCTCCTCGACGGCGTCGCGGCTTTCCGACAGGGCTGCGGCAATGGTCTCGATCCCCACGGGCCCGCCGCCGTAATTCTCGGCGATCAGGCTCAGGTAGCGGCGGTCGCCCAGATCCAGCCCCAGATGATCCACCCCGAGCCGCGTCAGCGCACGGTCGGCGATCGCCTGCGTCAGCCGCCCGTCGCCCTCGACCAGCGCGAAATCGACCACCCGGCGCAGCAGGCGGCCCGCGATCCGCGGCGTCCCGCGCGCGCGCCGGGCGATCTCCTGCGTGCCTTCGGGATCGCTGTCCACGCCCATCATCCGCGCGCCCCGCGCCACGATCAGGGTCAACTCGGCCTCGGTGTAGAACTGGAGGCGCGTGGGGATGCCGAAACGGTCGCGCAGCGGCGTGGTCAGCAGGCCGAGCCGCGTCGTCGCCCCCACCAGCGTGAAGGGCTGCAACTCGATGCGCACCGTGCGCGCCGCCGGCCCCTCGCCGATCACCAGATCCAGCGCGAAATCCTCGAGCGCGGGATAGAGCACCTCCTCGACCACGGGCGAGAGGCGGTGGATCTCGTCGATGAAGAGCACATCGCGCGGCTCGAGGTTGGTCAGGATCGCCGCAAGGTCACCGGGCTTGGCCAGCACCGGCCCCGAGGTCATGCGGAAGCCCACCCCAAGCTCGCGCGCCATGATCTGCGCGAGCGTCGTCTTGCCGAGACCGGGCGGGCCGTGAAACAGCGTGTGGTCCATCGCCTCGCCCCGCATCCGGGCGCTCTCGATGAAGACGCGCAGGTTCGCCCGCGCCTCGGCCTGGCCCACGAACTCTTCAAGCGACTGCGGGCGCAGCGCGCGGTCCATGTCTTCGGGCAGCCGCTCGGGGCGGAGGGTCGGATCGGAACTGGTCATGCGCTCGCTCGGGCTTTGCCGGAACATTCCCCGAACGGGCCGGGGGATGCAAGCGCGAAGCGCAGGCCGGGCGTCAGCGCCAGGGACCGCGGCGCGGGACGCGCGGCATCGAGGACCGCTCAACACCCGCCCCCGCCATGGCCTGCAGGGCCGCGATGCGGTTCGCGGTGTTCGGATGGGTGGCAAAGAGCCGGTCGTGCGACATCGCATGAAGCGGGTTGATGATGAACATGTGGGCCGTCGCCGGGTTGCGCTCGGCGCGCGTGTTGTCGATGCGCTGCGCCAGACCCTCGATCTTGCCGAGCGCCGAGGCCAGCCAGAGCGGCCGGCCGCAGATCTCGGCCCCGATCCGGTCCGCCTCATATTCGCGCGATCGCGAGATCGCCATCTGCACGAGGCCCGCCGCCAGTGGCGCAAGGATCATCAGCGCAAGCGTGCCCACGATCCCCATGGGACGCTCGCCCTCCTGATTGGAGCCGCCGCCGAAGAAGAAGGCAAAGTTGGCCAGCATCGAGATCGCCCCTGCGAAGGTCGCGGTGACGGTCATCAGCAGCGTGTCGCGGTTCTTGATATGGGCCAGCTCATGCGCGACCACCCCCGCCACCTCCTCGGGCGAAAGCGCCCGCAGCAGGCCGCGCGTCACCGCCACCGCGGCGTTCTCGGGGTTGCGGCCGGTCGCGAAGGCGTTGGGCTGGTCGGTCTCGATCAGGTAGAGCCGCGGCATCGGCATGTTCGCGCGCTCGGCCAGCCCCCGCACCATGGTGTGAAGATCGGGCGCGGCGCGGGGATCGACCTCATGGGCGCCGTGCATGGACAGCACCGCCTTGTCCGAGTTCCAGAAGGTGAAGAGGTTCATCAGCGCCGCCACGATCAAGGCGATGATCGCGCCGCTCTGCCCCCCGATCAGGGCGCCGACGCCAAGAAACAGCGCCGTCATGACCGCCATGAGGATGCCGGTGCGAACGTAACCCATCCATGCTTCTCCCATTACCCGGAACGCGGGGGATATGGGCGCACGAGAGCCCCACCGCAAGATCGGCGGGCCGCCCGTGCGACGGCTGTCAGGATCTCGGGGCGAGCAGCTTCAGCGCGGCACGGATCAGCGCCGCAGCGTCGGCCTGCGGATTGTCGCCCGAGGCCTGCGCCACGGCCTGCGCCGCGTCCGACGGCTGGTAGCCGAGGTTGGTCAGCGCCGAGAGCGCATCCCCTGTGTGGTTCGCAGCCGGCGGGGGGGCGGCCCTGGTCGAGGGCTTGCGGCGCGGCGCAGGCTCTTGCGGCGTCTCCTCCACCACCGCAGCGGCGCGCGCCGGCGCGGCGCCCCCCATCACCATCAGCGCCGGCGCCTTGGACTTCAGCTCGAGCACCACGCGCTGCGCGATCTTGGGGCCGACTCCCGGCGCGGCCTGGATCGAGCGCGCGTCCCCCAGGCTGATCGCCCGCGCGACCCCCTCGGCCCCGAGCGCGCCGAGGATGGCCATGCCGGCCTTGGCGCCCACCCCCTGCACCGTCATAAGCATCCGGTGCCATTCCTTTTCTATCATGGTGGTAAAACCGAAAAGCTGGAGCAGATCCTCGCGCACCACGAGTTCGGTATAGAGCGCGACCCCCTCGCCCGGAGCGGGCATGGCGGCCAGTGTCCGGTCCGAGACATGGACGATGTAGCCCACGCCGCGCACGTCGATCAGCACATGGTCGGGCCCGCGGAAGTCGAGGATCCCCGAGATCTTGCCGATCATCGAGCCGCCCTCGCCAGTGCGGCCTCGAGCCGGCCCGAGGATTGCACATGATGCGCGTGGCAGATCGCGACCGCCAGCGCATCGGCCGCGTCGGCGCCCGCAAGCTCGACCCCCGGCAGATGCAGGCGAACCATGTGCTGGATCTGCTCCTTGGCGGCATGGCCGACGCCCACCACGGTCTTCTTCACCGCGTTAGGCGCATATTCCCCCACCGCGAGCCCGGCCTGCGCCGGAACGAGCAGCGCGATCCCCCGTGCCTGGCCCAGCTTCAGCGTGGCCACGCCATCCTTGTTGACGAACGTATGTTCGACCGCGGCCGTATCGGGGGCGAACCGGGCGAGGATGTCGGTCAATTGCCTGTGCAGGGACAAGAGCCTCTGGGCCAGGTCGCCCGAATCAGAGTGGCAGATCCCATTGGCCACATGGGCCAGACGGGTGCCCGAGACGTCGATCACCCCCCAGCCCATGTTCCGCAGACCGGGATCGATCCCCAGAACCCTCATGCCACCCCCTGCTTCCTGTTGCCGCAAGGGCTAGCACGAAGCGGGAACACCCGCCAGCACCTTCCGCCGATGTCCGGCCACGCCCCGCAGGCATGGCCAAAAAGCGACACTTCTCCAAGCCGATGCGACGGGGCGTGCGGGTTTCGCAAGCTCCCGGAAAACAAGACAGTTTCATGAAACCGAGCCTTGCGTTTTCTGCAATGCGGCAATGCTTCGGTGTCGATTGCCGACATGACGCTGCCGGATTATTTGCCACTCAGACGCAGCGATTGCTGTGATCTTCAGCAGAATGAAAAGGACAGACGCCATGGCCGCCTTCGAGACGACCCGCCCGGCGCCCTTCGGCGCCATCTCCACCTTCCACTTCGTCCAGCGCGTGAGCGACCTCGTCGCCACCGTCGTGGCCTGGAACGACGCGCGCGCCACCCGCGCCGCCCTGTCGAAGCTCAGCGACCGCGAGCTGGACGACATCGGTCTGTGCCGCGGTGACATCGATGCGATCTGCGCCCTCCGCCGCTGAGGACCAGCAGGGAACGGGACGCTCTCTCCCGGATCACCTGCGAAAGGCCGCTCCCCACCGGGATGCGGCCTTTTTGTTTGCATCGGAACAGGCCCCGCCAACGCGCCCCGGTGACGGAGCGCCACGGTCTCAGCGGGAGGCGAGGAATTCCTCAAGGCTTTTCGCCACGAACCGCGACCCGGGATCGGGTCGGAGCAGGGCGCTGCCGATCCGGTCGAAGCCTTCTCCCGCGGCCAGCCGGGCCACGCGCGCCTCGTAAGGGCCCGCGCCGATCTGCCAGAGCAGCGCGCCTTTCAGCCCCAGCCCGCACAGGATGACGACGAGAAGCGGCCCGATGAGCCGCGGCCGGCGACGTCGGGGCTTGACATAGTGGGAGCGGCCGAGCGTGCCCTGCGCCTCGAAGCCGAACCCGCGCGCATGGGCCGCCTCGATCCGGGCGATGCGCCGGCGGAAGTCGGCAAGATTCTGATCCATCGAAACGCCTGCACCCACGAACTTCGCCCCCCGGATCGAACGGGGCTACGCCCGGATCGTGGCAAAAGCGTGGCGTGCGGAAGGAGACGGCAGGGCTACGGACTGGGCGGCGCCCTCAGGGGCGCCGCATCACGAGGCAGCACCACTCGCCCAGATCCTCGCGCGCGGCAAGCTCGAAACCTTCGGCGAGATAGGCCTTGGTGATCGAGTCCGCCTGCACCACCAGCAGGCCCGAGAGGATGGCGAGCCCGCCCCCCGGCGCCACATGGGCCGCCATGTCCGGCGCAAGCTCGATCAGTGGGCCCTTGAGGATGTTGGCAAAGACCAGATCGAACGGGGCCTCGGCCGCCAGACGCGGATGATCGAAGCCCGCGGCCTCGAGGCAGGTGACGCGCCCGCCGAGCCCGTTGATCGCAACATTCGCCTCGGCCACCTCGACGGCCACCTCGTCGATGTCCGAGGCGATCACCAGAGCCTCGGGGAAGACGCTTGCGGCCGCCATGGCCAGGACGGCGGTCCCGCAGCCCACGTCGGCCACCTTGGCGGGCGCGAAGTCCGCATCCACCAGCCGGTCGAGGGCGCGCAGGCAGCCCAGCGTCGTGCCGTGGTGGCCGGTGCCGAAGGCCACCGTCGCCTCGATCTGCAGCGCGATCCGGCCTTCGGGCACCTTGTCGGCGTCGTGGCTGCCGTGGACGAAGAAGCGTCCCGCCTCGACCGGCGACAGCTCGCGGCGGACCTTGGCAACCCAGTCGATCTCGGGCAGCTCGGACAGGGCGAAGGGCCGGGCGCCGAACGCCGTCGCCAGCAGTTCGAGCACCGCCTCGGACGGTGCCTCGAGGAAATAGGCCCCGACCTCCCAGAGGCCCGAGCCATCCTCGATCTCGAACACGCCCACGCCGGTCGGCTCGGGCTCCATCTTCTCGAGCGCGTCCGCGAGGGCCTCGGCGGCCTCCTCGCCTTCAAGCGTGGTCAGGGCGGAATAGGTGGGCATGGGGCAGCCTCCGGTGCGGTCCGGGCGGGCCTAACCCCGCCCCTGCCCCGCGTCAAGCGCCCCTCAGCGTGCGGGCGCCGCCGCCCCGACCCCGGTCCCGATCGGGCAGGAGACCCCGGTGCCGCCAACGCCGCAATAGCCGGCCGGGTTCTTGGCCAAGTATTGCTGATGGTAGGCTTCGGCGAAATGGAAGGCGGGCGCCGGGCGGATCTCGGTGGTGATCCGGCCGCGGCCGGCCGCGGTCAGCGCCCCCTGATAGGCCGCAAGGCTCGCACGCGCCGCCTCGGCCTGCGCCTCGCCATAGGTGTAGATCGCCGAGCGATACTGCGTGCCCGTATCGTTGCCCTGCCGCATGCCCTGCGTCGGATCGTGGTTTTCCCAGAAGAGCTTGAGGAGCATCTCGTAGGAGACGACCGTGGGATCGTAGATCACGCGCACGACCTCGGTATGGCCGGTGCGGCCCGAGCAGACCTCCTCGTAGGTCGGGTTCGGCGTGTAGCCGCCGGCATAGCCCACCATCGTGAGCCAGACCCCCTCGGGCACCTGCCAGAACTTGCGCTCGACGCCCCAGAAACAGCCCATGCCGAAGACCGCCTCGGCCATGCCCGCAGGCACCGGCGACTTGAGCGGCAGGCCGGACAGGAAATGCGTCTCGGCGGTGGGGATCGGGTCGGGTCGGCCGGGCAGCGCCTCGGCGGGAGAGACCATCTCGGACTTCTTACGGTTGAGCAGGAACATGATGCGGCCTCCGGTTGACAGGCCTCGAATATAGGCCCGCCCGTCCGGCGGTGCGAGTCACGCTGGCGGCACCCGGAGGCCCCGGCGATCACGGTCGCGCCAGCGGCGCGCAGACCGGCGGCCTTCAGAGGAAGCTCTGCGGGTCGATGTCCACGGCGAGGCGCAGGTTTGCCGGCAGCTTCACCTGCCCGATCCACTCGGCCAGGGCCGCCTGCAGCGGCGCGCCCTTCTGCGCCTTGACCAGCAGGCGAACCCGGTGCCGCCCTCGCACGCGGGCGATGGGCGCGGGCGCGGGCCCGAAGACCTGTGCCCCGATCCGGCGCAGCGGCGCGTCGGCGCGCGCAAGCTCCGCGCCGATCTCGAACACCTGCCCCACGTCGGGCGACGACAGGATGATCCCCGCAAGGCGGCCGTAGGGCGGCATCCCGGCCACGCGCCGCTCCTCGGCCTCGGCACGCCAGAAGGCCTCTTCGTCGCCGCCGAGGATCGCCCGGATCACCGGATGTTCGGGCTGGTAGGTCTGCACCAGCGCCACGCCACGTTTGCCCGCCGCGCGCCCGGCCCGCCCCGCCACCTGCCGCACGAGCTGGAAGGTGCGCTCGGCCGCGCGCAGGTCCGAACCCTGCAGCCCGAGGTCCGCGTCGATCACGCCCACCAGCGTGAGCAGCGGGAAATTGTGCCCCTTGGCCACGATCTGCGTGCCGATGATGATCTCGGCGCCGCCCTCGGCGATGGCCGCGATCTGCTCCTTCAGCGCGCGCGCCGATCCGAACAGGTCCGACGACAGCACCGCCACCCGCGCCTGCGGAAAGCGCCCCGCCACCTCTTCGGCCAGCCGCTCGACCCCCGGCCCCACGGGCGCCATCCGCCCCTCGACCCCGCAGGAGGGGCAGGCCTCGGGCATGGGCTTGGTCGCGCCGCACTGATGGCAGACCAGCCGCTTCTGGAACCGGTGCTCGACCATCCGCGCATCGCAATGATCGCAGCCGATCTGGTGGCCGCAGGCGCGGCAGATCGTGACCGGCGCGTAGCCGCGGCGGTTCAGGAACAGGAGCGACTGTTCGCACCGCGCGATCCGCGCCTCGACCGAGCGTGCGAGCGGCTCCGAGATCCAGCGGTTCGCGGGCAGTTTCTCGGGGCGCATGTCGAGCGCGTGCATCTCGGGCAGTTCGGCCGCGCCGAAGCGGGCGCCGAGGTCGAGCCGGCCGTAGCGGCCCTGCGCGGCGTTCACCCAGCTTTCGAGCGAGGGCGTGGCCGAGGCCAGCACCGCCGGGCAGCCGCAGATCGAGGCGCGCAGCACGGCCATGTCGCGGGCGTTGTAAAGCGCGCCCTCCTCCTGCTTGTAGGAGGTGTCGTGCTCCTCATCGACGACGATCAGGCCGAGGTCGCGGAACGGCAGGAACAGCGCCGACCGCGCACCCGCCACGAACTGCGCCCCCCCTTCCGAGACCATCCGCCAGAGCCGCCGCCGCTCGGTCGCGGTCACGCCCGAGTGCCATTCCGCGGGGCGCGCGCCAAAGCGGGCCTCGACGCGGGCGAGGAACTCCGAGGTCAGCGCGATCTCGGGCAGCAGCACCAGCGCCTGCCGGCCGCGGCGCAGGCACTCGGCCACCGCCTCGAGATAGACCTCGGTCTTGCCCGATCCGGTCACGCCCTTCAGAAGCGTGGTGCTGTAGCGGTCGGCCGCCACCGCCGCGACGAGGGCCTCGGCCGCCGCCACCTGATCGCCCTCGAGCCGCACCGCCGCCGCGCCGGGATCGAGCGGCGGATAGGGCAGATCGCGCGGCGCCTCCTCCTCGAGGATCGCGCCCGCCTTCACCAGCCCCTTGACGACCGAGCCGGTCACGCCCGCCTCGGCCGACAGCTCGGCCAGCGTCACCGGCGCGCCGCCATAGGCCTCCAGCGCATCGAGCACCCGCTGGCGCGGCCCGGTCAGGCGCGCCGGCTCGTGACCCGAGGCGCGATAGACGCGGCGCACCGTCGGCGGATCGCCCAGCCCCGGAGCGCGGGTGGCCAGCCGCAGCATCGCGGGCAGCGGCGTCAGCGTGTAGTCGGCCGCACGGGCCAGGAAGACACGCATCTCCTCGCGCATCGGCGCGGCATCGAGCACCCGTTCCACGCCGCGCAGCTTCGCCGCGTCGAAACCGCCCTCGCCCGGCCCCCAGACCACGCCCATCACATGCCGGGGCCCCAGCGGCACCACCACATAATCGCCGGAGCCGCAGCCACCCTCGGGGGCGCGGTAGTCGAGCACCCGGCCCAGCGGTTCGGTCGTCAGAACCCCCACCCGTTCGCCCTCTGCAAAGCGCCCCGTCACGCCGGCTTCCCTTTTCCCTCGCGTCCCGATGCGCTATTACACCGCAGACGGCGGGGACGACACCCCCGCGGAACCCCGAGCCAAGGAAGATCCTCATGAAATTCTTCGTCGACTCCGCCGACGTCGCGGCGATTGCCGAACTCAATGCCCTCGGCATGGTGGACGGTGTCACGACGAACCCGTCGCTGATCCTGAAGTCGGGGCGCAACATCCTCGAGGTGACGCGCGAGATCTGCGAGCTGGTCGCGGGCCCCGTTTCGGCCGAGGTCGTGGCCGCCAAGGCGGACGACATGATCGAGGAAGGCCGCAAGCTGGCCGAGATCGCGCCGAACATCACCGTCAAGGTGCCGCTGACCTGGGACGGGCTGAAGGCCTGCAAGGTGCTGACGGACGAAGGCCGCATGGTCAATGTGACGCTCTGCTTCTCGGTCAACCAGGCGCTGCTGGCCGCCAAGGCGGGCGCGACCTTCATCTCGCCCTTCATCGGCCGGCTGGACGATATCAACCTCGACGGGCTCGAGCTGATCGCCGACATCCGTCAGGTCTATGACAATTACGACTTCCAGACCGAGGTGCTGGCCGCCTCGATCCGCACGCCGAACCATGTCGCGCAATGCGCCCGCATCGGCGCCGACGTGATCACCGCGCCGCCCGCGGTCATCAAGGGCCTCGCCAACCATGTCCTGACCGACAAGGGTCTCGAGATGTTCGACGCCGACTGGGCCAAGACCGGGCAGACCATCCTGTCCCTGTGACAGCGGCACCGGCGAGGGCGGCATGATCGAACAGGACCTGCGCGACAAGCTGATCGCGACCCCCGAGATGATCCTCGAGGACCGCGACCTGATGAAGGCCCTCATCGCGGCGAACGAGCGCGCGATGGGGGCCAATGTGATCGACCTGCGCGGCATCGCGATGGAGCGGCTCGAAGGGCGGCTGGACCGGCTCGAGGACACCCATCGCTCGGTCATCGCCGCGGCCTACGAGAACCTCGCCGGGACCAACCTGATCCACCGGGCGATCCTGCAGATGCTGGATCCGCTGGGTTTCGAGGAGTTCCTGCTCAACCTCTCGACCGAGGTGGCGCAGACCCTGCGGGTGGATTGCATCCGGCTCGTGCTCGAGACCGCGCAGCGCGACGCCGATCCCGCGCTCGGGCGGCTCGGCGAGGTGCTCCATGTGGCCGAGCCGGGCTTCGTCGCCGACTATGTGGCCGGGGGGCGCAACGTGCCGCTGCGCCCCGTCACGCTGCGGCGCACCCTGCCGGACACGGTGCTCTACGGCGAGGCTTCGCCCGGCATGGCCTCCGAGGCGCTCATGCGGCTCGACTTCGGGCGCGGGCGGCTGCCGGGGATGCTGGCCATGGGCTCGGCCGATGCCGACCATTTCAAGCCGACGCAGGGCACCGACCTCCTGGCCTTCTTCGCCGGCGTGTTCGAGCGGACGATGCGCCGCTGGCTCTCGTGAGCCTGGCGATCCCGCCGGCGGCGCGCGACGCGCTCGAGGCGTGGCTCACCCACCAGCGGGTGATCGAGGGCGCCTCGCCCCACACGATCCGGGCCTATGCGGCGGACGTCGCGGGCTGGCTTGCCTTTCTCGCCGGTCATCTGGGCGAAGGCTACGGTCTGCCGGCGCTGGCCTCGGTGCCCCATGCCGACCTGCGCGCCTGGATGGCGCACGAGCGCGCCCGCGGCCTCGGCGCCCGTTCGCTGGCGCGCTCGCTCTCGGCCGTGCGCCGGTTCACCGGCTGGCTGGCCGAGCGCGAGGGGGTGGACGCGACCGCCGTCCTCTCGGCGCGCGGACCCAAGTTCCGGCGCAAGCTGCCCCGCCCCCTCTCCGAGAGAGATGCGAAGGCGCTCCTCCTCACCGTGGCCGAGGACGGCGCGGAAGACTGGATCCGGGCGCGCGATCTTGCGGTGGTGACGCTGCTCTATGGCTGCGGCCTGCGGATCTCCGAGGCGTTGGGGCTGCCGGCCACCGCCCATCCCCTGCCCGAGGTGCTGCGCATCCTCGGCAAGGGCAGCAAGGAACGGCTGGTGCCCGCCATCCCTGCGGCGCGCGAGGCGGTGGCCCGCTACGCGGCCCTCTGCCCGTTCGATCTCACCTCCGGCCCGCTGTTCCGGGGCGCGCGCGGAGGGGCTCTCAATCCGCGGCTCGTGGCCAAGGTCATGGAGCGTGCCCGCGCGACGCTCGGCCTGCCGCCGACCGCGACGCCCCACGCGCTGCGCCACTCCTTCGCCACACATCTGCTGAACGCCGGAGGCGACCTCCGCGCGATCCAGGAGCTTCTGGGGCACGCGTCGCTCTCGACGACGCAGGTCTATACGGCGGTGGACGGCGCGCGGCTGATGGAAGTCTATGCAAGGGCCCATCCGCGGGCCTGAAGCGCGCGCCGCCCCTCCGCCGGTTGGCCGCAAGGGCCCCGCCAAAGGTCTCGTCCGCGGCAGCGCCGCCTGCGGGGGTTCGATGCCCCCGCGGGCGGCACCCCCGGTCAGACCGCCGCGGCGGCCGTCACATCGTCCGGCGTCCCGATGGCGCGCGTCGCAGCGCCCTTCGCGATCCGCTTGATCATCCCCGACAGCGCCTTGCCCGCGCCGATCTCCCAGAACTCGGTCACGCCCGCATTCTCCATCCACATCACGCTCTCGCGCCAGCGGACCGCCCCCGTGACCTGCGCCACCAGCAGCGCCCGGATCCGGTCGGGCTCGGACACGGCCTCGGCGCGGACGTTCACCACGACCGGACAGACCGGGGCCTCGATCACGACCGCCGCCAGCGCCTCGGACATGACGCTCGCCGCATGCTGCATCAGCGCGCAATGGAAGGGTGCGCTCACCGGCAGAAGGATGGCCCGCTTGGCGCCCCGGCCCTTGGCGATCTCGACGGCCCGCTCGACCGCGGCCTTGTGGCCCGAAACGACCACCTGCGCCGGATCGTTGTCATTGGCCGCCTGACAGACCTCGCCCTGCGCCGCCTCGTGCGCCACTTCGACCGCCGTCTCGTAGTCGAGACCGAGAAGCGCCGCCATCGCCCCCACGCCGACCGGCACCGCCTCCTGCATGGCCTGTCCGCGGATGCGCAGCAGCCGCGCCGTATCGGCCAGCTTCAGCGACCGCGCCGCACAGAGCGCCGAATATTCCCCCAGCGAATGGCCCGCCACGAACGAGGCCGTGGCGATCCCCAGCCCCTCGGCCTCCAGCGCCGCGAGCGCCGCCATCGACGTCGCCATCAGGGCCGGCTGGGCATTCTGGGTGAGCGTCAGCTCGTCGATCGACCCTTCCCAGATCAGCGCCGAGAGCTTCTCGCCAAGCGCCTCGTCCACTTCCTCGAACACCGCCCGGGCCGCCGGATAGGCCTCGGCGAGGGCGCGGCCCATCCCGATGGTCTGGGCGCCCTGCCCGGGAAACACGAATGCGCGGCTCATGGCTCGGTTCTCCTTTGCTCCTCGTGGCACGGCACATAGCCCGACCCCGAGGGGCACGCAATCGCCGCGCGGGGCGCTGCGCGCTTCGGCCTCAAACCGCCGCCCGCGCGCGTGCCGCGCCGGCTCCTTCGGCGGCACGGATGAGGCAGGAGATATAGGGGGTTCATGCCCTCGACACCGGCACCGGGAGGATGGCTTGCAGGGATGCGGCGGGATCCGAGAGGGGCCTTGATCGACGGCGCCGCGCCCTGCGAGGCTCCACTCCGGGATCGACAGTCTCCAGCGGCGGGCGCCGGCTCCGGGGCGGCTCAGGTCCCGCCGCCCTCGAGGTCGTTCATGACGAGCTGGCGGGCCCGGCTCACGCGGCTCTTGACCGTGCCGATGGCGCAATCGCAGATCCGGGCGGCTTCCTCGTAGCTCTCGCCCAGCATGACGACCAGGATCAGGATCTCGCGGTAGTGGGCGGGCAGCCGGTCGATGGCGGCCATCAACTCCTGGCCGCGCACCGTCCATTCCTGCGACGGCTGAACCGACATCTCGCCCGACACGCAGTCGGCCGTCCCCGTCCGCTCGCGCGCCGAGACCCGGATCCGGGTGTAGAAGGTGTTGCGCAGGATGGTGAACAGCCAGGCCCTGAGCCGCGTGCCCGGCTGGAACTTGTCAACGTTTGCAATGGCCTTGAGAAGGGTCTCCTGCACGAGATCGTCGGCATCCGCCTGGTTCCGGCTCAGCGATCGCGCATAGGCACGCAGCGCCGGAATGAGATCGACCACGTCGGGTATGATCGATCGCGGGGGGGTCTGGTCCGTCACGGGCGGCTCCCTGGCTCTTCACGGCTTCGTTTTCGGATTTCAACGCCGAGTTGCCGGGGCGGTTCCGTCTTTGACATTGCGCTTCGCGGCCGGTCGGCGCAAAACGAGGCGAGGGCAGGTGGGATGATGGTAAAGCCAAAGGAACACGAAGGTCCGCACATGGGACCGGACGAATTGAAAGACCTGAGCGAGGAATTGCTGCGCGCCATCGAGGCCGAGCCGGTGCCGGAGCCGATTCAGCTGCTGGCCCGCCGCCTCGCCTGCGCGCTGGGGTCCCAGATGGCCGGGAATCCGGTCCTGCTGGCACCGCGTGAATCCGTGAAGGAAAGCGATTCCTGAGCGAGAGGCGGCCCGTCGGGGCCGCCCCGTCCGATGCGCGAAGGTCAGGACTGACCCGACCGCACCTGTCTTTCCGAAATGCGCCGCAGCAGCGACGCAAACCGATCGTCGGTTGACTGATCGGCCGTTGACACGGTGTAGGTGCGTCGAAGATTGTCCTCGACATGTTTGTTGACCAGGTCTTCACCCTGGCTGTCCTGCATGAAAGGAAACATGGCCTCGGGTTCTTGTCTTGTGACTGTCGCATGACAAGAGCCCTGTCCGGCTTTTGTTCCGTCCGCCTGCAGCACATCCCGACATGAATCCCGCGCAGGTGACGCGGCGCTCAGGGCGGTGTCCGGATTGAGGGGATCCTCAGGCTGACGCACGGGCAGTCTCCCCTGTGCCGGAGCCTCGGTTCTGGTGGCGAGCCTCGGCAAGCCGCCCCAGACACTCCCTGTTGCATTCAACCATGTCACCCGCCCGAAGCCGCCCCTCGCTGTCGAGGGAACACGCGTCCTGCGCTTCGGGTTCCTCCGCTGCGCGGTTATTTTCCGAACGAACCGTGACCGCCACAAGACGCGGTGACGACAGGCGGAGGGGCGCGTCGCAGGAACTGTCACGGCCGCGCCACGTTTGGGCAGAGCCTTCAGCGGAGTCCGTCGCCCATGTCCGAAGCCGCGCGCCCCCAGGATCTCGAACGCTACCGGGCCAGGCGCGACTTCGCCCGCACGCCCGAGCCGGACGGACGCACGCCCGAGGATCGCGCGGGCGCGCTCCGCTTCGTGGTGCAGAAACACGCCGCCCGCCGCCTTCATTGGGACTTCCGGCTGGAATGGAACGGGGTGCTGCTCAGCTGGGCCGTCACGCGCGGGCCATCGGCCGACCCGTCCGCCCGCCGCCTGGCCGTCCGCACCGAGGATCACCCGATCGACTACGCCGGCTTCGAGGGCACCATCCCCAAGGGCGAATATGGCGGGGGCACCGTCATGCTCTGGGATCGCGGGACGTGGGAGGCGCTCGACGACGTCAACAAGGGGTTGAGCGAGGGCCGGCTCAAGTTCCGCCTCGAGGGCGAGCGGATGCGCGGCGGCTGGATGCTCGTGCGCCTCAAGCCACGCGCGGGCGACAAGGGCGAGAACTGGCTGCTGATCAAGGAGCATGACGCGCACGAACGGCCGGGGCCCGAGGGGCTGGTCGAGGCCCATGTGACCTCTGTCGAGAGCGGCCGTCGCATGGAGGAGATCGCCGAGGGGCGCAGGCCGCGCCAGCGCCGCAAGGCGGCCGCCCTGCCCCGGTTCCGGCCCCTCCAGCTTGCGCGCCTCGTGCCGGCCGCGCCGGACGGGCCGGACTGGCTGCACGAGACGAAGTTCGACGGCTATCGCTGCCTCGCCGCGCTCGCGGACGGCAAGGTGCGCCTCCACACCCGTTCGGGGCTGGACTGGACGGACAAGTTCGGCGCGCTGGTGCCCGACCTCGCGCGCCTCGCGGTCGGGCGGGCGCTGATCGACGGCGAGGTGATCGCCCCCGGAGAGGCGAGCGGCGCCTTCTCAGAACTGCAGGCGCGCCTCAAGACCAGGGGGGCGCTGGCCTTCATGGCCTTCGACCTGCTGGCCCTCGATGACGAGGATCTGACCGGCCTGCCCCTGCTGGAGCGCAAGGCACGGCTCGAGAGCCTTCTGGAGGGAGAGACGGGCGCGATCCACTACTCGACCCACATCCGGGGCCACGGCCCCGAGGTGCACGAGCGGATGTGCGCGGCCGGGCAGGAGGGGATCATCTCGAAGCGGGTCGAAGCCCCCTATTCCGGCACGCGGAACGGCGACTGGCTCAAGGTGAAATGCGTCCTCCGTCAGGAGTTCGTGATCTGCGGCTGGAAGGCGTCGGACAAGCCCGGCCGCCCCTTCGCCTCGCTCGTGATGGGCAGCTACGAGACGGGCCGCCTGACCTACAGGGGCGCGGTCGGCAGCGGCTTTGACGCGCGGATCTTCCGCGAACTGACGCCCCTGCTGGCCGGGCGCGCGCGCGCCACCTCTCCGTTCGGCCATGTACCTGAGGGGGCCGAGGGCGCGCGCTGGTTGCGCCCCGATCTGGTGGCCGAGGTGACCTTCACCGAATTGACGCGCGACGGGCACATCCGCCACGGCGTCTTTGCGGGCCTGCGCGACGACAAGCCTGCGCGCGACGTGCGGCTCGAGGCGCCGGAGGACGCCTTGGCCGACGATGCAGCCCCCCCGAAACCGCCGGCGCGTGCGCCCCGCGCGCCGCGCGAAGGCAGGACGAACGAGGATCCCATGCCCCAAGCCGACAACGAGGTGCGGGTGGCCGGCATCCGCATCAGCAATCCCGACCGCAGGATCTATGAGCGGCCCGCCGTGACCAAGCGCGAGGTGGCCGAGCATTACGAGGCGCTCGGCCCGCGGATGCTGCCGTTCCTGCGCGACAGGCCGGTGTCGCTGGTGCGCTGCCCGGACGGCGCGGCGGGCGAGTGTTTCTTCCAGAAGCACCGGACCCGCGGCATGCCCTCGGCGATCCGCACCGTGAAGGTCGAGACGAAGTCCGGGCCCGAGGATTACATCACTCTCCCCGATGTCCCGGCCCTCGTCGGGGCGGCGCAGATGGGCGCGCTCGAGTTCCACATCTGGGGATCGCGCAACCGCCGCCTCAAGCGGCCGGACCGGATGGTCTTCGACCTCGATCCCGACGAGGGCCTCGACTTCGCCCGCGTGCGCGAGGCGGCAGCAGAGCTGCGCGTGCGTCTCGACGATCTGGGCCTGCCCGCGGTGCCGATGCTGTCGGGGGGCAAGGGCGTGCATGTGATCGTGCCGCTGAAGCCCGCGGCCGAATGGGAGAGCGTGAAGTTCTTCACGCGCGCGCTCTCGACCCTGCTCGCGGAAGAGGCGCCCGATCGCTACACCGCCGCGATGGCGAAGGCCGGCCGCAAGGGCCGGATCTTCATCGACTGGCTGCGCAACGACCGCGGCTCGACCGCCGTCGCCCCCTACAGCCTGCGCGCGCGGCCCGGTGCAACGGTGGCGACCCCGATCACATGGGACGAACTCGCCCGCGCCCGCTCGGCCGGAGACTGGACGATCCGCTCGATCCGCGAGCGGCTCGAGGGCCCCTGCCCGCTGTCCGAGGCCCGCCCCGTGACACTCGGGCGGACGGTGATCGGCCGGCTTGAACGACTGGTGACGCAATCCAAGGAGGGGACATGACCGGGCTGACGACAGAGACGATCGAGGGCCGGCTGATCGCGCAGCGCAAGGTGCTGGCGCGGCTGGTGGCACTTGCGGGCAGCGACGAGCTGCGGGCCTGGCTCGATGAGCGCAGCGTCATGCAGGACAATCAGGAGGATCCGGGCGCCGTGCCCGCGCCGGGCGTGGGCATCGAGGTGGCGCTGGCCGAGGAGATCCGGTGCATCCGCGACGAGGCCGACCGGTTTGGCGGGGGGATCGCGCCGGGCCGGTGACGACGCGGGAGGCCCGGGGTCAGTCGCGCTCGGCCAGCGGATCGGGCAAGGGCCGGCCCGCGGGATCCTCGACCGGCATGATGTCGAAGGACAGCACATCCTCCTCGTCCGTCAACGCGCGGGCAAGCCGGTCCAGCGCCGCCTCGCGCCGGGCATGGGTGGCGGTCGAGAGCCGCAGCCGCTCGGAGGGGCGGCTGAGGCTCCGGCTGACCGGCCCGACCTCGAGCCCCTCGCTCCGAAGGATCTCGGTCAGGCGGCGCGCGTCGAACCGCGAGCCGAGCCGCACCGTCACCCGCAGGCGGACCTCGGTCCGCACCGGCAGAAGCGCATAGAACAGCCGCAGCGCCACCAGAACCACCAGCGTCGCGACCGTGGCGGCCACCGCCAGCCAGTACATGCCCACGCCATAGACGATCCCGATGGCGGACGTGACCCAGAGCGAGGCGGCCGTGGTCAGCCCGTGGACCGAGGCGCCCTCGCGGAAGATCACGCCGGCACCGAGAAAGCCGATGCCCGTCAGGATGCCGTGCGCCATGCGGGCAGGATCGGCGACGATCTGCGTGTCGCCCAGGAACGACACCGTCCATTCCGCCTGACGCGCCGCCGCAAGCGTGAGGACGGTCGCCGCGAAACAGACGAGGGCATGGGTTCTGAGACCTGCAGGCTTGCCCCGCATCTCGCGGTCAAACCCGATCAGGAGGCCCGTCAGCAGACTGCTGAACATGGGCAGCACAAGGTCCTGCGCGAGAAAATCCTGAAGCAGCTGCACCATGACGACCTGCCGAACAAAGCCCTTTCGAACGCGCGGCCCCCGCCCGTCGTTCCGCGCCGTCAGCCGGTTCCGCACAAAGAAGGCGCCATGACGGAACCCGAGGCGCCGGGCCGGTCTTGTCCGGCAGCACCGGAGGTTCCCCATGCCCCTAGCCGACAAGCTGCACCCGCCGCGCATCCTTCTTGCCGAGGATGATCTCGTGCTCGCCATGACGATGGTGGATGAGCTTCGCGCCTCGGGTTTCGAGATCGTGGGGCCGACCCGCTCGGCCGCCGAGGGCGCGCGTCTTGTCGAGCATCAGTCTGTGGACGCGGCCCTCCTCGACCTGCGGCTCAAGGACGGCCCCTGCTTCGGACTGGCCCGCGCCCTGCGGATCCGCGGCATCCCCTTCGCCTTCGTCACCGGCGAAACGCGCGAGGCCATCCCCGAGGATCTTGCGGATGTGGATGTGCTGGACAAGCCCGTGACGGCGGTGACGATTTCCACCATGCTCGAAAAGCTGCTGCAGGAGCCCTAGATCGCAGGAGCCTCACGGGTCATGCCGGCGCCCGCTGCGGTGCGCGCGCGCCGGAAGGTCGTGCCGAAGGCCCCGCGTCATCGCAGGGCCCGGTTACTCGCACCTGAAACTGGCAATCTGGTTACTGGTCCCCGGCCCCACGTCAGTTCACGGGCCGGTCACTCGCACGGGCATCGGCCGATCCGGCCTCAGCGCAAGCCGAGGAAGGACAGGATGGCGATGACGATGACCACGAGGCCCACGATATAGATGATGCTGTTCACTTCTGGCTCCTTGTCACGTTCTTCAGAGGCTGGTTCAGACCGGAACGGTCGGCGGGACGCCCGGACCTTCGCCCGGAAGGTCGGGCTCGGTCGGTGGCAGGTCCGGGCTTTCGCCCGGTGCCGGCAGCGGGCCCGGCGTCACATCCGGGTCCGTGAGTGGCTCGGGATTCTCGCCCGGCGGCGGCCGGGGAACTGACGACGTCATGGGCTGTCCTCTGGCTATGTCCGGGAAAGCGATGCGGCTGCTTCCTCTCCCTTCCCGCCGTCAATGCAGAGCGGTCGGGGAAGGTTCCCTTGTTCGTTCACCGCGAGGTGACCGGGCCGTGACCTGACCCCGCCCGGCAAAGGGGCGCCAGGGGACGAAGCGGCCGTGACACGGAGAGGCCGCAACCGCGGCAATGCAGGTTTCGTGCCCTGCTCGTGAAGGGCGCGGCTGCCGCTTGCGGGAACTTTCGCCGCAAGCGCCCGTTGCATGGACCGTCTGAAAACGCGGGAGACGTGCCTGTTCGCCCGCAAGGCTCGATGGAGGACCAGACATGGCACATTCGAGGTTCGACCCCCGCCAGCGCGGCTGGAGCGATGACGACACGCACCGCGGCTACCGGGAAGACCAAGGCGAGGAACAAAGGGGCGGCCGGAGGTCGGGGCGCGACGAGCGCGACCGTTTCCGCGACCGGTTCGACGCACGCTATCAGGATCGCGGCCAGGAGGATCAGGGCGGCGGCCGCGATCGCTGGCGTGAGGGGTCGGGGATGGATGCCGCCAGCGGCTACGGCTTTGGCGCGGCGGGCTTTGACCCGCGCGACCGCGGCCAGCGGCGCGGCGGCTATGGCGCGTCCGACCGCGACCATGACCGCGGCTACGATCCCTATTCCGAGCGCGGCTCGCAGGACGAACGCTCCTGGGGTTACGGTCCGCAGATGGGGCGCGAATGGGATGGGCGGGGCCGGTCCTCCAGCGAGCGCACCGGCCGCGGCGGCCCGCGCTTCCACGACTCGGCGGGCGAGCGCGGCTTCATGGAACGTGCCGCCGATGAGGTCATGTCGTGGGTGGGCGACGAGGACGCCAGCCACCGCCGAGAGGCCGATCACCGCGGGAAGGGCCCCCGTGGCTACCAGCGTTCGGACGAGCGGATTCACGGCGACGTCAACGACCGCCTGAGCGACGACCCGCGCGTGGACGCCTCGGACATCGAGGTGTTGGTGGCGAGCGGCGAAGTCACCCTGTCGGGCCACGTCAGCTCCAAGATCGAGAAGCGCCGGGCGGAAGATTGCGCCGACTCGGTGTCGGGCGTGCGGCATGTCCAGAACAACCTGCGCGTCCGCGACGCGATGGGCGGCTCGGGCACAGGGTCGGGCAGCGGTGCCGGCACCCTCGGCGGCGCGACGACCGGCCAGTCGGGAAGCGGCCTCTCGGGCCCCGGCGGCACTGACAGCGGCCTGAGCGACGATCGCCCCGGCGGTTCGCGCAACACGCAGGCCTGAACGGGGCGGCCGGCAGGCCGCCCTCCCCCGGATCAGCCCCCCAGTTCAGTAAGAGAGGACCAAGATGACCATTTTTCGCACCCCCTTCCTCGCCGGTGTGGCCGCCCTTCTGGCCACCAGCGCCGCCGCCCAGACAACCACCGCGCAAGGCACCACCATGGGACGCGACTGGGACGCGCCCATGGTGGACACGTTCTTCAATCCCGGCGGCTCGATGACGTTGCGCACGAACTCCGAGATCCGCTCGAGCTGGGACTCGCTGTCGGAACAGCAGAAGCAGCAGGTTCGGGATGACTGCGCCGCTTTCGGCACCCAAGGCGCCGGAGCCCCGCCCGCCGGCGGTGCGGGAGCCACGGACCCGGCGTCGGCCGACGCCGGCGCAAGCGCCACGACGGGCACCGGCGGGACGGGAGGAACCGACATGACGGCCACCGGCACCGCCGGTCCGGCGGACGGGGCCGAGCTGGAGAGCGGCGGCGCTGCAAGTCCGATCGGGCAACCCACGGGTGAACAGGCCGCCCAGGCGGATTCGACCCCGACCCATGACACGACGGGCCATCCCGATACCAAGGTCAGCACCGTCGGCGAAAGCGACGCGACCACGGACGACATGGGCACCACCGCCGGGCCCGGCACCTCGGACGAGCGGGTGACGGCGGTCGAGCAGGCCATGCGCGAGAACGCGCCCCAGACAACGGGCACCGGCGCAACCACCAACCCGCCCGCCGACGGCGCGACCGTGGGCTCTGGCGCGGGCAGCGTCAACGCCAGCAACACCGCCGACACCGGGGCGCAGGGATCGCCCGCGACGCCGGGCACGCAGGAGTTCGATTCGGCCTCGGTCTCGCTGACCTCCTGGACCCAGATCTGCCAGATGGTCGAGTCCTTCTGACGCCGCGTCACGCGCGCGCACCTCTGAAGCGGCATGCCCTCGGGTGTGCCGCTTTTTCCATCATCTGTGGGATGACATGAAAAAACTCCCGCCGGGGGATCGGCGGGAGTTGAGTCAAGGGAAGACATCGGCGAGACGACGGATGTGGGGACGCCGCTGCCGATCATCCCTCAACAGGGTCAGGGCCCGGCAGTTCCCACGCGACGACTGGAAATTTGTTCCATCACGTCAGCGTGATAGAGCGCGATGAGCGTTTTTTCGCTTACGATATTCGGCGTTTTGGGCGAATCTTCGCCTGCGGGCGAGTGTCTCCCGCATCGCCGTCGCCAAGGCGAAACCATACCCGCCGAGACCCGTTGGATCCGCAGCAGGCCTTAACGGCTCTGTCCAATTAGTCTTCCAAGGCGAAAGGATCGCACGATGAAAAAAGTCATTGCCCTCTCGGCACTTCTGGCTTCGACCACCGCTTATTCGGCACTGGCTCAGGACGCGACGACGCCCGACGCAGGCGCGACGACTCCGCCCGCAGCCACTGACACCACGACCCCCCCGGCGACCAACGACACGACGTCGCCGGCGACCGGCACCGAGACGGCACCGACGACCGATGGCGCCACCGGCACCGGCATGACCGGAACCGACACCACCGGCACCGGCATGACGGGCACCACCACGACCGACACCGGCATGACCGGAACCGGCGGTGCGATGATGGGCGACATGCAGGTTCCCGAGGGCTTCACGCTCTACTCGGGCGAACCGATGACCGCCGAGAACCTGCAGAATGCCAACGTCTATTCGATGAATGACGAGTCGGTTAGCAGCATCTCGGACTTCGTGGTGGCCGAGGACGGCAAGATCGAACAGGTGATCTTCGACGTGGGCGGTTTCCTCGGGATCGGCGCGCGCAACGTCGCCCTGCCCTTCGAGGACCTGCAGATCTACACCAACGAGGATCAGAGCGACGTCCGGGTCTATGTGCCCATGACGCGCGAGGAACTCGAGTCGCTGCCGGAATACACGGCTGTCGACTGATCCACCGGACGGACCATCTCTCGAGGCGCGCAGGGCAACCTGCGCGCCTTTTCCGTTCGGCGGGACGGAATCCTTCCTTTGGCGCAATGCGAGGAACCTAAGCCGGGCGTCTCCTGTTGCCCCAGCGACACCGCCACCGGAGGAGCCCGAACTTGACCGTCACGATCACCGCCATCGTCCTCGCCCTGGCGGGCCTGGGCCTCCTGATCCCGGGAGTATGGCTCGCCACCCTCGGCGGAAGCTGGTTCTACGCCGCGGCCGGTGCCGTCATGCTGCTGTCGGCCTGGCAGGTGCATCGGCGCTCGGCCGCCGCCGAATGGACCTATGGCGCGCTCATCCTCGGCGCGCTTCTCTGGTCGATCTGGGAGGTCGGATTCGACTGGTGGCAACTGGTCCCCCGCGGGGGCGTGATCGCGGTTCTGGGCATCTGGCTCTACCTGCCCTTCATGCGCCGCCAGCTTCTGACCGAGGACCACCACCCCGCGCCCGGCCTGCCGCTCGCGCTGCCGCTGCTGGCGGCGATCGGGGTGGCGATCTGGTCCTGGACCGGCGACGAGGCCAGTCGCAAGGGCGAACTTCCCACCGAGGTGGTCAGCGCCGAGCCCGATCTCGGGCCGACGGCGCCACCGGGCGAGTGGCACCAGTATGGCCGCACGCAATATGGCCAACGGTATTCGCCGCTCGATCAGATCAACATCCAGAATGTCGCCGAACTCGAGCAGGTCTGGCATTATCAGACCGGCGACGTGAAGCTGCCCGAGGACGTGACCGAAACAACCTATCAGGTCACGCCGCTCAAGGTGAACAACCGGCTCTACATCTGCACGCCGCACAATCTGGCCATTGCGCTCGATGCGGCCACCGGCAAGCAGGCGTGGCGCTTCGACGCCAACTCCGGGCTCGAGCCCGACCGCCAGCACCAGACCTGCCGGGGCGTCACCTACTGGCGCGATCCGGGCCGGGAAGAGGGCGAGCTGTGCGCGGCGCGCGTCTACATGCCGACGGCCGATGCGCGCCTCATCGCGCTCGACGCCAACTCGGGCGCGCTGTGCGACTTCTTCGCCGACAACGGGACGCTCCACCTCGAGCACGGGATGCCCTACACGCCGGCGGGCTTCTACTACTCGACCTCGCCGCCTGTCGCGGTGGGCGGGCGCATCATCATCGGCGGCGCGGTCAACGACAATTTCTCGATCTATTCCCAGTCGGGCGTGATCCGGGCCTTCGACGCCAACACGGGCGCGCTCCTGTGGAACTGGGACAGCGGCAATCCCGACAGCACCGCGCCCATCGATTGGATGAACGGCGAGACCTACACCCCGAACTCGCCGAACTCCTGGTCCGTGTTCTCGGTCGATGAAGAGCGCGGTCTCGTCTATATCCCGCTCGGAAACCAGGTGCCGGACCAGCTCGGGATGGGGCGGTCGGAGGCGGTCGAGGAACATGCGTCCTCCGTCGTGGCGCTCGACGTGGCGACGGGGCAGAAGGCGTGGGTGTTCCAGACCGTCCACCATGACCTCTGGGACATGGATGTGCCGGCGCAGCCCGTGCTGATCGACCTGGAGATCGAGGGCGAGACGGTGCCCGCGCTTGTCCAGCCGACCAAGCAGGGCGACATCTATGTGCTCAACCGCGAGACGGGCGAGCCGGTGCTGCCGGTGTCGGAAGAGCCCGCCCCGCAGGAGGGGGGCCTCGACGAGGAGACTCTCGCCCCCACGCAGCCCATCTCGTCCCTCAGCTTCGCACCCGATCCGCTGCGCGAACGGGACATGTGGGGCATCACGATCTATGACCAGCTCGCCTGCCGGATCCAGTATCACCGGCTGAACTATCAGGGCCGCTACACGCCTCCGTCGCTGAACGGCACGATCGTCTATCCCGGCAATTTCGGCACCTTCAACTGGGGCTCGGTCGCGGTCGATCCCGAGCGGCAGGTCATGTTCGGGATGCCGACCTACCTGCCCTTCACCGTCAAACTCGTCCCCGAGGAGGAGATCCCGCCGCCGGGCGCAAACGAGACCGCCAGCGAGCAGGGTCTCAACCGCAACGAGGGCGCGCCCTACGGCGTCATCATGGGCCCGTTCCTCGGGCCGCTGCAGGTGCCCTGCTCGGCGCCGCCATGGGGCTTCGTCGCGGGGACGGACCTGCGCACCGGCGAGATCGCCTACAAGCGCCGCAACGGCACGGTGCGGGACATGACCCCGCTGCCGCTGCCCTTCAAGGTGGGCGTGCCGGGGATCGGCGGGCCGATCATCACCCGGGGCGGCGTGGTCTTCCTCGGCGCGACGGTGGATGACTATCTGAGGGCCTATGACCTGACCACCGGCGATGAACTCTGGCGCGCGCGCCTTCCGGCCGGGGGGCAATCCACGCCCATGACCTACGAGCAGGACGGGCGGCAGTATCTCGTCATGGTGGCCGGCGGTCATGGCTCGGTGGGCACGAAGCCGGGCGATCATGTGATCGCCTACGCCCTTCCCGACTGAACCCGAGGGCCGGCAGGCGGCTGCCGGCCCCACCTCCCGCCTCAGAGGGCGAGCGCCACGATCACCACCAGCACCATGATGATGCCGAAGATCAGGATCGGCCGAAGCCCGCGGCGTGTCTCGTTGCCGGCCAGTTCGCCCACCGTCCGCGGACGGGCCGAGGCATTGGCCGTCCCGTGCGGGATGCGCCCCTCCATCGCGCGGGCGCGGGCGATCTGCTCGGGGCTGGGCGGCGTTCCCGCCGCCTCGTCATCGGTGCCCAGCGGCGCCGCGGCCGGGTCCATGAAGGGCACCTTGTCCCCGGTCGCGCCACGGTCGATGTCGGCGCGAAGGCGCGCGCTGGTGTCCTGCCCCGTCGCCGGAGCCTCGGGCGTGGTGCTGCTGCCGGATTCGGTCCGGTCCGGTCTCTCCTGAGCCATGAGACGTTCCTCTTGCTGATCCTCGGGCCGGAACCTGCGGCCGCCGGGCTTGTTCCAGCCCCCGGTTCACCCCCTGCCCGCTGCCGATCCGCACGCAGACGTGCGCATGCCGCCGGGGAACCTTGCGCGACGCCTCCGGTTGAGATCCGATTGCCGGCCGCACGGGCCGGCCCTGCCCGAGGAGCCGCGAATGTCCGCATCCGAAAACGACATCGACAAGCAGAAGCGTCGCCACCGGGGACCGCTGATCGGCATTGCCGTCGTGGTGATCTTCGCCCTGGGCTACCTCGTCTGGTGGTTCGGCTACGAGGTCGCCGAGGGCAATCCGCCCCAGGGCGCCGACGTGCAGATGGATGGCCGCACCGGCGAAACCGGAGCCGCACCGCAGGCCGGCAGCGTGGGCGGCAACAGCCCGGCCTCGGCCGACAATGCCCCCGCCCCTCCGGCGACGGCCCCGGCCGACTGAGACACAGCGGCCGCCCGCACGGGCGGCCGCACCCGGCCCGGAGCCGCCGATGTTCGGTTTCCTGCGTTTCGCACATTTTCGAAAATCTTCATTGACATAACGCCGCAGTCCGGGCTTCCTTCCTGCACGACAGCGGGAGCAAGCGCGTGGCCCAAGGACGAGCCGGAGAGGATCCGGTGGATCTCTTCATCATCGGCGGCGGCATCAACGGCTGCGGGATCGCCCGCGACGCCGCGGGCCGCGGGCTGAGCGTCACGCTCGCCGAGATGGGCGATCTGGCACAGGCGACCTCCTCGGCCTCGACCAAGCTCTTCCACGGCGGGCTGCGCTATCTCGAATATTTCGAGTTCCGCCTCGTGCGCGAGGCGCTGGAAGAGCGCGAGACGCTGCTCGTGGCCATGCCACACATCTCCTGGCCGATGCGCTTCGTCCTGCCCTGGCAGCCCGAGATGCGCTTTGCCGGCGACACGCCCACCGCGCGGCTGCTCGGCCGGCTGATGCCCTGGACCCGCGGACGCCGCCCGGCCTGGCTGATCCGCCTTGCGCTCGAGACCTACGACCGGCTTGGCGGGCGCAGGATCCTGCCCCCGGCCCGGCCCGTCGATCTGACGCGCGACCCGGCCGGCGCGCCGCTGCAACCGCGCTTCACACGGGGCTGGGAATATTCCGACTGCTGGGTGGAGGACTCGCGCCTCGTGGTGCTGAACGCCCGTGATGCCGAGAACCGCGGCGCCACGATCCTCACCCGGACCCGCGTGGTGGCCGCCGAGCGGCAGGGCGACGTGTGGCGCGTCACCACCGAGGGCGCCGAGGGGCGGCGCCAGCATGTCGCCCGCGCCCTCGTCAATGCCGGCGGCCCGTGGGTCGCGCGCATCATCCGCGAGACCCTGTCGCTGCCCTCGACCGAGGGGGTGCGCCTTGTCCGCGGCAGCCATATCGTGACGCGGCGGCTGTTCGACCACGACCGCTGCTATTTCTTTCAGGGCAAGGACGGGCGGATCATCTTCGCCATCCCCTACGAGACCGATTTCACCCTGATCGGCACGACGGATCAGGATCATCACGGCGCCCCCGACGAGGCGCGCTGCACCCCCGAGGAGCAGGACTATCTCTGCGCCTTCGCCTCGGACTACTTCCGCCAGCCGGTCACGCGCGCGGACATCGTCTGGACCTACTCTGGTGTCCGCCCCCTTTATGATGACGGGGCGCAGTCGGCCACGGCCGCCACGCGCGACTATGTCCTGTCGCTGGATAGGCAGGGGCCTCCGCTTCTCAGCGTCTTCGGCGGCAAGATCACCACCTACCGGCGGCTGGCCGAAAGCGCGATGGCGCGGCTTGCGCCGCACTTTCCGCAGGCCCGCGGCCCCTGGACCGCCCGCGTCCCCCTGCCGGGCGGGGATTTTCCCTGGGACGGCGCCCCGGCGCTGGCCGACGCGCTGCGGCGCGACTTTCCCTTCCTTGGCGAGCGTTGGGCGCTCCGGCTGGTGCGGGCCTACGGGACGGACGCGCGAAATCTGCTCGGTTCTGCGCGCAACGCGCTTGATCTGGGGCGGGAGTTCGGTGCTACGCTCACCGAGGCCGAGGTGCGCTGGCTGATGCAGCACGAATATGCCCGGCGGGCCGAGGATGTCGTCTGGCGGCGGAGCAAGCTCGGCCTGCGGATGACGGCCGGGGAGATCGCGGCGCTGGACGACTGGATGCGGCAGGCCGCGGGCGAGGACAGGGCGGCCGGGATGGCCGGCACAGGCTGAAGGTCCGCGGCGGGCCAGAAGGTTCGCAACGGGGCAGACGCAACCGGACGGGCGGCCCGAGGAGGGGCGGTCCGGGCGGCACCAGGATCCGGCGCAGCCGGGCGAGTGATCAGGGGGGAGAATGACGCTGGAACTCCAGGGGGTTTCGCGCGTGGTCGGCGGGCGGGTGCACATCCACCCCACCGACCTCGTGCTGGAAGGCGGCACGATGAACGTGCTGCTCGGCCCCACGCTGTCGGGCAAGACCAGCCTCATGCGGCTGATGGCGGGGCTCGATACTCCGGCCGAGGGCCGCATCCTCTGGGACGGGCGCGACGTGACGGGCGTGCGCGTGCAGGATCGCCGCGTGGCGATGGTCTATCAGCAGTTCATCAACTATCCCTCGATGAGCGTTTACGAGAACATCGCCTCGCCCCTGCGCCTGCAGGGCCGCAGCCGCGCCGAGATCGACCGCGACGTGCGCAGCGTGGCCGAGATGCTCAAGCTGACGCCCATGCTCAAGCGCAAGCCCCTGGAACTGTCGGGCGGGCAGCAGCAACGGTGCGCGCTGGCGCGGGCGCTGGTGAAGGGGGCGGGGCTCGTGCTGCTCGACGAGCCGCTGGCGAACCTCGACTACAAGCTGCGCGAAGAGCTGCGGCTGGAAATCCCAAGAATCTTCGAGGCTTCGGGCGCGATCTTCGTCTATGCCACCACCGAGCCCGAAGAGGCGCTGCTGCTTGGCGGCAACACGGCGACGCTCTGGCAGGGGCGCGTGACGCAGTTCGGCCCGACCCCGCAGGTCTATCGCCGGCCGGTCGATGCGACGACGGCGCGCGTCTTCAGCGATCCGCCGATGAACTTCCTGCCGGTCACCAAGACCGGCACGCGGCTGAGCTTCGGCCATCTCGCGAATGCCCCGGCCGAGGGCGCCTTTGCCCGCCTCGCCGACGGGCACTACCTCGCGGGCTTCCGGGCGAACCATCTGGCGCTCAACCGCCACTCCGGCCGGGCGGTGGCCTTTTCCTGCCGGCTTTCGGCGATCGAGATCACCGGGTCCGAGACCTTCCTGCATCTGGTGCACGGCTCCGACGGCTGGGTGGGGCTCGTGCCGGGGGTGCATGAGATCGCGCCGGGCAGCGAGGTCTCGGTCTGGCTCGATCCGGCGCATGTCTATCTCTTCGATGCCGAAGGCGCGCTCGCCGCACCTGCGGCCTATGCGCTCGCGGCCTGAGGAGGAACGGATGGCACGGATCACCCTCTCCAACCTCGCCCACAGCTACCTGCCGAAGCCCAGGGGCGAGGCCGATTTCGCCCTTAAGGAGATGGACCATGTCTGGCAGGACGGGGGCGCCTATGCGCTGCTCGGCGCCTCGGGCTGCGGCAAGACCACGCTTCTGAACATCATCTCGGGCCTCCTGCGCCCGAGCCGCGGCCGCGTGCTCTTTGGCGAGCGCGACGTGACCGACGCCCCCACCGCCGAGCGCAACATCGCGCAGGTGTTCCAGTTTCCCGTGGTGTACGACACGATGACGGTGCGCGAGAACCTGGCCTTCCCGCTGCGCAACCGCGGCCGGGATGCGGCCTATGTCGAGGCGCGGGTGGGCCAGATCGCCCGCATGATCGGCATGGAAGGCGCGCTCGACACCCGCGCCCGCGGACTTACCGCGGATGCCAAGCAGAAGATCAGCCTCGGCCGGGGCATGGTGCGCGAGGATGTGAACGCGATCCTCTTCGACGAGCCGCTGACGGTGATCGACCCGCACATGAAATGGGAGCTGCGCACCCAGCTCAAGCGGCTGCACCGCGAGTTCGGGCACACGATGATCTATGTCACGCACGATCAGACCGAGGCGCTGACCTTCGCCGACAAGGTGGTGGTGATGCACGAGGGGCGCGTGGTGCAGACCGGCACGCCGGAAGAGCTGTTCGAGACGCCGGGCCACACGTTCGTGGGCTATTTCATCGGCTCGCCCGGCATGAACCTCTTCGAGGCGGAGGTGTCGGGCGACATGGCCCGCGTCATGGGCCACCCTGTCCCGCTGGGCGCGACCTACCCTCCCACCGGCGGGCGGGTGCAGATCGGCGTCCGGCCGGAGTTCGTGTCGCTCGCCGACGCGGGCCTGCCGGTCACGATCCGCCGCATCGAGGATGTGGGCCGCCACCGGATCCTGCGCGGCGAGGTCTTCGGCCAGCCCGTGAACCTGCTGCTGCCCGAGGACCGACCCGCCGCCACCGGGAGCGCCTTCCTGCAACTCGCCCCCGAGAAGATCAACGTCTATTCCGACGACTGGCGCGTGCAGCCGGTCGGCGCCCGGAGGGCCGCCTGATGGACAAGAGCTGGAACAACCGCGCCTGGTTCCTCGTGCTGCCGGTGCTGCTGCTCGTGGCCTTCTCGGCCGTCATCCCGCTGATGACGGTTGTCAACTATTCGGTGCAGGACACGTTCGGAAACAACGAGTTCTTCTGGGCGGGGCTCGAATGGTTCGAGGAGACCATCACCTCCGAGCGCATCCATGCGGCGCTCGGCCGGCAGGTGCTGTTCACCGCGATCATCCTCGCCATCGAGGTGCCGCTGGGGATCTTCGTGGCCCTCAACATGCCCAAGAAGGGCTTCTGGGCCAGCCTCTGCCTGATCCTGATGGCGATGCCGCTCCTGATCCCGTTCAACGTGGTGGGCACGATCTGGCAGATCTTCGGCCGGGTGGACATCGGGCTTCTGGGCCGCACGCTGACCGCGATGGGGATCGACTACAACTACACCAGCGACTGGCTCGACGCTTGGGTCACGGTGATCGTGATGGATGTGTGGCACTGGACGTCGCTGGTGGCGCTCCTGTGCTACGCCGGGCTCCAGTCCATCCCTGAGGCCTATTACCAGGCGGCCAAGATCGACCAGGCGAGCCGCTGGGCCGTCTTCCGCTACATCGAGCTGCCCAAGATGCGGGGCGTGCTGCTGATCGCGGTGCTCTTGCGCTTCATGGACAGTTTCATGATCTACACCGAGCCTTTCGTGGTGACGGGCGGCGGGCCCGGCAACTCGACCACGTTCCTGTCGATCGACCTCGTGAAGATGGCCATCGGGCAGTTCGACCTCGGCCCCGCCGCCGCCTTCTCGATCATCTACTTCCTCGTCATCCTGCTGGTCTCGTGGGTGTTCTACACCGTGATGACCAATCTCGACCGCGAGGACCGGCCATGACCGCCCGTCCCGACCGCAACCCGTCGGAGGTCCGGCCATGAAGCGTCCCGGCTCGGCCCTCGTGATGGTGCTCTATCTGCTGTTCCTGCTGATCCCGATCTACTGGCTCGTGAACATGAGCCTGAAGACCAACGCCGAGATCACGCGCAGCTTCACCCTCTGGCCGCATGACCTGACATTCCAGAACTACCGGACGATCCTCACCGATCCGGCCTGGTACATGGGCTATGTGAACTCTCTGATCTATGTGGTCATGAACACCGCGATCTCGATCACGGTGGCCCTGCCCGCGGCCTATGCCTTCTCGCGCTACCGCTTTCTTGGCGACAAGCACCTGTTCTTCTGGCTGCTGACGAACCGCATGGCGCCGCCCGCGGTCTTCGCGCTGCCCTTCTTCCAGCTCTATTCCTCGGTCGGCCTCTTCGACACCCATATCGCGGTGGCGCTGGCCCATTGCCTCTTCAACGTGCCGCTGGCGGTCTGGATCCTCGAGGGCTTCATGCGCGGCGTGCCGAAGGAGATCGACGAGACCGCCTATATCGACGGCTATTCCTTTCCGCGCTTCTTCGTGAAGATCTTCATGCCGCTGATCGCGAGCGGAATCGGGGTGGCCGCCTTCTTCTGCTTCATGTTCAGCTGGGTGGAACTGCTCCTGTCGCGCACGCTGACCTCGGTGAACGCCAAGCCGATTGCCGCCACCATGACGCGGACGGTCTCGGCCTCGGGCCTCGACTGGGGCGTGCTGGCGGCGGCCGGAGTGCTGACGCTGATCCCGGGCGGCCTCGTGATCTGGTTCGTGAGAAACTACATCGCCAAGGGTTTTGCACTGGGGAGGGTGTGATGCTTCATAAAGTTCTGTGCGTGATCGTGGCCTGTGCGGCCCTGACGCCGGGCCTCGCCCCGGCCCAGGGGGCGGCCGAGCCGTGGGAGGGCGGCTGCCTCGTCCGAGGCCTCGATCCCAATGGCGACGGCTTCCTGTCCGTCCGCAGGGGACCGGGCTCGGAGAACGCCGAGATTGCGCGCGTCCGCAACGGCGACGCCCTGTTCCTCGACCATCGGAAGTGTCAGGGCAAGTGGTGCCTGGCCGAGGGCGGAGTGGTCGGGGGCCGGCAAACCGACATCCGTGGTTGGTTCTACACCGCCTGGTGCGAGTTCTATCCGTAGGGGAGGATCGACATGGCCTGGATGGCCTGGACATGGCCCACGGCGGCCTTCTTCGTCACCATCGCGGCGCTTCTGCTGCTGATGACCGCCCTGGCGGTGCTGCGGCCCGAGACGCCGCGGGTGGGCATCCTTCGGATCGAGACGACGCGGGGGGATCGGCTGTTCATCTCGCTTCTGGGCTCGGCCTTCCTGTGCCTTCTGTGGCTCGGCCTGATGGGACCGCCGCTCTGGGGGGCGCTCGCGCTCTGCCTGATCTACGCCGCAGCGGTCTTCCGCTGGGTGTGACGACCCTCGCCGGGGGGATGCCCGGCCAAAGTCCGTCTTTGGGAGGAGACCTGACATGAGATACGGCACGACAGCCATGGCGCTGGCGCTGATGGCGCTGGGGGCACCGGCCTTCGCCGACATCGAGGCTGCGCGGCAGTTCCTCGATGCCGAGATCGGCGACATGTCCTCGCTCACGCGCGAGGAGCAGGAAGCCGAGATGCAATGGTTCATCGACGCGGCGCAGCCCTTCGCCGGCATGGACATCAAGGTGGTCTCGGAGACCATCACCACGCATGAATATGAATCCAAGGTGCTGGCGCCCGCCTTCACCGCGATCACGGGCATCCGGGTCAGCCACGACCTGATCGGCGAAGGCGACGTGGTCGAGAAGCTGCAGACGCAGATGCAGTCGGGCGAGAACATCTATGACGCCTACATCAACGACAGCGACCTGATCGGCACCCACTGGCGCTACCAGCAGGCCCGCAGCCTGACCGACTGGATGGCGAACGAGGGCCAGGATGTCACCAACCCCGGCCTCGATCTCGACGATTACATCGGCCTGAAGTTCACCACCGCGCCGGATGGCGAGCTTTACCAGCTGCCCGACCAGCAGTTCGCCAACCTCTACTGGTTCCGCGCCGACTGGTTCGACGATCCAGAGACCAAGGCCGACTTCCAGGAGAAGTACGGCTACGAGCTGGGCGTGCCGCTGAACTGGTCGGCCTACGAGGACATCGCCGAGTTCTTCACCGGCCGCGACATGAGCGCGCTCGGCGGGCCGACGAGCGCCTATGGCAGCATGGATTACGGCAAGAAGGACCCAAGCCTCGGCTGGCGCTACACCGACGCCTGGATGTCGATGGCGGGCATGGGCGACAAGGGCGATCCGAACGGTCTGCCGGTCGATGAATGGGGCATCCGGGTGGACGAGAACTCGCGTCCCGTGGGCTCCTGCGTGGCGCGCGGCGGCGCGACCAACGACGCGGCGGCGGTCTATGCGATCACCAAAGCGATCGAATGGCTGCAGAAATACGCCCCGCCGCAGGCCGCCGGCATGACCTTCTCGGAATCCGGGCCGGTGCCCGCGCAGGGCGAGGTCGCCCAGCAGATCTTCTGGTACACCGCTTTCACCGCCGACATGGTCAAGGAGGGCCTGCCGGTGATGAACGAGGATGGCACGCCCAAGTGGCGCATGGCCCCCTCGCCGCATGGCGCCTACTGGACCGAAGGCACCAAGGTCGGCTACCAGGACGTGGGCTCGTGGACGCTGCTGAAATCCACCCCCGACGACCGCGCCAAGGCCGCGTGGCTCTACGCCCAGTTCGTCTCGTCGAAGACCGTGGACGTGAAGAAGAGCCACGTCGGCCTGACCTTCGTGCGCGAATCCACCATCCAGCACCAGAGCTTCACCGACCGCGCGCCCAATCTTGGCGGTCTGGTCGAGTTCTACCGCTCGCCCGCCCGCGTCCAGTGGTCGCCCACCGGGACGAACGTGCCGGATTACCCGAAGCTCGCGCAGCTCTGGTGGCAGAACATCGGCGATGCGATGTCGGGCGCCAAGTCGCCGCAGGAGGCGCTGGACGCGCTCTGCGCCGAGCAGGAGCGGGTGCTGGCGCGGCTGGAACGGGCCGGCGTGCAGGGTGATCTCGGGCCGAAGCTGAACGAGGAGAAAGACCCGCAGGAATGGCTCGACGCGCCCGGCGCGCCGGTGGGCAAGCTCGAGAACGAGAAACCCGCGGGTGAGACGATCCCCTACGACGAACTCATCAAGTCCTGGCAGCAGGGCTGACACGAGCGGGGGGCGGGCCGTCCCGCCCCCTGGCCGAGGCAAGACGCGAGGCGACCCGACAGGATTCCGGCTCGCCGTCTTCCCCGAGCCCTTCCGCCTCGTCGCAAGGCGCGGCAGCATCGGGAGGATTCGGGCAAGACGAACCGGGAAGAGACGCATGAGCCACATCCTCGCCATCGATCAGGGCACCACCTCCTCGCGCGCGATGGTCTTCGACGCGAGCCTCTCGCTGAAGTCGGTCGCGCAGGAGGAGTTTCCGCAGATCTACCCCCGCCCCGGCTGGGTCGAGCATGATCCGACCGACCTCTGGTCCAGCGTCGCCGCAACGGCGCGCGCCGCGGTCGAGCGGGCCGAGATCGACGGCAGCCTCGCCGCCATCGGCATCACCAACCAGCGCGAGACGGTGGTGATCTGGGAACGCGCCACCGGCCATCCGATCCACAATGCGATCGTCTGGCAGGACCGCCGCACCGCCGACCTCTGCCAGAGCCTGGCCGAAGCGGGGCAGGAACCCATGATCACCGAGCGGACGGGGCTGCTGCTCGACCCCTATTTCTCGGCCACCAAGGTCAAGTGGCTGCTCGACCATGTCGAGGGCGCGCGCGCGCGGGCCCGGCGGGGCGAGTTGCTGTTCGGGACGGTGGACAGCTACCTCATCTGGAAGCTGACGGGGGGGCGGTCCCATGTGACCGATGCCACCAACGCCGCGCGCACCATGCTCTTCGACATCCGCCGCGGCGAATGGGACGCCGAGATCTGCGGCCTGCTCGACATCCCGATGGAGATGCTGCCCGAGGTGAAGGACTGCGCCGCGCCCTTCGGCATGACGCGGCCGGACCTCTTCGGGCGCGAGATCCCGATCCTGGGCGTCGCGGGCGACCAGCAGGCCGCCACCTGCGGGCAGGCCTGCTTCCGCCCCGGCATGATGAAATCGACCTACGGGACGGGCTGCTTTGCGCTGCTCAACACGGGGGCGGAACGTGTGACGAGCCGCTCGCGCCTGCTCACCACCATCGCCTACCAACTGGGCGGGCAGCGGACCTATGCGCTCGAGGGCTCGATCTTCATCGCGGGCGCCGTCGTCCAGTGGCTGCGCGACGGGCTGAAGATCATCCGCGAGGCGGGCGAGACGCACGGGCTGGCCACGGCCTCGGACGCGGCGCAGGATCTGGTGATCGTGCCGGCCTTTACCGGCCTTGGCGCACCCTGGTGGAAGCCGGACAGCCGGGGCGCGGTCTTCGGCCTGACGCGCAACTCCGGCCCCGCCGAGTTCGCCCGCGCCGCGCTGGAGAGCGTGGGCTACCAGACGCGCGACCTGCTCGAGGCGATGCGGGCGGACTGGGCGGCGGGCGCCGAGGGGGTGCTGCGGGTGGACGGCGGCATGACCGCCTCGGACTGGTCGATGCAGTTTCTGGCCGACATCATCGGCGCGCCGGTGGACCGGCCGGTGGTGCGCGAGACGACGGCGCTCGGCGCGGCCTGGCTGGCCGGGATGCAGGCGGGCCTCTGCCCCGGCCCCGAGGAGTTCGCGGCCGGATGGGCGCTGGAGCGGCGCTTCGAGCCGAGGATGGAGGCGGCGACGCGCGACGCGAAATACGCCCGCTGGGGACGGGCCGTGCGCGCGGTGATGGCGGTATGACCCCCTTCGGCATCGCGGCGCCCGGCCGCATCCTCTTCGGGCGGGGCGAGGCGCGGCGCGCGGCCGGCCTGATCGCGGGTTTTGGACGGCGGGTGCTGCTGGTGCATGGCCGCGACCCGGCGCGGGCGGACTGGCTCGTTGCGGCGCTCGGGGCCGAGGGGGTCGAGGTTCTGGCGGTACCCTGCCCCTGCGAGCCGGATCTGGCGCTCCTCGAGGAGACGCTCGCGCGGGCGCGGCCCTTTGAACCGGAGGCGGTGGCGGGCCTTGGCGGCGGGGCGGCGCTCGATCTGGCCAAGGCGCTCGCGGCGCTGGTGCCCGCGCCGGACGGGCCGATGGAACATCTGGAAGTGGTCGGGCGGGGCCGGCCGCTGGTGGCCCCGCCCCTGCCCTTCGTGGCGCTGCCCACCACCTCGGGCACCGGCAGCGAGGTCACGAAGAACGCGGTGATCGGCGTGCCCGAGCACCGCCGCAAGGTCTCGCTCCGCGACGACCGGATGCTTGCGCGGATCGCGCTGGCCGATCCGGCCCTCACCGACGGCTGCCCGCGCACGGTGACACTGGCCTCGGGGCTGGATGCGGTGACGCAGGTGATCGAGCCCTTCGTCTCGGCGCGCGCGACGCCCTTCACCGACGCGATCACGCGCCCGGCCATCGCGGAAGGGATGGGCGCGCTGATGCGCCTGATGAAGGGCGAGGACGCGACGGCCCGCGACGGCATCGCCTGGGTGAGCCTCTGCGGCGGGCTGGCGCTGGCAAACGGCGGGCTCGGCGCGGTGCATGGTCTGGCGGGCGTGATCGGCGGCGTCACCGGGGCTGCGCACGGGGCGATCTGCGGCACGCTTCTGGCGCCGGTGCTGCGGGCGAACCTGACCGCCTCGGCCCCCGGCAGCACCGCCCGCGCGCGGCTGGCCGAGGTCTGCGCGGTGCTGGGCCGGACGCTGGCCGCCCCGCCCGCCGAGGCGCCCGAGGCGCTGGCGGCCTGGGTCCGCAAGGCCGGCCTGCCGCGGCTGGCCGATCTCGGTCTGCAAGCGGGGGATCTTGCCCGCGTGGCGGACGCCTCGCTGGCCTCCTCGTCGATGAAGGGCAATCCGGTGGGCCTGTCGCCCTCGGCGCTGGTCGCGGCGATGCGGCAGGGCTGAAAGGCCCGCTAGTCCGACCGCTCGCCCAGCGTGTCCGCCATCACCGCCCCGCGCTGACCCATCGGACGGTTCGGCCCGACGGTGCTGTCCCGCGCGGTCTGATGCTCCATCTCGGAGTTGATCTCGGCCCCGATGATCAGGATCATCACCGCGATCCAGATCCAGAGCAGCAGGCCCACCAGCGCCCCGAGCGAGCCGTAGGTGGCCGAGTAGTTGGCGAAATTCTCGAGGTAGATGGTGAAGGCGATCGAGGCCACCAGCCAGACCACCGTGGCGATGCCGCTGCCCCATGTCACCCAGCGCCATTCCGGCGCCTTGCGCGAGGGCGCCCAGCGGTAGAGGGCGGCCATCGCCCCCGCCACCACCAGCAGCAAGAGCGGCCACCGCACGAGCCAGACCAGCACGGACGCCACCGAGCCGAGATCGAAGATGGCCAGCACCGCCGGAACCACCGCGACCGCGGTGATCATCAGGATGGACAGCGTCATCGCCCCCAGCGTCAGCGCAAAGGAGAGCAGCGTGAGCTTGAGGAACGAGCGTTTCTCGCGCTCGTCGTGGGCGATGTTCATCGCCTCGATCAGCGCCTTCATGCCGGAATTCGCACTCCAGAAGGCGATGAGGAAGGAGATGGCGAACCCCACGGTCAGGGACGCGCTCTGGCCACCGGCGAGGGTTCGCAGCTGCGCGGTCACAAGCTCGATCCCCTCGGCCGGAAGCACACCGCGCAGCGACTCCACCTGATCGGCGATGACAGCAGGATCGGCAAAGAGACCATAGAGCGAGACGAAGGCCGCAAGCGTCGGGAAGAGCGCCAGCAGAAGGTAGAAGGTCACCCCCGCCGCCACGAGCATGACGCGGTCCTCGTCGATCGAGCGCCAGACGCGCAGGGCGATGTCCTTCCAGCCCTTGGCCGGAATGTCGCGCGGGCGCCGGGCCCCGCGGCCGCGGTCGGGATCGGAGGGCGAGGCATCGGTCATGGCAAACTCCTTCGAATGCCAAATCGCCTCACGCGGCCCGAGGTTCCCGCGCCGATACAGAAGGATCGCCCGCGCCCGGCCCGAAGAGCGCCCTGCCCCCGCCTCTCAGCCGAAGAGGCGGGCATGTTCCTGCAGGGCGAAGCGGTCGGTCATGCCGGCGACGTAATCGGCGACGATCCGGGCGAGCGTCGTCTCGTCCTCGGCCGCCTCGACATCGCGCCGCCATTCCTGCGGCAGAAGTTCGGGCTGGCGCATGAACAGCGGAAAGAGATCGTTCACCACCGCCGTCACCTTCGCGCGTTCCTTCATCACCGAGGGCGCGCGATACATCCGGTGGAACAGGAAGCTGCGGATCACCTTCAGCTCCTGATAGAGAGGTTTCGAAAAGCGGATCACGGTCGCGCCCATCTGGCGGATCTCCTCGACCGACTTCGGCTGCGCGGCCTCGAGCCGCCCCTGCGCCACGGCGATCACATCCTCGACCATGCGGCCGAAGACGCGCCGCAGCGCCTCGTGCCGCCGGCGCATCGGCTCCAGCCCCGGATAGAGCGCATCGACCTCGGCAAAGGCGGGCGCGGTGACGGGCAGCTCCATCAGGTCGTCCTCGGTGAACAGGCCCGAGCGCAGCCCGTCGTGCAGGTCGTGGTGCGAATAGGCCACGTCGTCGGCGATCGCCGCCACCTGCGCCTCGGCCGAGGCGTAGGTGTGCAGTTCCAGATCCCACTGCGCGTTGGCCTCGGCCAGCGCATAGGGCAAGGGCCCCTCGACCGGGCCGTTGTGCTTGGCGATGCCTTCCAGCGACTCCCATGTGAGGTTCAGTCCGTCGAACTCGGCGTAATGGCGTTCCAGCCGGGTCACGATCCGCATGGCCTGAGCGTTGTGGTCGAACCCGCCGTAGGGCTCCATCAGCTTCGCCAGCGCATCCTCGCCGGTGTGGCCGAAGGGCGTGTGGCCGAGATCGTGGGCCAGCGCGATGCACTCGGCCAGATCGGTGTTCAGCCCCAGCACGCCCGAGATGGTCCGCGCGACCTGCGCCACTTCGATCGAATGGGTGAGCCGCGTGCGGTAGTAGTCGCCCTCATGTTCCACGAAGACCTGAGTCTTGTGCTTCAGCCGCCGGAAGGCCGAGGAATGGATGATCCGGTCTCGATCCCGCTGGAACGGCGAGCGGAAGGTGGACATGCTCTCGGGCTGTTGCCGGCCGCGGCTTTCGCCGGGCTGGCAGGCATAGGGCGCCAGCATCAATCTGCCTGTTCTTGTGACCTGTTTTGCCCCATCCTATATGGGTGGATGACCGATTTGACACGGGGTTTCTGATGAACCTACCGCCGCGGGTGACCGACCGGGCCTTTGCCCGCCTTGCCGAAATCGCCGAAGCCTCGGGCGAGACGCGCGCGTTGCGCGTCGCGGTCGAGGGCGGCGGCTGTTCGGGCTTTCAGTATGAGATCAAGCTCGACGATCCGGGATCGGACGATCTGGTGATCGAGAAGGACGGCCAGAAGGTGCTGATCGATCAGGTCTCGCTGCCGTTCCTCGCCAACGCCGAGATCGACTATGCCGACGAGCTGATCGGCTCGCGCTTCGTGATCAACAATCCCAACGCCACCAGCTCCTGCGGCTGCGGGACCTCGTTCTCGATCTGAGGGCGAAGGCCCCTTCCCGTCCGTCCTGCCGCGCGCCGGCCCAAGGACCCGATCCGCCCCGAGGAGCGCGCCATGAAGATCGCCACCTACAACATCAACGGCATCAAGGCCCGGATTGAGGCGCTTCTGGCCTGGCTCGAGGCGGCCAGCCCCGATGTCGTGCTGCTGCAGGAGATCAAGTCGGTCGATGAGACCTTTCCACGCGCGGTCGTCGAGGACCGAGGCTGGCATCTCGAGACGCACGGGCAGAAGGGCTTCAACGGGGTGGCGATCCTCTCGCGCCTGCCGCTCGAGGATGTGGTGCGCGGCCTGCCGGGCGACGCCGAGGATGTGCAGGCCCGCTGGATCGAGGCCACCGTCGTGGGCCAGCGCGCGGTGCGGGTCTGCGGGCTCTACCTGCCGAACGGCAACCCGGCGCCGGGGCCGAAATACGACTACAAGCTGGCCTGGATGGCCCGGATGAAGCAGCGCGCGGCCGAGCTGCTCGAGACCGAGGACCCCGTGGTGCTGGCGGGCGACTACAACGTGATCCCCCAGGCCGAGGATGCGGCGCGCCCCGAGGCCTGGGTCACCGATGCGCTCTTCCTGCCGGAAAGCCGGGCCGCCTTCCGGCGGATCCTGAACCTCGGCTACACCGAGGCCTTCCGCGCCCGCAGCTTTGGCCCGGGGCACTATTCCTTCTGGGACTATCAGGCCGGCGCCTGGGAGAAGAACAACGGCATCCGCATCGACCATCTGCTGCTCTCGCCGCAGGCGGCCGACCTGATGACCGATGTCCGCATCGACCGCGAGGTGCGGGCGGGCGAGAAGCCATCGGATCATGTGCCGGTCTGGGTGGAGCTGGCGGCCTGACCGGCCGCCCGTGACGCCACGTCGGACGGGGGCCGCGTTGACGCGGAAGGCCGGCGCGCCTTAGCCTTCCGCCCATGGCCGAGCCGTCCTCATCCGCCCTTGATCGCGTCCGCGCCAGCTTTGCCCGGCAGGCTGCGATGGATCTCATCCGCGCCACCCTTCCGCTGGTGGAGCCGGGGCGGACCGAGATCCACCTGCCGCACTGGGACGGGATCGAGCAGCAGCACGGCTTCATCCACGGGGGCGTGGTCGGCATGATCGCGGACTCGGCCGCGGGCTATGCGGCCATGACGCTGGTGCCGGCCGATGCCTCGGTCCTGACGGTGGAATACAAGATGAACCTGATGGCGCCGGCCGATGGCCACGGGCTGATCGCGCGGGGCGAGGTGGTGCGCGCGGGCCGGACGCTGATCGTGACGCGGGCCGAGGTGGTCGCGTTGCGCGATGGGGCCGAACAGGCCTGCGCCCTCATGCAGCAGACGATCATGGTGATGCGCCATCGGGGCGAGAAGCGGGAGTCCGGCGCCGCCGGCTGACCCCGCCGCCTCTCAGGCCGCGGTCACGTCGTAGCCATAGAGCCAGTCGAACCGGCGCAGCGTGGGGCCCGGCAGCAGCCGCGAGCCGAGGCGCAGGCCGAGATGCGCGATCTCGCGGATGGGGCTGCGCAGGTGATAGGCCCAGGCGTTGTTGTTGGCCGCCTGCACCACGCGGCAGCAGCGCGGCACGCGGCGCGCCTGATACTCGGCCAGCCCGCCCATGACGTTCGAATGGCGGGACAGGCATTCGGCCAGCACCCAGGCATCCTCGAGCGCCATGTTCGCCCCCTGCGCGAGGAAGGGCAGCGTCGGATGGGCCGCGTCGCCCAGGATGGTGGCATGACCGCGATACCAGGTGTGGGCCACCGGATGGCGGAAGAGCCCCCAGAGCCAGACGTCCGGCACCTGCTCGAGCCAGTGGCGCACGCGCCCGTTGAAGCTGGCAAAGGCCAGCCGCAGGTCCACCGGATCGTCACGGAGGTTCCAGCCCTCCTGCACCCAGCGCTTGCGTTCCTCGACCGCCACGATGTTGCGCATCGTGCCGCCGCGCATCGGATAGCTGACGAGGTGGCGCCCCTCGCCCATATGGACCTCGGCCACCACCGGCTCGCCCGGAGTGGCCGGGATCACGGTCCGCCAGGCCACCTGGTTGGTGAAGAAGGGCTGCGCCGGCCCGTTGAGTTCGGCGCGCACCAGCGAATGAAGCCCGTCCGCCCCGATCAGCAGGTTGGGCGTGTATTCGGCCCCCTGCGCCGTCACCAGCCGCGGCTTCGGACCGCCGAGATCCACCGCCTCAATCTTCTGCAGGAGCCGGATCTGCACGCCCGCATCGCGGGCCCCGGTGGCGAGAAGGTCGATCAGGTCGGCCCGGTGCATCAGGTGATAGCCCTGCCCCGGCCGCAGCCGCGCCAGATCCAGCTTCAGCACCAGATCGCCGCCCACGCCGTTGCGCAGTTCGACCGCCTGCGCGCGCATCGACGCCGCCTCGAGCGCGTCGCCCATCCCCAGCGCGCGCAGCACGGCCGCCCCGTTGGGCGAGATCTGCAGGCCCGCCCCCACTTCGCGAATCGCCTCGGCCTGCTCCAGCACGGTGACGTCGGCCCCGCGGAGCGCGAGCGCCCGGGCCACCGCCAGACCGGCAACGCCGGCCCCGAGGACGGTGACCTCGGCATCCTTCAGGCTCATCGGGATCCTCCACATGCGAACGCCGGACCGCAGAATGGTCCGGCGTCAGTTTTTGCGCCCGGAGGGCCGAAGGGCAAGGCGTGAGGCGCGGATGCGCCTACTCGTCGCGGTGGACCCGCTCGCGCCGCTCGTGCCGCTCCTGCGCCTCGAGGGTCATGGTCGCGATCGGACGCGCGTCGAGACGCCGGAGCGAGATGGGCTCGCCCGTGACCTCGCAATAGCCGTATTCGCCGGCCTCGATCCGCCGCAGCGCGGCGTCGATCTTGGCCACCAGCTTGCGCTGCCGGTCACGGGTGCGAAGTTCGAGCGCGCGGTCGGTTTCCTCGCTCGCGCGGTCGGCGATGTCGGGGACGTTGCGGCCGGATTCCTGAAGCCCCTCGATGGTCTCGGCGCTCTGGTCCAGCAGTTCCTGTTTCCAGTTGAGAAGTTTGCGGCGAAAATACTCCAGTTGCCGCTCATTCATGAAAGGTTCGTTTTCGGCGGGGCGATAATCGTCAGGCAGAAAGATCTCTGCTTTCATGGCTGCTGCTCTCTCTTGCAGGCCGGCAGGCTCCGAAATGTGGTTCACAGTCATCCGGCGCTCCCTTCAATGCGGCTCATCTAGCGCAAGCGGGGGCCTTTGTCACTAGCTGCCTCGCCGCCCTTGCGACGGATTCAACCTGTGCTATCCTGTCTCAGCAATTTCCCACAAGGTGACGTGACGTAAATGAAATTTTCATCCACCTCCTCCTACGTCGCGACCGAGGATCTTGCCGTTGCCGTCAATGCGGCCGTCACGCTCCAGCGGCCGCTTCTGGTCAAGGGCGAGCCCGGCACCGGCAAGACCGAGCTTGCGCGGCAGGTGGCCGGGTCGCTGGCCATGCCCCTCATCGAATGGCATGTGAAGAGCACCACCCGGGCGCAGCAGGGGCTCTACGAATATGACGCGGTCAGCCGCCTGCGCGACAGCCAGCTCGGCGACGCGCGCGTGCATGATGTGAAAAACTATATCCGAAAGGGCAAGCTCTGGCAGGCGTTCGAGGCTCCCGGCAGGGTTGTGCTGCTGATCGACGAGATCGACAAGGCCGACATCGAGTTTCCCAACGACCTTCTGCAGGAACTCGACCGGATGGAGTTCCACGTCTATGAGACGGGCGAGACCGTGCGGGCGCAGCATCGGCCGGTGGTCATCATCACCTCGAACAACGAGAAGGAACTGCCCGACGCCTTCCTGCGCCGCTGCTTCTTTCACTACATCCGCTTTCCCGATCTCGAGACGATGCGCGCCATCGTGGCCGTGCACTTCCCCGACCTCAAGGAGCAGCTTCTGACCGCGGCCCTGACCCAGTTCTACGAACTGCGCGAGGTGCCGGGGCTGAAGAAGAAACCCTCCACCTCCGAGGTGCTCGACTGGCTGAAGCTGCTGCTGGCCGAGGATCTCTCGGCCGAGGATCTCCGGCGCGACGGCCGGACCCTGCTGCCGCGGCTGCACGGGGCGCTGCTCAAGAACGAGCAGGACGTGCATCTCTTCGAGCGTCTGGCCTTCATGGCGCGGCGGCAGGGGTGAGCGGCCCTCAACACGGGATGGACATGTCCGACACACTCGTCCTGCGCCCCATTTCTGCCGAGGACGAGGCCGCCTGGCGCCCCGTCTGGCAGGGCTATCTGCGGTTCTACGACACCGAGCTGCCCGAGGAGGTGCTGGCCTCGACCTTCACGCGCCTCACCTCGGGCGAGCCGTCCGAACCACGCGGCATCCTCGCCTGGAAGGGCGGCGTGGCGGTGGGGCTCGTCCATTACCTCTTTCACCGCCACTGCTGGCGGGTCGAGAATGTCTGCTATCTTCAGGATCTGTTCACCACACCCGAAGCGCGGGGGCATGGCGTCGGCCGCGCGCTGATCTCGGCCGTCTATGACGCCGCCGATGCCGCAGGGTCGCCGGCGGTCTACTGGCTCACGGCCGAGAACAACGCCCGCGCCCGCGCGCTCTACGACCGGATCGGACGCAAGTCGCCCTTCATCCGCTACAACCGGGTGCTCTGATGCGGCGGCTTCTCCTCGCGGCGGGCCTCGTCCTCTCGGCCTGCGGCGCGGTGCCCGAGGCCGAGGTCGCGATGCACCGGCCGCACTGGCTGGTCATCGACCCGCTTCCCGACATGAAAATGTTTACTGGCTCAGCCGCGTCGCGCCCGCTGCGCCCGAACGCCGAGCTTGCGCGCGACTTCCTCGAACTGACCTTCCAGATGGAGAGTGGCCGCGCCATCGAGAGGATGTCGCGCTTCGAGGCACCGATCACCGTGTCGATGACGGGCCTTGTTCCTCCCTCGGCGCCGGGTGACCTGACGCGGCTGCTCGCGCGGCTGCGCGACGAGGCGCGGATCGACATCCGCGAGACCGCCGCACCGGCCATGGTCGCCATCGAATTCATCGAGCGGCGGCGGATGCAGGCGCTGGTGCCGACGGCGGCCTGCTTCGTGGTGCCGCGCGTGACCTCGTTCGAGGACTACCGGCGGGTCCGGCGCAAGGCGCAGGTGGATTGGGCCAGCCTCGAGACGCGCGAGCAGGTGGCGATCTTCATCCCGGCCGACACCAGCCCGCAGGAGGTGCGCGATTGCCTGCATGAAGAGCTGGCGCAGGCCATCGGCCCGCTGAACGACCTCTACCGCCTGTCGGACAGCGTCTTCAACGACGACAACTTTCACACGGTCCTCACCGGCTTCGACATGCTGATGCTGCGGGTGACCTACGCGCCCGAGATGCGGTCGGGCATGACGCGCGACGAGGCGGCGGCGGCCCTGCCGAAGGTGCTGGCGCGGCTCAATCCCAAGGGTGGCCGCCTGTCCCAACCTGCGGCCGACGACCCCACGCCGCGTGCCTGGATCGCCGCGATCGAGGAGGCGCTCGGCCCCACGGGCAGCGACCGCAAGCGGCGAGCCGCGGCGCTCCGGGCGCTGGCCCTCGCGGCGGACGCGGGCTGGCGGGATGCGCGGATGGCCTTCAGCCTGTTCGGGGTGGCGCGGCTCGGCATGGCCGACGAGATGGAGATTTCGGTTGCAGCCTTCGTCGAGGCGGCCCGGATCTACCGCAGCCTGCCCGGGGGCGCGATCCACGCCGCCCATATCGACATGCAAATGGCGGCTCTGGCCCTGTCGTCGGGGGAGGCGGCGGACGCGATCCTCCTGTGCGACCGGGCGATCCCGATCGTGAGGCGCGCCGAGAATGCCGCGCTGCTGGCCACGCTGCTCATGATCCGGTCCGAGGCGCTGCGCCTCGAGGGCCGGGCGGCCGAGGCGCGGGCCTCGCGCCTCGACAGCCTCGCATGGGCGCGCTATGGCTTTGGCGACGAGGCCGAGGTGCGCACCCGGATGAGCGAGATCGCGGCCCTGACACCCGGCCGGCTCGCGCTGGCCTCCACAGACGGCGGAGACAGCGAATGATCGTTCTGGCAGGCGCGGTTCTCGGAGCCTTCATGGGTGCTGCCACCGCCCGCCGGCACGGGGGGCAGCGTCTCGACATGCTGCAGTATGGCGCGGGCTTCGCCATCGCCTTCGCCCTGATCGGCCTGTTCCTGACCATCCTGATCGAGCGTCTGCTCTGATGCGCAGCGGGGGCTGCTGATGTTCCTGCCCTTCTTCGAGACGCTCCGCAGGACCGGCGTGCCGGTGTCGCTCCGCGAATATCTGGGCTTTCTCGAAGGCATGGCGGCCGGTCTCGTGACCTACGACGTGACAGGCTTCTACCATCTCGCCCGCACGACCATGGTCAAGGACGAGCGCCACCTCGACCGCTTCGACCGCGCCTTCGCCGAGAGCTTCCGCGGGCTCGAGACGATCCCCGTCGAGGCGGTGCTCGAGGCGGTGAACCTGCCCCGCGAATGGCTGGAGAAACTGGCGGAGAAGCACCTGACGCCGGAAGAGCGGGCCGCGGTCGAGGCGCTCGGCGGCTTCGACAAGCTGATGGACACGCTGCGCGAACGCCTGCGCGAGCAGCGGGGCCGGCATCAGGGCGGCAACAGGTGGATCGGCACCGCCGGCACCTCGCCCTTCGGCGCCTACGGCTACAATCCCGAGGGCGTCCGCATCGGCCAGCACGAGAGCCGCCACCGCCGCGCGGTCAAGGTCTGGGACAAGCGCGAGTTCCGCAATCTCGACGACACGGTGGAACTGGGCACCCGCAACATCAAGGTGGCTCTCCGGCGCCTCCGCCGCTGGGCGCGCGAGGGCGCCGCGCAGGAGTTCGACCTCGACGGCACGATCCGGGCCACGGCCGAGCACGGCTATCTCGACGTCAAGACCCGGCCAGAGCGGCACAATGCGGTGAAGGTGCTGCTGCTTCTGGATATCGGCGGCTCGATGGACGACCATGTGCGGGTGGTGGAAGAACTGTTCTCGGCCGCCCGCGCCGAATTCAAGCATTTCGAGCATTTCTACTTTCACAACTGCCTCTATGAGGGCGTGTGGCGCGACAACCGCCGCCGCTGGGACGAGCAGACCCCGACCGAGCAGGTGATCCGCACCTACGGGCCCGATTACAAGTGCATCTTCGTGGGCGACGCCTCGATGAGCCCCTACGAGATCCTGCACCCCGGCGGCGCGAACGAGCACTGGAACGCCGAGGCCGGCGAGGTCTGGTTGCGCCGCGCGCGGGCGCAGTGGCCCTCGAACCTCTGGATCAACCCGGTCCCCGAGCCGCACTGGGGCTACACCCAGTCGATCCGCATGATCCGCGAGATCTTCGAGGGCCGGATGGTGCCCATGACGCTGGAAGGACTTGCCAGCGGCGTCAAAGAACTCTCGCGCTGAGCCTCTCTGCCGCGGCCTGACTGTCGTCAATGACAGCCGCCGGTGCCCCCTGCACCCTCACCCCTGTCCTGCGTCCAGGTGGCAGGACGGCGGGAGTTCCCGCCAGCCCGGACTTCCCGGCGGCGCTCGCTTGCGGCCCGTGCGCCCGTCCGGCCAGTGCGTCACGGCCGCGGGAGGGAACGCGAGATGAAGGCAAGGATGATGGCCGCAACCTGTTTCGTCGCCCTGTCGGGTGCGGCGCTTGCGGCGGACGGGGAAGAGGCCGGGCGCAACGAATACAGGGCGGCCTGCGCGGGATGCCACGGCGAAAGCGCGAAAGGCGACGGCCCGGTGGGCCCGATCCTGAACATCGAGATGCCCGATCTTACCAAGCTGTCGGCCGCGAATGACGGGGAGTTCCCGTTCCAGAAGACCTTCATGATCGTGGATGGCCGCGCGGGTGTCCGCGCTCATGGCGATCCCATGCCGATCTGGGGCGACCGCTTCAAGGCCGAGGCCGCGGTCACGGGCGGCTACGCCGCCGAGATCATGGCGCGCGGACGGCTGCTGGCACTGGTCCAGTATCTCGAGTCGATCCAGGAATAGGGACGCTCGGCCCCATCTTCCCGCGCGGGCCGTGGGGCCGATGCCCTTCCGGCGTCAAGCGGTGGAACGGCCCTTCCTCCGGCGTGCGGGACGCCCCATATTCCTCCCATGCTCAAACTGACACCGCTTCTCCTTGCCATCGCCTACGGCTTCCTGATGTATCAGTTCTCCGCCTGGAGGACGAAGCGGATGCTCGACGCCCAGTCGCGCCCGCTCGATGAGCCCGAGATCCTGGAGCTCGCCCGCCGGATGGCCGTGGCGCTCGACCTGCCGACGGTAAAGGTGTCGGTCTTCGAGGTGGACCCCGTCAATGGCCTCGCCGCGCCGGACGGACGGATCTTCCTCACCCGCGGCTTCCTGCGCAAATACCGCTCGGGCGAGGTGACGGCGGCCGAGCTGGCCTCGGTCATCGCGCATGAACTGGGCCATGTGGCGCTGGGGCATTCGCGGCGCCGGATGATCGACTTCACCGGGCAGAATGCGGTGATGATGATGCTGGGCGCAGTGCTCAACCGCTTCCTGCCCTTCGTCGGCATCTGGCTGGCGAACATGCTGGCCTCGGCGCTGGCCGCCCGCCTCTCGCGGCGCGACGAGCACGAGGCGGATGCCTACGCCTCGGCCCTGCTGGTCAAGGCGGGGATCGGCACCGAACCGCAGAAATCGCTCTTCCGCAAGCTCCACCGCTGGTCGGGGATGAACGGGGCGGCGGTGCCCGCCTGGCTGATGAGCCACCCCGCCCTCGACGAGCGCATCCGGCGGATCGAGGAGCGCGAGGCGCGCTGGATCGAGGGCTGAGACCGCAGCCATTCGCGCAGCGCGAACGGCGCCCCGCCTCAGGCCTGCAGCGCCTTGGCCAGCCGCGGCAGGCGCGCGCGCTTGAGCAGCCCCTTCAGCGCCACCGGCGCGCACGAGATCGCCTCGGCGCGGGCGCGTGTCTCCTCCACCGCCTCCGCCACCGCCTCGGGATGGAAGGACCAGAGTTCCCACAGGAAGCCGTCCGGGTCGCGCCGCGCGAGCCCCTCGGCCGCAAGGGTTCCGCGGGGGAAATCGGCGGCGTTGAAGGTCAGGATGGCGTCGGCATGGCCGCCGATCGCCACCGCGAGCACATGGATGTCGCCCTCATCCGGCAGGTGAAGCCGCGACTCGAGCCCCGGCTGGGGCGGGACCGTGGCGGCGGGAAAGGCCGCCCGCACCGCCGCCACCTCGCTGCGCGCCTGCATCTCGGCCAGCGGCCCGAGGCGCCGCGTGGCGCGCGCCCATTCCTCGAGGATCCGCTCGGACCAGAGCGGCACGAACAGCCCCCGCGCTGCGCAGCCCAGCAGGATCTCGCGCAGCACCGTCGGGAACAGCACGCAGGCGTCGAGGACGACCCTCACCCGTCGAGCCGGAAGAACAGCGACTTGAGATAGCCGGACTCGGCCAGTTGCGGAAGGATCGGGTGGTCGGGCCCGGCAAAGCCCGTGTGGATCAACTGCGCCCGCCGCCCGCCGCGCCCGATGCCGCGGGCCGAGGCGTTGCGGAAGGCCGCAAGATCGGCCGCGTGCGAGCAGGAGCAGAGGACGAGATAGCCCCCCGGCGCCACCAGCGGCGCGGCCAGCCGCGCCAGCCGTTCGTAGGCGCGCAGCCCCGCCTCGAGCGCGGGTTTGGCCGGTGCGAAGGCCGGCGGATCGCAGATCACCAGATCGAACCGCGCCCCGTCCGCGCCAAGCGCCTCGAGCACCTGGAAGGCGTCGCCCTGCCGCGTCTCGAACCGCTCGCCCAGCCCTGCGAGCTTTGCCCCGGCCTCGGCCAGCGCGAGCGCGGGGCCCGAGGCGTCCACCGCCAGCGCCCGCTCGGCGCCACCGGCCAGCGCGGCGAGCGCGAAGCCTCCGACATGGGTGAAGACATCGAGGACCGAGCCGCCGCAGCACAGACGCGCCGCAAAGGCATGGTTCGGCCGCTGGTCGTAGAAGAGCCCGGTCTTCTGCCCGCCCGTGAGATCGGCCATGTAGGTGGCGCCGTTCATCGGCACCGGAACCGGCGCCGAGAGGCCGCCGCGCAGCACGACCGTCTCTTCGGGCAGACCTTCGAGGCCCCTCGACCGCCCGGTGCCGTTCTTCACCACCGTCGTGACGCCCGTGACGCGGACGAGCGCCTCCTCGAGCGCCGGCAGATGCGCCTCGGCCCAGGCCGCGTTGGGCTGGATCACCGCCGCCTCGCCGAACCGGTCGATGACGATGCCGGGCAACCCGTCCGCCTCGGCATGAACGAGCCGGTAGAAGGGCTGGTCGAACAGCCGCTCACGCAGCGCGAGCGCCCGGCCGAGCCGTGCGGCGAACCAGTCCGCATCGACCTCCGCCTCGGGATCGCGGTCGAGCATCCGCGCGATGATCTTCGAGCCGACATTGACCGTGACGAGACCCAGCACCCGCCGCTCGGAATCCTCGAGCACGGCCAGCGTTCCGGGCGTCAGCGCCTGCGTGCGGCGGTCGGTCACAAGCTCGTCGGCATAGACCCAGGGAAAGCCGTGGCGGATGGCGCGGGCCTCGGCCTTGGGGCGCAGGCGAACGGTGGGTCGGGTCATCGGGGGCTTCCGCTGTTGGGGTTGCCCCTCCTCTAACGGCTTTGGGGCCGAGGGAAAAGGCTCGGGCCAAAGAAGAAGGGCCCGGGTTTGCACCCGAGCCCCTCCGGCCCCTGCGAGACTCTGCCCGCCCGTCGCGCGCTGCGCGATCGTCAGTGCGCCCGCGCCATGCGGCGGCCAAAGCCCGCGAGCCGCCGGCGCAGGCCGCTGCCGAGGGCGTGAAGCCCCTCGCGGATCGCCTCGTTGCGCAGCCGGCGCGCGTGGTATTCGATCGCCACGTGATCGATCACATAATCCTGCATGTCGTATCCGTTCATCCGGGTCATGGAGCCACTCCTTCGGTCCAGCCCTCCCCTGCAGCCAACCTAACCTGTCCGGCCCGCACACACATCCTCCCGTTGAGAAGATCCGTCATGCGCCCCATGCAGATCGGGCAGCCGTGCTGACCCATCTTGTCGCAGGCCATCCGGTCGCAAGGAATGGAGGGCTGGGCCCTTCCCCTCGGCGGGGGATTGAGCTAGTTAGCGCTAACAACACCAGCCCTTCCGCACGCAGCCACGGCCGGCCGCGGTTCACCGCGCCGTCGTCTCAGCCATCGAGGCCGCCGCATGACCCTGAACGCCACCGTCGCCCGCGTCACCGACCGCATCCGCGCCCGCTCGCAGGCCACCCGCAGCGCCTATCTCGAGCGTATGGCCAAAGCGGCCGAGGAAGGCCCCGTCAGGGCGCATCTGACCTGCGGCAACCAGGCCCATGCCTATGCGGCGATGGGCGAGGACAAGGAGGCGCTCGCCGCCGGCCGCGCGCCGAACCTCGGGATCGTGACCGCCTACAACGACATGCTGTCCGCCCACCAGCCCTACGAGGATTACCCCCGGCTCATCCGGGCCGCCGCGCGGCGCGCCGGGGCCACGGCCCAGGTGGCGGGCGGCGTGCCGGCCATGTGCGACGGCGTCACGCAGGGCCAGCCGGGCATGGAACTCTCGCTCTTCTCGCGCGACGTCATCGCGCTGGCGGCCGGCGTCTCGCTCTCGCACAACTGCTACGATGCGGCGCTCTTCCTCGGGATCTGCGACAAGATCGTGCCCGGCCTCGTGATGGCGGCGGCGACCTTCGGCCATATGCCGGCGGTCTTCGTGCCGGGCGGCCCCATGACCTCGGGCCTGCCCAACGACGAGAAGTCGCGGGTGCGCAACCGGTTCGCCACCGGTGAGGTGGGGCGCGACGAGCTGATGGCGGCCGAGATGGCCTCCTATCACGGCCCCGGCACCTGCACCTTCTACGGCACGGCCAACACCAACCAGATGCTGATGGAATTCATGGGGCTGCACCTGCCCGGGGCAAGCTTCGTCAATCCCGGCACGCCGCTCCGCGAGGCGCTGACGGTGGCGGCGGTTGAACGGGCCGCCGGGATCACGGCGCTCGGCAACGATTACCGCCCGGTGGCGCAGATCCTCGATGAGCGCGCCTTCGTGAACGGGCTGGTGGGGCTGATGGCGACGGGGGGATCGACCAACCTCGTGCTGCACCTGCCCGCCATGGCGCGAGCGGCGGGCGTGATCCTCGATCTGGAGGATTTCGCCGACATCTCCGAGGTGGTGCCGCTGATGGCCAAGGTCTATCCGAACGGCATGGCGGACGTGAACCATTTCCACGCGGCGGGCGGCCTGCCCTACATGATCGGCCAGCTCCTCGATGCAGGGCTCCTGCACGAGGACGTGCAGACGGTCGCGGGCGACGGTCTCTCGCACTACCGCCAGGAGCCCGTGCTCGGCGAGGAGGGCCTCGTCTGGCGCGCGGGCCCCGCGGCCTCGCAGAACGACCGCATCCTGCGCCCCGCGACTGATCCGTTCCAGCCCTCGGGCGGGTTGCGCCAGCTGTCGGGCAACCTCGGACGCGGGGTGATGAAGGTCTCGGCCGTGGCCCCCGACCGGCGGGCGATCGAGGCGCCCGCGCGCATCTTCCATGATCAGGAGGCCGTCAAGGCCGCCTTCAAGGCGGGCGAATTCGCCTCCGACGTAGTGGTGGTGGTCCGCTTCCAGGGCCCGCGCGCGAACGGAATGCCCGAGCTTCATTCGCTCACGCCCGTGCTCTCGGTCCTGCAGGACCGGGGCCTGCGCGTGGCGCTGGTCACCGACGGGCGCATGTCGGGCGCCTCGGGCAAGGTGCCGTCCGCGATCCATGTCTCGCCCGAGGCCGCGATGGGAGGTCCCCTCGCCAGGCTCCGGGACGGAGACCGGGTGCGCGTCGATGCCGCCACCGGTCGGCTCGACGTGCTGACGGAAGGGTTTGAGGACCGCACGCCCGCGGCCGCGGACCTCGCCGCCTCGGCCCACGGGATCGGACGGGAACTCTTCGCCGCCTTCCGCGCCACCGTCGGCTCCTCGATCGAGGGGGCGGCCGTGGTCGTCTGACCGGCCGCCCGGATCCCCTGTCGGAGCCTCCGGCGGGGATATTTTAACCAGAATGAAAGGAAGTCCCGGCATTCTGCAGAAGCGGTACAGGCGGGGACGCCGATGACCGCGCAGAGTGAAAGCGCCTCGCTTCCCCGGCTCTGCCGCCCGAGGCGGGGCGCCGCTCTCCCTCCTCTCCTTGCCGTTTCATTCTGGCTCAAATATCCCCGCCGGAGGCTCCTCCGCCTGCCATCAGAGCCTCCGCCGAAAGGAAGTGACATGACGCCCGCCGAACAAAGCCGCCACGCCCTCGAGATCTGCCGCCGCGCCGCGGTGGTCCCGGTGCTGGTGATCGAGGACCTTTCCCATGCCCGGCCGCTGGCGGAGGCTCTGGTCGCGGGCGGCCTGCCCGCGCTCGAGGTGACGCTGCGCACGCCGGTCGCGCTCGAGGCGATCCGCGTCATGGCCGAGGTCGAGGGCGGCATCGTCGGCGCGGGCACGCTGCTCACGCCGGCCGACGTGGCCGCCGCCAAAGCCGCGGGCGCGCGCTTCGGCGTCTCGCCGGGCGCCACGGATCGTCTGCTCGACGCCTGCGCGGCCGAGGGGCTGCCGCTCCTTCCCGGGGCTGCGACGGCGACCGAGGTGATGGCGCTGTTCGAGCGCGGCTACAGCATGCAGAAGTTCTTCCCGGCCGAGACATCGGGCGGTGCTCCGGCGATCAGGGCGTTCGGCGGCCCGCTCTCTCAGGTCAGCTTCTGCCCCACGGGCGGCATCGGCCTCGGCAATGCGCGCGACTATCTGGCGCTTGGCAATGTCGTCTGCGTCGGCGGCAGCTGGGTGGCGCCGAAGGCGATGATGGCCAGCGGCGACTGGGCCGGCATCACCCGGCTCGCGCGGGAGGCGGCCGGCCTGCGCTGACCTCCCCCTGCGGATCGGATCAGCCCTCGGCCAGTCGCGCGGCGCGGCCTCCGCGGCGCTGCGGGCGTGGGGCGGCGGCCAGGCCGGCCGAGAGCACCTCGCTCATCGGGTGGTCGGGCCGCCCGGCCGCATAGGCCTCAAGCAGTGTCCGCAGGGCCTCTTGCACCTGGTTCGAGGGCAGGCTCAGCGCCCAGTCCACGAAGATCGAGCGGCATTCGCCCATGCTGATGCCCTCGATCGCATAGCTCTCGCGCACGAGGCCCTTGGGGTCGGCTTCATCCAGCTGCACGGTCGCCCTCTCCTTCCTGGTTGGTTCCGTCCGATCCGAGCCGCGCGTCGATCCGCAGCGCCGCCTCGGCCACATGTGTCTGAAGCCGCGCCAGCAGCGCCTCGGCCGAGGGCGCCTCCACCTCGCGCAGCAGGAAGGCCCGTCCGCCCTCGCCCAGCGCGCCGAAATCCACCGGCGCCTCGGACAGAAGCCGCGAGCCGGCCTGAAGCCGCCAGCACAGACGGTAGGCGGCAAGGAGCGCGCTCTCGTCGGCCGCCGAGAGGAAGCCGCTCCGCACCCCCGCCCGCAGTTGCTGTTCCACGCGCCGGGCGGGATCCCCTGCCAGAAGCGCCGCCGTCTGGGCGAGCAGTTCGATGTCCATGATCCGGCCGGGGCCGTTCTTGGCCTCCCAGGGGCCGCTCGGCGGCTTGGCGTCCGCAAGCCGCCGCCGCATGTCGGCCACGTCGGGCAGGACCCGTGACGGAACCGCCTTCTCGGCCAGGATCTCGCGCCGGAGCGCCTCGATCTCGCCCATGAGCCCCGGATCGCCGGCCAGCGTCCGCGCGCGGGTCAGGGCCAGATGCTCCCATGTCCAGGCCTCGTCGCGCTGGTAGCTGCGAAACGACTCGAGCGCCGTCGCCACCGGACCCTGACGGCCGGAGGGGCGCAGGCGCATGTCCACCTCATAGAGACGGCCCTCGGCCATGGGCGCGGTCAGCGCCGTCACGAGGGCCTGCGTCAGGCGCGCGAAATAGGGCCGCGCGCCGAGCGGCCGTGGGCCGGTGCTCTCCTCCTGCCCCTGCGCGTCGTGGATCACGATCAGGTCGAGATCCGAGCCGGCGTTGAGCCGCCCTGCCCCGAGGCTGCCCATCCCGAGCACCACCGCGCCGCGTCCCGGCGCCGGCCCGTGCTTGCGGGCGAATTCCTCGGAGACGATCGGCCAGAGCGCCACCACCACCGCCTCGGCCAGATCGGCATATTGCTTGGCCGCCTCGAAGGCGTCGATCAGACCGCGCAGGTGATGCACGCCGACGCGGAAATGCCACTCCTTCATCCACCGCCGGGCCGCATCGAGCCGCCGTTCGTAATCCGGCACCGCCGCGAGTTTGTCGGCCAGTTCCCGCGCGAGGCTCTGCGTACCGGGCCAGTGGGTGAAGAACCCCCCGCCGATCACCGCATCCAGCACCGCCGCGTTGCGCGACAGGTAGCGGGCGAGCTTTGGAGACGTGGCGCAGATGTCGGCGATCAGGTCCACGAGCGGGGGGTTCGCGTCGAAGAGCGCGAAGATCTGAACGCCCGCCGGCAATCCGCCCAGGAAGCCGTCAAAGGCGGCCAGGGCCTCGTCGGAGTTGGCCGCACGGCCGAGGCTTTTGAGGATCTGTGGACGGAGCCGGTTGAAGATCGCCACCGCGCGCTGCGATCGGAGGGCTGGATAGCTGGCCCAGCCCTCGACGATCTCGCGCGCATGGGCCGACAGCTCGGGCCCGTCCTCGGCCTGTCCCGGCGCGAAGAAGCCTTCGGTCAGCCGGTCCACCCGCTCGAGCCGATCGCGCAGCGCGGCGCGGAACGCCTCGGGCGCAAGGCCGCAGAAGGCGGCGATCCGGTCCACGCCCTCCGACGTGGCGGGCATCGTGTGGGTCTGGGCGTCCTGCACCATCTGCAGCCGGTGCTCGACCTCGCGGTGGGCGCGGTAATGATCGGTCAGCTCTTCGGCCACGTCGGACGGGATCCATCCCGCGGCCGAAAGGGCCCGCAGTCCGCCCACCGTCGTCCGGTCGCGCAGGCTCGGGTCGCGGCCGCCGGCGATCAGCTGGCGGGTCTGGGTGAAGAACTCGATTTCGCGGATGCCGCCGACCCCGAGCTTCATGTCGTGCCCCTCGATCACCACCGGCCCATGCAGGCCGCGGTGGTCGCGGATGCGCAGCCGCATGTCATGGGCATCCTGGATGGCCACGAAATCGAGATGCTTGCGCCAGACGAAGGGCACCAGCGCCTTTAGGAACCGATCTCCCGCGGCAAGATCCCCGCCGCAGGGACGCGCCTTGATATAGGCCGCCCGCTCCCAGGTGCGGCCGACGCTTTCGTAGTAGCTCTCGGCGGCGGCCATCGAGAGGCAGACGGGCGTCACCGCCGCATCGGGGCGCAGGCGCAGGTCGGTGCGGAAGACGTAACCCTCGGCCGTGAGGTCCGACAGCAGCGCCGTCATCCGGCGCGTGACGCGGATGAAGGAGGCCCGCGCCTCCTGCTCCTCGCCCGGATAGCGGGTCTCGTCGAACAGGCAGACGAGGTCGATGTCCGAGGAATAGTTCAGCTCGCCCGCGCCCATCTTGCCCATCGCAAGCGCCACCATGCCCCCGGCCGTCCCGGCATCCTCGGGGCGCGCGCCCGGCAGCTTGCCGCGGCGGATCTCGTCCGCCACCAGCCGCCGGATCGCCAGATCGGTCGCCCGGTCCGCCAGCCGGGTGAGTGCGCCCGTCACCTTTTCCAGCGGCCAGACGCCCCCGAGGTCGGCCAGCGCCGTCAGAAGCGCGGTGCGGCGCTTGGCAATGCGGAGCCCGTCGCCGAGCCCCGCCATGGGCAGATCCTCGAGCGGATCGAGAATCGCGTCGAGCGCGGCCTCGGGTGGCTGCGAGAGCGCGGGGCGCAGCCAGTCGGCCTCGCGCACCATCAGCCCTCGCAGGAAGGGGCTGCATCCCGCCGTGGCGGAGAGAAGGCCGGCCAGCTCCGGCCCCAGATCGGCGAAGCTGCGGGCGATGTCGGCCGCGGGCTCGGGCTCGTAGGGCAAGGGCTGGCGGGTGATGCGCGTGGTGAAATCTGTCATGGCGGCGAGCATGGCGGGCGCCCGGTGCGGGGTCAACGGCCCCGCGCGCCGCAAAGGTCGCAGGAGGCGCGCTGCGGCATGGCGGCCCGCTCTCCATGGGTGGCCGAGAGGCCCGCCCGCCGGGGCGGACATGTGAAAACCCTTAACATCGCCCCTTGCGCGGGGGCGTCGAGCCCCCATCTCTAGCCATGTGAAAGAGCTTCACATCCACCGCCACCCTGTGCTGACGGAGACTGCCCATGATACCCGCCACCGCCCGCGCCGGCATCGGCTCCTGGCCTGCCCGCGCCGAAGCCTGGCTTGACGAACGGGGCCGCCCGGCCTGGATCGCCGCCATGGTCCTGGGCTTCATCGCCTTCTGGCCCGTAGGCCTGGCCCTTCTCGCCTACATGATCTGGAGCAAACGCATGTTCAGCCGGTCCTGCGGCGCGCGCAGCGCCATGTCCCGCCACGTCGCCTGGAACAGCAGCGGCAACGCCGCGTTCGACGCCTACAAGGCCGACACGCTCCGGCGGCTCGAGGAAGAGCAGATCGCCTTCGAATCCTTCCTCCAGCGCCTGCGCGAGGCCAAGGACAAGCAGGAGTTCGACGCCTTCATGGAAGAGCGGTCCCGCACCGCCTCGAGGCCCGCGGCCGACGCTGACGCCTGAGGCGGGCACCCGGCCCGAGACGACATCGGAACGGCCTCCCACGGGGGGCCGCTCCTGCCACGAGAGGACGCCTTGATGAGCCACAGCTGGACCGATCCCCTGCCCGATCCCGACCGCCACGCCGAGTTCTACGCCGACGTGCCACTCAAGCGCGGGCTGGCGTGGGTCGTGGACATGTTCCTGATCGCCCTGATTACGGCGCTGATCGTGCCCTTCACGGCCTTCACGGCGCTGTTCTACCTGCCTGTCCTGTTCCTCTGCGTGGGCTTTGCCTATCGGACCGTCACGCTGGCGCGCAGTTCGGCCACGCCCGGCATGCGGCTGATGGCGATCGGTCTTCGCACCCACCGGGGCGAGCCGCTGGGCCTGTCCGAGGCCTTCCTGCACACGCTGGGCTATACGGTCTCGGTCAGCATGGTCCTGCCCCAGATCGTCTCGGTCGTGCTGATGCTGACGACGGCGCGGGCGCAGGGTCTGACCGATCATCTGCTGGGCACGGTTGCCCTCAACCGGGCGGCGGGAGACTGACGGCGGGCGATCGCGCATTCGCGCGCGCGGGGCGACAAGAGGGATCTTGGCTCGGCCCGGCCACCTTGCTAACGTATCCGGCAGTCCAGCGAAGAGCCGCCCATGCGCCACACGCTCCCCATCGCGCCGCAGTTCTATGTGACGGCTCCGCAATCCTGCCCCTATCTCGAGGGCAGGCTTGAGCGCAAGCTGTTCACCGCACTGCAGGGCGAACATGCGCAGAAGCTGAACGATACCCTGTCCAAGCAGGGATTCCGCCGGTCGCAGAACGTGCTTTACCGCCCGTCCTGCGCGGAATGTTCGGCCTGCCTCTCCGCCCGCATCCGCGTGGCGGATTTCGAGCCGTCGCGCACGCAGCGCCGGGTGCTGAAGCGCAACGCGGACCTGCGCCGCAATGCCACCAGCCCCTGGGCGACCGAGGACCAGTATGCGCTGTTCCGGCGCTATCTCGACGACCGGCACGCGGACGGCGGGATGGCCGACATGGACATCTTCGAGTTCGCGGCGATGATCGAGGAGACGCCGATCCGCTCGCGCGTCATCGAATATTCGCGCCCCGGCGAAGAGGGCCGGCCCCGGCCGCTGTCGGCCGTGTGCCTGACCGACATCTTCGACGACGGGCTGAGCATGGTCTATTCCTTCTACGACCCCGACATGGCGGACAGGTCGCTGGGAACCCATGTGATCCTCGACCATATCGAGATCGCCCGCGAGGCGGGGCTCCCCTATGTCTATCTCGGCTACTGGGTGCCGGGCAGCCGCAAGATGGGCTACAAGGCCAATTTCGCGGCGCTCGAGATCTACAAGGGCGGGCGCTGGCAGGACATCGGCCAGCCCTCGGACCATCGGGCCGAGCTTCATCCGCTGTCGGTCGATCCGATCGCCGAGCAGGTGGCCCGGATCAGCCTGCCCGAGGCCCGATCGGGCGACCGCACCCGCGACTGAGGCCAGGCGCGCCGCGCCAAAAACGCCGGGCGCCGACGGGTGGACACCGGAGACGGCACCGAACAGCGGAGACCGCGGCGCCCTCCTCCTCGGGTTGCCCTTTGCATCCTTGCGGTTTCGCATGGACCGGACGAGCCCGCGATCACGCGACGTTCTGAAGTGTTCCGGCTTGTTTCCCCTTGCAAATGTCCCCGCCACTCCCAATTCGGGCCGGAGCGGAGGAGTGCATCTTGGTCTATATCCTGTTTGTCCTGGGCCTGCTGGGCCTCTTCTTTGGTGGCGAATATCTTGTCAGGGGGGCGGCGAATGTGGCCCGGGCTTACCGGATCAGCCCCATGGTGATCGGCCTGACGATCGTGGGCTTTGGCACCTCGACCCCGGAACTGCTCGTGTCGCTGAACGCCGCGCTGAACGGCGCCCCGGCCATTGCGGTCGGCAACGTCCTGGGCTCGAACATCGCGAACGTCCTGCTGATCCTGGGGGTGACGGCGCTGGTCTATCCGGTGATGATCGACGCCCGCCGCATCTGGCGGGATCTGACCTTCATGATCCTGGGGGTGGCGCTCCTGTGGCTCATGCTGCTCGGAGACGGGCTCTCGCGGATCGAATCCGTCGTGCTTGTGGCGGCGCTGGCGGGCTTCCTCCTCTCATCCTTCCTGAACGGCAAGGAAGAGGAAGAGGTCGATCCCGAGGGGCTGATGCCGGTCTGGAAAGCCGCGCTGATCACGCTCGGGGGCCTCGTGGTGCTGATGGTGGGGGCGCGGCTGCTGGTGGACAGCTCGACCCAGATCGCGCGCTCGTTCGGGATCTCCGAGGCGGTGATCGGCCTCACCGTCGTCGCGGTCGGCACCTCGCTGCCCGAGCTGGCCACTTCGGTCATCGCGGCCTGGCGGCGGCATTCCGAAATCGCGGTCGGCAACGTCATCGGCTCGAACATCTTCAACGTGCTGGGCATCCTGGGCATCACCGGCCTCGTGCTGCCGATCACCGACATCGACCCGCGCTTCCTGCGCGAGGACATGCCGTGGGTGATGGGGACGGGCCTGCTTCTGGTGCTGTTCGCGGCCGTGCTGAAGGGCGTGCCGCGCTGGGCCGGCGGGGTGCTTCTGGCCGCCTACGCCCTATATGTGGCGCTGATGATCTGACAGCGCCACCGGATTTGCGGTTGTTTCCGAGCTTCCGCGATCCGCGAAACAAATGTGCGGCCCACAAGCCCGCTGCGACACTTTCTTCGCGGATTTGCCATTGACGGTGGTCCGGGCACCGCCTAGTGTCCGCCCCGATCGCAACGGAGGCCCGGGATGCCTGGTGTCGTACTTCTTGTAGGAAAGCTGCGCATGGGCCGGTGACGGTTGACCATAATCGGTTCCCATGCGCCCCCGAGTGAAACCGGGGGCTTTTTGTTGCGCGGATCGCGCGGCCCCAGCGGCCGAAGGATGGAGAGAGAGATGACCGAGGTGATGAGCGGCGCGCGGATGGTGGTCCAGGCCCTGAAGGATCAGGGCGTGGACACGGTGTTCGGCTACCCGGGCGGCGCGGTGCTGCCGATCTACGACGAGATCTTCCAGCAGAACGACATCCGCCACATCCTCGTGCGGCACGAACAGGGCGCGGTCCACATGGCCGAGGGCTACGCCCGCTCGACCGGCAAGCCCGGCGTCGTCCTCGTCACCTCGGGGCCCGGCGCGACCAATGCGGTGACGGGTCTGGTCGATGCGCTGATGGATTCGATCCCGCTCGTCGTGCTCTCGGGCCAGGTTCCGACCTTCATGATCGGCACCGACGGCTTCCAGGAGGCCGATACGGTCGGCATCACCCGCCCCTGCACCAAGCACAACTGGCTGGTGAAGGACACGGCCAAGCTGGCCGAGACGATCCACCAGGCCTTCCATGTCGCCACCCACGGCCGTCCGGGGCCGGTGCTGGTCGACATTCCGAAGGACGTCCAGTTCGCCACGGCCGAGTACTCCCCGCCGCAGAAGGCGCGGGTCGATCACTACCAGCCGAAGGTGAAGGGCGACATCGAGGCGATCACCCGCCTGGTCGAGATGATCGAGACCGCGGAACGCCCGGTCTTCTACACCGGCGGCGGCGTGATCAACTCGGGCTCCGCGGCCAGCCAGCTGCTGCGCGAGCTGGTGGATGCGACGGGCTTCCCGATCACCTCGACGCTGATGGGGCTGGGCGCCTACCCCGCTTCCGGCAAGGGCTGGCTGGGGATGCTGGGCATGCATGGCCTTTATGAGGCCAACCTCGCCATGCACGGCTGCGACCTGATGATCAACGTCGGCGCGCGCTTCGACGACCGGATCACCGGCCGGGTCAAGGATTTCTCGCCCTTCTCGAAGAAGGTCCATATCGACATCGACCCCTCCTCGATCAACAAGGTGATCCGGGTGGACGTGCCGATCGTGGGCGACGTGGGCCATGTGCTCGAGGACGCGCTGCGGCTGTGGAAATCGCGCGGGCGGAAGGTGAACAAGGAGGCGCTGGCCGCCTGGTGGAAGCAGATCGCCGAATGGAAGGCGGTGAACTGCCTCGACTTCCAGAACTCGTCGAAGCTCATCAAGCCGCAGCACGCGCTGCAGCGGCTCGAGGCGCTGACCAAGGGAATGGACCGCTACATCGCCACCGAGGTCGGCCAGCACCAGATGTGGGCGGCGCAGTTCCTCGGCTTCGAGGGGCCGAACCGCTGGATGACGAGCGGTGGCCTCGGGACCATGGGCTACGGCCTGCCGGCCTCGATCGGGGTGCAGGTGGCGCATCCCGAGGCGCTGGTGATCAACATCGCGGGCGACGCCTCGTTCCTGATGAACATGCAGGAGATCGGCACCGCGATGCAGTTCCGCCTGCCGGTCAAGCAGTTCATCCTGAACAACGAGCGCCTCGGCATGGTGCGCCAGTGGCAGCAGCTCCTGCATGGCGAGCGGTATTCGCAGAGCTGGTCGGAAAGCCTGCCCGATTTCGTGAAGCTGGCCGAGGCCTTCGGCGCCAAGGGCATCCGCTGCGACGACCCGGCGGATCTGGACGATGCGATCCGCGAGATGATCGCCTACGACGGGCCGGTGGTGTTCGACTGCCTCGTCGAGAAGCATGAGAACTGCTTCCCGATGATCCCCTCGGGACGGCCGCACAACGAGATGCTGCTGGGCGATGCCGAGACCGAGGGCGCCATCGGCGCCAAGGGCGCGGTGCTTGTCTGAACCGGCGGAAGCGGGGGCTGCCTGCCCCCGCACCCCCGGGGATATTTCTGCCAGAATGAAACAGGATCAGGGAGACGGACGCATGGCGCCGCTCAACATCAAGCAGGGTTCGACCCGGCACTCGGCCTACGATCTTCGCGACCCGCATGGAGAGGTGATCGAGCAGCACACGCTGGCGCTCGTGGTGGACAACGAGAGCGGTGTTCTCGCGCGGGTGATCGGGCTCTTCTCGGGCCGGGGCTACAATATCGAGAGCCTGACGGTGGCCGAGGTGGACCACACCGGGCATCGCAGCCGAATCACGATCGTGACGCGCGGGACGCCCGGCGTGATCGACCAGATCAAGGCGCAGCTTGCGCGGCTGGTGCCGGTGCATGAGGTGCATGACCTGACGGTCGAGGGGCCCTCGGTGCAGCGGGAGCTGGCGCTGTTCAAGGTTTCGGGCAAGGGCGAGGCGCGGATCGAGGCGCTGCGGCTGGCCGAGATCTTCCGCGCCAAGGTGGTGGATTCGACGCTGGAGAGCTTTGTCTTCGAGATCACTGGCACGCCCGAGAAGATCGATGCCCTGGCCGATCTGATGCGCCCGCTGGGGCTGCGCGAGATGGCGCGGACCGGCGTCGCGGCCCTCTCGCGCGGGGTCTGACGTGCGAGGATGGGGGCTTTCGGGCCCCCATCGCGTCAGCGGCCGGTGAAGCGGGCGGGGCGCTTTTCCAGAAAGGCCGTCACCCCTTCGAGGAAGTCCGCCGAGGCGCCGCAGCCGCCCTGAAGCCGCGCCTCGAGCGCGAGCTGCTCTTCGAACCCGTTGCCGAAGCTCGCGCGCAGCGCCTGTTTCAACGCCCCATAGGCCCTGGTCGGACCCTCGGCCAGGTGGGTGGCGCGTGCCTGCCAATGGGCCTCGAAGGTTTCATCGGGCACGGCTTCGTAGATCATGCCCCAGCGGGCGGCCTCGGTGGCGGGAATCGCATCGGCGAAGAGCGCGGCCCCCATCGCGCGGGCGAGGCCGATCTGGCGCGGCAATGTCCAGGTTCCGCCCGCGTCCGGGATCAGGCCGATCCGCGTGAAGGCCTGGATGAAGCGCGCGCTCTCGGCGGCGATCACCACGTCGCAGGCGAGCGCGAGATTGGCCCCGGCTCCGGCCGCCACTCCGTTGACCGCGGCGAGGGTCGGCACCGGGCAGTCGGCGATGGCCCGCAGCAGCGGCTCGTACTCCTCGCGCAGGATGCGCTCGAAGTCGGGGATCTCGAGCCCGCGTGCGTCGCCCAGATCCTGCCCCGAGCAGAAGCCCCGCCCCTCGCCCGTCAGCACGAGGACCCGCGCGCGGGGCGCGGCTTCGGTAACGGCATGGAGCAGTTCCTCGCGCATCCGGCTCGAGAGCGCGTTCATCACCTCGGGCCGCGCGAGCGTGATCTGCGCGATGCCCACACGCTCCTCGACCCTGATTGTCCGGTAGTCCATCCTGTGCCTCCCCTTTGGCGGCCAGCATAGCCGGCCGCCCGGGGCGCGGAAGCGCGACGGCGCGTCAGTCCTTCAGGATTTCCGCAAGCCGGGCCCTCTCCTCTTCCGAGAGGGCGGCGGCCGCCGGTTCGGGCGCGGCGCGGCGGCGGCGAAGGTAGAGCGCGGCGAGGCCGAGCCCGCCCATGAGCATCACCGGGCCCGCAATCCAGAGGATCAGGTTCGCGCCACCCGTCGTCGGATTGAGCAGCACATATTCGCCGTAGCGATCCACCACGAAATCGACCACCTCGGCGTCCGTGTCGCCCGCCTCGAGCCGCTCGCGCACCAGAAGCCGCAGGTCGCGGGCCAGCTCGGCGTTCGAATCGTCGATGTTCTCGTTCCGGCAGACAAGGCAGCGCAGCCCCTGCGAGATGTCGCGCGCCCGCGACTCGAGCGCCGGATCGGCGAGGATCTCGTCGGGCTGCACCGCAAGGGCGGGCGTGGCGAGCAGCCCCGCCAGAAGGAGCGCCGCGAGCCTCATTCCGCGGCCACCGCGACAGGCGGCCGGCGCGCGCCGGCGGCGATGCGGTAGCGGCGGTCCGTCAGGCTCAGAAGTCCGCCGAGTGCCATGAGCATCGAGCCCCCCCAGATCCAGTTGGCGAAGGGCTTGATGTAGCTGCGCACCGCGTAGCCACCGCCCTCCTGCGCGTCGCCGATCACGAGATAGAGGTCGCGGGTGAAGCCATAGTCGATCGCGGCCTCGGTCGTGGGCATGGCGGCCACCGGATAGCTGCGCTTCTCGGGGTGGAGCGTCGCGACCTCGCGCCCGTCGCGGGTCACGCGGAAGTCGGCCATGACCGAGGCGTAGTTCGGGCCCTCGACCTCGCGCACGCCCTCGAGTGTGATGCTGTAGGCGTTGAGGGTGAAGCTCTCGCCCGGGCGCATCACGCGGATATCCTCGACCTGCCAGGCGGTGATGCCCGCGACCGCGAAGATCGTGACGCCGAGACCGGCGTGGGCGGTGGCCTTGCCCCAGTCGGCGCGCGGCAGCCGCGACAGACGCCGCAGACGGCCGGCCAGTTCGCCGCGGCCGGTCCGGCCCCAGAGATCCACGATCGCCCCCAGCACGAGCCAGGAACCCAGCGCCAGCCCCACCGGCCCGAGGGCGGAACGGCCGGTCTGCATCGCGAAGACCAGCCCGCCGAGCGCCACCGAAAGCGCAAGCGCCCCCCAGAGCGGCCGCATCGCCCGGCCGGGCTGCGCGCGTTTCCACGGCAGCACGGCGGCGAGCGGCAGCACGAGCGCGATCACCACCATGAAGGGCGTGAAGGCCGCGTTGAAGAAGGGCGCCCCGACCGACAGCTTGCGGTCCCACAGAAGCTCGGCCACCAGCGGCCAGATCGTGCCGATGAACACCACGAAACAGGCCACCGTCAGCAGGACATTGTTCAGCACCAGACCGGATTCGCGGCTGACGATGCCGAACACGCCCTTGGCCTCCATGGCGCTTGCGCGGGCGGCAAAGAGCGTCAGCGCGCCGCCCATGAAGACGGCCAGGATCAGCAGGATGAAGACCCCGCGCTCGGGATCGTTGGCGAAGGCATGGACCGAGGTGATCACGCCCGAGCGCACGATGAAGGTGCCGATCAGCGAGAAGCCGAAGGCCAGGATCGCCAGAAGGATCGTCCAGCTCTTCAGCGCCTCGCGCTTTTCCACCACGATCGCCGAATGCAGGAGCGCCGCCGCGATCAGCCAGGGCATGAACGAGGCGTTCTCGACCGGGTCCCAGAACCAGAAGCCGCCCCAGCCCAGTTCGTAATAGGCCCACCAGGAGCCGAGGGCGATGCCGATGGTCAGGAACACCCACGCCGCCAGCGTCCAGGGCCGGACCCAGCGCCCCCAGGCGGCGTCCACCCGCCCCTCGATCAGCGCGGCGACCGCGAAGGAGAAGGCCATCGAAAGCCCGACATAGCCCAGGTAGAGGAAGGGCGGATGGAAGGCGAGACCCGGATCCTGCAGGAGCGGGTTCAGGTCCTGTCCGTCGAAGGGCGGCTCGCCGAGGCGGAGGAACGGGTTCGAGGTGAAGAGCAGGAAGGCGAGGAAGGCCGCGCCGATCATCCCCTGCACCGCCAGCACCCGCGCCTTCAGCGTCGGCGGCAGGTTCTGCCCGAAGGCCGCGGCACAGGCGCCGAACAGCGCGAGGATCAGCACCCACAGGAGCAGCGAGCCCTCGTGGTTCCCCCAGACGCCGCTGATCTTGTAGAGCATCGGCTTCAGCGTGTGCGAGTTAAGCACGACCAGCCTCACCGAGAAGTCGGAGGTGACGAAGGCCCAGGTCAGCGCGGCGAAGGAAAAGCCGATCAGCAGGAGCTGGGTCATGGCGGCGGGCTCGGCCACGGCCATCCAGCCGGACCAGCGTTTGTGCGCCCCCACGAGCGGCACGAAGGACTGCACGAGGGCTACGCCCAGTGACAGCACCAGCGCGAAATGGCCGAGTTCAACGATCATGCGGTCCGCCCTCCCGAAGTCGGGGGGAACCTTAGCGGTATCCGGGGCGGGCTTCCATGCCTGACGGACCGCTCCCGCCTTTTTGATGGGCGGCGTGAGGAGCCGCACCGGGCGCCCTCCCTCGCCTCGCAGGAACCGGGCGCGATTGCGGCGGCGAAGGCTTGCGGATCCCGGCGGCCGGGGCTGGCCCCGGCGCGCGCGCATGGCCATGATGGTCCGCGGACAGCCACGGAGAACGACATGCCCAAGACCTGCATCCTGATCGGGGCACCGATCGACAGCGGCCAGCGTCGGCCGGGCTGCCTGATGGGGCCGGCGGCCTATCGCGTGGCGGGTCTGGGCCGGGCCCTGACGGATCTAGGCCATGCGGTCGAGGACCGGGGCGACGTGGCGCCCGGGCCGCTGCCCGCGGTCGCCGCACCCGATCCGCGCCTCCATGCGCTGCCCGAGACGATCGGCTGGACAATCGCCCTGAAGGAAGCGGTCGAGGACGCCCTCGGCCGCGGCTTTCCCATCGTGATGGGCGGCGACCATTCGCTCGCCCTCGGGACCGTGGCGGGGGCCGCGGCCCATGCGGCGGCCGTGGGACGGCCGCTGTTCCTGCTGTGGCTCGATGCGCATTCCGATTTCCACACGCTCCAGACCACCACCTCGGGCAATCTGCATGGGGTGCCGGTGGCCTATGCCGCGGGCCGCGATGGGTTCGACGGCTTCCCGCCCTTCCCTGCACCGCTGCCGCCCGAAAGGATCTGCCTCTTCGGCATCCGCTCGGTAGATCCCGAGGAACATGCGGCCCTTCTGCTGCATGACATCTCGATCATCGACATGCGGGTGATCGACGAGTTCGGCATCTGCGCCCCCATGCGCGAGTTCCTCGAGAAGGTGCGCGCGGCCAACGGGATGCTGCATGTCTCGCTCGACGTGGATTTCGTCGATCCCGCGCACGCGCCCGCCGTCGGCACGACCGTGCCCGGCGGCGCCACGGTGCGCGAGGCGCATCTGGTGATGGAGCTTCTGCACGAGAGCGGCCTCGTGACCTCGCTCGATCTGGTGGAACTGAATCCCTTCCTCGACGAGCGCGGGCGCACCGCGCGGCTGATGGTCGAACTGGCCGCCTCGATCATGGGGCGCAAAGTGTTCGACCGGCCGACGCGCGGCTTCGGCTGAGCCGGGGCCCGCTCAGTTCAGGCGGAACTCCTTGACCACATGGCGCCACTCGCCCGGCTTGATCAGCTTGCGATGCGTGAACCGCACGGAATGGAGCGGGCCCTCGATCTTCTCCTGCCAGAACTCGATGAAGCCGAACAGGGCGGGATAATCCGGCGCAAGGTCGTAGTCCTGCCAGACGAAGGTGTTGAGGACATTCCGGTGGTCGGGCATCCGGTAGAAGATCTCGGCGGTGGTGAGCCCGTAGCCGGCCAGCATCAGTTCCGTTTCGCGCATTGCGGCCCTCCGAAGGTTGCACTTAGGAAAAGGATGTAGCGGATTCCTGATTTTTCAATGAATCCGTGATGTTGGCACTCACTCCTGCCGGATGCTGGCAGAGCGGGCGAGACCCGTCGTCCCGCGGCATTGCACCCCATATGCGGGATGGTCTATAGTCCGCCCCAACGAGATATGGTTTCCCGCGAAAGAGAGCGTCCCCGTGACCGACCGTCCCGAAGAGCCCGGCGATGATGAAGAAATGGGCAGACCGCATGGCGGACTGCCTCAGGTCTCCATCGCCGAGGAAATGAAGACCGCCTATCTCGACTATGCGATGAGCGTCATCGTCAGCCGCGCGATTCCCGACCTGCGCGACGGGCTGAAGCCGGTGCACCGCCGCATCCTTTACGCGATGCACGAGACGGGGAACACGCACGACAAGCCCTACCGAAAGTCGGCCCGGCCTGTGGGCGACACGATGGGGAAATATCACCCCCACGGCGACGGCGCGATCTATGACGCGCTGGTGCGGATGGCGCAGCCCTTCTCGATGGGGCTGAAGCTGCTCGACGGTCAGGGCAACTTCGGCTCGATGGACGGCGACAATGCGGCCGCCATGCGCTACACCGAAGTGCGCATGGACAAGCCCGCGGCCTTTCTGCTGGCCGATATCGACAAGGACACCGTCGATTTCCAGGACAACTACGACGGCAAGGACCGCGAACCCACGGTCCTGCCCGCACGCTTCCCGAACATGCTGGTCAATGGCGCGGGCGGCATCGCCGTCGGCATGGCCACGAACATCCCGCCGCACAACCTGGGCGAGGTCGTGGACGCGACGCTCGCCATGATCGAGAACCCCGACATCTCGACCGAGCGGCTGATGGAGATCATCCCCGGCCCCGACTTCCCGACGGGCGGCGTGATCCTCGGCCGCTCGGGCGCGCGCAAGGCCTATCTGGAAGGCCGCGGCTCGGTCATCATGCGGGCCAAGGTCCGCGTGGAAGAGATCCGCAAGGACCGCTACGCGATCGTGCTCGACGAAATCCCCTATCAGGTCAACAAGGCCACCATGATCGAGAAGATCGCCGACATGGTGCGCGAGAAGAAGATCGAGGGCATCGCCCATGTGCAGGACGAATCCGACCGGGTCGGCGTCCGGGTGGTGATCGAACTCAAGCGCGACGCCACGCCCGAGGTGGTGCTGAACCAGCTCTGGCGCTTCACGCCGATGCAGACCACCTTCGGCTGCAACATGCTGGCGCTGAACGGCGGCCGGCCCGAGCAGCTCACGCTTCGCGATTTCCTGAGCCACTTCCTGACCTTCCGAGAAGACGTTGTGGCGCGCCGCACCGCCTACGAACTGCGCAAGGCGCGCGAGCGCAGCCACATCCTCTGCGGTCTCGCGGTCGCGGTGTCGAACGTGGACGAGGTGGTGGCGACGATCCGCAGTTCCGCCGATCCGGCCGAGGCACGCGAGCGGCTGATGACCCGGCGCTGGCCCGCGGCCGAGATCGCCGACTACATCCGGCTGATTGACGATCCCTCGCACACGATCAACGAGGACGGCACCTACAACCTCTCCGAGATCCAGGCCCGCGCGATCCTCGACCTGCGCCTCCAGCGCCTGACGGCCATGGGGGTCAAGGAAGTCACCGACGAGCTGGCGGAACTCGCCGCGAAGATCCGCGACTATCTCGACATCCTCGGCTCGCGCGAACGGATCATGGCGATCATCTCGGACGAGTTGCGCGAGGTGAAGGCGCTCTTCGCCGTGCCGCGCCGGACCGAGATCTCGGAATGGGCGGGCGACCTCGAGGACGAGGATCTGATCGAGCGCGAGGACATGGTCGTGACCATCACCTCGGGCGGCTACATCAAGCGCACCCCGCTGGCCGAGTTCCGCAGCCAGCGCCGCGGCGGCAAGGGCCTTGCGTCCATGGCGACCAAGGAAGACGACGTGGTGACGACCCTCTTCGTCGCCAACACCCACACGCAGCTTCTGTTCTTCACCACCGACGGCATGGTCTATGACCTCAAGTGCTGGCGCCTGCCGCTCGGCGGGCGGACGGCGAAGGGCAAGGCGATCGTCAACATCCTGCCCATCGCGACCGGCATCAGCATCGCGGCCCTGATGAAGATCGACGAGCCCGAGGCGGAATGGGACCGCCTGCAGGTGGTCTTTGCCACCTCGGAAGGCGACGTGCGCCGCAACCGCCTGTCGGACTTCACCAACGTCAAGCGCAACGGCAAGATCGCCATGAAGCTGCCCGAGGGGGTGAGCCTCGTGAATGTCTCGATCTGCGACGAGGACGACGACGTGATGATGGTGACGGCCATGGGGCGCGCCATCCGCTTCCAGACCACGGACGTCCGGGTGTTCTCGGGCCGCGATTCGACCGGCGTGCGGGGCATCCGTCTCGCCGAGGGCGACCGCGTGGTCTCGATGTCGGTCATCCGCCATTTCGAGGCCGACCCGGCCGAGCGCGCCGCCTACCTCAAGCAGCGCCGCCTGATGGCCGGCGTCACCGAAGAGGCCGAGAGCGACGAGGACGAGGACGCGATCGAGGCGGGGCAGCTTTCGCCCACCCGCTATGCCGAGATGTCGGCCGCCGAGGATCTGATCCTGACGATCACCGCGCGCGGCCTGGGCAAGATCTCGTCCAGCCACGACTATCCGGTGCGCGGGCGTGGCGGCCAGGGCGTCACCTCCTTCGAGAAGTCGATGCGCGGCGGGCCGCTCGTGGCCTGCTTCCCCATCGAGATGAGCGATCAGGTCATGCTCGCGACCTCGGGCGGGCAGTCGATCCGCGTCCCTGTCGAGCAGATCAGCTTCCGCTCGCGCTCGGCCGGCGGGGTCCGTGTGTTCGACACCGGCGGCAGCGAAGAGGTGGTGTCGGTGGCCCGGATCGCCGATGCCGGCGATACCGCCGAGGTGATCGAAACCGGCGACACCGGCGGGGAAGAGGCCTGAGCCATGACGCGCAGCCTGCACATCGTGGGGGCCGGCATGGCCGGCTCCGAGGCCGCATGGCAGGCCGCAGAGATGGGCGTGCCTGTCGTCCTGCACGAGATGCGGCCACGGGTCGGCACCTTCGCCCACCGCACCGGCCAGTTCGCCGAGATGGTCTGCTCGAACTCGTTCCGCTCGGACGATGACGAGAGAAACGCCGTGGGGCTCCTTCACTGGGAGATGCGCGCGGCCCGCGGGCTCATCATGGAGATGGCCTCGGCCCACCGGCTTCCGGCCGGCGGCGCGCTGGCGGTGGACCGCGATCCGTTCGCGGAAAGCGTGACGGCGCGGCTGCGAGCGCATCCGCTGATTTCCGTTGTAGAGGAAGAGCTTGCCGAACTTCCCTCAGATGGTGACTGGATCATCGCGACCGGGCCGCTGACCTCCTCGAGCCTTGCCGAGAGCATCCGCGCCGTCACAGGCGCGCAGTCGCTGGCCTTCTTCGACGCCATCGCGCCCATCGTCTATGCCGAGAGCATCGACATGTCGGTTGCCTGGCGGCAGTCCCGCTACGACAAGGGCGAGACCGAGGACGAGCGCACCGCCTACATCAACTGCCCCATGACCCGCGATCAGTATGAAGCCTTCATCGATGCCCTTCTGGCCGCGGAGAAGACCGAGTTCCACGAGGGTGAAACGGCCGGCTATTTCGACGGCTGCCTGCCCATCGAGGTCATGGCCGAGCGTGGACGCGAGACGCTGCGCCACGGGCCGATGAAACCGGTCGGGCTGACCAACGCCCACAAGCCGCAGGACAAGGCCCACGCCGTCGTCCAGCTCCGGCGCGACAACAAGCTCGGCACGCTCTACAACATCGTGGGCTTCCAGACCAAGATGAAGTATGGCGCGCAAACTTCTGTTTTCCGTATGATTCCTGGCCTGGAGAATGCCAGCTTCGCGCGTCTTGGCGGCATTCACCGCAACACCTTCCTGAACTCGCCCACGCTGCTCGATGACCGGATGCGGCTGAAGTTGAGACGGAACATTCGCTTCGCCGGGCAAGTAACGGGCGTGGAAGGATATGTGGAGAGTGCAGCGATGGGCCTTCTGGCCGGACGCATGGCTGCGGCCGAGATCCTCGGGCGCGACCTGCCGCCTCCGCCGCCCGAGACGGCGATGGGCGCGCTGATCACCCACATCACCGGCGGCGCCGAAGCGAAGACCTTCCAGCCGATGAACGTGAACTTCGGGCTATTCCCGCCCATTGATGCCAAGGGCGGCCGCCGCGGCCGCAAGGACCGCTACAAGGCCTATACCGACCGCGCCAAGGCGGCTTTCACCGAATGGCTGGCCGCGTAACCCGCTTTGCGCCCTCGCCGACCGGGCCGCTGCATCTGGGCCATGCCTTCTCGGCGCTGACCGTCTGGCAGCGCGCGGGGTCCGGCACGGCCCTGCTGCGCATCGAGGACATCGACCGCGGCCGGTGCCGACCGGAGTGGGAGGCGCAGATCTTCGATGACCTGCACTGGCTGGGCCTCGACTGGCCGCGGCCCGTGATGCGGCAGTCCACGCGCGGCGCGGCCTACCGGGACGCGCTGGAGCGGCTGGGAGAGCTGGGCCTGACCTACCCCTGCCGATGCAGCCGAGCGGACATCCGGGCGGCCCTCTCGGCCCCGCAGGAGGGGGTCTCGCTCGGCCCCGACGGCATCATCTATCCCGGCACCTGCCGCGGGCGGCGGGTGGAGGAGGCCGGGCCCGACGAGGCCATCCGGCTGGACATGGCGCGGGCGCAGGCCATGGTCGGGCGGTGCGGCTTTCACGAGACGGGCCCTCTCGAGGGCTGGCACGAGGCGGACGATCTCGCCGCGACCGTCGGTGATCTGGTGCTGGCGCGCCGAGGCTTTGGCACCTCCTACCACCTCGCCGTTGTGGTGGACGATGCCGCGCAGGGCGTGACCGAGGTGGTGCGGGGCGAGGATCTCTTCGAGGCGACGGCGGCCCATGTCCTGCTGCAACGGCTGTTGGGACTGCCGACGCCGGACTACCACCATCACCGGCTGATCCGCGACGAAGCGGGCAAGCGGCTGGCCAAGCGGGAGGATTCCAGGGCCATCGCCAAATACCGGGCCGAGGGGATAACGCCGCGCGAGATCCGCGCCATGGTGGGCTTTTGACGCTCAGCCCACCATCGGGTCGAGAATGACCTGCTCGGCCCCCTCGCGGACGGCGGTGTAGAAGCAGGAGCGGCGGTGGGTGTGGCAGGCCGGGCCCACCTGCTCGATGAGCAGCAGAAGACAGTCGCGGTCGCAGTCGATCCGCAGCTCGACCAGCCGCTGGATGTGGCCCGAGGTCTCGCCCTTGACCCAGAAGGACTGGCGCGAGCGCGACCAGTAGGTGACGCGGCCGGTCTCGAGCGTCCGGGCGACCGCCTCGGCGTTCATCCAGGCCATCATCAGCACCTCGCCCGTCGCATGATCCTGCGCGATTGCGGGAACCAGGCCGCGGGCGTCATAGGTCAGCGAGGCGGGATCGAAGGCCATGGGTCTTCCTTTTCATCAGGCAGGCGAGAGCCTATCTAGAAGGTCGAGCGCGAAGAGGAAAGCCATGAGCGACAGCGACCTGATCAGCCTCTATTCGGGGCGCATCCTCGAACTGGCGGCGGATATTCCGCACATCGGCCGCCTGCCAGAGCCCCAGGGCAGCGCCCGGCGCCGGTCCCCGGTCTGCGGATCGATGGTGACGGTGGACCTGAGCCTCAGCGGCGGGCGGGTGGCGGATTTCGCGCAGGATGTGAAGGCCTGCGCGCTGGGGCAGGCTTCGGCCTCGATCATGGGCCGCGCGCTGCTGGGGCGCAGCCGGGCCGAGATCGAGGGCGCGCGCGATGCGCTGAAGGCCATGCTGACGGCTGAGGGGCCGGTGCCCGCGCCCCCCTTCGAGGGCTACGAGGTGTTGATCCCCGCACGCGACTACCGCAACCGCCATGCCTCGATCCTGCTTGCGCTCGAAGCGGCGGCCGATGCCTTCGCCGAGGCGGAAGCGCGCTGACGAGGCGCCGCAAGGCGCAGGGCTGGCCTGCATCCGAATGAAAAGGCCGCCGCCCGGGGCAAGGGCGACGGCAGTTGCGTCCGGTCCAGGGATATGGGGACGGGCAGCAGGCGGCTGCCAGGGACCGGCCGCGGGCAGGAACTCAGAGGAAATGCGGCAGGTAGAGCGCCGCGATCAGCACCGTAAAGACGGTGGCAACACCCAGCGCGTCCTCGATCAGAGTGTCGGAGCAGCGGGAGAGGATATCCTTCATCTCGGTCAGCATCGGCGATCTCCGTCTTGATGTTCTATTAATGTTCTCACGGTCGTTAAGGTTTGTAAAGAACTTTTTAGGAACATCGTGGCAGATGGCGGGCCGAGGGCCGACGGCAGGCCGGGAGAGGGGCTGTCTGCCCCTCTCCCGGACCCTCACCCCGAGGATATTTGGGCAGAGTGAAAGACCGGGGGGTCAGCCGACGGAGAGGAGGCGGATCGCCCGGTCCTGGTCGAGAAGCCAGAGCAGGAGGCGCGCGGCCTGGCCCCGCGGCGAGGCGAGCGCCGGATCGTCGTTCAGAAGCTTGCGCGCGTCGGACTGGGCCAGTTCCATCAGGGCGGCCTGCCGCTCGAGGTCGGCGATGCGGAAGCGCGGGAGGCCGGACTGCGCCGTGCCGATCAGGTCGCCGGCACCGCGGATCGCCAGATCCTCCTCGGCGATGCGGAACCCGTCCTCGGTCTCGCGCAGGATGGTGAGGCGGCGCTGGCCGCTCTCGGCGAGGGGGGGCTGATACATCAGGAGGCAGGTGGATTGCGCGGCTCCGCGCCCCACCCGCCCGCGCAACTGGTGAAGCTGGGCCAGCCCGAAGATTTCGGCCCGCTCGATCACCATGATCGAGGCGTTGGGCACGTTCACGCCCACCTCGATCACCGTGGTGGCGACCAGAACCCGCGTCTCGCCGGCCACGAAGCGCGCCATTGCGGCATCCTTGTCGGCCGGGGCCATCTGGCCATGGACGAGCCCCACCACACCCTCGCCGAGAGCGGCGCGGAGATGCTGGAACCGGGCCTCGGCCGAGGCGTAATCCACCGCTTCGCTGTCCTCGACCAGCGGGCAGACCCAGTAGGCCTGCCGGCCCTCGGCCACGGCATGGGCGAGACTGGCCACCACCTCGTCCATCCGCTCGCAGGAGACGAGCGCCGTCTTGACCGGGGAGCGGCCCGGCGGCTTCTCGTCCAGGACCGACACATCCATGTCGCCGTAACTGGCCAGCGCAAGGCTGCGGGGGATGGGGGTCGCCGTCATCACCAGCACGTCCGCGGCCGCGCCCTTGGCGCCCAGCTCCATACGCTGCGCCACGCCGAAGCGGTGTTGCTCGTCCACGATGGCGAGGCGCAGATCATGGAAGAGGACATCCTTCTGGAAGACGGCATGCGTTCCTACCAGCACGCCGATTTCGCCCGAGGCCAGCGCCGCGAGTTTCGAGGCGCGCTCGGCGCCCTTGTCGCGACCGGTGAGCAGCTCCAACCGGATGCCCGCCGCCTCGGCCAGGGGCGCGAGGCTTGCCACATGCTGCCGGGCGAGGATCTCGGTCGGCGCCATCATCACCCCCTGCCCGCCCGCCTCGACCGCGATGGCGAGCGCGAGGAAGGCCACCAGCGTCTTGCCCGCCCCCACATCGCCCTGCAGGAGCCGGTTCATCCGCAGGGGGGTGGCCATGTCGGCCGCGACCTCGGACAGGGCGCGGGTCTGGGCGCCGGTGGGCGCAAAGGGCAGGCTGTCCAGTGCGCGGCGCTGCAGGGCGCCGGTGCCGACCGACGCCTGCCCCTTGCCGCGCCGGCGCGTGGCCCGCGCGAGCGTCAGGGTGAGCTGGTGGGCGAAGAGCTCATCATAGGCCAGACGCCGGCGTGCGGCGGCCGTCGGCGTCACATCGGCGGGGGCCGCGGGCGCGTGGGAAGCCCGCACGGCGGTTGCCCAGTCCGGCCAGCCCTCGCGCGCCTTGAGGGCGGGGTCGATCCATTCCGCCAGTTCGGGCAGACGCTCGAGCGCCGCCGCCGCGGCCTTGGCCACCAGCTTCTGCGTGAGGCCGGCGGCGAGCGGATAGACCGGCTCGCAGGCGGGCAGGTCAGCGGCCTCTTCGGGGCGCAGCACATGGTCGGGATGGACCATCTGCGCCATCCCGTCGAAGAACTCGATCCGGCCCGAGACGAGCCGCCGCTCTCCCTGTGGCAGGAGCCTCGTCAGATAGTCGCCCCGCGCGTGGAAGAAGACGAGCGTGAACTCGGCCTCGGCGTCCCGGACGGCGATCCGGTAGGGGCCTCCCTTGCGCCGCGGCGGGTAATGGGCCCCGATCTCGACCTCGACCGTGGCCGTCACCGGCGGCATGACCTCGCGGATCGAGCGGCGGCGGCTGCGGTCCACCGCCGAATGCGGCAGGAGGAACAGGAGGTCCTTGGGCCGGGTCACGCCGAGACCGGCGAAGGCCTTGGCCGTCTTGGGACCGACCCCATCCAGCGTCTCCAGGTCGGCGAAGAGCGGGAAGAGGATCTCGGGCCGGCTCATGCGTCGCCGATCAGGCGCAGCCAGGCGTCCTCGTCGATGGTCTCGACCCCCAGCGCCGCGGCCTGTTTTGCCTTGGACCCCGCCCCCGGTCCCGCCACCACGAGGTCTGTCCGGGCCGAGACCGAGCCCGAGACCTTGGCTCCGAGCGCCTCGGCCCGCGCTTTGGCCTCGTTGCGCGACATCTTCTCGAGCGTGCCGGTGAAAACCACGATCTTGCCCGCGATCGGGCTTTCGACCGGCGTCCGCATCTCGGCATCCTCGACCGTGAGGTGAGCGGCCAGCGCGTCGATGGCCGCCCGCTCCGCCTCCTGGTGGAAGGTGGTCACGAGCGAGGTCGCAAGCACCGCGCCCACCCCGTCGATCGACAGAAGATCCTGCCACTCGGACCCCGTCCCCACCTCGGCGCGGGTCATCGCGGCCTCGAAGGCCGCCCAGCTGCCGTAGTGGGTGGCCAGAAGCGTGGCGGTCGTCTCGCCGACATGGCGGATGCCCAGGGCGAAGATCAGCCGGTGCAACGCGATCCGCCGCGCCGCCTCGATAGCGGCAAAGAGGTTTTCGGCCGACTTCCGGCCCCAGCCCTCGCGGTTCTCGAGCCGCTGGAGACCCTCGCGGTAGCGGTTCGGCAGATCGAAGATGTCGGCGGGCTGCCGGATCCAGCCGTCGCGCCAGAGCGCCTCGACCTGCTTGGCGCCCAGACCCTCGATGTCGAAGGCCGCGCGCGAGACGAAGTGCTTCAGCCGCTCGACCTGCTGGGCGGGGCAGATCAGCCCGCCCGTGCAGCGGCGCACCGAATCGCCCGGTTCGCGGATCGCGGCCGAGCCGCAGTCGGGGCAGGTGTCGGGAAAGCGGTAGGGCACGGCGCCCTCGGGACGGCGGGACAGATCCACCTCGGCCACCTTGGGGATCACGTCGCCCGCACGATAGACCTGCACCCAGTCGCCCACGCGGATGTCCTTGCCGCCGCGGATCTCCTGCCCCTTCGAGTCGCGGCCGGCGATGTAATCCTCGTTGTGGAGCGTGGCATTGGCCACCACCACGCCGCCCACCGTCACGGGCTTCAGCCGCGCGACGGGCGAGAGCGCGCCGGTGCGGCCCACCTGGATGTCGATCCCCTCGAGCTGGGTCCAGGCCAGCTCGGCCGCGAACTTGTGCGCGATGGCCCAGCGGGGGGTCGAGGCGCGGAAGCCCAGCCTGCGCTGAAGGGCGAGGTCGTCCACCTTGTAGACCACGCCGTCGATGTCATAGCCGAGGCTCGCCCTCTGGCGTTCGATGTCGGCGTAATGGGCGAGCAGTTCATCGGGGCCGGTGCAGAGCCGCGTGAGCGGGTTCGTCGCAAAGCCGAGCGCGGAGAGCCGCGCGATGGCGCCCTGCTGGGTGTCGGCCAGAGGCTCGGAATGGGCGCCCCAGGCGTAGGCGAAGAAATGAAGCGGCCTCGAAGCGGTGACGGCGGGATCAAGCTGGCGGAGCGACCCGGCGGCCGCGTTGCGCGGATTGGCGAACAGGCGCTGGCCCGTGGCCTCCTGCCGTTCGTTCAGCGCCGCAAAATCCGCGTGGCGCATATAGACCTCGCCGCGAACCTCGAGCAGGTCCGGCGCGCCGGTCAATTCCGTCGGCAGGTCGCCGATGGTACGGGCGTTCTCGGTGACATTCTCGCCCGTCTCGCCGTCGCCGCGGGTGGCGGCCTGCACCAGCCGGCCCTTTTCGTAACGGAGCGAGAGCGAGAGCCCGTCGATCTTGGGCTCGGCCGTGAAGCGCAGGTCGCCCACATGGCCGAGGAAGCGGCGGATCCGCTCGATCCACTCCTCGACCTCGGCAAGTTCGAAGGCGTTCTCCAGCGAGAGCATCCGCACCTCGTGGCGGACCTTCGCAAAGCCTTCGGCCAGCGCGCCCCCCACCCGTTCGCTCGGGCTGTCAGGGCGGCGGAGCGCGGGAAACCGCTCTTCGATGGCGCGGTTTCGCCGCTTCAGCGCGTCATAGTCGGCGTCGCTGATGCGCGGCGCGTCGTGGGTGTGGTAGGCGGTATCGGCCGCCGCAATGGCCTCGGCCAGATGCGAAAGCTCTGCCGCGGCTTCCGCCTCGGTCAGCTGATCCACCGGCCTCTCGTCCTGCATGAAGCTCCCCCGCCTGCGCCTGTCGCAGGTTTAGGAAAGTGCCGCAGACTCGTCCAGCCCGGCCGAACATCCGGCCGCTTCAATCGACGCAACCGGAGACCATGTCACGACACGGGTGTGAGAATGCGGGCGCGCGCAAGGCAAGATCGCACGGCAGCAACCTGCCACGCAAAGGAAAAGGCGCGGCCGCAGCCGCGCCTTCCCCCTCTTCCGAAGGATGTTCAGTGCGCGGTGGCGGACGGCGCCGCTTCGCGCTCCAGCCGGCGGGCGGCCGCGGCGGCCTCTTCGGCGGCCTCGTCCCATTCCACCGGCTCGGGCATCCGAACCAGAGCCTCGCGCAGCACCTCGCGGACGTGCGAGACGGGGACGATCCGCAGCCCCTCCTTCACATTGTCCGGGATTTCGGCGAGATCCTTGGCGTTCTCCTCGGGGATCAGCACCGTCTTGATGCCGCCCCGAAGCGCCGCGAGGAGCTTCTCCTTCAGCCCGCCGATCGGCAGCACGTTGCCGCGCAGCGTCACCTCGCCCGTCATCGCCACATCCTTGTGGACCGGGATGCCCGTCAGGACCGACACGATCGAGGTCACCATCGCCACCCCGGCCGAAGGCCCGTCCTTGGGCGTGGCGCCCTCGGGGACGTGGACGTGGATGTCCACCGCCTCGAACTTCGGCGGCTTCACGCCCAGCTCGGGCGAGATCGAGCGCACGAAGCTCGAGGCCGCGTCGATCGATTCCTTCATCACATCGCCGAGCTTGCCGGTGGTCTTCATCCGGCCCTTGCCGGGCAGGCGCAGCGCCTCGATCGAGAGGAGTTCCCCGCCGACCGACGTCCAGGCAAGGCCCGTGACGACGCCCACCTGATCCTCCTTCTCGGCGAGGCCATAGCGGTGCCGCTTCACGCCGAGGAAGCTCTCCAGCTTCTCGGGCGTGACCTCGACCGCCTTGGTGGCGCCCTTGACGATCTCGGTCACGGCCTTCCGTGCGAGCTTGGCGATCTCGCGTTCGAGGTTCCGCACCCCCGCCTCGCGGGTGTAGGTGCGGATGATCTCGGTCAGGGCCGCGTCGGTCACGCTGAACTCGCCCTTCTTCAGACCGTGGTTCTCGATCTGCTTCGGGATCAGGTGCTGCCGGGCGATCTCGCGCTTTTCATCCTCGGTGTAGCCCGAGAGCGGGATGATCTCCATCCGGTCCAGAAGCGGCGAGGGCATGTTGTAGCTGTTCGCCGTCGTCAGGAACATCACGTTCGACAGGTCGTATTCCACTTCGAGATAGTGGTCCACGAAGGTCGCGTTCTGTTCCGGATCGAGCACCTCGAGCATGGCCGAGGCCGGATCGCCGCGGAAGTCCTGCCCCATCTTGTCGATCTCGTCGAGAAGGATCAGCGGGTTGGTGGTCTTGGCCTTCTTCAGCGCCTGGATGATCTTGCCCGGCATCGAGCCGATGTAGGTCCGGCGGTGGCCGCGGATCTCGGATTCGTCGCGCACCCCCCCCAGCGAGATGCGGATGAACTCGCGCCCCGTGGCCTTGGCCACCGACCGCCCCAGCGAGGTCTTGCCGACGCCCGGAGGCCCGACGAGGCAGAGGATCGGCCCCTTGAGCTTGGCCGACCGCGCCTGCACGGCGAGATATTCGACGATGCGTTCCTTGACCTTCTCGAGCCCGTGGTGGTCGGCATCAAGCACCGCTTCGGCCTTGGTCAGGTCCTTCTTGGTGCGCGACTTCACCCCCCACGGCACGCCGAGGAGCCAGTCGAGATAGTTGCGCACGACCGTGGCCTCGGCCGACATCGGCGACATCGACTTCAGCTTCTTGACCTCGGCCTCGGCCTTGTCGCGGGCCTCCTTGGACAGCTCGGTCTTCGCGATCCGCTCTTCCAGTTCCGCGATCTCGTTCTGGCCTTCCTCGCCGTCGCCCAGCTCCTTCTGGATGGCCTTCATCTGCTCATTCAGATAATATTCGCGCTGGGTGCGCTCCATCTGCGACTTGACGCGGGTCTTGATCTTCTTCTCGACCTGCAGGACCGACATTTCGCCCTGCATGTGGCCGTAGACCTTCTCCAGCCGCTCGGCCACGTCGAGCGTCTCCAGAAGCGCCTGCTTCTGGGCCACGTCGATCCCCAGATGCCCGGCCACGAGATCGGCCAGACGGGCGGCGTCGCGCGTCTCCGACACGGCGGAGAGCGCCTCCTCGGGGATGTTCTTCTTGATCTTGGCGTAGCGTTCGAACTCTTCCGCCACGGCGCGCAGAAGCGCGTCCACCGTCGCCTGATCGCCCGGCTGCTCGTCGAGACGCTCGGCCCGCGCCTCGAAGAACGAGTCGTTCTGCACGAATTCGGTGATCCGCACGCGGCTCTTGCCCTCGACCAGCACCTTCACGGTGCCGTCCGGCAGCTTGAGAAGCTGCAGGACATTGGCCAGGACACCGGACCGATAGATCCCGTCCGTCGTCGGATCATCGACCGACGGATCGATCTGCGACGAGAGCAGGATCTGGCGATCGTCGGCCATCACCTCCTCGAGCGCGCGCACCGACTTTTCGCGCCCGACGAACAGCGGCACGATCATGTGGGGGAAGACCACGATGTCGCGCAGCGGCAGCACGGGATAGCTGTTGGGAAGCTGTTCAGTCATGTCTTTTCCTTCGATGCAGGAAGGCTCCGGCCCCGGCCATTCGGCAGCACTCGGCCTTCCCCGGACAGTCACTACGATATCTGGTGGCGTGGGGTCCTGCTGTCAACCGGACCTCCACTGCGACTTCCCGCAAACTCTGGACCCGTGGACCGCGCGGAACAAGTCCTCTTTCGGTGCAACTTTGTGCAGCATCCGGCAGACGGGCCGAGGGCCGCGCCGGCCGCACGGTCCCCGGCGGGATCGCCCGGACGACCGGTGCCGGGGCCGCGCGGCCCCGGCCACCCGTCAGGCTGCCGGCGTCAGCGCCGGATAGTCGGTGTAGCCGCGGGCACCGCCGCCATAGAGCCCTTCCGTCGGCAGCGGGGCCAGAGGCGCCCGCGCGGCCAGCCGCTCGGCCAGATCGGGGTTCGAGATATAGAGCTTGCCGAAGGCCACCATCCCGGCCCGCCCGCTCCCGACCGCCTCGACCGCCATCTCGCGGTCATAGCCGTTGTTGGCGATGTAGGTGCCGTGGAAGCGATCCCGCAGCGCCTCGAGCGCCCCCTCGGGCCAGTCGCGGGGCCCGCCGGTCTGGCCCTCGACCATGTGCAGGAAGGCGATCCCGTGCCGGTTCAGCACGTCGATGACCTTCGAGAAGAGGCCCACCGTGTCGCTGTCGATGCCCACATCGTTGGCGTTCGAGAAGGGCGAAAGCCGGATGCCGGTGCGGCCCGGCCCCATCTCCGAGACCACCGCGCCCACCACTTCATCGAGGAACCGCACGCGGTTCTCCGGGCTGCCGCCATAGGCGTCGGTGCGCTTGTTCGACGTGTCGCGGAGGAACTGGTCGATCAGATAGCCGTTCGCCGCATGGATCTCGACCGCATCGAAGCCCGCGGCCTTCGCGTTGCGCGCCGCCTTGCGGTAATCCTCGACCACGCGCGCGATCTCGTCCGTCGCAAGCGCGCGCGGCTCGGAGGTGGCGACGAACTGGCTGCCGTCGAAGGTGCGCGACGCGGCGGTGATGGCCGAAGGCGCGACAGGCGCCTGCCCGTCCAGCAGGCTCGTGTGGCTGATCCGCCCGACATGCCAGAGCTGGATCGCGATATGGCCGCCCTGCGCATGGACGGCCTCGGTCACCGCGCGCCAGCCGGCAACCTGCGCCTCGGAATGGATGCCGGGCGTCCAGGCGTAGCCCTTGCCCTCGGGCGAGATCTGCGAGCCTTCCGTCACGATCAGGCCCGCGCCGGCGCGCTGGCGGTAATATTCCACGGTGAGGTCGGTCGGCAGGTCGCCCTCGGGGTTCGCCCGGTTGCGGGTCAGCGGCGCCATCACGACCCGGTTCTTCAGCGTCAGATCACCGAAGGCGATCGGGGTGAAGAGTGTCTCAGTCATCCGGTATGTCCTTGATCTGTGTCGCCCCGAGATAGGGCCCGGAGCGGCCGGGGCAAAGGCACCTTCCATGCAGCCGGTGCATGGCCGTCATGACTCACAGCGGCTCGATGTCGCCTTCGGCCCGCTGCGCATGGAACTGCGCCACGAAGGCCGCCAGCCGCCCGTCCGAGATCGCCGCGCGCAGGCCCTGCATCAGGTCCTGATAGTAATGCAGGTTGTGCCAGGTCAGCAGCATCGAGGCGATGATCTCCTGCGCGCGGAAGACGTGATGCAGATAGGCGCGCGAATAGGTGCGGCAGCACGGGCAGGTGCAGGCCTCGTCCAGCGGGCGCGGATCGTCCATGTGGCGGGCGTTCTTGATGTTGACCTGCCCGCGCCGCGTCCAGGCCTGCCCCGTCCGCCCTGAGCGTGACGGCAGCACGCAATCCATCATGTCCACCCCGCGCTCGACGGCGCCCACGATGTCGTCGGGCTTGCCCACGCCCATCAGGTAGCGCGGCCGGTCCTCGGGCAGGAAGCCCGGCGCATAGTCAAGAACGCCGAACATCGCCTCCTGCCCCTCGCCCACGGCAAGGCCGCCGATGGCATAGCCCTCGAAGCCGATGGCCGTCAGCGCCTCGGCGCTCTCCTCGCGCAGCTCGCGCGTCACCCCGCCCTGCATGATCCCGAAGAGCGCATGGCCCGGCCGGTCGCCGAAGGCGTCGCGCGACCGCTCGGCCCAGCGCATCGACAGCCGCATGGATGTCGCCACCGCCGCCTCCGATGCGGGCAGCGCGGGACATTCGTCAAACGCCATCACGATGTCCGATCCCAGCAGCCGCTGGATCTCCATGCTGCGCTCGGGGCTCAGATGATGCTTCGATCCGTCGATGTGCGAGCGGAAGGTCACGCCCTCCTCGGTCAGCTTCCTGAGGTCCGCAAGGCTCATCACCTGGAACCCGCCCGAGTCGGTCAGGATCGGCCGCTCCCAGTTCATGAAACGGTGCAGCCCGCCCAGCCGCGCCACCCGCTCGGCCGTGGGCCGCAGCATCAGGTGATAGGTGTTTCCGAGCAGGATGTCGGCGCCCGTCGCCCGCACGCTCTCGGGCAGCATCGCCTTGACCGTCCCGGCCGTGCCCACCGGCATGAAGGCCGGCGTGCGGATCTCGCCGCGCGGGGTCGAGATCACCCCCGTCCGCGCGCCCCCGTCGGTCGCCGTGAGTTCGAAGCTGAATCGCTGGGTCATGGTCGCCTCCGCCTGCCGCGCGACCTTCTGCGCCATGACGCCCCAAAAGCCAAGGGCGCCGCCTCCGGCCCGGACGCGGCGCCCCTTTCACTCTGGAAAAATATCCTCGGGGCGGGGGTCCGGGGGAGGGGCAGACAGCCCCACCCCCGGCCGCTCCTCCGGGTGCCTCAGGCCGAGGCCTCGCGCGCCTCCAGCATCGCGCGATGCGCCTCCCATTCCTTGTCCGGCTTCGAGATGAAGGTGTAGAACATCGGCACGACAAAGAGCGTGAAGCAGGTCCCGATCAGGAGGCCCGTGAAGATCACGATCCCCATGGCCTGCCGCGCCTCGGCGCCCGCGCCTTCCGCGATGATCAGCGGCACCACCGCCAGCGCCATCGCGGCCGTCGTCATCAGGATCGGCCGGAGCCGCACCTTCGCCGCCGCCACGATCGCCTGCCGCCGGTTCAGCCCGTGCTGCTCACGCTGCTGGTTGGCGAACTCGACCATCAGGATGCCGTGCTTGGTGATCAGGCCGATCAGCGTGATCAGGCCCACCTGCGTGTAGATGTTCAGCGTGCCGAGGCCGAGGTTCAGCGGCAGGATCGCGCCGAAGATCGACAGCGGCACCGACATCATGATGATGAACGGATCGCGGAAGCTCTCGAACTGCGCGGCCAGCACCAGATAGATCACCACCACCGCCGCCGCAAAGGCGAGCAGGATCGTGTTGCCCTGCTCCACCTCGAGCCGCGACTGGCCGGAATAATCGAGGAAGAAGCCGTCGGGCATGACCTCGTTGGCGATCTGCTGCAGCTCGGCCAGCCCCTGCCCCGTCGAGACGCCGATCATGGGCAGCGCCGAGATGGTGGCCGAGTTCAGCTGGTTGAACTGCTCGATCGAGGCCGCCGCGGCGCCGGTCTCGAAATTCACCACCGAGGTCAGCGGCACCATCGCGCCCGAGGCCGCGCGCACGAAGAACTCGCCCAGCCGTTCGGGATTGTCGCGCCAGTCGCGGGGCACCTGCGGGATGATGTCGTAGCTGTTCGAGTCGCGGTCGAACTGCGCGATCGACGCGCCCCCCACCAGCAGGCCCAGCGTGTTGCCGATGTCCGAGATCGGAACGTTCAGCGTCGCCGCCCGGTCGCGGTCGATGGTGGCCACAACCTCGGGCGCGTCGAAGGCGAGCGAGTTCTGCACCGCGATGAAGCGCCCCGAGGCCTCGGCCCGCCGGCGGATCTCCTCGGCGATCTCGAAGACCCGGTCGGGCGACTGGATCGACTGCAGCACCATCGAGATCGGCAGCCCGCCGCCCGTCCCCGGCAGGGTCGGCGGGGCAAAGACGAAGCCCTGCATCCCCGGCACCGGATCGAGCAGGGACTGCACCTCCTGCTGCACCTCGGCCTGGCTGCGCTCGCGCTCGGCCCATTCGTCCAGCACCCAGATATAGATGCCCTGATTGGCCTGCCCGCCGAAGCCCGCGATCGAGAATTCGGTCTTCACCTCGGCGATGTCGCTCGTCACGTCCGAGATCCGGTCGGTGTAAAGCTGGGTGTATTCCTTGGTGGCGTAGCGCGGCCCGTTCAGGATCGCGAACATCGCGCCCTGATCCTCTTCGGGGGCAAGCTCGCTCGTCGTGTTGACGAACATGAAGCCCGTGACCGCGACCAGCGCCACCACCATAAGCAGCGTGACCGGCCGGTAATCGAGCGAGGACGACACCCGCCGTTCATACCAGTTGGCCGTCCCCTCGAGCGTCCGGTCCACGATCCGCTGGAAGCGGCTGCCGCTGCCCTCCTTGAGCAGGCGGGCCGACATCATCGGCGTGATGGTCAAGGCCACCACGCCCGAGATGATCACGGACCCCGCCAGCGCGAAGGCGAACTCGGAAAAGAGCGATCCCGTCAGCCCGCCCGAGAAGCCGAGCGGCGCCAGCACGGCGGCCAGGGTGATCGTCATGGCGATGACGGGCCCGGTGATCTCGCGCATCCCCTTGATGGCGGCCGCATAGGGCGTCATGCCCTCGTCGATGTGACGGTGGATGTTCTCGACCACGACGATGGCGTCATCGACCACGAGGCCGATGGCCAGCACCATCGCCAGCAGCGACAGCAGGTTGATCGAATATCCCAGCGCCAGCAGCACCGCGCACACCCCGATCAGCGAAAGCGGGATCGTCACGATCGGCATCAGCACCGAGCGGAACGAGCCGAGGAACAGCAGGATCACCACAACCACGATGGCGACGGCCTCGGCCAGCGTCTTGAACACCTCCACGATCGAGGCGGTGATCGTCTCGGTCGAATCATAGACGAGGTTGATCTCCATGCCCCGCGGCAGGGTGGCGTTGATCGCGGGCAGTTCATCGATCACCGCCGAGGCCGTGGTCAGCGGGTTCGCAGCCGGCGTCGGGAAGATGCCGATGAAGGTGCCGGGCTGGCCGTTGAAGGTCACGATGCTGTCCGGCTCGGCCGAGGCAAGCTCGACCTCGGCCACGTCGCGCAGGCGCACGACCTCGTCGCCATCCGACCGGATCGGCAGGGCGCCGAAGGCTTCGGGCGTCTGCAGCGTCGATTGCAGCTTGATCGCGCGGGCGAAATACTCGCCTTCGGTCTTGCCGGGGGCCGAGAGGAAGTTCGAGGCCCGGATCGCTGTCAGCACTTCGGACGCGGTGACGTTGCGCGCGGCCAGCTTCATTGGGTCGATCCAGACCCGCATCGCATATTCGGCGGCGCCGATGATCTGGATCTCGGCCACGCCCTCGATCGTGGACATGCGCGGACGGATTACCCGCTCGAGATATTCCGTCATCTGCTCGGCCGACATGTTCGGGTTCAGCGCGGCCAGATACATGAGCGCGAAATTGTCGCCGGTGCCCTTCACGATCACCGGGTCCTCGGCCTCGGAGGGCAACTCGCCCCGCACCTGCTGGACCTTGGCCAGAACCTCGGTCAGCGCCACATCCGAATTGGCGCCGAGCTTCATCTGCACCGAGACGATCGAGGCCGAGGGCCGGCTCTGGCTCGTCACATAGTCGATGTTCTCGGTCGTGGCGACGGCACGGGCGATGGGGGCCGTGATGAAGCCTTGGATCAGCTCCGGCGAGGCGCCGGGATAGGTCGTGGTGATGGTGACGACGGTCTCCTCGACCTCGGGATACTGCCGGACCGGCAGGTTGAAGATCGAATAGAAGCCGATCAGCAGGATGAAGCTTGCCAGCACCGTCGAGGCGACCGGCCGGCGGATGAAGATCTCGGAAATGCTCATCGGTGCCTCACTCGGACTCGGTCTGGGCCGGAGCCTGGGCGCGGGCCTGCGCCATCGGCTGCACGGTGTTGTCCACCGTCACCGGCGCCCCGCCGGACAGACGGTTCTGGCCCGCGTTGACCACCTCGTCCCCCGGCTCGAGCCCCGAGACGATCTCGATCATCTGGCCGTCGCGGCGGCCGGGCTGAACGAAGACCTGCTCGACGGTGCGGGGCGCGTCTCCCTCGCCCGCGCGCACGACATAGACAGAATCGCCATAGAGGCTCGTCATCAGCGCGGTCTGCGGCAGGGCGATCACCTGCTCCTCGTCAGGCAGCTCGACGCGGACGCGCAGGAACTGGCCAGGATAGATCCGGCCCGTCTCGTTGGCGACCTCGGCCCGCACCGTCACCAGCCGCGAGTTGGGATCGACCTTCGGCTCGATGCCGGTGATCTCGCCGCGTGCGCTGTAGCCGCCCGCCTCCGAGACCACGCTGACCGGAAGGCCGGACTTGATGCGGCCGATCTGCTGCTCGGGCAGGGCGAAATCGACGCGCATCGCATCAAGGTCCTGCAGCGTGGCGTAGATCGTTCCCGGTGTCACATAGCCGCCGACATCCACCTGCGGGATGCCGATCACACCGTTGAACGGCGCCACCAACTCCTTCTGCTGCATCTGCGCCCGGATCTTGGCCACCTGCGCCCGCGCCGAGGCGGCCTGCGCCTGCGCCGTGTCGAGATTGTTCACCGCCGACACGCCCCGCTCCTGCAGGGCGCGCGCGCGTTCAAGCTCGGTCTCTGCCAGTTCCAGCGCGGCTTCGGCCGCGGCAAGGTCGGCCCGCTCCTCGCGCTCCGAAATCTGGAGGAGCTTCTGGCCCTCTTCCACTTGCTCGTTCGCGCGGAACAGGATCTCGCGCACGGTGCCGCCCGCCTCCACCGCAAGATCCACGCCCTGCGCCGCGATGGCGGTGCCAATGGCCTCGATCCCCGGGCGCCAGGTGATGGGCTCGGCCACCGATGTGGATACGGTGACGGGGGCCGGCGTGCGGTTGGCGAAGAAATCCACGATCATCTGGTCGCGGAAGCGGTTGAAGCCGACGATCCCGCCCACGATCACGGCAAGAAGGACCACGGCGATGATGAGGCGCTTGACCATCCGGTTCTCCATCGACTGCCGTCGGACACAGTGCCGCGTCGGCGGAAATTTGACTTTTTCCCATTCTACTGTACCGTCCAGACGGTAAAGTCAACGGACATGGGAAGCTGCAGTGCCTGAGCTAGCACCGAGGCTTAGAAAGAAAATGGCGGGCGAGACGCGGAAGCGGCTGCTGGAAGCGGCCGAGCATCTGGGGCGCACGGTCGGCCCTGCGGGCATGTCGCTGGACGCGGTGGCGGCCGCGGCCGGCGTGTCCAAGGGCGGGCTGCTCTACCATTTTCCGAGCAAGCACGCGCTCTTGCGGGCGCTCGTGCAGGATCACGTCGCGGGCTTTCGCCTTGAGATGGACCGCCTCTGCCCCGGCTGGGCCGAGCCTGCCGACGACCGGCAGGCGCTTCTGGGCGCGCGCGCCTACGTCGCCGCGATGCGCGAGCTGATGCAACAGACCGACTCGCCCTCCTCGGGCGTCTTCGCGGCGCTGACGGAGGATCCGCACTTCATGGCGCCGCTGCTCGAGTTGCGGGGCGTCGTGCGGCGGATGTTCAGCCGCTGCCCGCCCGAGGCGATGCTTGTTCTGGGCACCTGCGAGGGCGTGGTCCACGATCGGATGATCGACCCCGACCACTGGGATTGCGGATGGGCCGAGACACAGTTCCGCCTCATGGAACGCCTGCTCGAGGAGCTTGTCGCGGGCCGCGCGCGGTTTGCCGGGTGACCCGGATCTGCGGCAGGGCCCGGACGGGGCCGGACCCTGCCCTCGGGCTCAGCCAAGCCGGTAGTTCGGGCTCTCGCGGGTGATCTGAACGTCGTGGACGTGGCTTTCCTTCAGCCCCGCCCCGGTGATCCGCACGAAGTTGCAGCCTGCGCGCATCTCGGCGACCGTGCGGTTGCCGGTGTAGCCCATCGCCGCGCGCAGGCCGCCGACCATCTGGTGGATCACCGCCGAGGCCGGGCCCTTGTAGGGCACCTGCCCCTCGATCCCCTCGGGCACCAGCTTGTCCGACGCCGCGTCCTTCTGGAAGTAGCGGTCGGCCGAACCGCGCGCCATGGCGCCGAGGCTGCCCATGCCGCGGTAGCTCTTGAAGCTGCGGCCCTGGTAGAGGATCACCTCACCGGGGCTTTCGTCCGTCCCCGCGATCGCCGAGCCCACCATCGCGCAGGAGGCACCCGCCGCGATCGCCTTGGCGAAGTCGCCCGAGTACTTGATGCCACCGTCGGCGATCACGGGGATGTCGCCCGCGGCGCCCGCGGCATCCATGATCGCCGTCAGCTGCGGCACGCCCACGCCCGCCACGATCCGCGTGGTGCAGATCGAGCCCGGCCCGATCCCCACCTTCACCGCATCCGCGCCGGCCGCGATCAGCGCGCGCGTCGCCTCGGCGGTGGCCACGTTGCCCGCCACCACCTGCACCGAGTTCGAGAAGCCCTTGATCCGCTCAACCGCCTTCGACACGCCCTCGGAGTGACCGTGGGCGGTGTCGATCACCACCATGTCCACGCCCGCCTCGATCAGCGCCTGGCTGCGCTCGAAGCCCGCCTCGCCCACCGTCGAGGCGGCGGCGACGCGCAGCCGGCCCAGCTCGTCCTTGCAGGCGTGCGGGTTCAGCACCGATTTCTCGGTGTCCTTCAGGGTGAGAAGGCCGGTCAGCTTGCCCTGCCCGTCCGTCACCAGAAGCTTTTCGATCCGCCGGGCCTTCATCAGGCTGATGGCCGTGTCGCGGTCGGCCGGCTCCTGCAGGATGGCCAGATTGTCCGAGGTCATCATCACCCGGACCGGCGTTCGGTCGTCGTTGGCAAAGCGCATGTCGCGGTTGGTCACGATCCCCACCACGCGCCCGCCCTCGTCCACGACGGGGAAGCCGGTCACGTTGTACCGCTCCTGCAGGGCCTTGGCGTCGGCAAGCGTCTGGTCAGGGCGCAGCGTGATCGGGGCATAGACGATGCCGCTTTCGAACCGCTTGACGCGGCTGACCTCGCGCGCCTGCTCCTCGATGCCGAGGTTGCGGTGGATCACCCCGATCCCGCCCGCCTGCGCCATGGCGATGGCCATGCGCCCCTCGGTCACGGTGTCCATGGCCGAGGACAGAAGCGGGATATTCATGCGGATCGCCTTCGTGACGAAGGTCGAGGTGTCCGCGTCCGACGGCAGCACAGAGCTGGCCGCGGGAACAAGAAGGACGTCGTCGAAGGTGAGAGCCTCGCGAATCTCCATGGGACATTCCTTGGATGGGATCGTTTGGCGGTTCCCTGTTTCACGCGTGTGCCGGGAAGGCAAGGGGAAAACCATGCGCACGCGCATGGTTCGGTCGGATGGTCACAGCCGGGAAATCGCGCTCAGGCCTGCGCCGCATTCGTGCGGGCGGCAAGGCTGCCGCGGGCCCACTCCTGCAGGATCCTGACCGCGATCGGCGGAATGACGAGCACCGTGGCCACCAGCAGCGCCGCCCCCGCCTGCGGCCAGACGATCAGCACGAGCCCCGTATAGGCCGCAAGCGGGAAGGTCAGCGCCCCCCAGAGCGGGCTGAAGCCCGCGGCGAGCAGCCAGCGCGCCGAGGCGAGAAGGACCGCAAGCAGGACCGCCCCGGCCGCGGCACAGGCGGCCGCGACCGTCGGCAGGCCCTGGTTCGCCGCCACCAGCCCGAGGAGAGCGAGGGGCGCCAGATGAATCGCCAGCAGCGGCCGCAGCGGCGGCGGCGGCACCTGCCGGACGAACTGCACCAGCGAGCCGAGCCAGATCGCCGCGGCCACCACCGCGCAGAGGATCAGCAGCCCAAGGCCCAGCCCCGGCCAGCCCACCGGCGCCGCCGTCAGGCCGCCGATGATGAAGCCCACGAAATGCAGGTGCCAGACGGGCGTGACCACGCGCCCCTCCTTCGGACCTGCAAGGAGCAGCGCCGCCACCGTGCCGGCCAGCAGCGCCTGCGTTCCAAGGCCCGCCACCAGCACCGCGCGCGCCGCCCCCGGCCCGTACGGCACGAGCACCGCAGCCAGCACCAGAAGGCCCAGCACCAGCGCCGCGAGGCCCGCCCGCCCGGGCAGCACACGCAGATCCTCGAGCACCACGCCCGGACGCTGCACCACCTTGGCCGCATAGGCCGCCACGGCAAAGGCCCCGAGGCCGGAAGCCGCCCCCAGCACGGCTTCGCCCACGCCGGGAGCAAGGCCCCAGACCTCGGCCGCACGCCGAAGCGCCAGCCCAAGCCCCAGAAGGCCCAGAATCGGCGAAAATATCGCCGGCGGCGTTCGCTGGAACGGCCTCGGGCGCCGGGGCGGGAACGGAGGTGGTGGGAAGACCGGAGGGCGCGACATGAGGGACCTGTGGGCAAGGACGGTGCGGGACGGGGCGAAGGCGACGCGCAAAGGATAGAAGCGCCGGGCGGCAGAGACAATCGGAAGGCGGCCGGGCCGGTCCCGGGACGGACGGGCCCGAGGGGGAAACCGCCCGCCCGCGCGCCCCGGAAACAAACGTCCCGCGATCCGGTTGCCCTGACGTGAGAAACCGGAGAAACCCATGCCTGACAAGAAGAAGGAAAGCCGCCGCGTCACCTGGATCGGCCTTGCCGCCGTCGTGCTCGCGCTCGTCTCGCTCTACGCCTGTTCGCAGGGCTGAGGCGGGCGGCCGCCCCGGCGCGATCCGGGGCCGGCCGCCGGTGGCGGGATGTCAGACCGCCTCGGGCGCCGGAAGGATCTCGTGGCCGCGGTAGAGAAGCGACTGCCCCTCGTGGAAGAGATGCAGCCTCGCCGGATCGGCCCCGAGCCGCACCGTGCGGTGGCGCAGCTCGCTGCGGATGCCGGGCAGCTTGGCCACCACCTGCCCCTCGCCGTCGCGGGGCACGAAATAGAGCAGCGTCACCTCGCCCAGCGCCTCGGTGATCTCGACCTCGCCCTCGTAAAGCGCCGGGCCCTCGGTCTCGACAAGATCCTCGGGGCGCACGCCCAGACTGACCAGAAGGCCGCGGTCTTCGGGTCCCGTCGGCATGGCCACCCGCGCCGTGCCGCCGGAGTCGAGATGCACCAGCGTCTCGGCCCCCGTCTCGACGATCTCGCCCGGCAGGAGGTTCATCGAGGGCGAGCCGATGAACTGGGCCACGAAGGCGTTCCGCGGCCGGGTGTAAAGCTCGAGCGGCGTTCCGACCTGGCTGATCCCGCCCCCCTCGAGCACGACGATCCGCGAGGCGAGCGTCATGGCCTCGACCTGATCGTGGGTGACATAGATCATCGTCCGGTCGGGCATCTTCTCCTTGAGCTGGGCGATCTCGATCCGCGTGGCCACCCGGAGGGCCGCGTCGAGGTTCGAGAGCGGCTCGTCGAAGAGATAGACCTGCGGATCGCGCACGATGGCCCGCCCGATGGCGACCCGCTGGCGCTGCCCGCCCGACAGCGCCCGCGGCAGCCGGTCGAGATAGGGCGTGAGCTGCAGGATGCGCGCCGCATTCTCGACCGCCTTCGCGATCTCGCCCCGCGACTGGCCCGCGATCTTCAGCGCGAACTCCATGTTCTGCCGGACCGTCATGTGGGGATAGAGCGCATAGCTCTGGAACACCATGGCGATGCCGCGCTGCGCGGGGGGGACGTCATTCACCACCCGCCCGTCGATCTCGAGCGTGCCGCCGGTGATCCGCTCGAGCCCTGCGATCATGCGCAGCAGGGTGGACTTTCCGCACCCCGAGGGGCCCACGAAGACGATCAGCTCGCCCTTCTCGATGGTGAGGTCGATGTCGCGCAGCACGCGGACGTCGCCATAGGCCTTCTCGACCTTGGTCAGCTTCAGATCGGCCATGGTCCCTCTCCCCTTCCTACCGCTGCACACTCATTTCACCGACCCCGCCAGCAGCCCGCGCACGAGGTAACGCTGCATCGCGAAGAACACGACGATCGGCACCGCGATCGAGACGAAGGCCGAGGCCGCGAGGATCTCCCAGTCGCCGCCGCGCGAGCCCAGAAGCTCGCGCAGCACGCCGGTCATCACCAGTTGCTCGGGCGTGTTGGACAGGAAGACCGTCGCCACAAGGAGGTCATTCCACGTCCAGAGGAACTGGAAGATCGCAAAGCTCGCCAGCGCGGGAAACGACAGCGGCAGGATGATGCGGACGAAGATCTGGAAGTCGGTCGCCCCGTCGACGCGCGCGCTCTCGATGATCTCGCGCGGCAGGCCCACCATGTAGTTGCGCAGGAGATAGATCGCGAGCGGCAGGCCGAAGGCCGAATGGGCGAGCCAGATGCCGAGGTAATCCTTGCCGATCCCCACCGCATTGTGAAGTTGCAGAAGCGGGATCAGCGCCAGTTGCAGCGGCACCACCAGAAGCCCCACCACCGCCGCGATCAGCAGCGCCCGCCCCGGAAATTCCATCCAGGCCAGCGCATAGGCCGCGAAGGCCGCCACGAGGATCGGGATGACCGTGGCGGGGATCGTGACCGTCATCGTGTTCAGGAAGGCCCGGCCGATCCCCTCGGCAAAGAGCACGCGGTCGTAATTGTCCGTCGTGAAGCGCGGCGGCGTCTCGACCGCCACGAAGAGGCGCGGCCCGCGCTCGGCAAAGGGCTCGGGCGCCTCGGCCCGGTAGCGTCCGTCCGCCTCGACCGTGACGCGGCCGCCGTTGGCGAGCGTGCCCGTCTCGCCCGCGGCGTGGGCGAAGGGCTCGCGCGCCGAGGTGCCGAAGCGGTTCAGCGTGCCCTCGTCGATCAGCGTGCCCTCGATCACCCAGAGATCCCCCTCCTGCCGCTGGTCGCCCGCGCCCGCAAGGCGGACGACCTGCCGCTCCTCGGCCGGAAAGAGCGCGGCCCACCAGCCCGAGGTCGCGATCTGGTCGCGGTCGCGAAAGGACGAGACGAGCAGGCCCACCGTCGGAACGGTCCAGAGCAGCACCAGCGCCACGACCGCGAGATGCACCGCCCAGACGAGGCTCGACCGGGTGCCGGCGATGTTGTCCATCAGCGGGTCTCCTTTCGCGCGTTCACGATGTTCCAGATCATGATGGGCGTCACCAGAATCATGATGACGAGCGCCACGGCCGAGGCGCGGCCCGCATCGTTGCCGCGGAACATCCAGTCGAACATCAGGTTCGCCAGCACCTGCGTGCCCCATTGCCCGTTGGTCATCGCCAGCACGATGTCGAAGACCTTGAGGACGAGGATGGTGATCGTGGTCCAGACCACCGCGATCGTGCCCCAGATCTGCGGCACCTTGATCTTGAGGAAGATCTGCAGCGGCGAGGCGCCATCCAGGATCGCGGCCTCGACCGTCTCCTCGGGGATGCCGCGCAGCGCGGCCGACAGGATCACCATGGCAAAGCCGGTCTGGATCCAGATCAGCACCGCCATCAGGAAGAAGTTGTTCCAGAAGGGTATGGCAAGCCAGGTCTGCTCGGTCCCGCCCAGCGCCTCGATCACCGCGTTCAAGAGGCCGATCTCCTCGCGCCCCTCGCCGCGGTAGTCGTAGATGAACTTCCAGATCACCGAGGCGCCGACGAACGAGATCGCCATCGGCATGAAGATCAGCGCCTTGGCGAAGTTGCCCCAGGCGATGCGGTCGGTCAGCGCCGCCGCGATCAGCCCGACGAAGGTCGAGGCCGCGGGCACTACCAGAAGCCACAGGAAGTTGTTGCGGATCGACTCGCGGAACTTGCCGTCGTTCATCAGCCATTCGTAGTTCGCAAGGCCCACGAAGCTCTCGCCGCTCGCGTCCCGCAGCGAGAGCCAGATCGAGACGAAGACCGGATAGACGAGATAGATCCCCAGCAGCAGGATCGCCGGCAGCAGGAAGAGCCAGGGCCGGATCGCGCTCGCCCGCGCGATGTTGGGCCCGGCGCGGGGACCGCGCGGCGGATAGATCCGGTCGAGGATGAGGTTCGCCGCGAAGAAGTAGGCCACGCAGCCGAACACCCCCACGACGATGGTGCCGCCCGCCATGATCAGCTGTTGCATCATCCGCCTTCCCTCCTCGCCGCCCGCCCGCGGCCGCCGGTGTCCGTGCCCCTCCGTTCCGCCGCCTGCCCGCCCGTCACTTGACCCTCCGTCACTTGCCGGGCCGTCACTTGCCCACCCGTCACTTGCCCCCTCGTCACTTGCCCCCTCGTCACTTGCCCCCTCGTCACTTGAACGTGTCCCAGGTGCGCTGGATGCCGGCCGCCACGGTCTCGGCCGCCTGTCCGCCCATGTAGTCGATCATTCCGGTCCAGAAGGCGCCCGCGCCCACCGCACCCGGCATCAGGTCGGATCCGTCGAACCGGAAGGTCGTGGCCTCGAGCAGGATGTCGCCCATCTTGCGCAGCGTGGGATCGCCATAGACATCGGTGTTCACGCCCGTGTGCGGCGTGAGAAAGCCCGTCTGGGCCATCCAGACCTCGTGCGCGATCGGCGTCTTGAGAAAGTCGATGAAGGCGCGCGCCACCGGCGTGTCGCGGGTGATGCCGAAGACCGTTCCCGCACCCAGCACCGGCTGGCCCAGGTCGCGGCTTTCATAGGCCGGAAGGTAGAAGAAGTCGGCATCCTCGCCGATCACCGTCCCCTCGGGAAAGAAGGAGGGGATGAAGCTTGCCTGCTTGTGCATGAAGCACTGCGGCGGGGCGGCGAAGAGACCCTTGGGGCTGTCACGGAAATCGGTCGCGGCCACCGCATTGGGCCCACCGGCCACGAAGCGTCCGTCGCGCGCGAACCGGCCGAACTCCTCGATCGCCGCCACCACCTGCGGATCGTCGAACGGGATCTCGTTCAGGATCCACTGGTCATAGACCTCGGGCGGGTTGATGCGCAGCATCATGTCCTCGACCCAGTCGGTCGCGGGCCAGCCGGTGGCCCCGCCCGAGGCGAGGCCGATGCACCAGGGCGTCACCCCGTCGTCCACCATCCGCTCGGACAGCGCCAGAAGCTCCTCCATCGTGCCCGGAACCTCATAGCCGAAGTCGGCAAAATTCTCGGGCACATACCAGACGAGCGACTTCACATCGATCTTGTAGAAGAACCCGTAGAGAGCCTCCTGCCCGTCCGGACCGGGAAATGTGCCAAGATTCACCCAGCTGTCGCCGGCCGCGTAATTCTCGCGCAGCCACTCGCCGAGCGACGGATCGAGGGGCGCCAGCTGCCCCTTCGAGGCCAGGTCCCGTGCAAGGCCGGGCTGGGGAAAGATCGCGATGTCCGGCGGCGAGCCCGCGCTCGCGTCGATCACGATCTGCTGCTCGAAATTGTCCGAGCCGTTGTAGGTGACGGCCGCTCCGGTCGCGGCCTCGAAATAGGCGATGACGGAATTGAACAGCGTCCGGTCCGGGCCGAGCCACGGCCCGAGGATCGTGAGCCGCTGCCCCGAGAAATCCTGCTCCCTGAGGGTCTCGAAACTGTCCCAGTGAAAGCGGGCGTCCTCGCCGGGAGGAAACGTCAGCTCCTGTCCCGCGAGCGGGCCGGATGCCAGCGCGAGCGTGGCCGCCATCGCGGGAACCATCGCCTTCATTGCGTCCTCCCCCCACCGAAACGAACCCGGATGCGGCGCTCCTCCGGCCCTCCCACCCCTCCCGTGGCTGGAAAGCACAAGCGCATGCGGCAGATGCCCGCTTCCTGACCCGCAACGCCGCCTCGCGCCCGATGGTTCCCGGCCCGCCGGGGAACTGGCGACCGTCTCTTCCGTTCCGTCAGGCGAGGGAGGCGGCCGGGGCGACGCGCCGGCTCCTTCCCATGGGCGGCCGGGATCCGGCGCCCGCTGCAATCGCGGACCCGCAGCGGCGGGCCCTTCCATCCCGACGGAGCTTTCCCATGACCTTCTCCCGCGCCGACTTTCCCAAGGACTTCCTGTTCGGGGTGGCCACCTCGGCCTATCAGATCGAGGGCCACGCCGCCGGGGGCGCAGGCCGGACCCACTGGGACGATTTCGCCGCCGTGCCCGGCAATGTCGCCCATGCCGAGCACGGGGGCCGCGCCTGCGACCACTACCACCGCTGGGAAGAGGATCTCGATCTTGTCCGCGATGCGGGCTTCGACTGCTACCGCTTTTCGGCCTCCTGGGCGCGGGTGATGCCCGAGGGACGCGGGCGGGTGAACGCCGAGGGCCTCGCCTTCTACGACCGGCTGGTGGACGGGATGCTCGAACGCGGGCTCAAGCCCTCGCTGACCCTCTATCACTGGGAGATGCCCTCGGCGCTGCTGGATCTGGGCGGCTGGCGCAACCGCGACGTCGCCGGCTGGTTCGCGGACTATACAGAGGCGTTGATGCGGCGCATCGGGGATCGCATCTGGGCCACCGCGCCGGTGAACGAGCCCTGGTGCGTGGCGTGGCTGTCGCATTTTCTCGGCCATCATGCGCCGGGGGTGCGCGACATCCGGGCGGCGGCGCGGGCCATGCACCACGTCCTCCTCGCGCACGGATCGGCGATCGAGGCGCTGCGCGGGCTCGGCCTGGGCAATCTCGGCGCCGTCTGCAACTTCGAGCATGTGATCCCGGCGGACGGAAGCGAGGCCTCGGCCGCGGCGGCCCGGCGGCACGATGCGATCCTCAACCGCTGGTTCGTCTCGGCGCTCTTCAACCGCCAGTATCCCGCCGAGGCGCTCGAGGGGCTCGCGCCCCACCTGCCCGAGGGCTGGGAGAAGGACTTCGACCATATCGCCCGCCCGCTCGACTGGTTCGGTCTGAACTACTACACCCGCAAGCTCGTCTGCGCCGAGCCGGGGCCGTGGCCCGGCCTGCGCGAGGTCGAGGGGCCCCTCGCCCGGACGCAGATGGGCTGGGAGATCTATCCCGACGGGCTGGCCGAAATCCTGCGCCGCATCCACGAGGGCTACACCCGCGGCCTTCCCCTGATGGTGACCGAGAACGGCATGGCTTCGGCCGACCGGATCGGAGCGGGCGGGGTCCAGGACAGCGCCCGGATCGCCTTCATCGAGGAGCATCTGGCCGCCGTCCGGCGCGCGCAGGCCGAGGGGGTGCCGGTGCAGGCCTATCACGTCTGGTCGCTTCTGGACAATTTCGAATGGTCGTTCGGCTATGAGAAGCGGTTCGGCCTCGTGCATGTGGACTTCCAGAACTTGCAGCGCACCCCGAAAGCGTCCTATCACGCCCTGGCCCGCGCGCTGGCGCGATAGCGAGCCCCGGAGACGCCCATGGACGACGCCCCCCTCTGTCTCGTCGCCGACATCGGCGGCACGAACACGCGCGTGGCGCTTGCGCAGGGTCCGCGGCTGATGGCCGAGACGACGCGGCGCTTCCGCAACCGTGACTATCCGGCGCTCGCCCCGGTGCTGCGCGATTTCCTGGCCGCCGCCGGCAGCCCCGAGATCGACGGCGCCTGCGTGGCGGCGGCGGGCCCGGTGCGCGACGGTGTGGCCACGCTCACCAACCTCGACTGGACGGTGGACGGGGCCGAGCTTCTGCGCGCGACGGGGGCGCCCCGGGTGGCGGTGCTGAACGATCTTCAGGCGCAGGGCCACGCCCTTGGCCATGTCGATCAGGCGAACCTGCGGATGCTGATCCCCGGCCCCCATCCGCGCCGCGCGGGGCCCATGCTGGTCATCGGCGTGGGCACCGGCTTCAACGCAGCGCCCGTCCACGACATGCCGGGTCTGCGGGTGGTGGCGGCCTCGGAATGCGGCCACGCGGGAATGCCGGTCCGCACCGAGCGCGACCTGCGCCTTGCGCAGTTCGTGCAGAAGGTCCACGGCTTTGCCGGGGTCGAGGACGTGCTCTCGGGGCGAGGTCTCGAGCGCCTCTACGCCTTCACGGCCTCCGAAGCGGGGCTCGAGGATCGGAAATCCGCCGCCGAGATCACGGCGGCCGTCGCCGAGCCGGGGCCGGCCCGCGCGGCGGCCGAGCTCTTCGCCCGCATCTTCGGGGCCGAGGCGGGCAATCTCGCCCTGATCCATCTGCCCTTTGGCGGGATCTTCCTCTGCGGCGGCGTCGCGCGCGCCTTCGCCGCCCACCTCGGGCCGATGGGCTTTGCCGAGAGCTTCCGCGACAAGGGCCGCTTTTCGGCCTTCATGGACGACTTTCCCGTCTGCATCGTCGAGGACGACTACGCCGCCCTGACCGGCTGCGCCACCTATCTCGCGACGATCTGACTCCGCACGGAGAGGGCCCGGACCGCCGCTCGTCCCCGCGCCGCGTTCACTCTGCCCAAATATCCTCGGGGGTCCGGGGGCAGACAGCCCCCGGCTTCCGGCGGCGACTTGCGCCCCCGGTGCCCGCGACGGACGACCCTGACCTCAGGCGGCCGCGACGGCCCGCCGCGTCAGAACCTTGACGAGGTTGGCGCGGTAGGCGGGTGCGCCGTGCATGTCGCCCAGCATCCCCCCGGCCGACAGCGCCAGCCCCTCCACCGCTTCGGGGCGGAAATCGGCCCCAAGGGCCGCTTCGGCCTCGGTCCAGCGGAAGACGCCGTCCTCGCCCGCTCCGGTGATCGCCACCCTCACGCCGTCGGCGAACTTCGCCACGAACACCCCCACGAGGGCGAAGCGCGAGGCGGGCTGGGCGAACTTCATGTAGGCCGCCTTCTCGGGGATCGGGAAATGGACCGAGGTGATGATCTCGCCTTCCTCGAGCGCCGTGGTGAACAGGCCCTGAAAGAACGCGTCCGCCGCGATCTCGCGGCGGTCGGTGACGATGGTCGCGCCAGAGCCGAGCGCCGCCGCCGGATAGCAGGCGGCGGGATCGTTGTTTGCAAGGCTGCCGCCGATCGTGCCGCGCGCCCGCACCGACGGATCGCCGATCTCGCCCGCAAGCCAGGCCAGCGCCGGATAATGCGCCTTTGCCTCGCGCGCCACCACCGCATGCGGCGTGGCGCCCCCGACCGCGAGGCCGCGGTCGCCCAGGCAGACGCCCTTCATCTCGGCGATGTCGCCCAGGCTCACCAGCCGCTCGGGCGCCGCCAGCCGCTGCTTCATCGAGGGCAGCAGCGTCTGCCCCCCCGACAGCGCCTGCGCCCCTTCGGCGCCCAGCGCCGCCACCGCTTCGGCCACCGAGGCGGGTTTCACCAGTTCGAAGTCGTGCATGGTCCCCTCCTCAGCCGTGCATCGCCGTCCAGACGCGCGAGGGCGTCAGCGGCATGTCGATGTGGGTGATGTGCCGGTGCCCGGCGCGGTGCAGCGCGTCGATCACCGCATTGACCACCGCGGGCGGCGTGCCGATGGCCCCCGCCTCGCCGCAGCCCTTGGCGCCCAGCGGGTTGTGGGTGCAGGGCGTCACGCAGGAATGGTCCACGGTGAAGTTGGGCACATCATCCGCCCGAGGCATGGCGTAATCCATGTAGGAGCCGGTCAGAAGCTGGCCGTCCTCATTGTAGACCACGCCTTCCAGCAGCGCCTGCCCGATGCCCTGCGCCACCCCGCCGTGCACCTGTCCGGCCACGATCATCGGGTTGATGACATTACCGAAATCGTCCGCGCAGGTGAAGCGCACGATGTCCACGCCGCCCGTCTCGGGGTCCACCTCGACCTCGCAGCCATAGGCGCCCGCCGGATAGGTGAAGTTGGCGGGATCGTAGAAGGCGGTTTCCTCCAGCCCCGGCTCGAGCGTCTCCAAGGGATAGTTGTGCGGGACGTAGGCCGAGAAGGCGATCTCGGCGAAGCTCTTCTGCCGGTCGGTTCCCGCGACCGAGAAGCTGCCGTCGTTGAACTCGATGTCGCCTTCCGCCGCCTCCAGCATGTGGGCCGCGATCTTCTTGCCCTTGTCGATGATCTTGTCAGCCGCCTTCATCATCGCCGAGCCACAGACGGCAAGCGAGCGCGAGCCATAGGTGCCCATGCCGAACGGGATCTTGGACGTGTCGCCGTGGACGATCTCGACCGACTTGGCATCCACCCCCAGCTTCTCGGCGATCAGTTGGGCAAAGACCGTCTCATGCCCCTGCCCGTGGCTGTGCGCCCCGACCAGAACCGAGATGTTGCCGGTGGCGTTCACCCGGATGGTGGCGGCGTCGTAGAGGCCCACACGGCAGCCCAGCACGCCCACGAGGTTCGAGGGTGCGATCCCGCAGGCCTCGATCCAGGTGGAGAGCCCGAAGCCCCGCAGCTTGCCCTTGGCCGCGCTTTCGGTCGCGCGGGCCTCGAAGCCAGCGACATCCGAAAGCTCGCGCAGCTTGTCCATCGTGGCGTGGTAGTTGCCGGTGTCATAGACGAGGCCGACCGGCGTTGTGTAGGGGAACTGGTCCGGGTCGATGAAGTTCTTGCGCCGGATCTCCCACGGGTCAATGCCTAGCTCATCCGCCGCCTTGTCGATCACCCGTTCCAGCGAATAGGTGGCCTCCGGCCGGCCCGCGCCGCGGTAGGCATCGACCGGAACCGTGTTCGTCATCACCGCCTTCACGTTCACATAGACATGCGGCGTCTTGTAGGGGCCCGCCATCAGCGTGCCGTGCAGGAAGGTCGGCGTGCAGGTGGCGAAGTTCGACAGATACGCCCCCATGTTGGCCAGCGTCTCGGTGCGGACGGCAAGGAAGTTGCCCTCCATGTCGGTCGCGAGCTGGATCTTCGTGACGTGGTCGCGCCCATGGGCGTCCGACAGGAAGGCCTCGGAGCGGTCGCAGACCCATTTCACCGGCCGGTCCAGCCGCTTCGAGGCGGCAAGCACCGCCGCTTCCTCGCCGTAGTGGTAGATCTTGGATCCGAAGCCGCCGCCCACATCGGGCGCGATCACGGTCAGCTTGTTCTCGGGGATGCCCATCACGAAGGCCGAGATCAGCAGCCGCGTCAGGTGCGGGTTCTGCGAGGTGGTGTAGAGCTTGTAATCCCCTGTCCCGCTGTCGAAATCGCCGATCGAGGCGCGCGGCTCCATCGCGTTGGGCGACAGGCGGTTGTTCACCAGCTCCAGCGTGGTGACATGCGGCGCGGTCTCGAAGGCCGCATCGACCGCGGCACGGTTTTCCTCGATCCAGCCCCAGTCGAAGACGACGTTGTCATCGCATTCGTCATGGACGCGGTTCGTGGTGTCGGCCACCGCGGCAGCCATGTCCACGATGGCGGGCAGTTCCTCGATATCGGCCTCGATGGCCTCGCAGGCGTCCTTCGCCTGCTCGTAGGTCTCGGCCACCACCAGCGCATAGGCGTCGCCCACATGGCGCACCTTGCCGTGCGCCAGCACAGGGCGCTTCGGCTCCTTCATCGTGGCGCCGTCGCGGCTTTGCACGAGCCAGCCGGTCGGGTTGCCGCCGACTTCGGTGAAATCCTCGCCGGTCATCACCGCGAGCACGCCGGGCATCTCCTCGGCGGCGCTGGTGTCGATCGACCGGATCCGCCCATGCGCGACCTCCGAGCGCAGGAAGCAGGCGAAGGCCTGTCCGCGCAGGTTGATGTCGGCGGTGTAGCGGCCCTTTCCGGTCAGGAACCGGATATCCTCGCGGCGCAGCGTGCTGGCGCCGATGCCTCCGTCCTTGGGCATGAAAAACCTCCCTTCCTGTGCTGGCCCGCTTATTCGGCGGCGAGCTTCTGGCTGTCGGCGCCCGAGGCGGCCATCACCGCCTTGACGATGTTGTGGTATCCGGTGCAGCGGCAGATGTTGCCCTTGAGGTAATGGCGCACTTCCTCCTCGGTCGGGTTCGGCTTCTCGCTCAGCAACGCCGCCGAGATCATCACCATGCCCGGCGTGCAGAAGCCGCACTGAAGCCCGTGGTGATCCTGAAACGCCTGCTGGATCACCGACAGCGAGCCGTCCTTGTTCGCCATCCCCTCGATCGTGGTGACGGACCTGCCCGCCACGTCCTGCGCCAGCACCGTGCAGCTTTTTACCGGCTGGCCGTCGACATGGACCGTGCAGGCGCCGCATTGGGTCGTGTCACAGCCGACATGGGTGCCGGTCAGCCCCAGCCCCTCGCGCAGAAAGCTCGAGAGCAGCGTGCGGCCTTCCGTTTCGGCGGACATGGCCTTGCCGTTCACGGTCATCGTGACTTTCATGAATACCCTCCCTGATACCTGTTCCGGCTCAGCGCTTGATCATGCGCTTGAACCAGCCCTTCTTCGCGGGCGCCTCGCCCTCGGCGCCGACGGCCACCGCCTCGGGCTCGTCCTCGCCCTCGGAGGGGCCCTCGACGGCCGACTGGAAGCGCTCGAAGAACTGGTCGGCCATCTTGCGTGAGAAGCCGTCGATGATCCGGCTGCCCAGCTGCGCGAGTTTGCCGCCGACATGGACATCGACCTCGTAGGACAGGAGCGTGCCCCCCTCGGCCGGGCTCATCGCGAGCTTGGCCGAGCCGCGCGCAAAGCCCGCGGCACCGCCCTTGCCCTCGCCCGAGATGGTCAGGCCCTGTTCCTCGACCATGTCGGACAGCGTCACATGGCCGGTGAAGCGCGCCTTCACGGGACCGACCTTCTGGGTGACAATGGCCTCGTAGCCCTCGGCGGGACTGCCGGTGAGGCTTTCGCATCCGGGGATGCAGACCCGGAGCACCTCCGGGTCGAGGATGGCCGCCCAGACGGTGGCAGGGTCGGCGGCGATGGTTCTCTGATCGGCAAGCTGCATGACAATCCCCCTCGATGCCGGAAGATTAGGGCGAAAGGGCGCGGTGCGGCTATGTGACCTTGGTCGTAGTGACGCAGAGCGGCCCGTGCGGCGCCGCGTCACGCCGCTACAGGGCGCCCAGAAACTGCTCGAGGGCACGGGCGTCGATCGGCTTCTGGATCAGCCCCACGCCGGCCTCGGCGCAGAGCGCGGCAATCTCGGGGCGGCGGGCGGCGGTCACGATGCAGGCCGGCACCGGCCCGTGCCGCCCGTGGATCGCCCGGATGAACTCCACCCCCGTCATCCCCGCGCCAAGCTGCTGATCGACGAGAAAGAAATCGGGCAGGATGCCGATCTCGTCGATCAGGTCCAATGCCTCCTCGCCCGAAGGGGCGTCGAGCACGCTCACCCCCCATTTCTCCAGCAGAAGCCCCATCGCCTGCCGCAGGTCGTCGTCATTCTCGACCAGGAAGGCGATCTTGTCCTGCACCGCGACCTTCGCCTGTGCCCGCGCCTCCGAGGCATCCGCGGGCGCGGGCGGCGGCGCGCTCTCGGCCCGCGGCACCTGCAGCATGAAACAGGTGCCCCGCCCGATCTCGGAACGCAGACCCAGCGGATGGCCCAGAAGCCCGCAGGCACGCTCGACGATGGCCAGCCCGAGGCCCATCCCCTCCGAGGGCGAGGCGGGCGCGTCGAGCCGGTGGAACTCCTTGAAGATGGCTTCCTGATCGGCCTCGGCAATGCCGGGGCCGGTGTCCCACACTTCGAGCCGCACCATCCCCCGCCGCCGCCGCGCCCCCACCAGCACCCGGCCCCGCGCGGTGTAGCGGATCGCATTGCCGATCAGGTTCTGCAGGATGCGGCGCAGGTAGGTCGGGTCCGAGGCCACCAGCGCCCCCGAGGGCAGCACCGTCAGCCGGAGCCCCCGCGCCGCGGCGATGGGCGCGAATTCGTCGGACAGCTGCGCCATCAGCCGGTCCAGCCGCACCGGCTGCACGCTGACCGCCGCCCGGCCGGACTCGAGCTTCGAGATGTCGAGCAGCGCGCCGAGGATCCCTTCCACCGAATCGAGCGCCTTCTGCGCCTTGGCCAGCGCCTCGCGGCTTTCCGGCGCCACCGCCTCGTCGCCGATGCTGGCAATGAAGAGCTTGGCCGCCGAGAGGGGCTGCAGGAGGTCGTGGCTCGCCGCCGCCACGAAGCGCGAGCGCGAGGCGTTGGCGCGCTCGGCATGGGCCAGCGCATCCTCCAGCTCCAGCGTGCGCTCCATCACGCGGGCCTCGAGCGTCTCGTTGGCGCGCGACAGCGCCTCGATCGCCGCGCGTTCGGCGGTGACGTCGGTGAAGCTCATCACGAAGCCGCGGTCGGGCATCTCCTGCGCGAAGACGTCGAGGATCAGCTCATCGTGGCGCCGCAGCTCGAACGACAAGGGCGGGCGCTCGTGGCGGGCCTGAACCCAGGCTTCCAGCTGGCCCGCATCCATCCCCTCGCCAAAGCTGATCTCGTGCGCGAAGCGTTCCAGCAGGTAGCCAAAGCTGACCCCCAGCCGGAAGCGGTTCATCGGGATCGCCAGCAGCGAGCCCAGACGCTGGTTCCAGCCGACGAGACGTCCCTCGGCGTCGAAGATGCAGACCCCCTGGTTGATGTGGTCGAGCGTCGCCCGGATCACGCGGGCCTGATCGTCCAGCATCTTGCCGCGTTCCAGCCGCTCGATTCGGATCAGGTCGGTCACATCGGTCTGCAGGATCACCGTTCCGCCATCGGCCGTGCGATGCTCGGACACCTGCAGCCAGCGGTCCCAGATCAGCCGCACGTTGAAGATGGAATGCCGGTCGTAGTGGCGGCGCTTGCGGCGAATCGCCCAGTCCTCGGGCGTCTCGGCCTCGGGCAGCGCCAGATAGCGCGAGCGGCTGACCCGGTCGATGTAGCTGCCGAAGGTGAGGCCGGGCTTCAGATGCTCCTGCACGTCCAGCATGTGCATCCCGAAGCGCGAGTTGCAGAGCACGAGCACATCGTCGGCGTCGAAGAGCGCAAAGCCTTCCTGCACCGTCTCGATGGCACTGGCGAGGTTCTGGCGCGCCTCTTCGGCGGCGCGCGTGGCCTCGGCCAGCCGCTCGTTGGACAGGTTCAGCAGTTCCAGCGTGCGCTGCAGGTCGGCCGTCCGCTCGCGCACCTGATCCTCGAGCATGGCCGCGCGCTGGAACTGCGCATAGGCCGCGCCGCTGTCGTCCGTCGTCCGCTCGACCCGCGCCATCAGGGCGCGCACGATCTCGAGCAGCTTGTCGCGCTGGCGTTCGGGCGGATCGGTCGGGTCGATCAGGGCGAAGCTCATGGCTCCTCCGGCGGATAGATCGCGACGCCCGTCATGGTCTGGTTCACATGCATCCCGTTGAGCTGCTCGCCATAGGTCGAGAAGCCCACCACCCGATGCTGCCGCAGGAGGCGCGACACCGCCCCGACGGCCTGGCTGTCGAGCGCCTCCATCCGGCGCAGGACGCAGTCGCAGGCGACGATGGCCGAGGGCGGCCCCTCGGCCCCCAGCGCGGCCAGTTCACCCGCGAGATGCCCGACCAGATCCTGCGGCTCGGCCAGCGTCAGCACCAGCCCCTCGTCGATGGCCGAGAAGAAGACGAGATCCCCGTTCGGCGCGACCTCGCGGATGGCCCGGACATGGTGCTTGCCGCCGATGCGCACGACGACCGGATGGGCCGCAAAGGTGAAGCTGTCGAGCTGGTCCGGGTCCTTTCCCAGAAGCCGCGCATATTCCTGCGCCGCCGGTTCGGCGTTGATCCGGCGCACGATCCGGCGGGCGGGATCGGCCTCGGTCACCACCATCCGCTGATCCGTGGGGCGGAAATGGTCGAGGTTGAAGACCCGCACGCGGCAGTCGCTGCGCACCAGCGCCAGCACCGCCGCGTCGCGCAGCACCTCCGCATTGTGGATCACGAAGGTCTCGCGGAAGCGCACCCCGTCGGCGGCCGAGCCGCCGAACAGCGGCACCGGCCCCAGCCCCGCCGCCAGCGCCGAGGCCAGCTCATCCTCGCGCGTGGACAGGCCATCCACCATCAGGAAGGCAAATTCGCCCGGCCAGTCCGCCCGGTCGCGGGCCAGCGCGTCGCGCTCGCGGATGAGCCGGCCGATCAACGCCTCGCGGTCGAGACGGGCAAGATCCCGCACCACGACCGGGCGGGCGCGGAAATGCGCCTCCGGCAGGGCGACGGCCACGATCTCGCCTTCGGTGTAGCCGTCGGAACTGATCTCGCCGGCGGTGGTGCAGCCGATGACCGGCACGGCACCGAACACCGCGTCCGCCTCGCGCGCCAGCGCCGCAACATCGGCGCCGGGGCTCACGAAGAGGATCACGAGCCCGAAGGGTCCCGCCCCCAGCGCCTCGGCAAGACGATGCGCGGCCTCGGGCGTGTCGCTCGTCACATGGGCGCTGGGGACGAGCGCCGGGGCGCCGCCATCCCGCCCCCCCGCGACCGCCCGCTCGCGCAATCCTTCCATCGGCCGTCCTCCCGGTCGGAGCCTAATGCGCCGCATCCGCGCCTGACAAGCATCCCGAACGGACCCGGCCGCCGCGGGATGAGCCAGGAAGGGTCGACCGCCGGATCGGGTCAGGAATTCTCGGGCATCAGGCTGGCGAAGCTCGCCTCCTGCACCATCAGGACCGCCTGTGTCCGGCTCTGGACCCCGAGCTTGCGCATGATAGCGGTGACATGCGCCTTCACGGTCGTCTCGGCGATGGTGAGGTCATAGGCGATCTGCTTGTTCAGCCGCCCCTCGCAGATGAGTTGCAGGATCTTCGCCTGCTGCCGGGTCAGCAGCGACAGGCGGGCGATGGCCTCCTCGCGCTGGCTGGCGGGCGCGCCCGGTGAATGGGGGGTGAAGCCTTCGGGCAGGTAGCTGCGCCCCTCGCGGATCGCCTCGAAGGCCGCGCGGAAGATCTCGCGCCGCGAGTGCTTGGGCACGAAGCCGGCCGCCCCGGCCTTGAGGGCCGCGCCGATCACCCGGTTGTCGGCGAGCGACGAGACCACCACGACCGGCACGCCGCCCAGGCTCGCCTTCAGCCGGATCAGCCCGTCAAGCCCGTTCACGTCCGGCAGGTTCAGATCGAGCACCACCACATCGAAGGCCGGCTGCAGATCGAGCCGCGCCAGCGCCGTCTCGAGCCGGTCGGCGGACTCGATATGCGTCAGCCCCGCGACGGCCTTGAGCGTCATGCTCAGCGCGTCGCAGAAGAGCGGGTGATCGTCGATGATCAGCGCGGACTGGAGCGGTCGGGCAGGTTCGGTCATGGGCGTCCCATACGTCTTTGCATGAGGCTAGCATATCCCCCGGACGGGATAACCCGGCCAAAGGTCGGATCGACAGCCCCGGCGGAACCGGGGTCGGGCCGCTCTCCGGCCCGTCGCGGACGCAGGCGGGCCGCCCGGCGGCAGGGGCGGCCCGCCCCTGCCCCGTCCGGCCGGAAGGCTCAGGTGATCACGTCGGGCGTGCGCCGCCCGGTGTGGCGCTCGATCCCCGCGATCTCGTGCGCGGCGGCGATCACCGGGGCCAGCGCCTCCTGCGGGTCGAGGTCGAGCCCCTCGGGCCCCGGCGCATAGCGTTCCAGATAGAGGCGGAGCGTCGCCCCTTCCGTCCCCGTTCCCGAAAGCCGCAGCACGATGCGGCTGCCGTCCTGGAACAGGATGCGGACGCCCTGTCTGTGGCTCACCGAACCATCGACCGGGTCGGTATAGGCAAAATCATCCGCCTCGGCGACCTTCAGGTGCCCGTTGAAGGCCACGCCAGTCAGCCCGTCGAGCTTGCCGCGCAACTCCTCCATCATCGCATCCGCCTTCGCGGTCTCGATCGCCTCGAAATCGTGGCGCGAATAGTAGTTGCGGCCGAACTGCCGCCAGTGCGCCTCGAGGATCTCGCGCACGCTCTCCTTGCGGACCGCGAGGATGTTGAGCCAGAGCAGCACGGCCCAGAGCCCGTCCTTCTCGCGCACATGGTCCGAGCCGGTGCCGAAGCTTTCCTCGCCGCAGATGGTGGCGCGGCCCGCGTCGAGCAGGTTGCCGAAGAACTTCCAGCCGGTCGGCGTCTCGAACTCCTCGATGCCGAGGAACTCGGCCACCCGGTCGGCCGCGGCCGATGTGGGCATCGAGCGGGCGACGCCCTTCAACCCGGCCTTGTAGCCGGGGGCCAGATGGGCGTTTGCCGCCAGCACCGCGAGACTGTCCGAGGGCGAGACATAGATCCCGCGGCCGACCACCATGTTGCGGTCCCCGTCCCCGTCCGAGGCCGCGCCGAAATCAGGCGCCTCGGGGCCGAACATCTCGTCCATCAGCGCCTTGGCCCAGGTGGGGTTCGGATCGGGATGCATCCCGCCGAAATCCGGCAGCGGCGTGCCGTTGACGACGGTGCCCTTGGCCGCGCCAAGCCGGTTTTCGAGGATCTCGGTCGCGTAGGGGCCGGTCACGGCGCACATGGCATCGAAGCGCATGGTGAAGCCGCCGGCGAACATGGATCGGATCGCCCCGAAATCGAAAAGCTTTTCCATCAAGGCCGCATAGTCCGCGACCGGATCCACGACATCGATCTCCATCGCGCCAAGCTGCACGGAACCCACCGCCGAAAGATCGACATCCGGCGCCTCGAGGACACGATACTCGGAAATGTTTTTCGTGGCGGCAAAGATCGCCTCGGTGACCTGTTCGGGCGCCGGCCCGCCGTTCGGCGTGTTGAACTTCACGCCGAAATCCTCGTCGGGGCCGCCGGGATTGTGACTGGCCGACAGGATGATGCCCCCATCCGTCCCGAACTTGCGGATAAGGTTCGAGGCGGCCGGCGTGGACAGGATCGCCTCCTGCCCGACGATGACCCGGGCCGCGCCGTTGGCCGCGGCCATGCGCAGGATCACCTGCGCCGCCTCGCGGTTGAAGTAGCGCCCGTCGCCGCCAAGGACGAAGGTCTTGCCCGCCGCCCCGCCGATGGCGTCGAAGATGGCCTGGACGAAATTCTCCAGATAGTGCGGCCGCATGAAGACGGGTGTCTTCTTGCGCAGCCCCGAGGTGCCCGGCTTCTGATCGGCGAAGGGCGTGGTCGGAACGATGTTGACGGTCATCCAGTCTCTCCAGTTGGCGCCGGCACGAAGACCAGCACGGATCGGGCCGGAGCTGCAAGCCCCGGACGCACGGGTTCGGAAGGGGCCTCGGGCCGCGTCGTGTCGAGGACAAGATGCCAGCCCCCGGCAACCGGCGGCAAGGCCAGCGGCACGGCCTCTCCGGCATTGAACACGGCCAGCACCGGGCTCTCGCCGGGGTCGGGCCGGTCGGCGTCCATCCGCAGCTCGACGCAGAGGCAGCGCACCTCGGCCGAATGCCAGTCATGCGGCCCCGGCTCGCGCCCGTCGGGCAGACGCCAGACCACGTCCCGCATCCCGTCCGCCTCCCGTCGGTGCCCGTGCAGAAAGCCCTTCTGCCGCAGGACCGGCAGGCTCCGCCGCAGGGCCGAGATCCGCTCGACGAAGGCGAGGATCGCCTCGTCGGGCCGGTCCCAGTTCACCCAGCCCACCGGATTGTCCTGCGCATAGGCGTTGTTGTTGCCGCCCTGCGAATTGCCGATCTCGTCCCCGCCCAAGAGCATCGGCGTCCCCTGGCTGAGAAACAGCGTCGCCAGAAGGTTGCGCCGGCGCAGCGCACGGGCCGCCTGGATCGCGGGGTCGGAGGTCGGCCCCTCAAGGCCCAGATTGTCCGAGTGATTGTCGTCGTGGCCATCGCGGTTCTCTTCGCCGTTGGCCTCGTTGTGCTTGCGCGCATGGCTCACCAGATCGGCCAGCGTGAATCCGTCATGCGCCGTCAGGAAGTTGACCGAGCTGGTGGCCGCGCGCGACTGGTGGTCGAACCGCTCGGCCGATCCCAGCAGCCGCCGCGCGAGATCGCCCGTCATGCCCGCATCGCCGCGCCAGAAGCGCCGGACATCGTCGCGGAACTTGTCGTTCCATTCGAGGAACGGATGGGGAAAGCCCCCCAGCCGGTAGCCGCCCGGCCCAAGATCCCAGGGCTCGGCGATCAGCTTGACCCGCGTGAGCACCGGATCCTGCCGGATCGCATCGAAGAAGGCGCCCCGGTCGTCGAACGCATCCTCCTCGCGCCCCAGCACCGAGGCCAGATCGAAGCGGAAGCCGTCCACATGCATGACCTCGACCCAGTAGCGCAAGCTGTCCATCACCATCCGCAGCACCATCGGGTGGCTGAGATCGAGCGTGTTCCCCGTGCCGGTCATGTTGACATAGCGCCGCCCGCCCTCGGCCAGCCGGTAGTAGCTGCGGTTGTCGATCCCCCGGAAGGCCAGCGTGGGCCCCAGCTCGTCGCTCTCGCCGGTGTGGTTGTAGACCACGTCGAGGATGACCTCGATGCCCGCGGCATGGAAACGCCGCACCATCGCCGCGAACTCCCACAGCGCCCCCTTGGCCAGATAGCGCGGGTCGGGCGCGAAGAAGCCGATGGTCTGGTAGCCCCAGTAGTTCGAAAGCCCCCGGTTCACGAGAAAGCGGTCGTCGAGAAAGGCCTGCACCGGCAGCAGCTCGACCGCCGTCACCCCGAGCCGCAGCAGATGCTCGACGACCGCATCCGAGGCGAGACCTAGGAAAGTGCCCCGCAACCCCTCCTCCACCCCGGGATGCAGCATGGTCAGCCCCTTGACATGGGCCTCGTAGATCAGGGTCTCGGTCAGCGCCCGCTCGGGCGGGGCGTCGGGGCCCCAGTTGAAATTGTGCCCCACCACGACCGACTTCGGCACCGCGAAGGCGCTGTCGCGGTTGTCGAAGGAGAGATCGCCCCGCGGGCTGCCGACCTTGTAGCCCATCACCGCATCCGACCAGCGCAGCCGCCCCTCGAGCCTGCGGGCATAGGGATCGATCAGCAGCTTGCTGGGATTGAACCTGTGGCCCTGCTCGGGCTGGTAGGGGCCGTGGACGCGGTAGCCGTACAGCTGCCCCGGCAGGAGGCCGTTCACCTTCAGGTGCCAGATGTCCCCGTCGCGCTCGGTCAGCGGCAGGCGCATCAGCTCGCGCCGACCGTCCGGCGCAAAGAGACACAGCTCCACCCTCTCGGCATGGGCCGAGAACAGGGCGAAATTGACGCCCTCACCGTCAAAGCTCGCGCCCAGCGGCCAGGGGCGCCCGGGCGCGGTGGCAAGTCCCGGCAGCCCCGCGGGCTGCGGCGCTGCTGTCACGCGACAAGCTCCCGGTAGAGCGCGGCATAGGCCGCGGCCGAGGTCTGCCACCCGACCGGATGGCGCATCGCGTTCTTCTGGACCTTCTCCCAGAGGGCGTGATCGGCGTAGAGGTGGATCAGCCGCCGCAGCGCCTCGGCAAAGGCCGGAGGCTCGGTCGGATGGAAGGTGAGACCCGTGGCACAGCCCGCCGTCAGGGCGGCGGGGTTCGCGTTGATGATCGTGTCGGCAAGCCCGCCCGTCAGCGCCACCACCGGAATGGCCCCGTAGCGCAGCCCGTACATCTGCGTCAGCCCGCAGGGCTCGAACCGCGAGGGCACCAGCACCGCATCGCCACCCGCAAACATCAGGTGCGACAGCCCCTCGTCATAGCCGATCCGCACCCCCACGCGGCCGGGAAAGCGCACCTCCAGCTCGCGCATGGCGCCTTCCAGCGCCGCATCTCCCGTTCCCAGCACCGCAAGCCCGCCGCCCGCGGCGATGAAGTCGGGCAGGACCTCGGGGATCAGGTCGATCCCCTTCTGATAGGTCAGTCGGCTCACCAGGATCGCCAGCGGCCCCGGCACATCAAGCTTGAAGGCGCCCGACAGCACCGCCCGGTTCTCGGCCTTGGCCTTCAGGCTGCGGGCGGTGTAGGGCCGCTCCTCGGCCTCGGGCGACCAGATGTCGGTATCGACGCCGTTCAGGATGCCCGAGACCTGCCCCGCGCGCGCCGCGATCACGCCCTGCAGCCCCATGCCGAACTCGGGCCGCATCAGCTCACAGGCATAGGTGGGCGAGACGGTGGTGATATGGTCCGCCGTCACCAGCCCCGCCTTCAGCGACGACAGCCCGCCGTAATATTCCAGCGCCGCCGGATGAAACTCCGAGGCCGGAAGCCTCAGCGAGGGCAGCAGCGCCGCCGGCGCCCATCCCTGGAAGGCGATGTTGTGCACGGTCAGCACCGAACGCACGCCGCCGCTGCCCCAATAGGCCAGATAGGCCGGCGCAAAACCCGCCTGCCAGTCATGCGCATGAAGCACCTCCGGCCGCCAGCCATCCGACAGCCCCTCGCGCGCAATCCGCGCCGCGATCCAGGACAGCGCCGCGAACCGCTGCGCATTGTCGCCCCAGTCGCCCCAGGGCCCGGCATAGGGCCCGCCCTCGCGGTCGTAGAGATGCGGCGCATCGAGCAGCAGCATCCTGCGTCCCGCCACCTCGCCCGCCATCACCCGGCCCCGGCCGCCAAAGAGATCCTCTTCGGAAAAGACCTCCTCCATCTGCTCGAGCCGCCACCGCAGCGGGCGATAGCAGGGCATCAGCACCCGCATCTCCCAGCCCTCGGCCGCCAGCGCGCCGGGCAGCGCGCCCACCACATCGGCCAGTCCGCCGGTCTTCAGCAGCGGCACGCACTCGGAAGCCACCGACAACACCCGTCCGCGCGCCGTCTCCATCCTGTCCCCGTCCTTCATCCGCCTGCCCCGGGGCGCGCCCGCCCCGGCCTCTTTCATTCTGGTCCAAATATCCCGCGGGGGTGCGGGGGCGCGAAGCCCCCGCCGCCCTCAGCCCAGCGCACGCGCCCGGGCGTCGAGCATGTCCTGCGTCACCAGCACGATCCCCCCCTCCGAGCGGCGGAACCAGCGCGCATCCTCCTCCGGCTCCTGGCCGATCACCAGCCCCTCGGGGATCACGACCCCGCGGTCGAGCACGCAGTTCGTCAGATCCGCCTTCCGGTTCACCGTCACATGCGGCAGCGCCACCACATGGCTCAGCGACGAATAGCTGTGCGTCCGGCAGCCGGTGAACAGCAGCGAGCTGCGGATCTCGCTGCCCGACACGATGCAGTCGCCCGAGACCAGCGACGAGATCGCCATGCCCCGCCGCCGCTCGCTGTCATGGATGAACTTGGCCGGCGGTACGATCTGCGAATAGGTCCAGATCGGCCATTCCCGGTCATAGAGGTCCAGCTTGGGCGTGAAATGCGTGAGGTCGATGTTGGCCTGCCAGAAGGCGTCGATCGTGCCCACGTCGCGCCAGTAGGGCTCGGTCTCGAGGCCGGTCATCACGCAACTGTCGGAAAAGCGGTGCGCCATCGCCTTGCCGTTCCTGACGATCGCGGGGATCAGGTCGTGGCCGAAGTCATGGCTCGAGTTCGGGTCTTCGGCGTCGCGGATCAGCAGGTCGCGCAGGAAGGCCCAGTCGAAGACATAGATCCCCATCGAGGCCAGCGCATTGCCCTCGTCGCCCGGAATGCCCGGCGGGTCGGCGGGCTTTTCGAGAAAGTCGGTGATGCGCAGGCTGGCATCCACATGCATCACGCCGAAGGCCGTGGCCTCCATCCGCGGCACGGTCAGGCAGCCGATGGTCACATCCGCGCCGGTCTCGCAATGCTGGCGCAGCATGATCTCGTAATCCATCTTGTAGACGTGATCGCCCGCAAGGATGATCACATACTTGATGTCGTAGCTGTCCACGATGTCGATGTTCTGCGTCACCGCATCGGCGGTGCCGAGATACCATTTGTGCTCGTCCACCCGCTGGCTCGCCGGCAGGATGTCGAGATATTCGTTGCGCTCCTCGCGGAAGAAGTTCCAGCCGCGCTGGATGTGCCGGATGAGCGAATGCGCCTTGTATTGCGTGGCGATCGCCATCTTGCGGATGCCCGAGTTCATCGCGTTCGACAGCGCGAAGTCGATGATCCGGGCCTTGCCGCCGAAATAGACCGCCGGTTTCGCGCGCCTGTCCGTCAGTTCCTTGAGCCGGCTGCCCCGGCCGCCCGCCAGCACGAAGGCCATGGCCTGACTTGTCAGCCTCAGTGGGGGTTGCGCCTTCATTCCGTCCTCCCGTGACGCGGGTTGCACCCCGCCTTTCATCCCGTTTCGCTGGGCCTGGATTGCCCGTTGCGCAAATCAGCCCTGCCGGAAGATTACCGTAGACAGCGGCGGCAGCGTGACAAGGGCCGAATGTTCCTGCCCATGCCAGTGCACCGGCTCGGACAGGACGCCGCCCAGATTGCCCCGGTTCCCGCCGCCGTAGATTTCGGCATCGGTGTTGAGAACTTCATCCCACTGACCCTCGGCCGGAAGCCCGAGGCGGATCCGCCGTTCAACGGGGGTGAAGTTCATCGCAGCCACCACCATCGGCTCATCCACCCGGCCCCGCCGGATGAAGGCATAGAGGGAATGGTCCGAGTCATTGGCCTCCAGCCAGACGAACCCCTCGGGCCGCGCGTCGTTGCGGTGCAGCGCCGGTGTCGTGCGATAGAGCCGGTTCAGATCGCGCACGAGGCTTTGCACGCCCCGGTGCAGCGGATGGTCAAGCTGCTGCCACTCGAGTTCAGCGGCGTGGTTCCACTCGCGCCCCTGCGCGAACTCGCAGCCCATGAACAGGAGCTTCTTGCCCGGGTGCGTCCACATGTAGCCGTAGTAGGCGCGCAGGTTGGCGAACTTCTCGGCCCCCTCGCCCGGCATCTTCGCGATCATCGAGCCCTTGCCATGCACCACCTCGTCGTGGCTGATCGGCAGGATGTAGTTCTCGGACCAGGCGTAATGCAGGCTGAAGGTCATCTGGTGGTGATGGTGCCGCCGATGCACCGGGTCGCGCGACATGTAGTCGAGCGTGTCGTTCATCCAGCCCATGTTCCACTTGAAGCCGAAGCCGAGCCCGCCCTGATCCACGGGCCGAGAGACGCCGGGGAAGGCCGTGCTCTCCTCGGCCACCGTCATCACGCCCGCATCCTCGCCATAGACGGTGGCGTTGACGCGGCGCAAAAGGTCGATGGCCTCGTAGTTCTCGCGCCCGCCGTCGCGGTTGGGCACCCATTCGCCCGCCTTGCGCGAATAGTCGCGGTAAAGCATCGAGGCCACCGCATCCACGCGCAGCCCGTCGATGTGATAGTCCTCAAGCCAGTAGAGCGCGTTCGAGGTCAGCCAGTTCGCCACCTCGGTCCGGCCAAAGTTGTAGATCAGCGTGTTCCAGTCCTGATGGAAGCCTTCGCGCGGGTCGGCGTGCTCGTAGAGCGGCGTCCCGTCGAAGCGCCCGAGCCCATGCGCATCCGTCGGGAAATGGCCCGGCACCCAGTCGATCAGCACGCCCAGCCCCTTCGCATGGGCGGCCTCCACCAGCGCGCGCAACCCGTCCGGCGTGCCGTGGCGGATGGTGGGGGCAAAGAGCCCCACCGGCTGGTAGCCCCACGAGCCGTCGAACGGATGCTCGCTGATCGGCATCAGCTCGATATGGGTGAAGCCCATCTCGGCCGCATAATCCACCAGATCGCGCGCAAGCTCGGTGTAGGAGAGCATCCGCCCGCCCTCGCCGCGCTTCCAGCTGCCGAGATGGACCTCGTAGATCGAGATCGGCGCCTCGACCGAATGGCGCGCGGCCCGCGTGGCCATCCAGTCCGCGTCCTGCCAGTCGCGCTGTCCCAGCGCACGGACCACCGAGGCCGTGCGCGGCGGATGTTCGGATCCGAAGCCCACCGGATCGGCCTTCAGCGGCAGAAGCTCGCCCCCCGGTCCCCGGATCTCGTATTTGTAGGCCGCACCCTCGCCCACTCCGGGCAGGAAGGTCTCCCAGACGCCGGTGGGTCCGCGGCGGCGCATCGGGTGGCGTCGGCCATCCCAGATGTTGAAGTCGCCCACCACCGAGACGCGCTGCGCATTGGGCGCCCAGACCGCGAAATGGGTGCCCTCGACCCCCTCGTGGCGGATCGGGTGGGCCCCCAGCACCTGCCAGAGCCGCCGGTGCGTGCCCTCGCCCAGAAGATACTCGTCCAGCTCGCCCAGCACCGGGCCGAAGCGGAACGGATCCTCGAACTGCCAGACCGCGCCATGCCCCTCGGCGCGCAGCCGGTAGGGCTCGCACCCCATCCGGACGGCAAAGAGGCCGGGGAAGCCCGCCACTCCTTCGGCCTCGATCTCGCGCGAGGCGAGCACGGTGAGGCGATCGGCGCCCGGCACGAAGGCGGTGAGCACATGGCCCTCCCCCCGCCGGTGCAGCCCCAGAACCGAGAAGGGATCGCCATGCGCCCCCTCGACGATGGCTTGTGCGACGACGGGATCGACAAGCGTCTCAGGGGATTTGGCCATGATTCCTCGGAGTTACTGCTGCAGGGCCGACTCTACTCCCCAGATGTCCTTCATGTAACCACGGATCGTCCGGTCCGACGAGAAGAAGCCCGACCGCGCCGTATTGAGCGCCGCCATGGTCAGCCAGCGGTTGCGATCCGCATAGGCCACATCCACCTCGGCCTGCGCCGCGAGATAGGCGTCGAAGTCCGACGAGACGAGGAAATAGTCATGGTGCCAGACCCGGTGCACGAGGCCGTGGTAGCGGTCGGGTTGCGAGGGGCTGAACTGGCCCTCGGCGATGGCCTGCAGCACGTTCGGCAGAACCCGGCTCGCCTCGATGGCCTTGCGCGCGTGGTCGGGATCCTCGCGGCGCTTCATCACCTCTTCCGCCGTCAGGCCGAACAGGAAGAAGTTCTCGGCCCCGACCTCCTGAAGGATCTCGACGTTCGCGCCGTCGAGCGTGCCGATGGTCGGCGCGCCGTTCATCATGAACTTCATGTTCCCGGTGCCCGAGGCTTCCTTGCCCGCCGTCGAGATCTGCTCGCTGAGGTCGGCCGCCGGCACCAGACGCTCGGCCATCGAGACGTTGTAGTTCGCCGGATAGACCACCTTCAGCAGGTCGCCCACCACCGGGTCCGAGTTGATCACCGCGCCCACGTCGTTGATGAGGTGGATGATCTCCTTGGCCACCGCATAGCCCGGCGCCGACTTGCCGCCGAAGATCTTCACCCGCGGCACCCAGCCGGCGTTCGGATTGGCCCGGATCGCCTGCCAGCGCGCCACGGTTTCGAGGATGTTCAGCAACTGGCGCTTGTATTCGTGGATGCGCTTGACCTGCACGTCAAAGAGCGCGTCCGGGCTGACCTTCACCCCGCACTCGGCCGCCATCCAGTTCGAGAGCGCCACCTTGTTCTGCCGCTTGGCCGCATCGAAGGCCCCGAGGAAGCCCCGATCCTTCACATGCGGCTCGAGCCCCTTCAGCCCGTCGAGATCGTCCTCCCAGCCCTCGCCGATCGTGGCGCCGATCAGCCGGGCGAGCGGCGCATTGGCCATCTTCAGCCAGCGGCGCGGCGTGACCCCGTTCGTCTGGTTCACGATCTTCTCGGGGTGGAGGCGGTTCAACTCCGGGAAGAGGTTGGTCTTGACGAGGTCCGAGTGCAGCGCCGAGACGCCGTTGACCTTGTGCGCCATGATGAAGGCCAGCTCGCCCATCCGCACCTCGTGGTGCTTGACGATACCCACATAATGCGGACGCGCCGGATAGGTGCGCCGGTGCCAGCCGTCGATGCGTTCCACGATCTGCATGTGGCGCGGCAGCACGTTGCCGAAGGTGAAGGTGGCCCAGCGCTCCAGCGCCTCGGGCAGCAGCGTGTGGTTGGTGTAGCCGAGGCAGGCCTGCGCGATCGGCAGCGCCTCGTCAAAGGGGATGCCGTTCTCGTCCACCAGCTGCCGGATCAGCTCGGGCCCGGCGATGGCCGGATGGGTGTCGTTCATCTGGATCGCCACATGCTTCGACAGCGCCCGCAGGTCGCCATGCGCGGTCTTGAACCGGCGGAGGATGTCCTGCAACGCGGCCGAGGTCAGGAAGAACTCCTGCTTCAGCCGCAGTTCCTTGCCCTGGTAGGTCGTGTCGTCGGGATAGAGCACGCGGCTCAGCGTGCGGGCCAGCGTCTCGGGCTCGGCCGCGGCCGTGTAGTCGCCGCGGTTGAAGCGTTCCAGATCGAACAGCGTCGTGGGCGTGGCGCCCCAGAGGCGCAGCGTGTTGGCCCAGCGGCCCTTCCAGCCCACCACCGGCGTGTCATGCGCCGAGGCCTTCACCGTCTCGCCCGGCACCCAGACCTCGCGGCCCTCGCGGGTCTCGACATGGCCCTTGAAGCCCACGATGTAGGTGGCCTCGGGCCGGTCGAACTCCCACGGGTTGCGCTGGGTCAGCCAGTCCTCGGGCGTCTCGACCTGCTGGCCGCCCTCGAACCGCTGGCGGAAGAGCCCGTGCTCGTAGCGGATGCCGTAGCCATAGGCAGGGCAGCCCAGCGTGGCCATCGACTCCATGAAGCAGGCCGCCAGCCGCCCGAGGCCGCCGTTGCCGAGCGCCGCGTCGGGCTCGTCGCCCACGATCGCCTTGAAGTCCTGCCCGAGGTCGGCCATCGCCCGCTCGGCCATGTCGTGCAGGCCGAGGTTGATCGTGGCATCCTCGAGGATGCGGCCGATCAGGAACTCCATCGACAGGTAATAGACGCGCTTGCGATCCTCTTCCCAGGTCCGGCGGGTCGAGGCGAACCAGGGTTCCATGATCCGGTCGCGGATCGCGTAGGAAAGCGCCATGCGCCAGTCGTAAAGGCTGGCATGCGGGGCGTCCTTGCCCAGCGTGAAAGTGAGGTGGCGCAGCACATCGGTCTTCAGGACGTTCGGGGTCAGGCTCTGATCGTTCACGGGCATGGTCCGTAGCAAAGGGTCCGGAATGTCGGACGGCGGCGGTCCGGCGTGGTTTGCCGTGGCCTCCGGCTCGGGTCAAGCGCGGTGGCCCGGCGTCGGAGGATGGGCTCTGGGCCCGGCTCCAACTTGGTACGAAGGTCCGACGGGCCCGGACAGGCAGACCCGCGCAAAATGACCTCCGTTTTACTCAGCACGAGCAACGGTTTCGCTAGGGTTGCACTTGTTCGCGCGACGGGCAAGTGCTCACGTCGTCTGATACACATCGAAATCCTTCGTGACTCGACGCCGCTCACGCCCGACAGGTTCCCATCCGTTTGCGCGGCGTTCTGCCGCCAAATCAGGCAGAAGACGGCTCACGGCCCTCGAAACGGGCAGCGGCCGGAGCGGCTGCGACAAATTGCTTGCGCTGGATATGACATTTCCTCTCCCCTCCGGGGCCAAGGATCGGGATCATGCTGGCGCCGGACAGCCCCGGAGAACGGGGATTCGCCGCAGTCAACCTCGAAAGGCAGCGTCAATGCGATTGACCACACGCACCAATCTGGCCATGCGAACGCTGATGTTCTGCGCGATCAACGAGGGTCGCGTCGTGCGCAAGGCCGAAGTCGCGGCCGCCTGCAATGCCTCCGAGAACCATCTGGCGCAGGTGATCCACGGTCTTGCCCAGAAGGGATTCCTGCGCACGGTGCGCGGCCGCTGCGGGGGCCTCGCCCTTGGGCGGCCGGCCGAGAACATCGTGGTGGGCGACGTCTTCCGCACGTTCGAATCGAATCTCCCCTTCACCGAGTGCTTCTCGAAGAAGGAGAACAAGTGCCCGCTCACGCCCTCGTGCCGGTTGAAATGCGCGCTGAACGACGCCCTGTCGGCCTTCTACGGCTCGCTCGACAAGCTGTCGCTGCGCGACATGGTGCAGGAGAACACCGAGCTCGAGGAACTGCTCAAGGTCGCCTGACCCCGGCCCCGCCGCAGCAGCCGGGACCGGCCGAGAGCCCCTCGAGGATGGGACAGTCCGGCCGGTCATCGCCCGCGCAGGCCGAGACGAGATGCGACAGCGTCGCCTGCATCGCCTGAAGCTCGGCGATCTTGGCCGCGATCTGCTCGAGGTGGCGTTCGGCCAGCCGCTTCACGTCGGCGCTGGCGCGGGCCCGATCCTCCCACAGCGCGAGAAGCGTGCGGCATTCCTCGATCGAGAAGCCGAGCGAGCGGGCCCGGCCGAGGAACCCCAGCTTGTGCAGGTCGCTCTCGCGAAACCGGCGGTAGCCGTTCATGTCGCGCAAGGGCCGGACGAGGCCGATCTCCTCGTAATAGCGGATGGTCTTTGCCGGCAGGCCCGACCGGGCCGCCGCTTCCTTGATGTTCATGCGCGGCTCTCCGTTCCGTCCGTGATGCCTCTCCTCATGGCCGCGCCCCCACCGCCGGCGCCCGGCGCAGGCGCAGGGCGTTGGTCAGCACGAAGACCGACGAGAAGGCCATCGCCCCGGCCGCCAGCATCGGCGAGAGCTGCGGGCCTCCGAAGGGCACCAGCACGCCCGCCGCCACCGGAATGAGCGCCACGTTGTAGCCAAAGGCCCAGACGAGGTTCTGGCGGATGTTGCGCATCGTCCGGCGGCTGAGGGCGACGGCGTTCGCCACGCCCAGCGGATCGCCCGACATCAGCACCACATCCGCCGCCTCGATCGCCACATCCGTCCCGGTGCCGATGGCGATGCCGACATCGGCCGCCGCAAGGGCGGGCGCGTCGTTGATCCCGTCGCCCACGAAAGCCGCGCGGCCCATCTTCGAGACTTCCGCAACCTTGCCGCCCGGCAGGATGCCGGCATGGATGTCGTCGATCCCGATCTCCTGCCCGATGGCGCGCGCGACACCGGGCGCGTCGCCCGTGACCATGGCCGAAGGCAGGCCCATGCGCGCGAGTTCGGCCACCGCGGCGCGCGATGTGGGCTTCACCCGGTCGGCCACACCGATCACGCCCGCGATGCGCCCCTCGACCGCAACCCAGACCGGCGTCCGCCCCTCGGCTTCAAGCCGCGAGGCCGCGCCCGCAAGCGGCCCGGGATCAAGCCCCTCCATCATGCGGGCGCTGCCCACCCGCACGCACTGCCCGCCCACCATCGCCTCGGCCCCATGTCCCGGCGTGGCGGCAAAACCCTGGGCCTCGGGCCGATCGAGCGCCTCGGCGGCGCGCAGGATCGCCCCCGCCAGCGGATGCTCGGAGCGCGCCTCGACGGCGGCGGCAAGGCGCAGCAACTCCTGCGTCTCACGGCCCTCGGCGGGCAGGACATCCGTCACCTGCGGCCGTCCTTCGGTCAGCGTGCCGGTCTTGTCGAAGCCCACGCGCTCGATCTCGGACAGCCGCTGCAGCGCCTCGCCCTTGCGGAAGAGCACGCCCAGCTCGGCCGCGCGCCCCGTGCCCACCATGATCGAGACCGGCGTGGCAAGACCCATCGCGCAGGGGCAGGCGATGATCAGAACCGACACGCCCGCCACCAGCGCCTCGCCCAACCCCGGCCCCAGCACCAGCCAGACCAGCACGGTCAGGGCCGCCACCGCCATGACCACCGGCACGAAGCGCAGGGTGATCCGGTCCACCAGCGCCTGAACCGGCAGCTTGGCGCCCTGCGCCTCCTCGACCATGGCCACGATCCGCGCCAGCACCGTGTCCGCGCCGACGCGCGTCGCCTGCATGGCCATCGCGCCGGTACCATTGACGGTCCCGCCCGTCACCTCGTCCCCTTCGGCCTTGGCCACCGGCAGGGCCTCGCCGGTCAGCATCGCCTCATCCACCGCGCTCTGGCCCGAGACCACCACCCCGTCGAGCGGGATGCGCTCGCCCGGCCGGATTTGGAGGATGGCGCCGGGCGTGATGGTCTCGATCGGCACCTCGGTCTCGATCCCGTCGCGACTCAGGCGGGCGGTGCGGGGCTGCAGCCGGATCAGGCCGGCGATGGCCGCCCCCGCCTGCCCGCGCGCCCGCGCCTCCATCAGGCGCCCGATCAGGATCAGGACCACGATCACCGAGGCCGCCTCGAAATAGACCGCGCGCGAGCCCTCGGGCAGAAGGCCCGGCGCGAAGGTCGCCACGGTCGAGAAGGCCCAGGCCGCAAAGGTGCCCACCGACACGAGGCTGTTCATGTCGGGCGCGCCGCGAACCAGAGCCGGCACGCCCTTGACGAAGAACCGCCGCCCCGGCCCCGCCAGGATGAGGCTCGTGAGCAGGAACTGCGCGATCCACGAGGTCTGCGTGCCGATCGTGTGGGCGACCCAGTGGTGCAGCGCCGGGATCAGGTGCCCGCCCATCTCGACCAGGAACACCGGCAAGGCGAGCAGGCCCGCGATCCACGCGTCGCGGCGCAGGCCCCGCAGATCCTCGGCCCGCCGGTCCGGCGCCTCGGCCCGCATCGGCGCCGCGGCAAAGCCCGCCCGCGTCACCGCCTGCGCCAGCGCCGCGGCCGTCGAGGCGCCCTCCCAGAGCGTGACCTGCGCCCGCCGGTTCGCGAGGTTGGCGCTGGCCTCGATCACGCCCGGCTGGGCCTTCAGCACCCGCTCGACCCGACCGGTGCAGGAGGCGCAGGTCATCCCCTCGACCGACAGCACCAGCTTTTCCCGCCGCGCCGGATAGCCTGCCCGCCCGAGTGCCTCGGCCAGAGCCTCGGCCGTCGCGGGCCCGCCATAGCGGATGTCCGCGCTTTCGTCGGCCAGGCTCACGCGGGCCTCGGCGACGCCGGGCACGGCGGCCAGAACCCGCTCGGCCCGCGCCACGCACGAGGCGCAGCTCATCCCCTCGAGGTGCAGGCGCAGGCTTTTCAGGCCGGTGGCGTGCGGCTGGTGGACGGTCATGGCAATCTCCTTCGGGCCGAAGATGGGCCTTCCCACAGCTGGAAGGTCAAGAGGCCGGGCAAAGTTTCTGCCGCCCGCCATCCGGCGCTTGACCTTCCGGTTCGGGAAGCCCCTTCATCGGCCGCGAAAGGAGACTTCCATGACCCGGCTATCCATCCCCGACATGTCCTGCGGCCATTGCCGCGCCTCGATCGAAGGCGCACTGGCACCGCTTCCCGGCTTCCGGTCGATCCGGTTCGATCAGGAGAACCGCACCGCCGAGGTCGAGGGGCAGGTGCCCGAGGTGACGCTGCTTTCGGCGCTCGACTCGATCGGTTTCCCGGCGCAGATCCTGCGCTGACAGCCGTGCCCCACAACGGGGTCACGACAGGTCCTCGACCCTGATCAGGCGCAATCCGCGCGCCTGATCGCCTCACGATTTCGGCACCGCACCGCGAGCGGGCGTGAGTTCCGCGACGGCCTCGGCCCGGCAAAGTGCACACTGCTGCTGCGCCGCGTCGCGCGTCCCGTCAGCCGGTGCACCTCCGTCATTTTCCCTTTTCTGACTGCACCGTGGCAATGCGTGGCAGAAGTGACGCATCTTTCCGCATTTCCGGTATTCGGTCGCATACAATGCGCTTGTCCGACTCACTCCGCAGGCATAGATGGAGGTGAATGTGTCATGTTGACGCCATCGGCCCCGAGCGCGCGATGAACCGTCGGCCGGGGCACGGCGTTGTAACCTGGTAACCGAAACAGATCGGAGCAGAACGATGAACCAGCAAGCCTCGACCCCTCAGCCGCAGCAGGGAGCCACACCCGCTTCGCCGCAGATGGGCGGCGGCGAGACCGTGCGGCGGCCCGAACCGTCGCGTCCGGTGTTCAATGACTGGGCCTCGATCTGAGGCACTGATCGACCAAGGCGGAAAAGGCCGGCGGATGCGCCGGCCTTTTCCGTTTCGGATACCGAAACCCTGAATGGCACGGGCCGCCCCGCCCCGAACGGTTCCGCGGGGCGGAAACGGGGCCCGGAACCGGATCAGCCGACCAGTTCGAGACCCGAGAAGAAGAAGGCGATCTCTTCCGCCGCGGTTTCCGGCGCGTCCGACCCGTGGACCGAGTTCTCGCCGACCGACAGGGCGAATTCCTTGCGGATCGTGCCCTCATCGGCGTTGGCCGGGTTGGTGGCGCCCATCACTTCGCGGTTCTTCGCGATCGCGCCTTCGCCTTCCAGCACCTGAACCACCACCGGCTCCGAGGCCATGAACTCGGTCAGTTCGCCGAAGAAGGGGCGGTCCTTGTGGACGCCGTAGAACTTCTGCGCCTGCGCCAGCGACAGGTGGATGCGCTTCTGCGCGACGATGCGCAGGCCCGCGTCCTCGAACTTGGCGTTGATCTTGCCGGTCAGGTTGCGGCGGGTGGCGTCGGGCTTGATGATCGACAGGGTGCGTTCGATGGCCATGAAGGCTGCTCCTCGAAAGGGGTGAAACTCTGGGCGCGGGCCTTAGCATGGGCTCCCCCGCGACAAAAGGGGTCACGAGCCCGGCCGCCGCCGTTGACAGCCGCAAGCGCGCGGTCCATCACCCGGCCATGCTGCGCATCTCGGACATCTCCTATTCGGTCGAAGGCCGGCCGCTCTTTCAGGGCGCGTCCGCCACCATTCCCACCGGCCACAAGGTCGGCCTCGTCGGCCGCAACGGCGCCGGCAAGACCACGCTCTTCCGGCTGATCCGGGGCGAACTGGCGCTGGAGGGCGGAGAGATCGCGCTCCCCGCCCGCTCGCGCATCGGGGGCGTCGCTCAGGAGGTGCCGTCGTCCGCGACCTCGCTGCTGGACACGGTTCTCGCCGCCGACACCGAGCGCGCCGAACTGATGGCCGAGGCCGAGCACGCCACCGACCCCCACCGCATCGCCGAGATCCAGCACCGCCTGGCCGACATCGACGCCTGGTCGGCCGAGGGCCGCGCCTCGGCGATCCTCAAGGGTCTGGGCTTCGACGCCGAGGCGCAGCTGCGCCCCTGCTCGGACTTCTCGGGCGGCTGGCGGATGCGGGTGGCGCTGGCGGGCGTGCTCTTTGCCCAGCCCGACCTGCTGCTGCTGGACGAGCCGACGAACTACCTCGACCTCGAGGGTGCGCTCTGGCTCGAAAGCTACCTGCAGAAATATCCGCACACCGTGCTGATCATCTCGCACGACCGGGGGCTTCTGAACCGCGCCGTGCAGGGCATCCTGCATCTCGACCAGAAGAAGCTGACCTACTGGACCGGCCCCTACGACCAGTTCGCCCGCCAGATGGCGGAAAAGCGCGCAGTGCAGGCGTCCGAGGCCAAGAAGCAGGAGGCCCGCCGCGCCCACCTGCAGAGCTTCGTGGACCGGTTCAAGGCCAAGGCGTCCAAGGCCGTGCAGGCGCAGAGCCGGGTCAAGATGCTCGAGAAGATGACGCCGATCACGCCCCCCGAAGAGGCGAAACGGCAGGTCTTCACCTTCCCCAAGCCCGAGGAGCTTTCGCCGCCCATCATCACGATGGAGGGCGTCTCGGTCGGCTACGGCGGCCCGCCGGTGCTTCGCCGCCTGAGCCTCCGCATCGACCAGGACGACCGGATCGCGCTTCTGGGGCGCAACGGCGAGGGGAAATCGACCCTCTCGAAGCTCTTGGCCGGCAAGCTTCAGCCGCAGGAAGGGCGGATGGTCAGCTCGTCGAAGCTGCGCATCGGCTATTTCGCCCAGCATCAGGTCGATGAGCTGCACATCGACGAAACGCCGCTGCAACACGTCATGCGCCTGCGCCCGGACGAGGGCCAGCCGCGGCTGCGCGCCCGCCTCGCCGGCTTCGGGCTGATGGCGGATCAGGCGGAAACCGCGGTCGGCCGGCTTTCGGGCGGGCAGAAGGCGCGGCTGTCGCTGCTGCTGGCGACCATCGACGCGCCGCATCTCCTGATCCTCGATGAGCCCACGAACCACCTCGACATGGAAAGCCGAGAGGCGCTGGTCGAGGCCCTGACGGAATACTCCGGCGCTGTCGTTCTCGTCAGCCACGACATGCACCTTCTGGGTCTGGTGGCCGACCGGCTCTGGCTGGTCAAGGGCGGCGCCGTCGCCCCCTATACCGAGGATCTCGAGGCCTACCGCCGCCAGCTTCTGGCCGGCGACGATCCCCCGCCCGAGAAGAAGGCCGAGAGACCCGCGCCGAAGGCCGCGAGCCGCGAGGAAAAGCTCGCTCTCCGCGCCGAGGTGCGCAAATGCGAGGACCGGCTCGAGAAGCTGAACGAGATGCGCGACCGTCTGGCCACCAAGCTCGCCGACCCCGCGCTCTACGAACCCGAGCGGCTGAGCGAGATGGAGGTCTGGCAGAAGAAATACGCCGAGGTGATGGAAGGACTCGACCGGGCCGAGGCGCTGTGGCTGACGGCGCAGGAGCGGCTCGAGGCGGCGGGCTGATCCATGATCGAGATGGGCTTCCTCGCCACGGCCTTCGCCACGCTCTTCGTGGTGGTGGACCCGCTGGGACTGGTGCCGCTCTTCATCGCGCTGACACCGGGCATGACGCGCGAACAGCGCCGCGCGATCGGATTGCGCGCCTGTTTCGTGGCGGTGGGCATCCTCACCACCTTCGGCCTTCTGGGCGAGGCGGTGCTGGGCTTCATCGGCATCTCGATGCCCGCCTTCCGCATCGCGGGCGGGATCCTTCTGTTCCTGACCGCGCTCGACATGCTCTTCGAGCGCCGGACCCAGCGCCGCGAGGGCCAGACCGCGGCCGAGCCGCACGACCACGACCCGTCCGTCTTCCCGCTCGCGATCCCGCTCATCGCCGGCCCCGGCGCCATCGCCTCGATGATCCTGCTCGTGGGGGCGGCCGACGGCTGGCAGGGCGTTCTGGCCGTCCATCTCGTCATGCTGGTGACCGTGGTCTCGGCCTTTCTGCTGTTCCTCGTGGCGGGCCCGCTGGAACGGCTGCTCGGGCGCACGGGAACGCTCGTGATCACGCGGCTTCTGGGGATGCTGCTGGCCGCGCTCTCCGTCCAGTTCGTGATCGACGGCATCCGCGGCTCGGGCCTGCTGGGATAGGCCGCCCGGCTGCGCCGGAAGGTTTTCCCGCCCCCGGACTGGAGGATCCGCCCACGCCGCCCCATATCCCGAACAGGCGCTGAGGGAGAGGCATGGACGGCGATCTGACGGCACGACTGGTCTATCTGGGCCTTCTTCTCCTTGCGCTTGGCACCTGGGTGCTCGTGGAATATCGCGGCCGGATCGGTGCCGCGATCCGGGCGGGCCTCGCCTGGGCCCTGATCTTCGTGGCGGTTCTGGCCGGCTACGGCCTCTGGCGTGACGTGCGGCACGAGCTGACCCCCACCCAGGCGGTGATGGAGAACAGCCGGATCGAGGTTCCGCGCTCGCGCGACGGACACTATTACGTCACCCTCGACATCGCCGGCACGCCGGTGCGCTTCATGGCCGACACGGGCGCCAGCTCCATCGTGCTCTCGCAGGCCGATGCACGCCGCCTCGGGATCGAGCCGGACAGGCTCGACTATCTGGGCGAGGCCATCACCGCCAACGGCTCGGTCCGCACGGCGCGCGTCCGTGTCGGTCCGGTGGCGCTGGGCCCCTACCGCGAGGAGCGGATCCCGGCCTGGGTCAACGAGGGGCCGATGGACATGTCCCTCCTCGGGATGGACTACCTCCGCCGCTTCCGGATCGAGATCGCCGACGACCGGATGATCCTGTCCCGCTAGCCGCCGTCGCTTCGGCCGAAAGGGCGTCTATCCGGCCTCGGCCTTCATCTCCCAGCGCCCGCTCTCCTCCGACCAGTATTGCGCCTTGAGACCCGCCCCGGTCAGCGCCTTCCACTGGCCGCGCGCATGGACCAGCTGCCCCTCGTCGAGCCCGTCGAAAAGGATCCAGACCCGCTCGAGCGGCCCCGCCTCGGCGGCGTCGGTCTCGGCCCCGTCCAGCAGCATCAGCGCCTGCGCCCCGTTGCCGATCGCGCCCGTCCCGAGCAGCACCGGCTGGGCCGCGTCCTGCGGCCCGCCCTCCATCCCGTGCGGCAGGAATCCGTCCTCCGGCACGCGCCAGAGCGCAAGGTCCAGCGCCTCGAGCCGCCCCCGGTCCGTGCCGCGCAGCATCACGCGCCACCCCTGCGCCAGCGCGCGCGGCAACAGCAGCCGCAGCGTATCCTCGGCCGAGGAGCGCGTCAGGTGGTAGAACATCACGACCCCCACGACCCCGCCTCTCCTTCACTCTGTCCAAATATCCCGGGGTCCGGGGCAGAGCCCCGGCGCGCGGCCACTTGGCCGCCGCCTGCCCTTCGGCGCACCGGGCGGCCGACCCGCCCGGCGCAGGCTCCGTCACTTCTCCAGCATGTCCCGGATCAGCCGGTCGAGCGAGAGCACCCCCCAGCCGGTCGCGCCCTTGGGCGCCAGCGCCGTGTCCCCCTTGAGCAGCGCCGTACCCGCGATGTCGAGATGGATCCACGGCGTCTCGGGCTTCACGAAGCGGCGCAGGAAATGCGCGGCCGTGATCGAGCCCGCCTCGCGCCCGGTCGAGTTGCGCATGTCGGCGATCCGCGACTTCAGCATCTCGTCATAGCGCTCGCCCATCGGCATCCGCCAGGCGCCCTCGCCCTCGCTCTGCGCCGCCTTCAGGAAGGCCGCGCAGAAGGCGTCGTCGTTCGAGAAGACCCCGGTGTTCTCATGGCCCAGCGCCACGATGATCGCGCCCGTCAGCGTGGCCAGATCGATCACGCCCCGCGGGTTGAACCGCTCCTGCGCATACCAGAGCACGTCCGCCAGCACGAGCCGGCCCTCGGCGTCGGTGTTGATGACCTCGATCGTGTCGCCCTTCATCGAGCGCACCACGTCCCCCGGCCGCTGGGCGTTGCCGTCGGGCATGTTCTCGACGATGCCCACCAGCCCCACGACATTGGCGCGGGCCTTGCGCATGGCCAGCGTGCGCATCACGCCCGCCACCACCGCGGCCCCGCCCATGTCCATCGTCATGTCCTCCATGCCGGCGGCGGGCTTGATCGAGATGCCGCCGGTGTCGAACACCACCCCCTTGCCCACGAGGGCGAGCGGCACCTGATCCTCGGGCCCGCCCTTCCACTGCATGACCACGAGCTTCGAGGGGTGCTCGGAGCCCTGCCCCACGCCCAGAAGCGCGCGCATGCCGAGCTTTTCCATGTCCTCTTCCTCGAGGATCTCGACCTCGAGGCCCAGCTCGTGCATCGCCGCAAGGCGCGCGGCGAAGTCGAAGGTCGAGAGCACGTTGGCGGGCTCGTTCACCAGATCGCGGGTGAAGAAGATGCCCTCGGCCAGTGCGGCCATCGGGCCCGCCTCGGCGGCGACCGTCTCGGGATTGGCGACCATCATCGTCACCGGGCCGGGCACGGTCTTCTCGCCGGTCTTGTGCGGCGTGAAGTCATAGGCCCGAAGCGCGATGCCGAACGAGACCTCGGCCGCGCGCTGGATCGTGTCGGCCAGCACCAGCGTCCCCGCCTTCGAGAGCGACCGGCCGATGGCGCCGCCCGCCTTGCGCGCGGTGGCCACATCGCAGCGCCGGTCCAGCTTCACCAGCTGGACCGCATCCGCGGCCATGCCCGCGGGAAAGCCCAGCTCCATCGCCTCGCCCTGCTTGAGCTTGCCGAACGCCTCGGACGCCGCCGCCCGCTCGAGCGCGCCGCGCATCAGCCGGTTCACGCGCTTTGCGGCCGCGCCCATCGCGCCCCCTTCGCCGGCAAAGACGACGATGCGCCCCGCGCTCGAGGCGATGGCCTCGAGATCGGGGCTCTGGAACTGGATGGGAACGGGATGGGTCATGACGAAACTCCGCTGCAACGACTTGGCGCCGGGGCGCCCCTTGTGGCGGGCACCGGAGCACGGGCGGCCGAAGCCGCCCGCGCCCCCGGGCCTCTCTGGCGCGAGGCTAGCCCCTGCCCCGTCCGAGCGCCAGATACCAGTTTTCCCCGGCGGTGTTTTCCGGTAGCGTCCGCCAAACCCCGGGGACAACGGACAGGAAGTGCGAGGCGTGTCTAGATTCGACAGATATCTCCTGTCGCAACTGGTGGCGCTGTTCGGCTTCTTCTCGCTCGTGCTGGTGCTGGTCTACTGGATCAACCGCGCGGTGGGCCTGTTCGACGACCTGATCTCCGACGGCCAGTCGGCGCTTGTCTTTCTCGAATTCTCGCTGCTTGCCCTGCCGAACGTGATCCGGCTCGTTCTGCCGCTCTCGGCCTTTGCCGCCACGATCTACATCGTGAACCGCCTCAGTCAGGAATCCGAGCTGGTGGTGATGCAGGCCACGGGATTTTCCGCCTTCCGCCTCGCGCGTCCGGTGATCTGGTTCGGCCTGATCGTGGCGATGATGATGATCGTCCTGATGAACCTGCTCGTTCCGGCAAGCCGGGCCACCCTCTCCGCCCGCTCGGCCGAGATTTCCGAGAATGCGACCGCCCGTTTCCTGCGCGACGGCGAATTCCTGCACCCCGTCCGGGGCGTGACGCTCTATATCCGCGAGATTTCCGAGACGGGCGAGCTGAACGACCTCCTGCTCGTGGACGACCGCGACCGCGCGCGTTCGACGATCTACACGGCGCGCCGGGCGCTTCTGGTGCGGACCGAGACGACGCCGCGGCTGCTGATGATCGACGGAAGCGCCCAGACGCTCACCCGCGAGGGGCGCCGGCTCGAGCTGACCCGATTTGCCGATGTCACCTATGACCTCGGCGCCTTCATGAAGAGCGACGGCCCCAAGCGGCGCGTGCTCGAGGAGCTTTCGACGCCCGACCTGCTCGCGCCGACCGAGGCGCTTCTGGCCGAGACGCGGTCCACCCGCGCCTCGGCCCTCTACGAGGGGCACAGCCGGATCGCGCAGCCCTTCCTCGGGCTCGCCTCGTCGCTGATCGGCTTTGCGGCGCTGCTTCTGGGCAGCTTCAGCCGATTTGGCCTGTGGTGGCAGATCCTCTTTGCGGTCGTGCTGCTGATCGTGGTCCAGACGATCAATGTGGCGGCCTCGGGCGCCGGCGTGACGGACGAGGCCCTCTGGCCGCTCGCCTATGCGGCCCCGGTGGTCGGGCTGCTGATCGGGATCCTGCTCCTTTGGATCGCCCAGCGGCCGCGCCGGCTGCGGCGTGCCCTCATGGGGGCCTTCGCCTCATGATCCTGTCGCGCTACATCGCCCGGCGCTTCCTGCGCATGGTGTTCATCGTCTTTCTGGTGTTCTTCGGCCTGATGATGCTGATCGACGTGCTCGACCAGATGCGCAGGTTCTCGGACGAGGGGATCACGCTGGTGCAGGCGGGGCTCCTGTCGCTTCTGCGGGTCCCGGCGACGATCTACACCATCCTGCCGCTCATCGTGATCCTTGCGGCGGTGGCGCTTTTCCTCGGGCTTGCCCGGACGAGCGAGCTGGTCGTGGTGCGGGCGGCGGGCCGGTCGGGGCTGCGCTTCCTCGTAGCGCCGATGATCGTGGCGCTGGCGATCGGGGCGGCTGCCGTGACCGTCCTCAATCCGATCGTGGCCGGCACCTCGCGCCAGTATGACGCAGCGGCAAGCCGGCTCGCCCGCGGCGAGGCGAGCATCCTGTCGATCTCGGAAGAGGGCCTCTGGCTCCGGCAGGGCGGCGCGGAGGGACAGACGGTGATCCATGCCGCGCGCTCGAACACCGACGGGACGCGGCTTTATGCGGTGACCTTCCTCACCTTCGACGGCAACGGCCTGCCGCGAAGCCGGGTGGCCGCCGAACAGGCCGCGCTCGAAACCGGCTACTGGCAGCTTTCGGGCGCCAAGAGCTGGGACCTGACACTGGCCAATCCCGAGGCGTCGGCCAACCTCGAGGGCAACATCCGCGTGCCCTCCGACCTCACGCGCGAGGGCATCCAGGACAGCTTCGGCGACCCTTCGGCCATCCCCATCTGGGAGCTTCCGGCCTATGTGGCGGGGCTGGAGCGGGCGGGCTTCTCGGCCCGCAAGCACCGGGTCTGGATGCAGATGGAGCTTGCCCTTCCCTTCATGCTCGCCGCCATGGTGCTCGTGGCCGCGGGCTTCACCATGCGCCACAGCCGCTTCGGCGGCACGGGCCGCATGGTCCTTCTCGCCCTGTTGAGCGGCTTCGGCCTGTTCTTCCTGCGCAACTTCGCGCAAGTGCTGGGAGAGAACGGGCAGATCCCCATCCTGCTGGCCGCCTGGAGCCCGCCGCTGATCGGCGTGATGGGCTCGCTCGGCCTGCTGCTGCATCTCGAGGACGGCTGATGCGCCTTCTGCGGAGTTTCCTTCTCTGTGCCACCATCCTCGCGCCGCTGCCCGCGGCCGCGCAGGAAAAGGCCACGCTCGTGGCCGACAGCCTGTCGATCGTGAACGAGACGACCCTGGTGGCCGAGGGCCATGTCGAGGTGCTGTTCCGGGGCACGCGGCTCAAGGCTTCGCGCGTCCTCTACGACCAGGCGCAGGACAGTCTGACGATCGACGGCCCCATCGTGCTCGACAGCGGCGAGGGCCAGCTCGTCCTTGCCGAACAGGCCGCGCTGTCGGGCGATCTGACGAATGGCGTGCTCACGAGCGCGCGGCTCGTGCTGGACCAGCAGCTCCAGCTTGCCGCCTCCGAGATCGCGCGGGTGGGCGACCGCTACACCGCGCTCGGGCGGACGGTCGCGTCCTCGTGCCGGATCTGCGCGGAAAACCCGGTGCCGCTGTGGGAGGTGCGCGCCCGGCGCGTCGTCCATGACGAGGCCGAGCAGATGATCCACTTCGATCATGCCACGCTCAGGATCGCGGGGGTTCCGGTGGCCTACGTGCCCCGCCTGCGCATTCCCGACCCGACGCGCGACCGCGCCACGGGCTTCCTGCGCCCCGAGCTGCTCACCACGAGCCAGCTCGGCACGGGCCTGCGGGTGCCCTACTTCATCGCTCTGGGCGACAGCCGCGACGTCACGCTCCTGCCGCAGGTCACGACCAAGGGCGGCCGCACGCTGGGCCTGCGCTACCGCGAGGCGCTGTCCTTCGGCTCGATCGAGATCGAGGGCGCCACGTCGCGCGACGAGATCCTGCCCGACGATCGCCGCGGCTACCTGTTCGCGCGCGGGACGTTCGGCCTGCCGCGCGACTTCACCCTCAACTTCCAGTTCGAGGAGGTCAGCGACCGCGCCTATTACCTCGACTATGGCCTCGGCGAGAAGGACAGGCTGGCGTCAGGCTTCGAGATCAGCCGCGCGCGCCGCAACGAGTTCATCTCGGGCCGGTTGCTGAAGTTCCGCACGCTTCGCGAGGATGAGAGCAACGCGACGATCCCGTCGCTGGTCGCCGACGCCACCTTCCATCGGCGCTTCGGCTTCGGCCCCCTGGGGGGCGAGGGCGGGCTCCGGCTCACGACCCACAGCCACCGGCGCGAATCCCGCAACCCGAACGACCTCGACGACGACGGGATTGCCGAAGGGCGCGACATGTCACGCCTGTCGGTTCTGGTGGACTGGCGCCGCAACCTGATGCTCGGCGGCGGCATCCTCGGCTCGGCGCTGGCCGAGTTCGGGGCCGACGCCTACGACATCAGCCAGGACGCCGAGTGGCAGGGCTCGGACACGCGCCTTCACGGCGCGGCCGGGATCGAGCTGCGCTGGCCCTGGGTGCGCAGCATGGCCAGCGGGACCAGCGACGTGATCCAGCCGGTGCTGCAGGTGGTCTGGGCCGACAGGTCCGACGCCCGCGTGCCGAACGAGGATTCGGTTCTGGTCGAGTTCGACGAGGGCAGCCTCTTCGCGCTGGACCGCTTCCCCGGCTGGGACGCGACAGAGGACGGAACCCGCGCCGCGCTCGGGATCAACTGGACGCGCTACACGGCCTCGGGCTGGTCCCTCGGCGCCACGGTGGGTCAGGTGATCTGGCAGGACGCGGATCCGAACTTCTCGGCCGCCTCGGGCTTCGACGGCAGCCAGTCCGACTGGCTGGCCGCGCTGCAACTGAACCTGCAGAACGGCCTGACGCTCACCCAGCGCACCATCATCGACGAGACCTTCGGCGTGACCAAGGCCGAGTGGCAGATCGACCTGTCGCGCGACCGCTACGGGATCTCGTCGCGCTATGTCCGCATCCGCGAGAGCGAGCAGGAGGCGCGCCCCGACCCGATCGAGGAGCTGGCGCTGACCACCCGCTACCGGCTGACCGATGCCTGGTCGGCCAGCGCGGCGGGCCGCTACGACTTCGAGGCCGACCGGACCGCGCGGGCGGGCTTCGGGCTCGAGTTCCGGAACGAGTGCCTGAAGCTGGATCTTTCCCTCTCGCGTCGGTTCACATCCTCGACTAGTGTGACGCCGAGCACGGATTTCGGCCTGTCGGTCGATCTGATCGGCTTCGGCAGCGGAGTGACACCCGGCCCGTCGCGGGTCTGCCGCAGGTGAGGCAGAAGTCGGGACATGTCGCGCATGCGGCCAACGAGGCCGGACCATCGGGGCCAGGAGCCCCGGACCACGGGACCAAGAGCAGAAGACGGCTGACGGACAGATGAAGACCTTCGTTTCCCATTGCCTCGCCTTCGTCATGGCGTCAGGCCTGACCTTCGCCAGCGCCGTTGATGCGCCGGCGCAGAACCTCTTCGCGCCGCGCCTTGTCGTGAACGACCGGGTCATCACCAACTACGAGTTCGAGCAGCGCGTCCGCTTCCTGACCATCCTCGGGGCCACCGGCGACCTCGAGAAGCAGGCGATGGACGCGCTCATCGACGACAAGATCCGCCTCGACGCGGCCGAGCGCGCGGGCCTGAAGGCGACCGAGAGCCAGGTCACCGAGGGGATGGAAGAGTTCGCAGGACGCGCGAACCTCTCGGCCGAGCAGTTCATCGAAGAATTGGGCAAGGCGGGCGTCGCGCCGGAGACCTTCCGCGACTTCGTCCATGCGGGCCTCGTCTGGCGGGAACTGATGCGCGCCCGGTTCGGCGCCGAGGCCCGCCCCTCCGAGACGGCGATCGACCGGGCGATCACCCGGCAGACGCGGCGCACGACGATCCGGCTGCTGCTCTCCGAGATCATCATCCCCACCCCGCCGGGCCAGGAAGCCGACGCGCTGGCGCTCGCCGAGGAGATCCGCCGGACCGCGCAGGGCGAAACCGCCTTTGCGCAGGCGGCGCGCTCCTACTCGGCCTCGTCCTCGGCTGAGCGGGGCGGACGCATCGACTGGGTGCCGCTGCAGAACCTGCCCCCGAGCCTGGGCCCGCTGCTTCTGACCCTGTCGCCCGGACAGGTGAGCGACCCGCTGAAGATCCCCAATGCGGTGGCCCTGTTCCAGGTCCGCGCGATCGACGAGACGAGCGAGCCGGCGCCGGCGGGGATCGAGGTGGACTATGCCGAGCTGTTCCTGCCCGACGACAGCGACTTTGCCGGACAGCTTGGCCGCATCACCGCCCGGACCGACGATTGCGACGATCTCTACACCGTGATGCCGGGTGTCTCCGAGCAGCAGTTGCGCCGCGTGACGCGGCCGCTTGCGCAGGTGCCGCAGGATGTGGGGCTGGAGCTGGCGCGCCTCGACGCGGGCGAGATTTCCACCTCCGCGACTCCGGCGGGCGCACGCCGCGTGCTGATGCTCTGCGCGCGCCGGCCGATCACGGACGAGCCGATCAACCGCAACCGGATCGCGCAGGCGCTGGTGAACCAGACGATCTCGGCGGCCGCCGACGCCTATCTGGCCGATCTGCGCGCCAACGCGCTCATCCGCGAGCCGTGATCGCGCCGATCGCCCTCACCTGCGGCGAGCCTGCGGGCATCGGACCCGAGATTGCGGTCAAGGCGCGCCGGGCGCTTGGCGCGCGCGTGCCCTTCTTCTGGATCGGCGATCCCGCGCACCTGCCCGAGGGCAGCCTCTGGCAGGGGATCTCGGCCCCGTTCGAGGCGGCCGATGTGCCGACCGCGGCCCTGCCGGTGCTGTTCCACCGCTTTCCCGATCCGCAGGCCCCGGGCGTTCCCACGCCGGGCAATGCGGCCGAAGTGGTGGCGGTGATCGCCCGCGCCGTGTCGCTCGTGCAGTCGGGCGCGGCTTCGGCGGTCTGCACGGCGCCGATCCACAAGAAGGCGCTGAAGGACGGGGCGGGCTTCGCCTTCCCCGGCCATACGGAATATCTCGCGTCGCTGGCCGGCGTCGGGCAGGTGGTGATGATGCTGGCCTGTCCGGGCCTGCGGGTGGTGCCGGCGACGATCCACATTCCGCTGTCGGAAGTTCCGAAGCAGCTGACGCAACCCTTGCTCGAGGAGGTGCTGCGGATCACGCACGCCGCGCTCGGCCGCGACTTCGGGCTGGACAGGCCGCGGATCTGGGTGACGGGCCTCAACCCCCATGCCGGAGAGGGAGGCGCCATGGGGCGCGAGGATCTTGACGTGATCGCGCCCGTTCTGGAGCGGCTTCGCGCCGAGGGGCTGGACCTGACCGGACCGCTGCCGGCCGACACGATGTTCCACGCCGGCGCACGGGCCCGCTACGACTGCGCGGTGGCGATGTATCACGACCAGGCGCTGATCCCGATCAAGACCATCGACTTTGCCGGCGGGGTGAACGTGACGCTGGGGCTGCCCTTCATCCGCACCTCGCCCGATCACGGCACGGCCTTCGACATCGCGGGCCGCGGGGTGGCCGACCCGTCGAGCCTGGTGGCGGCGCTGGAGATGGCGGCCACGATGGCGCGGGCGCGGCGCTGAGGACAGCGCGACGGGGGTTTTGCACCCCCGCACCCCCGCAGGATATTTGGACAGAGTGAAAGAGGCGGAGGCAGACATTGGCCGCGATTGACGGGCTGCCGCCCCTGCGCGAGGTGATCCGGGCGCACGGGCTGTCGGCGAAGAAGCAGCTGGGGCAGAACTTCCTGCTCGACCTGAACCTGACGGCCAAGATCGCGCGGCTGGCGGGCGATCTGAAGGGATCGGACGTACTGGAGGTGGGGCCCGGGCCGGGCGGTCTCACGCGCGGGTTGCTGGCCGAGGGCGCGCGGCGCGTGCTGGCCATCGAGAAGGATGCGCGCTGCCTGCCGGCTCTGGCCGAGGTGGCGGCGGCGTGGCCGGGGCGCCTCGAGGTCCTGAACGCCGATGCGCTCGAGGTGGACGTGGCCGCGCGCCTGACGCCGCCGATCCGCATCGTGGCGAACCTGCCCTACAATGTCGGAACCGAGCTGCTGACGCGCTGGCTCTCGTCGGACTGGCCGCCCTTCTGGGAGAGCCTGACGCTGATGTTCCAGAAGGAGGTGGCCGAGCGGATCGTGGCGCGGCCGGGCTCGAAGGCCTACGGGCGTCTGGCGCTCCTGTCGCAGTGGCGGACCGAGCCGAAGATCGTGCTGACGCTGCCGCCCGAAGCCTTCACCCCGCCACCGGCCATTCATTCGGCGGTGGTGCATTTCACCCGGCTTGCGGGGCCGCGCTATCCGGCCGATGCGGCCGTGCTGTCGCGGGTGACGGCCATGGCCTTCAACCAGCGGCGCAAGATGCTCCGGTCGAGCCTGAAGGGGCTGGCGCCCGACATCGAGACGGTGCTGCGCGATGCGGGGATCGAGCCCACGCAGCGCGCGGAAGAGCTGTCACTGGAGGCCTTCTGCGCCCTCGCCCGCCGGGTGGCGGGCTGAGGTTCGGCGGGGCGGCCTGGCGCGCGCCCCGCCTGGTGTCATTCCGCGGCTTCGCGTGGCCCGTCGCCGTCGGGCGAGCCATCGCCATCCTCGCGAGCCTTCGGCTTGCGGGGGCCGCGCGGCCGACGCGGACGGTCGGCCTTGGGCTCGGGGTTCGATGCGTCGGGGGTCTTCTCGGCGGCCGGCTCGGACGGGCTGTCGGCCTGGGGGGCCGGCGGATCGGACGGCTCGGACCGGCGGCGCGGGGCCGGGCGGTGCCGCGGGCGCGCCTCGGGCGTCTCGACGAGGCCGGTCTCTTCCTCGGCATTCTCGGAGAGGTCGATCACCGCATGCGAGCTGGCGGGCGCCTCGGCCGGTTGCGGCTGGGCCTCGGGGCGCGGCTCGCGCTCGGGGCGGGGCTGGTCCTGCCGGTCGTCGCGGCGCTCGTCGCGCGGCCGGTCGTGGCGGTGGTTGCCCTGCTGGGGCTGGCCGCCCTGGCCCTGGTTGGTCTGGTTCTGCTGATGCTCGGACCGGCGGTTCTCCTGCTCGGCGGCCAGCTCGCGCTGCGCCTCGCCCAGGAGGCGGGTGTAATGCTCGGCATGCTGCAGGAAATTCTCGGCCGCCACCCGGTCGTTGGACAGCTGGGCGTCGCGCGCGAGAAACAGATATTTCTCGATGATCTGCGCCGGCGTGCCCCGCACCTTGCCCTCAGGACCGGAGCTGTCAAACACGCGGTTGACGATATTGCCGAGGCTGCGCGGGCGGTTCGATTTCGAACGCGAGCGGGACTTGGAGGATCTCATCTTGTCCTTGTATCCAGATGATCTGGCCCTGCCGGTATGCTGCAGCCCTGAGGTGGCCGCTCCCGGTGGCTCGAAATCCGATCCGGGGCATAACGTGCATTTCAGGCTTGGCCGCGCGGAGAACGATCACGGGTAAGGCGGACCATCCCCTCGGCGCATGTCCGAGTAATCACGCCGCCGGGTGGCTGGCAAGGGAAAAATGGGGCGGACATCCGGATTCGGCAAGGGGCGCGACCAATTGACCAAGGTCGGACGCGGTGGCGGATGGGTCATACGGCGGGACGGCGCGCAGCGACCAGCCGGTCGCGCCCGTCCAGATCCGGCAGGATACGGACCTCCGTCAGCCCCGCCGAGGCGCAGAGACCGGCCACGTCGGCGCCCTGCCCTGCCCCGATCTCGAGGAGGAGGCGGCCGCCCGGCGCCAGATGGGCGGATGCGCCGGCGGTGATGGCGCGGTAGGCGTCGAGGCCGTCGCCCTCGGGGGTCAGCGCCATGCGGGGCTCCCACTCGCGGACCTCGGGCGCGAGCTCGGCCATTTCGTGGGCGGCGATGTAGGGCGGGTTGGACAGGATCAGATCGAACCGCTCGGGCACGGCGGCGAACCAGTCGGAACGGCGGCAGTCCAGCCGGTCCGCGACCCCGAGGGCCAGGGCGTTGCCCTCGGCCACCGCCAGCGCGGCGGGCGAGAGGTCGGTTGCCACGCCGCGCGCGGCCGGACGCTCGGCCAGAAGGGTGATCGCGATGCAGCCGGTGCCGGTGCCGAGGTCGAGGAGCGTGGCAAAGGGGGCGGCCAGCGCCGCCTCGATCAGGCACTCGGTCTCGGGGCGCGGGTCGAGCGTGTCCCGCGTGACGCGGAACGGGCGGCCCCAGAAGAGCCGTTCTCCCACGATCTGCGCGACGGGCTGGCGGGCGATGCGGGCGGCCAGCGCGGCCTCGAAGCGGGCGTCGGCCTCGGGCAGGAGCGGGTCCGGCAGGTGGAGCGTGATCCGGTCCGGCGCGATCCCGAGCGCGTGGGCCATGAGGCGGCGGGCGTCGCGCGGGGCATCCTCCACGCCCGCGGCCTGGAGGCGCGCGATCGCGGCGCGCAGCGCGTCGGCCGCCCTCATGCCTCCATCTCGGCCAGCCGCGCGGCCTGATCATGCGCCGTCAGCGCGGCGATGACCTCGGCCAGATCCCCGGCCATGATCTGCGGCAGCGCGTAGAGCGTGAGGTTGATGCGGTGGTCGGTCATCCGTCCCTGCGGGAAATTGTAGGTGCGGATGCGCTCGGACCGGTCCCCGGAGCCCACCTGCGCCTTGCGGTCGGCGGAGCGGGCCTCGGCCAGCCGCTGCCGTTCGAGATCGTAGAGACGGGCGCGCAGCACCTGCATCGCGATCTCGCGGTTGCGGTGCTGGGACTTTTCCGAGGAGGTCACCACGATGCCCGTCGGCAGGTGGGTGATGCGCACCGCCGAATCGGTGGTGTTGACATGCTGGCCGCCCGCGCCCGAGGAGCGCATCGTGTCGATGCGGATGTCGGCGGCGGGGATGTCGATATCGACCTCCTCGGCCTCGGGAAGGACCGCGACGGTCGCGGCCGAGGTGTGGATGCGGCCCTGCGCCTCGGTCTCGGGCACGCGCTGGACACGGTGCACGCCGGATTCGTACTTGAGGCGGGCAAAGGCGCCCTCGCCCTCGATCCGGGCGGTGGCCTCGCGAATACCGCCGAGCTCGGAGGGGGCGAGGTCGAGAAGCTCGAACCGCCAGCCCTGCGCCTCGGCGTAGCGCTGATACATGCGCAGCAGGTCGCCGGCGAAGAGCGCGGCTTCCTCGCCCCCGGTGCCGGGCCGGATCTCGAGGATGGCGGGGCGGGCATCGGCCGCGTCGCGGGGCAGCAGCGCCAGACGGAGCGCCTGCTCCATCTCGGGGATGCGGGCGCGCAGGCGGGGCAGCTCATCCTCGGCCAGGGCGCGCATCTCGGGATCGGCGAGCATGGCCTCGGCCTCGGCCAGATCCTCGAGCGCGGTGCGGTAGGCGGCGATCTCCGCCACGACCGGCTTCAGCTCGGCATATTCGCGCGAGAGGGAGGGTATCTCGGCGGGGGCGGCGCCGGCCGACAGACGCGCCTCGAGAAACTCGAAGCGGCGGACGATCTGGAGAAGGCGGTCCATCGGCACCATGGGGGCGGTTTGTCCTGCGGATCGGCCGTGGTCAAGGGGTCAGGTGGGGTGGACGGAAGCGGGATGAGACCTGTGGGGGCTGCCGGAGCGGGGGGCTGTCTGCCCCCCGGCCGCCCCGGCGGGGCGGCTCCCCCCGAGGATATTTGAGCCAGAATGAACCTCAGGAGCGGAGACGGGCCAGCCACTCCTGGCCGCGGGCGCGGTTCACGCCGAGGTCGCTCTTGCCGAAGCGCGAGCGGGCGAAGAGCGTGACATCGGTGCCGCCATCCTCGGTCGCCACGAGGCGGACGGAGGTGAAGTCGGGGAAGCCCCACCATTTCGTCCGGGTGATCCAGGTGCGGTGAAAGCCTTCGCCCGCGATGGGTCGTGTGCGGGGCCAGTCGGCGGCGATGGTATCTAGCCGGGCCGCCACCTGATCGGGCGGCAGCGCCAGATGCAGCGGTTCGACATCGCCCCCCGGGGCCGCAAGGAAGCTGTTGTCGGCGCCGCGCGCGGTGACCGCGGTCGGATCGACGTGCCAGGCCGCCGGTTCGTTCGGCGCGAAGCGGACATAGGCCATCAGGCCGCCTGCGAGGACAACGAGGGCGAGAAGCAGGTAGCTCATCCGTTTCATTCCTTGCGCCTTCTCCAACCATAGAGACAGATCAACTCGTAGGCTACATGGGCCCCCGCGACGGCGGTGATGCCGGCGGAATCGTAGGGGGGCGAGACCTCGACCACATCGCCGCCGACAAGCGCGACACCCGCCAGATCGCGCAGGATGGCGGCCGCCTGCCAGGAGGCGAGCCCGCCCCAGACCGGGGTGCCGGTGCCGGGGGCAAAGGCGGGGTCGAGCGCGTCGATGTCGAAGGTCAGATAGACCGGATGCGCGCCCACGATGTCGCGCACGCGGGTCGCGATCGCGGCCGGGCCCTGCTCGTGCACGGTGCGCGCGTCGATCACGTTCATGCCGAGCCAGTCCGGCGTGTCGGTGCGGATGCCCACCTGGACCGAGCGGGCGGGATCGACGAGGCCCTCCTTCACGGCCTTGTACATGAAGGTGCCGTGGTCGATCCGGCCGGGGTCGTCATCGACCCAGAGATCGGAATGGGCGTCGAACTGGACCACCGAGAGCGGGCCGAAGACCGCCGCATGGGCGCGCAGGATCGGCAGCGTGATCGAATGGTCACCGCCGAGCGTGATCGCCCCCGCCCCCGCGGCCAGGATCCCCGCGACATGGGCGGTGAGGCGGCCGGGGAAATCCGCGGTCCGGGCGTAGTCGAAGGCGAGGTCTCCGTAATCGACCACCGTCATCGTCTCGAGCGGGTCGAAGCCCCAGCCGAAGGGCCGGTCGTAGGGCTGAAGGGTCGAGGCCTCGCGGATCGCGCGGGGGCCGAAGCGGGTGCCGGTGCGATTCGTCACCGCCTGGTCGAAGCCCACGCCGGTGATCGCCAGATCGACGCCGGTCAGGTCCTTGGTGTAGCGGCGGCGCAGGAAGCTCGTGGCGCCCGCGAAGGCGTTTTCGCAGGCGTAGCCGCGGGCGTCGGCCCGGGTGAAGGCCACGTCCACTTCGTTCTTCGCATCTTCCAGTGCCATCTCTCTCGCCTCGGTCCGCCGTCGGCGGGCAGTCTAGCCAAGCCCGCGCGGCGCGCCAGCCCCCGCGCGAGCACCGCCCCGCCCTGCGCGGCGGCTGGCGCAGGATAGGGGCGCGGTGCCCCGGGCGCCAGCCACGGGCTCCGGCGGTCTCACGCCTCGAGCGGCTGGGCGCGTTCGACCAGCCGGGCGAAGAAGCTTGCGCCCAGAGGGGCAGCCTCGTCGTTGAAATCATAGGCCGGATGGTGCAGGCCCGCCCCCGGCCCGATCCCGAGGAAGAGATATGCGCCGGGGCGCGCCTCGAGCATGTAGGCGAAATCCTCCGATCCCATCTCGCGGTTGGCGTTGGCCTCGACGCCGGCCTCGCCCGCGATCTCGGCGGCGACTTCGGCGGCGAAGGCGGCCTTGGCCGGATCGTTCACCGTGGGCGGGTAGCCCAGCTCGTAGTCGATCTCGACCCGCACGCCGTAGGCCGTCGCATGGCCCTCGACGATCTCATGGAAGCGCCGGCGCACGAGGTCGCGCACCTCGGGGGTGAAGGTGCGGATCGTGGCGCAGAACCAGCCGTCCTCGGGGATGATGTTCGAGGCCGAGCCGGTGTGGATCTGGGTTACCGACAGCACGAGATCGTCCAGCGTGTAGATGTTGCGCGAGATGATGGTCTGCAGCGCCGAGACCATGCCGACGATGGCCACCACCGGATCGACCGTATCGTGGGGCGTGGCGCCGTGGCCCCCCTTGCCGATCACCCGGACCGTCGCCGTATCGACCGCCGCCATCAGCGGCCCCGGCCCGGTGACGAACCGTCCGAGCGGCACGTTCGGGGCATTGTGGATGCCATAGACCTCGCGGATGCCGAAGCGGTCCATCACGCCCTCGCGCACCATGACCTCGCCGCCGCCGCCGTCCTCTTCGGCGGGCTGGAACATCAGCGCGACGCGCCCCGCGAACCGCCGCGTCTCGGCCAGGTAGCGGGCGGCGCCGAGCAGCATCGTCACATGGCCGTCATGGCCGCAGGCGTGCATCCGCCCCGGCACGGTCGAGGCATGATCGGCCCCCGTCAGCTCCTCGATCGGCAGCGCGTCCATGTCGGCGCGCAGGCCGATGGTCGGACCCTCGCCCTGCCCCTCGATGATGGCGACGAGGCCCGAGGTGGCCACGCCCTCGTGGATCTCGTCCACGCCGAACTCGCGCAGACGCTCGGCGATGAAGGCGGCCGTGGCGTGGCAGTCGAACCGCAGCTCGGGGTGGCGGTGGAGATGGCGGCGCCAGACCCTCATCTCCTCCGCGTAGTCGGCGATGCGGTTGATGACGGGCATGAGTGGTCTCCTCGGACTCGGATCAGCGCGCAAGGAAGCCCAATTCCCGCCCGTCCGCAAGGCGCATGGCGCAAGGCCTGCGGCAGGAGCGGTTTACCGCGCCGATCGGGGCCGTTATCCCGGACGCCGTCCCACCAGCGCGAGACCGACCATGTCCGACCCTTTCACCACCGGCCCCGGCCTCCCCCGCCTTCTCGCCATCATGGAGCGCCTGCGCGATCCCGAGCGCGGCTGCCCCTGGGACGTGGAGCAGACCTTCGCCAGCATCGCGCCCTACACGCTGGAAGAGGCGCATGAGGTGGCCGACGCCATCGAGCGCGAGGACTGGGACGACCTGCGGGGCGAGCTGGGCGATCTGCTGCTGCAGACCGTCTTTCACGCCCGCATGGCCGAGGAGCGCGGCCTCTTCGACTTCGAGGCGGTGGCCTCGGGCATCGCCGACAAGATGATCGCCCGGCACCCGCATGTCTTCGGCGACGAATCGCGCGACAAGTCGGCCGAGCAGCAGACCGCCGACTGGGAGCGGATCAAGGCCGCCGAACGGGCGGGGCGGGCGCAGGGAGGCGTGCTCGAAGGTGTCGCGCTGGGGCTTCCGGCGCTGACCCGGGCGGTCAAGCTGCAGAAGCGGGCGGCGCGCGTGGGCTTCGACTGGCCCTCGACGGACGAGGTGGTGGACAAGATCGTCGAGGAGGCGCGCGAGCTGGTCGAGGCGCGCGACACGCTGACCGAGGAAGAGACCTTCGAGGAGTTCGGCGATCTCCTCTTCGTGATCGCCAATCTCGGCCGGCACCTGAAGGTCGATCCCGAGGCTGCGCTCCGCGCCGCCAATGCCAAGTTCACCCGCCGCTTCGAGCGGATCGAGGCGCTGCTGGCGGCCGAGGGCCGCCGACCCGAGGACAGCGATCTGGCCGAGATGGACGCCCTCTGGAACCGCGCCAAGGCGGAGGAACGGGAAGGGCAATCCTGATAACTATGCTCAACTATTGACGCGGTGCGACGGTTCGGGGTTAATGCCGCTCGTATCCGACAAAAGAGGTCAACATGCGTCCCGCCATTGCATCTTCCATCGCCCTCGCGCTTTGCACGACCGCGCTGCCTGCCCTGGCCGAGGAGGTGAACATCTACTCGCACCGCCAACCCGAGCTGATTCAGCCGCTGGTGGACGCGTTCAGCGCCGAAACCGGCATCGATGTGAATGTGGCCTTCGTGGACAAGGGGATGGCCGAACGGCTGGTGGCCGAGGGCGACCGCTCGCCCGCCGACCTGGTTCTGACCGTGGACATCGCGCGGCTGATGCAGGTGGTGGATGCGGGCGTCACGCAACCCGTCGAGTCCGAGGTGCTGGACGCCAACATCCCCGAGTCGTTCCGCGATCCCGAGGGCCACTGGTTCGGCCTGACCAGCCGGGCGCGCATCGTCTATGCCTCGAAGGAGCGCGTGGCCGATGGCGAAGTCACCACCTACGAGGATCTCGCCTCGGAGAAGTGGAAGGGCCGGATCTGCACGCGCTCGTTCACCAACGATTACAACGTGGCGCTCACGGGGGCGGTGCTCGCCCACCACGGCGCCGAGGCCGCGCGGAGCTGGCTCGAGGGCGTGAAGGCCAACCTCGCCAAGAAGCCCGAGGGCGGCGACCGCGATCAGGTGAAGTCGATCTGGGCGGGCGAGTGCGACATCAGCCTCGGAAACACCTACTACATGGGCCAGATGGCCAATGATCCCGAACAGAAGGAATGGGCCGACTCGGTCCGTATCACCTTCCCGACCTTCGAGGGTGGCGGCACGCACATGAACATCTCGGGCGTGGCCATGACCAGGGCCGCTCCGAACCGCGAGGCGGCGCTGAAGCTGATGGAATGGCTGACCTCGGACGAGGCGCAGCGGATCTACGCCGAGACCAACCACGAATTCCCGGTCAAGGAAGGCGTCGCCCGCTCGGAGCTGGTGCAGAGCTGGGGCGAGTTCACGCCGGACGAGATCGGCCTCGCCGAAGTGGCGGCGCAGCGGGCCGAGGCGCTCAAGCTGATCGAATCGGTGAACTTCGACGGCTGAGGCTGCACCCACCAGATGAACCGGATGGCGGCCGACGGATCGGCCGCCATTTTCACGTTTCCCCAAAGGGGACAGACCGCAAGGAGAGCCCATGACCACGCCCCGCCGGATCATCATCGACACCGACCCCGGACAGGACGACGCCGTGGCTATCCTGCTGGCGCTGGCAAGCCCCGAGCTTGAGGTTCTGGGCATTACGGCGGTTGCGGGGAACGTGCCGCTGCCGCTCACGCAGAAGAACGCCCGGATCATCTGCGAGATCGCCGGGCGGACCGACATTCCGGTCTTTGCCGGCTGCGACGCGCCGCTCGTGCGCAAGCTGGTCACGGCCGAGCATGTGCATGGCAAGACCGGCCTCGACGGCCCCGCCCTGCCCGATCCGACCATGCCGCTTCAGGACCGGCACGCCGTCGATTTCCTGATCGAGACGCTGCGCACCGAGCCTGAGGGCAGCGTCACCCTCTGCCCGCTGGGCCCGCTCACCAACATCGCCACCGCCCTGCGGCGCGCGCCCGACATCGCGCCGCGCATCCGCGAGATCGTCCTGATGGGAGGCGCCTATTTCGAGGTCGGCAACATCACCCCCTCGGCCGAGTTCAACATCTATGTCGATCCCGAGGCCGCCGCGATCGTCTTCGGGGCGGGGGTGCCTCTGGTCGTCATGCCGCTCGACGTCACCCACAAGGCCCTGACCAGCCCCGCGCGCGTGCGCCGCTTCCGCGAGATGGGCACCCGGCCGGGGCGGATGGTAGCCGAGTGGACCGACTTCTTCGAGCGGTTCGACCGCGAGAAATACGGGGCGGAGGGCGCGCCGCTGCACGATCCCTGCGTGATCGCATGGCTGCTGAACCCCGACCTCTTCCTCGGGCGGCACATCAATGTCGAGATCGAGACCGAGGGCCGCTTCACGACCGGCATGACGGTGGCCGACTGGTGGCGGGTCAGCGACCGGGCGCCGAATGCGCTCTTCATGCGCGACCTCGACGCCGACGGGTTCTTCGACCTCCTTGCCGAGCGGATCGCGCGGCTCTGACCCTGCCCGGTGGATAGCCGGCCGCGCCCCTCGACTTCAGGAGGCGGGCAGCGTCACGATGAACCGGCTGCCCTTGCCCAGTTCGCTCTCGATCCGAAAGCGGCCGCGGTGGCGGTTCACGATATGCTTGACGATGGCGAGGCCGAGCCCCGTCCCGCCCTTCTCGCGCGAGCGGTGGTTGTCCACGCGGTAGAACCGTTCGGTGAGACGCGGAAGGTGGATCGCGTCGATCCCCTCGCCGCGGTCCACCACCTCGATCCGCACGGCCGGCCCCAACCGCGCGAGCCCGTCGGGGTCGCGGGCCACCTCGACGGTCACGAGCTTGCCCGAGGCGCCGTATTTCACCGCGTTCTCGATCAGGTTGTGGAAGACCTGCGTCAGCTGGTCGGCGTCGCCCGGCAGGGGGAGGTGCCCGGTCTCGCCGGTGCGCTCGATCGCGACGCCCGCCGCCTCGGCCATCGGCCGCAGCGCGGCCACCGCCTGACCGATCACGGCCGAGACATCGACCTGCGTGACCGGCCGCACCCGCTCTTCGGCCTCCACCCGACTGAGCGAGAGAAGATCCTGCACCAGACGGTTCATGCGGCCCGCCTCGCGCGCCATGATCGCAAGGAACCGCGCGCGGGCCGCCGGATCCTCGCGCGCGGCGCCCTGCAGCGTCTCGATGAAGCCGAGCAGCGCGGTCAGCGGCGTGCGCAACTCGTGGCTCACGTTCGCCACGAAGTCGCGGCGGATCGCGCCCATCTGTTCCTGCTCGGTGATGTCCTCGAAGGCGCAGAGCGCGCACCGTTCGCCCGCCACCGGCACCGGCGTCACCGTCACACGGTAGGTCACCTCGCGCGAGGGGCCGGTGATGATGTGGCGCGCCCGTCCCGGCCGATCGAGCCGGAGCGCCCCCTCGATCGCGTCCAGCAACGCTGGCTGGCGCATCGCCATGACATAATGCCGGGCCACGCTCGTCGCCCCGAAGAGACGCTGGGCGGGCGCGTTGGCCGACCTGATCCGCTCGTCGGGCCCGATCAGGACGAGCGGCAGCGGCACTCCCTCAAGAAGCTGGGCTGCGTCCTGCTCCTGCATCCTCGTCTCCCGCATGGCTGCGCGCCCTTCCTGCCATGCGATGCGGCCCGGCGCCAGACGGACCCGCCCCATGCTGCAACGCGCGGGGCGAGGTGTTGCCTCGCACCCGCAGCAGGCGTCCCCGGCGGCTGCGAGCCGGGGCCCCTGTGGGTCGGATCAGAGGGCGGTCAGTTCCGCACGAAAGCGGCGGGCATTGGCGGCATAGCCCTCGGCCGAGGCCATGAGACGGGCGCGCTCCTCCTCGGTCAGTTCGCGCACCACCTTGCCCGGAGCCCCCTTGACCAGCGAGAAGTCGGGGATCTCCTTGCCTTCGGTGATCAGAGCGCAGGCGCCGATCAGGCAGAAGCGGCCGATCTTCGCCCCGTTCAGCACCGTGGCGCCCATGCCGATCAGCGAGCCCTCGCCGATGGTGCAGCCGTGCAGCATCGCCTTGTGGCCGATGGTGCAGTTCGGCCCCACCGTCAGCGGAAAGCCCCAGTCGGTGTGCAGCACCGAGTTTTCCTGCACGTTCGAGCCGGCACCGATCACGATCTCTTCGTTGTCGCCGCGCAGGGTCGAGCCGAACCAGACCGAGCTGCCGGCCTCGAGCACCACCTTGCCGATCACGTTGGCATCGGGTGCGACCCAGGCTTCGGCGTCGATGCGCGGCGCCACGCCGTTCAGTGCATAGATCATCGGGCGTCAAACTCCTTGTTCAGTTCGCGGACGTGATCCACCAGCGTCGGCTGCGTCTCGCGGCGAAGGCGCGTGGCGGACACGATCCGCTTCAGCTTTTCCTCGGTCTCCTGAAGGTCCTCGTTGACTAGCACATAATCGTATTCGGCCCAGTGGCTGATCTCGTCCCGGCTCTTGCGCATCCGGTCGCGGATCACCTCGTCGCTGTCCTGCCCGCGGAAGCGCAGCCGTCGCTCGAGTTCCTCGATCGAGGGCGGGAGGATGAAGATCGACAGCACGTCCCGTCCGAGCGACGAGTTGCGGATCTGCTGCGCGCCCTGCCAGTCCACGTCGAAGAGCACGTCGCGCCCGGCCTCGAGCGCCTCGATCACCGGAGCCTTGGGCGAGCCGTAGCCGTTGCCGAAGACCTCGGCATATTCCAGCATCTCGCCGCGCTGGACATGGTTGGCGAAGGCCTCCCTCGACAGGAAGTAGTAGTCCCGTCCGTCCACCTCACCGGGCCGCGGCGGGCGGGTCGTGGCCGAGACCGAAAATCGGATCGTCGGGTCCCAGGCCATCAGCCGCTTGGACAGGGTCGATTTTCCGGCGCCCGAGGGCGAGGAAAGGATGAGGAGAAGTCCGCGCCGCGCCATGGTCACTCCACGTTCTGGATCTGCTCGCGCATCTGGTCAATGACGGTCTTGAGGTCGAGGCCGACCTGCGTCAGCGCCAGCGACTGGGCCTTGGAGCAGAGCGTGTTCGCCTCGCGCATGAATTCCTGCACGAGGAAATCGAGGCGGCGGCCGACCGGGCCGCTCTCGCCCAGAAGGCTCCGGGCCGCGGTCACATGCGCGGCGAGCCGGTCGAGTTCCTCGGTCACGTCCTGCTTGACGGCCAGAAGCGCCAGTTCCTGCGCGACACGGGTCTCGTCGAGGCCGTCGCCCGCGGCGAGCAGGCGCGCCATGTTCTCACGAAGCGCGACGGGCGCGGCCGCGCGACGGGCCTCGGCCTCGGTGGCGGCGGCGGCGGTCAGCGCCTCGATCCGGTCGAGCTGGGCCGCGATCAGCCGCGCCAGCGCCTCGCCCTCGGTGCGCCGCATGGACGCGAAATCCGCCAGCAGCTCAGGCAGTTCGGCCAGGAGCGCCGCCCGCAGCGGGCCCGTATCCTCGACCCCTGACGCCTGTTCCAGCACGCCCCGCAGCCCAAGAACCTCGGTCGCGCTGGCCGGGCGGAGGTCAATCCCCGTCCCGCGCGCGGCGGCCTCCACGTCGCCCATCGCCCGCAGCACCGCGTCGAGCGTCGCCGGATTGACCCGCAGCCCCTCGGAGCCACCCTCGGCCGCCACCTTGAGCGACAGGCTCACGCTGCCCCGGTTGAGCGCCCGGCCCAGCTCGGCCCGGATCGCAGGTTCGAGACCCTCGATCCAGTCCGGCACCCTGAGCCGCAGATCCAGCCCCTTTCCGTTCACCGCGCGCACTTCCCACAGCCACGAATGGCCGTGCCCCTGGCCCTTCCGCGTCGCGAAGCCGGTCATCGAGCTGATCATGCAGTCCTCCCCGACCCCCGCCGTTCGTTTACCATCGTCTCAGAATTTTCACCCGGAGATACGAAAGGAGGGGTAGATTAACATTTGGATAACCATTGCGGCCGGAGCCCGGCTTCGCCCGCAGCGGCGCATAACAGAGCGGCGGATGCGCGGCAACCCGCGCGCAGCCACGGGAAACGGGAGAGAAGTCATGGGCATGAGGTTCGGCGGCACCGGCATCGGTCACCCGGGCGGAGGGGGACGCGCGGGCGTCGATCCCGCCGCGCTGCTGGTCGTGCGGAGCCACTGGCACGAGTTGCGCTGCCGCGCGGGCGGCGAGCTGCCCGGCCGCGCCGACATCGACCCCCGGCGCATCGAGGGCGCATTGGGGTGCGCCTTCCTCGCCGAGCGGATCGCGCCGGGCATGGCGCGCTTCCGCCTTGCCGGCATGCATCTGGCCGATCTTCTGGGCATCGACGTGCGGGGCATCCCGATCTCGACCATGTTCGGCTTCGATTCGCGTGACCGTCTCGCCGAGGTTCTGGGACGGGTCTTCACCGGCCCCGGCGTTGGCGAGGTCTGGATCGAATCGCCCGCCTCGCTCGGGCGGCAGGCTCTCACGGGGCGGCTGCTGCTGTTGCCCCTGCGCTCGGAGGGCGAGCCGCCGCTGGTCTTCGGCTGCCTCGTGACCGAAGGGGAGATCGGCCGGGCGCCGCGCAAGCTGACGATCACGCGCTCGGCCGTGGAGATGATCGAGGCGATGCCGCCCGAGCGGCCCCTGCCGCGCCTTCGACTGCCCGAGTTCTCCGAGGCCGGGTTCGAGGCCGCTCCGCCGCCGCCCCGCGCCAAGCCGGGCCGCGCGCACCTGCGGCTGGTCAAGTCGGACTGAGCCGGATGAAAAAGCCGCCCCTATGGGCGGCTTTCGGGGTGCGGACGTCGTGCGAGGCTACAGCGCCACGCGCCGGCCCGCTTCGCGCATCGTGGTCAGTTCCTCGGCCACGAGGAAGGCCAGCTCCAGCGACTGCGAGGCGTTGAGACGGGGATCGCAGGCCGTGTGGTAGCGGTTCGAGAGATCCTCGTCCGTCACCGCACGCAGGCCGCCGGTGCATTCGGTCACGTCCTGCCCGGTCATCTCGAAATGCACGCCGCCGGGGATCGTGCCCTCGGCCTTGTGGATCGCGAAGAACTCGCGCACCTCGCGCAGCACCGAGTCGAACGGGCGGGTCTTGTAGCCCGAGGCCGCCTTGATCGTGTTGCCGTGCATCGGATCGCAGCACCAGGTGACCTTGGCGCCCTCCTCGCGCACGGCCTTGATCAGCCGCGGCAGATGCTCGCCCACCTTGCCCGCGCCGAAGCGCGCGATCAGCGTGAGCCGCCCCGCCTCGTTCTGCGGGTTGAGCTTGGCCATCAGCACCTTGAGATCCTCGACCGTGGTCGAGGGGCCGCATTTCAGCCCGATCGGGTTCAGCACGCCGCGGCAGAACTCGACATGCGCGCCATCGATCTGGCGCGTGCGGTCGCCGATCCAGATCATGTGGCCCGAGCCCGCGATCGGCTGGCCGGTGATCGAATCGATCCGGCAGAGCGCCTCTTCATATTCCAGCAGCAGCGCCTCGTGCGAGGTGTAGAAGTCCACCGTCGCCAGATCGTGCGAGGTCGAACCGTTCACGCCCGCGGCCGACATGAAGTCGAGCGCGTCCGAGATCCGGTTCGAGATGTCGCGATACCGCTCGGCCTTGTCCTGCTCGCAGAAGCCCAGCGTCCAGGAATGGACGCGGTGGATGTCGGCGAAGCCGCCCGTCGAGAAGGCGCGCAGCAGATTGAGCGAGGCCGCGGCCTGTGTGTAGGCCTGCAGCATCCGCCGGGGATCGGGGATGCGCCACTCGGGGCTCGGGTCGAAGCCGTTGATGATGTCGCCCCGGTAGGACGGCAGCTCCATCCCGTTGATGACCTCGGTCGGGGCCGAGCGCGGCTTGGCGAACTGCCCCGCCATGCGGCCGATCTTCACGACCGGCACCTTGGCCCCGTAGGTGAGCACGACCGCCATCTGCAGGAGCACGCGGAACGTGTCGCGGATGTTGTCGGCCGAGAATTCCGCAAAGCTCTCGGCGCAGTCGCCGCCCTGCAGCAGGAAGGCGCGGCCCTCGGCCGCCTCGGCCAGCGCCGCCTTCAGCTTGCGGGCCTCGCCCGCGAAGACGAGGGGCGGATATTTCGCAAGCTGCGCCTCGACCGCCTCGACGGCGGCGGCCTCCGGATAGTCGGGCATCTGGATGCGCGGCTTGGCGCGCCAGTCGGTCTTGGTCCAGCCCCTGCTCATGACGGGTCCTCCGGCAGCTTTGATCTGCGGGGCATATACGGAAAGGGCGGGGTCTTGGGAAGCGGAATTGGCTCAAGGAGGACCTTGAAGGGTGCGCCGTTTCCTGTTTCACAGGGCTGTAAACGACGCACAAGGTCGCAACATGACCGTTTCCCCCGCAAGGTCCGCCAGATCCGACAAGCCGCGCCGGTTCGTCTTCCTGCTGCTCGACCGCTTCACCATGATCTCCTTTGCCGGAGCGATCGAGCCGCTGAGGCTCGCCAACCGGATTTCGGGCCGGACCATCTATGCATGGGCACTTGCGGGCGAGAACGGGGCCGAGGCCGTCTGCTCGAACGGCGCGGCCTTCCGGCTCGACATGGGCCTCGACGAGATCGAGCGCGAGGATGTGCTGCTGGTCTGCGGCGGCATCGACGTGCAGAAGGCCACGACACGGGCCGTCGTCAACTGGCTCCGGCGCGAGGCGCGCCGCGGGGTGACGATCGGCGGGCTCTGCACCGGGGCCTATGCCCTCGCCCGCGCCGGGCTTCTCGACGGGCGCAAGGCCACGATCCACTGGGAGAATCAGGACGGCTTCACCGAGGAGTTCCCCGAGGTGCGGCTGACCAAGTCGGTCTTCGTGATGGACGGGAACCGGCTGACCACGGCGGGCGGCACGGCCTCGATCGACATGATGCTGAAGATCATCGCCCGCGATCAGGGCGACGACATCGCCAATACGGTGGCCGACCAGCTGATCTATTCCTCGATCCGCACCGATCAGGACACGCAGCGCCTGTCGATCCCGAGCCGGATCGGCGTGCGGCATCCCAAGCTGTCCGAAGTGATCCGCAAGATGGAGGCCAACACCGAAGACCCGATCAGCCCGGCCGATCTGGCCGAGGAGGTGGGCATGTCCACCCGCCAGCTCGAGCGGCTGTTCCGTCGCTACCTCAACCGCTCGCCCAAACGCTACTACATGGAGTTGAGGCTGCAGAAGGCGCGCAACCTGCTGATGCAGACCGACATGAGCGTGATCAACGTGGCGCTGGCCTGCGGCTTTGCGAGCCCCTCGCATTTCTCGAAATGCTACCGGGCGCATTACGCGACCACACCCTACCGCGAGCGCGGCACGCACGGCGCAACCGCGGGGCCGCGCGCGTCCTGAGGCGGCACACTGCGAAAGGGCGGGAGGCCGAGCCCCCCGCCCCGCAGCGCCTACTCGGCCACCGAGACCTTCGTCATCACGTCGGGCGTGCGCGGAGGCTCGCCGCGGGTGATCGCGTCCACCACATCCATGCCCTGAACGACCCGCCCCACGACCGTGTATTGACCGTTCAGGAAGTCGCCGGGGGCGAACATGATGAAGAACTGCGAGTTCGCCGAGTTCGGATTGGCCGAGCGGGCCATCCCCACCACGCCGCGCGCAAAGGGCACGTCCGAGAACTCGGCCGGCAGGTCGGGATAGCTCGACCCGCCCGTTCCCGCGCGGCGCAGCGAGTCACCCTTGCCGAACTCGACATCGCCCGTCTGCGCCATGAAGCCCTCGATCACGCGATGAAAGACCACGCCGTCATAGGCGCCCTCCTTCGCCAGCGTGACCATGCGCTCGACATGCTGCGGCGCCACCTCGGGCAGGAGGTCGATGACCACCTCGCCCTGCGCCTGCCCCGAGACCTCGATCACGAGGTTCGGGCCAGGGCCATCCTCGGCGTCCTGCGCGAAGACGGCCGACTGCGACAGCCCGTAGCCGCCGAGCACCGCAAGGCCCGCCGACATCAGCCCCGCAAAGAGGAACCGCTCAGACGACATCGGCGGCCACCCGCACCGTCAGCATCTTGTCCGGGTTCGCCGGCGGCTCGCCGCGGACGATCTTGTCCACATGCTCCATCCCCGAGATCACGCGGCCATAGACGGTGTATTGGCCGTTCAGGAAATCGTTGTCGCGGAAGTTGATGAAGAACTGCGAGTTGGCCGAGTTCGGGTTCTGCGACCGCGCGGCGCCGAGCGTGCCGCGCGCATGGGGCAGTTTCGAGAATTCCGCCGGAAGGTCGGGCATGTCCGACCCGCCGGTCCCGGCGCGGCGGATGCTGAAGTTGTTTTCGGTGTTGCCGTTGGCCACATCGCCGGTCTGGGCCATGAAGCCTTCGATCACGCGATGGAACACGACATTGTCGTAGGCCTTGGCGCGGGCCAGCGCCTTCATCCGCTCGCTGTGCTTCGGCGCGACGTCCGGGAGAAGCTCGATCACCACCTCGCCGTCCTTCAGCGTCATGATGATGGTGTTCTCGGGGTCCTTGATCTCGGCCATGGGGCCCTCCTCTTTCAATCGGGGCCAACCTAGTGGCGGGGCGCCGTCAGGAAAAGGTCTGATTTGGCCGGCCTGCGGCCGAACGCCGGTTGACGGGCGGGCATCGATCGGCTTGGAAGCGGGAAACGTCGCCTCAGGAGGAACCGGAATGGGCTGGAAGACACTCGACGACATGGATCTTGCGGGCAAGGTCGTGCTGGTGCGCGTGGATGTGAACGTGCCGATGGAAAACGGCGAGGTCACCGACGCCACCCGGATCGAGAAGATCGTGCCCACCGTCGAGGACATCCTGAAGAAGGGCGGCAAGCCGGTGCTGCTGGCCCATTTCGGCCGCCCCAAAGGCAAGGTCGTGGATGAGATGAGCCTGCGCCTCGTGCTGCCGGCGCTGCAGAAGGCGCTGCCCGGCACCAAGGTCAGCTTTGCGCCGGATTGTGTGGGCGAAGAGGCCGAGAAGGCCGTGGCCGCCATGCTCGAGGGCGAGGTGCTGCTGCTCGAGAACACCCGCTTCCACGCCGGCGAGGAGAAGAACGACCCCGAACTGGCCGCCGCAATGGCGAAGCTCGGCGATGTCTATGTCAACGATGCCTTCTCGGCCGCGCACCGGGCGCATTCCTCGACCGAAGGCATCGCGCGGTTGCTGCCCTCGGCCGCCGGCCGGCTGATGGAGGCGGAACTCAAGGCGCTTGACGCGGCACTGGGTCAGCCCGAGCGGCCGGTGGTGGCCGTGGTGGGCGGGGCCAAGGTCTCGACCAAGCTCGACCTGCTGGGCAACCTCGTGGGCCGCGTCGATCATCTGGTGATCGGCGGCGGCATGGCCAACACCTTCCTCGTGGCGCAGGGGACCGAGGTCGGCAAGTCGCTGGCCGAGCGTGACATGGCCGAGACCGCCCGCGAGATCGTCGCCAAGGCCAGGGCTGCGGGCTGCACGATCCACCTGCCGCTCGACGTGGTGGTGGCGCGCGAGTTCAAGGCTGGGGCCGCGAACGAGACCGTGGACGCTTCGGCCTGCCCGGCCGACGCGATGATCCTCGACGCAGGCCCCCGGACGGTGGCCGCGCTGTCCGAGGTCTTTGCCTCGGCCAGGACGCTGATCTGGAACGGGCCGCTCGGCGCCTTCGAGATCGAGCCCTTCGATGCCGCCACCAATGCCGCGGCGCTGCAGGTGGCGCAGCTCACCAAGGCGGGCCAGCTGATCTCGGTGGCGGGCGGCGGCGATACGGTCGCGGCGCTGAACAAGGCCGGCGCGGCCGAGGGCTTCTCCTACATCTCGACGGCGGGTGGCGCCTTCCTCGAATGGATGGAGGGCAAGGAGCTGCCGGGCGTCGCCGCGCTGAACGTCTGAGGCGATTTTCCGCGCCGCGGCGCCACGTTAGCGCCAACAAGATTGATATGCGCATTCCGCCGGACTAAGTCCGTCTCGACGCAACTGAAAGGACCAGCGGAATGCGCGCTAGCAGAGCAGTTCAGAAGATCCTCGCCAATTATGAGGGCGAAACGCCCGGCGTGAAGGCCAACCTGTGCCGGATGCTGATGGAGGGGAAGCTGGGCGGCACGGGCAAGATGATCATTCTGCCGGTGGACCAGGGCTTCGAACATGGCCCGGCGCGCACCTTCGCGCCGAACCCGGCGGGCTATGACCCCCATTACCACTACCAGCTCGCGATCGACGCGGGGCTGAGCGCCTATGCGGCCCCGCTGGGCATGCTCGAGGCCGGTGCGGATACGTTCGCCGGCCAGATCCCCACGATCCTCAAGGCGAACTCGGCCAACTCGCTGATGAGCGACACGGCGGGCAAGAACCAGGCGGTGACGGCGTCGGTCGATGATGCGCTGCGGCTCGGCTGCGCGGCGATCGGCTTCACGATCTATCCGGGCTCGGACTCGCAGCTCGACATGTATGAAGAGATCGTCGAGATGCGGAAGGAGGCCGCCGCCAAGGGCGTCGCCACCGTGATCTGGTCCTATCCGCGCGGCGAGGCGATCACCAAGGACGGCGAGACGGCGATCGACGTGGCGGCCTATGCCGCGCAGATCGCGGCGCTGATCGGCGCGCATGTCATCAAGATCAAGCTCTCGACCGACCATCTGATGCTGCCCGAGGCGAAGAAGGTCTATGAAGAGCAGAAGATCGACGTGGCCAGCCAGGCAGCGCGGGTGAAGCACTGCATGGATGCGGCCTTCGCCGGCCGTCGCGTCGTGGTCTTCTCGGGCGGCGCCAAGAAGGGCGAGGACTCGGTCTATGACGACGCCCGCGCGATCCGCGACGGCGGCGGCAACGGCTCGATCATCGGCCGCAACAGCTTCCAGCGGAGCCGCGAGGATGCGCTGGCGATGCTGGGCAAGCTCGTGGACATCTACAAGGGCCGGGCCTGATCCCGCAGGCCCTTCCCTCGCGGGAAGGGCCACCTCCTGCCGCGGCCAGGGCCGGGGGCCTCGTCCCTCCTGCCCCTGCGCCGCAGGTTCTTTTCGGTTCCCAACCCGCCTGCGCTCTGGCATGATGCCAGCCACCGCCCCCGCCGAACGAGGGGCGCGACCAGAGGCAGAGCATGAACATCCCGACCTCCCGCCCCGCCATCGGCGCCAGCCTCTATTTCGCGCTGGCCTTCTCGCTCTCGGCCTATTTCACCTTCGCGGCCGTGCAGGGGGACTATGGCGTCTTCCGGCAGGTGCAGATCAAGGCCGAGGCCGAAGCCCTCCGGGCCGAGCGCGACCAGATCGCGGCCGAACTCGCCGAGATGCGCAACAAGACGCGCCGCCTGTCGGACAGCTATCTGGACGTCGACCTTCTCGACGAACAGGCCCGCGCGACGCTGGGCTATGTCCGGGCGGACGAGATCGTCATCCGCTGACCTGAGACCAACCGCTCCACAGCCACCGGCGCCAGCATCCGCCTGGGCGCCGTCCGGTGCCGTTTGCCCGCGGCAGCGGCGCGCGATGACGGCCCCGGAGGGGCCCGAAGAGCGCGCCACCGCCGTCCTCAATATTGCTCTCGCTCCCGCCCGACCTATGGGTTAAAGGTAGTTTAGCCTTGAACTACTTGTCGCGACGGGAGGCGCCGCCATGGCCACCAGAAAATCGCCGGAACAATCCAACGCATCCAGGGAGGAGCTTCTCCACTATTACCGCGAGATGCTGCTCATCCGCCGCTTCGAGGAGAAGGCCGGCCAGCTTTACGGCATGGGCCTGATCGGCGGCTTCTGCCACCTCTACATCGGGCAGGAGGCCGTCGTGGTCGGTCTCGAAGCCGCCGCCAAGGAAGGTGACAAGCGCATCACCAGCTACCGCGATCACGGCCACATGCTGGCCTGCGGGATGGATGCCAAGGGCGTCATGGCCGAACTGACCGGGCGCGAGGGCGGCTATTCCAAGGGCAAGGGCGGCTCGATGCACATGTTCTCGAAAGAGAAGCATTTCTACGGCGGCCACGGCATCGTGGGCGCGCAGGTGCCGCTCGGCGCGGGGCTGGCCTTCGCCGACCGCTACCTCGGCAATGACAACGTGACCTTCGCCTATTTCGGCGACGGCGCGGCGAACCAGGGCCAGGTCTACGAGGCCTACAACATGGCCAAGCTCTGGAGCCTGCCGGTCATCTTCGTGATCGAGAACAACCAGTATGCGATGGGAACCAGCGTGAAGCGTTCGACCAAGTCGCCCTCGCTGTGGGAGCGGGGCGCGGCCTACGGCATCAAGGGCGAGGCGGTGGACGGGATGGATGTGCTGGCCGTGAAGGCCGCCGGCGAAAAGGCGGTCGCCGCCTGCCGCGCGGGCCAGGGGCCCTATATCCTCGAGATGATGACCTACCGCTACCGCGGCCATTCCATGTCCGACCCCGCGAAATACCGCACCCGCGAGGAGGTGCAGCGCATGCGCGACGAGAAGGACGCGATCGAACATGTCCGCGACCTGCTGATCCAGGGCAATCTTGCCACCGACGACGACCTGAAGGCGATCGACAAGGACATCAAGGCCGTCGTGAACGAGGCCGCCGACTTCGCCAAGGAGAGCCCCGAGCCCGCGCTCGAGGAACTCTGGACCGACATCTACGCCTGAGGGGACAAGACCATGGCAACCGAAGTTCTGATGCCCGCCCTGTCGCCCACGATGGAGGAAGGCACGCTGGCGAAGTGGCTGGTGAAGGAGGGCGATGCGGTCAAGTCCGGCCAGATCATCGCCGAGATCGAGACCGACAAGGCCACGATGGAGTTCGAGGCCGTCGATGAAGGCACGATCGGCAAGCTGCTGATCGCCGAGGGCACCGCCGGCGTAAAGGTAAATACGCCCATCGCCGTGCTGGTCGAAGAGGGCGAAAGCGCCGACGCAACCCCCGCTCCCGCCGCCCAGCCGCAGGGCGAGAAGCAGCCGCAACCCGCCGAGGGCAGCGAGGGCAAGGCCGTGGACGAACCGCTCGTCTCCTCGCCCGGCGCGCCGGTTCCGGGCAAGCGCGACCGCTCGCCCGACTGGCCCGAGGGCACCCAGATGAAGACCATGACGGTGCGCGAGGCGCTGCGCGAGGCGATGGCCGAGGAGATGCGCGCCGACAAGACCGTCTTCCTGATGGGCGAGGAAGTGGGCGAATATCAGGGCGCCTACAAGATCAGCCAGGGGCTGCTGGACGAGTTCGGCGCAAAGCGCGTGGTCGACACGCCGATCACCGAACACGGCTTTGCCGGCATGGCGGTCGGCGCGGCCTTCGCAGGCCTCCGGCCCATCGTCGAGTTCATGACCTTCAACTTCGCCATGCAGGCGATCGACCAGATCATCAACTCGGCCGCCAAGACGCTCTACATGTCCGGCGGGCAGATGGGCTGTCCGATCGTCTTCCGCGGCCCGAACGGCGCGGCCGCCCGCGTGGGTGCCCAGCACAGCCAGGATTACGCCGCCTGGTATGCCCAGATCCCCGGCCTGAAGGTGGTGATGCCCTATTCGGCGGCCGACGCGAAGGGCCTGCTCAAGACCGCGATCCGTGACCCGAACCCGGTGATCTTCCTGGAGAACGAGATCCTCTATGGCCGCTCGTTCGAGGTGCCGGTGCTGGAGGATTTCGCGATCCCCTTCGGCAAGGCGCGGATCTGGCGCGAAGGGAGCGACCTCACCATCGTCTCCTTCGGCATCGGCATGACCTATGCGCTGGAGGCCGCCGACAAGCTCGCCGCCGAGGGCATCTCGGCCGAGGTGATCGACCTGCGCACCCTGCGCCCCATTGACTACGACACGGTGATCGCCTCGGTGAAGAAGACCAACCGCTGCATCACGGTCGAGGAAGGCTGGCCCGTGGGCTCGATCGGCAACCATATCGCTGCCACGATCATGCAGCAGGCCTTCGATTGGCTCGACGCGCCGGTACTGAACCTGACGGGCAAGGACGTGCCGATGCCCTATGCGGCCAATCTCGAGAAGCACGCGCTCGTGACCACGGCCGAGGTGGTCGAGGCCGCGAAATCCGTCTGCTACCGCTGAGGAGACCCAGATGGCAACCGAGATCCTTATGCCCGCGCTGTCTCCGACGATGGAGGAGGGGACGCTTGCGAAATGGCTGAAGAAGGAGGGGGATGAGGTCCGCTCGGGCGACATCCTCGCCGAGATCGAGACCGACAAGGCGACGATGGAGTTCGAGGCGGTGGACGAGGGGATCCTCGGCAAGATCCTGATCGCCGAGGGCACCGCGGGCGTGAAGGTGAACACGCCCATCGCCGTGCTGGTGGAAGAGGGCGAGAGCGCGGACGCGGTCTCGTCGGGCAAGACGCCCGCGCCCGAAGAGCCCAAGGACGAGGCCGCGCCCGCGCAGGAGGCGCCGAAGGCCAGCCCCGCCGCATCGCCGGCGCCGGCTGCGAAGCCCGAGGGCGATCGCATCTTCGCCTCGCCGCTGGCTCGGCGGATCGCGACGGAGAAGGGGCTCGACCTTGCCACGGTCAAGGGATCGGGCCCGCGCGGCCGGATCGTGAAGGCCGATGTCGAGGGGGCGCAGAAACCCGCCGCCCCGGCCGCGAAGGCCGAAGCCGCGGCGCCCCAGGCGGATGCTCCGGCTGCCGCTGCGGCCCCCGTGACCTCGCCGGCCGCCTCGGCGGCGTCGGTCGCAAAGCTCTTGGCCGACCGCGAGTTCGAGGAGATCACCCTCGACGGCATGCGCAAGACCATTGCCGCGCGCCTGTCCGAGGCCAAGCAGACCATCCCGCACTTCTACCTCCGCCGCGAGGTGGCGCTGGATGCGCTGATGGCCTTCCGGGCGGACCTCAACGCGAAGCTCGAGAGCCGGGGCGTGAAGCTCTCGGTCAACGACTTCATCATCAAGGCCTGTGCGGTGGCTCTCCAGCAGGTGCCGAACGCGAACGCCGTCTGGGCTGGAGACCGCATCCTGCGGCTCAAGCCTTCGGACGTGGCGGTGGCCGTGGCCATCGAGGGCGGGCTCTTCACGCCGGTCCTGCGCGATGCGCACCAGAAGAGCCTGTCGGCCCTCTCGGCCGAGATGAAGGATCTGGCCGCCCGTGCCCGCACGAAGAAGCTCGCTCCACACGAATATCAGGGTGGCAGCTTCGCGATCTCGAACCTCGGCATGTTCGGGATCGAGAATTTCGACGCGGTCATCAACCCGCCTCATGGCTCGATCCTTGCGGTCGGCGCAGGCATCCGCAAGCCCGTTGTGGCCAAGGACGGCGCGATCACGACCGCCACGATGATGTCGATGACGCTCTCGGTGGATCACCGGGTGATCGACGGCGCGCTGGGGGCCGAGTTCCTCAAGGCGATCGTCGAGAACCTCGAGAATCCGATCGCGATGCTCGCCTGATCGCGGCGCAGCGGGGCTGACGCCGAACATGAGAAAGGGGCCGATCCTTGCGGATCGGCCCCTTTCCCGTAGGTCTGACGCTTCAGCCGTCGTTGAGCAGATGGTCCATCGTGACCGCCGGCTGTGCACATCCGGCCTCGCCCACCACGCGGGCCGGCACGCCCGCCACAGTGGTGCAGGGCGGCACGTCATGCAGCACGACCGAGCCTGCGGCGATCCGGCTGCAATGGCCGACGTGGATGTTGCCCAGCACCTTGGCCCCTGCCCCGATCAGCACGCCATTGCCGATCTTCGGATGGCGGTCCCCATCCTCCTTGCCGGTCCCGCCCAGGGTCACGGAATGGAGCATGGAAACGTTGTCGCCCACCACGGCCGTCTCGCCAATCACGATGGAATGGGCGTGATCGATCATGATCCCGCGCCCCACCCGCGCGGCCGGATGGATATCGACGCCGAAGGCCTCGGACACACGCATCTGGACGAAGTATGCCAGATCCTGCCGTCCGGTCGTCCAGAGCCAGTGTCCCACCCGATAGGCCTGCACGGCCTGATAGCCCTTGAAGAACAGGATCGGCTGGATGAAGCGATGGCAGGCGGGGTCACGCTCATAGACGGCGACCATGTCGGCCCGCGCCATCTGCCCGAGTTCGGGGTCCGACGCATAGGCCTCGTCGGCGATCTCGCGCAGGATCTGCTCGCTCATCTCGCCCGAGGCCAGCTTCAGAGAAAAGCGGTAGGCCAGCGCCCGCTCCATCGAGGGGTGGTGCAACAGGCTCGAATGCACGAGCCCGCCAAGCAGAGGCTCGGCCAGGATGGCGGCATGGCCTTCCTCGACTATGCGCTGCCAGACCGGATCCACGGTTGTCACACGGGGTCTTGCCTCAGCCATCGCAGCGTCCTTTCCTCGTCACGGGCAAGTCTAGCACATAGTCATTCCGGCCAACAGTGGAAGGTAGCGGTGGTTCTTCCCGCACCAAAGGAACAGGCGGCCGCACGGCCGACGATGGCGCGCCCGTCCGTCGCTGGTGCCGCCCCTGCCGGATGCGCCACGCGACGACCTCAGCCACAAGAGCCAGCGCCTCGAGCCGATCCGGGTCCGGCCCGGCCCCATCTGCCCCGTGCGGCAACCGGGCCGCGGCCGAGGCAAGGCAGCCATTGCCCCACAGCGGATGCGGAAGACCCAGCCGCCTCGAGATCTTGTGCGCGCTGTGCGCCTGCTCGATCAGGCGCGCAAGCACCCCAGGGCGATCCTCACGGGGCAAGAGGGCGAGCCGGCTCGCCACCGCCACCAGATCCGCCAGCAGCACACGCCGCATGGATCAGACCATCAGGCGCCGGAACGGGCCGGGTCCGAAGCTGTCCGAGACTTGTGCCACTTCGACAGTAAAGGTGCCTGCCGCACCATCCTCCGCCTGCGCCTCCGCCGTGTAGGTCCAGCACGGTGCCGTTACTTCCTCCTGCCGTCCCACCAGCCCGTTCATGCGGACCCGCACCAGATAGAGTTCGCTCCCCTCCCCCAGAGGCACTTCGCGCCCTTCCCAGCTGTCCCCGTCAATCCGCGTGCGCCGCACCCAGCGCACGAGCAGATCGCCGTCGCGCCGCTCGGCCGCGAGATGCACAGGAGCGAGCGGGCGCAGGCCCACGCCGGCACAGGCATCAACGCGGTGGATCACATCCGCATCATCATATCCACGCGCCGCAGCGCCAATCCGGTAGTGCCGGGCGAGGTTGCGCTCGGCGAGCGGCACCCCGAGTTGCACGAGGGCCGGGGTGATCAGCACCACCGTGCTTCCCGAGGGCCAGATCTCCGGCATCGTCGCATCCGTCCCGGCCTGCCCCCGCAGCCTTCGCGTGAGATCCCACGTCCTGGGACCGACGAGACGCGCCTCGGCGAACTGGAACAGTTCCCAGCCATCCACCGAGCCGTCCCCGATGGCCATCACATTGGCGCCATTCAGCACCTCGAGATCCGAGGCCGACGCAAGCGGCGGACCCTGCAGCTTCACCCGCAAGGCCGCCCCCATGTCCCATCGACCGACCGGCGCGGCCCGAAGCGGCGTCTGCGTCACGCCAAGCGTCGCCGCTCCGGTGACGAGACCGTTAAGCCGGTATCCGGCGTCCTGCATCGCGCTCCAGACGGCAACGCGCCCCGGCCAGGGCGCGGCCGCGACGGCCAGATGCGGCTCATGCGCGACCTCGGCCCCCGTCATCAGCGGCAGATCGAGGATGACGGCGTGCACTGGCATCTGCGCCGCAACCTTGCGCGCGGGCGGCCGCTGCTCTGCGATGTCGGCGGGTATGTAGATCCCCGGCTCCACCCGGACCGCTTCGGCAAGCTGGGCCTCGGCCTGCTCCAGCCGGTCGATGCGATAGCGCCGCCCCTCCAGTTCGAGCACATCCCCGGCCCCGAGCGCCAGTGCAGACCGCGGCAGCGCAAGGCGCAGACTGTCCCGCGCCACCCGGGACTCGGCCAGCCACCGCTCGACCGTCCCCCGCGCCTCGGCCGACGTCAGGACCAGCGGAACCTCGGACTGCGAGACCGCAAAGGTCGCCTCGTCCGGGAAGGCGGCCTCGACCTGCCGCGCCTCATAGTCGCCTTCGGCCTCGAGGAAACCCAGACGGACCCGCCCGGCCGTCTCCACCTCGGCGGCGCGGATCAGTTCCACCGCCCCGTCCAGTTCGTCCGACTGTACGAGCCCCTCACGCCTGACCTCGACGCTCCTGCGTCCGTCCCGCATGCGGAAGACCAGCATCCCGTCCCGCTCCAGCGCCTCGAATCCGTAGGCCAGCATCAGCGGCTGGAGGGCTGCACGCGCCGTATCCACCTCAGCCAGCCCATAGCCCCGCACGACACCATGAAGGCGGGAAACGTCGATGGCGGTCACACCCGACCGCTCGCAGATCTCGGCCACCACCGCCGCGAGGGGTTGCGAGGCGGCGCGCCCGTTCAACCAGTGACCGCGGGCGTAATTGTCCCCATCGCTCCAGACATCGGCACGGGCCGGAAAGGCGGGAAACGGGCGCGCGTCCCAGGCCCAGACATGGGCACGGTCCATGTCCACCATCCGCCCGCCATAAAGCGGTGAGACCGGGTTGTTCGCCTCGTCGGCCCAGTATTCGGCCATGGCCCTTAGGTAATACATCCCGATGACGTCATCGCGCCGCCCGGAAGACCCCCGGGGAAGCGACGACTCCGAGCTTTTTGGGTCAAGGAACAGGTTGGGCTGGTTCGTGCCCAGATCGAGCGCGGGGCAGCCATATTCCGTGAACCAGATCGGCTTCGAGCGCGGCACCCAGGCCGTGGGCTGCGCATTCCGGGCGCCTGCGATCCTGTCGTGATGCGGAAGCGACCACCAGCTCTTCAGATCCTTGCAGCGATAGACCCAGGGCTCTCCGAAGGCGCCGTCCGTGATGGGCACTCGATCCTGCGCAGCCGCTCCGGCTTCATCGCGGTAATACCAGTCATGGCCCTCGCCTCCGGCGACATTGGCCTTCAGATAGTCGAGCTCATGGACCGAGCCCCAATGTGCATCCGCATGATCCTCGCCCGCCCGCCAGTCCGACAGCGGCATGTAGTTGTCGATGCCGATGAAATCGATGTTCTCGTCCGCCCAGAGCGGGTCGAGATGAAAATGAACGTCGCCCTCCGGGTGGTAGCCGAACCATTCCGACCAGTCGGCGGCATAGCCGACCTTCACCGACGGGCCCAGGATCGAGCGCACGTCCGCGGCGAGCCTGCGCAGTTCGGCCACGGCCGGAAAGCTGTCGCCGCTTGCGCGGATCTGGGTCAGTCCGCGCATCTCCGACCCGATGCAGAAGGCACTGACGCCCCCCGCCAGCCGGCAGAGCCAGGCCGCATGCAGGATGAACCGCCGATAGCGCCACTCGTCCGGCCCGTCGTAGAGGATGCGGTCGCCTTCGATGCGGAACTGATCCGGCTCGGCAGTGCCGAAGAAGGCCGCCACCTCGGCCACGGCGGCCGCGGTGCGGTCCGGGCTTCCGGCACGGCCAGGGGCCGCCGACAAGGTAATGCGACCGCGCCAGGGAAGCACCGGCTGCCCCGTCTCACCAGTCCAGGGGTTCGGCAGCGCATTGCCGGGCAACTGCTCCATCAGGATGAAGGGATAATAGACCACCGACCGGCCCGCCACGTGAAGGGCGCGGATGGCCTCGATCACCGCCGCATCCGCAGGCGTACCGCCATAGACCGGGCGGTCCTCCAGCCGGCCCACCAGTTGCGCGCCGCCCCGATCAATCCCACCCGCGCGCCACGCCATCTTCGAGGCGTCAAAGCTGCCCTGCTCCACCTTCGGCCGGATCTCGCACTCGCCACAGCGCAGGTCGCTTCCGAACCACGAGACCACCAGCGAGACCGAGCGACAGGCGGGCAGTTCGCCCCTCAGTTGATCGAGCGAGGTGAGAAAGTCGCTCTGCCCGGAGGCCGTGTGCACATTGGCGGTTTCGCTTTCGCCCGGTCCGTAATTGTAGGCGAGACGGCTCGTGGCCAGCGCATATTCGCCAGAGCCGGGGATCATCGCCACGCCTCTCACCGCGCGCTGCAGATTCGTCACCCGGTCCGCCAGGGGGCCCTGCGCGGCACGCATGACCTCGAAGGAGAACTGTGGCACCCGGTTCCCGAAGGGTTCGAGTTGCAGATCCTCAATGACCACATAGGCGATGCCGCGGTAGGCAGGGGCCAGACCGGCCCCCTCCACCGCTTCGATCTTCGGATCGGGAAGCTGATCCTCCGTCCCTCGATAGAGGCGAAGATTGAGCGTGTCCGGCGCGATCTCGGCCCCGTCCGCCCAGATCCGCCCCACGCGCAGGATCTCGCCCTCGCACAGCGCGACGGCGAGGCTCACCGAGTAGGAGTAGCTGACCACGGTGGTCCGGGGACCGCCGCCTTTCCCACCGCTCGAACTCTCGGACTGGCTCTCGAGAAAGCGCGAGGCCCAGATCACCTGCCCCGCAACCCGGTTCCGGCCGAAGATCTGCGCCACCGCGGCGCCCTCGCCCGCACCCATCAGGCGGAAACGCTCGATCCGCACGGTGCGCACGGTCTGCGATCCGGCGCCCATCAGGCGCTGATCGATCATCTGCCCGACCGTCGCCCCGATCGCGCGGCCGATCACCGCGCCGGTCAGCCCCAGCACCGTGCCGCCAAAGCCTGCCCCGATCGCCGATCCCGCCGCCGCAAGCAAAAGCGTTGCCATCAGTCATTCCTTTCCGGGAAGGCATAGCGCGCCGCAAGCCGCCGCGCCCAAGGCTCAGAGAGCGGGCTCTCCACCACTCCGTGCCCGCAATAGGCATGAACGAAGGACGCCTCCGGGCCGCTGCACACCAGGATGCCGAGGTGCTTGGCCACAGCCTCGGGACGCATTCGGAACAGAAGAACGTCTCCCTCCGACGCCGCGTCCAGCGGCTGTCTCAGCAGCCACCGATCGCAGGCGGCCATCAGCCGCTCGTCGCCCGACGGCTCGGACCAGTCCGGGGTATAGGGCGGCACCAGCACCGGCTCCGGCCCGACAAGCGTCCGCCAGATCCCTCGCAGAAGGCCGAGGCAATCCGTGCCTGCTCCCCGTGTCGAGGCCTGATGCACATAGGGCGTGCCGATCCAGTGCCGTGCCTCCGCCACCACGTCCGCGCCGCTCATTCCCACAGGCTCCCGCCGTCATTGGCCTTGGTCGTGGCCGGGTAGGCGCTCAGCCAATCCTCTCCCGGAAGATGCGGAAAGCCGCGAAAGTTGCGCAGATTGCCGAACTTGAGCCGGCAGGTTTCGGCGCGCCGATCGCAGCCGGCCTCGAGCCGCACAAGGTCTCCTGCGGCGATCTCCGGCCCAAGCGCCTCCCACAGCTCGACCGTCCGTGCACCTGCTGCAAGCCGGTCGTTCTTCACCACGCCGATCGACCCCCTGGCCGTCCCGCTGAGGACGACAAGGCGCCCCTGCTCGAACCAGCGGTCGGCATAGGCCGCGAGCCCCGTAAACCCGAAGGCCTGCCGGTCCGTAACCGACCCCACGGGCCGCTCGACCGAGAATGAGCCGTCGCTCAGATCAAGACCGCACTTGCCGTCCCCCAGGACCGCCTGGCAGTCGCGCTGATAGACCCTTCCCTGCGGCTGGTTCAACGCCTCGGTCAGACCGCGCAACTCGGCGCGGAAACGCCCACCCGCATGGGTGATCTCGCCCAGTGTGCCCCGAAACTGCAACAGCCGCTCGCCCGGATCCATCCAGTTCACCAGCCAGGCAAGAACCCCCGCCCCGTCGAAGCGCCCGGCCAGCAGGTCCGCCTCGGTCACCGAGCCGTGCGACAGCGCGCCCACCGTCTCGGCATTGTCCACCGAAAGGCCGGTCGTCTGCTGCAACGCCGACGACGTCAGGCCGGTCTCGGCCCGGCACAGGATCCCGTCAAAGCCGAGATCCCGATCGTGATCGGTAAAGCCGAACACCTGCCCGTCGCGCCGCGTAACGGCCCAGCAGCGGCATACCGTCGTCGCACCGCTCTTCAGATGCGCATGAAGCTCCCTCGCGCCCATCAGACCCGCACCTCCATCACGGGAACGCTCGGCACCTCGCCCGCCTGAAACGAAGCCATCGAGATCTGGATCCGGTCCGTGTCGAACCGGACGGGGACGTCGAACTCGAAGCCCGCCGTGACCTCCGCCCCCGCGGCGGGGGCGACGGCGAGTGTCACCAGCCCCGTCGTCGCATCGAGCGAGAAGCCCGCACCCGGTGCCAGCGCCGTGCCGGACACGGCCACGGTCACTGTCCCGGCCACGGGCTTGGTCACAGGCCGGACATAGCTTTCCGCACCCGAACTGTAGGTCTTCTGCAGTGCAAAGGTGCGCGCCGTGCCGTCGCCCGTGCCGATGATCTGATCATGGGCTTGCGGCACCTCATCCGGCGCGCAGGAGCGGAAGTCGGCCCAGTCCTTCCAGCGAAACCCGAAAAGCTGCCCGCGGCGCGCCTCGAAAAAGGCCAGCACCGCCTCCACGTCGCGCAGCGAGCGCAACGCCACCCCCGCATCATATCGGCGGCGTGAATGCGCCCAGAGGCTGTTGCGCTCCTCGAACCCATTGACCAGCGTGACGATCTCGGTCCGCCGCTCGGGGCCGCCGACCGAGCCGAAGCTGAGGTTCGTGGGAAAGCGGACCTCGTGAAAGCTCATGCCGTTCCCCTATCCATTGCGTTGCCCGCGCGAGAGCATGCGGCTCACCTGCGCGGCGATCTGGCCCCGGCTGCGCTCAAAGCCCTGCACGTCGGGCGTGGCCACGTTCATCACCACCTGAACGGCCCTGCCGCCGCCGGCTTGCACGCCGAGGCGCCCGTCCGTCCCGCGCGCCAGCGGCAGGATCGCCTCGGGTCCCGCCTCACCCATGATCCCGGTTCCGCCGCGCATCGCGAAGGGCGTGGCGCCGGCCACCACCCCGCCCCGCGCGAAGGCCATTACCCGCCCCTGCGCAAAGGCCGCCCCCTTGGCAAAGGGCAAGAGCCCGCCCAGCACCGAGTTCAGCCCGTTCGCCACGAAGCCCGAGACGGCATCCTGCACCGGCTTCATCGCGATCGAATAGACCGTGCGCGAGATCGACTGCGCGAGACCCTCCATCGCGTCCGAGAGCTTCATCCCGTCGAAGAGCACGCCATCGAAGGCGCGGCGAAGGCCCGTTCCCACGCCGCTCGACAGCCGGTCCACCTCGCGGCCCGTGAACACCATCGAATCCCGCATCCGTGCAAGCTCCGCCTCGAAGGTGGCCGTCATGCCGGCCGCATTGCCCAGCGTCGCCTCGAGTGCCGCCACCTGCTCCTCAAGAGTCTCGATGTCAGCCATCATCCTCATCCTTTCGCATGTCCGGATAGGCGCGCAGCAACTCGTCCAGCCGCGCGCGCGACAGGGGCGACACCGCGGACGCCCCCAGCATGATCCTCAACTCGGCGGGGGTGAGCCGCCAGAAGGCGTCCGGCGACAGCCGAAGTCCCTCAAGGCCCACCCGAAGCAGCCCGGCCCAGTCCAGCCCGGCCATGTCACTCCTCCGGCAGGGCGAAGGCGCGGGCCAGCAGTTCGGCCGCGGCGCGCGCGGCCCCCACGGGTCCACCAGCCAGATCCGCGCGCCGCAGATCCTCCGCCGAGCCCTGCCAGCCCCCGCCACGCAATCCCGCCACCAGCACCGCCAGCACGTCGCGCGCCGAGAACCGCCGCTCCTCGAACCTCTCCGCAAGCGCGATCAGACTGTCGGCCCCGAGTTCCACCTCCAGCTCCGCCAACACGCCCAGGGTAAGCTTGCCCGTGTGGCGCCGGCCATCGAGCCAGATCGCCACCTCTCCTGCCCAGGGATTGGCCATCACAGCGCCGCAAAGCCGAGCTTGCCCGCCGAGGCGAGCGTCATCTCGTAGGTCGCCTCGCCATCATGGCTCCCGGCATATTCGATGGCGGAGATCAGGAACGGCCCCTCGACCACGCCAAAGCTCGGGATCACCACCTGAAAGCGCGGCGCCTCGCCGGCAAAGAACAGCGCCCGGGCCCGTTCGTCCGTTGCTTCGTCCCGGAACACGCCCGAGCCCGAGATGGACGCCGATTTCACGCCCGCCCCCGCCAGCAGTTCCCTCCAACCGCCCTGGCTTTCAAGTGAGGTCACGTCCACCGTCTCCGCGTTGAAGCTGATCCTCGTGGCGCGAAGCCCGGCCATCGTCTGAAAGACGCCGCTCCCCGTCAGATCCACCTTGACCAGCAGGTCCCTGCCGTTCTGCACGCCCATGACTTTTCTCCATGATGTCCGGCCAGGCCGGTGTCAGTCCTCGATCCGCGCGCGGAAGATGAGGTCGATGCGCCGTGCCCCGCCCGAGGCAAGCCGGCGCGCCGTGCCCTTCAGGAAACGCAGACCCACCAGCCGCCCCCGGCCCAGCGCAAGCGACGCATCCTCGAGCGCGTCCGAGACGGACGCAGCGACCCGCTTGGCCTCGAGAAAACCCGCCGCATCCGAGATCACGCTGATCGTGAAGCGGTGCTCGGCACCTCCGCCCGTGCTGTCCGAGACATCGCGCACCTCCTCGGGTCCGATCAGGACCCAGGTGCCCCGTCCCCCGCCCTTCGGCAGGGCGTCATGCACCGGCACGTCCGCAAGGTCCGGCCACGCGGCCAGCCGCTGGAAGAGCGCCGCCTGCAATGCGGCCGCAGCCCCGTAGCTCATGCCGGCACCTCCTCGCGGGCAAAGCAGGTGAGGTAACGCCCGCCCGCATCCTTCTCGCTCACCGCCAGGATGGGATAGATCCGCCCGCCTTCGCGGAAACGCTGCCCCGGCTCGGGCCGCGCCATCGAGCCCATCGGCGACGCGCGTACCGTGATCTTCAGCGGCACCGAGCCCAGTGGCACCTCCGCAATCGCCACCTCGCGCCCGGTTCCCGGCTCGATCTTCGCCCAGTGCGTTCCAAGCCCCGCCCAACTCAGCACGCGGCCCCCGGCCCCATCCTCCTCCGACAGCGGCGCCTCGAGCACGAGCCGCCGGTTGAGCATCTCGCGCATCACGCCACTCCCCCGCCCAGCAGCCGGACCGTTCGCCAGCGTTCGATCAGGCCAGCGACCTGCCGGGGCAGCCCCGCGGCACTCAGGCCAGGCTCGTATCGGTTCTCGTAGTAATCCGCCGCAAGCAGCATCACCGCCTGCGCCAGATCCGGAGGAACCTCGGCCCAGCTCTCGCCGAAACCCGCGTCGAACAGGACCTCGACCCGCCCGCCCTCCGGCACGGCCGGCAGCAGCCCCACCCTCGGCATCAGCTTCGGCCGGTGCAGATCGCGCACCAGCCGCCAGAGGCTCGGGGAAACAGGCGCCGCCCGGTCCTGCCCGTCCACCCGCACGACCGAGACCACCTCGGCCACCGGCGCGACCGGCAGGGCCTGCGCCTCATCCGTGCGCCAGTCATCGAGCACCAGCAGATACCGACGGGCGAGCAGCACCTTGCCGGTGCGGCCTTCGATCGTCGTCATGGCCGCGCGGAGGAACGAAGCCAGCAGCCCGTCCTGCAGCCCCTCCTCGCCAAAACCCGAACCGAGGCGCAGATGCTCCTTCAGCCGGGCCACCGGCAACACGCCGTCCGGCACCGCCGTCTGCTCGATCAACATCATGGGAAGAACTCCGATCTCCGGGGAAGCGCGCGCCGGAGCCCCGGCGCGCGCCCGCCGCCCGTCGCGGGGGCGGCCTCGCGCAGCATCCGTCAGGACACCGCGATCTTCAGCAGCTTGATCGCCGCATAATCGGTCACGTCACCGCCGACCCGCTTCGTGGCGTAGAACAGGACGTGCGGCTTGGCCGAGAACGGATCGCGCAGCACCCGAACCTCCGGCCGCTCGGCGATCGTGTAACCCGCTGCAAAATCCCCGAAGGCGATGGCGAAGGCATTGGCGGCGATGTCCGGCATGTCCTCGCACAGCAGCACCGGATAGCCCATCAGCCGCGCGGGCTCGGCCGCGGCCAGACCATCCGACCACAGGAAGCGGCCGTCCGAGTCCTTCATCTTCCGCACCGCGCCCGCGGTCTTCGAGTTCATCACGAAGGTCGCGTTGGCGCGGTAATCGGCGCCCAGCGCATAGATCAGGTTGATGATGCAGTCGGCCGGGTTCGTTCCAAGAAAGTCGTTCGTCGCGCCCGTGGGAATGTATCCGATGTTGCCCCAGGTCCAGGACGCGTTCGGCACCTTCGCAGGCGCGAGGAACCCGCGCGGCTTGTCGGCGCCGTCGCCGCTCACGAAGGCCGCGCTCTCGGCCCGCATGAAGCGTGTGGCAATCTTGCCCGCAAGCCACCCCTCCACGTCGAAGGCCGCGTCGTCCAGAAGCCGCTGGCTCGCCTTCGGCATGGCCGACAGCTCGTGGAGCTTGATCGAGATGCGTTCGATCGCGGGCGTCGCACTCTCGCTGATGGCGCTCGCCTCGGTTGCCCAGCCCGAGCCCACTTCGGTACGGTCGATGAGAACCTCGAAGCTCGTGGCCTCCACATTGACCACACCGGCGATCTGCCGGATCGAGGCCGTCGAGAGCAGCATCGAGCGGATCGTGTCCGACGTCTGGGAATCCACCAGATAGCCGCCGTCCGCCGCCACCGCAGTCGTCATCGCCTTGCCCTCCAGGACAAGCCCGCGCAGCCCGTCGTCGTCGCCCGAGCGGAGATAGGCCCCAAAGGCCTTGCGATGCGGGGCCTCCTGGTCGGCAGCGGCCGAGAGCGCCGGGCGCCCGTAGATCATGGTTTTGCGGTCCAGCATGGTCAAACGCTCTTCCTGTTGTTGCAACACGGTCTTCACCTCATCCTGAAAGAGCTTGATCTCCCTCAGGAAGCCGGCCATTGCGGCTTTCGCCTCTCCAGCCGGGTCGGGGCCTGCGGACATGCCTGTCCCGGCCCGAGCCCAGGTCTCGGTCATCCTCATCTTCCTCTGGCTTGTGGTGGTTCGGGTCAGACGCCGGACAGGCTCTGCCGCGCGTCCTCGAAGAGTTCGGCGATGTCGTGCCAGTCCAGCTCGTCGTGGTCCTCGCCCTTCGCGGCGACGCGCGCCTCGGGCAGCATCGGGAAGGTGACAAGGGACACCTCCCAGAGTTCGATCTCGGCCAGCACGCGGTGCCCCTTCGCGTCCCGCTCGGACCGGACGGTGCGATAGCCGATGGACAGACCGTCGATCGCTCCTGCCGCAATGAGGGCCGCCGCCTCGCGCCCCCGGCCGATCTCGGTCAGGATGCGGCCCTTGACCCACAGGCCGGTTTCATCCTCATGCACCTCGTCCCAGACGCCGATCACCTCGGCCGGATCGTGCTGCCAGAGCATCTTCACCCGCCGGCCCTGCAGCCTCATCGCCTCGAGCGAGGCCGCATAGGCATTGCGCGCCACCACGTCGCCGCCATGGTCGGGGCGGCCGAAGATCGAGGCATATCCCACGATCATCGAGCCCTCCGACAGGACGAGGCCCGTCTCGGGCCGGTGGAACTTGCGCTCCGGGGCACCGAATTCGTCTCTCATTCGCATCCGCTCACTCCAAAAGGGCCCGCGCCACGGCCTCCGCCCCCTGCATCAACAGGAAGGCGGCGACACCGTAGAGCCAGAGCCACATGCGCTGCTCCACCCGCTCCAGCCCGTTCTCGATCCGCCCCAGCCGGAAATCGATCGCCGTCAGGCGCTCACCCGCAACGCGCTCGTTGGCATCGATACGCGCATGCGCCGCGTCGAAGCTCTGAAACAGGTAGCGCGAGCCGCTCTGGTCCATCTCATTCGTCCTCCGCGATCCGTGGCAGCCCCAGCAGCATCCGCTTCTCCGCCTCGGTCAGGAAACCCGCGTCCGAAACCCGCGCCCATTGCTGATCCCGCTCGGCCGCCAGCGCCGGCACCTGATCGAGATCCGGGCGAAGCTCCACCGCCTCTCCGGTGAAGCCGGCCAGCCAGTGCGAGATCGCCGCCGTGACCCGTGCCGCCAGAGGCAGCACCGTCAGCCGGTAGAAGGCGCGGTGGGCCTCCTGATAATTCGCGTAGGTCGCCTCGCCGGGTATGCCGAGCAGCATCGGCGGCACGCCGAAGGCAATGGCAATCTCGCGCGCGGCCGCCTCCTTGGTGGTGTGAAACTCCATGTCCGAAGGCGAGAAGCCCATCGGTTTCCAGTCGAGCCCCCCTTCCAGCAACATGGGCCGGCCGGCGTTGCGCGCCCCCTGATGGTTCGCCTCGATCTCGCTCACCAGCCGGTCATATTGCTCGGCGGAAAGCGCGCCCTGCCCGTCCACACCCCTGTAGATGATGGCGCCCGAGGGGCGCGCGGCATTGTCCAGCAGCGCCTTCGACCAGGCCGAGGCCGAGACATGCACATCCAGCGCCACCGCCGCTGCCTGAAGCGGCGAAAAGCCGTAGTGGTCATCCTGTGGATGAAAGGTGCGGATATGGCAGATCGGCATCGTCTCGGTCATGTCGAACCGGATGCGCCGTCCCCCCACCGCATAATCGTAGGCCACCGGCCATCCATCCGGCCCCGGCACAAGGCTCATCCGGTCCGACCGCAACAGATGCAACTCGCCCGGCAGCCGCGACAGACCCGCCACCGCCTCCAGATAGGCGTTGCCGGTCAGCAGCAGTTGCCCATAGACCGCCTCCAGCAGTTCCGCCCGGCCCTGAAGCGGGTTCGGACGGGCGATCAGCTCCAGGATCGGGTGGCTGTCATAGCGCCGCTCGTGATCCTGCAGCAGAAGCGGAAGCGCCGCCGCCGCCTCCGAGATCAGCTTGACCGAACGGAAGGCGATCGGGTTGCCGAGAAACCCGTTGCGGGTCAGCGACACGGTATCCCGCGGGCTCCAGGCCACGCGCCCCGTGCTCCAGCCCACCAGCGGGCCGGTGGCCGAGGCCTTCCGCTCGGGCGGCTCGGCCTTTTTCCTCAGGAAGTCGAACAGCATCGGCAAGAACTCCTCTGTCGCGCGGACATGCGCCGCCGCGCCGCGGCCCTTGCAGGCCGCGGATCCCCCCGCTCTCCGGGGTCAGCCGTTACAGCAGGCGCATCCGCGGGTTCACCCAGGCCCGCGCCGGCTCGATCATCAGGTCGGTCAGCGCCCAGACCAGCGCATCCAGCCGGTCAGGCGAGCCGCGGCCGTCGTAGCCGCGCACCGTCATCCGGCACATCTGATCCTCGAGATCGCCCAGACCCCGCAGATGCCGGACCCGCCCCTGCTCGTAGAGCGCGGCAACGGGTTCCGCCCGCGCCGCCTTCCCGCGCGAGGCATGGACAGCCCGGAACGGCACGAGCGGGTCGATCTGCCGGATCACCGTTTCCACCAGATCACCTCCCTGGTTCACCTCCGCCACCAGCCGATCCGCCCCATGCCGATGCAGCGCATCAAGCGCCGCCCGTGCCCAGCGATCCGGGCTCGCAGCCCCGACCGAGGCATCCTCGAGCACGACCGCCTGCCAATCCTGAGGCGGGCCGTCGGTCCGCGCGCCCACCACCACGATGCCGCATTCGTCCGAGGCTTCGTGCCCGGTCACGGGCGGATCGACCGCCACCACGATCCGGTCGAGGGGACCGGCCTCCTCGGCCCGCAGCGCCTCGATCCGCACCGTGGTCCAGAGCGCGCCCTCGACATCCTCCAGCAACAGCCCCTCCAGCTCCTGCCGCCCGAGGCGCGTGCCGTCGTAACGGGCATGGACCTCGTCGAGGAAGGACTTGGCCAGATAGGCACGGTTCGCCTCGGTCGGCGCATGCGTGACCACCGTCGAGGGGTTGTCGAGGATCTGGCGCAGCACCGGCACGTTGCGCGGCGTCGTCGTCACCACCTGCCGCGGCTGATCGCCCAGCCGCAGCGAGAATTGCAGCATGTCCCACGCCTCTTCGGCGCGGGCCCATTTGGCCAGTTCGTCGGCCCAGGCGGCGTCGAACTGCGGTCCGCGAAGGCTCTCGGGATCGTGGGCCGAAAACACCTGCGCCACCGCCCCGTTCGGCCACACGAGGCGCTTGCGCCCCGCCTCCCATTCGGGCCGCCGATCGGGGGGCGAGCAGGCCAGCAGGCCGCTCTCGCCGAAGACCATCACCTCGCGGGTCTGATCGACCGTCTCGCCCACCAGCGCCACATGGCGCGACCGGCCCGGATCTCCGGGCCTCGGGCCCTCGACCTCCGAGCGGACCCACTCGGCCCCCGCCCGGGTCTTGCCCGCGCCCCGGCCGCCCATCACCACCCAGCTCTTCCACCCGCCCTCGGGCGCAAGCTGGTGCGGCAGCGCCCAGAACTCGAACATCCAGGGCAGCGCAAGCAGCGCATCCCCGCCCAGCCGCCCCAGGAACTCATCCGCCCGCTCCTGCGTCACGGAGGCGAGCCAGGCGGCGCCCGACCTCAGCCCGTGCGGCCTCGAGGTCGAGGGCATAGTCATGGACGATCCCGCCCGCTGTCCTGCGTAGCCGTTCAACCCTTGCCCTTTCATCCATCACCAGTTGAAGCGCGACCTTGAGATCCTTCACCGCCTGCACGGCGGCGCGAACCTCCTCGGCCCGGCCTTCCGTCAGCTTCCTGCGGGCGCGGACCAGATCCTCGGCCGCCTCGCGGTAAAGCTCTTCCGTCTCCGCCAGCAGATCCACCGGCGGGGGTTTCTTCACGATCGTCATGTGCAGCTGCTTCCGCCTCCCGAGGCTCGGCCGGCCAAAGGAAAAGCGGCCCCGGGTTGCCCCGTGCCGCTTGCCCACCTCTTCCAGCATGTCACAAGGGATACATCGGACCGCCCGCCAAGTCAAGCGGAAAACCGTTCCCCGTCAAAGACTTATCGTGCGATCCCTTAACCTTTCGGCAAGGATCGCGCCCCGCCCGGTCACTCGCCCTGGATCCCCACCGGAGGCGGCATCCCGCGCTCGGCCTCGATCCGCCGCCAGGCAGCCACATTGCGGTTGTGCTCGGCCAGGGTCCGCGCGAAGGCGTGGCCCCCGCTGCCATCGGCCACGAAATAAAGGTAATCCGTCTCGGCCGGGTTCAGCGCCGCCTCGATCGAGAGCCGGCCCGGATTGGCAATGGGCGTGGGCGGCAGCCCGTCGATCACATAGGTGTTGTAATCGGTCCGGCGGCGTAGCTCGCTCTGCCGCAGACCGCGGCCGAGGACGCCCTTGCCCTCGGTGATGCCATAGATCACCGTCGGGTCCGTCTGCAGCCGCATCCCCTGCGCCAGCCTGTTGACGAAGACGCTCGCCACCTGCGGCCGCTCCGAGGAAATGCCGGTCTCCTTCTCGACGATGCTCGCCATGATCATCGCCTCTTCGGGCGATCCATAGGGCACGCTCGGGGACCGCGCGGCCCACAGCTCGGCCATGATGCGCGCCTGCCGCTCCTGCATCTGCGCCAGAAGCGCCGCCCGGTCATCCCCCCGCGCCACCTCGTAACTGTCCGGGGCCAGCGAACCCTCCGGCGGAACCTCCTTGATCTCGCCCTCGAGGAACTCGGCCTTGCGCAGGCTCTCGACCACCTGCCAGCTCGTCACGCCCTCCGCCAGCGTCACACGCCAGCGCAGGTCGCCTTCCCCGGCCGCCTCCCGGTAGGCTTCGGGCGCCTCACCCTCCCCCGGCACGAACTTCGCCACCTCGACATAGCGGCCCTCGCCCGCGTCGAACTCGCGCAGGATGATCTCGGCCGCCACCACGCCGATCCGGTAATTCACCTCGCGCCCGCAGGTCGATTGCCCGCCCGCCGTCAGAATGTCGAGGATCTGGGCCATCGAGGCGCCCGGCGGCAGCAGATAGCTGCCGAACTTGAGCCCCGCGGCCTTGTCGGAATAGTCCGCCCCGATGCGGAAGATGCGCGCATCGCTCACCGCGCCCTGCGACTCGAGCCGCCGGCTCACGACCGACAGCGAGTCTCCCCGCTCGACCCGCAGGCAGACGGCCTCGGTCAGCGGCCCGGGGCCGATGTATTCCTGCCGCCCCCAGGCCAGCAACCCTGCCGCCGCCACCAGCACCACGATGAACAGGGTGAGCGCGTTGGAGGCGACAGAGCGCCACATCACGAAGTGACCCGCCCGAGGATGAGCGACGCGTTGGTGCCGCCGAACCCGAACGAGTTCGACAGCGCCACGTCGATCTTGCGCGGCCGCGCCACCTTCGGCGCGAGGTCGATCTTCGCCTCGACCGCGGGGTTCTCGAGGTTCAGCGTCGGCGGCGCCACCTGATCGCGGATCGCGAGCACGCAGAAGATCGCCTCGACCGCACCGGCCGCGCCCAGCAGATGGCCGATGCTCGACTTGGTCGAGGACATGGTGGCCTCGGCCGCGGCATCGCCCAGAAGCCGCTCGACGGCGCCCAGCTCGATCACGTCGGCCATGGTCGAGGTGCCGTGGGCGTTGATGTAGTCGATGGCCGAGGCCTCGAGACCCGCGCGCTTCAGCGCCATGGTCATCGAGCGGAAGCCGCCGTCGCCATCCTCGGAAGGCGCGGTGATGTGGTAGGCATCGCCCGACAGGCCATAGCCCAGCACCTCGGCATAGATCTTCGCGCCCCGCGCCACGGCATGCTCATACTCCTCGAGCACGACGACGCCCGCACCCTCGCCCATCACGAATCCGTCGCGGTCGGCGTCCCAGGGCCGCGAGGCGGCCTCGGGCTCGTTGCCCCGCTTGGTCGAGAGCGCCTTGCAGGCGTTGAAGCCGGCGATCCCGATCTCCGAGATCGGGCTCTCGGCGCCGCCCGCCAGCATGACGTCGGCATCCCCCAGCTGGATCAGCCGCGCCGCGTCGCCGATCGCATGGGCGCCGGTCGAGCAGGCGGTGACGACCGCATGGTTCGGCCCCTTGTAGCCGAAGCGGATCGAGACCTGCCCCGAAGCCAGGTTGATGAGCGCCGAGGGGATGAAGAACGGCGAGACGCGCTTGGGCCCCTTCTCCTTGATCAGGACGGCCGTGTCGGCGATGGCCGAAAGCCCGCCGATGCCCGAGCCGATCATCACGCCCGTGCGGCAGCGCTGCTCCTCGGTCTCGGGCACCCAGCCCGAGTCCGTCACCGCCTGCCCGGCCGCGGCCATGGCATAGAGAATGAAGTCGTCGACCTTGCGGCGGTCCTTCGGCTCCATCCAGTCGTCGGCGTTGAAGGTGCCGTCCGTGCCGTCGCCCAGCGGGATCTCGCAGGCATATTGGGTGGTCACGCTGGACGCGTCGAAGCGCGTGATGGGCCTCGCACCGGACTTCCCGGCCAGCAGGCGTTTCCACGTCTCCTCGACGCCGCACGCCAGCGGCGTGACCATGCCCAGCCCCGTGACAACCACTCGACGCATGCCATGACTCCTCTGCCAGCCCGTGCCCGGGCCCTTGTGGGTTGCGGTCTTACACGCGGCCACCGTCCTTCGCAACAAGCGCGGCCGCGGCCATGCGCCTGTCCGCCGCTCTCCGGGGATGCCGCGAGAGGGGGCATCGACCCCCCTCCCGCGGCGTTGCCACGGACCGGGAACCCGCGGTCCTTCGAAGGGCGATGGGGGAGCTGCCGCGCGTCCCGCCGCGGCAGCTGCGCGCCGATGGCCGATCCGGGGCCGGTCGATGGGCCCGGCCCCGGCAGGGCCGGTTGCGGGGGTTCGATGCCCCCGCAACCGGCACCTCCCCGTCCGGCCGTTCACAACTGACCGGGGTGCAAGGGCCCGAGCCTGTGCCGCACGCAACGAAAACCCCCGCCGAGCACGCTCGACGGGGGCCAATGTCGCGGACCCGAGGTCCGGTGGAAGCTCAGGCGGCTTCCGAGATGAACTTCACCGCATCGCCGAAGGTCTGGATGGTTTCGGCCGCATCGTCCGGGATCTCGATGCCGAACTCTTCCTCGAAGGCCATCACGAGCTCGACCGTGTCGAGGCTGTCCGCGCCGAGGTCGTCGATGAACGAGGCATTCTCGGTCACCTTTTCCTCTTCGACGCCCAGATGCTCGACGACGATCTTCTTCACGCGATCAGCGATGTCGCTCATGTCACTTCCTCATTCGTTGCGGGAGGGTTCCCGGCTCGTTGTCCCTTGCCCTGCGGCAACTGGTGCAGTTCAGCCGGCGGCGTCAGCCCCGGCAACTCTGACGGGCCTATAGCAAGGCTCCTTCGCCAAGGCAAACGCTTTCCCGCGCCGAAAGTGCCGCATCCCGCCGGCGCTTTTTCAGAGCATGGCCATGCCGCCGTTCACATGCAGCGTGGCCCCCGTGACATAGCCCGCCTCGAGGCTGGAAAGATAGAGAACGGCCGCCGCGATGTCCTGCGCCTCGCCCATCCGCCCCATCGGAACCTGGCCGAGGATGCGTGCCTTCTGCTCGTCGTTCAGCTTGTCCGTCATGGCCGTCCCGATGAAGCCCGGCGCCACGGCATTGACCGTGATGCCCCGGCTCGCGACTTCGGCGGCCAGGCTCTTCGACATGGCGACCACTCCCGCCTTCGAGGCGGCATAGTTGGCCTGTCCCGTATTTCCCGTCGCGCCCACGATCGAGGTGATGTTGACGATGCGCCCCCAGCGCGCCTTCATCATGCCGCGCAGCACGCCCCGGCAAAGGCGGAAGGTCGAGGTCAGGTTGACCTCGATCACCTGCGTCCAGTCCTCGTCCGACATCCGCATGGCCAGCTGGTCGCGCGTGATGCCCGCGTTGTTGACCAGGATATCCACCGCGCCCATGGCGTCCGCCGCCTGCTTCGGCAGCGCCTCGACCGCCGCGGCGTCCGAGAGGTTGCAGGCCAGCACATGAGCCCGCCCGCCCAGCTCCGCCGCCAGCTCCTCGAGAGGGCCCGTCCGCGTGCCCGACAGCGCGACCGTCGCCCCCGCCGCATGGAGCGCGCGCGCGATGCCACCGCCGATACCGCCCGAAGCGCCTGTGATCAGCGCAGATTTTCCCGTCAGATCGAACATGGTCCGTCTCCTCGCATTGGCTTTGGCGCCCTTTACCAGCGGCAGGACAGGCGCGCCACCCGACTTCGCCGCCGCAACGCCGCGACAGGATGCACGCGATCTTCCGCCGCCTCGCCTGCCTCGCAGAGGCTCGCCGGAGACGCCGTCCGCGAACAGGCCGCAAAGGCTTCCGGTTTTCGTGATCATCCGCCGGGCGGCGGACCGCCCGGCCGGGGCTTTCTCCCCTTGACGTCGCACTCGCGGCGGTGAAAACACCGCCATGGCCACCGCGACCCTCACCATCGACCTGGACGCCATCGCCGCCAACTGGCGCGCGCTCGACCAGATGACCGCCTCCGACTGCCAGACCGGCGCCGTCGTGAAGGCTGACGCCTACGGGCTCGGCGCGGCCAAGGTCGCCCATGCCCTCGCCCGGGCCGGCGCCCGGCGCTTCTTCGTCGCCGCCTGCGAGGAAGGGGCCGAGGTGCGCCGCGCGCTCGGCTCCGGCCCGCAGATCTGCGTCTTCTCGGGCCATATGGAGGGCGACACCGCCCTCATCCGCGACTTCGACCTCACGCCCATGCTGAACTCGATCGAGCAGCTCACCCGGCATTTCGAGACGCTCGGCGGCCAGCCCTTCGGGCTTCAGCTCGACAGCGGCATGAACCGGCTCGGGCTCGAGCCCGGCGAGTGGGAGGCCGTGGCCGCCACCGCCCTCGAGGCGGGCCCGGAACTGCTGATGAGCCATCTCGCCTGCGCGGACGAGCCCGACCATCCGATGAACACCGAGCAGCTCCGCGCCTTCCGCGCCATGACCGACGGGACCGGCGTTCCCCGCTCGCTCTCGGCCACCGGCGGCATCCTGCTTGGCCCCGCCTGGCATTTCGAGCTGACCCGCCCAGGCATCGGCCTCTACGGCGGCCGCCCGTTCGAGGAGGCCCGCCCGGTGGTGCATCTGTCGCTTCCGGTGGTGCAGGTGCGCGAGGTCGAGATCGGCGAGCCCGTGGGCTATTCCAACAGCTGGACGGCCGAACACACCTCGACCATCGCCACGGTCGCCGCGGGCTACGCCGATGGCCTGCCGCGCACGCTGTCCTCGAGGGCTTCGCTCTTTGCCGGCCGCGTGCCCTGCCCGCTCGTCGGCCGTGTCTCGATGGACCTCATCACCGTGGACGTGAGCCATCTCCCCGAGGTGCCGGACGCGCTCGACATCCTGTGCCGCCACCAGACGCCCGACGATCTGGCCGACACGGCGGGAACCATCGGCTACGAGATCCTCACCAGTCTCGGGCGCCGCTACCAGCGCCGCTACGGGGCGCTCGCGGCGTGAGCCCGGCCGCTCCCATCGCGGCGCTCGGGCGGGCGACGCTCGGTGCGCTGGCGGCCATCGGCCGGATCGCGCTCTTTGCGGCCGCGGTCATCAGCCACCTCTTCCGGCCGCCCTTCTACCCGCGCGAGTTCCTCAACGCGCTGATCCAGATCGGCTGGCTCTCGCTGCCGGTCGTCGGCCTCACCGCGATCTTCACCGGGGGCGCCCTCGCGCTCCAGATCTACGCGGGCGGCGCGCGCTTCTCGGCCGAGGCGGTCGTGCCCTCGATCGTGGCCATCGGCATGACGCGCGAGCTTGGCCCCGTCCTCGGCGGGCTGATGGTCGCGGCCCGCGTGGCCTCCTCGATCGCGGCCGAGATCGGCACCATGAAGGTGACCGAGCAGATCGACGCCCTCGTGACCCTCTCGACCAACCCGCTGAAGTATCTTGCCGTGCCCCGCGTGCTGGCCGCCACGCTCGCCGTGCCGGTCCTCGTGGCCGTGGGCGACTCGATCGGCATCGCCGGCGGCTGGCTCGTGGGCGTGAACCGGCTCGACTTCAACTCGGCCACCTACATCAAGAACACCGTGGACTTCCTCGAGGTGTGGGACGTGGGCTCGGGCCTCGTGAAGGGCGCGGCCTTCGGCTTCATCGTGGCCCTGATGGGCTGCTATCACGGCATGAACTCGGGCCGCGGCGCGCAAGGCGTCGGCCGCGCCACCAAATCCGCCGTCGTCGCGGCCTCGGTCCTGATCCTTGCCGCGAACTACCTGCTGACGGAGGTGTTCTTCACCTCATGATCGAGCTTTCCGGCGTCACCAAGAGCTTCGGCTCGAACCAGGTCCTGCGCGGCATCGACCTGCGCATCGAGAGCAACAGCTCGATGGTCATCATCGGCGGCTCGGGCACGGGCAAGTCGGTGCTGCTCAAGTGCATCCTGGGCCTTGTCGCGCCCGATGGCGGCCGGATCCTGCTGAACGGCGAGGATGTGACCCGCGCCGAGCGCGACGCCTTCCTGGCCCGCTTCGGGATGCTGTTCCAGGGCGCGGCGCTCTTCGACTCGCTCCATGTCTGGGAGAACGTGGCCTTCCGCCTGCTGCGCGGCGCGCAGAAGCGGCCCAAGGCCGAGGCGCGCGAGATCGCCATCGAGAAGCTGCGCCGCGTGGGGCTCGGCCCGCAGGTGGCCGACCTCTACCCGGCCGAACTGTCGGGCGGGATGCAGAAGCGCGTGGGCCTCGCCCGCGCCATCGCGGCCGAGCCCGAGATCATCTTCTTCGACGAACCCACCACCGGGCTCGACCCGATCATGGCCGGCGTCATCAACGACCTCATCCGCGAGATCGTGACCGAGATGGGCGCGACCGCCATCACGATCACCCACGACATGACCTCGGTCCGCGCCATTGCCGACAACGTGGCGATGCTCCACCGTGGCAAGATCCGCTGGACCGGCCCGGTCTCCGAGCTCGACACCACACCCGATCCTTACGTCCAGCAGTTCATCCACGGCCGCGCCGAGGGCCCGATCGAGGCGCTGCGCTAGGATGCTGCGCGCGGCCAATCTCGCGCTGCTGCTTCTTTTTCCGATGGCCTGGTTCGCGCCCCTGATGCGGGCGGGGATGCTGCCACTCTTCGGCCTGTCCGAAATATCCGTCGTCTCGGGCCTCCAGTCGCTCTGGGGCACCGACGTCGGTCTTGCGCTGCTCGTGACCTTCTTCGCGATCTTCGCGCCCTACCTGAAGACCATCGGCCTCGCGCTCCTCCACGCCCGGCTGCTCTCGCCCCGCGTCCTGCCCGCGCTTCACCTGCTGGGCCGGCTCGCCATGGCCGACATCTTCCTGATCGCGCTCTATATCGTGCTCATCAAGGGTGTGGGCCTCGCCACGGTCGAGACCGCCTGGGGCCTCTGGTTCTTCACCGGCTGCATCCTCGCCTCGCTCGCCATCTCGTTCCTGACGCCCTCGCGTTGAACAGGCGCCGTGGCGGGCCTCCGCCTGCCGGCTTGCGCCCCCCTGCCCGAGCGGGCAAAAGGCGCCATGGCCAAATCCTCCCCCGTCTTCACCTGCCAGACCTGCGGCGCCGTCCACCGCAAGTGGGCCGGCCGCTGCGACGCCTGCGGCGCCTGGAACTCGATCACCGAGGAGACGCCGCTCTCGACCGGGCCGAAGGCGCTCGGCTCCAAGGGCCGCACCATCGCGCTCACCGACCTTGCCACCGAAGAGGCGCCCCCGCCGCGCACCTCCTCGGGCATCGACGAGCTTGACCGCGTGCTCGGCGGCGGCCTTGTGCCCGCTTCGGCGATCCTTGTGGGCGGCGATCCGGGCATCGGAAAATCCACGCTCCTCCTGCAGGCGGCCGCAAGCTTCGCCAACGGCGGGGTGAAATGCCTCTACGTCTCGGGCGAAGAGGCCCCGGCGCAGGTGCGGATGCGCGCCCAGCGGCTCGGCCTCGGGCAGGCCCCGGTGGCGCTCGGCGCCGAGACGAACCTGCGCGACATCCTGACAACGCTCGACGCCGAGCGCCCGGCGCTCGCCATCATCGACTCGATCCAGACCATGTGGCTCGACAATGTCGAGTCGGCCCCCGGCTCGGTGGCCCAGGTCCGCGCCTCGGCCCACGAACTCGTGACCTTCGCCAAGCGGCGGGGCGTGGCCATCGTCATCGTGGGGCATGTGACGAAGGAGGGCCAGATCGCCGGCCCCCGCGTGGTCGAGCACATGGTCGACACCGTCCTCTATTTCGAGGGCGAGCGCGGCCACCAGTTCCGCATCCTGCGTGCCGTCAAGAACCGCTTCGGCCCCGCCGACGAGATCGGCGTCTTCGAGATGACCGGCGGCGGGCTCGCGCAGGTCTCCAACCCGTCCGCGCTCTTCCTGTCGGACCGCGACCAGCCCGCTCCCGGCTCGGCCGTCTTCGCGGGCATCGAGGGCACGCGCCCCGTCCTCACCGAGATCCAGGCCCTCGTCGCGCCCTCGCCGCTCGGCACACCGCGCCGGACGGTGGTGGGGCTCGACAGCGGCCGGCTCTCGACCATCCTCGCCGTCCTCGAGGCGCGCTGCGGCATCCCCTTCGCGGGCCTCGACGTTTTTCTGAATGTGGCCGGGGGCATGCGCGTCTCGGAACCCGCCGCCGACCTCGCCGTGGCCGCGGCCCTCGTCTCGGCGCGCGAGGATGTGGCAATTCCGCCCGACATGGTGCTTTTCGGCGAGATCTCCCTCTCGGGCGCCCTCCGCCCCGTGACGCAGACGGAAAGCCGCTTGAAAGAGGCCTCGAAACTTGGTTTCTCGCAGGCAGTTGCGCCGACCCGCTCGAAAGTGGGCCAGGATGCGGGGATGCGGGTGCGCCAGATGCCCGACCTCGCGGCATTCGTGGGTGAGATGTTCGGGGCAGGGTAACGCCGAAGGAGCGGGCACATGGAAGGCTTCACCATCATCGACGCCGTGGTTGCGGCTGTCATCGTGCTGTCGGCGATCCTCGCCTATTCGCGCGGCCTCGTCCGCGAGGTCATGGCGATAGCCGGCTGGGTGGCGGCGGCGGTCCTCGCCTTCGTCTTCGCGGCGCAGGCCCAGCCCCTGATCAAGGAGGTGCCGGTCCTCGGCGACTTCCTCGGCGACAGTTGCGAACTGTCGATCATCGCGGCCTTCGCCGCGGTCTTCGCCCTCGCCCTCGTGCTCCTGTCGCTCTTCACGCCGCTCTTCTCCTCGGCGATCCGCAATTCCGCCCTTGGGGGCCTCGACCAGAGCCTGGGCTTCCTCTTCGGCGTCCTGCGCGGCGTGGTGCTCGTGGCGGTGGCGCTGATCGTCTATGACCGCGCCGTGGCCTCGAACACGGTCCCGATGGTGGACAATTCCCGCTCGGCCCGCGTCTTTGCCTCCTTCCAGGAGAACATCGACCAGTCCATTCCGTCCGACGCGCCCGGCTGGATCGTCGCCCGCTACGAACAGCTGGTGAGCAGCTGCACCGCGCCCGCCACCCCCGCCCCGGCACCCGCGAACTGAGGGGAACGGCTTTGTGAGGGTGACAGCGGCGTGACAAGCCACTACATGAGGGGCCAATCTCCCCTCGGATTCGGAGCCCTCCCATGCGCCCCTTCCTGAGCCACCCCTTCGACGATGACAAGTTGAAGGAAGAGTGCGGCGTTTTCGGTGTCATCGGCGTATGTGACGCAGCAAATTTCGTGGCCCTCGGCATGCATGCCCTGCAGCACCGCGGGCAGGAAGCCGGCGGCATCGTTGCCTACGATCCCGAACACGGCTTCAACTCGGCCCGCCGCTTCGGCTATGTGCGCGACAACTTCACCGACCCCGCCACGATGTCCACCCTGCCGGGTGCGCTCGCCATCGGCCATGTCCGCTATTCCACCGCCGGCTCCAAGGGCGCGACCGCGATCCGCGACGTGCAGCCCTTCTTCGGCGAGTTCGCGATGGGCGGTGCGGCGATCGCCCACAACGGCAACCTGACCAACGCCGCCGCCCTGCGCCGCGAGCTGATCGAGCGCGGCTCGATCTTCCAGTCCTCCTCGGACAGCGAATGCATCATCCACCTGATGGCGCGCTCGATCCAGAAGAACATCCCCGAGCGGATGAAGGACGCGCTGCGCCGCGTCGAGGGCGCCTTCTCGGTCGTGGCCATGACCCGCACGAAGCTGATCGGCGTGCGCGATCCGCTCGGCGTGCGCCCGCTGGTGATCGGCCGGATCGGAGAGGGCTGGGCGCTGTCGTCGGAGACCTGCGGCCTCGACATCATCGGCGCCGAGTTCATCCGCGAGGTCGAGCCGGGCGAGATGGTGGTGATCGACGAGAAGGGCATCGAGAGCTTCCACCCGTTCGACCGTCGCGCCGCCCGCTTCTGCATCTTCGAGCATGTCTATTTCTCGCGGCCCGACTCGATCCTCGGCGGCCGCTCGGTCTATGAGACCCGCCGCCAGATCGGCGTGGAACTGGCCAAGGAAGCGCCCGTTGACGCCGATCTGGTCTGTCCCGTCCCCGATTCCGGCACACCGGCCGCCATCGGCTTCAGCCAGCAATCGGGCATCCCCTATGCAATGGGGATCATCCGCAACCAGTATATGGGCCGGACCTTCATCGAGCCGACTGAGCAGATCCGCAACATGGGCGTGCGGCTGAAGCTCAACGTCAACCGCGCGCTGATCAAGGGCAAGCGGGTGATCCTCGTGGACGATTCGGTTGTCCGCGGCACGACGTCGCGCAAGATCAAGGACATGATCCTCGATGCGGGCGCGGCCGAGGTGCATTTCCGCATCGCCTCGCCCCCCACGGCCTGGCCCTGCTTCTACGGGGTGGACACGCCGGAACGTGCCAAGCTTCTGGCCGCCAACATGTCCGAGGACGAGATGCGCGACTGGATCGGCGTGGATTCTCTGCGCTTCATCTCGCTTGACGGCCTCTACCGGGCCGTGGGCGAGGCCGCGGGCCGCGATCCCAAGGCCCCGCGCTATTGCGACGCCTGCTTCTCGGGCGATTATCCCGTGGCCCCCTCGGACAAGATCGATCAGGGGTTCGAGATGAAGGCGGCCCAGTAGGCCGTCCTTCGCGCGGCGCGCACCTCCTGCCCGCGCCGCCCGCCGCTTGCGCCCACCCGTGTTTTTGGCCATAGGCTGAAGCGCCGCAGACCCGGAGTCGCGGCGTTTTTCCAGTCAGAAGGCCGCCCCGATGAGCACCCTGCCCTCGCCCCGCATCGCCCTTGTAACCGGAGCCTCCCGCGGGCTCGGCACCGCGATCGCCGAGGAACTCGGCGTTGCGGGCTGGCATGTGGTCGCCGTCGCTCGCACCACCGGCGGGCTCGAGGACATGGACGACCGCATCCGCGGCCGCAGGCCGGGCGCCGAGCCCGCCACGCTCGCACCGATGGACGTGACCAACGACGACGCGATGCGCCACCTCTGCCGCTCGATCTATGACCGCTGGGGGGCGGTGCATCTCTGGGTCCATGCGGCCATCCATGCGGCACCGCTCTGCCCGTCGGGCCATATCGAGCCCAAGGACTGGGACAAGTCGATCGCGACCAACGTGCGGGCCACCGGCATCCTGATCCCCATGGTCGAGCCGCTGCTGCGTGCCGGACAGGGCACCGCGCTCTTCTTCGACGATCCGCGGGGCGGCGAGCCCTTCTTCGGCTCCTATGGCGCGACCAAGGCCGCACAGATGGCCCTCGTGCGGAGCTGGCAGGCCGAGACCCGCAAGATCGGCCCGCGCGTCCAGATCGAGACCCCGAATCCGATGCCGACCGCCACCCGCGGCCGTTTCTACCCCGGCGAGGATCGCGCGAAACTCGCCGACATCCACACCGAGGCGCAGCGGATCCTGGCGCTGATCTGATCCCTGATCCCGCGTGCAGCCGTGCCTTCCGCGCGGCTGCCGTTGCCGGCACGGAAGCGTCCCCACGCGACGCCGAAAGCCCGCGCTCTTGCGCGGGCGTCTGCATGGCGACTGTGCCGGGAATGTGCGGTATGATGGTGGGCGATAACGGATTTGAACCGCTGACATCTTCGATGTGAAAAAAGCAGCCGTAGCGCAACCTATTGAAACCTATTGATCTGCACGCTTTTTATTTCATGCCGAAAGGCAGGTTTCGCGATTTACCCCGGTTCACGCAGGTTCAATGAACCGGGGAGCGCTTCGTATGGCCGGACCACAGGCCCGGATCTCGTCGTCACTCACCTCGGGCACCGGCCCTACAACGCGGTCACTCACGCAACATAGGCGGGGGCGAAACCCGATGTGCGAGTTCGCGTTCGACCGCGCGTAGGCCGCGCTCAGCGCCCACACACCCGCCGAGGCACCGGTGTTCCAGTTGCCGCCGCGGATTTGCAATCAGCGCCGATCTGTTGATTTCGCGGGATAAAATTGGGCAATCGCGCTCGGACATAGATCGAACATTTAGAGAATGTCGGAAACGCGTCCGCGCTTCTTTTCGTGTGGGGCTGCGCGCGCGACGAGCTCATAGCCGACCCGCCCCGCGGCCCTAGATCACCCCCAATGCGCTGGACACGCCGCCCCACCGTCATCTCCGGCCGCACCTATCCTGACGACTGGCCTACCGCCACTCCACCGTCACAGCCCCGCCAGTGACGCGCACCTCGGCATCCGGCTCGCCGCCCAGATGCACCACCCCCGCACGCTCGGCCAGCACCCCGTCGCGAATGCGCCGTTGCTCCGCGGCAAGCCAGCGCATGAGGCCGCCGGCGCCGCCAGCGACGGCCACCCGGCCGGCCTCTCCTCCGATCCACGCGGCGATCATGCTGCCGCTGAGCAGCACCGTCTCCCACGCGCCCGGGCCACTATCAGGCATCACGCCGCACCCCGCTCATCTTGCGGAATCACCCGCACGTCATCATTCGGCGATCAGCCATGATCGAGGCTCCTATGCTCGGTGGTGGTCAGGCCGCGGGCGGGGTGGCTGCCCTGTCCGCGGCCGCTTGTCGTGGATCAATGGCTTGCGCTGGAAGAGAGACACGCTAGCCGTACTCTCCGGTCTTGAGCCGAGAGTACTGGTATCAGGCCGCAAGTTCGGCAGCGAACAGCGCGTCCAGATCGGCTGTGCTCAGCGCGCCAGAACCTGCACCGATTGCCCACACTGGCGAGGCAAACGAGCATTTAGGCTTATCGATGCGGCCTCCATGCGAGATTAGTGGATCAGACACCACTGAGGCCGCATCGAGGCTTGTGCCAGCCTTGTATGCCGCGATGTCCGTATATGCTGTCCCACCAACCTCAGCATCCATTGTAGCCGGATAGAAGCTGTTAAGGTCCGAGATGAGAGTGGCCCCCGACGGAAGCGTGAATGCTTTTGCGCCGCCATAAACGAGGTTTCTTCTGAATGTGACTGCCGCAGATGCGGAAAGAGCTTGCAGTGCGGTCGTCGGTACGCCGGACGGATCTGCAAAAATCAGGTCGCAGTTCTGGATGTCGATCCCGTCAGCAAACGCGCCGTACACCTGCGCCCCGATGACGGCGCGAGAAACGATTGTGACGCCCCGCAACAGCCAAAACCCGCCACCACCGTCTGAGGATATTGGCCGACCGGCAAGCGCGCTTGCCGCATCCCAGGTTGACAACAGGCCGCCCAGAACAACCGTCCTGTCGGTCGATGTTGTGCCGTCGTTCGAAATGCCCCTCTTGCAGCGCAGGGCCACGCAGTCGCGGTGGATCGCGAGCTGGTAGTTGGCACCGGCAAATCCGCTGGCGCAGTCCATCGCCATGCACCGCTCGTAGATGATTGCCGCGTGCTTTGTCGCCCCGGCCGTGTGGGAGTAAAAGCCGACGTGGCCGGCAGTCGCGCCCCGCCCGATGGCAACACAATCGATGAACCGCGCAGACTTGCCAGTCCCGACATCGTTATAAGCCACAAACAGCGTCGAGGCCCCGGCCGTTACGAATGTCTCGGCCAGATAGGCGAGGCACCTCTCCATAGTCCCTTGGTTGAAGAAGTTGTGTTTCGTGCCGTCTTGAGCGACACACCCGTAGGCGTAGTCATAGCTGATCAGGCTGCCGTCATTGTGCCCCTGCCGACCTGTCCATATGCCGCTGATCTCGCCCGCCCGTGCGCCGACGAGGCAATAGGCTCTGGTAGCCGCCTCGTAGAGAGCGCCATCCGCCGAAGGATCGACACTGCCCGGCGCATGGACGGAAATCGTCGATGCCGACCCGGACGGAGCGGGGGCGTAGAAGGCGCCTGGCGTGCTGTCGAGTGCCGCCTTGGAGGTCACGCGCGTCAGGCGCGCGCCGTTCCTCCAGACGGAAAATGTCTGGTTTGACGATGTCATGGTATGAGGCACCGTCACGTCGTATATGTTCGCGTATCCGGCAGCCTTGGAAAATCCGCTGTTTGCGACCACATCGGCGCCATCGATCATCGGGTGCTCTCCGCTGGCGCCATACGCCAGCACATAGCCTCGCGCAAAACCCATGCCCAAGACCAGCGACTCGCGCCAGTATGATCCGCGCATGAGCCAGATGCGATCTCCGGGCTGCACCAGCGCCCGCGCCGCCGCGAGGGTCGCCAGCGGCTTGTCTGCGGTCAGGCCGCTGTTACTGTCCGATCCGGCCAGCGAGCGCACTCTACCAAACCGATCGAGGGCGCTGGAAACATGAATATCCCGCCCCCGCAGTGCCGATGCGGCTCTGTCGAGCCTCACCCCGCCTGCGGTCGCAAGTGCATATGTCGATGCACTCGATGCCAGCACAGAGAAACTGTACCCCTCGGCCCGCGTTCGCACATACTGCCCGACCGTGACCTGCCCCGGCCCTGACGTGTATTTCAGCGTGGTATCAGCCAGAAGGGCGGCTACGTCGTTGAGCCAGACGCCCTCGTAGAGCGCGGCCTGTGACGCCGAGAGCGCCGCTGCAGATGCCGCTGGCGCAGCTATTTCGGCCGCCACCTCAGCCACCGCCGCCGCCGCGAGGCACTGCGCCAGCGCGTCGGGCTGGGTGGACTCGGGCGGGCTGACGGCGAGCAGCGTCCCAAGCGCGACGGGTCCGGTGGCCGGGACGGCGATGCGGCCCAGGCGCGTCTCGCGCTGCTGGCGGACGGCATCGGAGTAATAGCGCAGCGTGACGTCGTAGAGCGCGCCGCCGGAAAGCGTCGTCGTCGTCTGCAGATCCGCCTCGATCGTGCCGTCGGACGCAACCTGCACCTCGACCGGGCCGGGCACGAAGATGTTGGCGCCATTCTTGTCCCACTTCGACAACACGAAGCGGACACGGGACATTTGCGGGGTCGCCCCGTCGGGCAGATCGACGGTGCCGGTGATGCGCGTCGTCGTGAGGGTCATTCGGTGCTCCGGTGATCAGATGGTGCGGTGCGGGCCGCGAGGGCGAGGATGCAGTCCGCCCACAGCACGAGGGCGGACCATTGGTCAGCGCGGGTCATGATCTGGATCGGCCCCAGCGCCTCGGCCGGGGGCGCAGCGGGACGGGCGGGCGCATCAGCGTCCGGCGGCATCGATCAGCTTGGAGCGGATCAGCCCGTCCAGCGTCTCGGCCGACGGCGACAGCCGCTTGAGCGCGTCCGGGACCGAGGCGCGGACATAGGCGGCGATGAACTCGGTCGCGACCTCGCGCGTGAGCCCGCGGGCGATGGCCGTGCGCGCCGCGGTCATGATGGCCGAATGCAACGCCTCGCGGTGCCGTGCCTCGATCTGGACCCCGGTCCACGCCGCCCACTGCCGCGCCGCTGCGCCGATGATCAGGGTCAGGATAACGCCGGCCAGATCGAGCAGACCGGGCGCAAGGGGCGTAAGGAACTCGCCCACCGTGGTGGCGGCGGCCGGGTAGGCGAGCGCCGAGAGGATCACGGCCGAGACGAGGACGCGCGTCGCGACCAGAGGCCAGCCGACCAGCGGGAAGAAGGCCAGCGCGCAGAGCGCGAAGGCGAGGACGATGGACATGGTTTCTCTCCTTCAGAGGCGGGCGAACTGGAAGTGCATCCAGTCGCGATTGCAGGCGCGGCCGAGGCTGGTGGCGCCGGCGGCTTCGACGATGTTCCAGAAGGCGTCGTAGTGGCCGACCGCGAAGCTCGCCCGGTCGCGGCCCCACCGGAGCTGGTTGCGCTCGGGGTCCAGATCGACGGCGATGCCCCAGGCATGCATCGAGAGGCTCGATCCGCCCCGCATGTTGCGGTAGTTGTAGCAGCCGCCGAAGATGTTCAGCCGCAGGCTCTCGAACTGGTCCGCGCCGTAGTGCGACACCGCCTCGCGGAAGATCCGCGTCATCGGCGCGGCGACGAGCTTGTGGCAGCGGAAGCTCGTGATGCTCGTGTTGAGATCCCAGGCGAGCCGGAACGGGATCGGCAGCTCGACGATCCCGCCGGTGCAGTCCGGCCCGCCGGCCGTGCCGTAGAAGGTCGCGACCGACTCCTGCCGCGGATAGGTGCCTTGGGCATCGGCGACCGAGTAGCCGGCCCCGACGATGCGCTCGACAGCGGCCTTGAGGGGACCCGACGCCCACTCGGTTAGGGCCTCGCGCGTGTTCGGCCCCATGAGCCCGTCGATCTTGCCGGGCTCGTGCCCGAGGACCAGGAGCACGGCCTGCCCGGCGGCGATGAGCTGGCGGCTCTTTGGCCAGGCTTTCCACGGCACCGCATCATGCCGGCCCAGGATGACGGCGGCTGCCGCCATGGTGAGCGGGCCGGGGTCGCCGTCGATCGCGCCCCTGTAGAGCCCCACGGCCGCAAGCAGCCGCTGGATGTCCCTCACGTCCACATCATTCTCCCATGAAAAAGCCCCGCGCGATGGCGGGGCGGATGATCGGCTTGCCGGCGCCGGCAAGGTGATGGGCGGTTCAGACCTTCGGCGGCTTTGCGGGTCCGGCCAGAGCCCGCACGATCTGAACGACGAGCCAGATCACGCCGAAGATCGGCATGAGCATCCCTGCGACCTCGGACGCCGATTTGAGAGACGGCAGCCATGCCGCACTGGTCACCCCGGCCACGGCTATGGCGTTCGTCGTCTGTGTGGTGGCGGTCTCGATCCTGTCGGCCACTGCTGGCTCTCCTGTCCCGGTGGTGGCGCGCAGCCCGTTGGCCGGGCCGTCGCAGGTCGTCGTTCTAGACGACAGTCTTCGTGACCGGCCCGGACCTCGGGCCGGCGATGCCAGAGGCGTTGATGCCCTCGGCCCAGTAGGTCCAGGTGCCCACGCCCGGATTGTCCACGTAGCCGTCCGGGTTCGACGGGATGCCGTATTCCGTGCGCACCACGATCGCGTCCGCAAAGACCGTCGTTTCCGAGCGCCAGATCCGCGCCGCGAAATACCGGGCGTCGTTCGGGGCCTCCCAGGTCAGGGAGACCGCGCCGCCGATCACCAGACCATCGAAGCCGCTGAGTGAGCCGGGAGGGGTCGTGTTCGCGATGGCGGTCACCGACACCGGATCGGTCGGATACCATGAGGATGTCCGCCCTGATGCCGTGCGGTTGCGGATCTGCGCCTCATAGACGCCACCATCGACCAGCCCGCCTTGCGTCAAGCTCGTCTGGTCCCGGCCCGCCGTCAGCACCTCCCAAGGCCCGCCGTTCACCCGCCACTGCAGCTGCTGCACGTAGTCCTCGTCCTGCGCTGGCCACAGCCATCTGATGATCGCGGTGCCCCCGGTCTGCGTCACGACCTGCCCCGTGAGGCTCGCCGGGGTCTCAATGTCATCAGAGGACTCCACGCTCCCACGAGCCGGGCGCGGAGGCTCCTCGGTGGCCGCCACAAACGCGAAGTCTTCGGCAGTCGCGGATGTCGCCTCGAGGCTGAACGAGATCCTGCTGCTCTCGCGCACGAGCCGCCCCACCTCGACATTGCAGGAAATGCCCAGCTCCGCCAGCTCGATCCGAACGAACCTCTGGCCGATCAGCTCGTAGCCGATGAGCTTGAGCTGGCCTGCGATGGTGTATTTCGGGCGCTGCGCGCGCCCCAAGCGCTTGGCAATGCGCACCGCCTGGTTATGCGAGGTAATCAGATCGGAATCGGCCACGGAGCGCGCGCTGTTGGGCTCCATGACGATGGCGCCGCAGGTCTGCTCGCCATAGTCATAGGCCGGCTCGATGTAGCGCACGGCGAACTCTCCCGGCACGTCCGGCGAGCTGTCGCCCTCACTGATCTCGATCGACAGGAAATCGCGATCGGTCAGCGTGACCGTCGGCTCCTCCCACGCCCCCACCTTGAAGCCCACGGAGCCGTCGGGCCGCTCATAGAACCAGGCGTCGCAGGCCAGGGCCAGCCGGTCCCGCACCTGTTCCCACGGTTCGGTCGAAAGGAACACGCCGTCGATGGTCCAGCGCGGCTGCGTGCCGCCGGAGGCATTGGTCACCGTCTGGTCGCAGATGTCCGCCTGTGCGGCCACCTCTGGCCAGTGGACCGCCTTGCCATAGCGCAGGCAGTTGTGGGCGATGATGAGCGCGGCATTGCGGGTCCAGCCGTAGGCGCCGGTCCGCGGATCATAAATCCGATCATGGCCGTCCCAGATCGGGTTGTACGTCCATTCGCGGGCGTTCGGGAACACCTTCTGGAAGTCGCCATCCTTTGCGGGCCGGCCGGCGTAGAGGACGGCATAGCTCAGGCCTGCGAAGTCGTGTGCGCTGGTCACGGCGGGGAAGGTCTCGACCAGCAGCGGATCGGCGGCCTGGGCAGGCTTGCCGGTATAGGGGCGGATGGACGCGAGGACACCGTCCTCCCCGCCGGCGGGCGTCGAGATCACGGCGCCGGTCGCGTTCACATCCACTTCCCACTTGTCGAGGTAGTGGGTCACCGGCCCCTTCGTCCGGTGCGCGGCGATCAGCACGGCATAGTGCCGCCGGGACTTCTTCTTCGTCAGCGTTACGCCGATCGAGGTGTTGATCTGGACAGTCGTCCGCGCGAAGCCGGTGAAGGCCAGCGGCCCGCCCTTGCGGACGCGGCCATAGACCCATTCCATCGGCGCCAGGTCCTGCGCGAAGTTGACCTTCCGCTCGGCCGGGCTCGGGATGTCGAAGCTCTTCTGTGTGAGCTTCTGCGCGATGATCGACAGGCCGATGGAGAGCAGCGTCTTGCCGACGATGGTCGTCAGCAGGAACGTGCCCGTAGCAAAGCCGGCGGCCGCAGCGCCGCCGAGGGCCGCGGCCACCGCACCCGTGGCGGCGGTCGCCCCGATCGAGGCGAAAAATCCGCCAATGAACGCGCTCACCGGGTCCGCGTGCGCCTCATCCGCCGAGCTCACGATGGCGGTCGTGGAGAGCAGCGCTGCAATGATGACCCTACGCACGATACCCCATCCCCCATGCAGCGATGATTTCCGGGCGGTAGCAGGTGATCCCGCGCTCGCTCTTGACCGCCCATGTCTCGCCCAGGCAGATCGTGCCGTGCGGGCGCATCTGCCCCTCGATCATCGCCAGCGCGATGCCGACATCCCCGGTCACCGGCCCCTCGGTGCGGCCGATGCCAAGTGGCTCGAGACGGCGCGCGAAGGCGCCCACGGGGTCGGTGAAGAAGCGCGTGGCGCGCTGGCATTCTCCGGCCGAACCATAGGTCAGCCGGTCGTCGGCCATCGGATCGACCCCGCGCAGATGCAGCACCCAGTCGGCCACGATCGTGCAGCAGTCGCACGAGCCCCACACGAACGGGCGGCCGGCCCACAGATGCAGGTGCGCGAAGAGAGGCGACATCGTGCAGGTCATCCGAACAGCTTCTGCTCTTGATAGTTATCGCGCGGCATGAACTGCAGGCTCGGGTTCGGCGCCCCGGTCAGACGCGCGTGATCCTCGGTCGTGTAGAAAAGGTTCGGCGCCGTGTTGCGGCCCGCGAAGGGCGTCTCGAACCCGACCGTGATCCTCCGCTCGAGAGAGCCCGACGCGGAGAACGTGAGCCGCGTCATCGTCCGGCGGGCCCACGGGATCGGCGGCAGGGCTGGCGCGTGGAACTCCTCAAACGAGCGCAAGGGCTGGAAGAGAAGCGTGATCACCCGCCCGCGCACATAGTCGATCCCGAGCTCGCGCACCTCCTGCACGAGGTCCGGCGCGTCCGGGTCCTGGAAGAAGGTCAGGCCGATCTCTCCGGCCGGCGCCGTCCCCTGGATTGCACTCTCGATCTCGGAGCACGAGACGAGGCTCGACCCGACATAGGTGACGCCATCCGTGGCCGTGAACGTCCCGTCCACGCCGCAGAGGAACCCGAACACCCCGTCGGGCGTGTCGATCTGCACGAGATCCAGCGCGCCCACCACATCGGCGCGCGGGTCGAAGCCGGCAGGAAAGAAGCTCATCGGCCGATCCACTCGATCACGGAGAGGGGCACCCCGAAGGACCCGCGGCTGAAGGCCGGCAGGCCCATCGCGTCCTCTGTCGAAAGGAAGATCCCGCGCGCGAACACGTCGATCAGCGCTCCGTCCGGGATGGCCTTGCGCAGCATCCGCACGGTGAGCGTCACAGCCGAGCCGGAGCCGCTCCGGGCGACGACCGCGAAGGGCCAGTCATTGTGGCTCAGGTAGCCTCCGACGCGGATCGGGGACGGCAACCCGGTCTCATCGACGACCAGCGATGTCTCACCGGCCGACACGGCCCCCACGACCGGCACGCGAGGGCGAGGCTCGACGTAGTGCCCGGTGAGGAATGCCGCGATGTCGTCGCGCAGCCGGCCGCTCCGAGGCATGCCGTAGCTGACCGGATCCACCATCCGCATGCGGTAGGCGTTCCGGCGGCCCTCACCGCGCATGATCAGCGCCCGCCAGTGGCCGCGGAGGTCGCGTGGTATCTCGAGCACGGGGGCGCCCACGAACCGCGGCAGGCGGTTGTAGACGATCTGCTCCCCGTCGATGCCTTCGCCGGCCGACTGGCCCCGCCAGTCGATCCGCCAGTCGTGGGCGGACGGCCGCATGAAGATGCGCGGCACGTCGATGATCGTGCGGTTCATCAGGTCGTTCCCCGCGCGCTGTAGTTGTTGATGGACGATCCGAGCTGCCGCTGCTGCCCGGCCGCGGTGGCGGCTGACGTGGCCAGGGCGACGCGCCGCATCGTGCCGATGATCCGGCCGTCATCATCGGCCGAGACCTGCGCCACATAGGGCTGAGGCACATAGACCACGCGCGGGGCCTGCGCCTTGGCCGCCATGGCTGCGATCGCCTTCGGCGCCGGGACGCGCGGCATCTCGGGTATAACGACCCCGCCGGACGCATAACCCTTGGCGCCGCGCCGCATCGCCTCGACCACGGCCACGCCGCCGGCCCGCGCCACGTCACGCTGAGACCAGACCACCTCGCCCCGGTGCACCACGCCGGCCGGCTCGTCCTTCGCGCCCGCGCCGGTATAGCCGCCTTCGGAGAACCCGCCGAGCCCGCCGACGAGCCCGCTCACCGCATTGCCGATCACGCCGTTCCACATGGCGTTGAACGCGGCGTTGAGGGCGATATCGGCGAGCTTGTCGATCACCATCGAGAGCGCGTCGCTGAAGCCATGGGCCCCCTTGATGAGACCGGAAAATGCCTGGCTCATCGTGCCCTTCGCATCCTGCAGGTTACTCTGGAACTCCTCATGCCGCTCGGTCGCCATGGCGTTCGCCTCGGCCTCGCGCTGCCAGTCATCTGCGAGACCTCGAACCTGCTCGCGCAGGGCAGGCGTGATCGTGAGCCCCTTGTTCTGGAGGTCCTGCAGCATTTCGGCTTCCTTGCGGGCGCGAGCCACAGCGGTGCCGTACCTGTCCTGTCCGAGCTTCAGTTGATTGAGCGCGTCAGTCTCCGCCTTGAGCCCCTCGGTCTCCTTGAGGATCCGGTCGTCGAAGCGCTCGACGGCCTTGGCCTCGCGACCTCCTCCACCGCCGCCACCCTTCCGGCCCTCCTCGGCGCGACGCGCGGCCGCGGCCAGGTTGCCCCGCGCAGCCTCGGTCAGGTCCTCGTCGCTGACGGTCGCGCCGTCGGGCACGCTCTTGCGCAGGCGCGCGATTTCCGTCTCGAGCGCGAGTTGCTCACGGGTGAGGCCTTGCAGGCGGCGTTGCTCATCGAGGTAGGCGCGACCTGCCCGGGAGGCGGCCACTTCAGCTTCCTGTCGGGCATAGGGATTGCCGAACCGGCCCATGTCCGGCGCATAGGCCCCTAGCGCCGCCTGAATGTCCGACTGAACCTGCCGCGCCGCGGCCGATGTCAGGTTGAGCATGTTCCAGAGCTGCGTGATCGAGGAGATCAGGCCCTGACCGAGCCCATTGATCTCTCCGAGGCTGGTCAGGGCGGCGTCAAGATCTTTCGCACTGGCGGTGCCGTCCATGGCACGGCGATTGAAGTCCTCGAGCGTCTCACGCTGCTCGTCGGTGATGATGCCGAGCCCATTCAGGTGCTGCACCTGCTCCATGGCCAGCCGCAAGTTGGTGCGAATGGCATCGAGGTTCGCCTCGGCTGCATCGCTCTCAAGTTCGAGCTTGAGCACCTCTGGCCGAGATATGCTCTCCATCGCCTCCTTCGCACGACGCGCGCCATCCTCCACAGCCGTGGCCATCTGGGGCGCCGTTTCACGGATCGAATTCAGCCGCTTCTCGAAGGCTTCCGAAGCCTCGCGCGCGTCGGCCGTGCTGGCCGAGTACAGCATCAGCGCGCCCACCGCGGCCACGCCAACCACGGCCCCGATCGGCCCCGCTGCCGCGCTCAAGCCGCCGATGGCCGACGCCACGCCAGAGACGGACGATGCCGCCCGGATTGCGGCGACGAACTTCGTTGCGGCCATCCCGGCGAGGCCGAGATTGCCGACCATTCCGGCGATGGACCGGCCGAGCAGGCCGGCCCCGATCAGGGCGGCCACCTTCACAGTGATATCGGCAATGGCGTCGAAGTTGTCGGCCAGCTCCGACAGGCCCTCTACCAGCCGCTGCGAGGCCCCGAGGCTCTCATCGGTCTGGCCGATGTAGCGCGTGAACGCGTTCTCGACCTTCGTGATGCCCTGCTCGATCGTGGTCGTGGCATTGGCCGCCATGCTCTGGATGGTGGGCAGGCCGCGCAGGAATGCCTGGAAGAACTGCTGTCCGCTGACCTTGCCGTCGATCACCATCTGCCGAAGCTTCGAGACAGACCCGGCCGCACCGTCCATACCATTTGCGACCGCAATCAGGATTGGCCTCGCACCCTCGTTGATCGAGTTGAACTCTTCCGCGAAAACCCGCGTCGAAGAGATGGCTTGACCAAGTTGCGTCAGAGCCCCCTGTGCCGTCGTCACATTGGTGCCGGCGACACGAAGAGCCGTTCCAACACCCGCGGAGAACTTGATCAGATCCTTCTGAGAGGCTCCCAGCATGTCAGCGGACTGTGCGGCACGGCCATAAAGCGTGGTTAGGGCGGTCAGGGGAGCTGCGTTATCCTGTGCCGCGCGATACAGCTGATTGAGCACCTCCGTCTGGTTTTTGCCCACCACTCCAGCGACTGCCAAACTGTTTTTGGCCCCTGTCCAAGCGTCAGCATATCGGGCGACCTCGCGAACCGAGAGAGCAGCGCCGATGCCGAGCAGGGGCGTCACCAGCGACCGGGCGGCGGTGCGGCCGATGTTGTCGAGGTTCCGGTTCATCAACTTGAAGCGGTTCTCGATCTCGCGGGCCTGCTTGTTCGACACCCCAACGGCCTTGTTCATCTCGCGCTGATACTGCTTGATGTCCGCGGAGAGCTGGACGACCAGCTTTTCGAGATCAGTTGCCAAGGGGTATCTCCATGCGCAGGACCATGCTGCTCATCTGCTTTCTCGCCGCGGCTGGCGCCGCTCACTCTCAATTCAGGCTCGACGTGACGCCCGACGAGTACCGGGCGTGGAAGGGCGCCGTGACGCTGGATCAGATCTCGGTAGGCGAGAGCATCATCGCCATGACGCCGGGCTGCACGAGCGACGGCCAGCTGTTCATGCCGCGAGACACCGAGGCCATGGATAGGCCCGCCCAGTTCCTGACCCGCTACCGCGTCGAGCGCCTTCCGGGATCGAAGGTGGCCGTGACGATCATCCCCGGCGCCGGAAGCGAAAGTACCGAGCGCATGATCTCGGATGCCATGGCCGGGATTGTGGCACTGACCCTTCAGCCGGACAGCTGCGCCAGGCTGGCCGTTCCACTCGACCGGCTATTTCCGATCGCGAGCATCAATGGCCACACCAGCACGAAGCAGATGATGGACGCAATCACCGCTCCCCCATCTTCTGCTGCACCATAGCCCACAGGTCGTCCTCGTCCTCAGGCGTGAGCTTGCCGGCCTCTTCCGGACAATTCGCCTCGATCCACCCATCCACGGCGGCGGCGTACTCCCAGACCGACATGTCCTTCACCTCGGCTACGCTCAGGCCGATGGCGGCTCCGGTGCCGTAGATTCGGGCGAAGCGGATCTTTCCGCGCGGGAGCGCGTCGCCCTCCGGCCTCCCGCGCGCGGCTTTCCCGTCCGCTCCTCCGGCGCGCCCAGCAGCGCCGCCGACAGGATGGCCTGCGCGTGCTGCAGGTTCTCGAAGGGCGGGCGGTCCTCGACGTAGGCTCGGACCTTCTTGAGCGCAGCGGCGGGCGCCATGCCGCCGCCGATCAGGCCGAGGCGGATCGTGTCCGAGATGTCGCCGACCTTCCAGGAACCATCCGCAAGACGACCCAGAACCACGTAGGGACCGGCGTCGCATTTCTCCTGCAGCTCGCCCAGCTGGCCCCATTTCAGTGCGAACAGGTACGTCCCGTCCGCCCAGTCGAGGGTGATTTCCGCGCTGCGGCTCACGGCGTCGCCGTCCAGGTTCCGACCATCTCGCCGTCGGACTGCATCGAGACCGCGATGGTGCAGCGCTGGCCACGCTCCGCGCCGATGGTCAGGGACTCGACGTGCATGCGCCCGAGATACTTGAGCACACCGGCCGAGAACGCGATCTCCACCTCGACCTCGATGCTGTCGGTGCTCTCGTACGCGGCCAGCCACGCCGGGATGGCCGAGGCGGCGAGCACGCCCTCCCCGCTGACAGATGCCGACAGGCTCTGCACATCCCGACCGAGCCAGTCGGGCGCGTCCGGATCGTCGCAGTCCGGGATCGAGATCTCCGACAGGTTCTTCGAGAGGGCCAGCGACTTCGAGGTGAAGCCGCAGGGGGCGGCGAAGACGGCGGGCGTGGCACCGTTCGACAGCGACACGGTGAAAGCGCCCGCCTTGGCGGTGACAGGTCTGGCCATGTGTGGTTCTCCATGTGAAAGGGCCCGCCGCGGCGGTGCCAGTGAGGCCGATGCTGGCCGGTGAAAAATCAGCCGCCGGCGGCGACCTTCTTCGCCGCGCGCCGCACGCCTGCGCGGATCTTGCGGCCGGCGGATTTCTTGTTGGCGCGGTAACTCACGTAGAAGTAGGGGCGAGCCGTCATCTTCTGCGTGCCGAACTCGACCCACCGCGCGTAGTAGGCGTCCATGTCGCCGAGGCCCTTGTCCCGCGAGCCAGCGTAGATCGTGATCGTCAGCTCGCCCCCGAGGCTCGCCTTGACCGCCGCAATGACCATGGAGCCCTTCGGAGCCTTGCCCCAGGTCCAGCCGATGCTGTCCTTCAGGGCGCCCGTGTCTTCAGGGACGAGGCTCTTCATCATCGCGACCATCTCCTTGGCCGCCGCCTCCATCGCCGGCTTGATCTCGGCCAGCGCGGCCGTGGGCAGGCGCCGCAGCTTTCGCTCGAGCCGGGCGAGGTTCAGGATCCTTGCCACGCCGCACCTCCTCCGCGGCGCCCGCCGCGATTGCTGCCGATGCGCAGGCCCGCGTCACGTTCAGCTTCATGCCGGGAAGGTAGCGGATCTTTGCCTGGGGCGTTGGGCGCCACCAGAACTCCCGCGAGAACTGGACCCACATCAGACCTCCTCGATCGTCGCTTCGATGGGTACCACCGCATGCCCGGTGATCCCGTCCGGATCGCGAAACACACGCACCGGGCGGACGCGGATCTGCACCAGGGCGTTGGCCGTGAACTCGACCGATGCTCCATGCAGGTCTGCCTTGATCGCGTCCGCCAGTTCCCGCGCGCCACGGAGCTTGCCGCTGTCGCGTGTCCAGCCGTCGAGCTGGAGCGTCTCGATGCGGGCCGGGATGCCGTCGGCATCGTCCTCGACATGATCGGACGGGCCGAAGGACACATAGGGAAAGGCCGCTGGGGACGGCACGTTGTCGTAAACACGCCCGGCGGTGAGCGCCAGCGTGGCGCTGCCCGGTGCGGTCAACAGTTGGTAGACGGCAGTTTGCAGCTCGACGGATGGGCTCACAGGCATCAGACAGCCACCCCAGATTCCGCGGTGATCTCGAGCCAGCGACGATCATCGCTCGGCACGATTGACCGGATATTGTAGACCACGCCGCGCCCAACGTCGCGCATGCGCCAGTCCGTCCCAACCGCCCGCGCCTCGACGCTGTCTCTGATCGAGACCACCACCGGCTGTCGGCCAGCCAGGCGGGCCGCCTGTATCGTCTCCCCGCCCCTGAGATAACGGATCGAACCTCGGCAGATCAGGCGCTCGCCCCAATCAGCCGTCGTCCCGCCCGATCCGTCGGCAATCTCGATCGGCGCGTCAAATGCGACTTCATCCAGAAGGCGCGCCGCGCCATCACGTTCGCTGATCCTATCCATCAGACGCGCGCCCAGCAGAGCTTGTCGACCAGTTCGTGATAGGCCGGCGAAAGATCAGAGCGGTCGAACAGGTGCTCGACATACAGACAGATGACCACCTTCGCGATTTCCAAATCGCCGGCACCGAGCCCGCAGGTAAACTCGACCGTCACCTCGCGCGCGGCGCCAAACAGGGAGACGACCGTCCTCCGGCCATTGAGGGCGACAGCAGCTTCGACCGGCTCACCATCGGCCGTCACAGAGACATCCGTCACGTCAGGCATGGCCAGGATGTAGGGGCCGGACGTGAAGGTCTGGCGCCACGTCTGCGGGAGGATGGCCCGGCCGAGGATGCCGCCGGGCCCATCCAGTCTCGCGACCGCCGCCGCCTCCAGCGCCGACAGCTGAGCATCGTCTGCGCCCGTGCTTATTCGCAGATGGCTCTTCAGTCGCGGCAGATCCACGACTGGCGCCGACGGAGGGGTGACGATCACGAGGCTCATTTGCGGGCCGCCTTCGGCTTTGGCATCGGGTCGGACGGCTCCGCCGCTTCTTCGTCAGCGGCGGGAGCATTCAGCGGCGATGCGACGCCGGCGGCGACCAGCTCGGCAGCCTCGGCATCAGGGAAGCCGGCGACCTCCCCGCTGTTGTAGCGCCCGTGGTGCTTCGTGAACCTCACGGGCGTCATTGCGGCAGGCTCTCCGCGCCGCCGAACGCGATGACGCCAGAGAGGGCGGCGGTGTCGGTAGCCGTGGCCGAGAGATCGGGCGTCACGTTCAGCCGGACGTAACGCTTGGCGCCCGCCAACGAGACGTTGACCTCGAAAGTACCGGCCAAGGTCCCGCCGCCGGTCGGCCCGGTCGCGACCACGGCCGCGTCGGCACTGGCGAGCGCGCTTGCGTCCGCGAGATCCGAGGCATCGCCGTGCTGCAAGGCGTACGCGAGCGAAAGCGTCTTTCCTGCGGCCAGGGTCGCGGTGTAGGGAACGGCCAGCACAGCCGATTTCGGCCACCCGAGGGCAGCGCGGTCGATGATGGCGCCAGTGACGGCGGTCGCATCGCCGGTACCTCCGGCGGTGGCGGCGGTGTTCGCAATCGCGCGGCGCACGCTGATCTTGTCGCCGATCGAGCGGATTTCGGTGGTCATGAAAGTCTCCTCTCCGGGCGTCAGCCCTCTGCAGGTGGCGGAGCCGTCAGCGACGGCCCCGACGGTTCATCAGGCGGACGGCGACCAGGTCACGCCGGTGAGGATCGCGACCGCAGGCAGATGCCGCAGTCCGATGTCGTGCTGCATGATCATCCGCATCAGCGTCTCGTCGCGCGAGAAGGCCGCCTGCATGGTTCCGGAGGCATCCTTGTAGGCGGCCTCGGTGGACATCGCGACCTCGATGCCCATGTGCTCGCCCACCATGATGTGGGTCGGGTCCGCGAGCATGATCTCCGTCTCGCTGCCGCTGGCGCCAAGGTTCTCCGGGATCTCGGTCGTGACGTGCACGGGCTTCCGGCGCAGGCGGCCGTTCTGCATTTCGGGGAAGGCGAGGTTGCCGTTCCCGTCGCGCAGGTTCGAGAGATAGCTCTCGGTGCGGGGCGACATGATCCAGTGGGCATTGGTCTGCACCACGTTGTGGGTCGCCAGCGCGAGCTCGAGACGCGCCAGGTCGTTGGTCACTTTCTGCAGGTCCGGCGACGCCGTCATGACCAGGACATGGGTCGCCTCGAACGGACTCCCGAGATGCTGATAGCGCAGGCCACGGGGCGAGAACTCCGTCCCGGCACCGCGCAGGAAGTGGCGGTCCTGGATCAGAGCCGCGTCGGCGATCGCATCGTCACGGATCATCCGGTCGACCGACACGGATGCGGAACGCAGCAGGTCGTTCGAGACGGGGATGATGCCTCTGAGCTTCTTGGCGGAGAGCTTCACCTGTCCATAGGTGTAGCCGGTCGCCGGAGCGTCCGTCTGCTCGCCGCCGTAGCCGAACGTCGCTCCGGTCGCGCGCCGGTTGGTGGTCAGGTTGCCGTTCGGCATCGGCACGATGCGCGGCCCCATCGCCGTGACGACGCTCGCCGGGCGGAGGAGCTCGATCACCTCAGCCGAGACATCCTCGGGCACGAGGAAGCCACCCGCGACGCCAGACCCCATGTTCTGGTTCGCGAAGAGGCCGCTGTCCCCGTTCGCCTCGGCAATCTGCTGGGCGACATAGGCATTGCCGCCGGCAGCGGCGATCGTGCGTATCATGCGCGCGAAGGTAATGCCCTTCTCGGCCGCCTGGGCCGGCGCGGGCGCCGCCGGAGTGACGCCGGGCAGCGGCTGCACCGGCCGGGCGGCGGCGGCGCGACGACGTTCGAGATCCTCGGCCCGCGCGAGGTCCGCGGCCACCTTGTCATCTTCAGCCTTGAGCGCGTCGAACTGCGCGGCCTGGTCGGCAGTCATGTCTTCGCCATCGGCGACCGAGGCGACCAGCGCTTCCATCTGGTCAATGATGCCCGCGCGGCGGGCTCGCAGGGCCGTGATCCGGTCCATTCTCAGCTCCAATCTGCGGCCCGACGCCGCGTTTCGACTTCGGCGGCGGCCAGCGCACGGCGACCTCCGGTGTTGACCCGGGTGCGCCCGGGATTGCGCAGCACGCCCTCGAGCGTGCCGATCCTGTCGGCCATGCCAGCATCAATGGCGGCGCCAGCGGGGACCATTGCTCCGCGGCCAAAGCTGGCGAGCACATTGGCCGCAGTCGTCTTCCGGCCTTTCGCCACGTCGCCGACGAATACGGCTTCGATGGCGTCAACCTCCTCCTGGATCGCGGCCCGACCCTCATCCGTTGACGGATCGGGGCGCTTGCGAGGCGCGCCAGAACTGACAATTTCGTAGCTGCGGCGGCCGTCCGCGCCGGGGCCCTCCTGCCTCGATGTCGAGGCAACCACACCGATCGATCCGACAGAAGCCGCGCGTTCGACCACCAGCTCTGCCGTCTGGCTGGCCAGCCAGTAGCCGGCGCTGGCGGCGATCCCGGTGACAAAGCCGGAAATCGGCTTGCTGGCGCCCCGGATGGCTTCGGCCGCCTCGCCCAGACCGGACACGACGCCGCCGGGAGTGTCGAAGAGCATGACGATCCGCTCGACGTTGCCGTCGGCCAAAGCCACCCGCATGTCGCGCATGATCGCATCGAGCGATGTCCCGCCCGCCGAACTGTTGATCATGTTGGCGCGGGGAAAGATGGGGCCGAAGACAGGCACCACCGCCACGCCATCCCGCACGGTGCTCATGCGCGCCCCTTCGAGAGGAGTTCCGACAGCCGCCACCGCCGAAAGGCTATCCTGCAGCCGCGCCTGATGGCCGTCATTCGCCACCGGGCGCAGGGCTCCCGATTCGAAAGCGCGCGCCGCGACGGCCTCGATTGCCTCCAGATAGGCGGGCTGGATAGCCCAGGGATGCGCGCGGATAGCCGCGACGAGCGCGGTGATGTCGTTCGTCATCTCGGGAGGTCCTTTCAGGTTTCCACCGCTGCCTGCGGCGCTTGCTGCGCCGGCGGCGTCCCGGCCAGCGTCATGTTGCCTGGGCGCCAGTATTCCTCACCGGCGCCACCTTCGATCGGCGCGAGGTTGTCGCGACGGCGCAGTTCGTTGGCGTTGACCATCCCCATCTGCCGCTGGAGCCAGTAGGCCTCCATGCGGCTCTTCACATCGCCCTTCACCAGAGCGTCGGTGACATGTTCGAAATAATAGGCATCCGCGGCGAACTGGCGCGTGGCCGACTGGCTCACCCGCTCGTAGTGCGGGCCGAGGTGGAACACGATGAACTCGAGGCTCTGCTGCTCGATATTCGAGAAGGTGGCTCTCGACAGGTCGAAGATCAGATGCGGCGGCACGCCCCAGAGGCGCGCCAGGTCCATGACCTGAAAGCCGCGCGTCTCAAGGTACTGCGACGCCTTGTTGTCGTGGCTGAGGAACTGGGCCTCCAACTCCTGGTCGAGGACGGCAATGTCGTCGCCGAACGGACCGCCGTAGATCGCCTTCCAGTCGGACTTGATCTGCTTTCGCGCGATCGGGTCCACCTTGTGCTTGGTCTTCAGCAGGGTGCTTGGCCGCCCCCCGTTCCCCCAGAACTTCGCGGCATGGTCAGCCGTGGCGATGGCCCCGCCGATGGCGTCGCGCGCGAACTGGATCGGGTTCAGTCCGGCCAGCCCATCACGGCTCATGCCTGCAATGTGCCAGATGTCCCGGGCGGGAAACCTCTCCCGCGACCCGTCCGGCAAGGTTGCATCATAAAAGAGCGTGACCCCCTCCGAGCGATCGAAGTACTCCGCAATCAGGACGCTGCCGGGCTTGAGGCGCGTCAGCGCCTTCGGACGGCCGGCGAAGTCGCGGCTGACATAGGCGTAGAAGTTCCCCGACAGCAGCAGGTCCATCTTGAGCAGTTCGCGGAAGGCGAACGCGGTCTGATGGCTGTTCGGCCGGTCGTGAAGGAGGGCTGCGATGTCATCCGACACGCGCTCGCGGCCATCACCGGTGCGGCGGAAGTAGTGCAGGGGCGTCATGGCGAACACGCCGGACAGGACACGGATCGCCTGAAGTGTCGCCGGGATGGAGAGCGCCGTGGTCTCGCTGACCCGCACCCCTGACCTGGAAACACCGCCGGTGACGAAGCCGTGCCACTGGCTCGGGCTCTGCACGTCACCGGACGCCTGAGCTACCACGGGCGGCTCCGATCGGGTCGCCTGCGGTTCGCTCCGGAAAAAGTCGAAGAGGCCCATCCCTACATCCCGGTGTATTCGAAGGCCGCAGAAGCAGCCGTCGGGTTCATGTCCATCAGGATCGCCGCGTTGAACAACGCGATCAGTGGATCGATCTTCGCGATGCCAGCAGTTTGCTTCGTGATGTACACGTTGTTGCCCTTCTGCTCCGACTTCGCGTTGCCGACCGCCCAGTTCATGAGGCGCTGACCCCCGTGACGCAGCCTCCCGTCAAGGAGGCGGCGCTCAAGCCCCTTGACCGCTCCGTTCAGCTTGTAGCCCTGCCCAACGGCCATGATGTGCACGTTCGGGTCGAAACCCTCTGCCTCCAGGGCATCGACCAGAGCCGCCACGCCATGCGGATCGAGCCCTATCCCCAGCTTTTCCGGCATCAGACCTGCATCGCGGACACGGGCGCAGATCTCGACCATCTCGATGGTGTGCTCGTCTGCCGTCGCGGTGATCCGCAACTCACCTGCGTCCCGCAGCTCCTCAAGCCTGGGCGCGATCTCCTTGCGCCTGACGAGGACGTCCCTGACGCACCACGCCCAGCCCCACGCTTGCCACAGCCTGGTCTCCCGATGCCGACCTATGGCGGCGAGGCTGCAGAGGTCGTCCGCACCACCCACGTCGCCGCCCAATACGATGACCTCGCATTCTTCGAGCATGTGCTCGAAGGTCAGGCCGTGGTCCGCGTTCTTCAGCCAGTAGTCTGCGCCTACCCAGCGGTTCGCGTGGAGACCCAGACCGATCTCAATGTTGAGGTGTTGGGAGGCCCACCTGATCTCCTCGGCGGGGCCCTTCTCCACCGCGGTGCGATAGTCCTGCACCAGGCGCTCTATCGTGACGGACCGGCCCAGGTTCGGCAGGACCATCGGCCACAGCTTCGGGTCGCGCCACGGCTTCGCCTCGTCGCGCTGCACGTCTTCCGGGAACTCGTAGAGGATTGGCAGCATGCGCACTGATGCGGTGATCCGGCCGTCCCTGACGCCGCGAGCGTAATCCAGTTCCGACTTGAAGACGCCTGTGGGGACGATCTCCGACTGGGTCGTGATGATGATCAGAAGGCTCTCATCGTTCGTGATCATGCCGCCGCGGATCTGTCCGATCACGCGCTCCGCATGGCTCATCTCCGCCATGAGGTGCAGCTCGTCGATGATCGCAAACGCCGGGATCGAGCCTGTAACAACCTTCGGATCGAAGCTCTTGATCTTCAGCTTCGCATTCATCCGCGTCCCGGTGCTCTCATCCTTGTGCAGGTCCAGGATCGTCTTCTTGTGTTCGATCACCTTGAACCGCTTCCGCAGGTAGGGATCGGCATCGATCATCCCGGCTGCCTGATCGAAGCACTTCTGGGCAACCTCATGCGTCGGTCCGATGATCACGCCGTCGATGTTCGGGCGCCGATTCATCAGGAGCGCGATCAGCCCCAAGGCCGCAGCGTTCGTCGTCTTCGAGTTTTTCTTTGGGATGAGGTTGAAGATCTCCCCCACGAACCGCTTTCCCGTCGCGGGATCGATCGATCCGAAAGCCGCCCGGATCACCTCGCGGAACCACTCACCAGCGACCTCGCCCATCGTCGGCTGCCCGGTGACATCCGGGATTCGCAGGAGGTTGAAGAGATCGACCGCCGCCTCCGCTGCAACCGGGTCGAGCGGCAAAGCCGGAACCGGCACCTGGCCACGCTTCAATCTGTCTGCCCAATCCGGGCAGGCGAAGCTCACATCGAGCGTCATCAGTGGCGGCCCCTCAGGCGGTCGAATATCTCGCCATAATTGTCGGGCACCTGCTGGGCCTCCCGCAACGCCTGCTCCTTCTTGCCGGCGGGCCGAGCCGGTACATCTGCATCCTCATCATCCGCTTCCGCATCCGGCCGCCGGTTGCGCGGTGCCTGCGGGGCCGCGGTCTCGTAGCGATCCAGCAGCGCCTTGACGGAAGGGACATGGCCGTCCCGCGCCCGCTTGTGCAGGATGTCCAGCATCTCGCCCACCATGAAGATGCGACCCGAGGAGAGCTCACGGGAAAAATGCTTGCGGAGCGTTTTCGCATCGATCCCCATATCCTCGGCGATCATCTCGTGGGTCCAGCCATCCGCGGCGCGACGTGATACAAACGCCTGATTTTCCTTGTCTTTCTTGAATGACTTGCGCCCCCGCCGATCACGGATCGGAAGCCGCGGAAGGCCGAACAGGTCAACCTCCCCGCCCACCTCTGAATTTTCGTGATCCACAGGAAAAAAATCCCTCCATGTTAGGGGCGCGGGTCTAGCGCCACCCCGAGCCCCAGACTTTCGCCCCCCCCCTCTCCGGATGGGCCGGGCCAGGGGACCGTCACTCATCGCCGCGGCACAGGTGGAGCCGCACAAGCAGAGGGCCAAGGCCGATCTCAACCGAATCGTCCCAGAGGAGGAGGCCGAAGAGCCATCTCCCCCAATCCATCAGGCCGATAGAGGCGTGCGCGCCGATGAATAGGAACCACCCGAAGCCGTCGATTCTCTTGAGCCTGATCATGGCCTTCGCTCCTCGCGCTGCTTGTCCCGGTCGTGGCAGGTCTTGCAGAGGCACTGCAGGTTGGCGGCGTCCCAGAAGAGCGCCTCGTCGCCCCGATGGGGGATCTTATGGTCGGCGACCAGCAGCGACGTGTCGGCTTCAAGGCGGCCACAGCCCTCGCGCTGGCAGGTGAACAGGTCCCTGACCAGCACCGACCAGCGCAGCCGCTGCCACCGCGCGGTCTTGTACCAGCGCCGCCACGGCTGCGTCTCATCCCGATGGCGATGCCGCTCGCGCTCGGTCGAGGGGACCGGCGAGCACGCCAGGCGCGACGGCATCGTTGCCAAGCGTCCCGGAGCCTGCTTGAGCCGCGCCATGACTGCCTGCCGAAGTTGAGAGGGTGAAATGCAAAGCGCCCGCTCGGGTGACCGGCGGGCGCTATGGTGGATGCGGGAGTTGCTCCTTCACACCTCTCGCGATGGTGCCAAGATGCCCACTTGTTTTGGGAACGTCAAGCGGATGCTAGGCCCATGCCTCGCACAAGGCTTGCAGGCCGCGCTGCAGGCGGTCCAAGTGGCGGGCTTCGGTCCGGCCATCGACGCACCCAGGCATGCTGCGCAGCGAGTTGTCCCGGAGGATGACGTGTTCAACCACCGGCCGCGCATAAGTTGGGACCTCCGCCCACATGCGGAAGAACTTGCGGCGGCGATCCACTCGCGCGGCCTCGTGATCGAAGTCACCGGCCGAGGCATCCACCCGGATGATCGCTGCCAGCGGATCGCGGGTCGGCATCCCGGCCGAAGCCTCGAACAGTTCAACCGCAATGTTCGCCTGCGCATCCGTCAGCTTGCCCTGACGATGGTAGCGGCCGACCCATGTCTCACGCCGCGTGCGGATGACCCCGTTCGGGTTCACCCGCTTGCCCGTCTCCGGGTCTTGGTAGGTCGCCTCCTCGATCGTCTTGCCGGCGATCTGCGACGGCGTCAGTGGACCGAGATCCCACGGAGCCGCCGCCAACGTAACCTTGTCCACCTTCACAGCCATCATGCCGCATCCCCTTCCGTGACGTCCTTCCGCGCGCGCCCGGCCTCGACCAGGGCGCGGGCCTGTTCCTGATCCCGCAGATACTGGCCGAGCCAGTCCCGATCCTCCCGCGTCGCCGTCTCACGGGCGATCCGGTCACGCACCAGCTCGACGCGGCGCGCGTTCTCCGCCGCCCGCTCGTGGATCTCGCGCATGTCCATGGCTAGAGGCGGCCGAGGATGCTTGAGCAGCCAGCGGTAAAGCTCGACCAGATGCCCGCCCGCCTCGGCCTTCGGCCCCTCGACCGACGCCAGCCAGCTCGACACCAGCCGCCGCTCGGCCGCCGGCGGCTCCTGGATCGCGCGGGCGAACTGGCGGATCACCACCTCGGCCGGCCAGACCCCATCGGGCGCGCTGTCGATCAGCGCCTCGGCCAGCGTCATCAGGTTCTCATCGCTCATGTAGGCGAGCTGCTCGCACAGCCGCGCCATCGCCGCCTCGTGCGCCGCCGCGGCCACGCCGCGCTTGCGCACCATCCCGGCTTGATCGAGCCGATCAACCACCAGCGCCTTCACCCGCGCCCTGTCTTCCGCCTTCGCTCCACTCATGGCCCCGTTCCCTTTCTCAGCCATCCACGCCTGCCGCGCTCGCTGCCGCCTGATCCTTTCACCCCACCAGAAGGAGTGTTTTGTCAGGTTCTGTTTTGTCCGGTCCGGTCCTGTCTTGTCCTGTAGGGCAATTTCACTTCCGGGCCTGAAAGGTTACTGCAATCCTACAGTCGATTACTGTAACGGTTGCAGTAATTTACAGTTGATTACACTGTTAACTCATTGGAACTGCACAAGCTTCGGCCCGCCGCGCGTGGCCTCGAACGCCGCCCGCACATTGTCCGACGTGATGTAGAGATCCCGCTCCCCGAGCCAGTCCGCGATGGCCGTCACCACGTCCGCGCTCTCGGCCGCGCGGGTGCAGTTGATCTCGAGGAGCTTCTTCTTCACCCGCGTTCGGGCGACGGCCTTTGCGCCCTCGGTGCGCGCCTGGTCGCGCCCGCGCTTGCGCCGATGCATGTCGCGCGCGATGCCCGCGATCATCGGGTGCCCGAGGCGTGGATTGTCGGAGGCGCTGTCCTCGTTCACGATATGGGTCTCGCGCCAGCCGTAGAGGGCGCCCGCACGCGCCGCGCGCCAGCCCTCGATATCGGCACCGAATCCCGCGAGGCGCGCCAGCTCGAAGTCATTGTCGGGAAGCGTGCCCGCCGGGTCCTGCCGGAAGGCCTCGCACCACAGCAGGAGCGCGGTGCCGATGTCGGCCCGCCGCCCCTCGGCCAGCGCCCGGGCGACGAAGCGCGAGGTCAGCAGCCGGTTGATGTGCAGCGGCACCCATTCGTGGCTGGAGAGCGTTTCCCCAAAGGCCAAGGGATACTCCCAGAAGTCGCCGATGACTTCGGTCTCGTGCGGGTGGTCACTTTGCATTGGCTCCTCCCCGGCGCCGCTGCTCCCGGCGCAGCGCCTCGACGATGGTGGTGTGGTCGCGCCGCAGGACGTTGCCGATCTGGGGCAGCGAGAAGCCCTCGCGACGCGCGATGAAACAGGCGAGGTCGCGGGCCTGCACGAGACCGGCGAACATGCGCGGGCCGGTGATCTCCTGCGGCTCCCAGCCCGTCGCCTCTGCGACCTCGGCGACGATCTCGGCGATCCGGACCGGATGGCAGCGAGTGCGGATCGCGGCCGCGCGGGCGAGGTCCTCGGGCGTCATGCCACCCTCCTGTCAGGCTGAAGCCCCTTCTTGCCGTGGTAGGGCCGGTCCACCATCTCGCGCAGAGCCATCGCCGCGCGCGTTTCAGCGGCGGCCGCAGCGAGGCGCTGGCGAAGACGGAACTCGGCCAGAGGCAGCGCGGTCCAGCGACAGATCTTCCGCCGCCCGAGCTTCATCTGCCGTGCGGCCTTCGTGATCGTGTTGTGCGCCACGCCGAAGGCCTCCTCCATGTCGCGCAGGCTTACGCCCGCGCGCCACATCTCGGCAAAGTCCGACGGCGGCACCCAGCGCGCCCATTCATTGGGCGCCACCGGCCGCGGGCCGAGCCCGCGCAGCGCAGCCCGCTGCTGGACCGCCTGATAGGTGATGCCCAGCCGGCGACCGATCTCGGTGATGCTGAGGCTCGGGTCCGCCCACAGCCGCCGCAGCTCCGCTTCGCTCGTGACCCGACCGCGGTGGATCATGGCTCCGCCCTCTCGGCATAAACAAACACCGGCATCTGGCAGGCGAGCGCGAGGCGCACCTCGTGCCAGATGCCATGGGATTGCGACCAGCCGCGGATGTCGGGCACCACGACGGCGGCGCAGGAATCGAGGATCGGGCGGCACCACTCCTCCCAGAGCGGCACGTTGAACGGATCGAGCCGCATGGAGGGGAACCGCGTCGCATGGATCATGGCCGCGCTCTGGACGATCGGTGAGACCGCACTGACACCGACCGCGAGCAGCCGGGCGCACTCCACCGCGGCATCGCGCATGGCGGCTTCCGACCGATGCTCGCACCACGAGCCGTCATCAGCCCGGGCCCGCAGGCTGTAGGGCGAGGCGAGATAGACCGGCCGGCCCCAGCGCGCATGCCGCGCGACGAGCGCGGGCGAGGCGCCGAACCGGAGAAGGCCATGCGCCTGTGCGCGATGCGCGGCGAGCACGGCCCATTGCGGGGCACGGGGCAAATCCGACGGGCGGAGGGGCGCGGTCATTGTGGCAGCCCCTGCGGCAGCGCAAAGGAAACCGCAGAAGTCGCTGCGGCACCTAAGGCGCGACTAATGCGCGCACGACAAGTTGACTCGGAGCGCTCGAATCGGGATATGGGAATGAGTGTGGTGGTCCGCCGCAAACGGACCACCACATGTGCGACACCCCGGCGCAAAGCACCAAACCGGGGCACCACCGGCATAGGCGGGAGAGAAGCCCGCCGTCTGCCACGCAGCCAGGGAAAGGAGTCCTTATGGCTACGTACTATCACCCTATTACAGGGGTGCTTCTGAACGACATTGTCGTCTGCCGCAAGTCGCTGAACGGCGCTGTTGCCATCGACCTTGCAAAACATGCCAATGGTGAGGCCGATGTTTGACAAGCAGAGCCTAGACATCCCCTGCCCCAACTGCGGAAAGAAGACGAAGAAGACTGTCGGATGGATCAAGACGCACGACAGCTTCACGTGCAGCGGATGCGCACGGGACATCAGCCTGGACAAAAAGGACCTCGTCTCCGGTCTCAAGGCGGCTGAGAAATCCATGAAGGGTCTCTTCGCCGGCTTCGGTAAGATCCGGTAACGCCCGGACGAGGCGGTCAAGGGCGGCCGTCAGCGGTGCGCCATCCAGCTTGATAGCCAGGGGCGGCGTCTTTGCGCCGTCGCCCCCTTCCTCGCCCTGCTTCATCGCCTTTGCCGCGGCAATCGCCCGACCGAGCGCCACGAACATGTCCTCGGCCATTTCGATGGGGAGCGCAGCCTCGATCGAGCATCCGTCCAGCGCCACCTTCATATCGACCATGGCGTAATCATCGAGCTCGCCAGTCCACACTGAGCCCAAGAAAGAGATGATCCCATCGGGCATCGCGAAAGGCAGATCATCCGGCTCAAGACCGTCTGTATCGAGGAGGCCCGAGATGAATGGGCCGCCGTGTTTGTCCGCATCCAGGTCCGTCATGACATCACCCTTTATCGTGTGGTCGCCGGGGGTTCTGGCGCCACCGCGCCCCGGGAGGAGGGCGGCGCCAGAATGGAAAAGGCCGGGGGCAGATGGAGCGAGCGCCCCCGGCAGAGTGGCCGCGCCCGGTGCAGGCGAGGGCGCGGCGGCGAATGTCATGCGAGCAGCAGCGCGACGAGCGCCGACACGGCGGCCCACATGACGATGGCCGCGATCCCGGTGCCGATGATCACGGCTGGCACCAGCCACCAGCCCGAGGGCAGGATCCGGTCGAACTCGGGAGCGTCGTCGTCGGACGGGGGCGCGGCCCTCTCAATCCGGGAAAAATACTTCATCGCCTTTTCCTTCAGCCGCAGGTGCTTGGAGAAGGCGCGGTTCGACCGCGCCTCGTTGAAACGCCCGGCGAGATGCCAGAAGATCAGCCGGCTCATTGCTTCCGTCCCTCGATTTTCGAGAACACAACCTCGCCGCCGGCGATGAGCACGACAGCGGTCACATAGCGCAGCGAGGCATCATGCTCCTCGCGCAACCAGTTCCGCACCTGACGGGGGCTGACCCCGAGCACCGCCGCCGCCTTCTGCGCCAGGTCATGCTCGGAGGGCGACGGGAAGGCCCGGCGCAACAGGTTCGAGAACCATCGACGGCTCGTTCGGGCGTGCTCGTCGGAATTGGCAGGATTTTTCACGGTGATCACTCCATCTTGACCCTTGCACAGGGGTTTCGATGACGAAGCGATTTCATGACGGGAGAAGGGGGCGGCGTAGGACATCACGCTGCCCCCTTCGTTTCTTGATCGGCGTCCGCCACTGTCGGCCGGTTCTTCTCGAACCACTCCATCGCAGCGTTGAAGCGCGAGACCGTGATGTCAGCGCCAGCCCGAAGGGCGCTGAGCTTCTTGCTGTCGCCGAACACGCGGTAAGAGACCGTGGCGTCGCTGTCGATGCCAGAGGCTTCCTTGTAGGCGTCGGCTTTCTTGAGGAGGTCATCGATCATGAGCATGCCGCTCACTATCGGTTATTTTACCGCTATGTCAACGGTTGTCTTACCGATACCCTTTCGGGCGCAGTGCGGTAGAAATACCGTATGGACATGAAGGCCGTTCTAGACCGGATCGAGGCATGGATCGCTGAGCGCAACAGCGCCGGCGAGCGCGTGTCCATATCCAGTCTGAGCAGAGAGGCCACCGGATCGCCAGACACAATCCGCAACTGGATAAGGGCGCGGGACGGCGGGCGGCGCATAGGCGGGACGGCCCTGAAGGTCGAGCAGATCGCAAAGGCAATGGGTGTCAGCCAGCACTGGTTGATCACGGGCGACGGCGCAGCCCCGAGTGGCAGGTCTGAGGATCTGGATGCAGAAATTGTCGCATGCTTGGTGCTGCTAACAGAGCAAGAGAAGGAGCTGCTGCTAGCTGCTGCACAAGGCTTTGCCGCTCGGCACCAGCCGGAAGGGCAACGATGATGCGGAGCAGGCGGAGCAAGGCCAACTTCTCGTTGTCAACGCTCTGTCCGCTCATCTTCAATCCCCATGTTCTTAATCCGTTCACGGTAGGCGAATGGTTAAGATTCGGTCAACACACCTCCGAAGGGGGTGCGACAGGGTGGCCGTCGTTGCGAGTTGGACCGGTTGCCGCGCATGACGGTGGATGAGCTTTGCAGCATTCTTGGCGAGAGGAAGCGCCTCGTCGGTGTAGGCCGCTGGACCAAAGTGCATGCTCAGCTGCGCCTGACGGCTGCGGTGGAGGTAGATGGGGCGACCTTGCCCGGCATCACTTTCATGGCGGCGACCAACTTTGCGCGCCCCGACGAAGCGGTCGCATTGCAGCTCAAGGCTGAAATCAAGCAGAAGCCAAGACCCTTTGCGCGAGTGGACTGGCGCGGCAGTCCACACGGAAACCTGACACACCATTGCGCGAGGATGAAGTATATTGATGCAGGCCGAACACACTTCCACGACACGAACCTGCATCGGCACATCGGCTTCGACGAACTATTCTTGGGGCGCCTGAACCTTCCTGTTGCAGCGCCCATCACTCCAGAGCCGACGACCTACCAGGACCTGCTGGCTTTGTCGGCCGACCTGTTGCACATTGACAACCTCACCAGCATATCGATCCCGCCATGGCAGCCTCCAACCTTCTTCATCTGACCGGTCCCTCGGCCAAGGCCGTTGACGACGCTGTTGCGCGGCTGGTTGCCACGGACGTGCTGAATGGGCGATATCGGATTTCGATGCCGGTCGCGACCTGCACCGGATCCATGATTGATGTGTCTGTCTGGCCCGAGCCAGGGGATACCTTCATGGTGTCCGATGATGGGGCTGCTCATTTTGAGGTTACCAGCGGCGCGTTCAGTGAGCGGGCCTTCCAGGCTGTTGCCAGAGCGCAGTGCGCCAACTACGGCGCCCTGTTCGACGGAGGAACAATGCTCTTCATGCGCGTGGCCGCGCACCAGTTGCGCGGCGCGATCATCAGCATGGCAACCTTGATCAAGGAGGTGGTGGACGAAACGGTTGCGCGCTCCATCAAGGCGAAGGCGGAAAGCTCGCTCGAGCGGCTGTACGAGCGGCTCGACATGGCCTTTGATGCATCCAAGGTGGCGCATGATGCTGAGGTCATTGGTGCCTCGACGGCGGGCTACAGGGTTGACGCTTTAGTGCGGGCAGAAACTGGAGATGTCGTGTTCGATCTGTTCACCAAGGACCCGAACTCAGTCTCATCCACCTTTACCAAGCTTTCGGATATATATCGCCTTGATGACGGTCCGAAGCTGGTCGCGGTGACGCGTGACCCGGATGCAGTGGGGCCGAAGCTGCAGCTGATCTCGAGCGTCGCTCCGGTGATCCGCCTTGACTCTGCCGTGGAAGTCTTCCGGAAGCAGGCCGCATAAGCGACTCTCCATGAACTCTGTCGAAGCCCGGCCTCGCGCCGGGCTTTTTCATGTCAGAGCCGATGGTGGTGCAGAGCGAGCATAGCACTTCGCGCGGGGCAGCCGACGCGTAGCTCGGTTATTTTACCGCTTACCGATTGACAGCGGTATTATTACCGACCATAGTCGCTCCCATCGCACCAGCATGGGAGCCCACCGTGACAGCCTGCGCCTTCCGCTATCCGCGCTCTGAGCCGAGGCAGCGCTTCGCCATCCTCGACCTGACCGAACCGCAGTTCCGCCTGCTGATTGATGCCGCCGATCGTGGTCTTGAGTTCGGCGACTTCGACGATCACGACGCCGCCGCCGAGCTGACCGCCATCCTCCAGCAGGCGCGGGAGGCGCTCGAGCAATGACCGACGTCACTCCCGCCGACATCGAGACCGCGGCAAACATCATCATCGACGCGATGCCCTCCGAGGTGGACCCCACCCTTTTCGGAGGCGCGGTTGGCGCTGCCGCCATGGCCCTGACGGGTGGCGACCGCATCGCCGCCATGGCGGCGCTCGTGCGAGCCATGTGGCTCGTGACCAACGCACCCTATGACGAGGCCGCCACGACGACCGAGGCGCCGGAGGCGCGGGTGCAATGAAACAGGATCTCCCGCTCTCGCCCCGCGATCTTGTCATGACCCGCCACCATGCCGAGCACCATCCGAACCCCGAGATCCGCGAGACGGCCCACCGCCTCCTGACGGATCACGAGCTGGCCGTGGCGACGGGCCGCCCGCTGCACCGCGCCGTGCCCCGGCCGGAGCTGCGCAAGCCCCGCCCGGGCCCCAACCTGACCGGCTTCCTCGTAGGCCTTCTGGCGCTCGTGGGCTTTGCCTTCGCGGCGACGGTCCTCTGGGCCCACGCGAGTGACGTGGCCGAGACCATGGCCCGGCAGTCCGCCGCCATGCGGGGGATGTGAGCCATGTCCAAGCACGAAAAGCCCGTGACCATGACGATGACCGTCGGCGACCAGACCACGCCGCCCTTCACGCTGGACGACCTCAAGCGCGCCACCGCGGCGCTCGGCAAGCCGCCCATGAAGGAGACGGCCGCGGACCGGAAGGTCGCGCTCGACGCCTACCAGGTGACCGCCGACGAGCTGCGCCAGTTCATCGAACGCTACGAGCAGCTCGAGGCCGAGAAGAAGGACGTGGCCGAGCAGCAGAAGGAGCTGATGGCCGAGGCCAAGGGCCGTGGATACGACACCAGGGTGATGAAGAAGGTCGTGGCCCTGCGCAAGCGCAAGCCCGACGACATCGCCGAGGAGGAGACCATCCTCGAACTCTACAAGGCCGCGCTCGGCATGGCCTGACCCCACCCCGAGCGCGGCGGGCATCCCGCGCAACCTCCCTGTTGGAACTCCCGGGCGGCAGGCCCGCCCGGGCTTCTTCCCGAGATCCGAGGAGCATCCCCATGAAACGCTACCGCCTGCACTGCAAGAAATCCGGCCGCTTCTGGGACCGTGGCCTGCCGACGATGGCCATGGTCGAGAAGGCCGTGCGCCGCCTCGGGCTGAAGGACTGGTGGGTCGAGGAGGTCGCGTGATGCACCGTGAAGCCGCCCACGGCCTGAACCCCCTCCTGCACCAACTGCATCAGGAGATCGTCCGGCAGGCCCGCGCGTCGCGCTGCCCGTGCCTCGGCGCCGACGATTACTGCGCCTGCCAGGGCGCCCGCACGGAGGGCCAGCAATGACCGCAGCACCGATCAGCATTGCGCTCCTTTGCGACGAGGTCCGCGACACCATCCTGCGAGCAGGTAACAGGCGGCTGGAGACGGGCGAACTGGCCCGCGTCTTCGGCGCGCTCGCGCAGATCAAGGAAGAAGCGAAGGCTCCTGAGGCGCGCGCATGACCGGCCCGAGCGAAACCGAGAAGCTCCGCCGCCAGCTGGACGAAGCCCGGCAGCAGAGCGCCTGCGCGCGCCGTCACGCGGCGTCGCTGGCAGCGAAGAACGCCAAGCAGCGGAACGAGATCGGCCGGCTGACCCGCGAGGTCGAGCAGCTGCGCTCCGACAAGTCGAACCTGCTTTTCGAGATCAACAAGATGCGGGCGGCCGAGCGCCAGCGCCGCGAGATGCAGACGGAGGCACGGGCAGACCATGGGTAAGCCGATGCACCAGATGAGCCCCGAAGAACATGCCGCGCTCGGCTGGGCTTGGGGCGCCTACAAGGATGGGTCCTGTTTCTCGCTCCTTGCCGGGAGCGCCAGCGCAGAAAGCCGCCGCGAGTTCTTCGCGCAGGCCGCTGACGACGGCTGCGAGGTTCGTGACCTTAGCAAGCTGAGGGAGGTCAGCCATGAGCACGGGTGAGCACGAGTATTTCACGGTCGAGCCGACGGCCTGCACCGTTCCGAAGCGCGGGGCGCTGGCGATCTACTGCGGCGACGCGCCTCGCAGGATCGAAGGTGGCACGAGCTTTTCCCTGCGCGCGCCGCTGCTGCTGATCCCGCAGGACATGTTCGCCGATGAAGCCGATATCGCGTCGAAGGTCGCCCGCGTCCTGAACGAGAACTCACACCTGTTCTTCAGCAGCGCGAAGCCTCAGCCCCAGCCGGCTGGGAAGGATGATGGCGGCGGCTGGGGCTGGTATGCTGGATCGGACGGAGAGAACTACCACACAGGCCCCCTTGCGTCTCGCGATCATGCGGTAGCTGCCCTCTACGGGGAGGCCGGCTACATCATTGAGGCGCGGCAGGATCTGCTGCCACTTTCCCACTACGTCGACGCCGAGGACATCCTCGATCGGGCCGATGAGTGCGCCGACGATATGAAGGGTGATGGCTGCGAGCCTATCTTCGAGGCGACGCCAGAGCAGGTTGCCGACCTCGATGCCCGCTTGAAGCGCTCCTGCGACGAGTGGCAGGCGGCCCATGGGCTGCGCTTCAAGCCGTGTGCGTTCACCGCTAGCCGCAACGAGGCGTGGATCGAGGCCATTGATCCGATAGATCTCGGAGAGGCCTGCGACGCGGGAGTGGTCGATCATGCTTGACCGCGACCAGATCGACGCCTTCGCGCGCGACCGCATCCTGTCCGTCTACGCCGAGCGCGTAGCCGCGACCGTGCCACATCTGCCGGGCGGGGAGATCACCCGCGAGGACCGGCCCGGCCTCTACAAGCGCGTGGCCAGCATCTGCGGTGTGACCGTTGATGCGGTGCGCGAAACGGTGGGGGTGCAGCATGGCTGACCGTGCCGACCTCCCGACCAAGGCCATCTCGATCCGCCAGCCGTGGGCGTGGGCGATAATCAACGCCGGGAAGAACATCGAGAACCGCGGCTGGCTCACCAACTTCCGCGGCCCGGTCTGCGTCCATGCGGCAAAGGGGGCAGCGCGCGCGGAGTATGATTTCGCCGCTGAATTCATCTTCCGCGCGACGGGGTCAAACGCGCCGGACGCCCCGGCGCTTGTTGATCGGGGCGGCATCATCGGCGTGGCCGAGATCGTGGATTGCGTCCGCACTCACCCGAGCCCGTGGTTCTTCGGCCCCTATGGCTTCGTGCTGGCGAACGTCAGGCCCGTGGAGTTCATCCCGGTCAAGGGCGCCCTCGGGTTCTTCGACTGGCGCAAGCGCGTGGAGGCCGCACGGTGAACCTCCGCATCCTCAAGAAGCTGTCCAAGCGCGCTGCGCCCTACCTGCCCCTGCTGGGCGACACGCGGGAGCAGTTCCAGGCGCGCTCGGATGACGACTACCACGGGACTCTGATCACCGATCGCAAGCACTTTCAGCGGCTCGGTTCGATCCATTCCGATCCTATGCCTTGGCTCCAACGGGAGATCATCACCGAGCCGCGATGCAGGGCCGGGACGCGGTGGCCGTTCCTGCGCATCTACCCTCCGCACCATCCGTGGTCCGGCACCATCATGGTGGGAGCCATGAGCGGCGGCTATGAGCCGGAGTGGGACGAGACGGACGCATGGGACGCGCTGGACGATTTGGTCCGCTGTCACTTCACGGATTGGGAGGCGATGGCCGCGGCCGATGACGCCGAAGACCGCGGCGAGGAGCGGCCCAAGCGCAAGAGCTACCTGACCGAAACCATCCGCGGCCCGGCCGACATCTTCCGGCTGGCTGACCGCATGATTGCGGAGGTGCAGCATGGCTGACCACCCCAAGCGCATCCAGCTTTCCCGCGCGAAGGGCTGGCGCATGCCGGCCGGCGCCGTGAAGGTCGATCGTTCGACCAAGTGGGGTAACCCGTTCACCGTCGCTCAGTGCCGTGAGGCCGGTTACCGCGGAAGCGATGAGCAGCTCGCGGCGCGGTGCGTCGAAGCGTTCCGTGTCTGGCTCGGCCCCATGTGGCGCTGCAACTGGGACGGCGCCGAGAGCGAGGCCGCGCGCGGGAAGATCCTCGACAACATTCACGAGCTGCGCGGCCGGGATCTCGCCTGCTGGTGCCCGCCCGGGTCGCCGTGCCACGCGGACGTGCTGCTGGAGATCGCCAATGCGTGACGCTATTCTACCCACGCTCCGGCGGAAACATTCGGTCAACCTAGGTCGGCTAGGGGAGCGTCTCGGGCGTAATGACGTTGGGCCGTCGGAGCACCGCGAGGTCAGCCATGGCTGACGGCGCCTTCTTCGACACCCGCCCGATGATCGTGGACAGCTTCGCCGGCGGCGGGGGAGCCTCGACCGGGATCGAGCTTGCGCTCGGCCGCGCACCGGACGTGGCGATCAACCACTCGGCCAGCGCCCTCGCGCTGCACGCCGCGAACCACCCCGAGACGCTGCACCTCGACAGCAACATCTGGGACGTGGAGCCCCGCACCGTTGTCGGGTCGCGCCGCGTTGGCCTGCTCTGGGCCAGCCCGGACTGCAAGCACTTCTCCAAGGCCAAGGGCGGCGCCCCGCGCGACCGTAACATCCGGGACCTCGCGTGGGTCGTGGTTCGCTGGGCCGAGGAGGTGCAGCCCGACGTGATCCTGATGGAGAACGTCGAGGAGTTCGTCACCTGGGGCCCGGTTGGCGAGGACGGACAGCCGATCAAGGAATTTGCCGGGATGACCTTCGAGGCGTGGGTGAAGCGCCTGAAGCGCGCGGGCTACAAGGTCCAGTGGCGCGAGCTGCGCGCCTGCGACTATGGCGCCCCCACGATCCGCAAACGCTGGTTCCTCGTGGCGCGCCGCGACGGGCGGCCGATCACATGGCCGAAGCCGACGCATGGCGACCCGAAGAGTGAGGCGGTCCGCAAGGGCAAGCTCCCGCCGTGGCGCACCGCGGCCGAGTGCATCGACTGGTCGATCCCGTGCCCGAGCATCTTCGCCACCTCGGCCGAGATCATGGAGCAGCACGGCCTCCGCGCGGTGCGCCCCCTCGCGGCCAACACGCTGGCCCGCATCGCGAGGGGGATGCGCCGCTATGTTCTGGATGCCGAACGGCCGTTCCTTGTGAACCTCACGCACGGGGGCCGAGAGGAGGATCTGGCGCAGCCGTTCCGCACGATCACGGGCGCTCATCGCGGCGAGAAGGCGCTGGTGGCGCCCAGCCTGACCCGCTTCAACGGCGGGGCAACAGGCTCCGATCTGCGTGAGCCCGCGCCGACCGTGACGGCGAACAGCTGGATCAAGAAGCCGGGTGGTGCGGCGCCGCTTGGGCTGCTCGCGTCGAGCCTCGCCAGCCTGAAAGGCACTGACCGGCGCGACAGCCCCGTGACCGCCCCGCATCCGACTGTTCTCGTTGGCGGTGGGCACAGCGCCCTCATCGCGCCCGCCCTCGCAACCTTCTATGGACACGGCGACGGCCGGGGCGTACGCGCCGCTGGCCTTGCAGAGCCGCTGCGGACGGTAACGACCGAGAACAGGCACGCCCTCGTGGCCCCGGTCCTGACCTATGCGCAGCAGGGCGGCGGCAACCGGTCGGCCGAGGATCCGCACCACACGATCTGCGCCTCGGCCAAGGATCAGAACAGCCTCATCGCCGCCAGCCTCGTCCAGACCGGCTACGGCGAGCGGCAGGGCCAAGCGCCCCGCGCGCTCGACATCGGGGCGCCGCTCGGGACGGTGGTGGCCGGTGGCGCGAAGCACGCGCCCATCGCCGCCTTTCTCGCCCAGCAGAACACGGGCCTCATCGGCCATGACATGCGCGAACCGCTGTCCACCATCGTGGGCAAGGGCTGCACTCAGACGCCGGTCGCCGCGTGGTTCGCGAAATACTACGGGACCGGCGACGGCGCCCGCACCGACGAGCCTGCGCACACGATCACCGTCAAGGATCGCCTCGGCCACATGCAAGCCGCGCTGGTCGCGCCGCCGTTCGGCCCCGAGCACGAGGCCCGCGCCCGCCATGTAGCCGAGTTCCTGCGCGCTCACGGCGCGTGGAGCGGCGGCGAGTTCGTCACGCTCGACCTCGACGGCGCCACGTTCGTGATCGTCGACATCGGCATGAGGATGCTGACCCCGCGCGAGTTGTTCCGAGCGCAGGGCTTTCCGACTGACTATGTGATCGAGGGCGTCTGGGAAGAGCGCGACGGCGACATGCGTTGGCGGCCCTTCCCGAAGGACGTGCAGGTCTCGTGCTGCGGAAACAGCGTCTGCCCTCCGCTGGCCGAGGCGCTGGTCCGGGCGAACTGCAGCCACCTCGCGGCTGAGGCAGAGGAGGCCGTGGCGTGATGCACCAGCCCCAGCCCGCCCAGAAGGCGCGCGTGACCGGCCTGACCCACGTCCGGGTGGCGGACCTCCGCATGACGGTCCTCAAGGCCGAGGGCACGGTGCAGCTCGTCGTCGCGCGCGAGGGCGACGCCGGGTGCTTCACCACCTTCTTCAACGAGTTCTGCGACGAGGCGACGGCCGGACAGCTGCGGCAGCTGGCCGATGCGGTGGCCGCTGCTTGGGCAGCATCTGGGAGACAGGGATGACCGTCTACGTCGACGACATGCACACCAGCGCGCGCGGCAACCTCGGCCGGATGCGCATGAGCCACATGGTGGCGGACAGCACGGCCGAGCTGCTCGAGATGGCTGACCGGATCGGGGTTGACCGTCGGCACCTGCGGCACGCGGGCACGGGGCGCGAGCACTTCGACATCTGCCTGAGCCGGCGGGTGCGCGCCGTGGCCGCTGGAGCGGTCGAGATCACGATGAGGGACATGGCGCGGATGCGCCGGGAAAGGAGACAGGGATGAAAGACGCAATCTTGGCGATCTACATCGCAGTGGCACTGGCGGTCGGCTTCTCGCGGCCGTTGTGGCTGATCCTGTGGGTGATGGCATGACCGAGATCGACACGAGCAAGCCGAAAGCATTCGTCGTCTGTGTGGTCGCGGAGAAGCTTCCACGCATCGGATACCGGATGCAGATCGTTTCCGCCAGAAACCAGGACGAAGCTGTCGGCTTTGCGCTCCGGGCTTTTGAAAAAAAGGAGCCCGAATGGCAATTCTCGGCCCCCAGCGCGACTGAGGTCACGCATGCGGCCCTGAGCAATCTTGGCGTGATCGACGCCGAACGTGACGCCTTCGCCGCCGAGAACGACCGGCTGCGGGATGAACTGCGGTTGGCCGAGGAAATGTATCTGACATTGGAGAAGATGCATATCAAACAGACCGCCGCCCTCACCGAGGCCCGCGCCGAGACGGGCGCGCTGATCGAGCGTGACCCGGCGCGCATTCTTAAGGATGCCATCTTCGCAATCCTCAAGATCGGAACAGCACCGGTGACATACGGCGGCGTCTTGGTTGAGCCGGGTCGCTGGGCGCGCATTCGGTTCGATACCTACGGCGAGAACGAGCACAACGCGACCGCCGCCCTCGCCGCGTGGCGCAAGGGAGGCGAGGATGCGTGAGCTTGCGAATTGCCCGTTCTGCGGTGGCGAGGCGGCCATCAGCGACGATGAGCACCACTCCACAGCCGTCTTCTACGGATGCGCTGACAGTGACTGCGCCGGGTGGATGCTATGGGCCGAGACAAGAGCCGAAGCCATCGCCGCGTGGAACCGCCGCACGCCCGTCGCGGCTGACCCGGCGCTGCGCACGGAGGCGAGGGGCGGCAACTACCGCCCCCTGACCGCGCCTCCATCGCCTGATGCGCCGCGACCCCGGCCGACCGACGAGTGAGGTGAGCATGAGCGAGGCACGCCCCTTCACACCTGAGACCCTTGCGGAACGCTGGGGGGTCAGCGCAGCATCGGTGCGCAACCAGTGCGCGGCCGGAACGCTCCCGCATTTCCGATTCGGCCGCCTCTACCGAATCCCCGCCCGCGCAGTTGAAGAGATCGAAGCATGCCAGACATTTCCATCGGACGCCTCCGCGGAGGCTTCTGCGTCTACTGGACCATCGACGGAAAGCGAACCCGTCATCGCCTTGCGGCACGCACCCGAGCGGAGGCGGAAGCAGAGGCCGTAGATGTCTACCGGCGCGAGACCTTCTCGGCCTCGCAGAAGGGCGCGACCGTGGCCGACATCTGGGAAATGTATCGGAAGGACCTGGGCGATAAGCCCACGGCCGAGACGATGGGCTACACCGGCAAGGCGGTGCTGGCCCACTTCGGCCACTACCGGCCGGACCAGATAGACAGCGCGCTCTGCCGTGCCTATGCCGCGGCGCGGGAGAAGGCCGGGATCTCGCAGGGATCGACCCACACCGAGCTGGGCCACCTGCGCAGCACCATGATGTGGGCCGAGAAGAATCGGCTGATCGACAAGGCGCCGGCCATCGAGCGCCCGCCGAAGCCGACCCCGAAGGAGCGGTTCCTGACGAAGGCAGAGGTGGCCCGGCTGATCGAGCACGCGAGCGCGGCGCACATCGGCTTGGCGATCCACCTCCTCTTCGCGACGGCGGGCCGGATCGGCGCCATCCTCGACCTGACATGGGACCGGGTGGACATGGAGCGGGGCGTGATCAACCTGCGCCTGCCCGACGCGCGGACGCGCAAGGGCCGCGCCATCGTGCCCATCAACCGCGGGCTCATGGCCGCCCTGCAGACCGCGCGTGAGGCTGCGGTCACGGAGCATGTCGTCGAATATGGGGGCACGCGGGTTGCCTCGATCCGGAAAGGGTTCGAGGGCGCCGTGACGCGGGCTGGCTTTACGGATGTGACCCTGCACACGATCCGGCACTCGGCGGCCGTCGAGATGGTGTCGAGCGGCATCCCGATCGAGCAGGTGGCGCAATACCTCGGCCACTCGAACCCGTCGATCACCTTCTCGACCTATGGTCGCTTCGCACCCGAGCACCTGCAACAGGCGGCGGATGTGCTCGATTTCGTGAGGCTCAAGGTGGCGCGGTAGGTTCAATGAACCACGGGGCACTTCGTAAAACGCGAAAGGCCCCGGAATTTCCGAGGCCCTTCAACGTATTATGGTGGGCGATAACGGATTTGAACCGCTGACATCTTCGATGTGAACGAAGCGCTCTACCGCTGAGCTAATCGCCCTGTGAGGCGGGTACTACAGCCACTTTCCGGCCTCCGCAAGAGCCCTCGGCGAAAATTTCTGCACCCTCTTTCGACATCCTGCGCCGGCGCCCGGACAGGCCCCGGCCACAAGCTGACGTGCCCGGTCCCGGTCCCATGCGCCTGCATCAGGAGCATGCCCCGGCTCCGGCCAGCTTGATGCGCGGGCCATGTCCGGACGGACAGCCGAGGGTCGTTTCCGCTGGCGCAGCGCCCGTTGTGCGGCGGAAGCCTTTCCCCTAGGGTCGCCCGAACCAGACCAGAGGGGGGTGACCGATGAGCTCAGACCGCAAGCTCGGCTTCGACACGCTGCAGATCCACGCCGGGGCCAGACCCGATCCGGCGACGGGCGCGCGGCAGGTGCCGATCTACCAGACAACCGCCTATGTCTTTCAGGATGCGGACCATGCGGCGCGCCTCTTCAACCTCGAGGAGGTGGGCTACATCTACTCGCGCCTGACCAACCCGACCGTTCAGGCGCTGGCCGAGCGTGTGGCCGCGCTCGAGGGCGGCGCGGGCGCGGTCTGCTGCTCGTCGGGGCATGCGGCGCAGATCATGGCGCTGTTCCCGCTGATGGGGCCGGGGCGCAACATCGTGGCCTCGACCCGCCTCTATGGCGGCACGATCACCCAGTTCTCGCAGACGATCCGGCGCTTCGGCTGGTCGGCCAAGTTCGTGGATTTCGACGACCTCGCCGCCCTCGAGGCCGCGGTGGACGAGGATACCCGCGCCATCTTCTGCGAGACGATCGCCAACCCCGGCGGTGTCATCACCGATCTCGACGCGGTGGCGGCCGTGGCCGACAGGGTGGGCCTGCCGCTGATCGTGGACAACACGACCGCGACGCCCTGGCTCTGCCGCCCGATCGATCACGGCGCGACGCTGGTGGTCCATTCCGCGACCAAGTATCTGACCGGCAACGGCACCGTCACCGGCGGCGTGATCGTCGATTCCGGCAAGTTCGACTGGTCGGCCTCGGGCAAGTTCCCGAGCCTCTCGGAACCCGAGTCCGCCTATCACGGCCTCGTCTTCCACAAGGCGCTGGGGCCGATGGCCTACACGTTCCACTCGATCGCCGTGGGGCTGCGCGACCTGGGCATGACCATGAACCCGCAGGGGGCGCATTACACGCTGATGGGGATCGAGACCCTCAGCCTGCGCATGGCCCGCCATGTCGAGAACGCCCGCCGGATCGCCGAGTGGCTCGAGGCCGATCCGCGGGTCGACTATGTCACTTACGCGGGGCTTCCCTCCTCCAGGTGGCACGATCGCGTCGCGCGGATCTGCCCGAAAGGCGCGGGGGCGCTCTTCACCTTTGCCGTGAAGGGCGGCTACGACGCCTGCGTCAAGCTCGTGGACGCGCTCGAGCTGTTCAGCCATGTGGCGAACCTTGGCGACACGCGCTCGCTGGTGATCCATTCGGCCTCGACCACGCACCGCCAGCTCTCGCCCGAGCAGCAGGAGGCGGCGGGTGCCGCACCGAACGTCGTGCGGCTGTCGATCGGCATCGAGGATGCCGACGACCTGATCGCCGACCTCGATCAGGCGCTCGCAAAGGCCACCGCCTGAAGCCGATCTTCAGGGGCGACTTGAAGATCGCCCCTGAAGTCCCTGTTATCAGGGCTGAACGATCTCATAGACCAGCGTCACGCGCGCCGAGGTCTCGATCTCGCCCTCGGCCACCGGCACGGGCGCACCCATCGCGGCCTCGCGATACATCGGCATGGGCGGGCGATAGTCGTCGCCCCCTTCGCGGATCTCGAGGATGGGCCCGAGCGTCACGCCGGCCGCGCCGGTCAGCAGCTCCGCCCGCGCCCGTGCCTTGGCCACGGCCTTCCTGCGCGCCTCGTCCATAGCCGGCTCGGGATCCGCCAGGGCGAAGCTGACCCCGTGCAGGGTGTTCGCCCCGTCCTGCACCGCCTCGTCCAGCACCGATCCGAGCCGGGCAAGATCCCGCACGCGCACCGTCAGCATGTTCGAGGCGACATAGCCCTCGATCCGCGGCGCCGACCCGTCGGGCCCCTGCGTCCAGTTCGGGTTGAGCGAGAGGCCCGTTGTCTGCAGGTCCCGGTCCTCGATGCCGGCGCCTTTCAGCCGCTCGAGCACCCGCGCCAGGTTCGCGCTGTTGTCCGACATGGCCTCGGCCGCCGTGGCCCCCTCGCTGGTCACGCCGAGCGTGATCGTCGCCAGGTCAGGCCGGCCCGCCACCATTCCCTCGCCCGTCACGGTCAGGCGCGGGGTCTCGGCCAGCGCGGCGCCGGACAGCGCGCCGGCGGGCAGCGCAACAGCGGTGCAGAGCATCAGGACTTTCGCAATGTTCATCTGGAATGTTCCTCCTTGGAGATGAGAGCGTTCGCCTCTTGTGACACATCGGGCAAGGCGATCCTTGGGTGTTTTCCTTCCCTTCGGCAAAAAGCTGCTGTAACACCGGAAAGGCCGAGGCCCGGACTCCCCGGTGAGCCGCCAGATATGCTAGACCCGCGAAATGAAACCGAGATTTGCCCTCAACCTTACGCCTGAGGCCGCGAGTCTGCTTCGGCGGATGCCCGACGGATGGGAAGAACTGGGACGGGTGCCCTACGACGCACCCGACCTCGCGGAGGCGCTGGCGGCCCTGCGCCAGGCGGCTCAGGCCGACGCCGGAGAGGCGGGGGTCACCGCCAAGGTGGTGATCCCGAACTCGCAGGTCCTCTATACCACGCTCGCCGCGCCGGGGCCGGACAGGGCCAGCCGGGGGGCGCAGATCCGCGCGGGTCTCGAGGGGCTGACGCCCTACGAGGTCAAGGATCTGGTCTATGACTTCGAGCCTCAGGGCGATGAGGTGCGCGTCGCCGTGGTCGCGCGTGAAACGCTGGACGAGGCCGAGGGTTTCGCCGAAGAGCACGGCTTCAATCCGGTGGCGTTCGTTGCCATCCCTGTCAACGGCGGCTTCCCGCGCGAGCCCTCGTTCGGCATCCTCTCGGCCGCGCAGCGTCGTCTGCCGAACGGCACGAGGGTGGAGCGCGACGCCGAGCCGATTCGGATCCTGCCGCTCGACGTCGCCGAGGATCCCCCGCCCGCCGAGGCTCCGGCCGCTGCCGAGCCGCTCCTCGACGAGGCCCCGGTGCCGGATGCCGTGGATCCGCCGCCCACCCCTCCCGAGCCCGAGGTGGAGGCGCCTGAAGAGGCCGTGCCCGAGGCCGCCCCGCCCGTGTCCGCCGAAGTCGAGCCGGAGCAGCCGTTGACGGTCGGCAATGCGCCTGCCGCGACGGAGGACGATCCGTCGCCGGAGATGCCGGAGACGACCGCGCCTGCCGAGGACGAGGCGTGGGAGCCCGCTCCCGATCTCGCCGCTCTGGCCTCGCTCACGCCGGACGAAAGCGCGCTTGCCCTGCCCGAACCCGAGGTGGAAGAGCCGGTCGAGCCAGAGGCGTTCATTCCCGAGGCCGAACCCGCGGCCCCGCAGGACGAGCCTCCGGCCCCGGAGGACGAGTTCTTCATGCCGCCGCCGCTCGTCCGGGCGCCGGAACGGCCGATCCCGAACGCGCGCGAGCTTCCGCCCTTCACGCCGCCGTCGCCGCCGAATCCTGCGGTGACAAGCCCCGAGGTGCCCGAGGCGCCGTATGTCGAGCTTGCGGGCGACGATGTGCCGGCCATGCCCCCCGGCAGCTTCGCAAGCCGCCGGGCCGCGGCCGAGGCGATCCACACCCGGCCCGCCGCGCGTGTCACGTCAGAGCCGAAGCCCGTGCGCACGGCCGAACCCGTGCTGCGCGCCCCCGGCGGCCGCTCCGCCCTGCCTCCACGCAGTCCGGCGCCCCAGACCGGCCGAGCCGCGAGCCCGGCTGCCGCGACGGCTCCGGGGCTCGCAGCGGCGCGCCCGAAGGCCCAGACGGGCCCGGCACGGCCGGCGCCAAAGGCCGAGGACCGACCGGACAAACCGTTCGGCGTCTTTGGCGGCAAGCCCGCGCCGAAGCGGGGCAAGCCGCGCTTTCTCGGCCTGATCCTGACGGTCGCCCTGCTCGTCTTCCTGGCGGCGGTCGCGGCGCTCTCGTCCTACCTGGTCGCCACCAACGAGGATGGACCGGCGACCGCGCTCGCCATCTCCGAGGCGACCCCGGAGGTACTGGCCGCGGATCAGGAACCGCCACCCGACGAGGCGATTTCCGCGCAACCGCCGTCCGAAGAGCCGATCGAGGCCGCGGATGCAGCCGCCCCGGCCGGGTCTGACACTGCGGCCGAAGCCGCTGAGGCGCCCGCCCCGGCCGCCGAGGCGCCGCGCGTGGTCTCTGACGAGGCCGGACGGGCCAAGCCCGCCGAGACGCCGCAGGACGAGATCTTCCTCACGACGATGGACTCGCCGCTGCCGTCGCTCGACGCGGTGGCGCTGCCGCCGCCGCCGGTCGAACTCGATGCCGCGCCGGGGATGCCGCTGCCGCCGCCCCCCTTCGGCGCCAGCTACGAACTCGACGAGCGCGGCCTGATCCGGCCGAGCCCGGAAGGCGTGCTGGCCCCCGGCGAGTTCCTGCTGATCCAGGGCAAGCCGCCGATCCTGCCCCCGCGCCGCCCGTCGGTGACCGAGCCCGAAGCGGCAGCGCCCGCCGCCGAGGTCGCACCCCGCGCCGCGGCCAGCCCGGGCTCGATCTTCCCCGGCCCGGCCAATGCCGCATCCGCGGAGCCCCCGGCGGCCGCAGCCGACCCCGCGCTGTCCGGCCGGCGCCCGAAAGAGCGCCCCGCACGCGCCGAAGCCGAAGAGGCGGCCGCCGAACCCGACGCCGCACCGGATGCCGCCGCCCCGCGCATGAGCAGCCTGCGTCCGCGCCTGCGTCCGGTCGATCCCGAACCCGGCCAGCCGGAGGCTCAAGGGGCGACACTTGCCATGGCGCTGACGCCCGCGCCGCGCCCCGATGGCGCTCCCGAAGCGGTGGCCACCTCGAGCGGCGCGATCAGCCCGCTCGCCCTTGCGGTCTCGCGCAAGCCCGAGGCCCGACCGAACGATTTCTCGGAGGCCATCGAGGCCGCCGTCGCCGCCGCCGTCCAGGCACCGCCCGCGCCGGCCCCGGCCCCCGTCGCCGCGGCGCCGGCCCCGAGGCAGGTGGCGCCGGCCGTCGCAGCGCCCCTGCCCGAGGACGATGACGAACCCGAGGTGGTCGCCGCCCCCCGGATCCCGACCCGGGCCAACGTGGCGCAGAACGCGACCTTCACCAAGGCCATCAACCTGTCGAAGACCAATCTGATCGGCGTCTATGGCACGTCCTCGAACCGCTATGCCCTCGTCCGCCAGTCCAACGGGCGTTACGTCAAGCTGCGGGTGGGCGACCGTCTCGACGGCGGGGTCGTGGCCGCCATCACCGCCTCCGAACTGCGCTACAGGAAGGGCAGCCGGATGTTCGCCCTGAGCATGCCCAAGGGGTGAGCCCCGAAGCCGGGGCGAGGGACCATCGACCACAACCGCGACAGTTCGGGCGCACAGGCAGGATGGACAGGCCGGAAGGCCGGGCGATAGCCTGACGTCCAGGGCACGGCGGGCAGCGCGACATGGAAAGCCTCCTTCTGCAGGCAAGCATCTACCTCGGCGCGGCGCTGCTGATCGTGCCGCTCGCCGTGCGCGCGGGCTTCGGCTCGGTCCTGGGCTATCTGGCGGCCGGGATCGTCATGGGGCCGGTGCTGGGTCTTGCCGGAGCCGAGACCGGAGACCTGCGCCACTATGCCGAGTTCGGCGTCGTGCTGATGCTGTTCCTCGTGGGACTGGAACTCGACCCGGCGACGCTCTGGGGGATGCGCCAGTCGCTCGTGGGGCTCGGCGGGCTGCAGATCGGTCTCACGAGTTTCGTCGCGGCGCTCGGCCTCGCCTGGCTCGGGTTCACCTGGCAGGAAGCGGCCGTGCTGGGGATGGTCGCGGCGCTCTCCTCGACGGCCATCGTTCTCCAGACCATGACCGAGCGGCGCATGCTGCGCACCGCCGGGGGCCGCAGCTCCTTTGCCGTGCTGCTGGCGCAGGACATTGCGGTGGTGCCGATGCTGGCGCTGGTGCCGCTGCTGGCGCTGCGTCCCTCGGCCAGCGCCCACCTGCCGCATGACGCCGCCGAAGGCCCGGCGCGGCCGATCATCGGCTTCCTGCAATCGCTGCCGGGCTGGGCCGACACGCTGGTGATGCTGGGCGTCGTCGGCTTCATCGTGCTGGGCGGGCACTACCTCACGCGGCCGGTGTTCCGCTATGTCCATGCCTCGCGCCTGCCCGAGATGGGCAGCTTCATCGCCCTCTTCACCGTCGCGGGCACATCCTTCCTGACCATGGTCGTGGGTCTGTCGCCCGCGCTCGGCACGTTTCTCGCGGGCGTCGTGCTGGCCAACTCCGAGTTCCGCCACCAGCTCGAGGCCGACATCCGTCCCTACAAGGGCATCCTGCTCGGCCTCTTCTTCATGGCCGTCGGGATCGGGATCGACTTCCGCCTGCTCGCGGCCGACCCCTGGCCGCTCATCGCGCTCACGCTGGGGCTGGTGTTCGTCAAGGTGCTGGTGCTGGCCGCGCTGGCCGAGACCTTCGGGCTCCGGGGGCGCGACCGCTGGCTCCTGACCCTCGGCCTTGCGCAGGCGGGCGAGTTCGGCTTCGTGCTGGTGGGCTTTGCGGCACAGGAGGCCATCCTCACCTCCCTCCTGGCGCAGAAGACGCTGATCGTGATCAGCCTCTCGATGCTGGTAACACCCGTCCTCTTCCTCATCGCCGGCTGGTTGTCGGGACTGGGCGAGGAACAGCCGGCCGGCCGGCCCGACCCGATCGACGAGAAGGGTCGCGTCATCATCGCGGGCATCGGCCGCTTCGGGCAGGTGGTGAACCGCCTCGTGCGGATGAGCGGCATCCAGACGGTCGTTCTCGACCATGACATGATGGCCGTGCAGATCATGCGCCGCTTCGGCGTCAAGGGCTTCTTCGGCGACCCGACGCGCCCCGATCTGCTGCAGGCGGCCGGTCTGGACGAGGCGGCGGTGCTGGTGGTGGCGGTGGACGACCGCGAGAATGCGATCAGGATCGTCCGCTACGCCCGACAGGTCCGGCCCGACCTGCATATCGTGGCCCGCGCCCGCGACCGGGTGCATGTCTATGAACTCTATCAGGCCGGCGCGGACGACATCGTGCGCGAGACCTTCGACAGCTCGATCCGGGCCGGGCGCTATGTGCTCGAGAACATGGGATTCAGCGAATATGAGGCGGCCCAGCGGTCGCGCACCTACTACCGCGTGGACCGGGCCGCGATGCGCGATCTGGCCGAGCTCTGGGTGCCCGGCCAGCCCGCGCATCTCAACGACGCCTATGTGACCCGCGCCCGGCAGCTCGATGCCGATCTCGAGACGGCGCTGCTCGAGGAAGCGGTCCAGGCCCGACCCGATCCCGAGGCTGTGGAATAGGGCTGTGGCTCAGCCCTCGGCCACGCCGGCTTCGGCGAAGGTTGCCATGCCCGACAGGCAGGCCACCGCGCTGCGCAGGATGTTGATGGCCACGATGGCGCCGGTCCCCTCTCCCAGCCGCATCCCGAGCTCCAGGATCGGCTCCTTGCCCAGCCGCGCCAGAACCGCCGGATGCGCCCCTTCGGCGCTGACATGGCCCGCCACCGCATGATCGAGCGCGCCGGGCCGGATCGCATGCAGGACCGCCGCGGCAGCCGAACAGATGAAGCCGTCGAGAATCACCGGGATGCGCCCCACGCGCGCCCGCGCGATCGCACCCGCCATGGCCGCAAGCTCGCGTCCGCCCAGCCGGCGCAGGACCTCGACCGGGTCCGAGAGTGCCTCGGCATGCCGTTCCAGCCCCTGCGCCACGACGAGCGTCTTGCCCTCCAGCGCCGCCCCCTCGACGCCGCTGCCGCGGCCGGTCCATTCTCCCGCCGATCCGCCGAAGAGCGCCGCCGCGATCGCCGCGGCGGCCGTGGTGTTGCCGATCCCCATCTCGCCCACGACGAGAAGATCGGCCTCGTCCTCGACCGCCTCCCAGCCCGCCGCCAGCGCCGCGACCAGCTCGTCCTCGGTCATGGCCGGGCCTTGGGTGAAGTCGAGTGTCGGCCGGTCGAGATCGAGTTCCGTGACGGTCATGCTTGCGCCCGCCACCTTGCAGAGCTGGTTCACCGCAGCCCCGCCGGCCCGGTAGTTCGCCACCATCTGAACCGTGACCTCGGGCGGAAAGGCCGAGACGCCGCGCGCGGCAATACCGTGATTGCCCGCGAAGATCGCCACCTGCGGCCGCTCGAGCGCGGGGCGCCCGTCGCCCACCCAGCCCGCATACCAGATCGCCAGCCCCTCCAGCCGGCCCAGCGCGCCCTTCGGCTTCGTGAGCTGCCCGTTGCGCACGGTGGCCGCCTCAAGCGCGGCCGCATCCGGCTGCGGGAGCGCGTCGAAAACGGCACGGAAGCCTGCGAGGGAGGTGAACGGAGCCTTCATGGCGGGTCCTTCTGGTTGCTTGGCTGATGCGGCTTCGGTATCGGGAACTCTCGGTGGAGACCAGTGCACGGGAGAGGCAAGGTGAAAGACAGGCTGTCGCAGAGGTGGGCGGATGTGCTGCTGGCCCTGGCGCTGCTGACGCGGCTGCCTCTGCGCGCGCGGTCCCTGCCCGATCGCGGCGCCTCGGCCGCCTGGGCCTGGCCCCTGGCCGGCGTGGCGGTGGGCGGGCTGTCGGCGCTGGTGGCGGCATTGAGCCTCGCCGCCGGCCTGCCCGCCACGGTCGCAGCGGCGCTGGCGCTGGCAGCGCAGGCGCTGGTGACCGGCGCCATGCACGAGGACGGGCTTGCCGACACCGCCGACGGCCTCTGGGGCGGCTGGACGCGCGAGCGGCGGCTCGAGATCATGAAGGACAGCCGCACCGGCAGCTATGGCGTGGCGGCCCTCATGCTCGTGGGCCTCGTGCGCTGGTCGGCTCTGGCGGCGGCGCTTGAAAGCGGCAGCGCGGTGCTGATCGCGGCCGCGGTGCTCTCGCGTGTGCCGATGGTGGTGCTGATGGCCTGGCTTCCCAACGCGCGCGGCGCGGGGCTCTCGCAGTCGCTCGGCCGGCCCGATGGGCGTCAGGCTCGGCTTGCGGTGCTTGTGGCACTGGCGGTGGCGCTGCTCGTCTCGGGCCCTGCCGCGCTGATCCTCGCCCTCGCCGCAGCATCCGCGGCCCTGGCGCTCGGCATGGTCGCACGCGCCAAGATCGGCGGCCAGACCGGAGACATCCTCGGCGCGTCCCAGCAGCTTTCCGAAGCCGCGGTCTTCGTGGCGGCCGCGGCACTGGCCTGACCTCACGCTGAAAGGCGAGCCAGCGTCTAGTCGCAGGGCCAGGCGGCCATCGCCTGTGCGATGCCCGGATGGCGCAGAACGGTTCCCGGGCCGATCCCCAGCGCGCGGGCGAGGCCCCCGTTGATCTCCAGCACGCTCTGGATCCCGTCGCCGCCGGTGATGGGGGTCAGATCGCCCGGCACCGCCTCGGCATGAACGCTTTTCACCGTCCCGTCAGGGCCGGCGAAGATCATGTCGAGCGGGATGAGCGTGTTGCGCATCCAGAAGCTCGCCCGGTGCGGCTCGTCGAACAGGAACAGCATCCCCGACGACCGCGGCAGGCTCTTGCGATGCATGAGGCCCCGCGACCGTTCCTCGGGCGAGTCGGCAATTTCCACGGCAAAGCGCACCGTCGCGCCGGTCTCGGTGCGCAGCTCGACCGTGTCGGGCCGGCAGTCGGCCCGGACCGCGCCGGGAACGAGCACCAGCGCGAGGGCCAGCGCCCTCAGACCGGTTGCTGATGCTGACGCGCCGCCGCTTCCCATGAGACCACCTGCACCGCCATGCGCCCGCGCCGCCCCTCGATGATGCGCAGCGCCACCGCTTCGCCCGCGGCAAGGTCGGCAAAGCCCGACATCCGCAGGACTTCGACATGGATGAAGACATCCTCGGACCGGCCGAAGACATTGGCAAAGCCGAAGCCCTTGCCCTTGTCGAACCATTTCACCCGGCCCGGCTCGAGCGGACGCGAGGCGATCTCCTCGGGGGTCGTGGCCTCGCTGTCCTCGCTCAGCTGGAACGTCGTCCCGGCCGGCGGCTCGATCTCGACCACCTCGACGGCCTGAACGCCCCGCTGGGTGCTCTGGACCTTTACGGTGATGCCCGCCCCGTCCGCCACCGAACTCTGCCCATAGTTCCGAAGGACATTGGCGTGGAGCAGGATATCGGCTCCGTTCTCCTCGGTCACGATGAACCCGAAGCCTTTTGCCGGATCGAACCATTTCACACGGCCATGCACAAGCTGCAGGGCCTTTTCGTCTTCCACCATTCCAGAGCTGTCCCCAGATGAGCCCGTAGATTGAAACTTGTGCCGTCAATCCTCCGGCGGATTCAAGAGCAAATCATCACTCGCAGCCGAACCTTTCATTCACGAAGCGTGAAATTCAAGGGTGCAGACGCTCGATCGTCCAGCTGTCCGAAAGGTGTTCGCGGCGCCAGCGAAACCGGTCGTGCAGGCGGAAGGACCCGTCGGCCCAGAACTCGATCTCCAGTGGCTTGATCCTGAAACCACCCCAGAACGCCGGCCGCGGCGGGTTTGTTCCGTGGCGCGCCGTGACCCGGGCGACCTCGGCCATGAGGCTCGCGCGCGACGTCAGCGGCTGGCTCTGCTGCGAGGCCCAGGCGCCGAGTCGGCTCTTGAGCGACCGCGACTGGTAGTAGGCGTCCGCCTGCGGCCCCTCCTCGCGTTCGACGAGGCCCCGCACCCTGACCTGCCGGCGCAGCGACTTCCAGTGCAGCACGAAGGCCGCCTTGCCCGTGGCCTCGATCTCGACCGCCTTCTGCGAGCCGTAGTTGGTGTAGAAGACGAAGGCCGCGGGCTCGATCTCCTTCAGCAGCACCATGCGCACGTTGGGCAGGCCCGACGCATCCACGGTGGCCAGCGCGATGGCGTTGGGATCGTTCGGCTCCTGCGGCTCGGCCTCGGCCAACCAGCTTCTGGCGATGGCGAAGGGATCCTCCCCCGCGAAGATGCCCGTCCTGTCCATGGTCTTCCCCTTCTGAGCCGGACGACCCTAGTGCGGCAGACCGCCTCCGGCAATATCCGCCTCATCCTGCCGCACTTGATGGAGACCCTGCGATGGCCTACACCTCGCGCAAACCACTCAGAACATGACGAGGGAAAGCCGATGGCGAACGGACTGCTGGCTGGCAAGCGCGGTCTCATCATGGGGCTCGCAAACGACAAGTCCATTGCCTGGGGCATCGCGAAATGCTGCGCCGAGCAGGGCGCCGAAATGGCCTTTTCCTATCAGGGCGACGCGCTGAAGAAGCGGGTCGAGCCCCTGGCCGCCTCGATCGGCGCGACCGAACTGGTGGAATGCGACGTGTCGGACGAAGGCTCGCTCGACCGGCTCTTTGCCCATCTGAAAGAGATCTGGGGCACGCTGGATTTCGTCGTCCACGCCATCGGCTTCTCGGACAAGACCGAGCTGCGCGGCCGCTATGTGGACACGTCGCCGGCGAACTTCCGCATGACGATGGACATCTCGGTCTATTCCTTCACCGCCGTCTGCCAGCGCGCCTGCGCCATGATGCCCAACGGAGGCAGCCTGCTCACCCTGACCTACTACGGCGCCGAGAAGGTGATGCCGCATTACAACGTGATGGGCATCGCCAAGGCCGCGCTCGAGACCTCGGTGCAATATATCGCCGAGGATCTGGGCAAGGACGGCATCCGCGTCAACGCGATCTCGGCCGGCCCGATCAAGACGCTCGCCGCAAGCGGGATCGGCGACTTCCGCTACATCATGAAGTGGAACGAGCTGAACTCGCCGCTGCGCCGGAACGTGACGCAGGAAGAGGTGGGCAAGGCCGCGCTCTACCTGCTGTCCGACCTCGGCTCGGGCACGACGGGCGAGGTGCTGCATGTGGATGCGGGCTACCATGTCGTCGGCATGAAGGCCGTGGACGCGCCCGACATCGACGCCGTGACCGGCCGCAAGGACCACTGAGGTGACCCTCGCCGCCTTCGCGGCAGCCTGGCTGCTGCATCTGATGGCGGCGATCAGTCCCGGCCCGGCCGTCCTCATGTCCGCCCGCACCGGCATGACCGAGGGGCTGCGCACCGGCGCGGTCCTTTCGCTGGGGCTGGCGGCCGGGGCTGTCACCTGGGCATCGGCGGCCCTCTTCGGGCTGGCCCTGCTGTTCCAGATCGCGCCCTCGATCCTCTGGGGGCTGAAGATCGCCGGCGCCATCTACCTGATCCGCATGGCCTACATCATGTGGCGCGAGGCGGACCGGCCGTTCGATACCGACCTCGGCGGCCGACCGCCCCGAAGCATGGCCTCGGCCTTCCGGCTGGGCCTGTTCACCCAGCTGTCCAATCCCAAGCCGGCGGTCTTCTTCTCGGCCATCTTCATCGGCACGGTTCCACCGGACGCCGCACCCTGGGCGGTGGGGCTGCTGCTTGTCGCGGTGTTCCTGAACGAGTTCCTGTGGAACCTGTTTGTGGCACGCGTTTTCTCCTTTGAACGGGCGCGCAGCGGATATATCAGCCTCAAATCCGTCATCGACCGCAGCTTCGGCGGCCTGCTGGCTCTGCTTGGCGTGAAGCTCGCCGCGTTCTAGGAGATCCGTATGAAAGAGCGCCTTCCCCATGAGAAGGGATTCCACGTCAGCTGGGACCAGATCCACCGCGATAGCCGGGCGCTGGCCTGGCGGCTCGATGGCCAGGGGCCCGACAATGGCGCCTGGCGCGCCGTTGTGGGCATCACCCGCGGCGGCCTCGTCCCCGCGATGATCGTCAGCCGCGAACTCGACATCCGCACCGTCGATACGATCAGCGTGAAAAGTTACAACTGGCAGGAACAGCAGCCCCCCAGCGTCATCAAGGCCCCGCAGGCCGAGCTGATGGGCGATGGCCACGGCATCCTGATCGTCGATGACCTTGTCGATTCGGGAAAGACGCTCGAATTGGTGCGCACCCTCTACCCCCGCGCCCATTTCGCCACGGTCTATGCCAAGCCCTCGGGCCGGCCGATGGTGGATACCTACATCACCGAGGTGAGCCAGGACACCTGGATCTTCTTCCCCTGGGACATGGCGCTTCAATATGTGGAGCCCTACCGCGGGCGCGACTGACGCCCTCTCCTGCCGCCGGAGGCCCCGATGACCCTGCCGCTCAATCCCGCGATGGCCGCGACCTTCCCGCCCCCGGTGATGGAGGCGCGGCGCTGGATCCAGGGGCTGAGCTTTCCTGCGGATCGCCCGCTTCTCAATCTGAGCCAGGCCGCGCCGGTCGAGCCTCCGCCCCCCGGCCTGCGCGAGGCGCTGGCCGAAGCGGCGCTGAGCGATCCGCAGGCCCATCTCTACGGCCCGGTGCTCGGGATGCCGGCCCTGCGCGAGGAGCTTGCCTCCCAGTGGTCGCGCGCCTACGGCGGGCGGATCGAGGCGGCTCAGGTGGCCATCACGCAGGGCTGCAACCAGGCCTTCTGCGCGATCATGGCGACCCTCGCGGCGGCCGGTGACGAGGTGATCCTGCCGACCCCGTGGTATTTCAATCACAAGATGTGGCTCGACATGCAGGGCGTGACGGCGGTGCCGCTGCCGACCGGCCCGACGCTGCGGCCCGACGCCGAGCGCGCGGCGGCGCTTGTCACACCGCGGACCCGTGCCATCGTGCTCGTCACGCCCAACAACCCGGGCGGCGTCGAATATCCGGCCGCAACGCTTGCGGCCTTCCGGGATCTCGCGCGCAGCCGCGGCCTGGCCCTGATCCTCGACGAAACCTACCGCGACTTCGACAGTCGCACCGGCGCGCCACACCCGCTCTTTGCCGATCCCGAATGGGACGGCGTGCTGGTGCATCTCTATTCCTTCTCCAAGGCCTATCGGCTGACGGGGCACCGTGTCGGCGCCGTGGTGGCCTCGGCCGCGCGTCTGGCCCAGGTCGAGAAGTTCCTCGATACGGTGGCGATCTGCCCGAGCCAGCTTGGCCAGATCGGCGCACTCTGGGGGATGCGGAACCTGGCGCACTGGGTCGCGGGCGAGCGGGACGAGATCCTCGCACGGCGGACGGCGATGGTGGGCGGCTTTGCGGCGCTGCCGGGTTGGACGCTTCTCGGCTGCGGCGCCTATTTTGCCTATGTGACGCATCCCTTCGCCGAAGCGTCCGACCGGCTCGCCCAGCGGCTGGTGCACGAGGCGGGCGTGCTCATGCTGCCCGGAACCATGTTCCGGCCTGAGGGCGCGGACGAGGGAGGACGCGAACTCCGCATCGCCTTTGCCAATGTGGACACGGCCCGGATCGCCGATCTGTTCGCGCGGCTGGCGCAGGTCGCGGACTGACGGGGCCGGCGCCGCGGGGGGCTGTCCGCCCCCCGCACCCCCCGAGGATATTTGGGCCAGAATGAAGGAGGCGGGGCCTTCCGCGCATGCAGGCCCCACGCTATATGGGCGCGATGGCCCAGAACCCACCCAACCTCCGCCCCGATCTCGCGCCCCGACTGGTGATCGACAGCCCCCGCCGCGAGGGGCAGCCGACCATAGGCATGGTCTCGCTCGGCTGCCCCAAGGCGCTCGTGGACAGCGAGCGGATCCTGACGCGGCTGCGCGCGGAAGGTTATGCGATCTCGCCCGATTACGCGGGGGCGGATGCGGTGATCGTGAACACCTGCGGCTTTCTCGACAGCGCCAAGGCGGAAAGTCTCGAGGCGATCGGTGAGGCTCTGCGCGAGAATGGCCGGGTGATCGTCACCGGCTGCCTCGGCGCCGAGCCCGATTACATCACGGGCGCGCACCCCAAGGTGCTGGCCGTGACCGGTCCGCATCAATATGAGCAGGTTCTGGATGCGGTGCATGGCGCGGTGCCCCCCGCGCCGGACCCGTTCGTGGATCTCCTGCCTGCGACGGGCGTGCGGCTGACGCCCCGGCATTTCAGCTACCTGAAGATTTCGGAGGGCTGCAATCACAGCTGCCGCTTTTGCATCATTCCCGACATGCGCGGCCGCCTCGTGAGCCGGCCCGAGCGCGCGGTGCTGCGCGAGGCGGAAAAGCTGGTGGAGGCCGGGGTGCGCGAGCTTCTGGTCATCAGCCAGGACACGAGCGCCTATGGCACCGACTGGAAGGGCCCTGTGCGTTTTCCGATCCTGCCGCTCGCGCGCGAGCTGGGGCAGCTCGGCGCCTGGGTGCGGCTTCATTATGTCTATCCCTATCCCCATGTGCGAGAGCTGATCCCGCTGATGGCCGAGGGGCTGATCCTGCCCTATCTCGACATTCCCTTCCAGCACGCCCACCCGGAGGTCCTCAAGCGCATGGCCCGCCCGGCCGCTGCGGCGCGGACGCTCGACGAGATCGCGGCCTGGCGGCGCGATTGCCCGGACATCACGCTGCGCTCGACCTTCATCGTGGGCTATCCGGGCGAGACCGAGGAGGAGTTCCAGACGCTGCTTGACTGGCTCGACGAGGCGCAGCTCGATCGCGTGGGTTGCTTTCAGTACGAGAATGTCGCGGGGGCGCGTTCCAATGCGCTGCCCGACCATGTCGCGCCCGAGCTCAAGCAGGAACGCTGGGAGAGGTTCATGCAGAAGGCCCAGGCGATCTCGGAGGCGAAGCTTGCGGCCCGAATCGGACAAAGGCTTGAGGTGATCGTGGACGAGGTGGATGGCGAGGGGGCGACCTGCCGCACCAAGGCCGATGCGCCGGAGATCGATGGCAATCTCTTCATCGATGAGGGGTTCGAGGCGCTGTCTCCGGGTGACCTGCTGACGGTGGAGGTCGAGGAAGCGGGCGAGTACGACCTGTGGGGACGCCCTGTCTTGGCGTGAAATGTGGATCCTGCCAGTCCTCGAGCGACGCTTCGTGCCGGGCGTGCAGAGGCACCTTCCCCGGGCACAGCCGGGGAAGGTGCTGGGCGTCAGGCCGCGTTCTGTCGCGAGAATCCTGCGTCGAGCGCATCTTCGCCGATCGACATGTCGAGGTCGAACCCACCGCACTTGCGGGGCGCAGCGACGGTCGGCTTTGGCCGGGGAGACGTCATCTGCGGCCTTGAGGTCCGCCTGGGCGCGGCTGCGGCCCCCTCCATGCGGAAGTGGGAGATCGACCCCTCAAGATGTTCCGCCTGGCCCGAAAGCTCCACGGCGCTCGTCGAGAGCTGCTCGGCCGCCGACGTGTTCTGCTGGGTGACCTTGTCGAGTTGCTCGATCGCCGCGGCCACCTGTTGCGCGCCCGTGGACAGTTCGCGCGAGGCCACGGAAATGTCGGTGACGAGACGCGCCGTCCGCTCGATGTCGGGCACCAGCCGTTCCAGCATCTCGCCGGCGACATTGGCCGTCCGCATCGTGCCGATCGAGAGGGTCGAGATCTCGGACGCTGCGGTCTGGCTGCGCTCGGCCAGCTTGCGCACCTCGGAGGCGACAACGGCAAAGCCGCGGCCATGCTCCCCGGCCCGGGCCGCCTCGACGGCGGCGTTCAGGGCCAGCAGATCGGTCTGGCGCGCGATCTCCTGCACGACCATGATCTTCTCGGCGATGGTCTGCATGGCCTCGACGGCCTCGGCCACGGCCCGGCCGCTTTCGCGGGCGTCAGCGGCCGACTTGTCCGCAAGCACCTCGGTCTGGGCGGAATTGTCCGCAGTCTGCTTGATGTTTGCGGTCATCTGCTCGACCGAGGCCGAGGCTTCCGTCGTGGCCGAGGCCTGTTCGCTGGCACTCTGGCTGAGCTGTTCGGACGTCGCCGCCATTTCAGCACTTCCCGAGGCGACCTCGCGCGTGGCACCGCTGACATTGCCCACGATCTCGCGCAGCTTCAGCACCATGGTGTTCGAGGCGCTCAGCAGGTCGGTCAGCTCATCCCGTCCGCTCAACTCCACCGTGGTCGACAGATCGCCCTCGGCAACCCTTCGCGTGGCGCCGATCGCCTTGGCGAGGCCGCGGGTGATGGAGAGCACGATCCAGCCGGCGGCGGCAATGCCGATGATGCCCGAGACCGCCACGATGATCATCAGGTTGCGCGCGGACGAGGCATAGAGCACATCCGTCTCGCTCTTGGCCTGGTCGAGGTCGGCCATCAGCCGGGCGCGCAGATCGTCGATCAGATCAATGCGCTGCTGCTGGCGGGCCATCTGCTCCTTGTCCGCGATGAGCCGCTGCGCGCCCTGCGTGTCACCGGCCGAGGCCAGTTCCACGACCTTCGCGTTCACGGCATTCACCTCGTCCCAGAGGGTTCGGTATTCGGTGAGAATGGCTGCCCGCTCGCTTGACTGCAAGAGAGCCGACAGAGCCTCGAAGGCGCCTTGCTGCACCTGGCGGGCTTTCTCCATCTTTGCGATGCTGTCCTGTCGCTCGGCCGCGGAACCGGCGAGGATCAGGTCACGGTTGTAGCCCTTGACGGCCAGTTGCCCCTCATTCAGCTGCTGAGCCAGCAGCACCTTGTTCACGTCGATGTCGATCAGCGAGGTCAGCCGATCGTTCAGCTTGTCGAGGCTCGTGATGGCAATGCCGGTGGCCAGGCCGCTCAGGGCGAGGACGAGGCTGAAGGCAATGATGAGCCTGAGTTTGATGGTCAATCTCATGGGAAAGGGTCCTGTCTGTTCAGGCCGCGGCGGCTTCGGCGTCTGCGCCGAGGGCGGTGGGGCTGACAGCGAAGAAGCAGGGCGTGGGCGCCGGCCTGCGGCCCGACGGCTCGGGCGCCACCCACGTCAGAACCTTCCGCCCGGCCCCGGCGGCGTCTGGTTCTGGCAAGCATGCTTTCATGACATCAGCCAATCGAAAGAGATACCTGCATGAGCGAGGCATCGGGTGCGCCACGGCAGTTCATTCTCTGTCCGACGCTCGCGCCTGTTTCGTCGGAGTGGCATGAACCGGCGGCGTACGGCGAGCAGGTCCCTCGTGCCGGATGGGCCCAGCCATCGGAACCTGAACCTTGGAATGCCGCACAAACCTTAGCGCGCAGCTAACGCTCCTCGGATTTGTCCTGGAAACGCATTCGAAGGGGAGCCCGTCCAGCCGATACAGGCGCAGACGTCAGGCGGTGACGCGCCTGACCTGCCGGAGCCGCGCGTCCGGCAGGCCTGCAACTTGCGGTGGTGCCACGACATTCACGGCTCAAGGGCGGGTCCGGCCTGTCCGGTGGCCTCAGGCCATCGCCCCGACGCTCGGCAGCGTTTGCAGATGTGCGGCAAATTCGACCGATCTTACACGGGAAGCGCCCACGCCGCCCTTGCGGACACCGGCCGAGAGGCTCAGCGCGGACCGTAGAGCGTCTGGGCGCGCTTTTCGAAGGCCCGGACGATGCGGTGCATCGCCTCGTTGAAGACGACGCCGATGATTCCTTGAAGGATCGCGTTGCGGAACTCGAAATCGACGAAGAAATCGACCTCGCAGCCGCCGTCGGGGCGGTCGCGGAAGCTCCAGGAGGAGCGCATGTACTTGAACGGCCCGTCGAGATATTCGGTCTCGATCCGCTTCGCCTCGGGAAACAGCTTCACGCGGCTGCCGAACCGTTCGCGGAACACCTTGAACGAGATCACCAGATCCGCCTCCATCAGCTCGCCGCCCTGGATGGGCTTTCGCGAGCGGATGCGGGCCGCGGAATTCCACGGCAGGAACTGCGGATAGCGCTCCACGTCCGCGACGAGGTCATACATTTCCCCGGCGGTCCAGGGAAGCGGGCGGCTCTCGGAGTGGGTCGGCATCGCGGCGTTCGGTCCTCGGGCAACGGCCCCGGTCGGGCGTGACTTGGGCGTCGTTTCTGGATAAAGGGGCGGCAGGATGCAAGAGGGCGCCATGCCGACGAGACCTTATGTCATAGACCAGATGATCTCTCCCAAACAGATCGCGGCACGGGTCGAGGTTCTGGCGCGCCAGATCACCGAGCATTTTGCCGATACCGAGAAGCTCGTGGTCGTGGGCCTTCTGCGCGGCTCGTTCGTCTTCATCGCCGATCTGGTGCGCGAGATCCATCTGCCGGTCGAAGTGGATTTCCTCGAGGCCTCCTCCTACGGCGACGCGATGACCTCGAGCCGTGAAGTGCGCATCCTCAAGGATCTGCGCGGCGAGATCGCGGGGCGGGACGTGCTGGTGGTCGAGGACATCGTGGACACGGGCTTCACCCTCAGCCATGTGGTGCGGCTGCTGCGCTCGCGCGAGCCCAAGCGGCTCGAGGTCTGCGCGCTGCTCGACAAACCCTCGCGGCGCGAGGTGGGCATCCGCGCCACCTGGACCGGGTTCGAGATCCCCGACGAGTTCGTTGTGGGCTACGGGATCGACTACGCCCAGCGCAACCGCAACCTGCCCTTCATCGGCAAGGTCCGGTTCCTGGAAGAGGCATGAGTCCACTCTGGCTGCTGCGGATGGTGCGGTGGGCCCGGCGTCCACCGTCGCGGCGGCGTGTGCTTCTGGTGCTTGCGGTGGTTGGCGCCTCGCTTGCGCTGGTGGCGGTCGAGCGCGTGGCGGGATGGCCGGAGGCGCTGACCGTGGACGGCTTCGGCCGCGCCGGCCGGCCCTGATCCGGGCATTGGCGCGGCCCCCACGCCCGGCCGACCGGCCCGATACCCCGATCCGCCGGCGAAAAACCCGCCACCTCACGGAAAAGTTGAAAATCCCCGTAGGCCAATCGGCGGACGCGGGCTAGCCTCTTCTTCCGCAGTCCATAGCCAGGAGGCCGTTTGATGCGACCCATTCCAGCATTTGCCCTGACCTTCTCTCTCGCAGCCTTTCCCGCCGTCGCCCAGGATGCCCGCCAGATCGAGCGGATGATGGAAGGGCGGCAAGGGCTCATGACGCTGATGGCCCACGAGCTGGGCAAGCTGGGCGGCATGGCCAAGGAAGAGATGCCCTATGACGAGGCGGTTGCGGGCAAGGCCGCGGCGAATCTCGCGGCGCTGGCCTCGGTGATCTCGCCCGAGCTTTTCCCGCAGGGCTCCGGCGAGGGTGAGGCGGAGGGCAGCGAAGCCCTTCCAGCCATCTGGGAACAGCCGGACGACTTCGTGACCAAGATCAACGGCATGCAGGAGGCCGCCGCGACGATGCAGGCCGCGGCGGGCACCGATCTTGCGGCGCTTCAGGCCGCCATGCGGGATGTGGGCGCGGGCTGCGGAAGCTGCCACGAGACCTACCGCCAGAAGGACTGAGGCATGCGGCGCATCCTGACGGTCGGTCTCGCGCTCCTTCTGGTCGCGGGGGCGGCCGGACTGTGGCTCACCCGGCCGGTCACGAGCGACCCCGCGACGCTTGCGGGCCTGACAGGCGATGCCGGCCGGGGCGAGCGGGTCTTCTGGGCCGGAGGATGCGCCTCGTGCCATGCCGCCCGCGATGCCCGCGGCGAGGCGCGGCTCGTGCTGTCGGGCGGCCTGCGGCTGACCACGGACTTCGGCACCTTCGTCGCGCCCAACATCTCGCCCGATCCCACCCACGGGATCGGCGCCTGGTCGCTCGAGGATCTGGACTCGGCCCTGCGCCACGGCACCTCGCCCGAGGGGCAGCACTATTACCCCTCCTTCCCCTACACGTCCTACGCCCATGCGACGCCCCAGGACGTGGCCGACCTCCGGGCCTTTCTCGACACCCTGCCCCCATCGGATCGCCCGAACGAGCCGCACGAGCTGGGCTTCCCCTACAACCAGCGCATGCTCCTCGGCGGCTGGAAGCTGCTGGCGGGCGGCCCGTCATGGATCGTCGAGGGCGACCTCTCGACGGCGGAAGAGCGCGGCCGCTATCTGGTCGAGGGTCTCGGCCACTGCGGCGAGTGTCATACGGCGCGCAACGCGCTCGGCCTGCGCGACACCGGCCGCTGGCTGGCCGGCGGGCCGAACCCCGAGGGGCGCGGGACGATCCCGAACATCACCCCCGCCAGGCTCGACTGGTCCGAGGGCGACATAGCGGAGTATCTGAGCTCGGGCTTCACCCCGGAGTATGATTCCGCGGGCGGGCAGATGGCGGATGTGGTGCGCAACACCGGCCAGCTCCCGGACGAGGACCGCCGCGCCATCGCGGCCTATCTGAAGAAGGTGCCGGGGATCGAGTGAGAAGGAGGCGACCGACGCCGCCCCCCGATCGCCGTCAGGCGCCCAGACGCTCCAGCCGCGCGGCGCGCAGGCGGGCGAAATCCTCGCCGGCATGGTAGGACGACCGGGTAAGCGGCGTGGCCGATACCATCAGGAAGCCCTTGCCGTAGGCGGCCTTTTCGTAGCTCGCAAATTCCTCGGGAGTCACGAAACGGTCAACCCGGTGGTGCTTGGGCGTGGGCTGCAGATACTGGCCGATGGTCAGGAAATCCACGCCGGCCGCGCGCATGTCGTCCATCACCTGCATCACGCCCTGCCGGTCCTCGCCAAGGCCCACCATGATCCCCGACTTGGTGAAGATCTGCGGATCCAGCTCCTTGGCCCGCTGGAGCAGCCGCAGCGAGTGGAAGTAGCGCGCGCCGGGCCGGACCTCGGGATAGAGGCCCGGCACCGTCTCGAGATTGTGGTTGAACACGTCGGGACGCGCCGCCACCACGGTCTCGAGCGCCTCGGGCCCGCATTTCAGGAAATCCGGCACCAGCACCTCGACCGTGGTGCCCTGCGCCCGGTGACGGATCGCGCGGATCGTCTGGGCGAAATGCTCGGCCCCGCCATCCTCCAGATCGTCGCGATCCACGCTCGTCACCACGACATGCTTGAGGCCGAGCTGGCTGACGGCATGGGCGACGCGCCCCGGCTCGAAGGCGTCGAGCGCCTGAGGCTTGCCGGTGGCCACGTTGCAGAAGGTGCAGCCGCGCGTGCAGATCTCGCCCATGATCATCATGGTCGCGTGACCCTGCCCCCAGCATTCGCCGACATTGGGGCAGCCCGCCTCCTCGCAGACGGTCGCGAGCTTCTGGCCGCGGATGATGTCCCGCGTTTCCTTGTAGCCCTCGGACGTCGGAGCCTTGACGCGGATCCAGGAGGGCTTCCTGGGCTGGTCATTGTCCGGGCGGTGCGCCTTTTCCGGGTGGCGCTGGTCGGGAATCTTCAGGTCGCGCACAAGTTTTCCGATCATGAAAGCGACGTTCCATGTTCATATAGGCCGTCGCGAGCGACGGAGCCAGCCCATACGGCCCGCAGGAACGCCCGCGCCCTCATTCCGGGTCCCAGACCCCAAACTGCCTTTTCAATGCAAGACCGGACACTGCCCATACATTCACAGACACGGGGATGATCCATGACCAAGAAGCTCCTCGCTGAAATGCTCGGCACATTCATTCTTGTCTTCTTCGGCTGCGGAGCGGCCGTGCTGATGGGAGAGCAGATCGGAATGCTCGGCATCTCGCTCGCCTTCGGCCTCTCCATCGTCGCGGCCGCCTATTCGCTCGGGGCGATCTCGGGCGCCCATCTCAACCCTGCCGTCTCGCTCGGCTTCCTGATGGCGGGCCGGATGCCGATGGCCGAGTTCGGCGGCTATGTCGTGGCGCAGGTGGCGGGCGCCACCCTCGGCGCGCTCGTCGTCTTCCTCGTGGCTTCCGGCAAGGCCGATTATGCGCTGGCGACGGACGGGCTCGGCCAGAACGGATATGGCACGGGCTACCAGGGGGAATATTCGCTGGGGGCTGCCCTGATCTTCGAGCTGGTGGCCACCTTCATCTTCGTCTGCGTGGTTCTGGCGGCCACGGCCTCGCATGTCTCGGCGGCCTCGACGGCGCTTGCGGGCCTGGCCATCGGCCTGACCCTCGCCGGCATCCATCTGGTCGGGATCAATGTCACCGGCGTCTCGGTCAATCCCGCCCGCTCGATCGGGCCGGCGGTCTTCGTGGGCGGCAAGGCGCTCGCCGACCTCTGGGTCTTCATCGCGGCCCCCCTTGCCGGAGGCGCTGCGGCGGGTCTGGCCCATGCCTCGGGCTTCTTCCGGCCCGGCGGCCTGCAACCCGCACCGGCCACCGGAGCGCCCGTCCTCTAGCCCCGTGGCACGGCGCCCCCCGGCCGCCGTGCCGCCTGCTGTCCCGGCCCCCCTCGCGGCCGACGTCACCTGACCACGGTGCACCGGGACCTTCGCCGCAGCCCGGGCGATGAGCATCGGCGGACGGGTGCGAGGACCGCGACGCGCCTGCCCCCGGATCCGCCGGAGGCGTCCGCCGAGACAATACATCCTTGAACCATCTGCGCGTGTCTGGGCGATGCCGGGGGTGATCCTCGCCGCCGGTGCGCCTTCCTCCCTGAACTGGACTGGCCGCGCCTTCATCCGAAGGCGCGGTTTTTCCAGCCTTTTCGGCAGCCGGGGCCGGATCGATTCGCGGTTGACGGGCCTTGATTTAGCCCTTAGCGTCCCCATCAGTTGAAGTCGGCCAGTCCGACAGGGAGCAAAATTGACGCAGGGAAGGGCCGGACTGCCGGCCCTTTTCGCTTTGGCTCCTTGCGCCGCAGCCCGACCGCCCGACCGGCCATCCGGCGCGAGAGGCGTCACGGACCCATCCCCGGCCATGTACGACCGGCCGCCACCTGCGGCGGATCGCGCATTTGGCACCTGACTTCGGCGGGTCGGCGTGCTACAGCCCGCCCGACATCATGTGAGGACAGGATCGCGCATGTCGAGCAATCAACTGAAAACCCTTTGCGTCATGGCCCTCGGCCTCGCCCTCGCCCCGACGGCCTGGGCGCAGGAGACGCCCGCGGCACCGGCCGCCGAAGCCCCGGCCGCGCAAGCTCCCGCCGAAGGGGCCGCCGCTCCGCAGGGTCTGTCAATGGGAGAGGAAGAGCCGTCCGACGGGATCGGCTCCACCTATGTCGCCGAAACGCACGGCGACTGGCAGCAGCGCTGCGTCCGCACCGAGGACGGGGCCGACCCCTGCCAGATGTATCAGCTTCTGAAGGATGCCGAGGGCAACTCGGTCGCCGAGATCAGCATGTTCGCCCTTCCGGCCGGTCAGCAGGCCGCGGCCGGCGCGACCATCGTGGCGCCGCTCGAGACGCTGCTGACGGCGAACCTGGCTCTGGGCGTCGATGCGGCCAAGCCCAAGGTCTATCCCTTCTCCTGGTGCAACCGCGTGGGCTGCTTTGCGCGCGTGGGCTTCACCCAAGCGGAGGTGGACGCGTTCAAGAAGGGCAACAAGAGCGTGGTGACGATCGTTCCGGCCGTCGCACCCGACCAGAAGGTCGCGCTGACCGTCTCGCTCAAGGGCTTCACCGCCGCCTATGACGCGGTCAAGAGCGCGAACGAAAAGGCCGACGCGGCGCCTGCCGGCAACTGATCCGGTCAAGGCTCAAGGCCGGCGCCGCTTCCGCAAGGCAGCGGCGCCTTTCACAAGGTGCCACAGGCGAGACCCGCCCGAGGTCAGACGCGGCGCAGCGCGAGGACCGCGTTCAGCCCGCCAAAGGCAAAGGCGTTCGAGAGCACCACATCCACCCGCGCCTCGCGCGCCACGTTCGGCACGACATCCAGCGCACATTCCGGGTCGGGCTCCTCATAGCCGATCGTCGGCGCGATCACCCCTTCGCGCAGGGCGAGGATGCAGGCCAGCAGTTCCACCGCGCCCGTCCCGCCGATCAGGTGGCCGTGCATCGACTTGGTGGACGAGATCATCAGCCGGTCGGCGTGATGGCCGAACACATCCGCCACCGCCGCGCATTCGGTCTTGTCGTTGGCCGCCGTGCCGGTGCCGTGGGCGTTGATGTAGCCCACCGCCTCGGGATTGAGCTTCGCATCGCGCAGCGCCCCCTCGATGGCGCGCGCCGCCCCCAGCTTCGAGGGCATCACGATGTCGGACGCGTCCGAGGTCATGGCAAAGCCGATCACCTCGGCCAGGATATCGGCGCCGCGCGCACGGGCGTGCTCGTATTCCTCGAAGACGAAGATCGCCGCGCCCTCGCCCTGCACCATGCCATTGCGGTTCAGCGAGAAGGGCCGGCAGGCGTCCTTCGACATGACGCGCAGCCCCTCCCACGCCTTGATCCCGCCGAAGCAGAGCATGGCCTCGGATCCGCCGGTCAGCATGACCCGGCTCATGCCCGAACGGACCATGTTGAAGGCCTGCCCCATCGCATGGTTCGAACTGGCGCAGGCGGTCGCCACCGTGAAGGACGGCCCGCGGAGCTGGAACTCCATCGAGATATGCGAGGCGGCCGCGTTGTTCATCAGTTTGGGCACGACGAACGGATGGACGCGGTTCTTCCCCTCTTCATAGACCACGCGGTAATTTTCGTCCCAGGTGTTCACCCCGCCGCCCGCGGTGCCGAGGATCACCCCGGCCTCCAGCCCCAGACTGCCGGCAAAGGTCAGCCCCGACTGCGCCACCGCCTCGCGGGCCGCCAGAAGCGTGAACTGGGTGAACTTGTCGTAGAGGACGATCTGCTGGCGGTTGAAATGCGCCTCGGGATCCCAGTTGTGGACCTGCCCACCGATCTGGATCGACAGCCGCTCCTTGTCGCGGATGTCGAGATCGGTGATCCCGCACCGGCCCTCGCGGAAGGCTGCGATCGTGCCTGCAACATCGTGCGCCAGCGCGTTGATCGTGCCGGCGCCCGTAATGACCACTCGTTTCATGCGGCGTCCGTCAGGCGGCCTGCTGGGCCACCAGCCCTTCCACCGCCGCCACGATGGCCGCCACCGACGAGATGTCGAAGCCGCTCGCCTGCGGGTCGTTGGCGTTGAAGGGCACCGAGATGTCGAAGGCTTCCTCGATGGCGAAGATCGATTCCACGAGGCCCAGGCTGTCGATGCCAAGCTCTTCGAGCGTCGCATCCATCTTCACATCCGACGGTTCCAGAACCGCCTGCTCCGCGATGATCGCTATGACCTTTTCCTGAACGCTCTGTGCCATGGTCTTCCCCCTGCACCGTCTGCTGACGGCGATCTAGCCACTCTGCCCCGTCTTTGAAACAGCTTTCTGAAGCTCTGCCACCGTCGCCGCCAGCCGCGGCAGACGACGCATGGCCTTCTGGATCTCGATCTGCGTCTCCATCTTCACGGCCGGATCCCCGAGGATCACCCGCCCGGCCGGCGCGTTGGTGCGGATCTTGGTCGAGCCGCCGGCGATCACGTCGTCGCCCACGAAGATGTTGTCCGAGACGCCGACCTGTCCACCCAGCACGACGCGGTTGCCGATCCGGGACGAGCCCGCGATTCCCACCTGCCCGCAGAGCAGGCAGTCCTGCCCCACCTGGACATTGTGGCCCACCTGCACGAGATTGTCGATCTTGGTGCCGTTGCCCACCACCGTGTCGCGGATCGTGCCCCGGTCGATGGTCGAGTTCGCCCCCACCTCGACATCGTCCCCGATCCGCACCGAGCCGAGCGAGTGGATGCGGACCCAGGATTGCTGCCGGATCTCCTCGCGATCGCCGAGCGTTTCGCGGATTTCCTCGACGCCGGATTTCTCGGGCGTGACGAAGGAAAAGCCGTCCGCGCCGATCACCGCGCCCGGCTGGCAGATGAACCGGTCGCCGATCCGCACACGCGCGCCGATCCGCGCGCCCTGCAGGATCAGCGCATCGTTCCCGATCTCGGCCCCTTCGGCGATCGAGACGTGGCTGGCGATCCGCGCCCCGGGCCCGATGCGGACGCCCGCGCCGATGGTGACGAAGGGGCCCACCGCCGCGCCCTCGCCCAGCCCGGCCGAGGGATCGACCAGCGCCATCGGATGCACGCCGGGCGCGATCTGCGGCCCCGGATCGAAGATCCGCGAGAGGCCGGCCATTGCCAGCCGCCCGCGCGGCACGAAGATCGCCGCCTCCAGCCCCAGCCCGCGCCAGTCCGCCCCCGGCCAGAGCATCGCCGCCCGAGCGTCGCCCCGCGCCAGCCCCTCGGCATAGCGCGGGTCCATCGCCAGCGCGAGCGCATCGCCGCCGGCCGCCACAGGCTCGGCCGCGTGCGTCACGACAAGCTCGAGGTTGCCATCAGCCTCGGCGCCGAGCGCCGCGGCGATCTCGCGGATTGTATGGCCCATGTCGCGGCTCCGAAGGCTTCGGCGGCCTCCTGCCGCCCCGGTCCAGATCTAGCCCTGAACCGCGCCCGGCACCACCCCGGCGGCGCGCAGCGCCTCCAAGATCACGCCATCGCGACCGTAGATGTCCTGCCGATAGCTCATCCGCCCGGTCGGCCCCGCCCAGGCGGTGGAATAGACCAGATGCACCGGCACCGGCTCTTCCAGCCGCACCACCGTCTCCTTGCCGGTCCTCAGATGGGACTGGAACAGCCCCTCTGGATCGTCGGACTGCCGGGCCAGCAGGGCATAGGCGAAGTCGAAGGGCTGCGCCAGACGGATGCAGCCGTGCGAGAAGGCCCGGACCTCGCGGTCGAACAGCGACTTCGAGGGCGTGTCGTGCAGGTAGATGTTCCAGGGGTTCGGGAACATGAACTTGACCAGCCCCAGCGCATTTCCGTCCGAGGGCGGCTGCCGCATCGAATAGGGAAAGTTGCGCGCATTGTAGGCGTTGAAGTTGACCGAGCCGCGATTGACCACCTGTCCGCGGCTGTCGATCAGCTTCAGATGGGCGGCGGCGTTCGGATTGCGCTGCAGCAGCGGCAGATATTCCTTGGTGGTGATCGAACGCGGCACATGCCACGACGGGTTGATCACCATATATTCCATCTCGTCCGAAAACTCGGGGCTGCGCTGGTCGGGACTGTCCTTGCCGATCACCGAGCGGGTCTCGAACGTCACCTTGCCGCCCTCGACGATGCGGGCGCTGAAATCGGTGAGGTTCACCCAGATGTGCCGCTCGCCCCGGTCGCTGGCCAGCCAGCGCTCGCGCTCCAGCGCCACGAGAACCGATTCCAGCCGCGTCTCGGGCGACACGTTCAGCGCGGCCAGCGTACCCTCACCCACGACGCCGTCGGGCGTGAGCCCGTGGTCGATCTGGAAGGCCCGCACCGCCGCCTCGATCGAGGCGTCATAGCCCGCCACCGTGCTGCGGCCGAGGTAGCCCATGGCCATCAGCCGGTTGCGCAGCGCCAGAACGCCCTCGCCCGTGGCGCCAGGGCGCAGCTTCCCGGCCGGAACCTGCGGGCCCCATCCGCCGGCCGCGATCCGGGCCTCCAGCTCCATTCGGGCCCGCATCAGACGCGCATACTCGGGCGTGCGCGGCGCAAGGCCGTTCAGGAACGGCCGGGGATCCGCCTCGAAGGCCGTCAGCACCGAACGCGGATCGAGGCGCTGCACCTCGCGCTTGATGCCCGGATCGACCTTGCCGGGCTCGAGCGCGCCCCCGCGCAGGTCGTGGGCCCAGGCCAGAAGCGCCCGCGTCATCGCCACCTCGACGCGCCCCCGGTCGGCCTCGGTCCGGGCGGCGCGGAAGCGGGCGGCCAGCTCCGCCGCATCATAGCGCTGCACCGGCAGACCGTGGGCCGAGGCCTGCGCTATGGCCGTCAGGAACGCCTGCCGACGCTCCGCATCCTCGGGCCCGGTCCAGAGCGGGCGATAGGACCGCCCGGCATAGAAGGCCGAGATCACGTCGCTCCGCCCCGCGGCCTCGGCCACCGAACGGGTGAAGGGTGTCAGCGCCGGCGCCGAAGGATTCGCCAGAGCGCCCGTCCCGAGGAAGGCGGCGAGGCAAAGGGCAAGCCCGAATCCGGCCTTATGACGGTGGGGAGACGACATGGACACCTCAAGCGGGGAAGGTCGGCGCATTTCCTACCAACTTCGGCTATTTGCCGGCCCTCGTAAATCCGGGGCCGCGCGCGCCTGCGACATTGTCGCTTTTTCGTCACGCCGCCGAACTTTCCCCAACCCGCCGATGAGCGCGCTCCCGTTCAGCAAATTTTTGCCTATTGGCCGTCAACTGCGCCGGTGCGGCCAATCCGGCACTTCTGTTGCAGGGAACCATATGGCATAGGAGGTAAGCACTTGGGGACGAGTAGCAAACAAAGCTGCCGGAACAGGCGGTCAAAAGACCAAGCGACGGGACAGGCGCTCACATGACACGGACGAACACGCTCATCACGCGGCGCGGCCTTCTTGGTGCGTTTGCCGCCTCTGCTGTGGTTGCAGCCCCCACCTATTCGCATGCCTTCGGTTTCCTGCGCGGTGCGGGCGACGTGCGGCGGATCCGCATGTATTCGGGGCGCACCGGCGAGTCGATGGATACGATCTACTGGATCGAAGGGGAGTACATCCCCGAGGCGCTCAAGGAAATCAATCACTTCATGCGCGACTGGCGGACGAATGACATCACGCGCATCGACCCTCGGGCGGTGGACATCATGGCCGCCTCGCACCGGCTGATGGATGTGTCCGAACCCTACATGCTGCTCTCGGGCTACCGTTCGCCCAAGACCAACGCGATGCTGCGGTCGCAGTCGAGCGGCGTGGCCCGCAACTCACTGCACCTGCGCGGACAGGCGGCCGACCTGCGGCTCAAGTCGCGCTCGGTGGGTCAGATGGCCAAGGCGGCGGAGGCCTGCGCCTCGGGCGGTGTCGGCCGCTACTCGCGGTCCGATTTCGTTCACATGGATTGTGGCCCGGTGCGTCACTGGGGCCGCTGAGACAACCGAACCACCCTTGAAGCCGGGCGCCCTCTTGCGGCGCCCTTCTTCGTTCCAGGGCCGCGCGCCGGCCCGGCGGGCGTCAAAATCCCGACAGCGGCGCCCGAGCCTCACTCATCGTCCGCGCCCTCGCGCGACCGGCCGCGGAAGCCCATCGCCACGACGAACTTTTCCGAACTGTCCGCGCGGCTGGCCGGAGGCTTCACGTTCGCCACCTTGGTGAAATTCTTCTTCAGCAACGCCTGCAGCTCATTCTCGGCCCCGCCGGCCAGAACCTTGGCCACGAAGGTGCCGCCCTCTTCCAGCACGTCGAAGGCAAAGGCCGCCGCGGCCTCGCAGAGCGCGATGATGCGCAGGTGGTCGGTGCCCTTGTGGCCCGAGGCGGCCGCAGCCATGTCGCTCATCACCACATCGGCCCGGCCGCCGAGCCAGCCCTTCACCTTCTCGTCCGCATCGTCGGACAGGAAATCGAGCTGGTGGATCTCGGCCCCGGCGATCGGCTCCACCTCCTGAAGATCGACCCCCAGCACCGTGCCCTGCGCCTTGTTCTTCTTCTGGCCGAGCGCGTTCACCCGCTCGACGGCGACCTGACACCAGCCGCCGGGCGCGCAGCCGAGATCCACCACCCGGCATCCGGGCTTGAGGAAGCCGAACTTGTCGTCCAGCTCGAGGATCTTGTAGGCGGCCCGGCCCCGGAACCCCTCCTTTTTGGCGCGGACCACATAGGGATCGTTCAGCTGCCGTTCGAGCCAGAGCGTCGAGGACAGCTTGCGCCCCTTCGCCGTCTTCACCCGCACGCGCAGCTCGCGCTGTCCCCGGCCCGATGTGTTCTTGGTTGTCATTTGTAGGGTCCGTCTTCCAGAACGCCGTCGGCGCTCATCTGTGCATACAAAAGGCCCTCGCGCAGACCGCGGTCGGCCACCGACAGCCGGTCCGTGGGCCAGATCCGCATCAGGGCCTGCAGGATCGCCGCGCCCGACATGATCAGCGAATGCCGCTCGCGCCCGATGCGGGGATCGGTGCGCCGCCCCTCGGGGCCGAGGGTGAGATAGTCCCGGATCACCGTGTCGATCTGGTCCGAGGTCATGTGCAGCCCGTCCACCTTGGTCCGGTCGTAGCGGCGCAGCCCGAGGAACGAGGCCGCCACGGTCGTGATCGTGCCGGAGGTGCCGATGATCTGGAACCCCTCGCGCGGATTCTCGGCATTGTAGGGCGAGAAGCTCGCGAGATTCTCCTCGAAATACCAGCTCATCAGGGCAAAGCGCGCGGCATCGTCCTCGACATCCCCGAACTGGTCCTTGAGCGTCGCCACCCCCAGCGGCACCGAGATCCAGTCCACCACCCGCGCCTCGGGGCCAATGCCCTTGGGCGTGAAGCTGGAATGAAGCCGCATGATCGCCCGCGGCCGCTCCTCGCGCGGGACGGCCGAAAGGTCGATCCAGACAAGCTCGGTCGAGCCGCCGCCGATATCGACCACCAGCAACTGCTCGGTGCGCCGCGACACCAGCGGCGCGCAGGAAATGACGGCGAGGCGCGCCTCCTCCTCCGGGGCGATGATCTCGAGCGCGAGCCCGGTCTCGCGCCGGATCTGGCGGATGAAGTCGCGCGCGTTTCGCGCCCTGCGGCAGGCCTCGGTCGCCACCAGCCGCATCCGGCGGACGTGGTGCTTCTCGATCTTCTTCTGGCAGATCCGCAGCGCCTGGATCGTGCGGCCCATCGAGGCGCGCGAAAGCCGGCCGGAAGCTTCCAGCCCGACGCCGAGCTGCACGGTCTTGGAAAACGAATCCACGACCTGAAACTGACTGCCCTTCGGCTGGGCAATCAGCATGCGGCAACTGTTCGTGCCGAGGTCCAGCGCCGCATAGAGCTGCCCCCGGTCGCTTGGCGGGGTGACGGAAGGTTCCACCGCTGCGCCGACGGCCAGATCGCCGCGCGCCGGGATCGCGTCCGCACCCCTGGGACGCTCGGGCGTCATCGTCGCCCTCCATTCATGGTTACCTCAAGAGTATGCGCGCCAAGCCCCCGCCGCAAGGTCGGATCGTCGCAGGCGCATCACTCGGAGCCGCATCCGCAGACTGCCGGGGGAACGGCAATCGTCCGCGGCCAGCGCCCGCAAATGCGACGTTGGGGAAACGGCCCGCGCCTGCGCAGGGGGCGGCGTCGCTCCGCGCTCGCACCATGTCGAAATCCGACGCCGGGTGCGGCGTTCCGCCTCGTATGACGGGCTGAGGAAGGGGAATCGTCGATGCCCGAAGTGACCATCGTCTACTGGCGAGACATTCCGGCCCAGGTGATCGTGGGCCGGGGCCGCAAGGGCACCAAGAGGCCCCTGCCCGAGCGGTTCGAGCAGGCGATCGACCGCTGCGCCATGAAGATCGGCGCACGGGACAGCGATGCCTACATGGCCGAATGGCGCAAGGCCTCGCACGAGGCCGAGGGGGAGCCAGAAGCCCTCGCCCGCGCAACGGCCGAACGTCTCGAGGCCGACTACGACTCCGCGCGCCTCCGGGCGCTGATCGACAACGATGGCCGGGCCTGACCTGCCCCGCCGCCTGAAGGAGGCCGCCATGGCGCTTTTCAAACTCCGCCGCGAGGCGACCGCCCCCACCGCCCCCGCCCCCGTCGAGGCGCTGCTGAAGGGCTATTCGATCGAGGTCATGCCGCGCACCGCCGAGAAGGTCGCGGACTTCCGCGACCTGCTGCCCCGCGGCACCCGCGTCTATATCGCCCATATCGACGGCACGCCGATCGAGGACATGGTGGCGACGGCCAAGCGCCTGACCGCCGAAGGCTTCCCGGTCATGCCGCATTTCCCGGCCCGCATCATCCGCGACCGCGCGACGCTGGCCGACTGGATCGCGCGCTATCGCGGCGAGGCCGACGTGAAGCAGGGGCTGATCCTGGCGGGCGGCCTCCGCGCGCCGCAGGGCGAGTTTCATTCCTCGATGCAACTGCTTGAAACCGGCCTCTTCGACGGGTTCGAGCGGCTGCATGTCGCGGGCCACCCGGAAGGGTCGAAGGACATCGACCCCGACGGCTCGGACCGGATGGTGATGGAGGCGCTGCGCTGGAAGCAGGCGTTTTCAGAGCGCACCGACGCGAAGATGGCGATCGCCACCCAGTTCTGCTTCGAGCCCGACCCGGTGATCGCCTGGGCCGAGCGGCTGGCGGCCGAGGGGATCGCGCTGCCCATCCATATCGGGATCGCCGGCCCCGCCAAGCTTCAGACCATGATCAAGTTCGCGGTCGCCTGCGGCGTCGGCCCCTCGATGCGGGTGCTGCAGAAGCGCGCGATGGATGTGACCAAGCTTCTGCTGCCCTACGAGCCCACCGACTTCGTGAACGGCATCGCCGCGCACAAGGCGAAGAACCACATGTTCGGCATTGAATCCGTGCACTTCTTCCCGCTGGGCGGGATCAAGGCCAATGCCGAGTGGGTCACCGCCAACGGCGGCCGATCCGGCATTCCGGCCAATTCTGATGCAAAGGTTGAAGCATGACCCGTACCGTCCTTGAATCGAAAACGAAAACTGTCGTAATCGGCTTCGACGAACCCTTCTGCGTGATCGGCGAGCGCATCAACCCCACGGGCCGCAAGAAGCTGGCGGCCGAACTGGAGGCCGGCGATTTCTCGACCGTCGAGAAGGACGCGCTGGAGCAGGTCGCCTGCGGGGCGATGGTGCTGGACGTGAACTCGGGCGCGGTCTTCACCAACAGGATGGCCGAGGATCCGCGCTATGCCGACAACAACTTCGTCGAGCCGCCGCTGATGAAGGAGCTGGTCGCCCGCATCCAGGCGATCACCGACGTGCCGCTCTGCATCGACAGCTCGGTGCCCGGCGCGCTCGAGGCGGGGCTGGCCACCTGCGAGGGCCGCCCGCTCTTGAACTCGGTCACCGGCGAGGAGGAGCGGCTGGAACTCGTCCTGCCGCTGGTGAAGAAATACAACGTGCCGGTGGTGGCGATCTCGAACGACGATACCGGCATTTCGCCCGATCCCGACGTGCGCTTCGCGGTGGCGAAGAAGATCGTCGAGCGCGCGGCCGACTTCGGCATCCCGGCGCATGACATCGTGGTCGATCCGCTGGTGATGCCGGTGGGCGCGATGGCGAGCGCGGGCCAGCAGGTCTTCGCGCTGGTGCGGCGCCTGCGGGATGAGCTGGGCGTGAACACGACCTGCGGCGCCTCGAACGTCTCGTTCGGCCTGCCGAACCGGCATGGCGTGAACGCGGCCTTCCTGCCGATGGCGATCGGCGCCGGCATGACCTCGGCGATCATGAACCCGGTGCGCTCGGTCGAGATGGAGGCGATCCGCGCCGCCAACCTCTTGATGAACCACGACGCGAACGGCGGCGAATGGATCCGCTTCTCGCGCATCCTCGACGCGGTGAAGGAAGGGGCGAGCTTCCCCGAGGCTTGCGCCGCGCAGGCCGCCGCCGGCGGTCGCGGTCGCCGTCGCGCCCGCGCCTGAGGCCTACGCCACCGAAAACGGGGGCCGCGTCCGCGCGGCTCCCTTCGCATGTTCCCGTGCCGGTGCCATATCCGATCCATCCTTCCGCCCTGACGACGGAGCCCGTTCCATGTCCGATCCGCTGGTCATCTTTACCCCCTCGGGCAAGCGCGGCCGCTTTCCGGTCGGCACGCCCGTGCTCACCGCAGCGCGCCAGCTGGGCGTGGACCTCGATTCGGTCTGCGGCGGCCGCGGCATCTGCTCGAAATGCCAGGTTCAGCCGGGCACGGGCGAGTTCGCCAAGCATGGCGTGACGGTGGCGGCGGATGCGCTCTCGCCCTGGAACGCGGTCGAGGAACGCTACCGCTCCAAGCGCGGCATGATCGACGGCCGCCGCCTCGGCTGTCAGGCGCAGATCCTGGGCGACGTGGTGATCGACGTGCCGCCCGAAAGCCAGGTGCACAAGCAGGTCATCCGCAAGTCGGCGGCCGAGCGGGTGATCGCGATGGACCCGGCCACCCGCGCCCTCTACGTCGAGGTGGCCGAGCCCGACATGCACGAGCCCTCGGGCGATTTCGAACGCCTGCAAACCGCGCTTCGCGAACAGTGGGGGGTCGAGGGCGTCGTGGCGGACCTCGCGATCCTGCGCCGCCTGCAGGCCGTGCTGCGCAAGGGCGGCTGGAAGGTGACGGTGGCGCTGCACAAGGGCAACCACGACGCGCGCCCCCGCATCCTGGACCTCTGGCCCGGTTTCCACGAGGGCGGGCTTTACGGGCTGGCGATCGACCTCGGCTCCACCACCATCGCCGCACATCTGTGCGATCTGGGCGACGGGCGGGTGCTGGCCTCGGCCGGGGTGATGAACCCGCAGATCCGCTTCGGCGAGGATCTGATGAGCCGCGTCAGCTATGCGATGATGAACCCCGGCGGCGACATCGAGATGACGGCTGCCGTGCGTCAGGCCATCGACCGCCTTGCGGTCGAGATCGCGGCCGAGGCGGGGGTGGAGCCCGCCTCAATCTACGAGCTGGTGTTCGTCTGCAACCCGGTGATGCACCACCTGCTGCTGGGCATCGACCCGGTGGAGCTGGGACAGGCGCCCTTTGCGCTCGCGACCGGCGGCAGCCTGTCGCTGGATGCGCGCGACCTGGAGTTGTCATCTGTCAACCGTGCGGCGCGGGTCTATGTGCTGCCCTGCATCGCGGGCCATGTCGGCGCCGACTGCGCCGCGGTCGCGCTGTCGGAAGAGCCGCAGAAATCGCGCGACATGGTGCTGATCGTCGATGTCGGCACCAACGCCGAGATCCTTCTGGGCAACGAGACCCGCGTGCTGGCCTGCTCCTCGCCCACCGGCCCCGCCTTCGAGGGGGCGCAGATCTCGTCGGGCCAGCGCGCGGCGCCGGGCGCCATCGAGCGGGTCGAGATCGACCCCGCCACCAAGGAGCCGCGCTTCCGGGTGATCGGCTGCGACCTCTGGTCGGACGAGCCGGGCTTTGCCGAGGCGGCCGGGCCGATCACCGGCATCTGCGGCTCGGGGATCATCGAGGCGGTGGCCGAGATGCGGATGGCGGGGCTTCTGGACGCGCGCGGCCTGATCGGCTCGGCCGACCAGACCGGCAGCGCGCGCTGCGAACCGGACGGGCGCACGCATTCCTGGCTGCTGCACGACGCCTCGGCCGCGGGCGGGTCGCGCATCCTGGTCACGCAGGGCGACATTCGGGCGATCCAGCTGGCGAAATCGGCGCTTTACGCGGGCGCGCGGCTTCTGATGGACGAGCTGAGCATCGAGCGGGTGGACCGCGTGGTGCTGGCCGGGGCCTTCGGCGCCCATATCAGCGCGAAACATGCGATGGTGCTGGGCATGATCCCCGACGTGCCGCTGGACAAGGTCGTCTCGGCCGGCAATGCGGCGGGCACCGGCGCGCGGATCGCCCTGGCATCGGTCGCGGCGCGGGATGCGATCGAAGACCTCGTCCACGACATCCACAAGGTCGAGACCGCGATCGAGCCGCGCTTTCAGGAGCATTTCGTCAACGCGAATGCGATCCCCCATGCGGTCGATCCCTTCCCCTGCCTGCGCGGGCTGGTGACGCTGCCCGAGGTCAGCTTCAACACCGGCGGGGGCGCCGACCGCCGACGCCGCCGGGGATAGGCCGGAAAGCAAAAGGCGGCGCCCGAAGGCGCCGCCCGAGAGGATGGCCGCCGGACTTCAGGCCCGGGCTTCGGGGCGGCTCCAGTTCAGGCGCACCGCCTCGAGGTTCAGGCCGGTCGCGGCCGTGGCCCAGATCAGGTAGGGCACGAACAGCACGCCAGCCCAGGTGTCGAGCTGGAAGAAGCTCCACATCGTCGCGGCCACGAAGAGCCACATCACGACGACGACCCCGAGCGCCGTCGCCATCCGCTTCAGCCCGAAGAAGACGGGGGTCCAGAGCGTGTTGAAGGCAAGCTGGGCGGCGTAGAAGGCTAGCGCCTGCCCCGACCCATCAAGCTGCGCCACCCGCATGGCGGCCAGGCTCATCAGGAAATAGAGCGAGGTCCAGGCCAGCGGGAACACCCAGCGCGGGGGGTTCCACCAGGGCTTGTTCAGATTGTCATACCATTCGTCGGGCTTCATCAGCGCCCCCGTCGTCGCGGGCGCCCCGCAGGCGGCGAGGAAGGTGAGGAAAAGAGCCCAGTCCATGTTCATCATCGTTACTCCGGATCTACCTGCAAGAGAACCTAGATCGGGTTGACCCGGTTCCCCATCCTCTGCCGGGCAATCTGCCTGTCCTGCGCCTCGAGCTGGGCGAGGACCGCGATCAGCGCCTCGGACCGGCCGCGTTGCGGTCGGGCACGGGCGGCGGCGTTGACGAGGAAGGCAACCTCCGGCTCGGGCGCCGCATGAAGCGTCGCGCAGCCGGGTCCGATCGGGGTGAGAGCGGCGCGCGTGGCCGAGACGGCCAGCCACACCAGTTTCTGCCGCTTGTTGGTGAAGGCGCGGCGGGTCACGCTGTCATAGCCATTGCGCGCGATCTCGCGGCCGATCGCCGCATAGATATGGCGCGCGGCGTAGATGCCGGGGCGGCAGGCCAGCGGCAGGCCGCAGACACCCGATTCCGAGCGGTAGTAGAGCCGGTCCGCCGCCCGCAGCAGGCGGCGCGTCACGGCGCGGATGCGGTCGCAGGCGACGGGGTTGCCAAGGAACTCCTCGACCGGAAGCCCCGCCTCCTCCATCCAGTCGCGCGGCAGGTAGATCCGCCCCGAGCGCGCGTCGGTGCCGACGTCGCGCGCGATGTTGGTCAGCTGCATGGCCAGTCCGAGATCGCAGGCCCGCGCCAGCACATCGGGATCGCGCACGCGCATGAGGACGCACATCATGGCCCCCACCGCCGCCGCGACCCGCGCCGAATAGTCCAGCACGCCCGAGAAGGTGTCGTAGGACTTGCCCACCGCATCCCAGGCCAGCCCCTCGAGCAACGCCTCGGGCAGGGTGCGCGGCATCTCGAACTCTTCGACCACGGCGGCGAAGGCACGGTCGGCCGGCGCGTTGCGCGGCCGACCGGCATAGACGAGGTCCAGCCGGTCGCGCAGGCTGAGGACCGCGCGCCGCTTGGCCTCGGCATCTTCCTGCTGGCCCTCGTTCACCGCCTCGTCCACCGCATCGTCCGCGACGCGGCAGAAGGCATAGAGAGCCAGCGACGGCGCCCGCACCTTCTCGGGCAAGAGGCGCGAAGCCGCGTGGAAGGAGTAGGAGCCGGTGCGGATCAGCTCGCGGCAGGCATCGAGGTCGGCTGTGGCAATCATTCCGCGGCCAGCCTTTCAGCGGGTTCGGCCTCGCGGCGCGCGCGCGGCGCGTCGGGGGCGAGCTTGGCCATCACTTCGGCCGAACCGATCACACCGGGCACGCCCGCGCCCGGATGGGTGCCGGCGCCGACGAGGAAGAGGCCCTTGACCTCCTCCGAGATGTTGTGCGGCCGGAACCAGGCCGACTGCAGGATGCGCGGCTCGATCGAGAAGCCGGCGCCCCAGGGGCTGAGATAGCGGTCGCGGAAGGTTTCGGGCGTGAAGACCAGCGACGGCCCGATGCGGTCGCCGATGCCGGGCATCGACTCCTCGAGCACCTCGAGCACGCTCTGCCGGTAGGGCTCTTCCATCGCCTGCCAGTCCACCGGGTTGGCATGTTTCAGGTGCGGCACCGGCGAGAGGGCGTAGAAGGTGTCGTCGCCCTCGGGCGCCACGGTCGGGTCGGTGATCGAGGGCCGGTGGATGTAAAGGCTCATGTCCTTGGCCAGCTTGCCCTTGAGGAAGATGTCCTCGACCAGCCCCTTGTAGCGCGGCGCGTTGATGATCGTGTGGTGGCCGACGTCCGACCACATGCCCTTCGTGCCCTTGGTGCCGAAATACCAGACGAAGAGGCCCATCGACCAGCGGCGGCTTTTCACATGGGCGTCGGTCCACCGCTTGCGCTTGTGGTTGCGCAGGAGCCGCATGTAGGTGTGCCCGGCATCGGCGTTCGAGACCACGAGACCCGCGCGCAGCACCTCGCCCGAGGCGAGCCGCACGCCCTTCGCCTCGCCGTTCTCGACGACGATCTCATCGACCTCGGTGTTCATGCGGAAGGCGCCGCCCTGCCCCTCGATCACCTGGGCCATCGCCTGCGCGATCGCGGCCACCCCGCCGATGGCGTAGTGGACCCCGAATTCCTTCTCGAGCTGGCTGACGAGGATATACATCGAGGTGACGTTGAAAGGGTCGCCGCCGATGAACAGCGGGTGGAACGACAGCGCCATGCGCAGCCGCTCGTCCTGCACGCGCCGGGCGGCGTGCTGGTAGACCGACCTGTCGGCCCGCAGCATCCCGAAGGTCGGCAGGACCTTGATGAGATCCCACAGCTTGTGCATCGGCCGGCGGCCGAGGTTCTCGTAGCCGAACCAGTAGCGTTTCTCGCTGTCCTTGAGGAACGTCTCGTAGCCCGCGACGTCACCGGGCGACAGGCGCGCAATCTCGGCCTTCATCGCCTCGGTCGATTGCCGGACGGTGAAGTTCGACCCGTCGGGCCAGCGCACCTCGTAGAAGGGATCGACCGGCTTGAGAGCCACATCCTTGTCGAAATCGCGCCCGCAGGTGGCCCACAGGTCGCGCAGCGACTGGGGGACGGTGACGATGGTCGGCCCAAGGTCGAAGCGGTGCCCCTCCTGCGTGATCGAGGAGCCGCGCCCGCCGGGAACGTCCAGCTTGTCGATCACGGTGACGCGCCAGCCCTTGGCGCCGAGCCGCATGGCCGCGGACAGACCCCCGAGCCCCGAGCCGATCACAATGGCATGGTCGGCATCGGATACATGCTTGGTCGCGGGCATGGGTCTGTCTCCTGCAGGGCCTGTCAACATGCCGCCTACAATAGACTGTCTAGTCAGGTTTACAATGCGGCTTGAGGGCGGTGCGACTTCGCGACTAATGTCGGGCCGCTAAGGAACGGTGTTTGATCGCGCCCACCCCATCTGCAGGAGGAATGACATGCAGACCGTCACTCTCAGTATCTTCCGGTTCAACGAGTTCGAAAAGCGGCTCTGGGTGCTCGGTCAGATGACCGCGAACAAACTGGGCATGCACTACCTGCCGAAGGCCAGTTTCTGGAAGATGTTCGGCTCGGGGACGGGTCAGGGCTTCACGCCGAAGCCGAACTGGCACGTCTGGAGCATCCTGGCCGTCTGGCCCGACGAGGAGACCGCGCGCAAGGAAGTGGCCGAATCGCCCATCTACCAGCGGTGGGGCAAGATGGCGGACGAGAGCTACACGGTGCTCCTGTCGCCCACCAGCGCCTGGGGCCAGTGGGACGGCAAGGAGCCCTTCGCGCCGGTCAAGCCCTCGCCGGACGTGCGGCCTATCGCCGCCCTCACCCGGGCCACCATCAAGTTCTGGAAGGCCGAGCGGTTCTGGGCGCGCGAACCCGCCATTTCCCACATGATCGGCAAGAACAAGGACGTGGTCTTCAAGATCGGCGTGGGCGAGGTGCCGTTCCTTCAGCAGGTGACCTTCTCGGTCTGGCCCGACTCGAAGTCGATGGAAGAGTTCGCCCGCGGCGCCGGCGGCCCGCATGGCGAGGCCATCAAGTCGGTGCGCGCCGAGAACTGGTTCAAGGAAGAGCTTTATGCCCGCTTCCAGATTCTCGGATCGATTGGTAAGTGGGAAGGCAAGGACCCGGTGGGCGAGGCGCTGAACGCGCGTCCGGCCGCGGCTCCGAAGCCGGCCGTCGAGGCCCCGAAACCCGCTCCGGCCCCGGTTGTGGAAAAGCCCGCTCCGGCCGTCGAAGCGCCGAAAGCTGCCCCGGCGCCGGTTGCGGAAAAGGCCGCCGTCGCCGTCGAGATGCCGAAACCCGCCCCTGCCGCCGCGGCGCCGAAGCCGGCCCCGGTTGTCGAGGCCCCGAAACCCGCACCCGCTCCGGTGACTTCCAGACCGCAGGGCGGCAAGCCGAACTTCAAGGGCAAGCCCGGCAAGGGCGGCCGCAAAGAGAACGCCTGACGCAATGAAAAACCCCTTCCCCTTCTCGGCCATCGTCGGTCAGGAGCAGATGAAGCAGGCCATGGTGCTGACTGCGATCGACCCGGGCATCGGCGGCGTGCTGGTGTTCGGCGATCGCGGCACCGGGAAATCCACCGCCGTCCGTGCGCTCGCGGCGCTTCTGCCGCTGATCAAGGCGGTCGAGGGCTGCCCCGTGAACTCTGCCCGGCCCGAGGATTGCCCGGAATGGGCGCAAGTCTCCTCCACCACGATGATCGAACGGCCGACGCCCGTCGTCGACCTGCCGCTCGGCGTGACCGAGGACCGTGTGGTGGGCGCGCTCGACATCGAGCGCGCCCTCACCCGCGGCGAAAAGGCCTTTGAACCCGGCCTGCTCGCCCGCGCCAACCGCGGCTATCTCTATATCGACGAGGTCAACCTGCTCGAAGATCACATCGTGGACCTGCTGCTTGATGTGGCGCAGTCCGGCGAGAACGTGGTCGAGCGCGAGGGCCTCTCGATCCGCCACCCCGCCCGTTTCGTGCTGGTGGGCTCGGGCAACCCGGAAGAAGGCGAGCTGCGTCCGCAGCTTCTGGACCGCTTCGGCCTGTCGGTCGAGGTCCGCTCGCCCCGCGACGTGGAGACCCGCGTCGAGGTCATCACCCGCCGCGACGCCTATGACGCCGACCATGAGAATTTCATGGCGAAATGGGGCGCCGAAGACATGCAGCTGCGCGGCCGCATCCTTGGTGCACGGGCGGCCCTGCCCACGCTCAAGACGCCGAACACCGTGCTGCACGACTGCGCGGCGCTCTGCATCGCGCTGGGATCGGACGGTCTGCGGGGCGAACTGACGCTTCTGCGCGCGGCGCGGGCGCAGGCGGCCTTCGAAGGCGCCGAGGCCGTCGGCCGCAGCCATCTGCGCTCGGTCGCGACGATGGCGCTGTCGCACCGGCTGCGGCGCGATCCGCTGGACGAGGCCGGATCGGTGACCCGCGTCGAGCGCTGCGTGGCGGAGGTTCTGCCCTGACACATCCCGCCGCCCCCGAGCCGCTTTCGCCTTGGGAACGGGCCGAGGCGGCTCTGACGTTGCTCGCGGTCGATCCGGTCGGCCTCAAGGGCCTCTGGCTTCGCGCGCGGGCCTGTCCGCTGCGGGACAGGGTGACGGCGGCGCTGTCCGCGCTGCCGCTGCCCCTCCGCCGCATCCATCCCACCATCGGCGACGATGCCCTGTTCGGCGGGCTCGATCTGGCCGCGACGCTCTCGACCGGCTCGCCGGTGGTTCAGAAGGGAATCCTCGACGAGCCCGCGGCGCTGGTTCTCGCCATGGCGGAACGCGCGACGCCGGGTCTTGCCGCCCGGATCGGCACCGCGCTCGACGAGCCGCGCCACTGCCTGATCGCGCTCGACGAGGGCGCCGAGAGGGACGAGCTTCTGCCGCTGGGCCTCGTGGACCGGCTGGGGCTGTTCATCGACATCGACGGCCTGCCATGGGGCGACACGCGCGACATCGCGATCGACCCGGAACGTCTGGCCGCGGCCCGCGCCCGTCTGGCGGGCGTGAAGACCCCGGCCCGCGCGGGCGAGACGCTGGCCCGGGTGGCCGCGCAATGCGGCATCGCGAGCCTTCGGGCGCCGACGCTGGCGCTGGCCGCGGCCCGCGCACAGGCCGCCTGGGAAGGCCACGAGGCGATCACCGAGGATGACCTGCGCCGCGCCGCCGATCTGGTCTTCGCCCACCGCGCGCTGCCCGCCTCGGAAGAGGCCCCGCCCGAGCCCGAGCCGGAACCGCCCGAGGATCAGCCCGACGACACCCCGCCGCCGCCCGAGCAGGAGCAGCAGCAGGGGGAGGAGCTTTTCCCCGAGGAGATGCTGGTCGAGGCGGTGCGCGCCGCCCTGCCCTCGGACCTGCTCGAGCAGTTGGCCGCCGGCCGCGCGGCGCGCATGGCGCGCGGCGCCACGGGGACCGGCTCGGCCAAGTCGGGCAACCGCCGCGGTCGCCCCCTGCCCTCGCGCATGGGTCGCCTCGGCACGGGCGCGCGGATCGATCTGGTCGGCACGCTGCGGGCCGCGGCCCCCTGGCAGCCGCTGCGCCGCCGCCAGCAGCAATCGGACGCCATCCTTCTGGTGCGCCCCTCGGACATCCGCATCAAGCGTTTCCGTGAGACCTCGGACCGGGTCCTGATCTTCGCCGTGGACGCCTCGGGCTCGTCGGCAATGGCGCGCCTGTCGGAGGCCAAGGGAGCGGTGGAACTGCTGCTGGGCCAGGCCTACGCGCGGCGCGACCATGTCTCGCTGCTGGCCTTCCGCGGCCGCGACGCCGAGCTGATCCTGCCGCCGACCCGCAGCCTCGTGCAGACCAAGCGCCGGCTGGCGGGGCTGCCCGGCGGGGGCGGCACGCCGCTTGCGCACGGGCTGCGGCTGGCGCTGGCGGTGGGGTTGCAGGCCCGCGCGCGGGGGATGACCCCGACGGTGGCGCTTCTGACCGACGGGCGCGGGAACATTGCCCTCGACGGTTCGGCCAACCGGGCGCAGGCCGAGGAGGATGCGTTGAAGCTCGCCGCGTCGCTGCGCGCCTCGGGCCTGCCGGCGATCGTGATCGACACGGCCAACCGGCCGCAGCCCTCGCTGGCCAACCTCGCCCGTGCCCTCGACGCGCCTTACATCGCGCTGCCGAGGGCCGACGCCCACCGGCTCTCGTCGGTGATCGGTGCGGCGATGGGAGACTGATCATGGATCTCGACCGGATGCCCCTCGACTGGCCCGGCCGAGAGTCCATGCGGCGCATCGACTGCCCGCCGCACCAGTGGTGCGTGCTGGACAAGGGCACCGGCCCGACCGTGCTGCTCTTGCACGGCGCGGGCGGGGCAAGCCACTCCTGGCGCAACCTCGTGCCGCTCATGGTGCCGCACTACCGGATCGTCGCGCCGGACCTGCCGGGCCAGGGCTTCACCAGGGCCGGGCAGCGGCGCTTCTCGCTCGACGCGATGGCCGAGGACATGGCGCGGCTCTCGGCGGCCGAGGAATGGTGGCCCGCCGTCATCATCGGCCATTCCGCCGGGGCGGCGCTCGCGCTGCGGCTGGCCGAGATCCTGCCCACGCCGCCCCGTGCCGTGGTGGGGATCAACGCGGCCCTTGGCAATTTCGAGGGAACGGCGGGCTGGCTCTTTCCGCTGATCGCCAAGATCCTCGCGCTAAATCCCTTCATCCCGCCGATCGCCGCCCGGCTGTTCGGGGTCGAGGACCGGGTGCGCAAGCTGATCGGCGCCACCGGCTCGGAGCTCGATGAGGCGGGCCTGCGCCAGTATGTGACGCTGATCGGCGACCATGTGCATGTGGACGGGACGCTGTCGATGATGGCGCAGTGGCGGCTGGACAAGCTGCAACGCCACCTGCCGGCGATCGACGTGCCGACGCTGCTGATCGCGGCGGCCGGGGATGGCACGGTGCCTGCCCGCATCTCGCGCGAGGCGGCCGGCCGGATGCCCTTCGGCCGCTATGTCGAGATCCCGCGCCTCGGCCACCTCGCGCATGAAGAGGATGCGGCGGCCGTGGCCGCGATTCTTCTGCCCTGGATCGCCGAGCGGCTGCATCCGCCGGGCTGAGGCCACGCTCCCTTTGCGAAGCGCAAATGGAAAGGGCGGCCAACCCTGCGGCGGCCACCCTCTCCCGTCACGACCGGCCTACTGCACCACGCGCAGCTTGCCGAAGATCCGCTCCATATGTTCGGCGAGGTAGATGCGCAGCCAGGGCGTGAACCGCTCGGGATGCTCCTCGACCTCGCGGGCAAGATCGTGCAGATCGACCCAGCGCGTCTCCCAGACTTCCTCGGGGTCGGGCGCCACCGGCAGATCCTGCGGAGCCTCGGCCACGAAGATGTCCACCACCTCATGCTCGATCAGCCCCGAGCCGACGTCAGCGCGATATTCCACCTGATCGGCGAAGACCGTCACGAGGCCGGTGATCCCCAGCTCTTCGCGCAGGCGGCGGACGGCGCAATCGGCCGCCTCCTCGCCCCAGCGGGGATGGGTGCAGCAGGTGTTCGCCCACAGGCCCGGCGTGTGATACTTGCCGGCAGCCCGGCGCTGGATCAGCACCGACTCGCCCGCCATGACAAAGACCGAGATCGCCTTGTGGCGCAGGCCACGCTGATGCGCCTCGAGCTTCTCGACCGGCATCAGCCGGCCATCGACCCAGGCGGGAACCATCTCCTGCATGCTCACGTCCATTGCGGCGACACCAGTCGCGTCAGGTGCATCACGTTCTTGAACCCGATCTTGATGTGGGCCCAAGGCTGTTTGCTGGTCAGCTTCTTGTTCATGTAGGACTCGAAGGTCAGGCGCTGGACATCGACATCGTGGCAGAGCGAGACGAACCGCTCGCGCCGCTCGTCGTCGCGATAATAGGCATCCTGCATCGAGCGGAGAACCTTGAACACGGTCTTGTGGTCGGCCATGAACAACTTGCGCGCAAGCTGCAGGTCGGTCGCCCGGCCCGACTTCAGTGCGGCGAGGCAGGCCTTGGCCGCCACCTGGCCGCCGACAAAGGCGTAGTAGATCCCCTCGCCCGACGAAGGCGCGACGACACCCGCCGCATCGCCCGCCAGCACCACATCCTTGCCATTGTCCCACTTGTCGAGCGGTTGCAGCGGGATCGGCGCGCCCTCCTTGCGGATCGTCTCGCACTGGTCGAGCCCGGCCTGCTTGCGCAGCAGCGCGGTCGCCTCCTTGAGGTCGAACCCGTGGATGCCCGTCCCCATCCCGACCGAGGCGGTCTGGCCATGCGGGAAGATCCAGCCGTAGAAATCGGGGCTGACGCGGCCGTCGTAGATCACGTCGCAGCGCGTCGGGTCGTAGTCGATGGCCGCACTGCTCGGCGGCTTGATGATCTCATGGTAGGCGATCACCATCGGGATCTTGTCGCCGCCGGGCACCTCGGCGCGGGCCACGTCGGACTTCGCGCCGTCGGCGCCGATCACGAACTTGGCCTCCGACCGCTTTTCCTCGCCCGTCGCCTTCTCGCGCCACACGACCCAGGTGTGGAAGCTGTCCCGCTCGATCCGCACGAAGGTGCCGGTCAGCCGCTCGGCCCCGGCCTTGGCGGCGCGGCAGCGGAGCCATTCGTCGAAATGCTCGCGGTCCACCATGCCGACGAAGCCGCCCTCGATCGGGATATCGACCTTGCGGCCGGTGGGCGAGATCATCCGCGCGGTGCGGATGCGCGCCACGATCTGGCTGTCGGGAATGTCGAAATCCTCGATCAGCCGGGGCGGGATGGCCCCGCCGCAGGGCTTGATCCGCCCGGCGCGGTCCAGAAGCGCCACGCGCTTGCCGGCACGGGCCAGCTCATCGGCTGCCGTGGCGCCCGACGGGCCGCCACCCACTACGAAGACATCATAGGCCATGATCACTCTCCAGGCACAAGCCGGCCGGCCGGCGCAGCGCGCCCGCCTTCCAGGATACGCAGCGCCATCAGCGCCGATATGACGAACAGGACGGCCTCGAACAGGAAGACGAGACCATAGGCGGTGGAATTGCTCGCGAACTGCGTGAGCGTGTCGGCCGCGGCCGCGCCCACCAGACCGCCAAAGCCGGCAGCGACCGCCTGGGCCGCGCCCCAGAGCCCCATCCGGGTGCCCTCGCGCGCGTGACGGCCCTCTCCGGCAAGCTGCATCATCGAGCCGATGGCCGCCACGGCAAACATGCCGTTGAAAAGGCCCATCAGCACGACGGCGGGCACGATCAGCGGCAGGTGCATCTGCCCGATCAGCGCGATCCCGGTCAGCGCCAGCGCCGATCCGAGGCAGCCCGCCACGACCCAGGAGCGGAGCGCACCGATCCTGAGGCCGGTCTGCCCGATGCCGACCGCCAGCATCCCCACGAAGACGCCCGCATTCTGCGCCCCCGAGAGCGAGGTGGTCTGCCCCGGCGTCAGGCCAAAGACGAGGCCCGCATAGGGTTCGAGGATCAGCTCCTGCATGAAATAGGCGGTCATGGACAGGAGGACGAAGAAGGTGAAGATGCGCGCCCTCGGCTCGGCCCAGATCTCGCGCAGCCCCTCGAGAAGCGGCGCGGGTTCGGGCTCGGGCTCGGAAATCAGGCCGCGCTCGATCCGCCAGGTGGCGAGGACGGTGACAACGAGGCCGCCCGCACAGACCGCACCCACCAGGCGCAGCAGGCGCTCGGGCGTGTAGGGATCGAGCAGCGCGCCCACGGTGCCCGCGGTGGCGGCAATGCCGAAGATCATCATCAGCCAGGTGATCGTGGCCGCCGCCGCGCGCCGCTCGGGCCGGGTGCAGGTGGCCATCAGCGCCAGAAGCGAGGTGCCGCCCATGCCCGCGCCCAGGCCGATCATCAGATAGGCCAGGACAGAGAGGACCAGCCCCGGCCAGAAGGCGGTGTGCATCCAGACCACGCCAAGCGCGGCCAGGAAGGCGCCGAGGGCCAGCGTCGCCATGCCGCCCACGATCCAGCGGGTGCGGTTGCCGCAGGTGTCCGAGCGGTAGCCCCAGGAGGGCCGCGTCACCTGCACCGCGTAATGCAGCGCCACCAGCAGCCCCGACAGCACCGCCGGCAGGGCCAGCTCGACCACCATCAGCCGGTTCAGCGTCGAGGTGGTCAGCACCACCATGCCGCCGAGGCTCATCTGCACGAGGCCGAGCCGGACGATGCCGAGCCAGCCCAGCGTCACGGCATCACCTCCAGCCCGCGGATGGCGAAGGCCGCCACCATCATGCCCGAGACATAGAGCGTGACGCCGGTGCCGTTATACCACGGGCACTTGCCGGCCGGGTCGCGCAAGAGCACGCGCATCGCGAAGAACTGGGCGATCAGCAGCGCGCTGATGATGCCCGCATGGATCGGCTTGCCCCAGATGAAGAGCAGCGCGATGACCAGCATCTGCGCCAGCGCCATGACGGTGCAGGCCAGCTTGGCGGCGACCTCGGGCCCGAGCATCACCGGCAGCGAGCGGACGCCATGCTGACGGTCGCCCTCGAGCGCCTTGAAATCGTTGAGCGTCATGATCCCGTGGGCGCCGAACGCATAGAGCAGCGCCACCGAGACGATGAAGAAGTTGGGCGCGCCGGCCGACAGCACGGCCGCGCCCGTGAACCAGGGCAGCCCCTCGTAGCAGAGGGCGACCAGCCCCGGCCCCCACCAGCCCGACCGCTTGAGGCGGATCGGCTCGACCGAATAGGCCCAGGCCGCCAGCACGCCGAAGACCGTGGCGCCAAAGCCCCAAGGACCCAGCATCCAGCCCACGGCCAGCGAGGCCAGCGACATGATGATGGCGATGTAGAGGCCCCAGCGGCCGGGGATGCGCCCCGACGGGATCGGCCGGTCGGGCTCGTTCACCGCATCCACATGGCGGTCGCACCAGTTGTTCGCCGCCTGGCTCATGCCGCAGACGAGCGGGCCCGCAAGGACCATGCCCAGCAGGACCAGCGGCCACTTCTCGCCCGGCCAGATGCCGACCGAGATCGTGCCGCAGAGATAGGCCCAGATCGGCGGAAACCAGGTGATGGGCTGGATCAGCTCGAGCAGCGCGCGCGGCTCGGGCGTGGAGCGGGGGTGTAAGGATAGATTGACACTCATGTGTGTCACCTAAACATGACGACGGGGAGTCGGGCAAGGAAATAGCCCGTGGGTCCCAGTGACAGATTGCACATCAGCGCCCCTTGGGCAGGAGCTCGAACCGGCAGGCGGGTGCGCCCGTGGCGCAGCAGGCGACCTCGCGCACGGCCACATGTGGCCAGACGAGGCGGGAGAAGAGGCGCTCGAACACCGCCGCGTGCCAGTGGCACAGCGGGATGTCCGAGCGTTCTCCGGCGACCACGGGGTTCCGGGCAATCTCGAATGACAGCGGGCGTCCCGAGACGACGCGGAACTTGCCGGAGCCGGCGAAGGTCCAGGAATGTTTGGCGATGGCCGTGGCCAGCACCCGCGCCCCCAGAAAGGCGGGCAATGCGCGGATGAGCCGCTGCGCCAGCGGCGGGATCCGGTTCGCGAGGATGTAGTCCCCCGTCGCGAGCCCCGCCTCCCGCAGGAGGCGCGGGGCCTCCTGCGGATGGGTGTCGCGCAGCCAGCGGTGCAGCGTCGAGACCTGGGTCTCGGGCAACATGCCCGAGTCCGGCCCCGGCCGCGGCACGCCCGCCGCGGCGAGCGCCCGGTCGGCCGCCCCCGGTCCGAAGGCGCCCTCCAGCACCGGGATGAGCTGGAGGATCGCGTTCGGGCCGATCCGGGGGACCGCCGCCGAAGCCGCCGTCAGCCGCTGGTCATGCGCGCTCATCGGCGCTCACTCCGCCGGACGGACGAGACGCTCCTCGGTCTCTTCCATCTGCTGCTTGCCACCGCCGCAGGCCATCGGCATCGCGAACTCGTCCTGCGGCATCTGCTGCTGGCCGCCGCCACAGGCCATGGGCACATGGAACTCGTCCACCATCGCCTGCGCGGCGCCGCCGCAGCCGCCCACCGGGTTCAGCATCGGCACGCCCTCGGCCTTGGCGGCGCTGCGCTCTTCGGCGCGGGCCTTGCCCTGCGCACGAAGCGCCTCGCGCCGTTCGGCGGCCTTGGCGGCGCGGTCGGCCGAAGCCTCCCAGTCCGCGAGCTGCGCATTGCCGATCTTGCGGGTCTCGTCGAAGTGGAAGTCCACCTTGTCCTTGGACTGCGGGCCCCAGTAGCCGGCCTTGCCGAGGTCGTAGAAGGTTCGCCCCACCCCGGCCTTGAGGAAGGCCTTGAGGCAGCCGAGCAGGTAGCGACGGCGGAAGCCGGTGCCGCGCCACGGATAGTGGAACAGCGCCTTGCGCATGTAGAAGCGGCGGTAGTTGTGCATCACGCCGTCGAGCAGCTCGCCGCGGGTCAGCGCCTTGGGCTTCATGATCGGCGTCACGAAGTTGTATTTCGAATAGTCGAAGACCTCGACCTGGTCGCGCAGCTCCTGGAAGAGCGGCGTGAAGGGCCAGGGCGTGTACATCGCCCAGTTCGCAAGGTCGGGCTGCCAGTCCCAGACCATCTGGAAGGTCTCTTCCAGCGTCTCCTTGGTCTCGTTCTCGAGGCCGACGATGAACTGGGCCTCGGTGAAGATGTCGGCCTCGCGCAGGAGGCGGATGGCCTCCTTGTTCTCGGCGACGGTGGTTTCCTTGTTGAAGACGTCCAGCTTGAGCTGCGCCGCGGCCTCGGTGCCGAGCGAGATGTGGACAAGGCCGGCCTTGCGGTAGAACTTGAGCAGTTCCTTGTCGCGCTTGATGTCGGTCACGCGGGTGTTGATGCCCCACTTGACCTTGTCGGGCAGGCCGCGTGCGATCATCTCCTCGCAGAATTCGATGAACTTCTTGCGGTTGATGGTCGGCTCCTCGTCGGCGAGGATGAAGAAGCCCACATTGTGCTCGTTCACGAGCTTTTCGATCTCGTCCACGACCTTCTTGGGGTCGCGCACGCGGTAGTCGCGCCAGAACTTCCACTGCGAGCAGAACGAGCAGGTGAAGGGGCAGCCGCGCGCCATGTTCGGGATGGCCACGCGCACGCCCAGCGGCTCGTAGATGTAGTTCTTCCAGTTGATGATGCCCCAGTCGGGATCGATCGAATCGACGTCCCGGATGGTCGGCGCCGCGGGAGTCGAGACGATCTCGTCACCGTCGAGGAAGGCGAGGCCCTTCACCTGACGGCGGGTCTCACCGAAGTTACCCTCCTCGTAGGCCTTCACGAGGTTCACCAGAACCTCCTCGCCCTCGCCGCGGACGATCACGTCGATCCAGGGCGCTTCTTCCAGCACCTGGCGGAACATGAAGGTGGCGTGGATGCCGCCGAGCACGCGCAGGGCGTTCGGAACCACCTCCATCGCGATCTTCAGCGTCTCTTCGGCAACATAGATCGAGGGGGTGATCGCGGTCGTGGCGACGATGTCGGGCTGAAGTTCCTTCAGCTGCTCGGCAAGCTTCTCGTGCGAGACGTAGTCCGTCATCGCGTCAATGAAATGGTAATCGGTGTAGCCGGCCTTCTTCAGCGCGCCGCAAAGATAGGCGACCCACGCCGGCGGCCAGCTGCCGGCGATCTCGGCGCCCCCGGAGTGGTAGTTCGGGTGAACGAATACGATACGCATGGTGGACTCCCGCTGTGTCCATTTCAGTTGACATAGTTCTGTCGCGGGTAAATTGATGCATGTCAAAGCGACCATTCGCCCCGCGCGGATGGGCACACACTTTCGCAAAGGCGGGGGAAATGCCCTGCGGCAGCAGGGCGCAGGGGCTACTCGTCCTTGTTGAGCAGGCCGAACTTGCGCAGCTTGACATAGAGGGACTGGCGCGAGAGCGACAGCATCTCGGCCGCCGCGACCCGGTTGTTCCGCGTCAGTTCCAGGGCCGTCTCGATGCACATTTTCTCAACGACGTCCGTGGTTTCGGCCACGATGTCCTTGAGGGTCGAGTTGCCCACAAGCTCCATGACGTTGCGGACGGGTTCGTCCACCACGCCGGTCGCCGGGATCGGACGGCGCAGCGTGTCGGCGCGGCTCGTATCCCGCACCACGAGCACGAGCAGCGGATGCTCACGATCGTCGAGCCAGGTGGCCGACAGCTCTGCGGCAATCTGCCCCGCGAAGTCGGTCGTGAGTCGGGTGGCATAGAGCCGCAGCTGTCCAGTGCGCCTGACACTGTCGATCAGCACGCGCAGGTCAACCGTGCCGCGGGCGAGGAAATCGGCCAGCGAGCGGCCGCGGATCGCCGCCAGGCTCGAAGAGTCGGTCAGATTGAGGAACGCCTCGTTCGCGCCGCGGATCGTGCCCTCGGCGTCGGTGAAGACGATGCCGTCCACCCCCTCGTGATAGAGCCGCGCCAGATTGTTCAGCAACTCGTCACTCACGGGTTGCACCACGTCGGCCGGGTCGAGCTGGCAGAGCAGAAGCCGCTCGCCCGCCGCCCGGAAGACCCGCGGCACCACCAGAAGCCGCTTCTGCGACCGGCGCGCCACCAGCTCCAGCGGGGCCGCGCTTTCGGTGGCGGCGAGATTCGCCATCGCCTCCATGAACTCGCCCCGGCGCCGGCCCTCGAACTCCTGCGCGATGGCGGCCCCGAGCAGATCCTGCCGCACGCCGCCGAGCAGCATCCCCGCCGCCCCGTTCAGATCCACGATCCGCCCGGTGGACATCGAGACCAGCACCATCGGATCGCGCGAGACATCGAGGATCACGCGGTAGCGCGTCTCCATCTCGCGCTGGGTCTCGTAGTCCCGTTCCATCGCAAGCTGGGCGGCGACGAGCTGCTGCTGCACCTCGGCGATGGGGCGCAGGTCGCGCCCGAGCATCAGGATCGAGCGATCCTCGGGCAGGCGATGAAGGATGTAGCGGACGGGAAACTCGAAGCTGCGCGGATCGGCGTGGTTCAGCTCGACCGCGATCGAGCCGCGGCCCGGCTCCAGCCCCTCGCTGCGCAGGCGGAACTTCGTGACGCTCTCGGGCGTGAGCACCTCGTCGAGACGCTGACCTTCCCAGGCCGACAGCTGGCCGAAGCTCGGATGGTGCGGATTGACCATCACCGACCGGATCAGCCCCTCCGGCGAGATCATGAGCGAGATGTCGGCCGCGGTGGCCACCACATCGCGCACCATGTCGGGAGCGAGAGGCGGGAGCCCCCCGCCGGCCAGCGTATCTCTGCCTTCTGACGTCAATGTCTCACCGATCATACCGGCCTTCCGGCCGCCCGCCTCACGCGCGCCCCGGCTGGGCCCGCAGCCGGCTTCCGCCCAGCCCGAAGGCCTGCAGCGCCGTCTCTATGTCGTTCGTCACTATATCTGCTTCCGGAACCGCCGCCGCGACCACACCCTCGAGGAACAGCGCCCCGCCGACGGCGACCGGAACCCTGCCACCGGTCATCTCCTTCAGCGTCTTTACCAACTTGCGACAGACTTCAAGCATCTCCGCATGGGCAATCGAGATCATTATTGCATCGAATGCTCTTTTGACAAACAGTTCCCGGAGTTCGGCAGGGCCCGAGCCGATGCGGAGGCAGACGGACACTCCCATCCTGCGAAGTTTCGCGACCGCGACCATGCCGCCGAGCGTGTGCTGCTCGCCCGGCGGAAGCAGCACGAGAACGGTGGGCCCGTCCTGCAGCCCATGCTCGTCCGCCGACCAGGACATGGCGATGTCGCGCAGGATCGCCTGCAGCCGGGCCGTGCCGATCGTGACCTCGGCAAAGGTGCAGCTGTCCTCGTGCCAGCCCTGCCCCAGCCGGCGGGCCACTTCGGGAATGTAGAGTTCGGCCAGCGCCACGCGGCTCACCCGCGCCCGGCGCAGATCGGGCTTCAGGGCCTCGAACGGCGCCCGATCCACCGAGCGCACCGCGAGCAGGAGGCGACGCACCAGATCCTCGCGGATCGGGGCGAGGGTGGCGCCGTCGCGGGCCGACAGTCGTGCCACGATCTCGGCCGCGAAACGCGACACAGCGACCGGGCCATCCCCGGGAGGGCTGCGCCCTTCTCTTTCCAACCCATCATGCATCGCCAGCTCCGCCGGGCGGGCCGGCCATCCTGCACGGCGCCGGGCGGGCCTCCGAAACGTGGGGAACGGAGCCCGGACGGGCGCGGACGCAAGGGCCGGACGCTCGTGATGGGACTGTTCCCCAAGGAGGGGCCATGTCAAAGCAAATTGACACCTTTGACGGAACCATGTGGCGCAGCTTCGCCTACAAGATTGATTTGCAGCGATTATTATGGCGGATTGTCGCAGGTGGGCGCGACGATCTGCACCTTTGCCGCACTGTTTCCGCGCCGCAAAAGATGTAAGTCAGAATTGACACTTTCGGAATCGGAACGATAATCTCCCCCTAAAGGCAGCCCCTTTTGCGGGCCCTCCTCGGAAGGCGAACCTCAAGATGCAGCCCACTTCCCCCGCAACGCCGCGTCGGCGGCTCTACACCGAGGAACAGCGCGCCCGCCGTGACGCGACGCGCTGGACGCTGGTGCAGGCGATCCTCGCGCCGTTGCAGTTCGCGGTCTTTGCCATCTCGCTGGGTCTGGTGCTGTGGTATCTCGCCACCGGCGAGGGCTACCTGGCCGCGACGATCTCGATCCTGATCAAGACGCTGCTTCTCTACACGATCATGGTCACCGGCGCGATCTGGGAGAAGGTGGTCTTCGGCAAGTATCTCTTCGCGCCCGCCTTCTTCTGGGAAGACGTCTTCTCGATGGCGGTGATCGCGCTGCACACCGCCTATCTCTGGGCGCTCTTCACCGGCCAGCCGCACGAGACGCAGATGTTCATCGCGCTTGCGGCCTATGCCACCTACGTCATCAACGCCGGCCAGTTCCTGTGGAAGCTGCGGATGGCCCGCCTCGACATGAAGGCCGCCCAATGAGCCTCGATCTTCCGCCCCCGCCCGCCCGCGGCTGCCGCAACGGCGACATCCTGAAGGAGCGCGGCCAGCGCGAGGTGTTCTGCGGCCTGACCGGCATCATCTGGCTGCACCGAAAGATGCAGGACGCCTTCTTCCTTGTCGTCGGCTCGCGCACCTGCGCGCACCTGCTGCAATCGGCGGCCGGGGTGATGATCTTCGCCGAGCCGCGCTTCGGCACCGCGATCCTCGAGGAAAAGGATCTGGCGGGCCTCGCCGACGCCAATGCCGAACTGGACCGCGAGGTCGAGCGCCTGCTCTCGCGCCGGCCCGACATCCGGCAGTTGTTCCTTGTCGGCTCCTGCCCGTCCGAGGTGATCAAGCTCGACCTGCACCGCGCGGCCGAGCGTCTCTCGGCGCAGCATGGGCCGGCGGTCCGGGTCTACAACTTCACCGGCTCGGGGATCGAGACGACCTTCACGCAAGGCGAGGACGCCTGCCTCGCCTCGATCGTCCCCACCCTGCCCGCCACCGAGGCGCGCGAGCTGCTGCTGGTCGGCGCCCTGCCCGATGTGGTCGAGGATCAGGCAGTCTCGCTGCTGACCGCGCTCGGCATCGGACCGATCCGCGTCCTGCCCGCCCATCACGCGGCCGAGGCGCCGGGCGTCGGGCCGAATACGGTCTTCGCCCTCGTCCAGCCCTTCCTCGGCGAGACGCATGGTGCCCTGACCCGCCGCGGCGCGCGCCACATCGCGGCGCCCTTCCCCTTCGGCGAGGAAGGCACGACGCTCTGGCTGAAGGCCATCGCCGACGAATTCGGCGTGAGCCCCGCGAAATTCGAGGAAGTCACCGCCGCCCCCCGCGCCCGCGCCCGCAAGGCCGTGGCCGCCGCGTCCGAGACGCTGAAGGGCAAGTCGCTCTTCTTCTTCCCCGACAGCCAGCTGGAACCCTCGCTTGCGCGCTTCCTGACCCGCGAATGCGGCATGAGCGCGATCGAGGTCGGCACGCCCTTCCTGCACCGCGGCATCCTCGGCCCCGATCTCGACCTGCTGGCCGAAGGCCCGGTGATCTCGGAAGGCCAGGACGTCGAGCGCCAGATCGACCGGGTGCGCGCCACGAATCCCGACCTGACGGTCTGCGGACTTGGCCTTGCCAACCCGCTCGAGGCCGAGGGCTTCACCACGAAATGGGCGATCGAGCTGGTCTTCACGCCCGTCCATTTCTACGAGCAAGCCGGCGATCTGGCGGGGCTTTTCGCCCGTCCCCTGCGCAGGCGGGCGATCCTGCGGCGCGAGGCCGCGGAATGACGCATCCCCAGAACCCCAATTCTCGGCTATCCCAAGCCCAAGGGGCGGCTCACGGCCCCGGGAACCGGACATGAAACTGACGCTCTGGACATATGAAGGCCCGCCCCATGTGGGCGCGATGCGCGTGGCCACCGGCATGACCGGCCTGCATTACGTGCTGCACGCTCCGCAGGGAGACACCTATGCGGACCTGCTCTTCACCATGATCGAGCGGCGCGGCAAGCGCCCTCCGGTCAGCTACACCACCTTCCAGGCCCGCGACCTCGGCTCGGACACCGCCGAGGTGTTCCAGCAGGCCTGCCGCGACGCCTACGAGCGGTTCCAGCCGCAGGCGATCATGGTCGGCGCCTCCTGCACGGCCGAGCTGATCCAGGACGACACCGGCGGCCTGGCGGATGCGCTGAGCCTGCCGGTGCCGGTCGTGCATCTGGAACTGCCCTCCTACCAGCGCAAGGAAAACTTCGGCGCTGACGAGAGCTTCCTGCAGATCTGCCGCAAGCTTGCGAAGCCCACGGAGCGGACGGCACAGGTCTCCTGCAACATCCTCGGCCCGACCGCGCTCGGCTTCCGCCACCGCGATGACGTGACGGAAATCACCCAGCTTCTCAATGCTATGGGGATCGCGGTGAATGTGGTGGCCCCGATGGGCTCGAGCCCGGCCGACATCGCCCGCCTTGGCGCCGCGCACTTCAACGTCCTCCTCTACCCCGAGACGGCCGAATCCGCCGCCCGCTGGGCCGAGAAGACGCTGAAGCAGCCCTACACCAAGGTCGTCCCGATCGGCGTCGGCGCCACCCGCGACTTCATCGCCGAAGTGGCGAAGCTGGCGGGCGTCGAGCCGAAGGCCGACGAGAGCCGCCTGCGCCAGCCCTGGTGGTCGGCCTCGGTCGATTCGACCTACCTCACCGGCAAGCGGGTGTTCCTGTTCGGCGACGCGACCCATGTCATCGCCGCCGCCCGCATCGCCCGCGACGAGGTCGGCTTCGAGGTCGTCGGCATGGGCTGCTACAACCGCGAATACGCAAGGCCCCTGCGCGCCGCCGCGAAGGACTATGGCCTCGAGGCGCTGATCACCGACGACTACCTCGAGGTCGAGGAGGCGATCCAGGCCCTCGCGCCCGAACTCATCCTCGGCACGCAGATGGAGCGTCACATCGCCAAGCGGCTCGGCATCCCCTGCGCGGTGATCTCGGCCCCGGTCCATGTGCAGGATTTCCCGGCCCGCTATTCGCCGCAGATGGGGTTCGAAGGTGCGAACGTCATCTTCGACACCTGGATCCACCCGCTGACCATGGGGCTCGAGGAACATCTCCTCACCATGTTCCGCGAGGATTTCGAGTTCCACGACGAGGCCGGCCCCTCGCACCACGGCGGAAAGGCGGTGCCGGCATCGGCGCCCCGCGCCGAGGCCACGGCCGACGAGGGGTCAACCCCCGAGGAGGCCGTTCCCCCCGTCGCCGCCGAGGCGACCTCGGGCGAGATCGTCTGGCTGTCGGACGCCGAGAAGGAACTCAAGAAGATCCCGTTCTTCGTGCGCGGCAAGGCACGCAGGAACACCGAGAAATTCGCGGCTGAGAAGGGCCTGACCCGGATCAGCATCGAGACCCTGTACGAGGCGAAGGCTCATTATGCGCGGTGAAGTCTCAGGTTCGGCCGGCGTGACCGGCTACAACATCGTCATCGTCACCCTCGACGCCCATGCGGCGGGGCCCGCCGCGCGGATCGCGCCGCGGCTGCGGCAGGACTTTCCGGGCCTCACGGTCTCGATCCATGCCGCCGCCGAATGGGCCGAAAAGCCCGAGACGCTGGTGCGCGCGAAAGAGGCGATCAACAGCGCCGATCTCGTGATCGCCAACCTCCTCTTCATCGAGGAACACATCAACGCCGTCCTGCCCGAGCTTCAGGCCGCGCGCGAGCGCGCCGATGCCTTCGTCGGCATGATCGCCGATCCCCAGATCGTGAAGCTCACGAAGATGGGCGACCTCGACATGCAGAAGCCGGCCTCGGGGCCGATGGCGCTCTTGAAGAAGCTGCGCGGCTCCTCGAAGGAATCGGGCAACACCGGCGAAAGCCAGATGCGGATGCTCCGCACCATCCCGAAGATGCTGAAGTTCGTCCCCGGGAAGGCGCAGGACCTGCGGGCCTGGTTCCTGGCCATGCAATACTGGCTCGGCGGCTCCGACGACAACCTCGAGCAGATGATGCGCTATCTCGTCTCGCGCTACTCGCGCGTGCGCGAATGGCACAAGGTCAGCGCCAAGGCTCCGATCGAATATCCCGAGGTCGGCCTCTACCACCCGAGCCTGCCCAACCGCATCACCACCGACCCGAACGACCTGCCCCGCCCCGCGGGCGCGAAGGTCACGGTCGGCCTCCTGATGCTGCGCTCCTACATCCTGGCCTCCGACACCGCCCATTATGACGCGGTGATCGAGGCCTTCGAGCAGAAGGGCATCGCGGTCCTGCCGGCCTTTGCGGGCGGGCTCGACGGGCGCCCGGCGATCGACGCCTACTTCCACGACAAGCTCGGCCCCACCATCGACGCGATGGTGTCGCTGACCGGCTTCAGCCTCGTCGGCGGCCCGGCCTACAACGACAGCCACGCCGCGATCGAGGCGCTGAAGGCGCTCGATGTGCCCTACATCGCCGCCCACCCGCTCGAGTTCCAGACGCTCGGGCAATGGGCTCAGGCCGGCGGCGGACTCGGCCCGGTCGAGACCACGATGCTCGTGGCGCTGCCCGAGATCGACGGCGCGACCAACCCCACCGTCTTCGCCGGCCGCCATGACCTGGCCGGCTGCGACGGCTGCCCCGGCGGCTGCCGCGCCACCGCACAAGGCGCCGAGACGCGCGCGATGGCTCCCTGCCACGAGCGCATCCAGACGCTCGCGGAAAAGACCCTGCGCCTCGCCCTCCTCCGCCGCTCGAAGGTGGCCGAGCGCAAGGTTGGCGTCGTCCTCTACGGCTTCCCGCCGAACGCGGGCGCGGTCGGCACCGCCGCCTATCTCGGCGTGTTCGAAAGCCTGTTCAACGTGCTGAACGCGATGAAGCGCGAAGGCTACCAGCTCGAGGTTCCCGAAAGCGTGCAGGCGCTGCGGGACGCGGTCCTCGGCGGCACCTCGAGCCAGTATGGCCAGCCCGCGAACATCGCGGCCCATGTCCCGGCCGAGAAGATCGTCTCGGGCACCCCCTGGCTTGCCGACATCGAGAAGGCCTGGGGCGCCGCCCCCGGCCGCATCCAGTCGGACGGCCGCGGCGTCTACATCCTCGGCCAGAACTTCGGCAATGTCTTCGTGGGCATCCAGCCGGTCTTCGGCTACGAGGGCGACCCGATGCGCCTTCTGTTCGAGAAGGGCTTCGCCCCCACCCATGCCTTCAGCGTCTTCTACCGCTGGCTGCGCGAGGATTTCCACGCCGATGTGCTCTTGCATTTCGGGATGCACGGCGCGCTGGAGTTCATGCCCGGCAAGCAGGCCGGCATGTCGGGCGCCTGCTGGCCCGATCGCCTGATCGGTGCGCTGCCGAACGTCTATCTCTACGCCGCGAACAACCCCTCCGAAGCCTCGCTCGCCAAGCGCCGGACCAACGCGATCACCGTCTCGCACCTGACGCCCCCGCTGACGCAGGCGGGCCTCTACCGAGGGCTGCAGGATCTGAAGGACAGCCTGACGCGCTACCGTCAGCTCGCCCCGGAAGCCCCTGAACGCGAAGAGCTTTCCTTGCTGATCCAGGAGCAGGCCCGCGCCGTCAACCTCGACATGCACCCGGTCGAGACGATGTGGCTGAAGCTGCTGGAGACCGAGGGCTCGCTGATCACCGACGGCCTGCATGTCGTGGGCACGCCCATGACCGAAGAGCAGATCGCGGCCAACATCGCGCTGATGCCCGAGATGGACGCGGACCGCCGCGCCGAGATCGAGGCCCTGCTGCGGCAGGAGACCGAGATCCCCGGCGTCCTGCGCGCCTTGGGTGGCCACTTCATGGAGCCGGTGCCGGGCGGAGACCTGATCCGCGCGCCCGAGATCCTGCCCACGGGCCGCAACATCCACGCCTTCGACCCGTTCCGCATGCCCACCGCCTTCGCGCTGCAGGACGGCGCGGCGCAGGCGCAGCGGCTGCTGGATGCCCATCCGAAGCTGCCCGAGACGGTGGCGCTGGTGCTCTGGGGGTCGGACAACATCAAGTCGGACGGCGGGCCGATCGCGCAGGCGCTGGCGCTGATGGGGGCGCGTCCCCGCTTCGACCATTACGGCCGTCTCGCGGGTGCCGACCTCATCCCGCTCTCGGAACTGGGCCGTCCGCGGATCGACGTGATCATGACCCTCTCGGGCATCTTCCGCGACCTGCTGCCCTTGCAGACCCGGATGCTGGCCGAGGCCGCGTGGAAATGCGCCAATGCGGAAGGTGAGCCGCTGTCGCAGAACTTCATCCGTGCCCATGCGCTGGCCTATGCGCAGGAGATGGGCGTGGACATGGAGACCGCCTCGCTCCGCGTGTTCTCGAACGCGGAAGGCGCCTATGGCTCGAACGTGAACGTGCTGGTGGGCTCGTCCGCCTTCGGTGAGGAAGACGAACTGGCCGACGCCTACGAGGCGCGGAAGTCCTTCGCCTATGGCCGCTCGGGCAAGCCGGTGCAGAACGCGGCGCTGCTGCAGAAGTCGCTCAAGACCGTGGACGTGGCCTACCAGAACCTCGAGTCCGTGGAACTGGGCGTGACCACCGTCGACCATTACTTCGACACGCTGGGCGGCATCGCCCGCGCGGTAAAGCGGGCCAAGGGCGAGGAAGCGGCGGTCTATATCGGCGACCAGACCCGCGGCGGCGGCACCGTCCGCACGCTCAAGGACCAGATCGCGCTGGAAACCCGCGCCCGCAGCCTGAACCCCAAATATTACGAGGGGCTTCTGCGTCACGGCGCCGAGGGCGTCCGGCAGATCGAGGCGCAGGTGACCAACACGCTCGGCTGGTCGGCCACGACCCAGCAGGTCGAGCCCTGGGTCTACCAGCGCCTGTCCGAGACCTTCGTGCTGGACGAGGCGATGCGCCGCCGTCTGGCCGAACTGAACCCCGAGGCGAGCGTCCGCATGGCCGAACGTCTTCTGGAAGCGAGTGCCCGTAACTATTGGCAGCCCGACGCGGAAACGCTTGCCGCGCTTCAGGGGGCTGCGGACGAGTTGGAAGACCGTCTCGAAGGGATCGCCGCCGAGTAAGGCGGCGCCCGGGACGGCGAGCCCCGCAGGCTGCGGGGATGGCTTTAACAAATGGGGGGCCTCCGATGAGCCCGAAAGACTTGACGATCCCGACCGGAGAGGATGGAGAAGGCTCCGTTCAGGTCCATCTCGACGAGAGCGACAAGATCACCGGCGCCAAGGTCTTTGCCGTCTATGGCAAGGGCGGGATCGGGAAATCGACCACCTCGTCGAACCTCTCGGCCGCCTTCTCGATCCTTGGCAAGCGCGTGCTGCAGATCGGCTGCGATCCGAAGCATGACTCGACCTTCACGCTGACCGGCAGCCTCGTGCCGACGGTGATCGACGTGCTGAAGGACGTGGACTTCCACCCCGAGGAGCTGCGCCCCGAGGATTTCGTGTTCGAGGGCTTCAACGGCGTGATGTGCGTCGAGGCGGGCGGCCCGCCGGCCGGTACCGGCTGCGGCGGCTATGTCGTGGGCCAGACGGTGAAGCTCTTGAAGCAGCACCACCTGCTCGACGACACCGACGTGGTGATCTTCGACGTGCTGGGCGACGTGGTCTGCGGCGGCTTTGCGGCCCCTCTGCAGCATGCCGACCAGGCGGTGGTGGTGACGGCGAACGACTTCGACTCGATCTACGCCATGAACCGCATCATCGCCGCGGTTCAGGCCAAGTCGAAGAACTACAAGGTGCGGCTTGCCGGCTGCGTCGCCAACCGCTCGCGCGCGACGGACGAGGTGGACCGCTTCTGCGAGGCCTCGGACTTCCGCCGTCTGGCGCACATGCCCGATCTCGATGCGATCCGCCGCTCGCGCCTGAAGAAGAAGACCCTCTTTGCGATGGACGAGGACCCGGACGTGCTGGTGGCGCGGGCCGAATACCTGCGGCTGGCGCAGAGCCTGTGGGACGGGCTGCCGCCGATGTCGCCGCATTCGCTGCCGGACCGCGAGATTTTCGAGTTGCTGGGTTTCGATTGAGCCGCCCCCTGCCGGAGCCGATCCGGCGTTCAAGGAAGACCCCATGACCGACTATTCGACCACCCGCGACCGTGTCGAACATTACTTCGACCGCACCGCCACCCATACCTGGGAGCGGCTGACCTCGTCCGCGCCGGTGAGCCGGGTCCGCCAGACGGTCCGCGAGGGCCGCGACACGATGCGGGCGAAGATGCTCTGGCGGCTGCCGAAGGATCTGACCGGCCTGCGCGTGCTGGATGCCGGCTGCGGCGCAGGCCAGATGACGGCCGAGCTTGCGGCCCGCGGGGCGCAGGTGACGGCGGTGGACATCTCGCCGCAGCTGGTCGAGATCGCGCGGAAACGCCTGCCGCCCGAGCATCTCGACCGCGTGACCTTCGCCAGCGGAGACATGCTGTCCGATGATCTGGGTCCGTTTGACTATGTCGTCGCGATGGACAGCCTGATCTACTACACCGACGAGGACATCGCGAAGGCGCTGGACAAGCTGGGCGCGAGAACGCGGCATTCGGTCGTCTTTACCGTAGCGCCGCGAACGCCTTTTCTGATGGCGTTTTGGTGGATGGGAAAGCTGTTCCCGCGTTCCGACCGCTCGCCGGTGATGATTCCGCATCCGTTCAAGCCTCTGAATGAGGCCACGGGGGATCGGCTGGTGAAGATCGGTCGGGTCTCGCGCGGCTTCTACATCTCCGAGTGTCTGGAGTTCCGGCCGTGATCCTGGGGCGGAAACAGCTGAAGAGACTAACGATCGGCGCGCTTCCCTTCGCGGATGCGGCCTCGGAAGGGCTGCCGCTGGGGCAACTGCTGCGGCTGTCGCTGTTCCAGGTCTCGGTCGGCATGTGTTCGGTGCTGCTTCTGGGCACGCTGAACCGGGTGATGATCGTCGAACTGGCCGTGCCGGCGACGGTGGTGGCGCTGATGATCGCGCTGCCGGTGCTGTCGGCGCCGTTCCGGGCACTTCTGGGCCACCGAAGCGACAATTACCGCTCGTCGCTGGGCTGGAAACGCATCCCCTATCTCTGGTTCGGCTCGCTCTGGCAGATGGGCGGGCTTGCGATCATGCCCTTTGCGTTGATCGTGCTGTCGGGCGACCAGATCCACGGGCCCACCTGGGCGGGCGAGGCGCTGGCGGCGCTGGCCTTCCTGATGGCGGGGCTGGGCATGCACATGACCCAGACCGCGGGCCTCGCCCTCGCCTCGGACCGTGCGACCGACGAAACCCGGCCGCGTGTGGTGGCGCTGCTCTATGTGATGTTCCTCGTGGGCATGGGGATCTCGTCGCTGATCGTGGGCTGGCTGCTGGCCGATTTCTCCGAGATCCGGCTGATCCGCGTGGTGCAGGGCTGCGCCTTCCTGACGATGGTGCTGAACCTGATCGCGCTGTGGAAGCAGGAGCATGTCCGGCCGATGTCGAAGGAGGAGCGCGCCGCCCCGCGGCCGCGCCTGCGCGACGCCTGGGCCGAACTGAACGTGGACGGCACCGCCTTCCGCCTGCTGGCGGCGGTGGCCTGCGGCACGCTTGCCTTCAACATGCAGGACGTGCTGCTCGAGCCCTATGGCGGCGAGATCCTCAATCTGCCGGTGGCGGCGACCACCCTTCTGACCGCCATGTGGTCGCTGGGCGCGCTCATCGGCTTCGGACTGGCTGCGCGCTGGCTTGCGCGCGGTCTCGACCCGGCCCGCATGGCGGGGCGGGGTATCCTGATCGGGCTGGCGGCCTTCCTGCTCGTGCTCTTCGCCTGGCCGGCGGAGTCGCGGGCGATGTTCTTCGCCGGCGCGGCATTGATCGGGATGGGCGGCGGACTGTTCTCCGTCGCCACCCTCACGATGGCCATGGCGATGCCCGTCTCTGGCCTGGCCGGCCGCGGGCTCGCGCTCGGCGCGTGGGGGGCTGCGCAGGCCACGGCGGCGGGCACCGCCATCTTCATGGGTGGCGCCCTGCGCGACCTGATCGGCCACTGGGCCGAGGCGGGGCATCTCGGTGCCGCGCTGCAGGACGCGGCCATCGGCTACAGCTCCGTGTATCTCCTCGAGATCGGGCTGCTGTTCGCCACACTGATCGTGCTGGGGCCTCTGGTCCGGACCACGATCCTCTCATCCGAACGACCGGCCGGCGGGACCCGCGTGGGACTCGCCGACTTCCCCACCTGACACCGGAGGACCCCTTAAATGGTTGGTGTGACTGCTTTTGGAAACTTCGATCTGGCGTCGCTGGCGATCTATAGCTTCTGGATCTTCCTCGCGGGCCTGATCTACTACCTCCAGACCGAGAACATGCGCGAGGGCTATCCGCTGGAGAACGAGGACGGCACCCCGGCCGCAAACCAGGGCCCGTTCCCGCTGCCGAAGCCCAAGACCTTCATCCTGCCCCACGGCCGCGGCACGCTGACCGTTCCCGGCCCGGAAAGCGAAGACCGTCCGATCCCGCTTGCGCGGACGGCGGTCTCGGAAGGCTTCCCGCATGTTCCGACCGGCGACCCGATGAAGGACGGCGTGGGCCCGGCCTCGTGGGTTGCCCGCCGTGACCTGCCCGAACTCGACGGCCACGGCCACAACAAGATCAAGCCGATGAAGGCCGCCGCCGGCTTCTACGTCTCGGCCGGCAAGAACCCGATCGGCCTGCCCGTCCGCGGCTGCGATCTCGAGATCGCCGGCAAGGTCGTGGACATCTGGGTGGACATCCCCGAGCAGATGGCCCGCTTCCTCGAGGTCGAACTCAAGGACGGCACCACCCGTCTCGTGCCGATGCAGATGGTGAAGGTGCAGGCGAACCGCGTCCATGTGAACGCGCTCTCGTCGGACCTCTTCGCCGGCATCCCGACGATCAAGAACCCCTCCGAGGTCACGCTCCTCGAAGAGGACAAGATCTGCGCCTATGTCGCGGGCGGCCTGATGTACGCCGCACCGAAGCGCAAGTCGGTCATCAGCGCGATGCTGGCCGAATACGCCTGATCTGACCACGGCGCGGCCCTCTCCGGGGCCGCGCCGCACCTGCCGGACCCGATCCGAATGGGGCCCCCGAGGCCCGATCCGCATCCGATCCGCCGCCGACGAACCCGAGGAGACGACCATGGACCATGACGATTTCAAGTTCGAACCGATCCCTGGCCTCCCCGAGCGTCCGCCGCAGGGCGAGACGCTGCTGTGGCAGGGCCGCCCGGCGGCCTTCGCGCTGGCGCGCGAGGCCTACAAGGTCAACTGGATTGCCGGCTACTTTGCGCTGATCGTGCTCTGGCGCGGCTCGATGGGCTGGGCCGATGGCGGACTGCCGATGGCCCTGGCCTACGGCCTGCCCTATGTGGGGATGGGCGTTCTGACCTATCTGCTGCTGCTGCTCGGGGCCTTCTGGCAGGCGCGCGCCACGATCTATACGATCACCACCGCCCGCGTGATCCTGCGGATCGGCGCGGCCCTGTCGGTGACGCTCAACCTGCCCTTCAAGCAGCTTGAAAGCGCGGCGCTTGACCTGCGCAAGTCCGGCTCGGGCACCATCGCGCTGAAGATGAAGCAGCCGAACCGGATCTCGAAGCTGGTCTGCTGGCCGCACATCCGCCCGTGGAAGTGGCGGGGCGAGCCGGCCATGCGCTGCATTCCCGACGCCGAGCGGGTGGCCCGGATCCTGACCGAAGCGGCCGAGGCGCGGCTGTCGGTTCCCTCCATCGCCCGGGCCGAGGCGGCCATGCCGGCGCAGGCCGTGCCCGCCGCCTGAGACCGCCGCGAACGGCAAGATCCACGGCCGGAGGATGCCCTCCGGCAACAGCCCGCAGGAAGACCATGATGACCGCACCGAACTCCCGCCGTCCCCAGAGCGACAAGGAGAAGGAGCTGATCCCGCCCTTCCTGCTCAAGGGGATGTTCGCGCTTGCCCTCGGCTCGATCCTGATGGTGGCCTGGGCCGTCTGGACCGGACGCGAGCCGACCGGCCAGCCACCCGCCGCCCCCGTGGTGGCCGAGCGGCAGCTCGTGCTGGTGGGGCTGGGCGAACAGGCCGTCGCGGTCCGCACCCCCGAGGGCGAGACCCTGTTCGAAGCCGACAACGGCGGCTTCGTCACCGTGATCCAGATCGGCCTGAGGCGCGCCCGCACCGTGCATCGGGTTGAGGACAATCCCCCCGTGCGGTTGGTGAAGTACGAGAACGGCAGACTTTCCCTGCAGGATGACGCAACCGGCTGGAGCGCCGAGCTCCAGGCCTTCGGACCCGACAATCAAGCGGTTTTCGCGCGGATGCTGTCCGAATGACGCCAAGAGAAGGGAACCCCCATGGGTCTGTTCACAAAACAAGCGGAAGAGGTGCCCTGCACCGTTGAAGTGAGTCACAGGTTCGAGTCTCTCCACGCGCATGTGCGCTTTGACAATGGTGCCATCGTCCATCCGGGCGATGAGGTTCTGGTTCACGGCGGGCCGGTCACGGCCGCCTTCGGCGAGGTGGTGGTCGAGGAACGCACCGCCACGATCACCCGTGCCTCGGCGCTCGAGCGGCTGTGGACGCGGCTGACGGGCGACCTCGGCGCGATGGAGCTGTGCGAGTTCTCCTTCTCCGAGCAGGTGACGCTGTGAACGCCTCGCCCGGAGACCTGTCCCCCGCGCTCGATCCCGAAGCCGTCGCCGACACGACCGCCATGGCGACGGAAACCCACATCCTCAACCCGCGCTTCTACACCACCGATTTCGACGAACTCGACCGCGTGGACGTGACCCCGATCCGCGCCCAGTGGGACGAGCTGATCGCCGAGATGAAGGCGGACCCGAACAAGGGCCACTTCAAGAAGACCGACGCGTGGGACCGGATCGACTGGGAGGCGATGGACCCGGCCCTGCGGGTCGAGTTCATCGACTTCCTCGTGTCCTCCTGCACGGCCGAGTTTTCGGGCTGCGTGCTCTACAAGGAGATGAAGCGCCGGGGCTCGAACCCCGACATCTGCGAGCTGTTCAGCTACATGGCGCGCGACGAGGCGCGGCACGCGGGCTTCATCAACGACGCGCTGCGCGAGGCGGGCGTGGCGGTGAACCTCGGCTTCCTGACCAAGGCCAAGAAATACACCTATTTCCGGCCGAAGTTCATCTACTACGCCACCTACCTGTCGGAAAAGATCGGCTACGCGCGCTACATCACGATCTACCGCCACCTCGAGGCCAACCCCGAACATCGGTTCCACCCGATCTTCAAATGGTTCAAGGAGTGGTGCAACGACGAGTTCCGCCACGGCGAGGCCTTCGCGCTCTTGATGAAGACCGATCCGAAGCTGACCGACTCGACGGTCAACCGGCTCTGGATCCGCTTCTTCCTGACGGCGGTCTATTCGACCATGTGGGTGCGCGACCATGCCCGGCCCGAGTTTCACAAGGCGCTCGGGGTCGACATCGACTGGTACGACCAGGAGGTGTTCCGCAAGACCTCCGAGATCGCGCGGCAGATCTTCCCGGTCGAGCTGGACATCGACCATCCGCGCTGGAAGCCGGCGCTGAACCGCATGAACGCCGCCTTCCTTCGGATGGACCGGGGCAACCGCAGGGGCGGCCTTGCGGGGCGGCTCGACAAGGTGCTGGGCGGCGCGCAGGCGCTGGCCGCCTTCACCGCCCTCTACACGATTCCGGTCAGGACCAACGCCCTGCCCGCGAATGTGCGACTGGAGCCGAGCTATTGACTGTTGACGATCTCCGGAAGCGGGCCCTGCCCGCTTCCTCCTGCCGGCTGGGTGGCCGCTGATGCTTACGAGTCCCTGGGTCGTTGCCCTGTCGGCCATCTTCGTCTGGTGGTTCTCCACCGGCATCCTGCTCTGGCGGGTGCGCCACGCCGACAACCGCGGACCCGAGTCGCACCTGACGTCGGTCATCATCGGCCTGCCGATGCTGTTCGCGGGCGCCTGGGGCTATGTTCACACGTTGCAGGATGCAACGGTGCAGGGGGTCTATGTGGCCTTCCTGTCCTCGCTCGCCGTCTGGGGCTGGATCGAGCTTGCCTTCCTGTCCGGCGTGATCACCGGGCCGAACACCGACCCCTGTCCGACCCATGCCGGGCCGCTCGAGCGGTTCCTGCGCGCCGTCGGCACGGTCCTGTGGCACGAGATCGTGCTGGTGACGGTTCTGGTGGCCATGGCCATGCATGCCGGCGACGCGCCGAACCGCTTCGGCCTCTGGACCTTCCTGATCCTCTTCGTGGCGCGGGTCTCGGCCAAGCTGAACCTCTACCTGGGCGTGCCCTACATCAACGTCGAGTTCCTGCCCTCGACCCTGGCCCATCTGTCGAGCTACTTCCGCCGCACGCGGATGAACCATTTCTTTCCGCTGTCGGTGACGCTGCTGACCTTCGCCACCGGCTGCTGGGTCGAGCGCGCGATCTCGTCCGGCGGCACGAGCCATCGGGAAGTGGGCTTCTGGCTGCTCGCCGCCCTGACCGCGCTCGCCGTTCTTGAACATTGGTTCATGGTGGTGAACCTGCAGGACCGCAAGCTGTGGAAATGGATGATGCCCGAGCGGCGGTCGCCCGGCGCGCGCGCCTTCCGGCCCGCACCCGCGCCCCTGCCGGTGCGCCGCGCCGAGGCCAAGCTGCTCAAGGAAGAGGCGAAGGGGGCGCTGCTCAAATCGAGGTGAGGCAGGCCCCTCCGCACATTCTGCGGCAATCCGTCATATAATTCAGGACGTGGGCGGGCGGCATAGTCCCCTGCGTCCGAACAGCCCGGCAGGAAGTTCATGTCAGCCGCCTCGAAACCGCAAGCACCTTTGGGCTCCGCAGGTCCGGCTCTTCCCCGAAGCTACCGGGCGCTCCGCCCGTTCCCCGTTCCCGCCGCCTCCCGTGGCCGTTGCGCAACCTTTTTCCAGATGCCATGGATGATCGGGGGCGCGCGTTCCGCAGTATTGAGTATGTGCCGGCGGCACCCGATATTATCGCAATCATCTACCCATACAGGGAGGATACCCATGAAGTTCGAAATCAAGGCTCTCGCGGCCATCGCCGCACTCGCCGCCGCCCCGGCGCTCGCTCAGGAAGGCGACGCCGCGGCCGGTGAGAAGGCCTTCAACCAGTGCCAGACCTGCCACGTCATCGTGGACGATGCCGGCACCACCATCGCCGGGCGCAACGCCAAGACCGGCCCGAACCTCTATGGCGTGCCGGGCCGTCAGGCCGGCACCCGTGAGGATTTCAAAGGCTACGGTAAGGACCTTGTCGCGGCGGGCGAAAGCGGGCTGGTCTGGAACGAAGAGCAGTTCACCGCCTACACCAAGGACCCCACCGCCTTCCTGAAAGAGTACACCGACAACTCGAAGGCCCGCGGGAAGATGACCTACAAGGTCCGCAAGGAAGAAGACGCCCACAACATCTGGGCCTATCTCGTGTCCGTCTCGCCCGCCGCCGAAGAGGCCCCGGCCGAAGCCGCGACCAACTGATCGCGTTCCCGACGCGAAGAGGGGCCGGCAAGCTCGCCGGCCCCTTTGTCATGCCGCGGCTCAGGACGATCGGCCGTCAGACCGAAACGGCCTGCCGCACCCGGTCACGCCCCAGTTCGGCCTTGGTGCCCGCCACATCGACCGATCCGCGCTTGAGCACATAGAAGCGGTCGGCGAGCCCGTAGGCGAACTCGAAATACTGCTCGACCAGGATGATCGCCATGTCGCCCTTCCCGCGCAGATACGAGATCACGCGGCCGATCTGCTGGATGATGTTGGGCTGGATGCCCTCGGTCGGCTCGTCGAGGAGCAGAAGCCTCGGCTTCATGATCAGGGCGCGGGCAATGGCCAGCTGCTGCTGCTGCCCGCCGGAGAGGTCCCCGCCCCGCCGGTGCGCCATGTCCTTCAGCACCGGGAACAGCTCGTAGATCTCGTCCGGGATGCGGTGCTCGGATCGCGGCAGGACGGCAAAGCCGGTCTCGAGATTCTCCGTCACCGTCAGCAGCGGGAAGATCATCCGCCCCTGCGGCACGAACCCCAGCCTGCGCCGCGCCATGGCCTGCGGCGGCAGCCGTGGCAGCTCTTCGCCATCAAGGATCACGCGCCCGCCCGATCGCGGATGCGCCCCCGCGATGGCCTTGAGCAGCGAGGTCTTGCCCACGCCGTTGGTGCCCATGATGCAGGTCACCTCGCCCGCGCGGGCCTCCATGTCGATCCCGTAAAGGATCTGGCTGCCGCCGTAATGCAGGGTCAGCCCTTCGGTCTTCAGCATCTCATCCCCGCCCCAGATAGACTTCGATCACGGCCGGGTTCTTCGTCACATGGTCAAGGCTGCCCTCGGCCAGAACCGAGCCCTCGTGCAGCACCGTCACCTTGCAGTTCAGCCGGCGCACGAACTCCATGTCATGCTCCACCACCACCACGGCGCGGGTCTTCGCCATCTCGACCAGAAGCGCCGTGGTATGTTCGCGCTCGGCCAGCGTCATGCCGGCGGCGGGCTCGTCCACCAGCAGAAGCCGCGGCTCCTGCGCGAGAAGCATCCCGATCTCGAGCCATTGTTTCTGCCCATGGCTCAGCTCGCCCGACTTGCGCGCGAGATGATCGCCAAGCCCCACCTCGGCCGCCAGTTCCTCGACGCGGGCGGCGTCGCGACCCGATGGACGGAAGAAGAGCACCGAAAAGGGCGAGCGCGGCTTCTTCAGCGCCATCATCAGGTTGTCGAAGACCGTCTGATCCTCGAACACCGTGGGGCGCTGGAACTTGCGCCCGATTCCCTCCTGCGCGATCCGCGACTCGGACAAGGCGAGCAGCGAGACCGAGCGTTCGCCGAAGGTCACCGAGCCTTCGTCGGGCCGGGTCTTGCCGGTCACGATGTCCATGAAGGTGGTCTTGCCGGCGCCGTTCGGCCCGATGATGGCGCGCAACTCCTGCGCGCCGATGTTGAAGGACAGGTTGTTGATGGCGCGGAAGCCGTCGAAGGTGACCGAGACGCCCGAAACCTCGAGAAGCGCGCTCATTCCGTGGCCTCCCTCTCCTGCAGCGCGCCTTCGGCGGGCCCGAGCGGTGCCCCGCGCCGCGCCGGATGGCGGAGGCCCGCGGCCCAGTCGAACAGCCCGCCGATCCCCTGCGGAGCAAGGAGCGTGACCAGCACGAAGGCGAGCCCCAGCAGGATCTGCCACCAGTCCACCCACTGGATCGTGGCGAAGCCGAGGTTCACGTCCGGCGCCCGCCCCCCGGTGAACCAGGTCGAGAGCAGCGAGACGAACGCCGCGCCGATCACGGCCCCGTAGAGCCTCCCCCGCCCGCCGATCGCCACCCAGACCGCCAGATAGATCGAGGCGATGGGCGCCAGCTCGGCCGGGTTGATGATCCCGGCCTGCGGATAGTAGAGCGCGCCCGCAACCGCCGCGACCACCGCCGTAAAGGTGAAGATGAAGAGCTTGTAGCCCTCGACCGAATAGCCGAGGAAGCGCACGCGCTGCTCGTCATCCCGGATCGCGCGCAGGACCGAGCCGAACTTGCCCGACACCAGCCAGGCCGCGAGCAGATAGCCCAGTGCCAGCGCCGCGGCCGAGGCCCAGAAGAACCAGACCGACAGCCGGTCCTGCGACACGCCGCCGAGGCCGGGGATGTTCTGAAGCCCCGAGAGCCCGTTGTTGCCGCGCAGGCCCGAGTCGTTCTGGAAGAGATGCAGCGCGAGGGCGAGGGTCATGGCCTGCGTGAGGATGGAGAGATAGACGCCCGTCACCCGGCTGCGGAAGGCCAGCCATCCGAAGGCGAGCGCCAGCAGACCGGGCACGAGCACCACGAGCGCAAGTTGCAGGGGCAGGCTGTGGGCGAAGGTCCAGACCGCGGGCAGTTCGGCCCCGCCGACCACGCCGAAGATCTGACTGGCCACCCCGTTCGAGATCTCCTGCGGTGTGGCCGGCAGCGGCGCGTTCGCCAGCGCCTGCACCACGATCTCCTCGGTGCGGGCATACATCAGCCACATGCCGATCATGTAGCCGCCGAGCGCGAAGAAGGCCATGTGGCCAAGGCTGAGGATGCCGGCATAGCCCCAGACCAGATCCATCGCGAGCGCCACGAGGCAGAGGCAGAGCGTCTTGCCCAGTGTCTTGATGAAGGAGGTCGAGAGGAAGGCGCTGCCATAGGCGTGCGACAGGAGCGTCACCCCCAGCGTGAACAGCGCGAGGATCAGCAGGAACACCAGCACCGAGGGGTTGCGGGAAAGGAAGCCCTGTCTCATGGCAGGCGGCCCCAGAGGTTCGTCGGGCGCATGTCAGTCTCCTGCGGCGCGGCCCTTGAGGGCGATGATCCCCCGCGGCCGGAACTGGATGAAGATGATGATGAGAAGGATCATGTAGGTCTGGGCCGCAAGCGTGTTCGAGGGGTTCAGCCACTCGATGCCCTTCTGCGCGCCGCCGATCATCGCGGCCCCCGCAAGCGTGCCCCAGATGTTGCCCACGCCGCCCACGACCACGGTCATGAAGCTCTGCACGATATAGTCCTGCCCCAGCTCCGAGGTGACCTTGGCGAAGAGGCCGATGGCCACCCCCGCGACGCCCGCGATGCCCGAGCCGAGGCCGAAGGTCAGCATGTTGATCCGGTCGGGGTTGATCCCCATGGAGGCCGCCATCGACGGGTTCTGCGTCACCGCGCGGACCTCGAGCCCGAGGCGCGTCCGCTTCATGATGATGAGGAAGACGCCAAGGAAGATCAGGGCCAGGACGAAGATCGCGATGCGGATGTAGCTGATCGACACCACGTCGTTGAAGCTCAGCGCGCCGTCGAGCCAGGCGGGCGCGGTCAGCGGCCGGGCCTGGGTGCCGAAGATGTTCTTGGCCAGCTGCTGGAGCGCGATCGAGATCCCGAAGGTGGCAAGCAACGTCTCCAGCGGGCGGCGGTAGAGGTGGCGGATCACCAGCCGCTCCATCGCCACGCCGGCGGCGAAGGTGACGGCGAAGGCGAGCGGCAGCGCCACAAGGATCGAGATCGTGTAATCGGCGATCCAGAGTTGCGTCACGTAGCCGGTGTAGGCGCCCATCATGATGAACTCGCCATGCGCCATGTTGATCACCCGCATGACGCCGAAGGTGATGGCGAGGCCGATGGCGGCGAGGAAATAGATCGAGGCGAGCGAGGCCGCATCAAGCGCGAGGTCCGCCGCCTGCATAAGGCCCACGGTGCGGCCGATCCGGGTCAGCGCGGCGCTGGCGGCCTCGGTCACCGCCCGGTCGGGCTCGGCATAGACCTCTGCGAAGCGGTGGGCCTCGAGCGCGGCCGTCACCTCGTCCTCGGTCGCGGCGGCGGGCACGGCGCCCTGCGCTTCCAGCGCGGTATAGGCACGGTCGCGCGCCTCCTGGCTGTCGAGATCGGCGACCGGGATGCCGGCCGCCTGACCGTCGCGAATCTGGCCCACCAGTGTCTCGCGCTGCGCCTGCAGGGTGAGGCGCGCGGGGGCATCGCCCTGCGCCACCAGCAGGTCATAGGCTTCTTCGCGCGTCAGATCACGTCCGGGCACCAAGTTGCGGGCAATGTTCAGGTTTTCCGCCTCGCCCCGGATCGCCAGGCGGCGCGTGGCAACCAACGGATTGAGCGCCGCGCGCAGGTCGAGACCCAGATCGGCGCCGAAGCTATCGATGGCCGCCACCCGCTCTTCGGGCGTCGCGCCGAAGCGCAGCGTCAGCAGCCGCTCCAGCCGGGCCAGCGCCGGATCGGGCGTCTGGGCCAGCGCGGCGCGCAGCGGCTCCAGATGCTCGGCCGAGGGGTCGCGGGCGATGGACTCCATGGCCGCCGAGCGCCGTGCCGGATCGGGGTCGGCCAACTGGAAGCGGACCAGCGCGGTCGCGATCAGGCCGCGGACGCCGCTGTTCGGGCGCAGTTGGTCGATCTCGGCCCTGGCGGCGGTGCCGGCGGGGGCGCCGTCGAGGTCGGTCAGCGCCCAGCCGCCCTCGGCCGGGGCGATCAGGAAGAAGGCGCCATCCGCCGCGCGCAGGCCGAGGCCGCGGTTGGCCCAGGCATCGAGGATGGTAACCGCGGCGGGATCGCCCGAGGCCGCCAGCGCCTCGATCACCGGCCCGATGGTCTGGCGCGAGGCCCTTTCCACCAGCGCCCGGTTTTCGGACAGGATCTGCGCGGCGGGCGTGCCCTGCGCATGAACGGAGAGCGGCGCGAGCACCACCGCCAGAAGGATCAGGACAAACCGCATTCAAACCTCGGTCTCACGGTCGGGGGCGACGGTGCGGCGCCCCCGCTGTCGGCATGACGGCCGCGGCGGCGGGGACGGCGCGGGGCCGCCCCCGGCCGGTCAGTAGTTCGACTTGATCTGGACGCAGGTCTTGGTCTCGGTGTTGTACATGCCGCAATCCAGCGTCTTCCAGTCCGACTCGAGCACGGCGGATTCGGGCAGGAAGTCGGTCCAGGCGTCGCCCGGCACCGGCTCGGTCTGCGAGACGATGTCGAACTGGCCGTCGTCCATGATCTCGCCGATCAGCACGGGCTTGGTCAGGTGGTGGTTCGGCAGCATCTCGGCCTCGGAGCCGGTGAGGTTCGGGAATTTCTGCCCGATCATCGCATCGGCCACCGGGTCCACGTCGGTCGTGCCGGCCTCGGTGACCGCGTTCACCCACATGTTGAAGCCGATGTAGGTGGCTTCCATCGGGTCGTTCGTCACCCGCTTCTCGCCCATCCGGGCCTTCCAGTCCGTGATGAAGGCCTCGTTCTCGGGGCTTTCGGCGGACTGGAAGTAGTTCCAGGCGGCGAGGTGCCCCACGAGGTTCGACGTGTCGAGACCCGAAAGCTCCTCCTCGCCGACGGAGAAGGCCACCACGGGGATGTCGTCGGCCGAAATGCCGGCGGCGGCCAGCTCCTTGTAGAAGCCGATGTTGGCGTCGCCGTTGATGGTCGAGATCACGCCCACCTTCTTGCCGTCAGCACCCAGCGCCTTCACGTCGGCCACGATCTTCGACCAGTCGGAATGGCCGAAGGGGGTGTAGTTCACGAAGATGTCGCCCTTGGCGATGCCCTTCTGCTGCAGGTAGCTTTCGAGGATGTTGTTCGTGGTGCGCGGATAGACGTAGTCGGTGCCAAGGAGCGCGAACTTCTCGACGCCCAGTTCCTCGAGGAAGTAATCCACCGCCGGAATCGCCTGCTGGTTCGGCGCGGCGCCCGTGTAGAAGACGTTCTTCGAGGATTCCTCGCCCTCATACTGGACGGGATAGAACAGCAGGCCATTCAGCTCCTCGATCACCGGCAGCACCGACTTGCGGCTGACGGAGGTCCAGCAGCCGAAGATCACGTCCACGTCGTTGACGGTCAGAAGCTCGCGCGCCTTCTCGGCAAAGAGCGGCCAATCCGAGGCGGGGTCCACCACCACCGCCTCGAGCTTCTTGCCGAGCAGGCCGCCCTTGGCGTTCTGCTGATCGACGAGCATCAGGACCGTGTCCTTCAGCGTCGTCTCGGAAATCGCCATCGTGCCCGAGAGCGAATGGAGCACGCCGATCTTGATCGTGTCCTGCTGAGCGAGCGCCGCGCCCGCCAGCGACAGGCCCAGCGCCGTGCCGATCAGATATCCCCTGAACATCTTCATGGTCCTGTTCCCTGTTTCAGCAAGGCTCCGCCCGTCCGGTCCCGGTGGGCCGGTCGCGATTCTCGAGCCTTGGCAGTCCCCTGTTGATCCGCCGCGGGGCTGTTTGCCCGCGGGCGCCGGATCGCCTCGCGGACGATCCTCGCGGGATCAGATGACGTCGGGGCGCCGGAGCGGGCAAGACAGCGAGACCAAGCCCGCCGGACGATGGGCGAGAATGCCCGTCTTTTCATCAGAAGCGGGCGCCACGTCCAAGGATCAGGCAGCGGTCGCGCCGGTGTGGCGCGGAATCGGCCAGCTGCTTATTCCTGAGGCAGGAGTTGGAGCCCGCCCTCACGCTCGAGGAAGGCCACGATCTCGGCCACGCCCGCCCCCCGGCGAAGCTGCGCCATGACATAGGGTCTCCGGCCTCGCGCCGTCTTCGTGTCCTCTTCGAGCAGGCGAAGATCGACGCCCACATGGGGCGCGAGATCGGTCTTGTTGACAACCAGCAGATCCGAGCGCGCGAGGCCGGGCCCCCGCTTGCGCGGGATGTCCTGCCCGGCGGCCGTGTCGATCACATAGAGGGTGAGGTCGGCCAGTTCCGGGCTGAAGGTCGCGGCGAGATTGTCGCCCCCCGACTCGATCAGGATCAGGTCGAGGTCGGGAAAGGCACGCCGCAGATCGGCCACGGCGGCGAGGTTGATCGAGGCATCCTCGCGGATCGCGGTATGGGGGCAGCCTCCGGTCTCGACCCCGCGGATCCGCTCGGCCGGCAGCACCTGCGCCCGCATCAGCGCCTCGGCGTCCTCGCGCGTGTAGATGTCGTTGGTGATGACCGCCATCGAGCAGCGATGCGCCAGCGCCGCGCAGAGTTTTTCGGTCAGGGTGGTCTTGCCGGCGCCCACCGGGCCGCCGATTCCCACCCGCAGGGGTCCGTGGCTCATGTCTTGAAGATCCTCACTTGCTGGGTTTCGTGCCGCATGGCCGCAAGGTCGCCGCGGACGGCCGCGCTGCCGATCGCCTCGATCGGCGCCTCCGCCGACTCGCGCGCGATCTCCTCGATCAGCGGATGCAGGCTGGACAGGATCGCCTGCCCCTCGGTCTGGCCGAGCGGGACGAATCGCACCGCCGCCGAGACCAGATTGGCGGCGAAGGCATGGAGCGTCAGCTCCAGCACCTCGGTCACCGGCCGACCGAGCGCGGCCGCCGCCTGCCCGATCGCCACCGGCAGGGGCCGCGGCGGCAGCGCGCGCCCGGTCAGCGCCGCCGTGGTGGCCGCAAAGGCCGCCCCCTGCTCCTCGGTCTCGCGCAGCCGTTCGGCCGAAGGCGCCAGAGCGCGCGCCAGATCCGAGAGCGCCTCGAGATCATGGCCCTTCAGAGCGTGGGCGAGCAGGATCGCATCCGTCCGCCCGGACCCGAAGCGCAGGATGTCGGCGACCCACTGTTCCACGCCGGCCGCATCCTGCACCTCGCCCTCGGCGATCGCCCATTCCAGCCCATGCGAATAGGCGAAGGCCCCGGTCGGGAAGGCCGGCGAGAGCCACTGGACGAGCGTGAGCAGCGCGCGGCTCATGCCGGGTCGGCGTCGGGCGTCTCGTCCTCGTCGGCCTTGCGCGAGATGTGAACATGGACATGCGGGTGGTGATGATCATGGTCATGCGCGGGGCCATGATCGTGGCCCATCGTGCGGCCGTGGCCGTAGGCGCCGCCTTCGGGCCGGAACGGCTCGGTTCTCGGCTCGAGGCTGAGGCCCAGGCCCCGCAGCATCCCTTCGAGCACATGGTCGCGGCGGATCACCAGCCGGTCCGGCTCGATCTGGCAGGGCGTGTGTCGGTTGCCGATGTGCCAGGCGGCCCGCAGGATCGGCCCGGTTATCGAGACCACCTCTTCCTCGGCCGCGCACACCTCGATCAGACGGCCGTCGGCCAGCTCGAAGGCGTCGCCCTCGTCAAGGCTGGTCGTCTCGGGCAGATCCACAAGGAACCCGTCGCCCGCAACGGTCTCGAGGCGCTTGCGGCGCAGGAACCGCTCGTCATAGCCGAGCTGCACGCGGCCCGCGGCCACGCCCGTCCATTCACCCTGTCTCAGCAGCCGGCGTGCCTGGGGAAGCTCGGTCATGGAAGGTCCTTTCTCTGCTCCGGCGTCAGCGATTCGTTAAGGGACGGCCGGTTATGTGTCGGGAACAGAATGGCAACGGGGGCAGACATGCACAAGTCGAAGGCGGCCAGCCCGGCGGACGAACTGGGAGAGGTGCGGGCGGCCATCGCGCGTTTGCGGCTGCGAGAGGCTCGGCTCTGTGCCCGGATCCTTGCGGCACCGGATGACGAGATGGAAGGCCGGCACTTCCGCGCCGAAGTGGCCGAGCGGCGGTTCCGCCTGTTCGACACCGCCCGTCTGCCCGAAGCGGTCCTGGCCGACCCCCGCTACTGGAGCGAGAGCGTCACGCGGGAGGTGCGCTGTCTGCCCGCCGCCGTGGGTCCGGCCCGCCCGCCTGTCCCCGCCCTGCGCGCCGTGCATTAGGCGCGGCGGTCCGCCGCAGGCCGACCCTCCCGCGCCTGCCCCGCCACGGCCGGCCTCAGTACAGGAAGTAGCGTTGGGCAAGCGGCAACTCGGCCAGCGGCTGGCAGGTCAGGATCTCTCCATCCGCGCGCACCTCGTAGGTTTCGGGATTGACCTCGATGGCCGGCCGGTGGGCGTTGAGCTTCATGTCGGCCTTGCCGATCCCTCGCGTCCCTTCGACGGCCAGGGTCCCCTTCTGCAACCGCAGCCGCTCGCCGACGCCGTCGGCCTGGGCCGCCTGCGACACGAACGTGACGGCACTGGCATGAAGTGCCCCGCCGAAGGCCCCGAACATGGGCCGCGAATAGAAGGGCTGCGCCGGGATCGACCCGTTCGGATCGCCCATCTGCGCGCAGACGATCATGCCTCCCAGAAGCACCATGTCGGGCTTGGCCCCAAAGAAGGCGGGCGTCCAGAGCACGAGATCGGCGCGTTTTCCCTCTTCCACGCTGCCGATATGGCGCGAGAGGCCATGCGCAATTGCCGGGTTGATCGTATATTTCGCGATGTAGCGGCGCACCCGCATGTTGTCGTTCGCGCCGGTCTCCTCGGCCAGACGCCCGCGCTGCACCTTCATCTTGTGCGCCGTCTGCCAGGTGCGGGTGATGACCTCGCCCACCCGCCCCATCGCCTGGCTGTCCGACGAGATCACCGAGAAGGCGCCCATGTCGTGCAGGATGTCCTCGGCGGCGATGGTCTCCTTGCGGATGCGGCTCTCGGCGAAGGCCACGTCCTCGGGGATCGAACGGTCGAGGTGGTGGCAGACCATCAGCATGTCGAGATGCTCCTCCACCGTGTTGGCGGTGTAGGGCATCGTCGGGTTGGTCGAGGAGGGGATGACGTTCGCCGCCCCCACCACCTTGATGATGTCGGGCGCGTGGCCGCCGCCCGCCCCCTCGGTATGGAAGGCGTGGATGGTGCGCCCGCCGATCGCGGCCAGCGTGTTCTCGACGAAGCCCGATTCGTTCAGCGTGTCGGTATGGATCATCACCTGCACATCCATTCGGTCGGCGACCGTCAGGCAGCAGTCGATGGCGGCGGGGGTGGTGCCCCAGTCCTCGTGCAGCTTCAGACAGGAGGCGCCGGCGCGGACCTGCTCCTCGAGTGCCGCGGGAAGCGAGGCGTTGCCCTTCCCCGCGAAGGCGAGGTTGATCGGAAAGGCATCAGCCGCCTGCAGCATCCGCCCGATGTGCCAGGGCCCCGGCGTGCAGGTGGTGGCGAGGGTGCCATGTGCGGGCCCCGTGCCGCCGCCGAGCATGGTGGTGATGCCGGAATGCAGCGAATCCTCGATCTGCTGCGGGCAGATGAAGTGGATATGGGCGTCCATTCCGCCGGCTGTGAGGATCCGCCCCTCGCCCGCGATGATCTCGGTGCCCGGCCCGATCACGATGTCCACCCCCGGCTGGGTGTCGGGGTTGCCGGCCTTGCCGATCTTCGCGATCCGCCCGTCGCGCAGGCCGACATCCGCCTTGTAGATCCCGCTCCAGTCCAGGATGAGCGCGTTGGTGATGACCGTGTCCATCGCACCGTCCGCCCGGGTGCGCTGGCTCTGGCCCATGCCGTCGCGGATCACCTTGCCGCCGCCGAACTTCACCTCCTCGCCGTAGGTGGTCAGGTCGCGCTCGACCTCGATGATCAGGTCGGTGTCGCCCAGCCTCAGCCGGTCGCCGGTGGTGGGGCCGAACATGGCGGCGTAGGTCGAACGCGAGATGGAAGCAGGCATGAACCCTCCTTGGCGCTAGCGGGAGTGGGGCGTGTCCGCCCCGTGCGGCGATGGACACAGGCGGGCGTGCAACCCGACATTGGCGCGCCGGGTGCGGTGACCCTAGGTCGCCTCCGCCCCGCACGGCCCGCGCCGGATGTGAGGGAGGCATCCCGAGACGGATCAGCACCTGTCTGCGCGCAGGAACCCTCGTCGGAGCGCCGGCCGGACGCGCGCCCGGCCGGCGCAAGACAGGCGCCGAGGGGTCCGTCCTCTGCCCAAGGGGCCTGCCTCCGCCGCCGGACGCCGATCGGACCGCACAGGCCCGCAGATCCGGCAGGCAGGCGCGTCACGTCAGGCCTTCGCGCGCTTCGCGGCACGGGTGAGGCGCGCCGCATTGACGCGCGTCCGGCGGCGGATCGGCTTCAGCGCGGCCGCGGCGACCTCGTCGGGCCGCTTGCCCTGCATCGCGGCCGTCGTGGCCGCGTGGGCCGCCTGAGCGAAGGCCACGCCCTTCTCGGCCACCATGCGCTGATTCTCGAGCGGGTGCGGCGTCAGCACGCCCATCATGCCCATGGTTCGGATCGCCATGACGGTCTGCGCTTCGACGACCATCATCCCGGTCTGCCAATAGAGCGCCATAAGGCTGGTGAAGGGCAAGGCGAGCGGCATTCCATACTCCTGTTGTCGAGGCCGCTACAACTTGCCCATGATCCGGCCGTTGAAGCCATAGACTTCACGGGCACCGGCATAAGACACAAGTCGCACTTCCCGGGTCTGGCCGGGCTCGAATCGCACAGCGGTGCCGGCGGGGATGTCCAGACGCATCCCGCGTGCGGCCTCACGGTCGAAGTTGAGCGCGGGGTTCGTCTCCGCGAAGTGGTAGTGCGAGCCTACCTGCACCGGCCGATCGCCGGCATTGGAGACAACAAGCGTCACCTGCATGCGTTCCGCGTTCAGCAGAATCTCACCCTCGGCGGGGAAGATCTCTCCGGGGATCATGCGCTCACCTGTGGGGAGACGCGGAAGGGATGGGCCGGCATCCGCACCTCTCAGCGGATCGGGTGGTGGACGGTGACGAGCTTGGTTCCGTCGGGGAAGGTCGCCTCGACCTGCACCGAATGCAGCATCTCGGGCACGCCCTCCATACATTGCTCGGCGCGGATCACATGGGCCCCGGCCTGCATGAGATCGGCGACCGAGCGGCCTTCGCGCGCCCCCTCGACCACGAAATCCGAGATCAGCGCCACCGCTTCGGGGTGGTTGAGCCTGACCCCGCGCTCGAGCCTGTTGCGCGCCACGATGGCGGCCAGACTGATGAGGAGCTTGTCCTTTTCTCTCGGCGTCAGGTTCATGTCGTTCCCCTCAGTCCTGCCACACGCGCGGCAGAGCCCGGCCCCGCAGCACCCCCAGCACCCGCGCCACCTGCCGCCGCAGCGGCCAGCCGTCAAGCGCCAGCATCCGCACCAGCAGCTTGCCATCGAAGGCCGAGGCTGCGGCTTCCACCCCCGGCTCGTCCAGCACGGCCCGCGCGGGCCCGAGCGCATCCTCGGCGCCCGGCCCCACCAGGGCAAGCGTGGCAAGAGCGCGCGATCCACCAAGGACAGCCGCCCCGGCCGCCGCCGCGAGCGCCCGATCGTCCAGCGCCAGCGGCTCGACCAGCACCGGGCGCCCCCCGCGCGTGATCTGGCGCAGGTCGCGGAAGGCCAGCCGCGACAGCGTCTCGCCCATGGCCGCCCGCCCCAGCACCACCGATTCCACCATGAGGCAGCCCGCCCCCGGCCCGAGCACGATCTCGGTCCGCCGGTCCAGGGCCGAATCCTCGAACAGGATCGTCTCCTGCGGCAGCCAGTCGAGCCAGCCGCCCGCCCCGACCTCGTGCGCAACCCGCACCTGTGCGACGCCCCGGCCCGCGGCATAGGCCCGCTCGGCGGTCTGGGTGGTGGCGACGGCGCGGCATCCCTCGCCCACCTCCAGCCGATAGGAGAGCCGGTCGCCGCCGGTCAGTCCCCCCGACGTGTTGAGGAACACGATCTCGGGCACCGGCCCGTCCACCCGCGGCAGAAAGGCCTTGGCCGAGCCCCGCTGCGCCAGATCGCGCAGCCGGACCGCCCCGCGCACCCGCGCAAGCGTCACCTGCGCATGGCCTTGGCTGCGTTCCAGACAGTCGCGTGGGGGCGTGAGGGCGTTCATTCTCAGCGCATACCATCATCGGCCCCCGGGCGCAGCAACCGGCCATCCCGGCCCGGTTCGCGAGGTCACCGCCCGCATGGGCATCATTGCCGGTTTCTCCGGCGCCTTGCCTGCGGATCAGGCGGAATGAAAACGGCCTCTTCGGCTTCCCTTCCGCGAGCGGCTCGCCCATGATCGCCTCCTCATCGCCGAGGAGCCCACCTTGCCCCACTCCGCCTTGCCGATCGGAACCCTGCTCGCCGCGCCCCGCCCCGCCTTCACGGCAACCGAGGCGGAAGGGCTGGCACGGGCGCATTTCGGACAGGACGGCCGAGCCCTGCCGCTCACCTCCGAGCGCGACCAGAACTTCCGCCTCGTGACCGGGCACGGCGAGTTCGTGCTCAAGATCGCGAACGCCGCCGAGCCGCGGGGCGTGACCGAGTTCCAGACGCTCGCCCTCCTTCATCTCGAGGACCGGGCGCCGAGCCTGCCGGTGCCGCGCGTCGGCCGCACCCTGGAGGGCGCGCCGTGGGCCGAGCTGCCGTCGGGCAATCTGCTGCGGCTTCTGACATGGGTCGGGGGCGAGCCGCTCTGGCGCGCCCGCGGCGGGGCGGCGCAGCGGCGGGCCATCGGGCGCTGCCTCGGCGGGATCACGGCGGCCCTGGCCGACTTCGCGCATCCGGCGGCCGATTACGAGCTTCTGTGGGACATCCGCCACGCGGCCCGGCTGCGGCCCCTTCTGCCCGCCATTCCCGATGCGCGAACGGCGGTCCTCGCCGGGCAGGTGATCGACCGGTTCGACGCCGAGGCCGCCCCGCGGCTGGCCGACCTGCCCTGGCAGGTGGTGCACAACGACATGAATTCCCACAATATCATGGTGGATCCGGCCGACCCGTCGCTTGTGACGGGCGTGATCGACTTCGGCGACATGGTGAGGACCGCGCGGGCCTGCGATCTGGCGATTGCGGGATCCTATCAACTGGAGCCGGGCGATCCGGCCGGCTCGCTGGCCGATCTGGTGGCGGGCTATCACGAGGCCAATCCGCTTCAGCCCTCCGAGATCGAGATCCTGCCGGAGCTGGTCGCGGCGCGCATGGTTGCGACGATTGCCATCGCCTCGTCGCGGGCCGCGCAGCAGCCCGAGAACGCGCCCTACATCCTGCGCAACCTGCCCGCGGCGGCGGCGGGGCTCGAGGCGCTGACGGCGCTCGCGCCGGGGGCGGCGGCCGCATCCCTCGCCCGCGCAGTCGGCGAGGCGTGAGGCCAGGATGATCCGCGATGCCATGCCCAACGCCTTCCGTCCGGGCGATGCGCGTCTCTCCGAACGCGAGCGGTTGCTGGTCGGGCGACGGCAGGCGGTGCTCGGGCCGGCCTACCGGCTCTTTTACGAGCGTCCGCTGCATATCGTGCGGGGCGAGGGCGTCTGGCTCTATGACGCGGAGGGGACGGCCTATCTCGATGCCTACAACAATGTGGCCTCCCTCGGCCATTGCCATCCCCGCGTGGTCGAGGCCGTGGCGCGGCAGGCGGCCGAACTGGCCACCCACACGCGCTATCTGCATGACGGCGTGCTGGAGCTGGCCGAGCGGCTGCTGGCCACCCTGCCCGAGGCGATCGGCCATGTGATGTTCACCTGCACCGGGTCGGAGGCGAACGATCTCGCACTCCGGCTGGCCTTTGCGGCGACGGGCGGCACGGGCGTGATCGTGACCGAGAACGCCTATCACGGCGTGACGCTGGCCGTCGCAGCCCTGTCGCCGTCGCTCGGGCCGGGCGTGCCGCTCGGGGCCCATGTCCGCACCGTGCCCGCGCCGGATGCGGCCAGGCAGGCGGATGCCGGCTTTGCCGCGGCGGTCGCGGCGGCGGCGGCGGATCTTCAGCGGCACGGCATCCGCCCCGCGGCGCTGATCGTGGACACGGTCTTCTCGTCCGACGGGGTCTTCACCGATCCGCCGGACTTCCTCGCTCCTGCGGCCGAGGCGATCCGCGCGGCGGGCGGCCTCTTCATCGCCGACGAGGTGCAGCCGGGCTTCGGGCGCACCGGCGAGGCGATGTGGGGGTTCCTGCGGCATGGGGTGGTGCCCGACATGATCTCGATGGGCAAGCCGATGGGCAACGGCTATCCGGTGGCCGCCCTCGCGCTGCGGCCCGAACTGGTCGAGGGCTTCGGGGCCCGTGCGCGCTACTTCAACACGTTCGGCGGCAACGCCGTCGCCGCGGCGGCCGCGCTGGCCGTCCTCGAGGTGATCGAGGCCGAGAGGGTGCAGGCCAATGCCCTGACGGTCGGGGCGCGGCTGCGCGAGGATCTTCGCGCCCTCGCCGCGCGCTTTCCCCGGCTGGGCGCGGTGCGGGGCGCCGGTCTCTTCATCGGAATCGACGTCGAGCATCCCGACTCGCGGGCGCCGGACCCGGTCGCCGCCGGCCGCATCGTCAACGGGCTGCGCGAGGCGCGGGTGCTGATTTCGGCCACGGGTCCGCTCGGCCATGTGCTGAAGATCCGCCCGCCCCTGGTCTTCTCGGAGGCGCATGCGGCGCTCTTCCTCGAACGGATTGAGTCGGTGCTGGTGGCGACCGGCTGATTCAGGGCGCTCCGAGGGGGCGGCCCGCAAGCGGCCAAGCCCCCTGTTCCAGCGGAAAAATCACCCGACATAGGGGAGCCGAGACCCCGGCGCAAGGGGGCCGTCTGGCGTGGATTTCGCGGCAGAACATGGCCTTGAACGGCCCTGGCGAGGGTGCGGCAGGCAGCGTCAATTTTCCGCGCACCTGCGTCAAAATTGTCCCTTTTCAATCTCTTAGTCCGTCGCGTGCGCCAATTCGGCGGCCAATAAGTCGCACCCAAAACGGCCCTGTCAGCCCACGTTGACGTTGAAACTGTCAGTGGGATGTGACACCCATAATGTGAGCCGGGGCGGATCCAAGGACGCCGACAAGGTGGCCAAGGGCTCTCCGGTCTCGTCGAAGCCAGCGTGCAGGCCCTACACGCAAAACCGTCGATTACCAGTTGGGAGACGACACAGTGACTGACGATCTGAACAAAGTCTGGCCGAGCGGCCTGACCGTTGCCGAAGCCGAAGAAGTTCATAAGCAACTCATCCTCGGCACCCGTGTGTTCGGTGGCATGGCGCTCATCGCGCACTTCCTCGCCGCCGCTGCGACCCCGTGGCTCGGCTGATAGGAGAAGACTGACATGACCAACGGCAAAATCTGGCTCGTGGTGAAACCGACTGTTGGCGTTCCGCTGTTCCTCAGCGCCGCCGTCATCGCTTCGGTTGTGATTCACGCTGCGGTGCTGACCACCACCACCTGGCTGCCCGACTACTACCAGGGCTCGGCGAAAGTCGCTGCTGAGTAATGCTGCGAACGGCGCGGGCCGCGGGCCCGCGCCATGCAGGCATTGAGTTCCGAGCAGGCCGGGATCGCAGGGTTCCGGCCTGCTCGTCGCAATAGCGACGCGTTGTTGTCGCCTTACCCGTTCGGGCGGCGTGCCTGAAAGCCCGATCTTCCTCAAGCTGCGCTGTCCTGCGCCTTCCCGGGAACTTCCACGCATGAGCCGCTTTGTCCAGCAACTGGTCCGTGTCGGACCGCGTTTCCTGCCATTTGCCGATGCGGCGTCGGACGAGCTGCCCCTGCGCAAGCTGCTGCGCCTGTCCCTGTTCCAGGTGGCGGTGGGGATGGCCATCGTCCTGCTCGTCGGCACGCTGAACCGCGTGATGATCGTCGAACTCAAGGTGCCGGCCTCGGTCGTCGGCATCATGATCTCGCTGCCGCTGCTGTTCGCGCCGTTCCGGGCCCTGATCGGCTTCAAGTCCGACACCCATGTCTCGGCGCTGGGCTGGCGGCGCGTGCCCTGGATCTATCGCGGAACGCTCGCTCTCTGGGGCGGCTTTGCCATCATGCCCTTCGCCCTCATCGTGCTCGGCGGACAGGGCTATGCCGAGGGCCAGCCTCTCTGGCTGGGCGTCTCGTCGGCCGCCCTCGCCTTCCTGATGGTCGGCGGCGGCGTCCACACGATCCAGACCGTGGGCCTTGCCCTGGCCACCGACCTCGCCCCGCGCGAGGATCAGCCGAAGGTCGTGGGCCTGATGTATGTGGTGCTGCTTGTCAGCATGATCTTCTCCTCGATCGGCTTCGGCTGGCTGCTGGAACCCTACTACGACGCGCAGCTGATCAAGGTGATCTCGGGTGTCGCGGTGGCCGTGTTCTTCCTGAACATGATCGCGCTCTGGAAGATGGAGCCGCGCAACCGCGCCTACACGATCAAGCCCGAGAAGGAGCCCGAGTTCTCGGACCACTGGCGCGAGTTCATCAGCCGCGAGAACGCGCTGCACGGGCTGATCGTGATCGCCCTCGGCACGCTCGGCTTCGGCATGGCCGATGTGATCCTCGAGCCCTACGGCGGCCAGGTGCTGTCGATGACGGTGGCCGAGACCACGCGGCTGACGGCGACCTTCGCCGGCGGCGGGCTCGTGGGCTTCTGGCTGGCCTCCTGGGTGCTGGGCCGCGGCTTCGATCCGCTGCGCATGGCCTTCCTGGGCGCGGCCGCGGGCCTTCCGGGCTTCTTTGCCATCATGGGCGCGACGGGCATGACCAGCACCTGGATCTTCATCCTCGGCACGCTGACGGTGGGCTTTGGCGGCGGCCTCTTCAGCCACGGGACGCTGACGGCCACCATGCGCCTGGCCCCGAAGGAGCAGGTGGGCCTGGCTCTGGGCGCCTGGGGGGCTGTGCAGGCCACGGCGGCCGGGATCGGCATCGCCAGCGCCGGCATCATCCGCGACCTGCTTCAGGCCCTGCCGGACCTGGGCGCCTACGGCCCCGGTGCGCCCTATCTGGCTGTATTCGCTCTGGAAGCGGCCTTCCTGCTGGTCACCATGATCGTGATCCTGCCGCTCTTGCGCTCGGCCCTGGCGGCCCGCCGCCTCTGAGCGAATCAGTGGGCGGGCGAGCCTCGCCCGCCGGCCCGCCTGCGGCGGCACCCAAGGCTCCCCCACAGCTTCCGGTGACCTCCGGCCTGTTCCCTTTCACCGAAAGGTTGAACCCATACAACTCTCAAGGCGAGATTCCGCCCATTGCAGGAATTGTCTTGCAGTGCCGATGATCATGCTTAACACAACGGAAACAATATGTTCCGAGTGTTCATCCAGGGGTGACCTGTCCATTTCGGCAGGGTCGGGGTTGGGATCCACCTTTTTCCTGTCATTACAGGACTTTGCGGCTGCCCATACCGCATGCTAAGTATGGATATCGACAAAACTTTGAAGAGTAGGATTAGCCGGAACAGACGTCCCAGCCACAGAGTGGACAGATTACGATGAAACATTTGCCCGACACTTTTTCCAAGTCCCTGAACTCCATCGGCGCCGATCTGCCCGGATCGGCCGGTGTCTGTCTCTCGGAACGTTGCACCCTGATCATGATCGACCCCCGGACGCTCGAGCGTGAGTGTCTTGTCCGTTGCGTCGAACTCGCTCATCCCGAGATCAAGGTCATGGGCTTCGGCTCGATCGACGAGTGGCAGAACCGCCGCGACCGCCACGGGCACGAGGTGATCCTCTACAGCACCGGCAATCGCCCGGTGACGGAGGTCTCCCGTGAAATCGCGACGCTTGTTGCGGAGGCCGGCGTTGCGCCGGTCGTCGTGATCGGCGCCGCCAACGATCTGCGCGAGATGATCGCGGCCTTCGATTGCGGAGCACGCAGCTATCTGCCCTCCTCGGTCGGCATCGACGATATCGTCGAGGCGAGCCGCCTTGCGTCCTTCGACGGGATCTTCCTGCCGACGGCGAGCCTGACGGCCCTGCGCGGCGCCCTTCCCGACCGGGAAGAGTCGCACATGGCTGTGAACGAGCACCTGACCGAGCGCCAGCGGGCCGTCTGTGACGCGCTCCGCCGGGGCAAGTCCAACAAGATCATCGCGGGAGAGCTCAATCTCTGCGAGAGCACCGTGAAGGTCCATATCCGCAACATCATGAAGAAGCTGGGCGCGAAAAACCGCACCGAGGCTGCCTTCAAGCTGAATTCCAGCATGTTTGCGGGGGAAGGTCGCCTCTCCTGAACCGGAGCGGCCCATGCCCCGGCCCCCTCGCAGGGGGCCGGGGCAATTCGTTCACGAGGCCTGCGAGTAACGCGCCTCGGGCGTCTCATAGGCATCGAACACACGCGCGATCATCCGCGTCAGCGCCCGGCCCTCTGCCTCGATCGACATGGAGCCCGCCTCGTCCACCGTGATGAAGGGCGCGAACTTGGCCGCAGCCTCGGTAATGCGCGGCACCATGGTCTCCGCGGCCTCGCCGAAGCGCGCCCGCAGGGCCGGCAGATCCAGCCGGAACTCGCACATGATCATCTCGATCGCGCGGCCGTGGAGGTAGTCCTCATCGGTCATGCGGTGGCCGCGGTAGCCGGGCAGACGCCCTTCCTCGATCGCCTTGATATAGGCGGCGGTGGCGGCGGTGTTCTGCAGGTAGCCCTGCTCGAACTTCGAGATCGACGAGGCGCCGATGCCCAGCAGCGTCGGGCAGGTGTCGTCCGTGTAGCCCTGGAAGTTGCGGCGCAGCTTGCCGCTGCGTGCGGCGACGGCCATGCTGTCGTCGGGCCGGGCGAAGTGGTCGATGCCGATCCGCTCGAATCCGCCCTCGGTGAACATCTTCGCCGCGAGATTGGCCAGCTCGTGCCGCTCCATGTCGTTGGGCAGCACGTTCTCGTCGATCAGCTTCTGCCGCTTGGCCATCCACGGCACATGCGCATAGCCGAAGATCGCCACGCGGTCGGGCCCGAGTTGCAGCACCTTGTCGATGGTGGCCGCAAGGCTTTCGCGGTTCTGGTGCGGCAGGCCATAGACGAGATCGGTGTTCAGCGAATGGACCCCGTAGCGGCGCAGCGTCTCGACGCAGGCCCGGGTGTTCTCGAAGGGCTGCTCGCGGCCGATGGCGCTCTGAACGATGTCGGTGAAGTCTTGGATGCCGATCGAGGCGCGGTTCATGCCCTCCTCGCTCAGGGCGCGGATCTTCGGCTCGTCCACCATCATCGGGTCGATCTCGACCGAGAACTCGTAATCCTCGGCGAAGGGGATGACCGCCTTGATCGCCTGCGCGAGCTTGTGGATCAGCTCAGGCGAGAGAATCGTGGGCGTGCCGCCGCCCCAGTGCAGCCGCCCCGCCTTCACGCCCGCCGGAAGGTGCTTCTTCACCAGTTCCAGCTCTTGCAGGAGGGTGCCGACATAGGCCTCGACCGGGGCCAGCGTCTGCGTGCCCTGGGTGCGGCAGGCGCAGAACCAGCAGAGCCGCTCGCAGAAGGGCACATGGATATAGACGGAGATCGGCACGGCGGGATCGAGCGCCTCGATCGCCTGTGCCTGAAAGTCCGCACCGACGGCACCGGAAAAGACGGGCGCCGCCGGGTAGCTCGTGTAGCGCGGCACGCGCGCATCAAAGAGTCCGAGACTCTGGAGGAGGGCGATGTTTGTCATGCTGAACCTGATAACGGTTCACGCGACATTAGACTTTGCGCAGGATCAAACGGCCGGGACAGGGTGTCGCAGGCTCAGTGCGGCAGGGGAGAGACCCCCAGCAGGATCGGATGCAGCGCAAGCGCGGCCGCCCAGAAGGCCACGATCGCCAGCAGGCGGGGGATCAGGTGGTCCTCGTTCTGCTTCAGCCACTCGGGGTTCAGCAGCGGGCGCAGCGAGAAGATCGAGGTGGCCCGGAAGGCGTCCCAGGCCTCGCAGGGCGGCAGGGCGCGTCGGGCGCGGGCGTCGAACATCGGGATCGCGGCAAGCGACAGGCCGAAGAACGAGCCAAAGAGGATCACATGCGCCAGGTCGCCGTTCGGAAAGAGATGGGCGAACGACCAGAGCATCAGCGCGATGAGCAGCGGGTGACGGGTGACGGCGGCAAAGCCGGGCCGGTCGGGGTCGAATCGCGCCGCCCGCTGGCCACCGAGCGTCCAGGGCCAGGGCAGGCGGATGCCGAGAACCACCAGCGTCCAGAAGATCGGCGAGGTGACGTTGGGCACCCAGCGCGAAGCCGGCGTCTGCGGCCAGAGTTCGACGTAAGGCGCGCGGCCGGCGGCGACGATGACCCAGGCCAGAACCAGCAGCGAGACGGTGCCATAGAGCGCGAAATAGAGCCGCCGGCCCAGAAGGCCGGTCAGCCGCTCGCGCACGCCGGGCCGCGCCGGCAGCAGGTGCGATCCGAAGAAGGCCGCAAGCGCCGCCGCAAATTCGATCCAGTCGGTCAAGCCTGGGTCTCCGCCCGCTCCATCAGCCGCACGATATGCCCGGCAAAGAGGTGCGTAGCGGGAATGCCGAGGATCATCCCGCCCAGCACCGACCATGCGGGGCTCAGGACCGGCAGACCGACCCAGGAAAGGATGAGCGAGGCGAAGAACAGGTTCACCGCCACCGCCCCGGCCCCGAACGGATAGAGCACCAGCGTCACGCGGCGCTGACGGCTCATCGGCGCTGCACCAGCCATTGCACGGCCGCCAGCGCCACGACGAAGCTGCCGGCCGCCACCGCGAACCAGAATTCGGCCGCGGCGGTCTGGGCCGCGGGGGTCGGAACGTCAAAAGTGGCGGCCATGGCGATGCCGGGGACGAGGATCAGCAGGGGAAGGAGCATGCGCATCTCAGATATCCTGTGTGAGGGAACGGTAGAGGTCGGGCAGAGCGCGGGGAAGACGGGCCGGATCGGGCAGCAGCGTGAAGCCCGCCCGGCCGAAGATGCGGGCGAACCAGTCCTGCCCGTCCGCATCGATGACAACGGCATGAACCGACTGCGCGAGGCTCCGGGCCTCGCGGACGGCCATGCGGCTGTCCTCGATGCCGTGCACGCCCTCGTAATGGTCGAGGTCGTTGGGCTTGCCGTCGGTCAGGATCAGCAGGAGCTTCCGGCTCGAGCCTTCGGCGGCCAGCATGGCCGAGGCATGGCGGACAGCGGCGCCGAGGCGGGTGTAGTGGCCGGGGCGCAGGCCCCCGATGCGGCCGGTGACCGCTTCGCCCATCGGCTCGTCGAAGCCCTTGCAGCGGTGGAGGAACACCCGGTCGCGGCGCAGCGAGGAAAAGCCCCAGATCGCGAGCCGGTCGCCGGCCACGTCGATGCCGCCGGACAGCGCCGCCAGCGCCTCGCGCGCGGTCTCGATCACCGGCCGCTCGCCGACCACGGCCTCGGTGGAACGCGAGCAGTCCATCAGGATCGCCACCGACAGATCCCGCTCGATCGCGCGGGCGTCGCGGTAGATCCGGTCGGACCCGCGGCCGGTGCTGCGCAGCGCCACCTGCGCCTCGATCAGCGCGTCGAGATCCAGTTCCGATCCCTCGACCTGCCGCTTGCAGAGGATGCGGCGGGGGTGCAGCGTCTCGAACTGCCGCCGGACGCGGGTCATCAGCCGCGGATCGGGATGGAACCCCGGCCCCTCGTCGGCCTCGGCCTCCAGCACGCGGGTGTGGTCGGGCATCAGGCTGCGCGAGCGGTGGTTCCATTCGGGATAGGTGAAGCGGTCCGACAGCCGCTCGTGCTCGGCATCCTGCGGCGCAAGGTCGAGATGCAGCCGGAGCCGGCTGGCCGCGCGCTTGAAATGCTGCGTGAGGGTGATGTGATCCTGATCCTCGGCCGCCTTCTGCGCGTTCTCCTGATCGTCGTCATCGGTCGCGCGGTTGATGTTGAGGCTCTCGACCCAGCTCAGGATCGCCTCGAAGCGGTGAACGATGAAGCTGTCCTTGCGGTTCGCCTGGTCGAGGTCGCGGCGCTGGCCCACCTTGCGCGTCGTGGTGGGCAGGCCCGCGGGGGCGTTGGCCGCCTCGGGCGTCTCGGCCGCGGCCTGCCCCCTGCCCCGCCCGAGCCGCAGCCAGAGCGGCACCGGCGCGAAGGGCATGTAGCCGCGCGGCTCGTGGCGCGCGATCTCGCGCGTGGCGGCCGGGCCGCCGAGCGCCGCCCGGACCCGCGCCTCGACGGCCGACTCGATGCCGAAGGCGGCATGGGTGGTGCGCGAGGCCAGCACATGCGCGGCCAGCACCCCGTGAACGGCGGCAAGGCCCGGCGCCAGGGCCCGCACCCGCGCGCTCGCCGCCTCCATCGCCGCGATCTGCGCAAGGTCCGCCGCCAGCGCGCCTTCGGCCTCGGGCAGATCCACCTGCGCGGCCACCGCCGCGAGCCACAGATAGGCCGCGCGGTTGAGGTCGCACGACGGGAAGGCGTCGATCCGGGCGGGCAGCCGCAGCCGCTCGCCGTCGAAACTGGCCACCTGCTCGAGGATGCGCGTCTCGCCCACGACCGAGCCGAGGCTGCGGCGATGGCGGGCGGCGGTGTCGGGGCTGGGGCCGATCTCGACGCCGGCCGCGCCGCCGAGCGCCCGGAAGAGGACGGCCACGCTCGGGCGCATCGCCTCGAGCGACACCGCCGCGCCGTCGTTGGCCGTCACCGCGGCAAAGCGGCTGGCGTAGTCGTGCCAGAGGTTGCCGACGGTCTCTTCCGGCTCCATCAGGTCGAGCAGGTGGAAGCTCATGACATCACCCGTAAACGGTCGCGATCAGGTCGCGCAGCGCCTGCGCGACATCGGGTTCGTCGGTCAGCGGCTCGATCACCGCCGCCTCGAGCGCCTGCTCGACCGTCATGCCCCCGGCCATCAGCGAGGCCGCATAGACCAGAAGCCGGGTCGAGACCCCTTCCTCGAGATCCATCCCCGACAGGGCCCGGACATGGCCCGCAAGCCGGACCAGCGGCGCAACGCGGGCCTCGGACAGCCCGCTTTCGCGGGCCACCACGGCGGTTTCGGTGACGGGATCGGGGAAGGTGAAGCTGATCGACAGGAACCGCTGCCGGGTCGAGGGCTTCAGCCGCTTGAGGATGTTCTGGTAGCCGGGGTTGTAGGAGGCCACCAGCATGAAGCCCGGAGGCGCTATCAGCTCTTCGCCCGTCCGGTCGATCATCAGCGTGCGGCGGTTGTCGGTCAGCGGGTGAAGGACCACGGTCACATCCTTGCGCGCCTCCACCACCTCGTCGAGATAGCAGATTGCGCCTTCGCGGACGGCCCGGGTCAGGGGCCCATCGACCCATTCGGTCGCCCCCCCCTTCAGCAGGAAGCGCCCGATCAGATCCGCGGCCGACAGGTCGTCGTGGCAGGCGACGGTATGGAGCTTGCGCCCCATCCGTGCCGCCATGTGTTCCACGAACCGCGTCTTGCCGCAGCCGGTCGGCCCCTTCAGAAGAAGGGGAAGACCGTTGGCGCTGGCCGCCTCGAACAGCTCGCACTCGTTGCCGACGGGTTTGTAGAAGGGCACCGTGGCGTCGCGCAGGATCGCGTTCATGCCGCTTCTCCCACCGCATGGGCGGCCGGGGCCGTCTTGCGCACGGCGGCGAGGCTGTAGATGAAGAGCAGCGCGCCCAGCACCACCATCGCACCCGAGCCGAAGCGGATCATGTAGAACATGGCCAGCTGGTCCTGCACGTCCATGTAATAGTCGCCGATCACCCGCTGCATGTGGACCTGGACGGTGCCCGCGAAGGTCAGCGTGAAGGTCATGAAGGCCATGCCGGTCGTCATCAGCCAGAACGAGGTCATGTTGAGCCACTGGTTGTAGGGGGCCCGGCCCAGCAGCATCGGCATGGCATAGGTGAACATCGCCAGGTTCAGCGCGACATAGGCACCGTAGAAGGCGAGGTGCCCGTGGGCCGCGGTGATCTGCGTGCCGTGGGTGAAGTAGTTGACGCCGTGCAGCGTGTGCAGGAAGCCCCAGACGCCCGCGCCGAAGAAGGCCACCGTCGAGGCGCCGAGCGACCAGAGCAGGGCCGCCTTGTTCGGGTGGTTCCGGCGGCCCTTCCAGACCATGACGAAGGCAAAGGACATCATCGCGAAGAAGGGGATGACTTCCATCGTCGAGAAGATCGAGCCGATCCACTGCCAGTAGCCCGGCAGGCCGATCCAGTAGAAGTGGTGCCCCGTCCCCAGGATGCCCGAGAAGAGCGCGGTGGCGACGATGACATAGAGCCACTTCTCGATCACTTCGCGGTCAACGCCGGTCAGCTTGAGCATCAGGTAGCCCAGGATCGCGGCCATCACCAGTTCCCAGGTGCCTTCGACCCAGAGGTGCACGATGTACCACCAGTACATCTTGTCGAGGCCGAGGTTGTCGGGGTTGATGAAGGCAAAGACCCACAGCAGGCACAGAAGCCACAGGCCCGCCAGGAGGATGTTGGTGATCGCGGTCTTGCGGCCCGCCAAGGCGGTCAGCGAGATGTTCACGAGGAAGATCACCGCCGCAACGAGGATGCCGAACTTGACCCAGAGCGGCTGTTCCAGGAACTCGCGCCCGCCGTGGATGCCGACCAGGTAGCTGACCACCGCGCCCAGCGTGCCGATGACAAGGATCGCCAGCTGCAGATAGGCGAGTTTCACCGAGAACAGCTCGCGCTCGGCCTCTTCGGGCACGAGGAAATAGGCCGCACCGAAGAAGCCCAGCAGCAGCCAGACGATCAGCGCGTTGGTGTGGATCATCCGCACCACGTTGAAGGGCAGGATTTCCGACAGGGTGTTCGGCGAGACATAGATCCAGCCGGCCAGAAGGCCGCCCAGCACCTGGATGGCGAAGAGCCCCATCGCCACGCTGAAATAGGCCAGCGCCACCTTTTGCGATTGATATTTCATGATGCGGTCCCCCTCAGCCGGCGTCGTTCGGCGGCCAGGATTGCGTGTTCATCTGATCGGCCCAGCGCAGGAACTCGGACAGGCCGCGCTTTTCCTCGTCGGTCAGCTCGAAGTGCGGCATCTGCCGGCGCCCCTCGACGCCCGAGGGCTGCGCATCCATCCAGCCGCCCAGCATCTCGGCCGCGGCGTCGGGATCATCGAGCACGCCCCAGCGGGTCATCACGTTGCCGACCTCGGGGGCGAAATAGGCGCCCTCGCCGTGCAGCGTGTGGCAGTTGATGCAGCTGTTTCGTTCCCAGACATGCTTGCCGAGGATGACCTCGTCGGTCAGCGCGGGCGTGGTGGAAACCACATAGTTGTGGCTCTGGACCGTCAGGCCCACGAACACGGCTATGAAGAAGAGCGATCCCCCATAGAACACGTTGCGGGCCCGCGATTTCGTGAGGATTTCCGACATGGGAGGGTCCTGGCGAATGGTTTCGGGTGGACCTCCTCTAGCCCCGGCCGGCGCCGGAGAGGTTGCGGGATCACAAAGAAGCATGAGATTGACCGGCGTTATCTGGATCCGACATCGGTCGGGCCTTTCCCGGCCGGGCGGAGGCCCAGATGCGACCCGATCTCGACGACCCAGACCTGCCGCTCTCGCGGCTCTTCGACCGCTGGCCGGCCACGGCCGCGGTCTTCCTCACGCGGCGGATGCTCTGCCCCGGCTGTCCCATCGCGCCCTTCCACACGGTCGTGGAAGCCTGCGCCGAATACGGGCTGGACGAGGACGAGTTCCGTCGCGCCCTGCGTCTTCTGGCCGGGATCTGAGAACGCCGCGCCCCGGCCGCCTCAGACCTGTCCGGCAGGCCCGCTCAGCACCACCAGCCGGTGCGGGGCGGTGACGACGATGCGCCGGCGCGTGCTCTCGACGATCCCCTCGCGCTCCCAGGCCGAGAGAAGCCGCGAGACCGTGTGAAGCGTAGTGCCCGTCATCTCCGAGATGTTCTGCCGCGTGATCGGGAACGAGATCTCGATTCCGGTCGCGACCTTCCGCCCGGACTGGTTGACCATGCGCAGGAGGCAGGCCGCGACCCGCTGCTCGACCTGCTGCGTCGCAAGCTCGGTGATCCGGTTCTGCATTTCCCCCAGCCGCGCGCCGAGCGTCCGGTAGCTCTCGGTCGCAAAGCCCGGATAGGACGCGACGAAATCCCCCCAGAGCCGCACGGGCCAGGAGAGCGTGACGCACTCGGCCGCGGCCACCGCCGTCGCCGGATAGGTGTCGCGCGCCAGCGCCGGAGCGATCCCGAACAGCTGCCCCGGTCCGATATGCAGCGCGATGATCTGCTCGCCGGTGGGGGTGGTGCGCACCACGCGGATCGTGCCGTCGAGCAGCAGGTAGAACCGGTCCGCCGCCATCCCCTCGCCAAAGACCGTGCTGCCCTCGTCGTAGCGGCGCGGCGTGGCCTGATCCAGAATGGTGCGGATCTGCGGACGATCGAGCAGCGAGAAGGGCGGCAGCCTGGTCAGAAGGGTTTCGTCGAGTTTGTTCACGGATCCGTTCCGAATTTGCGGCAGCACAATGAGCGTCTGCCGGTCCTGAGGCAAGAGAGTGAGCGACGGGAACAGATCAGGCACCGGCCCACAGCAGAGCCTGACCGTCGTACCTGCAAGCAACCGGCCACCCGCGTCCCGGAACGGCCGGCACCTCGGAGGGCGGCGGCACCAGCCGCCGTCCTCTCTTTGCACGAGGAGGCGGCCAATGGCCAGCGACAGACCCAGAACCTACACCGGACCCGCGCTGCTCAGCTACGGGTTCCGACCCTTCTTCCTCCTCTCGGCCCTCTTCGCCGCCGGCGCCGTCCCGGTCTGGCTGGCGGTGTGGAGCGGACGGATCGGGCTCGCCGGCCCCTTCTCTCCGATCGACTGGCACATCCACGAGATGCTGTTCGGCTATACGTCGGCCGTGATCGCCGGGTTCCTCTTCACGGCGATTCCGAACTGGACGGGCCGGATGCCGCGCCGGGGCCTGCCGCTGGCCGCCCTCGCCGCCCTCTGGATCGCGGGCCGCTTCGCCGTCGCCGGCGCCTTCGGCACCGATCCGCTTCTCGTGCTTGTCATCGATGCGGGCTTCCTGCTCGCCGTCACCCTGATGGCCGTGATCGAGATCGCGGCGGGGAAGAACTGGAAGAACCTCATGGTGGTCGGGCCCGTGGGCCTCTATCTGGCCGCCAATGTCCTCTTCCACCTCGAGGCGATGCAGCAGGGCGAAAGCGACATCGGCCGCCGCCTCGGCTTTGCCACCGTGACCTTCCTCATCATGCTGATCGGCGGGCGCATCATCCCGAGCTTCACCCGCAACTGGCTGGCCAAGGGCGGCCCCGGCCCCCTGCCCGTCCCCTTCGGCCGGTTCGACGGCGCGAGCCTCCTTGTCGCGGTCGGCGCTCTCCTGTGCTGGACGCTGGCGCCCGACGCGATCCTGACGGCGGCCCTCCTCGCCCTGGCCGCCGCGCTCCACGTCGTCCGCCTCGTGCGGTGGCGGGGCCACCTCGTCTGGCGCTCTCCGCTCCTTCTCATGCTCCATGTCGCATATGCCTTCCTGCCCCTCGGCCTGGCCGCCACGGCGGCGGCCGCGGTGGGCTGGGCTTCGGCCCCGGCCGGGCTGCATCTCCTCGGGATCGGCGCCATCGGGGGCATGACGCTGGCGGTGATGATGCGCGCCTCGCTCGGCCACACCGGCCGTCCGCTCGAGGCCGGACGGGCCCTCTCCGCCGGCTTTGCCTGCATCGTGGCCGCGGCCGCCGCCCGGACGGTTCTTGCCGCGACCGACATCGGCGGGATCGACGGCTACAGCCTTGCCGCGGCCTTCTGGACCATGGGCTTCGCGATCTATGTCGGCCGGATCGGTCCCTGCCTGCTGCGGCCCTCGCTCGGCCGGACACCTTCGAAAGGATAGTCTCATCCGTATAGGGTAATTCGCCGAAGGGTTGACAACCTGTCCGGAGGAGAGATTAGTTCTCACATCGGTCCGCGCCCATCCGGGTGCCACGCATATTCGCCGGGTTGGCCGCATCAGGAGCTTATCAAAGGCATGTCCCTTACGGACAAAGAAGCAGCGCGGCTGGCTGCCCTCCAGCGCTACGAGATTCTCGATACGGAACCCGAGGTCGAGTTCGACCTGATGATCGGACTTCTCAGATCGATCTATGCAGTGCCGATGGCGGCCATGACGCTGATCGACGATCAGCGTCTCTGGCTCAAGTCGCACTCGGGCGCGACCGAGGTGGACATCCCGCGGTGCCATGCCTTCTGCGACCAGACGATCCGCGACAACAAGGTGGTGCAGATCGTCGATACGCTCAGCGACCCGCGCTTTCGCGACAATCCCTATGTGGTGGGCGCTCCCCACGTCCGCAGCTATCTCGGGGCGCCGCTGACCACGCCCGACGGCCACAACATCGGCACGATCTGCATCGCGGACACGATCCCGAGGGATTACACGGCGGTGGATCGCGAGGTGCTGGCCGACCTTGCGCGGCTTGCGGTGATCCAGCTGGAACTCCGCCTGCAGGCGACCGAGGATCAGCAGACGACCGCCGCGACCCGCCGCGCCTTCCTGTCCGTGCTGCGTCGCGCGATGGACCGGGCACGGCGGAACGGCCCGCCCTCGGCTGTCGTCACCTTTGACCTTGATCACCTGAAGCTGATCAACGACACGCACGGCCATGCCTTTGGCGACGTCGTGCTCTCGACGGTCGCGCGCACCATCCGCGGCATGATCCGCCGCGGCGACCAGTTCGGTCGGCTGAGCGGCGAGGAATTCGGCATCTATCTCGAGAATGCGACACCCGAGGCGGCCGTGCAGGTGACCGAGCGTCTGAGGCAGGCGGTCGAGGACACGCGCTTTCCCGGCCATCCCGAGGTGCGCGTTACCGCAAGCTTCGGCATCGCGCCCTGGTCGCCGGCCTACACCAGCGCCGAGGCCTGGGTCGCGGCCGCCGATGTCTCCGTCAAGGCCGCCAAGGCCGCAGGCCGCAACCGGAGCGAGATGACGCCCGACAAGCGCGACAGGCCCGTGCCGGGACTGCTTCACTGACTTCAGGCGCAGGCCGCGTTGCGGTAGGCAGCCTGCCCCCTCGGCCCTACCGGCTCGCGTTGAGGCCCGCCCGCGTCTCGGGCGTGGCAAGCTGGCTGTTCAACTCCGTGAAAATCCTTTTCGCCTCCGTGCGCTTGCCGATGTTGAGCCAGGCGTAGCCCCGCAGGATCGCGAGATCGCGGCGCAGGCCGCCGGTCAGCTCCTCGTAGGCGTCGAAGAAGGCGATGGCACGGCGATACTCCTTGAGCCGATAGGAACGCACGCCGCGCTGGTCGAGGATGATCGCCTCGACCTCGCGCCGCTGCTGATCGGTCAGGTCGGTCGCGGCGGCGAGGCGTGCGGCCTCTTCGGTCATCTGCAGGGCAAGGAAGGCCAACGCCTTCCCGAACCGCGCATCACGGGCGACCTGCGCCCCCAGACGCCCCGAGGCGGCCGGTTCGAAGGCCGCCAGCGCCTCCAGCGGCCGTTCGAGATTGTAGACGCACCATGCGCGCTCATAGAGCATCTCGGCCGAGGTCGCTCCGGTGGTCAGGCTCGTGCACCTGCGCCAGTCGCCCTGCTGGGCGGCGGCCCGGACCGCGGAAAGACCCGCCCCGCCGCCGCGCGCAACGGTCGCGACAGCCGCGCCGCGGGGCTGGCCCGCCTGGGGCAGCCCGGCCGCGGACCCCGCCCTTCGGCCTGGCGCAGTGGTCGCCGTGGCAGATGCAGCGCCCGCCGCAGGTGGAGTGCCAGCAGGATCCGTCTGGCCCCGCCCGGCCCGGAGCCGATTTTCGAGGACACGGAGCGCCGGCCCCGAGTTCGGTAGCTGGCTGTTCGCCAGCCGGAACAGCTCCGCCAACTCCGCGTCGCTGGCGACCGTTTCGGCCTTTTCCAGCGTCGCCGTGATCTCGGCCGGCCCCGAGCAGGAGCCGATCACTCCCCGGTAGCTCTGCACCGCCGCCGAGGTCTGGCCGGCCGCCGCCTGAAGCTCGGCCAGACGCCAGACATTGTTCACCCGGTCGCAGCGCAGGATCGCGGGCATGCGCCGGGCGATCTCGACCGCCGCAGCCGCATTGCCCGCGTCGGCCGCGGCGTCGAAGGCCACCTGCGCCTCGGCCGTCTCGAGCAGGCGCACCATCTCGGCCGGCGGCGTCCAGCCGGGAAAGCTGCGCGAGGTCTCGTCCATCGATCGGCGGGCCTCGGTCAACTCGCCCGCGGCAATCTGGCGATAGATCCGGTCGATCTCGGACGCAGGGGATCGTTGCGCGCCCAGCGTCGAGAGATCCGAAGGCACGGCCCAATCGGGAAACTGGGCCCGCAGCCGGCGCAACTCCGCCTCTGCCGCACGTGTATCACCGCTCGAGACATAGTAGTTCAGCGCCTCGAGATCCTGCGGCGTCGGCGCCGCAGCCTGCGCGAAGGCAGCCCCTCCCGCAACAACGAGGACCAGCGTCAGGCGGCGCAGGGAGATCAGATCGGAGCGCATGCGGAAAAACCTTCCACTTGTGCGACGAGCGTCATCAGATGCAGCGTCGCGGGATAGTAGGGCTGCCGCGCGTCAAACGGCGGGATGGCCGCCCCGGGCCGCCCGGACAGCGCACAGTCCGCCAGAGCGGGCACCGAGGCAAAACCCGGATCCGCCGACCTCTCAAGCAGGGCGCCGGTGTCGCGGTCGAAGACGACGGGGGTCCCGGTTCCGGGTTCCGCCTCGCGCTGCACCTCGATGAAGCGGCGAAGGGCGGGGTTCGCCGTAAGGCCGGACCAGAGCAGGAAGAGCGGCACGCGCATCGCATCATAGCCGCTGTGCGCCGACAGGCCCTTGGCCGGCAGATCCCCCGTGGACGTCACCAGCACCCAGTCCGGCGCGAGACCGAGCCCGCCAATCCAGAGGGCGCCATCCTGCGCGCAACGGGCCAGCCGCTCCTGTCCGCTGAAGGCGGCAAGCTCGGTCATGGCGCGCGGCATGTAGTAGGACGGGTTGAGCACCAACCCCTCCTCGGTCTCGAACCCTGTGGCGCCCGGCAGCAGCACCAGCCGCTCGGAGCCATCCGGGTGCGGACGGACACAGTGCAGCGCAATGGCGCGGGCGATCTCGGTTGCGCGTTTGGCAAGGTCGGCGTTGCCGAACCGCTGGGCGGCAAGCGCAAGACCCCAGCCGTAGAACAGGTCGCCGTCGGTGGCGTTGTTCTCGTCGGGCACCGCGAGCGTCACGCCCGGCAGCCAGCGCCAGCTCAGCAGATTGTCGTCACGGCGGGCGAGATTCGTCTCGGTCCAGTCCACGATGCGACGCAGCGCCGCCTCGTCGCCGAAGATGGCCGCCAGCGCCGCACCATACCCCTGCCCCTCGGAGTGGCTGGCATTCTGTTGCGGACCATCGACGATCCGGCCGGCCGGCAGCAGGAAGGCCGCCTTCCAGCTCTCCCAGGCGGTCTGAAGCGGATGATCGGACGGCAGCACACCGCCCTCCTGAGCCAGGAGCCGCCCCGCCGGAGAGGCAAGGGCCGTGGCGGCGGCAAGCCGGAGAAGGGTGCGACGTCTCATGACCGGCTCCTCGCGCGGGTGCGCAACACGAAGGCCACCGCGATGGCGGCGCTGATCCAGGCGAGCCCCAGCATCCCCCCGAGCAGCAGCGGCGGGCGGGCCGAGGCCACGTTGCCCACGACGCTGCGCACATTCGAGAGGCTCACAGGTTCTTCCAGTTGTGGCATCAGCCCCGGAGCGGACCAGCTCGACCAGCTGCCATCCTCAGCCAGAAGCGACACCTGCCCCCGCGGCCCCACGGGCGAATGCACGGCCACGGCCAGCGCCGTGGCGACCTTCGCAGGCTCCGCGCCGGGCCCGAGCACCACCCAGAGATGGCCGGGCTCGGGCGACAGCAGCATGGCGATGCCCTTGCGCGCGGCAAACCACTCGGTCAGCTCTCCATCGCCCGGCCGCGCGAGGCGGCGCATCCCGTCGAGCGCCGGCTCGAGCGTCGCCAGCGTGAAGGCACGCGCCCGGTCAAGCCAGTTCGACTCGACCAACGCCGGCATCGTCCTCTCTCCCGGTGCGGCGCCCAACGGAGAGAGCGGATCCGCGCCCGCGTCGGCCGCCGGCACCTCTGGAAGATCCAGACGCATCGCGCTGGAGGGCAGCAGGGCCATGGCCAGAAGCCGCGGCGTGAGACCTTCCTCTGCCAGCGGCATCCGGCCCAGATCGTGGATCCCCGCCACCGTCATCCGCACCTGTCCGCCCCCTGCCGCATCGCGGAAGGCAGACATGAAGGGCAGCGCGCGTGCCAGCCCCTCGGGCGTGGCGGGTTGCACGGCCTCCGGCGAGACCTGCGCGAGATCCTGCGCCATGTCCGCCATCCGCATCCGGGGCGAGGGCGGCACCGTCAGGTCGGTCGTGTCCAGAACCGCAAGCAATTCTCCCTGCCCGGCCGGACAGGGCTCGTCCGGCGGGTTGCCCGGAATGATCGCCTCGAACGCGAGCCGGTTCGCGCCGGGCCGCAGCAGCCGGGCCGGAAACGGGATCTCGAGCCGCGGCTTCTGCGGAGCCGCCTCGCGGTCGAGCGGCAGCATCCGCACGGTCGTGCCATTGACCTTCACGAGAAGCAGCGCGCCCTCGGCCAGCCCCTCTGCAAAGCCGTAGTCAATGCCGATGCGCGCCTTCTGGCTGGCCAGCAGCAGCCAGTCATCGGGCAGGCGGAAGTCCAGCTTGCGGTAGAAATACCGCTCCTCGGTGACGATCGTGGGCACGCCGAGCGCCGCAAGCGTCGTGGTCTGCCCCGGCGGCACCTGCGGCAGCACCGGCGGCGGGAGGGCGGCGTCGTCCTGAAGCAGCTCTTCCACCAGCGCGAGCCGGGGCGCAGCACCGGCCTGATGCTCGATCACGAGCACGAGGGCGCCGTCGCCACCGCGCCGGATGGTGGCGCGATCCGTATCCGAACCAAGCAGCGTCACACGCGCAAACGACCTGCCCGCGCTGGTCGTCCAGGGCCTGGCCAGCGCGATCGGCAGCGCCTCGTCGGGCAGCGGCCGACCCAACACCTGCGCAAGCTCGCGCAGGATGTCTGCGTCCGGCGTTTCGGCGGCACGGATCTCGATCGGGCGGCCCGAGGCCGCCTGCGCGGTCAGGGCCCCGATGAAGGCGTTCGACCCGGTGCCCAGCGCGGGGCCGGCCATGGCAAGGCCGCTCTGGCTCAGGTCGATGTCGGTCCAGAGGTTGAACTCGGCGTCGGCGCCGCAGTAGATCCGGTGGCGGTGCTGGGCCTCGATCGTCACGAGATTGTCCCCGGCCCGGGCGGCCGTGCCCAGCGGCATCTCGACCGCACCGAGCGCGCCGAACTGGCGCGGCTCGAAACTGCCGATCTCGGCACCATTCAGGCGCACCACGATCCGAGAGGCCTCGGGCAGCACGTCGATGCTGCTGCGCTGCGCAAGCGTGAGGGTTCCGCCCAGCGCCTCTTGCGGCAGGAACAGGCGGAACTCGGCCTGCGCCTGCTGACCCTGGATCCGCAGAACCCGGCCGGGCTGCACCGTCTCGAGCACCGGGCGCAGAGGCAGGAGCCACGGTGCCACGGGCTCTGGCGTGGCGGCCGGGGCTGGCTGCGCCTGTTCCTCGGGCGTGAGCCCTTCGATCACGATCATGGGCGCCTCCTGCGCCCGCGAAGCCTGCAGCGGCACCGCGAGGAGAAGGCAGGCCAGAAGCGGCGCTCGCATCAGTTTGCCCCCCATGCGACGGTGCCGGGCCGGGGCGCCACCTGCGATGTCGGGTCGAGCAGATCATCCTGCCAGTCCGCCTCGGTGGCGAAGTCGGTGCCGAAGGCCAGAAGATGCGCCTGACGCTCCACCGGCTCTTCCCGGCGCCGTTTCCGCCTTGCCGGCTCGGCCAGGAAGTCGCCCGCCGTGCTGGGCAGGCTGGCAACAGCCTTCCACAGGATGCGGCCGAGGCCGCGCAGGAGACCCATCGGCTGCGAGGTCGCCTCGCGCATCGTGCGCCAGTGGGCGCTTTCGCCGAAGATCAGGTAGGCCACCGTCTCGCGGACCGCGATCGGCTGATCGGCCTCGAACACCATGCCGATCATAACCGTCCCTCCGTCCCGCCGCGCCGATCGGATCCGGCCCCGCACCATGCGCTCGAGTTGCGGTGCATCGGGGAACTTCGGCTGGAACTGGATCATGCCACCCGGCTCGATCGCAGGCCGCGGATCGCCCGACCCCGGCAGACGCAGCAGCAGCCGGACGCCCCGCGTCGAGGCATCCAGAACCGTGGCCGCAAGCGGCCGGTTGCCGAAGGCGGGCAACTGGGCTTCGGCCGGCACCTCCATATGGACACGCGGCGCGGTGCGCCGTTGCTGCTTTTCGGCCACGGCGCGCAGGGCGAAGCCCACAAGCACGAAGTTGAACAGGGCCCAGCCGCCCACGACGAGAAGCACGGACCGGTCGCCGGGGAAGGCGACCCAACGCACGAGGCTTGCCGCCACCCCCGCCGCGCAGAGCAGGAAGGTCAGCAGCAGGGGCCGGTAGATCGGCGAGATGTAGTTCTCGCTCAGCGTCTCGTCCTTGGCGGTCACGGCGAAGCGGGCCCCGCGCGGGCGCAGCAGCGTGCCGATCACGGCGCGGGAGAGATAGGGCGCCTGCGCCACCTCATAGACCTCCGAGACGAGCGGCCATCTCTGCCGCGAGAAGAGCGCATTCTGCACGAGAAAGCTTACCGCAAGGTAACCAGGCATGTAGGCCAGCACCTCCTCGAAGGTGGCCACGAACACCTGCACGCCGAAGAAGAGATAAATGAGCGGCGCGATCAGGAAGGTCATGCGCACCAGCGGGAAGAACCAGAAGCTCATAGAGTTGAGGTAGCACAGGCGCTGCGCGATCCCGAGCCCGGGCCGGAAGAGCGGGTTCTTGAGCCGGAGCATCTGCATCATCCCGGTGGCCCAGCGGCCCCGCTGCTGGATGAAGGAGGCGAAGGTTTCCGGCTGCAGCCCCGCGATCATCGCCCGGTCGATATAGAGGCTCTTCCAGCCGCGCGCGTGGATCTCGAGCGCGGTTTCGGCATCCTCCGTGATGGTCTCGCCGGCAAAGCCCCCCACGTCGTCCAGCGCACGGCGCCGCAGGACCGCGGCCGAGCCGCAGAAGAAGGCCCCGCCCCACCGGTCGAGCCCGCGGTGGATCTTGGCGTAGAACATCTCGTTCTCGGGCGGGCAATCGTCGCCGAGCGCGAGGTTGCGCTGGATCGGATCGGGATTGATGAAGAAGTGCGGCGTCTGGACGAGGAACAGCTTCGGATCCTCGACGAAATAGCCCACCGTGCGAGCAAGAAAGTCGCGGCTGGGCACATGGTCGGCGTCGAAGACCACGACAAGGTCGCCCTTCAGCCGCTCGAGCGCGGCCGACATGTTGCCGGCCTTGGCATGTTCGTTGCGCTCGCGCGTGGAATAGACCACCCCCAGTTCCCGGCAGAGCTGCTGGAGTTCCCGCCGCCGCTCCTGCGCCTGCCGGGCGATCTCGGGATCGGGCGAAAGGCAGCGCTGGTCCGTTCCGCCGTCGTCGCAGAGCACCACCGTGCGCAGCCGCGACGGGTAGATCATGTTCTTGGCCGCGGAGAGCGTCACGCTCAGCATGTCGGCCGGCTCGTTGTAGGAGGGCACGAGGATGTCCACCGTCGGCAGATCCTCGGGCTGCACCTGGGGCGGAAAGGGGCGGTCGGTCGGATCGGCGCTGAGAAAGCCGTTCAGGAAGAAGATGCCGATCGAGAAGGTCTCGACCGCGAAGAGGAGCATCGCGAAGACGAAGGACGGGTCGAGCGCGGGCGGTGGCAGGGTCTCGAACAGGCGCCAGAACCAGTAGCGCATCACCAGCATCGAGGCGGCCGACAGCAGCAGGAACCGCGGCACCATATGGCTGGCAAAGGGCTTGAGGACGGCCACGAGGAGCACCGCCGACAGCGCGATGAGGCCCTGCGCCGAGGGAGCCACGGGCGCCGCGGCCAGCAGCGCGAAGGGCACAAGCAGCGCCGCCCACATGAGGAACAGGAACAGCGGCAGGACACGGCTTCGGGCGCGGGCCGCGGTTCGGTCGGTCATGGGCGGGTCTCCGGCAGGGTCAAGGCGGTGGCTCACTGGGTGGGGGCGGCAAGAGGCGAGAGGTTGCGGCGGCTGCCGGTGGCCGTTGCGGCCTCGGGCACGGGCGACGCGAAGCCGAGGCTTGCGGCGTCGATCGGTCGCAGCGCCTCGTCGGGTCCGCCGCGGGCGCAGTTGCGCATCATCACGTCCAGCGCCTCGGTCTGCGGGGGCAGCGGCCGCGCGGTGGGCGGCATCCGCCGCATCGCCAGCACGCAGACCGTATCCACACCCATCCGCCGCTCCGCATAGACGACGGAGCCGAGCGCGTCCTCGCGCGTGTTGAGCGCGCTTTCGCTGGCCCGGCCGAAGGGCGCGGGCAGCCGGCCCTCGGCATCGGCGAAGGAGGCAAGCTGCAGCCGCGGCAGCACCGGGCCCGCGGCGACTCGGGCGCGCAGAAGCATCATGTTGTCGCCCTCGAGCGTCGTGGCGTTGGGCAACGCGATGCGCTGCTCCACATCGCCCCCGAGATCACGCTCCTGCACCAGAAGTGCGCCGGGCACCGCGACCCAGCGGCGGCTGTCCGGCACGCTGAGGAACTGCGCCGTCTCCTCGCGGATGGAGAGGGCCGGCCGCCCGGGGATCGACGTTTCCTGACAGCCGGCGATCGCCAGAAGAGCCGCCCCGAGCAGAAATGCGGGCCTCAGCGAGGCGCGAAAAGTGCAAGCCTGTGTCATCCTTGCTCCGTCACAGCAGATCCGATCGCGACCTTCCCCGACGGGAGGACTCAAGCGATCTGCATCGCATTCCTCGTCCTTTGTCGCTACTTTTTATCAAAACGAGCCCACCGGAATTCCCTGACTGTTGTAGCACTGCATCCTTAAGGAGGTGTAACGCCAGAAATACAGGCCTCCGGCGCGCATGACCCATTCGAAATGGAGAATGGTGGTGACTTCCTTGCCAAGCCGGCGCAATATGTTGAGGACCTTGAAGACCTTCTCGATCTGATCTGACCGGCCCTCGCCAGAGGGGCTCTCCCCTAACGGTTTGACAGTGCCTTCGGCTGTGCTCTAGGTTGAAACCACGGTCGGGTCCCTCCCCGCCTGAACAGAAGACGAAGCCGATCGATGACGGGCAAGGGACAGGGTGGATCATGGGTGCCGACGGTCGTTTCCTCGACCGGGAACGGCAAGTTTCATGCCAGCCCCGCGGCATTGGACCTCATCGACCTGATGGGCCGGCTGCTGCGGTCGGACGATCCGGCCGGGATCCAGGAGGCGCTGGCGCATGTGGCCCTGAGCTGCGGTGCGGATGTGGCGCAGTTCTGCCGTGCCGTTCCGGGCGGCGATCTGGAGACATGCCACCACTGGGCGCGCGATCCTTCCGCGGACGCACCCCGAACAGGTCTGGCCCTGCCCGTCGGAGAGACGCCCCTGGTGCTTCGCGACCGCGCCGATGCGGGGGATGCGGCGCTGCGCGCGCAGCTCGAAGCGGCGGGCCTGCGGTCGGTCGTGGCGATACCGGCGCTGCGGCAGGAGGCGCTTGCGGGCAACCTCCTGCTGGGCTGGCGATCCCAGGGGCCCGGTCTGCCGCCCGAGGATCTCGCCGTTCTGCGGTCGCTGGTCGAGGCGATGCTGGCCGCGGCCGAACGGCGTGACCACGAGGGACGTCACGCCCTGTCCCTGCAGGCGCTTCAGGACGACCGTATGTTGCTCGAGGCGATCCTGCGCACCAGCAACTCGGCCATCATCGCCTTCGACGGCGAAGCCCGGATCGTCTTTGCCAACGAGGAAGCCGCGGGCCTGCTGGGGACAGAGCCCAAGGCGCTGCGGGGATGCACACTGGAAGGCATCGGCTGCCGGCTGCTGTCGCGCGACGGCGAACCGCTTGCGCCCGAGGCGATGCCGGTCCGGCAGGCGATGGCGGAAGGTCATGCTCTGCGCGGGCTCCATCATGTGCTGATCGGCGCCGACGGGCGCCAGCGTATCCTGTCGGTCAATGCCGCGCCGGTCGCGGGCGGCGATGGCGGCGGCGGAGTGCGCGTCGTGGCGACGGTGGATGATGTCACCGGCCAGGTGTCGGCCGACAGCGCGCTACGGACCGCGCTGGCCGAGGCGCATCAGCTCGCCTTCTTCGATCCGCTGACCGGGCTCTACAACCGCCGCGGCGTGGTCGAGGTGCTGCGCGACTGCCTGCAGATCTGCGCGCGGGAAAACTCCTCACTGGCCCTGCTCTACATCGACATCGACGGGATGCGGCAGGTGAACGGCACCCGCGGGCACTGGCTGGGCGACCGGGTGCTTCAGGCTCTGGCCGCGCGGCTCGAGGATCTGCGGCACGACGGCTGCGATCTGGGGCGGATCTCGGCCGACGAGTTCGTGCTCACCTGCAGCGAGAGCCACCCCGATCCCGCCAGCGCCGTGGCCGCCGCCGAGGTCTCGGCCGAGCGTGTGCTCACCGAGTTGCGCAAGCCGCTTGTGGTCGATGGGCTCACCATCGAGATCACCGTCTCGATCGGCCTCGCCGCCATCACGGCCGAGGACACGGTCGAGGGCCTGCTGAAGGGCGTCGATCTGGCGGTCATGGCCGCCAAGGCCGCCGGTGGCGACCGCGCCTGCGCCTACCGCCCCGACATGGAGCAGGACATGGTCGGGCGCGTCGCGCTCGCGCAGGAATTGCGCGAGGCGATCCGGCGCGACGAGTTCCGCATCTTCTTCGAGCCGATGGTCCGGCTGGGCGACGGCGGCCTCGAGGTGGTCGGGCAGGAGGCGCTGATCCGCTGGCAGCATCCGGTGCGCGGCCTGCTGTCGCCCGTGGCCTTCATCCCCTTCGCCGAGGAAACCGGGTTCATCCGCGACATCGACCGCTGGGTCCTGCGCGCCGCGGCGCTGGAGCTGGCCCGCTGGGCCGACGATCCCGAGCGGCGCCACCTGCGGCTGTCGATCAACATCAGCTCGGCCCAGTTCCTCTCGGACGAGTTCGGGCAGATGGTGCGCGAGGTTCTGGCCGAGACCGGGGTCGATCCGACCCGCGTCGAGCTTGAGGTGACCGAGGGCACGCTGCTGTCGAACCTCGGCCTCGCACGGGCCACCATGATGGATCTGCGGTCCCTGGGCCTGTCGATCGCGCTCGATGACTTCGGCACCGGCTTCTCCTCGCTCAGCTATCTGCGGGACCTGCCGGTGGACGTGCTCAAGATCGACCGGAGCTTCCTCGGCGGGCTGTCGGAGTCGAAGGCGAACCGGACGATTCTCGAAGGGATCATCGGCCTCGCCTCGGGCCTGGGCGTGGCGCTGGTGGCCGAAGGTGTCGAAACGACCGCGCAGTTTGCCTGGCTGCGGGCCAAGGGGTGCCGGACCTTCCAGGGCTATCTCTTCGGGCGCCCGACGGACGCGCCGCAGCTGACCCTCCCCCCCGAGGTCGAGGCTCTGGCGGCGCCCGCGTCGGTCGAACGTGCGGCGCTGGGGCACGGTCAGGGCTGAAGACGGCACTCAGGCGGAATCGGTCGTCTCCATCCGCCACTGGCCGCCGCCGCCGCGGAAGGTGCGGGTCTCGGTCGGCCGGAAGCCCGACCCATCCTCGAGCGCGGTGTGGCGCTGCACATGGATGCGGTCCGCCGAGACCTCGAGAAGGTTGAAGTCGTTCGGCTCGCCCCGCACACGGGTCGAAAGGCCCGTGCCCGCATGAACCTGCAGGACGACGCCCCGCCCATCCACTTCAGCGAAGGGCCCGACGCGCCAGGTGTGCAGGTGCCCCGACAGGATCACGTCGGCGCCACATTCGGCCAGTTCGCCGATCGCTCGCCCCGCGCCGCGCATCAGCTCCTTCGTGTCCTCGGGCGTATGTTCCATCGGATGATGCACCACCACCACCCGCACCCGGCTTTCCTCGTTGGCAAAGATGCGGCGGATTCGCGCCAGCGAGCGCGAGCGGAACCAGCCCTGCTGCCAGGCCAGCGGATTGACCGTGTTGGCCCCCGCCACGATCATCTCGTCATCCTCCCAGCAAGGTTCGAGATCGCGGCCGAACCAGCGGCGATACCGCTTCCAGGGCTTGACGAGACGGACATAGAGATTGTGGAGCGGCACGTCATGGTTGCCCGGCACCACCAGCACCGGCGGCTTCAGACGCTCGACAAAGGCCGCCGCCGCCCGGAACTGCGCCTCTGTCGCCCGCTGCGTCAGGTCGCCCGAGATCGCCACCAGATCGGGGGCGAGCCCGTTGACCGTCTCGATCAGCGGGCGCAGAAGCTCGGGCCGGTCGCGGCCGAAATGCAGATCGGACAGGTGGAGCAATCGCTTCATCGGACCTCTCGGTTCCAGTGTTCGGGAACGGTGACCTCGAGGGCGCCCTCGATCGCCCGCAGATCGAAGGGCGGCACCATCCGCTCGCGCTCGCCGTCGCGGGCAACATGCCAGACCCGACGATGCCCCTGCGGCAGGTCGATCTCGACATGCGGGCCGCTCATCATCATGTAGTTCTGATCGACGCTGGCATAGCCCAGCGCCAGCGCCACGGCGTTGCGGAACATGCCAAGCCGCCCCGTGTTCGGCGCGATGAAGACCACCAGATCCCCGGCCGCCACCCGCTCGGCGCCGTCCAGGTTCATCTGCTCGAGCTGGAAGGCGTTGTTCACGACAAAGACCAGCGGCGAGCGCACGACGCGCTCCTCGCCCCCGGCCCGGACGCGCAGCCGCAGGGGCCGTCCCATCCGCGCCAGAACCTTGAGGACCGACCAGTAGGCCAGCGCCCGGCTGCGGCCCCACCGCTTGTAGATCTCCTCGCGCGTCTCGAGGATCGCGGGATAGACGCCGAGGCTTGCGTTGTTCAGGAACACCTCGTCGTTCACCGTGGCGATCCGGATGGGGGCGGTGCGCCCGGCGCAGATCACCGCGACCGCCGCCTCGAGTTCCTGGGGCAGAAGCAGGGACCGGGCGAAATAGTTGAAGGTGCCCAGCGGCAGGATCCCCATCCGGCGCCCCGAGCCCGCCATCGCCGCTGCGACAGCGCAGATGGTGCCGTCGCCGCCCGCGGCCACGATCGTGCCGAAGCCGCGGTTCACCGCCTCCGCCGCCACCGAGGCGAGGCGGCTGCCGTCTTCGACCAGTTCCAGGTGAACCGGCACCTGCTGCGCCTCGAAGGCGGCGCGGACGCGATCCGCGTCCTCGCCCTTGCCCGAACCGGCATTCATCACCACGCAGATATCCGGCTCGGGCATCATGGTCTCCGCACTCGCGCTCCGCGGCCCTGTCGCCGCCGGGCCAAACGTTCCCGGCGGGGCGCGGTTCCTCTCAGGCCGCGGCCGCGCGGTCGGGCTCGAAGACGTCGATGCGGAACAGCCGGTCGAGGTTGCAGGCCGTCAGCGACCGGCCAAGGGCCGCGCCCAGCCGCGCCTGAGGGCGGAAGGCCTCGTCCGGCGCCTCGAACAGCAGGCTGCGCAGGCAGAGGATGTCGGCCGCGGGCGCGACCGCCTGCAGGCGGAGCGCCAGCCGCTCCAGTTCCTCGGGGGACAGGTCCTGCAGCACGCCGTTCAGCACGACGAGATCGAAGGGGCCCTCGGGAATGTCATGGGGCACCCGCCCCTGAAGGAAGTCGGTCCGGGCAAAGCGCGCCGGCAGGGCCCGCGCCTCGACCAGCGCCTCGGCGTCGGCATCAAGCCCGACATACTGATCGCAGCGCACGACCAGGCCGCGCGCCAGCGCCCCCGCGCCGCATCCCAGTTCCAGCACCCGGCGGTAGTGCTGCCGCGGCAGGAACGCCAGGGCCTGACCGAACATCCGCCGTTGCGGGAAGCTCAGGGCAACGGTGGGATTGCCCGCAATGTCGAGGCAGCGGTCCAGTGTCTGGGCCAGGGTCACACTCATCTTCGTCTTCTCCGGGGTTGTCTTCGGCCGCAAGAGGCGGCGGCGTCAGCACAATTCCCGGCGCCCCTCGGCGTTCCCCCCTTTATCCGAAAGGAGAGGACTGTTGCGGCAATGCCGCAGGTTCCTCCTAAAGTTGTCTTTTTTCTTGCATTGGTTGATCCGGCGGATCCCGCAGAAGGAGCGTCTCCTGCCTTTCTTCAAGATAATCATGCACATAAACCTCACGCACCAGGGCGAGCACCAGCGCGGCCAGCGGCGTGGCAAGCAGAAGCCCCATCAGCCCGAACAGCACCCCCATCAGCAGTTGCGCCGAGATGATGAGGGCCGGCGGCAAGGAAACCCTCTCCTTCTGGATGATGGGCGTGACGACGTAGCTCTCGACGGCCTGGACGGTGAGGAACACGGCCAGCACCAGCCCCACCTGGCTCCAGCCCTCGGGCATGGCCAGCAGCAGCGCCGGCACGGCCGAAAGGACCGGACCGATGTTCGGAATGAAGGTGAGGATCGCCGCGATCAGTCCCAGGATGAAAGCCAGCGGGATGCCGATGAGCCAGAGCCCGAGCCAGGTGAAGAGCCCGACAAAGCTCATCGAGATCAGTTGCCCGCCCAGCCAGTTGCGCAACGTATGTCCCGCGACATCCATCACTTCCTCGCCGCGCGGGCGCAGCTCCGGGGACAGCAGCGCCCGCAGGCCGCGCCGGTAGAGACCGGGATCAATGGCCGCATAGAGGCCCACGAAGAGGATGATGACGAAGTTGCCGATCGCGCCGAAGGTGGCACTGACCGCGGTCGAGGCAAAGCCGCCCTCGCCCGACATCAGCCGCGACGGGGCCAGGCGGCCCAGGAGCGAGGGGCCCCAGCTGAAGCTTGAGATCCTGTCACGCAGGCTTTCAAGCGCCGGCGGAAGCTGGCGCGCCAGTTCGTCGGCCTGCTCGAGCATGGCCGGAGCGAAGGCGAGGAAGCTGCCGATCAGCCCCGCCGTCACCAGCAGGATGAAGAGCGCAATGGCGCCCCCCCGTCCGACGCCGGTCACACGCGAGACGAGCCCCGCTCCGGCCGAGAGGAACACGCCGAACAGGATGCCGGCGAAGATCACCAGAAGAACGTCAGCCGCCAAGAGGATCAGGAGCGCCAGCACGAAGGCCAGCACCGAAAGGGAAACCGCGCGCCGGCTCATCATGCCTCCGTCCGTGGTGCGGGGCCGATGAGCCCGTGGACAGAGGCAACGTGGTGGCGGGCAAGCTGTTCCGAAGCCCCGGCGGCGGGCTGCGAGCTCAAGTGAGGGGGCACGTCGTCGCGGATCGCATCGCGTGGATGCCGCCGCCGCGATCCCCTCGCGCTCCGGGCCCGCGACCGGCGTCCCTCCTCAGCGCGGCGGCAACTCGTGGCGGCGGCGCACCGTCGCGGGACGGCCCGGCAGGCCAAGGCGCGCGTCGTTGCGCGCCTTCTCCGAGACGACCTGCCCCTTGGCGATCACGCAGAGCCGGTCGGGCCGGAGCCGCAGCGCCTCGACCGGGTTGCCCGCGTCGAGCACCACGAGCGAGGCCACCGCCCCTTCCCTCAGCCCGTAGTCGAGGCCCATGATCTTCGCATTCTCGGCCGTCACCATGTCGAAACAGCGCCGCATCTCGTCGGGATGGGTCATCTGCGCCACATGGAGGCCCATGAAGGCCACGTCGAGCATGTCGGCCGTGCCCAGCGAATACCACGGGTCGAGGACGCAATCCTGCCCCCAGCCCACGGTGATGCCCAAGGCCTGCATCTCCTTGACCCGCGTCAGGCCGCGCCGCTTGGGGAAGCTGTCGTGGCGGCCCTGCAGCACGATGTTGATGAGCGGGTTCGGGATCGCCGCGATCCCGGCCTCGGCGATCAGCGGCAGGAGCTTGGAGACATAGTAATTGTCCATGGAATGCATCGAGGTCAGATGCCCCGCCGCCGCCCGGCCCTGAAGGCCCGTGCGCAGCACTTCGGCGGCATAGGTCTCGATATGGCGGCTGAGCGGATCGTCGGTCTCGTCGCAATGGAAATCGATCGGAAGGCCACGGTCCGCCGCGATCTCGCACAAGTCGCGCACCGAGGCCGCGCCGTCCGCCATCGTCCGCTCGAAATGCGGGATGCCGCCCACGACATCCACGCCCATGTCGAGCGCGCGCAAGAGGTTCGCCCGCGCCGTCGGGTCGCGGTAGAGCCCGTCCTGCGGAAAGGCCACGAGCTGCAGGTCCATCCAGCCCTTGACCTTTTCGCGCACCGCCAGCATCGCCTCGACACCCAGGAGCCGGTCGTCGCAGACATCGACATGGGTCCGCACGGCCAGAAGACCCATGCTCGCCGCCCAGTCGCAATAGGCCAGCGCCCGCTCGGCCATGGCCTCGACGGTCACGATCTCCTTCAGCTCGCCCCAGAGCCGGATCCCCTCCAGAAGCGTCCCGCTCGCATTCACGCGCGGCAGCCCATAGGAGAGCGTCGCATCCATGTGGAAATGGGGATCGACGAAGGCCGGGCTCACCAGATCGCCCGTGGCCTCGATCACCCGTCCGGCCTCGGTCCCGAGCGCCCCGATGGCGGCGATCCGGTCGCCCCGGATGCCCACATCGGCCACGCGCCCGTCGGGCAGCGTGCCCCCCTTGACGATCAGATCGAACATCAGCGTTCTCCCCTGTTGAACGGCTGCATCAGCGCCGCAGGCACTTCGGCCCGGCGCGACATGAGGACAAGCGCCGCGATCGAGAGCGCATAGGGCGCCATCAGGAAGAGCTGGTAGGGCACGACCTGCCCCACCGGCGTCTGCTGAAGCCGCACCTGCAGCGCGTCGAAGGCGGCAAAGAGGAGCGCGCCGAGCACGGCCTTGCCGGGCCGCCACGCGCCGAAGACCACCAGCGCGATGCAGATCCAGCCGCGGCCGTTCACCATCTCGAAGAAGAAGCTCGAGAAGGCCGAGAGGGTGAGGAAGGCGCCCCCGACCGCCATCAGCCCCGAGCCCACCATCACCGCGCCGATACGGAGCCCGGTGACCGAGAGCCCCTGCGCATCGACCGCCGAAGGATTCTCGCCCGCGGCCCGCACGGCCAGACCGAGCGGCGTCCGCCAGAGGACCAGCGCCGTCAGCGCCGCCACGGCAAAGGCTGCGTAGGTCAGCGGCGTCTGGGCAAAGAGCGCGGGCCCCAGCAGCGGGATCTCGGACAGGAGAGGCACCTCCCAGACGGCGAAGGGCTCGATCCGCGGCGGGCTCGTGACCTCGGGCAGGATCAGCCGATAGGCGAAGTAGCTGGTCGAGGTGGCCAGGAGCGTGATCCCCAGCCCCACGACGTGCTGCGAGAGGCCGAAGGGCACCACGAGCACGGCGTGCAGAAGGCCGAAGAGCATTCCCGACAGCATGGCCACCGCCACGCCCTCCCAGAGCCCGGCCCCCGCCCAGACGGTGATCCAGCCCGAGAAGGCGCCGATCACCATGATCCCCTCGATCCCGAGGTTCAGCACGCCCGCCCGCTCGCAGATCAGCTCGCCCATCGTGGCGAAGATCAGCGGCGAGGCGATGCGGACCGCCGCGGCCCAGAAGGTCGCGGACAGCAGAATGTCGAACAGGCTCATCATCCGCGCACCACCCGGAACCGGATCAGAAGGATCGCCAGCACCATGAAGAGGAGCGAGGTGGCCAGCAGCATGTCGGCGATGTAGGTGGGCACGCCGGCGGCCCGGCTCATGCTGTCGGCGCCGACGAAGACGCCCGCCACGAAGAGCGCAGCCGGCACCACCGCCAGCGGATTGAGCAGCGCGAGCATGGCCACGATGATGCCGGTGTAGCCGAAGCCGGGCGACAGATCGAGCGTGAGGTGCCCCTTCAGCCCCGCCACCTCCGAGAAGCCCGCCAGCGCCGCAAGCCCGCCCGAGAGGAGCGCGGTCTTGACCAGCACACTGTCCACCGGGATGCCGGCAAAGCGCGCGGCGCGGGCGTTCAGACCCACCGCCCGCATCTCGTAGCCGAGCGCGGTGCGCCGCTCGATCACCCAGACCGCGACGGCCGCGATCAGCGCAAGCGCGAAGCCCCAATGGAGGCGCAGGCCATCCACGATGCGCGGAAGGCGGGCCTCCTTCGCCAGGGGCGCCGACTTGGGCCAGCCCATTCCCATCGGATCCTTCAGCGGCCCCTCGAGGAGGTAGCTGACGAAGAGCAGCATGATGAAGTTGAAGAGAAGCGTCGTCACCACCTCGTCCACGCCGAAGCGGGTCTTGAGCACGACCGGCCCCAGCAGCACCACCGCCCCCGCGGCCATGGCGGCGAGCGCCATCAGCGGCAGGACGAGGGGGCCGCCGACCGCACCCGTGCCCAGAAGGACCGTGACGATGGCCCCGGCGTAGAGTTGCGCCTCGGCCCCGATGTTCCAGAGCCGGGCGCGGAAGGCCACGGCCACGGCAAGCCCGGTGAAGATCAGCGGCGTCGCGCGGTTCAGCGTCTCGAGAGCGGCGAACTTCGACCCCACCGCGCCCTTCACGATCAGGCCCAGCGTGGCGAGCGGGTCGGCGCCTGCCACCGCGGCCAGGCCCGAGGCCACGGCGATGGTGGCCAGCAGCGCCGCGGCCGGCAGTCCGGCCCGGCGAAGCGCCGAGGGATTGGCTACAGGCTCAAGCCGCATCGGCGAATCCGTGGCCGGCCATCCAGAGGCCAAGTTCGGCCTGGCTCATCGTGCCGCGGGCGAAACCGGGCGAAAGGCGCCCTTCGGACATGACATGAACGGTGTCGGACAAGGACATGATTTCATCCAGATCTTCCGAGATGAGGATGACCGCGGCCCCCTCGTCCCGCGCCTTCAGCAGGCGGGAATGCACATAGGTGATGGCCCCGATGTCGAGGCCCCGCACCGGCTGGTTGGCCAGGATGATCCGGGGGCCGGGCTCGAGCACGCGGCCGAGGATCAGTTTCTGCATGTTGCCCCCCGACAGGAGGCGGATGCGCGTTTCGGGGCCGGGGCAGCGCACGTCGTAGGTGGCGATGATGCCGTCGGCAAAGGCGCGGGCCGCGCGCCAGTCCATCCAGCCGCCCTTCGCGAAGCGCGAACGGTAGCCTTCGAGAATGGCGTTCTCGGTCAGGGTGAAGTCGGCGATGGTGCCGGTGGAATGCCGGTCCTCGGGGATGCGGGCGATGCCCGAGGCCACGGCGGTTCGCGGCGTCCACCGGACCACCTCGGCGCCCGCCAGCTCGAGCCGCCCCTCCTCGGGGCGCACGAGGCCCGAGACGAGGTCGGAGAGCGCCGCCTGCCCGTTCCCGGACACGCCCGCAAGCCCGGTGATCGTGCCCGCGCGCAGATCGAGGCTGACGCCGCGCAGGCCGGTGGCCGAGCCTTGCGACGGCGTCGTCACCCGGTCGAGCCGCAGGAGCACCGGGCCCGGCTTCGGCGGGGCGACGGCGGGCGGCATGATCTCCTCACCCACCATCAGCGCGGCCAGCCGGTGCCGGTCGGTCTCGGCGGTGGCCACCTCGCCCACCACCCGCCCGTGCCGCAGCACGACGCAGCGGTCGGCCACACCCATCACCTCATGCAGCTTGTGCGAGATGAAGATGATCGACAGCCCCTTCGCCACGGCGAGCTTCAGCGTGCGGAAGAGCGCCTCGGTCTCCTGCGGGGTCAGGACCGCGGTCGGCTCGTCGAGGATCAGGATGCGCGCGTCGCGGTAGAGCGCCTTGAGGATCTCGACCCGCTGCCGCTCGCCCACCGAGAGCGTGCCCACCCGCGCGTCGGGATGGACCGCAAGGCCGAAGTCCCGCGACAGCGCCTCGATCCGCGCGCGCGCCGCCCTCCGGCCGAGGGACAGGCGCCAGAGGGGCGCGGTCCCGAGAAGGATGTTCTCGAGCACGGTCAGGTTGTCGGCCAGCGTGAAATGCTGGTGCACCATGCCCACGCCGGCCGCCAGCGCGGCGCGCGGATGGCCGGGCGGCAGCGGCTGGCCGAAGACCTCCACCGTGCCCTCGTCGGCCACATAATGGCCGAAGAGGATGTTCATCAGCGTCGTCTTGCCCGCGCCGTTCTCGCCCAAGAGGGCCACGACCTCTCCCCTGTGCAGGGAGAGGCTGATGCCGGCATTGGCCAGAAGGGACCCGAACCGCTTGGTGATCCCCGAAAGACGCAGGACGACCGGATCGATCACGAGGATTTCGGCTCGCTGTCGTCGATGGCGACGGTGAAGGTGCCGGCCCGGATCGCGGCCTCGCGCTCGGCCACGAGGGCCTTGGCCTCTTCCGGCACCTTGTCCTCGAAGGTGCCCAGCGGCGCGAGCGACGAGCCGCCTTCCTTCATGAAGGAATAGACGCCGTAGTCGGCGGCCGTGAAGTTGCCGGCCTGAACCTCCTCGACCGCCCGGTCGAAGGTCGGCTCGAAATGCCAGATCGCCGAGGCGACCACCGTGTCGGGATAGTCGCCCTGCGTGTCGATCACGTTGCCGATGGCCAGCACGCCCCGCTCCTTCGCGGCATCCGACACGCCGAACCGCTCGGCATAGAGAAGGTCGGCGCCGTTCTCGATCATGGCGAAGGCGGTCTCCTTCGCTTTCGGCGGATCGAACCACGAGCCGATGAAGCTGACCTGGAAGGTCACGTCCGGCTTGACCTCGCGCGCGCCCGCCATGAAGGCGTTCATCAGGCGGTTGACCTCGGGGATCGGGAAGCCGCCGACCATGCCGATGTTGCCGGCCGTCATGGACCCGGCAATGAGACCAGTCAGGTAGGCGGCGTCCTGAATGTAGTTGTCGAAGACGGCGAGGTTCGGGATCGACTCGTCGGGCGGCAGGCTCGACCCCATGAGGAAGGCCACGTCGGGATATTCGGCCGCCACCTCGCGGGCCTCCTGCTCGACGCCGAAGATCTCGCCCACGATCAGCCTGACGCCGCTTTCGGCATATTCGCGCATGACGCGGGGATAGTCGGTGTTGGCCACATTCTCGGTGAAGGTGTATTCCACCCGCCCTGCAGCGCGGGCCGCCTCGGCGGCCTTGTGGATGCGGCTGACCCACTGCTGCTCGACCGGCACGGTATAGATGCCGGCGACCTTCAGCGCCTCCTGCGCGCGCAGCGTCCGGGGCAAGGCCCCCAGCGCAAGCGCCGCCCCTCCGGCCATCAGAAGCCCGCGCCGTGTGGTTGCGAATCCCGTCATGTCACCCTCTCGTCCTGTCGGATAAGTTTTGCGCGACGGTAAGACGGTGGCGCGCCACGGGCAAGGCCGCCGCTCCTGCCCGAAAGTCGGGCAGCCTGTCGGAATCGTTACAGACTGATTAATCCGCGAAAAATCTGTTACCTGCTCCGGTTAGGGAACTTGCCAGAATCCGTTTCAGGCCGTTAGCTGACACTAATCGCCGCTCCGCTCGCGGAAGAACGGCATTCGGCACGACAACAACCGGGAGAAAGTTCCGATGACGATCAAACTTGCACTGGCTGCTTCGGTCAGCCTTGTGGCGGTCGCCGCCGCCTCGGGGGCCAGCGCGCAAAGCGCCGAACTCGTGGAGGCCGCGAAGGCTGAAGGCATGCTGACCACGATCGCCCTGCCCCACAACTGGTGCGGCTATGGCGACGTGATCGCGGGCTTCAAGGCCAAGTATCCCGAGATCACCGTGAACGAGCTGAACCCCGACGCGGGCTCGGCCGACGAACTGGAGGCGATCCGGGCGAACAAGGACAACAAGGGCCCGCAGGCGCCCGACGTGATCGACGTGGGCCTCGCCTTCGGGCCGCAGGCCAAGGACGAGGGGCTGATCGTTCCCTACAAGGTCGAGACCTGGGACGAGATCCCCGACGAGATCAAGGATGCCGACGGCTACTGGTATGGCGACTATTACGGCGTCATGTCCTTCGGCGTGAACACCGACCTCGTGACCGAGGTGCCGACGAGCTGGACCGCCCTTCTGGACAGCCAGTATGCGAACGCTTTTGCGCTGGCGGGCGATCCGCGCGCCTCGAACCAGGCGATCCTTGCCGTGATGTCGGCCGGTGTCGCGGCCGGCGCCGAGCCGGGCGAGGCTTCGGCGCAGAAGGGGCTCGAGTTCTTCGGCGAGCTGAACAAGGCGGGCGGCTTCGTTCCGGTGATCGGCAAGGCGGGCACCATTGCCCAGGGCCAGACGCCGATTGTCGCAGCCTGGGACTACAACCTGCTCTCGTGGCGCGACGAGCTGAAGGGCAACCCGCCGCTCGAGGTCATCATCCCCGAGGGCCCGAGCCTCGCCGGCGTCTATGTCCAGGCGATCTCGGCCTATGCGCCGCATCCGAACGCGGCCAAGCTCTGGATGGAATATCTCTATTCGGACGAAGGTCAGCTGGGCTGGCTCAAGGGCTACTGCCACCCCGCCCGCTTCAACGCGATGGTCGAGGCCGGCAAGGTCCCGCAGGAGCTGCTCGACGCGCTGCCGCCGGCCGAGGGCTACGCCCGCGCGGTCTTCCCGACCATCGAGCAGCAGGAGGCCAACAAGGCGGCCGTCACCGCCGGCTGGGATGGTGTCGTCGGCGCCAACGTCCAGTAACGCAAGCGCCGGCCCTCGCCCTGCGGGCGGGGGCCTTCGCTCCGGGGGCTCGAGGCGTCCGCGCGCTGTTGGAACGGCCGCGCGCGCCCCGAGCTTCTTCCGCCTTCGCCCGTCTGGCGGAGGCTTCCTCGCCTGACGGACCCTGCATGACCGACCTGCCCCCGCCGAGCGCCCGACGCCGCGTCTCGCTGCCGCTGAACTGGTTCGGCGTGGCGCCCTTCCTGCTGTTCGCGCTGCTGTTCCTGTTCCTTCCGACGATGCATATCGTGCTCGGCGCCTTCCGCACGCCGGCGGGCGACTTCACGCTTGCCAACATCAGAGGGCTCTTCACGCCCTCGATCATGAACGCCTTCTGGATCTCGATCCGGATCAGCCTGGTGACAGCCCTGCTCGGCTGCGTCGCGGGCTTCCTGATCGCCGCGGCCGTGACGCGCGGCCCCCTGCCCAAACCGCTGCGCGGCTTCGCGCTGACCTTCTCGGGGGTGGCGTCGAACTTCGCGGGCGTACCGCTCGCCTTCGCCTTCATCGCGACGCTGGGCCGGTTGGGCTTTCTCACCGTGATCCTGCGCGACTGGTTCGGCTTCAACCTCTATGGGACGGGGTTCAACCTGATCAGCTTCCTCGGGCTGACCCTGACCTACCTCTATTTCCAGATCCCGCTGATGATCCTCATCATCACGCCCGCCCTTGACGGGCTGAAGCGCGAGTGGCGCGAGGCGGCCGAGACGCTGGGCGCGACGGGCGCGCAGTACTGGCGGATGGTGGCGCTGCCGGTGCTCTGGCCCTCGTTCCTCGGCACCTTTGCGCTGCTCTTTGCCAACAGCTTCGGGGCGGTGGCGACCGCCATGGCCTTGACCGGATCGCAACTGTCGATCGTGCCGATCATCCTCTTCGCGCAGATCCGCGGCGACGTGCTGCAGGATCCGCACCTCGGCTATGCCATCGCCTTCGGGATGATCGTGCTCACGGGCCTTGCCAACCTCGTCTATATCGTGCTGCGCACGCGGGCCGAGAGGTGGGTGAAATGAGGTCGGCCAAGCTCTGGTCCTGGATCGCGCTGATCGCGGGCATCCTCTATTTCTTCCTGCCGCTGATCGGGATGTTCGAATTCTCGCTGCGGGCGCGCCGCGGGGAATACAGCTTCGACGCCTATGCCAACGTGCTGGGCGATCCGGCCTTCCGCGCGACCTTCGGCTATTCGGTGCTGATGGCGCTCTTCACCATCGCCTTCGGCATCCTGCTCGTCGTGCCCACCGTCTTCTGGGTCCGGCTGAAGCTGCCCCGCTGGCGCCCGGTGATCGAGTTCATCACGCTTCTGCCGCTGGTGATCCCGCCCATCGTCATCGTCTTCGGCTACATCCGGCTCTACAACACCTCGAGCTGGCTGCCGCTGACCGGCAGCGCGATGGGGACGAACCTGCTTCTGATGTTCGGCTACACGATGCTGGCGCTGCCCTACATGTATCGTGCGGTGGATACGGGCCTGCGCACCATCGACGTGCAGACCCTGACCGAGGCGGCGCAAAGCCTCGGTGCGGGCTGGATCACCATCATCGCGCGGCTGATCCTGCCCAACGTGCTGGTGGCGGTCCTGTCGGGGGCCTTCCTCACCTTCGCCATCGTGATCGGCGAGTTCGTGCTGGCGGCGCTGCTGAACCGCCCGGCCTTTGGCCCCTACATGGTCTGGATGGGCGCCAACAAGGCCTACGAGCCGGCGGCGCTGGCCGTGATCGCCTTTGTCGTCACCTGGGCCTGCATGGCGCTGATCCAGCTGGTGACCCGCCTGTCGAAACACACCCGAGCCCAACAAAGATGAGTAGGAACACAGCCTGATGGCCTTCCTGGAGATCGCCCGGCTGGAGAAATCCTTCGGCCCCCTGCGCGTCGTGCGCGACTTCAACCTGACCGTCGAGCAGGGAGAGTTCGTCTCGCTGCTCGGGCCCTCGGGCTGCGGCAAGACCACCGTCCTGCGCATGGTGGCGGGTTTCGAGATGCCCGACCAGGGCGCCATCCGCATCGAGGGCAAGGATGTCGTCCGCCAGCGCCCGAACGCGCGCAAGATCGGCATGGTCTTTCAGGCCTACGCGCTCTTTCCCAACCTGACCGTCGCGCAGAACGTGGGCTTCGGGCTGAAGGTCGCCGGTGTGCCGCGCCGCGAGGCGGTCGAGCGGGTGGCCGAGATGCTGGCGCTGATCGGCCTGCCCGATCTGGGCGCGCGCTACCCGTTCCAGCTCTCGGGCGGGCAGCAGCAGCGCGTGGCGCTGGCCCGCGCGCTGGCCGTGCGGCCGCGCGTGCTGCTGCTGGACGAGCCGCTCTCGGCGCTCGACGCCAAGATCCGGGTGAGCCTGCGCACCGAGATCCGCGCCATCCAGCAGCGGCTGGGCATCACCACCATCTTCGTGACCCACGATCAGGAAGAGGCCCTGTCGATGTCCGACCGGATCGTGGTGATGAACGGCGGCATCGCCGAGCAGGTGGGCACCCCCTTCGAGATCTACAACCACCCGACGACCAAGTTCGTGGCCAACTTCGTGGGCACGATCAGCACGCTCGTGGCCGAGGTCGAGGATCCGGCGGCGGGAGAGGTCCGCGTCGCGGGCCAGACGATCCGCCTGCCCCAGCCGGTCGAGGCGCCGCGCGGTGGCCGCATCGGGCTCGCGCTCCGCCCCGAGGCGCTGCATCTCGGGCCCGGCGACGGGCGCGACACGATGCTGCCCGCAACCATCGCCGACGTGCAGTTCCTGGGCAGCGTGATCCGCCTGCAACTGCACACGGGCGGCACGACGGTTGCTCTCGACACGTTCAACCGGCCCGATCTGCCCCCGCCGCAGGTGGGCGCCCATACGCAGGTCAGTTTCGCGGCCCGCGACGTGATCGTGCTCGAGCACTGAGGCGGCCGGGGAACCTGTTCCGCCCTCGTGGCCTTCCTTCGGAAAGGGAGGCGCCGATGGACAGACGGATCATCCTGGACGGGCTGGTGGAGTTCGAGACGCTCGCGTTGCGCGGCGGGATCAGGATCGAGCTGTCGGACGAGGACGAGCGCCTCACGGTCGTGACCGAGTTCGAGGAGGCCGACCCCGACTCGCCCGCAGGCTTCCGCCTGCTCGACCTGAGGCAGGAGTTCGAGGTGCGCGGCCGGCTCTGCGAGGCCGGCATCGTGCTGAACGCGGGCGGCATGTACGCCACCTGCGTGGCGGGGCGGCTCGGGCGCTATGTCGCCGAGCGGCTCGTCGAGGTGCAGGAGACGGAAGGAACGGTGCAGGAGCGGCTTGCCGCCGCACGGGATTGTCTTCTGCGCCACGCGGACGACCATGAGGAAGAGGTGCGGCAGGCCCTGGTGCGCTGCGCCTTCCTGGGCCGGACGCTGGCCGACTGAAAGCGGGCGCGGCGGGGGCCGCGCAGGCAGGAGGATCTGATGCGATTGGCAATGCGTGACTTTCACCGGGCGGGGCGCCCGCTCCGTTTCACGAGTCTCGGCCTCGGCACGTCGCCGCTCGGCAATCTCTACCGGGCGATTTCGGACGCCGAGGCGCAGGCGCTGCTCGAACGCGCCTGGGCAAGCGGGGTGCGCTACTTCGACACCGCGCCGCTCTACGGCTACGGGCTGGCCGAAGAGCGGCTGGGCCGGTTCCTCGCGGACAAGCCGCGGTCGGAGCATGTGGTCTCGACCAAGGTGGGCCGGCTCCTGCGGCCGGTCGAGCCGGGCGAGAAACGCGACGGGCTGGGCAAGTTCTTCGAGGTGCCCGAGCGCAAGGAGCGGTTCGACTACGGCTATGACGGGGTGATGCGGTCGCTCGAAGCCTCTCTGGGCCGCTTGGGCCTCGACCGGGTGGACATGCTCTTTGTCCATGATCTCGACCTCTTCACCCACCGCTCGCAGGAGGCGCTCGAGGCGAGGCTGGCCGAGTTCATGCAGGGCGGCTACCGGGCGCTGGTGGAGTTGCGCGACCAGGGCGTGATCGCGGCCTTCGGCGCCGGCGTGAACGAGTGGCAGCCCTGCCAGTGGCTGGCCGAGCGGGGCGACTTCGACCTGTTCCTGCTCGCCGGGCGCTACACTCTCCTCGAGCAGGAGGCGCTCGAGAGCTTCCTGCCGATGGCGGAAGAGCGTGGCATCGGCATCGTCATCGGCGGGCCCTACAATTCCGGCGTGCTGGCCACCGGGCCCCGGCCCGGCTCGTTCTACGACTACCGGCTGGCGCCGCAGGCGGTTCTGGACCGCGTGGCGCAGATCCACACGATCTGCGAGCGCTGGGGCGTGCGGATGTTCGAGGCGGCCTTCCAGTTCCCGCTGCGCCATCCGGCCGTGCTCTCGGTGATCCCCGGCTCGCAGTCCATCACCGAAGTGCTGGAGAACCGCATCGCGGCCGACGCCGAACTTCCCGATGGTCTCTGGCAGGATCTGAAGGAGGCGGGCCTCCTCCACCCTCTGGCCCCGGTCTGATCCGGTCGCCCGCCGCCGACCGGGGCAGCCTCCATGCGACAGGGGGCCCCGGCATCCGCCGCGACGGGCTGATTTTCGGGGCGTTCCTCAGATCTGCTTTTCGGGAATGAAGACCTTCAGCCCGTCGAGCGACTCGGTCACCTTGATCTGGCAGGTGAGGCGCGAGCGGACGGGATCGGGCTCCCAGGCGAAGTCGAGCATGTCCTCTTCCATCGCCTCCTTGCGGGGAAGCTTCCCGACCCAGGCGGGATCGACATAGACATGGCAGGTGGAGCAGGCGCAGGCGCCCCCGCAGTCGGCCTCGATCCCCGGAACGCCATTGTCGCGCGCGCCCTCCATCACGGTCAGGCCGTTGGCCACATCGATGACATGCTCGGTTCCGTTATGTTCGACATAGGTGATCTTGGCCATCTTGCCCCGCTCTTGGCTGCCTCGCAGTGCCGAGAGGCTTAGGGCAATCCGGCAGGCTTGGCCAGAGGCGGGGGCTTGCCTGTTGCGGCGCGCCGCTATATGTTCCCTCTATGTTCCCCAACTCTCCTCCTCCCCCACGGTGGCTCGGCCTGACCCCCACCCCCCAAAGCTGGCCCCGCACCCCCAGGGCCGTCCCCGCGGCCCGGCTGGACGAACCGCCTTCGGGCGCGCGTGTGGCGGTGGCGGGCCTGGTCCTCGTGCGCCAGAGGCCGGGAACGGCAAGGGGCGTGATCTTCCTCACGCTCGAGGATGAGACCGGCGTGGTCAATGTGGTGGTCCGGGCCGGCATCTACGAGCGTTTCCGCCGTGAGGTGGTTGCGGGAAGGCTCCTGCGCGTGACGGGCCGCCTCCAGCGCGAGGGGAAAGTGGTGCATGTGGTGGCAGAGGAGATCGAGGATCTCTCGCACCTGCTCGACAGCCTTCTGCATGACGAAGCCTGCACGCTCCCGCCACCGCACGACGAACCGGCCGAGCGTCCACCGCACGATCTGGAAGCGCGGGTCGCTGCCGATCCGGCCAGGGTAGGAGATGGCCTGCCTCGCGCGGCGTAAGGGAAGACCGAGTTTTCCTCTGTTTCGACCGGACGCTTGGGCCTGGCAGATGCCCGCCGGCGGTGGTTGGGGGCTGCCGATCCTCGGCCTCGTGACCGTGGGGCTCGGCATCCTGCACAGCGCGCGGGGCGCCGAGGCCGCGCATCCGGCCCCGACGCCCGCGATAGCCGACTCCTGATACGCCTGCCTGCCGGAGCCGCGCACCCGCGTTTTCCTGCCGCTCCGTCGTGGCTGGGACCGGTTGCGACCGGCCCCTTTTTCCGTTTGCAATCCCCGGTGCCGCGGCGAGCGTCCGGGCCGCGCCCCTCATCCGGCCGGTCCCCGGTCCACCCCCACTGCCACCCGTTGAGCAAAGACGAGGAAGCCGCCGCCATGTTGTCGGAGGCTTATGCGCATGCTCCGACTGAGCCAAAAGCAAGAGCGAACAAGGCATTTAGGCTCCAGACTTCGGTAACGGGTCCGTCCCGGTCAAGCCGTTTTGCGCATGGGGATGTGCCGCCGAACGGCGATTTTCTGCCTTGAGCAAGTGATCTGCCTCCCTGTTCGGCGGCCTTCGACTGAGATCGCCCCGGGTGCATGCTTCGGTCCGTGGTCGGCGCGAAGGCCGCCAACATGATGCTGGTTCAATGCAGTTTCGGTGTGCCCATCTCATTGGCGTGCTCGATGCTATCGGCATCAGTCCTGAGCACGGCATCACCGGAACCGCGTCCCGTGGGGACCTCGAAGGCCCGCGATCAGGCGGGCAGCGGTCTGGAACCTCTATCTTCAGCCGGCAGGAAACACCGGAAGATCGAAGCGGAAGTCGGTGTCGTCCTTCCACATGCGGTGCAGGATCACGGCGATGCGCCGCGCCAGTGCAACCATTGCGCGCTTGGCACCACGACGGCGCGCGAGTTTCGCCGCCCAGCTTCGCAGCCAGTTCGCCCTCCCGCGATGCATCATGACGGTGGCAGCCTGACAGAGCGCGCGTCGAAGATTGACGTCGCCCGCCTTGGTGATCCCGCCAGAGACATCGCGCTCGCCCGATTGGTTGCGAGACGGCGTCAGGCCGACCCACGGCCCGACCTTCGGTAACGGGTCCGTCCCGGTCAAGCCGTTTTGCGCATGGGGATGTGCCGCCGAACGGCGATTTTCTGCCTTGAGCAAGTGATCTGCCTCCCTGTTCGGCGGCCTTCGACTGAGATCGCCCCGGGTGCATGCTTCGGTCCGTGGTCGGCGCGAAGGCCGCCAACATGATGCTGGTTCAATGCAGTTTCGGTGTGCCCATCTCATTGGCGTGCTCGATGCTATCGGCATCAGTCCTGAGCACGGCATCACCGGAACCGCGTCCCGTGGGGACCTCGAAGGCCCGCGATCAGGCGGGCAGCGGTCTGGAACCTCTATCTTCAGCCGGCAGGAAACACCGGAAGATCGAAGCGGAAGTCGGTGTCGTCCTTCCACATGCGGTGCAGGATCACGGCGATGCGCCGCGCCAGTGCAACCATTGCGCGCTTGGCACCACGACGGCGCGCGAGTTTCGCCGCCCAGCTTCGCAGCCAGTTCGCCCTCCCGCGATGCATCATGACGGTGGCAGCCTGACAGAGCGCGCGTCGAAGATTGACGTCGCCCGCCTTGGTGATCCCGCCAGAGACATCGCGCTCGCCCGATTGGTTGCGAGACGGCGTCAGGCCGACCCACGGCCCGACCTTCTTCGAGGACGTGAATCGAGCCGGGTCGTCGACAGCGGATCGATAGGTCAGTGCCACGACCGCGCCAATCCCGGGCATCGACATGAGGCGCAGACAGACCGGATCCTCATGGGCGAGTTGGCGGACGAGGCGTTCAAGGCCCGCCAGCTCACGCCGCAGCGCCGAGCGTGCGCGGAGCATGGGTTCGGTCGCCGCTATCAGCATCGGGTTTCCCGCAGCCAGTTCGCGGATCCGCTGTTCGAACCCGCCACGCGATATGGTGCCGACCTTGAGCCCGAAGTTCCGCAGCAGCCCGCGCAGGGACATTTCCAGAGTGATGAACCCCTGTTGCACAGCCTTGCGGGCGCTGAGCACCGCGCGGACCTCCTGTGCAGACACCGATTTGCAGTGAACCGGCCGGAACCAGCCGAGATGCAACAGACGCGCGATGCCCTCCGCGTCCCGGCGATCGGTCTTGATCGGCATGGCCTTCAGTGCGCCCTTCACCTGCCGGGTCTCCATCAGCACGACGTCCAGTCCCGCCCCGGTCAGCCCGCGGTGCAGCCATTGCGACAGGGGGCCGGCTTCAAGGCCGATGGCGGCGATGGTGCCGTCCTGGTCCCCAATCCAGCGCGCCAGCGCTTCCGGCTCGCTGGCTGCCTGCGCCTCCCTCACGATCTTCCCATGCTCGTTGATCACGCAGATCGCGGTCTTCTCCAGCGATACGTCCAGTCCGACAAACAGCTTCATCCCGCAGTCCTCCCGATGGATCCGATACGGGAATGGCGCCAGCGTGCCCTCGATTTGGCAACGGGTACGGGCAGGTCGCGACGCAGGCCCCGTTACGGCATCTCATTGCGTTTCAGAGCCCGAACAGGCCGATGGCTGCGAGTGCGATAGCAGAGAAGAACGTCTCCGGGCTGCGGTCGTATCGGGTGGCAACGCGCCTCCAGTCCTTCAGCCGACCGCACATGATCTCGATGCGATTGTGCGCACACCGGGGTCATCCGGTCGCGGATTCCGGGGTGCCCGATCGCTCCGAGATCCTGCCGTAGGACACGCTGCTGGGCGATCGCAGCGGGTTAGCCTTGCCGTCCTGGAGGACGAGCAGGGAGCCCAGGATGAGACGATTGCCGATGCGCAAGATTGCAGAAGCCCTTCGCCTGAAGGCGGCCGGGTTGGCGACCCGGAAGATCGCAGCAAGCCTGAACGTGGGCCAGTCGACGGTCAGCGAGTATCTCAAGCGCGCCGAGCGGGCGGGCTTGGTCTGGCCACTGCCGGATGGCCTGGACGAAGCCGCACTGGAGCGGCGGCTCTTCGCACCAACGGGCGGAAGGACCCGCCGCGGGCTGGCGGTTCCGGACTGGCCGGCGGTGCATCGGGCACTACGCCGCAAGGGCGTCACCCTGGCCTTGATCTGGGAGGACTATCGCGCCGCCCATCCCCATGATGGTTATGGCTACAGCCGGTTCTGCGAACTCTACAGCCGTTGGGAAGGGAAGCTCTCGCCCACGATGCGCCAGCATCACGTCGCCGGCGAGCGCGTGTTCGTCGATTACGCGGGAGATGCCGTGGAGATCATCGACGGTGCGACCGGCGAGGTGCGGGCCGCGCAGATCTTCGTCGGCGTGCTGGGCGCCTCGAACTACACCTATGTTGAGGCGACCTGGAGCCAGAGCCTGCCGGACTGGATCGGCGCCCATGTCCGCATGTTCGACTTCTTCGGCGGCGTGCCCGAGCAGATCGTCTCCGACAACCTGAAGGCGGGTGTCACCAAGGCCTGCTTCCACGAGCCGCGGATCAACCGGACCTACGCCGAGATGGCCGCCCATTACGGCACCGCGGTGCTCCCGGCGCGCCCCTACAAGCCGCGCGACAAGGCCAAGGCCGAGGTCGGCGTGCTGCTGGTTCAGCGCTGGATCATCGCGCGCTTGCGCAGGCGGCGGTTCTTCTCGCTTGCTGAATTGAACGCGGCGATCCGCGACCTGCTGCCCGGTCTGAACGCCAAGGTGACCCGCCACCTCGGCGCCAGCCGCCGGAATCTGTTCGAGCAACTCGACCGGCCGGCCCTGCGGCCCCTGCCGGCCAGCCCCTACGAGTATGCCGACTGGCTCGAGCGCCGCGTCGGTCTCGATTATCATGTCGAGGTCGAGAAGCACTACTACTCGGTGCCCCACCAGCTTCTGAAGAAGACGCTCTGGGCCCGGATCACCTCGCGGACCGTCGAAGTCTTCCACGACGGCCAGCGTGTCGCGTCCCATATCCGCAGCGCGGGCGACTGCCGACACACGACGGTCGCCGTCCACATGCCCGCCAGCCACCGCCGCTATGCCGGGCTCACCCCGGCCGAGCTGCGGCGCAAGGCCGAGAAGATCGGGCCGAACACGGCGGCGCTGGTGGATCTGATCCTGCAAGCAAAGACCCATCCCGAGCAGGGCTTCCGGGCCTGCGTGGGGATCGTGGATCTGGCCAAGCCTCATGGGCGTGACGCGCTCGAGGCCGCCTGCCTGCGCGCCCGGGAGATTGGCGGGCTGTCCTACAGCTCGGTCAAGTCGATCCTCCGGAACAACCTGCATCGCCAACGGCCCGAGACGCCCGCGGAGGGGCCGGCGATCACGCACCCCAACATCCGCGGCGCCAGCTACTTCCACTGAGACGGAGACCACATGCTCGACCATCCCACCCTGAACCGCCTGCGCGAGCTCAAGCTCGAAGGCATGGCCGAAGCCTTCGCCGAGTTGCAGCGACAAGACGATGCCGCCGCGCTCAGCCATGCCGAATGGCTGGGCCTGCTGATCGACCGCGAGGCGGCCCGCCGCAGCACAAAGCGCTATCAGAGCCGGATCCGCACGGCGAAGCTGCGCCATGTCGGCGCCGCCATCGAGGACGTCAACTACCGCGCGCCGCGTCAACTCGACCGGGACCTGTTCCGCCAACTCGCGCAAGGCGACTCCCGCTGCCCGAGTTGCGGCACGGCCTCGACCCGGCTCCACAGCCGATACGCTCGCCGTCTGTCGGACCTGCCCGCGCATGGGCGTCGCGTCCGGATCGTGCTGACCGTGCGGCGCTTTCGGTGCCCGAGCCGGACGTGCCGGACCCGGATCTTCGGCGAACGGCTCGATGAGGGGATCGGCCAGCGGCATGGGCGCCGCACTGCGCGGCTGCAGGGCCTCGTCCAATGTCTCGGGCTGGCCTTGGGTGGCCGGCCCGGGCAGGCACTGGCCCATCGACTGCTGCTGCGCGTGAGCAAGGACACCTTGCTTCGCGCCGTGAAGAATGGCCTGGCTTCGGAAGCGCCACCGCCCCGCGTCATCGGCATCGACGACTGGGCCTGGAGGAAGGGGCACCGCTACGGCTCGATCCTCTGCGACCTCGAGCGGCGCAAGGTGATCGACCTTTTGCCGGACCGGGAGCCGGCGACCGTCGAGGCTTGGCTAGCCGAGCACCCCAGCGTGGAGATCGTCTCCCGCGACCGCGGCGGCGGGTATGGACTGGCCGTGGCGAACGGACGACCTGAGGCCGTCCAGGTGGCCGATCGCTGGCACCTGCTCGAGAATGCGAGCCGCGCGTTCCTTGATGCGGTCCGCAGTTCCATGCCGGAGATCCGTCGGGCGCTGGGGCGGGCAAGGTGGATCCCACCTTGCTGACCTCGGCGGAACGCATTCAATACGTTGGATTTCTCCGTCGGCAAGAGGCGAACGCGGCGGTGCGCGCGCTGGCCGATGAGGGAATGCCCATCAAGCAGATCGTCCGGCGAACGGGCTGCAGCCGACAACTGGTGCGCCGGATCCTGAGGGGGCAGCGCGAGGACGTCTTCCGCGTCCGGCAGCACTCGCTCGAGCCATGGCTGCCTTGGCTGGATGCCGAGTGGACGGCCGGGTGCCGGAACGGTGCCGAGCTCTGGCGTCGGATGCAGGCGGCCGGATTCCGCGGCAGCCTGCGCGTCGTCACTGAATGGGCAACCCGCCGTCGCCGGGCGGAGGCGTCGCGCGCCGAACTTCCGGCCCGCTGCCCGGCAGCCCGCACCATCGCCAGGGCGATGACGTTGCGACGCCACGACCTCGCTCGGGACGAAGCCCTCATGGTCGCGGCGATCGAGGCGAAGGTGCCGGAGCTCGCCACGGCCGCGGCGCTGCTCGACCGGTTCCAGCGCATGGTCCGAAAGCGAAGCGCCGACCATCTGGCCGAGTGGCTGGATGCTGCCGCCACCAGCCCGCTCGCCTCTTTTGCACGGGGCATCAAGGCCGATGAGGCAGCCGTTACCGCGGCGCTGAACGAGCCGTGGTCCAACGGTCAGACGGAAGGCCAGATCAACCGCCTGAAGATGCTCAAGCGCCAGATGTACGGTCGCGCCGGCCTTGTGCTTCTCAAGGCACGCCTGATCGGAGCTGTGTCATGACCGCGGAAATTGCACCGAAATTGAGTCAGAGCCGAAGCGTTGCCCCCTGTGCACGTAGGTTCGGTCCCCGACCGGGACGGAGGCGGTGTTCGTCAAGCTAGTTGTCCCGGTCTCTCGTTTTCAGGCTGCCTGTACGGCCGACCCGGCCATGGGTCCGCCGCCGCCAGCTTGATGGGGGAGCGCGGCGGCGAACCCATGGCCTCCGCGCCCGGCATCGGGCCGGACCGAGCCGATGGGCTGCCAGTTGCGGGTCTGGCCTGACCAGCGTTCGGGGTGTGCAGCGCGGGCCAGCTGGTAGACGCGGTGGCGCTCGGCCAGCAGCGCCTTGTCCTCGCCGCGGTGGCGCTGGTCGGGGGTGACGAAGCGGATCGCGCTGTGACGGTGCTCGAGATTGTACCAACGCACGAAGCTCTGGACCCAGGTCCGCGCCTCCTCGATCGTGGCGAAGCCCCGGGTCGGCCAGCGGGGCGTGTACTTGCAGGTGCGGAACAGCGCCTCGGAGAAGGCATTGTCGTTGCTGACGCGGGGCCGGCTGAAGGAGGCGATGACGCCCAGCCGCTCCATCGTCACCTTCATCGTCGCGCCCTTCATCGGGCTGCCATTGTCCGCATGGAGTACGAGCGGGCTGGTCAGGCACCGCTCCGACCAGACGGCGCGCCTGAGCACCTCGGCCGCGAACTCCGAGGTCTCGCGGTCGTGGACCTCCCAGCCGACAATCTTCCGGCTGAAGATGTCGACGATGAGGTAGAGGTAGAAGAAGGTCCCCGCGATCGACCCTGGAAGCCACGTTATATCCCAACTCCACACCTGGCACGGCCCCTTCGCCTCGAAGCTCGTCGGTGGTTTCCGGCGCGCAGCGGGGCGGGCGCGGCCACGGCGATGGTTCTGCCCGCGCTCGCGCAACACCCTGTAGAAGCTGGATTCCGAGGCGATCCAGATGTTTCGGTCGGCCAGCCGGGGCACGATCTGGCTCGGCGGAAGGCTCGCGAATTCCGGCGTGGCGCAGGTCGCCACGATCCGGTCGCCCTCCTCCTCGGTGAGCTTGTTGGCCGGCGCCGGGCGGTCGGCAGAGGGGCGGCGATCCTCGCGGATCCCGCCGTCGGGGCCCTGCCAGCGGCGCAGGGTGCGCGGGCTGAGGCCCGCTGCGGCGCAGGCGGCCGAGGGCCGGGCCCCGGCCTCCGTGGCGGCAGCGACGAGGGCGGCAATCTCCTGGCGATCCGGGGCTGAGGTCATTCGTCCTCGCCCTCCCTGCGGTCCCAGATCGCCTCGACCTTTTTTCGCAGGATCATCAGCGCGGCCGCCTCGGCCAGCGCCTTCTCCTTGCGCGCCAACTCACGCTCCAGCTGCTGGATCCGTTTCTTGTCGTCGCGCGTCTCGCGGGCGATCCGGCTCGCGGCTGCCCGCTCCCAGTCGTTGGCGCGCGCGCAGGCTTCGCGCCAGACAGCGAGTGCTCGGGGTAGATGCCACGGCGGCGGCAGTACTCAGCCAGCTCCGCCTCGTTCATCGAAGCGGTCTCGATCACCGCCGCCAGCTTGTCCTGGGAGGTCCAGCCCTCAGGCCCGGCGTTCGCATCCGGCAGGAGCTGGCCCTTCGCCCGAGCCTCCGCCCGCCACTTGGCGAGCGTCGCGACACTGATCCCGTCCTCCTTGGCCAACTGGCCCAGGGGCATGTTGTTCGGCGGCAGCATCTTCGTAAGAACCGCCGCCTTTCGTTCCCGTGAGTAAGCCAAACCCGTCGTCCTGTCCCGCCCGCCTCAGGATACACTTCCAGATCCAGAACCGGTGACAACTGCCCTGACGGGGCGGGCGGCAGAGACATTCGCCATACCGGCCGTTTTACGCCGATCCGGCCGGGTATCTTCGCTTCGCCTTGAGCCCCCGACATCCTTGCGACCGCGCGCCTCTTCGGAGGCACGCTGTCGCTGCTCGCCATCCGTCATGATGCGAACGTTCCCGCTCATGTCGGTGCCCCCGACCTGATCCGCCCGCGCCGTCACCACCGTCCCGTCGTGCGGATGAGCCGCCCGCGGCGCGGGCCGGTGGGGTGCGAGCAGGCCATGCGCCTTCATCAGCCGCCGCACCCGGCGCGCCACCGTCCGGAGGCCGCGGAAGCGCAGCCGCGCCTAGACCTTGCGATAGCCTTTCCCCGTGAAGGGCGAGACCTCGATCACCTCGCGGATCGCCGCCAGCAGGTCGGTGTCGCCGGCAGCACCCTGAGGGCCGCGGCGACGGGGTGTGCGCGGGTCGTTCGCTGCTTGCCGCATGCGCTGGCGATGAAGGGTCGCTCGCGACAGGCCCCAGAGATGCGCTGATCGGGCTTTGCGCCAAGCGTCGACGTTGAGACCCTGTCCTGCATCGCAACCGATCAAGGAGCTCATGCCATGGAGTTTTTCGTGGGTCTTGATGTGTCGCTCGACGAGACGCACATCTGCGTCGTCGACGAAGGCGGTCGCATCGTCAAGGAGACACGCGCTGCGAGCGAGCCGAAGGCGATTGCCAAGGCTATCCGGCACCAGGGCCGGCGCATCGAGCATGTCGGCCTCGAAGCCGGAAACCTTTCCCAGTGGCTCCACGAGGGGCTTGTCCGCGAGGGGTTCTCTGTCTCGGTGATGGAGGCGCGTCACGTCCGAGCGGCCTTCGCCGCGATGCGCGTCAAGACCGATCGCCATGACGCCCGCGGCATCGCCCAGCTCGTGCGCCTTGGCTGGTTCAAGCGCGTACACGTGAAGTCGCTGACCGCCCAGGAGACCCGCGTTCTGCTCACCGCGCGCACCTTCCTCATAGAAAAAGTGACGGCGACGGAGAACTCGCTCCGCGCCGCGCTGAGGACCTTCGGGCTGAAGATGGGATCTGTGACGCGGAAGACGTGGGAGGCCCGGGCGCGCGAACTTGCCGCCGGAAACCCGCTCCTCGAGGGCATCGTGGACGCCATGTTGCGGGTGCGAGCCCTGCTCCTTGACGAACTTGCCAGCCTCGACGGCCAGCTCATGGCACTCGCGAAGTCCGATCCCGTGACACGGCTGCTGATGACGACCCCGGGTGTGGGCGTGATCGTGGCGCTGACCTTCCGAAGTGCCGTCGATGACCCGGACCGCTTCCCACGCAGCAGGGATGTTGGCGCCTGGGCGGGACTGACCCCGCGAAGGTGGCAATCGGGCAAGACTGATATCGCCGGACGGATCACCAAGGCCGGTGATCCGCGGGTGCGCGTCATGCTCTTCGAGGCCGCGGCGAGCATTCTCGGGCGGGCGCGGGTCATGTCGCCCTTGAAGTCCTGGGGTTTGAGGATCGCGAAACGGACATCAATGAAGAAGGCGATCGTTGCCGTGAGCCGCAAGCTCGCAACGATCCTGCTGGCGATGTGGAAGTCCGGAACCGCATACTGGGCGGCGGGTCGGCCACCAGCCTCGGCCCAGGACCTCGCAGCAGCATGATGACGAAATTTATCAGGCCCCGCGAGCCACCAGGACCACGTGCTCGTCATCACTGAGATCCGGCGCCTTTGGGCGACGGTGTGAAGTCCCGAGTAGGGACGACGGACGGGATCAGCTCGGATTTGCCCATGGCTGAAGTGAAGCCGAGGTAGAGCTTAGGAGCATCCCGACCTCCACAGTCCGCATCTTGTGGCGGCGCGCCGACCACGGACAGAAGCATGGACCTGCTCGTTGGACCGTCATCGCCATTGACCGAACCCGCCCGATCACAGAAGCGGCATGTGTTCGGAATGCTTGGCCACGGCGACATGGGCAAGCAGCGCCTCGGTCGGCCAGCTGCCTTCCAGCAGATGCGCCGGAGCCTTGGCCTGGACGACGCCAATCCGCCCCTTCGGGCAGGCGTATTTCGGGCGGATCGTGACGATCACCTGGTACCGGGCCGGAATGATGTCGAGCCGCTCGGTTCGATCCTCGCCGATCCGGACCATGTCCCCGCAGCCGCAGGGGCAGACGATGTTGGCCGGCTCGATCACCCGTTCGACCCGCGGCAGGTGGTCCGGCAGGGCACGGGCCCTGCGGGGCGCGCGGGGCTTCTTCTCCGCATCGGGAGCGCTGGCTGCGATCCTCTCCTCGACCGCGGCGATGCGCGCCTCGGTCTCGGCGATGGCGGTCTCCAGATCCTCGAGGGCCAGTTCCAGCTGGGCCGGATCAAGCTTCTCGGACTTCGGCCCGAACTTCGCCTGCCGGTACTGCGCGACCTGGCCCTCCAGCGTCCCGATCAGTTCCTTGAGCTCGGCAATGAAGGCGTCCTTCTCGGCCACCACCGCCTGCTCGTGCAGGCGCGCGGCACGCTCGACGGAGGCCTCGAACCGGGCCGCTTCCAGAGCCGCATGCTGGGCCTGGAAGGCCGTCACCACCTCGGGCGGAAGATCGGGAAACCGGCTGAGATCGAGGGGCTGCGACATGCGCCCTTCGACCCGATCCGAGCCGCGGACCCCAGTAAAACAAGGTCGGAAACGACCGCCTGAGTCACCCCGCCGCAGCCGGAGGCGCCACCCGTTGTGCCACCACCCGACGCCACTCCAGCCCTTCGAACAGAGCCTCGTACTGCGCCCGGGACAGCCGCATGACCCCGTCCTGGATCCTCGGCCAGGCGAAGTTTCCCTGCTCGAGCCGCTTGTAGATCAGCACCAGGCCGCTGCCGTCCCAGACCAAAATCTTCAGCCGATCGCCCCGCTTCGAGCGGAAGATCACCGTCACGCCCGAATGCGGATCGAGCTTCAGCTCGTTCTGCACGATCAGCGCCAGCGCCGGATGGCCGCAGCGGAAGTCGACGGGCCGGGTCGCCACCACGATCGGCAGCCGCTGGCCGGCGACGATCATGGTGCCTCCTGCAGCGCCCGCACCAGCGCCGCCGCCCGTTCGGCCGGAACGTTACCCGGAACCCGCAGGATGACGGCGCCGATCTCGATGGTGACCACGCCTGACAGGCCATCCAGTCCGGCGCCACACTCCGGCTCCACCGTCAGGGGCACGAAGGCAGCCTCCAGGCCCTCCACCGCGTCCTCGGGCAGAGCGAGCAGCCCCTTACGGGCTTGCCGCCGCCAAGCCGAAAGCTGGTGCGCAAGCACCCCGTGCCGCCGCGCCACTTCTGCCACACGGACGCCCGGGCGAAAGCTCTCTGCCACGATCCGGGCCTTCACCTCGTCCGGCCAACGCCGATAGCCACGAGTGCGCCGGATCACCTCGATCCGGCCGTCGAACCCTTCACCGCCATCCGGCATGGTCGCCTCCTTCTGAACCCTCAGAACGAGACTCGCCCCTCCCATCCCGATCCGGAACCCGGGAACTCAATGGGCCATAGGCGGCGCATACGGTCGACCGGCGGCTCAGGGCGGAGGTGACACCCGCGGCATCCGCTACGGCCGCGTCTCCACCCGGTGGCTTCCTGTGCATTCTCGCCATTCCGTCCATGGTTCTGATCGACGGCTGGCGAATGATTATGCAGGTTCAGCTCGGCAGCGCTGCCACGTCTGCCGTGTGGAAGATAGTTCGATGTTGACCCGCCTTCGAACGCCTTCCCATCAGCCGCACGTAATGGCCGTACGGCAGCCCCTCAGAATCATTCACCAGCCTCTCGCCAACCCGTGATGCCCTCGATTGGCTGGGGTGGAACGGGCTGTGTCACGAGGTAATTCTTGCGCTTCTCGTAGAAGGCGTTCCCGCCCGTCACGAGCACGTAGTGCATGTTGTCGTAGGGGAAGCGGTGGCCGGCGGTGTGGAAGAACATCGCGTTGCCGATCATCGGATGGCGCTCGCCCTGCAGGACGGACCGGGCCGTCTCGCGCACCAGCGGCAAGGACCGCGAGTCCATCCGGCGGGACATGATGCGGGGAGCGAACTGGCCCCGCTGGGCGACGACGCCGCAGACCGACCTCGGATACTGGCCTGACTCGACGCGGTTCATGACCACGCTGCCCACCGCGACCATCCCGTCGCGGCTGGAGCGGTTGGATTCGAAATACATCGCCCGCTCCATGCACTCTTGCGGGGAGCGGCCGCAGGCGCCGAGCAGCAGGCCCGCCACGAGACCGGCGAGGAGTGTGGTCCGGGAGAGGTTCATCGCGAAATCCTCATCGAGTGATCCGTCCCTGCGGCGCCACCGGCAGGGCAAGTGGAAGCGCCTTGAGCCGCCTCGCGTCCCAGCCAACCGCCGGATCCTGACTTGCCGCTTGCGAGGATCAGTGCGGGGCCGATCACGTCTCTCGGGTTCAGGCGCATCCTTCTGCCTCTGAACATCCGGGGGCACAGGCCGCATCCGGAGTTTCGTAAGTTTTACCAATACTTGCGCGAAATTTCGCCGGCGGAAAGGACCAGAAGTCAGGGCTGCAAGAACCGCGCGGGACAGACTTTACCCCCCAAACCGGGACAAACTCGCCCGATTTGGGAGGAACTTTCGCCGCAGCGACAACAACCTCAATTTCCTCAGCTGCAGCCGCTCGTTGCACCGCAGGTGTTGCACTTCATGCAGGTGCCGTTGCGCACCAGCGTGTAGTTGCCGCACTCGCCGCAGGGATCGCCCTCGTAGCCCTGCATCTTGGCCTTCGCCCGCGCGTCCATCGCGACCGTGCCGGAGGCGAGGGCCGTCGCGGCGCGCGTTTCGGCGAAGCCGGTCAGCGAGGCGGACTCGAAGCCCACGGCCATGCCGCCCTGAAGCACCGTCAGTTCCTGCGGCAGGCGCTTGCGCAGGTAGCCGGTCGAACTGATCTGCTTGAGCACCTCGAGGCTGCGCGAGGCGGCGGCCTCGGAGACCTCGGTCACGTTCGAGCGCTTGCCCTCGTCCGTGCCGCCGCCGAGATCGTCGAAGCTCGCGCCCTGCGGTTTGACATGCGCAAGGTCGGTGCGGTCGAGGTAGGAAATCGCCAGTTCGCGGAAGATGTAGTCGAGGATCGAGGTCGCGTTCTTGATCGAGTCGTTGCCCTGCACCATGCCCGCGGGCTCGAACTTGGTGAAGGTGAAGGCGTCGACGAATTCTTCCAGCGGCACGCCATATTGCAGGCCGACCGACACCGCGATGGCGAAGTTGTTCATCATCGCCCGGAAGCCCGCGCCTTCCTTGTGCATGTCGATGAAGATCTCGCCAAGCGAGCCGTCCTTGTATTCGCCGGTGCGCAGATAGACCTTGTGGCCGCCGACGATCGCCTTTTGCGTGTAGCCCTTGCGCCGCTCGGGCAGCTTCTCGCGGTTCGAACGGACGATCTCCTTGACGATCACCTTCTCGACGATCTTCTCGGCGATCACGATCGCCTTCTCCTGCGGCGTGCCGGTGGCGAGGATCTCCTCGGCCTCCTCGTCATCCTCGACCAGCGCCGAGGCGAGGGGCTGCGACAGCTTGGAGCCGTCGCGGTAGAGGGCGTTGGCCTTGATGCCCAGCGAGTGGGAAAGTTCGTAGGCCGCCAGCACCTCGGCGATGGTGGCCGAGTTCGGCATGTTGATCGTCTTCGAGATCGCGCCCGAGATGAAGCTCTGCGCCGCGGCCATCATGTGGATGTGGCTCTCGACCGAGAGGTAGCGGCGGCCCTTCTTGCCGCAGGGGTTGGCGCAGTCGAAGACCGGCAGATGCTCGGCCTTCAGATGCGGCGCCCCCTCCAGCGTCATCGTCCCGCAGACATGGTCGTTCGCGGCGTCGATCTGGGCGCGGGTGAAGCCGAGGTGGCGCAGCAGGTCGAAGGTCGGGTCGGCGAGCTTGTCGGCCGGGATGCCGAGCGCGCGCTTGCAGAAGTCTTCGCCCAGCGTCCACTGGTTGAAGACGAAGCGGATGTCGAAGGCCGACGGCAGCGCCGCCTCGACCTTCTCGAGCTCCGCGGCGCCGAAGCCGTGGCCGACCAGCGCGGCATGGCTGATCGCGGGGCAGTTGGCCAGCGTGCCGTGGCCCACCGCATAGGCCACGATCTGCGAGATCTGGGCGGAACTGTAGCCAAGGGTCTCCAGCGCGGCCGGAACCGACTGGTTGATGATCTTGAAATAGCCGCCGCCAGCGAGCTTCTTGAACTTGACCAGCGCGAAGTCGGGCTCGATGCCGGTGGTATCGCAGTCCATCACGAGGCCGATGGTGCCGGTGGGCGCGATCACCGTCACCTGCGCGTTGCGGTAGCCGTGGGCCTCGCCCAGCGCCAGCGCCTCGTCCCAGGCGGATTTCGCGAGACTGACCAGACGCGCGTCCGGGCAGTTGGCGGCATCGAGCGGCACGGGGGCCACGTTCACCGCTTCGTAGCTTGTAGCACCATGCGCCGCGGCGCGGTGGTTGCGGATGACGCGGAGCATGTGCTGGGCGTTCCGCTGGTAGCCCGCGAAGGCGCCAAGCTCGGCCGCCATCTCCGCCGAGGTGGCATAGGCCACGCCGGTCATGATCGCCGAGAGCGCGCCGCAGAGCGCCCTGCCCTCCTTCGAGTCATAGCCCAGCCCCATGTTCATCAGGAGCCCGCCGATGTTGGCATAGCCAAGGCCCAGCGTGCGGAAGTCGAAGGACAGCTGCGCGATTTCCTTCGACGGGAACTGCGCCATCATCACCGAGACTTCCAGCGTCAGCGTCCAGAGCCGCGTGGCATGGATATACGCATCGGCGTCAAAGCGGCCGCCCTCGAAGAACGTGAGCAGGTTCATCGACGCCAGGTTGCAGGCCGTGTCGTCGAGGAACATGTATTCCGAACAGGGGTTCGATCCGCGGATCGGCCCGTCCTCGGGGCAGGTGTGCCAGGCGTTCACCGTGTCGTGGAACTGGATGCCGGGATCGGCGCAGGCCCAGGCGGCGTGGCCCACCTGATCCCACAGCTCGCGCGCCTTCACGGTCTTGGCGACCTTGCCGTCGGTGCGGCGCAGAAGCGCCCAGTCGGCATCCTCCTTCACGGCCCGCAGGAAGGCATCCGTCACGCGGACGGAGTTGTTCGAGTTCTGGCCCGAGACGGTGATGTAGGCCTCGGAGTCCCAATCCGTATCGTAGGTCGGGAACTCGATCGACGAGAAGCCCTGCCGCGCATACTGCAGCACGCGGTTGATGTAGGTCTCGGGGATCATGGCCTTTTTCGCGGCACGGATCGCGGTCTTGAGGCCTGCGTTTCCGGCCGGGTCGGTCGCGCGCTTCATCGAGCCGTCGAAGCTGCGGATGGCGGCGAAGATGTCGTTCAGCTTCGCTTCATGCTGCTTCGAACCGGCGACGAGAGAGGCGACCTTCTGCTCTTCGATGACTTTCCAGTTGATGAACTGCTCGATGTCGGGGTGATCCATGTCGCAGATCACCATCTTGGCCGCGCGCCGGGTCGTGCCGCCCGACTTGATCGCGCCGGCTGCGCGGTCGCCGATCTTCAGGAACCCCATCAGCCCCGAGGACTTGCCGCCGCCCGACAGTTTCTCGCCCTCGCCGCGCAAGCTCGAGAAGTTGGTGCCGGTGCCCGAGCCATACTTGAACAGCCGCGCCTCGCGGACCCAGAGGTCCATGATCCCGCCCTCGTTCACCAGATCATCCGCGACCGACTGGATGAAGCAGGCGTGCGGCTGGGGATGCTCATAGGCGCTGTCGGACTTCACCAGCTTGCCCGTCGCGTGATCGACGTAGAAGTGACCCTGCGAGGGGCCGTCGATGCCATAGGCCCAGTGCAGGCCGGTGTTGAACCACTGCGGGCTGTTCGGCGCCGCCATCTGGCGGGCCAGCATGTGGCGCATCTCGTCGTAATAGGCGCGCGCATCGGCCTCGGAGGTGAAATAGCCGCCCTTCCAGCCCCAGTAGGCCCAGGCACCGGCCAGCCGGTCGAAGACCTGCCGGGCCGAGGTCTCGCCTACGAAGCGCTCGTCCTCGGGCAGCGCCGCCAGCGCCGCCTCGTCGGGAACCGAGCGCCACAGGAAGTCCGGAACCCCCTTCTCCTTCACGCGGCGCAGGCGTGCGGGCACGCCGGCCTTGCGGAAGTATTTCTGGGCGAGCACGTCCGAGGCCACCTGGCTCCAGCCCTCCGGCACCTCGACGCTCTCGTTGCGGAAGACCACGGTGCCGTCCGGGTTCCGGATCTCCGAAACCATGGTCGTGAAGCCGATGTCGCCATAGGCGCCGCCTTCAGCCGTGGTGAACTTCCGCTCGATCTTCATCTCGCCCTCTCCGTTCTCGTCCCTCGCGGGGCTTGGCCCCGTCGTTGATCCAGCAGCCCGCCACAACACGGCGCCCTCCCGCGAAAGCAGGCGGGTCCGGCGCGTCCCGTAGGGCGGTCTGTCGATGGTTCCCGGCAAGCATCCGCTACATGTAGTGGCGGGCCTCCGTGTCACATCAAGTTGTCGCAAAGCCGACAGCGTGGCAACGGGATTCTTGAAGCCGCCTGCTAGATAATGTGCTTGACGCGCCCTCCGCCTCCATGGGTGGTATCAGTCGAAAGGCTGTGGGTAGTCGTGTGGATAATTCGAGGGAGACCGCGAAGGACAGACGCAAAGGCACGGCCCGGCAGGCAGTTGCAGGCGTGGCCGCAGGCTGGGGATGAACGGCCCTGCCCCGAGTCGCGGGCTTCAAGGCACGGAAATCGCGCGCCTTTCGCGTGGCATCCCTGCAACGCAAACCCCGCACGCCCTGGGGCGGTCGAGGCGGGCGATTCCCCCTCTCCGCCCGGCAGGAAACCGCTGGCAGAGCCGCCGGGGATCGCTTAGATCTTCGGCTGACACCGGCCACGACACCGGAGATCTGCATGCAGGACTCGATCATCTCCCGCTGCGAGGCCAAGGGCCTGCGCATGACCGAACAGCGCCGCATCATCGCGCGGGTGATCGGCGAATCCGCCGACCATCCCGATGTCGAGGAACTGCATGCCCGCGCCTCGGCCGTCGATCCGCGCATCTCGATCGCCACGGTCTATCGCACGGTGAAGCTCTTCGAAGAGGCCGGGATCCTCGAGCGGCTCGAGTTCGGCGACGGCCGCGCGCGCTATGAGGATGCCGAGCGCGACCATCACGACCACCTGATCGACGTGACGACCGGCGCGGTGATCGAGTTCGTCGATCCCGAGATCGAAGCGCTGCAGGAGAAGATCGCCGCCCGGCTGGGCTACCGGCTGGTGGGCCACAGGTTCGAGCTGTTCGGCCGCCCCGTGAAGAGGGGCTGACGCTCGCATCCGGGGTCGCAAGACCCCCGCAAAGGGAGCGGCAGGGACCGCCTCCGCATCCGGGGACAGGATCCCCAAGTCAGGGACAGACATGGAAAACTTGCGCGGCATCGTGATGATGATCGTGTCCATGGCGGGCTTCGCCATGGAGGACATGTTCGTGAAGCTGGCCTCGGCCGGCATGCCGACGGGGCAGATCCTGCTGTTCCTGGGCCTCTTCGGCGCGCCGCTCTTCTGGGCGCTGGCCCGGCGCGAGGGCAAGGCGGTCCTCTCGCGCGAGGTGCTGGCGGGCCCGATCCTCTGGCGCAATCTGGGCGAGATGGTGGGCACGGCCGGTTTCGTGACCGCGCTGGCGCTGACGCCGCTCTCGAGCGCCTCGGCGATCCTGCAGGCGACACCGCTTGTCGTGACCTTCGGGGCGGCGGTCTTTCTCGGCGAGAAGGTGGGATGGCGGCGCTGGAGCGCGATTGCCGTGGGGTTCGCCGGCGTGGTGGTGGTGATCCGACCGGGGCTCGAAGGGTTCGAGCTGGCCTCGCTCTGGGCCGTGCTCGGCGTGATCGGGCTTGCAGGCCGCGACCTCGCCACGCGCCGGGTGGCGGCCTCGACCTCGACCATGCAGGTCGGCGCCTGGGCCTTTCTCACGGTGGCGGCCGTGGGCGGGATGATGCTGGCCGTCGGCGGTGGCGCGGTCTGGCCCGGGCCCGGGCAGATGGGCCTGCTGCTGGGCGCGCTCTGTTTCGGCTTCGTCGGCTACTGGACGCTGATCCTGGCCACCCGCGTGGGCGAGGTCTCGGCCATCGTGCCCTTCCGCTACACGCGGCTCGTCTTCGCCATGCTGATCGGGTTCCTGGTGTTCCACGAACGCCCCGACGCCTGGATGCTGGCGGGCGCGGCGCTGATCATCGGCTCGGGGCTCTACAGCTTCACGCGCGAGCAGCGGCTGCGCCGTCTTTCCTTGCGGCAAGCCGCAGAGTAAGAAGCCGCAAACCCACGGCAACCCAAGGGACAGATTATGAGCACGATCATCGACATCCACGCCCGCGAGATCCTCGACAGCCGCGGCAACCCCACCGTCGAGGTGGACGTCACGCTGGAAAGCGGCGCCTTCGGCCGCGCCGCGGTGCCCTCGGGCGCCTCGACCGGCGCGCATGAGGCGGTGGAGAAGCGCGACGGCGACACGTCGCGCTACATGGGCAAGGGCGTGCTCGAGGCGGTTGCGGCCGTCAACGGCGAGATTGCCGAGATGCTGGTGGGGTTCGATGCGACCGACCAGGTCGGCATCGACCGCACGATGATCGAGATGGACGGCACGCCGAACAAGGGCCGCCTGGGCGCCAACGCCATCCTCGGCGTGTCGCTCGCGGTAGCCAAGGCCGCGGCCGAGTTCACCAACCAGCCGCTCTTCCGCTACGTCGGCGGCGCCTCGGCGCGCGTGCTGCCGGTGCCGATGATGAACATCATCAACGGCGGCGAGCATGCCGACAACCCGATCGACATCCAGGAATTCATGATCATGCCGGTCGCCGCGAAGAACGTGCGCGACGCGATCCGCATGGGCTCGGAAGTGTTCCACACGCTGAAGAAGGAACTGGCGGCCGGCGGCTTCAACACCGGCATCGGCGACGAGGGCGGCTTTGCCCCGAACATCTCGTCCACCCGCGAGGCGCTGGACTACATCCTGCGCTCGATCGAGAAGGCGGGCTACAAGCCGGGCGAGGACATCTACCTCGCGCTCGACTGCGCCTCGACCGAGTATTTCAAGGGCGGCAAGTACGAGATGAAGGGCGAGGGCAAGTCGCTGACCTCGGCCGAGAACGTGGACTATCTCGCGGCCCTCTGTGCCGACTATCCGATCATCTCGATCGAGGACGGCTGCGCCGAGGACGACTGGGACGGCTGGAAACTGCTGACCGACCGTCTGGGCGCCAAGGTGCAGCTGGTGGGCGACGACCTCTTCGTGACCAATCCCAAGCGGCTCGAACAGGGCATCAAGGCGGGCGTCGGCAACTCGATGCTGGTCAAGGTGAACCAGATCGGCTCGCTGACCGAGACGCTGATGGCCGTCGATATGGCCCATCGTGCGCGCTACACCAACGTCATGTCGCACCGCTCGGGCGAGACGGAAGACTCCACCATCGCCGATCTCGCGGTGGCGACGAACTGCGGCCAGATCAAGACCGGCTCGCTGTCGCGCTCGGACCGGCTGGCGAAATACAACCAGCTCATCCGCATCGAGGAAATGCTGGGCGAGGTGGCGGAATACGCCGGCCGCTCGATCCTCAAGGGCTGAGTGCCGAAAGGGGGCTGAGCCCCCTCCTCGCATCTGCGTGGGCCGGCTGATCGTCGGCGCGCGCGGGTCGCTTGCGAGCCCGGCCCGGACGCGGTGCGCCCGGGCCTCTTCTCCTGATCAGGAGAAGGTGTAGTCGCACGGATCGTGCGGACGACCACGGCCGGGACCACGGCCATGCCCGGGGCCGCCATGACCGCGGCCATGAGTCATTTCCTCCAGCGTGCCGAGCGCGCGAAGCACCGGAGCTTCGTAAGTCTGAAACTCTTTATCCAATTTTCGTCTCCTTTATGACTGCCAGTGACCTGGCAGCCCAAGCTTGGCGGCCGCTCTTCACCTGTCAACAAAGGGTTCCTTCCAGGCGCCTTGATGGCCGGAAATACAACCGGACGGGCAGCCGCCTTCAATCGGGGTGCTCATTTCGAGAGGGATTCCGCCGGCTTTCGCAGGGCAGCGCGATGCAGCTCCCCTCGGATGCCGGGCGGCCAGCAGGCTTGAAGGCGGGCCGGAGCCCCCCGGTGTTGCCAGGCCCCCGGCGGGCCACGGTCCATGCGCGCGGCGGGATCAGCCTTCGAGAGCCAGTTCCTCGGGGCGGCTGATCCGGCCCCCGCCGATGCAGGCGGACACGCCGGTCGTCGCGGGGCCCGAGGTCGGCAGCCCGCGCGCCACCCTCACGGCCAGGTAGGCGAAGGCCTGCGCCTCGAGCATGTCGCCATCCAGACCCACCTGCTCGACCGGGACGGCCTCGATCCCGGTGCGCGACTCGAGCATGGCCATCAGCACCGGGTTGCGCCGTCCGCCGCCTGTCACCAGAAGCTGCCGGACCGGAGTCGGGAAATGCCCCGCCCCGCGGGCGACCGCCGCGGCCGCCGCCGCGGTCAGCGTGGCTGCCGCGTCGGCGTCGGCCAGCCCCTCCACCGCCCCGAGCAGGTCCGCGAAGGCGTCGCGGTCGAGCGACTTCGGCGGCATCCGGGCGAAGAAGGCGTGGCCGAGAAACCGCTCGACCACCGGCTCCGCCACCTGTCCGCGAGCCGCGAGCCGCCCGCCCTCGTCATGGCTGCGCCCGAAGCGGGCCTGCATGAGGTCGTTGATCGGCGCGTTTGCCGGCCCGGTGTCGAAGGCCAGGCAGGCGCCCGGCGCCTCGGGGCTGGCCTGCCGCGGATCGACCCAGGTGAGATTGCCCACACCTCCGAGGTTCAGGAAGGCCACCGGCTGCTCGGCCCCCAGTCGCCGCGCGCAGGCGAAATGGTAGAAGGGCGCAAGCGGCGCCCCCTGCCCCCCCGCCTGCACATCGGCCGAGCGGAAATCCCAGACCACCGGCAACCCCAGCGCACGGGCGAGCCGCTCGCCCGAGCCCGCCTGATGCGTGCCCCGTCCGCCCGGCTCATGCGCAAGGGTCTGGCCGTGGAAGCCCACCAGTTCCGCGCCCCGAAAGCGGGCCAGCAGCTCGGCGTGGGCCGCCTCGACCACCTGCTCGGCCGCGGCGACCGCCTCCTCGCCGGGCCAGCGCCCGAGCGCCGTCCGCAAGACCTCGCGCTCCGGCCCGGAATAGGGCCGGTAGGCCGTTGCGCCGAACTCGAGGATCCGCTCGCCGTCCGTCAGCACCATGGCCGCATCCACCCCGTCGAGGGACGTCCCCGACATGGTGCCAAGCGCCCAGACCGCACCGCCCTTCAACATGGCTTTCCCTCCATGACCACCACGGATATACCCCGCCATCATAGCTGTGACGACCGCCCAAGGCACGAGGGACCGATGACCTACCATCCCAAATCCGACTTCCTGCGCGTGATGCAGGAACGCGGCTACCTCGCCGACTGCACCGACATGCAGGCGCTGGACGAGGCCATGTCCAAGGGGGTCGTGCCTGCCTATATCGGCTATGATGCGACGGCGGCCTCGCTGCATGTCGGGCATCTGCTGAACATCATGATGCTGCGCTGGCTGCAGAAGACCGGGCACAAGCCGATCACGCTGATGGGCGGCGGCACGACCAAGGTGGGCGATCCGTCCTTCCGCTCGGAGGAGCGCCCGCTGCTCACGCCCGAGAAGATCGACGCCAACATCGCCGGGATGAAGCAGGTCTTCGCGCGCTACCTCGATTACGGCGACGGCGCGACGGGCGCGCTGATGCTGAACAACGCCGAGTGGCTCGACAGCCTGAACTACCTCGATTTCCTGCGCGACATCGGCCGGCATTTCTCGGTCAACCGGATGCTCTCGTTCGAGAGCGTGAAGAGCCGGCTCGACCGCGAGCAGTCGCTGTCGTTCCTCGAATTCAACTACATGATCCTGCAGGCCTATGACTTCCTCGAGCTGTTCCGGCGCTACGGCTGCCGGCTGCAGATGGGCGGCTCGGACCAGTGGGGCAACATCGTCAACGGCATCGACCTGACGCGCCGCGTGCTCGAGGGCGAGATCTTCGGCCTGACCTCGCCGCTCCTGACCACATCGGACGGGCGCAAGATGGGCAAGTCGGCCGGTGGCGCCGTCTGGCTGTCGGGCGAGATGCTGGCGCCCTACGACTTCTGGCAGTTCTGGCGCAACACGACCGATGCGGACGTGGGCCGGTTCCTGAAGCTCTACACCGAGCTTCCGGTCGAGGAATGCGACCGGCTGGGCGCGCTGCAGGGGGCCGAGATCAACGGCGCGAAGATCCGGCTGGCCAATGAGGTGACGACGCTTCTGCATGGGCGCGAGGCGGCCGAGGCGGCCGAGGCCACGGCGCGGGCGGTCTTCGAGCAGGGGGGCGTCGGAGGCGCGCTCGAGGTGGTGGAGATCGCTCCCGCGACGTTGGGAGAGGGTCTTTCGGTCACGCATTTCCTCGTGGTGGCGGGCCTCGTCACGTCGGGCAAGGAGGCCAAGCGCCTCGTGGCCGAGAATGGCCTGCGCTTCAACAACGAGCCGGTGAGCGATGCCAACGCGCCCGTGACGGCGGCCATGATCGGCGACGAACTCAAGGTCTCGATCGGCCGGAAGAAGCACAAGCTGGTGCGCCTCGCCTGAGGTCCGGGCCCGGCGCCAGAGGTGCCGGGCCGGATCCGTTCCCTGATGCCCTTGTGCGCGCGACGCCGGCCGCACGTTTCCCGCAGCCCGCTCGCGCGCCCACAGCCGGGCGCCCCACCTGCAGATGCGACCCGTCGCCGCCGGGTCAGGGTGCCGCTCCCGAGGCGCCGCGATGCTCCCTTTTCTTTTTCCTTGCGGCAAAATAGGGTCGGCCGCAGGATTTCGATCCAATCAGGGAGTTGAACAATGAAGAAGCTGCTTCTGGCCGGAACGGCTACCGTGGCGCTTGCCGGTGCCGCCTCGGCACAGGATGTCAAGCTCGGCATCATCCTGGGCTTCACCGGCCCGCTCGAATCGATCACGCCCAGCATGGCTGCGGGTGCGGAGCTTGCGGTCAACGAGGTGAATGCGGCGGGCACGCTGCTCGATGGCGCGCAGGTGACGGTGGTGCGGGCGGACTCGACCTGCGTCGATGCGGCGGCGGCAACGGCTGCGGCCGAACGTCTCGTGACCTCGGACAAGGTGCAGGGCATCATGGGCGCCGACTGCTCGGGCGTGACCGGGGCGGTGCTGCAGAACGTCGCCCGTCCGAACGGCGTCGTGATGATCTCGCCCTCGGCCACCTCGCCCGCGCTGTCGGAAGCCGAGGATGACGGGCTGTTCTTCCGCACCGCGCCCTCCGATGCCCGCCAGGGCGAGGTGATCGCCGAGATTCTGCAGGAACGCGGCATGGGCTCCGTCGCGATCACCTACACCAACAACGACTACGGCAAGGGGCTGGCGGACTCGATCCAGGCGGCCTTCGAGAAGGCCGGCGGCACGGTCACGATCTCGGCCGCGCACGAGGACGGCAAGGCCGACTATTCGGCCGAGGTCGCGGCGCTGGCGGCGGCGGGCGGCGACATGCTGGTCGTGGCGGGCTATGTCGATCAGGGCGGCAAGGGCGTGATCCAGGGCGCGCTCGACACCGGCGCCTTCGAGACCTTCTTCCTGCCGGACGGCATGTATGGCGACTCGCTCGTGCAGGCCATCGGCTCGTCGCTCGACGGCTCGTTCGGCACCGTGCCGGGCACCGACAGCGAAGGTGCGACGAAGATTCTCGACATGGCGAAGGAAGCGGGCTTCGACGGCACCTCCTCCTATGTGGGCGAGAGCTACGACGCGGCCTCGCTGATCCTACTCGCCATGCAGGCGGCGGGCTCGTCCGCACCGGCCGACTACAAGGCCAAGATCGAGGAAGTGGCGAACGCGCCTGGGGAAAAGATCTATCCTGGCGATCTGGCCAAGGCGATCGAACTGCTCAAGGCGGGCACCGACATCGACTATGTGGGCGCCACCAGCGTCGAACTGATCGGCCCCGGCGAAAGCGCGGGCAGCTTCCGCGAATATACCGTCAAGGACGGTCAGTTCGTCACGGACCGCTTCCGCTAAGGCAGGCGAACGTATAAGGGACCGGGACGGCCCGGGGCGCGCGAGAGGGTGCGCCTTGGGCCGTTGCCATTAAGAAGAACGGACCCGGCGGTGCGGGAGGGCGCGGATCGGCGGGCAAAGGGGAAAGCATGATAGCAGTCGAGAACCTGCACAGGCACTTCGGCGGATTCCGCGCCGTGGACGGCGCCTCGCTGCAGATCGCCACCGGCTCGATCACCGGGCTGATCGGACCGAACGGGGCGGGCAAGACCACGCTCTTCAACGTGATCGCCGGGCGGCTGAAGCCGACCTCGGGCCGCGTCACGATGGACGGCGAGGAGATCACCGGCCTGCCGCCGCACGAACTGTTTCACAAGGGCCTTCTGCGCACCTTTCAGATCGCGCACGAGTTCGGCTCGATGAGCGTGCGGGAAAATCTCATGATGGTTCCGGCCCGGCAGTCCGGCGAGACGCTGTGGAACGCCTGGTTCCGGCGGGGCGCGGTGGAGGCCGAAGAGCGGCGCCTGCGCGACAAGGCCGACGAGGTGCTGGAGTTCCTGACGATCTCGCATCTCGCCGACGAGAAGGCCGCCAACATCTCGGGCGGGCAGAAGAAGCTCCTGGAGCTTGGCCGCACCATGATGGTGGATGCCAAGATCGTGTTCCTCGACGAGGTGGGCGCGGGCGTGAACCGGACACTTCTCAACACGATCGGCGACGCCATCGTGCGGTTGAACGAGGAGCGCGGCTATACGTTCTGCGTGATCGAGCACGACATGGATTTCATCGCCCGCCTCTGCAACCCGGTCATCTGCATGGCCGAGGGCAAGGTCCTGGCGGAAGGCACGGTCGAGGAAGTGAAGAATGACGAGCGGGTGATCGAGGCCTATCTCGGCACCGGCCTCAAGAACAAGGTGGCGGGTCATGCGTGAGACCTCCGGCGTGGTGCGGGAGGCCGCTGTCGGAGCCTCCGGCGGGGATATTTGTGCCAGAATGAAGGGGCACGCCCGTGCGGGAGGCCGCCGTGGCTGAGCCCTTCCTCATCGGCGAGAACATGACGGGCGGCTATGGCGCCGCCGACATCCTGCACGGCTGCACGCTGGCCGTGGAGAAGGGCCAGATCGCGGTGATCGTGGGGCCGAACGGCGCGGGCAAGTCCACCGCCATGAAGGCGGTCTTCGGGATGCTGAAGCTGCGCGCGGGCCATGTGCGGCTTGATGGCGAGGATATCACCGCGCTCTCGCCGCAGGCGCGCGTGGCCAAGGGGATGGCCTTCGTGCCCCAGACCCACAACATCTTCACCTCGATGACGGTCGAGGAGAACCTCGAGATGGGCGCCTTCCTGCGCCGCGACGACATCCGGGGCACCATGGAGCAGGTCTATGGCCTGTTCCCGATCCTCAAGCAGAAGCGCCGCCAGCCGGCGGGAGAGCTTTCGGGCGGCCAGCGCCAGCAGGTGGCCGTGGGCCGCGCGCTGATGACCCAGCCCAAGGTGCTGATGCTGGACGAGCCCACGGCCGGCGTCTCGCCGATCGTGATGGACGAGCTGTTCGACCGCATCATCGAGGTCGCCCGCACCGGCATCTCGATCCTGATGGTCGAGCAGAACGCCCGGCAGGCGCTGATGATCGCCGACCGCGGCTATGTGCTCGTGCAGGGCGCCAACCGATTCACCGACACGGGGCCCGCGCTGATGGCCGACCCCGAGGTCCGCCGTTCCTTCCTCGGAGGCTGACGCATGGACATCCTGAACGCTCTTGTGGCCTTCCTCAATTTCGTCTTCGTGCCGGGCCTGGCCTACGGGGCGCAGCTGGCGCTGGGTGCGCTCGGCGTCACGCTGATCTATGGCATCCTGCGCTTTTCCAATTTCGCCCACGGCGACACGATGGCCTTCGGCACCATGGTGACGATCCTTGGCACCTGGGGCCTGCAAGCGGCGGGCGTGAGCGCGGGGCCGCTGCCCACGGCGCTCCTGGCCCTGCCGCTCGGCATTGCGGTGACGGCGGCGCTGGTGCTGGGCACCGACCGCGCGGTCTATCGCTTCTACCGCAGGCAGAAGGCGGCGCCGACCATCCTCGTCATCGTCTCGCTGGGCGTGATGTTCGTGATGAACGGGATCGTGCGCTTCATCATCGGTGTCGAGGAGATCGGCTTCACCGACGGCGAGCGGTTCCTGATCACCGCCGGCGACTTCCGCAACATGACGGGCCTTTCGGAGGGGCTGGCCATCCGGACCACGCAGGCGATCACCGTCGTGACGGCCGTCATCGTGGTGGCCGCGCTCTTCTGGTTCCTGAACCGCACCCGCACCGGCAAGTCCATGCGCGCCTTTTCCGACAACGAGGATCTGGCGCTGCTCTCGGGCATCAACCCCGAGCGCGTCGTGGCCGTGACCTGGATCCTGGCGGCGGCGCTGGCGACGACGGCGGGCGTGCTTTACGGGCTCGACAAGAGCTTCAAGGCCTTCACCTACTTCCAGCTCCTGCTGCCGATCTTCGCATCGGCGATCGTGGGCGGGCTTGGAAGCCCGATCGGCGCGATCGCGGGCGGCTTCGTCATCGCCTTCTCGGAGGTGACGGTGACCTACGCCTGGAAGAAGGTGGCGACCTACCTCTTGCCCGACGCGCTGGCGCCCGACGGGCTCGTGCAGCTCATGTCCACCGACTACAAGTTCGCGGTGAGCTTTGCCATCCTGATCATCGTGCTGCTGTTCATGCCCACCGGGCTCTTCAAGGGGAAATCGGTATGAACCGCAACCTCCTTCTCTTTGCCTTCGTGGCGCTGCTCTTCATCGCGACGGGGATGCTGCAGAGCTGGAACTCGGCGCTCGGCATCCTGAACATGGCGCTGATCTCGGCGATCATGGCGCTCGGCGTGAACATGCAGTGGGGCTATGCCGGCCTCTTCAACGTCGGCGTGATGGGATTCGTGGCGCTCGGCGGGCTTGCGGTGGTGCTGACGGCGGCGCAGCCCGTGCCGGGCGCCTTCGCGGCCGGCGGCTGGGGGATCCTGGGCGCGCTGGCGCTGGCGGCGGCCACCCTCGCCGCGGCGGTCGCGATCTGGCGCCGCCTGCGGGCCGGCTGGACGCGGACGCTGGCGCTGCTGGCCGTTCTGATCGGCGGCTTCTTCGCCTTCCGCGCGCTCTTCGACCCGGCCGTGGCGGCGATCGAGGCGATCAACCCGGCCCTGACCGGCAATATCGGCGGCCTCGGACTTCCGGTGCTGCTGGCCTGGCCGGCCGGAGGCCTTCTGGCCGCCATCGCCGCCTGGGCGATCGGCAAGACGGCGCTGGGGCTCCGCTCGGACTATCTCGCCATCGCCACGCTGGGCATTGCCGAGATCATCATCGCGGTGATGAAGAACGAGGACTGGCTGGCCCGCGGGGTCAAGAACATGATCTCGCTGCCGCGGCCGGTGCCCTACGAGGTCGATCTGCAACGCAGCGCCGCGTTCGTCTCCTGGGCGCAGGGCTGGGGCTTCGATCCGGTGACGGCCTCGGCCATCGTGGTCAAGCTCTGCTATGCGGCGCTGTTCGTGGCCGTCCTGGCCATCATCATCACCCTGTCCGAACTCGCGCTGAGGTCTCCCTGGGGGCGGATGATGCGCGCGATCCGCGACAACGAGGTGGCCGCCGCCGCCATGGGCAAGAACGTCACCCGGCGGCACCTGCAGATCTTCGTGCTGGGCGCGGCGGTGATCGGCATTGCCGGCGCCATGATGACGACGCTCGACAGCCAGCTCACGCCGGGCACCTACAACCCGTTGCGCTTCACCTTCCTGGTCTGGGTGATGGTGATCGTCGGCGGGTCGGGCTCGAACTGGGGCGCGGTGCTGGGCGGCTTCCTGATCTGGTGGCTGTGGGTGATGGTCGAGCCGATCGGCCTTGCGGTCATGGGCGCGGTGACGGCCGGCATGGCCGACGGTTCCTGGCTGAAGGTCCATCTGCAGGACTCCGCGGCGCACATGCGGCTGCTGACGATGGGGCTGATCCTGCTGATCGTGCTGCGCTTCTCGCCGCGCGGGCTGATCCCCGGGCGCTGAAGTGGCGCCCCTCGCTCCCGTCGTGCTGTTGCTGGCGGCGGGGGCCTCGCGCCGCATGAGGGGTGCGGACAAGCTGCTGGAGCCGGTGGGGGGCGTGCCCCTCCTCCGCCTCCAGGCAGCCAGGGCGCTGGAGGCCGGACTGCCGCTGGTCGTGACGCTGCCGCCCGACCGCCCGGCCCGTGTGGCGGCTCTCGACGGGCTCGACCTGACCCGCGTGACGGTCGCCGACGCCGCAAGCGGCCTCTCGGCCTCGATCCGGGCGGGCCTCGGGGCGGTGCCGGAGGGACGTGCGGTGCTGATCCTGCTGGCCGACCTGCCCGAGATCGAGGCGTCCGACCTTGCCGCACTCGCCGCCCTCCACCATCAGGCGCCCGCCGCGATCCTCCGTGCGACCTCGGCCGACGGGCGCCCCGGCCATCCGATCCTCTTCCCGGCCGATCTTCGCGCCGACCTGCTGGCGCTGGAGGGCGACGCGGGGGCGCGGACGCTCCTGAGGCGCGAGGCGGCCCGGGTGCGCCCTGTCGCGCTGGAGGCCGCGCGCGCCATCACCGATCTCGACACGCCGGAAGACTGGGCGGCCTGGCGGGCCCGGACAGGCCGCTGAGGTCACCATGGGCCGGGAATCGAAAAGGGGCTCCCGGAGGAGCCCCTTTCCGCATCGGCCTGCCTTGGGGGGTGCCGTGCCGATGCCTTGCCTGTCAGCGGACCAGGGCGGCTTCCCTGTCCGGGACGAGAACGGGGCGCGCCCTGCCAAAGGCGGCCAGTCCGTCGCTGCTGCGCAGGCTGGGGAAAAGTTCGAGCAGTTCGGTGCGTTGCGCGTTGCCCATCCCGTGGATGAGCCGCTCGGTCGGCTGGAAGCTCTCGCACCAGGCGCCGTTGGCAAGCACCACCTCATGCCGGTCGAACATGACGTGGATGTAGGTCGTGCCGCCACAGTCCACCTCGCGGATCCCCCGCGGGCCGACGAGGTGCTTGGCCGCAACCAGCGCCTCGGGCTCGTCGAAATGGATGTGCGTCCGATCGCGGGTGACCAGCAGACGGTGGTTCGGGCTGACCATCATGTCGCGGTCGGGCAGGTCCTGTCCGAGGCTCCCTTTCTCGACCAGCACGGGTCTGAGGTGCGGATGGGCCAGAAGCAGCGCGTGATCGAGCCGGCGGCGGCTGATCCAGCGGATGGGCTGGATCCCGTTGTCGCGGCTGATGACACGGTCGCCGACGGCGAGTTCTTCCACCGCCACCTCTCCCCGTGGCGTGGCGATCAGCGTGCCCGGCGTGAAGCAGGCAACAACGACCGTGCCGGATTGGGACCTGGATTCACTCATGACACGCGATGCTCCGATACACCTCCAGCGCCTTTTCGCCGCCCGAAAGGGCCGGGTGATGCGGACCGGAAGCCATCGGCTTCTGCTCCGGGCGTGGCTCACCGGAGCCGGCATGGCGCAATCTGAAATCCAACATTCTCAAAATGGGTCCGGCTTCTCGAGCCGTGCCTGAAACTCCCGATCCGCACCCCGACCGATGGCCGACTGTCGCCGCCGCGAGGTCCGATCCCGCCAAGCCGGGACAGGAAAAACGTAGCGGCCTCCGCGGCTTGCACAAAGGGAAAAGCGAAGGTCGGCTCGGCTGCGGGCTCCCGCGGAGCCTCGTGGCGAGGCGTTTCGCTGCAATTGCACAACCGCCAATGGCAAAATGTCACGCACTCGCCCGAAGGCTGGGAACACTCCCCTGCGCAGGATTGCACCAACCGAAGAAGGCGCTTGGCCTGTCCACCTTCCCCGGCGCCCCTGGCCGATCGGCGCTTCGGCATCAAGAACTGCAACCGCAGCTTGCAAGATCGCGCGCGCACCGCCCTGGATGCAGACGAAAGAGGCGGATCACCCTGAGGTTGCGCGCCCGGCGTTGGGCGCGATTCGTGGCCACGCCGGCAGCGCGCATGATGGGTTGAGAACAAACCGGGATCTGGTGCGGCTGGTCGGACTCGAACCGACACTCCGTGAGGAAAGGGTGTTTGAGACCCCCGCGTCTACCATTCCGCCACAACCGCACGCGGGTCCGTTTAGCCTGCGCCCTCGCCCACGTCAATGTGGCGGTCCGGAGCCGCGATCAAGGGGTGCCAGCCCCCCCCGGCAGGCTGCGAACGTCGCGCACGGTCAGAGGCGGTCGGCGCCGAAGCTGTCGCAATCCACCAGCCTGCCAGAGCCGTAGCCCCTCTCGAACCAGCGCATCCGCTGCTCGGAGGTGCCGTGGGTGAAGGTGTGGGGCATCGGCACCCGCCCCGCCGCGCGCTGGAGCGTGTCGTCGCCGATCCGGCGCGCCGCGTTGATGGCCTCTTCGATGTCCCCCGGCTCAAGGCTGCCGAACTGCGCCTCGGCATGGCGGGCCCATATGCCCGAGAAGCAGTCGGCCTGCAGCTCGATCCGAACCGAGATCGCGTTGCTCTCGGCCTCGCCGACGCGGGCGCGCAGGGCGTTGGCCTCGTCGAGGATGCCCAGTTCGTTCTGCACATGATGCCCGATTTCATGCGCCACGACATAGGCGGCCGCAAAGTCGCCGCTGGCGCCCAACTGCCGCTCCATGGTCGCGAAGAAGGCGGTGTCGAGATAGGCCTTGCGGTCGAGCGGGCAGTAGAACGGGCCGGTCGCCCCGTTCGCCCCGCCACAGGGCGAGCCGGTGGCCTGAGAGAACAGCACCAGCACCGGCGGCCGGTAACGGGCATCGAGCTGGTCGGCGAAAACCTGGGCCCAGACCTCCTCGGTGTCGGCGAGCGTCACCGAGACGAACTCCGCCGCCTCCTGATCCGCGGCCGAAAGTTCCCGCGGGGCCTGCGACCCCGTGGTGCCCTCGAGCAAGGGCGTGACATCGACGCCGAGCGCCCAACCGATCAGGAGCACCGCGAGAAACCCCGCCCCGCCGATCCCGCCGATGCTGCCCACGCGCGAGCGCCGCCGGTCCTCGATGTTCCGGCTGCCCCGCCGTCCGCGCCAGTCCATTCCGATTCTCCCTCGGCCATCTTCTGCACGAACTAGAACCGCCCGACCGCCCCGCCACTCTCGTTTCATCTTGACCGCCGCGGCCGCGCATGATGCAACCCGCGGGATCATGCCGGAGGTGCAGCGATGACACGCAGGTTCCTGATGCTGGTGGCCGCCGCCGGGTCGGCCGGGCTGCTTCTCGGCGCGCTGGGGTTCCAGTTCTTCGTCGAGCTTCCGCCCTGCCCGCTGTGCATCTGGCAACGCTGGCCGCACGTTCTGGCCGTGCTGGCCGGGGCTGTCGCCGTCTTCCGTCCCGCCCCGATTGTGGCGCTGGTGGGTGGCCTTGGCGCCGCGGCATCGGCCGCCATCGGCTTCTACCACGTGGGCGTCGAGCAGAAATGGTGGCTCGGCTTTGCCTCCTGCTCCACCGGCTCCATCGAGGGCATCTCGGCGGCGGATCTGCTCAATCCTGCGGTCGATCTCGGGCCGGTCGTGCGCTGCGACGAGATCGCCTGGCAGTTCATCGGCATCTCGATGGCCGGGTGGAACGTGATCATCTCGGCCACACTCGCCGCCCTCTGGCTGGCCGCGGCCCTGCGGAAGGCATAGGCTTGGCGCCCCTTCCTTCGCAGCCGCAGCGCGCTATGCTGAGGGATCGGCGAAGAGAGGGACGCGCATGGAAGGTTTCTCGCGATACGCGATCTACTGGACGCCCGAGGGCCCGCTCGCCCGCTTCGGCCGGAGCTGGCTGGGGTGGGATCCGGTGACGGCCGAGCCGGTAGCCCATCCCGCGATCGAGGACCTGCCGCGCGATGTGGCCCTCATCACGCAGGCGCCACGCAAGTACGGCCTGCACGCCACGCTGAAGCCGCCGTTCCGGCTGGCCGACGGAGCGGACGTGACAGACCTTCACGCCGCGGTCGTGGCGCTCTGCCCCTATCTCGCGCCCGTGACCCTGCCCGGCCTTAAGCTCGACCGCATCGGCGGCTTTCTCGCACTGGTGCCTGCGGGCAATGAGGAACCTCTCGCGGACCTCGCCGCCGAGGTGATGCGGGCGCTTGACGGTTTTCGCGCGCCGCTGACAGAGGCCGAACTCGCGCGCAGACGGCCCGAGCGGCTGACACCCCGGCAGCGCGGCCATCTGGCGGACTGGGGCTATCCCTACGTCTTCGACGATTACCGCTTTCACGTCACGCTGACGGGTGAACTGCCCGAAGCCGAGCTTGCCGAGGTGGTGACGGTGCTCGAGCCGCTGCTCGAGCCCATTCTGGCCGAGCCCGTGCGCATCGGCAGCCTCTGCCTCTTTGCCGAAGCCTCCGACGGCCGTTTCCGCATGCTCGAGCGGCTGCCGATCACCCGCTCGTGAGGCGTCAGCACATGAGGGTGCCGGGCGCCGCGGCACGGCGACGCTCGCGGACCAGCTGCGCCGGCAGGCCAAGCGCCCAGTGAAGCCCGGCCAGCGCCAGCGCCGTCAGCATCGCCTCGCGCGGGGGCTGCGCGCCCAGCCAGATCAGCATCGGAAAGGTGAGCATGAGCGAGGTGGCCGCGCCCGAAAGAGAGCGCACGATCCAGGTGCCGGCCGGCCGCATGGTGTCGGGCCGGCGGGTCAGGTGCCAGTCGAACCAGTCGAAGAGCAGGCGATGCAGGCCGGACCAGAGGAAGGCCACGGCGGCCACGGGCAGCACCACCGTCAGCGCCGCGCGCGCCGAAACGTCAAGGGCCAGACTGTAGAGCGGGATGGCAAGCGCCAGCGCCACCGCCTCGAAGAAGAGGGTCTGGAACAGGCGTCCGGCAAAGGAAGGCGAGGACATGGAAACTCCAAACAACAAAAGAAAGGTCTCGTATCGGAGCGCGGACGGCGCTCCGCGGCCCTAATGGGACCTGTGCAACCCTTAGCAGCGGATCAGGAAAACCGATAGGCCCCTGTCGGGCCATCGGCGGATTTCAGCGCCGGAACCTGCCCGCGATCCGGTCGTCAGCGGCCCGCGCGGCGGGTTTTCTGCGCAGCCTTCCGCGCCAGCTTGGCCGCCGAACGCGCGCTGCGCGTGGGCCCGGGTGCCCCGAGGACGAGGTCCTGGGCCGCCCCGGCCGCGCGACCGAGGAAGAGGCGCCGGAGCCGGCTGACGAATGCGCGAGCGATCATGGTCAGTCCTCGAAGAGTTCGCTTTGTCCCGTCACCGGCTCGTCCTCGTCCGGCTGCCGCGCGCTGCCCGGCGGCGGACGGTTGTCGAGCAGGCCCGCCGCGCGCAGTTCCTTGATCCCCGGCAGATCGCGCGCCGACTCGAGCCCGAAGTGATCGAGGAAGGTCTCGGTCACGACGAAGGTCACCGGGCGGCCGGGCGTCATGCGCCTGCGGCCGAACCGGATCCATTCCAGCTCGATCAGCTGGTCGATGGTGCCGCGACTGACGGCCACGCCGCGGATCTCCTCGATCTCGGCGCGGGTGACGGGCTGGTGATAGGCCACGATGGCCAGCGTCTCGATCGCGGCGCGCGAGAGCTTCTTCTGCTCGACCGTCTCCTTGCGCATCAGGAAGCCCAGATCGGCGGCCGTGCGGAAGGCCCAGGCGTCGCCCACCCGCACCAGATGCACGCCGCGCCCCTCGTAGCGGCTGCGCAGATGCATCAGCGCCTCGGCCGGATCGCAGCCATGCGGCATCCGGGCCGCCAGCTCGGCCACCGTCACCGGATCGGCGGAGGCGAACAGGATCGCCTCGACCATCCGTTCCTGCTCGGCCATCACCGGCGCGTCGAACAGGCACTTTTCCGGCCGTTCGTTCATCAGCCTTCCTTCCTGCGGATCAGGATGGGGGCGAAGGTCTCGCCCTGTCGGACCTCGATCTGGCCGCGCTTGGTCATCTCGAGGATCGCCGCGAAGTGGGCCGCGGTGGCCGAGCGGCGGCGCATCGGATGGCCGTCCCAGCCCTCGGGCAGATACGAGGTCAGCTCGCCCCAGTCGCCGAACCAGCCGAGCATTCCGCGCATCCGCTCCAGCGCCTGTTCCATGGTGAAGACATGGTGGCGGTCCATCACGAAGGGGCGGAACTCGTCGCGGGTGCGGATGCGGGCATAGGCGCGCATCAGGTCGATGAGGGTGACCGTGTAGCTGATCTGTCGGTGGCGCGTGACATCCTCGGGCAGGCCGCGGGCGAAGAAGTCCCGTCCCTTCTGGTCGCGCGCCATGAGCCGGGCGGCGGCATCGCGCATCGCCTCGAGCCGTTCGAGCTGAAAGGCCAGATGCGCGGCCAGTTCCTCGGCCGAAGGCCCCTCCTCGGTCGGGTCGGGGGGCAGCAGCAGCCGGCTTTTCAGATAGGCGAGCCAGGCCGCCATCACGAGATAATCGGCCGCAAGCTCGATCCGCAGTTGCCTGGCGTGGGTCACGAACAGCAGATACTGCTCGGCCAGCTTCAGGACCGAGATCCGGCGCAGGTCCACCTTCTGCGTGCGGGAGAGCGTCAGAAGCAGGTCGAGCGGGCCCTCGAACCCCTCGACATCGACGATCAGCGCCTCGGCCGCCAGCCGGTCCGCGACGCTGAGGACGGAGGTCTCTTCCCAACCGTCAGCCATGCACATGCCCGCCCAGAAGGCCGGCATGTTCGGCCTCGAGCGCCCGGCTGTCAACCGGCTCCGGCGGACGGCGCGCGGCAAGGGCCGCCCGCGCCCGGGCCAGCGTCGCCGCGCCCATGTCACCTGAGGCCAGGGCCACCGCGTCCATCTCGGCCAGATCGCCGTTGCAATGCAGCGCCAGATCGCAGCCGGCGGCGATGGCCGCGCCCGCGCGCGCGCCGATGCTGCCCGACAGCGCCTGCATCGAGAGATCATCGGTCATCAGAAGGCCGCCGAAGCCGATCTCGTCCCGGATCACCCGGATCATGGCGGGCGAGCAGGTCGCGGGCCGCTCGGCGTCATGGGCCGCAAAGATCACATGAGCGGTCATGGCGAGCGGCAGGTCCGACAGCGCCCGGAACGGCGCGAAGTCGCTTTCGGCCAGCGTCTCGCGCCCGGCGGTCACGGTGGGCAGGTCGTGGTGCGTGTCGGCCGCGGCGCGACCGTGGCCCGGCAGGTGCTTCATCACCGGCAGGACGCCGCCCGCCAGATGCGCCTCGGCCACGGCACGCGCCAGACGCGCCACGCGCGCCGCCTCGTCGGACAGGCAGCGGTTGGCGAGGAACGGGTGCGTGGCCGGGGTCAGGACATCGGCCACCGGAGCGCAGTTGCCGTCGATGCCCACGGCGCGCAGCTCCTCCGCGATCAGCCGGTAGCGCAGCCAGAGCATCCGCTCGGCGCTCTCGCTCGCCTTGCCCACCGCCTCGAGGGGCGGCAGCCACTCGCGCCAGTGCGGCGCGCGCAGGCGCTGGACGCGCCCCCCCTCCTGGTCGATGAAGATCGGCGCGTCGCGCCCGACCGACCCGCGCAGATCGGCCGTCAGGGCCGAGACTTGCGCCGGGTTCTCGATGTTGCGCGCAAAGAGGATGAAGCCGAACGGATCAACCTGCCGGAAGAAGTGGCGCTCGGCGTCGGTCAGGGTGGGGCCGGAGCAGCCGAAGATCGTGGCCGACCGGCCGGCTTCGCTCATCGCAGCGCGACCGGAATGCAGGCGGTGTCCTCGGCCAGAAGCGCCGAGCAGAAGCGGCGTGCTTCGCCCTCATCCGCAAAGCCCGAGGCGCGGAGCCGGTAGAAGGTCCGCCCACCGCTCTGCGCGGTCTGGACCACGCGGCCCTTGTCGGTGATCAGGGCGCCGAAGCGGGAGGCGAGCTTGTCCCACTCGCGGCGCGCCGAATCCGCATCATCGAAGGCGCCGAGCTGGACGAGCCGCGTTCCGGCCGGGAGGGTCGAGGCGTCCACCTCGGTCGCGGCGACGGCGGCGGCGGGCGCAGCGGCCGGCGTGGCGGCGGCCGCGCGTGCGGACCGGGCCGGGCGCGGCGGCGGGATGGGCGAGCTGCGGATGGCGCCGGGCTCGGCCACCAGCGGCATGGTCTCTTCGACCGCGGCCTCGGGCTCCGGCGTGTCCGCAAGGGCCTCGGCAAGCGCGAGCTTCGTGGCATCCACGTCCAGGGCCGGAAGGTCCGTGCCGGCAAGGTCGGCGCCGTCATCCTCCTCCGCGACCTCGGGCAGGATCTCGGTCGTCGCCGCCAGACTTTCTTCGGCGGATGTGGCCGCAGTGGCCCCCGGCTGATCGAGGCCCGGCTCATCTTCCAGGGCAAGTTCCACCGGCTTGGGCGCCAGAACCAGCCGGTCCGGCGGCGGGGCCGCCGTGCCGGCCGCGGCCACATCATTGACGGCAAGCCCCTGATGGGCCGCGATCTCGCCGCCCGGATTGTCGGGAACGATGCGCATCGGCCCTTCCAGCGCGCGCACCACGGGGATGCCGTTCACGTCGCGCACCGCCAGCTTGTAACCCCAGATCGCAAGCCCGAGGATCAGCGCGATCGACGAGACGCCGCCTGCGATGTTGATCATGCGCTGGACCTTCGCAGGCCGCTGGGGGGCGTAATACCCCTCGAAGTCGTCGAAATCCACGTCCGCCATGCTCTGCCCCACTGCGCGCGGGGCACGCCCCGGCGCTGCTTGCCTGTTACGCCCCGGCGGATGCATGTTTTCAGCGCATTTCTTCGACCGGAGTGACCCCCAAGATACCCAAACCGGCGCAAATCACAACGCCTACGGCCCGGGCAAGGGCGATTTTCGCCTGTGAAACCACAGGATCGTCCTGCAGGAAGCGCAATCCCGGCTCATCGTTGCCGCGGTTCCACAGCCCGTGCAGGTCCGAGGAAAGCTCGTGCAGGTAGAAGGCGATGCGATGCGGCTCGTTCGTGCGGGCCGCGATCTCGACCAGCCGCGGCCATTCGGCCAGCTTGGCGATCAGCGCAATCTCGGCCGGATGGTCGAGCCGGTCGAGATCCGCGCCGGCCAGCGCCGCGTCGGCCACGTCCATCCCCTGCTCGCGCGCCTTGCGCAGCACCGAGTTGATCCGGGCATTGGCATACTGGACGTAGAAGACCGGGTTTTCCTTCGACTGTTCGAGCACCTTGTCGAAGTCGAAGTCCAGCGCGGCGTCGTTCTTGCGCGTCAGCATGACGAAGCGGGTGACGTCCGGCCCCACCTGCTCCACCACGTCGCGCAGCGTGACATAGGTGCCGGCGCGCTTCGACATCTTGAAGGGCTCGCCGTTCTTCCACAGCTTCACCAACTGGATCAGCTTGATGTCGAGCGGCACGCGCCCATCCGACAACGCGGCCACGGCGGCCTTCATCCGCTTGACGTAGCCGCCATGGTCGGCGCCGAAGATATCGATCAGCTGGTCGAAACCGCGGGTCACCTTGTCGTAGTGATAGGCGATGTCGGGGGCGAAGTAGGTCCAGCTGCCGTCCGACTTCTTCACCGGCCGGTCCACGTCGTCGCCATGGGCGGTCGAGCGGAACAGGGTCTGCTCGCGCGGCTCCCAATCCTCGGGGGTCTTGCCCTTCGGCGGCTCCAGAACGCCTTCATAGATCAGACCCATGTCCTGCAGGCGCTGCAGCGCGGCCTCGATCTTGCCGGTCCCGTAGAGCGCCTTTTCCGAGGAATAGACATCCATCTCGACGCCGAGGGCGGCCAGATCCTCGCGGATCATCTGCATCATCATCTCGGTGGCGAACTCGCGCACGTCGGTGAGCCAGAAGTGCTCGCCCTTGTCGAGCAGGCTGTCGCCATACTTCGCCTTCAGCGCCTCGCCCACCGGGATCAGATAGTCGCCGGGGTAGAGCCCCTCGCGGATCTCGGGCTCGAGACCATGGGCCTCGCGGTAGCGTTCGTAGGCCGAGCGGGCCAGCACATCGACCTGCGCGCCGCCGTCGTTGATGTAATATTCCCGCGTCACGTCCCAGCCGGCGAAGACCAGAAGCCGCGCCAGCGCGTCGCCCACCACCGCACCGCGGACATGGCCCACATGCATCGGCCCCGTCGGGTTGGCCGAGACGAATTCGACGTTCACCCGCTGGCCCGCGCCGATGGTCGAGCGGCCGTAGGCGTCGCCCGCCTGCAGCACGCGGGCCACGAGGCCCTGCCAGACCGCCGGCCGCAGCCGCAGGTTGAGAAAGCCCGGCCCCGCCACCTCGGCCGACAGAATCCGAGGATCCGCCGCAAGCCGCGTGGCCAGCGCCTCGGCGATCGCGCGCGGCGGCTTGCCCGCGGGCTTGGCGAGCACCATCGCCGCGTTGGTGGCCATGTCTCCGTGGGCCGGATCGCGCGGCGGCTCGACCGCGACGGCGGACAGGTCGAGCCCTGCGGGAAGCTCGCCCGCCTCGGCCATGGCGCCAAGCTCGGCGGTCACGAGAGAACGGATTTCGGTGAAGAGGTTCATTCGGGGCTTGTCCTGATTGTTGCCCCGGCTTTGCCAGAGGCGGGCGCACAGGTCAATGGCGCCCGCCCCGGCCGTCAGCTCCGCCCGTCGCGCCAGTCGTCGAGCGCCGCATTGGCCTCGCCCCGGGCCGCGGGCGCGGCTCCGGGAGCCACCGCCCCCGCCGCGCTTGGATGGCGGGTGCGGAAGTAATGCGCCTCGCGCGAGCCGAAGTAGAAGCCCACGATCGCCGCCAGCAGCCACCAGAGCGGATCGGGCACGAGGGCGAGACCCGACATGCGCCGGCCGAAGCTCTCGGGATCGACCATGGCGAAGCTGAAGAGCGCAAGCGTTCCGAAGGCGAGCATCGGCCGCGGCAGCCGGTTCACCCCGTTCACGAACCGGTCGAACCCGCCATTGCCGGGATTGGCGAACTCTTCGGAATATTGCTGCAGCGCCTCGCCCTGCATCTCGGCCGAAAGCTCGATCTCGCGCGTGGCGTTCGGGCGGAAGACCTCCGCCACATCCTTCACCGCGGCCCCGAGAGTGGCCACGCCGTCGCCGCCGGCGATGATGCGTCCGATCAGGCCCATGAGGCGGTCCTTTCCCGATGCTGGGCATCGGTCAGGCGGTAACGGGGCGCCATGAACTCTTCCGCCCGGAGGATCCAGCCGCCCTTTCCGCCGTCCTTCCTCCGGGCGTACTTGCGCGACGAGGGCCGCCCATCGGCCAGCGCATAGTAGAAGTTTCGGCGGGCGACGGCGTAGGCATCCGCAAGATGATCGGGCGCGGCCTCATGGGCCGCCTGCGCCTGCCGGATGGTCTGGGGCCCGATGGCCCCATCGGCGGCGCAGGGAAATCCCATCTCGGACACGAGCCGCTGGAGGATTTTCACCGCGTTCGAGCCGGCGTTGACATACATGTCGAAGAGGCCGGGGTGCAGCACCTCGGGCAGGTTGCCGATGCCGGGGCGGCGGAAGTAATGTTCGACGAAGATCGCCTCGGCCTGCGCGCGGGTCACGGCGCGCACATCCTCGAGGCCGATGCGCCCGTCGCCCGTCGTGTCGAACCCCAGACGCCGCAGCGTGGCGATGGTGACACCGTATCTCGTGGCCCCGCCGGGATCGTCGGGGTCGTTCACAAAGCCGCCCTCGCGGGCGACGATCTCTTTCGCGATCTGCTGGACCGTCTGCATCTCACCCTCGTCTTCAGCCGGAGGCCAGACTGGAGGAGGAGGTTCAAGCCGTGGTTAAGACCGCGCACGGCGGAGCGGTGAGAGCGGGGGCTCTGCCCCCGCGCCCCCGGGATATTTGGGCCAGAATGAAGGACGGCGTGCGCGGCATCGGGAGGCGGCGCGGGAGCGGCCGGTCAGCCCTGGGGCTGGTCCTCGGTGTGCTGGAAGACGCCCTGTTCCTTCAGCGCATCCACCACTTCCTTCGGCATGTAGGTCTCGTCATGCTTGGCGAGGATCTCGCTGGCCTGGAAGACGCCGTCCACGAGGCGGCCGGTGCCGACCATGCCCGCATCCTCGGCAAAGAGGTCGGGCAGGACGCCGGTGAAGCGGACAGGCACGGTCGCGTTCGTGTCGGTCACGCGGAAGGTGACGGTCTCGCCCTGCCCCCGCACGAGGCTGCCCTTCTCGACCAGCCCGCCGATGCGGAACACCTCGGTCTCGGACGGCGGCGCCTCGACCACCTGCGTCGGCGAGCGGAAGAAGTTGATCCCGTCGCGCATGGCGTAGCCGATCAGGGCCGTCGAACCCGCCAGCGCCACGAAGGCCAGCGTGATGATCTGGATGCGGCGTTTCTTCTTCAGGCCCTTCATGTCACCCTCTTGGCAGAACGGCTCTTACGGGAAGACCGGGGCGAGCCGGAGGCCCGCCGCCTCGTCCAGCCCCAGCATCAGGTTCGCATTCTGGATCGCCTGCCCCGAAGAGCCCTTGCACAGGTTGTCCAGCACCGCCACCACCAGGGCGCAGCCGGGGATCCGGTCCCCGATCACGCCGATATGGACGTAGTTGGACCCCCGGATATCCCGTGTCGAGGGGAGCGCGCCAAAAGGTAGCACCTCAAGGAACGTTTCCGTGAGGTAGCGGTCCGCGAGGGCCCGGTGCACCGCTTGCGGGTCGCCCTTGACATGGACGCTGGCAAGGATGCCGCGGTTCATCGGCGTCAGATGCGGGGTGAAGCGGACCTGCACGGGCCGCCCGGCGATCTTCGAAAACTCCTGGTCGAACTCGCCCAGGTGGCGGTGCGTGCCGCCGGCGGAATAGGCGTGCGTGCCCTCGGACAGCTCGGCATGGAGGAGGTTCTCCTTCAGGCTCCGTCCCGCGCCGGAGACGCCGGCCTTGAGGTCGATCAGGATGTCGTCGAGGTCGATCACGCCCGCCTCGATCAGCGGCCGGATCGCATACTGGCCGGTCGCCGCGTTGCATCCCGTGCCGGCCACCAGCCGCGCGCCGCGGATCTCGTCGCGGTAGAATTCGGTCAGCCCGTAGACCGCCTCCTTCTGCAGCTCGGGCGCGGAATGGGGCTTGCCATACCAGGTCTCGTAGGCGGCCGGATCGCGGAGGCGGAAATCGGCGGAGAGATCGACGATCTTCAGATCGCGCGGCAGGGCCGAGATCACCTCCTGCGAGGTCGCGTGAGGAAGGGCGCAGAAGGCCAAGTCCACATTCGAGAAATTGATCTCGTCGATCTTCTGCAGGCGCGGCAGGTCGAGATGGCGCAGGAACGGAAAGACCTCGGACATCGCCATGCCTGCCTTGCGGTCGCCCGAGAGCGCCACGATCCGCATCGAGGGATGGGTGGCGATCAACCTGACCAGCTCGGCGCCCGTGTAGCCGGAGGCTCCGAGGATGGCGATGTTCTGAACCATGTGTCTCTTTTCCGTTTCTTTCGGTCAGGCGGCCTCGAAGGTGATGCGCCGGCGCAGGAACTGCGTGGCCTTGTTCGAGACCGACCGGGGGTCGCCCGTCGTCAGGAACTTCGACTCGGTGCCCTGCCCCACGAACTCGGGCCTGCGGGCCAGATAATCCGCAAGGCTCTCGGCCACAAGATTGGCCTGCGAATAGACGGTGACCTCCGGCCCCAGCGCCTCCTGGAAGGTGGCCTCCATCAGCGGATAATGGGTGCAGCCGAGGATCGCCGCCTGCGGATGCGGCATCCGCCGCTTGAGCGCTTCGACATGGCTGCGCACCAGCGCCTCGGCGAGGATCTCGTCGCCCTGCTCGATCGCATCCACCACGCCGCCGCAGGGCTGGGCCTCGACATCCACGCCAATGGCGCGGAAGGCCAGTTCGCGCTGGAAGGCGCGGCTGGCCACGGTCGCGGGCGTGGCAAACAGCGCCACATGCTTCACCGCCACCTCGCGCGGGGGGCTGTTGTCGCCCCACTGCCGCTCGGTCAGCGCCTCGATCAGCGGCACGAAGACGCCGAGCACGCGCTTGTCCCGGGGGATCCAGCTCTCCTGCATCCGCTTGAGCGCCGCGGCCGAGGCGGTGTTGCAGGCCAGGATCACCAGATCGCAGCCCTCGGCCCAGAGCCGCTCGGTCGCCGCGCAGGTCAGGGCGAAGATGTCGTCGGCGTCGCGCACGCCGTAGGGCGCATGGGCGTTGTCGCCGAAATAGACGAAGGGCACCTCGGGCAAGCGCCTCTGGACCGCATCAAGAACCGTGAGGCCACCCAGCCCCGAATCGAACACACCAACCGCCATGCCTGCCCCCGCCCCTCAGGACTTTTCTGTCCCGTCAGCATAGGATCATGCCGCGCAAGACGGAAGCGCCGAGGTGGCGCCATCCGACTTATTCCGCAGGGCCCGCGAGCCCGCAACGGGCACGGGAGACCGCACCGCCCTCGGGCGCCGAGGACTACTCGGCCGCCATCGGCAGGGGCGCCCCGCCCGCGCGGATCGCGGCCAGAAGCTCGGCCCGGCGGTGCGCGGCCGTCTCGGCATTGGCCTCCTTCACCGGCCCGTAGCCGCGGATCGCGAGGGGCAGCCGTGCCAGCTCGCGGCCCAGTTCCATCGTTTCGGGCGTCAGAGCGGGAAGGATCTCGGCCATGTCCGCCTCGAACTGGGCGATCAGCCGGCGTTCGAGCCGCCGCTCGGGGTTCCGGCCGAACGGATCGAGCGGGGTGCCGCGCAACGGCTTGAGCGCCGCGAGCAGCCGGAACGCCGGGATCATCCACGGGCCGAACTGGCGCTTCCTGGGCCGTTCCTCTCCCTTGCCGGCCAGGAACGGCGGCGCGAGGTGGAAGGTCGGGCGGAAGTCGCCGTCGAACTCGGCCCGCGCCCGCGCCATCGTGTCGAGATGCAGCCGCGCCACCTCATACTCGTCCTTGTAGGCCAGAAGCTGGTAGTAGCCGCGCGCCACATCCTCGCGGATCTCTGGCGGGGCGCGGTCCACCAGCGCGCGGAAGCGCCGCGCGAGCCGGCGGGACTGGTAGCCGACCAGCCGTTCGGCGCGGTAGTCCACCGGATCGACGGGTTTCACCGGCTCGGGCTGCAGGATACGGGCGGCCTCGGCCGGATGCAGCACCGCCCAACGGCCGAGGGCAAAGGCGCGCGCATTCCGCGCCACCGCCGCGCCGTTCAGCTCGATCGCGCGATGGATCGCCTCGGCCGAGAGCGGGATCAGACCCTTCTGCCACGCCGCCCCGAACACCATCATGTTGGAATAGATCGAGTCGCCCATCAGCGCCCGCGCAAGCTCGGTCGCATCCAGGAAGGCCACCCGATCCTGGAGCCGCGCCTGAAGCGAAACCTGCAACCGTTCCGAAGGCACGCGGAAGTCGGTGTTCCGGGTGAACTCTCCCGTCACGATGTCATGGCTGTTCACCACCGCCCCCGTGCGGCCCGTGGCCATCAGCCCCAGGGTCTTCGCACCCGCCGTCACGACGAGATCGCCCCCGATCACCGCATCCGCCTCGCCCACCGCCACGCGGATGGCGCTGATGTCCGAGGGCTGCTCGGCGATGCGGCAGTGGATGTGGACGGCTCCGCCCTTCTGGGCGAGGCCCGCCATCTCCATCATGGCTGCAGCCTTGCCGTCGATGTGGGCCGCCATCGAGAGGATCGCGCCCACCGTGACCACCCCCGTGCCGCCGACCCCCGTCACGAGCAGGTTGTGCGTGCCCCGGATCGTCGGCAGATCGGGCTCGGGCAGGTGCGGCAGGTCGATCTCGGCGGTCGCGGCCTTTCGGGGCTGCGCGCCTTCGAGCGTGACGAACGAGGGGCAGAAGCCGTTGAGGCAGGAGAAATCCTTGTTGCAGGAGGATTGGTCGATGGCGCGCTTGCGGCCCAGTTCGGTCTCGACCGGCACGATCGAGACGCAGTTCGACTGCACGCCGCAGTCGCCGCAGCCTTCGCACACGTCCGTGTTGATGAACACCCGCCGGTCGATGTCGGGGAAGGTGCCCCGCTTGCGGCGCCGGCGCTTCTCGGCGGCGCAGGTCTGGATATAGACGATGGCCGAGACGCCCGGAATCCGGCTGAACTTCTTCTGCACCTCCATCAGGTCGGCGCGCTCGTGGATCTCGATGCCGCCGGGGAAGCGCGAAAGGTCCACCTCCTCCTTCGCGTCATGCACGACCGCGATGTGGCCCACACCCATCGCCTGGATCTCGCGCACGATGCGGTCGGCGCTGAGGTCGCCCTCGTTGTGCTGCCCCCCCGTCATGGCCACGGCGTCGTTGAAGAGGATCTTGTAGGTGATGGTGGTGCCCGCAGCCAGCGCCGCCCGGATCGCCTGCACGCCTGAGTGGTTGTAGGTGCCGTCGCCCAGATTCTGGAACACATGCGGGCGCTTCGAGAACGGAGCTTCCCCGATCCAGTTCGCGCCCTCGCCGCCCATCTGGGTGAAGCCCACGGTGTCGCGGTCCATCCATTGCACCATGTAATGGCAGCCGATGCCCGCATAGGCGCGGCTGCCCTCGGGCAGCCGGGTCGAGCTGTTGTGCGGGCAGCCCGAGCAGAAATAGGGCAGCCGCGCCGCAAGGTCCTGCGCATTGTCCGCCCGGCGCGCCTCGGCCAGCCGGGTGAGGCCCGCCTTCACCCGGTCGGTGCCCCGGCCCTCCTCGATGAGGATCGCGCCGATCTTTTCCGCGATCCCGACGGGATCGAGCGCGAACCGTGTCGGAAACAGCTCTTCCCCCCGATCGTTCTGCCAGCCGTAGATGCGCCGGCCGCGGCGGTCGTTGAAGATCGCCTCCTTGGCCTGCACCTCGATCAGCTTGCGCTTTTCCTCGACGCAGACGATCAGTTCGAGCCCCTCGGCCCAGTCCTGAAAGCCGCGGAAGTCCATGGGCCAGACCTGCCCCACCTTGTAGGTGGTGATGCCCAGCCGCTCGGCCTCGGCCTCGCCGATCCCCAGCAGCGACAGGGCATGGACAAGATCAAGCCAGCTTTTCCCGGCCGAGACAAAGCCGATCTTCGCGCCGCGGCGGCCCCAGACGCGGCGGTCCATGCGGTTGGCATGGCTGAAGGCTTCGGCCGCGAACCGCTTGTGGTCGATCATCCGCGCTTCCTGCGCGACGGGCGTATCGACAAGCCGGATGTTGAGCCCGCCCTCGGGCATGCGGAAGTCGGGCAGGACGAAATTCATGCGGTCGGGCCGGCCATCCACGACCGCCGTCGCCTCGACCGTGTCCTTCATGGTCTTGAGACCGACCCAGACGCCCGCAAACCGCGACAGCGCCCAGCCATAGAGCCCGTAATCGAGGATCTCCTGCACGCCCGCCGGCGAGAGGACGGGAATGTAGGCATCGACCATCGCCCAGTCCGACTGGTGCAGCGTGGTCGAGCTTTCGCCGGTATGGTCATCGCCCATCGCCATCAGCACGCCGCCGTGGCGCGAGGTGCCGGCCATGTTGGCGTGGCGCATCACGTCGCCGGTGCGATCCACCCCCGGCCCCTTGCCATACCAGAGCGCGAAGACGCCATCGAAGCGCCCCTCGCCGCGCAGCTCGGCCTGCTGGGTGCCCCAGATGGCGGTCGCCGCCAGATCCTCGTTCAGCCCCGGCTGGAACAGGATGTCCGCGCCCCTGAGGTCCTTCTCGGCGCGCGCCATCGTCAGGTCCACCGCGCCCAGCGGCGAGCCGCGGTAGCCTGTCACATAGCCTGCGGTATTCAGCCCCGCCGCCCGGTCGCGCGCCTTCTGCATCAGCATCAGCCGCACCATGGCCTGCGTTCCGTTCAGCAACACCGGCGATTTCGCGAGGTCGGTGCGGTCGGACAGCTTCACATCCTGCCTGCTCATAGGTCTCCTCCCAGTGCCTTTGAACATGACTCCATGTTAGGTCAAAATTGCTGACCTACAAAGCGGTTTCCGAGCCATGTTTCCATTGCAACCCGGATATGCAATCCGATAGGGATCATTGCGCACGGGCCGCCTGACGCGGCGGAGGATTGCGACATGGACTGGGACAAGCTCAGAATATTCCACGCCGTCGCGGATGCGGGCAGCCTGACCCATGCCGGCGACACGCTCCACCTCTCTCAGTCGGCGGTCAGCCGCCAGATCCGGGCGCTGGAAGAGAGCCTGAACGTGACCCTTTTCCACCGTCACGCGCGGGGGCTGATTCTCACCGAGCAGGGCGAGCTTCTGTTCGATGCGACCAGCCAGATGGTCAAGCGGCTGGAGGCCGCGGCCGCGCGGATCCGCGACAGCGAGGACGAGGTCTTTGGCGAGCTGCGCGTGACCACCACCACCGGCTTCGGCACCCTCTGGCTCGCGCCGCGGCTGGTCGGGCTTTACCGCAAGTATCCCGCGCTGAAGATCGACCTGATGCTCGAGGAGCGCGTGCTCGACCTGCCGATGCGCGAGGCCGACGTCGCGATCCGCATGAAGGAGCCGAGCCAGGCCGACCTGATCCGCAAGCGCCTCATGTCGATCCGCATGCGCCTCTATGCCTCGCCGGACTATGTGGCCGAGCACGGAATGCCCGAGAAGATGGAGGATTTCTCGCATCACCGGCTGATCTGCCAGCTTCCGGGGGCGCCTCAGGTGGCGGCGGGGGCGGCGCTGGTGCAGGAGATCCTGACGAACGACATTCCCTCCACTCTCACGGTGAACAACTACTTCGGCGTGCTTCAGGCGGTGCTGAACAATCTCGGGGTGGGCGTCATGCCGGACTATCTGGCCGTGGCCTTCCCGCAGCTGGTCCGGGTCATGCCGGAGGTCGAGTCGAACGACGTGCCCGTGTTCCTCGCCTACCCCGAGGAACTGCGCCACTCCAAGCGTGTCGCCGCCTTCCGCGAGTTCGTGATGGAAGAGATCTCGCTCTACCGCAGGCAGCAACAGACCTGAGCGTGCTCGCCCGGCCGTGCGGCGGGGAAGCGCCTCGGCGGGCTAACCGCATGGCAATACAGGAAAAGATGGATCCGTGGCTAAGCTATGCACCAGACGCATGACGGCCATGCCTTCAGCATAGCATCATGGCGCTTGATCGCGACGAGTCGCGGCCCTACATCGCCTCTCGAAGCGGGTGATCGAGAGTCTCTCTCGTCCGCTTCATACCTCCCTGTTGGACTTGGGCCGAGCTTCTGCTCGGCCTTTTTTTTGCTTTCCGCATAGCTTTGTCGGAATGCCCATCCGATGGGCCATTTGCGGCGACGATGCCGAACGGCACAGCAGAACAAGGACGGTCGGGCGAAAAATCTTGCGCCGGCGCGCGGTGCGCCTCCTTCCCCTGATGGCCGTTCCGTCCTATGAGGCGCCAAAGCCCCTGCCGCGGAGAGATGTGCCATGACCGAGCCCGAAATCACCCCCGAGCTGATCGCGGCCCACGGCCTCAAGCCCGACGAATATGAGCGCATCCTCGGGATCATCGGGCGCGAGCCGAGCTTCACCGAGCTTGGCATCTTCTCGGCGATGTGGAACGAGCATTGCTCCTACAAGTCGTCGAAGAAATGGCTGCGCACCCTGCCCACCACCGGCCCGCAGGTGATCTGCGGCCCCGGCGAGAACGCGGGCGTGGTGGATATCGGCGACGGTCAGGCGGTCATCTTCAAGATGGAGAGCCACAACCACCCGTCCTACATCGAGCCCTATCAGGGGGCGGCGACCGGGGTCGGCGGCATCCTGCGCGACGTCTTCACCATGGGCGCGCGGCCTATCGCGGCGATGAACGCGCTCAGCTTCGGCGAGCCGAGCCACCCCAAGACCGCCCATATCGTCAAGGGCGTGGTCGAAGGGATCGGCGGCTATGGCAATGCCTTCGGCGTGCCCACGGTGGGCGGCGAGGTGCGCTTCCACCGCGCCTACAACGGCAACTGTCTGGTGAACGCCTTTGCGGCCGGGCTCGCGGACGCCGACAAGATCTTCTACTCGGCGGCCTCGGGCGTGGGGATGCCGGTGGTCTATCTCGGCGCCAAGACGGGCCGTGACGGCGTGGGCGGCGCCACGATGGCCTCGGCCGAATTCGACGACACGATCGAGGAGAAGCGCCCGACCGTGCAGGTCGGCGACCCCTTCACCGAAAAGCGCCTTCTGGAAGCCTGTCTCGAACTGATGGCCTCGGATTCGGTCATCTCCATTCAGGACATGGGGGCGGCCGGCCTCACCTGCTCGGCCGTCGAGATGGGCGACAAGGGCGACCTCGGCATCAAGCTGCAGCTGGACAATGTCCCGCAGCGCGAGGCCAACATGACGGCCTACGAGATGATGCTGTCGGAAAGCCAGGAGCGGATGCTCATGGTGCTGAAGCCCGAGAAGGAGGCCGTGGCCCGCGCGATCTTCGAGAAGTGGGATCTCGACTTCGCCATCGTCGGCGAGACCATCCCCGAGGACCGCTTCCTGATCCTGCACGGCAACGAGGTGAAGGCCGACCTGCCGCTGAAGGCGCTGTCGGGCACTGCACCGGAATACGACCGCCCGTGGGTCGAAACGCCCGCCGCCGCGCCCTTGGGCGACGTGCCCGAGGTCGATCCGATCGAGGGTCTCAAGGCGCTGATCGGCTCGCCCTCCTATGCGCACAAGGCCTGGGTCTGGGAGCAGTATGACAGCCAGGTGATGGCGGATACCGTGCGGGCACCCGGCCTCGGCGCGGGCGTCGTGCGGGTGCATGGGACGCCGAAGGCGCTGGCCTTCACCTCGGACGTGACGCCGCGCTACGTCAAGGCCAACCCGTTCGAGGGCGGCAAGCAGGCGGTGGCCGAAGCCTACCGCAACCTGACCGCAGTGGGCGCGAAGCCCTTGGCCACCACCGACAACATGAACTTCGGCAACCCGGAAAAGCCCGAGATCATGGGCCAGTTCGTCGGCGCCATCAAAGGCATCGGCGCCGCCGTCGCGGCGCTCGACATGCCGATCGTCTCGGGCAACGTCTCGCTCTACAACGAGACCGACGGCGTGGCGATCCTGCCCACCCCCACCATCGGCGCGGTCGGCATCCTGCAAAGCCTGGACGAGCTGATCGCGGGCCAGCCCGAGCAAGGCGACGTGGCGCTGGTGATCGGCGAAACAAAGGGCCACCTCGGCCAGTCCGCGCTGCTGGCGGAACTGCTCGGCCGCGAGGACGGCGACGCGCCGCATGTCGATCTCGACGCCGAGAAGCGCCACGGCGAGTTCCTGCGCGCCAACCGCAAGCTCGTGTCGGCCGCGACCGACCTGTCCGACGGCGGCCTCGCTCTCGCGGCCTTCGAGATGGCCGAGGGCGCGGGCCTCGGCCTGACGCTGACGGTCACCGGCACCGCGCAGCTCTTCGGCGAGGATCAGGCACGCTATCTGGTGGCCGTCCATCCCGACCAGACCAAGGCGCTGCAGGCGGCGGCCGAAGCCGCCGGAGTGCCGCTGCAGCAAGTCGGCCAGTTCGGCGGCGAGGAAGTGACGCTGGGCACCGTCTCGGCACCGCTGGTGGACCTGTCGCGCCTCTACCGCGGCGCCTTCGCGGCTGCCATCGGCTGATGCTTTTGCGGGCAGAGGCCACGCGGCCCCTGCCTGCAGCCCGCGCACCGCTTGCGCGCGTCCTGCATGCGTCATACATCTTTCGCAAGAGTGACCGCACAGGAACCCCCGCCCCATGGCCATGGAAGCCCAGGACATCGAGAACCTCATCCGCGCCAGTTTCCCGCAGGCGAAGATCACCATCACCGACCTTGCGGGCGACGGAAACCACTGGTCGGCCGAGGTGATCGACGAAAGCTTCCGCGGCATGAACCGCGTCCAGCAGCAGCGCGCGGTCTATGCCTCGCTCAAGGGCAAGATGGATGGCGCGCACGGCGAACTCCACGCCCTCGCGCTGACCACCAAGGCCCCCGACTGAGCCCAATCCACCATCGACGACCGCGTGAAGGCGCGGCCCAACCACGAGGACGATCCGACATGACCACCACCGTCGAAGAACAGCTCCGTGACCTCGTCACCACGAACGACGTGGTCCTGTTCATGAAGGGCAGCAAGACCATGCCGCAATGCGGCTTCTCGAGCCGCGTCGCCGGCGTGCTCAACTACATGCAGGTGGCCTACAAGGATGTGAACGTGCTCGAGGACGCCGACATCCGCCAGGGCATCAAGGACTTCTCCGACTGGCCCACGATCCCGCAACTCTACGTCAAGGGCGAGTTCGTGGGCGGCTGCGACATCGTCACCGAAATGACCCTCTCGGGTGAGCTTGACCAGCTCTTCGAAGCCAAGGGCGTCACCTACGACAAGGCCGCCGCCGACAAGATCCGCGAAGCCAACGCCTGACCCTTGCGGGCGCGCCTGCGGGGCGCGCCCCTTCCCCCGGCGCCCGCCCGCAGGCGATGCCTCGCACCCTCCGCGCGACAGCCGGCCCTTTCACTCTGTAAAAATATCCTCGGGGGGAGCCGCCCGTTCGGGCGGCCGGGGGGCAGACAGCCCCCCGCCTCCGACACCAACCCTGAAGGCCCGGCCTCAGGCGCGGGCGCGCTCCTCGACCCGCTCGGCCATGGCCTCGGCCCGCGCCGCAAGCTCGGCCAGCGCCTCTTTCACGCCCTCGGGGATCACGGGAACCTCGATCCGCTCGGGCTCCGGCGCCGGACGGGCTTCGAGTTCGGCCACCTGCTCGCGCAGCCGGCGGATCTCCTCGTCCACGCCCGCCATCCGGTCGGCCAGCATCAGTCCCGCCATCAGCAGCATCCGTGAATCCGTCATGCGGCCCATCTGCTCGACCACGGGCGCCGCCTCGGCGTCGAGCATGGCTGCGGCCGCGTGCAGGAACTCTTCCTCGCCCGGCTGGCAGGCGACCTCGAAGGTCTTGCCACCGATGGCAATGCTCAGTTCAGGCATCCGAGCGGCCCTCCGCGATCAGGGGTTGCAGCGCCGAGAGCACCTCGTCCACCTCGGCGGCCTCGGTGGCGCGGGCCGCGCGCAGAGACTCGAGCTCGACCACCATCGAACGGTTGAGCAGGTGCGGGTCGGCCACGCCTTCGGCGGTGGCCTCGCGCAGGCTGCGCAGCGCCTCGCGCAACTGTCCCGTCGTCTTCTTCATCCGCTGAAGCTCCAGCCCCTGCACGTCGAGCTGCCGCGTCAGCGCCTCGACCTGCTCCTCAAGCTGGCCGATCCTGGCCCCCTCGCGCTCCTTCACGGCCTTCAGCCGCTCAGCGAGCTGGGCATTGACCATCCGCTCCTCGTCGAGTTCGGCCTGCAACGGGTTCTCCGCCGGCATGACGGGGATCGCGTCGATCCCCGCTCCGATCCGTTCAAGGGCGGCCGTGAGCCGCCGCTCGAGTTCCACCATCTCCTGCATAGGTCTGCCTTTCCGTTCCGTTTCGGCCGGGCCGTCCACATTTCGCTTGCGCGAACATGCGGCGGCACATTGTCGCGCGAATCACATCCGCCCGGCGCTTTTCCCCGATCTTATCGTCGGTTGCCCCGCGATGCGCCCCCCTTTGGCATCAGAAAGGGACCCACGCGCTTGATCTTGCCGGTCGGGCTGATATGCAGCCCTGAAGCGGTGCGCGCAAGAAGCCGCGCCCGGGGGCATCCAAGTCGGAGAATTGCCGTGGACATACAGAGCCTGCGCGAGCAGCATCCCGATCACTGGAAGAAAGCCTGCGCCATCCGCGCGCTGACGCTCGACGCCGTGGCGGCGGCCAATTCCGGCCATTCCGGCATGCCGATGGGCATGGCGGACGTCGCGACCGTGCTCTACGAAAAGCACATGGTCTTCGACGCGCAGTCCCCCGACTGGCCGAACCGCGACCGGTTCGTGCTGTCCGCGGGTCACGGCTCGATGCTGGTCTATTCGCTGCTTCACCTGACCGGCGACCCCGAGTTCCCGATCGAGCAGATCAGGAACTTCCGCCAGTGGGGCTCCCGAACCGCTGGCCACCCCGAGAACTTCCTCGCCAAGGGGATCGAGACCACGACCGGCCCGCTGGGCCAGGGTCTCGCGATGGCCGTGGGTCTCGCGATGGCCGAAGAGTCGCTCCGCGCCCGCTGGGGGGCGAAGATCATCGACCACTACACCTACTGCATCGCCGGCGACGGCTGTCTGATGGAGGGGGTGAGCCAGGAGGCCATCGGCCTCGCCGGCCGGCACGAGCTGTCGCGCCTGATCGTGATGTGGGACAACAACGGCATCACCATCGACGGCAAGGTGGCGCTGTCGGACCGCACCGACCAGAAGGCGCGCTTCGCCGCCGCGGGCTGGGACGTGTTCGAATGCGACGGCCATGATCCCGCCGACATCGACCGCGCGCTGACCGAAGCCAAGGCCTCGAAGGGCCCGGCCTTCATCGCCTGCACCACGCATATCGCGCTCGGCTCTTCGGCGCAGGACACCTCCAAGGGTCACGGCGCGCTGACCGATGCCAAGCTGATCACCGACACCAAGGCCGCCTATGGCTGGACCGCCGGGGCCTTCGAGATCCCGGCCGACATCAAGACGGCCTGGGAGACCATCGGCTCGCGCGGAGCCGAGGCCCGCAAGGCATGGGACGAGCGGTTCGCCGCCCTCTCGGACAGCAAGCGCGCCCTCTTCCAGCAGCAGTTCTCCTGCGAGCCGCCGAAGAAGCTCGCCGCCGCGGTCCGCGCCGTGAAGAAGGACGCGGTCGAGAAGATGCCGAAGGTCGCGACCCGCCGCGCCTCGGAGATGGTGCTGGAAGCGGTCAATCCGATCATGACCGAGACCATCGGCGGCTCGGCCGACCTGACCGGCTCGAACAACACCAAGACCGCCGACCTCGGCGTGTTCGACCCGATCAACCGCAAGGGCCGCTACGTCTATTACGGCATCCGCGAGCACGGCATGGCCGCGGCGATGAACGGCATGGCGCTGCACGGCGGCCTGCGCCCCTACGGCGGCACCTTCATGTGCTTTGCCGACTACTGCCGCCCCGCCGTGCGCCTCTCGGCGCTGATGCACATGCCGGTGGTCTATGTCTTCACCCATGACTCGATCGGTCTGGGCGAGGATGGGCCGACCCACCAGCCGGTCGAGCATCTGGCCATGCTGCGCGCGACGCCGAACATGCTGGTGTTCCGCCCCGCCGACCTGACCGAGACCGCCGAGGCCTGGGAGATCGCGCTCTCCGAAAAGGCCACGCCCTCGGTGCTGGCGCTGTCGCGGCAGAACCTGCCGGCGGTGCGCAAGACCCACACCAACAAGAACCTCGTCGCGCAGGGCGCCTATGTCCTCGAGGAAGCGACCGGCAAGCGTCAGGTCATCCTGATCGCCTCGGGCTCCGAGGTCGAGGTCGCGCTGAAGGCCCGCGAGGCGCTCGAGGCCGAGGGCATCGGCACCCGCGTCGTCTCGATGCCCTGCATGGAGCTGTTCGCCCGGCAGGACGAGGCCTACCGCCGCAAGGTTCTGCCGGCGGGCGCCGTCCGCATCGCCATCGAGGCGGGTGTCCGCATGGGCTGGGACCGCTGGCTTCTGGGCGAGCGCGGCCGCGAGGGCAAGGACGGCTTCATCGGCATGTCGGGCTTCGGCGCCTCGGCCCCGGCCGAGCGGCTGTTCCAGGAGTTCGGCATCACGCCCGAGGCGACCGTCGCCAAGGCCAAGGCCCTGCTCGGCTGAACCAACCTGCCCACCGCAACAGAGCGTCCCGCCCGATGATGAAGCATCGGGCGGGCGTTTCCATTCGTTTCCTGCCGAGGCCATGCCAGCAATAGGCGATGGCGGCCGTCAACCGCAGGGATATCTGTCTCGGGCGGTTGTCAGTGGGGCTGGCGCTCAGCCTCGTGAGACAACACCCCCTGCGGACCCGGTCCGGGCAGCAGAGTTCCGTGCCGGTGTAGCCTTGAGGGTGAGGAGGCCCACGGCCGCCCCTCATCCCAGACACGGGCATGTAAATCAGGCTTGCAGGAGGGGAGTGGAGCGGGTGAAGGGAGCCGGTAGGCGGTTGCAGCCGGTATCAGGGCGTTGCATTTGGCCTGTAAAACAAGGGGTTTTTGGCGACAGCCTGTAATTTCCAGTTGCGTCTATACGCACCAAGTAGCATCGTTTTTGGCCAGCGGCGTGGCTGGCGGGAAAATGGATCTGCTGCCGTTCTTCGGCTCCCCCGCCACCCGGCTGATGGGAGGCGGTTTGGCAAGCGGACGCGGGTTCTATTCCGGTTCCGATCCATACTGCGGATTGCTGATTGGAGGCTACAGGAATGCCGAAACGGGCGAAAGAGCTCGGGGCGCTCGACATCAAGAGGGCGGCGCACCCCGGCACACATGATCGCAACGTGTGGATGCAGGCGGGCGGCGTGGCCGGGCTCCTGCTGCAGATCACTCCGAACGGGGCGAAGTCTTGGATCCTCCGCACGATGGTCGCGGGCAGCCGGCGGGCCATCGGCCTCGGGGCATATCCTGAAGTCGGTCTCGCCGACGCCCGCGATAGGGCGCGGGAGGCGAAGCGGAAGATCGCCGAAGGGATCGACCCTATCGAAGAGCGGAAGGAGGCGCGCGCCGCACTGGCGGCCGCGCGGCGCAACACGCTGACCTTCGCCGACGCCGCCGACAGGTGGATCAAGGCGAAGCTGTCCGACCGACCTGAGAAGTCTCAGAAGGCGGTGCGCTCGACCCTGACGGCCTATGCCTTCCCGGAGATCGGCGACCTGACCGTGCAGGAGGTGGCACCGCATGACGTGGTGCGCGCCCTCAACACGATCTGGACGACGAAGCCGGACACCGCCACGAAGATGAGGGGCTATCTCGAGGCGATCCTGTCGTGGGCGACCGTATCGGGCTACCGCACGGGCGAGAACCCGGCCCGGTGGGCTGGCAATCTGAAGGAGCTGCTACCGTCGCCCACCGCGGTCGCCAAGGCCCGCGCCGGCAATTTCCCGGCGGTGCCGCTGGCCCGGCTTGCCGACTGGTGGGAGGAGCTGGGCCAGCGCGAGGGCATGGGCGCCACCGCCCTCCGCTTTGCCACCCTGACGGCGGCGCGCTCGGGCGAGGTCAGGGGCGCGACGTGGTCGGAGATCGACCTTGGCGCGGGCCTGTGGGTGATCCAGGCCGACCGGATGAAGATGGGGCGCGAGCACCGGGTGCCGCTCTCTGCGGACGCCGTGGCGATCCTGAAGGCCGTGCCGCGGATGCAGGGGTGCGACTATGTCTTCCCGAGCACCCGCGGCGGGATGATCAGCGACATGAGCGTGAGCGCCGTCATGCGGCGGATGCAGGAGGATGCTGAGGCCGAGGCCAAGGCGGCCGGTCTGCCGGTGGACAAGGCCGGGTGGCGCGACGCCCGCACCGGCCGCCCCGCGGTGCCCCACGGCCTGCGCAGCTCGTTCCGGGACTGGACGGCCGAGCTCGGCTACGACCGCGACATGTCCGAGATCGCCCTCGCCCACCTCGTGGGGTCCGAGGTCGAGCGGGCCTACCGCCGCACCGACATGGTCGAGCGCAGGCGCGCCATGATGGATCATTGGGCCCGATTTCTGCGAGGCGAGGCGACCGGCCGGGTGATCGAGTTGCGCACCGCGCGATGATGCATTGACGAAACGCGGGGCCTTCCCGATATTGGGCAGGTCCGCGAACGCTCCCTGCGCGGAATTGATACTGCTGATTGGAGAGGTGGCGTCGCGCCATGGGGTGCACCAATCATCCCTCCCGAGCGGGAGGGGCAGTGGGGGAACCCCATGCAGTATCAATCAGCGCCCACGGGCGCACTCTCTGCCGCCGATCTGCTCAAGTGGCTCGACCAAGTCGCCGATGACCGGGATCTCGCGCCCGTCACGTCGCGCATTGCCACGAGGCTTGCCGCGAAGCTCACCGGCAGCGAACCGCGTGTGGAGCTTGTCCTCGACGCCGTCGCCGATGATCTGAGGATCGGGAGGTCGACCGCTCATCGCGCGCTAGCAGCCCTTCGGGAGCGCGGGCATGTGCTTGCCGCGCCGTGCCGCGGCAACGTCCTCGCCTATCAGCCCGTCCTTCGGCAGGAGGCGTGAAGCCATGGGGCGAAATGAAAACCCCGGCGCGCTGGCGGGCGCGGCCGGGGCGAATGGGAAGTCGAGCAAGCGCGATGATGCCGCAGGGTGCGACCGCGTGCAAGGGCGCGGCATGAGTGTTGATCGCAAGCCCGAGCGCTCCTCGTTCGACACCGAGCGCGACAGTTTCCTCCTGGAGGTTTCAGCGAACCGGAAGCTCAGTGCTGCCGCCAAGTCGGTCGCCATCGAGATTGCCATCGGGCATGCCAGCCGCAAGCGCTTCAACAAGGGTGATCGCTGGATCGCGTGGCCGTCCTTCGAAACGCTGGCGGGCGCAACCTGCTACGGCCGCAACGCCATCATTCAGGCGGTGAAGGAGCTGGAGGTGGAGGGCCACCTCGCGGTGCTCCGGCACAAAGGCGGCGGGTCGGGCCGTTCGAACCGTTACCGGCCCCTCGTGAAAGGCACGAGGAACAGTATCGTGGAGGATACCATTGAAGGCGACCCGAACGGTATCGTGGAGGATACCGTTTCGGACGGAAACGGTATCGTGGAGGATACCGAGAGGGTATCGTGCAGGATACCTGAACCGCTGAAAGAACCGCTGGACGGCGCGGGCGCTCACGCGCCTGCGCCTGAACCGCCGAAGACGGCACCCAGCCCGGCTACCGTAGAGTCCTCGAATGATGTTTCAGACGCGAGCGCGAGCGCGGGCGCGCGTGGACGCGCCCGCTCGGACGACGTTCAGGGGGAAGATCATCACGCGTCGGATCCAGAGGCCGCGTCTTTCGACCTCGACCTCGTGCCTGAGCACGCGCCGGCCGACGGTGTCGTGCCGCTTCCGATCCCGCGGCGAGGTCAACACATCTCACTCGCCGAACGCGACGCGCTGGCCGAGGGATGGCTCCGAGCTGAAGGCCCGCTCGCAGACGAAGCAGACGACGAGGATGCCGAGGCCGAAGAGCAAGACGATCGGGAATACGCTGCGGTCATCCAAGCCGCCGCCGAACTCCGGAGGCTTCACGGATGGTCGACCGGTGATGCTGAGACCCTTGTTTTTGAGGCCGTGCGCGGTTGCGTCTACGGCGCCCGCGAGAGCGCGCAGCTTGCAGGCGACATGGCCTGTCGCGCCATGAGCGGCTTGCAGGACGAGGCGGCGGCGCAGGCGTGGCGGCGGCATCTTGCCGTGATGCGGGCCGTCTTCGTTGTCCACGCCGGAGACAAGAAGGCTGAGGCTGTCGTCGCACGCTACGCCCGGCGCTACGAGGCAGCGAAGGGCATGGCCGCCCAAGTTCAGGCGGAAGCAGGCAAGGAGGTATCTCATGGGTGACATTGTGCGGCCGAATTTTCGCGGAGCCCGGCCGGACTGTGAGCGACCATCGTCGGAAGGCGCTGGCGCCGTCGTGGCCTCCATCAGGAGCTTCCTGCTCTGGGCGCCGCCAACGCTCGACCCTCATTCTGTCGCGCTCGACATCTTGATGATGGAGACGACTTCAAGGGACCGAGCCAAGGCGAAGGCGGCCGCTCTCGAGGCTTGGCAGGATGCGGTCGCCAAGTTTCGCGCAACAGCCGACGCTCGTCACCTCGACGCCGAAACGGCGGATCGCCTGTTCGCCCAGTGGCGGGCGCTGGTGGCGGTGGCCGGTGCGGCAGAGCGCGCAAGGCGCCAAGCCGCCTTTCTTCACGAGGAGGAAGAAAGGCGGCGCCGCCTCGACAGCTTCAGCCGGATTTTGGCGGCCGACCTGGAGCGGACCATCCGCGGCCTGGAGGGCGGGATCCATGGCTAACGCACGGAAATACCCGATCGACTTTTCCGCACCGCCCGCCGTCGGAACGACGCTGAAGATCGGCCGCAAGGTGGGTGAGGTGGTTGCGGTAACGCCGCACGCCCGGCGCGACGGCGCCCCGTCGTGGCTGATTACATGGTCAATCGAGGGCCGGCGCGCGACCTCCGGGCTGCGCGCCGCCGGGGTTTGCTACGAAAGGGGCGAACGATGAGCGGCGAAGTCCAGATCATGTTGGGCATGACGGAGCGACTTCTTCCCGCGTTCAACCCGGAGGCGTTCGCGCAGATGTTGACCCCGATACTCGACCGCAGCGATTCCGGGACGGCGGTCGCTGTTTGGAGCGCCTGGAAGACGCGGGCGGAGCGGCAGCTCATTCAGCGGAAAGTGCCGGAGGCGACCCGCCGCCTGATCCTGCGCGACCTCACCGCAGCCGTGCGCCTCGAGCTCTACGAGATCCGTGGCAGCGTCAAGTGCGGGCCGCGTCCGGCGCAGGTAGCCTCGTCGGCCCAGGTGCTTTCCTTCCGCCCGCGCGCAGCTGCGGGAGGGGGCGACCGTGGCTGACCTCCTCGCTCTCGACCCCGCCGACCTCTGGCGCCCGCCACTCCACCAGATCGACGAGAACACCCGCCTCAGCCACCTTGACGCGCTGGGGCGGACGAGCCTCTTCCGGCACGCTGCCGACAAGCTTGCAGCCGATCCGGACCCCCGAAGCCGGCTGTTTGTGGAGATGGTCGATCGAGCGCTACATGCGCACGTCCACGAGCGCGAACCACTCGGCCGTGCTCTCGGCACCCAGCCGCCAGCCGGTCTGTCCGCGCGATGGGCGGCGCTGCAGGCCGAGCGAGACCGGCTCTTGCACACTGCCCGCGCCTCTCGGCCGGAATGGCGCACGGCCTCGGCAGCGCGGGCGGCGCAGTTGATCGACGCTGCCTGGCAGCGCTACGCGGCGACCGTCTGGCCACAGGCACGGGAGGATCGTGACACGGCCCCCGCGGTTGAACCGCAAGCGTCGTTCTGGCGGCTCTGTCGTCTCGAGGCCGGGGGCGGGCCCAAGGCGGTGGGCAGCGAGCGGATTAGGCAGATCCTCCAGTTGGCAGACGGCCCCATGGATCGACCGGAACAGCTCCCGCTCCTCTGATGAGGCCCGGGGCGGTCATCCGCCCCGGTGCCGTTTCGGCAAATCTGCCAGAGGTTCGGATTTGTCGCGCGCGCGCGCACCTTGGCTCCAGAACAAAGCACCGGAGCCGCCCATGCCCCCGAAGTCCCCGCCCCTGACCCTCGACCCCGCGCGCCTGGACGCGCTGGCGCGGGTCGCCGACACGAAGACCTCCGCCGTCCGTTCGCACACCGATCGCCGGCACGATCTGCGCGAGAAGCTGTCCGACGTCGATCTGCGTCGCCGCCTCCATGGCGACAAAGTTGCCCAGGCCTCGCCGCCGCGCGATGCCCGCGCCACCTTTGCCGCGTTCGACGGTGAGGCCTCACGGCTTGACCGAGAGGCCGCCGACCTGCGCCGGCAGATGGACGATCTCGACGCCGAGATCAGCGCCACCAGCCGCGAAGCTGGCGCTGCGCGTGAGGCCTACAAGCGCGCCCTCGAGCTCGCCTGCATCGAAGGCTTGCCGCTGACGCTCGCGCACCTTGAGGCGGCGCGGGCCGCTAAATTCGACACGATGGCGAGCGAGCTCGCCGCCTTCTCGGCGGAGGTGGGCCAATGATCGCCGATATCCTCTCCAGGCTCCGCGGGCAGCGTGAGGGCGCCGTGGGCGCTCTCGACGCCTTGGAAACCATGCGTGCCCAGATCGATGATGCCAAGGCCGAGATCCGGCGCATCGCGTCCGCCCCGCAACCGCTCGAAGACGCGATGGCCGCGTTCGACCGGTGGGCGGATCAGCAGGTCGTGGCTGCCATCGACGGGCTGCCGACCGGCCGGCTCCTCGATCCGATCGAAGCCCGCCGTGGGCTCACGCGTGAGGCCGTGCAAGTGGGTGGGCTGACCCTCCTCCCGCCCGAGATCGACAACGTGCGTGGCGTCCTGCTCGCTTCCCCGACCGTCCGCGCGGAGATCCGCGCCGTGGTCGAGGGCCAGCTTCGCGACCGGCTGAACGGCTTGGAGCCGATGGACCCGGAGACCCGCCGGAAGAAGCTGGGCCGTGCGCAGGCTGATCTGCTCGCGCTCGAGATGGCCGAGGAAAGCGCCATCCGCATGATGGAACGCGCCGGCTTGCCGGTGATGCGTCGGCCCGATGCCGATGCGCGGGCGCTGCTGGCGGCCGACGCCTCGCTGCCCGCGGCCTGACATGAACACCCGCCCGGCTGTTAGTGGGTTTCTGGCCGGGCTGGGGCGGCGTGGGCAGGACTTCTTTCGTGGTCCGCAATCTGTCGCGTACGACACGATGTCCCGTCGTCCCGCTGCCTGTCCCGCGTGTCCCTGCACGCGGGGCAGGTGGCAAAGATCACACCGCCCCCCCTTCAAGGGACCGTATGCTGCCCCCTCCAGGTGCGGCGTATCGACGGCCCGACTCTCGCCCGATTTCCGGAAGCGCAAATCGCAATTTTTCTTTGAAAGGTGGAACGTGGTTCCGATGAATGACCGCATGGAAGAACATCATCGCGACCCGAGGGCGATCCGCGCCGAGTTGCAGGATCGCCAAGCGGCGACCCAGCCGGACCTTGCCGTGATTTTCGCCGCACGACCGGCCGTCGCCGATCTCTGCCGGCATGCCGCCGCGCTGATGGCGCCCGACGGTCCCACCTTGCACCAGGAGGATCGCCATGACTGAACCTGCCGTCACGCCGGCCCCGTCCGGCCCCTCGCTTCTGCACATCGCTGACCGGGTGCTGGGGCGCCCGCTTCTGATGCACCCCGGCAAGGTCGAGGTTCTGCTGCACGTCTTGGAGGGCCGCATCCCGCTCGGGGATGCAGCCCTCGCGCCGCTCTCGCCTGACGCCAGCCGGTTCACCGGGCAGATCAGCGCGTCCCGCACCTTCCGCGTTGAGGGCGGCGTCGGGATCGTGTCGATCGTCGGCAGCCTTGTGAACCGCGGCGCGTGGATCGGCGCGAGTTCGGGTCTGACCTCCTACGAGGGGCTGGCGAAGCAGCTGACCGACGCCGCGGCCGATCCCAAGGTCAAGGCCATCATGCTCGACCTGGATAGCCCCGGCGGCGAGGCCACTGGCATGTTTGCCCTGGCGGCGAAGGTGCGCGAGGTGGCGGCCGAGAAGCCCATCGTCGCCGTGGTCAACGACATGGCCGCCTCGGCCGCCTACGGGATCGCGTCGCAGGCGACCGAGATCGTGGTCAGCCCGACCAGCATCGTCGGCAGCATCGGCGTGGTGCTGACCCACCTCGACCGGTCGGGCGAGTTGGCGTCGAAGGGCATCAAGCCGACCCTGATCCATGCCGGCGCCCACAAGGTGGACGGCAATCCCTTTGGTCCGCTGTCCGACGCGGTGCGCGCCGACCTGCAGGCCGAGGTGGGCAAGTTCTACGACCAGTTCGTGGGCCTCGTCGCGCAGGGACGCGGCGGCAAGCTGTCTGCGGCCAAGGCCCGCGCCACTGAGGCGCGGACGTTCATCGGGCAGGAGGCCATCGACCGCGGCCTTGCTGACCGCGTCTCGACCTTCGAGGCGGTTCTTGCGTCCTTGCAATCGCGACCCGCCGGACGAGGTGCCGCCGCCTCGAAGATCGCTCCCGCGACCACGGGCACCACACCGGCCGCCGTCGCGCCGGATGCCGATGTGCTGGCCACCGCGCGGGCTGAAGGCCACGCGGCTGGCCTGGCCGAGGGCAAGGCCCTGGGGGCCAAGGAAGCGGCAGAGCGCATCGGCGCCATTCTCGGCAGCGACGAGGCCAAGGCGAACGCGACGCTGGCCGCGCATCTGGCCTTCAAGATCTCGTTCGGCCCGGAAGAGGCAGTTCATGCGCTGATCGCCGCCGGGCGTGCCGCTGCGCCGGCCGTCCCGAGCATAGCCGAACGGGCGGCCGGTCTGGCCGAGTTCGGCGCCCCGGATGATTTCACCGCGGGGCGCGGCCGGTCCTCGACCGATGAATCCTGGTCGAAGGCCGTGGCCGAGGCGAACCGCTCGATCGGCGCCGTGGGTCCGATGCCGACCGGGAATGAGCATCTGGCCGGCCTGCACGCCCGCGGCGGGATGCGGTGATCTGATGCCCCGCGCCGGCAAACCCCGCGCAGATGCGCCCCCACTGCCACCGGACGCTGTCCGACTGGCCGAGGCGGCCGAGGTCGTCGGCGTCGGTGCCGAGAGGCTGCGCCAACTGGCCCGTGAAGGAAGGTTTGAGATTCGGCGCGGGCAGGTCTCCCTCACGGCGGCCATCGGCGGGGTGATCGCCGCATTGCGCGAGCGGGCGAAGCGGGACACGAAGACCGCGAGCCTGTCGCGGGCGCAGGACGCGCGGGCCGAGCTGCTGGCCGCCCGCACCCAGCGTCGGCGCGAGCTGATGGTCGCCCGTGGCGATGCCGATCAGGCGATCCAGGAGCTTGGCCGCCGGGCGGTGGCGGCCCTCCGTCGCGTCCCTGTGGAGCGTGTCGCGGAGCCGTTGCGGGCTCCTGTGCTGGCTGAGGTCCACGAGGCCGAGCGCGCGATCAACTCGGCCGTGCGCAAAGCCAGGGCTGCGCTAGCGAATGGCGACTTCTCGGAGGTCACACCCCAATGAATAGCCTCGCCGTTGCTCTCCTCGATCGGCCGTTCCGCTATCGCGATGCCGCCAGGGCGCTGGCCGTCCCGCCCGCGCTGCTTGATCCTGCTGCTGATGCCGAAGGGCTGATCGAGTTCCGCCACGCCCTCCGGATCGCACTTGCGCATCATCGGCTGCGGGCCAACGCCGCGCGCGGCCGGAAGCCCGTCCGGGTGAAGCGGTCCACCTTCATGGGCCGGCTGCCCGCGGCCCGGCAGGCGCTGGGTGAAGAGATCTCGACCATCTTCGCGGATGCCGCCACGCGGGTCGCCGATCTACCGGCCGTCCACGAATGGGATGTGGCGGCGCGGGATCGCGTGGCCACGTCGCTCCGCACGGCCTCGGCCCGCCGCCATGGGAGGCGCGCCGATGCCTGACCGCACCGTCACCCTGGCAGCCTTCCGGCACCTCGTGGGCGCCTCAAAAGCCGAGCTGGACGGGCTGATCTCGTCTGGCGTGCTACCCCAGCCCACAGGCCGGGATCGGCGCCTCCCGCTGCGAGAGGCGGCTCGGGCATACCTTGAGCATCTGCGCGCACACCTCGCGACGGCCAGGGCGGGCGCCTCAGCAAGCCGGGCGCAGGACGCTCGCGCTGATGCCGCCGCTCTCGAGCTTGCCGTGGAGCAGCGGGAGCTCATCGACGCCGAGGATGCGCACGCTGCCCTTGATGCGGTCTGCGGCGTCGTCGCCACACAGTTCACGATGATCCCGGCGCGCGTGACCCGCGACCGGATCCAGCGCGAGACCCTGCGGCAGGACTTCTTTGACCTGCAATCAGACCTTGCCGCCGACCTTGCTGGCGAGCCCCCCATATCGGACAGGCCGAATCCATGACCCCGACGACCTACGACAACGTGACCGTGAACGGCGACGGGATCACCCTGCCGCTGCTCATCTGGCGCCGGTTCAAGCGCCCGGTTCCCGGGGTGATCGAGGCGACCCTCGACGCGAACCCTGGCCTTGCGGCCCTCGGGCCGGTCCTGCCGATCGGAACGAATCTCCGCATCCCGATCCCGACCCCCGAGGCCGAGAAGCGGCCTGCCGAACGCATTTCGCTCTGGTGATGTTAAGACACGCAGGGGCGGCCAGCCCTTCAGAAGAACCTGAGGCCTTTTTGCCGCAAGATGTGATGCACGCGACGGCGACCGGCAGCTTACTTTTTTAGCGAGTACCCGCATTCCGTCAGCATGCCATCGTGCTCAGGAATGCTGCCAAGCTTGACAGTTGCCCAGCCTCCCTTCACCGCTTGCGCATCATGCTCGATCTGCGCCCCGTCGGCTTTGTCATTGGACTTCTCGTGGCGGGTCTCGGCCTCGCGATGCTGTTGCCGAGCGGTCTTGATCTTCTACTCGAGGACAGCAACTGCTGGCAGCTTCTCAAGGCCGCACTCCTCACGACTTTGGCCGGCACGATGGTTGCGCTTGCCTGTGCCAACTTTCCACAACGCGCGATCGGCATCCGTCAGGCCTTCGTCCTGACAGCCTCAGTCTGGTTCATCCTTCCCGCGTTCGGCAGTCTGCCGCTAGTCTTCGGCAAGCCGGATCTGTCCTTCACGGATGCCATGTTCGAGGCGGTGTCGGGCATCACCACCACCGGCTCGACCGTCATAACTGGCCTTGATCAGCTTCCCGCCGGGACCAATCTGTGGCGCGGAATGCTGAACTGGCTTGGCGGTCTCGGCATCGCCTTTATCGCCATGATCTTCCTGCCCGTCATGCGGGTTGGTGGCATGCAGTTCTTCCGCACCGAAGGCTTCGACACCATGGGCAAGGTTCTGCCCCGGGCAACCGACATCGCCCGGGCGTTGCTCGGCGTCTATGCCGGTCTTACACTCGCCTGCATCTCGGCCTACCTGCTGGTGGGAATGGAACCGCTCGACGCTGTGGTGAACGGGATGGCCACCATCGCCACAGGAGGCTTCTCCCCGGCCGACATGTCGTTCGGCAAGTACCCGGGCGCGGGAGAGTATGCCGGCATTGTATTCATGATCCTCGGCGCCATGCCCTACATCCGTCTCGTCCAGCTGGTCCACGGATCGACGCGCAACCTGCTCGCCGACAGCCAGATCAGGGCGATGCTGCGCTGGATGGCCTACGCCGTCGGCATCGTGACGCTCTGGCGGACAGCCACCTCCGATCAGGGGTTGGAGCCGGCGTTCCGCGAGTCAGCCTTCAATCTCGTCTCGATTTTCACCGGGACCGGGTTCTTCTCGGGCAGCTTCGGCGGCTGGGGAGGCTTCTCCATGGTCGTGGCGTTCTGTGTCGGGATGATCGGCGGCTGCTCCTCGTCGAGTTCGGGAGCCTTGAGCGTCTTCCGGATTCAGGTCGTGCTGGAGGCAATACGCGTTCAGATCCAGAAAATCGGCCTACCGCATCGGGTGGCTGTAGTGCGCTACGAGAGTCGAGCCGTCCAAGATGACGTGATGAACGCGCTGATCCTTTACGTCACGGGCTACATCGTGGCGATAGGTGTGCTCAGCACGGCGATGACCATCACAGGCGTCGATGCCACTTCTGCCGTCTTCGGCATCTGGACCTCGATCGGCAACATCGGGTACGGCTACGGGCAGATGGTGGCTGCCACCGGCACATTCATCGACTTCCCCGATGCTGCCAAGTGGCTCATGATCGTTGCGATGCTGATGGGACGGCTTGCGCTGCTGTCGTTGGTCGTGCTCGTCATACCGCGTTTCTGGAGAGGCTGATGCGCCCATGATGCTCCGTCTGCCGTGCGGGAAGGGTCGGACGGCTCAGCGCTGGTGATCATGCTTCACAGCAACGAGGTGTAGCGAGGCGGGCGCGCGACAATCTGGATGCACACGCCGAACGGGTGGTCTGCATCAAGGCAGGCGGCCCCGGCTGGCAATCTCGGATGAACCGCGCCCTGCGGGAGGCGGCGGGCCTCTCCGGCTGACGGCGCGACGGGCAGATGGGGCCGGGCGCCCGGAGAACCCCATTTTCCGAGCCACCTGCGGGCGCTGGCCTCTGTGGCTACTAAGCCGCGGCACCCCCGCGCGCTAGCGCCCGTCCTGCGCCCTCTCCGTGTCTCCCGTGGCGTCAAGGTGTTTTCTTGCGGTAGGTTCGGCGCCGTGGCATGTCGGGAACATCCCCACATAGGAGTTGCGCCGATGAACGCCCGGACGCCCGCCCTTGTCGCCCTTCTCGGTGCCGTCGCCGCAGATCTGCGCCTCGATCAGGTCAGGCGCCGGGCCGCGCCCATCGCGGCCCCGGCGCCGAAGGTCGAGCCCGAAGTCGGCTGGACGCCCGAGCTGGTCGAGCAGGCGCTTGTGGACGCGCTGACATGGGTCCGCAGCACGAGCGGATCAGCGGGGCCGAGGGGCTTCTCCCGCAGTCAGAGCCGCTTCGTCCGCGCACTCGGCTGGGAAGATGAATGGGGCGTGGTCGAGACGGCAAACGATGACGAGCCGCCGCAGATCCGCATTCAGGTCTCGGCCGCGCAGGTGACGTTCTACGAGACCGTGCTCGAGTGGCCGGCCCGCTACCTCTGTCCGGATAACGTCGGCAGCGCCCGCTGCGTCGGCCTGTGGGCGCGCTGCAAGGCCCGCAAGGCGAGCTTCGCCGCCGGGGCTGAGGCGCGCGGTCTGGCCAAGCGGCACGCCTACGCGCTGAAGGACCGCGGCCTGTCCATGATCGCCCAGGGCCTCGAGCGGGACCGGGTGCCTGTGCCCCAGCCCGTGGCCCTCTGACCTCGTCTTTTGATGTTGCGCCCGATGGAACACCCGCCCCGCAACCGCAGTCCGGAAGTGGCGAAACCTGGGACTGGACCGAAATGAACCGACACGAGCGGCGGAAAGCTGGCAAGGGCAAGCAGGCGCAGGCACGGCCTGAATTCTACCAGATGATTGGAAAAGGAGGGGTGCCGCTCCTCCTCGATGTGCGCGCGATGCGGCGCTGGGCTCAGCAACACGCGGAGCTGGTGAGGGTGCCCGTCGACTTGGCCTACATCGAGCGGCTATTCAGGCGAGGCGCTATCACGGAAGATAGCCTCCTGAAGAAAGCCTCGACCGGTCGCCCGAAACCGATCCTTCTGTGCCGCGACATCAACGATGAAGGCGACGAGATCGTGGATGGGAACCACACATATGCCGCCACGGCCGTTGCTTGGACAATCGCCCGGCGTCAGGGTTCTGCGCCGGCGGATGCCGTTCCATGGGCGAAAGGGTATCTGCTGGAACGAGAGCACTGGATCCGCTTCGTAGTGCCGCTGCCCGCCTGAGCGCAACCGGAGCTCGGGCTTTCCCGCCCGGCGCTCGATCACCTCCACCTGCTCGGATGGCGTCGGGGCCTTGGCGGCTTCCAGAAGGACCGACTGCGGTGCCTTCGTCTTCTTCGCGGTGGCCTTCGCCTCGGGGCTCAGGCCGGCGATCTTCACCGCCTGCCGAAGGTTCGTCTCCGGCATCCCAATTTCACGGGCCGCGTGCTTGATGCCGCCGGGCTTGCGGCCCTCTGCCCTACTTCTGACGGAGAGTTTCGCGCGAACTTCGCGCGAAACGTCAGCACCGTCTTCGGCCTTCACCGGCCGCCGCGCCACGATCTCGACCCAGCGCGCCAGCAGCTCGGCCCGCTCGATCTCGCCCAGCTCGCGGCGGTGATCCAGCGCCTCAGGGGCGAGCCGCTTGCCGCGGCGGCGGGTCGAGCTGTTCACGCTCCCGCCCAGCCCCGGCGCCCGAATCGCTCTGCGCCGTCCAGCGTCGGAAAAGATCCGACGCCTTGAGCTTTTCCGCATCAAATCCAACCGGCCCGGCCAGCAATCCAACCGCTTCGGCGCGCGCGGGGCAGATCGTTGGAAAATATCCGCCTAACCAGTTGGAAAATATCGTTTCTTTACGAAATGCCGCGATGTGCTACCGTCTTCGCACTGGCAACATGCTGATTGGAGAAGGCCATGACCACGATCGAAACCATCCCCGCCTCTGACGCCCTCGCCGCTGCCGTGCATGGCATCATCCTGCACGACATGCTCGACACGCTCGGGCAGCACCCGGACCTGCCCATGGAGAGGGACGCCGTGAGGGACGCGCTCCTGGGCGCAGGCTTCGGCCAGCGGTCGGTGGATGCGCTGGCAGAGCGGGCGCTGGAGGAAGGGCGAGCGCTCCGGGCGCTCTGCGCCGTGGTCGAGCAAGGGGCCGGACGGGCCTGATCCACAACCGCGAGGACGGGTGGCCGGATGGCGGCCACCTGTCGCACCCCGTGTCAGGACGGCGCATCAAGCATCCTTTTCGTTGGCCAGCGCATTAGGCAGCGGCATTCCGGCGCCATTTTATTTTAGCGCAAAATCAATAGCTTACGGGATGGGGTGGAGCGGGTGAAGGGAATCGAACCCTCGTCGTAAGCTTGGGAAGCTTCTGCTCTACCATTGAGCTACACCCGCGACAGCCCCTCACCTAAGCCACGGACAGGGCTTCGTCAAGCGGTTGCTGCGGGGTCTCGGCCCGGCATCCTCCGCCCGCGCACCCCTTTTCGCGCCGGGCGTCTTGCGGCATTCTCCGCCGCCGGACAGACAGGGAATCCCATGACGCGCATCGCTGCCCTCATCACGCTGCTGCTTCTGCCCGCCTGCCAGGGGCCCGCCATGCCCGAGCCGCCCCGCCTCCCGGATCTGGCGCAGGGCGTCCGTTCCGAGAGGCCGCCGGCCGGGCAGGGGCTGTGCTGGTCGGGAGATGAGGGCCGCTGGTTCCAGGTCCCCTGCCCCGATGCGTTGACCCCGGAGCGGGTGGCAACGCTGCAGCGCGCGCTTGAGGTGCGTGGCCTCCACAGGGGCGCAATCAGCGGAGAGATGGACAGGAAGACGCGGGCGGCGATCCGCAGATTCCAGGAGCCGCTCGGCCTCGACAGTGACCGCCTGTCAATCGAGGCCGCCCGCTACCTGGGGGTGGTTCCGGTCGAACTCGACCTGCCCGAGCCGGAGGAGGAGGAGCCCCTGCCATCCGCCGGGCCGACCGAGGCGCCCGGCACCCCGGCTTCGGCCTGAACCGGCGGCTTGACGATCAGGCCACCGCCCTGACCCTGCGCTAAGAGAAGCGCCGCCCCGTGGGGCGGCGCGACAGTCATTCGGTGATCGTGAGAGCCACGAAGCGTGGGTCACCGCCCCGTCGGATCAGAAGCAGGAGCGACTTGCGCCCGGCCTCGCGAGCCTCGTCCACGCGGTCCTGGAGATCCTTGATCGTCATGACCTTCTGCTGACCCGCCTCGGTGATGACATCCCCCTCGCGCAGCCCCTTGGAATAGGCCTCGGAGGCCGTGTCCACATCCGTCACCGCGAGCCCCTCGGTGCCGGGCGGCAGACCCAGCTCGGCGGCCTGCTCGGCCGTCAGCGGAGCCACTGTCAGGCCCAGAAGGTTGGCGGTCGAAGGTTCCGTCGGGGCAGACTCGACGGACGCCGCCGCGCCCTCACCCTCGGCTTCCTCCCGGCGCCCGAGCACCACGGAGAGCGTGCGGGTCTTGCCTTCACGCATCACGACCACGCGCACGGCCTCACCGATCGGGGCGTCCGCCACGCGGCGCACGAGATCGCGGGTGTCGGCCACCGGCGCCTTGTCAAAGGTCACTATCACGTCGCCCGACTGCATTCCGGCCTCTTTCGCAGGCCCTTCGGGCACGTCCGTCACCAGCGCCCCCTTCGCCTCGGCCAGCCCCATCGCCTCGGCCACGTCCGGGGTCACGTCCTGGATCCGCACGCCGAGCCAGCCGCGCCGCGTCTCGCCGAACTCGCGAAGTTGCTGGACGACCTTCACCACCACGTTCGAGGCCATCGAGAAGCCGATCCCGATCGAGCCGCCGTTGGGCGAGAGGATCGCCGTGTTCACGCCGATCACCTGACCGTCGAGATTGAACAGCGGCCCGCCCGAGTTGCCGCGGTTGATGGCGGCGTCGGTCTGGATGTAGTCATCGTAGGTGCCCGAGAGCGCCCGGTTGCGCGCCGAGATGATCCCGGCCGAGACCGAAAAGCCCTGCCCCAGAGGGTTGCCCATCGCCACCACCCAGTCGCCCACCCGCGCGAGATCCGAGTTGCCGAAGCTCACGAACGGGAGCGGCTGGTTGCTCGAGACCTTGAGAAGGGCGATGTCGGTCTTGGGATCGGTGCCCACGAGCTTCGCCTCGAGCTTGTTGCCCGAGAAGAACTCGATCTGGATGTCGTCCGCCCCTTCGATGACATGGTTGTTGGTCACGATGAAGCCGTCTTCCGAGATCACGAAGCCCGAGCCCAGCGCCTCGGAGCGGCGCGGTCCACCCTCGCGGTTCTGCGGGTCCATGAAGTCGCGGAAGAAATCCTCGAAGGGCGAGCCTTCGGGCACGAGCGGAGAATTCTGCGTGGGTGCCGCGACCACGGTCGAGGTGGTGATGTTCACCACCGCCGGGCTGATCTTTTCGGCGAGACCGGCGAAGCTGGCCGGGGCCCCCTGCGCATGGGCCGACACCGCCTGCGCAAGCGCCAGCCCCAGGCCCAGCATCAGCGCGAGGAAAAGGCGCCATGCGGCGATGGGCACCGGTTCCTTCCGGCGGGCGATGGAAATGGCGTGAGACTGCACACCCGACTCCTTTCGAAATGCGGGGCGCCGTCCTTGGCTGAAACGCCCCAAGATGACAGTCGGGCAACACGCGCCGCAATGCAAATGGCGTGTGGGCCCGTCAAGCGCATGTGAAGCCTCCCGGCCGTGGCCGGGAGGCGCGGAGTCACTGGGCCGCCGCGGGGGCCGGGGCGGCAGGCGCAGCGGCCGTCGGCTGACCGGCCGGCGAGCCGACCTGATCGCCCGGCTCTTCGCCCGCGGCCGCCTCTCCGTCACCGGCCGGTGCGGCTTGGGCGGGGGCCGCGGCCAAGGGACCGCCTTCGGGGGCGCGGTCGGTGCGCAGATACTGGAAGAAGTCGCTGTCCGGCTGCATCACGATCGACGAGCTGCCCGATTGCAGCGCCCGCTCGTAGGAGGTGAGCGACCGGGTGAAGGCGAAGAACTCGGGATCGCGGCCGAAGGCGTTGGCGTAGATCCCGTTGCGCTGCGCATCGGCCTCACCGCGGATCACCTCGGCCAGACGCCGCGCTTCCGATGTGACCTCGACCACCGTCCGGTCCGCCGCCGCACGCACGCGCTGCGCCGCCTCGTTGCCTCGGGCGATCTCGTCGGCGGCCTCACGCTCGCGCTCGGCCCGCATCCGGCCATAGGTGGCCGCAAGGTTCTGCTCGGGCAGGTCGGTGCGCGTCAGACGCACGTCGATGACATCCACCCCCAGCGCCTGTGCCTGACGGCGGGCGAGGTCGCGGATCTGGTTCATCAGCACCGTCCGGTCCTCGGACAGCACCCGGATCGAGGGCACGCCGCCGAGCACTTCACGGATCGCCGGGCTCATGATGCGCTGGAGGCGCGTCTGGGCGGCGTCGATGCCGCCGACGCCCACGGCCTCGCGGAACTCGACCACATCGACGATGCGCCAGCGCGCGAAGGCGTCCACAACGAGACGCCGGTCGTCGAGGGGCGTCACCTCGATGGGCTGCGTCGGCAGGCCGAGGATGCGGCCGTCATAGCGCACGACCTCCTGGATGAGCGGGATCTTGAAGCCGATGCCCGGCTCTTCCTTGACCGCCTTCACCTGGCCGAACTGCAGGACCAGCGCCTTCTCGCGCTCGTCCACGATGAAGATCGACGAGAAGCCGATCGCCACCAGGATCGCGAGGATGGGCAGTATGAGTGAGCTGCGGTTCATCAGTTGGCCTCCCCGCCGTTGGTGGCCGCGCGGGCGGCGGCGGAGTTGCGACCCAGCTCGTTCAGGGGCAGGTAGGGCACCACGCCGGAGCCGCCCTGTCCGTCGATCCCGTCAAGGATCACCTTGTCCATCGAACCGAGCACCTTCTCCATCGTCTCGAGATACAGGCGGCGGCGGGTGACGTCGGGCGCCTTCACATATTCGTCGTAGATCGAGATGAAGCGGCTCGCCTCACCCTCGGCGTTGTTCACCACCTCGGCGCGGTAGCCTTCGGCCTGTTCGGTCAGCCGCGCGGCTTCCCCGCGGGCCGCCGCCGTCACGCGGTTGGCATAGGCGTCGGCTTCCTTCTCGAGACGGTCACGCTCCTGCTGGGCCGCCTGCACTTCGCGGAAGCTGTCGATCACTTCCTGAGGCGGGTCGGCCTTGTCGAAGTTGACGCGGACGACGTTGATGCCGGCCTGATAGCTGTCGAGCGTGGTCTGCACCGCCGCAAGCAGATCCGAGGCGATAATGCCGCGGTCCCGGTTGAGGATCGGAGACAGTTCGGATCGCGCGATGATATCGCGCATCGCGGATTCCGACACGGCGCGGATCGTGTCCGCCGGATCGGCAAGGTTGAACAGGAATTGCGCCGGATCCGAGATGTTCCAGACCACCTGGAACTCGATGTCCACGATGTTCTGGTCGCGGGTCAGCATCAGCCCGTTGTCGGTATCGCCACCGCGGCCGGTGCCGATGTCGGTGGTCCGTTCCCCGGTCACCTGCACCACCTCGGCGGTGACGACCGGCCAGGGCGCGAAGTTCAGGCCCGGATTGCCGATATCGCTGAACTCACCCAGAAACAGCTCGACCGAGCGTTCCTCCGGGCGCACCGTGTAGAGGGACATGAAGGCCCAGACGCCCACCAGCGCGAGCGCGCCCAGCGCGAGACCCTGACGGGTGAAGAGCGGGCCCATCGGGTTGCCCCCGTTTCCGCCACCGCCACCGCCACCGCGTCCGCCGTTCGTACGGCCGCGGCCGCCCATCAGCACACGCAACTGTTCCTGTCCTTTCTTCACGATCTCGTCGATCTCGGGGATCTGCGAGCCGTCACCACCGCCGGGACGCCGCCCGCCGCGGCCGTCACGCCCATCCCTGTCGCCGCGGTCTCCTCCGCCTCCGCCCCAAGGTCCTCCGTTGGACATATAACCCTTTCCCTTTTCCTTGCCTGCCGCCTTAACTGGTCATCAAAAAAGCAAATTCAAGCCGTTCGAACCGGTTTGCGCAGGGTCACGAGTTCCTCGGCCATGGTCGGATGAACCGCGACCGTCCGGTCGAAGTCCTCCTTCGTCGCCCCCATCTTCACCGCGATGGCGGCCAGCTGGATCATCTCGCCCGCATTGGGCGCGACGATGTGGCAGCCGAGAACCTTCCGGCTGGCCTGGCTGACGATCAGTTTCATGAGCACGCGATCGGGCCGCCCGGCAAAGAGCGACTGCATCGGCCGGAACGCCGCGGCATAGACCTCGATCGGCTCCTGCTCGCGCGCGGCCTCTTCGGTCAGGCCGACCGAGCCCAGCTCGGGCTGGGTGAAGACCGCCGAGGGCACAAGCTCGTGATCGGCCGTGCGGGGCTCTCCCTTGAAGACGGTGTCGGCGAAGGCATGCCCCTCGCGGATGGCGACCGGGGTCAGGTTGATCCGGTCCGTCACGTCGCCCACCGCATAGATCGAGGGCACGCAGGTCTGGCTCCAGTCATCGACCGGGATCTGGCCGTGGCGTCCGAGTTCGATCCCCAGCGCCTCGAGGCCAAGGCCCGCGCTGTTGGGCCGCCGCCCGGTCGCATAGAGAACCGCGCCGAACTCCCGGTCCGATCCGTCGGTGGTGATGGCGCGCACCCCACCCTCGGTCCGTTCCAGGCGGATGACATCGGTTCCGCACTTGATCTGGATGCCGCGGTCGATCATGGCGGACGAGACATGGCCGCGGGCCTCGTCGTCGAAGCCGCGCAGGATCTGCGCCCCACGGTAGAACTGACAGACATCGACACCCAGCCCGTGCAGGATGCAGGCGAATTCGCTGGCGATGTAGCCGCCGCCCACCACCAGGATCGACGGCGGCAGGCTCTCGAGCCTGAAGACATCGTCCGACGTCAGGGCCAGCTCGCAGCCGGGGAAATCCGGCACGAAGGGCCGCCCGCCGGTCGCGATCAGGATGTGCTTGGCCGTGACCGTCCGACCCGAGGCGAGCCGCACCGTATGGGCGTCGGCCACCGTCGCGCGCTCGTCGAAGATCTCCACCCCCGCCGAGGTCAGGCCCGAGCGGTAGGCCGCCTCGAGCCGGTCAAGCTCGCGATCCAGGCTCGTGCGGAACTTCGGCCAGTCGAACCCGCCGATCGAGGCCTCCCAGCCATAGGCGCGGGCGTCCTCGACGGCCTCCGGGTAGCCCGAGGCGAAGACCATCAGCTTCTTGGGCACGCAGCCGCGAATGACGCAGGTGCCGCCCATCCGGCTTTCCTCGGCGAGCGCCACCTTCGCGCCCCCTTCCGAGGCCGCGATCCGGGCCGCGCGCACCCCGCCCGAGCCGCCGCCGATCACGAACAGGTCATGGTCGAATGCCAAGCTCACTCTCCAAGGTCGGCGAAGATGTTGCGCGAGGCGCCGAGATCCACCTGCCCGTCCTCCGTCAGGCCGGACTCGAGATCACGCACCGTCACCCGGCCATCGCCATGACCCACCACCACCGTGTCGCAGATGTCAATGAAAAGCCCGTTTTCCACCACGCCCGCGATCTGGTTCAGCGTGAGGGCGAGCTGGCGCGGATGGCCGATGCGCGTCAGGTGCAGGTCGAGGATGTAGTTCTTCTCGTCCGTGAGCAGCGGCGCCTCGCCCGACCGGCGCAGCGTCACCTCGCGGCCAAGGACATCGAGCCCGATCAGCGCCTCCTCGATCAGCATCCTGGTGCTCTGCCAGCCGAAGGGGATCACCTCGACCGGCAGCGGGAAGGCGCCAAGCTGCGCCACCTCCTTGGCCGCGTCGGCGATCACGATCATCCGGTCCGAGGCCGTCGCCACGATCTTTTCCTGCAACAGCGCGGCGCCGCCGCCCTTGATCAGGTTGAACTCGCTGTCGAACTCGTCGGCCCCGTCGATGGTCAGGTCGAGCCACCGCGCCTCATCGAGGGTCACGACCGGGATCCCCAGCTCGCGCGCAAGGTCGGCCGTCCGGGACGAGGTCGGCACGCCCTGCACCCGCAGTCCCTCTTCGCGGACACGCTCGGCCAGGCAGCGCACCATCCACGCCGCGGTCGAGCCGGTTCCGAGGCCCAGCTTCATGCCGTCCTGCACGAAATCCACCGCACGGCGAGCGGCGGCGAACTTGGCGGTGTCAATGGGGGAACGTTCTGCAGGCATCCTCTGTCTCCGCTGGGGCGCCCCCCGGTTATAGGCACGAAGCCGGGGCCGTGCGAGGGGAAAGCTGCACGAGGGCGGATCGGGGCCTGCAAGCAACAGTTGAAGATTTTCACGTTTTCATGCATCCTGAACGCACATTTTCGCGTTTCCTTTTCATGCAGACCTTTGTTCAGGAACCCTTGCCATGAGTAACCTCAGCCAGACGAAGTCTCCCCACCACCTCCCGGACCGCCGGTCGGGCGCGGATTTCACCGACGCCATCCTGCGCGAGGCCGCCTGTCAGGCGATCGTGGACTCGCTGCGCAGCGAAGGCCCGCTCGCGCCGGCGGGCTCGGACGACCGGCACAACTGACCGCCGCTTCCCCGCCCGGCGCGCGATGACGCGAATTGCGCGGCGAGGTCGTTTCCAGCGTGTCCGCGACAGGCCGTCGCACCTATCTAGGAAGGACGCACTGTCCGAGGTCCGCGCATGTTCCTGTCCGTCTTCGATATCTTCAAGGTCGGCATCGGCCCGTCCTCCTCGCACACGATGGGACCGATGGTGGCCGCCGGCCGCTTCCTCGACCGCCTGCGGGCAAGCCCGTTCCACGCCCACGGCCTGCGCGCCTCGCTGCACGGCAGCCTCGCCTTCACGGGCGTGGGTCACGCCACCGACCGGGCCACGATCCTCGGCCTCGCCGGCTTCGAGCCCGGCAGCTATGACGCCGCGCGGGCCGAGGAGGCGCTCGCCGCCATCCGCGCGACGCGCCGGATCGAGGCGCCGGGCCTCGGCCCGCTCCGCTTCGACCCCGAGAAGGACCTGATCTTCGACTATGGCCATGCGCTGCCGGGCCATGCCAACGGGATGCGGCTCACCGCCACCGACGCGCAGGGCGACGTGCTCTTGTCAGAGGTCTATTATTCGGTCGGCGGCGGCTTCGTTCTGACCGAGGCCGAACTGGCCGGGTCGAAGGCCGATCGCACCGTTCCCGGCCCCGCCGTTCCCTTCCCCTTCGACAGCGCGCAGCAGATGCTCGGCATGGCCGAGGCCTCGGGCCTCTCGATCGCCGCGATGAAGCGGGCGAACGAACTGGTCGTCCGCAGCCCGGCCGACCTCGACCGCGGCCTGAAGCGGATCTGGCAGGTGATGAACGACTGCATCGAGCGCGGCATGGCCACCGGCGGCACCCTGCCCGGCGGCCTCCACGTCCGCCGCCGCGCCCAGGGGATCCGCGAGGCGCTCCTGGCCGAGCGGGGGCTGAACATGACGGCGCCGCATACGATCAACGACTGGATGAGCCTCTATGCGATGGCCGTCAACGAGGAGAACGCGGCCGGCGGCCAGGTGGTGACGGCGCCGACCAACGGGGCTGCGGGCGTGGTGCCCGCCGTCCTTCGCTACTGGCTCGACCACGTTCCCGGCGCCAGCCCCGCGAACCTTCCCGACTTCCTGCTCACCGCCGCCGCGATCGGCGGTCTCGTCAAGCACAATGCCTCGATCTCGGGCGCCGAATGCGGCTGCCAGGCCGAGGTGGGCTCGGCCGCCGCGATGGCCGCCGCAGGTCTGGCCGCCGTCCTCGGCGGCACGCCTGCTCAGGTCGAGAACGCCGCCGAAATCGCACTCGAGCATCACCTCGGCATGACCTGCGACCCGGTCAGGGGCCTCGTCCAGGTGCCCTGCATCGAGCGCAACGGGCTCGGCGCGATCAAGGCCGTCTCGGCGGCAAGCCTCGCGATGCGCGGCGACGGCGAACATCTGGTCAGCCTCGACGTCTGCATCGAGACCATGCGCCAGACCGGGCGCGACATGAACGAGAAATACAAGGAAACCTCGCTCGGCGGTCTCGCGGTCAATGTCCCCAACTGCTGATCCCTGCCCGCCGCCTGCGGTCACCTCCTTCATTCTGGCGGAAGTATCCCGGGGGTCCGGGGGCAGAGCCCCCGGCCTTCCCCGCCTGCCTCTGGACGGGCCGGAGGGGCTGCGCTAGGCCGATGCCATGACCGCCCCTCCCGATCGCATCCTCCCCGGCGTCGCGCTGATGATCGCCTTCTGCGTCCTGGCGCCCCTGCTCGACGTCTGCGCCAAGCTGGCCTCGGCCACCATTCCCGTCGGCCAGATCACCTTCGCGCGCTTCCTCGTGCAGGCGATCCTCATGCTGCCCGTGGTGGTGCTGATGGGCACCGACTGGCGGATGGGCCGGCGGATGGCGGGCCTTGTCCTGCTGCGCGCGATCTTCCTGATCCTCTCGACCTACAGCTTCGTCGCGGCCATCACCGTCATGCCGATCGCCGACGCGCTCGCCATCGCCTTCGTCGAGCCCTTCATCCTGCTCCTGCTCGGCCGCCTCCTCTTCGGCGACGAGGTCGGGCCGCGCCGGATCGCGGCCAGCCTCGTGGGCTTTGGCGGCGCGCTGATGGTGATCCAGCCCTCGCTGGCCGCCTTCGGGCCGGTGGCGCTCTGGCCGCTGGGGACGGCGGTCTTCTTCGCCTTCTACATGCTGGTCACGCGGCAGATGTCGCGCGGCATGCACCCGGTGACGATGCAGCTGCACACGGCGCTCGCGGGCGTCCTGGTGATGCTTCCCGTTCTTGCGGTGGGAGAGGCCGCCGCGATCCCGACCCTCGATCCGGTGTGGCCGGAGGGATTTGCCTGGCTGCTTCTCTTCGGCGTGGGCTTCTGGGCCTCGGCCAGCCACATCTGCATGACCTACGCGCTGAAGTTCGCCCCCTCGGCCACGCTCGCGCCCCTCCACTATCTCGAAATCGTGGCGGCGGTGGGCCTGGGCTATCTCGTGTTCGGCGACTTCCCCAATCCGCTGACCTGGGCCGGGATCGGCGTGATCTCGGCCTCGGGACTCTACATCATCTACCGCGAGCGGCTGTCGTCGCGCCTGCCCGCCACCCCGGCACCAGCGCCCTGAGCGCGCGGTCGAGGCGCGCGCGCGGCAGGATGACCAGCATTCCCGGCCCGTCGAACGCCAGCCGCACCTCGGGCTCGGCCACGGCGTTCGAGGTGCCCACCCGCCCGTCCGGCGCGAAGGGGATGCCGTCGATCGGCCAGCGCAGCCCCCGGCTTTCGCCGGTGACCGGGCCGAGCGGAAAGAGCGAGATCCGCTCGCCGACCTTCAGCCGCAGCCTGAGTTCGGGCGGCGCATGAAACACCACGTCCTGCGGCCCGACCAGCAGGCAGACCGGCTCGGTCCGGCGGACGAGCACGTTCATCACCGCAAGCCCGTGGTCGATCCGCGCCCCCGCCACACCCAGCGCCAGCACGAAGGGCGCGCGAATGCTGCGCAGGCACTTGTCGAAATCGGTGGTTTCCTGTTCCGGCAGGTGATGCACACGGCCGCGGAGCGCCTCGCGCCCCTCGTGGGACAGCGAGTCCATGTCCCCGATCACCGCCTGGGGCAGCCGGCCGAGACGCAGGGCGCTGTCGCCACCGCCATCCGCCGCCACCAGCACCGGCGCCCGCGCCAGCGCCACGGAAAGATCGCGCCGCGTGACAGGTCCGCCCGCCACCAGCGTGACGCCTTCGGTCGATTCAACAATGGGCCGGGTCATCTGCATACTGTATATAAGGACCTGTGGAGGTATGCCCGTCCGGAGCCATAATCAATCCTTCAAATCACCCAGATCTCATCGTTGATTTGGAGGGCAGGCAGGTCCCGAACCTGACGAACGCAAGGGAGCGCGCGCAGCCGATGACCGGCGAAACGAAGATCCTCACAGTGACCTGCGGCGGTTTCTGCTGCAGGCTCGAGGGATTCGACGACCCCTTCAGCCTGCTGAAGGAGGTGGCGGATCCTCTCCGCGATCTCGCCGCCACCGGCCTTGCGGGGTGCGACCTGACGGAGTTGCGTCGCCTGTTCCAGAAGGACGGCGCGCGGGGCATCGACGTCGAGGTCACGGCGGAAGGGCTCGTCCTCCGCCCGGCGCCGGCGGAGGACGCAAGTCTGGCAGCCCGCCTCAGCCGCCTGCGGTCGGCCATGGAAGAGGCGCGCCGTCTCCAGCCCCGCACGCCCCCCGCTGCGGCCGGGTCGCGGCACGAACCTGCGCGATCCATGCATCGGCCCGACGCACCGGATTCGCAGCCGTCTGACATGGGCCCTGCCCCGGTCCCCGAGGTCGAGGCCCGGCGGCTTGCGCGCCCCCTAGCGCCGGACGATCCGGTCGGACCTACCGCACCGGACAGCCCCCCTCCCCTTCGCCTCGAGCATCCCTGCCCGCCCGGCCCGCCGGCCGCCGAGGCCGATGACACGGCGATCCGCACGCTCGTGGCCGAGACCCGAGCCCTGCAGGAGCGCGAGGAAGCCGAGGAGCGGGCCCGGAACCTCGAACGGGCCCGCGCCCGCGTCGCCAGGCCCCGCGCGGCGCCCGATCCGCTCCTGCTGCAGGAACTGTCCCGGATCGGGACGGATCTCGCCCATCAGCGGACGCCATGCGCCGCCGGCCGTCAGCTTGCCGAGGCAACCGGCGAGGATGCGGTCGAGCGGATCCTCGACAAGACCACGAACGAGATGCGGGCGCCCGAAAGCCGGCGACGGATCTCGGCGCTGTCCCATCTCAAGGCGGCCGTGGCGGCCACCGTGGCTGACCGGATGGCCGGAGGATTGCCCGCCGGTGGAGAGGCCCGGATGGACGCCTATCGCGACGATCTTGCGCGGGTGGTCCGGCCGTCGGACCTGTCCACGCCGCTGCTGCTGGGCCTGGAGCAGAGGATCGACCCCGCCCGGCCCGCGCGCGCAGGGTCACCGCTGGAGGATCCGGCGCCCCTTTCCGAAGACCTGCCCGAGCCGGGCGGGAGTGCGGCCCGAAGGCGGGGACATTAGGCGGTCCAGACCGGACGGAGCGGCGCCCGGATCGGCCGTCGGAGCCTCCGGCGGGGATATTTGGGCCAGAATGAAAGGCAGGGGCGGCGCCGGGGTGACGGGCCGCACAGGCCCGGACTAGCGGGAGTTGCCGTCGTCCTCGGGCGTCTTCGCGTCGGGGTCGGCCTGCCCGACGCCGATGAAGATCGGCTTCAGGGGCAGAATCCAGACGACACCCAGCGCCACATAGATGACGAGTTCGAGCCAGAAGGGCGGCCGGTCGAAGAGGCCGACCAGCGTCACCGCCGCCACGATATAGAGCGGCATCCCCACGACGAGGACAAGCAGCGACAGGCGGCGACGTGTCTTGTAGCTCAGGGCCATGGAACCTCCTGCGGCAAGGGAGGCCGCCCCGGCGGGGGCGGCCCCGGATGTCTCAGTCCTCGAACGGGTCGGTGACGAGGATCGTGTCGTCGCGCTCGGGCGAGGTGGAGAGCAGCGCCACCGGGCACTGGATCAGTTCCTCGATCCGGCGGACGTATTTCACCGCGGCGCCCGGAAGGTCCGCCCAGCTGCGTGCCCCGGCGGTGCTTTCGGACCAGCCTTCGAGTTCTTCATAGATCGGGGTGCAGCGCGCCTGCTGGTCGGCGGCGATCGGCAGGTGGTCGAGCCGCTCGCCGTCGAGGTCGTAGCCCACGCAGATCTTCAGCGTCTCGAATCCATCGAGCACGTCGAGCTTGGTCAGCGCGATGCCCGAGACGCCGGAGGTGGCGCAGGTCTGGCGCACGAGGACCGCGTCGAACCAGCCGCAGCGGCGCTTGCGCCCCGTCACGGTGCCGAATTCGCGCCCACGCTCGCCCAGACGCTCGCCGTCGGCGTCCTTCAGTTCCGCCGGGAACGGGCCCTCGCCCACGCGGGTGGTGTAGGCCTTGACGATGCCGAGCACGAAGCCGATGGCGCCCGGCCCGATGCCCGTGCCGGTGGCGGCCTGCCCCGCGATCACGTTCGAGGAGGTGACGAAGGGATAGGTGCCGAAGTCGATGTCGAGCAGCGCGCCCTGCGCCCCCTCGAAGAGGATGCGCTTTCCGGCCTTGCGCATCTCGTTCATCACCTTCCACACCGGCTTCGCGTAGGGCAGCACCTGCGGCGCGATCTCGCGCAGCTGCGCCAGCAGGGCCTCGCGGTCGATGGGCTCGATCCCGAGGCCGCGGCGCAGCGCGTCGTGGTGCACCATCAGCCGGTCCACCCGGAGCGCAAGCGTCGCCTCGTCGGCGAGGTCGGCCACGCGGATCGCCCGGCGACCCACCTTGTCCTCGTAGGCCGGGCCGATGCCGCGGCCGGTGGTGCCGATCTTGGCCACCGCATTGTGCGACTCGCGCGCCCGGTCCAGTTCGCCGTGCAGCGGCAGGATCAGCACGGCGTTCTCGGCGATCATCAGATTGTCGGGCGTGATCTCGACGCCTTCACCGCGCAGCTTCGCAATCTCTCCGACGAGATGCCACGGATCGAGCACGACGCCATTGCCGATCACCGAGAGCTTGCCCGGCCGCACGATCCCCGAGGGCAGCAGCGACAGCTTGTAGACCTTGCCGTCGATCACCAGCGTGTGGCCCGCATTGTGCCCGCCCTGGAAGCGCGCGATCACGTCGGCCCGCTCCGAGAGCCAGTCCACGATCTTGCCCTTCCCCTCGTCGCCCCACTGGGCGCCCACGACGACGACGTTGGCCATGTCCGTTCCTTGCTGATGAAAAAAGACCCGCGCTCTATATCTCTCCCCCGAGCGGGACGGAACCGCAAATTCGCCCGACGGACGGACGGCCGCAATCGGCGGCCGGGCCATGGCCGGCGGGGCCCTGGCCGGCGGGGCCGGGACCGGCACCCGCGGCGCGAGGCCCGCGGCACCCGGACCTGCGGCCTTGAAGGGCTTGCGGCGACGGACGCATGGGCCTAGATAGGCGCGTCAGCATCTGAAGGCCCCCTCCGCATGCAAAACGTCGTTCTCATCGTCCATCTGATCCTCGCGCTTCTGCTCATCGGCGTGGTGCTGCTGCAGCGCTCGGAGGGTGGCGGGCTCGGCATGGGCGGCGGCGGCGGCGCCATGACCGGCCGTCAGGCGGCAAACGCCATGACGCGCCTGACCTGGGTCTTTGCGGTGGCCTTCATCGGCACCTCGATCGCTTTGACGATCTTTGCCGCGCAGAACTCGCATGGATCCTCGGTGATCGACCAGTTCGGCGGCACCACGCGCCAGCAGGCCCCGGCAACGCCCGAGGCGCCGCTCGGCGGTGACCTGCTGCCCCCGGCACCGACCAACGCCCCGCTGGCGCCGCCGCGCGCCGACGAGCCGGCGGCCCCGGCGGTGGAAGCTCCGGCGGTGGAAGCTCCGGCTCCGGCCGAAGCGCCCCTTCCTGAGGCCCCGGCCCCCGAGGCGGCGGAGACACCCGACGTGGCACCGGCTGCACCGGAGGCGAGCGCCCCGGAGACGACCGAGCCGGAGGCCGCCCAGCCCGAAGCCAGCGCGCCCGAGGCCGCTCCGGCGCCGGAAACGGCCGCACCGGACGCCCCTGTCGCGCCCGCTCCGACGACGGCCAACTGAGCCCCACAATCCTTTGAGGCCTTTGCCTTTCTGACGACAGCATCTAGCTGTCGTCAGTTGCGAACTCTTTGCGGATGCGCTATATCCCGACTCCCGTGATGGTGGGATTCGGGCAAGCCGATCGCACTACCTTGAACCGACAGTCACGGGAGATCCCACCGCATGGCACGCTACGTCTTCATCACCGGCGGGGTGGTGTCTTCGCTGGGCAAAGGTCTGGCCTCGGCCGCGCTCGGCGCGCTGCTGCAGGCACGCGGATTCTCGGTCAGACTGAGAAAGCTCGACCCCTATCTGAACGTCGATCCGGGCACGATGTCGCCCTTCGAGCATGGCGAAGTGTTCGTCACCGACGACGGCGCCGAGACCGACCTCGACCTCGGCCATTACGAGCGCTTCACCGGCGTCTCGGCGCGCAAGACGGATTCGGTGTCGTCGGGCCGGATCTATTCCAACGTGCTCGAGAAGGAGCGCCGTGGCGACTATCTCGGCAAGACCATTCAGGTGATCCCGCACGTCACCAACGAAATCAAGGACTTCCTGAAGGTCGGCGAGGATGAGGTCGATTTCATGCTCTGCGAGATCGGCGGCACGGTCGGCGACATCGAGGGCCTGCCCTTCTTCGAGGCCATCCGCCAGTTCGCACAGGACAAGCCGCGCGGCCAGTGCATCTTCGTCCACCTGACCCTCCTGCCCTACGTCTCGGCCTCGCACGAGCTGAAGACCAAGCCCACCCAGCATTCGGTGAAGGAGCTGCGCTCGATCGGCATCGCGCCGGACGTGCTGCTCCTGCGCTCGGAGCATCCGATCCCCGAGAAGGAGCGCGAGAAGATCGCCCTCTTCTGCAACGTGCGCAAAGAAGCGGTGATCGCCGCCTATGACCTGAAGACCATCTACGAGGCGCCGCTGGCCTATCACCGCGAGGGGCTGGATCAGGCGGTGCTGGATGCGTTCGGGATCTCGCCCGCGCCGAAGCCCAACCTCGACCGCTGGGTGGATGTAATGGACCGGCTTGAGCATGCCGAGGGCGAGGTGCGCGTCGCGATCGTCGGCAAATACACCCAGCTGGAAGATGCCTACAAATCCATCGCCGAGGCGCTGACCCACGGCGGGATGGCGAACCGGACGCGGGTCAGGGCCGAATGGATCAACGCCGAGCTGTTCGAGCGCGAGGATCCGAGCCCGTTCCTCGAAGGCTTCCACGCCATCCTCGTGCCCGGCGGCTTTGGCGAACGCGGCACGGAAGGGAAGATCCGCGCCGCGCAATATGCGCGCGAGAAGGGCATTCCCTATCTCGGCATCTGCCTGGGCATGCAGATGGCGGTGATCGAGGCCGCCCGGAACCTTGCCCATGTGAAGGATGCAGGCTCGGAAGAGTTCGATCACGAGATCGGCCGGAAGCGCTACACCCCCGTGGTCTATCACCTCAAGGAATGGATCCAGGGCAACCATATCGTCGAGCGCAAGCATGACGACGACAAGGGCGGCACGATGCGGCTTGGCGCCTATACGGCCGCGCTGGCGGCGGGATCGCGCGTGGCCACCATCTACGGCTCGACCGAGATCGAGGAGCGCCACCGCCACCGCTACGAGGTGGACGTGCGTTACCGCGAGGCGCTCGAGGGCTGCGGGCTGACCTTCTCGGGCATGAGCCCCGACGGCCGCCTGCCCGAGATCGTGGAGATCAAGGACCACCCGTGGTTCGTCGGCGTGCAGTTCCACCCCGAGCTGAAGTCCAAGCCCTTCGCGCCCCACCCGCTGTTCGCCGACTTCATCCGCGCCGCCGTCGAGGTGTCGCGGCTGGTCTGAGATTGCCCGCCGGCCGTCCCGAAGGGGCGGCCGCGCGACGACATAAGGCCTGCCCCGCCAGGAGATCGCATGAACCCTCAGCACTCCCGGCATCGGCCCGATCCCGGCCACGCACTGTCGCGACCCGGCGCCCCGGACGCGCGCGGACGGAGGCGGCCCTGATGCTCTCCTATCAGCACATCTTCCACGCGGGGAACCTCGCCGACGTGCACAAGCACGCCCTCCTGTGTGCGATGCTCGACTACATGGTGAAGAAGGACAAGCCGCTCACCTACATCGAGACCCACGCGGGGCGGGGGCTCTACGATCTGTCCTCGGCCGAGGCGGTCAAGACCGGCGAGGCGGCGCAGGGCGTCGTGGTGCTGGAGCGGCGGCTGCCCGAGGACCATCCCTATCGGCGGCGGCTGCGCGAAGAGCGCGCGCTCTTCGGGCCCGCGGCCTATCCCGGCTCGCCCCTGCTGGCTGCGGGGTTCCTGCGCGACGGTGACGTGATGCATCTGGCCGAGCTGCATCCGCAGGAATACCGGGCGCTCGCGCGGGTCATGGAGCCCTGGGGGGCGCATCTGCGGCAGGAAGACGGCTTCCGCGCCGCGCTGGCGCTGACGCCGCCCGTGCCGCGCCGGGGCCTGATGCTGATCGACCCGAGCTTCGAGGTGAAGGCCGACTATGCGGCGATCCCCAGGCACATGGCCGCCATCGCGCGGAAATGGAATGTGGGGACGCTGGCGCTGTGGTATCCGATCCTGCCCGCGGGCCTGCACCGTCCGATGGTCGAGGCGCTGCGGGCGCAGTTCCCGGAGGCCCTGGCGCATGAGGTCCGCTTCCCCCCCGCGCGCGACGGGCACGGTCTGGTGGGGTCGGGGATGTTCGTGGTGAACCCTCCCTGGGGAACGGACGATGAGGCCGCGCGCCTGACCGCGCTCTTCGCCGGATGAGCACTCCGCGCGCGACGTGATGTCCGGGCGCTTGGCAGCCGCCGGGGGCCGCTCTATATCCTGTCCCATGTTCGATAGCCTTCTCCGCCGCCTGACGGCGCCCGCCCCCGATCGTCTGCCCGAGCCCGACGCCGACCTTGCACTGGCGGCGCTTCTGGTGCGCGTGGCCCGCGCCGACGGCCATTACGACGAGGCAGAGATCACCCGCATCGACCGGGTGCTCTCCGGCCGGCGCGGAATCACGCCCGAGGAAGCCACCCGGATCCGACGCGAGGCCGAGGCGCTCGAGGCCGAGGCGCCCGATACGGTGCGCTTCACCCGCGCCCTCAAGGAAGCCGTGCCGGTCGAGGATCGCTTCTCGCTGATGCAGGCGCTCTGGACGGTGGCGCTGGCCGATGGCGAGCGCGACGACGGCGAGGATCAGGTGCTTCGGCTGGTGGCGAACCTGCTCGGCCTGACCGACCAGGAAAGCGCCATCGCCCGCCAGCGGGCCGAACGCGACTGAACGGCCGAAGACCGTGCGGGCCGTTGCCTTCCGACGAGGCAGCAGGGCCCGCGGCCGGTCGTCGGCCGCGGGTGCGCGGCGAATCCGCCTTGCCTTGGCCAAGGATTTGGGTCCTACTCGGGCCAGAGTGACAATTTGCGAGCCGTCGTGACCGCCCAGACCCGAGACCCAGGCCCCTCGCGCCCCGTTCCCGTCATCGAGATCCGAAACCTGCACAAGAGCTACGGCAGTCTCGAGGTGCTCAAGGGCGTGGACATGGTGGCCCCCAAGGGCCATGTGGTCTCGCTCATAGGGTCGTCCGGCTCGGGCAAGTCCACCCTGCTGCGCTGCGCGAACCTGCTCGAGGACAGCCAGGACGGCGAGATCCTCTTCGAGGGCGAGGCGGTGCGCTGGAAGGGCACGGGGCTCGCCCGCCACCCGGCCGACAAGGCGCAGGTGATCCGCATCCGAACCAACCTGTCGATGGTGTTCCAGCAGTTCAACCTCTGGTCCCACATGACCATCCTCCAGAACGTCATGGAGGCGCCGGTGACGGTGCTCGGGCGGCCGCGGGCCGAGGTCGAGGAGGCCGCGCGGCGCTATCTGGCCAAGGTGGGGATCGGCGACAAGTGCGACGCCTACCCCGCCCAGCTTTCGGGCGGCCAGCAGCAGCGCGCCGCCATCGCCCGCGCCCTCTGCATGGAGCCCCGCGCGCTGCTCTTCGACGAACCCACCTCGGCGCTCGATCCCGAGCTGGAGCAGGAGGTGGTGCGCGTCATCAAGGCGCTGGCCGAAGAGGGCCGGACCATGCTTCTCGTGACCCACGACATGCGGATGGCCTCCGACGTGTCGGACCATGTGATCTTCCTCCACCAGGGCAGGATCGAGGAAGAGGGGCCGCCCGACCGGCTCTTCGGCGCGCCGCAGACCGATCGGCTGCGCCAGTTCCTGTCCGCCACCGCCTGACGACCAACAACAACAGAACACTGACCGGGAGAGACCGATGAAGAAGCTGATCCTGACCACCGCGCTTCTGGCGCTGGCCGCGGGCACGGCCGCCGCGCAACAGACCGTGCGCATGGGCACCGAGGGCGCCTACCCTCCCTACAACTTCATCAACGACAAGGGCGAGGTGGACGGCTACGAGCGCGAGCTGGGCGACGAGCTGTGCAAGCGCGCGAACCTCACCTGCACCTGGGTGAAGAACGAGTGGGACAGCATCATCCCCAACCTGCAGTCCGGCAACTATGACACGATCATGGCCGGGATGAGCATCACCGAAGAGCGGGAAGAGGTCATCGACTTCACCCAGAACTACATCCCGCCGCTGGCCTCGGCCTATGCCGCGATTTCGCCCGATGCCGACATCGAGGGCGGCGTGGTGGCGGCGCAGACCGGCACGATCCAGGCGAGCCATGTGGCCGAGAGCGGCGCGACGCTGCTCGAGTTCGCCACCGGCGAGGAGACCGTGGCGGCGGTGCGCAACGGCGAGGCCGACGCGGTCTTCGCCGACAAGGACTTCCTCGTGCCCTTCGTCAACGAGTCGAACGGCGAGTTCACCTTCGTGGGCGAGGACGTGCCGCTGGGCGGCGGCGTGGGCATGGGCGTTCGCAAGTCCGACACCGAGCTGAAGGAAAAGTTCAACGCGGCCATCCAGTCCATGAAGGACGACGGCACGATCAACGCCATGATCCGCAAGTGGTTCGGCGACGAGATCCAGACCTTCTGACCGAAAGGAGGGGGGCCCGGCGAGGGCCCTCCGCCCGCCCATGTTCGCAAGCTGCGCCGATCCCAAAAGTCTCGAGGGCCTGAGCTGGCTCCTGTGCTACCTCACCTCGGGGTCGCACATCGCCTTCTACTGGTCCTTCGTCACCGTGCTTGTGCTGCTCGCCGTCACGGCTCCGGTGGCGCTGGCCTTCGGCTTTGCCGGTGCGGTCGCGGCACGGTCGCACCTCTGGCCGGTCTCGGTCGCGGGCAAGACCTACACGGCCATGGTCCGGGGCATCCCCGACATCGTCTTCTTCCTCTTCTTCGTCATCGCGCTCGACCAGGGCATCGAATGGGTCACCCACCAGATCCGCTGCCCCGACTGGACCGAGCCCGTGCGGCAGGGGCTGGAGTTCCGCGTCTGCCCCTCGGCCAAGGTGCCGCCCGGCAACGCCGCGCAGATCTGGCACCAGATCTACGGCTTCGGGCTGGCGGTCGTGACCTTCGCGATCGTCTTCGGGGCCTTCGTCTCGAACGTGCTGACCGGCGCGATGAACGCCGTGCCGCGCGCGCAGCTTGAGACCGCCGAAAGCTACGGCATGACGCAGGGTCAGGTCTTCCGCCGCATCCTCGTGCCGCAGATGTGGATCTACGCCCTGCCCGGCCTCTCGAACCTCTGGATGATCCTCATCAAGGCCACGCCGCTGCTGTTCCTGCTCGGCGTGCAGGACATCGTCTATTGGGCGCGTGAGCTGGGCGGCACCAAGACCTCGCTCTACGCCTATCCGCACCCGGACTGGCGGCTCTATTACTTCCTCGCGCTGCTGGTCTTCTACCTCGGCATGACGCGCCTGTCCGAGATCGTGCTGGGCCGTCTGACGCGCAGGCTCAGCTTCGGGCAGGCCACGGCCGCGGGCGAAGCACAGCGGAAGGCCGCGGCATGAGTTGCATCGAAACGATCGCCGATTACGGCCTCCGCTCGCTGGGCATGGGCGAGCGGCTGTTGCCGCGCAGCGACTTCACGCTCTGCCAGCAGTTCACGCTGATCGGCTCGGGCATGATCTGGAACATCTATTTCGGGGTGCTGGCGCTGGCGGCGGGCTTCTTCCTCGCCAACGCGCTGGCCATGGCCAAGGCCGCCCCCTCGCCCGTCGTCCGCAAGCCCGCGGAATGGTTCATTTTCCTCTTCCGCGGCTCGCCCCTCTTCATCCAGTTCTTCCTGGCCTACGAGGCGCTGGTTCTGCTGCCGCGGGCGGGCATAGACATCTTCGGCCTCACGGTCGAGACCGGCTGGTTGACCCGCGCCTGGGCGGGGGCGCTGATCGTGCTGTTCCTGAACACGGCCGCCTATTCGGCCGAGATCTTCCACGGCGCGCTGATGGCGATCCCGAAGGGCGATCTCGAGGCGGCCGACGCCTACGGCCTGTCGGGCTGGAAGAAGTTCCGCCGCATCCAGTGGCCCACCATGCTGCGCCTTGCCTGGCCCGCCTACACCAACGAGGCGATCTTCCTGTTCCACGCCACCACGCTCGTCTTCTTCTCGGGCTTTCCGGCCTTCCAGCAGCGCGGCGACGCCCTCTACTACGCCAAATATTTCGCCGACAAGACCTTCAACCCGTTCGTGCCTTACCCCATCGTGGCCTTCTATTTCATCTGCCTCACTCTTCTCGTGATCTGGCTCTTCGGGCTGATGAACCGGAGGCTGAACCGCCACGTTCCCGCGGCCCGCAGGCCGCGCCTGAGGGTCAGGCCGCAGATCATCAGGTGACGTGATGAAAGACTGGCTGAGAAAGCACCCCCAGGTCCGCACGATCCGTGTCGCGGCCGCGGATCTCAACGGGCAGGCGCGCGGCAAGCGCATCCCCGCCCGCTTCGCCGACAAGGTGGTGAAGGACGGGACGCGTTTTCCGTTCTCGGTGCTGAACCTCGACATCTGGGGCGAGGACATCGACGACAGCCCGCTGGTGTTCGAGCAGGGCGACGCCGACGGCATCCTGCGCCCGACCGAGCGCGGCTTCATGCCGATGCCCTGGCTCGAGGCGCCGACCGCGCTCTTGCCGATCTGGATGTTCCGCGAGGACGGCCGCCCCTACGAGGGCGACCCGCGCCACGCGCTGCGCGCCGTGCTTGATCGCTACAAGGCGCGGGGACTGACCCCGGTGGTCGCGGTCGAGCTGGAGTTCTTCCTGATCGACGACAGCGGCAAGACGCTGCAGGTGCCGCCCTCGCCCCGCTCGGGCAAGCGCCGGAAGGCAGCCGAGGCGCTCTCGATCCGCGCGCTCGACGCCTTCGACACCTTCTTCACCGACCTCTACGACGCCTGTGAAGAGATGGACATTCCCGCCGACACCGCCACCTCCGAGACCGGCCTCGGCCAGTTCGAGGTGAACCTGATGCATTGCGACGACGCACTGCGCGCGGCCGACGATGCCTGGCTCTTCAAGCTGCTGGTCAAGGGGCTTGCGCGGCGGCACGGCTTTGCCGCCAGCTTCATGGCCAAGCCCTACCCGGAATATTCCGGCTCGGGGCTGCACATGCATTTCTCGGTGCTCGACGCGCAGGGCCGCAACGTGTTCGACAGCGGCGGCCCCACGGGCACCGCCATGATGCGCCATGCGGTGGCGGGCTGCCTGAACGCGATGCACGACAGCACGCTCGTCTTTGCGCCGCACGCCAACAGCTACGACCGGCTCGTGCCGGGGATGCATGCGCCGACGGCGATCTCCTGGGGCTACGAGAACCGCACCACCGCGGTCCGCATTCCCGCGGGCAATCCCGCCGCGCGGCGGATCGAGCATCGCGTGGCGGGGGGTGACGTGAACCCCTACCTGCTGGTGGCCACGATCCTCGGCGCGGCCCTGACCGGGATCGAGGACCAGGAAGAGCCGCCTCAGGCCATCATGGGCAACGCCTATGCGCTCGAGGACCTGCCCCAGATCCCCGCCACCTGGGAAGAGGCGATCCGGGCCTTCGAAAATTCCGCCATCCTGCCGCGCATCCTTCCGCGCGAGCTGATCCGCAACTATGTGCTGACGAAGCGGCAGGAACTGCACTACCTGGCCGAGCTCTCACCCGAGGAACAGGTCGAGCTCTACCTCGATACCGTGTGACCTCTTGCCGCCTCACCCGGGCCGGGGTTAGTATCCGGCTCAGACAATTTCGGACAATTCATGCTGATCGGCATCCTGCAGACGGGCGAAGCGCCCGACGTCCTCTCCGGCGAGATGGGGGACTATCCCGACATGTTCCGGCACCTGCTCGACGAGAAGGGGCTCGAGTTCCGCACCTACCGGGTGATGGACATGGAGTTTCCCGCGAGCGTGACTGAATGCGACGGCTGGCTCATCACCGGCTCGCGCCACGGCGTCTATGAGGATCACGCCTTCATCCCGCCGCTCGAGACCTTCATCCGCGAGGCGCGCGCGGCGCGCGTGCCGATGGTGGGGATCTGCTTCGGCCACCAGATCATCGCCCAGGCCCTCGGAGGGCGCGTCGAGCGGTCGGAGAAGGGCTGGGCCGTGGGCCCGACCGCCTACGACTTCGGCGCCGACCGGATCGTGCTGAACGCCTGGCACCGCGACCAGGTGATCGAGCCGCCCGCCGATGCCGAGGTGATCGCCTCGAACGATTTCTGCGCGCATGCGGCGCTGCTCTACCCCGGCTTCGCCCTGACGGTGCAGGCCCACCCCGAGTTCCGCGACGATTTCATCGACGGGCTGATGCGGACACGCGGCAAGGGCGTCATTCCCGACGACCGGCTCGAGGCCGCGCAGCAGCGGCTTGGCCAGTCCAACGATGCCGGCCGCCTCGCCGACCGCATCGCCCAGTTCTTCAATCAGGCAAGATAGACCCATGTCCGACTGGACCGATCGTCTCCCCGAAGCCGCCCGCGCCTACATCGGCAACCGCCGCGTGGACGAGGTGGAATGCATCCTCTCCGACATCGCCGGTGTGGCGCGCGGCAAGGCCATGCCCGCCTACAAGTTCGGCCGGCAGACGAGCTTCTTCCTGCCGAACTCGATCTTTCTTCAGACCATCACCGGCGAATGGGCCGACAACCCCTCGGGCGCCTTCACCGAACCCGACATGATCCTGATCCCTGACTATTCGACCGCGACCGCCGCGCCCTGGACGGCGGATGTGACGCTGCAGGTGATCCATGACGCGGTGGACCAGCAGGGCCATCCCGTGCCCGTCTCGCCGCGCAACGTGCTCAAACGCATCGTCGAGCTCTACAATGCCGAGGGCTGGACGCCAATCGTGGCGCCGGAAATGGAGTTCTTCCTCGTCGCCCGCAACATCGACCCGAACATGCCCGTCATGCCGCCGATGGGGCGGACGGGCCGGCGGGCGGCGGCCAAGCAGGCCTATTCCATGTCCGCCGTGGATGAATACGGCAAGGTGATCGACGACATCTATGACTTTGCCGAGGCGCAGGGCTTCGAGATCGACGGGATCCTTCAGGAAGGCGGCGCGGGTCAGGTCGAGATCAACCTCGCCCACGGCGATCCGGTCGCGCTGGCCGACCAGATCTTCTTCTTCAAGCGGCTGATCCGCGAGGCGGCGCTGCGGCACGACTGCTTCGCCACCTTCATGGCCAAGCCCATCGAGGGCGAGCCCGGCTCGGCCATGCATATCCATCATTCCGTGGTCGAGACCGGGACGAACCTCAACATCTTCTCGGACGCCAAGGGGGGCGAGGCCGAGGCCTTCCTCCATTTCATCGCCGGGATGCAGACCCATCTGCCCGCCGCGGTGGCCCTGCTTGCGCCCTACGTCAACAGCTACCGCCGCTATGTCCCGGACTTCGCGGCGCCCATCAACCTCGAGTGGGGCCGCGACAACCGCACCACCGGACTGCGCGTGCCGATCTCGGGGCCCGAGGCGCGCCGGCTTGAAAACCGGCTCGCGGGGATGGACTGCAACCCCTATCTGGGCCTCGCGGCCTCGCTGGCCTGCGGCTACCTCGGGCTGAAGGAGCGGAAGATGCCGCGCCCCGAATGCACGGGCGACGCCTACATGTCCGAGACGGACCTGCCCTACAACCTCGGCGATGCGCTCGACCTGCTCGAGGAGAACGCGGCGCTCCGCGACGTGCTGGGGCACGAGTTCTGCGGCGTCTATGACGCGGTCAAGCGCAACGAATACAAGGAGTTCCTGCAGGTCATCAGCCCGTGGGAGCGCGAGCATCTGCTGCTGAACGTATGAACCTGCTCTATGCCAACGACCGGCCGGGGGAATATCCCCGCTCCTGGTATGCGGCCACCGCGGCCGATCTTGCCCCCTTCCCCGCGTTGGAGGGCGAGGTGCGGGCCGATGTCTGCGTCGTGGGGGCCGGATATACGGGCCTCTCGGCCGCGCTGCATCTGGCCGAGCGCGGCTATTCGGTGGTTCTGCTCGAGGCGCATCGGGTGGGCTTTGGCGCCTCGGGGCGCAACGGCGGGCAGGTGGGCTCGGGCCAGCGGCTCGGGCAGGACGAGCTTGAGGCGATGGTGGGCCTCGACGATGCGCGGAAGCTCTGGGATCTGGGCGAGGAAGCCAAGGCGCTGGTCCGCGATCTGATCCTCCGCCACGACATGCCGGTCAGCTTCCATCCGGGCATTGCCCACGCCTGCCGCAAGTCCTCGGAGGTGGCCCACGCTCACGCTTATGCCGAGAAGCTTGCGCGCGACTACGGCTATGACCGGATCGAGCCGCTCGACCGGGACGGGATCCGCCGCCTGATCGGCTCGGAAGCCTATGTCGGCGGGGACATCGACCGCGGGGCCGGCCATCTCCATCCGCTGAACTACGCCATCGGCCTGGCCCGCGCCTGCGTTGCGGCGGGCGTGCGGATCTGCGAGCGGAGCCCGGTGACGCGGGTCCTTCATGGCGCCGAGCCTGTGGTCGAGACCGCCGCGGGGCGCGTGCGCGCCGCCCAGGTCGTGCTGGCCGCGAACGGCTACCTGGGCAGTCTCGAACCCTCCGTCGCGGCCCGCGTGATGCCGATCAACAACTTCATCCTGACGACGGAACCGCTGGGCTCCCTCGCGGCCGAGGTTCTGTCGGAACCCGTGGCGGTGGCGGACACGCGCTTCGTCGTGAACTACTGGCGGCTGTCCGAGGACGGGCGACTGCTCTTCGGCGGCGGCGAGAGCTACGGATACCGCTTCCCCGACATCGAGCGGACCGTGCGGAAGCCCATGCTCGAGGTCTATCCGCAGCTGCGCGACGTGCGGATCACCCATGCGTGGGGCGGCACGCTCGCCATTACCATGAACCGGCTGCCCTGCTTCACGCGGGTGACACCCAACATCCTGTCAGCCTCGGGCTATTCGGGACACGGGGTGGCGATGGCGACGCTCGCAGGGCGGCTGATTGCGGAAGCGGTGGCAGGTCAGGCCGAGCGGTTCGATCTGATGACAGGCTTGCCGCAGCCCCGCTTTCCCGGCGGCGCTGCGCTGCGCTGGCCGATGCTGGTGCTGGCGATGACCTGGTATTCCCTCCGCGATCGGCTGGGGATCTGAAGCGCGGCGCCAGCGGGAGCCGCCGGGGGCTGTCTGCCCCCGGACCCCCGAGGATATTTGAGCCAGAATGAGAGGCATGTTGCCGAGGCCACTTGCGAAGCGGTCACGCGGCCGACCATGCGGTTCGTCGCGGTGAAGACCGAGAATCAGCAGGCGGTGCTGATGCTGCACAAGGCGCGCGAGCTTCTGGTGCGCCAGCGGACGATGCTGACGAACGCGCTGCGGGCGCATCTGGCCGAACTGGGCCTGGTGGCGGCACAGGGGCCGGAGGGGCTGAACCAGCTGAAAGCCCGGTTCGGCTCCGTCCTAGACAGCCTGTCGGATCATGCCGTTGCCGCACTGACCGCCCGGATCACCCGAGCCGAAGGTCTGGCGGACGAGGTGGATCGCCTCGAGCGCCGGATCCTGGACTGGCACCGGACCAGCGACGCCAGCCGTCGGCTCGCCACCATCTCCGGCATCGGCCCGATCACCGCCAGCGCTATTGCGGCGAACGTGCCGGACGCGAGCCTCTTCCGCTCTGCCCGCCAGTTGTTCGCGGGGGCAAGCGTCCACTGGAAGCTTGCCTGATCCCGCTCACCATGGCTCGGGCTGACACCGAGAGCGCATTCCAGCCGCGGCAAGGGCCGCCAGACCGGGATCAGCAAGCAGCGCGACGGATACATCCGGCGCCTCCTGGTTTCCGGGGCAAGCGCCGCGCTGCGGTTCACGCGCCAGGGCGATCCGGGCAAGGCGTGGCTCTTGCTGCTCAAGGAGCGCAAGCGCCCGAGGGTCGTCGCCGTCGCCCAGGCGAACAAGACCGCGCGCAACGCCTGGGCGCTCCTGCGCCGCAACGAGATCCACGCGGCTCCGGCTCCTTGAGGGGCTGACGGGCTGCGGACGCGAATGCGTGAAGACTGAGGAAAGTTGACAAACCGGTCGAACCGGGGATCAGGACACGCCACGGGGTCAAGGCGCCACCTACAGCGCGTACTTTGAATGGGACCTGATCCGCGGACTTCATCCGGGCCAGCGGGCGACCGCACACATGGGCCGTAGACAAGACTGCTTTCGGCATGGGCTCGTCAGTTTCCCGGCTTGCGCCTCAGGGGCCCTCCAGACAGGACCGCATCGCGCCTGAGCCCCGATCCGGCCAGACCTCGACTTCTACATCGTCGCCGTCGCCCGCCTCGGCGGATACCTTGCCCGAAAACACGACGCGCCGCCCGGAGCCATCATCCTCTGGCGAGGCTTCTCCCGCCTCGCCGACCTCGTCATCGGTTTCGAGGCTGCAGCCCAACCAGAGCAGAACACTTGTGGGTAAGTGAAAGACAGAACGGCCGGTTCCTGTCGAAGGATCGGCGGCGGGTGTTGAACCTCTGCCGGCGCGTCGCTAGCCTGTGCCCCAACCCAATACGAGGAGCCGATCATGCGTGACGATGCGCCAAATTCCTGGGAGTCGCGGGCCGACGCCTTCTCCCTCTACGGTTTCACTGACCTGCCTTCGGTGCACCGGCGCGGCGCTGTGGTGCTGACGCATGGCACGGGGCCCTACGTTTACGACGTTCACGGGCGCGCCTATCTGGATGCCAATTCGGGGCTTTGGAACATGGTGGCCGGGTTCGACCATCCGGGTCTGATCGAGGCCGCCAAGGCGCAGTATGACCGCTTTCCGGGCTATCACGCCTTCTTCGGGCGGATGTCGGACCAGACCGTGATGCTGTCGGAGAAGCTCGTGGAGGTCTCGCCCTTCGACCGCGGCCGGGTGTTCTACACCAACTCGGGCTCCGAGGCGAACGACACGATGGTCAAGATCCTGTGGTTCCTCGGGGCGGCCGAAGGGCATCCCGAGCGGCGCAAGATCATCACCCGCGTGAACAGCTATCACGGCGTCACCGCCGTCTCGGCCTCGATGACCGGCAAGCCCTACAACAGCCTGTTCGGCCTGCCGCTGCCGGGCTTCATCCATGTGGGCTGCCCGCACTACTGGCGCTTCGGCCAGGAGGGGGAGAGCGAGGCCGCCTTCACCCAGCGCCTCGCGCGGGAACTTGAAGCCACCATCATCAAGGAGGGGCCGGAGACGATCGCGGGCTTCTTCGCCGAGCCCGTGATGGGTGCCGGCGGGGTGATCCCGCCGTCGGAGGGCTATTTCCAGGCCATCCAGCCGGTCCTGAAGCGCTACGGCATCCCTCTGATCGCGGACGAGGTGATCTGCGGCTTCGGGCGGACCGGCAACACCTGGGGCTGCCAGACCTACGACTTCGTGCCGGACGCGATCATCAGCTCGAAGAACATCACCGCGGGCTTCTTCCCGATGGGAGCGGTGATCCTTGGGGCGGAGCTGTCGGATCGGGTGCAGGCGGCCGCCGAGGCGGTCGAGGAGTTCCCGCACGGCTTCACCGCCTCGGGCCATCCGGTGGGCTGCGCCATCGCGCTCAAGGCCATAGACGTGGTGATGAACGAGGGGCTGGCCGAGAATGTGAAGCGGCTGACGCCGAAGTTCGAGGCGGGGCTGGCCCATCTGGCCGAACATCCGAACATCGGCGAGTGGCGCGGCAAGGGTCTGATGGGGGCGCTTGAGGCGGTGAAGGACAAGGCCACCAAGACCCCCTTCCCCGGCGACCTCTCGGTGTCGGAGCGGATCGCCAACACCTGCACCGATCACGGGCTGATCTGCCGGCCGCTGGGCCAGTCGATCGTGCTCTGCCCGCCCTTCATCATGACGGAGGCGCAGATGGACGAGATGTTCGACAAGCTGGGCGCCGCGCTGAAACAGGTCTTCGCAGAGGTCGCCTGACCCTTGCCAACGGGGGCTCCGCAGTCGCCTGCGGAGCGCCTCCGGGCCGTCAGAGCTTGGAGAGCTTCTTCTGCAGGTCGGCGAGCTGCTTGCGGATCTGGGCCAGCTCTTCGGCGCTGCCGGCCTCGGGCGTCTCTTCCCTCGTCGGCGCCGGCGGTGTCCAGCCGGGCAAGGCCATCATCGCCTTGATGAAGGCTTCCTGCTGCTTGCGCATCGCCTCGAAGCCCGGCATCCCCGCCATCGGCCCCGACATCTGGCTGAAATTCTCCATCATCTTGGTCTGGCCCGAGCGCAGCATCTCGAAGGAGGCCGCCAGGAACTGCGGCACAACGGACTGAACCTCGGTCGTGTAGCTGCGGACGAGATCGGTCAGCACCGCGAGAGGCAGGACATTGTCGCCCTTCGATTCATGCTCGGCGATGATCTGGAGGAGATATTGCCGGGTCAGGTCATCCCCGGACTTCAGGTCGATGATCTGGACCTCGCGCCCCGCCCGGATGAACCCGGCGATATCCTCGAGCGTGACGTAATCGCTGGTCTCGGTATTGTAGAGGCGCCGACTGGCATAGCGCTTGATCAGCAACGGCTTGTCGGTCTCGGCCATACCCAACCCTGTCCTCTTGTGCGGTTGCAGAGAAGACTAGGGCAGGCCCGGAAAAAAGGAAAGGGCGGGCTTTTGGCCCGCCCCCCGCGCATCCGCCTTGGGAGGAGTGGGTGGATGCGCGCCGGCTCACTTCGCCGGTGCGGTGGACTTCTTGGCGGCCGAGGTCACATCGACGGTCGCCTTCTTGACCGCCGCGGTCGCGTCGTCCTGCATGTCCTTGCCGGCGGCCAGCATCAGCTCGACCGTCTCCATCTGCACCTTCTTGGCCACTTCGGCGAAGGCGGCGAGGTTCTCGGCGGCCATCTCGGCGGCGGCCGACGCAAAGTCCGTCGCAGCCTTGGTATATTCGGTCGGTTCGGACTTGGCCTTGGCCAGGTCGCCGAACTTGGCGATCGTGTCCTTGGCCCACTTGGCGGTGATCTCGGTCGATTTCTCGGCGGCCTCGAGGGTCACCTTCGACATCTTCTCGGCCATCGCGGCCTGGGTCTTGAACGCGTTCTGCATCGCGGACGAGTCGACCGGGAAAGCCGCCATCATGTCCTGCATCACTTTGGTGAAGTCGGGGGTCTTGGTCATTGCCTTGTCTCCTGCGAGCGGGCTCATGCCCGGTTGTCCTGTGACAAGGATATAAATGCTGCGCCGCAGCAAATCAAGCCTGATTTCTGCGACGCAGCATTTTTGGCCGGATGGCCGAAAAGTCCTTACCTTGCGGCAGGCTTTTGCCGGGTCATCCCAGCTCGGGCTGAGAGACGACATAGGTGCCGGGCGCCGGAGCAAGCTCGGGATGCTTCGAATCACCCGGCTGGCGCGCCTTGATCCGCTTGCCCGAACGCTCGGCCAGCCAGGCGCCCCACCGCGGCCACCACGAGCCCTCATGGAACTCGGCCGATTCCCGGAAGGCGTCGGCTGTGGTCAGGGGCGCGGGATTGACGTAGTGCCCATACTTGTTGCGGCTGGGCGGGTTCACGATCCCGGCCACATGGCCGGACTGGGACAGGATGAAGGTCTTGTCATCGGAGCCGAACTGCCGGAAGCCGTTGAAACTGCTCTTCCAGGGCGCGATGTGGTCGGTCTCGCAGGCGATGGCGCAGACCGGGATGGTCACGTCGGCAAGCCCCACGGGCGAACTGAGCACCGGGAAGCTCCCCTTGGCGAGCCGGTCCTGCTGGCAAAGACCGCGCAGATATTCCACCGCCATCTGGGCGGGCAGGTTGGTGCCGTCGCCGTTCCAGTAGAGCAGGTCGAAGGCCGGCGGCGCCTCGCCCATCATGTAGCTCTTGATGGCGGGCTGGTAGATCAGGTCGTTCGAGCGCAGGTAGCTGAAGGTCCGCGACATGAAGGTCTTGTCGAGGATGCCGTCCACCGCGACCTGCCGCTCGATCCCGTCCACGAAATCGTCGTTCAGGAACACGCCCACCTCGCCCGGATCCGAGAAGTCGGTGAGCGTGGTGAAGAAGGTGGCCGAGCGCACGGTCGCGTCGCCAGCCTTTTCCAGATGCGCGAGCGTCAGCGTCAGCGTGGTGCCCGCGATGCAGTAGCCGACCGCGTTGATCTGCTTCTGCCGGGTGATCGAGCGCACCTCGGCCATGGCGCGCATGTAGCCCTCGCGGATGTAGTCATCCATGCCGACGCCGGCATAGCCCTTGCCGGGGTTCACCCAGGAGACGACGAAGACGGTGAAGCCCTGGTCCACCAGCCATTTCAGCAGCGAATTCTGCGGCTTGAGGTCGAGGATGTAGAACTTGTTGATCCAGGGCGGGAAGATCAGCAGCGGCGTCTCGTGGACCGTGTCGGTCGTCGGGCGATACTGGATCAGCTCGAACATGCGGTTGCGATAGACCACCGCGCCTTCCGTCGTGGCGAGGTTGTGGCCGACGTGGAACGCCTCGCGGTCGGCCAGCGTCACCAGCAGGTCGCCGTTGTTCGCCTCGATGTCGCGCACCAGATTCTCGAGCCCCTGCACGAGGCTCTCGCCATCCGTCGCGATGGCGCGCTCGAGCGCGTCGGGGTTCGTGCCGAAGAAATTGGTGGGCGAGAAGAGATCGACGATCTGGCGCGAGAAATACTCGACCCGCTTCTTGTCGGAAGGCTCGATCTGCTCGAGCGCGTCCACGGCCTGCTGCACCGCCTCGGCGTTCATCAGATACTGCTGCTTGAGGTAGTTGAAGAACGGATGCGTCTGCCAGAGCGGGTTCGAGAAGCGCCGGTCCTTCGGCGTCGCATCCGGCGGCGGCTTCAGCTCGCCCTTGACGAGCTGCTGCTGCGCCTCGACGTAGTGCTTCAGGCTCTTGCCCCAGAAACTGATCTGATGCTCGAGGATCTTGGCCGGATTCTGCATCATCTCGGCCATGTAGGCGGTCATCGCCTTGAGAAACACGTCGCTGGACGGGCCATGGAGCGCCGGGTCGGACAGCTTGCGCCGGGTCAGCGCCGCCGTAAGCCGCTTCGACAACTCGTCGATGCGCGCCAGGTTGGCGTTCAGACGCTCGAGCTGCGCGTCGCGGACGGAACCCGGGGCCTGCTCTTCGGTTGCCATATTGACTTTTCCCCCCTCATTTGCTGCCATGCAGCATCGTGTGCCTGCCTCTGGGGGGAGAACTGCAGGATCACAGCGCCTCCACCGGGCAGGGATACCGAATGAAATATATGACAACCTATGACGTCATGGAGAGTGCGCGCAACACCAACGAGTGGTTGGGCGCGACCGCAAGGGCCATGGCCTCCTATCCACTCTTTGCCCTTTCGATGAATCCCATGCTGGCGCTGACCGCCGCCTGGGGAGAGGTGACAGAGCGCAGCTTCGCCCGGATGGTCGCCAAGCCCGACTGGGGCATCCGCTCGATCGTGGGCGAGGACGGGCAGGACCATCTGGTCGATGTGAAGACCATCGTGGAAAAGCCTTTCGGCAACCTCATACAGTTCTTCGTCCGCCGCCGGCCCCCGATGGCCCGCAAGGTGCTGCTGGTGGCCCCCATGTCGGGCCACTACGCGACGCTCCTGCGCTCGACCGTGCTCAGTCTGCTGCCGGACTGCGACGTCTATGTGACGGACTGGCACAATGCGCGGGACATTCCGGTGTCCTGCGGCAAGTTCGACGTCGAGGATTACACCCTCTATGTCGTCGAGTTCATGCGCGCCCTCGGCCCCGACACCAACGTGATCGCCATCTGCCAGCCGGCGCCGCTCGTGCTCGCCGCCACGGCCTATCTGGCGGGCGAGGATCCGGCGGCGCAACCGCGGACCCTCACGCTCATCGGTGGCCCGATCGACCCGGATGCGGCCGCGACCGAAGTGACGGATTTCGGCCGCCGCGTGACGATGGGCCAGCTCGAGCAACTCGCCATCCAGCGCGTCGGCTTCAAGTACATGGGCGCCGGGCGGCTGGTCTATCCGGGCCTCCTCCAGCTTCAGAGCTTCATCTCGATGAACATGGAGCGCCATTCCAAGGCGTTTCACGAGCAGATCGTGCGCGTGGCGCGCGGGCAGGCGTCGGACCATGACGCGCACAACCGCTTCTACGACGAATACCTCGCCGTGATGGACATGACGGCCGAGTTCTACCTCTCGACCGTCGAGCGCGTGTTCAAGAACCGCGAGATCGCGAAGAACGAGTTCACCGTCGCGGGCAAGCGGGTGGATATCGGCGCGATCACCGATGTGGCGGTGAAGACGGTCGAGGGCGAGAAGGACGACATCTCGGCCCCCGGCCAGTGCGTCGCCGCACTGAACCTGCTGACGGGTCTGCCGGACTCGAAGAAGGCGAGCCACCTCGAGCCCGACGCCGGTCACTACGGCATCTTCGCGGGCAAGAGCTGGCGGCTCAACATCCGCCCGCTGGTGTTGCGCTTCATCGACGCGAACGCCCCCAAGCCGAAACCCAAGATCGTCCCCGCGGCCGTGGCGGGCTGACCGGAATGAGGGCGCCCCGCGGGGCGCCCTTCTCGCAAGTCCCGGCCGCGGATCACCGGCCGAGAACCTGCCCCACCGCATCCTCGATCATCGTCAGGCATTCGGGCGTCGAGAATCGGTGGTCCGCCCCCTTGACCAGCGTGAGGCGGATGTCCGGCCCCGTCGCATGATCCAGCAGCCGGAGCGCGACCGAGGGCGGAACATCCGTATCCGCGGTGCCCTGCAGCAGCCGCACCGGGAACGGCAGGTCGAGCGGATCGCGCAGCACGAGGCGCCCGCGCCCCTCCTCGATCAGGCGGCGCGTGATGATGTAGGGCTCATCGGAATAGTCCGAAGGCAACGTCACCTGCCCGTCGCGCTGCAACGCCGCGCGTTGCGCCTCGGAAAAGCCTGCCCACATGCTGTCCTCGGTGAAATCGGGGGCTGCGGCAATGCCGACAAGCCCTGCGATCCGCTCCGGCATCGCGCGGGCAAGGAGGAGCGAGATCCACCCGCCCATCGACGAGCCCACCAGAACGAGCGGCCCCGCCAGCAGGCCGCAGGCGGCGCGGGCATCCTCGAACCAGTCGCCGATGGCGCCTTCGAGGAAGGCGCCCTCCGAGGATCCGTGGCCGGAATAATCGAAGCGCAGGAACGCCCTGCCCGTCTGCTCGGCCCAGCGTTGCAGATGCAGCGCCTTCGTCCCCTCCATGTCCGACTTGAAGCCGCCGCAGAAGACCACCGCCGGCCCTTCGCCGTCGGTGAGACGGTAGGCGATGCGGCGATGTTCGGGGGTCACGAGAAAGCTCGGGTCTGGCATGGGGCACCTCCTTTGCGCCCAGCCTTAGCAAAGCCCGCCACAGCAGGCCACCTCGGGTGCGTTGACTTTCCCCGACGTGCGGCGCAGAAGCGGGCGACCATAACCCGCAACCGGGCGCAATCGTAGGCGCCAAACCGACGAGGAGAGCCAGCCATGGCCCAGATTTCCCTCACATTTCCCGACGGCAACGCACGCGAGTTCCCCGCCGGCATCACCCCTGCCGAAGTGGCGGCTTCGATCTCGACCTCGCTCGGGAAGAAGGCGATCTCGGCCAGCGTCGATGGCCGGCACTACGACCTGCAATGGCCCATCGAGGCGGATGCGAAGATCGCCATCCACACCATGGCCGACGAGGCGCAGGCGCTGGAACTGATCCGCCACGACCTCGCCCACATCATGGCCCGCGCGGTGCAGGAGCTGTGGCCCGACGTCAAGGTCACCATCGGCCCGGTCGTCGCGAACGGCTGGTATTACGACTTCGACCGCGAGGAGACCTTCACGCCCGAGGATCTGGGCGCGATCGAGAAGCGGATGAAGGAGATCATCAACGCCCGCGACGCGGTGCGCACCGAGACGTGGGACCGCGACCGCGCCATCGCCCATTACGAGGCGCGCGGCGAGAACTTCAAGGTGGAGCTGGTGCAGGCGATCCCCGCCGACCAGCAGATCCGCATGTATTGGCACGGGAACTGGCAGGACCTCTGCCGTGGCCCGCATCTGCAGCACACGGGCCAGGTTCCGGCGGATGCCTTCAAGCTGATGTCGGTGGCCGGCGCCTACTGGCGCGGCGATTCGAACAACAAGCAGCTCCAGCGCATCTACGGCGTGGCCTTCAAGACCCGCGACGAGCTGAAGGCCTACCTCCACATGCTGGAAGAAGCCGCCAAGCGCGACCACCGCAAGCTGGGAAAGGAGATGGAGCTGTTCCATCTTCAGGAAGAGGCCCCCGGCATGGTGTTCTGGCACCCGAACGGCTGGCAGATCTACCGCACGCTGGAAGACTACATGCGCGGCCGACTGCGGCAGGCGGGCTACAAGGAGATCCGCACCCCGCAGGTGGTGGACCGCAAGCTCTGGGAAGCCTCGGGCCACTGGGAGGCCTACAAGGAGAACATGTTCCTCGTCGAGGTCGAGGAAGAACATGCCAAGGAAAAGCGCATCAACGCGCTGAAGCCGATGAACTGCCCCTGCCATGTGCAGGTCTATAACCAGGGCCTCAAGTCCTACCGCGACCTGCCGCTGCGGCTCGCCGAATTCGGCTCGTGCCACCGCTATGAATCCTCCGGCTCCATGCACGGGCTGATGCGGGTGCGCGGCTTCGTGCAGGATGACGCCCACATCTTCTGCACCGAGGACCAGATCGAGGGCGAATGCGCGGCCTTCATCGAACTCCTGTCCAGCGTCTACAAGGATCTCGGCTTCGACAGTTTCGAGATCAAGCTCTCCACCCGCCCCGAGGTGCGCATCGGTTCGGACGAGGCGTGGGACAAGGTCGAGACCGCGCTCGAGAATGCGATCAAGAAGGTGGGCGCCGCCTATGAGATCGACCCCGGCGAAGGCGCCTTCTACGGGCCGAAGCTCGACTTCAAGCTGACCGACGCGATCGGGCGGAAATGGCAGTGCGGCACCTTCCAGGTCGATCCGAACCTGCCCACCCGCCTCGGCGCCGAATATATCGGCGAGGATGGGGCCAAGCACCGGCCCTACATGCTGCACCGCGCGATCCTCGGCTCTTTCGAGCGGTTCATCGGCATCCTGATCGAGAACTACGCCGGCAAGCTGCCCTTCTGGCTCGCACCGCGGCAGGTGGTGGTGGCCTCGATCGTCTCGGACGCCGATGCCTACGTCGCCGAGGTGGTGGCGGCGCTTCGGGCGCGCGGCGTGCGCGCCGAGGCCGACACCCGGAACGAGAAGATCAACTACAAGGTGCGTGAGCATTCGGTGGGCAAGGTGCCGGTGATCCTCGCCATCGGGATGCAGGAGGTCGAGGGCCGGACCGTCTCGGTCCGCCGCCTCGGCGAGACACGGACAGAGTCGGCGCCCCTCGATCAGGTGGTCGAGAGGCTCGCCACCGACGCCCGCATCCCCGGTTGAATCCCGCCATCGGCGGGATGTCGCTCATCCGCCCCCGGCATCATCCGACCTTGGGATGATGCCGGCCTCATCGGCCAGGGCCTTCCTCCGCCCGGCCGGAGCGATGGCCGGTTCGGGGCGCCGGTGCGCGCCCCGGCTCTTCTGATTGCGGGTTCCCGCAAGGACACGCCTTATCAAGTGATTAAGAGTTCTGCGCCGCATGCCGCGCGGCAGTTGGTCGCGCGGCCTCCGGCGGATTTCTGCCCTTTAATCGAGAGCACGCAAGCCAGATCCGCCAGCGACCGGAAACCAGAAGGCAATTGCTCGCCCTGCGGGCAAATGCTTGTTTCGCACGACTTTTCCTTTGTTGCTTGATTTTCGTTGGCGCTTTGGCATCCTTTCGCACGTGACAACAGACGTTCTGACGCTTTCCTGTTTCCAGGGCGGATGCGGAGAACCTGGATGCACGGCCCGCGGCAATGTCGCCCGGGTGAAGGCTGACGAAGGGAGAGACGGAATGCCGACCGGCACCGTGAAATGGTTCAACAGCACCAAGGGTTTTGGCTTCATTGCGCCGGATGATGGCGGCAAGGACGTGTTCGTCCACATATCGGCGGTGGAACGTGCCGGCCTCAAAGGCCTCAGCGACAACCAGAAGATCGGTTACGAGCTGCAGTCCGGCCGCGATGGCCGCTCCTCTGCGGGCGACCTGCGGCTGCTGTAACGCCAGAGAACGAGCCTGAGACTACAGAGACAGCCTGCCGACCCGTGGGCTGTTCTCATCCCAGAAGCCGCCGCTGCACCCCCGAATCCCATCCCAGAAACAGCCCCTCCTCCGTGCGGATGACCGGACGCTTCATCAGCGTCGGTTGGGCCGCAATCTGGGCCTCGGGTTCCGAAGCCTTCAGCCAGTCCGAAAGCCCGCGCCAGGTGGTGGACTGCCGGTTGACGATCGCATCGCCGAACTCCGTCACCAGTTCCGAGATCTCGCTCTCGCTCAGGGGCCTGGCCCGCACGTCGCGGAATTCGATGCTGTGTCCCGCCGCCTCCAGCGCCTTCAGCGCCTTCTTGCAGGTGTCGCAGGTGGATATGCCGTAGAGGATCATGGAGTGCCCGTGCTCGCGATGTGGGGGCCCAGTGATGCCGGATTTCCGCGCCTGCGCAAGCACCCTCAGATCGGAGCGATCCAACGTGTGACCGCAACGCCCACGCCGGCCGAAACGCCGGTGAGGATGGCGCCCCAGGCCAGATCCACCGCCACCATCGTCGGGTGCCAGTCGCGCAGGATCGTGTAGCTGGTGAATTCGTAGGTGCCATAGGCCACCGCGCCGAGCACCGCGCCCGCAATCAGCGCCTGCATCGCCGATCCCTCGCGCAGCGCGGGCCAGGAGACGAGCCAGATCAGCCCCGCGATGTAGCCGACATAGAAGATCGCCGCGGGCAGCATCCGCGGGCTTTCGAGCATCAAGGGCCCGATATGGGCCTCAAACAGCGGCTTCATAACGCGCGACAGCATCAGCGCGTCGAGCCCGAGAAAGACAAGGCCGGTGACGATGGCAAGGACGGCGAGACTCATGCGGCGACTCCTGTGCGGGTGGTGAACCCGCCCAGTATCAGCGCCGCCGCAGGTATTCGTAAAGCACGCAGGCGGGCGACGCAGCCCGCAGCTCGATCCGGGCGGCGCAGACCCACTCCGACGGATCGAACTCGGGGAAGAAGGTATCCGCCCCCTCGACCTCCAGATCGACCTCGGTCACGAGCAGCCGGTCGGCGATCGGCAAGTGGGCCGAAAAGACCCGCGCCCCGCCGATCGAATAGATCCGGGCATGGCCCGCCGCCCGCGCCGCGGGAATGGCCGCGTCGAACGAGGTGAAGAGCGCCTCGCCCTCCAGCTTCCGCGAGGTGACCACGATGTTCAGCCGCCGTGGCAACGGCCTCTTCGGCAGGCTCTCCCAGGTGCGCCGCCCCATGATGAGGGCGCCGCCCAGGGTCTCGCGCTGGAAAAAGGCCAGATCCTCCGGCGCGTGCCAGGGGATCGTGCCGTCCTTGCCGATCGCGCCGCCCTTCGCGCGGGCCACCACCAGCGTCAGCATCAGACCGCCACCTCCGCCGCAATCGCCGGATGGGGCTCGTAGCCCTCCACCGCGAAATCCTCGATCCGATAGTCGTCGATGCTCTCCGCCCGACGCACCAGCCGCATCCGCGGCCAGTCCCGCGGCGCCCTCGAGATCTGCTCGCGCGCCTGCTCGAGATGGTTCAGATAGAGATGCGTGTCGCCCCCGACCCAGACCAGCTCTCCGGGCAGGAGGTCCGCCTGCTGCGCGATCATCAGCTGCAGCGCCGCCGCGCCGACGAAGTTGAACGGCGCCCCCAGGAGCAGATCCACCGACCGCTGGTAGAGCAGCGCATTCAGCCGCCCGTCCGAGGTGACGTGATACTGATAGACCATGTGACAGGGCGGCAGCGCCATCTGCCCCACCTCGGCCACATTCCAGGCGTGGAACAGCATCCGTCGGCTTGCCGGATTGGTCCGCAGCGTCTCGATCAGTCCCGCGATCTGGTCATGCTCGCGCCCGTCCGGCCCGAGCCAATGCCGCCACTGCTTGCCATAGACGGGCCCGAGATCGCCCCAACGGGCAGCAAACCCTTCATCCGCCACGATCCGGGCCTCGAACTCGGCCTGGCCAATCTCCTCGCCCGTCGCGCGCCGATAGGCCGCCAGCGGCCAGTCGGTCCAGATCCGCACATTCTGTTGCAGCAGCGGCCGGATGTTCGTGCCGCCGGTGAGGAACCACAGCATCTCCTTCACCGCGGTCTTCCAGTAAACCTTCTTCGTGGTCAGGATCGGCGCCGCGCCCTTCGACAGGTCGAACCGCAGCATCGCTCCGAACAGCGAAAGCGTGCCCACGCCGGTCCGGTCCACCCGCCGGTCGCCGCGCGCAAGCACCTGCGCCAGAAGATCGAGATAATGCTGCTCCGGATGCGCCACGCCGGTCCTCCCTGTCCCGCCCCTGCCATTTTCACTCTGCGAAAATATCCCGGGGGTCCGGGGGCAGAGCCCCCGGCGGTTGCTACCAGACCGCCGCCCGCCATGCCAGTCGGTTTACCGGCCGACCATCGCACCTGCCTCCTGCCCACGGTTTCCTTCCCGCCGCAATCTGGCTAGCCTGCCCCCAAAACATGAAAGGGAACCACATGCAGGTCAAATATCTCCACACCATGGTCCGCGTCCTCGACCTCGAGAAGAGCATGGAGTTCTTCCGCCTTCTCGGGCTGGAGGAAACACGCCGCACCGAGAGCGAGAAGGGCCGCTTCACCCTCGTCTTCATGGCGCCGCCCGGACAGCCCGAATGCCCGGTCGAGCTCACCTACAACTGGGACGGCGACGAGGGCCTGCCCTCCGACAGCCGCCATTTCGGCCATCTCGCCTATGCGGTCGAGGATATCTACGACATGTGCGCCCGGCTGCAGGCGGCGGGTGTCACGATCAACCGCCCCCCGCGCGACGGCCACATGGCCTTCGTCCGCAGCCCCGACAACATCTCGATCGAACTGCTGCAGATGGGCGATGCGCTGCCCCCGGCCGAGCCCTGGGCCTCGATGCCGAACACCGGCCACTGGTAAGGCCTGCGCCTTCGAGGACTGCCCGGCGGGCAGTCCTCAGAGCGGCCGCCAGCGCGCCAGAAGATCCACGCCCACCGTCTCGACCGAGGCCAGCCGGAAGGCCGGCGCTCCGGCAAGCTGCGCCAGCCGCAAGGGCCCCATCGCGCCGCGTCCCTCCTCGCCGATCAGCTTGCCGGCCGTAAAGGACACAAGCTCGTCGCAGAGGCCGGCCCGCACCAGGGCCGCGCCGAGCCGCGCGCCCCCCTCGCAGAAGATGCGCGTCAGCCCTTCGGACGCCAGGCGCCGCATCACCGCGGCCGGATCGAGCCCGTCCGGCCCCGCCTCGCATTCGAGCAGGAGCGCACCCGCCGCCCGCCAGCCGGCCCGCGCGGCTTCGGGCGCATCCGGCCCGTGGCAGAGCCAGACCGGCACATGCCGCGCGGTCCGCCCCAGGCGGCTGTCGCAGGAATGGCGCAGGAGGCTGTCCACCACGATCCGCACCGGCTGGTGCGCCGCCCCCAGGTCTCGCACGGAGAGGTCGGGGTCGTCGGCCAGCGCCGTTCCCACGCCCACCATCACCGCATCATGCCGCATTCGCATCGCATGAACGGCCCGCCGCGCATGCGCCCCCGTGATCCAGCGGCTCTCGCCCGAGGCGGTGGCGATGCGCCCATCGACGCTCGCCGCCAGCTTCAGCGTGACGAAGGGCAGCCCAAGGGTCACGCGCTTCAGGAACCCCGCGTTGGCCGCGCGCGCCTCCGCCTCGAGAACACCTTCGGTCACGGCAATTCCCGCCGCCCGCAGCAGGGCGTGCCCGCGGCCCGCAACGCGCGGATCGGGATCGCCGGCGGCCGTCACCACACGGGCGACCCCGGCGGCGGCAAGCGCCTCGGCGCAGGGCGGCGTCCGCCCATGATGCGCGCAGGGCTCGAGCGTGACATAGGCCGTGGCCCCCAACGCCGCGACCCCGGCCTCGGCCAGCGCCACAGGCTCGGCGTGGGGGCGCCCGCCGGGACGGGTCCAGCCGCGGCCCACCACGCGCCCCGCCTTCACGATCACGCAGCCCACCGCCGGGTTGGGCCAGGTCCGCCCGAGGCCCCGCGCGCCCAGCCGCAGCGCATGGGCCATGTGGTCGGCGTCGGTCACTCTTCCGCGGGGGCGGTGGGACGCAGCTCGGACACGAACTTGTCGAAATCGTCCGCCGCCTGGAAGTTCTTGTAAACGCTCGCAAAGCGAACGTAGGCGACCGTGTCGATCCGCGCGAGGCTCTCCATCACGATCTCGCCGATCACCTTCGAAGGGATGTCGGTGTCGCCCAGGCTCTCCAGCCGCCGCACGATGCCCGAGATCATCTGGTCGATCCGCTCGGGCTCGATCGGGCGCTTCTGCATCGCGATGCGGATCGAACGTTCCAGCTTGGTGCGATCGAAATCCTCGCGTTTGCCCGAGGATTTGATCACGACGAGATCGCGCAGCTGCACCCGCTCGTAGGTCGTGAACCGGCCGCCGCAGGCCGGGCAGAAGCGGCGGCGGCGGATCGAGACATGATCCTCGGCCGGGCGGCTGTCTTTCACTTGCGTGTCGATGTTTCCGCAGAACGGGCAGCGCATCGCCTCTCCCTCATGCCTCAGGTCGGGGGCGCAGGCCCCGGAGATCAGATCCGGGGGGTGCCCCTCTCGTTATCCACAAGACCATAGCCAGAGGCCGAGGGGTTGCACAGCGGAAATCTCAAACCCCCAGATGAGGGACGCGGGCTGTGGCGCAGGAGACTCAGGCGGCCGGATCGAAGGGTCCTGCCGGCGCGCGTGGACGGGCTGGCACCCGGAAATGAAAAGGGCCGGCGCATCGGCCGACCCTCGGACTCATCCTGTCAGGGGCGATCAATCGTTGATCGGCGGGTCCTTCCGGCAGAGGGTGCGGGCGTGGATCGCGCTGAGCGACGCATCCTCGGAGCCCAGGATGAAGAGGCCGGTCTTGCTGGCCGCACCCTCAGGCGACAGGCCAAAACGCACGCCCTCGCCCTGCCGCCGCGGCGGCTCGGACAGGCGCCAGATCCGGGTCGTCGGCGCAAGGCCCATCGCCATCACATAATCCCCCGCCGCGCACCAGCTTTCGCCCGGCCCCTGCCCCGGGCTGCCCACAACCAGAAAGCTGCCGCCGCTTTCGGCCCGGACCTGCAGACCGTTCTGCGCGATGTAGGCCGCCGCCGGCCCTGCAAGGGCCAGCGCGGCGACAGAGGCAATCACGAGATGACGGATCATGGAACCGCTCCTTACTGGTCGAGGAAGCTTCGCAGCTTGCGGCTGCGGCTGGGATGCTTCAGCTTGCGCAGCGCCTTGGCCTCGATCTGGCGGATGCGCTCGCGCGTGACCGAGAACTGCTGGCCCACCTCTTCGAGTGTGTGGTCGGTGTTCATGCCGATGCCGAAGCGCATCCGCAGGACCCGCTCTTCCCGCGGGGTGAGCGAAGCCAGAACCCGCGTCGTCGTCTCCTTCAGGTTCTCCTGAATGGCGCTGTCGAGCGGCAGGATCGCGTTCTTGTCCTCGATGAAATCACCGAGCTGGCTGTCTTCCTCGTCGCCGATCGGCGTCTCGAGCGAGATCGGCTCCTTGGCGATCTTCATCACCTTGCGAACCTTCTCGAGCGGCATCTGCAGCTTTTCCGCCAGTTCTTCCGGCGTCGGTTCCCGGCCGATCTCGTGCAGCATCTGGCGCCCCGTCCGCACCAGCTTGTTGATCGTCTCGATCATGTGGACCGGGATGCGGATCGTCCGCGCCTGGTCGGCGATCGAGCGGGTGATCGCCTGCCGGATCCACCAGGTCGCATAAGTCGAGAACTTGTAGCCGCGGCGATACTCGAACTTGTCCACCGCCTTCATCAGGCCGATGTTGCCTTCCTGAATGAGGTCCAGGAACTGCAGCCCGCGGTTGGTGTATTTCTTGGCGATCGAGATCACGAGGCGCAGGTTCGCCTCGACCATCTCCTTCTTGGCCTGCCGGGCTTCCTTCTCGCCCTTCTGGACCTGGTTCACGATGCGGCGGAACTCGCTGATGTCCACGCCGACATACTGGCCGACCTGCGCCATGTCGCCCCGCAGATCCTCGACCTTGTCGCGGCTCTTCTCCATCAGGGTCTGCCAGCCGCGCCCCGACTTCTGCGCCATCCGTTCGGCCCAGGTCGGATCCAGCTCGTAGCCCTGATATTCCTCGATGAATTCGCGGCGGTTGATGCGAGCGGCGTCGGCCAGTTTCACCATGGCCGAGTTGATCGACATGATCTTGCGGTTGATCCCGTAGAGCTGGTCGATCAGCGCCTCGATCCGGTTGTTGTGCAGGTGAAGCTCGTTCACCAGCAGCACGATTTCCGAGCGCAGCTTCTGGTAGGCGGCCTCATCCTCGGGGTTGAAGCGGATATTGTCGTTCAGCGTGGCCGACATCCGCTTGGTCTGCATCTCGGCCAGCGTCGCGTAGTCGCGCGCGATCAGTTCGAGCGTTTCCAGCACGCGCGGCTTCAGCGCCGCTTCCATCGCGGCGAGCGACATGGCCGAAGCCTCGTCGTCCTCGTCCTCCTCCTCGGCGCGGCTGATCGGATTGCCGTCGGCATCGAGTTCGGGCTCGGAGGCGTTCGTGCGGCGCGGCGCGGGGGACGGGGCCGCGGCGGTCACCTCGACTTCCTCGATCTCGGGCCCGTCCAGGTCGTCATCCCCGTCGAGCGAGCGCCCGAAGGTCGCCTCGAGGTCGATCACGTCGCGCAGCAGGATGTCCTCGGACAGAAGCTCGTCGCGCCAGATCGTGATGGCCTGGAAGGTCAGTGGGCTCTCGCACAGGCCCGCGATCATCGTGTTGCGGCCGGCCTCGATGCGCTTGGCGATGGCGATCTCGCCCTCGCGGCTCAGAAGCTCCACCGACCCCATCTCACGCAGATACATCCGCACCGGATCGTCCGTCCGGTCGAGCGTCTCGCCCTGCGTTCCGGCCACGGCGATCTCGCGCGAGCCCGAGCCCTGCTCGACCAGCTCGCCCGCCGGCTCGCCCTCCTCGGCTTCCTCGTTCTCGATGACGTTGATGCCCATCTCCGAGAGCATCGCCATCACGTCCTCGATCTGCTCGGACGAGACCTGATCCTGCGGCAGGACGGTGTTGAGCTGGTCGTAGGTGATGTAGCCGCGCTCACGCGCCTCCGCGATCATCCGTTTGACGGCGGCCTGGCTCATGTCCAGCGAGGTTTCGGCGTCCTGATCCTCGGGTTTGCCGTCGTCAGTGTCTTTGACTGCCATGGATGCTCCTCAGAAGCGCGGAGGGTGGTCTTGCCGAAGCGAAAGTCGAATCGTCGGGACGATATAGCGAATCAATAGCTCGAATCACAGGTGGGGGAAGCGCACGGGCCGCAGTTTTTACGGCCGCGCCGAGTCGGGGCCCTATCGGTGCCTCGTCCGGCCGCCACGGGAAAAATCGATCTGGTCGAAAGACTTCTTCATGTATTCCACTTCGTCCCTGTTCAGTTCGACCCCGTTGGGCGCGATGATGACCTCCGGCCCGGCCTGGGCGGGACCACGTGCCGCATCGAATCGCGCGCGGTTGATCTGGTCGATCCGCCATGTGAGGCTTTCGTCCGGCAGGCCGTTGATGTCCTCGAGCGCCTCCTCGATCTCGCGCCGGGCGGCGATGCGGGCGGCCTTCTTGGCCAGCGCCTCGCGCACGCATTGTTCGGCCAGATCGTCCTCGTCGCCCTCCCGCGCACCGGGCGCTATGCGCAGGTGGCTCTCCGACAGGAGCTTTTCAAGCCCCTCTCCCGCCTCCGCTGCGATCCGCGCGCGCAGGTCGCGCACCTCCACCCCCGGAAGGGCGTGGCGCATCAGGGACCGCCACACCTGCCGGTGGCCCTCGCCCAGAAAGTCCACCGCCTCGATCCCGGCCTCGAATCGCGCAACCAGCCCCGGATGCGTCACCAGCGCGGCCAGCAGCACGGCCTCCTGCAACTGCTCCTCCGCCGCCTCGCTCGCCGCCCGCGCCAGCAGCGAGTTGCGCGCGACCGAGACCTGCATCCCGGCCCCGGCCTCGCGGCGCCCGCCCCGATGAAAGGCCCGCCGCGGCGTGGCGCTGCCGAAGAGATCCATCCGCAGCCGGTTCAGCTCGTCGCCGTAGTGCCGCCGGATCGTCGGGTCCGCGATCCGCTGCACCGCCGCCCGCAGCCGCTTGTCCAGCGCGGCCCGCCGCTCGGGGCTGTCGAAGATCTGCCCTTCGGTCTCGCGCCGCCAGAGCAGGCTCACCATCGGCTGCGCGCCCTCGATCACGCGCGCCATGGCCGCGGCCCCCTCCGAGCGGATGAGATCGTCGGGATCGAGCCCCGGCGGCAGCACCGCAAAGCGCAGCCCCTGCCCCGCCTCCAGCAGTGGCAGCGCCAGATCCACCACCCGCAGCGCCGCCCGCAGGCCCGCCGCATCCCCGTCGAGCGCGATCACCGGCTCGGAATGGATGCGCCACATCAGGCGCAGCTGATCCTCGGTGACCGCCGTCCCGAGCGGCGCCACAGTGGCCCCGAAGCCCGCCTCCGAGAGCGCGATCACATCCATGTAGCCCTCGGCCACCACGAGCGGCTGGCCCTTGCCCGCCGCCTCGCGCGCCGGCCCGATGTTGTAGAGGTTTCGCCCCTTGTCGAAGAGCGGCGTCTCGGGCCCGTTGAGATATTTCGCCCGCGCCGCCGGATCCATCGCCCGCCCGCCGAGGCTGATCGCCCGCCCGCGCGCGTCCCGGATCGGAAAGATGATGCGGTTGCGAAAGCGGTCATAGGGCGCGCCGCCATCCTCGGGCCGGGCGCAGAGCCCCGCCTCGACCAGCAGTTCCGCCGCAATCCCCTTGCCGGTCAGGGCCTGGAACAGGGCCTGCCGCCCGTCGGGCGCGAAACCGATCCCGAACCGCTCCTGCCCCTCATTCGAGAGGCGGCGCCGCACCAGATAGTCGCGGGCCGCCGAGGCCGCCCCGGTGCGCAGCTGGAGACGGTAGAACTTCACCGCCTCCTCCATCGCCTCGGCCAGCTGGCTTCGCCGGTCCGCCTTCTCCGCCGCCCGCGGATCGCGGGCCGGCATCGTCATCCCCGCCTCCCGCGCGAGGATCTCGACGGCCTCCATGAAGCCCACGTTCTCGGTTTCCTTCACGAAGCCGATGGCATCGCCCTTCGCATGGCAGCCGAAGCAGTAGTAGAAGCCCTTGCGGTCATCGACGTGAAAGCTCGCCGACTTCTCCTGATGGAACGGACACGGCGCCCAGAAGTCGCCCCTGCCCTGGTTCGACTTGCGCAGATCCCATGTCACCTTGCGCCCGACCACCTGCGAGAGCGGGACGCGGTTGCGCAGTTCGTCGAGGAATCCGGGTGGCAGGCTCATGCTCCGGTTATCGTGCCGCCCGGCCCCCGAGTCCAGCAGCCACCGACAGCGCCCCCCTTGCGAGCGCCGCCACCGACCGGCGCCGCGCCCGCCCACTTCATTCTGGCCCAAATATCCCGGGGGGGGTGGGGGCAGCGCCCCCACCCTTAACTTACAGCCCCTTCGACCGATAGGTCGCCGCCACGCGCCGGATCGCCACGATATAGGCGGCCACCCGCAGATCCTCGACCCCGTCGCCCCCGTGCCAGACCTCGCGCATCGACTGGTAGGCGATGCGCATCGCATCATCGAGCCCCGAGCGCACCAGCGCCAGTTCGTCCGAGCCCTGCATGAACTTCTCCTTGAAATCCGGCGCCAGCTGCCAGCCCAGCCCCTGATCGGCCGAGAGCCGCTCCAGCTCCTCGACAAGCGCCCGGCTCCGCGCCTCCTCGGCGCGGCGCTGCATCCGGCCGAAGCGGATGTGGCTGAGGTTCTTCACCCACTCGAAGTAGGAGACCGTCACGCCGCCGGCGTTTGCATAGAGGTCGGGGATGATGACCGTCCCCTTCTGCCGCAGGATCTCGTCCGCGCCGAACGTCACCGGCCCGTTGGCGGCCTCGATGATCAGCGGCGCCTTGATCCGGGCGGCGTTGTCGCGGGTGATCACGCCCTCCATGGCCGCGGGCATGAGGATGTCGCACTCCTCCTCCAGCACCGCGCCGCCCTCTTCGGTGAAGTCGGCATGCGCAAAGCCCCGGATCGAGCCGGTCTTGAGCATCCAGTGGCGGAGTTCCTCGATCGGGATGCCCGCCGGGTTCACCAGCGCCCCGTCGCGCTCGATCACGGCCACGACCTTCGCCCCGTCCTCTTCCGAGAGGAACTTGGCCGCATGGTAGCCCACGTTGCCAAGCCCCTGCACGATCACCCGCTTTCCCTCGAGATCGCCCGAAAGGCCGGCGCGCGCCTTGTCGTCCGCGTGCCGGAAGAATTCGCGAAGCGCGAACTGCACGCCCCGGCCCGTCGCCTCGACCCGGCCATGAATGCCGCCCGCATTGATCGGCTTGCCGGTCACGCAGGCGCGCGCGTTGATGTCGGTGGTGTTCATCCGCGCATACTGGTCGGCAATCCAGGCCATCTCGCGCTCGCCCGTTCCCATGTCCGGGGCGGGCACGTTCTGCGCGGGATGGATCAGGTCGCGCTTGGCCAGTTCGTAGGCGAAGCGGCGGGTGATCTGCTCGAGTTCATGCTCGTCCCATTCGCGCGGGTCGATGCAGAGCCCGCCCTTCGAGCCGCCGAAGGGCGTCTCGACCAGCGCGCATTTGTAGGTCATCAGCGCGGCCAGCGCCTCCACCTCGTCCTGGCTCACCGAGAGCGAGTAGCGGATCCCGCCCTTCACCGGCTCCATATGCTCGGAATGGACCGAGCGGTATCCGGTGAAGGTGAAGATCTTGCCCCGCAGCCGCACCCCGAAGCGCACGGTGTAGGTCGAGTTGCAGACCCGGATCTTCTCCTCGAGGCCAGGCGACAGATCCATGAGCGCCACCGCGCGATTGAACATCAGATCGACGGATTCGCGGAAACCGGGTTCTGCGACATGCATGGTATGCCTCCTCCTCGCATCGGGCGCGGCGTGCGCCCGGGGTGCAAGCTAGTCCGCCCCGGCCCGGTCGTCACCTCCTTCGGCAGCCAAAGCGATTCGCCGGCCCGGCGCCGGCGCCTTTCGCAGGCGTCCGGGCCCGCGGAACGCGGAACAATCCACAGGCCGGCCGCGGCACCGTTTCCGGCAGCCGGCCCAATCCGCCAAGTCTCGTGCGGGGCGCCACAATTCTGCCCCACCCCATACGTTAGATGAGGATGCTCCTCCGCTTTCGGATGCGGCCGCGCCGCAGGCGGCGGAGCGCGTTTCGAGGATCGCGTTTCATGGCCCAGTTCAACATTTCCGTCCCGAGGGAGTCCGACGTCACCGCTTGTCCAGCGGGCCGATCGCAAGGATGCGCCGCACGTTTCGCGCGGTCCGAGGAGGGTTCGATCCTCGTCTTCGGCCTCATGCTGTTCATCCTCATGCTGATGCTCGGCGGCTTTGCGGTCGATGTCATGTCCTTCGAGGCCAAGCGCACCGACCTTCAGCAGGCCGTGGACCGCTGCGCCCTGACGGCGGCGGCGCTGGCGCAGACCCGCGACCCCGAGGAGGTGGTCGAGGACTGCATGCTCAAGGCGGGCAAGGCGGACTATGTCACCCTCATCGACCACGACGAGGGGCTGAACTACCGCGAGGTGGTGGTCACGGCCCAGCAGCCGACCAAACCCCTGTTCGCGCACATGCTGGGCATCGACAGCCTCACCGCCCCCGCCGCCACCAAGGCCGAGCAGAAGGTGACCAACGTCGAGATCGTCATGGTTCTCGACGTGTCCGGCTCGATGGTCCGCGACTCTTACAGCAGACCCACGGACAAGCTGAAGAACCTGAAGGCCGCGGCCAAGGAATTCGTGGACACGATGTTGGCGAAGGATCTGAACCACCGGATCTCGATCGCCATCGTGCCCTACAACGGTCAGGTGAACCTCGGCAAATCCCTGCGGCAGAAGTTCAATATCTACGACAACAACGGCGTGACCTACATGGATTGCGTGGACATGCCGGCGTCAGTCTATGCCAGCACCGGGCTTTCCCGGACGGTGAAGATGCCGATGACGGCGAATGCCGATACCTTTTCGGCGGCCTTCAGCAACGCGCGGACAGGTGGCACGCCGCCCGATACCTATTCGGGTCCGAAGACATCCGAGGCACAGCCCACCCCCGGCAACCGCTGGTGCCTGCCTACGGCTGCCAACGTGGTCCGCCTCCCGACGGGCAGCATTTCGAGCCTTCAGGCCAGCATCGACGGGCTCGAGGGCAACGGCGCCACCTCGATCAACGCGGGAATGAAGGTCGGGCTGTCGCTTCTGGACCCATCGGCCCGCCCCATGTTTTCGGAATTCGTCGGCTCGGGTGAAATCCAGTCCTATTTCCATGGCCGCCCCTTCGACTACACCGACGAAGAGGTGATGAAGGTCATGATCGTGATGACCGATGGCGAGCATTTCGAGGAAGAGCGGGTCAATGACGGCTACCGCGTCGGCGACTCCCCGATCTACCGCAGCAGCGACGGCGAATATCTCTCGCTCAAGCTGAGCAATGGCAAATTCTACTGGCCCTACGACAACACGACGACCAACAGCGCGGCAAAGGGCAAATCACCCACACAACTGACCTGGCAGCAGGTCTGGGCCAGCTACAGGACCTCCTACATCGCCTGGCAGCTTTATTCCCGGCGCCCCGGCTTCAAATCCAGCGACCGGCTGGCCGCCTATACGGCACAGATGAATGCGTTCCGCACCCTGACGCCCATCAGCACGATGGACGCGCAGTTGCAGGCGCTCTGCAACCTCGCCAAGTCCAACAATGTCACCATCTTCGGCATCGCGTTCGAGGCGCCGGCGAATGGCAAGACGCAGATCCAGAACTGCTCGACCTCCAGGAGCAGCCACTATTTCGATGCGTCCGGCCTCGAGATCCAGACCGCCTTCCGGGCCATCGCCAGCCAGATCAGCTACCTGAGGCTCAGCCAATGAACCGCCTCTTCGCACGGCTCCGGCGCAGGGCGTCGAACGAAAGCGGCTCGGCCGGCGTCGAATTCGTGCTGGCGCTGCCGATCATCTTCTCGATCTTCATGGCATCGGCTGAAAGCGGCCTGCTGATGATGCGCCTCATCATGCTGCAACGGGCCACCGACATGACGATGCGGGATCTGCGGCTGGGCAACTTCTCCGACCCGAACGCGCAGATCCTGAAGAAGGAGATCTGCGACAAGGGCGTGATCCTCGGCGACTGCGAAAGCCGGATCATGGTCGAACTTCAGCCGGTCAGTTCGGACAGCTGGGCCATGCCCGCCACCGCGACCCAGTGCAGCGACCGCGACGAGAGCCTCGACCCGCCCCCCTTCGTGCTCGGCTCCGACAAGGAGATCATGCTGGTCCGCGTCTGCCTCATCATGGACCCGATCTTCCCGACCACCGGCATCGGCCTGTCGCTCCAGCGCGACAAGGGCGGCTATGCGCTGATCGCCGCCTCGGCCTTCGTGAACGAACCGCAACAGAACACTCCGGGCACATGATGGACCGTCTGTTCCGTCCCTTCCGCCGCGACGAAAGCGGCACCGCGGTGGTCGAGCTGGTGCTTGTCCTGCCGATCATGCTGTGGGCCTATCTCGCGCTCTTCACCTACTGGGACGCCTACCGCGTGCTCAACACCACGCAGAAGGCCAGCTACACGATCGCCGACATGATCTCGCGCTTCGACACGCTGGACCCTGCGGACTTTCCGGGGATGCAGGACGTTCTCGAATACATGATCGGCGACCGCGAAGGGGCGAAGATGCGGATCACCGCCGTCGTCTGGAGCGACAGGGACAAGCGGTTCAACGTCCAGTGGTCCTGCTCTCCGGGCAACGCGAAATCGGTCTGGAACACGGCCCTCCTCAATGCCGACACCGGGGTCAAGGGGCGCATCCCCTCGCTGGATGATGGCGAATGGTCGGTGATCGTCGAGACCTGGGTCGATTTCGTGCCCGCGATGGATCTCAGTTCGCTGCCGGTCTCGACCCCGCTCGAACCGCGGACCTTTCACCAGTTCATCGCCACCCGTCCGCGTCCGGGCAAGACCAACCTCACGAACAGATGTGAGTGACGGCCGCCACCGCCTTCAGCGCCATGTCGGCGTAGATCGCCTGCACCTCCTCGCGACCCAGACGCCCGCCCTCGCGGTACCAGTTCGTCACGCCCGTCAGCATGGCGATCAGCGCGAGCGAGGCGAGCCTCACGTCGGGCAGGTCAAAGACGCGTTCGGCGGCCCCCCGCTCGAGGATCGCCTCGAGATGCCGCTCATAGCGCCGCCGGAGCCGCTCGATCTCGGCGAAGTTCTCGGGGCTCAGGTTCCGCAGTTCCATGTAGGCGATGAAGACCGCCTCGGGCCGGTCGATGTGATAGCCGATGTGGAACCGGGCGAACCGGGCCAACGCCTCGCGCGGGTCGCGGGGCACGGCAAGCGCCTCATAGGCGGCCAGCAGTTCCTCCATGTGCAGCCGCATGAGGTCGAAGAGCAGCGTCTGCTTGTCGGGCGTGTAGAGGTAGAGGGCCCCGGCCTGCACCCCCACCTCGGCCGCGATCTGGCGCATCGAGACGGCCGCATAGCCGTGGCGCGCGATCAGGGTCTGGGCCGCCGCGCGCACGCGCGGGCCTGTCGTTTCGGCGTGGGATCCTGCCTTGCGTGCCATGACCGCAGGATTATCTGAACGGTGGTTCAGTTCAAGGACCCGCGTTCCCGCCGCCGGACGGGGGCTTGTCGCCGCCGCGGGACGGGCGCTAATCTCCGCCCGCCCGATGGAGCGACCGATGCGCCCTGCCCTGATCCTTGCCGTGATGACCGCTCTCGCAGGCTGCGAGCAGTTTCCAGAGGTCGATGCGGCCCGAGCGGGGCGCGAGGATGCGCCACCGCCTCCCCTCCTGCCGCTCGACGAGCTGCTTGCGCAGGCCGGAACCCCGACCGTCTCTCCCGAGACCGAGGCCGCGCTCGAGGCGCGCGCGGCGGCACTGCGCGTCCGTGCGGCCGCGCTGCAGGCGGCGCCCGCAGCGCCCTGAGCCGCGTTGCTCTTCCGGCCGCGAAAGGCTAACAGACCAGCGCATCCCAGCCCGGCGCGCGCCGCCGGTCCACAGTTCTCGGAGGTTTCATGGCTGCCCCCCTGCGTCTTGGTATTGCCGGTCTCGGCACCGTCGGTATCGGGGTGGTCAAGATCATCCAGCGCCACGCGGACCTGATCGCGGCGCGCGCGGGACGCCCCGTCACCATCACCGCCGTCTGCGCCCGCGACCGCGCGAAGAACCGCGACGCGGATCTCTCCGGCTACGCCTGGGAGACGGACGCCGTGGCGCTCGCACAGCGCGAGGATGTCGATGTCTTCGTCGAGGTCATGGGCGGATCGGAGGGCGCGGCCCGCGCCTCGACCGAGGCCGCGCTCGCCGCAGGCAAGGATGTGGTGACGGCCAACAAGGCGCTCCTGGCCCATCACGGGCAGGCCCTGGCCGAGATGGCCGAGGCCGCGGGCCTCGCCATCCGGTTCGAAGCCGCCGTCGCGGGCGGCATCCCGGTCATCAAGGCGCTGACCGAAGGGCTCGCCGGCAACCAGATGCGCCGCGTGATGGGCGTGATGAACGGCACCTGCAACTACATCCTGACCCGGATGGAGACCGCGGGCCTGCCCTACGAGCATGTCTTCGAGGAGGCCCGCCAGCTCGGCTATCTCGAGGCCGACCCGAACCTCGACGTGGGCGGGATCGACGCGGGTCACAAGCTCTCGCTGCTGGCTTCGATCGCCTTCGGCACCCGCGTCAGCTTTGACGCGGTGCAGCTTGAAGGGATCGGCCAGATCTCGATCGACGACATCCGCCATGCGGGCGATCTCGGCTTCCGCATCAAGCTTCTGGGCGTGGCGCAGGTCTCGGGCCGCGGGCTCGAGCAGCGGATGACCCCCTGCCTCGTGCCGGCCGACAGCCCCTTGGGACAGCTTCAGGGCGGCACCAACATGGTGGTGCTGGAAGGCGACTCGGTCGGACAGATCGTCCTGCGCGGGCCCGGCGCGGGCGAAGGCCCGACGGCCAGCGCCGTGATGGGCGACGTGATCGACCTCGCCCGCGGCCTGCGCCTGCCCACCTTCGGCCGCCCCGCCACCAGCCTCGTCGAGGCGGTGCCCGCCAAGGTCGCGGCGCCTGCGCCCTGGTATCTGCGCATGACGCTCCTCGACAAGCCCGGCGCGCTGGCCAAGATCGCGACCGCCCTCGGCGACGCCGGCATCTCGATCGACCGGATGCGCCAGTATGGCCACGCGGGCGGCCACGCCCCGGTGCTGATCGTCACGCACAAGGCCACGCGCGACGACATTTCCCATGCGATAAGCCAGTTTGGCGCCACCGGCGTCCTCGTCGGCGAGCCTGTGGCCATCCGCATCGAAGAGGTTTGATCCCCCCCTCCCGTTCCGATAGGGAGGGGTCGGAGAACTTGCACCCTCGAGGAAAGTGATCATGGCAGACGCCGCACAATTTCATGACCGAATGCTTTCGCTGGGCCTCGCCCGTGTGTCCGAGGCCGCTGCCCTCGCCTCGGCCCGCCTGATCGGGCGCGGCGACGAGAAGGCCGCCGACCAGGCCGCGGTCAACGCGATGCGCGACCAGCTCAACCTGCTCGACATCGCCGGGGTCGTCGTCATCGGCGAGGCCGAACGCGACGAGGCGCCGATGCTCTTCATCGGCGAGGAAGTGGGCACCGGCCATGGCCCGGCCGTCGATATCGCCCTCGACCCGCTGGAAGGCACGACGCTCACCGCCAAGGACATGCCGAACGCGCTGACCGTGATCGCCATGGCCCCGCGTGGCACGCTGCTGCACGCGCCCGACGTCTATATGGAAAAGCTCGCCATCGGGCCGGGCTACGCACCCGACACGGTGACGCTGAAGATGAGCCCCGCCGAGCGCGTCCATGCGCTGGCCCGCGCCAAGAACGGCACGGCCGAGGATGTGACCGTCTGCATCCTCGAGCGTCCGCGCCACGAAGAGCTGATCGCCGAGGTCCGCTCGACCGGCGCGGCGATCCGGCTGATCACCGACGGCGACGTGGCCGGCGTGATCCACTGCGCCGAGGCCCACCTGACCGGCATCGACATGTACATGGGCTCGGGCGGGGCGCCCGAGGGAGTTCTGGCCGCCGCCGCGCTGAAATGCATGGGCGGGCAGATGTATGGCCAGCTCCTGTTCCGCAACGACGACGAGCGTTCGCGCGCCCGCCGCGCCGGCATCCAGGATCTCGACCGGATCTACACCCGCGACGAGCTGGTGACGGCCGACGTGATCTTCGCCGCGACCGGCGTGACCAACGGCTCGATCCTCGCCGGCATCAAGCGCGAGCCGGGCTGGGTCACCACCGAAACGATTTTGATGCGGTCCAAGACCGGCTCGGTCCGCCGGATGAGCTACCGCAACCCGGTGAAATGACGGGTCCGGCGGCGCGTGCGTTTCTGGGGGTCGAGGCCTCCGCGACCGGGCGCCGCTGGGTCGGCCCCTCCCCCGAGGAGGACCGGCTGGCCGAGGCGATGGCGCAGACCACGCGCCTGCCGCTCGCGCTCTGCCGCACTCTGGTGCGGCGGGGTGTCCCCCCCACGGAGGCCGAGAGCTTCCTTGCGCCCGCACTGCGCGACCTGCTGCCCGATCCCCTCACGCTGAAGGACATGGCGCCCGCCGCCGCGCGGCTCCTGCAGGCCGTGGCGCGGCGCGAGAAGATCGCGATCTTCGCCGATTACGACGTGGACGGCGGCTCCTCGGCCGCGCTGCTGATCGTCTGGCTGCGGGCGATGGGGCGCGCGGCCACGCTCTACATTCCCGACCGGATCGACGAGGGCTATGGCCCGAACGTGCCCGCCATGCAGGCGCTGGCCGCGGCGCACGACCTGATCCTCTGCGTCGATTGCGGCACCCTCTCGCACGAGCCGATCGCGGCGGCGACGGGAGCGGATGTGGTGGTGCTCGACCACCATCTGGGGACCGAGACCCTGCCCCCCGCGCTCGCCGTGGTGAACCCGAACCGGCAGGACGAGGACGGCAGCCTGGGCCATCTCTGCGCCGCGTCCGTGGTCTTTCTCCTGCTGGTCGAGGCCAACCGCCGCCTGCGCGCCGAGGGCGTGCAGGGGCCCGATCTGATGGCGATGCTCGACCTCGTGGCGCTAGCCACCGTGGCCGACGTGGCGCCATTGACAGGCGTCAACCGCGCCCTCGTGCGGCAGGGCCTGAAGGTCATGGCGCGGCGCGAGCGGCCGGGCCTCGTGGCGCTGGCCGATGTCTCGCGCATGAACAGCGCGCCGAACTGCTACGCCCTGGGCTTCCTGCTCGGACCGCGTGTCAATGCCGGTGGCCGCATCGGACAGGCCGACCTCGGCGCGCGGCTTCTCGCCACCGACGACCCGCGCGAGGCTGCGGCGCTGGCCGAGCGGCTCGACCAGCTCAACACCGAGCGGCGCGAGATCGAGGCCCGCGTGCGCGAAGAGGCGCTGGCCCAGGCCGAGGCGCGCGGCACCTCCGGCCCCCTGGTCTGGGCCGCGGGCGAGGGCTGGCATCCGGGCGTGGTGGGGATCGTCGCCGCCCGTCTCAAGGAAGCGACCAACCGCCCGGCCATCGTGATCGGCCTCGAGAACGGGATCGGCAAGGGTTCGGGTCGCTCCATATCCGGGGTGGATCTGGGCGCCGCGGTGCATCGCGTGGCGCATGAGGGGCTCTTGCTGAAGGGCGGCGGGCACCGGATGGCCGCGGGCCTCACGGTCGAGGAAGGGCGTCTTGGCGCGGCGATGGAACGGCTCTCGGACCTTCTGGCGCGGCAGGGTGCGGCCTCGGCGGGGCCGGCCGATCTGCGGCTCGACGGGGTGCTGATGCCGTCGGCCGCCACGGCCGCCTTTGTCGAGCAGATCGAATCCGCGGGCCCCTACGGCGCGGGCGCCGCCGCCCCGCGCTTCGCCCTGGCCAGCCAGCGCGTCGTGACCCGGCGCATGGGCGAGAAGCACCTGCGCCTGACCATCGGCGGCGCCGAGGGCCGGCTGGAGGCGGTGGCCTTCGGCTGTTTCGACGGCCCGCTCGGGCCGCTTCTGGAAGGCGGCGGCGCAGGCTTGTTCCATCTGGCGGGCCGGCTCGAGATCGACACCTGGGGGGGCAGCGCGCGGGTGCAGATGCGGCTCGAAGATGCCGCACGCGCGTGATTTTCACGAAGCGTGAATTTCCCTCTTGCGCCTTTCCGCGCGCCGACATAAGACCGCGCCAGTCCACAGTGGCCCGTTCGTCTATCGGTTAGGACACCAGGTTTTCAACCTGGGAAGAGGGGTTCGACTCCCCTACGGGCTGCCACTTATCCCCTTGATCCAGATAGGGATGGTCGGTTTTCGACTGATCTGGTCTTGTCGAAGCACCCGGGGTCTTGGCGGCATGCCACGGAATTTCCCGGCAAGAGGCGACACGCTTGGATAGGCCGCCGGTAATCCTCCCCAAGGTTAGAGGGATGCGGAAGTAGAATTTTCTCGGCAGGATGGACGAGGAGATTCCGATGAAGAAGAGCCGTTTCACCGAAGCCCAGATCATGGGCGTGCTGCGTCAGGCGGAGGGCGGTTTGGCCGTGGCCGAACTGTGCCGCGAGCATGGGATCAGCACTGCGACGTTCTACAAGTGGCGGGCGAAGTATGGCGGCATGGACGCGTCCATGATGAGCCAGATGAAGGCCCTCGAGGACGAGAACCGGCGGCTGAAGCGCATGTTCGCCGACCTGAGTATGCAGGCCGACCTGCTTCGCGAGGCCCTTGGAAAAAAGTGACGCGGCCAGCTCAGCGCCGCGAGCTGGCCGAGAAGGCGGTGGCGACGAAGGGTGTGAGCATCGCGCTGGCCTGCCGGGCGTTTGGCGTCAGCGAGACCTGTTTCCGCTACAGCCCGAAGCGCGACGAAGAGAACGAGATGATCGCAGACCTGCTGGTCGGGCTGACCAATGTCCACAAGACCTGGGGGTTCGGGCTGTGTTTCCTGCACCTGCGGAACGTCAAAGGGCACGTCTGGAACCACAAGCGGGTCCATCGGATCTACTGCGAACTGGAACTGAACCTGCGCATCAAGCCGCGGCGACGGCTGAAGCGGGAGAAGCCCGAGGAACTGGCCGTGCCCGAGGCGCCGAACCTGGTCTGGTCGATGGATTTCATGGCCGATCGGCTGGCGGATGGGCGGCAGTTCCGGCTGTTGAACGTGCTGGACGACTTCAACCGCGAAGGTCTGGGTATCGAGGTCGACTTCTCGCTGCCCGCCGAGCGGGTCGTCCGGTCGCTGAACCAGATCATCGAGTGGCGCGGCAAGCCCTTGGCGATCAGGGTGGACAACGGCCCGGAATACGTCAGTTCCACGCTGATGACCTGGGCTTCGAAGCAGGGCATCGCCCTGACCTACATCCAGCCCGGCAAGCCGCAGCAGAACGCTTACGTCGAGCGCTACAACCGGACGGTCCGGCATGAATGGCTGGACCTCTACATCTTTGAAACCATCGAGGAAGTGCAGCAGATCGCCACCGAATGGCTCTGGAACTACAACAATGAACGCCCCAACATGGGCATCGGCGGGGTCACACCTGCCATGAAGCTGAAGATGGCCGCGTGAATTCTACGGCCGGATCCCGCTAAAACCGGGAGGATTACCCGCCCGCAAGCCGATCTGCCGCGAGGCCGTCGCCTGCCACGGCGTCAGGCCAACATCTGCAGGCACAGCTTGGCTCCGCCGCCGACAGACTGCTGAAGGCACGTGCCCGCAGGCCGAGAGCCTCCCATCTGACGTTCGGAGGCAGCCGCAAGGAACCCGTGGGAGACCCTTTGACGGGACGGCCGCCACTGCGGCGGGCAAGTGCAGCGGAGATCACGATGCAAAAGTGCGGCTAGTGTCGCCGATCTTTCAGCGTTCGGAAGAAGTGGCAGCCCGTAGGGGAGTCGAACCCCTCTTCCCAGGTTGAAAACCTGGTGTCCTAACCGATAGACGAACGGGCCACTGTGGACGAGGCGCTGTCTAGGCGACTCGGCCGCCGGGCGCAAGAGGCAAAATCACCGATCGATCTGTTGTGCCATGATCGCAATGGCCTGCTGATAGACGCTCGCCGCGTTCCACTCGCGGATCACGGCAAAGTTTGGCTCGCCCGGCTGGTAGCCCAGCCCCGGTTGCCAGCCCTTGCGCGCGAGGAAGTTCGCCGTCGAAGCCATGGCGTCGGTGATGTTGCCCAGATCCACCCGCCCGTCTCCGTTGCCGTCCACCCCGTAGGCCAGCGCGTTGCCCGGCAGGAACTGCGTATGGCCCAGCTCGCCGTGCTTGGCGCCCACCGACGCGGGGCTGATCGAGCCGCGATCCACAAGCACCAGTGCGGCCAGCAGGTGCGGCGTGAAGAAATCCGACCGGCGGCAGTCGTAGGCCAGTGTCGCAATGGCCGAAACCACGTTCGTGTCACCCATGAAGCTGCCGAAACCCGTCTCCATCCCGTGGATCGCCAGCAACACCCCGGCCGGCACGCCGTAGCGCCGCTCGAGCGAGGCGTAGAACTCGGGGTTCTTGGCCTTGCGCGCCCGGCCCTGCCGGATGATCGTGTCCGACCCGCGCACCTGCATGAACTTGTCGAGACTGTATCGGAAGCTCTTCTGGTTGCGATCCGCGGCGATGGTGCGGGAGGAATAGGAACTGCCCATGAGGGCCGCAATGCCCCTCTGCCCCACGCCCGCCGCCGCGGCTTCCTGCGCCATGAGGCTCTTCCAGCTCTCATAGTCGGCGCCGGTGTTGCTGCAGGGCGCCGCCGCCACCGGCCCGGCCAACAGTCCGGCGATCAGGGCGAGGGCGCAACGGCCAAGGCGAAAGGTCATCGTGCAATCCTTGTTGGGAACGCGCTGACTGTAGGCGGGGCAGGGCCGCGCGCAAGAGGTTGCTACCGCTTTCGCACGATAAGTTGTCGAGACGCGGCGCGCAGGTTCCCGCGTCATCACCCTTCGGTGAAGGGGCCACCGGGCCCGCCAGAACCAACTCGATACTCCCGAACCAGCGGTCTCAGCCTCTGCAGTTCGCCATTGCCGGGCATTTCCCGCACGGAACATGAATTATTCTTGACGCTTTCATGACGATCAGGGTTTCCTACCCGGATTGGTGAATTGAGGATTACGATAATGTTACAGGCTGCCGCCGCACTTGATCTGGAGCTTTCGTTGCTGATCAACAGCCCCGTCGGGACGCTGCCCACCTTCGATCAGATCCTGCACATCATCGAGCGGAACAGCCTGTTCAAGGGCGTCTTCTCGATGATGCTCTTCTGGGGGCTCTGGTTCGGGGTGCAGCGGAACGCAGAGCAGACGCGCACCCGTCTGCTCGCGACGCTGGTGGTCTCGATGCTCGCGGTCTTCGTGGGCCGGGCGCTTGCGGTCACGCTGCCCTATCGGCCGCGGCCGATCCATGACCCGGAGCTGGGCTTCCTGCTGCATACGGGCCTCAGCCACGAGACCCTCGACGGCTGGAGTTCGATGCCGAGCGATCATGCGGTTCTCTACTTCGCCCTGGCGACCGGAATCTTTCTTGCGCATCGCGCCGTGGGGGCGGTGGCCCTGCTGCATGCGATCTTCATCATCTGCCTTCCGAGGGTCTATTTCGGGCTCCACTACTCGTTCGACATCCTCGTGGGGGCGGTGATCGGGGTGGCGATGGCGCTGGCGCTGGTGCCGTGGCTGGCCCGGCAGTTCCAGCGGTTCGACGTGCCTGCCTACGCCGCCACTCACGGCGGGCTGTTCTACCCGGCCGTGTTCTTCGTGACCTGGCAGGTGGCGGCCATGTTCGGACCCGTGCGAGACCTGCTGCGCGAACTGGCGGCCGTGCTCACCTGAGCCTGCCCCACCCCCAAGGGGGCCAAGGCGCAAGCCATGCGGTGACGCGGCGCTCGGGCGGATCCTGTCCGGCACATCACCGGGGCGGTCTGCGGCCCGCAGGGCTGTGGATCGGCCCGGCGTCCGGGGGCAGTCGGACAACGGCGCCCCTCGGCAGGAGCCTGCCGGTGCGGTCCTTCGACGCAATCTTCCGACCCAGTGCCTGCGTTACATGACTGAAGGGAGACGGTCACAAAACGGTGTCGTGACCGTGGCATAGCGCGGGCAAGCCGGCCCCGTTTCCCCAGTCAAGGACGCGTCCATGGACATGTGCCCCCTGCCGCCGCCGCGCCGCCACCGCAGCCTCTTTCTGTCCGACCTGCATCTGGGCTCGCGCGGGTGCCGCGCCGAGCGCATCCTCGCCTTCCTGCGCGACCACACGGCGCCGGACATCTACCTCGTGGGTGACATCCTCGACCTCTGGCACCCGCCCTTCCCCCACTGGACGGCCAGCCACGACGCCATCCTCGCGCTTCTGCTGCGGCGCGTGCAGGAGGGCGCGCGCCTGCATTACCTGACCGGAAACCACGACGCGGCGATGCGCGTCTATCTCGGCCAGCATTTCCAGCGCATCACCGTCGCCGAAGAGATCCTCCACGAGGCGGCCGATGGGCGGCGCTATCTGGTGATCCATGGCGATGTCTGCGACCCGCGCCTGCTGCGCTTTCACATGATGACACGGCTGGGCAGCCGCCTCGACTGGATGCTGCGCCACCTCGACGAGCGGCTGAAGCGGATGCGCCGCACCGCCGATCCAGACCGCCGGAGCCTGATCGAGGCCCTGCTGAAGGGCGTGGATGCGGCCATGGCCTTCGGCACCGCCTACGAGCAGCGGCTCGTGGCGCGGGCCCGTCGGGCGGGGTGCGACGGGGTGATCTGCGGCCATTTCCACAAGGCGGCCCTGCACGAGGCCCACGGGCTCGTCTATGCCAACTGCGGCGACTGGGTGGACAGCTTCACCGCGCTGGCCGAGGACGACGCGGGACGGCTCTCCCTGATCGAAGCCAGCGCCGCCCCCGAACCCGCGGACGCCTTCGCCCGCGCCTTTCCCATCCCTGCCGAGGCATGATGTCCCTCACCCTTGCCGCCTTAGGGCTTCTGACGCTTCACCTGCTGGCGGCGGCGCTTGCCGCCTCGCACGGCCGCCGCCGCGGCCCCGCGCCCTCGCACCGGCCCTTCATCTGCCTCCTGCGCCCGGTCTGCGGCCGCGACCGGCATGACCGCGAGACGCTCGGATCCAGCTTCGGGCTGAACTGGCCCGATTACGAGATCGTCTTCTGCGCGGCCCATGAGGAGGATGCCGCCGTCCCGCTGGTGCGCGAGCTGATCCGCCTCCATCCGGGCGCACGGGCGCGGCTGCTGATCGGAGAGGAGCGCCTCACCGCCAATCCCAAGCTCAACAATCTGGCCAAGGGCTGGGCCGGCACCGAAGCGCGCATGATCGCCATTGCGGACGCCAACCTGATGCTGCCGGGCGACTACCTGGAACAGCTCATGTCGGAATGGCGGCCGGGCGTGGGGCTGGTCTCCTCGCCCCCTGCAGGCGGGAGGGCCGAGGGGATCTGGGGCGCTCTCGAGGCATCGTTCCTCAACGGGTTGCAGGGCCGCTGGCAGCTTGCGGCCGCGCGCGTGGGGCTGGGCTTCGCGCAGGGCAAGACCATGTTCCTCGACCGCTCGCTTCTGGACGAGCGCGGCGGTCTGGCAGCACTCGGGGCCGAACTGGCCGAGGATGTGGCCGCGACACGCCTCGTCCGTGCGGCGGGCCGCTCGGTCAGGCTGGTCCCGCGCCCCTTCACCCAGCCGATCGGTCGCCGCCGCCTGCGCGATGTCTGGGACCGGCAGCTGCGCTGGTCACGGATCCGCCGGAAGGGCTTTCCGGCCCTCTTCGCGCTCGAGCCGCTGCTGTCGCCCGTCGTGCCCCTCGTCATGCTGGGGGTGGCCGCGCCGCTCTGGATCCTGCCGTTCCTCGCGCTCTGGTATGGGGCCGAGACGGCGCTCTGCCGGGCGATGGGCTGGCCCTGTGGGCGGCGCGATCTGGCGGCCTGGGCGGCGCGCGACCTGATGCTGCCGGTGCTGTGGGTTGCGACCTTCGCCCGGCAGGGGTTCGAATGGCGCGGCACGTCGATGTCGCCCGCGGCGGGAAAGCCCGCGGCCTGATCCCGCCCGCCGGCCGGGTCAGTCGGCCAGCGCGAGGGTCACGCGGCGGTTCTGCCGGCCCTTCTTCTCGATCTTGCCGATCGCCACCCGTCCGATCTCGCCGGTGCGCGCGACATGGGTGCCGCCGCAGGGCTGGAGGTCCACCTGATCCGCCCCCTGCCCGATGCGGACGAGCCGCACCCGGCCCTGCCCCGTGGGCGGCATCACCGACATGGTCTTGACGATCGAGGGATCGGCCAGAAGCTCCGCGTCGGTGATCCAGTCCTCGGACACCGGCAGGTCACGCCCGACCAGCGCGTTCAGCGCCTCTTCGAGCGCGGCCACATCGGCCGGCGGCTCAGGCATGTCGAAGTCGAGCCGGCCACGCTCGGCCCCGATCTGGCCACCCGTCACCGGCAGAGGGATCACCACCGACAGCAGATGCAGCGCCGTATGCACGCGCATGTGCCGGTGCCGCCGGTCCCAGTCGAGGATCTGGCGAACCGGCGCGCCCTCGGGCGGCAGCGCCGCGGCCTCGGCCGGCACCAGCGCGACGCGCCCGCCCTCGGCCTTGAGCGCGGTGGCGATCGGAAGCCGGCCGCCGTCCCACACGAGACAGCCGCTGTCGCCGGGCTGCCCGCCGCCCGTCGGATAGAAGATCGAGCGGTCGATCAGGATGCCCCCCTCGGCGGTGTGGCCGATGACGCGGGCTTCGGCCTCGCGCAGGTAGGGATCGGTGCGAAAAAGCGGCTCGGTCATCAACGGTTGCTCCCGGTTGCTTCGGCGCCCCCCTCGGTCGCGCCATCGGCGTCCGCATCGCCGTCCGGCTCGTCCTCGGGGTCGTCCTCGTCCTCGGCGCGGGGATCGACCGCGCTCGTGCCCTTTGGCACATTGTCCTTCTGCCGGGGCGCAGGCGCCAGCAGGGCGGCCATCTCCTCCTCGTCGAGCCCTTCGGGCTCGGGTTCTTCCGGCTCCGGCGGCCAGACCTCGCGCGTCATGTGGGTGAGCCGGAGCCCCTCCTCGGCGAATCTCTGCACGATCATGTGGTTGATGTCGGAGCGCACCGAGAGCGAGAAGTTCACGTCGCGCAGGATCACCCGGATCTCGAAGCTCATGAACTCCTGCGTGAAGCCCATGAAGACCACCGAAGGCGGCGGGTTCAGGATCGCGAGCGGCTGCGCCTCGGCGATCTCGCGCAGCACGCGCTCGACCTTGCGGGTGTCGCAGCCATAGGCCACGCCGACGGGCACGATCAGCCGCCCGGTCATGTTGTAGCGGGTCCAGTTCGTCACCCGGCCGGCCACGAGATCCTGGTTCGGCACGATCACGTCGGTTCGGTCGAAGGTCTGGATCCGGGTGGAGCGGACCGAGATCGACTTGACGGTGCCCTGCACCCCGCCCACCTCGATCCAGTCGCCCTCCGAGACGGGGCGCTCGATCAGCAGGATGATGCCCGAGACGAAGTTGCCGACGATGTTCTGGAGACCGAAACCGATGCCGACCGACAGGGCACCGGCGACGATGGCGAGATTCGACAGGTCGAGGCCCGCGGAATTGACCGCGACAAGGGCCGCAAGGATGATGCCGAGGTAGCCCACCCCCGAGACGACCGCGTTGCGCCCGCCCTGATCGAGCCGCGTCTTGGGCAGGATCTGGCTCTTGAGCGCGCCCTGCAGCAGGCGGGTGATGCCGTAGCCGATCGAGAAGACGATGGCGAGGAGCAGGAAGTTCGTGGGCGAGATGCGGGTCGAACCGACCTGATAGCCCTCGCGGAAGCGGGCCCAGATCTCGGTCAGGTCGGCCACGCGCGCGCCCCAGACCAGCGCCAGCAGCGGCACCATGGCCAGCGCAAGCAGGAAGCCGATCAGCACCGGCAGAAGCGCGTCGCGCCCGCCCTCCTCGTTGCGGGTGGCAAGGCCATAGAGGTCCACCACCAGCGTCTGCAGCACGAAGAGCAGCCCGATCAGCCCGAGGGTGATGCCCGCCGGATAGACCAGCGCCGTGGCCGCCGCGATGTAGCCCGGCGCCGCCAGCAGCGGGCCGATCACGCCGATGGCGATGGCGCCGCGCCCGAGCAGGTCGATGACGCTGTTGCGAAAGCTCGTGGGTTCGTCGTCGCCCAGATCGTTGCGGACGCTGGCCAGCATCAGCTGGCCGATGCGGAACAGGACGACGCCCGCAAGGACGATCATGGGGAAGGCCATGACCGAGGTTGCGGCCTCGCCCACCCGCGCGGGCGGCAGCGCCACGCTGCGCAACCCGTCGAGCGCCAGCACCACGCCGAACATGGCCGTGTGGAAGCGCCCCTCGCGCCGGCGCTCGACCGAGAGGTTCAGGGGCGAGGTCTGCTGGCCGTTCTTGGGAAAGATCCGGCCGGCGAGCCACCCCGCCGAATAGAGGATGAAGCCCACGGCCGGCAGGGCCTCGACGATCAGCGTCGTGCGGGGCCCAGCCAGCCCCGAGAGCGTGATCGCGTGGCTCACCGCCACGACGCCCGCCACCGGAGCCGCGATCTGCCCCAGCGAGACCAGGAGCGAGGTCACCTTGCGCCCCCGCGCCGAGGCCTGATCCTGCAGCTGCTGCGTCAGCCGCTCCATCAGCGAGCGCCCGCGCGCCATGAGCAGCAGCCCCACGGCCAGCAGGCCGAGGATCGCGGGCAGGTTGTCCCGCGTGGTCGATTGCGCGGCGGGCGAGTTGACGCGACCCGAGCCCTCGTCCCAGAGATCCACGGCGAGGCCCGACACCTCGGCGGCGGCGCTCGGCCAGTTGGCGGGGTTGAGCGGCATGGGCCAGATGCGCAGCAGCTCTTCGGTCTGACGTTCGCGCACCACGCGGTCGATCTCGCGGATCAGGCCGTCCGCGCGCTGGTAGGCCTCTTCGGCGGCCAGGACCGGCGCCCGAAGCTCGGCCACCTGCGCGGTCAGCTCGCGGCGGCGTTGCGCGATGTCGTCGGGTTCGGTTTCGCCCTCGGCGGGCGCCGGCCCGAGCGCGTCGAGCTGGCTGCGCACCGAGGCGATGCGGCTGGCGTTCAGCCCCTGCGCCCCGAGGAACGTGTCGCGCCATTGCACGAGGTAGCCGCGCATCATCTCGTAGGACGCGCTCTCGGTCTCGCGGTCGGCGATCTCGCGCTCGGCCCGCGTGGCGGTCTTCTCCCACTGCTTGTAGTCCGGCGCCTTCATCTCGTCGGCGCCGGCGGCCGGGCCGACCATCTCCTGGGCCACCGCCCGGTCCGGAGACCAGAGCGGCAGGCTCGCGCAGGCGAACATCACCCACAGCAGCAGGACAGGCATCACGCGCAGGATGGGCATGGGGTCAGATGTCCTCGAACACCGACGGGACGGCCGGCGGCGCCTCGTCGAGCCAATGGGGCACCGGAAGCCCCTTGTCGCGCAGGAAGTAGGGGTTGAACAGCTTGGACTGGTAGCGGTTGCCATAGTCGCAGAGCACGGTGACGATCGTGTGGCCCGGCCCCATCTCGCGCGCCATGCGGATCGCGCCCGCGATGTTGATCCCCGACGAGCCCCCGAGGCACAGCCCCTCTTCCTGAAGCAGGTCGAAGACGATCGGCAGCGCCTCGGCGTCGGGGATGCGGCAGCTGAAGTCGGGCGTCAGCCCTTCGAGGTTGGCCGTGATCCGGCCCTGCCCGATCCCCTCGGTGATCGAACTGCCGGGGGCATCGAACGTGCCCTCGGTGTAGAAGGAATGGAGCGCCGCGCCCTCGGGGTCGGCAAGGCCGATCCTGACGCCCTTCGGCTGCAGCGCCATCGCCACGCCCGCGAGTGTCCCGCCCGAGCCCACGGCGCAGATGAAGCCGTCCACCCCGCCCTGCGTCTGCTCCCAGATCTCGGGGCCGGTGGTCTCGACATGGGCCTGACGGTTGGCGATGTTGTCGAATTGGTTGGCCCAGATCGCGCCCTGCGGCTCGGTCCGGGCCAGCACCTCGGCCAGACGGCCCGAGTAACGGACATAGTTGTTCGGGTTGCGGTAGGGAGCGGCCGGGACCTGCACCAGTTGCGCCCCCGCAAGGCGCAGCATGTCCTTCTTTTCCTGGCTCTGGGTCTCGGGGATCACGATGACCGTGCGGAAGCCCATCGAGGCCCCCACCAGCGCCAGCCCGATCCCGGTGTTGCCCGCCGTTCCCTCGACGATGGTGCCTCCGGGCTGCAGCAGCCCCTTCGCCACCGCGTCGCGGATGATGTAGAGCGCGGCCCTGTCCTTGACCGACTGGCCGGGGTTCAGGAACTCGCACTTGCCGAGGATCTCGCAGCCCGTCAGCTCCGAAGCCTTGCGGAGACGAATGAGGGGGGTGTTGCCGATCGTGTCGGCAAGGTCGCGGTGAATGCGCATTCGGGGCCGTCCTTTGCTGAGACCTCCTGTGTAGGAGGCGGGTCGGCGGAACTCAAGCACCCGGCCCCTCACGCCTTGCGGCGTTCAGCGGCTTTCGGCCCGACGGACGGCGCGGGCCGGACCTGCGCCCCCCCTCAGCGGCGGGCCGCCCTCAGCCCCGGACGCTCGCGCTCGAGCCAGAGCGCGGTCAGCAGCAGCGGCCCGTTGCAGATCTCTCCGCTGCGGACAAGCTCCATCATCTCGTCGAAGGCCATGAGATGCCCACGGATGTCCTCGCCCTCGCCCTCCATGCCGAAGACGCCCTCGATCCCGTCGGGCAGTTCGGCCAGAGCGACGTAGGAATAGAGATATTCCGCCTTGGCCGCGGGCGTGGGGTAGTAGGAGGCCACGGGCAACAACTCGCCCAGCGCAAGGCCCGCCTCCTCGACCGCCTCGCGCCGGGCCGACCCCTCGGGCGTCTCGCCCGGATCGATGCGGCCCGCGATGGGCTCGAGAAGCCAGGGCTGGCCGTCCCCGCGCCCGAAGGGACCGGGGCGGAACTGCTCGATCAGAAGCACCCGGTCGCGCGCGGGATCGTAGGGCACCACCGTCACCGCATCGCCCGAGATGAACACGGCCCGGTTGACCGCCGGGCTCATGCCGCCGCCAAAGCTGCGGAACGACAGGTCATATTCCTCGACCGCGAAGAAATTGGCGTAGGGCTGCCTGCGGCGGATCACCGACACATCGGCGGGCGAGGCCGCAAGGCGCCGCCGCGACGGCGCGGGGGCCGCGGCGCGCACCCGGCTCGCGCCCTGCACCAGCATCAGCCGGTAGCGCCGCCCGACCTGCTCGGCCGGCACCTCGGGCCAGAGCGCCATCACATCGCCCGCGGTGGCCGCGACGATGGGCCCCCAGACGGCGTTCCACGTCACGGGATCCCAGGCCTCGGCCCCGTCGGGATCGGCCGTGAAGACAACCGCCGGCGCGCCGCCGATCTCGTGCGTCTCGACCCGATAGCCCGCGGCCTGCTGGTGATAGGCGAGCCGTGCGGCCGCCTCTGGCCCCGGTTCGGCCAGCACCCCCTCGACCCCATCGGATCCGGCCGGCACCGGCACGACCGTCGCCCCCGCGGCGCGCAGCGCGTGCCCCTCGAGCCGCGCGAGCACGCCCGCCACCTCCTCGCCCAGCACCAGCGCGCGCAGCGCCTCGTCGGCCATCGGCCCGCAGAGGAACACCCTCATTTCCAGCGCCGCCCCGCCCATTCCGAGATGCTGCCACCCATGAGCCCCCCCACGAGCAGCATGGCAAGGATCTCCGGCACGGCGAGCAGCCTGGCATAGGACAGCATCAGCGCGGAGACCCCCAGCAGCGCCTCGATCGGCCCGTCATAGAGCATCCGCATCGCCCGGAGCACCATGATGTAGATCGAATAGGCCAGCAGCGCGACGAAGGCCGTGGTGACGACGGTGCGCACCCCGGTGCTCATGGCGGCGACATAGCCGCGCCCGACCAGCGCCCCCGAGATCATCCAGCCGCAGACGAGGCCCACGGCCGCCGTGGCGGGCCCGAAGATGTCGGTCGGCGTCCCCTCGGGCAGCTGCCCCGCAAAGAGCCGCCCCCCGAGAAAGCCCAGCGCGGCGAAGGCGAGGGCTGCGAACAGTTTGGCGGCGGTCGGCATGCCTGTCCTGCGAAGGGGCCGTCTCAGGCGGCCCGGGTTACCGTGATCTGCGTCACGTCGCAGTTTCCGCCGTCGAACGAGCCCGCGCAAGAGGTCAGGTAGAAGTTCCACATGCGGCGGAACCGCTCGTCAAAGCCCAGCGCCGCCACCCGGTCCCAGCGGTCGTTGAAGGTCTCGTGCCAGCGGCGCAGCGTCATCGAGTAACTCTGGCCGAACTCGACCGAGTCCGTCACATGCAGACCCGCCTTCGCGATCTCGACCCGCAGGGCCGTCGGAGAAGGCAGCATCCCGCCCGGAAAAATGTATTTCTGGATGAAGTCCACGCCGCGGCGATAGACCTCCCACCTCTTGTCCTGCACGGTGATGATCTGCAGCGTGGCACGGGCCTCGGGCTTCAGCCGCTCGCGCAGCGTCTGGAAATAGACCGGCCAGTATTTCTCGCCCACCGCCTCGAACATCTCGATCGAGGCGATGCCGTCGAAGGTGCCGCGCTCGTCCCGGTAATCCTGCAGCCGGATCTCGACCCGGTCCGACAGGCCCGCTCGCGCGATCCGCCGGGCGGCGTAATCGTGCTGGGCCCGGCTGATCGTCAGCCCGGTGACGCGCAGTCCGCGCTCCTTCGCGGCATATTCGGCGAATCCGCCCCAGCCGCAGCCGATCTCGAGCACATGATCACCCGGCTTCGCGCCGATCCGGTCCACCATGCTGGCGTATTTCGCCCGCTGCGCCTCCTCGAGGCTTTCCTGCCCGGTGCGGAACAGGGCCGAGGAATAGGTCATGCTCTCATCGAGCCAGAGCTCGTAGAAGTCGTTGCCGAGGTCGTAATGCGCGGCGATGTTCTTCCGGGCCTGCCGCTTCGAGTTGCCGCGCAGCCAGTGGCGGAGATTCTCGAAGGCGCGCAGCAGCCCCATGCCCGGAAAGCCGTCATAGACGTCGTCATTGTCGGCATGCACGAGATCCATGAACGCCTGCAGATCCGGGGTGGACCAGCCGCCCTCCAGATAGGCCTCGCAGAAACCCAGATCGCCCTCGCGGATCAGCCGGGCGAAGATGTCGGAATCGTGGATGTCCAGCTCGGCCACCGGACCCGGTCCCGCGCCCTCGATGCGGAAGCGCCGGCCATCGTCCAGCACGAAATCAAGCCGCCCGTGACGCAGGCCCTGCATCACGTCGAACACCTGCGGGAAGTAGCGCGGCAATTCGGTCTGCCCTCGCGTGCTCATCAATGCCGTCATTCCTTCTCCTTCCCGTCCGGCGCCTGCCCGCGCCCTGTCAGTCGTCCCTGCGCCCGTAGGCCGCCAGTGCCCGCGCGCGCCCCTCGGCCAGCCCCACGACAGGCCGAGGATAGCATTGATCCGGCGCAAGCCCCCAACTCCGAGGCACCGCCTCGAAGAACGACAGCGCCTCCGGCCCCGGATCGGGCGAAAGTTCGGCGATGAACCGCCGTCGATAGGCGCCGTCGGGATCGAACTTCTCCGCCTGCGTCGCCGGATTGAAGACCCGGAAATAGGGCGAGGCATCGGGCCCCGAACCCGCCACCCATTGCCAGCCCAGCGCGTTCGAGGCCGGATCCCAGTCGATCAGACAATCCTCGAACCAGGCCTGCCCCACCCGCCAGTCCGTCAGAAGGTGCTTCGTCAGGTAGCTGCCCGCGATCAGCCGGGCGCGGTTGTGCATCGTGCCGGTCACGAACAGCTCGCGCATGGCGGCATCGACGAAGGGCTCGCCCGTCATCCCGCGCCGCCACCGCTCGGCCTCGGCATTGTCCGCGCGCCACGGAAACGCATCCCATTCGCCGCGCCAGTTCCGGCTGGCAATCTCGGGCGTGTGGTAGAGCAGATGCCAGGCGAACTCGCGCCAGACGAGCTCCTGCAGGAACTTCTCGGCGCCCGCGCGCCCTTCCGCACGGGCCCGCAGCCCCGCGTGCCAGATCGTGCGCGCCGAAATCTCGCCATAGGTCAGGTTTTCGGACAGTCGCGAGGTCACCGCCTGGTCGGTCCGGTCGCGCCCGGCCGCGTAGCGGTCCATGGGATCGTCGAGGAACCGCGCCAGCCGCTCCGCCGCGGCCGCCTCGCCCACCGCCACATGGCGCGCCACGACGGCCGCGCCCCGGTTCATCGCCCGCGCCAGCCCCCAGTCCGCCAGCCGGTCCGACCGGGGCCAGACCGTCGGCGCCCGCAACCCCGCCGGAGCGGCGAGCGGGGCCGGCACCGGGCGGTCCTTCACGCTCTTCCAGAAGGGCGTGAAGACCCGGTAGAAGCCGCCCTGCCCGGTCCGAACCTCCCACGGCTCGAACAGCGTGTGGCCGGCATGGCTCTCGGCCGCGATCCCCTGCCGCTTGAGCCCCGCCTTCACCCCCTCGTCCCGGCTGCGCCAGCCAGGCTCGCAGAGCCGAGACCAGCGCACGCCCAGGGCCCCGGTCTCTGCGGCCAGCCGCCCGAGCACCTCGAGCGCCGGCCCGCGCCGCAGGATCAGCCGGCTGCCCAACCGCTCCAGCGCCTGCGCGAAAGACTCCACGGCCAAGCCGAGGCGCCATTTCGGCGCCGCGCCCAACCGCTCGGTCTCGGGGTCGAGGATGAAGACCGGCACCAGCGGACGCCCCGTCGCCGCCGCCTCCCGCACCATCGGATTGTCGGTCAGCCGCAGGTCGCGCCGGAACCACAGGATCAGGGGAGCCTCGGCCATGTCGTCCTTTCTCGTCTTGCCCCGTTCTACGCGCGGCCGCCCGGCCCGGATCACATGGCCTGGCCCAACTTGTTCATTCTGGCGGAAATATCCTCGGGGGAGATCGGCCGAAGGCCGATCCGGGGGCAGACAGCCCCCGCCTTCGCCCGGCCCCCACCTTCGCCCGGCCCGCGCGCCCCGCGCCTACAGCACCGCGTCGAGCGCCAACATCAGCTGCGCCACCTCGGCCTCCGAGGTGTAATGCACGAAACTCATCCGCAACACGCCGCGCGTGCGATCCACCCCCATCGCCTCCAGCGGGCGCACCGCGTAGAAATCCCCGCCGCTCGCCATGATCCCGTGCGCCGCGAGCGCCGTCGCAACCTGCTCGGCGGGCCGGTCAAGCGCCAGCGCCACCGTCGGCGCCCGAAGCCCGGCCTCGCTCGGGCCGAGCAGGCGCACGTCGTTCCGCCCCGCGAGCTGGTCGAGCAGCGGCCGCAGCAGCCGGATCTCGTGCTCTCGCATCAGCCGGTGCACCTCGCGCGCGCGATCAAGAGGCGACGGGCACGGGGCCGCCAGGGCGCGCTCGGCGTCACGTTGCACCCGATGCGCGCCATCGACCGACGGCGCCCCGCCCGAGCCCTGCCCCGCGGCCGCATGATGGTCCGCCAGCGCGTCGATGTAATCCGCAAGCCCCGCGCAGGCCGCGACCTGCGCATGATCCGGCCCCGCGGGCGTGAAGCGCTTGTGGAGCGTGCCTGCGTTGAACCAATGCCCCTGCGCGGGCAGCAACTCTCCGACCTCGCGCCGGATCAGCATGAGGCCCTGATGCGGCCCGTAGGTCTTGTAGGTCGAGAAGAGATAGATGTCGGCCCCCAGCGCGCCCATGTCGGGCAGGCCGTGCGGGGCATAGCTGACGCCGTCCACGCAGGTGAAGGCGCCCGCGGCGCGCGCCATGGCGCAGATCTCGGCCACCGGGTTGATTTCGGCCACGACATTCGAGCAATGCGGAAAGCACACCAGCCGCACCCGCCCGTCGCCGAGGAGCTGCGCAAGGCCCGCGGGATCGAGATGCCCCGTGTCCGGGTCGATCCGCCACTCCCGCACCTCGATCCCCTCGTCGGCCAGCCTGCGCCAGACGCCCGAATTGGCCTCGTGGTCCTGATCGGTGACGACCACGGCGCCGCCCTCGCGCTTCAGCCAGCCGCGCACGGCCTGCGCCAGCACGAAGGTGTTGGCCGACGTCGATGGGCCGAAGGACAGCTCGTCCTCATCCACCCCCATCAGCGCGGCAAGCCGGCTCCGCGCCTCGTCCATCTCGGCCCCGGCGGCATGGGAGGCGGCGTAGGGCGCATAGGGCTGCACCTTGCGCTGGTGATAGAAGCGGCTGAGCCGGTCGATCACCTGCCGGCAGGTGTAGGACCCGCCCGCATTCTCGAAGAAGGCCTGTCCGGCAAGGGCGGGCTCGGACAAGGCGGGAAAGCAGGCGCGGACATAGTCGATGTCGAGGACGGTCATGGGATCTCCGGGGCTGGCCAGCCAAGGCTAGACATGCGCTTGCCGCAAGACAAGCAGGCGCGGGCACGCGCCGGCCGCCGGGACGGAGGCCCCGCACGGACAAGCCTGCGTGAGGATCCGGCCGCCCCGCTTGCCCGCCGGCCCGCCCCACCGCCAGACTGCAATAAGTGCTTGAGCCGTCACGGGTGCTATTCTAGCGTCCGATCATCTGCCGGCCAGCCCGGGACCCGTCGCAGACCCATGTTTCAAGGAGCCTCCATGATCCGTCGCACTTCCCTTCTGGTCAGCGTTGCCGCCGTCCTGGCGCAGCCGGCCCTTGCCGCCGATCCGAACCTCATCGTCTTCGACTGGGCCGGATTCGAAAGCGAAGGCCTGATGAAAAGCTACATCGAGAAACACGGGCAGATGCCGACCTACGCCTTCTACGGCGACGATGACGAGGCCTTCCAGAAGGTCGCCTCGGGCTTCAAGGCCGACCTCGCGCATCCCTGCTCGCAGATGGTGTCGAAATACCGCGACGCCGGCCTGATCGAGCCCTGGGACGTGAGCCGGATCCCCGAGTACGAGAACATCTCCGAACGGTTCAAGGACTCCGAGATCTTCAGCGACGATCAGGGCGTCTGGTACATCCCGACCGACTACGCCTACACGGCCATCGCCTACAACACCGAGAGCGTACCCCCCGAGGATCTCGCCTCGGTGCAGATCTTCCTCGATCCCCGATATGCCGGCCGCATCTCGCTGCCCGACAACACCGACGACATCTGGTCGCTCGCCCTGCTCGCCACCGGCGTCTCGGACTGGACCGAGCTTACCGAAGAGCAGTTCCAGGCGGGCGCCCAGTGGCTGCGCCAGGCCCACGAGAATGTGCGCGCCTATTGGGCGGACCCGTCCGAACTGTCGCAGTTGATGGCCACCGGCGAGGTGCAGCTCGCCTGGACCTGGAACGACGCCATCGCGCTGATGCGGCAGGAGGGCTTCCCCGTGGGCTTCCAGCGCCAGTCGGAAGAGGGCTCGGCCACCTGGTTCTGCGGCTATGTCAACATGAAGGACGCGCCCGGCAGCGAGGACAAGGCCTACGACTTCATCAACTCGTGGCTGGCCCATTCCTCGGCGCCCTCGCTGCTCGAGACGCACGGCTATGCGCTGACCAACGAGGCCGCCATGGCCGAGATCTCGGAGGAGGATCTGAAGAAGGCGGATCTCGACCCGGTCGAGACGACGCTGCTCGCCCAGACGCCGCTCGATCCGGCGATGCGCGACCGGATGCTGGAAGAGTTCGAGAAGATCAAGGCGGGCTTCTGACCCGCAAGGGCGCGGGGGCTTCGGCTCCCGCGCCACCATCGGGCGCGCAGGATCGCAACCGCCGCCCCCTTCTTGCGCACTCCACGGCTGGCGGCGCCCCAAGGGTCCGCGCCCTGCACCGGCCCCCCCCCCGCTCGGCTGCGCCTCCCCCAAACCACATCCGCTTGCAGCGCGCGGTGCGCGCCCCTATATTCACCCTGTCCGGGGCAACCCGGACTATGGGCATAAACGCGCTCGTCATAAGCGGATCGGACCCGGGGGCGGTACCCGGCGGCTCCACCATACATCCCTCGTTGGGGGCGGAAGGGGCCGAAACAGGATCGACGAACGTCTAAAGGGGTTGCTTTGTCCCGGTGAGGTACCACCGTTATCGGTCCGAAAAGTACAGTTGCCAACGACAACCGTGCTCCGGTGGCTCTGGCTGCGTAAGCAGTTCGAGTTATCGAAACCTAAGTCCTTGCGCTTAGCCGTGTAAGGCGGGGCTCGCAGGTGCCTGGCAACAGAAACCTGCACTTCCTCCTTGCCCTTCCCGTCACCGCGCGCCACGCTTTGCCATGCTTCGCGCGCTGTTCCTTGCCCTCTGTCTCGCCGCGCCCCTGCCCGCACCGGCCTGCGACACGGCGCTTCTCCTTGCCATCGATGTTTCGGGCTCGATCGACCGCGGCGAATATGCGCTGCAGGTCGAGGGCCTTGCCGATGCGCTCGAGGATGCGGACGTGGGCGAGATGCTGCTCGCCGGCCAGAGCGCGCTCGCCGTCGTCCAGTGGTCGGGCGTGGGCCGGCAGGCGCTGGTGCTGCCCTGGCGGCGGATGCTGGGCCCGGACGAGCTGGCGGATTTCGCCCGCGAGGCCCGCGCGCTCCCTCGCGCCTTCGCCGCCTCGGACACGGCGGTGGGCGAGGCCATCACCTTCGCGCTGGACCAGTTCGGCGCCGTGGCGGACTGCCGCCGCAAGGTGATCGACATCTCGGGCGACGGCCCCGAGAACGCGGGCTTCACCGTCGCCGCCGCACGCCGCGCCGCCGAAACCGCCGGGGTCGAGATCAACGCCATCGCCATCGAGGACATGGGCGCCTCCGCGCCGATCACGGCCTTCTACAACCGCTGGGCCGTGACGCGGAACGGCTTCGTGCTCACCGCCCGCGGCCTGCAGGACTACCGTCGGGCCATCCGCGCCAAGCTGCTGCGCGAACTCGGCAAGCCCGCGAGTTGACCCGGCACCCCGTCGCCTTTCGGCAGAAAAACCCCCGCGCGGCCCCCTTTTCTTCCGAACCGAATCCCCTATGCTGACCCCGAAGCGACAGGGGATATTGCATGGCGCGTTCGATTGACTACGGCAACCTCATGCACCGCGCGATGCGGGGCCTGATCCAGAGCGTGCTCGAGGATGTGGCCGAGCACGGGCTGCCGGGAGCGCACCATTTCTTCATCACCTTCGACACGACCCACCCCGATGTGGCCATGGCCGACTGGTTGCGCGCCCGCTACCCGCAGGAAATGACCGTCGTCATCCAGCACTGGTACGAGAACCTCGCCGTGGACGACCGCGGCTTCTCGATCACGCTGAACTTCGGCAACCAGCCCGAGCCGCTGGTGATCCCCTTCGACGCCGTCCGCACCTTCGTCGATCCGTCCGTGGAATTCGGCCTCCGGTTCGAAACCCACGAGGACGAGGACGAGGAGGAGGACACCGACAGCGACGAGGGTCCCGACGGCGATGACGAGCCGCCGCGCCACGACGCGCAGGTGGTCAGCCTCGACAAGTTCCGCAAGTAGCGCGCCGCCCCCCTTTCATTCTGGCTCAAATATCCCCGGGGGAGTCTCCGGCATCGGCCGGAGACGGGGGCAGGCAGCCCCCCTGCGCCGCTTCCGCATGCGATGGCATGCCGATTGATTTTCCCGCCCGTCTTCCCTAAGAGCTTGCGGGAAAATCAAGGAGCTTGCGCATGACTGCAACCCGCACCGAGACCGACAGCTTCGGCCCGCTCGAGGTTCCCGCCGACAAATACTGGGGCGCGCAGACGCAGCGCTCGATCCAGAACTTCCCCATCGGCTGGGAGCGTCAGCCCGTCGCCATCATCCGCGCGCTCGGCGTGATCAAGAAGGCCTGCGCGCTGGTCAATGTCGATCAGGGCGACATGCCCAAGGAACTGGGCGAGGCCATCGCCGCCGCCGCGACCGAGGTGATCGAGGGCCGCTTCGACGACAACTTCCCGCTGGTGGTCTGGCAGACCGGCTCGGGCACGCAGTCGAACATGAACGCGAACGAGGTGATCTCGAACCGCGCGATCGAGATGCTGGGCGGCGTGATGGGCTCGAAAAAGCCCGTGCACCCGAACGACCATGTGAACATGGGCCAGTCCTCGAACGACACTTTCCCCACCGCGATGCATGTCGCCATCGGCATGATGGCGCGCGATGTGCTGCTGCCGGGGCTCGAGAAGCTGCATGCCGCGCTGCTGGCCAAGTCGGAAGAGTTCAAGGACATCATCAAGATCGGCCGCACCCACACGCAGGACGCGACGCCCCTGACGCTGGGCCAGGAGTTCTCAGGCTATGCCAAGCAGGTGGAAAAAGGCATCGCTCGCGTGAAGGCCTGCCTGCCCGACATCTACGAACTGGCGCAGGGCGGCACCGCCGTCGGCACCGGCCTCAACACCCGCGTCGGCTGGGACAGCCGCGTGGCGGGCAAGATCGCCGAGATCACCGGCCTGCCCTTCGTCACCGCCGAAAACAAGTTCGAAGCGCTGGCCGCGCATGACGCGATGGTGATGTTCTCGGGCGCGCTGAAGACGGTCGCCGCCTCGCTCTTCAAGATCGCGAACGACATGCGGCTTCTGGGCTCGGGCCCCCGCTCGGGTCTGGGCGAGTTGATCCTGCCCGAGAACGAGCCCGGCTCGTCGATCATGCCGGGCAAGGTGAACCCGACGCAGGCCGAGGCGCTGACCATGGTCTGCGCCCATGTCATGGGCAACGACGCCGCCGTGGGCTTCGCCGGCAGCCAAGGCCATTTCGAGCTGAACGTCTACAACCCGATGATGTCCTACAACGTGCTGCAGTCGATGCAGCTTCTGGGCGATGCGGCGGGCAGCTTCACCGACAACATGGTGGTGGGCACGCAGGCCAACACCGCTCGGATCGACAAGCTGATGAAGGAAAGCCTGATGCTGGTGACGGCGCTCGCCCCCACCATCGGCTACGACAACGCGACCAAGGTCGCCAAGACCGCGCACAAGAACGGCACCACGCTGCGCGAAGAGGCGATTGCCCTCGGCTTCGTCGATGCAGAGACCTTCGACCGCATCGTGCGGCCCGAGGACATGATCGGGCCCAAGGGCTGATGGCCGAGATCGTCAACCTTCGCGCGAAGCGCAAGGCGGCGGAGCGCGACGCCCGCCGCCGGAAGGGCGACGAGAACGCCGCGAAGTTCGGCCGCACCAAGGCCGAGCGCGATCTGCAGGAGGCCCGGGCCGAGAAGGCCCGGGATCACCTCGATGCCCACAGGCGAGAGTCCGGGCGCGAGCCCGGGCCCGAGCCGGAATGAGGCCCGAGAAACACTCGCTGACGCTGCGGGGCCACCGCACCAGCGTCTCGCTGGAAGAGGACTTCTGGCGCGCCTTCCGCGAGATCGCGGCCGAGCGGGGACTGCCGGTCAATGCACTCGCCGCCGAACTGGACGAGGGGCGCGACCCAGAGGTGGGGCTGGCCACCGCCATCCGGCTCTTCGTGCTGCGCCACTACCGCGACCGCCGGGTTTAGCCGCCACCGATCGGGGTCATCACCTTGCCGGTGCCGCCGCAATCGGGGCACTCGCCGCCCTCGATCCGGCCGCTGCCCTCGCACCGGCGGCAGATGTTCTCTCCGGCGCCCACGGGCTTGCCGGGCACTTCCTCGGGGTTCTGGTCGGACATGGCGTGCCTCCTCGGATGGCACACGAAACCGGGGCGCGCGGGCTTTGTTCCCCCTCAGCCCAGCCGGGCCAGCGCCGGGAAGGTCTCGAGCAGCCAGTAGGAGAAGCTGGAGAAGCCCCCGGTCAGCATCAGAAGGCCGATGGTCCAGAGCAGCAGGCCCATGATGCGCTCGATCCGCTCCATGTGCCGCTTCATCCAGGCCATGAGGCCGGTCAGCCGCGGGAAGAAGGCCGCGACCAGCAGGAAGGGGATGCCGAGACCGGCGGCGTAGGTGGCCAGCAGCGTGGTGCCGCGCGCGATGCTCGCCTCGGACGCCGCAAGCGTCAGGATCGCGCCCAGCTGCGGACCGATGCAGGGCGTCCAGCCGAAGGCGAAGGCCAGGCCCAGAATGTAGGCTCCGAAGGCCGAGCCGCCCCGGTCGCCCGCATCCATCCGCATCTCCCGATCCAGGAAGGAGATGCGGTAGATGCCGAGGAAATGCGCGCCGAAGGCCATGACGATGATGCCCGCCAGCGTGGCGAAACTGTCGGCGTTCTGAAGGAAGAAGGCGCCAAAGGCAGAGGCGGTGAACCCGAGAAACAGGAAGACCGTCGAAAGCCCCATCACGAAGAACAAGGCCGCGAGGATCGGCCCGCGCGAGGCGCCCTCGTTCAGGTCCTTCATCGAGATCCCGCCCATGTAGGCGAGGTAGGGCGGCACGATCGGCAGGACGCAGGGGCTGAGGAAGGAGAGCACCCCCGCCACCAGCGCAATCAGCATCGCCGGCAGCAGCCCTGCGTCGATCAGCTCCAGTCCGAACATCTTCGCTCCCTCTTTCCTGCTCTCCTAGCCGCTTGCCGGCGCCCCGTCACGGGGCCGGGTCTCACATTGACGTGGACCGGCCCCCGGCGTATCGCGCGGACGGGCGCTGCGCGCGTTGATCCGGCGCAACTTTCGGAGAAGGCCATGGAGTTCGACGAGGATCTGGATTGCGCGGGGCTGATCTGCCCCCTGCCCGTCCTGCGCGCCCGCAAGCGGCTGATGGGGATGGCGCCCGGCCGCGTGCTGCGCGTGACGGCCACCGATCCGATGGCGGTGATCGACCTGCCGCATTTCTGCAACGATGCCGGGCATGAGATCCTCGCCTGTCAGCGCGAGGGCCGAGAAAGCGTCTGGCTGATCCGCCGCGGAGAGTGATCCCGGCCGGGCGAAGGAAAAGGGCGCCCGCAGGCGCCCCGATCCGTTCTTCGCTCAGCGGCTGATCGACCACCAGCCGCGGCGCCTGGGCTTGCTCTCCTCGTCCGTCTCGCCCGAGACCGGCTCGGGCTGGGGCTCGGGGGCCGCCTCGGGTTGCGGGGCCCCCGGGGCCGGCTCGGCCGGCGTCTCGACCACGTCGAGCGCGGCCTCGGCCGGAGCTTCATCGACCGTCACCGCCACCTCGACCGCAGGAGCGGCTTCCTCGGCTGCCGACGCGCTCTTGCGGCTGCGGCTCGTGCGGCTCCGGGAGGGCTTCTTCGGCTCCTTCGGCTCGGCTTCGGGCGCGGCCTCGGCGGGGGCCGCCGCACTCTCCTCGACCACCTTCGGCTTGCGGACGCGGGTGCGCTTGCGCGGGGCGGGCGGCTCTTCGGCCACCGCCTCGGGCTCGGCCACAGGTTCGGCCACCGGCTCGGCTGCGGGTTCCGCGATCACCGCCTCGGGCGCCATCTCGGGCACGAAGGCTGCCGGTTCCGGCACGTCGCCCTCGTCGGCGGTTTCGTCCTCATCCTCGTCCGAGTCGTCCGACTCGTCGCTCTCGGCCACCTCGGCGCCGGTCTGGTCCGTGGCACCGTTCGCGCCATTGCGGCGGCGGCGACGACGGCGGCGCTTTTTCTTGGGCTGGCCTTCAGAGGGAGCGGCCTCGGCAGGTTCCGCGGCCTCGACCGCTTCCTCGGCCTCCTCGACCTCGGGCTCCTCCTCGATCCAGTCGTCCTCGGGCTCGTCCACCGGCGCGCCCATGAGATCGGCGCTGCCCGAGATCACCTTGACCGTCTCGGGCACAACCCGCGTCGCGGTCTTGAACTTCTCGATCACATAGTCCGGGCTGGACAGCGAAGGATCGGCCTCGACCCGCACCGCCATGCCATACCGGGCCTCGATCATCGCGATATGCTCGCGCTTCTGGTTCATCAGGAAGTTGACGACCGCGATCGGGGCGCGCAGCAGCACCTCCTTCGAGCGTTTCCGCGTGCCTTCTTCCTCCAGCTGGCGCAGCACCTGCAGCGCGAGGCTGTCGTCCGAGCGGATCAGGCCCGTGCCGTGGCAATGCGCGCAGGGCTGCGTCGTCGACTCGAGCATCCCCGGACGCAGGCGCTGGCGGCTCATCTCCATCAGGCCGAAGCCCGAGATGCGGCCGACCTGGATCCGCGCGCGGTCGGTCTTCAGCTTGTCCTTCAGACGCTTCTCGACGGCGGCGTTGTTCTTCCGCTCTTCCATGTCGATGAAGTCGATGACGATCAGCCCGGCAAGGTCACGCAGGCGCAACTGCCGCGCCACCTCTTCGGCGGCCTCGAGGTTGGTCTTGAGCGCCGTGTCCTCGATCGAGCCCTCCTTGGTGGCCCGGCCGGAGTTCACGTCGATGGCGACCAGCGCCTCGGTCACGCCGATGACGATGTAACCGCCGGATTTCAGCTGGACCACCGGGTTGAACATGCCCGAGAGGTAGCTTTCCACCTGATAGCGCGCAAACAGCGGCATCGGCTCATCGTAGCGGATCACCTGCCGGGCGTGGGCCGGCATGATCATCCGCATGAAGTCCTTGGCGGTGCGGTAGCCCGTCTCGCCCTCGACCAGCACTTCCTCGATCTCGCGGTTGAAGAGGTCGCGGATCGACCGCTTGATCAGGTCGCCTTCCTCGTAGATCGGCGCCGGGGCGACCGACTTCAGCGTGAGTTCGCGGATCTGCTCCCAGAGGCGGAGCAGGTATTCGTAGTCGCGCCGGATCTCCTGCTTGGTGCGCTTGGCGCCGGCCGTGCGGATGATCAGGCCCGCGCCTTCCGGCACCTCAAGCTCCGAGGCGATTTCCTTCAGCTTCTTGCGGTCGGCGGCCTGGGTGATCTTGCGGCTGATCCCGCCGCCCCGCGCCGTGTTCGGCATCAGCACGCAATAGCGGCCGGCCAGGCTGAGATAGGTCGTGAGCGCCGCGCCCTTGTTGCCGCGCTCTTCCTTGACCACCTGCACCAGCATGATCTGGCGCACCTTGATCACTTCCTGGATCTTGTAGCGGCGCTGGCGGGGCTTCCTCGGGGCCGGGATCTCCTCGGCCACATCCTCGTCGGCGACGGATTCGATCTCGTCGTCGGTCTCGGCGGCGTGATCCACCGCCTTCCAGGGCTTCTCGGCCTCGTCCGCCTCGGGCCGGGCCTCCCCGCGCTCGGTCTCGTAGAGAGCGTCGGCGCCGGTCTCTTCACCGAGATCGACCACATCCATGCCGCCCACATCGCCCGACTGGACGGCATCCGCCGACGGCGCCTCGGCCGGGGCCGGCCGCGACCTGCGGCGCGAGCGGCCGTGATCCTCATCCTCCTCGGCGCGGGCGTAGGCCCGCTCTTCCTCGATCAGGGCCTTACGATCGGCCACCGGGATCTGGTAATAATCGGGATGGATTTCGGCGAAGGCCAGAAAGCCGTGCCGGTTGCCGCCGTAATCGACGAAGGCCGCCTGAAGCGAAGGTTCGACCCGCGTTACCTTGGCGAGATAGATGTTGCCGGCAAGCTGCCGTTTGTTGACGGTCTCGAAGTCGAACTCCTCGACCTTGTTTCCGTCCACCACCACGACCCGGGTCTCCTCCGGGTGGGTGGCATCGATAAGCATTTTCTTGGCCATTTGATTCCATGGCACCCGGACAACGGGCTTGGGCCGGAGCATGCTCCGGCCGGGGTCCATTGCGCGTGGTGGCTTGTTCGGGCGTGGCTGCGCCGGGGGCCGGATCGTGGGCCAGACCGCGCGGAGCCCCAAGGGCCCTTCGCGCGGTCTTGCAGTCGGTCGGCGCGGCTCATCGCGTTTCTGTATCCCGAGACGCCGGAGCGTCCATTGCACTGGCCCGTTCCGTCAGGGACTTGGCGGGCGAACTTGTGGGCCTCGCGGCCCGGAGGTCTGCCAGGACGGTGCCCCGGACCCCTCGTCCGGATTGCGCGCTTGACAGAGAAACTGGTGCGCAAACTCCTGCCGAATAGGGCAGAACCCGCGTAGGTGCGACATTAGCGGCAGGGACGGGCAAAAGACAATGGCCTATTTTTCCCCGACCCCCTGCAACCAGCGGTCGAGCGCGGCCCGGAATGGCCGCGAGGCGGGTGGATTGATCGGGTCAGACGTAGTCCGCGCGGCTCAGGCCATATTTGGCCATCTTCTCGTTCAGCGTCCGCCGCGGCAGGCACAGTTCTTCCATGACGGCCACGATCGAGCCCTTGTGGCGACGCATCGTGTTGTCGATCAGCATCCGCTCGAACGCCTCGACATAATCCTTCAGCGGCTTGCCTTCGGTGGTCAGCGCGGGCCCCGACGCCTCGTTGTCGGCCATCAGCAGCGAGGCGATCGAGCCCGAGCCGCGCCGGTTCTGCAGCACCGCCCGCTCGGCGATGTTCACCAACTGGCGGACATTGCCGGGCCAGGGCGCCTGGAGAAGCTGGGCCGCCTCCTGCGCGGTGACCTGCGGCGCCTCGCAGCCATATTCCTCGGCGAACTGCTCGGACATGCGGGTAAAGAGGGTCAGGATATCCTCGCCCCGCATCCGCAGCGGCGGCAGCACGATCGTCATGGCGCCCAGCCGGTAATAGAGATCCGAGCGGAGCACGTTTTCCAGCGTCGTGTCCGGCGCGTGCTCGTTGCAGATCGCGATGATGCGTGTCTCGGGCGGGGTGCCCTGTTCGTTGATCACCGTCAGCAGCCGCGACTGGAGCGGGTGCGACAGCGACTCGATGTCCTCGAGGCAGAGCGTGCCGCCGCGAGCCTCCTCGACCAGCGGCAGGGAGCCGTCCTCGTTCGGGCCGAAGAGCTTGGCGGAGAGCTGATCCTCGGACCAGGCGGCGCAGGAGATGGTGACGAACTTGCGCCCGGCCCGCGCGCCGACCGCATGCAGCGCATGGGCCACCAGCGTCTTGCCGGTGCCGGTCTCGCCGTCGATCAGCACATGGCTGTCGGCCTGCCCCAGATCGAGGATATCCTCGCGCAGACGCTCCATCACCGGCGAGGAACCGATCAGCTTCTTCATCAGCACGGTGCCGTCCGACAGCTCGCGCCGCAGCGCCCGGTTGTCGAGCGTCAGGCGCCGCTGCTGCGTCGCGCGCTTGGCAAGCTCGGTCATCCGGTCGGGGTTGAACGGCTTTTCCAGAAAGTCGAACGCGCCCACGCGCATCGCCTCGACCGCCATCGGCACGTCGCCGTGGCCGGTGATCAGGATCACGGGCAGGCCCGAATCCATGCTCATCAGCTTCTTGAGGAAGGTCATCCCGTCCATGCCGGGCATCTTGATGTCGCTGACGACCACGCCGGGAAAGTCCGCGTTCAGGCCCTTCAGCGCCTCTTCGGCACTGGCGTAGGTTTCCGTGTCAAAGCCCGAGAGCGCAAGCCACTGGCTGATCGACTGCCGCATATCGGCCTCGTCATCGACGATCGCCACCTTCATCGCACGCGCCATTGCTCTTCCTCACTCGGCTGCTTTCACGTCTGCGCCCAATATGGGGAGCTGGACCTCGAATACAGCCCCGCCTCCCTCGGCGTTTCGCGCCGTCAGCCGTCCCCCGAGATCCGTCACGATGCCCGACGAGATCGCAAGCCCGAGGCCCACACCCTCTCCGGGTTTCTTCGTGGTGTAGAAAGGCTCGAACAGGTTGTCGAGATCCTCGATTCCCTGACCATTGTCCCGGACGGTGAGGGTGGCCGTCTCGCCGGCCGCCAGAACGATGTCGATTTGCGGGCTGGCTACGCCCTTGGTGGCATCGAGCGCATTTCGCAGAAGGTTGATGATCACCTGCTCCAGCCGGAGCCGATCGGCCATCACCATGACGGGCTGGCGCGGCAGCGTCCGGGTGATGCGGACCACGCGGATCTTGAGCTGCGGCTCCATCATCGTCAGCGCCGACGAGACGCAGATGCGCACATCCACCGGCTCGAAGGCCTCGCCCCCCTTCCGGGCATAGGACTTGAGCTGCCGCGTGATCGCCCCCATGCGCTCGATCAGGTCGTCGATCCGCTGGAACGAGGCCAGAGCCTCCTCGGTCCGCCGCCGCTGCAACAGCAGCTTTGCCCCCGCCAGATAGGTCTTCATCGCGGCGAGGGGCTGGTTCAGCTCATGGCTCACCGCGGCCGACATCTCGCCCAGAGCGGCCAATTTCGAGGATTGCGCAAGGGTCAGCTCGGCCACGGCCAGATCCTTCTGCACCTTCTCGCGCTCGGCGATCTCTCGCTGCAAACGCGCGTTGAGCAGGCGAAGTTCCGCCGATTCGCGCTGAAACGACATGCTCTGCGACCAGGCCCGCCGCGACAGGAGATAGAAGGTCAGCGCAAGCAGGATCGCAAAACCCATGATCTCGAGCGCGAGAATGCCGTTCACCCGCTCGCGCACCGAGTCGTAGGCGGTGAAGGTGACGATGCGCCAGCCGCGGAAGGGCACGCGCGCGTCAGTCTTCATCACCGCCTCGCCCTTCAGGTAGGCGTCCGGCGGCTGCTGGGCCCAGTCGGCCGTGGCCTGCAGCGCGCGCCGGATCGCCGAGGGCGCATCGCGGGCGGCCAGCGCCTCCTTGATGGTCAGGCCCCGCCAGCGCGGCTCGGTCGCGAGGATCACGGTGCCGGTGCTGTCGGTGACCATCACCGCATCCTGCAGCCCCGCCCAGGCGCGCTCGTATTTCATCAGGTCCACCGCCACGACGATCACCCCCACGAGCCGATTGTCCGAGAGGATCGCCTTAGAATAGGTGAAGTCGAAGATGCCCGCGTCGCGCTGCGCCGAGGTGAAGACCGTATCGCGCGCCCGTTGCGCGTCGATGAAGAAGGGCTGGGTGCGGTGGCTCGTGCCGATCAGGTTGCGGTTCGTCGCCCCCACCGTCCGCCCGTCCTTGTCGAGCAGCATGATCGAGGCCGCGCCGATCTCGGTCTGGAACGAGATCAGCCGCTGCGAGGTGGCGGAATAGTCCCCCGACCCCAATGCCCCGATCAGCGCGGGATCCCGCGCAAGCAGCAGCGGCACGACCGAGGTGCGCTGCAACTCGGTCAGCAGGTTGCCGGAGTAGAGCGCCAGACGAAGCTCCGCGCGCGAGCGGGTGCTCTCGGTGAAGCGTTCGCTCATCCAGCGGTTGGTGATGAGCACCACGGCAACCGCCACCAGGATGAGCAGGACGACCACGAGCTTGACCCGCCAGCCGTGACCCGGCGGCGGCACCGGCGCATCGCTCTGATAGCCCGTCTCCTGCATGGGCGGGAAGGTACTGAAGGGCGCCTGACGCAACAAGCGCCGCGCGATCACGCCAGCGCCATCCCGCCCAGCAGCGCGCGGAAGAGGCCCATCCCGTCGGCGCCGCCCTGCTCGGCCTCGATCGCCCGCTCGGGGTGCGGCATCAGCCCCAGCACCCGGCGGTTGGCCGAGAGAAGGCCCGCGATGTCCTGCATCGAGCCGTTGGGATTCTCGACATAGGTAAAGGCCACGCGGTCCTCGCCACGCAGCCGCGCCAGCGTCTCGGGATCGGCGGTGTAGTTGCCGTCATGGTGCGCGATGGGAAAGCGGACCACATCCTCCGGCGCCCAGCCCGAGGTGAAGGCGCTGTCGGCGGTCGCCACGCGCAGATCGACGGGGCGGCAGATGAACTTCAGCCCCGCGTTGCGCATGAGCGCGCCGGGCAGGAGGCCTGTTTCCGTCAGCACCTGAAAGCCGTTGCAGATGCCGAGGACATAGCCCCCCCGCTCGGCATGACGGATCATGGCGCCGGCGATCGGCGAGCGCGCCGCAATGGCGCCGCAGCGCAGGTAGTCGCCGAAGGAGAAGCCGCCCGGCACCCCCACCACATCGACGCCCTCGGGCAGTTCGGTGTCCTTGTGCCAGACGCGGCTGACCGTGGCGCCCGCCTTCTCGAAGGCGGTGGCAAGGTCGCGGTCGCAGTTGGACCCGGGGAAGGTGATGACGGCGGCTTTCATCGGCGGCGCTCCGGCTGGCAGAACTGGGGGCGGTGGCCGCGGGCAACGCCCGCGGTCGGACAGAGGCGTGGGCCCGGCGGAACCCGCGCCCCACATAACGCAATCCGCCCGACGCGAACAGTCCCGGGCGTGCCGAGCAGGCCGGACCGAAACCGGCCCGGCGACGCGGGCTCAGCCGATCTCGACCGTGTATTTCTCGATCACCGTGTTGGCGAGCAGCTTCTCGCACATCTGGCGTACCTCGGTCTCGGCCGCGGCGCGGTCGGTGGCGGCGAGATCCAGCTCGATCACCTTTCCCTGACGCACGCCCTCGACGCCCGAAAAGCCGAGGGTGCCGAGCGCGTGCCTCACCGCCTCGCCCTGCGGATCGAGGACGCCATCCTTCAGCATGACATGGACGCGGGCTTTCATCGCGGCAGGGCCTTTCAGTTGATCAGCGTGGGCTTGGGGGAATGGGTGACGTTCGAGGGCAGCACCCCCAGACGCCGGGCGAGTTCGGTATAGACATCCTGCAGCGGGCCCGGCTCGCGCGGGGCCCCGCCCTCGCCCTCGGCGCGCACGTCCCAGAGGCGGCAGCTGTCGGGGCTGATCTCGTCGGCCACGATGAGGCGCATGTAGTCGCCCTCCCAGATGCGGCCGACCTCGATGCGGAAGTCGGCAAGGCGGATGCCCACGCCCATCATCACGCCCGACAGGAAGTCGTTCACGCGCAGCGCCAGCGCCACCACATCGTCGAGATCCTGCTGGCTGGCCCAGCCGAAGGCGATGATATGCTCTTCCGAGACCAGCGGACAGCCGAGCTTGTCGTCCTTGAAGTAATATTCGACGATCGGGCGCGGCAGCGGCGTGCCCTCGGGGATGCCCAGCCGCTTCGAGATGCCGCCCGCAGCAAAGTTCCGCACCACCACCTCGAGCGGGATGATCTCGGCCATGCGGACAAGCTGCTCGCGCATGTTCAGGCGGCGGATGAAGTGGGTGGGAACGCCGATGGCGTTCAGGCCGTTCATGAAGAATTCCGAAAGGCGGTTGTTCAGCACGCCCTTGCCCTCCAGCGCCGGCTGGGGCGGGCTCGAGGAGGCGCTTCCGTCGTCCTTGAAGTACTGGATCAGCGTCCCGGGTTCGGGCCCCTCATAGAGGATCTTGGCCTTGCCCTCGTAGACCTTCTTGCGACGTGCCATGCACACTCCGATCGAACGACGAAGGGGGCGCGCACGGCGCACCCCGTTCAGGTTGCACTGGCCTATAAGCCAAGCCGCCCCGCCTCGCAAGGCAATCGCGGGGCGCGGCCGTGCGCGCACTTGCCCGGCCTTTGCGGCAAGGGCATATCAGGATCAAAGACACTCTAGGGGAGGACCATCAATGACCACCTTTGACGATCGCGAGCGCGCGTTCGAAAGCAAGTTCGCCCACGATGCCGAGATGCAGTTCCGCGCCGAGGTCCGGCGCAACAAGCTGGTGGGCCTCTGGGCGGCGGATCTGCTGGGCAAGACCGGCGACGAGGCGCAGGCCTACGCCCGCGAGGTGATCCAGGCCGACCTGCACGAGCCGGGCTTCGAGGATGTGGTGCGCAAGGTTGCGGCCGATCTGGGCGACAAGGCCTCGGCCGACATGGTGCGCGGCAAGATGCTGGAGCTGCTGCCGGTCGCCAAGGCGCAGCTGATGAGCGAAGCCGCGACCTGATCGCGCCCTCAGCGGCAGGATCCTGCGGGACGGGCGCCGGTCGCGCCGCCCCTCTGAGGGGCGCGCGGTGACGTTCCGTCAGGCGGCAGGGGCGCCCGGTCAACCCGTCAGGCCACACGCCCGCCCACGGGCCCGTCCCGCTTCGGCCGGCAGCCGACCAACGCTGCCGGCAATATGGATTTGCCACGCGGCCCGGCGCATGGCAGAGCTTCGCGCGAACGGCCCGCACTTCCTGCGCGCCGTCCCGGACCTCAGCGAGGACAAGATGACCGACGCCCTTTCCCGCATGCTCCAGACCCGCGAATGGCTCATGGCCGATGGCGCGACGGGGACCAACCTCTTCAACATGGGCCTCTCGTCCGGCGAACCGCCGGAACTGTGGAACATCGACCGGCCGGACAATATCCGGGCCCTCTACCGGGCGGCGGTGGAGGCGGGCTCGGACATCTTCCTGACCAACAGCTTCGGGGGCAACGCCGCGCGGCTGAAGCTGCACGAGGCGCAGGGGCGGGTGGGCGAGCTCAACCGCACCGCCGCCGAGCTGGGACGCGAGGTGGCCGACGCCTCGGGCCGCACGGTGGTCGTGGCGGGCTCGATGGGCCCCACCGGCGAGATCTTCGAGCCGATGGGCACCCTCACCCACCGGATGGCGGTCGAGATCTTCCATGAGCAGGCCGAGGCGCTGAAGGCCGGCGGCGCGGACGTGCTGTGGGTCGAGACGATTTCGGCGGCGGAAGAGTTCAAGGCCGCGGCCGAGGCCGCGCGGCTGGCCGGCATGCCCTGGTGCGGCACGATGAGCTTCGACACGGCGGGGCGGACCATGATGGGCCTCACGCCCGCGGCGCTCGTCGATCTGGTGACGAAGCTGCCGAACCCGCCGCTGGCCTTCGGGGCCAACTGCGGCGTCGGCGCCTCGGACCTGCTGCGCACGGTGCTGGGCTTCACCGCGCAAGGGGTCGAACTGCCGGTGATCGCCAAGGGCAATGCGGGCATCCCCAAGTATCACGACGGCCACATCCATTACGACGGCACGCCCGACCTCATGGCCGAATATGCCGTGCTGGCACGGGATGCGGGGGCGCGGGTCATCGGGGGCTGCTGCGGGACCATGCCGGAGCATCTCAGGGCCATGCGGGCCGCGCTGGAAATCCGGCCCAAGGGTCCGCGGCCCTCGCTCGAGACGATTTCGGAAGTTCTGGGGGGGTTCTCGTCGGCCTCCGATGGGTCGGACGATGCGGGGCCCACGCGCGAGCGTCGCCGGCGGCGGAGCTGAGGAGAGGCCGGGGGCGGGGCTGTCTGCCCCTCCCCCGGACCCCCGCCCCGAGGATATTTGAGCCAGAGTGAAAGCAGCAGGTTGGGTCACGTCCGCCGGGGCCTGTCACGCGGGCTGCACGGGCGGCGGGGTGTCAGAGCAGGGTCAGCTGGTCGCCCGGACGGGGCGGCGGGCGGAAGAGGTCGCAGCGCAGGGGTGGCTGCGCGCGGTCAAGCCCGTGGCGCGCCGTGGCCAGGCGGAAGCGCCGCGCCAGGAGATCGGACCAGATCCCCTCGCCGCGCATCCGCTTGCCCCAGGACGGATCATAGTCGCGGCCGCCGTGGACCTCGCGGATCCGCCCCATCATCTTGTCCGCACGTCCGGGATAATGGTCCTCGGCCCAGGCCCGCACCAGCGGGGCCACCTCGAGCGGCAGGCGCAGCATGATCCAGCTTGCCGCGACCGCGCCCGCCTCGGCCACCGCTTCCACGATCCGGTCCAGTTCGGGGTCGGTGAGGCCCGGGATCACGGGCGCGATCATCGCCCGCACGGGAATGCCCGCGCCGGTCAGCCGCCGGATCGTCTGGAGCCTGCGCGCGGGCGGCGGTGCCCGCGGCTCCAGCCGGCGGGAGAGATCCGGATCGAGCGTCGTGACCGAGATGCCGACCCGGAGCAGGCCGTCGGCGGCCATCGGCGCCAGCAGGTCGAGGTCGCGTTCGATCAGCGTGCCCTTGGTGGTGATCGCGGTGGGGTGGCGGAAGTCACGGAGCACCTCGAGGATCTCGCGCATCAGCCGGTGCGTGCTCTCGATCGGCTGGTAGGGATCGGTGTTGGTGCCGAGAGCCACCGGCGCCACGCGGTAGGAGCGGGAGCGCAGCTCGCGCTCGAGCACGGCGGCGATGCCGGGGCGCGCGATCAGCCGGGTCTCGAAATCGAGGCCGGGCGAGAGGTTCAGATAGGCGTGGGTCGGCCGCGCGAAGCAGTAGATGCAGCCGTGTTCGCAGCCGCGGTAGGGGTTGATCGAGCGGTCGAAAGGCAGATCGGGCGAGCGGTTCCAGGTCAGGGCCGAGCGCGGCCGCTCGGTGCGCACCTCGGTGCGCAGCAGGCGCTCCTCCTCGGGCAGATCCCAGCCGTCGTGGAAGGCCTCGCGCCGCTCGGACTCGAACCGGCCGGTCTCGTTGGCCAGCGCGCCGCGCGCGCGCAGGCGCAGGGCGGGCGGAAGGCTGGGGTGGCGCGGACTCATGCCGGAAGTCTAGAACATTTACGGAACATGCACCAGCCCTCGCCCTGCCGGGAGGCTTGCTGTCGGCTTTCATCTGCCCCATGTCGCAAACCGATGAGTGCCGCCGGACCTTTGGTCGCATTCAGTCGGAAACCCTACGCCCGCAGGAGCCCGCCATGGCTGACGACGAAGAGATCATCCTGTCCGAACTCGACGACGAGGAACTCGTGCTGCAGATGCACGACGACCTCTATGACGGGATGAAGGACGAGATCGAGGAGGGCGTCCGGATCCTCATCGAGCGCGGCTGGACGCCCTACGACGTGCTGACGCGCGCGCTGGTGGCGGGCATGACCATCGTGGGCAACGACTTCCGCGACGGCATCCTTTTCGTGCCGGAAGTGCTGCTCGCGGCGAACGCGATGAAGGGGGGGATGGTGATCCTCAAGCCGATGCTGGTTGAGACCGGGGCGCCGCGGATGGGCAAGATGGTGATCGGCACCGTCAAGGGCGACATCCACGACATCGGCAAGAACCTCGTCGCGATGATGATGGAGGGTGCGGGCTTCGAGGTGGTGGATCTGGGAATCAACAACGCGGTCGAGAAATATCTCGAGGCTCTGGAGACGGAAAAGCCCGACATCCTCGGCATGTCGGCGCTGCTGACCACCACCATGCCCTACATGAAGGTCGTGATCGACACGCTGAAGGAAAAGGGCCTGCGCGACGACTATATCGTGCTGGTGGGCGGCGCGCCGCTGAACGAGGAGTTCGGGCGGGCGATCGGCGCCGATGCCTACTGCCGCGACGCCGCGGTGGCGGTCGAGACGGCGAAGGTGCATGTTGCGCGCCGCCACAACCGGATGAACGCCTGAGGGCTTCCCTGCAACGGTCGGAATGCCCAAGTCGGGGGGAAAGGAGATCTCCATGCCCCCGACCCTGTTCCTCACCATGATCGTGACCGTCATCCTGGCCGCGGGGGTGACGGTCGCCCTCTTTCAGGGGGCCGGCTGGCCACTGGGCGCGCTGGGGCTCGTGGCGCTTCTGGCCAGCCTCCTGTTGCGGCTGCGGGGGCCGCGATGAGGCCGGACGACGGACGCCTGTCGGACGAGGGGCTGGCGCCCGAGGGCGCAGGGCGCGTCCGTCTCATCGCCTGCGGGGCGCTGGCGCATGAGATCCTTGCGCTCAAGCGGGCGAACGGGTGGGAGTATCTCGACCTGCAGTGCCTGCCCGCCAATCTGCACCTGCGGCCCGAGAAGATCGTCGAGGCGGTCGAGGCGGCGGTTCGGGCCGCCGACGGGCCGGTGTTCGTGGTCTATGCCGATTGCGGCACCGGCGGCGCGCTGGAACGGAAGTGCCGCGAGCTGGGCGTGGAGATGATCGAGGGCCCGCACTGCTATTCCTTCTTCGAGGGCAACGCGGCCTTTGCCGCCCATGCCGACGACGAATTCACCGCCTTCTACCTGACCGACTTCCTCGTGCGGCAGTTCGAGGCCTTCGTCTGGCGGCCGATGGGCCTCGACCGCCACCCCGAGCTGCGGGACATGTATTTCGGCCATTACACGAAGCTCGTCTATCAGGCGCAGACCGAGGACCCCGCGCTCGACGCCAAGGCGCAGGACTGTGCGGCCCGGCTGGGGCTTGCCTACGAGCGGCGCTTCACGGGCTACGGCGATCTTTCGGTGCGGTTGGCCGAACTGCGGCCCTGAGGATGGACCGTCGCCCCTGACGCAAAGGATGGCGGGGCGGCGGGCTCTTGCGCGGGTGCGGGATGACGCAGCCCCCCGCCTCTTCCAGCCGCCCGCCCCATGTCTTAGGGTCGCGCCGAAAACAGGGGAGAAGATCATGCGGATCGACGCGGCGCTGGGTGAACTCGAGGCGGTGCTGGGAGAGCGGCTCTCGCGCTCGCGCCCGGTGCGCGAGCAGCACGCCCACAGCGAGACCCACCTGAGATCCGGCCCGCCGGATGCGGTGGCCTTCCCGCGCTCGGCCGCCGAGGTGGCGCGGATCGCCGAGATCTGCACACGGCATCTGGTTCCGATGGTGGGCTGGGGCGCGGGAACGTCGCTCGAGGGTCATGCGCTGGCGCTGCGCGGCGGGGTCACGATCGACTTCGCCCAGATGGACCAGATCCTCGAGATGCGCCCCGAGGACATGATCGTCCGTGTCCAGCCCGGTATCACGCGAGAGGCGCTGAACGCGGCGCTCCGCGACACGGGGCTGTTCTTCCCGGTCGATCCGGGCGCCAATGCCAGCATCGGCGGCATGGCCGCCACGCGGGCCTCGGGCACCACGGCCGTCCGCTACGGCACGATGCGCGACAATGTGCTGGGGCTCGAGGTGGTGCTGGCCGACGGGCGGATGATCCGCACCGGCACCGCGGCGCCGAAAAGCGCGGCAGGCTACGACCTGACCGCGCTCTTCGTGGGCTCCGAGGGGACGCTCGGCCTGATCACCGAACTGACGCTTCGGCTGCATGGCCAGCCCGAGGCGGTTTCGGCCGCCGTCTGCGCCTTCCCCGACATGTCCTCGGCGGTGAACTGCGTGATCGAGACGATCCAGCACGGCATCCCGATGGCGCGGATCGAGTTCCTCGATGCGGCCACGGTGGCGGCCTGCAACGCCTACGCCCAGATGGAGATGCCGCTTCAGCCGCATCTCATGATCGAGTTCCACGGCACCGAGGCGGGCGTGGCCGAGCAGGCGGAACGGTTCGGCGAGATTGCGGCCGGGCACGGCTCGGCCGACTTCCAGTGGGCGACCCGAACCGAGGACCGGGCGCGGCTGTGGAAGATGCGCCACGCCGCCTACCGCGCCTGTCTGGCCATGCGCCCCGGCTGCGAGGGCTGGGTGACGGACGCCTGCGTTCCGATCTCGCGGCTGGCCGAGGCGGTCGAGGAGACACAGGCCGACATCGCGGCCTGCGGCGTGCCGGGGCCGATGGTGGGCCATGTCGGCGACGGCAACTTCCACTCGGTCCTGCTGGTCGATCCCGAAAGCGAGACGGAACGCGAGGCCGCCAAGCGCGTTTCCGCCCGGCTCGCCGAGCGGGCGCTGCGCATGGGCGGGACCGTCACGGGCGAACATGGCATCGGCTTTGGCAAGCTTGGCTACATGGCGGCCGAGCATGGCGAGGGCTGGATCGTGATGGGCGAGATCAAGCGGGCGCTGGACCCGCATGGGCTGATGAACCCCGGCAAGATGGTGAGCCAGACATGAGCGCGCCCACCCCCGAGGAATTCCCCCGCCGCTTTGCCACCCTCTGGGCCGCGCGCGACGCCGAGGCGCTGTCCGAACTCATGGCGCAGGACGCGACCATGCTGACGCTCACCGGGCTCTGGTGCGAGGGCCGCAAGGAGATCCTCGCCGCCCTGCGGGCAGAGTTGGCCGGCGCCTTCGCCCGCTCGCGGCTGGTGACGGGCAAGACCGACATGCGCCCGCTCGGGCCGGGGGCGACGCTCGTCCATCAGCGATTCGTGCTCTCGGGGCTGGTCGATGCCGAGGGTCGCGATGCGGGGCGGATCGGGGCGGTGCTCACCGCCGTCCTCCTCGCCCGCAAGGCCGGATGCGAGGCGGTGACGCTGCATTTCACTGTGATCGAGGGCTGACGACTCGTCAGTCGAGCAGCGCCCGCGCCGCCTCGCGCGCGGCATCGGTGATCGTGTCGCCGGCGAGCATCCGGGCGATCTCCTCGATCCGCCCCTCCGCGACGAGCGGCGTCACCGTCGAGGTCGTCATCCCCTGGGCCACGCGCTTCTCGACGCGCCAGTGATGCGCGCCAAGCGCGGCCACCTGCGGCGAGTGCGTCACCACCAGCACCTGCGCCCCCTGCGCCAGCGCCTTCAGCCGGCGCCCGACCGCGTCGGCGGTGGCGCCCCCTACCCCGCGGTCGATCTCGTCGAAGATCAGCGTGAGGCCGGGGCTGTCGCCCGTCAGGCAGACCTTGAGCGCGAGCAGGAAGCGCGACAGCTCGCCGCCCGAGGCGATGCGGTTCAGGGCGCCGGCGGGTGAGCCGGGGTTGGTGGCGACGGTGAAGGCCACCGCGTCGCGGCCCTCGGGGCCGGGGTCGGCCTCGGTCACCTGCGTCGCGAACACCGCCCGCTCCATCTTGAGCGGCGCAAGCTCGGCCGCCATCGCGGCATCAAGCCGCCCGGCGGCCGCCCGGCGGGCGGCGGACAGGGCGGCGGCCTCGGCCTCCCACGCGGCCTCGGCCTCCTGCACCGCATGGCGCAGACCGTCGATCCGCTTCGTGCCCCCGTCCAGCGCCTCAAGCCGCGTGCGCAGCTCTTCGGCAAAGATGCCCAGTTCGTCCGGCAGGACGGAATGCTTGCGCGCCAGCGCCCGGATCGCAAACAGCCGCTCTTCCAGCGCCTCAAGGTCGCGCGGATCGAAGTCAAGCTCGGCGAGGCAGGCTTCCACACCCTCCTGCGCCTCGCCCAGCTCGATCAGCGCCCGCGACAGCGAGGCCAGCGGCGCCTCGAGCCGGTTGCCGGCGCGGTCCGAGGCGGCCTCGAGCCAGCGCAGCGCATCGACCAGAAGGCTCTCGGCCCCTTCGGCGGACAGGGCCCGGTAGGCGCGGGCGATGTCGTCGCGGATCTTCTCGGCGCCCTGCATCTCGCGGCGGCGGGTGTCGAGCAGCGCCTCCTCGCCGGGCTGGGGATCGAGCTTGTCCAGCTCGGTCACCGCATGGCGCAGGAAATCCTCTTCGGCGCGGACCGCGGCCAGCGCCTCCTCGGCGGCGAGCAGGGACCGCCGCGCGGCTCCGAGGGCAGTCCAGGCGCGGCGGCAAGGCGAGAGATCGAGCCCCGCGAACGTGTCGAGCATCTGCCGGTGGCCGCGCGGGTTCAGCAGGCCGCGGTCGTCGTGCTGGCCGTGCAGTTCCACCAGCCGGTCCGAGAGGCCCCGCAGCACCTCGCCCGACACGCGCCGGTCGTTGACCCAGGCGGTCTTGCGACCGTCGGCGAAATTCACCCGGCGGAGGATCAGCTCGTCCTCGGCCTCGATCCCGGCCTCGTCCAGCACCGCGCGGGCCGCATGGCCGGGCGGCAGGTCGAAGACGGCCGTCACCTCGCCCTTGTCGGCGCCCGCGCGCACAAGCTCGGCCCGGCCGCGCCAACCCAGCACGAAGCCCAGCGAGTCGAGCAGGATCGACTTGCCCGCCCCCGTCTCGCCGGTGAGCACGTTCAGCCCCGGCTGGAAGGCCAGCGAGAGCCGATCGATGATCAGCATGTCACGGATGTCAAGCGAGCGCAGCATCGCCCTGCCCTGTCAGGTTCGGGTGAGTCAGAGCCACTCGCCGCGGATCATCTGGCGATAGACCTGTGCAAGCCAGCTGTCGCCCCGTGCTTCCATCGTCAGCCCGCGGCCGGTGAGCAGCCTGTAGCTGTCGTCGTAGAAGGGGCTGGAGCGGTAGTTGTGCCCGAGGATCGCCCCCGCCGTCTGGGCCTCGTTCGGCAGGCCGAGCGCGAGATAGCCTTCGACCAGCCGGTGCAGCGCCTCGGCCGTGTGGGTGGTGGTCTGGAAATCCTCGACCACGGTGCGGAAGCGGTTGATGGCCGCCGAATAGTGGCCGCGCTTGAGGTAGTAGCGGCCGATCTCCATCTCTTTCGCGGCGAGATGGTCGAAGGCAAGGTCGAACTTGAGGATCGCCGACTGCGCATATTCGCTGTCGGGATATTGCTCAATCACCACGCGCAGCGCCTGCAGCGCCTGGAAGGTCAGGCCCTGGTCGCGGCCGACCTCGTCGATCTGGTCGTAGTAGGACAGGGCCAGAAGATACTGCGCATAGGCCGCATCCTCGTCGCCCGGGTAGAAGTCGAGGAACCGCTGGGCCGCGCCCCGCGCCTCTTCGTAGTTCTTGGCCTTGTGGTAGCTGTAGGCCTGCATGATCAGCGCGCGCTTGGCCCATTCCGTGTAGGGATAAAGCCGTTCCACCTCCGAGAAGTAGCGGATCGCGCGATCGGGCTTTGTCTGCGCCTCGAGTTCGTATTCGCCGCGCTGGTAGATCTGTTCGGCCGTGAAATTCTCGAGGGGCGGCTCTTTCTGGCTGCCACCGCCACAGCCGGTCAGAAGCGCGACACAGAGGGCCGTGCCGAGCATCCGCGCGCCAGACTTCACCATGTTCCGCTTACCTCTGCCCTCTGCCCTGCCGGGCCGGGGCCCGACAGCTGTTTGCCCGGTTCCTAGCACAGAAAAATCCGGGGCGCAAAACGCCTTTGCGCCCCGTCGCCAGGATCAGCGCAGTGCAGGAATGTCCGACCGATGGACGCCGACACCGGGCAGCTTGCAGCCCACCATCAGCCCGCAATCCACCAGACGGAAGGCCTCGCGGCGGGCGAAGAGCGCCCGCAGCAGCCGATTGGTCAGCGCATGGCCGGCGCGGATGCCGGTGTAGCGGCCGATGATCGGGCCACCGGCCAGCGAAAGGTCGCCGAGCGCGTCGAGCATCTTGTGGCGCACCGGCTCGTCGGCGTGGCGCAGGCCGCCCGGCGAGAGGATGCGGTCGCCCTCGAACACGACGGCGTTCTCGAAGGTGCCGCCAAGGGCGAGACCGTTCGCCCGCATCGCATCCACATCCGCCTGGCGGCAGAAGGTGCGGCTGTCGCACAGTTCGCGCACGAAGGCGCCGTTGGCCATGTTCAGCGACTTTTCCTGACGGCCGATGGCGGTCTCGGCAAAGTCGATCGAGAAGTCGATCTCGAACTCGTCGGCGGGCTCCAGCCGGGCGACGGCTTCGCCCTCGCGCACTTCCACCGGCTCGAGGATGCGGATCGCGCGCACCGGCTCGGCCTGCTCGCGGATGCCGCGGGCAAGGAAGGCCTCGACGAAGGGCACGGACGAGCCGTCGAGGATCGGAACCTCGGGGCCGTCGATCTCGATCAGAGCATTGTGGATGCCGCAGCCCGCAAGGGCCGCCATCACATGCTCGATGGTCGAGACGGTGACCCCGGACGGGTTGGCAATGAGCGTGCAGAGCCGCGACGGCACCACCGCATCCCAGCGCGCCGGGATCAGCGCATCGCCCGAGGTGATGTCAACGCGCCGGAACCAGATGCCGTAATCGGCCGAGGCGGGCTTGACGACCATGCGGACAGGCTCGCCGGAATGGAGTCCGACCCCGGTGAATTTCGCTGCGGATTTCAAGGTGCACTGCACGGCCTGGTTCCTTTCCGGCTTGTGATCCGGTTCTCGCCGACGGCTCGGGTCCGTCTTGCCATCGTGAGTTAAGATGTCGCGCATTTCTTCTCAATTCACTCTTTGTGACCGGATGTAACACAGGGCCGCCTTTTCCGTAGAGAAAGCCAACGCCGCCAGCAAGCCTTTGATTTTCCAAATAAAAAGGCCCGGACAAGCCGGGCCTTTCAAAAGAGAGATGTGAACGGATCAGTTTGCCTGGCGCCGCAGGAAGGCCGGGATCTCGATCCGCTCCTGATCGGCGGACAGCTCCGGCTCGTCCTCGTAGGTGGTCACCGGCGGCTGCGGACGCGACGGTTGCACCCGCGGCTCGGGCTGCTGCTCGCCGTGCCCAGCCATCCGGTTGATGAGCGAGCCGATGCCGAACCGCGGCTTCTCGGCCGAGGCGGCGGCCGCCGGACGCGGAGCCTGCGCCGCGGGACGATTGAGGCCCGCAGCCATGCTGGGACGGCTCTGGGCGGGGTTCTTGTTCACCGCGGCCTGAAGGCGGGCGAGCGCCTCGGGCGAGGGCTGGCCGGGCGCGCGCGGACGGGGCGCCACATAGGCGGCCGCATCCTGTTCGTGCACGTTGGTCGCGCGCGGCTGGGCTTGCGGCTGCGGGCGGTAGGCCGGCGGCGGCAGCTCGTCCTCATCGGCGTAGTGGTCCGACTCATACGGCCGGTTGGCCGAGGGATCGAAGTGGTTGGCCATCGGCTCGGGCGCCGGCTGCGGCGCGGCCGGCTGGGGTGCGGGCTGCGGGGCCACGGGGGCGGCGGCAACAGGCTGCGGCGCCTCGCGGCGCGGAGCGGGCTGCGGCGCCGGCTCGGGCGCCGAGAAGCTGGCCGGAAGCGGCGCGGCCATCGAGCGGCGCGGCACCGGCATGTCCAGCGCGGGTTTGGTCGCGTCGATGCCGGTCGCCACGACCGAAACCCGGATCATGCCTTCCATCGAGGTGTCGAGAGTCGAGCCGACGATGATGTTGGCGTCCGAATCCACCTTCTCGCGGATGACGTTCGCCGCCTCGTCCAGTTCGAACAGCGTGAGGTCGTAGCCGCCGGTGATGTTGATGAGCACACCCTTGGCGCCATTGAGGCTGATCTCGTCGAGGAGCGGGTTCGCGATGGCCTTCTCGGCCGCCTGAAGGGCGCGGTCCTCGCCCATGGCCTCGCCCGTGCCCATCATGGCCTTGCCCATCTCGTCCATCACGGCGCGCACGTCGGCGAAGTCGAGGTTGATCAGGCCCGGCCGCACCATCAGGTCGGTCACGCCCTTCACACCCTGATAGAGCACGTCGTCGGCCATGGCGAAGGCCTCGGTGAAGGTGGTGCGCTCGTTGGCCAGACGGAACAGGTTCTGGTTCGGGATGATGATCAGCGTATCGACCACCTTCTGCAGCGCGTCGATGCCATCCTCGGCCTGACGCATCCGCTTGGCGCCCTCGAACTGGAAGGGCTTGGTCACGACGCCCACGGTCAGCACGCCCAGCTCGCGCGCGGCCTGCGCGATGATCGGGGCGGCGCCGGTGCCGGTGCCGCCGCCCATGCCGGCGGTGATGAAGCACATGTGCGCGCCGGCGAGGTGATCGACGATCTCTTCGATCGTTTCTTCGGCCGCGGCGGCGCCAACCGACGGACGAGCGCCCGCGCCGAGCCCCTCGGTGACCTTCACGCCCATCTGGATCTTCGAGGTCGCGCGGCTCTGCTGAAGGGCTTGCGCGTCGGTGTTCGCCACGACGAACTCGACCCCCTCCAGCTGCTGCTCGATCATGTTGTTGACGGCATTGCCGCCGGCACCGCCCACACCGAACACGGTGATGCGCGGCTTCAGCTCTTCACGCGAGTTGTTCATCATGAGGTTGAGTGCCATTGCCAATCCGCCTGCTTGTTGTCCCTCGGCGCGTTCAGCAGCGCGCCCTTTTCCGCATTAGACCGAACCTTACCGGCAGACGCCGGAGTCGTCATCAAAAAAAGGCAAATCACCCACAAAATGTGGGAGAAGCAAGCCCCGCATAAGCGGTATTTCGCTGAGAACGCAGGATCTGGGGGTTACCAGTTGTCCTTGAACCATTTGATCGCCCTCCGAAGCGAACGGGCCGGGTAACGCTCTGCCGGGATCTCGAAATCCCACCACTCGTCCTGCGGATGGGCCGCAAAGAGGCACAGCCCCACGGCCGAGGAAAAGCCGGGCCCGGTGACCTGCTGGGGCAGGCCCTGCACCCGGAGCGGACGGCCCAGGCGCACGCGCTGACCGAGGATGCGCGCGGCCAGTCCGTCGAGGCCTGGGATCTGGCTGCCGCCGCCGGTGATCACGATCTGCTGGCTCGGCAGATGCTCGAAGCCCGCGGCGTCGAGGCGCGCGCGCGCCTCCTCGAGGATCTCCTCGACGCGCGGGCGCATGATGCCGATCAGCTCGGCGCGGCTCACGGTGCGGCGATCCTTGTCCCAGTCGCCGGTGTCGGCGCCGATGTCGATCATCTCGCGGTCGTCCATGCCGGTGGCCACCACGCCGCCGTGCAGGGTCTTGATCTTCTCGGCGGTGGCCAGCGGCACCTGCAGGCCCTTGGAAATGTCCGACGTCACATGATCGCCCCCCATGCGGACCGAGTCGGCGAAGATCATGTGCTTCTTGATGAAGATCGAGATGCCGGTCGCGCCGCCGCCCATGTCGATGCAGGCGGCACCCAGTTCCTGCTCGTCCTCGACAAGGCTCGAGATGCCCGAGACGTAAGCCGACGAGGCGATGCCGGCCAGTTCCAGGTCGCACCGCTTGATGCAGTGCAGCAGGTTCTGGATCGCATCGGCCTCGACGGTGAGGAGGTGCATGTCCACCGCCAGCCGGTTGCCGATCTGACCGCGCGGATCGCCGAGCCCGGTGCGGTGGTCGAGCGCGAAGTTCACGGGCTGGGCGTGCAGCACCTCGCGCCCCGGCCCGAAATCGGGCACGTCGCAGGCGGCCATGACACGGGCCACATCCTGCTCGGTCACGACCGAATCCTGCAACTCCCACTCGCCGGCCAGCCCGTAGCTGCGCGGATCGGCCCCGGCAAAGCAGGCGATGACGTGATCCACCCGGACGTTCGCCATCTTCTGCGCCGCCTGAACCGCGGTGCGGATCGCGCGCTCGGTCTCGTTCATCACCGAGATCTCGCCGAAATGCACCCCGCGCGAGCGGGTGGTGGCCGCGCCGATCACCCGGAACGAGGATTGGCCGGCCATCGGGCCCACCCCGTCATGTTCCCGCAGCCGGTCGGGCCCGTCGAAGCGCAGGATGAGGCAGGTGATCTTGGACGAGCCCACATCGAGGATCGCGATCACCCCCCGCTGCATCGCGGCTCGGCGCATGTTCCGCATCGCGCGCTGGGACTGGTAGAGATCGGTCATAGGTCGCTTCCACTTGTATCAATGCCCCGCGCGCGGCGGACTTCCCGCAGTGCGTAGGGCGCAAGCCGCAGCACGGGACGGTCCTTGATGCGCAGGTCGACGGAAATCACGTCGCGGTCCAGCAGATCCTCGGCCTCGTCGAGCGCGATCATCCGCTCGACGGCCGCCACGGGATCCTCGACGGGCAGCAGAACGCGCTGCCCGCGGTCGAGCACGATGTCCCAGCGCCGCTCGCCCATGCGGACGAGCCCGCGGACCCGGTTCAGGATCGGGCGCGCGGCGGACAGGATCTCGAGCGCCTCGGGCACGGCGCGCTCGGCCCCCTCGCCCGCGATCACGGCCAGATCGGCGCGCTCGCTGCGGAAGGCGAGATCGTCCACCCGCCGGCCGGTCTCGTCGAGCAGCACGAGATTTGCGGCCCGGCGCCAGATGATCGCCGGCTCGCGCTCGGTCACCCGCACCTCGAGCACCCCGCCCGAGCGCACGCGCACATCGGCCTGAGCCACCGCGTCGATGCTCTCGATCCGGGCGCGGGCGGCGGTCAGGTCGATGTCGAACGAGCTGAGCGGCAGCTTGAGCGCCAGCGTCGCGCGGATGCGGTCCGACAGTTCGGGCGAGGCCCCATCGACGGAGAGCAGCGTCACCATGAACTCGGGGCGCTGCTGGAAGCTGTCCACCAGCCCGGTGAAGGACCCCGCGATGGCGGCGCGGCGGTCGGCGCTGGCGAAGATCAGCGCGATCACCAGAACGACGCCGAGGATGGGCAGGCCCACGCGCAGCGAGGTGCGGAACAGCGGCGTGAGCCAGAGCCGCTGCGCGCGATAGGCCCAGCGCGAGGGCGCGGGATCGCGGCGCGCGGGGTCGCGGCGCGGCGGCGGGGCGCCTCTGGGATCGCGTCGGCCGGGCGGGAAGCTCAACGATTGCACGAGGCGTCCTCCACCATCCAGGCGCAGAACTCGGGGAAGGAGAGGCCGCAATGGGCCGCCTGCTCGGGCGAGAGCGAGGTGGGCGTCATGCCCGGCTGGGTGTTGGTCTCGAGCAGGATCAGCCCCTCGGCCCCGCGCGACTCGTCCCACCGCAGGTCCGACCGCGAGATGCCCCGGCAGCCGAGCGCGCGATGGGCGCGCAGCGCGATGTCGAGGCAGGCGTCCGTGATTTCCGCGGGAAGCTCGGCCGGAACGACATGGCGCGACCCGCCGGGGCGGTACTTGGCGTCGTAGTCATACCAGCCGTCGGTCACGATGTCGGTCACCGCAAGCGCCCGGTCGCCCATCACGGTGACGGTCAGCTCGCGTCCCGGAATGTAGGTCTCGACCATCAGATCCCGCGGCATGTCGGGCGCGAGGCGGGGCGGACCGTTGGCATCCGCCTGCACGATATAGACCCCCACCGAGGACCCTTCGCAGTTCGGCTTGACCACATAGGGCGGCGGCAGGACATGGCCTGCCTGCACCTCGTCGGGGGTGGCGATGACGCTCTGCGTGACGGGCAGGCCGGCCGCGGCAAAGACTTCCTTCGCGCGGGCCTTGTCCATCGCCAGCGCCGAGGCCAGCACGCCGGAATGGGTGTAGGGAATGCGGAGCCACTCGAGCAGGCCCTGCACGCAGCCATCCTCGCCCCAGCGGCCGTGGAGCGCGTTGAAGACCGCATCGGGCTGCACTTCGGCAAGCGCGCGGGCGAGGTCGGGGCCGGCATCGACCTCCGTCACCTCATAGCCTGCGTCCCTCAGGGCCGCGCTGCACGAATGACCCGACGAAAGCGACACCTCGCGCTCGGACGAGGTCCCACCCATCAGCACAGCAACCCTGGGGAACGTCCTGCCGGACCGTCCCGCCATGTATCTTTCCGCCTCAGCCGCGTCCTGAAGACGCGTTATTATTGTTTGTTAACGGGCTCTTCGCCGACCCGCATGATTTCCCACTGTAGCTCTATTCCCGAGCTTTGGAAAACCCTTTTTATCACTTCCTCTCCCAAACCTTCGAGATCGGCCGCCGTGGCGCCGCCCGTGTTGATCAGGAAGTTCGAGTGCATCTCGCTCATCTGCGCGCCACCGCGGCGCGCCCCGCGCATCCCGGCCTCGTCGATCAGCTTCCAGGCCTTCAACTCATGCGTGTCGTCGGCGCGGCCCGTGGAGGAGAATCCCGCCGGATTGCGGAAGGTGGAGCCCGCGCTCCGCTCCCGCGTGGGCTGGCTCGAATCACGCCGCGCGATCTGCTCGTCCATGCGGCGGGCCAGAGCGGCCGGATCGCCGGCGTCGGCCCGGAAGGTGGCCTCGACCAGCACCCAGCCCTCGGGCAGCCGGCTCTGGCGGTAGGCAAGGCCCAGATCGGCGGCCGGCAGCGTCACCGCCCTGCCCTCGCGCGTGATGGCCTGCACTTCGATCAGATGGTCGGCGACATAGCTGCCGTAGCAGCCCGCGTTCATCCGCACCGCCCCGCCGATCGTGCCGGGAATCGTGCGCAGGAAGGTGAGGTCGCGCCCCGCCTCGGCCGCACGGCGCGCCACATGGGCATCGAGCGCGGCCGCTCCCGAGATCACGCGCTCGCCCTCGACCCGGATGCCGTTGAAACCGCGGCCCAAGCGGATCACCACCGCGCGCAGCCCCCCGTCGCGGACGATGAGGTTCGAGCCCACCCCCATCGGAAAGACCGGCACCGCCGGATCGAGCGCCGCGAGGAAGCCGGCCAGATCCTCTTCATCGGCCGGCTGAAACAGCCAGTCGGCCGGCCCGCCGACGCGAAGCCATGTCAGATCGGCAAGCGGGCGCCCCTCGGTGAGGGTGCCGCGGACGGGTGGCATCATTCGGCATGCTCCGGCGGGCGACGACGCAGGCGGATCAGGAACCGGCCCACCGGCCAGTAGAGGCTGGCCGCGCCCAGGATCAGCGCCAGCATTCCCAAAACGGGCCCATGCCGGTAGGTCACCCAGCCGAGAAGCGGGATGCCCACCGCCACAAGCAGGGAAAGTCCGGTCCGGTGCAGGCGCACGGGCAGGTGCGCCGCCGCCAGCGCGGCCACCACCCAGAGTCCCGACAGGATAAGCGGCGCGCCCATCATCACCGGCGGCTCACGCCGCCCTCCCCATCAGCCGTGCGGGCAGGTTGTTGGCCCAGACCGAGATCGTGCCCGCCCCGAGGCACACGACCATGTCGCCCGGCCGGGCCTGCTCGCGCACCAGACGCTCGAGATCGTCCTCGCACAGGATGGCGCGTGCGTGGCGATGGCCGTGGGCGATCAGCCCCGCCACCAGATCGTCCCGGCTCGCCCCGGCGATCGGTGTCTCGCCCGCGGCATAGACCTCGGCGATGGCCACCACGTCGGCCTCGTTGAAGCAGGTGCAGAAGTCGTCGAACAGCGTGTGGAGCCGGCTGTAGCGGTGCGGCTGGTGCACCGCGATCACCCGCCCCTTCACCGCCTGCCGCGCCGCCCGGAGAACGGCGGCGATCTCGACCGGATGGTGGCCGTAATCGTCGATGATGGTCACGCCGCCCACCTCGCCCACCTTGGTGAAGCGCCGGTTGACGCCGCCAAAGGCCGCCAGCGCCTCGCGGATCTCGTCCTTCTTCATCCCGAGGTGCCGCGCCACGGCCACCGCCGCCAGCGCGTTCGAGACATTGTGGTCGCCCGGCATCGGCAGCGTCATGCCCTCAATGAGGTGCCCCTCGCCTTCGCCCTGCAGCGCCACGTCGAAATGCGCGGTGCCGTTCTCGTAGCGCAGGTTGATCGCCCGCACATCGGCCTGCGCGTTGAAGCCGAAGGTCACGATCCGCCGGTCGGTCACACGGCCGACCAGCGCCTGCACCTCGGGGTGATCGGTGCAGCAGACGGCGAGGCCGTAGAAGGGGATGTTGGTGACGAAGTCGTAAAAGCCCTTGCGCAGCGCGTCGAACGAGCCCCAGTGCTCCATATGCTCGGGGTCGATGTTGGTCACGATGGCGATGGTGGCGGGCAGGCGGTTGAACGAGCCGTCCGATTCGTCGGCCTCGACCACCATCCATTCGCCGGCGCCCGCGCGCGCGTTCGAGCCGTAGGCGTGGATCACGCCGCCGTTGATGACGGTGGGATCAAAGCCGCCCTTGTCCAGAAGCGTCGCCACCATCGTCGTCGTCGTGGTCTTGCCGTGGGTGCCCGCGATCGCGATGTTCGAGCGCAGGCGCATCAGTTCCGCCAGCATCTCGGCGCGGCGCACTACGGGCAGGCCGCGGCGGCGGGCCTCCTCAAGCTCGGGGTTGCCCTTCTTGATCGCGGACGAGATCACCACCACCCCGGCGTCGCCCAGATTCTGGGCGCGCTGGCCCTCGAAGAAGGTGGCGCCCAGCGACACCAGCCGGTCGGTGATCTTCGAGGCCTTGGCGTCCGAGCCCTGCACGCGGTAGCCGAGCGTCATCAGCACCTCGGCGATCCCCGACATGCCGATGCCGCCGATGCCGACGAAATGGATGGGGCCGAGTTCCCCCGGCAGCTTGGTTGCGGCGTTCATGTCTCTTTCCTTGCCAGATGCTCCACCACCTCGACCAGACGCTCGGTGGCATCGGGGCGGCCGTGGGCCAGCGCATTGCGCGCCATCTGCCGGGCCGCCTCGGGCTGCGACAGCACCGCGGCGATGTGCTCCGAGAGCGAGCCGGGGTCAAGCGCCGATTCCGGGATGAGGATCGCGGCCTCGGCCTCGACGAGGCCGCGCGCGTTCGCGGTCTGGTGGTCGGCGGTGGCCGCCGCGAAGGGCACGAGGATCGCGGGCCGGCCGATGATCGAGATGTCGGCCACCGACGAGGCGCCCGAGCGCGAGATCACCAGCTGCGCCTCGGACAGGCGGCGCGGGATGTCGGTGAAGAAGGTCTTCACCTCGGCCAGAAGCCCGGCCCGGTCGTAGGCTTCGGTCACGCGGGCGACATCCTCCTCGCGGGCCTGATGGGCAATGCGGAGATTGGCGAGGATCTCGCGCGGCAGGCGCGCGATGGCCTCGGGCACCACGTCCGACAGGATGCGCGCCCCTTGGCTGCCGCCGATGACGACGAGGCTCATCGGATAGTCGCCGGGCGCGATGTAGGGGGCCGCCGCCCGCTCGAGCACTGCGGCGCGCACGGGATTGCCGGTGTAATAGCCCTCGACCCCCTCGGGCAGATCGGTGGGCCAGGTGCCGCAGCAGACCGCATCCACCCGCGGCGCAAAGAGCCGGTTCACCCGGCCCAGCACCCCGTTCTGTTCATGGATCATCCGCGGCAGGCGGAGTGCGACGGCCGCCGACAGCGCGGGGATCGACGGATAGCCGCCGAAGCCCACCACCACCGCGGGCCGGTCGCGCAGGAAGCCCACGACGGCCGAGGCGACGCCTGCCGCGATGCGGGCCGGCACCAGCGCCCGGGCCAGCGCGCCGCCGCGCGCGAAGGTGGCCGAACTGACCTGGTCGATCTCGACCACATGGGGAAAGCCCCCGGCATAGCGGGCGCCGCGCGCGTCGGTGGACAGCTTCACGCGCCAGCCGCGGCGGACCATCGCCTCGGCCAGGGCCTGAGCAGGGAACATGTGCCCCCCCGTCCCTCCCGCCGCTATCAGGAGGAGCGGCTGGCCCATGTCACCGCCCCCGCTTGAAGAGGATGTCGCCGATCTCGCCCTGCGGCCGGGTCCGCGTCATGGCGAGCAGCATCCCCACCGTGACGCCCGCCGCGATCACCGACGAGCCGCCGTAGCTGACGAAGGGCAGCGTCATGCCCTTGGCGGGCAACAGACGCACCGCCACGCCCATGTTGATCATGGCCTGCACGCCGAAGATGCAGGCAAGCCCGGTGCCCGCCAGCCGGATGAAGGGGTCGCGCTCGCGCATCAGGCGGAACAGGCTGCGCACCGTGACGGTGCCGTAGAGCGCGATTATGCAGAGCACGAGGATCAGGCCGTATTCCTCGGCCGCGACCGCGATGATGAAGTCGGTGTGCGCGTCGGGCAGCGACCATTTCACCTGCCCCTCGCCCACGCCCACGCCGAAGAAGCCGCCCTCCTGGATGGCGTTCGTCGCATAGCCGAGCTGGGTGCGCGGATCGACCTCGGGTGTCAGGAAGCCGTCAATCCGGCGCGCGAAATGCTCGGACGAGTTGTAGGCGAAGAAGGCGCCCGCACCCACCAGCCCCATGATGATCGCGATCAGCGTCATGGGCGCGCCGGCCACGAAATACATCACGCTCCAGCTGAAGAGGACCAGCGCCGCCTGACCAAAGTCGGGCTGCATGGCCAGGAGCAGCACGATCACCGTCGTCAGCGCGAAGGAAAAGCTCTTGCCCGGCGGGCCGTTCAGCTCCTGGCTCGCGGCCATCAGCCAGGCGCCGAGGATCACGAAGCCGGGCTTGAGGAACTCGGACGGCTGCACCGAGGCGAAGCCGAACGAGAACCAGCGCACCGCGCCCTTGCCGAAGTCGGTTCCGAAGAAGGGCAGCAGCAGCAGCGCAAGAAAGGCGCCCGCAAATCCCACCACGCCCAGCCGGCGCACCATGTCGGGCGACATCATCGAGACGGCGAACATCGCCAGGATGGCCATGCCGCCGAAGAAGGCCTGCCGCTGCACATAGTAGAACGGATCGAGCCCGTTGCGCGTGGCCAGCGGAACCGAGGCCGCCAGGCCGAGCAGCAGCCCGATCCCGAACAGCACCAGAATCGACGTAAGCGACCACTTGTCGATCGTGCGCCACCAACGGGGAAGAACCGGCTCGGTCGCCCGCACGGGCATGGAGCCATAGACCATCTCAGTCATGGGAAAAATCCGCCTGCACTGCCTCGTCCGCCCGTTTTCCGGGTCTGGTGAAAACTGTAGCCAAATCTTCCGTTCAAGGCCAGCGGAAAGGCGGTCTCCGCCGGGGTCGCGCCGCTCAACCCGATGCCGCGAGGCGCGCCTTGATCGCCTCGAACCGGGCGAGGCTCTCGGCGGGCCAGTGGGCGCTGCGCCGGTAGTAGCCCTCCATCGCCGGCACGCGGTCGTCGAGGACGACCCAGGGCAGCCGCGTCGAGGTGTAGATGTGGATGTCGGGCGGGCAGAGTTCGGGCGCGTCGAGGGCGCCCACCCGCACGAAAGCCATCAGCCGCCCTGTCCCGCCGTAGTGGCTCCAGAGCGCGGTCTGGCAGGACGGGCAGCGCGCCACCTCCTGCCCCTGGCCCGAGGCCGAGGGTAACGTCCCCATCTCGGGCGCGCCCCGCAGGAGGCTGACGCGCTCGGTCTCGATCAGCGCGTTCAGCGCAAAGGCGCTGCCGGTCTCGCGCTGGCACCAGCGACAGTGGCAGCAATGGACGAACAGAGGGCGCTCCGTCAGCCGGTAGCGGACCTCGCCGCAGGTGCATCCGCCTTCCATGATCCCCTCCCCTGTCAAAGAAGCGCCTTCACCCGCTCCATGAAATCCTCGCCGCGCTTCTCGAAGTTCGGGTACTGGTCGAAGCTCGCGGCGGCCGGGGCCAGCAGAACCACCTCTCCCGGCTGCGCCTCCTCGGCCGCGCGGACGACCGCCCGGTCCATCGTCTCGCAGATCTCGTGGTCCGTGGCCCCCATCTGAAGCGCGAAGTCCCGTGCCGAATGGCCGATGAGATAGGCCTTCACCACCGCGTCGAGATGCGGACGCAGCGCCGCGATCCCGCCATCCTTGCCCAGCCCCCCCGCGATCCAGCGGATCTTCGGAAAGGCCTGCAGCGCCTTGGCCGCGCTGTCCACGTTGGTGGCCTTGGAATCGTTCACGAAGCGCACGCCGTTTCGCTCGCCGACCAGCTGGCTCCGGTGCGGGAGCCCCTTGAACGAGCCGAGCGCCTCCTCGATCTGGCGCGGCGCGAGCCCCAGCGTCCGGCAGGCGGCGTAGGCGGCACAGGCGTTCTGGTGATTGTGAGCACCGGGCAGGCCCGGCATGGCGCGCAGGTCGATCGAGGCCATCTGCCGCCCCTTGCGCCATTCCGCCAGAAAGCCCTTGCGGGCAAAGACCGCCCAGCCGAACCGCTCGAGCTTCTGGCCGGCCGAGATGCGGATCACCCGGTCGTCCTCGGGCGCCACCGAAAGCTGCCCCGCGAGATAGAGGCCCTCGGGCTCGTCCACGCCGATCACGGCGCGGTCTGGCCCCCCTTCGGCAAAAAGCCGGCGCTTGGCCGCGAAATAGCCGCCCATCCCGCCGTGGCGGTCCAGATGGTCGGGCGAGAGGTTGGTGAGGACCGCCACATCCGGCGTCAGCGCGCGCGCCAGATCGGTCTGGTAGGAGGAGAGTTCCAGCACCACCACCTCGCCGTCGCGGGCCGGGTCGAGATCGAGGACACCCCGGCCGATGTTGCCCGCCATCTGGGTGGGCCGACCGCTCTCGGCGAGGATGTGATGGATCAGCGCGGTCGTGGTGGACTTGCCGTTCGAGCCGGTGACGCAGACCACACGCGGCATCTGGTCGAACGCGTCCCAGTCGCGCGTGGCAAAGCTGCGGAAGAAGAGGCCGATGTCATTGTCCACCGGCACGCCCGCAGCCATCGCGCGGGCGATCACCGGGTTCGGCGCCGGATAGAGATGCGGGATGCCGGGGCTGGTCACAAGCAGCGCCACATCCTCGAAGGCCCGCTCGCGCGTGAGATCCGTCACCGCGAAGCCCTGCCCCTCCGCATTGGTCCGCGCCTCGGGACTGTCGTCCCAGAGGAGCGGTTCGGCGCCCCCGGCTTGCAGCGCACGGGCGGTGGCAAGGCCCGAGCGGCCGAGGCCCAGCACGGCCACCTTTCGGCCCTCGAGGCCACGGACGGGAATCATTCTGGCGCATCCTTCTGCAGGTCAGGCCGGAGAATGAAGCCGGATGCGGAGAGGTGCAAGGCGCCGCCCTCTCCGTCCCCCGGCCGGCTCTGTCCGCAGGAAGGTCAGACGGAGAGTTCGTTGTCCACCGAGCGCACGCCCGGCACGCGCGCCGCCCGCCCGGCCGCGCGCTCGCGATCCTCGGCGCTGCCCGCACTGCCGCGCAGGATGACCGTGTCCCCGCGCACCTCGACCGAGAGATCGGTCACGTCGATCTCGGGATCGTCCTCAAGCACCGCCGTCACCGCCTCGGCCAGATCGGCGACAGGGGCCTCTTCGCCGGTGTCGTCCGACAGATCCTCGTCTTCCAGCGCCTCTTCCTCGGCGGCCTCCTCATCCTCGGTCGCGGGCTCGGCCGGATAGGGCTCGTCGCCCTCCCATTCCGTGGTGCTGTCGAACTCGCGCCAGCCCTGGTGCGCGGCATCCTCGTCCGACAGGCCGATGTCGTGGCTGTGCCGGGTGACGGCATCCGGCGGCGGCTCCACGTCGTAGCCCGAGGCGTCGGTCCGGCCGGTATCCTCGATGTCGCGCTCGGGTTCGGACTCGCGGTCGGCCATGATGGCCGAGCCGGGCCGCACCGCGTCGCCGGTGGCGTAGGGATCCTTCGGGTCGCCTTCCTCGGGACTCTCGTGCGGCGCCTTTGCCATGTCGTTCTCCTCGTGTTGCGGGAGGGAAAACGGGCGGCGGGGCGGGCTTGTTCCCGAATGCCGAAGCGCCCGGCGGGGCCGGGCGCGAAAGGTCTGAGAAGGCGTACCCCTCAGCGCAGCTTGAGCGTCGAGAGGCCGATCAGGGCGAGGATCAGCGAGATGATCCAGAAGCGGATCACGATCTGCGGCTCGGCCCAGCCCTTCTTCTCGAAATGGTGGTGGATCGGCGCCATCAGGAACACCCGCCGCCCGGTGCGCTTGAAATAGAGCACCTGGATGATCACCGAGAGCGCCTCGGTCACGAAGAGGCCGCCCACGATCGCCAGCACGATCTCGTGCTTGGTGCAGACCGCGATCGCACCCAGCGCGCCGCCGAGCGCAAGCGAACCCGTATCCCCCATGAAGACCGCGGCCGGAGGGGCATTGTACCACAGGAAGCCCAGCCCCCCGCCCACAAGCGCCGAGGTGAAGATCAGCAGCTCCCCGGTGCCGGGCACGAAATGGACGCCGAGATAGTCGGTCAGGTTGAAGTTGCCGACGACATAGGCGATCACGCCAAGCGTGGTGCCCGCGATCATCACCGGCATGATGGCCAGCCCGTCGAGCCCGTCGGTCAGGTTCACCGCATTGGCCGCGCCCACGATCACCACCATGGCGAAGGGCACGAAGAACCAGCCGAGATTGACCAGCGCATCCTTGAAGAAGGGCATGGCGAGCTGAAGCGTCAGGTCCGGCGGATGCGACCAGGCGGCGGCCGTGGCGGCGAGCGCCGCGATCACGAGGCCGATCAGGAAGCGCACCCGTCCCGAAACGCCCTTGGTGTTCTGCTTCTTGACCTTGGCATAGTCGTCGGCAAAGCCGATCAGCCCGAAGGCCACCGTCACCAGCAGCACGATCCAGACGTACGGGTTGTCGAGCCGCGCCCACAGAAGGGTCGAGACCACCAGCGACGAGAGGATCAGCAGCCCCCCCATGGTGGGCGTGCCGGCCTTGGCGAAATGGGTGGCCGGCCCGTCGTCGCGGATCGGCTGGCCCTTGCCCTGCTTGCGGCGCAGGAAGTCGATCAGCGGACGGCCGAAGAGGAAGCCGAAGATCAGGGCGGTGAAGAAGGCCGCTCCCGCCCGGAAGGTCAGGTAGCGGAACAGGTTGAAAATGTCGCCGCCGTCGGAAAAGGCGGTCAGGGAGTACAGCATCTACTCGGCCCCTCGGGTCCTGGATGGGCCGGACTGACCCAGTTTGCGGAGCGCGTCAACCACCAGGCTGACCTTGATCCCCTTCGAGCCCTTCACCAGCACGATGTCGCCGGCATCGACCAGCAGCCGCGCCCTCGGCACCAGCTCGGCCGCCGTCTCGACCCACTCGCCGCGCTGGCGGCGGGGCAGCGCCTCGTGCAGGGCCCGCATCCGCGGCCCGACGCAATGGACAAGCGCGATGCCGGCCAGAGCGGGATGGTCGGCGATGGCGCGGTGAAGCGCAGCCTCCGTCGGGCCGAGTTCGAGCATGTCGCCGAGGATCGCGATGCGGCGGCCGGTCGAGATGCGCCCCACACCGTCGGTCGGCGCCATCGCGGCCAGCAGCTCGAGACTGGCCGCGACCGAGGCCGGGTTGGCGTTGAAGGCATCGTCGATTAGGTCGAAGCCCGCCCCGTCCACCGGATCGAGGGCGATGCGCTCGCGCGTGCCGCGGCCGGCGGGCGGCGACCAGAGCCCGAGATCGCACGCCGTGATGGTGAGATCGAGGCCGAGCGCCTCGGCGGCGGCCAGCACCGCGAGCGCATTGGCCGCGAAGTGCCGCCCCGGCGTCAGCACCTTGAAGAGGAAGGTCTGGTCGGCGTGACTGGCGCGGGCGATCGTGGCCTCGGGCGTGATCTGGATGTCGGAGAGGCGCCAGTCGGCCGCGCCGGACTGGCCGAAGGTCATGGCCGGCACACCGAGCGCCAAGGCCCGCGCCGCGAGGACCGGCGTCACCTCGAGATCGGCGGGCAGGATCGCGAGACCGCCGGGCTCGAGCCCCTCGAGGATCGCGGCCTTCTCTTCGGCGATGGCCGTGATGCTGTCGAACGCCTCGAGATGGGCGGGGGCGACCGTGGTGATGAGCGCCAGATGCGGGCGGGCCAGGCGCGCGAGCGGCGCGATCTCGCCGGGGTGGTTCATGCCGATCTCGATCACGGCGAAATCCACGTCGGCCGGCATCCGGGCGAGCGTGAGCGGCACGCCCCAGTGGTTGTTGTAGGAGGCCTCGGCGGCATGGACCGTGCCCTGCCCGCGCAGCGCCGCGCGAAGCATCTCCTTGGTCGAGGTCTTGCCGACCGAGCCCGTCACGCCGATCACGCGGGCGCGGGATCGCGCACGGGCCACGCGGCCGAGGGCTGCGAGCGCTTCGAGAACGTCAGGAACGAGGAGGAGCGGCGCGCCGTCGGTCAGGCCGTCGGGGATGCGCGAGACGAGGGCCGCGGCGGCCCCGTTGGCCAGCGCCTGGGCCACGAACGCGTGGCCGTCGCGCTGGTCCTTGAGCGCCACGAAGAGGTCGCCGGGGCGGAGCGTGCGGCTGTCGATCGAGACGCCGGTCGCGGAGAAGGCGCGGGTGGCGCGGCCGCCCGTGGCGGCCGAGGCCTCGTCGGAGGTCCAGAGGGGGGTCATGGCGTCAGGCCCTGTTGCCGGCGGAGACGGGGGGCCAGCCCCCCGCGCCCCCCGGGATATTTCTGCCAGAATGAAGACGGGGGGACAGGCTCATATCAGCCCGTCCAGCGCCGCGGTGGCGATGCTCGCCTGTTCGGCGTCGTCAAAGGGGAAGATGTCGGTGCCGACGATCTGGCCGGCTTCGTGGCCCTTGCCGGCGATGAGCAGCGCATCGCCCGGCGTCAGCGCATCGACGCCGCGCAGGATGGCCTCGGCCCGGTCGCCGACCTCGTGTGCGTCGGGGCAGGCCTCGAGGATGGCGCGGCGGATCGCGGCGGGATCCTCGGTGCGGGGGTTGTCGTCGGTGACATAGAGCACGTCGGCATGGTCGGCCGCGGCGCGGCCCATCAGCGGGCGCTTGCCGCGGTCGCGGTCGCCGCCGGCGCCGAAGACCACGATGATGCGGCCCATCACATGCGGGCGCAGCGCCTTGAGGGCGGTCGCGAGCGCGTCGGGCGTGTGGGCGTAATCGACGAAGACCGAGGCGCCGTTCTGCCGGGTGGCGGCCAGCTGCATCCGGCCGCGCACGCCCTGAAGCTGCGGGAAGGTGGCGAAGACCCGCTCGGGCGCGTCGCCGGCGCCTATTGCGAGACCGGCAGCCACGGCCACGTTCCAGGCCTGGAAGCCGCCGATCAGCGGCAGGCGGGTCAGGTGCGGCGTGCCCTGCCAGGAGAAGCGCAGGTCCTGGCCGGTGGCGTCGAACCGCTGCGACAGGAGGCGGAGGTCGGCCTCGGGGTGAAAGCCGGTGCCGATCACCTTCTGACCGCGGTCGCGCGCGAGGGCGGCTATCTCGGGGCCCCTGGGGTCGTCGAGGTTGACGACCGTGGTGCCTTCGTCGGGCAGGACGCGGGTGAAGAGGCCCGCCTTGGCGGCGAAATAGGCCTCGAAGGTCTCGTGATAGTCGAGATGGTCCTGGGTGAAGTTGGTGAAGCCCGCGGCGGCCAGATGCACCCCGTCGAGGCGGCGCTGCTCGAGCCCGTGGGACGAGGCCTCCATCGCGGCATGGGTGACGCCCGCCTCGGCCGCGTCCGCGAGCAGGCGGTGAAGCGTGATCGGCTCGGGCGTGGTGTGGGCGGAGGGGGCGGCAAAGGCGCCTTCGACGCCGGTCGTGCCGATGTTGATCGCCGCATGGCCGAGCGCCGCCCAGATCTGGCGGGTGAAGGTCGCGACCGAGGTCTTGCCGTTGGTGCCCGTCACCGCGACCATGGTGGCCGGCTGGCGCCCGAACCAGAGCGCGGCCGCGCCGGCGAGGGCCTGACGGGGATCCTCGGCCACGATCAGCGCGGCCGTCGAGCCCTGGAGCGCCTCGCGCGCGAGGGCGGCGCCCGCGGCGTCGGTGAGGATCGCGCGCGCGCCCGCGGCGAGGGCGGCCGGCACGAAACTCGCGCCATGGCTGCAGGATCCGGGCAGCGCCGCGAAGAGGAAGCCGGGGCGAAGGTGCCGGCTGTCAACCGCCAGCCCCCGGACGGTGATCTCGGCCCCGCGGCCGCCCACGGGCGTCAGCCCGAGCGCCGAGAGTGTTGCTTCGCGATCCGCCATCTGCCGCGGTCTCCCTGTCAGTTGCGGACCGCTGTTACCCGATCCACGGCAGGAGCTTCAACCTTGGGTCGCAGGCCGAGGAGGGGCGCCGTGCGGCGGATGATCTCGGCCGCGACGGGAACCGCGGTGTAGCCGGCCGTCCGGCGCGGCTGGGGGCCGGAGGTCTCGACCGGCTCATCGAGCGTCACGATCAGCACATATTGCGGGTCGGACGCGGGGAAGATCGCGGCGAAGGTGTTCACGACCTTGTCGTGGTGATAGCCGCCGCGCGGGTTCGGCTTGTCGGCGGTGCCGGTCTTGCCGGCCACCTCGTAGCCCACCACGTCGCCGTAGGAGGCGGTCCCGCGCGTCACCACCTGGCGCAGCATCGACAGCGAGTCGCGCGCGACCTCGGGGCGCATCGCGCGCTCGCCCTGCGGGCGGTTCTCCTGGTGGACGAGGGTGGGCCGGACCATGATCCCGCCGTTCGCGATCGCGCCATAGGCGGCGGCGAGATGCATCGGGCTGGCCGCGAGGCCGTGACCGTAGGAGGTGGTGATCGTGGTGATCTCGGGCCACTTGGCCGGCACCAGCGGGCGGGCGTAGGGCGCCTCGATCAGTTCGACCGGGGTCGGATCGAAGAAGCCCAGCGACTTGAGGAAGGCCTGCTGACGCAGCCCGCCGATCTGCAGCGCGAGACGCGCCGTTCCGACGTTCGAGCTCTTGACGATGACATCGGTCGCGGTGAGGAGCGGGCCGTAGTTGTGGTTGCGGAACTCCTTGATCAGGAAGCGGCCCCAGCGCATCGGCGCGTTGGCATCAACCAGCGTCTGGGCGTTCACGAGCCCCAGCTCCATCGCCTGCGCCACGGTGAAGATCTTGAAGGTCGAGCCCAGCTCGTACACGCCCTGCACCGCCCGGTTGAAGAGCGGGCTGTCGCCGGGATCGGCGGTCTTCTCGACCAGCGGCGCGGGACGGTCGTTGGGATCAAAGTCCGGCAGCGAGGCCATGGCCAGGATCTCGCCGCTCCGGGCCTCCATCAGGATGGCCGCGGCGCCCTTGGCGTTCATCATCGTCTTGCCGGCGCCGAGAACCTCGGTGATGGCCGCCTGAATGGTCAGGTCGATCGAGAGGGCCAGCGGCTCGCCGGCCATGGCCGGATCCCGGAGGCGCGCGTCGAGCGCCTTCTCGATGCCCGCCGTGCCGATCACTTCGGCCGAATGGACGCCCTCGGCGCCGAAGCTTGCACCGCCCAGCACATGGGCGGCCAGCCGACCGTTGGGATAAAGCCGCATCTCGCGCGGGCCGAACAGCAGGCCCGGATCGCCGATGTCATGCACCTGCTGCATCTGCTCGGGCGAGAGCTTCTTGCGGATCCACAGGAAGCGCCGGCCGTCGGTGAACCGCTTGACCAGATCCTCTTCCTTCAGCTCGGGGAAGATCCCGGCCAGTTCACGGGCGACGCGCACCGGATCGACCATGTCGTGCGGATGGGCGTAGAGCGAATGGGTCAGCAGGTTCGTGGCGAGGATGCGGCCCGCGCGATCGGTGATGTCGCCGCGCTGGTTCAGGATCTCGGCCCCCGTGGCCGCGGCGCGCGGCTCCATCGGCTGGGTCGAGGCCAGAAGGCCCATGCGGGCGCCGATCACCGAAAAGGCGAGGAAGAAGCTGAGGCCGAGAAGCAGCAGCCGGCCCTCGGCGCGGTTGCGGGCCTTGTCGCGCATCGCCTCATGGCGGAGGCGGCGGTTCTCGCGCTCGATCGAATCGGGATTCTCGCCCTTGGCGCGGGCTTCGAGGATGCGGGCCAGCGGACGGAGCGGCGTGCGGATCACAGCGGCTCTCCCACTTCGCCCGAAATGTCGCCCGGCCGCAGGTCCTGCGGCTCGAGCACCTGAAGCGGGTCAGGCGGATAGGACACCTGGGCGGGCGTCCCGAACTGCGCCGCCTCGAGCGGCAAGAGGCCGAGCCGGTCGAAGTTCAGCGCGGCCAGTTCGCGCAGCCGGTCCGGGCGGTTGAGATAGGCCCATTCCGCGCGCTGCACCGACAGCGCCTCGCGCAGGCTCGCGATCTCGCGGTTGAGCGACGACACATCCTTGAGCGCCTGCTGCGTGGCGTAGTTCTCGCGGTAAGCCCAGAAGGCCAGGCTCATCACGGCGAGGAAGGTGAGGACATAGAGCACGGGGCGCATTCAGCGACGTCCTTTCTTCGGGATGAGCGGCATTCCGAGCGCCTGCGGATCGACCGGGCCGGCGGGGGCATCGGTGCGCACGCCCACGCGCAGCCGCGCCGACCGGGCGCGGGGGTTGTCGGCGAGTTCCGCCTCGTCGGGGCTGATCGCACGGCGCAGCGGCAGGGTGAAGCGCGCGGCTTCCGCGCGGGTCTCGGGCGCGTAGCGGTTGCCCTGCCCCTCGCCGCCCGACCGGAGCTGGAGGAACCGTTTCACGATCCGGTCCTCAAGGCTGTGGAAGGTGACCACGGCCAGGCGCCCGCCGGGCTTCAGCGCGCGTTCGGCGGCCTCGAGCCCTTCGACCAGCTCGGAAAACTCGGCGTTCACGGCGATTCGGATCGCCTGGAAGCTGCGGGTGGCCGGATGTATCTGGCCGGGCTTGGGCCGCGGCAGGCAGCGGGCCACGATTTGCGCCAGGTGCAGGGTGCGGGTGATCGGGCCGGCCGCGCGCGCCTCGACGATGGCGCGGGCGATGCGGCGCGAGGCGCGCTCCTCGCCATAGTGATAGAGGATGTCGGCCAGCGTCTCCTCGGAGGCCTCGTTGACCAGATCGGCCGCGCTTTCGCCCTGCTGGCTCATGCGCATGTCCAGAGGCCCGTCCTTCTGGAACGAGAAGCCGCGATCGGCCTGATCCAGCTGCATCGACGAGACGCCGAGATCCAGCACCACCCCGTCGAGCGGCTCGCCCGCGTGGACGTCAAGCTGCGAGAAGGTGCCGGCGACCAGCCGCAGCCGGTCGCCGTAGGCGCCGGCCCAGTCCTGCGCCATCTCGAGCGCGAGCGGGTCGCGGTCCACGCCGATCACCCGGTCCGCCCCCGCCTCGAGGAGCCCGCGCGCATAGCCGCCCGCGCCGAAGGTGCCGTCGAGCCAGACGCCCGACACGGGCGCCACCGCCGCCAGCAGCGGGCGCAGCAGCACCGGGATGTGGGGCCGGCGCCCGGTCTCGGCCGCGGCCATGACTCAGAGCCCCGTCTCTTCGAGCAGCGAGAGCATGTCGGCGCCCGGAGGCAGGATCACCTCCTCTTCGGCGGCCAGCTCGGCGGCGTAGGTGTCGGCCTTCCAGATCTGGAACTTGTTGAGCGTGCCGGCAAAGGTCGCCTCGGTGCCGCCCTTGAGCTCGTCGGGCGTGATGCCGAGCTTCTCGCGGCCCTTGGGGGGCAGCACGATCCGGCCATCCTCGTCCAGCTCCATGTTGAGCGCGAGGGTGATCATGTTGCGCTCCAGATAGCGGCGCCTAGGCGTGCCCATGGGGAGCGCGCGGATCCGTTCCTCGATCCGGTCCATCTCGGTCATGGTGTAGCATTCGACATAGGAGCGGTCCCCGCCATAGACGAGGACGAAGCTGGCCCGGCCGCCGGAATATTTGGGATCGCCGGCCTCGATCACACGACGGAAGGGGGCCGGGATCGACACCCGCGCCTTGGCGTCAACCTTCTGGTTGTATTCGCCTCTGAACGCCTCCGCCACGGCCTTTCGGCTCCTTCACTGCCCTGTCCCGCACCGGCGGGCGCATCGCCCGGACCGGAAACGAAAGCGGCGGATCGAGCGGCTGCCACTGCCCGATCCGCCGTGCCTGTCCCATCGCTGGGTGTCCAACTGCGCACACACACCTGGGGGGATGTCTGCTCGCATGCGCGCCGGATCTGTCGTTGGATGAAAGCGGGTGCCTGTATGAAGCCTGCTTTTCGCCTGTTCGGGGTCTGTCGCCCCTGTTCACTGTCCCGTTCTCATCTCGTGAACTAGGGATGCCATGGGATTTTATGGGACGCAATGGGCTGTTGCGGCGGAAGGTGCGCGGCAGGCGGTATCCGGCCTGTCGTGCAATGGCTAACAGGGCAGCCTTGCGTGCCGCGCAACCCAACATATCGGGAAGGCGTACGCAGTTCCTCCGAAATATGGTGCGAGAAGTTAACAACCGACCGTCCCACGTTTTCCCGAAGGATCGGCAGGATGAAGCCATTTTGTCACAGGGCGGGAAAATTTGGCGAGCCCGTGCAGGCGAAAGCCGCCCGAATCGCGCCTTTGTGACGAACCTTGATTCGTCGGCATCGGCGCCTGACACCTCTGTTCACGGCTTTGCGAGCAGTTGCCAGCCTTGCGGTGCCGCATCGGGTCGCTTTCCGCGCCGGCTGTGGCCTTGAGGATGCAGTCCGGGATTTGGCGCCGCCACCTCGCATCCCATGCTTTCCCATCTGCGCGCCGCGCGCCCGAGCCGCTCCCATGGTTTCCCGGAACGGAGCGGGCGCCGGGCCGCCGGATGTGGCGGCGCCCGGCCTCTCAGGCCATTCCGCCTTCGACAAGGCGCCGGGCGAGCGCCGCATAAGCCTCGGCGATGGGCCCGTCTCCGGCCGCGACGGGGCGACCCTCGTCCCCGGCCAGCCGGACCGAGAGATCGAGGGGCAACTCGCCCAGGAACGGCACCTCAAGTCGCCGCGCCTCGTCGGCCACGCCGCCATGGCCGAAGATATGCGCCTCGTGACCGCAGTTCGGGCAGACATAGGTGGACATGTTCTCGATCAGCCCGAGGACCGGCGTCTTCAGCTTGCGGAACATGTCGAGGGCCTTGCGCGCATCAAGCAGCGCCACATCCTGCGGGGTCGAGACGACGATCGCACCCGTGAGCTGCGTGCGCTGGCAGAGCGTGAGCTGCACGTCGCCGGTGCCGGGCGGCAGGTCCACGATCAGCACGTCCAGCTCGCCCCAGGCCACCTGCCCCAGAAGCTGCTGGAGCGCGCCCATCAGCATGGGGCCCCGCCAGATCACCGCCTCATCCTCCTTCAGCATGAGGCCGAGCGACATCATCGTGACGCCATGCGCCTGGGGCGGCAGGATCGTCTTGCCGTCGGGCGAGGCCGGGCGGCGATTCACCCCCATCATGCGCGCCTGCGAGGGCCCGTAGATGTCGGCGTCAAGCAGCCCCACCCGGCGCCCCTGCCGCGCAAGCGCCACCGCAAGGTTCGACGAGACGGTGGACTTGCCCACGCCGCCCTTGCCGGAACCTATCGCGATGATCCGGTCGATGCCCGCGATCCGCTGCGGCCCCGCCGCCTGCGGCGAAGGATGCTGGCCGATCTTGAGCGAGGGCGCGGGCGCCGCCGGACCGTGCGCCGTCATCACCGCCTGCACGTCCGACACGCCCGGCAAGGCGCGCAGCGCCCGTTCGGCCTCGAGTCGCGCGGGTTCGAGCGCGCGGGCGGCCTCGGCGCTGGGCGCCTCGATCACGAAGCGCACCCGCCCCGCCTCGACCGAGAGCGCGCGAATCAAATCTCTCGAAACGAGCGTGCCCCCGTCCGGCAGCGGGATGCGGTCGAGGACCGCGAGAATGGAGTCGCGAGCAACCGGCATGGCCTTCTCCTTCAGATGCAGGCGGACCTACCTTGCAGGACCTGCCGCAAAGGACAAGCCCGGCTCCCGATTTCGCTTGCAAAACAGGCGAACCGCCTGCAGGGGCGCCGGAAACACGCTCGTGAAGCCATGCAGACGCCGCATGGCAGCATTGCCGACGCGATGCATTGTGCAGATGCAGCAAATGCCTCATGTTTGCCCTAACAGCGCGACGGCATCGTCACGATCGGAACCGGTCCGCGCACTATCGACGAACCTGAGGCACATGAAATGGCTTACGCTAACACCACCCGTATCGGGCACCACGGTCTGGGCGACCGTGTCTCGGCCCTGGTGGCTTCGGTGAAACTTGCCCTCGCGCGGCGCCGGATCTACCGGCAGACGGTGCGCGAGCTGAACGGTTTGACGACCCGTGAACTGGCCGACCTCGGCATCCATCGCTCGATGATCACCCGCGTCGCGATGGAAGCCGCCTACGGCAACTGAGTTTCCTGCGAGGTCCCACCTCCTCCCGGGACCTGTAGCAGCAGCGGCGACGCCTCTCCTCCTCCCTGGTGTCGCCGTCCTTTATTCCGAAGCGCAAGCTTCACCGACGTTCGAAAGGCCCCTCCTCCTCCCTGGGCCGATCGCAACCGCAGCGACCCCCTCCTCCTCCCTGGGGTCGCTGCACCAGATACGGGCATCGGGCCTTGCGCCCCCTGCCCACCGGGCTTCGGCACTGCACCTCCTCCCGCGGTGCCGATGACCAGGCGGCGGCTCCCCTCCTCCTCCCTGGAGCCGCCGCACCCTTTTCGGGATCGGGCCCTGGCCCCGTCCCACCGGGCTTCGGCGCTGCACCTCCTCCCGCGGCGCCGATGACCAGGCGGCGGCTCCCCTCCTCCTCCCTGGAGCCGCCGCACCCTTTTCGGGCCGGACGTTCCCTCGCCGGCCCTGTTCGAGCGGCGGTGCCTTTCCCCAAAGGCGCCGCCGTTTGTCTTTGCCCCCATGCAGCTTCCGGCTTGCAGCCGGCGACACACTCGGCATAGTCGCGGCCGTTCGCGGGGGCTCAGCATGCGGCTTTCACTTCTTTCGGCGGCCGTGGTGGCCGCGCTGGTCGGCTATGGCTCGACCATCGCGCTGGTGCTGGCCGCCGCCGCGGCGGTCGGCGCAAGCGAGGCGCAGACGGCAAGCTGGGTGCTGGCCCTCTGCCTTGGCAAGGCCATGGGCAGCGCGTTCCTGAGCTGGCAGAGCCGGGTTCCGGTGGTGCTGGCCTGGTCCACGCCCGGAGCGGCGCTGGTCGCCGCGAGCGAAGGGGTCACGATGGCCGAGGCCGTGGGCGCCTTCGTTCTGGCCGGCGGGCTGATCGCGCTGACCGGGGCGCTCCGCCCGCTCGGCCGGGCGGTGGCGCTGATCCCCGACGGGATCGCGGCCGGAATGCTGGCGGGCGTGCTGCTGCCCTTCTGCCTCAAGCTGGCTGGCGCGGCCGAGGCGCTTCCGCTGCTGGTGCTGCCGGCGGTCGCGGTCTTCGCGCTCGTGCGGCTCTGGAACCCGGCCTTTGCGGTGCTGGCCGCGCTTGCGGGCGGCAGCGCGCTGGCCTTTGCCGGAGAGGCCGCGCTGCCCGCGATCCCCCTCGCCTTGCCCACGCTGGCCCTCATCGCGCCCGAGTTCGATGCGGCGGCCCTGATCGGGCTTGGCCTGCCGCTCTATTTCGTGACGATGGCCTCGCAGAACCTGCCGGGCTTTGCGGTGCTGCGCGCCGCGGGCTACGAGCCGCCGGTGCGCAGCGCCCTGACGGTGACGGGCGGGCTTTCGGCCCTGATCGCGCCCTTCGGCGGCCATACGATCTCGATGGCCGCGATCACCGCGGCGATCTGCCTGGGCGATGAGGTGCACCCGGATCGCGGCCGCCGCTGGATCGTGGGCCTTGTCTATGCCGGTGTCTGGGTGGCGCTTGGTCTCTTTGGTCCGGCGATCCTCGCCTGCATCGCGGCCCTGCCGCCCGCACTGGTCGCGGCGCTGGTCGGGCTCGCGCTGCTCGGCCCGCTGACCGGGGCGCTGACGGCGGCCTTCGCCGTGCCCGATCAACGATTCGCGGCCGTGGTCACGCTGGCGGTCACCGGATCGGGCGTGGCGATCCTGGGGATCGGCGGCGCCTTCTGGGGCCTTGCGGCCGGGCTGGCCGTTCACGCGATGGAGCGGGCAGCGCGCCGGGCCTGAGCCTCAGAACGGGATGTCATCCGCCTGATGAGCGGCCACGACAAAGCGCGCCACGATCTTCTTCGGCCCCGCCTTCTCGAAATCGACGTCGAGCTTGTCGCCCTCGATGCCTTGCACGAGTCCATAGCCGAACTTCTGGTGGAAGACACGATCGCCCTCGGAGAAGGCCGAGACCGCCTCGAGGTCGATGGTCACATGGCGGGATTCGCGCGGCTGGGCCATGGGCCGGCTCGTCGCGCGATCCTGCATCCGCTTCCAGCCCGGAGAGGCATAGACATCCGCCCGCACCGCACGGCTTTCCAGCGACGAAGCCATGCCCGCCGCGCCATAGCCCCCGCCATAGAGGCCGGGCGGCGTCAGCACCTCGACATGGGCCGAGGGCAGCTCGTCAATGAAGCGCGAGGGCAGCTGGCTCTGCCACTGGCCATAGACCCGGCGGTTGGCGGCAAAGGAAATGGTGCAGAGCTGCTCGGCGCGGGTGATGCCGACATAGGCCAGCCGGCGTTCCTCCTCGAGACCGCGCAGGCCGCTCTCGTCCATCGAGCGTTGCGAGGGGAACAGCCCGTCCTCCCACCCCGGCAGGAACACGACCGGAAACTCGAGCCCCTTGGCGGCGTGAAGCGTCATGATCGTGACCTTGTCGGCCGCCTCCTCGGTCTCGTTCTCCATGATGAGCGCGACATGCTCGAGAAAGCCCTGCAGGTTCTCGAACTGCTCCAGCGCCTTGACCAGTTCCTTGAGGTTTTCCAGCCGTCCCGGCGCCTCGGGCGTCTTGTCGGCCTGCCACATCGCCGTGTAGCCCGACTCATCGAGGATCTGCTCGGCCAGACGGATGTGGTCATGGTCGCGGTCGAGCGTGATCCCGTGCCAGCGGTCAACCCCCGCCACGAAGGCGCGGAGCTGCCCCGCGCCCTTCCCGCCGATGCCGCCGCGCGCCAGAAGGCTGCGCGCGCCGTCAAGCAGCGAGGTGCCGTGCGCCCGCGCCTCGCGCTGGATCTCCTGCTGGGCCTTGTCGCCCAGGCCGCGCTTGGGCTGGTTCACCACCCGCTCGAAGGCCAGATCGTCGTCGGGCGAGACCGCAAGGCGGAAGTAGGCCATCGCGTCCCGGATCTCGAGCCGCTCGTAGAAGCGCGGCCCGCCGATCACGCGGTAGGGCAGGCCGATGGTCAGGAACCGATCCTCGAAGGCGCGCATCTGGTGCGAGGCCCGGACGAGGATCGCCATGTCGTCGAGCCGGAAGGGCCCGAGCCCGCCGCGGCCCCGCTGGAAGCTCTCGACCTCGTCGCCGATCCAGCGCGCTTCCTCCTCGCCGTCCCAGTGGCCGATCAGGCGGACCTTCTCGCCCTCCTCGCGCTCGGTCCAGAGGGTCTTGCCGAGCCGGCCCGCGTTGGCCGCGATGATGCCCGAGGCGGCGGCCAGGATATGCGGGGTCGAGCGGTAGTTCTGCTCGAGCCTTATGACCTGGGCGCCGGGAAAATCCTTCTCGAACCGGAGGATGTTGCCCACCTCGGCGCCGCGCCAGCCGTAGATCGACTGATCGTCGTCGCCCACGCAGCAGATGTTGCGATGCGACTGCGCCAGAAGCCGCAGCCACATGTATTGCGCGACGTTGGTGTCCTGATACTCGTCCACGAGGATGTAACGCAGCCACCGGCGATACTGATCGAGCACGTCCGGGTGATTCTGAAAGATCGTCAGCACATGCAGCAGGAGGTCGCCGAAGTCGGTGGCGTTCAACTCGCGCAAGCGGGTCTGATACTGGTCGTACAGCTCGGTCCCGCGGTTGTTGTAGGCCGACGCCTCCGAAGCGGGCACCTTGGCGGGCGTCCAGGCCCGGTTCTTCCAGTGGTCGATGAGGCCCGCCAGCATCCGCGCGGGCCACCGTTTCTCGTCGATGTTCGCGGCCACGATCAGCTGCTTGAGCAGCCGCAGCTGATCATCGGTGTCGAGAATCGTGAAGTTCGACTTCAGCCCCACCAGTTCGGCGTGCCGGCGCAGGATCTTGACGCTGATCGAGTGGAAGGTGCCCATCCAGGGCATCCCCTCGACCTGCCCCAGCATGCGCGCCACGCGGTCCTTCATCTCGCGCGCGGCCTTGTTGGTGAAGGTCACGGCGAGAATCTCGTTCGGCCGGGCCCTTCCCGAATCGAGAAGATGCACGATCCGCGCCGTCAGCGCCTTGGTCTTGCCCGTGCCCGCCCCGGCCAGCATCAGGACCGGCCCGTCCAGCGCCAGGACAGCCTCGCGCTGCGCGGGATTGAGATCCTCGAGATAGGGACGCGGGCGCGCCGCCATCGCCTGGCGGCTGAGCGGCACGGCCGCCTCGAAGGCTTCGCTTTCATCGAACTGGCTCATGGGAGGCAATCTAGCCTGCCTCTGCCCCGAGTAAAAGAAGTGTTCTGCAATCGTTCGCCACACCACGTCCTTCGCCCCCGGATCGGTCAAAATTTCTTTCCAGACGTCCGTGTGTGCTATTGCGCCGCACCGCAGCACCACTAGAGTTCGCGCACCAGCCTGATGCCCGGAGGTGAACGCATGGCCGAGTTCAAGAAGATCCTCATCGCCAACCGCGGCGAGATCGCCATCCGGGTGATGCGGGCGGCGAACGAGATGGGCAAGAAGACCGTCGCCGTCTATGCCGAAGAGGACAAGCTCTCGCTCCATCGCTTCAAGGCCGACGAAGCCTACCGGATCGGCGAGGGGCTGTCGCCGGTCGGCGCCTACCTCAGCATTCCCGAGATCATCCGCGTGGCGAAGATGTCGGGCGCCGACGCGATCCACCCGGGCTACGGGCTCTTGTCGGAAAATCCCGATTTCGTCGAGGCCTGCACCGAGGCGGGGATCGTCTTCATCGGCCCGAAGGCCGAAACCATGCGCGCGCTTGGCGACAAGGCCAGCGCCCGGCGCGTGGCGATGGCCGCGGGCGTGCCGGTGATCCCGGCGACCGAGGTGCTCGGCGACGACATGGACGAGATCCGGCGTCAGGCGGCCGAAATCGGCTATCCGCTGATGCTCAAGGCCTCGTGGGGGGGCGGCGGGCGGGGGATGCGCCCGATCAACTCCGAGGCCGAGCTGGCCGACAAGGTGCGCGAGGGCCGGCGCGAGGCCGAGGCCGCCTTCGGCAACGGCGAGGGCTATCTGGAAAAGATGATCCTGCGCGCCCGCCACGTCGAGGTGCAGATCCTCGGCGACAAATATGGCTCGATCTACCACCTGTATGAACGCGATTGCACGGTGCAGCGCCGCAACCAGAAGGTGGTAGAGCGCGCCCCGGCCCCTTACCTTACTGACGATCAGCGCGCCGAGATCTGCGAGCTTGGCCGCCGGATCTGCGCCCATGTGAATTACGAATGCGCGGGAACGGTCGAGTTCCTGATGGATATGGACACCGAGAAATTCTATTTCATCGAGGTCAATCCGCGCGTCCAGGTCGAGCATACCGTCACCGAGGAAGTCACGGGGATCGACATCGTCCAGTCGCAGATCCGCGTCGCCGAGGGCGCGACGCTGGCCGAAGCCACGGGATGCCCAAGCCAGGAGGCGGTTACCCTGTCCGGCCATGCGCTGCAGTGCCGCGTCACCACCGAGGATCCGCAAAACAATTTCATCCCCGATTACGGCCGCCTGACCGCCTACCGCTCGGCCACGGGCATGGGCATCCGGCTCGACGGTGGCACGGCCTACGCGGGCGGCGTCATCACCCGCTATTACGACTCGCTGCTGGTGAAGGTGACGGCCTGGGCGCCGACGCCGGAAAAGGCGATCGCCCGCATGGACCGCGCGCTGCGCGAATTCCGCATCCGGGGCGTGGCCACCAACATCGCCTTCGTCGAGAACCTGCTGAAGCATCCCAGCTTCCTCGACTACAGCTACACCACCAAGTTCATCGACACGACGCCGGACCTGTTCAACTTCAAGCCGCGGCGCGACCGGGCGACGAAGATCCTGACCTACATCGCCGATATCACCGTGAACGGGCATCCCGAGACGGCGGGCCGGGCCCGGCCTTCGGTCGAGCTGAAGGACCCCCGCCCCCCGGCGCCGAAGGGCAAGCCGCAGCCCGGGACCCGCAACCTGCTCGAGGAGAAGGGCCCGCAGGCCGTGGCCGACTGGATGGCCGCGCAGACCCGCGTGCTGCTGACCGACACGACGATGCGCGACGGCCACCAGAGCCTGCTGGCCACCCGCATGCGCTCGATCGACATGATCAAGGTGACGCCGGCCTATGCCGCGAACCTTTCGGGGCTCTTTTCGGTGGAATGCTGGGGCGGCGCGACCTTCGACGTGGCCTACCGCTTCCTGCAGGAATGTCCCTGGCAGCGCCTGCGCGACATCCGCAAGCGCCTGCCGAACGTGATGACCCAGATGCTGCTGCGCGCCTCGAACGGGGTGGGCTACACCAACTATCCCGACAATGTGGTGCAGGAGTTCGTGCGTCAGGCGGCCGAGACCGGCGTGGACGTGTTCCGCGTCTTCGACAGCCTGAACTGGGTCGAGAACATGCGCGTCGCGATGGATGCGGTGATCGCGGCCAACAAGGTCTGCGAGGGCACGATCTGCTACACCGGCGACCTGCTCGACCCGGACCGGGCCAAGTATGACCTCAACTACTATGTCAGCATGGGCAAGGAACTGCGCGCCGCGGGCGCGCACGTGCTGGGGCTGAAGGACATGGCGGGGCTGCTGAAGCCCGCCTCGGCCCGCATTCTCATCCGCGCGCTGAAGGAGGAGGTGGGCCTTCCGATCCACTTCCACACCCACGACACCAGCGGCATCGGCGGCGCGACCGTTCTGGCCGCCTGCGACGCGGGCGTGGATGCCGTCGATGCGGCGATGGACGCCTTTTCGGGCGGCACCTCGCAGCCCTGCCTCGGCTCGATCGTCGAGGCGCTGCGCCATACCGAGCGCGACACCGGCCTCGACATCGAGTCGATCCGCGAGATCTCGGATTACTGGGGCCATGTGCGCCAGCATTACTGCGCCTTCGAATCCGGCCTGCCCTCGCCCGCCTCCGAGGTCTATCTGCACGAGATGCCCGGCGGGCAGTTCACCAACCTCAAGGCGCAGGCGCGCTCGATGGGGCTGGAGGACCGCTGGCCCGAGGTCGCGCAGGCCTATGCCGACGCCAACCGGATGTTCGGCGACATCGTGAAGGTCACGCCCTCGTCGAAGGTGGTGGGCGACATGGCGCTGATGATGGTGGCGCAGGGCCTGAGCCGCGCGCAGGTCGAGGATCCGGCGGTCGAGGTCAGCTTCCCGGACTCGGTCGTGGACATGCTCAAGGGCAACCTCGGCCAGCCCCACGGCGGCTGGCCCGATCCGATCCTGAAGAAGGTGCTGAAGGGCGAGCGCCCCTCGACCGAGCGTCCGGGGGCCCATCTTCCGCCGGTCGATATCGAGGCGGCGCGCGCGAAGCTGCTGTCCGAGATCAAGCAGGGCGCCGAGGATCCGCTCGACTCGGCCGTCGATTCCGAGGATCTGAACGGCTACCTGATGTACCCCAAGGTCTTCACCGACTACCGCGCCCGCCACAAGATCTACGGGCCGGTGCGGACGCTGCCCACGCGAACCTTCTTCTACGGCATGGAGCCGGGCGAGGAGATCACGGCCGAGATCGATCCGGGCAAGACGCTGGAGATCCGGCTGTCGGCGGTGGGCGAGACCTCGGACGAGGGCGACGCCAAGGTGTTCTTTGAACTGAACGGCCAGCCGCGGGTGATCCGCGTGCCGAACAGGGCGGTGAAGGCCAAGACCGCGGCCCGGCCCAAGGCGCAGGAGGGCAACCCCGCCCATGTCGGCGCGCCGATGCCGGGCTCGGTCGCCTCGGTCGCCGTCACGGTGGGCCAGAAGGTGAAGCCGGGCGACCTGCTGCTCACGATCGAGGCGATGAAGATGGAGACGGGTCTCCACGCCGACCGGCCCGCCACGGTGAAGGCGCTTCATGTCGGCACGGGCGCGCAGATCGAGGCCAAGGATCTGCTGGTCGAACTGGACGAGTGAGCCAGCCGGGGCCGGCGGCCGCCGGCCCCTCTCGGCCCAGGATGCGGATGGTCGGCCGGTGGCGCGGTTCAGCCGCGCAGGGCCTGCATGGCCGCCGCATGCATTTCGGGCGACGAGGCCGCGATGACGCGCCCGCCCTCAGGATTTCGGCGACCATTCCAGTCGGTCATGATCCCGCCCGCAGCCTCGATCACGGCCATCGGCGCCTGAACATCATAGGGCTGGAGGCCCGCCTCGACGACAAGGTCAATCTGCCCCGCCGCAAGCAGCGCATAGGCGTAGCAATCGGCGCCGTAGCGGGTCAGCCGCACCTGGCCGCTGAGACGGCGGAAGGCGGCCTCTTCCTCGGCGGTGCCAATCTCGGGGAAGGTGGACATCAGGATCGCTTCGGACAAAGGCCGCGGCGCCCGCGTCGCAAGCTCCCGCTCACCCAGAGGGCCGCGGACCACCGCACGGCCCAGACCGCCTTCGAACCTCTCGCCGATGTAGGGCTGGTCAATCAGGCCGTAGATCGGGCCGGTCTCGTCGGCGACGGAAATCAGCACTCCCCAGGTGGGCGTGCCGCACAGATAGGATCGTGTTCCGTCGATCGGATCCAGAACCCAGGTCAGGCCGCTTTCACCCGAACTGACGCCCATTTCCTCGCCGAGGATGGCGTCCCTCGGGCGTCGCCGTGCAAGGATCGCCCTCATGCGTTCCTCGCACAGCCTGTCGGCGACTGTGACCGGATCGAACCGGTCGCTTTCCTTGGTATCTGCCGTGAGGCCGGTGCTGCGGAAATGCAGCAAGGTGGCTTCCCGGGCTGCCGCGGCCAGTTCGGCCGCCGTGTCGATGAGTTCGGCGGTCTCGTCGTCAGTGAGCATCTGCATCCCGGCCCTCCTGCGCCCCGCGGGTATCCTGCGGGGCGGTCAGGGTCAAGCGCGGTGTCCCTGGCCCGGACACCCGCTCATCCATCGAGCTAGGCCGCTTCGGACAGCACGCGGGCGAGGTCAAACAGGCGGCGACGCTGCGCCTCGGGGATCGCGTAGTAGGAGCGGACCAACTCGAGCGCCTCCTTGTCGGTGATGCGGTCACCCTCGGCCTGACGCGCCTGATCGCCCGCACCCTCGAGCCCCTCGAAGAAGAAGCTGATCGAGACGCCCAGGGCTTCGGCGATGTCCCACAGACGCGAGGCGCTGACCCGGTTCATGCCGGTTTCATATTTCTGGATCTGCTGGAACTTGATGCCCACGCAATCGGCAAGCTGTTGCTGCGTCATGCCCACCATCCACCGGCGGTGGCGGATGCGCTTTCCCACATGGGCGTCGACAGGATGTTTCATGAAATGTCTCCGTAAATCTTCCAGCTGTCCCTGCCTTCTTAACAAGCAAATTGTATGCCAAAGCGGGCTCAGTGCTGCTTTTCTTTCCAGAAAAAGTTCACTTGAAACAAACCTGTCTTTTTGGATATGTCCATTCATACAGACCGGCGCGTCCCGCGCGCAGAGCCCGGTGGATCGCCCATCGGGCGCACAGAAAAGGCCTCACTCGCCTCAGAGTGATTTTGCGAAATGCATTGCAGTTTGCAATCTTTTCACCGCCAAAATTTTGCAGATCGCAAACGAGGCCGAAGGCTCTGGCAAAAACGACATCCTGATGGTGAGATCCGTCCGATTTTCCGCCTCCGAAAGGCCATGAACAGCCCCATGCGCGCCTTCAGACTGACAGAAACCGGACAGGATCCGGCGCTGACCGACCTTCCCCTGCCTGAGCCCGGACCGGGCGAGATCCGCCTCCGCATCGCCGCCTGTGCGCTCAATTTCGCCGATCTGCTGATGATCCAGGGCCGCTACCAGGAGCGCCCGCCCCTTCCCCTGACTCTCGGTATGGAAGTGGCCGGCACGGTCGATGCGCTGGGGCCGGGCGTGGCGGGTCCTGCCCCCGGCACGCGCGTCGCGGCCTTCGGCTCCTGCGGAGGGCTGGCCGAGTTCGGCTGCTGGCCGGCCGACCGCTGCCTGCCGCTGCCCGACGGCGCCGGCTTCCGCGAGGCTGCGGCCTTCCAGATCGCCTATGGCACGGGCCATCTCGCGCTGGAACATCGCGCACGCCTGCAGCCGGGAGAACGGCTTCTGGTGACCGGGGCGGCGGGGGGCGTGGGCCTCGCAGCCGTCGAGATCGGCCGGCGCATGGGGGCGCGTGTCATCGCCAGCGCGCGTGGGGCTGACCGGCTCGAGATCGCGCGGCAGGCCGGCGCGCACGAGACGATCGACAGCGACACGCCCGACCTCAAGGCGGCGCTGAAGGCGCTGGGCGGCGTGGACGTGACCTATGACACGGTGGGCGGTGCGGGGTTCGATGCGGCGCTGCGCGCGTCGCGCCCCGAGGGCCGGCTCCTCGCCATCGGTTTTGCCGGCGGCGATGTCCCGCAGGTGCCGGCGAACCTGCTGCTGGTCAAGAACCTGAGCGTGATCGGCCTTTACTGGGGCGGCTACATGACCTTCGCGCCGCAGGTGCTGATGCGCAGCCTCGAGACGCTGCTGGGCTGGATCGCCGATGGCAGCCTGCGCCCTCACATCAGCCATGAACTGCCGCTCGAACGCGCGGCCGAAGGGCTGGAGTTGCTGCGGAGCCGGCAGGCGACGGGCAAGGTGGTGATCCTCCCCTGACGGTCAGGCGCGAAGCGCCAGCCGCGGCGCGTCCTCGGCCGCCTCGCCCGGAACGTGCCGCGCCGCCACCGGCGCGCCGCCCGCCTGCGCGGCATAGGCGCGGCGGATCAGGTCGGCCAGCACCTCGACCGCCGGGCTGTGCACGGGATCGGCGACATACAGATTGACCTTGCTCGTCTCGAGATCGGGCAGGACACCGCAATGCGGGATACGCTCCATGTAGCGCGGCTCGGCCCCGGCGAGCGAGACATGCACCGCCAGATCGGCCGAGACACTGGCCTCGATGGTGCGCGAGCTGTCGGACTCGACCGCCATTGTCCAGGGAATGCCCGCCGCATCGAGCGCCGACTGAACCCCCATGCGGAAAATGCAGTTCGGCTCGAAGGCAAGGCGCAACGGGCGCTGCTTCCAGGCCTGCCCGCCCGGTGCGCCGACCCAGACCAGCGGCAGTTCGACCAGCGTTTCGCCGCCGGGCTCCACCGCATCCTCGGTGGTCATGATGACGTCGCACTCGCCGCGCGCGAACTGCGCCTTGAGCTTGCGGGTATAAGACGAGAGCAGCGTCACCCGCATCCGCGGGAACTCGGCCGCGAACCGCTGCAGAACCTGCGGGATGGCGGGATAGACAATGTCGTGGGGCACGCCCAGCACCACCTCACCCTCGTAATCATCATGCGTGAGCCGGCCGAAGACCTCGTCGTTCAGTGCCAACATCCGCCGCGCGTAGCCCAGAAGCTGCTCGCCCGCCGCGGTCAGCGTCACCCGGCGGGCCGAGCGATCCAGAAGCGCCAGATCGAGCGCCTCCTCCAGCCGCTTGATCTGCATCGACACCGCGGACTGCGTCAGGTTCAGGAAGCCCGCCGCGCGCGTGACCCCGCCCGCGTCGGCAACCGCCACGAAGGACCGCAGCGCGGTCAGGTCGAGATTTCGGGGCATCACGACTCCTGATGATTGAAGTCAAAAGCATTCATTTTCCAAATGTGAACGATTCGGGCATAAGGATCAAGCGGAGGGAAGGTCCCTCTGGCCAGAACCCGACCACCGAAAGGACGGACACATGTTTGCCTCGCTTCACACAGCCCGCATCGCGACCCGCGGCGTGCAGGCGGGCGGGAGCCTTCAGCGCCTCGTCGCCCGTTTCAACAGCGCGCTCGCCGCCCGTCGCCAGCGCCGCGCGCTGGCCCACCTCGACCCGCATCTTCTGAGCGATGTCGGCCTTACCGCCGAGGAAGCCCGCATCGAGGCGACCCGCCCGCTCTGGGACGTGCCGTCGAACTGGCGCAACTGAGACGTCGCGCCACGCCCCCTGCCCCCGTCGCGGACCGGAAGTCCTTGAACTGGGGGGCCAGCTTTCCAATATTGGCGTCAAACAGTGTCCGGGCGATCGGGCACCCTGACGGATCAACAAGGAGAGCACGAGATGGCTGAGTATCAGACGGTGCGTTCGGTCGGCGCAGGCGCCCGGGCGGCCAGGATCGACGAGGGCCTTCGCGCCCACATGAACAAGGTCTACGGGCTGATGTCGGTCGGGATGCTGCTGACCGGCGGCGTGGCCTGGGCCGTCGGGACCAGCGAGCAGCTCTTCTCGCTGCTGCGCGACCCGGTGACGATGAGCCCGAACATCCTCGGCTGGATCGTGATGTTTGCCCCGCTGGTGATGGTCTTCGCCTTCGGCGCGGTGCTGAACCGTCTGAGCCAGGCCGCGGCGCAACTCTTCTTCTACGCCTATGCGGCCGTGATGGGCCTGTCGCTGAGCTGGATCTTCGTGGCCTTCACCGGCGTGTCGATCGCGCAGACCTTCCTGATCACCGCGATCGCCTTCGCGAGCCTCTCGCTCTTCGGCTACACGACGAAGAAGGACCTCTCGGGCTTCGGCACGTTCCTGATCATGGGCGTGGTGGGCCTGATCGTGGCGATGATCGTGAACATCTTCCTCGCCTCGTCGGCGCTGGCCTTCGCGATCTCGGTGATCGGCGTGCTGATCTTTGCCGGCCTCACCGCCTACGACACGCAGAACATCAAGAACACCTACCTCCAGCACGCCCACAGCGGCGATGCCGAGTGGCTGGGCAAGGCCGCCATCATGGGCGCGCTGCAGCTCTACCTCGATTTCATCAACCTGTTCATGTTCCTGCTGCAGTTCATGGGCAACCGCGAGTAATCGAAGCACCGTTCCGCCGCACCGCCAACCCGCCGGGGCCTCCTCGGCGGGTTTTTCCTTGGGCCGAGCCCAGGTTCTTCTTCGGGCCCCGCCCGGTGGGGCCTTCGCGGTCGGGGCGGCCGCGCCCCCGGATGGAAGAGGCGCAAAAGCAGAAGGCCGCGCCCAGGAGGCACGGCCTTTTCCGCAAACCGGCAGAGGCAGATCTTACTTGATCTTGCCTTCCTTGTACTCGACATGCTCGCGCTTGACCGGGTCGTACTTGCGGACGACCATCTTGTCGGTCATGGTGCGGGCGTTCTTCTTGGTCACGTAGAAGTGCCCGGTGCCCGCCGTCGAGTTCAGCCGGATCTTGATCGTCGTCGGCTTCGCCATGGTTTCTCTCCTGCAGTCGGCGGGCAGACGCCCCCCGCAAAAATCCCTGAGGCCCGCCTTTTACCGAGGCTGATGCAGGAGTCAACCGCAAAAGGCCCCTGAAACGGCAGGCCGCGGAAGATGAAAAGGCCCGCGCGGCGCGTGTGTCGCACGGGCCTGACGCGGCGCCTTTTCGGAGCCTCAGTTCGAGATGCCACGGAGCCTCTCGGAGCGGCGGCGGAGCAGTTCGACCGTCGCCAGCAAGGCCACGGAGATGATCACGAGAATGGTCGCCACGGAGAGAATGGCGGGGCTGATCTGCTCGCGTATCCCGTTCCACATCTGGCGGGGAATCGTCTGCTGATCATGCGCGGCCACGAAGAGAACCACCACCACCTCATCGAACGAAGTGACGAAGGCGAAGAGCGCGCCCGAGACGACGCCCGGCAGGATGAGCGGCATGGTGACCTTGAAGAAGGTCGTGGTGGGACTGGCGCCGAGCGAGGCGGCGGCGCGGGTGAGCGACTTGTCGAAGCCGATCAGCGTGGCCGTCACGGTGATGATCACGAACGGAATGCCCAGCGTCGCATGGGCCAGCACCACGCCCACATAGCTGCCCGCAAGACCGGTGGCGGAATAGAAGAAGAAGAGCCCGGTGGCCGTGATGATGATCGGCACGATCATCGGCGAAATGAGGATCGCCATGATGGCCCGCCGAAACGGCATCTCGGGCCGCGACAGACCGAGGGCGGCAATGGTGCCGAGAACGGTCGCGACGATGGTCGATGAGACGCCGATGATGACGGAGTTCTTGGCCGCCCGCACCCAGGCCGCGTTGTTCCACACATCCATCCACCAGGATGAGGTGCGCGGCGCCTCGGGGTTGGCCATGCCGAAGGTGAGCAGCGTGTCGTACCAGCGCAGCGAGTAGCCGTCGGGGTCGAGCGCAAGCATCTTCTCGGTGAAGGTGAAGTAGGGCTCCACGTTGAAGCTGAGCGGAATGATGATCAGGATCGGCGCGATCAGGAACAGGAAGATCAGGGCGCAGATCACGCGATAGGCGTAGTACCAGATGCGCTCGAGCGGGCTGGCATAAACGGGAAGAGCCATCGGGCGGGTCTCCTGAGGCAGAGGCCGGGGGCGCTGCCCCCGGACCCCCGGGATATTTGGGCAGAGTGAAAGGCCGGTCAGCCCAGCTTGAGATTGTCGATGCCGACCAGACGGTCGTAGAGCCAGTAAAGGATCAGCACGGCGGCCAGCAGCACGGCGGCGAGGGCCGCGGCGAGCGACCAGTTCAGGCTGTCCTGCATGTGGAAGGCGATCAGGTTCGAGATGAGCTGCCCCGAAGCGCCCCCCACGAGCGCCGGGGTGATGTAGTAGCCGACGCCGAGGATGAAGACGAGCAGCGCGCCCGCGCCGATGCCCGGCAGGGTCTGGGGAAGATAGATCCGGCGGAAGGCCGTCCAGCTTGAGGCGCCGAGCGAGCGGGCGGCCCGGACATAGGAGGGCGGGATCGGCCGCATCACGGAATAGAGCGGCAGGATCATGAAGGGCAGCAGGATGTGCGTCATGGCGATGATCGTGCCGGTCTGGTTGTAGATCATCTGGATCCGGTTCGCATCGGAGATGAGGCCTGTGGCCACCAGGGAGTTGTTGACGACCCCCTGGCCCTGCAGCAGCACGATCCACGACGTCGTCCGCACGAGAAGCGAGGTCCAGAAGGGCAGGAGCACCAGGATCATCAGCAGGTTCGAGGTGCGCAGGGGCAGCGTGGCGAGCAGGTGGGCGATCGGAAAGCCCAGCAGCAGGCAGAGCACCGTGATCAGGCCCGCGATCAGGAAGGTTCGCTGGAAGAGCATGACATACACGCGGCGCTCCTGGGGGGCCCGCACGATGTTGCCCTCGTTGTCGCGGGCGAGATCGACCGAGGCGAGGAAGAAGTTCGGCGAATAGGCCCGCGAGACCTGTCGCATCGTGCCCCAGAGACTCGGGTTGCCCCATTTCGGATCCGCCTCGAGGACGGCCTCCCTGTAGGGCGGCTCGAACCCGCGCGCCTTGCGGCCGGTCGAGGTGAAGAGCGAGCGGGTGCCCGGCATCTCGTAGTTCACCCGCGTGCCCACGATGCCGATGGTCTTGGCCTCGGCCGCGCCCTTGAGATCGGCGGCAAGGGCTGCATAGGCGACCTCGTCCGGCTCGGTTCCGGGTTCGGTATCGGCGAACCACTGGCTGAGCTGCGGCATGTTGCGGGAGAAGCCGTCATTGTGGATCGAGCGGTGCAGCATCTGCCCGATCGGGACGATGAAGGTTATGACGATGAAGAGCAGAAGCGGCAGCACCAGAAGGAAGGCGCGGCGCCGTGCGCGGGACTGGGCGCGGCCGAGTGCGGCCTTCAGCGGGCGGCCATCGGCCGTCGTGAGGCGCCCGGGAGTCGGGGCGGCGAGATCTGTGGTTGCGTCGGCCATCTTTACCCTCGCATCAGGGGGCGCGCACCGGAATGCGCGCCCGTCCGTATCAGTTCGCCAGCCAGGCGTTGAACCGCTCTTCCAGCTCGGTATCGTGATCGACCCAGAACTCGTAGGACGAGGGCAGCGCGTTGGTCAGGTTCGCCTCGGCCGTCGGCATGTGCGGGGCCATCTCGGTCTGGCCGTCCTGATAGAGCCCGACCAGCGGGGCCGAGGACTTGCGGGCCGGGCCGTAGCTGATCCACTTGGCCTGGTCGGCCAGCGGCTGCGTCCCGGTTGCGAAGGCCACGAACTTCTTCGCCGCCTCGAGGTTGGGCGCGCCCTTCGGGATCACGAAGAGGTCGTATTCATAGACCTGACCGTCCCAGATCGGCACGAAGGGCTTGTTCTCGCTGACCGCGGCCGCGAAGATCCGGCCGTTGTAGGCGGTCGTCATGGCCACCTCGCCATCCGCCAGAAGCTGGACCGGCTGGGCGCCCGCCTCCCACCAGATCAGGTCGCCCTTGATCGAGGCAAGCTTGGCGAAGGCGCGCTCGACGCCTTCCTGCGTGTCCAGCACGTCATAGACCTCGGCCGCCGGGACGCCATCGCCCATCAGCGCCATCTCGAGCGTGGTCTTGGCGCTCTTCCACATGGCGCGCTTGCCGGGGAACTTCGACGTGTCGAAGAAGTCGGCGATGGTCTGCGGCTTCTCGTCGGGGAATTTCGACTCGTCGTAGGCCACGATCATGGAATAGACGATGTTGCCCACGGCGCATTCGCTGAGAGCGCCCGGCAGGAAGTCCTCGGTCGCCGGAGTGCCGTCGGGCGCGGGCGGCAGCATGGCCGGGTCGATCTCTTCGAGCTGGCCCTCGTCGCACAGGCGCACCGCGTCCGAGGTGTTCACATCCACCACATCGACGCTGACATAGTTGGCCTCGACCATCGCCTTGAGCGGCGTGGCGGGGTTGTCCGCATCCACCGACACCACGCCGATGCCGGTCTCGGCGGTGAAGGGCTTGTGGAACGCCTCGACCTGGCTGGTCGTATAGGCGCCGCCCCAGGACATGACCGTGATCTGCTCCGCCGCGGCGGAGAAGGCCACGGCCGTCAAGGCGGTGGACAGAATGAGGGCCTTCTTCATCGAGTCGTCTCCCATGTTGTGCAGTCTCGTTGTTATTGGCCGCAGCCTGCGGCAGGTCCGTTATTACGGAGTCAAAGCGGATCGAGCGCGCGCGCGTCCTGGGGCGCCCAGCCGATCCGGATCCTTTCGCCGGGCTGCAGCATCCGCTGGCCCAGCGTGTTCCGGCTCTTGATGACGAACTCCTCGGAACCGGCCACCCGCAGGCGGGTGCGGAAGATATCGCCCATGTAGATGAACTCCATCACCTCGGCCTCGATGAGGTGGGCGTTCGGCGGCAGCATCTCGGGCTTGTATTCCACCCGTTCGGGGCGGATCGAGACGAGAGTCTTCTGGCCCTTGTGGCTGACGTTGACCGGAGTTGCGTCGATCAGCTCGCCGGTGTCGAGCCGGACCAGCGCGCGGCCCTCGGCGATCTCCTCGATCACGCCGGGCAGGCGGTTGTTCTCGCCGATGAAGCTGGCGACGAAGCTGTTCCGCGGGCGCTCGTACAGCTCGTCGGGCGGGGCGAGTTGCTGGATGCGGCCGTCGTTGAAGACGGCGATCCGGTCCGACATGGTCAGCGCCTCGCCCTGGTCGTGGGTCACATAGACCACCGTGATGCCAAGGCTCTCGTGCAGGTGCTTGATCTCGAACTGCATGTGCTCGCGCAGCTGCTTGTCGAGCGCGCCGAGCGGCTCGTCCATCAGCACGAGCTGCGGGTCGAACACCAGCGCGCGGGCCAGCGCGATCCGCTGCTGCTGGCCACCCGAGAGCTGGGCCGGGCGGCGGTTCGCAAAGGCGCCCATCTGCACCATGTCGAGCGCGCGCTTGATCTTGCGCTCGCGGTCGCTCCGCGACATGCCCCGCACCTCGAGCGGAAACGAGAGGTTCTCGCCCACCGTCATGTGCGGAAAGAGCGCGTAGTTCTGGAACACCATGCCGATGCCGCGCTTGTGCGGGGGCACGGTGTTGATCGGGCGCCCGTCGAGCCGGATGTCGCCGTGGGTGGCGGTCTCGAACCCCGCCAGCATCATGAGACAGGTGGTCTTGCCCGACCCGGATGGCCCCAGCATCGTGAGGAACTCGCCCTGCCCTATGGTCAGGTTGAGATCCTTAACGACCAGCGTCTCCCCGTCGTAGCTTTTCTGCACATGTTCGAAAACGACGAAACCGTCGTCCTGGGTAGAAGCCACCACCCCATTCTCCCCATCTTGGTCCGGCAGGTTTCCTGCACTCGTTATGATCGTTTAAAACGGAACGGTCCCCGCAATGCAATCTTGTTGTGCACAGGCTGCGGGAGGGGCGGCGGTTGCCACCTTGATGGGCAGGTTGCACGGCAACACGCGCGCCCAAGCGCCGGGATGCGAACTGACGGGATCCAAATACGACGCATGGGCGACAAAAGCGCCGTCGCCCGCCCCTGGCCGAACCTGAAACGCCGAAGGGCGGCCCGGCGGGCCGCCCTTCGGCGTTTCGTCAGAGAAATGGTGCGGTCGAGAAGACTCGAACTTCCACGGGAGTTACCCCACAGCGACCTCAACGCTGCGCGTCTACCAATTCCGCCACGACCGCACTGCCTTGGCTTGGTGGCGGGTTCTTAGCCAAGCTCGCGAGGGAAGAAAAGGGCTATTTTCGCGCCGCGTCAAAAATGTTCGAAAGGCCTGGGATGGCCCCTCGGCTCGCGGGCCAAGCCGCGGGTCTTGCGCGAGAAGTCCCGCGCCAAAGCCCTGCCGCAAGGCTAGCGGCGCGCACCGTCTTGCCATAGATCCCGCACAGGGCCGGCACGATCCGGGCCCTGCGCCGCAGATCGGGAGGAAGGCCGCGATGTCTGACGTGGAATGGTCGGTTCTTCCGGGGCTCAGCCCCTACCAGGAAACGCTGTCGGCGATGGAGGCCCGCGTCGCCGCCATCCGCGCCGGCGACGCCCCCGAGGCGGTCTGGCTGCTCGAGCACCCCCCGCTCTACACGGCCGGCACCTCGGCACGCCCCGAGGATCTGGTCGAACCGGACCGCTTCCCCGTCCATGTCGCGGGCCGCGGCGGGCAATATACCTACCACGGGCCGGGACAGCGGGTGGCCTATGTCATGCTCGATCTCGACCGGAGGGGCCGTGACGTGCGCCGCTTCGTGTGCGCGCTCGAGGATTGGGTGATCGCCACGCTGGCCGAGTTCAATGTGAAGGGCGAACGGCGCGCGGGCCGTGTGGGGGTCTGGGTCGTCCGCCCCGACCGCGCCCCCGGACCCGGCGGCCAGCCCCGAGAGGACAAGATCGCGGCCATCGGCGTGAAGCTCCGCCGCTGGGTGAGCTTTCACGGGCTCTCCATCAACCTCGAGCCCGACCTGTCCCACTTCGAGGGCATCGTGCCCTGCGGCATCCGCGAGCATGGCGTGACGAGCCTCGTCGATCTGGGCCTGCCCGTCACGATGCAGGATCTCGACGCGGCCCTGCTGCGCACCTTTTCCCGCTCCTTCCCGGACTGATCCGCACGCCGTCCGGGCGGCCCGAGCCTCCGCCACCGATCCCGGCGGGCCCTTGCAGCCTGTCCGCGCCCGGGTGCAGCCCGAACGGGACGCAACGGAACGCCCGAGCGAGGCACGTCCGGCATCTCCTGCCGGACGCGGCCCTTCTGCGGCACCATGCCACTCAACAAAACGGCGGACTGGCCGAATTTATTGATCCAGATCAAAGTGCGAAGTTGCCGGAGCACATCCGGCGCTCTACACATAGACGCAGGCGCGGGTCGCGAGCCTGTCCGGCGCCTGCGGGATCGAAACAGCACGCGGGGAGGCGAGCCCATGGCCGACGCAGCCATCCATGGCCACGAGCACGACCGGAGGGGGTTCTTCACCCGCTGGTTCATGTCCACCAACCACAAGGACATCGGCGTTCTCTATCTCTTCACCGGGGGCCTCGTCGGGCTGATCTCGGTGGCCTTCACCGTCTACATGCGGATGGAGCTGATGGCGCCCGGCGTGCAGTTCATGTGCGCCGAGCATCTGGAATCGGGACTGGTCAAGGGCTTCTTCCAGTCGCTCTGGCCTTCGGCGGTCGAGAACTGCACGCCGAACGGCCATCTGTGGAACGTGATGATCACGGCCCACGGCATCCTGATGATGTTCTTCGTGGTGATCCCCGCGCTGTTTGGCGGCTTCGGCAACTATTTCATGCCGCTGCACATCGGCGCGCCGGACATGGCCTTCCCGCGGATGAACAACCTGTCCTTCTGGCTCTATGTGGCGGGGACCTCGCTCGCCGTCGCCTCGCTCTTCGCGCCGGGCGGCAACGGGCAGCTGGGATCGGGGATCGGCTGGGTGCTCTATCCGCCGCTCTCCACCTCCGAATCGGGCTATTCGACCGATCTCGCGATCTTCGCGGTGCACCTCTCGGGCGCGTCCTCGATCCTTGGCGCGATCAACATGATCACCACCTTCCTGAACATGCGCGCGCCGGGCATGACCATGCACAAGGTGCCGCTCTTTGCCTGGTCGATCTTCGTCACCGCCTGGCTGATCCTGCTGGCGCTGCCGGTGCTGGCCGGGGCGATCACCATGCTGCTCACCGACCGCAACTTCGGCACCACCTTCTTCCAGCCCTCGGGCGGCGGCGACCCGGTGCTTTACCAGCACATCCTGTGGTTCTTCGGCCATCCCGAGGTCTATATCATCGTCCTGCCCGCCTTCGGCATCGTCAGCCACGTCATCGCCACCTTCTCGAAGAAGCCGATCTTCGGCTATCTGCCGATGGTCTATGCGATGGTGGCGATCGGGGTGCTGGGCTTCGTGGTCTGGGCGCACCACATGTACACCGCGGGCCTCAGCCTCACGCAGCAGAGCTATTTCATGATGGCGACCATGGTGATCGCGGTGCCCACCGGGATCAAGATCTTCTCATGGATCGCGACCATGTGGGGCGGCTCGATCGAACTCAAGACGCCGATGCTCTGGGCGCTGGGGTTCCTGTTCCTCTTCACCGTGGGCGGCGTTACCGGCATCGTGCTGAGCCAGGCGAGCGTGGACCGCTACTATCACGACACCTACTATGTCGTCGCCCACTTCCACTATGTGATGAGCCTCGGCGCGGTGTTCGGCATCTTCGCGGGGATCTACTTCTGGATCGGCAAGATGTCGGGCCGGCAATATCCCGAGTGGGCCGGCAAGCTGCATTTCTGGATGATGTTCGTCGGCGCGAACCTGACGTTCTTCCCGCAGCATTTCCTCGGGCGGCAGGGGATGCCCCGGCGCTACATCGACTATCCCGAGGCCTTCGCCACTTGGAACTTCGTCTCGTCGCTGGGCGCCTTCCTGTCCTTCGCCTCGTTCCTCTTCTTCATCGGCATCGTCTTCTACACCCTGACGCGCGGCGCGCGCGTGACGGCGAACAACTACTGGAACGAACATGCCGACACGCTGGAATGGACGTTGACCTCGCCTCCGCCCGAGCACACGTTCGAGCAGCTTCCCAAGCGCGAGGACTGGGACCGTTCGCACGCGCACTGACATGCCCTACGAATGGGTCATCATGCCGAAGGCCCCGGAGCGATCCGGGGCCTTTTGCCATGCCGACGGGGACGCTCCGGCCTACCGGCTGCACCTGTGGCCCTACCGCTCGCTGCCGCGCCGCGGCTTTGCGGGTTTCATCGGGGCCACCTGCCTGCTGCTCGCGCTGCCGCTGGTGGGGGTGCTCGGCTCACCCGTGCTCTGGGGGCTGCTGCCGTTCCTGGCCTTGGCGGTCACGGGCATCTGGCTTGCGCTGAACCGCAGCTATGCCGATGGCGAGATCCTCGAGGAGCTGACGCTCTGGAGCGACCGGGTGACGCTCGACCGGCACGGGCCACGCGGACGGCGGCAGAGCTGGCAGGCCAACCCGCACTGGGTGCGGGTGACGCTTCACGGCAAGGGGGGCCCGGTGCCCAACTACCTGACTCTCGGCGGCGGCCCGCGCGAGGTCGAGATCGGTGCCTTTCTCAGCGAGGAAGAGCGGCTGGCGCTGCTGCCCGAGCTGCGTCAGGCGCTGGCCCGCGGGCGGTGACGGAGGCGCGCGCCCCGGTCAGCCCAGGCGGTCCTTCACCATCGGGCCCACGGCGCCGAAGTCCATCTGGCCGGTATAGCGCGCCTTCAGCTCGGCCATGACCTTGCCCATGTCGCGGATCGTCGTGGCGCCCACCTCGGCGATGGCGGCGGAAATGGCGGCCTCCACCTCTTCGGGATCGAGCTGGCGCGGCAGGAACTCCTCGATCACCTCGATCTCGGCCCGTTCCTTCTCGGCAAGCTCCAGCCGGCCGCCCTCCTCATAGGCGCGCGCGCTTTCGGCGCGCTGGCGGACCATGCGGCCGAGGATGGCGGTGATCTCCTCGTCCGACACCATTCCGGCGGCCCCGTCCACACGGGCCGCGATGTCGCGATCCTTGATGGCGGCATTGATGAGGCGCAGGGTCGAGAGGCGATCGGGCTCCTTCGCGCGCATCGCCTCTTTCATGGCATCCTGAAGCTCTTCGCGCAGGGTCATCCTCATCCGTCTCCGTGGCTGTGCGAAACCCGCACCATACAGGCAAGCCTTCGCCGACACAACCACGCCCCCGAAGATCAAGCCATTGATCAAAAAGGATAAGTCATTTCGGTCGCGGCCTTGACCCGCAGGGCCCCAACCCTTAGTGTCCGCCAGATTTTGCCAAGGAGTCGCCCCATGGCCGCCGCCAGCCCCACCGAAAAACCCACGGCCTGCCTCGCACTCGCCGACGGCACCATCTTTTACGGAAAGGGCTTCGGCGCCCGGGGTGAGACGGTGGCGGAACTTGTCTTCAACACCGCCATGACCGGATATCAGGAGATCATGACCGATCCCTCCTATGCCGGGCAGATCGTGACCTTCACCTTCCCCCATGTGGGCAATGTGGGCGTGACCCCCGAGGATGATGAGACGGCCGAGCCGGTCGCCTCGGGCATGGTCGTCAAGTGGGATCCGACCGAACCCTCGAACTGGCGCGCCACCTCCGAGCTGACCTCGTGGCTTCTGGCCAAGGGCCGGATCGGCATCGGCGGCATCGACACGCGCCGGCTGACCCGCGCGATCCGCCAGCAGGGCGCGCCGCATGTGGCGCTGGCCCACGATCCCGAGGGCCGCTTCGACATCGAGGCCCTGGTCGCCAAGGCCCGCGGCTGGCGCGGCCTCGTCGGGCTCGACCTGGCCCGCGACGTGACCTGCGCCCAGAGCTATCGCTGGGACGAGATGCGCTGGGCCTGGCCCGAGGGCTACCGCTCGCGCACCGAGCCGGGCCTCAAGGTCGTGGCGATCGACTACGGCGCCAAGCGCAACATCCTCCGTTGCCTCGCCTCGGCGGGCTGCGACGTGACCGTGCTGCCCGCGAGCGCCACGGCCGAGGATGTGCTGGCGCTGAACCCCGAGGGTGTCTTCCTGTCGAACGGCCCCGGCGATCCGGCCGCGACCGGCGCCTATGCCGTGCCGATGATCCAGGGCGTGCTCGAGAAGGATCTGCCGCTCTTCGGCATCTGCCTTGGCCACCAGATGCTGGCGCTCGCGCTCGGGGCGAAGACGGTCAAGATGAACCACGGCCACCACGGCGCGAACCACCCGGTGAAGGATCTGGACACCGGCAAGGTCGAGATCACCTCGATGAACCACGGCTTCACCGTGGACAGCCAGACCCTGCCCGCCGGCGTGAAGGAAACGCATGTGAGCCTCTTCGACGGCTCGAACTGCGGCATCCGGGTCGCGGACCGGCCGGTCTTCTCGGTGCAGTATCACCCCGAGGCCAGCCCCGGCCCGCAGGACAGCTACTACCTGTTCGAGCGGTTCGCCGCCGCCATGCGCGCCCGCCGCGCGGCCTGAGGCCGGCGGCTCCGGCCAGCCGGAGCCGCAGCAAGTCCGAAGCCCGGAGCGTCGCGCCGGGCACCCGCAGCACATCGGTTCGTGACCCTCTCCGGCGCCCTTGGCCGGAACCAAACACCCTTCGGCTTCCTTTTTCCGGTAACGGAGGGCGCAGGGCCTGCGGCAGGGGCTCGGTCCCGCAAGCGGCCCGCGCGCCCCGCAAGAAGGACAAGCCGATGACCGGATCTCTCCCCCGCCGCCTCCTGCCCGCCCTGGCCGCCCTCGCGCTGGTCGCCGCCTGCGCGCCAGAGCCTCCGCCCAGCCGAAGCGCCGCCCCGATGGGGATCTCTCCGCAGATTGCCGCGGTCTATGGCCCGGTTCAGGACGGAGAGCGCATCATCCCTGCCGTCCCGCCGCAATATCTGGCCGAGCACAAGATCCGCCGCGAGGTCGATTACTGGACCGACCAGCCACCCGGCACCATCGTGGTCGATCCCTACGCCCGCTACCTCTATCTCGTGCAGCCGGGCCAGCGCGCCATCCGCTATGCCGTGGCCGTGGGGCGCGAGGGCCGCGGCTTTTCCGGCGATGCGGTGATCCCGATCAAGCGCGAGTGGCCGCGCTGGATCCCGACCAAGAGCATGATCGAGGAAGACCCCGAACAATACGGCCCCTACAGGGACGGGATGGACGGCGGCCTCTCGAACCCGCTCGGGGCACGGGCACTCTATCTGCACAGGAACGGCAAGGACACCTACTACCGCATCCACGGCACCAACGATGTCTCCTCGATCGGTCAGGCCACCTCGGCCGGCTGCATCCGGCTCTGGAACCAGGACATCCTCGATCTCTACGCGCGCGTGCAGCCCGGAACCCGCGTCGTCGTGCTCACCGAAGCCGATTCCGGGCGGGGCACGGTGCCGACCGGCAACGCCCTCCCGCCGCGCGTGGCCGGGTTCGACCCGGTGGCGCCTCCCGGCGAGACGGCGGCCACGATGTTCTTCACCGAGCGATTCTGACAGTCGGCTTGCGGTGAAGGGGCAGGCACGCTCTGCTGCCCCCTCCCCCAGATTGGCCTTGGGGCTTTCAAGCCTTCTTAACCAGTTCGAGCGAAGGTGCGGCATCCAGCGAAAGGCTTGACCGTGGCCGCCCCTCCCCTTGTCCTGTCCGTCGAAAGGCGCCGCCCGATGCCGCCTTCCAAGGCCGCGCCTTTGCCCGAGGCCCCGGCTCCCGACGCCTTGGGCGTGATGCTCCTGCGGCAGGGCCACCTTGCGCCGCACCGGATCATGGGCGCCCTCCGGCGCAGTTCGGGCCATGCGGCGGGACTTGCCGACGTGCTTCTGGCCGAAGGGGCCATGGATGAGGAGGAAATCCTCGCCCTGACCGCCCGCCAAAGCGGCCTGCCGCTGCTCGATCCGGCAACGGGGGCCGCCGATCCGCGGCTCATCGACCGCCTCGGCGTTCGGACCTGCCTGCGCGAGACGCTTCTGCCGGTGCATGACGTCGGCGGCGCCGTGCTGGTCGCGGCCCCGTCGCCCGAGAGCTTCCGGCGCCACGGCCCGCTGCTCGGGCATCTCTTCGGGCGCGTGATCCCCGTGCTGGCCACGCGAACCGCGATCGAGGGCGCGCTGCATGCGGCGCGCGCCACAGCCATCGGACTTGCGGCCGAAACCCGCGTCACGCCCGGCGAAAGCTGCCGGGGCTGGCGCACCGGGCGGGCCACGCGGCTTGCCCTCGGCACGGCCCTCGGCATTGCCGCAGGGCTGATGCTGGCGCCGGGGCTGGTGGTGCTCGCGCTTTCCCTCTGGGCGCTGTTCGCCATGACCTGTGGCACCGCCCTGCGGATCGCCACAGCCATAGCCACGCTCCGCCGCCGCCCGCCGGAGCCGCCCTGCCCGCCCCTCCTGCGGCTGCCCATCGTCTCGGTGATCGTCGCCCTCTACCAGGAGGAGGATATCGCCGGCCGCCTCGTGGCGCGGCTCGGGCGGATCGACTATCCGCATGACCGGCTCGAGATCCTGCTTGTCGTCGAAGAGGCCGATCTGCGCACCCGCAAGGCTCTGGTCGAGGCCCGCCTGCCGCCCTGGATGCGGATCGTGATCTCTCCCGCCGGCGCCATCCGCACCAAGCCGCGTGCGCTCAACGTGGCGCTCGACCATTGCCGCGGCTCGATCGTGGGCGTCTATGACGCCGAGGATGCGCCCGACCCCGACCAGATCCGCCGCGTGGTCGAGGGGTTCAGCCGCCGCGGCTCGCAGGTGGCCTGCCTTCAGGGCCAGCTCGACTATTACAACCCGCGGACCAACTGGCTCTCGCGCTGCTTCACCATCGAATATGCCTCCTGGTTCCGCCTGATGCTGCCGGGGCTCGACCGGCTCGGGCTTGCGGTGCCGCTGGGGGGAACGACGCTCTTCTTCCGCCGCGAGGCGCTCGAGGATCTGGGAGCGTGGGACGCCCACAACGTCACCGAGGACGCCGATCTCGGCATCCGCCTCGCGCGCCATGGCTACCGGACGGACCTGATCGACACGGTGACGGGCGAAGAGGCGAACTGCCGCGCGCTCCCCTGGATCAAGCAGCGCTCCCGCTGGATCAAGGGCTTCATGATGACCTGGGCCGTCCACATGCGCGATCCGGTGCTTCTGTGGCGGCAGCTGGGCCCCTGGCGCTTTGCCGGCTTTCAGGTAATGTTCCTCGGCTCGCTGTCGCAGACGCTGCTGGCCCCGGTCCTGTGGTCGTTCTGGCTGCTGGCCCTCGGCCTGCCGCATCCGGTGACGCCGCTTCTGTCCACGCCGGCCCTCTGGGCCATCGTCGGCCTGCTCCTCGGAGCAGAGGGGGTGAGCATCGCGCTCGGCATCCTCGCGCTGCGCCTCACGCGGCACAAGCTCAACCCCCTGTGGGTGCCGACGATGCATCTCTACAACCCGCTGGCCACCCTCGCCGCCTACAAGGCCCTGTGGGAACTTCTCCGCGCGCCCTTCTACTGGGACAAGACGCGCCACGGCCTCTTCGACGGCTCTTCGCGGGGGCCGGCGGCCTGGGTGCCGCGGCTGAGAGGCCAACGCGCGGCCTGATGGCGCGTCACCGCATCCGCAACTCGCCCGCATCCACCCTCAGCCGGGTCTCGAAGGCCTTCGAGATGTGATTGCGCAGGGCGGCATAGGCCGCATCGCCGTCACGGGACGCGATGGCCTGAACGATCTGGTCATGTTCGGCCATCGCCACCTCGTCACGCCCCTCGGCCGCGAAGGAGGTGTTCGCCATAAGGGCCATCGACCGATGCACGAGGTCAAGCTGCTGCACGAGAAAGCGGTTGTGCGACGCGAGATGGATCTGCTTGTGGAACCGCTTGTTGGCCTTCGACAGCGCCCGCGGATCGCCGCCGAGGAGCGCGCGGTCATCCTCGACCATGCCGCGCAGCACGCGGATCTCCTCTTCCGTGGCGTGCCGCGCCGCCAGCCGCGCGGCCAGCCCCTCCAGTTCGGTGCGCACGGTGTAAAGCTCGGACAGCTGGTTGTGGTCGAGCGACGCCACGATCAGGCTCCGCCCGTCGCGCGTCAGCATCGACTGGGTCTCGAGCCGCTGCAGCGCCTCGCGAACCGGCGTCCGCGACACGCCCAGCCGCTCGGCCAGTTCGGATTCGACCAGACGGTCGCCCGGCTTGTAGAGCCCTCCCTCGATGGCCTCGAGGATCAGCGTATAGGCATCTTTCTGCACGAGGACGCGGCCCTTTCCCAAGCTTCCTGCGGAACGGCGCGACGTTATCCGCGAGCGGCGATGCAGATCAACGGCAAACCATTGCGCCGTCACGCCGCCGGGTCTAGCGTCCGCCCATGGTGGCCGATCGTTTCTCGCACGTCCGGGGCTGGGTCTTCGACCTCGACAACACACTCTATCCGCCCTCCGCCCGGCTCTTCGACCAGATCGAGCGGCGCATGACCGACTGGGTGATGACCGAGCTTCGGGTGGTGCGCGACGAGGCCGACCGGCTGCGACGGCACTACTGGCACCGCTACGGCACCACGCTCGCGGGCCTGATGGCCGAGCATGGCGTCGATCCGGGCCCCTATCTCAGCCATGTCCACGACATCTCGCTCGACCATCTCGAGCGCGACATGATCCTCGCGGCCCGCATCCGCGCCCTTCCGGGGCGCAAGATCGTCTATACCAACGGCTGCGCCCCCTATGCCGAGCGCGTGCTCGAGGCGCGCGGCCTCGGCGGTCTCTTCGACGCCGTCTATGGGGTCGAGCACGCGGGCTTCCGGCCCAAGCCCGAGCGCGCCGCCTTCGAGACCGTCTTTGCCGCCGACCGGCTCAGCCCCGCCGCCGCGGCCATGTTCGAGGATGATTCGCGCAACCTCGTCGAGCCGCATGCGATGGGGATGCGCACGGTCCATGTCGCGCCCGAGGCGGTGCCGGCGCCCCACATCCACCACCACACGCTCGACCTGTCGGAGTTTCTGGCCCGGCTTCAGCCCTGATCGCCCCGGAACGCGGCATAATGCCCTAGCAATATCGCCCGTTTGCGACTATCTGTCCGACGTTGTTAACGGAGATCCTGCATGAACGCTTACGCCGACATCACCGACCTGCCGAACCACATCATCCCCCCGGTGGAGCGCCACACGCGCAAGACGAACCGCGATGACCTGGTCCTGTTCGCCTTTGCGGCCGCGCTGATCGCGATCGTGGCGCTTGGCACGCTGGCGTTCGGCCCCGTCATGCTGGGCATGACCGCGCTCGTCTTCGTGCCGGTGATGATGGGCCTTATCGTGATGATCACGCTGGGCTGATCTGGACGACCGGCGCCCACGCCTCTAGCGTCCCCGGAAACGGAGGAAACCATGGCCCGGATCGCAACCGACATTCTCGTCTCCGGCGGAGGGGTCGCCGGCCTCACGGCCGCGGCCGCCTTTGCCTCGGCCGGCTGGTCCGTGATCTGCGTCGACCCCCAGCCGCCAGTCACTTCGGCCGAAGCCGAAGGCGCCGACCTGCGCTCGACGGCGCTTCTCCAGCCCTCCATCCCGCTTCTGCAGGCGGCTGGCCTCTGGCCGCGGCTTGCGCCGCACGCCGCACCGCTGCAGGTCATGCGGATCGTGGATGCCGGCGGCCCCGTGCCCGAACCGCGCGTGGTGAAGGATTTCGACGCGGCCGACATCTCCGGCCAGCCCTTCGGGTGGAACCTGCCGAACTGGCTGCTGCGGCGCGAGATGGTGGCTCATCTCAAGACCCTGAAGAAGGTGGATTTCCGCCCCGGCACCGCGACCCGGTCCGTCCTCACCCGCGAGAGCGAGGCGCTCGTGACGCTCTCGGACGGCACGCGCGTCTCGGCCCGCCTGCTGGTGGCCGCCGACGGGCGCGCCTCTCCGGTCCGCGACGCGCTGGGGATTGCGGTGCGCACGCTGCGTTACGGCCAGAAGGCGCTCGCCTTCACCGTCACGCATCCGATCCCGCACGAGAATGTCTCGACCGAGATCCACCGCTCGGGCGGCCCCTTCACGCTCGTGCCCCTGCCCGATGCCGGCGGCAAGCCCGCCTCGGCCATCGTCTGGATGGAGCGGGGCGCCGAGGCGCTGCGCCTGAAGGCCCTGCCGCGCGCGGCGTTCGAAGCCGAGATGACGGCGCGCTCCTGCGGTCTGCTCGGGCCACTCACGCTCAATTCGCAGATCAATGTCTGGCCCATCATCAGCCAGGTGGCCGAACGCATGTCGGGCGAGCGCACGGCGCTGATGGCCGAGGCGGCCCATGTCATGCCGCCCATCGGCGCGCAGGGGCTGAACATGAGCCTCGCCGACCTGCGCGCGCTGCTGGAGCTGGCCGCCGATCACAAGGGCGATTTCGGGTCGGCCGCCATGCTCGACGCCTACCACCGGCGCCGGCACTGGGAGGTGCAGGCCCGCATCCTCGGCATCGACCTTCTCAACCGCGCCTCGATGGCCGGCGATCCCGCCTGGCGCGACCTGCGCGCCACGTTCCTGGGCGCCCTCTACGGATCGGCGCCGGTGCGCCGCACGCTAATGCGTGCGGGCCTCGGCGTCGCCTGAGCCTCAGATCACCCGGTCCACCACCGCCTTCAGCCGCGCAACCGTGCCTTCCACGTCGGCCAGCTTGTCCAGCCCGAAAAGGCCGAGCCGGAAGGTGCGGAACTCGGCCCCCTCGCCCACCTGCAACGGCACACCCGCCGCGATCTGCATCCCCTGCGCGAGGAACTTCCGCCCGGTCTGGATCTCGGGATCGTCCGTGTAGCTGACGACCACACCGGGCGCGGTGAAGCCCTCGGCGGCCACCGATTCAACCCCCTTCGCGGCCAGCATCGCCCGGACCTCCCGCCCAAGCCGCCATTGCGCCTCCTTGGCGGCCCCGAATCCCATGGCCCGCGTCTCCGCCATCGCCTCGCGGAAGCCCAGCAGCGCGTCCGTCGGCATCGTCGTGTGATAGGCGTGCCCGCCCGCCTCGTAGGCCGCCATGATGGCGCGCCACTTCTTGAGGTCGAGCGCGAAGCTGTTCGACTGAGTCGCCTCGAGCCGCTCCGCCGCGCGCGCCGAGAGCATGACCAGCCCCGCCGCCGGCGACGAGGACCAGCCCTTCTGCGGCGCCGAAATCAGCACATCCACGCCCGTGGCCAGCATGTCCACCCAGACGCAGCCGCTCGCGATGCAGTCGAGCACCATCAGCGCGCCCGCCTCATGCGCGGCCTCGGCCATGCGCGCGATGTAATCGTCGGGCAGGATGATCCCCGAGGAGGTCTCGACATGCGGCGCAAAGACCACGTCGGGCTTCACCTCGGCAATCTTCGCCACCACCTCCTCGATCGGCGGCGGCGCAAAGGGCGCGCGCGCCCCGTTGCCCGAGGGCCGCGCCATCACGACCGTCTGCTCCGCCGCAAAACCGCCCGCCTCCAGGATCTGCGTCCAGCGATAGGAGAACCAGCCGTTGCGCACCACAAGAGCATGGGCCCCGGTCGCGAACTGCCGCGCCACCGCCTCCATCGCGAAGGTGCCGCCGCCCGGCACGACGGCCACGGCCTCGGCCGCATAGACCTCGCGCAGCATGGCCGAGATGTCGCGCATCACCTGCTGGAACCGGGCCGACATATGGTTCAGCGAACGGTCGGTGAAGACGACCGAGAACTCCATCAGACCATCGGGATCGACATCCGGGCGCAGCGCGGGCATGGGGGCCTCCTTCCTGTGTCCCCGAGAGATAGCGCCGGCACCCGCCCCTGCGCCACCCGAAAAAGGTCGCAGTCCACCCGGCCTGTCGCCTCGTTCATTCTGGCCCAAATATCCTCGGGGTCCGGGGGCAGACAGCCCCCGGCCTCTCCGCTAGCCGAGCGGCCCGGGGCGTTTCTCCTCGGTCAGTAGCACATTGGCCTCGACCTGTCCCACCCCCGGCAGGGTCATGATCCTCCGCCGGAGCACGCGCTCGAAATCGGCGATGTCGCGGGCCACCACCCGCAGGCGGTAGTCGAACAGGCCCAGCACATGCTGCACCACCTGCACCTCGGGGATCGCCGTCACCGCGCGCTCGAAATCCTCAAGACTCACGCGACCCTTGGTGGCGAGCTTCACGCCGAGGAAGACGGTGACGCCAAAGCCCAGCGCCGCGCGGTCCACCACCAGGCGCCGGCCGGCGATCACGCCCGCCTCCTCCATCCGCCGGATCCGGCGCCAGGCGGCCGGCTGCGACAGGCCAAGCCGACGTCCCAGCGCGCCGGCGCTTTGCGTGGCATCCTCAGCCAGAGCCCGCAGCAGCGCCCGGTCGGTGTCGTCCAGGTCGATCACAGCGGCAACGCCTCGGCCTCGCGGATGGTGGCGACCAGCATCAGCGCCTCGATGTCCGCGATATGGGGAAGGGTCAGGATGCGGCTGCGGTAAAGCTCCTGATAGTGCTTCATGTCGCGCGCGATCACGTTCAGCCGCACATCCACGCGGCCGAGGAAGGTCTCGATCCCGATCACCTCGGGCACCTGCCGGGCGGCGGCAAGGAATTCATCGAACGCCCGCGGGTCGGTCTTGTCCAGCGTGAAGCGCAAGCTGACCTCCACCGAATAGCCGAGCTTCCGCCAGTCGATCAAAGCCTGCCGCGCGCCGATCACGCCGCGCTCGGTCAGCCGTTCCAGCCGTCGCCAGCAGGTCGCCGTGGTCAGACCGGCGCGCTCGGCCAGTTCCGCCGTGCCGAGCGATGGCTCGGCCAGCAGGTGTCGCAGCAGACGGCGGTCGGTATCGTCCAGCATGATCTGTTCACGGAAAGCCACTTCGGCGCATGATCTTTGCCAGAACCTGCGCCAATCGTCAAACTTTGCAGCCGCTCTCGTCCCGATATCCTTAGGGTGCGCATCAGTTCATCACCGAAAGGAGCGCCCCATGCGCGTCTATTACGATCGCGACTGCGACATCAACCTGATCAAGGACAAGAAGGTCGCCATCCTCGGCTACGGCAGCCAGGGTCACGCCCATGCGCTGAACCTGCGCGACTCGGGTGCGAAGAACGTGGTCGTGGCGCTGCGCGAGGGCTCGCCCTCGGCCAAGAAGGCCGAGGCGGAAGGCCTGAAGGTCATGGGCATCGCCGAGGCCGCCGCCTGGTGCGACCTGATCATGTTCACCATGCCCGACGAGCTGCAGGCCGAGACCTACAAGAAATACGTCCACGACAACCTGAAGGAAGGCTCGGCCATCGCCTTCGCCCACGGCCTGAACGTGCATTTCGGCCTGATCGAGCCGAAGCCGGGAGTCGATGTCATCATGATGGCGCCGAAGGGCCCGGGCCACACCGTCCGCGGCGAGTACGTCAAGGGCGGCGGCGTGCCCTGCCTCGTGGCCGTGCACAATGACGCGACCGGCAAGGCGATGGAGATCGGCCTCTCCTACTGTTCGGCCATCGGCGGCGGCCGCTCGGGCATCATCGAGACCAACTTCCGTCAGGAATGCGAGACCGACCTGTTCGGCGAGCAGGCGGTGCTCTGCGGTGGTCTGGTGGAACTGATCCGCATGGGCTTCGAGACGCTGGTGGAAGCCGGCTACGAGCCCGAGATGGCCTATTTCGAGTGCCTGCACGAGGTGAAGCTGATCGTGGACCTGATCTACGAAGGCGGCATCGCCAACATGAACTACTCGATCTCGAACACCGCCGAATACGGCGAATATGTCTCGGGCCCGCGCATCCTGCCCTACGAGGAGACCAAGGCCCGGATGAAGGCGGTTCTGACCGACATCCAGACCGGCAAGTTCGTGCGCGACTTCATGCAGGAGAACGCGGTCGGTCAGCCCTTCTTCAAGGCCACCCGCCGCATCAACGACGAGCACCAGATCGAGAAGGTCGGCGAGAAGCTGCGCGGCATGATGCCCTGGATCTCGAAGGGCAAGATGGTGGACCGGGCGCGCAACTGATCGCGCGACAGGCCGGAAAGGCGCCCCTCGGGGCGCCTTTCGCTTCTTGAGGGGATGGTTTATTCCAGCACCGGCTCCGCGTCCGGCTTCTGGGACGTCGGGCCATCCTTGCGCAGGAAGGCCACGCCGCCCTGCGGGCCGTCCTTGGCCAGCGTCGATTTCGGGGCGTTCGGGTCGTGGCGGCGATCCTCGACGCGCTTCTTGCTGACCATGGCAAACACGATGCCGCACAGCAGCGTGAACATGAACAGGAAGGGGATGATCCAGGCGAAGTCCATGGGCGTCTCCTTGTCGGGATGGGGCCGGAGGGCCGGGCCGGGCCCGGTCCCTCCGCAATGCCTCGACAATGCGCCCGCGCGCGGCCTTGTTCCCTCAGGCGGCGTCCTTGACGGCCGCCACGATCTCCTCGACCACATCGCGCAGCAGCGCCTCGTCCTCGCACTCGGCCATGACGCGGATCAGCGGCTCGGTCCCCGACTTGCGGATCAGAAGCCGCCCCGACCCGTTCAGCCGAACTTCCGCCTCGCGGATCACGGCCTGCACGCTCGGCGCGGTCAGGGGCTCCTGCCCGGCCGCGTAGCGGACATTCTGCAGAAGCTGCGGCACCGTCTCGAAGCTGCGGGACAGCTCCGAGGCCTTGCGCCCCGTCTGCGCCATCGCCGCCAGGAACTGAAGCCCGGCCAGCAGCCCGTCGCCCGTGGTGGCAAAGTCGGTCATGACGATATGGCCCGATTGCTCGCCGCCGAGGTTCCAGCCCCCTCTCCGCATCGCCTCGACCACGTAGCGGTCTCCCACCGGCGTCCGCTCGAGCCGCAGGCCCCGCGCGGACAGGAACCGCTCGAGCCCGAGGTTCGACATCACCGTGGCCACCAGCGTGGCATCCCGCAACCGCCCCTCCTCGGCCCAGCGGGCGGCGAAGAGCGCCATGATCTGGTCCCCGTCGGCCTGCCGCCCCTGCTCGTCGAGGATGATCACCCGGTCCGCGTCGCCATCCAGACAGATGCCCACGTCCGCGCCATGCGCCCGCACCGCCTCGGCCGCCGCCTCGGGGTGGGTCGAGCCGCAGCGCAGGTTGATGTTCTTGCCGTCGGGCTCCACCCCCAGCGGGATCACCTCGGCGCCCAGCTCCCACAGCACCTCGGGCGCTGCGCGGTACGCCGCCCCGTTGGCGCAGTCGATCACCACCTTCAACCCGTCGAGGCGCAGGCCCGCCGGAAAGGTGGTCTTGCAGTATTCCTGATACCGCCCGCGCCCGTCGTCGATCCGCTTGGCCCGGCCGATGTTGCCCGGTTGCGCCGGCTGGATCTCGCCCGCAAGGATCGCCTCGATCTCGGCCTCGGCCTCGTCCGAGAGCTTGAAGCCGTCGGGCCCGAAGAACTTGATCCCGTTGTCCTCGTGCGGATTGTGGCTGGCCGAGATCATCACGCCCAGATCGGCCCGCATCGAGCGGGTGAGAAACCCCACCGCCGGCGTGGGCACCGGCCCCAGCAGAAGCACGTTCATGCCGGTCGAGGTCAGGCCCGCCGTCAGCGCATTTTCCAGCATGTAGCCCGACAGCCGCGTGTCCTTGCCGATCACGACCCGCGGAGAGCCCGCCCCGACGGGCCGGAAATAGCGCCCCGCGGCCGCGCCCAGCCGCAGCGCCACCTCGGCCGTCATCGGATAGCTGTTCGCCCGCCCGCGCACCCCGTCGGTGCCGAAGAGTTTTCTCGTCATGCTTGCGTCCCTCCTCTCGCGGGCTCTTCCGCCTCGCATGTGACTGCCCGCCACAGAACCAGTGCCTGCCGCGTCTCGCGCACGTCATGCACCCGGAGAATCTGCGCGCCCTGCGCCGCTGCGGCAAGCGCGACGGCGACGGAGCCCACCATCCGCCGATCGGCCAGAGGCTCGCCCGAAAGGGTGCCGATGAACCGCTTGCGCGAGGCGCCGAGCAGGATCGGACAGCCGAGCCCGTGGAACAGCGACAGGCGGCGCAGGATGGCCAGATTGTGCTCGAGGGTCTTGCCGAAGCCGATGCCCGGATCGGTCACGATCCGCGATCGCGGGATGCCCGCGGTCTCGGCGGCGCGGATACGCTCCGCAAGCCAGTCATAGACATCGAGCAGCACATCGTCATAGCGGGGATCGGCCTGCATGGTCTGCGGCGTGCCCTGCGCATGCATGAGGCAGACCGGCGCCCCGCTGCGCGCGACCAGATTGGCGAGGCCCGCGTCCCACGTCAGGGCCGCCACGTCGTTCACCAGATCGGCGCCGGCCTGCAAGGCCGCCTCGGCGACCGCCGCCTTGCGCGTGTCGATCGAGACCGGAAGCGACAGCCCCTGCCCGCGCAGCATCTCGATCACCGGGGCGGTGCGGCTGATCTCGTCGGCGGCATCGACCTCGGCCGCGCCGGGACGGGTGCTCTCGCCACCGATGTCGAGGATGTCGGCCCCGTCGGCCGCCAGCGCCTGCGCCTGCGCGAGCGCGTCGGGCAGGGCCGCAAAGCGGCCCCCGTCGGAAAAGCTGTCGGGCGTCACGTTGAGGATGCCCATCACCAGCGGCCGCCCCATCGAGAGGCCCGCCAGAGGCGGACGTGGCGCGGTCAGCGGCGCCAGCACGGAGGGATCAAGCTCCCGCGCGGGCAGGATCAGCGGCGTGCGGCCGCGTTCGAGGATCTCGACACGGTCGAAGTAAAGCGGGCCCCCGGCAAGCGGAAGCGCCTCGTCGGGCCGGGCCGGATCGGCAAGCGGGATCGGACGGACATAGTGCATGGCCGGTTCATGCGGCGCATGCGCCCGGGGCGCAAGAGGGCGCGGTCAGGCGCGCTCGAGCGGCACGCGGCTTCCCGCCGGCAATATTACATCCCCGTGAACAACCAGACGCTCGGCCGCCAGCATCTCGGCCAGCCACAGCGCCAGCGCCACCGGCTCGCGCGAGTTCGGCCCGTCCACCGCGTCGAGCACCAGCTTCGACGGCGCCCAGACGATGGTCTGGCCCCGGCGCATCGCCCAGTCGATCTCGGTCCGCGTCGCCACCACCACGCAGCGCGGATCGCGCGCGGCCAGCGCCCAGGCGTTCTGCTCGATGGCCAGCAGGTCGATCCGCCGCTGGGTCGGCCGATGGCGCGTCTCGGGCCGCGGCGCGTCCGGCAGGCCCACCGCCAGCACGAGAGGCAGCCCCCGCGCCTCGAGCGCATCGAGCCGGGCGGGCAGGTCCGTGGCCGCAATGGCCGCATTGTCGAGAAAGACCACCAGCGGATGCATCGCTTCGCCGCCCTCGCCCGTCCGCCGCAGAGGCGCCTCGGCGCGCGAGCGCACGATCTCCACCCCCAGCGCCCCCGGCCCGCGGTCGAGCTTCTCGATCCGCACGAAGACCCGCATCGCCTGCGGCTCGGCCAGGATCCGCTCGGCGATCCGCTCGGCGAGGGTTTCCAGAAGGTTCAGCCTCTCGGCCGAAAGCTCGTCGGCGATGGCCTCGGTGATGCGGTCATACGAGAGGATCCGGTCCACATCATCCTGAAGCGGCGCCGGATGGGGCCGGACCTCGACCACCACGTTGAAGCGCACGCGCTGGCGGGTGCCCCGCTCCTGCTGGAAGGCGCCGATCTCGACCTCGGCCACATGGTCGCGCAAGGAGATGCGGTCGCGCGGGGCCGCGCCGGCCGAAGCCTCGGCCCGCTCTTCGGGATGGGCGAAGGCGAGGCGGATGTCGTTGGTCAAGAGAGCCTCCCGGCGTCGGTCTTCCGGCAGCATATCCCCGGCACCGGCCCCGCCTAGCGCGAAGGCGACAGGCGAGGCAAGAGGCGCGACCGATCGCGGATCACGAGCCGCCGGGTTGGCGATAGAAGAGATGCGCGCCGATGGCGGCCGTGCGCGGGAAGCGGTGCGCCCATCCCGGCCGCACGGCGCGGGTGTGGAAATGGGTGGCGCCCTGCGTCAGCTGGCGCGGCGCACCGGCCAGCATCAGCGCGGCGATCTTGCCCGCGCGCTGGAAGGCGGCCTTTTCGTGGATCGTCTCGGGCTTGCCGTCGAACATGTAGGAGAACTGGCCGCCCTGATTGACGACGCCGCAGATCGAGCCGGGATAGCCCGGACGGTCCACGCGGTTCATGATGACCTCGGCCACCGCAAACTGCCCCTGGATCGACTCGCCGCGCGCCTCGAAATAGAGCGCGGTGGCCAGGCACTTCCATTCGTCCGAGCCCTTGGACGTCACCGGCTGCGAGGCCAGCCAGGATTCGTCATAGCGCAGCGTCGGAGGAGCGCCCACAGGCTCGCCCGACGCGGGACGTTTTTCGCGGCGCACGACCGCGGCCGCCACCTGCTCAAGCCGGTGCGCAGGCACCGTCCCCAGCGCGTTCTTCTCGGAACCCAGAAGGGCCGAAAGCTGTCCGCTCAGACTGGCGGACGGGTCGTTGGACTGGCTCACCGTCACATCGGCGAAGGCCGCTCCACTCAGAAGCGTCAGCGCCACGGCGCTGCGCATCCAGACATAAAGCAAGCGCATTTACTCTGTTCCCGGTCGTTGCTGCGTCGCACGAGGAGCAGGTGGCCCAGAACCCATCCCGCGCGGAACCGGGCCGTGGCTGCCGGAAAACGCCCGGCGAGTCCAGCCGCGTGACATTTTTACAACGCTCACCAAAGCATCAAATGGGCGGGATCCCGCCCATGTTGCAGGCATGCCACGGTGACAACTTTGACGGAATCCTTGCCTAACGCATTGATCTCTCGGCGTTCGACTCCATTCGGCCGCGGATGGCCAGATGAGCGGCGGCCAGCCGAGCCAAGGGCACTCGATATGGCGAGCAGGAGACATAATCAAAGCCCGCGCGGCGGCAGAACTCGATCGATTCGGGGTCGCCCCCGTGTTCGCCGCAGATCGAGACCACCAGATCCGGCCTCGTCCGGCGCCCACGCTCGGCCCCGATCAGCAAGAGTTCCCCCACCCCGTCCACGTCGAGGATGTGGAACGGATCCTCGGGAAAGACCCCGCTCTGGACATAGGTGCTCATGAAGCGACCGGCATCGTCGCGCGAGAGGCCATAGGTCATCTGCGTCAGGTCGTTGGTGCCGAACGAGAGGAACGAGGCGTGCTGCGCGATCTCGCCGGCCCGCAGCGCCGCCCGCGGCGTCTCGACCATCACGCCCAGCCGGTAGGCGAAGTCGCGCCCGTATTTCGTGTGGACGGCCGCCGCCACCGCGTCGATCCGGGTCTTGACCAGCTCGACCTCGCGGCGGGCCGAGACGAGCGGGATCATGATCTCCGGCACCACAGGATCGCCGCGGCCCGCCACCTCGAGCGTCGCCTCGAAGATGGCCTGCGCCTGCATGTCGTAGATCTCGGGGATGGTCACGCCGAGGCGCACGCCCCGCATCCCCAGCATCGGATTGAACTCGGCCATCGCCTCGACGCGCCGCGTCACTTCCGAAAGCGGCCGGTCGAGCGCCTCGGCCAGCTCCAGCATCCCTTCGCGCGAATGGGGCAGGAACTCGTGCAGGGGCGGGTCGAGCAGGCGGATGCAGACCGGATGGCCCTGCATGATCTCGAACAGCTGCACGAAATCCGCCCGCTGCATCGGCAGGAGGCGGGCCAGCGCCGCCGCGCGGTCGGTCGCGCTGTCGGCAAAGATCATCTCGCGCATCACCACGAGCCGGTCGTCGGTGAAGAACATGTGCTCGGTGCGGCAGAGGCCGATGCCCTGCGCCTCGAACTGGCGCGCCACCAGCGCATCGGCCGGCGTGTCGGCGTTGGCCCGCACGCCGATGTCGCGCATCTCGTCGGCCCAGGACAGGAGCTTGCGGAAGCAGCTGTCGAGCGCAGGCGCGAGCATGGCGGCCTCGCCCGCCAGCGCCTCGCCCGCGGTGCCGTCCACGGTGATGAGGTCGCCCTCGCGGAAGATGCGCCCGTCGGGGGCCACGAGGCGGCGCTCGCGCGCATCGAGCCGGATTTCGGAGGCCCCCACGACGCAGGGCAGACCCAGGCCCCGCGCGATCACCGCGGCGTGGCTGGTGACGCCGCCACGTTCGGTCAGGACGCCCGCGGCGCAGTTCATGCCGCGGATGTCCTCGGGCGAGGTCTCGCGCCGGACGAGGATGCAGGGCTCGCCCCGCGCGGCCGAGGCCTGCGCGGCCTGCGACGAGAAGACGATCCGCCCCACCGCCGCGCCGGGGCTGGCCGGGATGCCGCGGGCGAAGCGGTCGCGCCGCCCCCGCGGATCGACCTGAGGGTGGAGCAGTTCGGACAGCGCGCGCGGTTCGACCCTGAGCAGCGCCTCGGCGCGGGTGATGATCTGATCCTCGGCCAGCGCCACCGCGATCCTCAGCCCGGCCCGCGAGGATCTCTGCACCTTCACCGCATCGAGCACGGCCAGGCGGCTGTCCTCGATGGTGAACTCGATCTGCATCTCCTCGCGCAGCCGGGCGCGGCAGACCGAGCCGTGACGGCAGAGCGCGGCAAAGATCTCGGGCGCGCGTTCCTCGAGCGAGGGTCCGCGCGGGTCGCGGGTGAGATAGAGCGTCTCGGCCTTGCCGTGCCAGGCGCGCGAGCGGTTGAAGAAGCGCCCCGTCACCTGCGGGGCGCCGGTGGCGGGATCGACGAACTGGATCACGCCCGAGCCCGAAATCCCCTGCCCCAGATCCTGCGCCATCTCCTGCACCACGAGGCCGAGCCGCGCCTCGGCGGGCGCGCCCTTGGCTTGGCGCAGCAGCCGCGCCGTCGTGCCCTCCCAGGCGCGGGCCATCGAGCGCAGCACCTCGGAGAGTTGCCGCGCCGGGTCCTGCGGGAAGGGTTCGTCCATCTCCTCCTGCCAGGCGTGCAGCGCCGCCCTCAGCGCCTCGGACGAGGTGCCGTCGGTGTCGAAGGTCTCGGGATCGAGGCGCGCGACATGGATGGCGTAGCTCTGGATGAAGCCGAGATAGATCGCGTCCGCGGCCTCTTCGCCGTGGATGCGGGCAAGCGCGGCGTGGCGGGCCGCGTTCATGCCGATGTTGAGCACGGTGGCCGGCCCGCCCCAGTCGGAGTTTTCCGGGCTGGGCCGGACGGACACGAGGGGCGTGGGGCCAAAATCGGCAAGGATCGCGGCGCAATCGACCGGATGGCCCGTGGCGATGGCGCGGACGGTGGTGGCGGGCAGGGCCACGGTAACGGGCACCGGCAAATCGAGCCGCACGAGGCGCTGCAGGCACTTGGCCCGGAAGCCGTGCGTGCCCAAGGTGATCGCCGCGGTGGGCGTGATGCGGTCGAAGTCGGCGATAGGCTCGATTTTCTGCACTGCGGCGCTCCCTTCAGGGCAGGATACGCAACCGGACCGGGCAAGCAAGCGGAGAGGTGGGAAGCGGGGGTTTCACACCCCCGCACCCCCGTGGGATATTTGAGCCAGAATGAAGGGCTCAGCCCTCGATCCGGGTTAGGTCGGCCACGCTCGCGCAGGTGGCACGGATGGAATGGAGCATGTTGAGCCGGTTGCGCCGCAGGACCGGATTGTCGGCATTGACCTGGACCGTGTCGAAGAAGGCGTCGATCGGGGCACGGAGGGCGGCCATGGCGGCCATGGCGGCGCCGAAGTCTTCGGCCTGCATGGCGGGGGCGATGGCAGCCTCGGCCTGTTCAAGGGCGGCGAAGAGCGCGCGCTCCGCGTCGGTCTCGGCGAACTTCGGATCGGCGCCGAAGGAATATTCGACGCCGTCCCTGGCCTCGGCCTGCGCGAGGATGTTGTTCGCGCGCTTGAAGCCCTGCAGGAGGTTGGTGCCATCGTCGGTCTTGAGGAAGGCCGAGAGGGCCTCGGCGCGTTTCACGAGGAGGGTCAGATCGTCGTTGCCGGGCATGGCGAGGCAGGCGTCGATCACGTCGTGCCGGATCCCCTGCTCGCGCAGGTGGACCTTGAGGCGGTCGTGGAAGAAGGTGAGGAGGTCGGCGGCCTCGCTCGGCGTCGTCACTGTTGCACCATCGCGCCGGATGGCCACTTGCACCCCAACCAGCACGGCGTAGGCGTCGGCGTGGCCAGCGACAGACAGTTGCTGACGCCACAGGAAGATAAGACGGAACAACGAAAGAAGCGGCAACTGGCGGTGCGTCGCCAGCACGAGCCGGATCACCCCCAAAGCCGCCCGCCGCAACGCGAAGGGGTCCTTGCTGCCCGTGGGCTTCTCGTCGATGGCCCAGAAGCCCGTGAGCGTGTCGATCTTGTCGGCGAGCGCCACGGCGACCGAGACGGGGTCGGTCGGCACCGCGTCGGAGGGGCCGAGCGGCTGGTAATGGGCCTTGCAGGCCAGCGCCACAGGCTCGGGGAGGCCGGCCGCGCGGGCGTAGTAGCTGCCCATCGTCCCCTGAAGCTCCGGGAACTCGCCCACCATCGCGGATTGCAGGTCGGCCTTGGCCACGCGCGCGGCCTCGGCGGCGAGGTCGGGCGAGGCGCCCACCAGCGGCGCGATCTCGCGCGCGAGCGCCTCGATCCGGGCGATGCGGTCGGCCTCAGACCCGAGCTTGTTGTGGAAGGTGACATGGGCGAGGCCCGCGGCCATGCCCTCGAGGCCCACCGTCTGCACCGTGCGCCGATCGTTCTCCCAGAAGAAGCGCGCGTCGGAGAGGCGCGCGGACAGCACCTTGGCGTTGCCCTTCAGGATCGTGGCGCCGTGGTCGGCGGTCTCGCGATTGGCCACGGTCACGAACTTCTCGATCCGGCCGGTGGCGGGGTTCCTGACCGAGAAGAACTTCTGGTGCTCGCGCATCGAGGTCTGAAGCACCTCGGGCGGCAGGCCGAGGAACTCTTCGCCGATCGGCCCCATCAGGACCACGGGCCATTCCACGAGGCCCGCGACCTCGGCGAGAAGCCCCGCGTCGGGCACCACCTCGAGGCCCTGCGCGAAGGCCTGGGTGGTGGCCTCGTGCCAGATCGCCTGCTCGCGCTCGGCCGCATCCAGCATCACGAAGGCGCGCTGCAGCTTGGCGCGGTAGTCGTCGAAGCCCGTGACGGCGAAACGGCCGGGCGCCATGAAACGGTGACCCTCGGTGGTGTTGACGGCTGTCACCTGATCGACCGTGACCGGCACGACCTGCGATCCGGCTTCGTCCGAGAGCAGGCAGAGGATCGAATGGAGCGGCCGCACCCAGCGCAAGGAGCCCGTGCCCCAGCGCATCGACTTGGGCCAGGGGAAGGCGCGGATCGTGCGCTCGAGCACCTCGGCCACGATGTCGGGCGCGCGGCGGCCGGGCTTCTCCACCACGGCGAAGAGGACGGCGCCCTTCTTGTCCTCGCGGGTCTCGAGCTGGTCGCGCGTGAGGCCGGTCGAGCGCAGGAAGCCCTCGATGGCGGCGGCGGGCGCGTCGGCCTTGGGGCCCTTGCGCTCCTCGCGGAGCGTCGGGCTTTCGGCCGAAAGCCCCTCGACCGACAGCACCAGCCGCCGGGGGGTCGAGAAGGCGCCCGCCGAGGCGTAGGTCAGGCCCGCCTCGACCAGACCGTCGGTCACGAGCTTCTTCAGGTCCTCGCGCGCGCGGGCCTGCATCCGCGCGGGGATCTCTTCCGAGAAGAGTTCGATCAGCAGGTCGGGCATTACTGTTCCTCGGCGTTCAGCTGGTGCCACGCATAGGCGTGGCCGTCGGGAAAGACCGCAACGACGCGATCCACCCCGGGGGCGATGTCATGTTCGGACAGGAAGGCGATGGCCTCGCCGCGGCGGAGCGCGGCGTCGATCCCCGGCGCGTCGAAACAGTCGAACCAGGGCGGCGCGTTGAGCGGCGTGGGGTTCGGATAGACACGATAGGTCTCGGTCAGCATGGCCTGGCTGAGCGGGGTGGTGAAGCAGGCGCGAAAGCGCAGCGGCGAGGAGTCGGCGTCGATCCCCTTCACCCCGTCCGCCACGATCACCTCGGGCACTTCGCCAAGGAGCGGCGTCAGGCGGATCTCGTTGCCGCGGTCAAAGGAGACCTCCTCGTAATAGGCATGGAGCTGCGTCCACCAGACCGCCGCCCCGGCGATCAGGGCGATCAGCACGATGCCACCCGCGAGGAGCTTGCCATTCACGCAGCCGCCCCCGCTTCGGTGGTCACGAAGGCATCGGCGCATTTCTTCGCCAGCGCGCGGACGCGGCCGATATAGGCCTGCCGCTCGGTCACCGAGATCACGCCGCGGGCGTCGAGCAGGTTGAAGAGGTGGCTGGCCTTGATGCACTGGTCGTAAGCCGGATGGGCCATGACGATCCGGCGGCCCGCCTTGTCGGTCTCGGGCGCGGACAGGATGCGCTCGCACTCGGCCTCGGCGTCCTTGAAATGCTGCAAGAGCATCTCGGTGTCGGCCTGATCGAAGTTCCAGCGCGAATATTCCTGCTCGGTCTGGCGGAATACGTCACCATACTTCAGCGGCGTCGGGCTGTCGGGATCGTTGTAGGGCATGTCCATGACGTGATCGACGCCCAGCACATACATCGCCAGCCGTTCGAGCCCGTAGGTCAGCTCGCCCGAGACCGGCTTGCAGTCGTGGCCGCCGACCTGCTGGAAATAGGTGAACTGGCTGACCTCCATCCCGTCGCACCAGACCTCCCATCCCAGGCCCCAGGCGCCGAGGGTGGGGCTTTCCCAATCATCCTCGACGAAGCGGATGTCATGCAACTCCATGTCGATCCCGATCGCCTGAAGCGAGCCGAGATAAAGCTGCTGCAGATCCGGCGGCGAGGGTTTGATCAGCACCTGATACTGGTAATAGTGCTGGAGGCGGTTGGGGTTCTCGCCATAGCGGCCGTCGGTCGGGCGGCGCGAGGGCTGGACATAGGCGGCGGCCCAGGGCCGCGCGCCCAGCGAGCGCAGCGTGGTGGCGGGGTGGAAGGTGCCCGCCCCCACCTCCATGTCGTAGGGTTGCAGCACCGCGCATCCCTTGCCGCCCCAATAGGTCATCAGGCGCAGGATGATCTCCTGAAAGCTGCGGGGGGGAACGGGTTTGCCGGTCATGCGCTGGCCCTCTTGCAAAGCGCCCTCTCCATAGGCAAGAGGCAGGCGAGGGTCAATCGGCGGCGGCCGCGCGGACCGGAAATGACGGGCCTGCCGCCGCGGCCCGCGCGAGGCGAGACGGCGGATGATGAGACAGGCGATCTTCCTTCTGTGGCTGGCAGTCTTCCCGGCGGCCGCGCCCCTCGCGGCTCAGGAACAGGCGCAGGTCTGGGTGCAGATCGAGGCCCGTCCCACCGAAGCCGAGGCGGATGCGCGCGCCCGCGCCTATGCCGAGCTGTTCCCCGACGTGTCGGGCTACCGGCTCGCCTCGGGCTGGTACGGGATCGTGCTCGGTCCCTACGGGCCGGATGTGGCGCGGCTGCGGCTGCAGGATCTGCGCGACGCGGGCATGATCCCGCCCGACAGTTTCATCGCCGACGGACGCAACTTCCGCGAAGCCTTCGCCGCTCCGGGGCAGGTGCGCCCCGAGATCGAGGCGCTGGCGGTGCCCGGCCCCGAGCCCATCCCGGACGAGGACGCCGCCGTGGCAACGCCCGTGGCCCCGCCCGAGGCGGCACCGCCGCTGCCGGACGAGACGCCGGCCGAGGCGCAACAGTCCGAGGCGCGGCTCTCGCTTGCCGAGCGGCAGGAACTGCAGGCCGCGCTGCAATGGTTCGGCTTCTACACGGCCGCGATCGACGGCGCCTTCGGCTCGGGCACGCGGGCCTCGATGGCGGCCTGGCAGGGAGCGCAGGGCCTTGAGGCGACGGGTGTTCTCACCGCGCGCCAGCGGGCGGCCCTGCTGGACAGCTACGATCGCGCGCAGGCGGAACTGGGGCTCGAGACGGTGACCGAGGAAGAGGCGGGCATCCGCATCATCCTGCCCACCTCCCTCGTCCGGTTCGACCGCTACGACCCGCCCTTCGTCCATTATGCCCCGCTCGATGACACGGGCGTGCAGGTGATGCTGATCTCGGAGCCGGGCGATCAGGGCACGCTCTACGGGCTTTACGACATCCTCCAGACGCTCGAGGTGGTTCCGCCGGAGGGCAACCGCGAACGCAGCGCCAGCTCCTTCACCATCGAGGGACGATCGGACACGCTGGCCAGCTACACCCACGCCGAACTGCGCGGCGGGCTGATCAAGGGCTTCATGCTGGTCTGGCGGCCCGACGAGGACGAGCGCATGGCGCGGGTGCTGACGGCGATGCGGTCGAGCTTCCGCCCCTTCGGCGACCGCGCGCTCGATCCGGGCATGGTGGAGCTGAGCGAGGAACAGCGGCGCGGGATGCTGGCCGGGCTCGAGGTGCGCAAGCCGCGCCAGTCGCGCTCGGGGATCTTCGTGGATGCCAAGGGCACGGTCCTGACCTCCGCCGAGGCGGTGGCGGGCTGCGGCCGGGTGACGATCGACCGCGATCACGACGCGCGGGTGGCGCTGGCCGACCCCGCCCTCGGGATCGCGGTGCTGAAGCCGGAGCGCGCGATGGCCCCGCGCGTCACCGCCAGTTTCCGCAGCGGCGCGGCGCGGCTCGGCTCACCGGTGGCCGTGGCGGGCTATCCCTATGAGGACGTACTGCCCGCCCCCACCCTGACCTTCGGCACGCTGGACGGGCTGACGGGGCTGGAGGGCGAGCCGAACCTGCGCCGGCTGAGCCTTGTGGCACGGCCGGGCGATGCCGGCGGGCCGGTGCTCGACGGCTCGGGCGCGGTGCTCGGCATGCTGGTGGCGCCGCCGCAGGGCGCCCGGCAGCTGCCGGCCGAGGTCTCCTTCGCCCTCGCGCCCGAGGCGCTGACGGCCCGGCTCGCGGAGGCGGGCGTCCTGCCCCGCATGTCCGAAGGCGGAGGCGCGCTCGCGCCCGAGGATCTGGCCCGTCTGGGCGATGGAATGACGGCGCTCGTCTCCTGCTGGGACTGACTGGCAGGAGACGGCTCAGCCGCGCCAGAACCTGCGCATGAAGAGCACATAGACCGACAGAAGCTCCAGCCGGCCCACCAGCATTCCGAGGATCATCATCCATTTCGCCGAATCGGGGAAACGGTCCACCGCGCCGGTGGCGCTGACCTCCGGGCCGAAGACGGGGCCGACATTGGCGATGGCCGTCCAGGCGGCGGTGATCGCGGTCTTGGTCTGAAGCCCCGTCAGCGACAGCAGGACCGACAGGACCCCGAAGCTCAGGATGAACATGGTGAAGAACAGGATCACCGCGTTGATCACGTCCTCGCCCACGCGGCGGCCCTCGTAATCGACGAAGATGACCGCGCTCGGACTCTGGAGGCGGCGGATCTGGACCTTGATCGCCTCGAGCAGGATCAGGTAGCGGAAGACCTTGACCGAGCAGCCGGTCGAGGAGGTGCATCCCCCGATCAGCCCCACCACGATCAGCATCACGAAGGGAAAGGTGCCCCAGAGGCTCAGGTCCACGCTCGCGAAGCCGGTGCCGGAAAAGGTCGAGACGACGTTGAAGGTGGTCTCGCGCAGCGTGGGCAGGATCGGCGCGCCGCGGCTGACGATCTCGTAGATCAGGATCATCGCGATCGCATAGAGGTTCCAGCGCAGGTAGGCCCGCACCTGCGGGTCGCGCCAGAGCGGCAGCACCTCGCCCTGCGCCAGCTGGACGAACCGCACGAAGGGCAGCGAGGCGAGCAACATGAAGACGGCGCAGGCATATTCGGCCGGCCCCTGGAACAGGCCGAAGGACCTGTCCGAGCTGGAAAAACCGCCTGTCGAGACCGTGGTGAGCGCATGGACGACCGCCTCGAAGAGCGGGATGCCGAGCGCGAGATAGGTCAGCACGCAGGCCATCGTCAGCACGAGGTAGATCTGGATCAACGCCTTCGAGATATCGAGGGCTCGGGGCAGGATCTTGCCCAGCGTGTCGAACCCTTCCGAGCGGAAGAACTGCATCCCGCCGACCTTCATCACCGGCAGGAAGATCATGGCGACGATGACGATCCCCAAACCGCCCAGCCATTGCAGCATCCCCCGCCAGAGGTTCGTGCCGAGCGGAAGCCGGTCCAGCCCGACGAAGACGGTGGTGCCCGTGGTGGTGAAGCCCGACATGGCCTCGAACATGGCGTCCGTCACGCCCGCGTCGGGCTGGCCCAGCATGAAGGGAAGGGCCCCGAAGAAGGGCATGACCACCCAGGCGCCGGTCGTGAGCAGGAAGCTCTGCTGGAGCGAGAGGCCCATCCCCTGCCGCCGCCCGTTGGCGCAGGCCAGCGCCAGCAGCGCGCCCGCAAGCGCCGAGATGGTGGCGCTTTCGGCAAAACTCATCCAGTGCGGGTTGCCGGTGGCCAGATCGAGCGCCATGGGCAGCAGCATCAGCACGCCCAGCGTGGCCACAAGAAGACCGAGGATGTATCCGACGGGGCGAGGGTCGATCATGCCAGAGGCTTGGCCGGAGGGTGACGGGGCTGTCAAGCCAGCCTCACACGCGCCGGCGGCGGCCTTCGCACAGGCGGAGCAGCCCGGTCATCGGCGTGGCGGCGTTCAGGAACCATATGGCAAGCCCCGGCAAATCGGCAAGGGTGCCCGTGGGCACCCTCTCGGAGCCGAAGCCCTAGCCGATCTGGCCCACCCGAGTCCACCCGGACGGGCGGCAGGCCCGGTCAGCCGGTGTGATAGAGGCTCGCGAAAAGCCTCGGATCGAGGCTCTCGGCCGCGAAGGTCGGCCCTTCGGTCAGCACCGACACCGCATCATGGGAATGAAGCGATTCCTGATGGCTCGCCACGACGCGGAAGTCGCCGATCCGCGGATCGGACTGCAGCGCCTGGCAGAAGCTGCGCGCCGCATCCTCGACAAAGATCGGGTTGGCGGCGTTCAGCTCGGCGAAGGCCTGTTCGTCCTCGCGCTTGACCATGACCTGCGTCTCGGTCGGCACCGCCGCGCGGGCCAGTTCGATCAGATCCTCGAACCAGAGGCACTTGCCCGGCCGCACCTCCACCGAGATCCGCGCCACCGACCGCTGGGAATGCGGCGTGGCGAGTTGGCCCCGCTCGCGCCGGGCGTGCTCGCTCAGCTCCAGCGAGCAGGGGCAGGTCGAGGAATAGACGAAGTCGAGATGCATGATCTTCTTGCGCACCCCGCCCCGGTCCACCAGCTCCAGCGCGATGTCGTAATACTGCCAGCCCACGAGCCCCGAGCGCAGCGACGGCACCTTCACCGGGAAGGAGAAGCGCATCTGGATGCGGGCGTCGAAGCTTTCGAGGTCGCGCTTGTAGTCTTCCAGCGCGCGCTCGATCACCTCGAAGCTGAAGCCCTGCTCGGCATGGGCATAGAAGGACCGCATGATGCGGCTCATGTTGATGCCCTTCTTCTCGGCCTCGAGGCTCACCGTGCCGGTGACCGAGGTCTCGAGCGTCAGGTCGCCGTTGTCGCGCGTGTGGTAGCGGATCGGCAGGCGGAAGTTCGAGATGCCGACATGCTGGATCACCGCCTTCGCGCCGACGATCAGGCTGGCGGGCCCGTTCTGCAGGTCGGGCAGCGAGGCCTTGTAGGCCTCGTCCACGGTGAAGTTGCGCGGGTAGGAGCGGCTGAACTCGGGATAGACCAGGGCTGGCACGTCGGGCGCAAGACCGGCCACGTCGGAGACCGGCGTGTGCTTCGCCCAGCGCCGGAGGACGGCCAGAGCCTCCTCGGCCTCCTCGCGGCTCGGCAGGCGATCGGCCACGGGCGTCAGGATGTTCATCTCGCTTCCCCTCATCACAGCGGGTCGGACCCTATATAGAGGGTGCCGCCCGTTTCCCCAACAGTCGATCCGGATACGGGGAGACAGACGATTCAGATCACGTCGAGCGCCTGTTTCAGGTCGGCAATCAGATCGTCCGCATCCTCGAGCCCCACCGACAGCCGCACGAGGCCCGGCGTGATGCCGAGATGGGCCTTCTGCGCGTCCGACAGCCGCTGGTGGGTGGTCGTCGCGGGATGGGTCGCGATCGAGCGCGCGTCGCCGAGATTGTTCGAGATCTTGATGATCTTCAGCGCGTCGAGGAAGCGGAAGGCCGCCTCCTTGCCCGCGGCCAGATCAAGCGCGATCATCGTGCCGGGGCGGTCCATCTGCGCCTTCGCCATCTGGTGCTGCGGGTGGCTCTCCAGCGCGGGATGGATCACCCGCACGAGCCGCGCATCGTCCTCGAGCGCCCGGGCGATCTTCTCGGCCGTGTCGGCCATCGCCCGGCAGCGCAGGTCGAGCGTCGCCATGCCGTTCAGCATGAGCCAGGCGTTGAAGGGGCTCATCGAGCCGCCGGTATGTTTCATGAAGGGCTCGAGCACCTTGCGGATGAAGTGCTGCGAGGCGCAGACCACGCCGCCGAGCGCGCGTCCCTGCCCGTCGATATGTTTGGTGGCCGAATAGATCACCACATCCGCACCCTGCCGGACCGCGGTCGAGAAGACGGGGGTGGTGAAGACATTGTCCACGATCACCAGCGCGCCCACCGCATGGGCGATCGCGGCGATGGCGCCGATGTCGGCCACCTCGAGCGTCGGGTTCGAGACCGACTCGAAGAACACGGCCTTCGTGCCCGGCCGCACCGCCGCGCGCCACTGGTCGAGGTCGGTGCCATCGACGAAGGTCACCTCGACGCCGAACCGGCCCAGCACCTCCTCGAGGATGTAGATGCACGAGCCGAAGAGCGCGCGCGCCGCCACCAGATGATCGCCCGCCCGCACGATCGAGGTCAGGACGCCGTGGATCGCAGCCATCCCCGAGGCGGTGGCAAAGGCATCCTCGGTGCCCTCGACGGCCGCGATGCGCTCTTCGAACATGCGGGTGGTGGGGTTGCCGTAGCGGGCGTAGATGAACTCGTCCTCGCCGGTCTCGATGAAGCGGGCCTCGGCCTGCCCGGCCGTGTCATAGACGAAGCCCTGCGTGAGAAAGATCGCCTCGGCCATCTCGCCATACTGGCTCCGCCGGCTGCCCCCGTGGACGAGCTGCGTCCGTGTCTTCCAGTCCTTCGTCATGGCCGATCGTCCTTCGCGATACCAAAAAGCCCCCATGCCGGAGAGCACGGGGGCTGTGCGCCCTCGCCTCTTTAGCGGCTTCTTTAACGTGGCCCGCAATCCGGCAACAAAGCACCACGAGGCCCGGCCTTACGCCTGTCGCAGCGGAAGGTCAATCGATGCGGCGTGCCGTTCCGGGGCGGGCGGCAGGCTCAATCGACCTGCGTCGCCAGCCATTCCAGGACCGCCGGTCGCACCGTCTCGGCCCCCGAGGCGCGGGACATCTCGATCACCTTGCGCGCCTCGATCAGGTCCACCCGGCGCAGGAGCGCCTTGACCGGGCCGATCGAGGCCGGGCGCATCGAGAGCGTGCGGATGCCCATCGCGGCGAAGCACAGCGCCTCGACGGGGCGCCCCGCATCCTCGCCGCAGAACGAGAGCGGGGTTCCCGCCTCGGCGCAGCGGTTCACGATATGCTCGATGAAACTCAGGAAACTCACGTTCAGAACGTCATAGCGCCGGCGCACCCGCTCGTTCTCGCGGTCGGCGGCGAAGAAGAACTGCTTGAGATCGTTGCCGCCGATCGAGATGAAATCCGTCGTCTCGAAGAAGGCGCGGGGCGCATAGGCAAGGCTCGGCGTCTCCAGCATCGTGCCGACCGAGATGTTGACCGGCACCGGATGGCCAAGGCTCCGCTCGCGGTGCAGCTCGCGCAGCAGGTGGCTGCGGGCCATCATGAACTCGTGATGCTCCGACACAAAGGGGAACATGATGCAGAGATCACGCCCGGCCGAGGCCCGGATCAGCGCCTGAAGCTGCATCCTCAGCACGCCGGGCTTGTCGAGGCCCACCCGGATCGCGCGCCAGCCCATGGCAGGGTTGGGCTCATCCTGCGGCTTGAGATAGGGCAGCACCTTGTCCGAGCCGATGTCGAGCGTGCGGAACACGACCCGGTGCCCGCGCGCGGCATCCATCACGCGGGCGTAAAGCCGGGCCAGCTCGTCGCGCTTGGGCATCTGGTTGCGGATCAGGAACTGCAGCTCGGTGCGGAAGAGACCCACGCCTTCCGCCCCCGAACTGTCGAGGCTGGGAAGGTCGGCCATCAGGCCCGCGTTCATCATCAGCCCCGTGACCGAGCCGCACTTCGACTGCGCCGGAAGATTGCGCAGCGAGGCGTAGCGCTCCTGCGCCTTGGCCTGCATCGCCATCTTGTCCCGGAAGGCCGCCGCGACCGAAACCTCGGGACGCAGATGGACGAGGCCGTTGTCGCCGTCCACCATGATGTGATCCCCGTTGAGGGCCTCGGTCGTGATCCGGTCGGCGTGGATCACCAGCGGGATCGCCAGCGCCCGCGCCACGATCGCGGCGTGCGAGCCGACGGACCCCTCCTCGAGCACGACGCCCCGGAGTTTCCGTCCATATTCCAGCAGCTCGGCCGGGCCGATGTTGCGCGCGACGAGAACCGGATTCTCGGGCATCTCGGCGCCGGTGTCCTTGCCCTGCCCGGTCAGGATGCGCAGCAGCCGGTGCGACAGGTCATCCAGATCGTGCAGCCGGTCGCGCAGATAGGCGTCGGGCACCTGCTCCAGCCGGGCGCGGGCGGCGGATTGCTCCTTCTGCACCGCGGCCTCGGCCGAGAGGCCGGCCATGATGTCCTCTTCCATCCGCCGGAGCCAGCCGCGGGAATGGGCAAAGAGGCGGTAGGCCTCGAGCACCTGCCGCTGGTCCTTGTCGAGCACCGAGGCCGAGAGCAGATCGTCCACCGAGACGCGCAGCTGCGCCACCGCGGCCCGGATACGCTCGGTCTCGAGGACGGGATCGTCGGCCACCGGGTTCGTCACCACCACGCGCGCCTCGTGCAGCCAGACATGGCCCTCGGCCGCGCCCTCCTGCCCGGTCGATCCGCGCACCAGCACGGGACGGATGTGCTTGGCCGACAGCGCCTCGCCCTCGCCGATGAACACCCCCAGTTCGGCCATCTCGGCCAGCACCATGGCCACCACCTCGAGGGCATAGACCTCGTCGTCGGTGTAGAGCCGCGCCTCGCGCGACTGCACCACCAGCACGCCCAGCTTCTCGCCGACGCGCTGGATCGGAACGCCAAGGAAGGCGGAATAGATCTCCTCGCCCGTCTCGGGCATGAAGCGGAAGCCGCGCTCGGAGGGCGCGTTGCCGGTGTTGATGGGCGCCGCCGTCCGCGCCACCCGCCCGACAAGCCCCTCGCCCAGCTTGAGGCGCGTCTTGTGAACCGCCTCGGGCTTCAGACCCTGCGAGGCGCAGAGTTCGAGCGTCTCGGGGTCGCGGAAGAGGTAGATCGAGCAGACCTCGGTCTGCATCGAGTCCGCAATCAGCGCCGTGATGCGGTCGAGCCGGTCCTGCCCCTTGGCGGACAGGGCAAGACTGTCACGCAACCGCCTGAGAAGCTTGCGGCTTTCGCTTTCGCTGCGTTCAGGCATGACCCCCCGGCGCCAATGCCGGCCTCAGTTGGCCGTCTCCAATGCGAAGGCATCATGGAGTGCCTGCACCGCGAGTTCCATATATTTCCGGTCGATCAGCACCGAAATCTTGATCTCGGAGGTTGCGATGACCTTGATGTTCACCCCGTCGGCGGCGAGAGCCTGGAACATGGTCGAGGCCACGCCCGCATGGCTGCGCATCCCGATGCCCACGACCGAGACCTTGGCCACCTCGGTATCGACCACCAGCTCGTCATAGACGATGCTGCCGGCGGCCTTGGCATCCTCGAGCGCCTTGCGCGCGCGGGCCACCTGGTTGATCGGGCAGGAGAAGGTCATGTCCGTGACCGAGCCGGGATGGCTGCCGTAGTCCTTTTCCGAGATGTTCTGGACGATCATGTCCACGTTCACCCCGGCCTCGGCCAGCGGGCCGAAGATCGCCGCAGCGACGCCGGGGCGGTCCTCGACGGTGACGAGGGTCATTTTCGCTTCGTCGCGCGAATAGGCGACGCCAGAGACGACTTTCGATTCCATGATATCCTCCTCGTCGCAGACCAGGGTTCCCGAGGTCTCGTCGGTGTCCTCGAACGAGGACAGCACCCGCAGCTTCACCTTGTAGCGCATCGCCAGTTCGACCGAGCGGGTCTGGAGCACCTTGGCCCCGAGCGAGGCCAGTTCCAGCATCTCTTCGTAGGCGATCTTTTCCAGCTTGCGCGCCTTCGACGCGATCCGCGGGTCGGTCGTATAGACCCCGTCCACATCGGTGTAGATGTCGCAGCGTTCCGCGGCAAAGGCCGCCGCGAAGGCCACGGCCGTCGTGTCCGAGCCGCCGCGGCCGAGCGTGGTGATCCGGCCCTCGGGGCTCACGCCCTGGAAGCCCGCCACCACGGCGACCTTGAATCCTTCGGCGAACTTCGCGTCGAGGTTCTCGCGCGGGATCTCGAGGAAGCGGGCGGCCGAATGCTGCGAGGTGGTGCGGATCGGCACCTGCCAGCCCTGCCAGCTGCGCGCCGGAACGTCCATCTCCTGCAGGGTCAGCGCCATGAGGCCCGCGGTGACATTCTCGCCCGACGAGACCACCGCATCATATTCGCGCGCGTCGAACAGCGGCGAGGTCTGCTCGACCCAGCCGACCAGTTCGTTGGTCTTGCCCGACATGGCCGAGACGATCACGATCACGTCGTAACCGCGCTCGACCTCGCGCTTGACCTTCTCGGCCGCATTCCTGATGCGCGCGAGATCGGCAACAGAGGTGCCGCCGAATTTCATGACTAGAAGCGGCATGGTCTAACCCCCGCAGCCGGACCCCGGAATCCGGCGCTTCTTATGCGGGGGCGGGCCGAAGGGCAAGGGCTTCCGGCGTCGCGTGACGCGGGCCGGGGCCCGGCCGATCAGAGCGCGCGCCAGCCGATGTCACGGCGGCAGAAACCCTCCGGCCAGTCGATCGCATCGACCATCGCATAGGCCGCGTCCCGCGCCTCTGCGAGCGTGCCGCCGCGCGCGGTGGCGGCCAGAACCCGCCCTCCGACCGCGGTGATCCGGCCATCCCTCGCCGCCGTTCCGGCATGAAACACCACCTGACGGCTCGTCTCGGGCAGCGCCTCGAGGCCGCGGATCTCCGAGCCCTTTTCGTAGCGGCCCGGATAGCCCCGCGCTGCCAGCACCACGGTCAGCGCGTGATCCTCGGCCCAGTTCACCCGCATTTCGTCGAGCCGCCCCTCGGCGCAGGCCAGAAGCAGGTCGAGCGCCTGCGCCCCCAGCCGCAGCATCAGCACCTGACACTCCGGGTCGCCGAAGCGGACGTTGTACTCCACCAGCCGCGCGCGGCCCTGTTCGATCATCAGCCCGGCATAGAGGACGCCGCTGTAGGGAGCGCCGCGGCGGGCCATCTCGGCGATGGTGGGCTTGATGATCTCGTCCAGCGCCTGCCGCTGGATCGCGGGCGTGAGAACCGGCGCCGGCGAATAGGCGCCCATGCCCCCGGTGTTCGGCCCCTCGTCGCCGTCGAAGGCGCGCTTGTGGTCCTGCGCGGTGCCGATCGGCAGGACGGTGCGCCCGTCGGTGAGGACGAAGAAGCTGGCCTCCTCGCCCGCCATGAACTCCTCGATCACCACCTCGGCGCCCGCCGCGCCCAGACTGCCCGCGAACATGTCGTCGATGGCGGCGATGGCCTCGGCCTCGGTCATGGCCACCACCACGCCCTTGCCCGCGGCCAGCCCGTCGGCCTTGACGACGATCGGCGCGCCCGAGGCCTGCACATGGGCCCGCGCCGCCTCGGCCTCGGTGAAGCGCGCGTAGCCGGCCGTCGGGGCTCCGCAGGCGTCGCAGATCTCCTTGGTGAAGCCCTTCGACGCCTCGAGCCGTGCGGCCGCCTGCGAGGGGCCGAAGGTCAGGATGCCCGCGGCCCGCGTCGCATCGGCCACACCCGCGGCCAGCGGCGCCTCGGGCCCCACCACGACGAAATCGACCGAGTTCGCCTCGCAGAAGGCGACCACGGCCGCGCCATCGAGGATGTCGAGGTCAGAACATTCGGCGATCCGCGCGATCCCGGCGTTACCCGGCGCCACGATCAGCCGGTCGCACTTGGGGTTCTGCTTGATCGCCCAGGCCAGCGCATGCTCGCGCCCGCCGCCGCCGAGAATGAGGATGTTCATGCGCGCTCCTTGTCCAACCTGCCGCTTCCTACTGCCTGCGGCCGCGCCGGACAAGGATCGCACGGCCGCTTGCCTGCCCTGCCCCGCTGGGGCAGAAAGACCCCATGTCCGATCTCTTCGAAGACCCCGCCCCCGCCCGCAACACGCCGGAATACACCGTCTCGGAACTGTCGGGCGCCGTGAAGCGCGTGATCGAGGGCGAGTTCGGCCTTGTCCGCGTGCGCGGCGAGATCGGGCGCGTGTCGCGGCCCGCGTCGGGGCACCTCTATTTCGACCTCAAGGACGATCGCGCCGTGATCGCGGCGATCTGCTGGAAAGGTCAGGCCGGGCGTCTCTCGGTGCGGCCCGAGGAAGGGATGGAGGTGGTGGCCACGGGGCGCATGACCACCTTCCCCGGCCAGTCGAAATACCAGATCATCGTCGAGGACATGGCCCCCGCGGGTGCCGGCGCGCTGATGGCCATGCTCGAAAAGCGCCGCGCGGCGCTCGCGGCCGAAGGGCTGTTCGACGCGGCGCGCAAGCGCCCCCTGCCCTTCCTGCCGCGGGTGATCGGCGTCGTCACCTCGCCCTCGGGCGCGGTGATCCGCGACATCCTTCACCGGCTGCGCGACCGCTTCCCGAGCCATGTGCTGATCTGGCCGGTGGCGGTGCAGGGCGAGAAATGCGCCCCCGAAGTGGCGGCCGCGATCCGCGGCTTCAACGCCCTGCCCGACGGGGGCCCCATCCCCCGCCCCGACCTGCTGATCGTGGCGCGCGGCGGTGGCAGCCTCGAGGATCTCTGGGGCTTCAACGAGGAGATCGTCGTCCGCGCCGCCGCCGAGAGCCGGATCCCGCTGATCTCGGCCGTGGGCCACGAGACCGACACCACCCTGATCGACCACGCCGCCGACCGCCGCGCCCCCACGCCCACCGCCGCGGCCGAGATGGCGGTGCCCGTGCGGCTCGACCTGCTGGCCGGCCTCGATGGACAGGGCGCGCGGCTCTCGCGCTGCGCGGCCGAGACGATCCGGCGCCGTGACCAGCGGCTTCGGGATCTCTCCCGCGCGCTGCCGCGGCTGGACAGCCTTGTCGCCGGCCCCAGCCAGCGGTTCGACCTCTGGTCCGCACGGCTTTCTGGCGCGCTCGGGCAGAGCGTCGCGGCCCGCCGCGCCCGGCTCGAGCCGCTGGGCGCCCATCTGCGGCCCCGGCTGCTGGCCGATCTGGTGGCGCGGCAGAAGGACCGGCTCGCCGACCGCGGCCGCGGCCTCGAGACCTGCCTCGGCCGCCGCAGCGAGCGGGCGCGGGACCGGTTCGAGGCCCTCTCGGGCCGGCTCGCGCCCGCCTTCGCGCGTCTGGTGGCCGAGAGCGAGCGCACGAACCGGCGCGATGCGGCGGCCCTCGGGGCACTGGCCGCCCGTCTGGAGGCCGCCCCCGAGGCGCGGCTCCTGCGGCTGGCCGATCGGCTCGAGGCGCTCGACCGGCTGCGCCAGACGCTGGGCTACCGCGAGACCCTCCGGCGCGGCTATGCGGTGGTGCGCGCGGATGGCGAGGTGGTGACCACGAAAACCGCCGCCGAGCGGGCGGCCAGCCTCGAGATCGAGTTCCAGGACGGCCGTCTCACGCTCGGCGCGCGCAAGCCCCGCAAGGGCAAGGCCGAACCGCCCGCACAGGGCAGCCTGCTCTGAGGCCCGCGCGCCTCACACGCCCACGTCCGGGCCGGCACAGACCAGCGGGGCCGGCGTCTGGGCCACCTCCGACAATTCCGTTCCGGCCGGATCGCCCTCGAACTGCGCCCTGAGGCCCGCGGAATCCCGGTAAAAGGTCCAGCATTGGGGGGTGGAATCGTGCTCGTAGACGAAGCAGATCTGGCCCGCGTCCTCATACCACTCGCCCCGGGCGCATTCCTGTCCACGAAAGGCCCAGACGACGCGGCGGCCGGGCAGATACTGCTCGGCGCCGTAGATCTGCCCACCCACGGCGTAAGAGAGGGTCTTGCCGACCGAATAAGCCTCGAACTCCTCGGCGCTGATCGGCTCGCCCGCCTGCACGGCCCCGGCGAAGGCCAGCGCCATGGCGGTTGGGATGATCCTGTGCATGAGTCCCTCCGGCAGTTCGGCGGGCGGGATCGCCCGCGCCAGACTGCCAGAGGCGCGCCCCCTTGGCCAGTCACGCCTGCGCCAACGCCCGGCGCCGCTGCGGCGGCCTTCCCCCTTCCCTCGCGCCGCCTGAGCGACTAGGTGTCAGAAGCCGCAGGAAGGGGAGGCGGAAGCCCATGTCGTTCTTCAAGAAGATGCGCGAGAAGATGTTCCGCTCCTCGGACCGGCTGTCGGACGAGCTGGACGCGCTGGTCGAGGAAGGCGCCTCGACCGAACCCGCCGCGACCGGACCCGAGATGGACGAGGCGCCCCTGATCCTCGACCGGCCAGCCGCGCCCGCACCGCGCCCGGCCGAGCCTCCGGCCACCTTCGCCCCCGATCCCGTGCCCGTGCCCGAGCCTGCGCGCGCCCTCGCGCCGCCGCCGCCCGCGCCCCTGCCCGATCCCGATCGCCGCGCGCCCGAACCGCCCCCCGAAGCCGGCGGGCGCGATCGCGAACCGGCCCCCGAACCCGAACCCGAACGCCGCCCCGGCTTCTTCGGCCGCATGTTCGGCCAGACGGAAGAGCCGCGCCGGATCCTCGACGACGCCATGCTCGAGAGCCTCGAGGAGGTGCTGATCCAGGCCGACATGGGCGTCGAGACCGCGCTCCGGGTCACGGCCAACATCGCCGAGGGCCGCTATGGCCGCCGCGTCTCGTCGCGCGAGATCAAGGAGGCGCTGGCCACCGAGATCGCCCGCATCCTCGAGCCCGTGGCCCGCCCGATGCCGCTCTATCCCTCGCGTCCACAGGTGGTGCTGGTGGTGGGCGTGAACGGCTCGGGCAAGACCACGACCATCGGCAAGCTCGCCTCCCAGTTCCGCGCCGCCGGAAAGTCCGTCGTGATCGCGGCCGGAGACACGTTCCGCGCCGCCGCCGTCGAGCAGCTTCAGGTATGGGGCCGCCGCGCCGGCGTGCCGGTCCTGACCGCGCCGGAGGGCTCCGACCCGGCCTCGCTGGCGTTCGATGCCATGACGAAGGCCCAGGCCGAGGGGGCCGATCTTCTGATGATCGACACGGCCGGCCGGCTGCAGAACCGCACGGATCTCATGGAAGAGCTGTCCAAGATCGTGCGGGTGATCCGCAAGAAGGATCCCGACGCGCCGCACAACACGCTGCTCGTGCTGGACGCCACCACCGGACAGAACGCGCTGAGCCAGGTCGAGATCTTCCGCAAGCTCGCCGATGTCTCGGGCCTTGTGATGACCAAGCTCGACGGCACCGCCAAGGGCGGCGTGCTCGTGGCCCTGGCCGATCGCTTCGGCCTGCCGATCCATGCGATCGGCGTGGGCGAGCAGATCGACGACCTCGCCCCCTTCGACCCCGAGGAGTTCGCCCGCGCCCTGATGGGCCTCGACGACTGAGACCGACCGCGCCCCTTCCCGGACGCGACCCCTGCCTTTCACTCTGGAAAAATATCCTCGGGGGGTCCGGGGGGCAGACAGCCCCCCGGCGGCCCGCCGCTCCACCCCGCCATGACAGCCTGGATCCTCTCCCTCGAAGGCACCGAAGCCGGGGCGCGGCTCGCGCTCCTTCTCGCGCTGACCTCGGCCCTGGCCCATGCCTGCTTCGGCGCCTTGCAGAAGGGCCGGCACGATCCCTGGCTCGCCCGGGGCGCGATCGACGTCTTCATGGTGCTGCTGTCGGCTCCGGTCGCGCTGTTCCTCGTGCCCTGGCCCCGCGGCTTCGAATGGCTGGTGATGGCGGGAGTGATGGCGATCCACCTCGCCTACAAGATCGCGATGGCGCGGGCCTATTCGCGCGCGGCCTACACGGTCGTCTATCCGGTCGTGCGCGGCGTGGGGCCGCTGGCGACGCTGGCCTTCGCGGCCCTGTTCCTGGGCGAGCAGTATGTCGGCATCCAGTGGCTGGGCGTGGCGCTGCTGTCGGGAGCGATCCTGATGCTCGCGCGGCTCAACTTCACCTCGAGCCCGCACATCGGGCGCATCGACCTGCAGGCGGGCCTTGCCTGGGCCTTCGCCGGCGGCCTGATGGTTGCGATCTACACGACCTACGACGCCTGGGCTATCCGGCTCATGCCCGATCCCTTCACCTTCCTCGCCTGGTTCTTCCTGATGACCTCGCTCGATTTCCCGCTGATGCTGGGGTACAGGCTTCTCAAGGCCCGGCAGATCCCCGAGGCGGCCGGCGCGCTGGCGCTGCGTGGATTCGTGGGGGCGCTGATCGCCTTCGTGAGCTTCGGGGGCGTGATGCTCGGGACGCGGCTGGGCAAGGTGGCCGAGGTGGCTTCGCTGCGCGAGACCTCGACCCTCTTCGCCGCGGCGATCGGCTGGCTGTTCCTCGGCGAGCGGTCGGGGCCTGCGAAGATACTGCTGATGGGCCTGATCGCCCTCGGCGCGATACTGGTTCAGGCGGGATGAAAGGGAGAAAGATGGCAGAGCGGATCAACCCGATGGTCAAGGCGGCGCTGGAGTGGGGGCCGATCGCGGCCTTCTTCCTCGGCTATGTGCAGCTGAAGGACGAAACCTTCGCCTTTGGCGGCACCGACTACCAGGGCTTCATCGTGGTGACGGCCGCCTTCATCCCGCTGATGGTGATCTGCACCGGCCTGCTCTGGCGGCTGACGGGCAAGCTCTCGCGGATGCAGGTGGCGACGGTCGTTCTGGTCGTGGTGTTCGGCGGCCTCTCGGTCTGGCTGAACGACGAGCGGTTCTTCAAGATGAAGCCCACCATGATCTACCTGCTGTTCGGCGCCCTTCTCGGCATCGGATTGCTGCGCGGGCAGAGCTGGCTCAAGCTGGTGCTCGAGGAGGCGGTGCCCCTGCAGCCTGAGGGCTGGATGGTGCTTACTCGGCGCGTGATGCTGTTCTTTTTCGTGCTCGCCGCCGCGAACGAGGCGGTCTGGCGGTTGATGAGCACGGACGCCTGGGTCAATTTCAAGACCTTCGGGCTGCCCCTGGCCATCTTCGCCTTCTTCATGACGCAGGGCAGCCTCTTCAGGCGCTACGGGCTGGAGCGCGGGGACAAGGTCTGAGCCGCGGCCAGTGTCGCAGGGGGCCGGCGGCGGGGAGTGACGGGAACAGGCCGGGGGCTCTGCCCCCGGACCCCCGGGATATTTGGGCCAGAATGAAGGGAGGCGCGCGGCGCTTGAGGGGCGTTTGCCAGGTTTCCCTCAGGCGCGGTATAGCGGGATCGGCCTCACCGCGGACTGGAACTCGGTGAGCACCCGCTCGGGGCCGTGGGTCTGGGCGAGACGCAGCAGGGCAAAGCGGATCTCGGCGATCTCGCGGTAGTAGTTCAGGTAGGCGGCGTTCAGCGTGGCGCCTGTCACCGCGCCGAGCACGGGCACGGCCTGGGCCATGAGTTTCTGGCCAAGCGCCGCGGCAAGTCTGGGCGCGACCGAGGCCACGACCTTGCTGACCGCGGCCCCGCTGAGCGCGATGCGGGCGCCGATGAAGCTGGTGTTCACGCCGTCGTCGCGCTTGAGGGGGCTGCCGGCGCCGAAGATGCGCAGGCACTCCACGCGGATGGCCGGATCGTCCGGGTCGAAGCCCTCGGCTTCGGCCGCGCGGCGGATGGCGTGCATGATGACGGTGATCGTCACCGGCAGTTCGGCGATCGAGGTGGCAAGCCCCCCCGCGCCACCGGCCGCGCCCGTGAGCGCCACGAGAGCGGGCGTGGCGCGCCGTCCGAGGTCGGGGGCGGCACGGCCCGCCGCCGCGATCCGGTGGCTCTGCTCGAGGGCGCGGCGCGTCACCGTCTCGATCTGGCGCTGGAGGGCGGCCGGCAGCAGCGCCATCCGCTCTTCGAGCGACCCGCCGAAGCGGTTCATCAGGGCCATCACCGGACCGTTCGCGCGGTCGAACCGCAGGGCGAGCGCCGCGATCTCGGCTTCGGGACTGGTGCGCAGGGCGGGGAGGCGGCTGTTTGCGGTCATGCGACAAGAGGTAGGATCGGCCCGGGCGTTCGGCAATGGCCGCGCAGGCGCGTCAGCCGGCCTTCGTCACCGACCCCTCGACGCCCTCCCAAGCGCCCGTCACCAGCGGCATTCCCAGCACGCGCTCGGGGTTCGTGGGCGGCGGCATCTCCACCCGCTCGAGCTTGCGGAAGCCGAAGCGCCGGTAGTAGGGCGCGTCCCCGACCAGCATCACCCGCTCCCACCCGAGCTTCCTCGCCTCGGCCAGGGTTTCGGTGATCAGGAGCGCCCCCAGCCCCTCGCCCTGGCGCGTCGGATGGACCGCCACCGGCCCGAGAAGCAGCACCGGCTTGTCTGCGACCTTCACGGGCCAGTAGCGGATGGCCGCGGCGAGCGTGCCATCCGCGTCCCGCAAGAGCGCGCAGAGATCCGCCACCGTCGGCACCCCGTCGCGCAGCCGGTAGGAGGAGAGCGCCGTGCGGCCCGGCGCGAAGCAGAGGTCGTAGAGGGCCTCGACTTCCCACCAGTCGGCATCACGTTCCTGTTCAAGGCGATACAAGCCCGCTCCCCCTGCCTCCGGTTTCGGCTGGAACGGCGCGTAACACGCAGGCAGAACGGGATCAAACCGGAAAGGAGACCCATGTTCTACCGCCCCGAGGATGGCCACGGCCTGCCCCACAATCCCTTCAACGCCATCGTCGCCCCGCGGCCGATCGGCTGGATCTCGACCCGCGGGCCGACAGGGGACAATCTTGCGCCCTATTCCTTCTTCAACGCCGTGGCCTATGTGCCGCCGCAGGTCATGTTCGCCTCGACCAGCACGAAGGACAGCCTTGCCGCCCTCCGCGAGAGCGGGGTCTTCTGCGTGAACATCGTCGAGGAGGCGGCCCTTGCCCGGATGAACGCCACCTCGGCGGCCTTCCCGAGGGGCACCGACGAGTTTCGCGAAGCGGGCGTGGACAAGGCCGAATGCCGGACCATCGACTGCCCGCGGGTGGGAGACGCGCCGGCATCGCTCGAATGTCGCGTGACGCAGGTGGTCGACCTGCTGGGGCAGGACAATCATCTGGTGCTGGGCGAGGTCACGGGCGTGCATCTGCGCGACGACTGCCTGCGCGACGGGCGGTTCGACGTGACGGCCTTCCGGCCGATGGCGCGGCTCGGCTACCGCGACTATGCGGTGATCCGCGAGGTGATCGAACTGTCGCGCCCGCCGGCCGGCTGAGACGCCTGTATTTCGCGCTTCGTGAGTGGCAATGGCGATTTATCGCACCCGGAAACGGCCCGTTGACGCTTTCAACCGGGCGGCGGCGGGCCTAGTGTCCTGCCGGTCAATCAACCGGGGACAGCAATGAAGACCATGATCGGGGTGATCGGCGGTTCGGGGGTCTATGAGATCGACGGGCTGCAGGATGCGGTCTGGACGAAGGTCGAGACGCCGTGGGGCGATCCGTCGGACGAGATCCTGGTGGGCACGCTCGAGGGCGTGCCGATGGCCTTCCTGCCACGGCACGGGCGCGGCCATGTCCACAGCCCCTCCACCGTGCCCTACCGCGCCAACATCGACGCGATGAAGCGGCTGGGCGTCACGGACCTCGTCTCGGTCTCCGCCTGCGGCTCGTTCCGGGAAGAGATGGCGCCGGGCGACTTCGTGATCGTGGACCAGTTCATCGACCGCAGCTTCGCCCGGCCGAAGTCCTTCTTCGGCTCGGGCTGCGTTGCGCATGTCTCGCTTGCCAATCCGACCTGTCCGCGCCTGTCGGCGCTGTGCGCCGATGCCGCGCGCGCAACCGGCGTCACCGTCCACGAGGGCGGCACCTACCTCTGCATGGAGGGCCCGCAGTTCTCGACGCTGGCCGAGTCGCTCCTCTACAAGAGCTGGGGCTGCCACGTCATCGGCATGACCAACATGCCCGAGGCCAAGCTCGCCCGGGAGGCCGAGATCTGCTACGCCTCGGTCGCGATGGTCACCGACTATGACAGCTGGCACCCCCACCACGGCGAGGTGGACATCACCGCCATCATCGCGACGCTCGGCGCCAACGCCGACCACGCCCGCGGGCTGGTGGCGGGGCTGCCCGCCCGTCTGGGCGCCGCGCGCGACGCCTGCCCGCACGGCTGCGACCGGGCGCTCGAACATGCGATCATGACCGCTCCGGCCAAGCGCGACCCGGAGCTTCTGGCGAAACTCGACGCGGTCGCGGGCCGCGTGCTGAAAGGCTGAGGCGATGACGAACAAGTCGGTCCGGGACTATATCCGCACGATCGTGGATTTCCCGCACGAGGGGATCCTCTTCCGCGACGTGACCACCCTGTTTGCGGACCCGCGCGGCTTCCGCATCGCCATCGACCAGCTTCTCGCGCCCTATGCCGGGATGCGGTTCGACAAGGTGGCGGGCCTCGAGGCGCGCGGCTTCATCCTCGGCGGCGCCGTGGCGCACCAGCTCTCGACGGGCTTCGTGCCGATCCGCAAGAAGGGCAAGCTGCCGGGCCGCACGGTCTCGGTGAGCTACCAGCTGGAATATGGCGAGGCGGTGGTCGAGGTGCATGACGACGCGATCCAGGCCGGCGAGCGGATCCTGCTGGTGGACGATCTCCTCGCCACCGGAGGCACGGCCGAGGCCGGCATCCGGTTGATCGAGCAGCTCGGCGGCGAAGTGGTGGGCTGCGCCTTCGTGGTGGACCTGCCGGACCTCGGCGGCCGCAAGAAGCTTGAGGCCATGGGCATGGAGGTCCATGCGCTCTGCGCCTTCGAGGGACTCTGAGGATCCTTCTTAACCCGACGTTAGGGATTCGGTCCTAGAAGCGGAAGAGCCGGGCGACCGGTCGCTGCTTGCAGGACGTGACCTCAACCCCAGCCTTGCCCCGCCGGTCGCTCCGGCGGGGCATTTCGCTGACGCCCCGCGCCTCAGGCTGCGCGCAGGACAGCGCCCGGGTTCATGATCCCGTGCGGATCCAGCGCCGCCTTGATGGCCCGCATCGCCGCCAGCCGGGCCGGATCCCCGTAGCGTTCGAGCTCGGCCACCTTCAGCCGTCCGATCCCGTGCTCGGCGCTGATCGAGCCGCCCGCCGCATGGACAAGGTCATGCACGCAGCGGGTGATCTCGGCCCGCAGCGGCTCGTAGTCCTCGCGCCGCCGGCCGGGGGCCGGGAAGACGTTGTAATGCAGATTGCCATCGCCCAGATGTCCGAAGCAGTTCACCCGCAGCGACCCGATCCGGGCAAGCGCCGCGCCCGCCTCCTCGACAAAGCGCGCAATCTCGCCCAGCGGCAGCGAGATGTCGTGGCTCGCGATCGAGCCGATGCGGCGGTTGCCCTCGGGTATGGTCTCGCGGATCGCCCAGAAATCCGCGCGCTGTGCGAGGGACTGGGCCACGATCCCGTCCGAGACCAGCCCCGCCTCCAGCCCTTCGGCAAAGAGCGCCTCGAGTTCGGCCGCCGGGTCCATCCCCTCGGCAAGCCCCAGATCCACCAGAACGGTCCAGACCGGAGGCTCGGCAAAGGGCTGGCGCAGCCCCGGCATGGTCTCGGCCAGAAAGTCCAGCCCCTGCCGGTGCATGAGTTCGAAGCCCGTCACCAGCGGGCCAAGCCTCCGTTGCGCCCGCCCCAGCAGATCGAGCGCGGCGGCCGGATCGCGCACCGCCAGAAGCGCCGCCCCCTCCGCCGCGGGCGGCCGGACAAGCTTGAGGCTCGCCGCCGTGATGATCCCGAGCGTGCCTTCCGCCCCGATCAGCAGGTTCCTCAGATCATAGCCCGTATTGTCCTTCCGAAGCCGCTTCAGCCCGTGCAGGATCGAGCCGTCGGGCAGCACCGCCTCAAGCCCGAGGCAGAGATCGCGGGCGTTGCCGTAGCGCAGCACCGCCGTTCCTCCCGCGTTGCAGGCCAGGTTGCCGCCGATCCGGCAGGAGCCCTCCGAGGCGAGCCACAGCGGGAACATCCGCCCCGCCGCCTCGGCCGCCGCCTGCACGTCGGCGAGGATCGCGCCCGCCTCGACAAGGATCACGTTTTCCGAAGGGAAGAGGCCGCGCACGCGGCTCATCCGCTCGAGCGAGACGAGGAGCGGCAACGGCCCCTCGCCCATCACCTGCCCTCCCACAAGACCCGTTCCGCCTCCGATCGGCACGATGCCCACGCGCGCCTCGGCGCAAGCCGAGACGAGGCGCGCCACCTCCTCGGTGGTGCGCGGCAGGGCCACCGCTCCGGCCCGGCCCAGGTGGCGGCCGCGCGGCTCGGTCAGGTGATGGGGCTGGGGCTGCGCCAGCGTCCCGGGCGGAAATCGCCGGGCCAGGCCGGCCAGAAAGGCATCATCGGCGGGGTTCAGCATGGGCACCTCCGGCGCCTCTCTATCCCCCCCCCGCCCCTCAGTCCACCCAGGCGGGATCGAGCACCATGATCGTCGGCCGCCGCGGCAGGGAGGCCAGCGACAGCTCCAGCTCGGCCCCCTCGAGGCGCACCACCTCGAACTCCGCCTGCATGTTCGACAGGAACATCTCGAGCGAGCGCCCCGAGAACCAGTGCATCGGCAACACCACCGAGGACCGCAGGCGGCGCACGACCGCCTGCATCGTCTCGAGATTGACCGTATAGCCGCCATCCACCGGCACCATCAGCACATCGAGCCGGCCGAGCGCCGCATATTGCCCCGCGTCCGGCTCGTGGTGCAGGTGCCCCAGATGGCCGATGCAGAGACCCGCCACCTCGAAGACGAAGATCGAGTTGCCGTCCTTGCGCACCCCCTCGCCCCAGCGCGAGCGCACGTCGGTGGGCACGTTGCGCACCAGCATCTCGCCCAGGTCGAGGTGATGCTCGGCCCGCCCCCCCTCCTGCCACCCCGGCAGGACATGCGCGATGCGCGGATCGGGGAAATCGGTCCAGTGGGTCGAATGGGCGTTGTTCATGGTGGCCACGACCGGCACCACGTCGCGCTGCCCCAGCATCCCCGTGTAATCGGTGGCCGCTACCAGCCCGCCCGCTGTCTCGATCAGGAAGGTCGCATGATGGACATAGCGGATGCGCACCCGGTCCTCGGCCAGCGGATCCCCGAAGGCCGCGCTCATCACCCGTTCGGGCCCTTCGGCCAGGGCGATGCAGTGGCTCGGCGTGCGCTCCTGCGCCTCGGCGGCAAGGGGAAAGGCGAGGGCAAGGCTCGCGAGGGCTGGTCGGATCATCGGCGGCACCTCCAGCGCCGAAGCCTAGCAGCGGTCGCCCGCGCCGCCAGTCACAGCTGCGTCAGACCGCGCCCGTCCACCTTTCATTCTGGCACAAATATCCTGCGGGGGGTCCGGGGGGCGCAAAGCCCCCCGTGCGACGGTCGCCGCCCTCAGCCCGCGTCCGTCCGGCCTCGCCGGTCGCCGCGCAGGTTGGCGTAAAGCACATGGTTCCGCCAGCGGCCGGCAATCTGCAGGTAGCTCTGCGCCACGCCTTCATACTTGAAACCGCACTTCTCCAGCACGCCGCGTGAGGCCGCGTTCTCGGGCAGGCAGGCCGCCTCGATCCGGCTGACATCCAGCGTGTTGAAGGCGTGGTGGACGATCCCGAGGATCGCCTCGCGCATGTAGCCCTGCCGCGCGTGGGGGCGGCCGACCCAGTAGCCGAGCGTTCCTGCCTGCGCGGGCCCCCGGCGGATGTTGTCGAGCGTGATCGCGCCCAGAAGCGCCTGATCCTCGCGGCGGATCAGCACGAGCGGCAGGGCCGTGCCCTGGCTCTCGGCGCGGGCGGCCCAATAGACGCGGTTGGTGAAGGCCTTGCGCGTCAGATGGTCCGACGACCAGACCGGCTCCCAGGGCGTGAGGAAGGCCGCGCTCTCGGCGCGCAGCGCCGACCAGTCGCGCCAGTCGGAATGCTGCGGCAGCCGCAGCGTCATCCGCTCGGTCTCGATGCGGACCTTCCGACGCAGTCCGAGCATCAGGCCGCCAGCCGCTCTCGGATCTGCTGGAGCGCGGGCGCCTGCTCGGCCGGCCCATAGAGCGCGAGCGCCGACCGCGCCTGGGCCATCCGCTCGGCATAGTCCCGCACGGCCGCCACGGTCACGGAGTCGATCTTCTCAACCGCCTCGTCCACGCCCGGCACACGGCCCCAGATCGCCAGCAGACGCGCCAGACGCTCGGCGCGGCTCGAGGGGCTCTCGAGGCCCATCAGCAGGCCGGCCTTCAGCTGCGCGCGCGCGCGGGCGACTTCGGCTTCCGACATGTCGTCGGTCGCGCGGCGCAGTTCGTCGATGGTGAGGCCCGCCAGATCGGCCACCTCCTCGCCCGAGGTGCCGGCGTAGATCGTGATCTGCCCGGTATCCTCGTAGGCGCCCGACTGCGCGAAGATCGAGTAGCAGAGGCCGCGTTCCTCGCGCACCTTCTGGAACAGGCGCGAGGACATGCCGCCCCCCAGCGCCATCGCATAGACCTGTGCCGCATAGACATCGGGGGCGCGATAGCTCGGCGCCTCGAAGGCCATCGCGAAATGGACCTGCTCGAGCGATTTCAGCTCGCGCCGTTCGCCGCCGAGGAAGTCCGCCCGTTGCATCGGCCGCCGTCCGACGGGCTTCAGATGCCCGAACAGCGCCTGCGCCTGCGCCAGGATCTTCTGGTGATCGACGCCCCCCGCCGCGGCGAGGATCATGTGGTCGGGCCCGTATTGCTCGCCCACGAAACGGGTCAGATCGTCCCGCGTGAAGGACGACACGCGCTCTTCGGGCCCGAGGATCGTGCGGCCGAAGGACTGCTCCGGATAGGAGGCCTCCTGCAGCCAGTCGAAGATGATGTCGTCGGGCGTGTCGAGCGCCTGCCCGATCTCCTGCAGGATGACGTGCCGCTCGATCTCGATCTCCTTGGGGTCGAAGACCGGGTTCAGCACGATGTCGGCGATCACGTCCAGCGCCAGCGCCGTGTCCGCCTCGAGCACGCGGGCGTAGAAGGCCGTCATCTCGCGCGAGGTGTAGGCGTTGATGTAGCCGCCGACATCCTCGATCTCTTCCGCGATCTGCAGCGCCGTGCGGGTCTTCGTGCCCTTGAAGGCCATATGTTCGAGGAAATGGGCGATCCCGTTCTGTTCGGGCCGCTCGTGCCGGCCGCCCGCGGTGATCCAGATCCCGATCGAGGCCGAATGCAGCCCCGGCATGTGCTCGGTAACGATGCGGAAGCCGTTGGGAAGGGTGTCGAGGAGGACGGTCAACGCCCGGTCCTTTCGCGGATGAGGGTTTCGAGGGCGGCAAGGTCGTTGGGCACGCGCGTCATCCGCTCGGGCCGCTCGAAGAGATCGGCCATGCGGGCGGGCAGCGGCGGGCGGACGCCGGTGGCGGCCTCCACCGCGTCGGGGAACTTGGCGGGATGGGCGGTGGCCAGCGTCACCATCGGCTCGGTCCCGAGGTGCTCCTGCGCCACCTTCACGCCCACGGCGGAGTGCGGGCAGAGCACCTCGCCGGTCGCTGCGTGCGTGGCGCGGATGGTGGCCAGCGTCTCCTCCTCAGAGCAGCGGCCCGAGGTGAAGGTCTCGCGCAGCGTGCCCAGCGCGTTCGGGCTGATGCGAAAGCCACCCTGCTTCAGCTCATCCATCAGCGCGGCCACCGCCGCCCCGTCGCGGCCATAGGCATCGAACAGCGCGCGCTCGAAATTCGAGGACACCTGAATGTCCATCGAGGGGCTGATCGAGGGCGTGACCCCATGGGTGGCGTAATCGCCCGACGACAGCGCCCGGTGCAGGATGTCGTTCTGGTTCGTCGCCACCACCAGCCGCTTGATCGGCAGCCCCATGCGCCGGGCGATGTAGCCCGCGAAGATGTCGCCGAAATTGCCGGTGGGCACGGTAAAGCTCACCTCGCGGTGCGGCGCGCCGAGGCTGGTGGCGGCGGTGAAATAATAGACCACCTGCGCCAGCACCCGCGCCCAGTTGATCGAGTTCACGCCCGCAAGCCCCACCGCGTCACGGAAGGCAAAGTCGTTGAACATGTCCTTCAGCCGGGCCTGGCAATCGTCGAAATCGCCATCGACCGCCAGCGCGTGCACGTTCGCCTCGGCGGGCGTCGTCATCTGGCGGCGCTGCACCTCGGACACACGGCCATGCGGGAAGAGGATGAAGACATCGACGTTGGACAGCCCCCGGAAGGCCTCGATCGCGGCCGATCCGGTGTCGCCCGAGGTGGCGCCGACGATGGTGATGCGCTGGCCCGTCTTCGCCAGCGCCGCCTGGAACAGCTGGCCGATCAGCTGCATGGCGAAGTCCTTGAAGGCGAGCGTCGGGCCGTGGAACAGCTCGAGCAGGAAGTGGTTCGGCCCCAGTTGCACCAGGGGCGCGCGCGCGGCATGGCCGAAGCCCGCGTAGGCGGCGTCGATCAGGCCGCGGAACTCGTCATCTCCGAAGGTGTCGCCGACGAAGGGGCGCATGATGCGGAAGGCCACCTCCTCGTAAGGCAGGCCCGCCAGCGCCGCGATGCCGGCCTCGTCCAGCGTCGGCACGGTCTCGGGCACATAGAGGCCGCCGTCGCGGGCGAGGCCCGTCAGCATGGCCTCGCCGAAGCCGAGAACCGGAGCCGCACCGCGAGTCGAGATATATTGCATCGTTACCCTCATTCCGTCCGACGCCTGATACGCCAGAGCAGAAGAACTGTCATCCCCAGCCAGAGGACGGCAAGAGAAAACCACGTCACCGCATAGCCGAGATGGTCGTTCGGAATACCTTCGGTGCCGACGGGCCACGGCTCGATCCCGTCGCCGGTGGGCGTGCCCGCCACGACGAGGACCGGCTCGGTTCCCAGCGCCTCGGCGAGGGCCGGCAGGTCGCGGGCAAACCAGATGCCCGAGACCGGATCGGGCGAGGGCGTGAAGCCGTCCACCTCGTCGGGCCAGAGGAGGTTGCCGGTCAGGCCCGCCCCGACCGCGGTGCGCGGCAGGCCCCGATCCTGCTGCGGCAGGAACCCGCGGTCGATCAGGATCAGCCGGCCCTCATCGGTCTCGAAGGCCGAAATCACGCGGTAGCCCGCGCCGCGGTCCTTGCGGCTGACCAGAACATCGAGATGCTCACCCGTGAACCGGCCCGAGACGGTGACCGGCAGGTAGCGGTCACGCGCCGGTTCGGGCGCCTCGGGCAGCGTGACGGGCGGGGCCCCGACGCGCGCCTCGATCTCGGCCAGCACGCCCTCCTTCCAGTGCAGGCGTTGCACCTGCCACATCCCCAGCGCGACGAGGATCGCGGCGCCGATCAGGCCGAACAGGAGGGGCAGGATCATCCGGCGGATCATGGGGCAGGTCCTCGATGCAAAAAGCGCGCGCCTTGCGGCCCGCGCCTTGTGGTTCAACTGCACTGCCGGGGGCAAGCCCGGATGACGGGCATGGCCGGCCGCGGTGCCCCTACTGGCCCCAGACGTAGATCGAGGCAAAGAGGAACAGCCAGACCACATCGACGAAGTGCCAGTACCAGATCGCCGCCTCGAAGCCGATGTGCTTTTCGGGGGTGAAATGGCCGCGCTGGACACGGATCAGGCAGACGAGCAGGAAGATCGTGCCCACGATGACGTGGAAGCCGTGAAAGCCCGTCGCCATGAAGAAGTTCGCGCCGTAGATGTTGCCGGCGAAGCCGAAGGCCGCGTGGCTGTATTCGTAGGCCTGGAAGAAGGTGAAGAGGATGCCGAGCGCGATGGCGAGCGTCAGGCCCCAGGTCACGTCGCGCCGGTTGTTCTCGTGCACGAGCGCATGGTGCGCCCAGGTCGCCGCGCAGCCCGAGCAGAGCAGGATCAGCGTGTTGATCAGCGGCAGGTGCCAGGGATCGAAGGTGATGATCCCCTCGGGCGGGAAGATGCCGTCGATGGCCGGGCTTTCCGGCCCCATCGGATAGAGCGCGTGCTTGAAGAAGCTCCAGAACCAGGCCGCGAAGAACATCACTTCCGACATGATGAACAGGATGAAACCCCAGCGCAGCCCGAGACGCACCACCGGCGTATGGTCGCCCTCGAGGCTTTCGGCCACCACGTCCGACCACCAGCCGAACATCGTGTACAGCACCAGGACAAGCCCGATCAGCCCGAGCCAGGGCCCCGATCCATGCATCCAGAGGACGGCGCCGAACAGCATGACGAAGGCCCCGACCGAGGCCATGAAGGGCCAGATCGAGGGCGGCAGGATGTGGTAGTCGTGGTTCTTGGCGTGGGCCATGGTTCCCCCCGGATGGCGTCTTGGGTCAGTTCACGTCGATGCCGGCGGGGCGGGCGGCGAGCGCGGCCTGCTCCTCGGGCAGTTCGGTCTGATGGAAGGTGTAGGACAGGGTGATCTGGCGCACGTAGCGCCCGTCGCGGTCCTTCACGATGGCGGGATCGACATAGAAGCTCACCGGCATCTCGACCCGTTCGCCCGGCGCCAGCACCTGCTCGGTAAAGCAGAAACAGGCGATCTTGGCGAAGTAGCCCCCGGCGGCATCCGGCGTGACATTGTAGCTGGCCGTGCCCGCCACGGTGCGGTCGGTCGGGTTGTAGGCCTCGTAGAAGGCCAGCCCCGTTTCGCCGATGCGGACCTCCATCTCGCGCTGGAGGGGGCGGAACTCCCACGGCATGCCGGCCTCGCGCGAGGCGTCGAAGCGGACCCGGATCGTGCGATCGAGCACCTCGGCGGGCGCCTCGGAGGCGACCGCGGTCGTGCCGCCGAACCCCGTGACCCGGCAGAACCAGTCATAGAAGGGCACGGCCGCGAACGAGGCCGCGCCCATCACCACGACCACGCCCACCAGCCACCCGGCCGTCTTCTGATGCGGCGAGAGGCTCATCGCGCCACCACTCCCGGCGGGGCATGGGCGAAGGCGCCGCGCTCGCCCAGCTGCGAGACCTTGGCGACCGTCAGGCCGAACACGACCAGAATGAAGGCGGCCAGCGTGACCCCCAGCCCCACGTTGCGGCCGAGCCTGCGGCGGTGCATCTCGTGTTCGGCGCGGATGGTCATGTCACCAGCCTCCCAGTCCGTAGGGTTTGAGCGCGGCCTCGGCGAGGATCGCGCCGAAATGCAGGAAGAGGTAATAGAGCGAGAAGCGGAAGAAGCCCTTCTCGACGCGGTAACGGTCCGCCTCGGCCTCGGCCTCGTCCCGCCGCCAGATGCGGACCGCGCCGCGCAGGAGCCAGCCGTTGAGCGCGAGCGCCACAACGAGGTACAGCGGCCCGCCGATTCCGGTGAAGGCCCCCGCCACGGCCAGGGGGGCCAGAAGCAGCGCATAGGCCAGCACATGCCCGCGCGTGACCCGCCGCCCGTGGGTCACGGTCAGCATGGGCACGCCCGCGTCGGAATAATCGGACTTCATGAAGAGCGCGAGCGACCAGAAATGCGGCGGCGTCCACATGAAGATCAGCGCGAACATGAAGAGCGACTCGAGCGAGACGCCGCCCGTGGCCACGGCCCAGCCGATCATCGGCGGGAAGGCCCCGGCCGCGCCGCCGATCACGATGTTCTGCGGCGTCGTGCGCTTCAGCCACATGGAATAGACGACCGCGTAGAAGAAGATGGTGAAGGCCAGCAGCCCCGCCGCGAAGAGGTTGGTGGCAAGGCCCAGCATCACCACCGCGATCCCCGACAGGGCGAGCCCCAGCCCCAGCGCCTCGCCGGGCTGGACGACACCTGCCGGAACGGGCCGGTTGCGCGTCCGCTTCATCACCCGGTCGATGTCGGCATCCCACCACATGTTCAGCGCGCCCGAGGCCCCTGCCCCCAGCGCGATGAAGAGGATGCCCGTCAGCGCGATCATCGGATGCACCGTCGCCGGCGCCACCAGAAGGCCCACCAGCGCCGTGAAGACCACAAGCGACATGACCCGCGGCTTCAGCAGGGCGAAGTAGTCGCCGAACCCGGCCTCCTTCGGAACCTCGGTGATGCGGATGTCGGTCATGCAACTCTCTCCTGCGGCAACTCGTCCGTGCTGCTGTCGAACGTGGCGCAGGCGGTATCCGTTCCAGCCCTCATTCGACGGCGGTGCCGGCAGCGCCCGCCGGGGCCAGCGCCGACAGCTCGTAGGTGCCGCCGCGGGCCTGATCGAGCCAGGCGGCGTAGGCCTCTTCCGAGACCACCTTGACCGTGATCGGCATGTAGGCGTGCGAGATGCCGCACAGCTCGGAGCACTGGCCGAAATAGACGCCTTCGCGCTCGGCCCGGAACCAGAGTTCGGCCAGGCGGCCCGGCACGGCGTCCTGCTTCACCCCGAACGAGGGCACGGTCCAGGAGTGGATGACGTCGGCGCCGGTGACCTGGACGACCACGGTCTTGTTGACCGGCACGACCATGGCGGTGTCCGTGGCCAGCAGGAACTCGTCACGGCCATAGCCCGCCTCGATCAGCTGCTGCTCGACCTCGGGCGTCAGCCGGTTGTCGCCGCCGGTCGCGGGCGAGCCGATCATGTAGCTTTCGAACGAGATCTCCTCGTCGGGATATTCATAGCCCCAGTACCACTGGTAGCCCGTGACCTTCACCGTCACGTCCGCGTCGGGGATCTCCTGCTGATGGAAGAGCACGGGCAGCGAGAAGGCCCCGATCGCCACGAGGATGAGGATCGGCACGATCGTCCAGGCGATCTCGAGCGGCGAATTGTGGGTGAAGCGGGCCGGAACGGCGTTGCGCTTCTCGTGGAAGCGCCAGGCGGCATAGAGGATGAGAAGCGTGACGAAGATGGTGATGGCCGCGATGATGACGAGGATGAACCCGTCCAGCCAGTGGATCTGCGTCGCGACCGGACCTGCCGAGGGCTGGAAGCCGGTTCCGCCCTGCACGGGCTTTCCGATGATCTCGAGGCTCTGCTGCTGCGCGCTGGCAGAGCCGGCCGCAACAAGCCCCGCCGCCCATGTGGCGCATCCGGTCAAGGTCGTGAATTGTCTCATGTTCAGATCCCGTTGGCTCTCGCCGGCCGTCACGCCGCCTGCCCGCCGCCCGGAAACCGGGCAGATTCCCGTTGTTCCTGAACCGATTGAGACCATATTAGTTTCAGGACGACAAGGAAAACGATGCGTCAATGCGTCATCATTTGATCTGAATCAAGGACAGAGCCTATGACAGATTCGGCCTTCCGCCCGTTCCAGACCCATCTGGACGAAGCCGCGGCTCTCACTCTTCTGCGCGAGGCGACGCGGGGCGCGGATGACGGCGAACTCTTCCTCGAACGGTCGCGGTCGGAATCGCTGGTGCTGGATGACGGGCGGGTGAAGACCGCAAGCTACGACGCCTCCGAGGGGTTCGGCCTGCGGGCCGTGCGCGGCGAAGTGGCGGGCTACGCCCATTCGACCGAGATTTCCGAACGCGCGCTGCGGCGGGCCTGCGAGACGGCGCGGCTTGCGGTGGGCGACGGCGGCGGCACCATGGCCGCCCCGCCCGCGGGCACGAACCGCAAGCTCTATTCCGACGCCGATCCGATGGCCGACGCGGCCTTCCCCGTGAAGATCGAGCTGCTCCGCGAGATCGACGCCTTCGCCCGCGGCCTTGATCCACGGGTGATCCAGGTGTCGGCCACCGTGGCGGCCGGCCTTCAGGAGGTGGAGATCCTCCGCCCCGAGGGCGCGCGGCTGGCCGATGTGCGGCCGATGGTGCGGATGAATGTCTCGGTGATCGTGGAAGAGAACGGGCGGCGCGAATCGGGCAGCTTCGGCGGCGGCGGCCGCCATGGCCTCTCGACCCTGATGGAGCCCGGCTGGTGGCAGACCGCCGCGCGCGAGGCGGTTCGGATCGCCACCGTCAACCTCGAGGCGGTGCCCGCGCCGGCGGGCGTGATGGATGTGGTGCTCGGCGCGGGCTGGCCGGGGATCCTGCTGCACGAGGCCATCGGCCACGGGCTTGAGGCCGACTTCAACCGCAAGAAGACCTCGGCCTTTGCCGGCCTGATGGGGCAGCGGATCGCGGCCCCCGGCGTCACGGTGCTGGATGACGGCACGATCCCGGACCGGCGGGGCTCGATCTCGGTCGATGACGAAGGCACCGCCTCAAACCGGACCGTGCTGATCGAGGACGGGATCCTCGTGGGCTACATGCAGGACCGCCAGAATGCGCGGCTGATGGGGACGGCCTCGACCGGCAACGGCCGCCGCGAGAGCTATGCCCATGTCCCGATGCCGCGGATGACCAACACCTGCATGCTGGGCGGGGACGCCGACCCCGCCGATATCGTGGCCGATCTCCGGGACGGGATCTACGCCGTGGGCTTCGGCGGCGGGCAGGTGGACATCACCAACGGCAAGTTCGTCTTCTCCTGCACCGAGGCCTATCTGGTGAAGGACGGCAAGATCGGGGCGCCGGTCAAGGGCGCCACCCTCATCGGCGACGGCGCGACCGCGCTGCGCCAGATCCGCGCCATCGGCAACGACATGAAGCTCGATGCCGGCATCGGGAACTGCGGCAAGCAGGGCCAGTGGGTGCCGGTGGGCGTGGGCCAGCCGACGCTGATGATCGGCGGCCTGACGGTCGGTGGCAGCCGGACCTGACGCGCCGCTTTCCGACCGCCCCCTCGGCCGAAGGGGCGCCGATCCTGCCGGCGGGAGGCCACAGACACAGGGGCCGTGCAGAGGATTGCGCGGCCCCTTTTCGTGCAGGCCCGGCCTCAGACCACCGCCGGCACCTTGGCCGGAACGGCGACCCGCCGCTTGACCAGCGCGAGCGCGAGCACGGTGACCGCCGTTCCCGCGACCAGAGCCGCGCCGAAGCCCACCAGATTGGACACGGCGTTGGGGATCGGCAGCACGAAGATCCCGCCATGCGGCACGCGCTGCGCAACGCCCAGAGCCATGCAGATGCCGCCCGCCACCGCCGAGCCCGCGATGAGGCTCGGGATCACCCGCAGCGGATCGCGCGCGGCGAAGGGAATCGCGCCCTCGGTCACGAAGGCAAGGCCCAGCACGAAGGCCGCGTTGCCGGCCTCGCGCTCTTCGGGCGTGAAGCGGCCGGGGATGATGCGTGTGGCCACGGCCAGCGCGATGGGCGGCACCATGCCCGCGCACATCACCGCGGCCATCGGCTCCAGCACATTGGCCGCGATCAGCGTGGTGGCGAAGGCATAGGCCGCCTTGTTGACCGGCCCGCCCATGTCCACCGCCATCATGCCGCCGATCAGCAATCCCAGCGCGGCGGCCGACGATCCCTGCATCCCCTGCAGCGCCTCGGTGATGATGGCGAGCAGCCGCGCGGTGGGCTCGCCCACCACATAGAACATCATGAGCCCGGTCAGCGCCGCCCCCAGCAGGGGCAGGATCAGCACGGGCTTCAACCCCTGCAGCGTCTTGGGCAGCCGGATCGCGCGGTTGAGCCAGAGGACGCCGTAGCCCGCGATGAAGCCCGCGACGATCCCGCCGAGGAAGCCCGCACCGATGGTCCCCGCGATCACCCCGCCGGTCATGCCGGGGGCGAGACCGGGGCGGTCGGCGATGGACCAGGCGATGTAGCCCGCCAGCGCCGGCACCATCAGCGTGAAGGCCCCGTTCGCGCCGATCTGGAACAGCGTATGGCCGAGCGTGCCGGCATACTGGTCCTCATAGACGTAGATCCCGCCGAGGGCGAAGGCGATCGCGATCAGCAGCCCCCCGGCGACGACGAACGGCAGCATGAAGGAGACGCCGGTCATCAGGTGCTTGTACACGCCCACCTTCTTGGCGTCGGGCGCGGCGGCTTCGGCCGAGGCGGAGCCCGCCTGAACCCGCGCCTCCTGCTGCGCCTTGCGGATCAGCCCGGCTCCGTCCGTGATCGCGGGCTTGGTGGGCGAGAAGAACACGCGCTTGCCGCCGAAGCGCGACAGCTCGACCTGCTTGTCCGCCGCGATGATCACGAGGTCCGCCGCCGCGATCTCGGCGGGCGTCAACTCGTCCTGCGCGCCGACCGATCCCTGTGTCTCGACCCGGATCTGGTGACCCTGCGCCCGCGCGCCCTCGACGAGCCCCTCGGCCGCCATGAAGGTGTGGGCGATGCCCGTCGGACAGGAGGTGATCGCCACGATCTTCAGCGCGCCCGTGGCCGCCGGGGCCGCCGCCGGGGCCGCGTCGCCGCCCTCGGCACGGGCCAGCACGCCCGGCGCGTCCTCCAGCACGTCGGCAAGCGTGGCGCGAGCGGTCGGGCGGCCGGCAAAGCGGGCTTCGTCCGCATCCGCCCCATCCGGCTCGGCCACCAGCAGGACCTGGCCCGCGCTACTCACCGCCTCGGGCGGCAGCGGATCGGTCACGCTGTCCTTCGTGCGCAGCTCGACCGCGATCCCCTGCCCCGCACGCTGCGCGGCCTTGCGCAGGGCTTCCCGCGCGAGCGCCGCATGTGGCCCGAAGCTGCCCGTCGAAATGACGGCGACGATGCCTGTCATGTCCTCTCTCCCTCATCGGCCATCGGCCCGGCGGCGTGGATCCAGTCCGCCACCGCCACCCGTTCCACGCGCGCCTCGAGGGCACGCACCTCGTCTCTTCCCGGCAGGTGAGGGCCGGGGTTGCGCAGCTTGGCCGCGGCGAAGGCCGTGGCCCGCGCGGCGGTGGCCCCAAGGTCCAGCCCCTCGACCAGCGCCGAGGCGAGACCCGCCACCATGGCGTCGCCCGCGCCGACCGTGCTGCCGCGCGACAGCTCGACCGGCCGCGCGAGGACCGCCCCCGCGGCCGAGCAGAAGAGCGCCCCTTCGGTGCCGAGCGAGACGACGACGAGCGCAATCCCGCGGGCGACGAGCGCGCGCGCGGCTTCGGCCAGTTCGGCCCGGTCGGCGAGGCTGCGCCCGGCCCAGCCCTCCAGCTCGTGCCGGTTCGGCTTGATCGCATCGGGCAGAACCGGCGCGGCCAGCACCTCGACCAGCGCCTCGCCCGAGACATCGCACAGCACCCGCGCGCCCCGCTCTCGCGCCAGCGCCGCCAGACGGGCGCTGGCAGAGGCGGGCAGACCCGCGGGATGGCTGCCCGAGATGACCACAAGCTCACCTTCGGCCACCGCGGACAGGCTCTCGGCCAGAGGCCCGAGATCCGACGTGCCGGCCGCAAAGCCCGGCAGGTTCAGGTCGGTCGTGCGCCCGCCTTCCTCGAGGATCTTGACGTTGGTTCGGGTCTCGCCCGGCATCCGCACCATCCGGTCCACGATGGACTTGCGCGAGAAGAGCGCCTCGAAGGGGGCCGCATTGGCGCGGCCCAGAAGACCGTGCGCCATGACGTCCACGCCCCAGTCGGCCAGCACCGAGGCCACATTCACCCCCTTGCCGCCCGGATCGTGGCGGACGGCCGACGCCCGGTTCACCTCGCCCACGGCCAGATGCGGCAGGCTCACGGTCTGGTCGATCGCCGGATTGAGCGTGACGGTGTGAACGCGGCTCATGGCGCCTCCGCAGCCAGCGCGCGCACCGCTTCGGCGTCCGGGCAGGCCAGGGCCCGCCGGGCCAGCGCCTGAAGCGCCGGGCGATCGGACTGGCGCAGCCGCTCCTTGACGGCGGGAATGTCGCGCGGCGTCATCGACAGCTCCTGCACGCCAAGCCCCGCCAGCAAGGCGGCGCCGAACGGGTCGCCCGCGATGCCGCCGCAGACGCCGACCCAGCGGCCATGCACCTCGGCGCCCTTCACCGTCAGGTCGATGAGACGAAGGACGGCGGGATGGAGGCTGTCCGCCTCGGCCGCGAGCTGCGGATTCTGGCGGTCGATGGCGAGCGCATATTGGGTCAGATCGTTGGTGCCGATCGAAAAGAAGTCGGCGTGGGCCGCCAGTTCGGCCGCCAGCAGCGCGGCCGAGGGCACCTCGACCATGATGCCCAGAGGCACAACGGGCGCCGCCAGTTCCTGCCGGATCCGCTCGCAGGTCTCGCGCAATTCCAGCAGTTCGCCGCGCGACGTCACCATCGGGAACATGACCGATATCTGCGACCCGCTCGCCGCCGCGCGGTAGATCGCGCGCAGCTGCGGCAGAAGCAGGTCGCGGCGGCGCAGCAGCAGCCGCGCGCCGCGCACGCCAAGGAAGGGATTCTCCTCGCGCGGCAGGTCGAGATGGGCCACCTGCTTGTCGCCGCCGATGTCGAGGGCGCGGATCACCAGCGGCCGCCCCTCGAGCGCACGGGCCATCGCGCTGTAGGCCTCCATCTGCTCGTCCTCGGTCGGGCTGTCGCTGCGTTCGAGGAAGAGGAACTCGGTGCGCATCAGGCCCACGCCCTCGGCGCCCTGGTCAAGCGCGAAGGCCGCCTGCTCGGCCAGGTTGATGTTGGCGCCGATGTCGATCCGATGCCCGTCGCGGGTGGTGGCCGGCAGCGCCCGCGCCTCGGCCGCCCGTGCGCGGCGGGCCTCTTCCGCGGCGATCCAGTCGCGGGCCGAGGCGAGATCCTCCTCGGCCGGATCGAGCCAGAGCCGCCCCCCATGTCCGTCGATGATGGCCCGCGTGCCACTCTGCAGCCCCTCCACGCCGGCGCCCGCGCCGACGACGGCCGGCAGCCCCAGGGTCCGGGCCAGGATGGCGGTGTGCGAGGTGGGCCCGCCCAGCGCCGTCACGAGACCCGCGACCCGGTGCGCATCGAGCCCCGCGGCATCCGAGGGCGAGATGTCATCGGCCACGAGGATCGTGCCCTCGGGCAGGTCCGACAGGCTCGACCGGGCAAAGCGCGCGTCGATATGGGCCAGCACGCGCCGGCCCACGTCGCGCAAGTCGGCCGCGCGCGCGGCCAGAACCGGATTGCGCAGCGCCGAGAGCCGCGCCGCCATGTCCTCGTAGGCGCGGTGCCACGCCCAGGCGAGACCGTGCCCCTCCACCAGCCACTGCGAGGCGAGCGTGATGAGATCGGGATCGGCCAGCAACCCCGCCTGCGCGCGGAAGATCGCCGCGTCCGACTCGCCCAGCCTGCGCGCCGTGTCGTCGGCGAGCGCGTGGAGTTGTTCGGCCGTCTGCGCGAGCGCGACATGCAGGAGGTCCGCCGCGCGCCCCAGCTCGATCGGCTCGTCAGGGATCTCCATCCCCTCGGGCTGCATCCGCACGATCCGCCCGATGGCAAGGCCGGGCGCGGCGGGCACGCCCTCGACGGCCTGCGCCGCGCCGGACGGCAGCCAGCCGCCGGCCGCCGCCGTGGCCCGGCGCTTCTCTTCGGCGCGGGCCGCATCCGCCTTCTCGCGCGCGCTGAGGCCGGTCAGGGTGGCCTTCATGGCGGCCAGCGCCTCGGCCGCCCCCTGCCCTTCGGCCGAGACCGTCAGCAGGTCGCCCTGCTTCAGCCCGAGGCCCAGAAGCGAGATCATGTTGCGCGCGTCGGCCATCTCCGGGCCGTGGCGCACCCGGATCCGGCAGGGAAAGCGGCGCGCGGCCTCGGCCCATTCGGTCGCGGGGCGGGCATGGAGCCCGGTGGGGTAATCCATCGTCCAGTCGAACCTCTGCGCGAAGTCCGTGGCCGGCTCGCCCGCCGCTTCGCCCCGGGCCGCCAGCCCGTTCAGCGCATCCGACAGGGCCTGCCGGTCGTCGGTGGCCGCCAGCGCCGCCAGCCGCTCCTCGTCCTGCAGGAGCCGCGTCAGCCGGCGGAGGATGTCGATGTGCCCATCCGACCGCGCGGCGATGGCCACGACGAGGCGGGCCCGCTCGCCCGCGTTCCACTCGACGCCCTCGCGCACCTGAAGCACCGCGATGGCGTCCTGCAGGATCAGGTCCCGGTCCTCGACCGTGCCGTGCGGGATCGCGATCCCCTTCCCGAGATAGGTGTTCGAGACCGCCTCGCGCCGCATCATGCTGGCCTCGAAGCCCGATCGCACGCACCCGGCCGCGACAAGGGCCGCCGCCGCCTGCGCAATGGCCTCGTGCTTCGTGGCCACCTGCGCGTCCAGCGTGATCAGCTCGCGCGGTCCCCGTCCCGGCGCCGTCAATGACGTCATCGACTCCTCCCCAGATCGCTCATGGATTCACCTTACCGAATTGTGGAAACGTTTCCACTGCATTTTTTTCTGTGGAGCCCTTTTTCACCGCCGCTCGGGATCTTCTTGCCTTGGGAACGCCCGCGCGTCATTCTCGGCGCCGATCCAAGTGGAAACGATTGCGCATGACCGTCAGCATCAAGGATGTCGCCCGTGCGGCGGGCGTTGCGCCCTCCACCGTTTCGCGGGCGCTGGGAAAGGGGCCCGTCAGCGCGGAAGTGCGGACACTGGTCGAGGCAGCGGTGGCCGCGACGGGATACCGGCCCAACCTCTCGGCCCGCCGGCTGCGCTCGCAGGCTCCGACCACCGTGGGTCTGGTGCTGGCCGACATCCGCAACCCGTTCTTCACGCGCCTGAGCTTTGGCGTCGAGGATGCAGCCTACCGCGCGGGCCTCCGGGTCTTTCTCTGCAACACCGACGAAGACCCGGCGCGCGAGGCGATGCATCTCGAGATGATGGCGGGCGAACGGGTGAGCGGGCTGATCCTTGCCCCGACCCGCCAGTTGCAGCCCGAGGCTCTGAAACGGCTCAGGATGCCGGTGGTGCTGGTGGATCGCGACCCGGAAGGCGCCGGCTGCGATGCCGTCACGCTGGACAACGAGGGGGCGATGCGGGCGCTCGTCGATCATGTGGTGGCGGGCGGGCGGCGGCGGATCTCGGGCCTCTTCGGGGCGAACAGCTTCACCGGCGAGGCGCGGGCCGCAGGTTTCGCTCGGGCGATGGCGCGCCACGGGCTGCCCGCGCTTGTCCACCACGCGCCGCCCAATGCGGCCGCCGGCTATGCCGCCCTCGCCGACTGGCTCGGGCACGAACAGCCCGAGGCCCTGATCGTGAGCAACGGGCTCTTTCTCGAGGCGGCGGTGCGCTTCTGCCATGACCGCGGCCTGTCCATCCCGCGCGATCTGGCGCTTGCCGGCGTGGACGACGATCCTTGGACGGGCATCGTCAATCCGGGCCTGACGGTGCTGCGCCAACCGGCCGAAGCGATGGGCCGCGAGGCGCTCTCGCTCTTGCTCGCCCGGCTCGATGCGCCGGAGCGCCCCCGCCGCAAGCTGGTGCTGGACAGCGAGCTTGTGCCCCGGGCCTCGACGGCCGACCGGCGCGGCGGCGCCTGAAGACGAAGACCGGAACAGGCGCGCGGCCTTCCGTGACGGCAGGCAGGAACAGGCCGCCGCGCCCCTTGTTTCCGCAGCATCCCAAGCTGCGAGGCACCCATGGAACCGAAGGACAAGGGCCTCTTCGTGCTCCTGCTTTTCGCGCTCAGCGCGACATCGGCGGGCATGATCGTCAACGTCTGGCCCTATTGACCCGACCGAAGCGGCGGCCCACAGGCCCCGACTCACGCCCGGCGCAGGGATGACCTTGGCGCCGGCGCGGCAAAGGCGCTGACCACGGCCTCGCGCACCGCCTGCGGCATCGCGTGATGGATCGCATGACCCGCTCCGGGGCAGCGGATGATCCGCAGATGCTCGACCCGCGCCTCGAGCCAGGGCAGGTGCCACTCGGGATCGGCCGTGCGGTCGCCCGTTCCGACGACGGCCGTGGTCGGAATGCGGATGCAAAGCCGGTCCTGGGCCGCTTCCATCGTGTCGTTGAACTGCACGAGCTCGGCCCCCGCCGTCAGGACCGACTCCGGCTGCACGGCGTGTTCGAGCGGGAAATACTCCATCCAGGGCGGCACACCGTTTGGCGCCATCATGGTCTGCAGGATGCTGTGGCGGAAGAAGGGAAGGATCCGGGGGATCAGCGGCCGGACAAGCGCCCCGAAGCGCGGCGCCGCGGCGAGGCGCAAGGCCGGCATCCACCGCTCGGGCGTGGGCCGGCAGAAAGGGGCCAGCAGAACCAGCCCGGTCAGCCGCCGCGGGCTGCGCTGCGCGAGGCAGAGCGCCGCGCCCGCGGCCAGCGAATGCGCCACCAGCCCGCAGCGCCCGACCGAAAGCGCCTCGATGAACCGGCCGAGCCAGCGGGCAAGGCCTTGCGGATCGTTCCGCCCGTCTCGCAGCGGCGCGCTGTAGCCATAGCCGGGCCGGTCGGGCGCGATCCAGCGCAGGCCCGGCACCTCGGGGAAGGCGCGCAGGATCTCTTCGCCGAGGCTGCCGTTGCCATGCAGGAGCACGACCGGCAGGCCGTGCCCCAGGCTGTGATAGTGGACGCCGCGCCCGTCCACGCTGATCACGTCCCCGATCAGGGGCCGTGACCGCTTCGTCAGGGAGGCGGGGCCGGAGCCGGCATGCGACAGCACGGGACGACCCCTCTCAGGGCCGCGGGCCGCGCGGATGGCTGGTGCCGCGTTCCGCCGCAACCTCGCCGCTCTTGGCGGCCTTGAAGAAGACCACGAGTTGCCAGATGGCCGAGAGACCGACGAGAATATAGACGATCCGCGCGAGGATCGCGGTCTGCCCGCCGAAGATGGCGGCCACGAGATCGAACTGGAAGAGGCCGACAAGCAGCCAGTTCAGTCCGCCCACGATGATCAGGCACAGGGTAACGAGGTTCAGGCCGTGCATGGCTTGTCCTTCCTGGGATGAGGTCTGCAACAGGGAGAGAGGGACGTGAACCGCACCGGGCCCCCAAAGTTCCCGGTCCGCCCGCGCCTGCCGGCGGGCGCGGATCCGCCACGCAGGGCCGCCGCCGCGGTGGGACGCGCGCTCCGGGGCGAAGATGCCCCGGGGCCCGGAACAACGGCCGCTGACGCCGGTTCTCGGGCGGCTCGCAACAGGAGGATCACACATGTTTTATGTCGACAAGAGGCTGCAGTTTCCGGTCCGGGTCGAGACCCCGAACCCGGTCTTTGCCCGTGCGCTTCAGCAGGCGATCGGCGGCGTCGAGGGCGAGATCCGGGTGGCCATGCAGTATTTCTTCCAGGCCTGCGGGGCGCGGGGCAATCCCAAGTATCGCGACCTGTTGATGAACACCGCCGCCGAGGAGCTTGGACATATCGAGATGCTGGCCACGGCCGTCGCGCTGAACCTCGAGGGCGCGCCGCTGTCGCTGCAGGAAGAGGCCGCGGCCGATCCGGTGGCGGGGGCGGTCATGGGAGGGATCAACCTCAAGAACCTGCTCTCGGCCGGGCTGTCGGCCATGCCCGTGGACAGCGACGGCGTGCCGTTCGACATGTCGCACATCTATGCCAGCGGCAACATCGCCGCGGACATGGGCGCCAACGTGACCGCCGAATCGACCGGCCGGATCCTCGCCACGCGGCTTTACAACATGACGAACGACCCGGGCATGAAGGAGATGCTGGCCTTCCTGATCGCGCGCGACACGATGCACCAGAACCAGTGGCTCGCCGCGCTGGAAGAGCTGGGTGGCCACGAGACCGTCTATCCGATCCCCAACAGCTTCCCGCAGTCCGAAGAGAACCAGGACTTCAGCTACGCCTTCCTCGGGTTCCAGCGCGATGGAAGCGAGCCGGTGCAGGGCCGCTGGAGCGAGGGCGCCTCGATCGACGGCAACGGCACCTTCACCTCGCGCCCGATGGAGCCCATGGGCGAAGAGCCGAACCTCGGCCCGGCGCGCGAGAACAGCGGCGCGCAGGCCGAACAGCTGTAGGAGGCACCTCGTGGACCGCAGACATCTGCTTCTGGCCGGCGGAGGGGCGCTGGCCGCCCTTCCGCTTGCGGCGGCCCCGCGTGCCACCGGGGGGATTCCCGTGCTCGAGACCTACATCGCCAGCCGCGACCGCTTCCCGGCCGCCCCGCCGCCGCGGCCGGGCGAGCGGCTCCGGCTGCGGCGCGATCCCGCGCGCGGCTTCGATCCGCGCTCGGTGCGGGTGGAACGCGCCTCGGGGGAAGCCCTGGGCTATCTGCCCGGACAGCCGGTGCAGATCCTCGCCGCGCTCATGGATCGCGGCGCCGAGGCCCATGCGCTGGCCGAGGAGGGCGGCGGGCTTCGCATCTATCTCCACCTGCCGCAGGCCATCTGACGCGCGGGGCCGGCCCCTTGGCAGGGCCGGCCCCATGATCCGGCGGGCGGCGGCTCGGCGCCGTCCCGACCTTCCGGCGCCACCGTCACACGTCGGCGCGCATGCCACCGGCCTTCAGCGAGAGATAGGTGCTCGTCACCTGCGGCAGATGCTCGGCGATCCAGGCGGCCATGCGCTTCTCCTCATCGAGGCTCTGCTGCAGCAGCTCCGTCGCCGAGGTCTCGCCATTCTCGCGCGCCATGGTCAACAGCATCGTGTAGGCGGCGATCTCGTAATTCTCGAAGGCCAGGTTCGCCATCGAGTTCTTCAGGATCTCGTCCTGGGCCGGCACATGCCCAAGGGCGGCCATGCTGCCCATGGCCGAGAGGAACATGTCCTTCATCCCCGAGGGGCTTTCCTCGACCATGCCAAGGATCTGCTTGAGACGCTCGACCTGGCCCTCCGTCTCGGTGATGTGCTGCTGCAGCATGGCCGAAACATCGGGATAGTGCTCCAGCCGGTTCAACTGCGGCTGCATGATAGACAAGGCCTGCTTTTCCATCGCATGAGCGTTCTTCAGCCCTTCGATGAAAGTTTGACGCATCACGTCCATGTTGGGGTCTCCTTGTGCCACTGCCCCCGAACCGACGGGAAGCTGGGAAGTTCCGCATCATGGACCACCTGACGCTGCTTCCCCTTCTCGTGCCTGCCCTTTCGGGATCCGGCCGCATGGCCCACAGCCGCTGACCGGCGCCGCGGCGCCGCACCCCGCTGAAAAGTACTCGCCCCGCTTGCGCCGCGCCGGGAGGATCCTCAGGTCAATCTTGGGAGAGACCGGCGAGCGACAGGAACCTCAGGGCCTGCGCCGGGGTTCCCTCGTCGGAGGAGATGACCATGAACATGGGGTTGCAGAAGGGCTTGCTGGCGGGCCTTGCCGTGCTGGTCGTCGAGGACGACTATTTCCTCGCCCATGAACTTGCCGAGATTCTCGAGGCCGAGGGGGCACAGGTCTCGGGCCCGGCCGGCACCCTGACCGAGGCCATGGATCTCGCCAGCCGCGCGCCGCTGGATGCGGCCGTTCTGGATGTGAACCTTCGTCATCTGACGGTGCAGCCGGTGATCGAGGTGCTGGCACGCCGGGACATCCCCGTGCTTCTCCTGACGGGGGCCGATGTCGCCTCGCTGCCGCCGGACCTGTGCCGACAGCCCATCATGAGCAAACCCGTGGACGATCGCGCGCTCGTGGCCCGCCTGGCCGCCTTCGCGCGACCGTCGGCCGATATTCCCGATCCCGCCCAGGCCGTGCCTCTCAGCCCGCGGAAATCTCCGCCGGTGTGACATGGTCACGCCTTGGCGGCGGACATATCCCCTATCAGCGGGTGTGGCGCGTCATCCGGCAGGACGCGGCGAGGGTCCGCGGATGCCGCGCCCGGCCGCCGTCCGCCGATGCCGCACAGGATCGAAAGGGAGAGGAAGATGGATAGAGTTGCACCGAGGATCGCGCTTCTGCTCTGGCTTGCGGGCGCGGCCGTGAGCCCGGCCGCCGCAGAGTCGCCGGATCAGGGCGCGGACCTGACGACCCGGCAGGAACAGGCGCGCGCCGCGATCAAGCATCTGCAACTGTCGCTTCAACTGGCGCTGGGGTACGCGATGCTGGAGGCCGGACCCGAAGGCGCCATCCAGACCTGCAACCTGTCGGCGCTTCCCATGACCGACGAGATCTCCGGGGCGATGGGCGCCGAGATCGGCCGAACCGCGCTTCGCCTCCGCAACCCGGCCAACGCGCCCGATGAGTGGGAGCAGGAGCAGCTGCATTCCTTCGAGGCCCGGCTTGCCGCCGGCGAGCCCGCCGCGGCGATCGAGGCGGTCAGGCAGGACGAGACCGGCTTCCGCTTCATGAAGGCGATCCCGATGCAGGACCAATGCGCCGTCTGCCACGGCACCGAAGTCGATCCGGCCCTGCAGGAGCGGATCGGCAAGCTCTATCCCGCGGACGAGGCCACCGGCTTTCGGACCGGAGACCTGCGCGGCGCCTTCACGGTGACGATCCCAAGTCCCTGATCAGAGCGGCTCAAGTCCGCGCCGGAGCCGCAAGCGCCGGCCCGGCTGCCGAAGCGGCTCCGATGAAGCCAAATCGGGGGCGCGCTCAAAGGGGATGTGAAGGTCTGCACTGCACGGATGCTCGTTCAGGCCATGATGAACGGCCAAGCGGCACGGTCCACGTCAGGATCTGCGTTTAGTATCGTGGCTGGCGCAAGGAGATGAATTGGTGCCCAGAGCCGGAATCGAACCAGCGACACGCGGATTTTCAATCCGCTGCTCTACCAACTGAGCTATCTGGGCCTCGTGTCCGGCATCGCCGGTGGAGTGGCGTGGTCTTAGAATGAAGCGCGGAGGGTGTCCAGAGGGTCTGACAAGATTTTTTTGCCGGCTAGTGACGTGAGGCGCCCGGATCACGCCCGCCGGGCTCCTGCGGGGCCGCCTCCTCGTCTTCGGCGGCCGCGATACGATAGTTGCCCTTCAACCAGTGGCCGAGATCCACGTCGGCACAGCGGCGCGAACAGAAGGGGCGGTATTTCGCTTCCGCCGCACGGCCGCAGATCGGACAGGTCATGCCAGAAGCTCGGCCAAAGGAAGCCGGTCGCGCTTGCGCACAAGCTCGTAGAGGCCGAGCGGGGTCCAGCCCGCAAGGCTCGTCTCGGCCGCCTCGCCCCGGAAGGCAGCACGCAGGACCTGCTCCAGCGCCACGCGGTCCTTCTTGGGCATCGGCGCGAAATCGATCGCCACCTGTCCGCCGAGGCCGCGCAGGCGCAGCTGGCGCGGCAGTTCGCGCGCGGCGGCCACATTGGCCTTCAGCGCCGCAGCGGGCGACGTGTCGGCCCCCGTGTTCACATCCACCGCGACCAGCGCCCGCGTGGGCTCCACGGCCATATGCGCACCACCCCCAAGCGGCACCAGCGGCGACAGAAGCGCATCGCACAGATCGGCCACGCCATGACGGGCAAAGGCGCCCTCGGCCTCGTCGATCTCGTCGGGCGGCGGATCGGACCAGTCGCGCCAGGCGAGATGGTGTGCGCCGGGCGCATCGACCAGCAATTCCGGGTCGCCGGAAAGATCGGCGAGCACGGCCTCGCTCAGCGCCCGCGTCTCGGCGATCTCGGCCGCGATCTCGGAGTCGGGCGCCCCCTCGCAGGCCGACCGCAGGATCAGGCCCAGATCCTCGTCCGCGCCCGCCATCGCCTCGGCGGCCAGCGCCGAAAGCTCTGCGCGCAGATCCTCATCGCGGATCCGGCGCGAGATATTGAGCCCCGGCGCGCCGGGCGTGAGGATGCAGAGGCGGCTTTTGAACAGGAGTCGTGTCGTGACCGGGACCGCCTTGCCCGGCTCGGCCACGCCCGAGACCTGAACCAGCAGGCGCTGGCCCGGCGCAAGGCCCGACGTCTGGCGCAGGAAGCCCGAACCCTCGGGCAGGCGGACGAAAAGCCCCCCCTGCCCCTTGACCGGCCGATCCACGACCGCGCGGAAGATCGCTTCCGGCGCCTGACGGTCGTCCGGCGGGTCGATCAGCAGATCCTCGAGACGTCCGTCCACGAGAAGGGCCGCCGCTTCGCGTCCGCGCAGACGGTCGAGGCAGATCAGCCGCCCCTTCATGCCGCGCTCCGGTAGAGCGGCACGCCCGCGGTGGCCAGAAGCGCCGCGGTCTCCGCAAGCGGAAGCCCCACGATTCCGGTGAACGAGCCCGAAATCCACGGAATGAAGGCCGAGGCCAGGCCCTGGATGGCATAGCCACCCGCCTTCCCCTCCCACTCGCCGCTGGCAAGATAGGCGTTCAGCTCGACATCCGAGAGGCGCTTCATCTTCACCTGGCTCACGACTTCGCGCTGCCAGAGCCGGTCCCCGCGCCGGACGGCGATGGCGGTGATGACGTCATGCCGCCGCCCCCCGAGAGCCACGAGAAAGCGGGCGGCCTCGCCCGCGTCCGCAGGCTTGCCGAGGATGCGCCGGCCGAGGGCCACGGTCGTGTCGGCGCAGAGGACAACATCCTCCGGTCCGGCCGCGACCGCCTCCGCCTTTTCCGCCGCAAGGCGCGCGCAATAGGGACGGGGCAGCTCACCCCGACGCGGCTCCTCGTCGATGTCGGGGGGCAGGATGGCGTCAGGAACCACCCCGAGCTGCGCCAGCAACTCGCGACGGCGCGGGCTGGCCGATCCGAGAATCAGTCGCACTTACTTGAAGCGGTAGTTGATGCGGCCCTTCGACAGGTCGTAGGGGGTCATCTCGACCTGCACCTTGTCGCCGGCAAGGACACGGATGCGGTTCTTGCGCATCTTGCCTGCCATCACCGCGATCAGCTCATGGCCGTTATCCAGCTCGACCCTGAATGTCGCGTTCGGCAGGAGTTCCTTCACGACACCGGGAAATTCGAGCGTATCTTCCTTGGCCATGGTCTCTCCAATGGGATTTGGCCCGCGTCAAGCGCAGGCTCGAAAGGGAAATGAGCGCATTCGCACAATTTTTCAAGAGGAAAAACGCCGCGCCGCGGCCGGACGCTGCATCCAGTGGCCTGCCCCCGCGGTCACAGGACCGCAACTCCGCGCGCAAGCCGCACCTCCTGCTCGGCCCAATGGGCATGGTTCAGCACATGCCCCTCGCGGCGAACCCGTGCAATGGCTTCGCGATCCACCTCGGCAAAGGCCCAGCCCGGCTCGTTCAGGCCGGTTTCCGCGAGGATCCCCGTCGCGGGCCAGCCGTTGTCGGGCGGCCCGTAGATCGCGGCGCGCCCGACGTTCTCGTCCACCGCCGGGCAGAAGTCACAGGGCCCCACGGTGGGCGCATGGACCACGACGCACTGATTCTCGAGCGCGCGCGCCATGGCGCCCACGCGGACACGGGTGAAGCCCGCAAGGCTGTCGGTGCAGGACGGCGCGAGCAGGATCTCGGCCCCCCTCTCCACCATCGCGCGGGCAAGCAGGGGAAATTCGCTGTCGTAGCAGATCACGACCCCGATCCGGCCCAGCGCGGTGTCGAACACCCGCGCCTCGCCGCCCGGAACCACATCCCATGTCTCCCGCTCGAATCGCGTCATGATCAGCTTGTCCTGATGTCCGATGACGCCCGAGGGCCCGTAGAGGACAGCGCGATTGACCGGGCGCGCGCCCTCGAACACCGGCGCCGAAGGGCCGAGGATATGCAGGTGATGCGCCTCGGCCAGCCCGCGCAACACCTCGCCCACCGCGGGACCGTGCCGCGCCACCTCATGCAGCGCCGCCTCGAGATCGGCGGCCACCGCCCGGCCCCCGAGGCTCGCCAGTTCCATCGCGCCATATTCCGGGAAGACGAGCAGATCCGCCCCCTCCTCCGCCGCACGGGCAACCCACCCGGTGATCTTTGCCTCGTAATCGGCGAATCGATCGAACCAGTCGAGCGGATAGGCGGCGGCGGCGATCTTCATGGCAACTCCGGGGATGAGGGGCGTCAGAGCGTGCGCATCCAGAACTGGAGCGGCTTGCGGGTCTCCTGGCTCTCGCCGACGTCGGTCCAGCTGTATTCGGCGATCACTCCGGGCAGGGGCGCATAGCCGCGGCCACGCCAGAAGGGCTCGTTGCTGCGCGACGATGGGGGCCGCAGCGGATGGTCTGCCGGCCGGATCACCGAGCAGAAGGCCGAATTGCGCCGCCCAAGGGCTCGGGCATGGGCCTCGCGCAGGTCGAAGAAGCGGTGGCCCATGCCCTGCCCGCGATAATCCGGCAGCAGCACCGATTCGGCGCAGTAGAAGATCTGGTCGAGCGGCACGCCGGTCGCGGCAAAGGCCGTTGCGAAATCCTCGGCGTGATCCTCCATGGGTGTGCCGGTGGACGCCCCGACCAGCCGGTTCCCGTCGAAGGCTCCCACGAGGATCGCACCGGGGCTTGTCCGGTAGGCCGAGAGATAGGCGCGCTCATACTCCATCGAGCCCTCGTAGAGATAGGGCCAGTCGCGGAAGACCCGCATCCGCAGCGCCGCCACCTCGTCGAGCCGCTCCTCCAGCGCCGGCCCGGTGAGAACCCGCGCCTCCAGGCTCATGCCGAGACCTGCCGGATCCAGTCGTTCAGGTTGTAGAAGGTCGTCACGCGGGCGATCCGGCCATCGCGCAGGTCGAAGAAGGCGCCGGCCGGCAGGACATAGGTCTGGCCATGGGCCTCTGGCAGGCCCGGATCGGTCTGCAGATATTCGCCGTGCACCACGAACTCGGCCGCGCCGCGCGTGCCGTCCTCGTTTACGAAGATCACCATGTCGCGCAGCTGTTCGCGGTAGCTCACGCCCATGTGCGAGCAGAAGTCCGCGAATTTCTCGCGGCCGTGGCGCACCTCGCCCTCGTTCACCCGATGCTCGATGTCGTCGGTCACGCAGGCGAGCATCCCCTCGGCATCGCCCGCATTGAAGGCCGCGTAATAGCGCCCGATCAGTTCATGTCCCATCGCCGGCCTCCTCCGTTTCGCTGGGTGGCCCGAAGCGCGCCACCATCCGGCCACGGATCTGGTCCCGCACCTGGCGATAGACGGCGAGCTTCTGCTCGCGCCCCTCGCCCAGTCCCGTCGGATCCATGATGGGCCAGTATTCCACATCAAGATGATAATATCGCGTAAGTTCAAGGGCCATCCGCTGGCTCGCGGGCGAGAGCGCCACGATGAGGTCGAACCCCGAAAGATCGTCGCCCCAGTCCATCATCTCCTCGAACGAGCGCGAGCGGTGGCGCGAGAGTTCGACCCCGATTTCCTGACAGACGGAGACGGTAAAGCCGTCGATCTCGCGATCGTTCTTGACGCCGGCCGACTGGACATAGGCCTGCCGGCCGTAGAGCTTCTTCATCAGCCCTTCCGCCATCGGCGAGCGGACCGAATTGTGGTCGCAGCAGAACAGCACCGAGGACGGCGGCTTCTGCGACACGGTCAGCCCCAGTGCAGGACGCAGATCAGGGTGAAGAGGCGCCGCGCCGTGTCGATGTCCACCTCGGCCTTCCCCTCCAGACGTTCCTTCAGCACCCGCGCGCCTTCATTGTGGATGCCCCGGCGCGCCATGTCGATGGCCTCGATCTGGCTGGGCGGCAGCCGTTTCACCGCCTCGAAATAGCTCTCGCAGATCTGGAAATAGTCCTTCACCACCTGCCGGAAGGGGCCGAGGCTCAGGTGGAACTCGCCCACCTTCTCGTCCTCCTGCGAGCGGATGTCGAAGACCAGCCGCCCCTCGCGGATCGCGAGCATCAGGCGGAAGGGCCCCTCCACCGGCGGCTTTCCCTCGCGCGGAGGCAGCGCGAAACTGTTCTCTTCGAGAAGATCGAAGATCGCGACCTGCCGCTCCTGCTCGATCTCGGCGGTGGGCGGGATCGGGCTGGCCTGGTCGATCTCGATATGGCAGATGCGGTTCATCTCTCAGACCTCGTTCAGCCGGTCGAGCCGGGCGCGCACGGACAGCCCGTGCGCCTCGAGGCTCTCCGAGATCGCCAGCCGCTCGGCGGCCGGCCCGATGGCGCGCAGCGCCGAGGGCGTCATGCGCGCGAGCGTGGTGCGCTTGAGGAAATCCATCACCGACAGCCCGCTCGAGAAGCGCGCCGAGCGCGCGGTCGGCAGGACATGGTTCGGCCCGCCCACATAGTCTCCGATCGCCTCGGGCGTCCAGGCGCCCAGGAAGATCGCCCCCGCGTGGCGGATCCGGGCGGCCAGCGCCTCGGGATCCTCCACGCACAGTTCGAGATGTTCGGGCGCCACCCGGTCCGACAGCGCCGCCGCCTCCTCGAGGTCGCGCGTCACGATCACCGCGCCGTAATCCCGCCACGAGGCGCCCGCAATCTCCCGCCGCGCGAGCGTCTCGAGCCGCGCCTCGACCGCCCGCGCCACCGCCTGCCCGAAGGCCGCGTCGGGCGTGATCAGGATGGATTGCGCGCTTTCATCGTGTTCGGCCTGGCTCAGCAGATCGAGCGCGATCCAGTCGGGGTCGGTCTTGCCGTCCGCGATCACGAGGATTTCCGAGGGGCCGGCGATCATGTCGATCCCGACCCTGCCGAAGACGCGCCGCTTGGCCGCCGCCACATAGGCATTGCCGGGCCCGGTGATCTTGTCCACCGGCCGGATCGTCTCGGTGCCATAGGCCAGCGCCGCCACCGCCTGCGCCCCGCCGATCCGGTAGATCGTATCGACACCCGCGATCCGCGCGGCCAGCAGAACCAGCGGATTGACCACGCCCCCCGGCGTCGGACAGACAACCGCCAGCCGCTCAACCCCCGCCACCTTGGCCGGGATCGCGTTCATCAGCACCGAGGAGGGGTAAGAGGCCAACCCGCCCGGCACATAGAGCCCCGCCGAGGCGATCGCGCCCCAGCGCCAGCCGAGCGAGGCGCCCGCCGCATCCTCCCAGCGCGCATCCTCCGGCATCTGCCGTTCGTGGTAGGCCCGGATCCGCTCGGCAGCAAGTTCCAGCGCCGCGCGCTCGTCGGCCGGGACACGGGCGATCTCCGCCTCGATCTCCGCCTCGGAGAAGGCCAGCCGCTCGGGCACCAGCTCCATCCGGTCGAACCGGGCGGTCAGCTCGATCACCGCCGCATCGCCTCGCTCGCGCACATCGGCGATGATGGCGGCCACCACGGCATCGACGTCGGGGCTGTCCTCGCGCTTCATGCCCAGAAGAGCCGAAAAGGCCGCCTCGAATCCGGGATCACTGGCATCGAGAAACTGGGGCATGGGTGGAACTCCTTGGCTGAGCCTCCCTTACCGCGCATCCCCCCATCCCTCAAGCACCGCGCCGCAAGCGACGGGTGACACTTTCGCACGAGAGCCCGGACAAATCCCGCTCGACCCGTCCCGCGCAGCCGCTCCGCCCGTTCATTCTGGTGAAAATATCCTCGGGGGGAGCCGCCCCAAGGGGCGGCCGGGGGGCAGACAGCCCCCCGCTCCGGTCAGCCCCTGCGGTCAGTCCCGATGCTCGGGCACCCGGCCCGACGGCGCCACATAGGGCCGCGTCACATCCTTCAGCACGACCTCCAGCGCCTCGACCTCCAGTTCCACCGCGCCGTCTCCGGCCAGCACCAGAACCAGCCGGCCCCCGCCCTCCGCGTCCGGTTCGAACTCCAGCGCGAGCAGCGACAGCACCAGATCCCGGTCGGTCCGGTCGATGCCCTGGGTCCGCACGGCCAGCACGCCCTCGACGGCCAGCACCGACCGCACCCGCTCGTAGGGGCGCCCCTCGCGCTCGGCCGCCTCGCGGTCCTCCCAGCGGAAGCGGTTCAGCAGCAGCGCGAACCGCCGCTTGCGGGGCAGCCAGCGCATGTCCTGCGCGGAAAGGACCGCATCCTGCACCAGCGCCGAGACCACGCCCAGATCCTCGGCGGTCTCGGCCCCCAGATAGAGCGGGCCTTCGTCGGCATCCTCGAACCGCGCATCCGCCATCAGCCGGGTATCCTCCTGATCTGCGCGCCGCAGGCGCTCAGTTTCTCTTCCACCCTCTCATAGCCGCGGTCGAGGTGATAGACGCGGCTCACGACCGTCTCGCCCTCGGCGGCCAGCCCGGCGAGGATGAGGCTCACCGAGGCCCGCAGGTCCGTGGCCATCACGGGCGCACCCCGCAGCTTCTCGACGCCGCTCACCCTGGCCGTCCCGCCATGCACCTCGATCCGCGCCCCCATCCGGGTCAGTTCGGGAGCGTGCATGAATCGGTTCTCGAAGATCTTCTCCTCAAGCACCGACGTGCCCTCGGCCGTGCACAGCAGCGCCATCATCTGCGCCTGCAGGTCGGTCGGGAAGCCGGGGAACGGCTCGGTCGTGACATCGACCGCCTTCACCCGGCCGTTCCGGCGCGCGACGCGCAGCCCGCGCTCGGTCTCCTCGACCGAGATGCCGGCCGCGTCGAGCTTTTCGCAGAAGGCGCCGACCAGTTCGATCCGCCCGCCGAGGAGTTCCACCTCGCCGCCGCAGATCGCGGGCGCGAGCATGTAGGTGCCCAGCTCGATCCGGTCGGTCACCACGGGATGCGTCGCCCCGCCCAGCCGGTCCACGCCCTGCACGGTGATGGTCGCGCTGCCCTCGCCCTCGATCTGCGCCCCCATCCGCCGCAGGCAGCGGGCGAGATCGACGATCTCGGGCTCGCGCGCGGCGTTCTCGAGCACGGTCGTCCCTTTGGCCAGCGTCGCCGCCATCAGGGCATTTTCCGTGGCGCCGACCGACACGATGGGGAAGGCCACCCGGGCGCCCCGCAGCCCGCCGGCCGGTGCCTTGGCGTGGATGTAGCCATCGCGCAGGTCGAGGTCGGCGCCCATCGCCTCGAGGGCCTTCAGATGCAGGTCCACCGGCCGCGCCCCGATGGCGCAGCCGCCGGGCAGCGACACGACCGCATGGCCGTCGCGCGCCAGCATCGGCCCGAGCACGAGGATCGAGGCCCGCATCTTGCGCACGATGTCATAATCCGCGCGATGATCCGTCAGCGCGTGCGACGAGAGCGCGAGCACCTGCCCGCCCTGCAGGCTGGCCACCTCGGCCCCGAGCGACTGCAGAAGCTGGGTCATGGTGCGAATGTCCGAGAGCCTCGGCGCGTTGGTCAGCGTGAGCGGCTCGTCCGAGAGCAGCGTCGCGGGCATCAGCGCGAGGCACGCGTTCTTCGCCCCCGCGATCGGGATCTGCCCCCGCAGCTCGCCGTTGCCCTTCACCAGAATCGAATCCATCCGCCTGCCCTCATTCCGGCGCGTCTTCGGGTCCCGCCTCGCGGGCCGCGCGCGCCTTTGCCTGTGCCTTGCGCCGGGCCATATTGGCCTTCAGCGCCGCCTTCAACCGGTCTTCGCGGCTCTCTGCCGCAGGCCCCTTCGCCCCCGGCGAAGCCTTGCCGCCCGTGGCGCCCTGCGGCGCCTGATCCTTCGCCTTTCCGCTCATGGCGCCTTTCGTAACGCAGCGACAAAAAAGCGTCCAGTTGGCCCTTGCACGACGGTCGGATTGCGTCTAATCACCCGCCACGCCCGGCAGGGGCATCCGACGCTGCAGTAGCTCAGTGGTAGAGCACTCCCTTGGTAAGGGAGAGGTCGAGAGTTCAATCCTCTCCTGCAGCACCATCCTTCCAGTCTCGTGACAACGGCACGCACAGGTCAGCGGATCCCCCGCCATGTGCCGCATGTGGGCCAAGCAGACGCGCGGCAGCGATACCCGCCGCGCCGAGCGGTCTGGCCACATCCGTCAGAAAGCGCCCTTGCCTGCGGCGATCCGCGCCTTTGCGCGACTCTGAACCCCGTGCGATCTTCTTCCCTGTGAGAAAGTGATGTCTTGCAGGTAACCCTGCCGGATCCACCCGCAAGGGCAGAGTGTCCGGCTGCGTGCCCCGAGGGGCGCGAGAGCGGGGTGGCCGGTCCCGCGTCGGACCGCCACCCCGCACGGGCTTTCGAACCTCCGTGGCCCTCTTCCGCAAGTTGCGCTGGCATTTACCGCGACTTCGGGCAAATCTGCCCCCCAAAACCGGAGGGACGTGTGGCAGTGTCGTGGTTCGGATCGTCCGCCTTTCGCGAACGCGATGGGACGGCGCCCCTCTGGCTGGTGCTGATCCTGGTGCTGGCGGGCTACGCCCTGATGGGCCGTATCGGCACGGCAACGGCCATGCCGCCGACCGGCACCGTGGTGCTCTGGCCGGCGAACGCGGTCCTGCTCACGGGACTTCTCTTCAGCAGCCCGCGACACTGGCCCTTCCTGCTGGCCGCGGGTCTCGCGGGCGAAGTCATCGCCGGGTGGGACACGCTCAGCCTGCCCTGGGCGCTGGCCTTCGGCCTCGTCAACGGCGTCGAGGCGATGCTCGCCGCCGCACTTCTGCGTCGCCTCGCCACCGGACCCCTACGGATCGACGGGCTGGCGGCCTTCGTCCGATACGTTCTGGTCGCTCCGTTCGCGGCGTCGGCGCTGGCCGCAACCGCAGGGGCACTGATAATCAAGCTCCGCTTCCCCGAGATCGGCTACCTGCATTACTGGCGGGTCTTCTGGCTGGGCGACGCGCTCGGCCTGCTTCTGGTCGGGACCACCCTCCTCGTCTGGCTCGCCCCGCGCGAGCGACCGCGCATGCCGCCGCGGTTGCGGCTGCTCGAGGCCGTGGCGCTGTCAGCCTGTCTCATCGCCGGCGCGGTCCTGTCGCTGCGCATCGCGCACGATCTGGATCATCTCTATCTGCTTTTCCCGTTGCTGGTCTGGACGGCCCTGCGCTTCCGCATCGAGGGCGCGACGCTCGCCGTCCTTGCGGTGACGGCCATCGCGATCCGGGCCATGCTCGACGGGCTCGGCCCCTTCACGGATCTGGCAGAAGTGGACCGGGTGACGGCGATGCAACTGCTCATCGCCGTCGTCGCGCTCTCGACCTTCATACTGGCGGTGTCCGCCGACGAGCGGCGGCAGGTCACGCGGAACCTGAAGCGTTCGGTCCGCGAACTCCAGCAGGCCCGCGCGGATCTCGAGAGGATGAACGCCGATCTCGACGGCATCGTGACCGAGCGCACCCGCGCGCTCCGCAGCACGCTCGAGCGCAACGAGATGCTGCTGCGTGAGGTGCACCACCGGGTGAAGAACAACCTCCAGCTGATCTCGAGCCTCGTGGCGCTGCAGCGGCGCGGCGTGACAGAGCCCGCCATGCGCGAGCGGATGGTCCGCATCCAGGGCCAGATCGGCGCCATCGCCCGGACCTACGACCTGCTTCACCGGCTGGGGGCGAGTGAACAGGTGGATTTCGGGCCCTTCGTGCCCGCGCTGTGCGAGGCCATCGAGGAAAGCGAGGGCGGCCGGGCGCAGGTGACGCCCGATCTTCAGGGCAGCGCGGAGGTGACGGCCGACAGCGCCATCGCCCTCTCGCTCGCCCTGAACGAGCTGGTGACGAACGCGCTCAAGCACGGCGGGCCCGAGCCGGAGGTTCGGGTGAGCTGCCGCCGCGAGAGGGGTGAACTCGTGCTGACGGTCGCGGACGACGGGCCGGGCCTTGGCGAAGGATTCGACCTGATGGCGCAGCCCGGTTTTGGCGTGCGGATGGTGGCAAGCCTGATCGGGCAGGTGAATGGAACGATCCGCACGCTGCCGGCGCAGCGCGGGGCGGCGATCGAGATCCGCGTGCCGGCGATGGACGGCACGGCGCCGCCCGGCACGCCCTGAGAGGCGGATCAGAGGCCCGCGCGTCTCAATCCCGCATCGGTCGCGGCCCGCAGGCACAACGTCATCGCCGCCAGCACGGCCAGCGCCGCAAACATGAGGTCCGTCTTCATCCGCGCGTTGGCCAGCAACATCAGGTGGCCGAGCCCGGCCGAAGACCCGACCCATTCGCCGATCACGGCCCCGATCGGGGCATAGACGGCCGCGATCCGCAGGGCCGCCGCCAGATGCGGCAGCGCATGCGGCAGCCTCAGCCACATCAGTTCCCGCCAGCGCGGCGCCCGCGCCAGCCGCGCCAGATCAAGGGCCGCCTCGGGTGTCGCCCGCAGCCCGTCATGCAGCGCCGACGCCACCGGGAAGAAGGTGATGAGCACCACGACCGCGACCTTCGACCCCATCCCGTAGCCGAGCCACAGCGTCAGGATCGGCGCCAGCGCAAAGACCGGAAGCGCCTGGCTGATGACGAGAAGCGGCCGGAGGATCTGCCCGAGCCGGTCCGAAAGCGCCGTGGCGAGGCCCGCGGCCAGCCCCGTGAGCACCCCCAGCCCGAGCCCCAGTCCGATCTCGGCCGCCGTCGTCGCGGCGTTCTGCGCAAGCATCCCCCGGTTGGTCCCCATCGCCTGCAGCACCGCCACCGGCCCCGGCAGGATGAAGGGCGGCACCGCGGTGAGGCTCACCACCGCCTGCCAGAGCGCCAGCAGCGCGATCCCCGCCAGCACGGCCCTCATGCCGCAAGCCGCGCCATCAGCCGCTCGGCCTCGGCCGCAAGCGCGGGCAGCGGACGAGGCACGGGCCCCGGCGGCAGCGCGACCGGAGAGAGCGTTCCGCCCTCGAGCAACCAGACCCGGTTGCCCATCCGCAAGGCCTCCATCGGATCATGCGTGACCATCAGCACCGCCGCGCCCGAAAGCCGCTCCAGCGCCAGATCCTGCATCCGCCGCCGCGTGCCCGCATCGAGGGCCGAGAAGGGCTCGTCCAGCAGCGCAAGCGGCGCCTCCTCCATCAGCGCGCGGGCCAGGGCCACCCGCTGCCGCTGCCCCCCCGAGAGGCTCGCGGGCCGGCGCGCCTCCTGCCCTTCCAACCCGACGAGGGCCAGAAGCTCCCGCGCCCGCGCGGCATCGGCGCGTGCTCCCGACAGCCTGCGCCCGAGCAGCACGTTCCCGAGCAGGCTCGACCGCTCCTGCAGGAGATCGCGCTGCGCCATCCAGGCGATCCGCCGCGGCGCCCTCACCTGCCCCTCGAACTCTGCGCCCGTGGGCAGGCCCGCCACGAGCCGCAGGATCGTGCTCTTGCCGGCGCCGCTGGCGCCGAGCAGACAGGTCCAGCCCGGCGCCAGCGGCAGGGCGATGTCGCGAAACAGCACCCGGCCGCCGATCCGGGCCGAGCCCTCGATCCCGAACCCCATCAGGGGGCCGACAGATCGACCGCCACGTCGGCCACCGCGGGCGCCACCGCGATCAGGCCCACCTCGGCCATGTAGCGCCCGAACCCGGCATAGCGGTCGGCGTCAAGCGCCATCGGCCGCGCCGCGAAATGGGGCAGCGTGTCGCCCCATGCGGCGGCGTTCAGGTCATCGTCCACCTCGGCCGACCAGCCGCGAAAGACCTCCCACGCCTCGTCGGGATGGTCCGCGATCCAGCCGGCCGCCCGCTCGGTCACTTTCAGGAAGGCGGCCACGGCGTCGCGGTCCATCCGGTCGGGGTTGGCCACATAGATCAGCTCGTCATAGGCGGGCACGCCATTCTCTTCGGGCAGGAAGCAGCGGCCCTCCTGTCCCGCGGCGGCGATCTGGTGCAACTCGAAGTTGCGGAAGGCCCCCGCCACCGCATCGACCTGCCCGCTCGCCAGCGCCGGGGTCAGCGCGAAGTTGACGTTCACGAACCCGACCTCGGCGGGCTCGACCCCGTTCGTGCGCAGCATCGTGTGCAGAAGCGCCTCCTCGATCCCCGCGACCGAGAAGCCGACCTTGCGCCCCTTCAGATCGGCCAGTCCCTGCACCGGACCATCGGCCTTCGCCATGACGCAATAGAGCGGGCTTTCGACCAGCGTCCCCACCCGCACGAGGGGCAGCCCCTCGGCATGTTGCAGGTAGAGCTGCGGCTGGTAGGTGATCGCAAGATCGACCTGACCCGAGGCCGCCATCTTCGGCGGATCGGCCGGATCGGCCGGGGCCACGATCTCGACCTCGAGGCCCGCCTCGTCGAACCAGCCCTGCCGCTCGGCGACGATGATGGGCCCGTGATCGGGGTTCACGAACCAGTCGAGCGCGATGGTCAGCGGCTGGGCCACAGCGGGCGCAGGCAGCAGCAGGGCAAAGAGGGCTGCGCGTTTCATTCAGGGCTCCTCAGCATGAAGAAGTGATCGGTCGGCCCGTGGCCGCTGCCGACGGACAGGGCATCGGCCCCGGCGATGGCGCCCGAGACGTAGGTCTTGGCGGCCCGGCAGGCGGCGAGCGCGTCGCCCGACAGGGCGAGATGCGTGGCGAGCGCCGACGACAGGGTGCAGCCCGTCCCGTGCGTGTTCCGCGTGTCGGTGCGGGGCGCCACGAGCCATTCCATCCTGTCCCGATCCAGAAACAGGTCGGGGCAGTCCTCGCCCGCGAGATGGCCGCCCTTGAGCAGCACCGCCGCCGGCCCCAGAGCCAGCAGCGCCCGCGCCTGACGCTCCATGCCCGCCCGGTCCGACACCTCGGCCTCGCCCAGCAGGTCCGCCGCCTCGGGGAGGTTCGGGGTGACGATCCGCGCCAGCGGCATCAGACGCTCGCGCAGCGCCGCCACCGCCTCGGCCGCAAGCAGCCGGTCGCCACCCTTGGCCACCATCACCGGATCGAGGACAACCGGCGCCCTCTGGCCGGCCAGTTCGGCCGCCACCGCCTCGGTGATGGCCGCCGTTCCCAGCATCCCGATCTTGATCGCATCCGTGCGCACATCGGTCAGGACCGCGCGAAGCTGCGCGGTGACGAAGGCGGGCGCGACCAGCTCGACCCCCGTCACCCCGCGCGTGTTCTGCGCCGTGAGCGCGGTCAGCACGGCCATCCCGTAGCCGCCGTTCGCGCCGATGGCCTTGATGTCGGCCTGTATGCCTGCGCCGCCCGACGGGTCCGAGCCCGCGATGGAAAGGATGTTGGGGATCATGCCTGTCTCCACTCCTCGGCAAGGGCGCGCGCGGCCGCCTCGGGGTCCGCGGCCGAGCCGATGGCCGACACCACCGCCAGCCCGTCCGCCCCCGCAGCCTTCACCGCCCGCGCATCGCCCGCGCCGAGCCCGCCGATCGCCACGGCCGGAACCGGCGCCGCCGCGACCAGCCGCGCGAGCCCGTCAAACCCGATGGGCGGCGCATGATCGGGCTTGGACGCCGTCGCCCGCACCGGCCCCACGCCCACATAATCCACGATCCCCAGCGGCAGGGCCTGCAGATGTCCGGGCGCCTCGACCGACAGGCCAAGCAGCCGGTCCGGCCCGATCCGCCGCCGCGCCTCCTCGATGCCGAGATCGCCCTGCCCCACATGAAGGCCCGCCGCCCCCGCCGCCAGCACGACCTCGACCCGGTCGTTCACGATCAGCGGCACTCCGAACGGATCGAGGGCCGCGATCAGCCGCCGGGCCAGCGGAACCAGCTCGGCGTCGCTTCGGCGCTTGTCGCGGAGCTGGACCAGCGTGGCCCCGCCACGCACCGCCGCGACCGCCAGCGCCTCGGGATCCGCGGCGCCGTCGGGCGTCACGAAATAGAGCGTGAGGTTCATGCCGCCTCCAGCTTCGCGCCGCGATCGAGATCATCGGGCGTCATCGCATGAAGCGCGTCGAGGAAGGCCACCTGGAAGCTGCCCGGCCCCGCGGCCCGGCGCGCCGCCTCCTCACCCGCAAGGCCGAAGAAGGCAAGCCCCGCGGCGGTGGCCTCGAAGGCGGGCCCGCCCGCCGCAAAGGCCCCGACGATGCCGGTCAGGGAGCAGCCGAGCGCGGTGACCTTCGGCATCAGCGCATGTCCGTTGCCGCACCGGATGCCCCGGCGGCCGTCGGTGACGAAATCCACCGGGCCCGTCACCGCCACCACGGCGCCCGACCCTTCGGCAAGGCGCTGCGCGGCGGCCTCGGCGGCCGCCACCGTGTCGGCGCTGTCGGCGCCCTTGCCCCGCGCTTCGGCGCCGGCGAGGGCCAGGATCTCCGAGGCGTTGCCGCGGATGACGGTGGGCTTCAGCGCCAGAAGCCGCGCCCCGAGACCGCGGCGGAAGGCCGTGGCCCCCACCGCCACCGGATCGAGCACCCAGGGCCGCCCGGCCGCGACGGCGCCGCGCGCCGCGGCCTCCATCCCCTCGACCCAGCGCGGGCTGGGCGTGCCGAGGTTGATGGTCAGCACCTGCGCGATGGCGGCGAACTCGCCCGATTCCTCGGCGTCATGCACCATCGCGGGCGAGGCGCCCGCCGCCAGCAGCACGTTGGCCATGACGTTCATGGCGACGAAGTTTGTGATGCACTGCACCAGCGGCGCCGTGCTCCGCATGGTGTCGAGATAGGCTCCGCAGCGATCCATCTTGCTCCTTCCATGACGGAAGGAGACGAAATGACCCCAGGCACAGGACCTGCAGCACCGCGACTTCCTCCGCCAGCATGACCTGGTTCAGGTTCGAAGGGTGCTTCTCAGCCCGGCTATGTCCCGGACGCCCCTGTCACTGACCAAGCCATACCGCGAGGCGAGCGCGCGGCGCAAGTCTCTTCAGGCGGGCGCGGTGGCGCCCCGGGCCGGGCGTATCACGAAGCGCGAATGGACCCGCGCTGCCGAAGGGCGCGGCCTGCCGGATCAGCGCAGGCCGGTTTCTTCGAGCAGCCCAAGGCGCTTGGCCTCGTAGTAATAGCCGTTGCGATACCACTGGATCGCGCGCTCTTCGTTGCCGCGCGCCACCAGCCACGCGCCGCGCAGATATTTGCCGCCGTAGGTCAGGTTCGTCCGCGCGTCGAGCAGGCTCTCGGCCTCGCCCTTGTAGCCCATGGTCTTCGCGGTCTGGGGATGGATCTGCATCAACCCCATGTAGGGCCCGTTGCGCGCCGCCGGATTGTAGCCGCTTTCGCCCCGCACCACCCGGTGCATCAGCGACGGCGGAACCTGGTAGAGCCTGGCATAGTCGCTCACCATCCGCATCACCTCGGGCTGGCCCGAGCCTTCGCCGCGCCCTTCCGTGGACGTGGCGCCTCCGCCACAGCCCCCCAGCGCCAGCGCCGCTGCAAGAAGCGCGGCGGTCATCATGACCTTCATCCTGCCTGTCCCTCTGCTGCCTTCACAACGGCTGTCAGATCTTCCCACACGTTCGGTGCGGCGACGAGCACCATGCCACCGCTTGCGTCTTCGGGAAAGGGGGAAGCCAGCCCTTGTGTTTCTTCGACCATCAGCATGGCCGCGAGACAGTCCCAGGGGTTCATGTGCGGCTCGTAATAGCCCCCCAGCCGGCCCGCGGCGACCGAGGCCAGCATGATCGCGCCCGAACCGTTGCGGTAGAACATTCCGCCGCGCCGCATCAGCTCGCGCACCAGCGCGGCCGCGACGTCGGGCGGCGTGCGATGGCTCGCCCCGAGGGCCACGTTGCAGTTGCCGATGCGCAGATCGGCGCGCGCATGCAGCCGCTCGCCGTTGAGGAAGGCCCCGCCCCCGCGCCGGGCGGTGAAGGTCTCGCGCGCAAGCGGATGCTCGATGACGCCCGCCACAGTGCGGCCGTCCTGCTGAAGCGCAAGGACCACGCACCAGTGCGGCAGACCGGCGAGGAAGGGTGCGGTCCCGTCGATCGGGTCGATCACCCAGGTGAAGCCGGATGTCCCCGCCTGCGCCCCGTGCTCTTCGCCCAGAAAGCCGTCTTCGGGATGGCGCTCCGAGAGGCGGCGCCGGATCAGCGTCTCGACCTCGCGGTCGGCCCGGCTCACGATGTCCTGGGGGCTCGCCTTGGCCTCGACCGCAAGGCTCTCGCGGCGGGCGAAGAAGTCAAGCGCGAGGCGGCCGGCTTCCGCCGCCACCTCGCAGGCCAAGGCCAGGCGGTCTCCGACCGGATCGGTCACTCTCTCATCCTCACTGCTCAAAGCGCGGGGCCTGATGCCAGCGCCATGCATCGGCGATCATGTGCGGCAGGGTGGACCGTTCGGGCTCCCACCCGAGTTCGCGCACGGCACGCTCCGACCCGCAGACGAGGGCGGCCGCATCGCCCGCCCGGCGCGCGCCGATCACGATCGGCACCTCGCGGTTGGTGACGGCGCGCGACTGTTCGATCACCTCGCGCACCGAGAAGCCGCGCCCCGTGCCGAGGCAGAAGACCCGGCTGGTGCCGCCCTGAAGCAGCCGGTTCAGCCCCAGCACATGCGCCTGCGCCAGATCCATCACATGCACATAGTCGCGGATGCAGGTGCCGTCGCGCGTGGGATAATCGGTGCCGAAGACGGTCAGCGCCGGCCGCTTGCCCGCCACCGCATCCAGCATCAGCGGAATGAGATGGGTCTCGGGCTCGTGCTGCTCGCCGGCCTCGCCCTCGGGATCGGCGCCGGCCACGTTGAAATAGCGGAAGATCGTGTGGTTCAGGCCGAAGGAAGCGCCGAAATTGGCCAGCATCTCCTCGATCGCGCGCTTGGAGGCGCCATAGGCGTTGATCGGGCGCTGCGGCGTGTCTTCATCCAGCACCACGCCATCCTGATCGCCGTAGGTCGCGCAGGTGGAGGAGAAGACGAAGTTCTTCACGCCCTGCGCGACGGTCGCCTCGAGCAGGTTCAGCGCGCCGTTCACGTTCACCCGCCAGTAGGTCGCCGGATCGCGCATCGATTCGCCCACCAGCGACAGGGCCGCGAAATGCATCACCGCGACGGGCTTCCATTCCTCGAGTGCCGCGTCGATGCTGGCGCGGTCCATCAGGTCGCCGCGCGCGAGCGGGCCGAACCGGACCGCCTGTTCCCAGCCGGTCGAGAGGTTGTCGAACGTCACGGGCTCGAACCCGGCCCGCTTCAGCACCTTGCAGGCGTGCGAGCCGATGTAGCCCGCGCCGCCCGTCACCAGAACCCGATCACCCATTCACTCAGCCCTCGGACCGACCGACCGCGACATATTCCTTGAAGCCGGCGCGGGTCACTTCGGCCGGCGCATAGACATTGCGCAGGTCCGCCATCTTCGGCTCGGCCATGACTCGGGCCAGCCGGCCCAGATCGAGGGCCCGGAACTCGTTCCACTCGGTCAGGATCACCAGCGCCGAGGCACCCTCGGCCGCCGCATAGGCATCGTCCATCCAGCGTACGCCCGGCAGGAGATGCTCGCCCTCGCGCCGCCCTTCGGGATCGACCACCCGCACCTTCGCCCCCGCGCCGATCAGGGCCGGGACGATGGTCAGCGAGGGCGCGTCGCGCATGTCGTCGGTGTTGGGCTTGAAGGTCACGCCCAGCACCGTGATCACCTTGTCACGGCACGAGCCCTCGCAGAGATCCTCGATCTTCTCGATCATCCGGCGCTTGATCTCGTCATTGACCTTGATGACGGTCTCGACGATCTGGATCGGCGAGGCATGGTCCTGCCCCATCCGGGCGAGCGCCTTGGTGTCCTTGGGAAAGCACGAGCCGCCATAGCCCGGCCCGGCATGGAGGAACTTGTTGCCGATCCGCCCGTCAAGGCCCATCCCCTTCGAGACGGCCTTGATGTCGGCCCCCACCCGCTCGCAGAGCGCCGCGATCTCGTTGATGAAGGTGATCTTGGTCGCGAGGAAGGCGTTCGCGGCGTATTTGATCATCTCGGCGCTCTCGAGGCCGGTGAAGACCACCGGAAAGTCGCGCAGGAACAGCGGGCGGTAGATGTCGGCCATGATCTTCCGGGCGCGCTCGGACTCCAGCCCCACCACCACGCGGTCAGGGCGCATGAAATCGTCGATGGCGGCCCCTTCGCGCAGGAATTCGGGGTTCGAGGCCACGTCGAAATCGGCGGCCGGATTGGCGGTGCGGATCACCTCGGCCACCTTGCGGTTGGTGCCGATCGGCACGGTCGATTTGGTCACGACCACCGCATAATGCCGGAGCGTGTGGGCGATCTCCTCGGCCGCGGCCATGACATAGGTGAGGTCGGCATGCCCGTCGCCGCGCCGCGTCGGCGTTCCCACGGCGATGAAGACCGCCTCGGCGTCGCGCATCGCCTCGGCCAGATCGAGCGTGAAGGACAGCCGCCCCGCCGCCACGTTGCGCGTCATCAGCGCCTCGAGCCCGGGCTCGAAGATCGGCACCTTGCCGTCCTTCAGCTTGGCGATCTTCGCCGGGTCCTTGTCGACGCAGACGACCTCATGTCCGAAGTCGGAGAAGCAGACCCCGGATACAAGGCCCACATAGCCCGTGCCGATCATCGCGATCTTCATGGAAAAAGCCGTCCTTTCCCTTGTGCGGCCTGTCTGTCAGCCGCATTCCAGACTGTAAATTTCAACCCAAGGCATCTTTCGCAATGGACGCACTCGCCCGCCGCTTCAGCACCGACTCGCGCCAGGTGATGTAGGTGATGGCAGAGATGATGATCCCGCCTCCCAGAAGCACGAAGGGGTCGATGCGTTCCCCGAAGGCCAGCGCCCCGAGCAACGTGGCCCAGACAAGTTGCAGGAAGGTGACGGGTTGCGTCACCGTCAGCGGGGCCGCGGCAAAGGCGCGGGTCATGCAGTAATGGCCGAGCGTGGCGAACACGGCCACGAGCGCAAGCCACAGAAGCTGCGTCGCGCCCACCGGCACCCAGACGAGCAGCGCAAAGGGCAGCAGGCCCACCGTCACCGTCAGCGACAGCATCGCCACGATCGCCCCCGCCCCCGCCACGTCCGACAGCCTGCGGGCCAGCAGGTAGCTGACGGCGAAGAACGAGGCCGCGCCGAGTTGCGACAGGTGCCCCGAAGACAGTTCGCGCAGGCCGGGCCGGAGCACGATCAGCGCCCCCACCAGCGCCACCGCCACCGCCAGAACCCGCCGCAGCGCCAGCCGCTCGGCGAAGAAGAGCGCCGCCCCCAGCGTCACCAGAACCGGGTTCAGGTAGCCGATGGCCGTCACCTCGGCGACCGGAATGCGGGCCATGGCGTAGAACCAGCAGATCACGGCGAAGGTGTGCACGAGGCCGCGCAGGGAATAGACCTTCAGTGCGCCGGGCGGAAAGCCGCCCCGCAGCACCGGGATCAGCGTCGGCAGCAGGAACAGCACACCGAAGGCGAAGCGGAGGAACGCCCCCTGTGCCGCCGGAATGTCGGTGCCCAGATAGCGGACGATGCCCGTCACCGCCACGAAGCTGAGGCCGGAGGCCAGCATCCAGAGCACGCCTTCCAGCGTGCGGGTCCGGCTCGCATCTGCGGGAAAGGCGCTCATGGCCGGCAATCAACCCGATCTCCCAAGGCATCGCAAGGGCAGATCATCAAGAAGCCGCCCCGGTTTCGGCAAAGGCCGAACCGTTGCGCACCCCACCCCGGCACACGAGCCCCCCGCGCAAGACCTGCGGAGGGCGGCGCCTCTCGCGCAGCCCGCCTCAGGCGTCGAGCCTTGCCGCGACATCCTCGGGGATGTCGAAGTTTGCGGTCACCGTCTGCACGTCGTCGTCCTCTTCCAGCGCATCGATCAGCTTCATCAGCTTCTGCGCGGTTTCCAGATCGACGTTCGTGCGGTTCTGCGGCTTCCAGACGAGCTTGGCTTCCTCGCTCTCGCCCAGCACCTTTTCCAGCGCCTCGGACACCTCGTTGAGGCTCGTGTCGCCGCAATAGATCCAGTGGCCGTCCTCGTCCGATTCGACGTCATCGGCCCCGGCCTCGATCGCGGCCATCATCACCGTGTCGGCATCGCCGGCAGCGGGCTTGTAGGTGATCTCGCCCACCCGGTCGAACATGAAGCTCACCGAGCCGGTGGTGCCGAGGTTGCCGCCGAACTTGGTGAAATAGCTGCGCACGTTCGAGGCGGTGCGGTTCACGTTGTCGGTCATCGTCTCGACGATGATCGCGATGCCGTTCGGGCCATAGCCTTCGTAGCGGATTTCCGAATAATCCTCGGCATCGCCACCCTGCGACTTCTTGATCGCGCGCTCGATCACGTCCTTGGGCATCGAGACGGCCTTGGCCGCCTTCACCGCCAGCCGCAGGCGCGGGTTCTTGTCGGGGTCGGGATCACCCATCTTGGCGGCGACGGTGATCTCCTTCGCCAGCTTCGAGAACATCTTCGAGCGCAGCTTGTCCTGCTTGCCCTTGCGATGCTGGATGTTCGCCCATTTGGAATGGCCCGCCATGACCCTCTCCGATCCTTTGATACCGGGCGCCTATAGCCCAGCGCCCGCCCCCCCCGCAAGCCTTGGCGACCTGCGTCAGAAGGGGAAGAACAGCGGGATCAGCAGGCTCATCGCCACCATCATCAGGATGTTGAGCGGCAGGCCGATGCGCAGGAAGTCGGTGAACCGGTAGCCGCCGGGGCCATAGACCAGCGTGTTGGTCTGGTAGCCGATGGGGGTGGCGAAGCTGGCCGAGGCGCCGAACATCACCGCCACGACGAAGGGCCGCGGATCCACCCCGAGCGAGGCCGCCAGCCCGATCACGATGGGCGTCAGGATCACGGCCACGGCGTTGTTGCTCACAAGCTCGGTCAGGAGCGAGGTCAGGGCATAGACCACGAACACCAGCAGGAACGGCGGCAGACCCTGCATCAGCGGCGCGACCGCGCCCACGATCATCCCCACCGCGCCGGAATGTTCGAGCCCCGCCCCGACGGCGAGCATCCCGAAGATCAGCGCAAGAAGGCGACCCTCGATATAGCCGAAAGCCTCGTCGGCATCGATGCAGCGCGTCACGAGCACCACCGCCACGCCGATCATCGCCAGCACCGCGATCGGCGCCACGTTCAGCGCCGACAGCAGCACCACCGCCGCCAGCACCGCCATCACCACGGGCGCCCGGCTGCGGCGGTAGGCACGGTCGGACGGCTGGGCGATGTCCACCACCTGCATCTCGCTGGCCAGCCGCTCGATGTCCTGCTGCGCCCCTTCCAGAAGCAGGGTGTCGCCCACCTGCACCACGAGATCGTCGAGCTGCCGGCCGATGTTCTGGTTGCGCCGGTGCGCCGCCAGCACATAGACGCCGTAGCGCCGCCGAAGCCGCATCGCGCCAAGCGACCGGCCCACCATGAAGCAGCCCGGCGTGATCAGCACCTCGACCACCTGCGTCTGGACCGAGGACAGCTTGTCCACCAGCCGCAGCTCCTTGTTCGATTGCAGGCTGAGGACCTCGGACATCGGGGTGCGCAGCACGACCCGGTCGCCCGCCTCCAGCACCGCCTCGCCGAGATTGCGGCGAAGCGAGGCATCGCCGCGCAGCACGTCGATCACGCGCAGGCTCTCGCGCTTGAAGATGTCCACCTCCTCGACCTTGCGGCCGATCAGCGCCGAATCCTCCGGCACGGCCACCTCGGTGAAGAACTTCATCCGCGTCCGGTCCGAGAGCAGCATCCCCATGCTGTCCCGGTCGGGCAGCAGGCGCGGCGCAAAGAACCACAGGTAACAGAGGCCGATCAGCGCCATCGCGATCCCGAGCGGCGTGATCTCGAAGATCGAGAAGGGCTCAAGTCCCGAGCCGCGCGCGACGCCATCCACCAGCAGGTTGGTCGAGGTGCCGATCAGCGTCACCGTCCCGCCGAAGATCGAGAGATAGCTCAGCGGGATCATCACCTTGGAGGGCGAGATCTTCATCTGCCGCGCGATCTGCATGAAGACCGGGATCATCACCACGACGATCGGCGTGTTGTTCATGAAGGCCGACATGCCGATGATCACCACCGACAGCAGGCCCAGCGTCCGCAACGGCCGATCGGCCGCGTGGCGGATGGCAAGCTGCGTCACCGCATCGAGGGTTCCGGTCCGGACAAGGGACCCCACGATGATGAAGAGCGCGGTGATCGTCCAGGGCGCGGGGTTCGAGAGAACCTTCAGCAGATCGTCCTGCGGCAGGATGCCCACCGCCAGCATCAGCGCCCCGCCCGCGATGGCCGTCACCTCGACGGGATAGATCTCGCGGACAAAAAGCACCAGCATCCCGGCGAGGATCGCCAGCGCCGTCCACGCCTGCATCGGTTCCGAAAGTTCGAGACCGAACATCATCTCTCCTGTTGAACTCTGCTCGCCTGCATACGCGGTGACCGCCGGCAAGCAAAGCCGGCGCGAGACCGCCTGTCACGTTCCGTCGTGAAGACGGGCAGCCTCAGGGCCGCGACTCCTGCAACCGGCCGCCCAGCCGGACAGGCACGACCCGCTGGGCGAGGCCCGTGCGGTCGTCCGTCTCGACATAGACGCCCGACAGGGTGGCGGGCCCCGAGGCGGGCTCGAACCGGCCCTTCGGCATCTGGGTGATGAAGCGCCGCAGCGGCTCGGACTTTTCCATGCCGATCACGGAATCATAGTCCCCGCACATGCCCGCATCGCTGAGGTAGGCCGTGCCACCGCGCAGGATCTGCGCATCCGCTGTCGGCACATGGGTGTGCGTCCCCACCACAAGGCTCGCCCGTCCGTCGCACCAGTGGCCCATGGCCATCTTCTCGCTGGTGGCCTCGCAATGGATGTCGAGGATCGTGGCCTGCACCGCGCCGCCCAGCGGCGAGCCCTTCAGCACCCCGTCCACCGCCGAGAAGGGATCGTCGAAGGGCCGCTTCATGAAGACCTGACCCAGCGCCTGCAGCACCAGCACCTTGCGCCCGCCGACGGTGAAGATCCGCGCGCCCTTGCCCGGTGCGGTCCGGGCGTAGTTCAGCGGCCGCACGATGCGCGGCTCGGTCTCGATGAACTGGAGCATTTCCTTCTGGTCGAAGGCATGGTCGCCAAGCGTGACGCAGTCCGCGCCCGAGGCGAGCAGCTTCTTCGCATGGTCGCCGGTGATGCCCGCCCCGCTGGATGCGTTCTCGCCATTGACGACGACGAAATCGAGCCCCCAGTCCGTGCGCAGCGCCGGCAGCCGTTCCGCCACCGCCGAGCGCCCCGCACGCCCCATCACATCGCCAAGAAAGAGAAGCCTCATGGCGGCAGCGTTAGGGCGCGGGCGTGCCAAGAGCAAGAGGATTCCGCCCCTTTCCGCCCCTTCCCGCGCGCCCTATCCTTTGCGCATGAGCCTCCTGCCGCCGTTCCTTGCGCCCTTTTTCGCCGCCCGTGGCTGGACGCTGCATCCGCATCAGGAAGAGATGCTGGCCGGCGCGGACGCGCCGGCGCTGCTCCTCGTGGCGCCCACCGGCGGGGGCAAGACGCTCGCCGGTTTCCTGCCGACGCTGGCCGAGCTGGGCCCGCATCCCGCGCCGGGCCTGCACACGCTCTACATTTCGCCGCTGAAGGCGCTGGCGGCCGACATCCGCCGCAACCTGCGCGCCCCGATCGAGGGAGCGGGTCTCGCGATCCGGGTCGAGGACCGCACCGGCGACACGGGCAGCCACGTCCGCCGCCGACAGCGGGCCGATCCGCCCCACATCCTGCTCACCACGCCCGAGAGCCTCGCGCTCTTGCTGTCCTACGAGGATGCGCCGCGGATCTTCGCGGGCCTGCAACGGGTGATCGTGGACGAGATCCACGCGCTGGCCGAATCCAGGCGCGGCGACCAGCTCATGCTGTGCCTTGCCCGGCTCCAGCGGCTGGCGCCCGGCCTGCGCCGGGTGGGCCTCTCGGCCACGGTCGAGGACCCGCCGGCGCTGGCCCGCTTCCTCGCCGCCCACCCGGGCCCCTGCCGGGTGCTGATGGCCGATCCCGGCCCCGATCCCGACATCGCCATGCTCGAGACCGAGACGCCCCCGCCCTGGGCGGGCGGCGGCGGGCGGCACGCGATCCCCGAGGTGCTGGCCGAGATCCGCCGCCACCGCACGACGCTCGTCTTTCACAACACCCGCGCGCAGGCCGAGCTGTTCTTCCACGCGCTCTGGCTTGCCAACGAGGACGACCTGCCCATCGGCATCCACCACGGCTCGCTCTCGCGTGAGCAGCGCGAGCGGGTCGAGGCGGCGATGGTCGCGGGAGAGCTGCGCGCCATCGTCTGCACCGGCTCGCTCGATCTGGGCATCGACTGGGGCGACGTCGATCTGGTGATCCAGGTCGGCGCGCCGAAGAACGTCAAGCGCCTCGTCCAGCGCATCGGGCGGGCGAACCACCGCTACAACGCGCCCTCCAAGGCGCTTCTGGTGCCGGCCAACCGCTTCGAGGTGGTCGAATGCCTCGCCGCGCTGGAAGCCGTGCGCGACCATGCGCTCGACGGCGAGCCGCGGGGGCCGGGTCCGCGCGATGTCCTCTGCCAGCATATCCTGATCACCGCGGCGGCCGGGCCCTTTGCGGCCGACGCCCTCTTTGCCGAGGTGATCAGCGCCGGACCCTACGCCGGCCTCTCGCGGGCCGACTTCGACGCCTGCCTCGATTTCGTGGCGACCGGCGGCTACGCGCTGCGCGCCTATGACCGCTGGCAGCGGATCATGCTGCGGGGCGGCCTCTGGCAGCTGCGCGACCCGCGCACGGCGCAAGTGATCCGCATGAACATCGGCACGATCATCGACACCGAGGTGCTCAAGGTGCGGATGCGCGGCCGGGGCGGCGCGCCGCTGGGCGAGATCGAGGAAGGCTTCGCCGCCACCCTCACCCCCGGCGACACCTTCCTGATGGCAGGCCAGGTGGTGCGCTACGAAGGCCTGCACGAGATGACCGTCGAGGTCACGCGAAATCCCGGCCGCGATCCGCGGGTGGCCACCTTCAACGGCACCAAGTTCGCCACCTCCACCCTTCTCACGCACCGGATCCTCGAGCTGTTCCGGCAACCCGGCTGGCCCGGCCTTCCACGCCACACCGCCGACTGGCTGGCCCTCCAGCGCAAGGTCTCGCGCCTGCCCGAGGCCGACCGGCTGCTGGTCGAGAGCTTTCCCCACGACGGGCGCGAGCATCTCTGCCTCTACGGCTTTGCCGGCCGCAACGCGCAGCAGACGCTGGGCCTTCTGCTCACCAAGCGCATGGAGGAGGAGCGCCTCTCGCCCCTCGGCTTCGTCGCGACCGACTATGCCACGCTGATCTGGGGGCTGGAGGCCGTGACCGATCCCGCCCCGCTCTTCGAGGCCGAACGGCTGCGCGAGGGGCTCGAGAGCTGGCTTGCCGGAAATGCGGTGATGAAGCGGACCTTCCGCAACTCGGCCATCATCGCGGGGCTGATCGAGCGCACCCACATGGGCCGGCGGCGCACGGGCAAGCAGGCGACCTTCTCCTCGGACATCCTCTACGACACGCTGCTTCGGCACGATCCGGGTCACCTGCTGCTGCGCATCACGCGCGAAGAGGCCGAGCGTGGCCTCGTGGATTTCGGCCGGATCGAGGAGATGCTGGCCCGCACCCGCGGCCGCGTGGATTGCCTGCGGCTGGACCGCGTGACCCCGCTCGCCGCGCCGCTCTTCCTCGAGATGGGCCGCGTCCCCGTCGAAGGCGCGGGGCGCCAGCGGCTGATGGAGGAGCAGGCCGCGGCCCTCATGGCCGCCGCAGGACTGAGCTGACAGCGAACCTCGGCAAGGGCACGCACCGTGCCAAGCCTCTGGCCGGATCCACAGCCTGCGCTTGCGTGGCGCGCGCGGATGAGACAGGAACGGGCCATGAACGGCCATACCTTCTTCCTTGCCGATGCGCGGCTGGTGGCGATGCCCTCAGGGGCCCTCTGGTGGCCCGAGGAGCGGCTGCTCTGTGTCTCGGACCTGCATCTGGGCAAGGCCGAGCGGATGGCGCGGCGCGGCGGCACGCTGCTGCCGCCCTACGAGACGCAGGCCACCCTCGCCCGGCTGACCGCCGATCTCGAGGCCACGGGCGCGGCGCGGGTGCTCTGCCTTGGCGATTCGTTCGACGATGCCGAGGCGGCGGGCGCGCTGGTCGAGGCCGAGCGCCTCTGGCTCATGCGGCTGATGGCCGGGCGCGAGTGGATCTGGATCCTCGGCAACCACGACCCGGCCCCCACCGACTGCGGCGGAAGCTACCGGGGCGAGATCACGCTCGGGCCGCTCACCTTCCGCCACATCGCGGCGGGCGAGGCCGAGGTCTCGGGCCATTACCATCCGAAATGCACGCTCGCGGGCCGGGCCCGGCCCTGTTTCCTGACCGACGGCCGACGCCTGATCCTGCCCGCCTATGGCGCCTATACCGGCGGGCTCTGGTGCCACGATCCGACGCTGGTGGCGCTGATGCGGCCGGGCGCGCTCGCGATCCTCACCGGCACCAAGGCCATTCCGGTGCCCATGCCGCGCCGGGCCCCTCAAATCAGGCCGCGCTCTTCCAGCTTTGCGCGGTGAGCGCGGCTGACGGGAATGCGGCTGCCGTCCCTCAGCAGCAGGAACAGCTTGCCCGGCCCGCGCTCGACCCCGGTGACGGCCGACCAGGCCACCCAGTGCGAGCGGTGGACCTGCGCCCCCGGCACGCCCTCGGTTTCATCCATCGCGTCCGAAAAGCGCAGCAAGAGGCTCACGAGGCCCGCGCTCGTCATCACATCCACATAATGATCCCGGACCGAGATCGAGATCAGCTCGCCGCGCTGGCCCGGCTCCATCCGCTGCAGGAGGCGCGGGCTGCCGTCCCGGGAGGGCTGCGGCCGCGTGCCCACGCGGAAGGCCGACAGACCCAGCGCCGCGCAGAAGAGCGCGGGCGCCACCTCGACCGCGCTCGGCGCCTCGGGGCCGAAGGCGAGGCGCATGAGCCACCAGATCGGCAGCGTGAGGAACGCCGCGACGGCAAGCGCCAGCCCCGCCCCGCGCCTCAGCTCGCGCAGGCCCGCCGAGGCGAACCAGATCCGAAGGGCAAGCCCCAGCCCGAGCGTGATGGCGACCAGCGCGCTCCACACCAGGAGACGTTCGGGCAGGGCCACGGTCTGATAGCTGCCGAACGGACCCGAGACGGCCAGACCGACAGAAAGGGCCGCCCAGACGATCCAGGGCAGCGGAGCGGCAAGACATTCGGCATAAAGGCGCGAGAAGGACAAGGAAGCCTCCGCCAAGACCTGAACGAATGACTCGTCGCTACAGGGCCGGCGGGGGCCGATCAACTCCGCCGTGTGACGCAGGCGCGAGGCCGCTTCCCGAAGGCGCGGCATCCGGCCCGGTCCGGCGGGCGCGGTGTCAGGCGGTCAGGCCCTGCGGCTCGGGCAGGCCGTTCGCGCGGCAGCAGGCGGTCAGCGTGTTGGCTAGCAGGCAGGCGATCGTCATCGGCCCCACCCCGCCCGGAACCGGCGTGATGGCCCCGGCCACCTCGGCCGCCGAGGCATGATCCACATCGCCCACGAGCTTCGTCTTGCCGTCGCGCTCGATGCGGTTGATCCCCACGTCGATGACGGTGGCACCCGGCTTCACGAAGTCGCCGGTGATCATCTCGGGCCGGCCCACGGCCGCCACGAGGATGTCGGCGCCCCGGCAGACGGCCGCGAGATCCTTCGTGCGCGAATGGGCGATCGTGACCGTGCAGCTGTCGCCCAGCAGCAGTTGCGCCATCGGCTTGCCGACGATGTTCGACCGCCCCACCACCACGGCGTTCATCCCCGAGAGATTGCCCAGATGGTCGCGCAGCATCATCAGGCAGCCGAGCGGCGTGCAGGGGACCATGCTCTTCTGCCCCGTCCCGAGGCGGCCCACGTTCGAGATGTGGAACCCGTCCACGTCCTTGGCCGGGTCCAGCGCGTTGATCACGAGGTCCGAGTTCAGATGCGGCGGAAGCGGCAGTTGCACCAGAATGCCGTGCACCTGAGGATCGCGGTTCAGCCGGTCGATCAGCGCCAGCAGCTCGGCCTCGGAGGTCTCGGCGGGCAAACGGTGCTCGAACGAGGCCATGCCCACCTCGACCGTCTGCTTGCCCTTGGCGCCGACATAGACCTGACTGGCCGGATCCTCGCCCACGAGAACGACGGCGAGGCCCGGCACGAGGCCGTGATCGGCCTTCAGCCGCGCCACATGGTCCGCCACCTGCGCGCGCACGCCCGCCGCAAAGGCCTTGCCGTCGATCCGCTTCGCCGTCATTCCGTCCCCTCCTGCGGGGCGTCGGGCCCCAGAACCTCTTCCTCGCGCGCGATCGACCAGTCGATCAGGATCCGCCAGAGCGTCTCGATCAGCGCCGGATCCAGTCCTTCGGCCATGGCGCGCACACGCACGTTGCGCACCACCTCCTCGACGCGCGACTCGATGCGCGCGGGCAGGCCGATGTCGGTCTTGATCTCGGCGGCACGGTCGATGTAGCCCGCGCGCTGCGCCATGAGCCCGACGATCTGGGCGTCGAGCGCGTCGATCATCGCGCGCAGGTCTTCCATCGAATGGCAGTCTTCCGGGGCTCGCACCTTGGTCCTCGCTTCTGGGTCCGGTCCCCGTTTCAGATACGGGGCATCCGAGGTCAAGGGGGCGAAACGCGCCGTCAGAAGAGGCCCTCGATCCGTCCCTCGCCGTTCAGGCGGATCACTTCCGCGGCGGGCTCGCGCGGCAGGCCCGGCATCGTGCGGATCTCGCCGCAGATGGCCACCACGAACCCGGCCCCGGCCGACAGCCTCACCTCGCGGATCGGCACCGAATGGCCCTCGGGGGCACCGCGGATCGCGGCGTCGGTCGTGAAGCTGTATTGCGTCTTGGCCATGCATACCGGCAGCGCCCCGTAACCCGCGTCCTCCCAGGCCCGCAACTGATCGCGGATCACATGGTCGGCAATCACGTCATGTGCGTGATAGATGCGCCGGGCGACGGTCTCCATCTTCTCGAAAAGCGGCATCTCGTCGGGATAGAGCGGCGCGAACATCGAAGGCGTCTCGGCCAGCTGCACGACCTTGCGCGCCAGATCCTCGATCCCGGCCGAGCCGTCGGCCCAGTGACGGCAGAGGATCGCCTCGGCCCCCTGCCCCGCCGCATAGGCGCGGACGGCCTCGATCTCGGCCTCGGTATCGGTGGTGAAGTGGTTGATCGCCACCACGACCGGCACGCCGAAGCCCTTCACATTGGCGATATGGCGGCCGAGGTTCGCGCAGCCGCGCTTCAGCGCCGCGACATCCTCGCGCCCCAGATCCTCGCGCGCGACACCGCCGTTCATCTTGAGCGCCCGCACCGTCGCGACCACCACCGCGGCCGAGGGCTTCAGCCCCGCCTTGCGGCACTTGATGTCGAAGAACTTCTCGGCCCCGAGGTCGGCCCCGAACCCCGCCTCGGTCACCACATAGTCGGCGAGCTTCAGCGCCGTCCGCGTGGCGATGACGGAATTGCAGCCGTGGGCGATGTTGGCGAAGGGCCCGCCGTGCACGAAGGCCGGATTGTTCTCGATCGTCTGCACGAGGTTCGGCTGCATCGCATCCTTGAGCAGCACCGCCATCGCACCATCCGCCTTCAGGTCGCGGCAGAAGACCGGGCTGCGGTCGCGCCGGTAGCCCACCACGATGTCGCCCAGCCGCCGTTCGAGATCCTCGAGATCCTCGGCGAGGCAGAGGATCGCCATGACCTCCGAGGCCACCGTGATGTCGAACCCCGTCTGACGGGGAAAGCCGTTCGAGACCCCGCCGAGGTTCACCACCATGTCGCGCAAGGCCCGGTCGTTCATGTCCATCACCCGCCGCCAGGTGATGCGCCGGGCATCGAGGCCCAGATCGTTGCCCCAGTAGATGTGGTTGTCGATCATGGCCGACAGCAGGTTGTGGGCCGAGGTGATCGCGTGGAAATCCCCGGTGAAATGGAGGTTCATGTCCTCCATCGGCACCACCTGCGACCGCCCGCCGCCCGCCGCTCCGCCCTTCATGCCGAAGTTGGGGCCGAGCGACGCCTCGCGAATGCAGATGACCGCCCGCTTGCCGATCCGGTTCAGCCCGTCGCCGAGGCCGACCGTCGTCGTGGTCTTGCCCTCACCCGCGGGTGTCGGATTGATCGCGGTGACGAGGATCAGCTTGCCGTCCGGCCGGTCGGCAAGCCCGCGGATGAAGCCCTGCGAGACCTTGGCCTTGTCGTGGCCATAGGGGATCAGATCCCCCGACGGAATGCCGAGACGCGCCCCGATCTCCTGGATCGGCAGCTTGTTCGCCGCGCGGGCGATCTCGATATCGCTCTGGAATGTCATGCCCTCTCCCTCATGCCCTGTCGGACGTCTCCCCTCCATCCATCTAGCGCCCGTCAGGATGAAGGTCGAGGCGGCCGGCGCTAGGCCGTTCGTCGGAGATGGGCGATGGCCTGGATGAGGCAGAGCGCAAAAGCCAACTCGAGCACCTCCTCGATCCGGCCGGCCCGCAGGCCGATCTCGCGCGGCACGTCGATGCCGAACGGGGCGAGCTTGCGGTCGAGCCCGTCGATCGTCTTGGCGATGGTCACGAGCGCAAGCCCGACGAACACCCACAGCGCGCCCGGCTCGAGGCGGGCGAGCCGCGACAGCCAGTCCGACAGGTTGCGGCGCAGGAACCGCACCAGGACAACAAGGATCAGCAGGAGCACGAGGGCACCCACCAGCTTGTCCTCCCATCCGCCGGGGCTGGTGTAGGTGCGGAGCTTCAGGAGCCCCTGGTCGGTCAGACGCTTGTCGAAGTCCAGTTCGCGTGCCGCCATCAGCAGAAGCGCCGCGGGCACATGCCAGCCGCCAAGTCCGCGGCGCAGCCCCTGCTTGACGAACCACAGCAGGATGGCGGCCGCGAACAGGATCACGGTCAGCCGCTCGACGCCGTGCCCCTCCTTGAAGAAGAGATTGAGATCGTCGAGAAAGATCAGATCCCCGAGCAACAACGCAAGCGTGAGGGTGACGCTTGCGGCAAGGACGGGAACCGGCTGGAAGGTCATCATGTCGGCTGTGCCACTGAATTGATGGAAACGCCGCAAGGGTCGAAACTGCGGGCCCTCCTGTGAAGCACGGAACCCCCGAAAGGACAAGCCGGAGAGCAGCCCGAGGCGCTTGCGTCGCAAGCGCAGCCCCTTCAGTCCGGGCGGGTCATCACGAAGAAGCAGCGCCGGAAGGTAAAGAGCACGCTGCCGTCCGGCCGCAGGGGATAGGCGGCCGCGAGCGAGCTTTCATAGGCCGCGACGAAGGCCGATGCCTCATCCGCCGCAAGCCGCGCGAGGAAGGGCCGCATTGCGGTCGATTCCGTGAAACGCCGGACGGGATGCGCGCCGGGGGTGGGCTCGAGGTGCTGGATGAACTCCGTCTCCCAGGCTTGCACCTCGCCGAAGGGGCAGAGCAGTTCCCAGTAATGCGCCGCGGGTGCGACAGGATGGGCATCCTCGAGCGTGAAGCGGTCGGGGAACATGGCCGCCGCGATGTCGCGCAGGAACCGATGCGAGGGCGCGCCATACTGGCGGGGCATCTGCACCGCAAGCGAGCCGCCGGGTGCAAGCATGGCCGCAAGGCGCGGCATCAGCCGGTCGTGGTCGCCCAGCCACTGGAGGGCCGCGTTCGAGAAGATCAGGGCCGGCGCCTCGTCCGGTGTCCACTCGGCTATGTCGGCCTTGACGAGTGCGCTGTAGGCGCCCGACTGCCCGGCCGCGGCCATCATGGCGGGAGAAGCATCGACGCCGACAAGCCGACGGTCCGGGAAACGCGACGCCAGCGCCGGTCCGACCGCCCCACCCCCACAACCAAGATCCACCACGCAGCCCATCGGCAAGGCCGGGATACGGGCCAGAAGATCCAGCGCGGGCCTCAGACGCAAACCCCGAAACCTGGCGTAGGTTTCGGGGTTCCAGTCGCTTATGTCGTTGGCCTCAGACAGAGGGCTCGAGGCCGCCGTCGGCCTTGATGACCTTGGGCCGGGTCTTGGGGATCGCGGCGATCGAGCCGCCGCCCACCGGACGATCGGCATCATCATCCGAGTCGATCGACTCGCCCGCGATGACGCGGCGGATCTGGTCGCCGGTCAGGGTCTCATACTCCAGAAGGCCCTTGGCCAGACGTTCGAATTCTTCCGACTTCTCGGTGAGAATCCGGTAGGCGGTCTGGTAGCCCTCGTCGATCAGACGCTTCACCTCGGCCTCGATCATCTTCTTGGTCTCGGCCGAGACCGAGAAGCCCGCGGTGTTGCCCTGATAGCCCTCATGCGCCTCGGCATAGTCGATGTTGCCCACGACGTCCGACATGCCCCAGCGCATGACCATGGCGCGAGCCAGGGCCGACGCCTGCTGGATGTCGCCCGCCGGGCCCGACGACACGGCCTCCTCGCCGTATTTCAGGATCTCGGCGGCCTTGCCCGCCATGGTCATGGCGATCTTCTGCTTGCCTTCGTCCTTGTGCATGTTCAGCCGGTCCATCTCGGGCAGGCTGACCACCATGCCGAGTGCACCGCCCCGCGGGATGATCGTCGCCTTGTAGACCGGATCGCACTTGGGAAGGTTCATGCCGACGATGGCATGGCCCGCCTCGTGATAGGCGGTCTTTTCCTTCTGGTCGGCCGTCAGCACCATCGAGCGCCGCTCGGCCCCCATCATCACCTTGTCCTTGGCGTTCTCGAAATCGTCCATCGTGACGAAGCGGCGGCCAACGCGAGCGGCCAGAAGCGCCGCCTCGTTCACCAGGTTCATCAGATCCGCCCCCGAGAAGCCCGGCGTGCCGCGGGCGATCAGGCGCAGGTCCACGTTCGGGCCCAGCGGCACCTTGCGGGCATGGACGCCCAGGATCTTCTCGCGGCCCTTGATGTCGGGGTTCGGCACATGAATCGTGCGGTCGAAGCGACCGGGACGCAGCAGCGCCGGGTCGAGCACGTCCTTGCGGTTGGTCGCCGCGACGATGATCACGCCCTCGTTGGCCTCGAACCCGTCCATCTCGACCAGAAGCTGGTTCAGCGTCTGCTCGCGCTCGTCGTTGCCGCCGCCGATCCCCACACCGCGCGCACGGCCCACGGCGTCGATCTCGTCGATGAAGACGATACAGGGCGCGTTCTTCTTGGCCTGCTCGAACATGTCACGGACGCGGGACGCACCCACACCCACGAACATCTCGACGAAGTCCGAGCCCGAGATGGTGAAGAAGGGCACCCCGGCCTCGCCTGCGATGGCGCGCGCCAGCAGGGTCTTACCCGTGCCGGGCGGGCCCACGAGCAGCGCGCCCTTGGGGATCTTGCCTCCGAGACGGCTGAACTTCTGCGGATTGCGCAGGAATTCGACAATCTCTTCCAGTTCTTCCTTGGCCTCGTCGATGCCGGCCACGTCGTCGAAGGTGACGCGGCCCTGCTTTTCGGTCAGGAGCTTGGCCCGGCTCTTGCCGAAGCCCATGGCGCCACCACGCCCGCCGCCCTGCATCCGGTTCATGAAGAAAATCCAGATGCCGATCAGCACGAGGAACGGCAGCCAGAGCGAGATCAGCGAGAAGAATCCCGACTGCTCCTGCGCCTCGGCGCGGACTTCCACGCCCTGATTGATCAGACGGTCGGTGATCTCTTCGCCCTGCGGCTTGATCGCCACATATTGCGTGCCGTCCTTGCCGCGCACCATTACCCGTTCGCCGTCGAGCGTGACCGAGGAAACCTCGCCACCATCCACCCGGGCGATGAAATCGGAATAGGAGATGGTGCGCGAACTGCTGGTGGTCTGGCCGCCGCTGAACAGGTTGAACAGCGCCAGGATCAGCAGGAACAGGACCACCCAGAAAGCGATATTTCGCGCGTTGCCCACAAATGTCTCCTTGCAGAGTCTCTCCGCGGGCCCGCCCGCAGGTCATTGCGGCTTAAGATAGACATAAGCGCGGACCGTTCAATGCGATAGTCGTGAAAGAAAGTCGCCATTTCGCAGGGGATCGGTCAGGGCGACCCATCCGTTCGGCCGGGCCGCGAGCGGGGCAGCCAGCAGATCCGGCCCCCGCCACACCCCCGGCGAGGCGAGCAGGCTGGCCCGGGGCATGTTCGTCGCACGCCAGCCGGGGCAGCGGTCAAGTCCGTCGGCGCCGAGGGCCCGGACCTCAAGCGGCTGATCGGAAATGTCTTCCTGCGGCGGACCTTGCAGCCGCCAGCGCCCGTCCCAGAGCGCCTCCACCGGGGCTGTCAGATCCCTCACCGCCTGCCATTCGCGCCCGATCCGCAGCCCGTCGCGTCGCCACACCAGCCGGCAGCCGTGGAGCGTCCGCCCCTTCCCCTGCCGCAGGTCCCGCATGAGCCGCGCCAGCGCCGGGCCGCGCGGGCCATATTCCGCCGATGCCACCCACTGAACGGCGCCTCGCAGCAGCCTCCGCAGGATCTCGTCGGGCAGATCGAGAACGCCGGGCGCCATCAGCACGTCCCCGCGGTCCACCCGCACGAGTGTCCGCGCCGCCTCGTGCAGTTGCGCATCGAGCGCCGCGCGCACCTCGGCCAGATGCCCCGCGACTTCGGCCAGACGTTCGGGGCCAAGGCCAAGGCCGGCAAGCCCCTGCATCGCCTGCCGCACCCGAACCCGGTCGAAGGCGCGATTCTCGTTGGACGGATCCTCGAACCAGGCCACCCCCCGGCGGCGCAGCTCCTCGCGCAGTTCCTCGCGCCCGATCCCCAGCAGGGGCCGCAGCCAGAGCATCCCCTCGGCCCGCCGCTCGGCCCGCATGGCGGCAAGCCCGTCCACCCCCGCCCCGCGCGCCAGCCGCATGAGGAAAGTCTCGGCCACATCGTCCCGCGTATGACCCAGCGCCACCGCATCAAGGTCCGCCCCCCGCGCCCATTCCGAGACAAGCCGCAGCCGCGCGCGTCGCGCCTGGTCCATCAGATTGCCGCGGCCGTCCCAGCCCTCCCAGCGGAGGATGTCGTGCGGCACGCCAAGGCGCGCGCAGACGCGGCCGACCTCGAGCGCCTCGGCGGCGGCCTCGGGGCGAAGCCCGTGATCCACCGTCACCGCGCGGGCCGCGATGCCCGCCTCGGCCGCAAGATGCAGGAGCGCCATCGAATCGCCCCCCCCGGAAACGGCGAGGCCCAGGGCGCGCACCTCACGCAGCCCCGGGCCCCTCAGGAACCGTTCAAGGATCGGCATCAGTTGCAGCCGAGCCCCTGCATCGCCGTGGCCGCCTCGGCCGCCGAGGGGCTGCCGGGGAAGCGGGTGCCGACCTCGGCCAGCGTCACGCAGGCCTCGGGCGTCTGGCGCAGGTCGCCGAGCGCGCGGCCGAGCTTCAGCAGCGCCTCGGGGGCGCGCGGCCCGTCCGGGTCGCCCGAAAAGCTCTCGAGATAGGCGCGGGCGGCATTCGCGGTCTCGCCGAGCTGCCTCAGCGCCTCTCCCCGCAGATAGTGCGCCTCGTAGGTCAGTTGGCCGCCCGTGTAGGTCTCGGCAAAGGCCTTAAAGAGGTCCGCGGCGGAGCGAAAGTCACCTTGACCGAGCACCTCCTGGGCCCGGTCGAAGTCGGCTTTCTCGTTGACGGCGAAGGTGCCGGCAGGATCGGCCGCCGGGGCCGGAGCGGGGGTTGCCACGGGCGCCGCGGAGGCCTGCCCGCCCAGGGGCGCGGTTTCTCCGAGGGCGCCGATGTCACAGCCGTCCTCAAGCTCGCAGACCCGGAACTCCAGATCGCCCACCCGGTTCGTGCCGTCGCTGACCACGCGGTTGATCTTCAGCTCCAGCGCCTCGGCCTTGGCGGTGACCTGCGACAGCGCCGCCTCCATCGCATCCATGCGCTGAAGCGCCGAGCCGCCCGCCGCCCCCGAGGTCGCGGCGCCGGTCGAGACCAGCTCGCGTTTGAGATCGTTGAACTGGGCCTGAAGCGTGGACAGTTCGGCCTTGATGTCGGCCAGCGTCTGCGCGCGATCCTGCGCCGCCGCCGGAAGCGGCGCAAGCGCAAGCGCGGCGGCCAGGATCAGGGTGCGCATGGGATCAGACCCCCGCACCCATCGAGAGCACCGTCACCGCGCGGCGGTTCTTCGAGTAGCATTCCTCCGTCGAGCAGACCTCGACCGGGCGCTCCTTGCCGTAGGACACCGTCTTCATCCGCGAGGGCGCGATGCCCTTCGAGATCAGGTAGTCCTGCACCGCCGAGGCGCGCCGGGCGCCGAGGGCGAGGTTGTATTCCCGCGTGCCCTGCTCGTCGGCGTGGCCTTCGATGATGATGGCATAGTCGGCGTTCGCCATCAGCCACTGCGACTGCGTGTCGAGCGTGGCGCGCGCCGAGTCGTTCAGGGTGCTCTGGTCCACCAGGAAGAACACGCGGTCGCCCAGGGTCTGCTGGAAATAGGCGATCGAGCGCGGATCGCTCGGCCCGCCGAGACCCTGGCTGTCGATCCCGCCCGCGCCGTAGCCGCCCGCCCCGTAGCCGCCCGTGCCGCCGGCCCCACCGGCCCCGCCCGCGCCGTAGCGGTCCGGGTTGTTGCAGGCGGCAAGGCCCAGGGCCGCCAGGAGAATCAGGGCCTTCGGAAGATGGGTCATGGAAATGTCCTTCGCAGATCGGGCGCAGTGCGGCCGAAGGTAACAGGTTTGGCCGCCGCGGGAAACGGCGGCCGGCATGTCATGTCACGGCAGAAGCGGCGACCAGGCCGGGTCCGAGGCCGGAACGCTGAGCGGCACCTTCTTGAGGTTCCGCCCCGAGATATCCACCGAATAGAGCGCCGGCTGCCCGCCCGCCCCCGCGCCCTCGCGGGTGAACATCAGCACGCGGCCGTTCGGCGCCCAGGTCGGGCCCTCGTCGAGGAACGAGGCGGTCAGCAGCCGCTCCTCCGAGCCGTCGGTCCGCATCACGCCGATGTGGAAGCGGCCCTGGTGCTGCTTGGTGAAGGCGATGAGGTCACCGCGCGGCGACCAGACCGGGGTGCCGTAGCGGCCCGCTCCGTTCGAGATCCGCCGCGGCTCGCCCCCGCCCGCGGGCATGATGTAGAGCTGCTGGCCGCCCGAGCGGTCGCTCTCGAACACGATCTGGCTGCCGTCCGGCGAATACGACGGCGCGGTCTCGATCGAGGGCGAGTTGGTCAGCTGGCGGCGCGTGCCGCTCGCGGTGTCGAGCGTGTAGATGTCGGTGTTGCCGCCCTGTTCGAGCGAGAAGGCGACCGTCCGGCCATCGGGCGCGAAGCGGGGCGCGAAGGTCATCGTGCCGGGCTGCTCGGCAAGGCTGCGGGTCGCGAGCGAGCCCACATCCATCAGGTAGATCCGGGGAAAGCCCGTCGAATAGGAGGTGAAGAGGATGCGGTCGCCGGTGGGCGAGAAGCGCGGCGCGAGCACGATGGACGAGGAGTCCGTCAGATACTGCACGTTCGCACCATCGTAATCCATCACCGCAAGGCGCTTGGCGCGGGCGTTCTTGGGCCCCGTTTCCGAGACGAAGACCACGCGACTGTCGAAATAGCCGCCCTCGCCGGTGATCCGGCTGTAGGCCACGTCGGCCACCTTGTGCGCCATGCGCCGCCAGCCCGAGGCCGAGCCCGCGAACTGCAGCCCCTCGCCGAGCGGCTGGTCGGAGAAGACGTCGTGCAGACGGAACTTCACCACCACCCGGTCGCCCGAAGCCGAGACCGAGCCGGTGATCAGCGCCTGCGCGTTGATCGCCTTCCAGTCGTTGTAGGCGATCGGCGCGTCAAAGCTGGTCACGCGGCTGATGTGGGCCGAGGCCGGGATCTCGCGGAAGAGCCCCGTGCCCGACAGGTCGGCCGCGATCACGCGGGCCATGTCCTGCGCCAGCTGCGAGGCGCCCGACGTCTCGGCCACGAAGTTCGGCACGGCGAAGGGCAAGGGCTCGATCACGCCTTCGGTGATCTGGATGCGCAGCGGCCCCTGCTGGGCCAGGGCGGGGGCCGCCGCCGGCAGAAGCAGGGCCAGGGCAAGGCCCATCGGGGCGAGGGATCTGAACAGGTTCATGGAGTCCTCATGCTCTCCGGGTTCCGTTGAACCGGGCCCGAGGCCCGGATACACGCGCGCTGTATCGTCATTTCATCCGCATCCCGTTGGGATCGAACTCCATCTCGACCTCGCGCCACTGGTCATACTTCTCGGGCGGCAGCGGGAAGCCCCGCGTTCCGCAGCGGATGATGGCGCGCCGCGCGGCCTCGAACGCCTGACGTGCGCCGGCGTCGGTCCCGCCGCGCGATTCGATCATGCGGATCGAGCCGGCATCGGGCGTTCCATCCTGCCTCATGCTCATGGCCACCGTGACGGTCGTGGCCAGCGCCTCGGTCGAAAGCGCCCCCACGTTCCAGCATTGCTGCACGGCGATGCGGAAGGCGTCCTTCTCGCCGCTGGTGACGGGCGGGCCCGAGCGGGCGGGCGCCGAGGGCCGCTCGGACGCGGGCTCGGTGCCGCCACCAAGAGCCTCGGCCAGGGCATCCTCGACCGCGCGGCTGTCGTTCTGGCGCGGCGTTTCGGCCGCGGGCCGCTCGGGCCGCTCGGCCGGTGTCTCGGCGGGCTCCGCCGCGGCGGTCTCGGTGCGGCTGGTCGAGGCCGGGCGCGGCTCTTCGGCCGCCGGTTCCGGCGCACGGGCGCGCTGCGGGCGCACCTTGGGCCGGGCCGAGCTGGTGGGGGCGAGCTGCGCCACCTCCTCGGTCTCGGTCGCCTCGGTCACGATCTCGGTCGTGGCCTCCTCGGGCGCGGCCGGGGGCTTCTCCTCGACCACCTCGGGCGCCGGCGTCTGCGGATCGGGCGCCACCGGCGGGGTCGGCACCTCGGCCACCTCGGCCTCGGGCGGCGGCGCGGGGGCCGGGGTCGGCGCCACGCGCGGCGCAGGCTTGGGCTTGGGGCGCGGCGAGCTTTGCGGCACGAGGATCGGCTGCTCGACCTCGGCCACCGGAGCCAACGGCTCGGGCGCCTCGGCGATCTCGGGCTCGGGCACCGGCGCGATCTCGGGCGCGGTGGGTGCGGCGTCCGGCTGCGGCGCGGGTTCGGGCCGCGGCTCGGGCGCGAGCGGCGGCGGCGTCTCCGCCACCGGAGCGGGGGCCGGCGCGGGCGCGGCCTCTTCAGGGGGGGGCGCCGGCTGTTCCGGCTCGACCGAAGGGGTCGGGCGCTGCTCGGAGGGCTGGGTCGCGGCCGAGGTCATGGCGTCGAACTCGGCGCTCGTCATCAGCGAGACCGAGGTCACGGCCACTTCAGGCGCGTGCTGCGGCTGGAAGAACCAGTCGCCGAACAAGAGCCAGAGGATCAGGCTGAAGTGCCCGATGCCGGAGATGATGACCCCCTTGTCCATGCCGGATGGCCTAGCCGCCGCTTCCGCCGAACGTCGGGCCGCCGACATCCGTCACCAGACCGATGTCCTGGAAACCGCCCCGGTTGAGCGCCCCCATCACCTGCGCCACGCGCTCGTAGGGGATCGCGCCGTCGGCGCGCAGGAAGACCTTCTTCGAGGTCCGCTCGGCCGCGATGGCCGAGAGCTTGGGGATCAGCTCGGCCTCGGGCGTCTCGGTGGTCTGGATCGTCAACCGCCCGTCGGCGGCGATCGTGATCGTGAGGGGCTCTTCCTGCTCGGTCGGCAGGGCATTGGCCGCGGTCTCGGGCAGCTTCACCGGCACGCCCACCGTCAGAAGCGGGGCCGCCACCATGAAGATGATGAGCAGCACGAGCATCACATCCACGAAGGGCGTGACGTTGATCTCGGACATGGCGGCCGACTGGCCGCGACGCCGCCCGCGGCGTCCTCCGCCGGACTTCTTGATGACACCCGCCCCCATGGTTCAGGCCGCGTCCAGCTGGCGCGAGAGGATGGTCGCGAACTCGTCCGAGAAGGCCTCGTAACCGCCGATGATCCGCTCGGAATCGGCGTTGAGCTTGTTGTAGAAGACCACGGCCGGGATGGCGGCCACGAGGCCGAAGGCGGTGGCCAGGAGCGCCTCGGCGATGCCCGGCGCCACCACGGCGAGGTTGGTGTTCTGCGAGATCGCGATCTGCTCGAAGGCGTGCTTGATGCCCCAGACCGTGCCGAAAAGGCCGATGAAGGGCGCGGTCGAGCCGGTGGTGGCCAGGAACGAGAGGCCCGCGTTCAGGGTCTCGCTTTCCTTGTCGATGGCCACACCCATCGAGCGGTCGATCCGCGACTGCGCCCCCGCGATCAGCCCGCCGTCGGTGCGGTGGCTGCGGCGCCATTCGAGCATCCCGGCCGCGAAGATCTTCTCCGAGGCGCCCTCGGGCTGCGGCCCGAGACGCTCGAACAGCTCGTCGAGCGGCTCGCCCGACCAGAAGGCGCGATCGAAGATCGCCGCCTCGCGCCGCGCCTGCCGGTAGAGGAGGTGCTTGCGGATGATGATGGCCCACGACCAGAAGGACATGACGATCAGCAGGATCATCACCACCTTCACCGTGAGCGTCGCGCGCGCGAAGAGGGCGAGCATGGAGAAATCAATCTCCTGCGCCATCGCAAGGGTTTCCGTTTCCATCTGCCTGCTCTCTGGTGGCCGTTCTGCGGGCCGTTCTTACCGGTGATTCTATCTTGGTTTTAGAGGGATTGCCAACACATCTGCGTCAAGTGGCAAAGCGGCGCCAACAGGGCCGATCGCGCCGGATCCGGGCCCTCAGCGCAGAAGCTGGCGGACTTCCGCCGGAAGGCGGGCCGCCCGCCCCTCGGGCCCGAGGCATACGAGGACCACGCGGGCGCCGAACAGCTTCTCGGGCCCGCGGAGCACATCCTGCTCGAGCACGATCCGCGCGCCCCCCGTCTCGACAAGCCGCGTCTCGACCTCGAGAAGATCGTCGAAGAGCGCCGGGCGCAGGTAGTCGGCCTCGACCCGCCGCACGGCGAAGACGATGCCGGAATCGGCCTTCAGGCGCACCTGATCCACGCCCAGCGCCCGGACCCATTCGCTCCGGGCGCGCTCGATGAACTTGAGATAGTTGGCGTAGTAGACGATTCCCGCGAGATCGGTGTCCTCGTAGTAAACGCGCAGGGCGAAACGGTGCTGCATGAGGCGCCTCGGAGGGGGAATCGATCTAGGGCGCGGCCTAGCCCGAAGCGGCCGCCCCCGCAAGGAAGATGCGGAAATTGCAGCCGAAATGGGCGTGCCCTCGCCCATTCGCCATGCGGTGCGAGTGTATGCCGCACCTTTCGTTGCGCGTTTCTGCGTGAGGAAGCCGCGGCGCATGCTAACTTCGGGACCGCAGGTGCATCCGCATCATCCCGAGGCGTGTTGCGCGTCTGATCATGAGTTCTAATGCCCGTTAGAGGAGAGCACTATGTCTGATATGGAAAAGGCGATGTCGCAGATGCTGACCGACATGACGCCGAAGAAACTGCCCACCAACGAAGAGATCTTCGGCAAGGGCGCCCAGCTTGGCGACGCGAAGGCGATGGGCTTCACCGACATCCTCGATTCCATGACGCCGAAGAAGCTGCCGACCAACGAAGAGATCTTCGGCCAACTCGCCGAACTCGACACGACGGCCTTCGACGCGCTGCTCGAGCTCTTCACCCCGAAGAAGCTGATGAGCTACGACGAACTCGGGAAAAGCCTCGGCCTCAAGCTCTGATCGTCTGAGAGGACGCTGACCCTTCGGGGCCCGGGCGGCCGGCCACAGGGCCGGCCACGTCATTTCCGGCCAGCGCGCCGCGACGGCGGCGGGATCCGCTGACGGCGGGCGTCGCGCACGAGGGTTGCAATCGCCCCGGCGACCGTCCTACCTCCGGTTTGCGTGGCCCCGGCCTCGCACATCCAGCCGAGAGGAAGCGATGGCGCAGCCCGCGCAGGACGAGATCCCGGAGCCCGACCGCGTCGAAGGTGCGCCGCACCCGCGCGAGACGCTGGCGCTCTTCGGGCATGAACGGGCCGAGGACGAGTTCCTCGCCGCCTTCACCATGGGCCGCCTGCATCACGGCTGGCTGATCACGGGGCCGCTGGGGGTGGGCAAGGCCACCCTCGCCTGGCGCATCGCCCGGTTCCTTCTGGCCACGCCCGAGGGCGGCGGGCTCTTTGACGCCCCACCCCCTGCCTCGCTCGAGGTGCCGGCGGATCACCCCGTCGCGCGGCGCATGGCGGCGCTGTCGGAGGGACGGCTCTTCCTGCTCCGCCGCGCCTGGGACGAAAAGGCCAAACGGCTCAAGACCCAGATCACGGTCGAGGAGGTGCGGCGGATGAAGGCCTTCTTCGCCCTGTCGGCCGCGGATGGCGGGCGGCGGGTGGCGATCGTCGATCCCGCCGACGAGATGAACGTCTCGGCCGCCAACGCGCTGCTCAAGCTGCTCGAGGAGCCGCCCGAAGGGGTGACGATCCTCCTCGTCTGCCACCAGCCCTCGCGGCTGCTGCCCACGATCCGCTCGCGCTGCCGCGAGTTGCGCCTGTCTCCGCTCTCGCCCGAGGACATGGCCCGCGCCCTCACCGCGGCGGGGGTCGAGGCGGGCGATCCGCAGGCCCTGGCCGAGCTGGCGGGCGGCTCGGCGGGCGAGGCGATCCGGGTGGCGAACCTGGAGGGGGTGAAGCTCTATGCGGCACTGGTGGGGCTGCTTTCGACCCTCCCGCGGCTCGACCGGGCCAAGCTCGTGGCGCTGGCGGATGCCGCATCCGGCAAGGGGGCCGAGCCGCAGTTCGAGCTGATGCTCACGCTGATCGACCTCTTCCTTGTGCGGGTGGCGCGGGCGGGCACGCTGCGGCTTCTGCCGCCCGAAGCGGTTCCCGGCGAGGGCGACCTGATCGCGCGGCTCGCGCCCGACGCGCGGGCGGCGCGGCTCTGGGCCGATCTGGCGCAGACGCTCGGAAACCGGGCACGGCGCGGGCGGGCGGTCAACCTTGACCCTGCCGCGCTTCTCATGGATATGGTTCTCCGGATTGACGAGACGGCGGCCCAGCTCGCCTGAAGGTAAGCCTGATGACGCCCCAAACGCCCCCGCAGATCGTCGACAGCCATTGCCACCTGGATTTCCCCGACTTCGACGGCGAACATGCGGCGCTGATCGAACGGGCACGGGCGGCCGGGGTCACGCGGATGGTCACGATCTGCACCCGCCTGCGCCATGAGCCGCGGGTGCGCGCCATTGCCGAGGCGCATGAGGGGGTCTTCTACGCCGCGGGCACCCACCCGATGAGCGCCGCGGAAGAGCCCATGGCCACCGTCGAGGAGTTGGTGGCGCTGGCCGCCCATCCGAAGTTCGTGGGCATCGGGGAAAGCGGGCTCGACTACCACTACACGCCCGAAAGCGCGCCCGTTCAGCAAGAGAGCCTGCGCATCCATATCGAGGCGGCGCGGCGCACGGGCCTGCCGCTCATCATCCATGCGCGCGATGCCGACGAGGACATGGCCCGCATCCTGACGGAAGAGCATCGTGCGGGCGCCTATTCCTGCGTGATGCATTGCTTCTCGTCGGGGGCGGCGCTGGCGCGGGCCGCGCTGGATCTGGGCTTCTACCTCTCGATGTCCGGGATCGCGGCCTTCCCGAAATCGGCCGAGCTGCGCGCGATCTTCGCCGCGGCCCCGCTCGACCGCATCCTGCTGGAAACCGACAGCCCCTATCTCGCCCCCCCGCCCTACCGCGGCAAGCGCAACGAGCCGGCCTACACCGCCCACACGGCCGCGAAGGGCGCCGAGGTCTTCGGCCTGAACCTGTCCGACTTCGCCGCCGCCACCTCGGCCAACTTCGACCGGCTGTTCGCGAAGGCCGCCGCCTGATGGCCCGGCTGCATTGCACCATCCTGGGCTGCGGCTCGTCGGGGGGTGTGCCGCGCCTGGGCGGGCTCTGGGGTGAGTGCGACCCGACCGACCCGAGGAACCGCCGCCGCCGCTGCTCGCTGCTGATCGAGCGGGTCACGGCGGACGGCACGACGCGGGTGCTGATCGACACGACGCCCGACATGCATCCGCAGCTTCTGGATGCGGGCGTGGGGGAGCTGGACGCCGTGGCCTGGACCCACGCCCATGCCGATCATGTCCACGGCATCGACGACCTGCGCCAGATCGTCTTCAACATGCAGAAACGCCTGCCGGTCTGGGCCGACGCCGATACGCAACAGGCGCTGCTCACGCGCTTCGGCTATGCCTTTGCGCAGCCCGAAGGTTCGCTCTACCCGCCGATCCTCGACCTCAACACGATCGAGGGCCCGTTCGAGATCACGGGCGCGGGCGGCACGGTCCGGCTCGAGCCCTTCCGCGTCAGCCACGGGCCCACCGAGGCGCTCGGCTTTCGCGTCGGCGCCCTGGCCTATCTGCCGGATGTGGTGGCCATCCCCGAAGAGGCCTGGCCCCGGCTCGAGGGGCTCGAGATGTGGGTGCTCGACGCGCTGCGCCGCAAGCCGCACCCGACCCATGCCCATCTCGCGCTCGCGCTGGAATGGATCGCGCGGGCGCGTCCCCGGCGGGCGATCCTGACCAACATGCATATCGACCTCGACTATGCGACGCTGGCGGCGGAGCTTCCGGCGCATGTCGTGCCGGCCTACGATGGGCTGACGTTCGACCTCGCCGCATGAGCGCGCTGATCGACGTCATCCTGCCTGTCTTCCTCGTCATCGGATTCGGATATGCCGCCGCGCGTGCGGGCCTCGTGTCCGATCTTGCCGTGGATGCGGTGATGCGGTTCGCGCAGAACTTCGCCGTACCCTGCCTGCTCTTCTCGTCGATCGCGCGGCTCGACCTTGCGGCGAACTACGACCTCGGCCTGTTCGCGGCCTTCTATGTCGGCGCCTTCACCGGCTTCGGCCTCGGCTTTGCCGGCGCGCGCTACCTGGCCCGCCGTCCGGTCGAGGATTGCGTGGCCATCGGCTTTGCCTGCCTCTTCTCGAACTCGCTGCTGCTGGGCCTGCCCATCACCGAACGCGCCTATGGCCCGGAGGCGCTGGCCGCGAACTACGCGATCATCTCGATCCACTCGCCGCTTCTCTACGGCTTCGGCATCACGGTGATGGAGCTTGTCCGCTCGCGCGGGATGGGCTTGTCGAAGGCGCGGCTCGGGCGGCAGGTGGTGACGGCGATCTTCCGGCAGCCGCTGGTGATCGGGATCTCGCTGGGCTTCGTCGTGAACCTCACGGGTCTGGCCCTGCCCGGCGCGCTCTCGGCCGCGGTCGAGATGATGAGCCGCGCGGCGCTTCCCACCGCGCTCTTCGGTCTGGGGGGCGTGCTGCTGCGCTACCGGCCCGAGGGCGACATGAAGCTGATCGGGATGGTCACGATGATCTCGCTGATCGTGCATCCGGGGATCGTCTGGCTTCTGGGCCGGCATGTCGCGAGCCTCGATACGGCCCAGATCCGCTCGGCCGTGGTCACGGCGGCGATGGCGCCGGGGGTTAACGCCTATCTCTTCTCCAACGTCTATGGCGTGGCAAAGCGCGTCACCGCCTCGGCCGTGCTGATCGCGACGGGCGTCTCGATCCTCACCACCTGGTTCTGGCTGCAACTGCTGCCCTGACGCACAGAGCCGTCAGGGGCGCTTGCGCTCGGTGACATAGGCCAGCGCGAGCGGCAGCGCGTTCAGCCCGCGCGAGGCCGGCCGGGCGAGGCGCAGGGCGGCGGCGGCGGGCGTGATCATGGCCAGCAGCATCGCCATCCGGCGGACGGCCCTCCAGGTTCCTTCGGGCGCATGGTCGAGATAGGTGTTCAGCGCCACCCCCAGAACATCGTGCGAGGTCCGGTCGGCGCAGAGGCACGAATGAATGAAGATCATCACGTCGAGCGCGAAATGCCGCCGTCTCCGCCGCCGGTCGGACCAGTGCGAGAGGCTGATGAAGCGCGCGGAGGCGCCGTCCCAGCAGATCGCCCGGACCGTGGGCCGACCGTGGGTAACGCCCGCGCTGTGAAGCAGGGCAAGCGCCTTGCCCGCGGCCGCGAAGGCCGCCGTCCGCTCGCGCGTCCGCACATCGGAGGAGCGCAGGAGGTGGCGAAGGTTCGCCCCCGCATCGCGCGTCACGAGCCAGTCGCCGTGGCCGCTCACTATCGTGCCGACGGGAAGGCCCGCCGCGGCCATCCGCTCGAACGCCTCACGTTCCCGCCGGAGCAGGCGGCGCATGTCGCCCTTGCGCTGCCAGGCACGGTGGGTCAGATCCTCGATGCGCTTCAGCCAGAGCTGATCGCCGTCCGGCAGAGGCAGGGGCCGGACCCGCACCGGCGGCTCGCAGAGCCCGGCCCGGATCACCTCGGCGAAGGGATCAGCGGAGGAAGAGGCTGCATCGACCTGGGACATGAGGAACACCCCGGCGGCACCGTGCCGTCATGCTCCGAGGTTAGCAGCGGATTCCGGCCGGCCGAGAGCGCCTGTTGACGCACCCACGAAAGAATATGTCGCCAAGGGGTCTCGATCGTCCGCGGCCGACGCCGCGCCGCCCTTCCGGGTGACGCTCGACATGCGAAGGGCGGCCCGAAGGCCGCCCCCGTCACTCCTGCCCGCCCGGCTCAGCGCCAGCTGAAGAAGTCGGACGGCGCCCGGCCGAGAAGCTCCGAGGCCAGTTCGGCGCCCAGCGCGGCCGCGTCGGGAATGCCGCCCCGGATCTCGCCCGAGATCGACTCGGAGCCGTCGGGCCGCAGGATCTCGCCGCGCAGCCAGATCTGGTCGCCTTCCAGCACCGCAAGGCCCGCGATCGGCGTCTCGCACGAGCCGTCGAGCTTCAGCAGGAAGCTGCGCTCGGCCGCAAGCCGGTGGCCGGTGGGCACGTCATGGATCGCGGCCAGCATCTCCTGCGTGCGCGGATCGTCGATCCGCCGCTCGATCCCGATGGCGCCCTGCGCGACGGCCGAGAGCATCTCTTCGGGCTCGATGGCGACACGGGGCACGTGGTCCATCTTCAGCCGGTTCAGCCCGGCCATCGCGAGGAACGTGCCCCGCGCCACCCCGTCATTGAGCTTCTTGAGACGGGTCTGGAGGTTTCCGCGGAACTCGACCACCTGAAGGTCCGGCCGCTTGTTCAGGAGTTGCGCGCGGCGGCGCAGGCTCGACGAGCCGACCGTGGCGCCCTGCGGCAAATCAGCCAGCCCGCCCTCGGCGTAGGTGATGAAGGCGTCCCGCGTGTCCTCGCGCGGCAGGTAGGTGTCGAGGATCAGCCCCTCGGGCTGAAGCGTCGGCATGTCCTTCATCGAATGGACGGCGATGTCGATTCCCCCGTCCAGCAGGGCCTCCTCGATCTCGCGCGTGAACAGGCCCTTGCCGCCGATCTCTTTCAGAGGGCGGTCCAAGACCTTGTCACCCGTGGTTTTTATGACCACGATTTCGAATGCCTCTTTCGGCAGCGAGAACGCGGCCGACAGGCGGCTCCGGGTCTCGTAGGCCTGAGCCAACGCAAGCGGCGAGCCGCGCGTGCCGATCTTGAGGGGTTCAGCGGGGGTGGGCATGGAGTGTGTCATGCCGATTTGGTTAGCGCTGTCCATTTGCCCTGACAACTCCCCATATTGACATCCCATGCGCAGCTTGGGAACCAGCAGGCAAGCTGAGAAGGAGCACCCCATGACCAAGACGATGCTGCGTGCGCTGCGGGGCGAGACCCTGCCCACGCCCCCGATCTGGCTGATGCGTCAAGCCGGCCGTTACCTGCCGGAATACCGTGCGACGCGGGCCGAGGCGGGCGACTTCCTCTCGCTGTGCTACAACCCCGAGCTGGCCGCCGAGGTGACGCTGCAACCGATCCGCCGCTATGGCTTTGACGCCGCGATCCTGTTCGCGGACATCCTGCTCCTGCCGCAGGCGCTTGGGGCGGATCTGTGGTTCGAGACGGGCGAAGGCCCGCGGATGTCCACGATCACCGACATGGCCGGGGTCGAGGCGCTGAAGGGCAAGGATGAGATCCACGAGAAGCTGGCTCCGGTCTATGAGACCTGCCGCATCCTCGCCCGCGAACTGCCCAAGGAAACCACTTTCATCGGTTTTGCCGGGATGCCCTGGACGGTCGCGACCTACATGATCGCGGGCCGCGGCTCGAAGGACCAGGCGGCTGCGCACAAGCTGAAGGACACCGACCGTCCGGCCTTCGAGGCGCTGATGGACCGGATCACCGAGGCCACGATCGAATATCTCTCGAAGCAGGTCGAGGCCGGCTGCGAGGTGGTCAAGCTCTTCGACAGCTGGGCCGGATCGCTGAAAGGTCAGGACTTCGAGGATTTCGCGGTCGCCCCGGCGAAGAAGATCATCGCCGAGCTGAAGGCGCGTCATCCGGGCCTGCCGATCATCGCCTTCCCGCGCGAGGCGGGCGAGGGCTACATCGGCTTCGCCGAAAAGACCGGCGCCGATTGCGTGGCCATCGACAACTCGGTCAGCCCGGAATGGGCCGCCGAGAACGTCCAGAAGGGCAAGAGCTGCGTGCAGGGCAACCTTGACCCGAAATACATGATCACGGGCGGCGACGAACTCGTGCAGGCCACGAAGCGCGTGGTGGAGGCGTTCAGGAACGGCCCGCACATCTTCAACCTCGGCCACGGCATCACCCCCGAGGCCGACCCCGAGAACGTGACGCTGCTGATCGAGACGATCCGCGGCAAATGATCCCTCGGGGGCGGCTCACGCAGGCTTGAGCCGCCCCCCGTTGCCTCGGCCCCACGTCCGCGACAGGGTAGCCCTTCCCTCTCCCGGAGTTGACCCATGCGGCCCTCCCGCAGATCCCTGTCTGTCCCCTGCATCGCGCTGGCGGCGCTTCTGCCGATGCTGCCCGCCGCGGCACTCGCCAAGCCCGAAGCCTGTCTGACCTCGCTGGAAGGCTTTCCGACCGCCCTCGCCTACGATACCGGGGACGAGGAGGTGCGGGCCAACCGCTCGATCCGCGAGAGGTGGCTGGGCGGCTATGGCAGGATCACCTGCCCCGGCTATGTGACGCTGCGCGCGATGACCCCGGGGCTGAATGACCGCGAACGGTCGGTCTTCTGCCTGCAGTTCGATCGCGAGGCGAACACCTACACCGGCTTTGCCGAGGGCAAGCGCGACGCCTACCTGCATTGCGCGAAGCCGTCGGGGGCCTTCTGCGAGAAGGTGAATGCCTCGGCCGAGACGGCCGGCAAGGTCGCGGGCGCGGCGGGCAAGGCGCTGAACGGGGTCCGGGCGGTCGAGAACAGCGCGGGCGCCGTGGTGCTCTCGGGAACGACCGGATCGGTTTCGGCGGCGCTCTCCAACCTGGGCGCGACGGCCCTTGCCACGGTCACCGCCCCGGCCGCCCTCACGGCCGCCGCTGTCACCGTCGTGGCGGTCGGCGGCGCGGTCTATGTCTGCAGCGAGTAGACCGCCCCGCCGGTGGCGCCGCCTCTGTCAGATCCACTTGGCCAGCGGCGGCAGGCTCATGAGCACGGCGTTGGCATCGTGTCCGGTCTCGAGGCCGAACTTCGTCCCGCGGTCATAGACGAGGTTGTATTCCGCATAGAGCCCGCGATGGATCAGCTGCGCCTCGCGGTCGGCCTCGGTCCAGGGGGTGCCCATCCGCCTCTCGACGAGGGGCACGAAGGCGGGCAGGAACGCCTCGCCCACCGCGCGGGTGAAGGCGAAGTCCGCCTCCCAGTCGCCGCTGTTCAGGTCGTCGTAGAAGATCCCCCCGACGCCCCGCGCGCGGCCGCGGTGGGGAATGAAGAAATACTCGTCGGCCCAGGCCTTGAAGCGGGGATAGTAGTCCGCCCCGTGCGCCTCGCAGGCCCGGCGCAGCGTGGCGTGGAAATGCTCGGTGTCCTCGGGATGGTCAAGGCAGGGATTGAGGTCCGAGCCGCCGCCGAACCACCAGGCGTGCGGGGTCCAGAACATGCGGGTGTTCATGTGGACGGCGGGCGCGTGCGGGTTCTGCATATGCGCCACGAGGCTGATGCCCGAGGCCCAGAACCGCGGATCCTCGGCCATGCCCGGCACACCGCGCGCGGCCATCGCCTGCTGCGCCCGCGCCGCCAGCGTGCCGTGGACGGTCGAGACATTCACGCCCACCTTTTCGAACACCCGCCCGCCGCGCAGCACGCTCATCAGCCCGCCGCCCCCCGCCTCGCGGGTGGTCTCGGTCACCTCGAACCGGCCCGGCGCCGGATCGGTGGGAGAGCCGCCCGCCGCGGCATCCTCCAGCCCCTCGAAGGCCGCGAGGATCCGGTTCCTCAGCTCGCGGAACCAGTCGGCGGCCCGTGCCTTCTGCCCGTCCATCGCATCATTCATGCATCCCTCCCGCAGCTTTGTGCTCAGGGCTAGCAGCTTTCCTGCCAGCGATCCAGAAAAGGCGGCTCAGAATCCTCTGGCGCGGCGCCGGGAATGGATTAGCTTCAGCCTCATGAAACATGCCGCGCTCCTCCTACTGCCCCTGCTTGCCGCCTGCGCCACACCGCAGGAGCGGTGCCTCCTGCAGGCGACGCGCGATCTGCGCGTGGTGGACGAGCTGATCCAGGAGGGAGAGCGCAATCTCGCCCGCGGCTACGCGATCGAGGAAGTGACGGATTACCGCACCGAATGGGTGCAATGCCGTCCGCCGATCGTCCGCTACAGGCCCGACGGCCGGCGCGTGGTCTATCCCGCGCGGCACTGTTTCGATCAGGTGCCCTACACGGTGCGCCAGCCGCGCGCGATCGACCTCGCGGCCGAGGCCCGCACCCTTGATCAGCTCAAGCGCAAGCGGGTCGAGCTGGCCCGGACGGCCGGCCCGGCGGTCCAGCAATGCAAGCTGATCTATCCCGAGACGAACTGACGGCGGGGCCCCTGCGCCCGCCGGAACGCTCTCAGTGAACGGGGGCCAGGGCCGGGTCGATCAGGCTGCGCCCCCCGTCCAGCGTCACGACCTGCCCGGTCATGAAGGCCGCCGCGTCCGAGGCGAGGAACTGCACCGTCTCGACGATCTCGGCCGGCGAGGCGATGCGCTTCATCGGCGTGCGCTCGGTGATCTGGGCGCGCATCGCCGGGCTGTCCTTCAGCGCGGTCTGGAGGCTCGCGCTCATGACCGAGCCGAAGGAGACGGCGTTGACGCGGATGCCCTTGGACGCCAGCGCCACGGCCATCGAGCGGGTCATCTGCTCGACCGCGGCACAGCTGATCGAATAGGCCAGCAACTCGGGCTGGGTGCGGATCGCGGCAATCGACGACAGATTGATGATCGAGCCGACCTGCGTGGGCTTTTCCTCGCTCTTTTCCGCGCGCGCGATCATGCGTTTGGCGGTCATCTGGGTGAGGCGCAGGCCGGTCAGCAGGTTCTGCTGCAAGAGCAGTTCGACCGCGTCCTCCTCCATGCAGAGCGGGTCCGAGAGCGCGATCTGCCGGCTGGCGTTCACGAGGATGTCCACCCGGTCGAAGGCGTCCATCGTGGCCGAGAGCAGGTTGGTGATGGTGAGCTTTTCGCGCAGGTCGCCGGCGAACATGCGCACGGGCCCCTCGCTGCGGGCCTCTTCGCCGATCTGGTCGGCGAGGCGCTCTTCGTCCATGTCCACGAACATCACGTTCGCGCCCTTGTCCACGAAATGCCGGGCCACGGCGAGGCCGATGCCGGCGGCGGCTCCGGTCACGATGGCGGTCTTGCCGGAAATGACGAGCGACATGCGAGGCTCCCCTTATGCAGATGTGCCGGCCGTGCGTTGCGGTCGCGCGGCACGGACGATGCGGAAGGCGGCATCGCCGCTGATCTCCTCCACCTCGCGGAAGAGGGCGCGGAGACCGCGGTCATAGGGCAGATGCCGGTTGGCCACCAGCCAGAGCACGCCGGACGGGGCCAGAAGCCGGGCCGCCGCCTGCAGGAAGCCCATCCCGAGCGTCGGATCGGCCTCGCGCGTGGTGTGGAAGGGCGGGTTGCAGACCACCACATCGGCCGGTTTCGACAGGCGGAAGCGCGTGGCGTCGGCCCAGTGGAAATGGGCGCGCTCGTCAGTGATGTTCAGCCGCGCGCAATCCAGCGCCGCATGCTCGGCCTCGACCAGGTCGATCCGCTTCACGGCCCGCCGCTCGAGCACCGTGCGCGCGAGGAAGCCCCAGCCCGCGCCCAGATCCACCACCCGGCCCGAGAGATCGGGCGGAAGGGCCTCGAGCAGAAGCTGCGAGCCGCGGTCGGGCGCATCGGCCGAGAAGATGCCGGGAAGGGTGCGGAAACCGCCTGCAATCTCGGCCGGACGCGCCGCCCAGTCCTCGAGCCCCGGCTCGGCCGCGAAGGTGAAGAGCTTGCCATGCGCCTTGGAGAGCGTCGCCGACACGGCCAGACGCTCGGCCAGATCGCGCCAGACCGCTTCGATCCCGTCGGTCTTCTGCCCGTCCACGACGATGAGCCCGCCCGGCTCGACCGCGGCGGTGGCCTCGGCCAGCAGCGCCCGCGCCTCGGCCCGCGCGCGCGGCAGGCAGACGACGGCGGCCGCATGGCCCGAACCGCCCGCCACGGCCACGCGGTATCCCTGCGCCGCGAGCGCATCGTGATCGGGCCGGAAGCCCTGCACCAGCAGAAGCCGGTCCTTCGGCAGCGCCGACAGATCATCGGCCGCGCGCGGACGATAGACGACGATGCTGCCCGCGTCGGGCAGCACGACCGCGCCGGTTTCCAGCGCCAGTGTCAAGCGGGCAGATCGCATCCGCAGGCCCCGGGGCCTATTCCTTTTCCATGGTGCACTGGAGCGGATGCTGGTGGCGCCGCGCGAAATCCATCACCTGGGCCACCTTGGTCTCGGCGACCTCGAACGAGAAGACGCCCACCACCGCCAGCCCCTTCTTGTGGACGGTCAGCATGATCTCGAAGGCCTGCGCATGGCTGAGGCCGAAGAACCGTTCGAGCACATGGACGACGAACTCCATCGGCGTGTAGTCGTCATTGAGCAGCAGCACCTTGTAGAGAGGCGGCCGCTGCGTCTTGCTGCGGGTCTTGGTCAGGATGGACGTGTCGTCGCCGGTGCCGCCCGTCTTGTCGGACATCTGAAGCGGACGAAGTTTCAAGATCGTGGCTCCTGCCGGTGGGCGGATTCGCGGTTTGCGAGAGAGAAACAGTATAGTCGGTTTTCATCCGTCGGAAAGGGGCGGACATGACGCGGAGAGGCTTGCGGCCGGGGGGGCTTGCGGCTTAATCCGGCTGCGACGGGAGGGGCTATGGACCGGCGCATCACCACCATCGCGTTCGACGCGGACGACACACTCTGGCAGAACGAGGCCTTCTACCGGCTGACGCAGGAGCGTTTTGCGGCCCTGCTCGCCGACCATGTCGAGGCGGGCCGGCTGCATGACCGGCTGCTCGAGGCCGAGCGGCGCAACCTCGGCCACTACGGATTCGGCATCAAGGGCTTCATGCTGTCGATGATCGAGACCGCCATCGAGGTGACCGAGCAGCGGGTTCCGGCCGCGGTGATCGGCGAGATCATCGCCGCAGGCCAGGAGATGCTGGCCCACCCGATCGAGCTTCTGCCCCATGCGCGTCAGGCCGTGGAGGTCCTGGCGGCCGATTTCCGTGTCATTCTTGTCACGAAGGGCGATCTTCTCGACCAGGAGCGGAAGCTCGCCCAGTCGGGGCTGGGAGAGATGTTCGACGCGGTCGAGATCGTTTCGGACAAGAACGCGCGCGTCTATGACCGGATCTTCCGGCAGCACGGCGACGGACCGGAGCGCGCGCTGATGGTGGGCAACTCCTTGAAATCCGACGTTCTGCCACCGATCGAGGCCGGGGGATTCGGCGTGCATGTGCCCCACGGCCTGACCTGGGCGCTGGAACATGCCGATCCGCCCGACGGGCACCCGCGGTTCTTCACGCTGCCGGACCTCGCCGGGCTGGCCTCGCTCATCGAGACCCTTAACGAGAATCCGCCGTAACTTGAAGTTCTTGACCGGGCGCGCCCCACTTTTGCCACAGACGTTAAAAAGGCTGGCGAAAGCCCTTGAAATGGAGGGGTTTTCCTGAATCGCCTCCTGTGCTAGCGTCGGGTCAAATCATAAGATCCCCGGACTGCGTAAACCGGCGGAAACGAGGCAGACAGAAGGACAGGCGACGTGACATCGCAGCTGGGGCAGTACGTCCGGAAAATGCTATTCGTGGTCGCAGCCGTGGTGGTTGCAGCGCAGTCGGCCGTTGCCGCGCCCTACGCGGCCATCGTCATGGATGCGCGAACGGGCGAGACGCTTTACGAGACCAACGCCCGCACGCGCCTGCATCCGGCGTCATTGACCAAGATGATGACGCTCTACATCACCTTTCAGGCCATCCAGCGGGGCGAAATCTCGCTCGACAGCATGGTGACGGTGACGAAGAACGCGGCAGCGGAACCCCCCTCCAAGCTGGGCCTGAAGAGCGGGCAGCGCATCGCGCTCCGCTATCTGATCCGCGCCGCCGCCGTGAAGTCGGCCAACGACGCCGCCACCGCGATCTGCGAGGCGGTGGGCGGCTCCGAGGCCGCCTTCACCGAAAGGATGAACCGGACGGCGAAGGCCATCGGGATGACCAACTCGACCTTCAAGAACTGCCACGGCCTCACGGCCGAGGGTCATCTGTCCACCGCCTATGACATGAACATGCTGGGCCGGCGGCTCTTCTTCGATTTCCCCCAGTATTACAACATCTTCTCGCGCCGGACGGCGGATGCGGGCGTGACCACGGTCTCGAACACCAACAGACGTTTCCTCGATGCCTACAAGGGCGCGGACGGGATCAAGACCGGCTACACCTCGCCCGCGGGCTACAACCTGACCGGCTCGGCGCAGCGCGGCAACAAGCGCATCATCGCCACGGTCTTCGGCGGCAAGAGCACCGCCCACCGCAACGCCAAGATGGCCGAACTGCTCGACCTCGGCTTTCGTGAGGCGCCGGCGAACGCCAAGGTCCGCAAGCCGGCCCCGATCGACACCAATGCCCTTGCGATCGCCTCGGCTCAGGCGGCCCAGCAGCCGCCGCTCGAGATGGCGTCGCTGACACGGTCTCCGCGGCCGCAGGCCCGGCCGGGCTCGTCCGCGGCCATCGCGGCGGCCGCCGTGGTGAACTCGATGCAGGGCGGGATCGAAAGCGCGCTGGCGCAGGCTTCGGCCGAGGATGTGGTGGCGATGCAGGTGGCGCAGGCGGTTTCGTTCGAGGGCGAGGGCTCCGATTCGGGCATCGCACCCCGCAGCCGCCCGGCGATGCAGCTGGTGGCTGCCTCGCCGGTGCCCACCTCACCCGAGGTGATCACCCGCATGTCCACCTCGGGCGGGCGCCACTGGGGCGTGAACGTGGGCCGTTTCCCCTCGCGCACGGCGGCCGAGCGGCAGCTCATGCAGATCGCGCTGGCCGAGACCGGCACCCTCGCCGAGGGCCTGCGCAAGATCATCGACCGCCCCGGCGGGTATGATGCGAACTTCATGGGTCTCACGCAGGACCAGGCCGATCTCGCCTGCCGCCGCCTGCAGGCCCGCGCCATCCAGTGCTTTGCCATCGGCCCCTGAGCTCACAGCCGACCCTCCAACAAAAGGCCCGCGAGGTGACTCGCGGGCCTTTTGCCATGCGCCTCTGGTCCGCCCCTATTGCCGGGGCTGATCGTCGTAATCGGTCTTGAGGATGCGGTTCGCGTCGCCTTCCGGGTCGTCATACTGGCGCGACTTCAGCGACCAGAAGAAGGCGGCCAGCCCCAGCCCCCCGAGGAAGAGCGAGATGGGGATGAGGTAGGCAAGAATGTCCATCACTTCACCCGCAGCGCATTGAGCGAGACGCTGATCGACGAGAGCGACATGGCCAGCGCCGCAGCGAGCGGCGTGGCGAGGCCCACCAGCGCGATCGGAACGGCCACCACGTTGTAGAGGCCCGAAATGGCAAAGTTCTCGCGGATCCGCCGGGTCGCCTTGACCGCGATCCGGGCGGCATCGGCGATGGGCGCCATGTCCTTGCCCAGAAGCACGATGTCGGACGCCACCCGCGCCGCATCGAGCGCCGAGGCCGGCGATATCGACACATGGGCCGCCGCCAGCGCCGCCGTATCGTTGAGCCCGTCGCCCACCATCAGCACGCGCCGCCCCTCGGCCGTGAGGTCGGAAACGCGCGCGGCCTTCTCGGCCGGAAGCTGGCCCGACCGCCACTCCGCAATCCCGAGCCGGTACGCCAGATCCGCCACGGCGCCTTCGGTGTCGCCCGAGAGCAGCAGGATGCGCTTGCCCTGCCCCGTCAGCGCGCGCACCGCCTCTTCGGCGCCGGGCCGGAGCCGGTCCGCGAAGGTGATGGCGCGGGTGGCGCCCGAGATCGAAAGGTAGGTGGCGGTGACCGGCTCGGGCGCGGCACCGACCCATTCGGCGCGGCCGAGGCGGACGGTGCGCCCGCCGTGACGCCCCTCGACGCCGAAACCGGGCACCTCACGCAGGTCGGTGACGTGGGCGGGGCGCAGGCCCATGTCCCGCGCGGCCGCCGCCAGCGCCGTGGCGAGCGGGTGCGACGAGGCCCCGGCCAGCGCCGCCGCCACCTCCAGTTCGGCCCGCGCGAGCGTCGCCAGATTGGTGGGTTGCGGCGTGCCCAGCGTCAGCGTGCCTGTCTTGTCGAAGACGACCGTATCCACCTCGGCCAGACGCTCGAGCGCGGTCCCGTCCTTGATCAGCAGCCCCTTGCGGAAGAGCCGCCCGCTCGCCGCCGTCACCACGGCGGGCACCGCCAGACCGAGCGCGCAGGGGCAGGTGATGATGAGAACCGCCGCCGAGATGTTGATCGAGGTCCGCAGGTCGCCGTTCGTGATCCACATCCAGACCCCGAAGGCGCTGAAGGACAGCAGATGCACCAGCGGCGAATAGAGACGCGAGGCGCGCTCGGCCAGCGAGGTGTATCGGGTCCGCGCGCTCTCGGCCACCGCCACCAGATCGGCCATCCGGTGCAGCGAGCTGTCCCGGCCGGCCGCCGTCACCCGCAGGGTGAGCGGGCCGGTCAGGTTGACCTCGCCCGCCGAGACGACCGTATCCGGGCCCGCCGGGACCGGCAGGCTTTCGCCCGTCAGAAGCGAGCGGTCCAGCTCGGAAAAGCCCTGCGTCACGACGCCATCGACCGGCATCCGCCCGCCCGGACGCACGCGCACCAGATCGCCGGCGGCCAGCTCGGCGATGGGCACGGTGACTTCCTCGCCGTCCCGCAGGAGCGTCGCGCGCGGCACCTCGAGCGCCGCCAGTTCCTCGGCCGCCGATCGCGCCACGGCGCGGGTGCGATGGTCGAGATACCGCCCGGCCAGAAGGAAGAAGGTCAGCATCACCGCCGCGTCGAAATAGGCGTGGTGACCCGAGTGGAAGGTCTCGAACAGCGAGATCGAGGAGGCGAGGACGATGGCCAGCGAGATCGGCACGTCCATGCCGAGCCGCCCGGCCCGGAGCGAACGCCACGCGCTGCGGAAGAAGGGTTGCCCCGCGAAGACGACCGTCGGCAGGGCGATCGCCGCCGAGATCCAGTGAAACAGGTCGCGCGTCGCGGCCTCGGCCCCCGACCAGACGGCCACCGAGAGCAGCATGACGTTCATCATCGAGAAGCCCGCCACGCCCAGCCGCATCAGCAGGTCGCGCCCCTGCCGGTCGGTCTCGGTCGCAGACAGCATCCCCGCATCCAGCTCGTGCGCCTCGTAGCCGAGCCGCGACAGGGCCTCGATCAGGACCGGAGCGGTCACTTCGGCCTCGGCATCGACCGACACCCGGCGCAGCGTCAGGTTCACCCGCGCCGAACGGACACCGGGGAGTTTCTCGAGCCCGCCCTCGACCGTGGTCATGCAGGCGGCGCAATGGGCCGTCGGCAGGGACAGCACGAGCCGCCCCGACGCAGGCCCCACCATGGCCGCCAGCCGCTCGGCCGAAGGCGCCGCGAGGCAGGCCGGGCAGGCCGACGCGCCTCCGGCGGCCTCGGCCTGGGGCACGTCCATCCGCTCGACCACCGACATGGTTCAGTTCCGGACGTGCAGATCGAGCCGCTGGCGGAACAGCGTGCCCGATGCGGAGGTGGCCTCGACCCGCAGGATCCATTTGCCGGGCGCAAGCTCCTGCGCCGCGCGGAAGGCGCCGTCGCGGAGGAGGAACTCGGGCCGGCGGTCGTCGCGCGCCTCGGTCGAGCGGCCGATCAGGACGTCGAGCGTATGGACGGCGGCCGGTCGGCCCTCGGCGTCGCGGAAGCGCAGCGTGATCTCGTGGGCGGTGTCGTCATAGTCGGCCGCCAGAGACCAGCCGAGCGCCTGCTGCGCCGTCCGCTCGGCGTCGAAGGTCTGGCTGGCCACGTAAGGATTCTGCACCTCGAGCCCCGGAAAGGTCGAGACCGCCTTGAACGCCATGAGAAGATTCACCGCGATGATGACGCCGAAGGCCCCGACGGTGATGGCCAGAACCTTGCGCCCGGTGATTTCGGCCATGTCAGTTGCCCCTTCCGTTGAAGATCGTGTCGTGATGGACCCGCTGCGCGGCCGAGAGATCCTCGACCCAGAGCCGGACATCGGTGCGCTCGGCCTCGGCAGCCGAGGTGCCACGGTTCGCGATGATATAGACGCGCTGGGTCATGGTCTCGTTCGCGGGAACGGTTACCACGGAACCCGGCACCCCCTCCAGCGAAAGGGCGAGATCGGCGGCGCTGGTCACCGAGATCTGATAGTCGCGCGCCTCGCCCTGCTTGTTGCGCAGCCGGACGTCGTAGGTGTTGCGGATCGACCCGTCGGAGAGCGTGACGAAGATCGGGTTGCGCAGCGGCGTCACGTTGATGTCGATCGGCGAGCGCAGGAAGAGGGCCACGACGAGCGCCACGCCCACCCCGCTCCAGAGGGCGGTGTAGAACAGGGTCCGCACCCGGAAGATGTGCCGCCAGGCGGACCGGGCCGGCTGGCCCGCACGCTCGGCGCGTTCGTCGGTCAGCGCGAGGTAGCCGATCAGGCCGCGCGGCTTGCCGATCTTGTCCATCACCTCGTCGCAGGCGTCGATGCAGAGCGCGCAGGTGATGCAGGCAAGCTGCTGGCCATCCCGGATGTCGATGCCCATCGGGCAGACGTTCACGCAGGCCATGCAGTCGATGCAGTCGCCCTGCGTCTCCGAGACCGGCTCACCCTTCTTGAGCTTGCCGCGCGGCTCGCCGCGCCATTCGCGGTAGGCGACGGTGATGGTCTCCTCGTCCATCATCGCGGCCTGGATGCGCGGCCAGGGGCAGGCATAGATGCAGATCTGCTCGCGCGCGAAGCCGCCGAAGGCGAAGGTCGTGGCGGTCAGGGTCGCCATCGTGATGTAGGCGACGGGATGGGCGTTGCCGGTCACGAGATCGACGAGAAGCGTCGGCGCATCGGTGAAGTAGAACACCCAGGCCCCGCCGGTGGCGAGGCCGATCAGCAGCCAGAGCGTCCATTTCGTAAGATATTTCCGCGTCTTCTCTAAGTCCCACCGCTGCCGCAGCAGGCGGATGCGCGCGTTGCGGTCGCCTTCGACCCAGCGTTCGACGAGGATGAAGAGATCGGTCCAGACCGTCTGCGGGCAGGCATAGCCGCACCAGACGCGCCCCGCGGCCGAGGTAAAGAGAAAGAGGCCAAGTCCCGCCATGATCAGCAGGCCCGCCACGAAGTAGAATTCGTGCGGCCAGATCTCGATCATGAAGAAGAAGAAGCGCCGGTTCGCGATGTCGACGAGGATCGCCTGATCGGGAAGGCTCGGGCCACGGTCCCAGCGGATCCAGGGCGCGATGTAGTAGATCCCCAGCGTCACGGCCAGGATCCACCACTTGAGAGTGCGGAACTGGCCGCTCACCCGCTTGGGGAAGACAGGCTCGCGCTTGGCATAGAGGCTGGACGTTTCGGTATCGGGGCTGGTCACGACGGACTCCGGCTTCGTGGATGTTCCGGGTGCTATCAGACAGGACCGCCATGGCAACTTGACATCGGTCAAAATTACGCATCCGTGATGCATCATTCACGGCAGGGACAGGCCCTCCATCTCCCGCTCTGGGGCATGGGAGGCGCCGACCCTCCGCACTCGGAACGCGTGAACTGAACCGAGGGCCGGCGTCGGCCCGGGAGATCATCCCCCCGGGCCGCTTCAGCACCACTTACTCGCCGCCGCCGAGGCCGTGGACATAGATGGCCACCGACCGGATGTCCGCTTCGGACAGGCGGTTGTTCCAGTTGGGCATCACGCCGAAGCGCGCGTAGGTCACCGACTCGGTGATCGTCTCGCGGCTTCCGCCATAGAGCCAGATCGCGTCCGTCAGGTTCGGGGCGCCCACGTCGCGGCTGCCGGTGCCATCGTCGCCGTGGCAGGCGGCGCAGTTGTCGAGGAAGACCGTCGCGCCTTCGGTGGCAAGAGCGGCGTCATGCTCCTGCCCCGAGATCTGCAGGACATATTCGACCACCTGCGAAAGCTGGGTGTCATCCAGCAGACCGTCGGCGCCGAAACGCGGCATCTCGGAATAGCGCGCGTTGTCGTCGGTCGTGTTGCGGATGCCGTGCGTGACGGTGGTGTGGATCGACTCGATGTCGCCGCCCCAGATCCAGTCGTCGTCGAGCAGGTTGGGATAGCCCTGCCCCTGCACGCCCGCCGCCCCCGAGCCGTGGCACTGCACGCAGTTGGTGCGGAACACGGCCGCACCGGCGTTGGTCGCGTACTGGACCAGATCCGGGTTGGCCGCGATCTCGGTCAGCTCCGTCTCGACGAGCCGCGTGCGGATCTCGGCATTGGCGTCGGCGTAGGCCTGGATCTCGGCGGCCACATCGGCCCGCGTCGATTGGCCGAGAAGCCCCTTGGTGGCGTCGTTCACCAGCGGCCAGGCCGGGTAGAGGATCGAATAGCCGATCGCCCAGATGATGGTGACATAGAAGGTCCAGAGCCACCAGCGCGGCATCGGATTGTCATATTCCTCGATGCCATCCCAGGAATGGCCCGTGGTCGGCGGCTCGCCCGGCTTCTGTTTCGTCGGTTTCACACTCATTTCCTCGCCTCCTCGGACGACGACTCCGGGTCGTCATCGGCGGGTTTTGTCTCGTGACGGAAGATCGCGTTGGCGGCGTCCTCATGGTGCTTTCGGCTTCTCGGACGCCAGGCCCAGAACACCACGCCCACGAAGAAGAGCGTCATCACGACCAGCATCCAGCTGTCCGCAAAGCCGCGCAGCAGGCTGTAGGTCTCCATGCCCCGCCCCTTTACCGGCTGTCGTCAGGCGTGAAGGTCGAGAAATCGACCATCGTGCCCAGCACCTGCAGGTAGGCGATCAGCGCGTCCATCTCCGTCAGCTGCGGCTGGCCGTCGAAGTTGCGCACGGCGGCCTTGCCATAGCGCTCGAGCAGCCCGTCGCTGTCACCCAGCGGATCCGCCTGCACCCGGAAATCGGCAACCGCGGCTTCCATCATCTCGTCGGAGTAGGGCACGCCGACGATGCGGTGCGTCGCCATCGTGTCACGGATGTAGCGTCCGTCGATCACTCGGTTCGAGAGGAAGCCGTATTTCGGCATGATCGATTCGGGCACCACCGACTGCGGGTCGGTGAGGTGATCGACGTGCCACTCGTCCGAGTAACGCTCGCCCACGCGGGCGAGGTCCGGGCCGGTGCGCTTGGAGCCCCACTGGAACGGGTGGTCGTACATCGACTCGGCCGCAAGGCTGTAGTGGCCATAGCGTTCGAACTCGTCGCGCATCGGACGGATCATCTGGCTGTGGCAGACATAGCAGCCTTCGCGGATGTAGATGTCGCGGCCGGCCAGCTCGAGCGGGGTGTAGGGGCGAACCCCTTCCACCTTCTCGATCGTGTTCTCGAGATAGAACAGCGGCACGATCTGGACCAGGCCGCCGATGGTCACCACGAGAAAGCTGAAGATCAGCAGCAGCGTGGCGTTCGTCTCGAGGATCTTGTGTTTTGCAAGGATACCCATGGTCCCCTCCGTCACTCAGCGGGAACCGCCGTGGCGCGCACCACCCGGGCGGGGGCGGACGTCACGGTTTTCCACATGTTGTAGCACATGATCAGCGCACCGACGAGGTAGAGCACCCCACCGAGACCCCGCACCACGTTCATCGGGAACTTGGCGGCCACCGTGTCGGCAAAGGCGTTCACGAGGAAGCCGTTCGCATCGACTTCACGCCACATCAGCCCTTCCATGATCCCCGAGACCCACATCGACGAGGCGTAGAGCACGATGCCGATGGTCGCGAGCCAGAAGTGCCACGAGACGAGGCTGAGGCTGTAGAGCCGTTCCTTGTTCCAGAGCTTCGGCGTCAGGAAATAGAGCGCACCGAAGGTGATCATGCCGTTCCAGCCAAGCGCGCCGGAATGGACATGGCCGATGGTCCAGTCGGTGTAGTGCGACAGCGAGTTGACGGCCTTGATCGACATCATCGGGCCTTCGAAGGTGGACATGCCGTAGAAGCCGATCGAGACGACCATCATGCGGATGATCGGGTCGGTGCGCAGCTTGTCCCAGGCGCCCGAGAGCGTCATCAGGCCGTTGATCATGCCCCCCCACGACGGCATCCACAGCATGATCGAGAAGACCATCCCGAGCGTCGAAGTCCAGGTCGGCAGCGCCGTGTAGTGCAGGTGGTGCGGACCGGCCCAGATATAGAGGAAGATCAGCGCCCAGAAGTGCACGATCGACAGCTTGTAGCTGTAGACCGGACGCTCGGCCTGCTTGGGCACGAAGTAATACATCATGCCGAGGAAGCCCGCGGTCAGGAAGAAGCCCACGGCGTTGTGGCCATACCACCACTGCACCATGGCGTCCTGCACGCCCGAGAAGACCTGCACGGATTTCGAGCCGAAGAACGAGACCGGCACCGAGAGGTTGTTGAAGATGTGGAGCATCGCCACGGTGACGATGAAGGCAAGGTAGAACCAGTTGGCCACATAGATGTGGGGCTCCTTGCGCTTGATGATCGTCCCGAGGAACACGGCCAGGTAGCAGACCCAGACGATCGTCAGCCACCAATCGAGATACCACTCGGGCTCGGCATATTCCTTCGACTGGGTCGCCCCCAGCAGATAGCCCGAAGCCGCGAGCACGATGAAGAGGTTGTAGCCCCAGAAGACGAACCAGGCGAGGTTGCCGCCCCACAGGCGCGCCGCCGAGGTCCGTTGCACGACATAGAAGCTCGTCGCGATCAGGGCGTTGCCGCCGAACGCGAAGATCACCGCGGACGTGTGCAGGGGACGCAGACGGCCGAAGTTCAGATAGCCTTGCGCCCATTCGAAGTTGAGCACCGGAAAGGCCAGCTGGAAGGCGATGAAGACCGCCACGAGGAAGCCCACCACACCCCAGAAGGCCGTCGCCACCACACCGTAGCGGATGACGCCGTCCATGTATTCGGTCTGGAGCGCGGGCTTGGGACGGATCTCGTCCCCCACCCGGCGCACCTGCCACAGAAAGAGACCGCCGGCCACCAGCATGACCGTCACGGCGTTGACCAAATATGCCAGGTCGCGCGCATAATTGGCTGCGATCGCGGCGCACAGCGCGATCACGCCGAGCGCGACCAACTTAACGTAATCCCACATCTTGCGTCCCTTCGTCTTCGCTAGGCCGACTCCCCCGGCCGATGCTTATCGACAGGCCGTGTGTGGCGGCATGTCGCGGAATGTGCCTTGATCCATGTCAACGGTTTCGGTCCTGATACTTGATCAGCATCAAGGAACAAAGCCCCATTCGATCACACATTCGAGGCGGATGCTCATCGGCTGGAGGTAGTGAAATGGCCTATAAATCCTTGTTGACGGTGGCCACCTCGCCCGACCGGGTCGAGCCGGCCATCTCGGTTGCGTCGCGGCTCGCCCTGAACGAGGACGCGCACCTGGACGTGCTGGCGCTTGGCATCGACGGAACGCAGGTGGCCTACTACAACATGGGCGGCACGGCGGTCGTGCTGCAGATGGCGCTGGAACGCGCCGAGCACGATGCCCAGGCCGTCGAGAAGGCCGCCACTGCGGCGCTTTCGGGGCAGCCCTCGATGCTGCGCCATTCGGTCGAGACAGCGGTGGCCCAGATGGGCGGGCTGGCCGGTCTCGTCGCGCTGCGCTCGCGCTTTGCCGATCTCGTGGTGCTGTCACGGCCCTACGGCAAGGGCCGGGGTGCCGAATCCGAAGCCGTGGTCGAGGCGGCGCTGTTCGAGGGCCAGGCCCCGGTGCTGGTGGTGCCGGACGATCCCTCGCTCAGCACGAACTTCGGCCGGCGGATCGTGATCGCCTGGGACCAGAGCCGCGAGGCGCTGACCGCGGTGCGCAAGGCGATGCCCTTCCTGCTGCGGGCGGACAACGTGAACATCGTGATCGTGGACCCCGCCGCACATGGCGCCGAGCGGTCCGATCCGGGCGGGGCGCTGTGCCAGATGCTCGTGCGTCATGGCGTGCGGGCCGAAGTGTCGGTTCTGGCAAAGACCCTGCCGCGCGTCTCGGACGTGATCGCGCGCCATGTGCGCGACCAGGATGGCGACCTGCTGGTGATGGGGGCCTACGGTCACTCGCGCTTCCGCGAAGCCATTCTGGGCGGCGCCACCCGAGACATGCTGGAACTGGCCGAGGTGCCGGTCCTGATGGCGCACTGAGGCGCAAGGGACCGCCGGTCGGGCGGGCCCTTCTCAGACGGGAAGGCCGCCGTCGCTGTCGTCGCCCGCCTCTTCCAGAAGGCGGGCGAAGTCGTTCACGATCACATGCCGCTTGCCCTCAAGCGCGATCACCCCGTCGCGCTTGAGCGCCGAGACCTGACGGCTCACGGTCTCGAGCGTCAGGCCCAGATAGTCCGCCATCTCCTCGCGCGTGAGCGGCAGGTCGAAGGTCAGCGGCCCCTTGGCGTCACGCAGCTTAAGCGACGCGTCGCGCCGGGCGATGATGGCAAGCAGGCTCGCGATCTTCTCACGCGCAGTCTTGCGCCCCAGCAGCAGCATCCACTCCCGCGCGGCATCCAGTTCGTCCAGCGTCATCTCGAGCAGCCGCTGCCCGACATGGGGCGTCTTCTGCATCATGTCCTCGAACGGCTTGCGCCGGAAGCAGCACATGAGAAGATCGGTCGTGGCCGTGACATCATAGGCCACCGTCTGCCGGCCCGGACGGCCGACGAAATCCGACGGAAGGAGAAGCCCGACCATCTGCCGGCGGCCATCCTCGAGGGTCTGGGTCAGCGTGGCGATCCCGGTCACGACCGAGGCCACGAAATCCATCTTGTCCCCCGACCAGATCACCGTCTGGCCGGCCTGATAGCTGCGGTAATACTTGATCTGCTCAAGGGTCGTCAGCTCTTCGCTGTCGCAGCGCGCGCAGACGGCGCGATGACGGATCGGGCAGTCGCCGCAGCGGTGGAGGAGGGTTGGGACTTCGTGCAGCGTCATGCTGTTTCCCCGCTTGATCTGAATCAAAGCAATAAACGACTTTCGCACCTAGCGAAAGCCGATGGAGTCGGTTTCTCATCTTGCAAAACTCGGGCTCTTTGACGCGCGGGTTCCACGCTACACGAGCTACCCGACCGCCCCCCACTTTGGCGAAGGGGTGACGCAACAGCTTCATGCGGGATGGATCTCGTCCATTCCTGCCGGAAGTTCAGTGTCCTTGTACCTGCACGTCCCCTTCTGCCGCCGGTTGTGCTGGTTTTGCGCCTGCCGCACGCAGGGCACGAGCTCTGACGCCCCGGTGCGCGCTTATGCCGCAGCCCTCAAGTCCGAGATCGCCCTGATCCACGCGCGGCTCGCGCCGGGGGTGCGCCTGTCGCGGATGCACTGGGGCGGAGGCACCCCCACGCTCCTGCCGCCCGACCTGATCCGCGAACTGGTGCTGGCGATTCGCGACGCCCTGCCCTACGGGCCCGAGACCGAGTTCTCGGTCGAGGTCGATCCGAACGAGATCGACGCCGCCCGGCTCGATGCGCTCTTCGAGGCCGGCATGAACCGCGTCTCGATCGGCGTGCAGGATTTCGACCCGATGATCCAGAAGGCCATCGGCCGCGAACAGGGCCATGACCTGACCCGGCGCCTCACCGAGGATCTGCGCGCCTGCGGGCTCGAGGGGCTCGACATCGACATGCTCTACGGTCTGCCGCACCAGACCCCGCAGGGCATCGCGGCCACGGTGCAGAAGCTGCTGGCGCTTTCGCCCGATCGGGTGGCGGTGCTGGGCTACGCTCATGTGCCCGCGATCTCGCGGCGGCAGCTGATGATCCCCACGGCCGCCATCCCCCGCCCGGAAGAGCGTCTGGGCCTGTTCGAGACCGCGCGCGACCTGATCCTGTGGGACGGCTACCAGCCCGTCGGCCTCGACAGGTTCGCCCGCGCCGGCGATCCTCTGGCCCACGCCCGCGCCTGCGGCCGGCTGCGCCGCTCGTTCGCGGGCTACACCGATGACCGGGCCGAGACGCTGATCGGGATCGGGGCCTCGGCCATATCCCGCTTTCCACAGGGCTTCACCCAGAACGCGCCCAGCACCTCCGATCACCTCCGCGCGATCCGGTCCGGGCGGTTCTCGACCAGCCGCGGCCACGCGCTGACCGACGAGGACCGGCTGCGCGGGCGGATGATCGAGCAGCTTCTCTGCGATTTCCGCATCAGCCGCGCCCAGATCCTCGCCCGGTTCGCCATCACGCCCGAGCGGCTCGAGGCCCTGTTCCGCAGCTGCGCGGCCGCCTTCCCCGGCATGGTCGAGATCACGGGCCACGGGCTCGAGATCACCGACGAGGGCCGCCCCCTCACCCGCATGATCGCCCGCACCTTCGACGCCTACGACCAGAGCCGCAGGCGGCCGGACACGGTCTGAACCCGCCTCGACGTCGACCCTTCACGCCGGACGGCGCCGCTCGACAAACTCCACCAGCCGCGGCAGGCAGACCGTGCGCAGGTCGTAGCGGCCGAGGATCGTGTCGCGCGCGGCCTCGCGCAGCGGCCGGAACCGCTCGGGCTCGGCCAGGGCAAGGATCATGGCGCGCGACCAGCCCGGCACGTCGAAGAAATCGACCAGCAACCCGTTTCGCCCGTCCTCGATCACCTCTTCGACCGGCGCGGTGCGCGAGCCGATCACCAGCGCGCCCGCCGACATCGCCTCGAGCATCGACCAGGAGAGGACGAACGGATAGGTCAGATAGGCATGGGCCCGGCTGACCTGCATCAGCGCCCTGAACCGGTCGTAAGGCACGCGGCCCATGAAATGCACGCGCGAGAGATCGAGCCCGCCGCCCGCCTCGTCGAGGAAACGCTGCTTCCAGCTGCCCGTCGCCGGTGCGGGGCCGTAGCTCACGCCCTCGCCGCCCACCAGCACCACCTGCGCCTGGGGGCGTGCCGAGAGAACCTCGGGCAGGGCGCGCAGGAAGATATGATAGCCGCGGTAGGGTTCGAGGTTGCGGTTGACGAAGGTCAGCACCTCATCGCCGGGGCGGAGCACACGCCCGTCCGGCAGCGCGAAGGATGCGCCGGGGTCGGGCGCCATCGAGAGGGTATCCACCCCGTCGTGAATGACCTCGATCTGCCGCCGCAGCGCCGCGGGATAGGTCGAGGCCTGCCACTGCGTCGGTGACAGCCCGGCGTCAGCGTGCAGCAGCGCCTGCCCCAGATGCGCCGCCCTGCCCTGCGCGATCATCACCGCGTCAAAGGCGTGCCGGTCGAACTCGGGATCGAAGCCCACATCCTGCCCGATCCCGCGATAGTAGAACTCGGCATAGATCAGCAGCTTCGCCTCGGGCCAGACTTCCTTCAGGAACAGCGTCTCGCCCCAGCCGGAGTGACCGAAGATGACATCGGGCCTGTAGCCCTTCTGGTCGCGCAGCTGCAGCGCCGCGCGCGCCACGGTCACGCCCCGATCGCTCATCTGCGTGAAATTCCGCCCCAGCCGCGTCGCCTGCGGATCTGGGACGGGGGTCGCGTGGCGATAGCGCAGCACGGGGATGGGCGCCTCGCGCCCGTTGGTCGCATCGGTCAGGGCCAGACACTCGTGCCCGCGGCGCGCAAGCTCGGGTGCGAGATGCAGGAACTGGCCGGGAAAGTTCTGGTGGACGAACAGGATCTTCATGGCGCCTCAGGCGGGCTGGCGCACCGGCCCTCCGAAGGCGGCGGCCAGCAGGGTGCGGGTGTAGTCGGTCTTGGGCCGCTCGAAGACCTCGTCGCCCTCGCCGGCCTCCACAACATCGCCGTCCTTCATGACCAGAACCTTGTGCGACAAGGCCCGCACCACCCTCAGGTCGTGGCTGATGAACAGATAGGCCAGCCCCCACTTGCGCTGCAGCGCGCGCAGAAGATCCACGATCTGGACCTGCACGGTCATGTCGAGCGCGCTTGTGGGCTCGTCCAGCACCACGAACTTCGGGCGCAGGATCATCGCCCGGGCGATGGCGATGCGCTGGCGCTGCCCGCCCGAGAATTCGTGCGGGTAGCGGCCCATCGCGGCGGGGTCGAGGCCGACCTCGGTCATGATCTCGGCCACCATGTCGCGGCGGTCGCGGCCCTTCTCCACGCCATGCACGCCCAGCCCCTCGGCGATGATCTGCTCGACCGTCATGCGTGGCGACAGGCTGCCATAGGGATCCTGGAACACGATCTGCATGTCGCGCCGGATCTCGCGCAGCGCCCGCGCCCGGCGCGACTGGATCTCCTGCCCGAGGAAGGTGATCGGCCCCTGCGACTCGATCAGCCGCAGAAGTGCAAGCGCCAGCGTCGTCTTGCCCGAGCCGCTCTCGCCCACCACGCCCAGCGTCTCGCCCTCGCGGATCGAGAGGCTGGCGGCGTTGACCGCCTTCACATGGCCGACGGTGCGCCGCAGGATGCCGCGCTGGATCGGGAACCAGATGCGCAGGTCGCGGGTGCGCACGATCTCGGCCGCGCCGGCCGGCACCGGATCGGGCCGGCCCTTCGGCTCGGCCGCCAGCAGCTTCTGCGTGTAGGGATGCTGCGGCGCCGCGAAGATCTGCGCCGCCGGCCCCTGCTCGACGATCTCGCCGCCCTGCATGACGCAGACCCGATCGGCAATGCGCCGCACCACGCCGAGATCGTGGGTGATGAACAGAAGGCTCAGGCCTTCCTTCGCCTTCAGTTCGGCCAGAAGGTCGAGGATCTGCGCCTGGATCGTCACGTCGAGCGCGGTGGTCGGCTCGTCCGCGACCAGCAGGTCGGGGCCGTTGGCCAGCGCCATCGCGATCATCACCCGCTGCCGCTGCCCGCCCGACAGCTGGTGCGGATAGGCGCCCAGCCGGCTTTCGGGCTCGCGGATGCCCACCTTCACCAGCAGGTCGAGGATGCGCGCCCGCGCCTTCTCGCCGGTCAGGCCCTGATGCAGGGCGAGGCTCTCACCGATCTGCCGCTCGATCGTGTGCAGCGGGTTCAGCGAGGTCATCGGCTCCTGGAAGATGAAGCTGATGTCGTTGCCGCGCACCTTGCGCAGCGCGGGTTCCGGCGCGCCCACCATCTCGCGCTCGCCATAGCGGACGGACCCCGAGACCTCGGCGCTGTCGGGCAGAAGCGACACGGTGGACAGCGCCGTCACCGACTTGCCCGAGCCGCTTTCCCCCACCAGCGCCACCGTCTCGCCGCGCCCGACCGAGAAGCTGACGCGCTTGACAGCCTCGACCACGCGGCCGTCCTGCCGGAAGCGGACGGTCAGCTCTTTCACCTCGAGAACGCTCATCGGAAGGTCTTTCGCGGGTCGAAGGCGTCGCGCACGCCCTCGAAGATGAAGACCATCAGCGACAGCATGATCGCGAAGGCGAAGAAGGCGGTGAAGCCCAGCCACGGCGCCTGCAGGTTCTGCTTGGCCTGCAGCGTGAGTTCCCCCAGCGACGGCGCCGACGAGGGCAGCCCGAAGCCGAGGAAGTCCAGCGCGGCGAGGCTGCCGATCGTGCCGGTGATGATGAAGGGCAGCATGGTCAGCGTGGCCACCATCGCATTCGGCAGCACATGGCGGAACATGATGACCAGATCGGACACGCCCAGCGCCCGCGCCGCCCGCACATATTCGAAGTTGCGCGCGCGCAGGAATTCGGCCCGGACGACGCCGATCAGGCTCGTCCAGCCGAACAGAACCATCAGCCCCACCAGCAGCCAGAAGTCCATCTGCCAGATCGCGGCCACGATGATGATGATGTAAAGCGAGGGGGTCGAGCCCCAGAGTTCAATGATCCGCTGAAAGATCAGGTCGGTCAGGCCGCCGAAATAGCCCTGCACCGCACCCGCCGCGATCCCGATGACCGAGGTCAGGAAGGTCACGATCAGCGCGAAGGCCACCGACAGGCGGAAGCCGTAGATCACGCGGGCCAGCACGTCGCGCGCCGTGTCGTCGGTGCCGAGCCAGTGGTTGGCGTCGGGCGACGAGGGCGCGGCGCGGCCGATGTCGTTGATCGTGTCATAGCTGTAGGGGATCGGTGGCCAGAGCAGCCAGCCCGCCTCGATCGGCTCGCCATCGACGCTGCCCGTGTCGATCTGGGCCTCCACCGCCTCGGGATCGTCGAGGCAGGCCTCCAGCCCGCCCGAGCGGATCAGGCAGCGCACCTCGGGGTCGCGATAGGCGGCCTCGGTCTGGAAGTCGCCGCCGAAGACGGTCTCGGGGTAGAAATGGGTGATGGGCGTGTAGAGGCTGCCGCGATAGCTGACCAGCAGCGGCTTGTCGTTGGCGATGATCTCGGCGAACAGCGACAGGCCGAACAGGATCGAGAAGATGAACAGCGACCAGTAGGCGCGCCGGTTGGCCTTGAAGTTGCGCCAGCGGCGTTGGTTGAGCGGGGAGAGCGCCATCTCAGCCCCGCGTCCCGAAGTCGATCCGCGGGTCGATCCAGACATACATCAGGTCCGACAGGATCCCCATCAGCAGCCCCAGCAGGCCGAAGACGAAAAGCGTGCCGAAGATCACCGGATAATCGCGCGCCACCGCCGCCTCGAATCCCAGCCGCCCCAACCCGTCGAGCGAGAAGATCGTCTCGATGATGAGGCTGCCGCCGAAGAAGACCGACACGAAGACCGACGGGAAGGAGGCGATCACGATCAGCATGGCGTTGCGGAAGACATGGCCGTAGAGCACCCGACCCTCGGTCAGGCCCTTGGCCCGCGCCGTCATCACATATTGCTTGCGGATCTCCTCGAGGAACGAGTTCTTCGTCAGCAGCGTCAGCGTGGCGAAGGCCGAGATGGTCGAGGCCACCACCGGCAGCGTGATGTGCCAGAAGTAGTCCACGATCTTGCCCCAGAGCGACAGGCTCTCCCAGTTGTCGGATGTCAGCCCGCGCAGCGGGAACCACTGCCAGTAGGAGCCGCCGGCAAACAGCACCAGCAGAAGGATCGCGAACAGGAAGCCCGGAATCGCATAGGCCACGATGATGGCGCCGCTGGTCCAGGTGTCGAAGCTGGTGCCGTCGCGCACCGCCTTGCGGATGCCCAGCGGGATCGAGACCAGATAGGCGATCAGCGTGGACCACAGCCCCAGCGTGATCGAGACGGGCATCTTCTCCAGCACCAGGTCCACGACCGAGATCGAGCGGAAGTAGCTCTCGCCGAAGTCGAAGCGCATGTAGTTCCACATCATGTCGAGGAAGCGTTCCAGCGGCGGCTTGTCGAAGCCGAACTGCTTCTCGAGCTGGGCGATGAACTCGGGCGGAAGCCCGCGCGAGCCGACATAGCGTTCGTCGGCCTGCATGGTGGGCGTGCTCGTGGTGCCGGCGTCGCCTCCGCCGGCCACGGTCTGGAACACGTCGCCCTGCCCTTCCAGCCGCGCGAGCACCTGCTCGATCGGGCCGCCGGGCACGAACTGCGTCAGGGCGAAGTTGATGACCATGATGCCGAACAGCGTCGGCACGATCAGCAGCAACCGCCGGAGGATGTAGGCTCCCATTTGGGATGCGACCCCTTAGCGTCTCAGCGCGCCCGCCGCGCGCAAGGCCTCGGCCTTGTCGGGGTTGAACCACCAGAAGTCCAGCTCTCCCAGCGCATAGGGCGGAAGTTCCTCGGGATGCTCGTACATGTCGTAATAGGCGACGGTGTGGCTGGCCTTGTACCATTGCGGCACCCAGAACCGCTGAAGCCGCAGCACACGATCCAGCGCCTTGGTCGCCACCTCGAGCTCGTCCGAGGTCTCGGCCGCCAGCACCATCTCGATCATCCGGTCCACCGCCGGGCTCTTGAGCCCCATCATGTTGAAGCTGGAGACATCGGCGGTTTCCGACCCGTAATACTGCTTGAGTTCCGAGCCGGAGATGTAGTTCGTGCGCGCGTTCCCGGTGGTGATGTCGAAATCGTAGCTCGGCGGCCGGGTGCGGCTTTCCATCTGGGCGTTGTCCACCCGCGTCATCAGCGCGTCGATACCGAGCGCCCGCAGGTTCTCGATGAACGGGTTGATGACGCGGTCGAAGGTCTGGCTGTCGTTCAGGAACTCGATCCGCAGCACCTCGCCGCTGGCGTTGCGGCGCAGGCCGTCGGCGCCCACCGCCCAGCCGGCCTCGTCCAGAAGCCGGCTCGCCGCGCGCAGGTTGCCACGGTCGAGTTGCCGGTCGCCCGATCCGGCGGGGCTGACGGGAGGGTCCGTCAGGATCGACTCGGGCAGCAGCCCCTCGTCCACCAGCGGCTTCATCAGCGCCACCTCGGCCTCGGACGGCGGGCCCTCGGCCTCTAGGTAGCTGTTTTCCCAGAAGGAATCGACGCGGGTATAGAGGCCGTAGAACAGCGTCGCGTTGGACCATTCGAAGTTGAACATCAGGCCCAGCGCCTCGCGCACGCGGGGGTCCTGGAACTTCTCGCGGCGCAGGTTCATCATCCAGCCCTGCCCGGTGGCCTTGGCGCCCGAGGGCAGTTCGACCTTCGTCACATGGCCGTCGTTGACCGAAGGAAAGTCGTAGCCCGTGGCCCAGAGGATCGAGGAGGCCTCGTTGCGGAAGGTGTAGCTGCCGCCCTTGAAGCCCTCGAAGGCCGCGTTGTAATCGGCGTAATATTCAATGCGGATCGTGTCGAAATTGCCCCGCCCGCGGTTGATCGGCAGATCATTGCCCCAGTAGTCGGGATTGCGGCGATAGACGACCGTCTGGCCCACGTTCATCCGGTCGAGCACATAGGGCCCCGAGCCGAGGAAGGGCTTGAGGCTGCCCTCCTCCAGATCCAGCCCCTCGCGCTCGTACTGGGCCTTGGACAGGACCGGCAGGCCGCCCACGTCCTGCGGCAGGTCGCGGGTGGGGATGCCCGGCTTGAAGGTGAACCTGACCCGGTGACTGTCGAGCGCCTCGGCGCTTTCGACCTGCTGGGCAAAGACGGTGCGGAAATCGGTCAGCCCCTTGGTGACGAAGGTCTCGTAGGAAAAGACCACATCCTCGGCCGTCACCGGCGTTCCGTCCGAGAACTTCGCCTCGGGGCGCAGGTTGAAGATCACCCAGCTGCGATCCTCGGGATATTCCAGCGTCTCGCAAAGCAGGCAATAGGAGGCGCCGATCTCGTCGGCAGTGCCGGTGAGGATCGATTCGTACATGATCGACGAGAGCGCGGCGGCCCGGCCCTTCACCGAGTAGGGGTTCATCGAATCGAACCCGCCGAAGGTCCACTCCGAGATCTCGCCCCCCTTGGGCGCGTCGGGGTTCACATAGGCGAGATGCGTGAAATCGGCCGGGTATTTCAGTTCGCCGAAGGTCGAGATGCCATGCGAGCGGATGATCGTCTCAGCCTCCTGCGCGCGGACCGGAAGCGCCGCGGCCGTGACGATCAGAAGGCCAAGCCCCCCCAGAAGCCATGACTGCACGTCGGGAAGTCTCGAGGTTGCGACCCTGCCCTGCGCCGTGCGCGCCGCGACTCCACCCATACCGTTCTCCCTGCCCCGTTCCGTTCCGCCCCTGGACCTCGAGCGGCCCTGCGGTGGACCATGCTACGGTGCAACCCGCAGCGGCCTCAAGTTGCGATTGCGTGACAGGGGCTGCAAGAGCCGGCCCCGACAGCAAAAAGGCCGCCCGGTGGGCGGCCTGCCGCAGGGCGTGGGCCGTGCGTTACTGAAGCGAGGCGAGATAGGCCACGACATCCGCCCGGTCCTGCTCTTTCGGCAGGCCCGCGAAGGTCATCTTGGTGCCGGGCACATGGCTCCGGGGGTTCTGAACGAAGGCGCCGAGTTCCTCGACTGTCCAGGCCGGCGCATCGGCCGCGTGGGCCACCATCGCGTCCGAATAGGCAAAGCCGTCAACACCCGCCACCGCGCGATCGATGATCCCGTCGAGATGCGGGCCGGTGGCGTTCGACCCGTCGAGCTTGTGGCAGGCTGCGCATTTCGCATAGACCTTCTGACCGGCCGCCGGATCGGCCGCGGCCACCAGCTCGGCGAAGGGCACGGCCTCGGCATCGGGCTCTTCCTCGGCCGCCCCGCCTCCGCCCGTCTCGATCACATAGGCCTGCACGGCATCCTCGCCATGACCCCCGCCGGTGGTGTAGAGCCCGGTGGCCGCCCAGGATCCGAGCAGGAATACCAGGAGCGCGCCGCACCCGGCGCCGACCGCCTTCGTCAGGGTCATCGTGTCGAACATGTCGCATTTACCTCGATTTGGGTCCGCGGGACATGTATCCGCTTCTTCCCGATCCTTTCAAGGTGTAGTAGCGCCGCCGGACGCGGGGACAACCTGTTTTTGATCGCGGAGACCCTAGTCATGACCGGCCGAATCGCTTTCCAGGGGGAACCCGGAGCCTATTCGCACCAAGCCTGCCGGCAGGCCCGGCCCGGGATGGAGGCCGTCCCCTGCCGCACCTTCGAGGATGCGATCGAGATGGTCCGCGCGGGCGAAGCCGATCTGGCGATGCTGCCGGTCGAGAACTCGACCTACGGCCGGGTCGCCGACATCCACACGCTGCTGCCGGGCTCTGGCCTGCGGATCGTGGACGAGGCGTTCGTGCGGGTCCATATCAACCTGCTGGCGGTGCGCGGCACGCCCGTCGGGCGGATCGAGCGCGCCATGAGCCATACGGTGCTGCTGGGCCAGTGCCGAACCTTCCTGCGCGACCACGGGCTCCGCCCGGTGACCGGCGCCGACACGGCAGGTTCGGCGCGGCTGGTGGCCGAGAAGAACGACCCCGCGCTCGCGGCCCTCGCCTCCGAGCTTGCGGGCGAGATCTATGGCCTCGACGTGATCGCGCGCCACATCGAGGACCAGTCCAACAACACCACCCGGTTCCTCGTCATGTCGCGCGAGGCCGACTGGAGCCGGCGCGGCCCCGGCAAGATGGTCACGACCTTCACCTTCCGCGTGCGCAACATCCCGGCCGCGCTCTACAAGGCGCTCGGCGGCTTTGCCACCAACGGGGTGAACATGACCAAGCTCGAGAGCTACATGGTCGGCGGATCCTTCACGGCGACCGAGTTCTACGCCGACATCGAGGGCCATCCCGAGGATGCGAACGTGGCGCTTGCGCTCGAGGAGTTGCGCTTCTTCACCAGCCAGTCCGAAATCCTCGGCGTCTATCCCGCCGATCCGGGGCGGGGCTGACCCGAGCATCGGGGCACGCGGCCTTTCGGTTCAGCCCTGCGTGTCGCTGCGGCGCGCCTTCCAGCGATCCTCGATGTCGGCGGCAAGGCCCGCGATGCGCCTGTCGTACTTCTCCTGCAGCTTGCCCCGCGCAAGCCGCAGCGACTGGATGAAGACCCGCGCGGTCATCGACAGGGGCCGGACCTCCGAGACCACCGTCACCCGCGTCCGACGCAGGGCGACCTCATGGAGATCGAGCATCAGGTCGGCCTTCATGGAGTGTCCGATGGCCTCGAACAGCAGGCGCTGGCCCGGCTCGGCCCCGGCGAGGCGCATGTCCACCTCGCGCGGCTTGCCCTGAAATCCGAAGCGGATCAGCCAGGCCATGCCCGGCCCTTCGGTCGGCGCACCGTCGAGCCGCTGCATCTCGACCCCGCGCCTGAGCGCCGTCCGCTCCCAGAGGGTGAAATCCGAAAGCTGCCCCCATACGAAATCTATCGGAGCCTCGACGACTTCCTTCGCGCTCAGCCGCATCATCCGTCCCCTTTCGCGTTCCGGCGCCTTCTGGCCTCAATCCAGCCGGTCCGCAAGCCAGTTGGCGATGAGGAAATGCGCGATCGAGCCCTCGCGCGCCGGCTTGATCGCGGGATGGCGCCCGGCCATCACTGTCAGCATCTCCTCGCGTGAGACCCAGCAGGCCTGCTCGAGTTCGGCCGGGTCGAGGGTGATCTCCTCCGTGAGGGCGATCCCGTGGCAGCCCATCATCAGCGACGCCGGAAAGGGCCAGGGCTGGCTTGCGAGGTAGCGCACGGGGCCGACGGTCACGCCCGCCTCCTCCAGCACCTCGCGGCGCACGGCGGCCTCGATCGTCTCGCCCGGCTCGACAAAGCCCGCGAGACAGGAATGGACGCCCTCGGGCCAGCCGGGCGAGCGGCCGATCAGCGCGCGGTTTCCGTGGGTCACGAGCATGATGACCACCGGATCCGTCCGCGGAAAATGCTGCGCCGCGCAGACGGTGCAGCGGCGGTGCCAGCCGCCCTCGGTGGGCGCCGAGGGCGCCCCGCAGGCCGAGCAGAAGCGGTGGCTCCGGTGCCACTGGACCAGCGCCTTGGCCGTCGCCGCAAGCTCTGCCTCGCGGGGCGAGAGCCGCAGCATGACCCCGCGCAGCTCGCCGAAGCCCAGGGCCCCGGGCAGCGCCGGATGGGTCTGGAACGAAGGATCGAAGAAGCCCGCCTGAACCGCCTCGGCCCCCGCTTCGGCCGACCAGTGCGAGATGTCGGCGGCAAAGCGGGGCAGGTCTCCGTCGAGCCCCAGAAAGACCGGCGCATCGGCGCCGGCCAACGCCGGATGGCCGGCCTCGAGCCAGCCCAGGTGCCCGCCATCCGCGCAGAGCGGGCGGCCTCGCCAGACCGGCAGGATCCGCCCGGCCTTGAGCAGACCCGCCAGCCCCTCGGCATCCCCCCTCAGCCGCCCTGCCCGATCCAGTCCCGAGCCTCCGAAGGTCACCGTTTCCGCGATGCGCATTCCGCCCTCCCACAGCCGGCGCCCCCGCCACCCGTCGGCCGTCATGCCACGCCGCGCCCGCCCGGCCAAGGGGCCCGGAGGCGCCTTGCGGCCGGGCCGCCGCGAGAGCAGCGCGGCGCATGAGCCTCGAGCCACCCTGCGTCCCCGGGGCGCTTGCAAATGCGGACGGCCCGGCCTATATCGGCCGCGAGAGGTTGGCGCGGGCAGGCGCCTCGCCAACCCGGTCAGGTCCGGAAGGAAGCAGCCGTAACGAGCCCCGTCTGGGTCGATGTCCAGCCTCTCACCTTTCCGCACGTTCGTGACTACAGGGTGCCTCCGGGGCGGCGCTGGCGCGTCGGCCCTCGTCACATGGCCGTTTCCCGTGTCAGAATGACGGTGGCTTGCGATCCGACGCGATCCGCTCCACGGCGCGGCGGCGGGCCCCTTCGGGTGGACGTTGCGCGTTTGCGGCCCTAATCTCGCTCCGTCCCCGAATCCGCCGAGGCCCGATGTCCGACACACCCGAGCAAGGCTACCAGGTCCTTGCCCGCAAATACCGTCCGCAGACCTTCGCCGACCTGATCGGGCAGGATGCGATGGTGCGCACGCTGAAGAACGCCTTCGCGGCCGACCGGATCGCCCATGCCTTCGTGATGACCGGCGTGCGGGGCGTGGGCAAGACCACCACCGCGCGGATCATCGCCAAGGGGCTGAACTGCGTCGGCCCCGACGGAGACGGCGGACCGACCACCGAACCCTGCGGGGCCTGCGAAGCCTGCCGCTCGATCGCCGAGGGCCGGCACGTCGATGTCCTGGAGATGGACGCGGCCTCGCGCACCGGCGTGGGCGACATCCGCGAAATCATCGATTCGGTGCATTATCGCGCGGCCTCGGCGCGCTACAAGATCTACATCATCGACGAGGTCCACATGCTCTCGACCAGCGCGTTCAACGCGCTGCTCAAGACGCTCGAGGAGCCGCCCGCCCATGTGAAGTTCATCTTCGCCACCACCGAGATCCGCAAGGTGCCGGTCACGGTGCTGTCGCGCTGCCAGCGGTTCGACCTGAAGCGGATCGAGCCCGAGGTGATGATCGCGCATCTGGCGAAGGTGGCCGACAAGGAAGGCGCGCGGCTTACGGCCGACGCGCTCGCGCTGATCACCCGCGCGGCCGAGGGATCGGTGCGCGACGCGATGAGCCTGATGGATCAGGCCATCGCGCACGGCGCGGGCGAGACCACGGCCGACGAGGTGCGGGCGATGCTGGGCCTCGCCGACCGGGGCCGGGTGCTCGACCTCTTCGATCTGGTGATGAAGGGCGATGCGGCGGGGGCGCTGGCCGAGCTTTCGGGCCAGTATGCCGACGGGGCCGATCCCATGGCCGTCCTGCGCGATCTGGCCGAGATCACGCACTGGATCTCGATCATCAAGATCAGCCCGGACGCCGCCGACGATCCGACCACGCCGCCCGACGAACGCACGCGCGGCCTCGAGATGGCCGAGCGGCTGCCGATGCGGGTGCTCACCCGCATGTGGCAGATGCTGCTGAAGGCCATCGAGGAGGTCTCGCTGGCCCCGAACGCCATGATGGCGGCCGAGATGGCGGTGATCCGCCTGACCCATGTCGCGGACCTGCCCGACCCCGAGGCGCTGATCCGCAGGCTCCAGTCCGAGCCGCGGCCTTCGGGCCCGGGGGGCGGTGGTGGGGGCATGCCGGCGGGAGCGCCGGCCGCGGCGCCGATGGCGCGGATGCAGGCCGCCGCGCCGCGCACCGCCGCCCCTGCGCCGCAAGCCTCGGGCGCCGCCACCGCCATGGCGCTCGCGCCGGGCGCCGTCCTCTGTCAGAGCTTTGGCCAGATGGTGGAGCTGATCCGGCAGAAGCGCGACATGAAACTGCTTTACGAGGTCGAGACGGGCGTGCGGCTCGTCCGCTTCGCCCCCGGCCGGATCGAGTTCGAGCCCGCGCCCGATGCCGCGCCCGACCTGGCCGCCCGGCTCTCGCAGCGGCTCCAGGGCTGGACCGGCGCGCGCTGGGGCGTCTCGGTCGTCTCGGGCGGCGGCGCGCCGACGCTCGCCGAAGAGCGCGACAAGGGGCGCCTTGAAGAAGAGGCGCGGGCGCTGGAAAACCCGCTCGTCCAGGCGGTGATGGCCGCCTTCCCGGGCGCGCGCATCGCCGAGATCCGCAAGCTCGAGGAACAGGCCGCGGCCGAGGCTCTGCCCGAGGTCGAGGATGAGTGGGACCCGTTCGAGGACAATTGAGAGGAGCAACGAATGCTGAAGGGTTTGGGCGGTCTTGGCGACATGGCCAAGATGATGAAGGCCGCGCAGGGATTCCAGGAGAAGATGGCGCAGCTGCAGGAGGATCTCGGCAGCATGACCGTCGTGGGCGAGTCCGGTGCGGGCCTTGTGCGCGCCACGGCGACCGCCAAGGGCGAGCTGACGGGTCTCGAGATCGACCCCTCGATCTTCGTGGCCTCGGAGAAGGAAGTGGTCGAGGACCTGATCCTCGCCGCCATCAAGGACGCGCAGTCCAAGGCCTCCGAGCGGGCCAAGCAGGAAATGGGCAAGCTGACCGACGGTCTCGGCCTGCCGCCGGGCATGAAGCTGCCCTTCTGACATGGCCGAGGCCCCGGGCGACATCGAGCGGCTGATCGAGCTGATGGCGCGCCTGCCGGGCCTCGGGCCGCGCTCGGCCCGCCGGGCCGTGCTTGTGATGCTGAAGAAACGGGGGGCCGTGATGGCCCCTCTGGCGCAGGCCATGGCCGAGGTTGCGGCCACGGCGCGCGACTGCGCCCGCTGCGGCAACATCACCAGCGCCGACCTCTGCGACATCTGCCGAGACGACCGCCGCGCCACGGGCGAGCTTTGCGTGGTCGAGGATGTGGCCGACCTCTGGGCGCTGGAACGCGCGGGCGTGTTCCGCGGCCGCTACCATGTGCTGGGCGGCGTGCTCTCGGCGCTCGACTCGGTGGGGCCGGACGAGCTGCGCATTCCCCGCCTTGCCGAAAGGGTCCGGGATGAAGGCATCTCAGAGGTGATCCTCGCACTCAATGCCACCGTGGACGGGCAGACGACCGCCCACTACATCGCCGACGTGCTCGAACCATCGGGCGTGCAGGTCACTTCGCTGGCGCAGGGCGTGCCCATCGGCGGCGAGCTGGATTACCTCGACGACGGCACCATCGGCGCGGCGCTTCGGGCGCGCCGGAGGTTCTGAAGGCGGCCGCCCCGCCGGACGGCCGCCCCCTCGCCCCCACGGACGGGTCGGCCCCTCGCCTGCCCTACCCCCTCGACGGCACGAGCCGCGACACCGTCCCGTCCACCGGCCGCTGCATCCAGCGCACGAGGCGCTGAAAGCGGGTGGCAACCGCCCGCCAGATCCGGCTCGCATCCGCGGCAACCGGCGTCATGAGCCGCAGGAAGAGCCAGCTCTGCCCCATCATGATCGCGAAGACCACCAGCGCAAGCGGCAGCCCGCCGCCGATCACGGGAACCCTCTCTGGCGCCAGATAGAGCAGGATGTTGCCGAAGGCGAAGGTAAAGAGGCTCGTCCGCCCGAGGAACAGCAAGGGGCTGCCCCAGCGCCGCCCGAGCCGGTCAAAGAGCAGGATCGCAAGCAGCACCTCGAGCAGGGTCGCGGTGAGGCCGATGGTGGCATAGATCGGGTGGTTGTCGTTCCGCAGGCTCATGTCGGCGATGGCCGCGACGGTCTCGAAGGGCGCGTGCCAGTTCCACATGAGCGCCGAAGCCGCCGCCGTGGTGCCCAGCATCAGGCCGAGGATGACGCCGCCCCGACGCCGCTCGCGCACGTCAGACGATAGCAGCAGCCGAACCCCACGACCGAGGAGCATCCCGGCCGCAACCAGCGCCAGCCCGTGCAGCACGGACGGGCCGCCCGCCTCGTTCGTGCCTCCGTAAAGGAAGCTCGCAGGTTTCAGCAGATAATCGCGCCCCAGCAGGAGAGGCGGCTCGGGGATCTGCGAAAGCAGCGGATAGGCCGCCGGCACCGCCACCGCGAACAGAAGGATCGCCTTCAGCCCGTGCCGCATCCTCAGGCGCAGCAGGAGGGGCGCCGCCAGCAGCGCCAGCGCGTAGAACTTCAGGATATCGGCATAGGGCGTGATGCCCAGCATCAGCAGGCAGCGGATCGTATAGCCGAGCGACTGCTCGCCCGAGACATGCAAAGCAAACACGGTCAGCGCATAGAGCAGGTAGCATTGCAGCGCCCGCGTCCAGAGTTGCCGCGTGGCAGCTGCGGCCCCGCCGTTGGCAAAGCGCGGCGCATAGACGATCTCGAGCATCGCGCCGAAGAGGCCGATGAAGGTCACCGGCGCCGTCTGCATCGCAAAACGTGTCACGGTGGCGGCGGTGCCTTGCCAGATCTGGAAGACATCAAACTCGATCAGCGCGTGGCTCAGCATCGCCAGCATGATCGCCAAGGAGCGGGTGACGTCCACGCCATTGATGCGCGGTGTCGAGCTTCGGGAAATCTTGGTCGGCATGGTCGGTCCTGCAAGGGAGGCGACTGCCCGGCGCTCGACCGGCGGCAGCCCCCAAGGCGGAAAAGGGAATGTGACGTCAATGCGGCACGATCAAAAGCGAACAGCCGCACGAGGCGGCTGTTCGAGTCCTCACCCATCGAACGAGTGAGATCAATCATAAATTGTCCGGCGCCGCCCTGCCGGCGATCGGTCGCCGGTCAGCGGCGGGGATCCTCGTCCTCGTCCTCGTCCTCGTCCGCATCATCGCCGTGCGGCAGATTGAAGAAGGAGTCGGCGTCCGAGAAATCCGCGGGCCGCTTTTCTTCTTCGGGGCGCCCGAACTGCTCGAGCCCCGCCAGGCCCGAGGGCATCCGCGGCTCGTCCGGCATCGAGAGCGACTGCTCGGTCGAGACGAGCTTGCGGCGCTCGTCATCGCTCATCACCACGCCCTCGGCGGCCTTGCGGCGGGCCGCCTGCTGCACGGCCGTGTCAAGCTCGGTCTGGCGGCAGAGACCCAGTGCCACCGGGTCGATCGGCTGGATCGAGCCGATGTTCCAGTGCGTCCGCTCACGGATCGACTGGATGGTGGGCTTGGTGGTGCCGACAAGCTTGGCGATGGCGCCGTCCGAAAGCTCGGGGTGGAACTTGACAAGCCACAGGATCGCCGCCGGCCGGTCCTGCCGCTTGGAGAGCGGCGTGTAGCGCGGGCCGCGGCGCTTCTCCTCGCCCACCGCGGCGGGGTTGAACTTCAGCTTCAGCCGGTAGAGCGGGTCCTTCTCGCCCTTCTGGATCTCGATCTGGTCGAGCTGGTTGTTGGCCACCGGGTCGAAGCCCTTGACCCCGGTCGCCACATCCCCGTCGGCGATGCCCTGCACCTCGAGTTCGTGCATGCCGCAGAAGTCCGCGATCTGCCTGAACGAGAGAGTGGTGTTGTCGATCAGCCAGACCGCGGTGGCCTTGGACATCAGCGGCTTGTTCATCGGACGATCCTCTGCAAATCTTGACCATGCCGGGAAAACGGCTGCGGCCTGGCCGCGTCTTCTCGTTTTCGGGAAGTTCACGCTGGCATATACTGCCGATCCGCAGCGAGGGGAAGTAAAAATGCGCATCCTGGCTGTCATGCTCGCACTGGGCGCGGCACCGGCCCTTGCCGATCACGACCGGGCGGGCGACTTCACCCACTACATCCTCGCCCTCAGCTGGGAGCCGACCTGGTGTGCGCTGGAAGGCGAGGCCCGCGGAGCCGAGGAATGCAGCTGGGGCCGCGGCTTCGTGCTGCATGGCCTCTGGCCGCAGCGCGAGGAAGGCTGGCCGGCCTATTGCCTCACGGTCGAGCGCGACCCCTCGCGGCGCGAGACGAATGCCATGTCCGACCTGATGTCGCCGGGCCTCGCCTGGCACCAGTGGAAGAAGCATGGCCGCTGCGCGGATCTGCCGCCGACGGACTATTTCGCCCTCATGCGCGAGGCCTTCGCCCGCGTCACCGTGCCCGAGCCGCTGCGACGGCTGGAGGAGGACATCTCGCTGCCGCCGCGCGTGCTCGAGGAGGCTTTCACCGAGGCCAACCCGGGGCTGATGCCCGACGGGATCACGATCACCTGCGAAGGCGGCCATGTGCAGGAGGTGCGGATCTGCCTGACGAAGGACCTCGCGTTCCGTGACTGCGCGCCGGACACGCGGAGGGACTGCCGTCTGCCGGTTGCGATGATGGACCGGCCGTAGCGACCGGAGCCGGCGGCCGGGGGCGCTGCCCCCGGACCCCCGGGATATTTGGACCAGAGTGAAAGCCGCAGCGGCGGCAGGCTGTAGCGAGGGTGCTCTCGGGATATCCGGGCAGCGTGGGTATCCGGGCGTTCGCGGTCACCGTCTGTCGGCGCACGGGCCTCCTTCCGCGGCAGCGCCGCCCGAGGGGGTTCGATGCCCCCGAGGGCGGCTCCGCCTGCCGGTCCGGGCGGCGCCGTCTCAGCGCTGGTCCGTGCGCTGGAGTGAAGCGGCGTCATAGCCGCTCCGCTCGAAGAGGTCGCGGGCCGCGCGCAGTTCCTCGGGCCCGATCTGCCTGTCGCGGTGCAGCACCCATCCGGCGATGCGCGTCGGTGTGCCGACGACCAGCGTCCGCCCGTCGCGCGACTGACCGAGGATCCAGTAGTCGCCCCCGAAGGGCACGCCCCGCAGGTCCACCGTCAGTCTGCCCGGTGCCACCACCCGCGCCGTGCCCGAGATCTGGCGCACCATGCCGTTCACCTCGCAGCGGTTGGTGAGGGCGAGGGTCCCGTCCGGCAGCGGGCGGTATTCCGCGGTCGTCCGGCGACAGCCCTGCTGGAAGGGCGCGGGATAGCTCGCCACCTCATACCACAGGCCCGCGATGTCGGCGGGCTGCACCGTCGGATCGAGGAAGAAGGGCGCCCCCAGCCAGCGATCCGAGGGCACATGCCGCTCGCAGGCCGCCAGTGCGAGTAGAGCGATAAGGGCCAGGCCTTTCATCCGGAACTCCCTTGTCCAGTTGCCGCATTGCAGGGTGCGGCTGTCGGCGGCCGCAACCCGTTCTGTGCTGCCGCCTCAGGCGGCGTCGAGCAGTCCGCGGCCGCGAAGCAGCGCCTCCACCCCCGGCATCCGGCCGCGGAAGGCGGTGTAGAGCGCCTCTGCCTCATCCGACCCGCCGGCCGACAGCACATGCCGCTCGAGCCGCCGTGCCATCTCGGGGCTGAAGGCGCCCCCCGCCTCCTCGAAGGCGGCGAAGGCGTCCGCATCCATCACCTCGGACCACATGTAACTGTAGTAGCCCGCGGAATAGCCGTCGCCAGTGAAGACATGCGCAAAGTGCGGCGTCGCGTGGCGCATCCGGATTGCCCGGGGCATTCCGAGGCTCTCGAGCACCTCGGCCTGCCGCGCCATCGGATCGGCCGGGGCCTCACCCTCGTGGAACGCCAGATCCACCATGGCCGAAGAGATGAACTCGACGGTCGCAAAGCCCTGATCGTAGGTCGAGGCGGCGAGCAGCCGTTCCCGCATCTCGGCCGGCATCGGCTCGTCCGTCTGCCAGTGGCGCGCGTGCCGTTCCAGCACCTCGGGCACCTCGAGCCAATGTTCGTAAAGCTGGCTCGGCAGTTCGACGAAATCGCGCGCGACCGAGGTGCCCGAGATGTAGCCGTAGGTCACGTCCGAGAGCATCTGGTGCAGCGCGTGGCCGAACTCGTGAAAGAGCGTGCGCGCATCGTCCCACGACAGCAGCGCCGGCTCGCCCTTGGCGAAGTTGCAGACATTGACCACGATGGGCCGCACCTCGCCGCCAAGCTTGCGCTGCCCCCGCATGGTCGAGCACCAGGCGCCGGAGCGTTTCGAGGCGCGCGCGAACCAGTCGCCGAGGAAGACCGCCATGTGCCGGCCCTCGCGCGTCACCTCCCAGGCGCGCACATCCGGGTGGTAGAGCGGCACGTCGAGCGGCCGGAACTCCAGCCCGAAGAGGCGGTGGGCGCAGTCGAAGGCCGCCTCGATCATCCGCTCGAGCGGCAGGTAGGGTTTCAGCGCCGCCTCGTCGAGGTCGAACTCGGCCGCGCGGCGCTTCTCGGAATAGTAGCGCCAGTCCCAGGGCTCGAGATCGCCGTTGATCCCGTCGCGGTGCATCATCGCCTCGAGCACGGCCCCGTCCGCCTCGGCCCGCGCCTTGGCGGGCTCCCAGACGCGCAGCAGAAGCTCTCGCACCGCGTCGGGGGTCTTGGCCATTTCGGTCTCGAGCTTGTAGGCCGCAAAGCCCGGATAGCCGAGGAGCTTCGCCCGCTCCTCGCGCAGCGCCAGGATCTCGGCCGCCACGGCGCGATTGTCGGTGGCGTTGCCGTTGGCCCCCCGCGAAACCCAGGCCTCATAGGCGCGCCGGCGCAGCTCGCGCCGCGGCGAGAATTGCAGGAAGGGCACGATCAGCGAGCGGTTGAGTGTGACGACCGGCCCTTCGGCCCCGCGTTCGGCGCCCGCCGCGCGGGCGGTCTCGACCACGAACTCCGGCAGCCCCTCCAGATCCTCTTCGGCCAGCGGCATCATCCACTCGCGCTCATCGGCCAGCAGGTTCTGCGCGAACGTAGTGCCCAGCACCGCCAGCCGCGCCTTGACCTCGGTCAGCCGCTCGGCCTCGGCCCCCTCGAGCCGAGCGCCCGAGCGCACGAACATCCGCCGGTAGAGCATCAGCACCCGCTCCTGTTCGGGGGTGAGGCCGAGCCCGTCGCGCTGCTGCCAGAGCGTCTCGATCCGCTGGAAGAGCGGGCGGTTGGTCACCACCTCGGAGGAGAAGGCCGACATCCTCGGCGCCAGCTCGCGCTGGAGCGCCTCACGCGCCGCGTTGCTGTCGGCCCCAGCGAGGTTGTAGAAGACGTCCGCCACCCGGTCGAGCGTCTCCTGGGCCAACTCAAGCGCCTCGATCGTGTTGGCAAGGCTCGGCGCTTCGGGATTGTCGGCGATGGCGCGGATGTTGGCGCGCGCCTCGGCAAGTCCCGCCTCGAAGGCCGGACCGAACTGCTCGTCGCGGATCTCGGCGAAGGGAGGCAGGGCGAATGGCGTGGTCCAGGGCGCAAGCAGCGGATGGGTCATGGCGGGTCTCCTTCGCCCTCAAGGCTAGGGCGGCGACCCGTCGCCGTCCATCCCCTCGGGCGCGACCGTCAGCCGGCGCCGCCTCGGCCGCCGCAGACCGGGCAGCCTGCACGAGGTTTCAGCGCGATCCGCCGCGTCTCGCCCCAGAGCGCATCGTGGATCAGCAGCGCCCCGCGCAGGGTCGCGCCCGCGCCGGTCAGATGCTTGATCGCCTCGACCGCCATGATCGAGCCCACCACCCCCGGCAGCGGTGCGATCACCCCCGCCTCGGCGCAACTGGGCACAAGGCCCGGTGCCGGCCGCTCGGGGAAGGTGCATTGGAAGCAGGGTCCGCCGCGCGCCGGGTCATAGAGGCTGACCTGCCCCTCCCATTGCGTGATGGCGCCCGAGATCAGCGGCTTCTCCGCCGCCACGGCCATGCGGTTGGCCAGGTAGCGCGTGTCGAAATTGTCCGTCCCGTCGAGGATCAGGTCGTAATCGGCGAACAGGGCCGCTGCATTCTCCTCGGTCAGGCGCCGCTCGTAGGGCCGGACCTCGACGAAGGGATTGAGCGCGCGCATCGCCTCGGCCGCCGATCGGACCTTGGGCCAGCCGATCCGCGCATCGGTGTGGATCACCTGCCGCTGAAGGTTCGAGGCCTCGACCCGGTCGGCGTCGATCACGCCCACCGTGCCCACGCCCGCCGCCGCCAGATAGAGCAGCGCGGGCGAGCCGAGGCCGCCGGCGCCGATCACCAGCACGCGCGCCTCCTTGAGCCGCTTCTGTCCCGGTCCACCCACCTCGCGCAGCATGATGTGGCGGGCGTAGCGTTCCAGCTCGGCCGGGCGGAAGAGCCCCGGCGCAGGTGGCGCCTCGGCCCCGCGCGCGCGCCGCCGCAGCGCCCCGAGGCCCAGCCGGTAGCCCAGCACCAGGGCCGCGAGGCCGCCGATGACCAGCCAGGGCTCGGGCCCGCCGCCGGTCGCCTGACGGAACGGATGCGCCTCGGGCAGAAGCAGATGCGCGAGCACCACGGCGAGCCACAGGACAGACAGGGCCAGCAGCCGCAGCCTGACTGGCATCCCGAGGAACCAGGCCAGGCCCCAGAGACCCGCCGCGAACAGGATCAGCGCAAGCATCGCATCCTCCCCGGACCCGAGCCTCCCCGGCCGCCCTCCCCGGCCGCACGGCGCGCCTCAGGCCGGGCGCAGATCATCGGGGCCCATGCGCCAGGCGCGGCCGAAGCCGCCGTTCAGGATCGCCGAGACGGGCGTCAGGCGGGCGAAGGCGAAATCGGCGAAATCCACATAGAGCTTTGCCTTGGGATGCAGGCCGAGCCAGTGCGTCCGCAATTCGCCATGTTCGGGCGTGCCCCGGGGGATCAGTTCGGCCCGGACGCGGATCATCAGGCGCGGATGCGTCAGAGGGTCGCCCTTCGCGCCGGGACTTCCCACCATCACGGCCGCCTCGGGATGCGCCCTCAGGGCCGCCATGTGCGGCGCAAGGCCCGAGACCAGCGTCAGCGGCGCCCCGTCGGGGTCAAGGCCGAAGGCGATCAGGCTGATGCCGGGCGTGTGGCTCTGCGCATCGGTCACGGCCAGCGAGGCGTGGCGGGCCCTCGACAGAAGCGTCCGCGCCAGCACGCGGGCGTCGTCATCGGCCGCAAGCAGAGGGTCTGTGGGAACGGGCATCATCCGCGCCGAGGCTTGACAAGCAGGAAAGCGGACGTTCCGCTCTTGATGCCAAGCGGTACAGGTATGCGATGCGCGACACAACCCTCACCTTCTGGGATCATTTCTTGCCGAAGATCGTGACGGTGCTGCGCGAGGGCTACGGGCTGCGCGACCTCAGGGCCGACGCGCTGGCCGGGCTGACGGTGGCCATCGTGGCGCTGCCGCTCTCGACGGCCATCGCCATCGCGTCGGGTGTCGGCCCCGAGCGCGGGCTTTACACGGCGATCGTGGGGGGCTTCCTCGTCTCGGCCCTGGGGGGCAGCCGATTCCAGATCGGCGGACCCGCCGGGGCGTTCATCGTGCTCGTGGCGGCCTGCGTCATGCAGACCGGGATCGAGGGGCTGATCCTCGCCACATTCCTCTCGGGCTTCCTGCTGATTGCGCTCGGCACACTGAGGATGGGCAGCTACATCCGCTTCATCCCCTATCCGGTGACGGTGGGCTTCACGGCAGGCATCGCCGTCATCATCGGGGCCAGCCAGATGAAGGAACTGCTCGGCCTGACCCTCGCCGGGCCCGAGCCTTCGGATCTGATCGAGAAGGTCGAGGTGCTCTGGGCCGCGCGCGGGACGCTGACGCCGCCGGCCCTTGCGGTGGCCGTGGGCACCATCGCCATGATCGAGGCACTGAAACGGCTGGCGCCCCGCCTGCCGAGCCTGCTGATCGCGGTCGTCGTGGCCTCGGTCACGGTCGAGATGCTGGGCCTTCCGGTCGAGACGATCGGCACCCGCTTCGGCGAGCTGCCCACGATGCTTCCCATGCCCGCGCTGCCGGATCTCGGGTCCGAGGCCGTGCTCGCGGCGCTTCCCTGGGCGGTGAGCTTCACGCTGCTGGGCGCGATCGAGTCGCTCCTGTCGGCTGTGGTGGCGGACGGGATGGCGGGCACCCAGCACCGTCCCAATGCCGAACTCATCGCACAGGGCTGGGCCAACGTCGGTTCGGCCGTCTTCGGAGGCTTCTGTGTCACCGGCACCATCGCCCGGACCGCCACCAACGTGCGGGCGGGCTCGCGCAGCCCCGTCTCGGGGATGCTCTGCGCCCTCTTCGTGCTGGGGTTCATGATGCTGGCCGCGCCCCTGGCCGCCTATATCCCGCTGGCGGCGCTTGCGGGGCTGCTGGCCGTCGTCGCGTGGAACATGTTCGAGAAGGAGGAATTCTGGACGCTCCTGCGGACCTCGCGCGGGGATGCGATGGTGGTGCTGGTCACCTTCCTGCTCGTCGTCTTCCGTGACCTGACCGAAGGGATCGTCGTGGGCTTTGCGCTGGGTGGCCTCGTCTTCATCCGCCGCATGTCCGAAAGCGCCTCGGCCGAACCGGCCCCGGTGCCCGATCCATCGGGCGCCCTCACCTCCGAGCGCGTGATCTACCGGCTGCGCGGCCCCTACTTCTTCGGCGCGGCGGCCATGCTCGGTTCGGCGCTTGACCGCTTTGCCGAGCGCCCGCGCGCCTTCGTGCTCGACTTCACCGACGTGCCCTTCATCGACAGTTCGGGGGCACGCTCCTTCGAGCTTCTGGCCCACAAGATGCACCGCCGCGGCGGCCAGCTCTTCCTGACCGGGGCCAATGTCGAGGTGCGTCGCGTGCTGCTGGCGCAGGGGCTGCGCGAGCCTCTGGTGCGCTACCTTCCGGACGTGGCGGGCGTGGACGAGTTCCTCGCAAACTGAGCGAATCGCTTTCCGCGGTGGATGCATGGGGCAGCGGCATGGTGCCGCTGCGGCCTCGCGGGCCGTTGGCAGGGCTTGCGCCGCGGCAGGCATGGTCTGGCAAGGGGTCTCGTGACCCGGCGTCAGCCGACCGCGGGCAGGCCGTTGAAAAACAAGCGCAAATGAGTTTGTCAATTTTCAGGATTTACAGCTTTTCGGATATACCAGTAAAGGAAATTACAGAAAAATCCAAGCTTCAAAAAGAGTTACGCGAAAATTGACTGATGCGTTACACTCTGCCTATTGGAGGAGGGTGGCCGCGGTTGCGGCCGGGTGGCGGGCCACGCCAGGCCTGCATGTTGGAGGAGCTTTCATGGATCACGCTCAGACGAATGCGGTCTATTCCGCCTCGGCAGATTTCATTGCGCAGGCGCATGTCGATGCCGCCGGCTACGAGCGGATGTATGCTGCATCCGTGTCCGATCCCGAGGCCTACTGGGGCGAGCAGGGCAAGCGGCTCGACTGGATCAAGCCCTACACCAAGGTCAAGAACACGAACTTCAAGCTGGGCGAGGTCTCGATCAAGTGGTTCGAGGACGGCACGCTGAACGTCGCCTGGAACTGCATCGACCGCCATCTGGCGACCCGCGCCAGCCAGACCGCGATCATCTGGGAGCCGGATGATCCGAACCAGCCGGCCCAGCACATCAGCTACCAGGAGCTGCACGATCAGGTCTGCCGCATGGCGAACGTGCTGGTCAGCCAGGGCGTGCGCAAGGGCGACCGCGTGGTGATGTATCTGCCGATGATCCCCGAGGCGGCCTACGCGATGCTGGCCTGCGCGCGGATCGGCGCGATCCATTCCGTCGTCTTCGCGGGCTTCTCGCCGGACGCGCTGGCGAACCGGATCAACGACTGCCAGGCCAAGGTGGTGATCACCGCCGACACCGCGCCGCGCGGCGGGCGGCGCACGCCGCTGAAGTCCAACACCGACGCCGCGCTGCTGCACTGCTCGGACCGGGTGCGCTGCCTGGTGGTCAAGCACACCGGCGACCAGATCCACTGGATGGACGGCCGCGACGTCGATGTGAAGGCGATGATGGCGCAGGCCTCGCCCGACTGCCCGATCGAGGAAGTCGGCGCCGAGGATCCGCTCTTCATCCTCTACACCTCGGGCTCGACCGGCAAGCCGAAGGGCGTCGTCCACACCTCGGGCGGGTATCTGACCTACGCGGCGATGACCCACCAGATGACGTTCGACTACCATGACGGCGACGTCTTCTGGTGCACGGCGGATGTGGGCTGGGTCACCGGCCACAGCTACATCGTCTATGGTCCGCTCGCGAACGGCGCCACCACGCTGATGTTCGAGGGCGTGCCGACCTACCCGGACGCCGGCCGCTTCTGGGCGGTCTGCGAGAAGCACAAGGTCAACCAGTTCTACACCGCGCCGACGGCGATCCGCTCGCTGATGGGCCTCGGGCCGGAGTGGGTCGAGAAATACGACCTGTCGTCGCTGAAGCTGCTCGGCTCGGTCGGCGAGCCGATCAACCCGGAAGCCTGGAGCTGGTACAACACCCATGTCGGCAAGGGCCGCTGCCCGATCGTCGATACCTTCTGGCAGACCGAGACCGGCGGCCACATGATCACGCCGCTGCCGGGCGCGACTCCGGTCAAGCCGGGCGCGGCCTCGAAGCCCTTCTTCGGGGTGAAGCCGGTGGTGCTGGACCCGACCGACGGGCACGAGCTGACCGAAACGGCGACCGAGGGTGTCCTTTGCATCGCCGACAGCTGGCCGGGGCAGATGCGCACGCTCTGGGGCGACCACGAGCGGTTCGAAGAGGCCTATTTCTCGCAGTACAAGGGCTACTACTTCACCGGCGACGGCTGCCGCCGCGATGCGGATGGCTACTACTGGGTCACCGGGCGGGTCGATGACGTGATCAACGTCTCGGGCCACCGGATGGGCACGGCCGAGGTGGAATCGGCCCTCGTGGCCCATGCCCAGGTCGCCGAGGCCGCGGTGGTGGGCTATCCGCACGACATCAAGGGCCAGGGCATCTACGCCTATGTCACGCTGATGAACGGCGTGGAGCCCTCCGAGGAGCTGCGCAAGGACCTGGTGAAGTGGGTGCGGACCGAGATCGGCCCGATCGCCTCGCCCGACATCATCCAGTGGGCGCCGGGCCTGCCCAAGACCCGCTCGGGCAAGATCATGCGCCGCATCCTGCGCAAGATCGCCGAGAACGACTTCGGCTCGCTCGGCGACACCACGACGCTCGCCGATCCGTCGGTGGTGGACGACCTGATCTCCAACCGCAAGAACCGGGGCTGAGCGATGCAGGACGGGACCGAAACGACCACCCGTCCGGCCGTGCTGATCCTGCTCGGGCCTCCGGGCGCGGGCAAGGGCACGCAGGCGCGGATGCTGGAGGAGCGCTTCGGCCTCGTCCAGCTCTCGACGGGGGATCTCTTGCGCGCGGCGGTGGCCGCAGGCACGCCCGCGGGCATGGCCGCCAAGGCGGTGATGGAGGCCGGCGGCCTCGTGTCCGACGAGATCGTGCTCGAGATCCTTGCCGAGCGGATGGCCCAGCCGGATGTGGCGCGCGGCATCATCCTTGACGGCTTTCCCCGCACCGCGGGGCAGGCTGCGGCCCTCGACGGGCTTCTCGGACGCACGGGCCAAAGGGTGACGGCCGCCATCAGCCTCGAGGTGGATGACGCGGCCATGGTCGAGCGTGTCTCGGGCCGCTTCACCTGCGCGGCCTGCGGCGAGGGCTATCACGACCACTTCAAGCAGGCTGCCGTGGCAGGAACCTGCGACAAGTGCGGAGGGACGGATTTCAGGCGCCGCCCCGACGACAACGCCGAAACCGTGGGAGCGCGGCTTGCCGCCTACCATGCGCAGACGGCGCCGCTGATCGCCTACTACGACGGCTGCGGCGTGCTGGAGCGGATCGACGCGATGGGAGCCATCGACGAGATCGCCCGGTCCCTCGGCCGGATCGTGGATCGCGTATCCGCGTGAAGAGGCCAGCGTCCCTCGAGGAGGTGGGACGCCGGCAGGGAGAAGAAACCTACAGGGAGAAGGTCCAATGGTGGACAGAACTGGTCATGTGACATCAGACCGGACGTCGTCGAATGCCTACTGGTCGGCGAACGTCCGCATCATCCTCATCTCGTTGGCGATCTGGTTCGCCTGCTCGTTCGGTCTCGGCATCCTCCTGCGCCCGGCGCTGGAAGGCATCATGGTGGGCGGCGCCGATCTGGGCTTCTGGTTCGCGCAGCAGGGGTCGATCTACGTCTTTCTCGTTCTGATCTTCGTCTATGCGTGGCTCATGAACCGGCTGGACCGCCAGTACGGCGTGGACGAGTAAGGGAGGCAGGAACGAATGGATCAATTCACCCTCAACCTGATCGTGGTTGGCATCACCTTCGCCATCTACATCGGGATCGCGGTCTGGGCCCGGGCGGGCTCCACCGCCGAGTTCTATGCGGCCGGCCAGGGCGTCCACCCCGTGGCGAACGGCATGGCGACCGGCGCCGACTGGATGTCGGCGGCGTCCTTCATCTCGATGGCCGGCATCATCGCGCTGGCCCCGGCGGGCGGCTACACGCAGTCGGCCTTCCTCATGGGCTGGACCGGCGGCTATGTGCTGCTGGCGCTGCTGCTGGCGCCCTACCTGCGCAAGTTCGGCAAGTTCACCGTGCCGGAATTCATCGGTGACCGCTTCTACTCGGGCGGTGCGCGCCTTCTGGCGGTGATCTGCCTCATCGTGATCTCGGTCACCTACGTGATCGGGCAGATGCGCGGCGTGGGCGTGACCTTCGGGCGCTTCCTCGAGATCTCGACCGACATGGGCCTCTATATCGGCGCGGCGATCGTCTTCGCCTATGCCGTGTTCGGCGGCATGAAGGGCATCACCTACACCCAGGTCGCCCAGTATGTCGTGCTGATCATCGCCTACACGATCCCGGCGATCTTCATCTCGCTCGCGCTGACCAACTCGTTCCTGCCGCAGCTGGGCCTGATCGGCAACTATGCCCCGGGCGGCGGCGACCAGGCGTTCCTGGCCAAGCTCGACCAGGTGGTGACCGAACTGGGCTTCACGGCCTATACCGCCGACACCACCAGCCAGCTGAACATGTTCCTGTTCACCATGTCGCTGATGATCGGCACCGCGGGCCTTCCGCACGTCATCATCCGCTTCTTCACCGTGCCGAAGGTGGCCGACGCCCGTTCGTCCGCGGGCTGGGCACTGGTCTTCATCGCGCTGCTCTACACCGTGGCCCCGGCCGTCGGCTCGATGGCGCGCCTGAACCTGACCACCACCATGTGGCCGAACGCCGTGGCCGGCAACGCGCTCGACGGCGACGCGATCTCGGTCGAGGCGATCCAGAACGACCCGCGCCTGAGCTGGGTGAAGACCTGGGAACAGACCGGCCTTCTCGTCATGGAAGACAAGAACGGCGACGGCATGATCCAGTACTACAACGAGGCCAACCCGGCGATGCAGGCCATCGCGGCCGAGCGTGGCTGGGTCGGCAACGAGGTCACCAAGATCGACAACGACATCATGGTGCTCGCCAACCCCGAGATCGCCGCTCTTCCGGGCTGGGTGATCGCGCTCGTGGCCGCCGGTGCGCTGGCTGCCGCCCTCTCGACCGCCGCGGGCCTCCTGCTCGCCATCTCGTCGGCGATCTCGCACGACCTCATCAAGGGCTCGATCAACCCCAACATCTCGGAAAAGGGCGAGCTTCTGGCCGCGCGGATCTCGATGACGGGTGCGATCGTGATCGCCACCTGGCTCGGCCTCAACCCGCCCGGCTTCGCCGCGCAGGTGGTGGCGCTGGCCTTCGGTCTGGCCGCCGCGACGATCTTCCCGGCGCTGATGATGGGGATCTTCTCCAAGCGCGTGAACAAGGAAGGCGCCATCCTCGGGATGCTCGTCGGCCTCGTCTTCACCGCGGTCTACATCTTCCTCTACAAGGGCTGGTTCTTCATCCCCGGCACCGCCACGTTCGAGGACGTGCCCGCCAACTACTTCTTCGGCATCTCGCCGCTGTCCATCGGGACCGTGGGTGCGCTGCTGAACTTCGGCGTGGCCTTCCTGGTGTCGGCCATCACCAAGGCGCCCCCGCGCGAAGTGGTGGACCTGGTCGAGAGCATCCGCATCCCGCGCGGTGCCGGCAAGGCCACGGCCCACTGAGATCAACGGTGCGCCCCCCGTCGGGGGCGCACCATCCAGGTGCAGTGTCGAGGAGCCTCATGGAAGACGTCCAGACCATCGTGAGCTTTCTGGAGACGGTGCATCCCTACGACAGCCTGCCGCAGGACGAGCTGGCGCGTGTCGCCGGTTGCTTCAGCCGCAGGGAAGTCGCCGCAGGCGAGACGGTCTATCGACACGGAGACCGGCTGGTCGGGCTCTATCTCGTCAAGCGTGGCGGGGTCGAGATCCTCGAACCGTCGGGCGACGTGATCTCGGTGCTCGGGCCGCGCAACTCGTTCGGCGAGCGGGGGCTCATGCGCGACGGCCGCGCGGCCACCACGGCGCAGGCCACGACGGACGGGGTGCTCCTGATGCTTCCCGGCGACGAGTTCCGGCGGCTCTTTGCCGCGTCGCCCGCCTTCGAGCGGTTCTTCACCCGGCGACGGACTCAAGGGTACCGCGCCTCCGACCTGACCACGCAGAAGGTGGCCGACCTGATGGCGCGCAAGCCCGTGACCTGCGGGCCGGCCGAGACGATCCGGGCCGCGGCGATGAAGATGCGCGACGCCGGCGTGTCCTCGCTGGGTGTCGTGGAGGGGCCGACCTTCCTCGGCATCGTGACCACGCGCGACATGACCAACAAGGTGGTGGCCGTGGGGCTCGATCCGTCCACTCCGGTGGCCGAGGTCATGACCCGCGATCCGATCGCCCTTCCGCCCGAGGCTCTTGGATCCGACATCCTTCATGTGATGCTCGAGCGGCGGATCGGCCATCTGCCGGTGATCGAGGAAGGCCGTCTGGTGGGCATGATCACCCAGACCGACCTGACCCGCTTCCAGGCCGTGTCCTCGGCCCAGCTCGTGCGGGATGCGGCCACGGCCGAGTCGCTGCCCGAACTGCAGGCCGTGACCTCGCGCATCCCCAAGCTGCTGGTCCAGCTGGTGGCGGGGCACAATTCGCATGAGGTGGTCACGCGCCTCATCACCGACATTTCCGACACGGTGACACGGCGCCTGCTGGCGCTGGCCGAAGCCCGGCTCGGGCCGCCGCCCGTGCCCTATTGCTGGTGCGCCTGCGGAAGCCAGGGCCGGCAGGAGCAGACGGGCGTCTCCGATCAGGACAACTGCCTGATCCTGTCCGACAAGACGCTTCCGGCCGATGACGCCTACTTCTCCGAATTGGCACGGCAGGTTTCGGACGGGCTGCACGCCTGCGGCTACATCCATTGCCCCGGCGACATGATGGCCACCAACCCGCGCTGGCGCCAGCGGCTTTCGGTCTGGCGGCAGTATTTCCTCGGCTGGATCGACCGGCCCGACCCGATGGCGCAGATGCTGTCGTCGGTGATGTTCGACCTGCGCCCGATCGGCGGCGACGAGGGCCTGTTCCATGAGCTGCAGGCCGACACGCTGGCCGTGGCGGCGAAGAACTCGATCTTCGTGGCCCACATGATCTCGAACTCGCTGAAGCACACGCCACCGCTGGGCCTGATCCGCGGCTTTGCCACCATCCGTTCGGGCGAGCACAAGAACCACATCGACCTGAAGCACAATGGCGTGGTGCCGGTGATCGACCTCGGCCGCGTCTATTCGCTGATCGGCCAGCTTGAGCCGGTGAACACCCGCGCGCGGCTGCAGGCGGCCGAGAATGCCGGCGTGATCTCGGTGTCGGGCGCGCGCGATCTGGTCGAGGCCTACGACATGATCGCCCAGATCCGGCTCGAGAACCAGGCACGGCTGATCCGGTCCGGCCGCAGCCCCGACAATTTCCTCGCGCCGTCGGACCTGTCGGATTTCGAACGCAGCCACCTGCGCGACGCCTTCGTGGTCGTCCGCACCATGCAATCCGCGCTGGGCTCGGCCCGCGGCGCGCGCACCTGAAGGCCCGAACCATGGTCATGGACCTCCTCGCTACCCTCGCCGCCGGAGCCGGTCTCGCCGGGATCGCACTGCTCCTGCGCCGGCTGAGCGGTCAGCGCCTGCCGAAATGGATCGTCCCGGCCGGGGCGGGGGCGGGGATGCTGCTCTTTTCGGTCTGGAACGAATACAGCTGGTATCCGCGCGTGACCGCCGCCCTGCCGTCCGAGGTCGTGGTGATCTCGGCGCCCCAGGACCGCGTGGGCATCCGTCCCTGGACGTTCCTCTTCCCGGTTGCCACCCGCTTCATGGCGCTGGACCGGACAGGGATGCTGCGGTCGGAGACCGACCCCGCCATCCGCCGCGCCGAGGTGGTGGTGGTGCAGCGGTGGCACAACACCCAGCGCGTGCCCATGGCCTTCGATTGCACGCGCCGGCGCACGGCAAATCTCGAGACCACGTCGGAGCTTCGGCCCGACGGCACCTTGACCGGCACCAGCTGGCTGTCGGTCCCGGACGACGACGAACTGCTGACAGCGGCCTGCAGGGAGGGGTGACATGGCCGACGGAGCCAGAAAGCGCCGGATCCTCGTGGTGGAGGACGAGGACAACATCGCCATCGCGCTCGACTATCTCATCACGCGCGAAGGCTACGAGCACGACCGGGTGGCAAGCGGGGCCGAGGCGCTCGGCCGCATCCGTGCCACCCATCCCGATCTCGTGCTGCTGGACGTGATGCTGCCCGAGGTCTCGGGCTACGAGATCTGTCAGGGCGTCCGGCTCGACCCGACGCTCGCCGACGTCAAGATCCTGATGATGACGGCGCGCGGGTCGGCCATCGAGCGCAAGAAGGGTCTGGCGCTCGGCGCGGACGGGTTCATCTCGAAGCCGTTCGAACTCAAGGCCCTGCGTGAGGAGGTCCGCCGGCTCCTGGGCGAAGGGGTCTGATCCATGCTCGATCGCCTCAACCTGCGCGTGCGGATCCTGCTCTTCTTCGCTGCGCTGGCAGTGGGGGCGAATGTGGCGGTGTCGATCGGCCTGTTCCTCGCCTATCGGCGCCTCAGCGCCCCCGAGCTGCTGCCCGCCTTCCAGCAGGTCGGCCTTGTGGCCGGGCTTGCGATCCTGGGCCTCGTCACCTGGATCTGGTATCTGTTCGATGCCAATGTGGCGCTGCCGATCATCCGGCTCGCCTCGAAGCTGCGGGCACGGGCCCATGCCGCCGTCGATGGCGCGATCGAAGAGCCGACGGCGCGCTACCTCGGCGATCTCGAGCCCGCCGCTTCGGCCACGGCCCTGACGCTGGCCGAGACGCGGAACGCCCTGGCCGAGTCCGTCGCGCGCGAGACGTCGCGCCTATCGTCCGAGAAGGCCCGGCTCGAGGCGCTGCTGTCCGATGTGCCGGTGGGGGTGCTGCTCTGTTCGGGCGACCACCAGCTCGTGTTCTACAACGGGCCGGCGACCGACCTGATGAACACGGCCGGCGCGCCGGGCCTCGACCGCAATCTCTTCGACTATCTGCGCGACGGGCCGATCCGCCACGCCCACCAGCGGCTCGTCGAGGCGGGCGACCCGGACGCGGCCTCGGACATCCTCTGCACGACAGTGGTGGGCGCGCGGGTGCTGGCCGCCCGGATGCGGCTGATCGGGGGCGAGACCACGAAGCCCGGCTATGTCCTCACGCTGCGCGACGTCACCTCGGCGCTTGCGTCCTACGCGCGTCGCGAGGCGCTGCTGGCCGAGGTGTTCGACCGGGTGCGGCGGCCGGCGGCCAACCTCCAGACGCTGTTCGAGGTGCTTCCGCCCGGCACCTGCCCGCCGCCGGATGTCGAGCGGGCGCTGCGGCAGGAAGTCGGCGGTCTCGCCGCCGCGATCACCGACCTCGGCGCCCGGCACGACGAGAGCCGGCACGACGGCTGGCCGCTGTCGATCACGCGCGCCTCGGATCTGCTCGACGGGCTGAGGGCGCGGATGGAACAGGCGGGCCTTTCGGCCGAGATCGGCGAAGCGCCGCTTCTTTTGCGCTGCAACGGGTTCGAGGTGATCGGTCTGGTGGCGACCCTGGCCGCCCGCGTCGCGGCCCGCCGCACCGGCAACCACTTCCGCGTGACCCTGACCGAGGACGGAACCGAGGCCATGCTGCGGCTGGTCTGGCAGGGCGCTCCGCTGCCCGTCGGCCTGCTCGAGGACTGGCTGGGCGAGCCGCTCGAACCGGGTGTGCCCGAGGTGACGGGCCGCACCGTGCTTTCCACCCACACGACCGAGATCTGGCCCGAACCTGCGGCTCCGGGAGAGAATGCGCTCTGCCTGCCCTTGCGCGCCGCCCGCCGTGCCGGCCGCCGCCCGCGTCCGATCCCGCGGGCCGTGGTCTATGATTTCGAGCTGCTCTCGAAGGCGCGGAACGAGAAGGTGGCCGAGGCGCGGCTCGAGGATCTGACCTATGTGGTCTTCGACACCGAGACCACCGGCCTCATGCCCTCGCAGGATGAGATCGTGCAGATCGCCGCCGTCCGCATCGTGAACGGCCGCCGCGTCGAGGCCGAGGTGTTCGACACGCTGGTCAATCCGCGCCGGCCGATTCCGCCTTCGTCCACCGAGGTCCACGGGATCACGGATGCGATGGTGGCCGACGCGCCGGACATGACCGAGGTCGGGCGGCAGTTCCACAAGTTCGCCGAAGGGGCGGTGCTCGTCGCCCACAATGCGCCCTTCGACATGGAGTTCCTCCGCCGGGCCGAGCTGCTGATCGACCGCCGCTTCGACAATCCGATCCTCGACACGGTGCTCCTGTCGGCGGTTCTCTTCGGGCAGACCGAGGTGCACAGCCTCGATGCGCTGGCGCACCGGCTGGGGATCACCATCCCGGAAGAGGCGCGCCACACGGCCATCGGCGACACGGTCGCGACGGCCGACGCCTTCCTGAAGCTGCTGCCGATGCTGCAGGGCCGGGGCTTCGAGACCTTCGGCGCCGTGCTCTCCGAGGTGCGCCGCCACGGACGGCTGCTCAAGGATCTGAACGAGGCCAATCTGACCGACGCCTGATCTCCGGCGCGCCCGGCCCTCAGGTGGCGGCGAACGGATCGGCCGGGTAGCCCACCCCGGTGAGATAGAGGCCCTGCGGCGGGCAGACCGGGCCGCAGGCGGCACGGTCGCGGGCCTCGAGCGCCTCCTTCACCCGATCCGGTGCCCAGGCGCCAGCGCCCACCCGCTCGAGCGTGCCCACGATCGAGCGGACCTGATTGTGCAGGAAGCTGCGCGCCCGCAGGCGGAAGCGGTATTCCACCCCGTTCGGCACCTCGACCGTCTCGAGCATCAGCTCATCCAGCGTCTTGACCGGCGAGGCCGCCTGACATCCGATCGCCCGGAAGGTGGTGAAGTCGTGCCGTCCCACGAGATGGGCCGCCGCCTCGCACATGGCGGCGCCATCGAGCGGATGCGGCACGCGCCAGACCCGGCCCCGGTCGTGCACCTCCGGCGCGCGGCGCGCGAGCAGCCGGAAGAGATAGCGCCGCTCGATCGCCGAGAAGCGGGCGTGAAAGTCCTCGCCCACCCGCGCCGCAGCGACAACCGCCACCGGCAGCGGCTTCAGATGGGCGTTGAGCGCCCCCGCCAGGCGGAACGGGTCCCAGTCCTTGCCGAGGTCGCAGTGGGCCACCTGGCCCGTGGCGTGAACGCCCGTATCGGTGCGCCCCGCCGCGGCAATCGTGTGGGGGCCGGGTTCAAGCCGCCCGAGCGCGGCCTCGACCGCGCCCTGCACCGAGGCCAGGACGGCCTGCCGCTGCCAGCCCGCGAACGGGGCACCGTCATACTCGATCTTCAGCGCATATCTCGGCATGACGCGCCCCCTAGCACCGCAGCCGCGCCCTGCCAAGGACGGGGTGCGCCGGTCATCCACGAAGCGCGAATGGCAGACGGCCGCCGATCCTGCGATCCGCCCCGGCGGATGCGGCCTGTTGGCACAGCGGCCCGTCACGCCTACATCCATCCCCAAGGGCCGCCTATCCTTGAAGCGGCACAAAGAGAGGCAGGCGCGTGGTTCTCCGCAGACTGACCGACGGTGTGGCGCGCGGAATCGAGGGCGCCGTCAGCACCGTCTCCGAAACCTTCTTCGAGCCGGTGATCCGGCTCGGCGTCACCGGCCTGTCGCGGGCGGGCAAGACCGTCTTCATCACCGGCCTTGTCGCGAACCTGCTGGACCGCGGGCGGATGCCGCAGTTGCGCGCCCACGCCGAAGGGCGCATCGACGCGGTCTTCCTGCAGCCCCAGCCCGACGACACGCTGCCGCGGTTCGATTTCGAGAACCATCTGGCCGCGATCCTGGGCGAGGATCCGCGCTGGCCCTCGTCCACGCGCTCGATCTCGGAGCTTCGGCTCTCGTTCCGGGTGCGGCCCTCGGGGATGATCTCGGGCCTGACCGGGCCGCGCACCGTCCATCTCGACATCGTGGATTATCCGGGAGAGTGGCTGCTCGACCTCGCGCTGATGGACAAGACCTATGCGCAATGGTCCGAGGAGACCCTTAAGCGGCTGTCGCTGCGCGAGGAAGCGCGCGATTTCATGGCGACCGCGCGCGCCGCGGACGGCTCGCTCCCGCTCGAGGAGGCGCAGGCGCAGGCGCTGGCGGCAAGCTTTACCGCCTATCTGCAGGCCGCGCGCCGGGCGGGCTGGTCGGATTGCACGCCGGGGCGGTTCCTGCTGCCGGGGGATCTGGCGGGCTCGCCGGTGCTGACCTTCGCACCGCTGCCGATGCCCGCCCAGACGTCCCGCACGAGCCTCTGGCGCGAGATGGGACGGCGCTACGAGAGCTACAAGGAGAACGTCGTCCGCCCCTTCTTCCGCGAGCATTTCTCGAAGATCGACCGGCAGGTGGTGCTGGTCGATGCGATGGGCGCGATCCATGCGGGGCCGCAGGCTCTCGAAGATCTGCGCCGCACGATGGCCGAGATCCTGACCGCCTTCCGTCCGGGTCGGAACTCGTTCCTCTCGACGCTGCTGCTGGGCCACCGGGTCGAGCGGATCCTGTTCGCGGCCACGATGGCCGACCATCTGCACCACACCCAGCACCCCAAGCTCACCGCGATCATGGAGGCGATGCTGCGCGAGGCCCGCGACCGGGCGGCCTTCGCGGGATCGCTGACGGCGGCCATGTCGCTCGCCTCGGTGCGCGCCACGGTCGAGGAGGAGGTGACACGCCACGGCGAGACGGTCGAGGCGGTGCGCGGGCGGCTTCTGTCGAGCGGGCGGCAGGTGGCGATGTATCCCGGCGAGCTACCCTCGGACCCCTCGCGGCTCCTCTCGCCCGCGCGCGAAGGGGTGCAACGCTGGCTCGACGCCGAATTCGCGCTGATGACCTTTGCGCCCGCGCGCGTGCTGCTCAAGCCCGGCGAGGGGCCGCCGCACATCCGGCTCGACCGCGCCGCCGAGTTCCTGATCGGGGACCGGCTGTGACCCGTTTCGACCGTCCGGCGGGGTGCCGGGCGGCCGTCCTTCATCCGCAGGGAGACAGGTCGTGAGCGACACGCCCCCGAAGAAACCGATGCTTCTCGACTGGGACACGCGCGAGGCGCCGCCGCCCGAGGCGCCGCGCATGGCCCGCCGTCCGCCACCGCCGCCCGAGACCGTCTCCGGGCCCACGCCGGCCGACGTGCCCCCGGTGCCCGACCTCGACCTGCCGCAGGGGCAGGCGATGCTGGCCGCAAGCCGGATCGCCACGGTCCGCACCTCGCGGCTGGGCCGCTTTGCGGGCTGGGTGTTCGGCACGCTGCTGGTGTTCGTGCTGTCGGTGGCGGCGGTGGATTTCGTCACCTCGCTCCTGACGCGCAACAGCCTGCTGGGGGCGGCGGCCTTCGTGCTGATCGGCACCGCCGTCGTCACCGGCCTTGCGCTCGCGCTGCGCGAATGGTGGGCCTATGTCCGGCTCGAGCGGCTCGACAGCCTGCGCGAGTCCGCGATCGCCGCCCGCGCCTCGGGCGATCTGAAGGCCGCCCGCCGCGTGGTGGGGGCGCTCGAGAAGATGTATGGCCACCGGCCCGACCTGCGCTGGGGCCGCGCGCGGCTGTCCGAGCGGCAGGCCGAGGTCTTCGACGTCGACGGGCTGCTGGGGCTGGCCGAGAACGAGCTTCTGGTCTCGCTCGACCAGAGCGCGCGGCGCGAGATCGAGGCGGCCGCGCGGCAGGTGGCGGCGGTCACCGCGCTGGTGCCGCTGGCGCTGGCCGATGTGGCGACGGCGCTTTATGCCAACCTCCGCATGGTGCGCCGCATCGCCGAGATCTACGGCGGGCGCTCGGGCAGCTTCGGCAGCGTGCGCCTGTTGCGCCGGGTCTTCACCTCGCTGATCGCGGCGGGGGCGGTGGCCATGACCGACGACCTGCTCCACTCGGTCGCGGGCGGGGGGGTTCTCTCCAAGGTCTCGCGCCGCTTCGGCGAGGGGATGGTGAACGGCGCCCTGACCGCGCGTGTGGGCGTGGCCGCGATGGAGTTGTGCCGCCCGCTGCCCTTCCATGCCGCGCCGCGCCCCAAGGTCACGAACCTCATCAGCCGCAGCCTTACGGGCCTCTTCGACAGGTGAGGCTCCGCGCCACTGGACCGGCCCTCGGGGCGCGTCTATAAGCCAGCCATGAGGCATCGCATCGCGATCATCGCCCGAATTACCGGCCCGGCGTCCTGACTTCAGGCGCCGGGTGACGACGTTTGCGCGGCGCCAAGGCCCGGGGGGCCGCGCCCGATCCCGCACATTCCCAAAGGACCGCATCCGATGTCCGCCGACACGACCACCGTTCCCGACTACAAGGACACCGTCTTCCTGCCCGAGACCGACTTCCCGATGCGCGCGGGCCTGCCCCAGCGCGAGCCGGAATGGCTGGCGCGCTGGGAACAGATCGGGATCTACGACCGCCTGCGCGAGAAGACCGGCCGCAAGCCCTTCACGCTGCACGACGGCCCTCCCTATGCCAACGGGCACCTGCATATCGGGCACGCGCTGAACAAGACGATCAAGGACATGATCGTGCGCTCGCACCAGATGATGGGCTTTGACGCGCGCTATGTGCCGGGCTGGGATTGCCACGGGCTGCCGATCGAATGGAAGATCGAGGAGCAGTATCGTGCCAAGGGACTGAACAAGGACGATGTGGATGTGGTGGCCTTCCGGCAGGAGTGCCGGAAGTTCGCCGAGGGCTGGGTGCAGATCCAGCGCGAGGAGTTCAAGCGGCTGGGCGTGACCGGCAACTGGGCCGACCCCTACCTGACGATGGACTTCCATGCCGAGGCGGTCATCGCCGAGGAATTCATGAAGTTCCTGATGAACGGCACGCTCTATCAGGGCTCCAAGCCCGTGATGTGGAGCCCGGTCGAGAAGACCGCACTGGCCGAGGCCGAGGTCGAATATCACGACCATACCTCGCACCAGATCTGGGTGAAGTTCCCGGTCGTGGCGGCGGGCGCCTTCCCCGAGGCCGAAGCCTGCCTGCAGACCGAGGCGCTGGCGGCCTCGGTCGTGATCTGGACCACGACGCCCTGGACCATTCCGCAGAACCGCGCCGTGGCCTTCAACCGCGAGATCGCCTACGGCCTCTACCGCATCGAGGCGGTGGCCGAGAATGCTGCCGCGAAGGTGGGCGAGACGGTGATCGTGGCCGACAAGCTGTCGGAGGGCATCTTCAAGTCGGCCCGGATCGAGGGCGCCACGCGGCTGCGCGCCGTCTCGTCCGACGAGCTGCAGGGCTTCGTGCTGGCCCATCCGTTCCGGGGCCTCGAAGGCTCGGCGGGCGAGTGGGATTTCGACGTGCCGATGCTGCCGGGCGAGCATGTCACCGACGATGCGGGAACGGGCTTCGTCCATACCGCGCCCTCGCACGGCGACGACGACTATCAACTGGGCCTGAAGTTCGGCCTGCCCATGACCTACAACGTGCTCGAGGACGGCTCCTACCGGGCGGACCTGCCGCTCTTCGGCGGGCAGGTCATCATCACGCCCGAGGGCAAGGAAGGCCCCGCCAACGTCGAGGTCATCAAGGCGCTGGCCCGCGCGGGTGCGCTCTTCGCCAAGGGCAAGCTCAAGCATTCCTACCCGCATTCCTGGCGCTCGAAGGCGCCGCTGATCTACCGCAACACGCCGCAATGGTTCGTGGCCATCGACCATCCGCTCGACGACGGGATGGGCGAGCATGGCGACACGATCCGCAAGCGCGCGCTGCGCTCGATCGAGGAGCTGGTGAAGTTCACGCCGATCTCGGGCCGCAACCGCCTCCATTCCATGATGGAGACGCGGCCCGACTGGGTGCTGAGCCGCCAGCGCGCCTGGGGCGTGCCGCTCACCTGCTTCGTGAAGAAGGGGGCGAAGCCCACCGACCCGGATTTCCTGCTGAAGGACCCGGCCGTCAACGCCCGCATCTCCGCCGCCTTCGAGGCCGAGGGCGCGGACGTCTGGTATCGCGAGGGCTTCAAGGCCGAGGTGCTGGGCGGGCTCCACGATCCCGAGGCCTATGAGCAGATCTTCGACGTGCTCGACGTCTGGTTCGACAGCGGCTCGACCCATGCCTTCGTGCTGCGCGACCGGCCCGACGGCACCGAGGACGGCATCGCCGACGTCTATATGGAGGGCACCGACCAGCACCGCGGCTGGTTCCACTCCTCGATGCTGCAGGCCTGCGGCACCAAGGGGCGCGCGCCCTACCGGGGCGTCGTGACCCACGGCTTCACGCTGGACGAGAAGGGCATGAAGATGTCCAAGTCGCTCGGCAACACCGTGGTCCCGCAGGAGGTGATCGACCAGTATGGCGCCGACATCCTGCGGCTCTGGGTGGCGCAGGCCGATTTCACGGTCGATCAGCGCATCGGCAAGGAGATCCTGAAGGGCACCGCCGACAGCTACCGCCGCCTGCGCAACACGCTGCGCTACATGCTGGGCGCGCTCGGCGGTTTCTCCGAGGCCGAGCGCGTGGCCCCCGCCGACATGCCCGAGCTGGAACGCTGGGTGCTGCACCGGCTGGCCGAACTCGATACCGAGGTGCGGCGCGGCTATGCCGCCTACGACTTCCAGGGCGTGTTCCAGAAGCTCTTCACCTTCTGCACCAGCGACCTCTCGGCCTTCTACTTCGACATCCGCAAGGATGCGCTCTATTGCGACGCGGCCACCAGCCTCCGCCGCCGCTCGGCGCGCACGGTGATGGACCTGCTGTTCCACCGGCTGACCACCTGGTTCGCGCCGATCCTCGTCTTCACGATGGAGGATGTCTGGCTGTCGCGCTTCCCCGGTGCGGACAGCTCGATCCACCTGCAGGACATGCCGGATACGCCCGCCGACTGGCGCGACGAGCCGCTGGCCGCGAAGTGGGCCACGCTGCGGCAGGTGCGGCGCGTGGTGACGGCCGCGCTCGAGGTGCAGCGGACGGCCAAGGTGATCGGGGCCAGCCTCGAGGCCGCGCCGGTCGTCCATGTGCGCGAGCCCGAGGTGCTGTCGGCGCTGAAGTCGGTCGATTTCGCCGAGGTCTGCATCACGTCCGACCTGGCGCTGACCGGCGATCCGATGCCGGCCGAGGCCTTCCGCCTGCCCGAGGTTCAGGGCGTGGGCGTGGTCTTCGAGCGCGCCGAGGGCGCCAAGTGCGAGCGGTGCTGGCAGTATCTGCCGGACGTGGGCACTCACAGGCATCCGGGCACCTGCGCCCGCTGCAACGAGGTCCTCGGCTGAGCCGATTCCGGCGGATCTGACCCGGGGCGAGGCAGGTGCCCTCGCCCCCCAGTCAGGATCGCGCACTGGCCGTCGGGCGGACGGCAGAAGATTGTTCTGCGGACGGTGCGGATGAGCCTTCCTGTCCTTCTGGCGGTCCTTTGCGCGGCCTTCCTCCATGCCGGGTGGAACGCGATCATCAAGGTCGGCACCTCGAAGGTCTCGGCCATGGTCATCCTGTCGGTGGCCGAGGTGCCGATCGGGCTGGCGGTGGCCGTCACACGGCCCTGGCCTGCGGCGGAGGTCTGGCCGTGGGTCCTCGCGGCGGGCTGCTGCCATTTTGCCTACAAGTCCTTCCTGACCTTCGCCTACGAGCATGGCGACCTGAGCCGCGTCTATCCGATCGCGCGCGGAGCCGCGCCGATGGTCGTGGCGCTGGTGGGGGCAGCCACGCTCCCCGATGTGGTGAGCGCGGGGCAGTATGCGGGGATCGCGGTCCTCGGGGCCGGGATACTCCTCATGGCGCGCGGCGTCTTCACCTCGGGCGAGGAGCGGAGGCTCCTGCCGCTCGCGCTCGGGTCGGCGGCGGCGACGGCCTGCTACACGATGATCGACGGGCTGGGTGCGCGGGTCTCGGGGGATGCGGTGGCCTATGTGGCCTGGGTCTTCGTGGCGGACGGGATCCTGTTCGGCGTGGGGATGGTGGCCTGGAAGGGACGGGCGCTCCTGCGCGTTGACCGCAAGGCCTGGGCCGCCGGTACCCTGGCCTGTGCCGCGTCCTACGGGGCCTATGCGATCTCGATCTGGGCCATGACGGTCGCCCCCATCGCCGTGGTGGCGGCGTTGCGCGAGACCTCGATCCTCTTTGCGGTCCTGATCGGCTGGCTGGTCTTCGGCGAACGGATGACGCGGGACAAGGCGGTGGCCGCGGGCCTCATCGTGGCGGGCGTGATGCTCACGCGGCTCTGATTGCGCCTCGCGACGCGTCCCGCTGGCGCCCGCACAGGGCCGCGCCCTCCTGTGCAGCGTCCAGCCGCTGTGGGCCAGAGCGCGCCTGTTTCGACCGGCCTCAGGCCTTCGCGCGGGACGGGATGATCTGCTGCGCCACGCCCGCGAGCACGAGATAGACGGAGGTCACGACGAGGCCCCAGTGCGCCCAGCTTTCCTCGTTGAACTCGACCCAGGCGGCCCAAGCGGCGAAGAAGACCCAGGCCGCCGCGACCGGCAGCGAGACCATGCGCCAGCGCGCCGTCCGCACCGGATGGATGAACTTGAGGTTGGTGAACATGGCGAGCGTCAGCGCCAGCACGATCCCGAGGATCGTCCATTCTCCCGGCGAGATGGCGAAGAGCACGAGCACCACCATGTTCCAGCAGGCGGGAAAGCCCGCAAAGGAATAATCCTTGGTCTTCATGCGGGTATCGACGAAATAGATCGCCGAGCCATAGACGATCACGATGATGACCAGCCAACCCGTCCATCCCGTCAGCAGCCCCGACTTGAAGAGCGCATAGGCGGGTATGAAGACATAGGTGAGATAGTCGATGATGAGATCCAGCACCACGCCGTCGTAGGTCGGCCAGTTGGTCTTGACGTCATAGCGGCGGGCGAGCGGACCATCGATCCCGTCCACGAACAACGCCACGACGAGCCAGAGGAACATCAGGCTCCACTCTTCCTCGACCGCCGCCAGCATGGCGAGCATCGAGAGCACGGCCCCCGTGGCGGTCAGCAGGTGAACGGACAGGGCTTTGAGGCGTGCATTCATCTGTCCCTCATGCCGCATCCGAAGCCATGAGGCAAGGTGGGAGGCCCCGGTGCGACACGTCCGCCCACAGGCGCAAGGCGCTTGTGGCACGGCGCGAGGGGGTGCCGCCCTCGGGGGCATCGAACCCCCTCAGGCGGCGCTGCCGCGGCTGCGGGCCGCCCGAGGGTCACTCGCCGCGGGGGAAGCGCTTGCTCTCCTCCAGGATGTTCAGATCCATGTGGTTGCGCATGTAACGCTCGGAGGCCTTCTGCAGCGGCTGATAGTCCCACGGATAGTAGCCGCCCTGCCGCAGAGCCTCATAGACCACCCACCGCCGGGCCTGACTCTCCCGCACCGCCGCGTCGAAGGCGGCGAGATCCCACCGCGCCTCGGACAGCGCCCGGAGCCGGGCCAGCGTCCCGGCATGGGCGGGATCGGACGCAAGGTTCGTCCGCTCGGCAGGGTCGGCCTCAAGGTCGAACAGCTGCTCGGGATCGGCGAGGCACCGGACATGCTTCCACCGCCCGTCCCGGATCGCGACGAGAGGCGTCACCGACCCTTCGGCGGCATATTCCATCAGCACCGGCTCGGGACGCCCGGAGCCCTGCGCCAGCGGCACGAGACTGACCCCGTCGGTCCAGGGCGCGATCTCGCCCATGTCGATCCCCGCGAGCGCGCAGAGCGTGGGCGTCACGTCGATGGTCGAAACCGGCGCGTCGATCCGGCCCGCCGGCAGGCCCGGAGCCGCCATCATCAGCGGCACCCGGGCCGAGCCCTCGTGGAAGCTCATCTTGAACCACAGGCCGCGCTCGCCCAGCATCTCTCCGTGGTCCGAGACGAAGACCACGATCGCCTCCTGCCGCGAGGCGTCGAGCACCGCGAGGATCTCGCCGATCTTGTCGTCAATGTAGGAGATGTTGGCGAAATAGCCCTGACGCGCCCGGCGCACATGGTCGCGCGTGATCTCGAACGCGCCGAAATCGCAGGCGTCCATCAGGCGCTGCGAGTGGCTGTCCTGCTGGGCGTAGGGGATCGGCTCGGGCGGCTCGAGCATCGGATGATCCTCGTAGAGATCCCAGTATTTCCGCCGCGCCACGAACGGATCGTGGGGATGGGTGAAGCTGACCGTCAGGCACCAGGGCCGCGGATCGGCGCCGCGCGACAGGTCGTAGAGCTTCTGGATCGCCTGATGCGCCACGTCATCGTCATATTCGAGCTGGTTGGTGATCTCGGCCACACCGGCGCCGGTCACGGAGCCCAGGTTGTGATACCACCAGTCGATCCGCTCGCCCGGCTTGCGGTAGTCCGGCGTCCAGCCGAAATCGGCCGGGTAGATGTCGGTGGTCAACCGCTCCTCGAACCCGTGGAGCTGGTCGGGGCCCACGAAATGCATCTTGCCCGAAAGGGTCGTCTGGTAGCCCGCGCGCCGCAGATGGTGGGCAAAGGTCGGGATGTCCGAGGCGAATTCGGCCGCATTGTCATAGACGCGGGTCCGCGAGGGCAGCTGGCCGGACATGAAGGAGGCGCGGGCGGGCGCGCAGAGCGGGCTGGCCGTGTAGCTGTTCGCGAACCGCGTCGATCGCTCGGCCAGCCGCTTCAGGTTCGGCGCGTGCAGCCAGTCGGCCGGCCCGTCGGGGAAGAGCGTCCCGTTGAGCTGATCGACCATCAGGATGAGGATGTTGGGCTTTGTCATGAAGGGCCTTCCTGGACTGTCTCGGGAACTCCTGCCCCGCCTCGGCAGGACCGTCTGTTCCGCAGGCGACCTGTTGGCGCCGGCTTCACCGCACCCGGACGGCCCTGCCCGCCCTGGCGGGTGCCCTATCCGGGGACAGCCGGAAGGTCGGGACGAGAGCCTGCCGCTCGATCGACCCCGCCTTTCCATGCCAAAGGGCGGGCTTGCGCCCGCCCTTTGGCTGCCGAGGACGGATCCTCAGGCGATCGAGATGTTCGTCGCCGATTCGCGGCCGTCGCGGCCCGACTCGATGTCGAAGGTCACGGCCTGGCCGTCGTTGAGGGCGCGGATGCCGGCGCGCTCGAGGGCGGTGATGTGGACGAACACGTCCTTCTTGCCGCCTTCAGGGGCGATGAAGCCGTAGCCCTTGGTGGCGTTGAACCATTTCACGGTGCCTTTGGCCATCGTGTTGTCTCCTGTTCATGTGCCGCCCGCGGAAGTGCGGCGGCTCGGCTCAGTCAGGGCAAGATCGAAGGACTGTTGCCGGCGAGGGAGACAGTGGTCGATAAAGATAACGTCGCGGCCGGAATTATGACAAAATATTCGCCGCGTTCAACAGGAATTGCGAGGTCTGGCAGAAGGTCGCTGGTGCGTCGCATTGGCAGCGGCGAAGGCAGGCGCTAGGCTCGCCGCAAAAGACAGTCTGGAGGCTGAGAATGACCTGGGGAACATTGATGAGCCGCGCCCACGGAATGTGCGAGTTCTGCGGCGGCATGGACGACTGCCTGCCGGTCGAGGTCGAAGGAGCGGGTGAAATGCTCGTCTGCGCCGTCTGCGACAGCGATCCGCCGGTCGAGCATTGGCGCTGCCTGGAGGCGGCCTCGCGGTCGGATGTCCCCGAGGTTCAGGTTGCGGTCTGGCGCAAGCTGGGCGCGATCGAAACCCCGTGGGCGGCCGAGATCAGGTCGCGGATGACGCTTCTGCCCGAAGCGCAGGCGCTGGTCTGAGGGGTTCAGGCCCGGACCGGATCCGGGCCACTCCCCTGCCCCGCTCAGATGCGTCCGGTGAGGACGAGGACCAGCACGATCAGGACGACGACCCCGACGGCGCCCGAGGGGCCATAGCCCCAGGTGCGGGAATAGCCCCAGTTGGGCAATGCGCCGATCAGAATCAGGATCAGGATGATCAGCAGAATGGTCGAAACCGTCATGGCGTCCTCTCTGGCCGGGGCTGTTTTCCGGCCAACGCCCTCACGCCGCACCGGTTCCGGGGCGTCGCGACGCATTCACGTTGTTGAATGTGGCGGCGAGGCCTGTTAGGCTGGCATTCTCAACCCTGTCAAGGAATGGCCCGATGACCCTCGATCGCATGGTGATGCTCTTTGCCGGCTGCATGGTGCTTGTGAGCGTCCTGCTCACCCTGCTCGTCTCGCCGCTCTTCGTCTGGTTCACGGTCTTCATCGGACTGAACCTGATCCAGTCCTCCTTCACCGGCTTCTGCCCCGCGGCCATCGCCTTCCGCAGGATGGGCGTCCGGACCGGCTGCGCCTTCGAATAGGACTCGCTGACGCCGGCCCCGGCGGATGGCTTTCGGCTTCGGGGGAGGCGCCTCAGGGCAGGCGGCGCGGCTCGAGCATCTTCAGCCGGTCGCCCATCTGCGTGTTGATGTCCCCCATCGAATCAAGCGCCTCCTGCGTCCGGCGCGCCCGCTCGTTGAAGGGCGAGGTGCGCCGGCCGAGATCATTCACCGCCCCATCGGGGATCTGGGTCTTGTCCTGCGGCGGCACGGTCCGGACGCGCTGGCGCTGAAGCGCCTCGGCCTGTTCGCGGTGCTTGCAGATCAGATAGTCGAGCGTCAGATCGTCGTCGGTGCGCAGCGGCGTGCCCTTCGACTTGACGCAGGCTGCCTGCGCCGCCCCCGGAAGGGCGAGCGCCAGAGCCGCGGCAAGGAAGAGCCGCCGCGCCGTCATCGGGTGAACTTCTTGTATTTCACCCGGTGCGGCTCGACCGAGTCGGGGCCGAGACGGCGGATCTTGTCTTCCTCATAGGCCTCGAAGTTGCCCTCGAACCATTCCACATGCGCATCCCCCTCGAAGGCGAGGATATGCGTGCAGAGCCGGTCGAGGAAGAAACGATCGTGCGAGATGATGATCGCCGAGCCCGCGAAATCGTCGATCGCCGCTTCCAGCGCCTGCAGCGTTTCCACGTCGAGGTCGTTGGTCGGTTCGTCCAGGAGCAGCACGTTGCCGTTCGAGCGCAGAAGCTTGGCCATGTGAACGCGGTTGCGCTCGCCGCCCGACAGCAGGCCCACCTTCTTCTGCTGGTCGGTGCCCTTGAAGTTGAAGGCGCCGCAATAGGCGCGGCTGTTCATCTCGAAGTCGCCGAGGTGGATCACCTCCAGCCCGTCCGAGATCTCTTCCCACACCGTCTTGTTCGGGTCGAGCGCGTCGCGGCTCTGGTCCACATAGGACAGCTGCACCGTGTCGCCCACGGTGATCGTGCCGGAATCCGGCGGCTCCTGCCCGGTCAGCATCTTGAAGAGCGTGGACTTGCCGGCGCCGTTCGGACCGATCACGCCCACGACACCGCCCGGCGGGATCGAGAAGGACAGGTTCTCGATCAGGAGCTTGTCGCCCATGTGCTTGGTCAGGTTCTCGACCTCGATCACCTTGCCGCCCAGACGCTCGCCGTTCGGAATGATGATCTGCGCGGTCGAGATCCGCTCGCGCACCGACTGGCCGGCCAGTTCGTTGTACTTCTGGATCCGCGCCTTCTGCTTGGCCTGCCGCGCCTTGGCGCCCGAGCGGATCCAGTCCAGTTCGCGCTGCAGGACCTTCTGCTTGGCCTTGTCCTCGCGCGCTTCCTGCACCATCCGCTTGGCCTTCTGCTCCAGCCACGAGGAATAGTTGCCCTCGTAGGGCACGCCGCGGCCGCGGTCGAGTTCCAGGATCCAGCCGGTGATGTCGTCGAGGAAGTAGCGGTCGTGGGTCACGATCAGGATCGTGCCCTTGTAGTCGATCAGGTGCTGCTGCAGCCAGGCGATCGATTCCGCGTCGAGGTGGTTGGTCGGTTCGTCCAGAAGCAGCATGTCGGGCGCTTCCAGCAGCAGCTTGCAGAGCGCCACCCGGCGCCGCTCGCCGCCCGAGAGGGCCTCCACGTCGGCATCATCCGGCGGGCAGCGCAGCGCCTCCATGGCGATGTCGACCTGGCTGTCGAGATCCCACAGGTTCTGCGAGTCGATCAGGTCCTGCAGCTGGGCCATCTCGTCCGCGGTCTCGTCCGAGTAGTTCATGGCCAACTCGTTGTAGCGATCGAGGATCGCCCGCTTGGCCGCCACGCCCTCCATCACGTTGCCGCGCACGTTCAGCGCCGGATCGAGCTGCGGCTCCTGCGCAAGGTAGCCAACGCGCGCGCCCTTGGCGGCCCAGGCCTCGCCTTTGAAGTCGGTGTCCATGCCGGCCATGATGCGCAGCAGCGTGGACTTGCCCGAGCCGTTCACGCCGACGACGCCGATCTTCACGCCCGGCAGGAAGTTCAGGTGGACGTTCTCGAAGCACTTCTTGCCGCCCGGATAGGTCTTCGAGACCCCCTCCATGTGGTAGACGTATTGGTACGAGGCCATGCCAACTCTCCAGATCGCGGTTTGGCGGCCCTTTTACCGATTGCGCTGGACAAGCACAACGCGAGGATGGTTTCAGGTCGCGGACTTGTGGGGGAGGTGCCGGTGCAGGGCTGGCCGGTGGCGCGGAAGGGCATGGTCGTGGGGCTGCTGGGGGGATCGTTCGATCCGCCGCACGCGGGCCATGTCCACATCAGCCTCGAGGCGCTGAAGCGGTTCCGGCTGGACCGGGTCTGGTGGCTGGTCTCGCCCGGCAATCCGCTGAAGCCCCGCCCGCCCGCGCCGCTGCCCGCGCGCCTGGCCGAGGCGCGGCGCCTGATGCGCCATCCGCGGGTGGTGGTGACGGACATCGAGGCGCGCCTCGGCACCCGTTTCACCGCCGAGACGCTGGCCGCGCTGCGGGCGCGCTATCCCGGGGTGCGTTTCGTCTGGCTGATGGGGGCGGACAACCTTGCCCAGTTCCACCGCTGGGACCGCTGGCAAGGCATCATGCGGACGGTGCCGGTGGGGGTTCTGGCCCGCCCCGGCGCGGGGCTCCGCTCGCGCACGAGCCCCGCGGCGCGCATCTATGCGCGCGCGCGGGTGGGGGCGGCGGATCTCGCCGCCGCGCGGCCGCCCGCCTGGTGCTTCCTGAACCTGCCGATGGTGGATCTCTCCTCGACCGCGATCCGCGCCACCGGCCGCTGGCGCTAGGCCAGCCGCGCCACCAGCGTGATCTCGGCGGTGAACAGCTTCGACACGGGACAGTTGGCTTTTGCCGTCTCCGCCGCCTCGCGGAAGGCCGCCTCGTCCGCGCCGGGAATCGTTGCGCTCAGATCGAGATGGACCGCCGTGATGGCAAAGCCGTCGCCCTGCTTCTCCAGCGAGACGGTGGCGGTGGTCTCGATCCGGTCGGCCACCATGCCCTTCTCGCCCAGCACGTTCGACAGCGCCATCGAGAAGCAGCCGGCATGGGCCGCGCCGATCAGCTCTTCGGGGTTTGTGCCGGGGCCGTCCTCGAACCGGGTGTTGAAGCCATAGCGCGCGTCCGACAGCACGCCCGACTGGGTGCTGACCGTGCCCTGGCCGCTCTTCAGGTCGCCCGTCCAGACCGCTGAACCCTTGCGTTTCATGGTGCCCTCCGTTCTCCCGGGGCAGGCTCGCCCCACGGGCCAACGGCAGCCCTGCGCAACGGTTCCACGAGGCACCCCGCCGACCGGCCCCGAACCGGAGGTCACCACCGTCCGCGGCAGCGCCGCCCGAGGGGGCTCGATGCCCCCGAGGGCGGCTCCCCCGCCCGGCTCAGGCGGCCAGCGCCCCCGAGAGACCCCGGTCGATCAGCGCCACGGTCTCCTCCACGCCGTAAAGCGCGATGAACCCGCCGAACCGCGGCCCTTCCGAGGCCCCCAGCAACACCTCATAGAGCGCCTTGAACCAGTCGCGCAGCGGCTCGAACCCGTGCTCGCGGCCCACGGCAAAGACCAGCGACTGAAGCGCCTCGGCGTCGAGCCCGCCCTCCCAGGCCACCAGCCGGTCGCGCAGGTCGGCGATCGCCGCGCGCTCGGCTTCGGTCGGCAGACGGTAGACCCGCTTCGGCGCCACGAAATCGTGGAAGTAGCGCACCGCGAACCCGGCCGCCGCGTCGAGGTCGGGATGCGTTTCGGGGCTGGCCTCGGGCGCGTAACGCCTGATGAAGCCCCAGAGCCCCTCCTTGTCGTGGGCCTGCGCGACCGAGGCGAGGTTCAAGAGCATCGCAAAGCTCACCACCATCTTCGATTCCGGCGGACGGCCCTGGTGGATGTGCCAGACCGGGTTGTCGATCTGCTTGGCCACCTCCTGCGTGGGATAGGCCCGCAGCTGCTGGTGATATTCGTCCACCGCCTTCGGGATCACGTCGAAATGCATCCGCTTGGCGGTCTTGGGCTTGAGGAACATGAAATAGCTGAGGCTTTCCGTCGAGGCGTAGCTCAGCCACTCGTCGATCGTCAGCCCGTTGCCCTTCGACTTCGAGATCTTCTCGCCCTTGTCGTCGAGGAACAGCTCATAGGTGAAATGCTCGGGCTTGCGGCCGCCCAGCACCTCGCAGATCCCGTCATAGATCGGCGTGTTGGTGGAGTGGTCCTTGCCATACATCTCGAAGTCCACGTCGAGCGCCGCCCAGCGGGCGCCGAAGTCGGGCTTCCACTGCAGCTTCACGTTGCCGCCCGTCACCGGCAGCGTCATCTCGGTGCCGTCCTCGTCGTCGAAGGTGATGGTGCCATCCTTCGCATTCACCTCCTTCAGCGGCACATAGAGCACGCGCCCCGTGGTGGGCGAGATCGGCAGGAAGATCGAATAGGTCTGCTGGCGCTCCTCACGCAAGGACGCCATCATGATCTCCATCAGCCGGTCGTAACGTTCGCAGGCGCGCAGCAGCACCGCGTCGAACTGGCCCGATCGGTAGAAGTCGGTGGCCGAGATGAACTCGTATTCGAACCCGAACGTGTCGAGGAAACGCCGCAGCATGGCGTTGTTGTGGTGGCCGAAGCTCTCGTATTCGCCGAACGGGTCGGGGACCGAGGTCAGCGGCCGCTGCAGGTTCTCGCGCAGCATGTCGCCGTTCGGCACGTTGTCGGGCACCTTGCGCATGCCGTCCATGTCGTCCGAGAAGCAGATGAGCCGCGTGGGAATGTCCGAGATCGCCTCGAATGCGCGGCGGATCATCGTGGTGCGCGCCACCTCGCCGAAGGTGCCGATGTGCGGCAGGCCCGAGGGGCCGTAGCCGGTCTCGAACAGCACATAGCCCTTTTCAGGTGCCTTGCCCTTGAAGCGTGCGAGAATCCGGCGGGCCTCTTCGAAGGGCCAGGCTTTCGACGTCATCGCGGCATCGCGGAGCGCGGACATGGGCGGCATTCCTCGGCAGGCGGGCGACCCCGTGCCGCCCGAACCCCCGTCCTCTATTGCCGGTGGGCCAGCGCGTCAATAACGCGGGACGGCCGAGCCCGCGGCCACCCCCCGCGGCAAACCGGCCGTGACGGGGCGGCCGCGGGACAGGCCGCCTCGCCTGAGGCGCGAGACCCGGACCACCCTGCCCCGCTGACGCCTCCGTGATCGCGCAGGCCCCGACTTGCCGGACGCGGAGGCGATCCATATTGTGCGCCGCGACATGGACTTCAGGATGCGCACCTTGGCCGATACACTCCCCTCGCTCAGCCCTCAGGATGCCCTCGTGGCCATCATGATCGCCGTCTCCTTCTCGGACGAGACGGTGCGGACGGTCGAGCTGATCGCCATCGAGCGCATCGTCACCCATCTGCCCATCTTCGCCAATTACGACGGAGACAGGATCCGTCCCATCGCACAGACGATCATCGACCTCTTCGAGGAGGATGAGGGCCTCGACGCCCTGTTCGGCCTGATCCGGGCGGCGCTGGAAGAGCGGCTTCACGAGACCGCATATGCGCTCGCCTGCGACGTGGCGGCGGCGGACGGGACGCTCGGCCAGCCGGAACTCCGCATGCTCGAGGAAATCCGCAACGAGCTGGACATCGACCGGTTGCACGCCGCGGCCATCGAACGCGGAGCCCGGGCCCGGCACATGCTGGTCTGAGAGCGGGAACCGTCGCGCCTTCGGTGCGCGTCGCCGGGGGCTGTCTGCCCCCGGCCGCCCCGGCGGGGCGGCTCCCCGAGGATATTTGGGCAGAGTGAAGGACGAAAGACGTTGCGCGGCGGCTCGGGCCTTGGCCCGTCTTCTTGGGCCGGGCGCGGGGCGTCAGGCGGGCAGTGCGGCCCAGCGTTCGATGAGGGCACGCTGCAGGCCACGGGCACGGCCGAGCCACTCGGACCCGCCGGGCGGGCGCTCGCGCGCGTCCATCGGCAGGGCCGAGCGGCGGGCGCGGTCGGCGCAGTAGATCGCAAAGACGAGGTCGCGGCCTCCCTCGGCGCGGGCGATGCCCGCGAGCCCCGAGACGAAGTTCAGCGTGCCGGTCTTGGCCGCGACCGCGATGGGAGGCCTGCGCGTCCTCGCACCTCCGGGATCGACCAGGTCCGTCCGCTTGAGGATCTCGCGCAGGCCAAGCCCCTCGCGTTCGGCTGCGAGCAGCGCCGTCACCATGTCGCGCGCCGAGACGAGCGAGCCGCCTCCGAGTCCGGAATGGTCCTGGAACGCGGTGGAGAGGCCGAAGCGGCCGTTGACCCAGGCGCTCATCGCGGCCGCCGACTGGCCGAGGGAGGGCGCGCCCGAGGCGGCCAGCCCCACCGCCTCGGCCGTGATGTTGGTGGAGAACTTCAGCATGTCGCGCAGGATCTCGCGCAGGGGCTGGCTCTGCCATTCGACGAGGCTCGTGCCCTCGGGGCGGACCCGCACGATCTGCGCGTCGGGTAGGGTGATGCCCTGCGCCCGGGCCAGCGTCTGGAAGACCTCGGCGGTGTAGGTCTCGGGATGGCGCACCGGAAGCCAGCGGCTTCCCGCCTTGCCGAGCGCGCTGCTGGCGACGGTCCAGCTGTCCGAGCCCTGATCGCCGGCGTAGGTGTAGATCGGCAGGTCGCGGGTGACGACCTCCATCCGGGCCATCGCGACCTGGGGCACGAACCGCTCGGCCCGGGCATCCATCGTGACGGACCAGCCGGTCTTCGCCCGCCTCCATTCGAAATGGACCCGGTTGAAGTTCAGGTTCAGGCCGGAGAGGGCGGGATTGTAGCCGACATGGGCGGGCTGCTCGGGATCGATCAGCGGCACCGCGGGCAAGGCGCTCGCATCGGCGATGTAGCGCCCGGTCACCCCGCGCACCCCGGACGCGTGCAGCTTCGCCGCCATGTCGCCGAGCGCATCGGTGGAGAGCGTGGGATCGCCCGCGCCCGACAGCACGAGGTCGCCCTGCACGATCCCGTCCCGGACCGGCCCGGTGGCGAGGAGGCGCGTGGCGAAGCGGAAGTCGGCACCGAGCGTCTCAAGCGCGTAGAGCGCGGTGATGGCCTTGGCGGTGCTGGCGGGCGGCAGGCGCAGCGCGGCGTTGCGGGCCTCGAGCAGTTCGCCGGTGGCGGCATCGGCCACGGCGAAGGCCACCGCACCGCCGAGCGAGGCCCGTGCGATGAGGCTGTCGGCGTCGGGCGGCGGCTCGATGAAGCCGCGGCGCGGCGGGCGGGGCGATGTGAGGGGCGCATCGGGCAGCGCGGGCGTGGCGGCGCCCGCGAGAAGCGCGGCCAGCAGCCAGCGCCGGGAGACGGTCATGCGATCATCCTCATGGGGCGAAGGTAGCGGCAAGGCCGGCCGGCTGACAAGCCCGCCGGCGATCACGCGCGTTGACCGCTGCGTGCGCCCGCCGGCAAGCTCAGGCGAGGCGGTCGGCGATCCGTTGCGCGAGCCGCCGCGCCACCTCGTCCTTGCCCAGGCGCGGCCAATCCTCGATGCCGTCTTCGGTCACCAGATGAATGGCGTTCTCGGTGCCGCCCATGATCCCCGTGCCGGGAGAGACATCGTTGGCCACGATCCAGTCGCAGCCCTTCCGCGCGCGCTTGGCGCAGGCGTGATCGACCACCCGGTCGGTCTCGGCCGCGAATCCCACCACGAGGCGCGGCCGTCCCTTTTCCATCCGCGAAACGGTGGCGAGGATGTCGGGATTTTCAGCAAACTCCAGCGTCGGGCCGCCCGCCTGCTTCTTCATCTTGGAGCCGGCCGCATTGGCCACCCGCCAGTCCGCCACGGCGGCGGCGAAGATGGCGGCATCGGCCGGAAGGGCCGCCGTGACGGCCGCCATCATCTCCTGCGCGGTCTCGACCCGCACCAGTTCCACCCCGACCGGAGGCGGGACCGAGGCCGGGCCGGTGACGAAGATCACCCGCGCGCCCAGATCGCGCAGCGCCGCGGCGAGCGCGGTCCCCTGCGCGCCCGACGAGCGGTTGGCGATGTAGCGCACCGGGTCGATCGGCTCGTGCGTCGGACCCGATGTCACGAGCACCCGCCGCCCGGCCAGCGGGCCCGCGCCGAGCGCGCCCTCGATCGCGGCAAGGATCTCGGCGGGTTCGGCCATCCGCCCGAAGCCATATTCGCCGCAGGCCATGTCGCCCTCGTTCGGACCCACCGTCCGCACGCCGTCGCCGCGCAGCGTGGCAAGGTTCCGGCGGGTCGCGGGATGTTCCCACATCCGCACGTTCATGGCAGGGGCCACCAGAACCCGGGTGTCGGTGGCCAAAAGCAGGGTCGAGGCGAGATCGTCCGCCCGACCCTGGGCCATCCGCGCCATCAGATCCGCCGTCGCAGGCGCCACCACCACCAGATCGGCGACGCGGGACAGGGCGATATGGCCCATCTCGGCCTCTTGCGTCAGATCGAACAGTTCGCGGTGCACGGTCTCGCCCGCCAGTGCCGAGACCGACAGCGGCGTCACGAACTCGGCCGCGGCGCGCGTCATGACGGGCGTCACGGCGCAGCCCCGCTCGCGCAGACGGCGGATCAGTTCGAGCGCCTTGTAGGCCGCGATCCCGCCACCGATGATCAGAAGTATTCGCTTGCCGTTCAGCATGTCCACGCCCCCCGAGGCCGAGGCTCTGGTGTAGGAGGGGCGCGGCCGCGTGACAAGCCACCGGGGCGAACGCCGGGTCAGATGCCGCCCCCTGCCCCGTTACGGGGTCATGCCGCCTTCGCGAAGACCCGCGCAGGGATCGTCCCGCGCGACGGGTGCGGTCACCACCCACATGTCAAAGGGCACCTCTCCCTCCGGCACCTGCTCGAACTGCCCGACCGAGAGCACGCGCAGATGCGGGGCCGCCTCGGCCAGAAGCGATGGCACACCGACGTCGCGCCGGGCGTGGCCCGTCCCTGTGATGACGGCCACCGGCCCTCCGGTCGCCTCCATCGCCTCGAGCACGGCAAGGGCCAGCGAAGCATCCCGCAGGCGCTGCGCCTCGACCATGCCCGGCAGCAGATCGGCCGGCAGCGCGTCGCAGTGGGCTACACGCTGCTCCTCGGTCCGCCGGGCCAGTTCCTCGGGATCGAGCGGACGGTCAAGGCCGAAGCGGGACGCTTCGGCGCCGAAGGTCGCCGCAGCCCCATCCGCGACCGCGCGGCGAACGTCCTCGCGCGGCATTTCGGCGCCGAAGACCAGCGCATCGGGGGCAGCAAGAAAGATGGGATGATACATTCCGAAATCGGGCCAACCCGAACGGTCCCAATCGAGCCGCAGCGCGAGCTTGCGCTCGTTCTGCCGCAGATCGGGTGTCACCAGGGCTGCCTGCTCGGCCGTCAGCATCTCGAAGACCAGCGCCGCGGGCCTCAGGCCGGCCACGGCCACGGCCTGGTTCTCGTGATGGCGCGGGTTGTCATGCACCTCGCCGAGGAGCACCACATCCGCCAACGGCAGCCGCGCAAGCTGCGCCGGCTCGATCCGATCGGCCAGCCCCGGCCGAGCCACGACGGCCAGCCCGGCCGCAAGAAGGAGGCACCGTTTCATAGAAGGAAGTGATGCACCTCCCGCGACTGGGCTTCAAGGCTCCGCCGCATCTTGGCAAAGGCCGCCGCTTCAAGCTGACGCACCCGCTCCTTGGACAATTTCAGCTCTTCGCCAAGGCTTTCGAGCGTCCGCGGCACGTCGCGAAGCTTGCGCTCGGTCACGATGAACCGCTCGCGCGCGTTGAGCTGCTGCATCGCCACGACCAGCCAGCCGCGCAGCCGCTCGGCATCGAGCGAGCCCTCGACCACTTCCGAGGCTTGGGCCGAATCATCCTCCAGCGCGTCGATCCACTCGCGGCCTTCGTCGTCCGCCGACTGCGTGGCGTTGAGCGAGAAGTCCGAGCCCGACAGCCGCCCCTCCATCATCTCGACATCCGAGAGCGGCACGCCCACGTCATGCGCCACCAGTTCGCGCAACTGGTGCGCGTCAAGCTGCTCGCCCCGCTGGGAGGCCTCGCGCTCGAGGCGGGCCTGCACGCGGCGCATGTTGAAGAACAGCGCCTTCTGGCTCGAGGTGGAGCCGGTGCGCACCAGCGACCAGTTCCGCATGACATAATCCTGGATCGAGGCCTTGATCCACCAGACGGCGTAGGTCGAGAAGCGCACGCCCCGGTCCGGGTCGAACTTGTCGGCCGCCTTCATCAGCCCCAGCGAGGCCTCCTGGATCAGGTCGTTCATCGGCGCGCCATAGCGGCGGTATTTCGACGCCATCGAGATCGCTAGCCGCATGTAGGCGGTGATCAGACGGTGCAGAGCCCGCTCGTCACGCTGGTCGCGCCAGGCATAGGCGAGCCGAAGCTCGGTCTGGGCATCCAGAAGCTCCGCCCTCATCGCTTGGCGGGACATCGTTTGATCGGTATATCCGTCCAGTGCCATCAGGACCCCCTGTCGAACCCGGCCGCGTCTCGGGAATTACTACGGAAAAAACATATGCCCGGATCACATGATTGCGCACTTCCACCGCTCACCCTGGTGCTGGGCGGGGCGCGGTCCGGGAAATCTCGGATGGCGGAGCGGCTGGTCATCGGTTCGGGCCGCCCCCGGTTCTATCTGGCAACGGCCGAAGCATGGGATGACGAGATGCGCGAGCGGATCTCGGCTCACCGCCACGACCGCGGCGACGGGTGGCAGACCGTCGAAGAGCCTCGTGATCTCTCTCCTGTCCTGTCACGGATGCCTCCCGAGGCTTGCGTGCTGCTGGATTGCGCAACGCTCTGGCTGACCAATCATCTGCTTGCCGAGAGCGACCTCGATGCCGCGATCGCCTCGCTTCTTCATGCGCTTGACGCCTGTCCTGCGCCTGTTGTCGTGGTCTCAAACGAGGTTGGCTGGTCGATAGTTCCCGAAAATTCTTTGGCAAGGCGCTTCCGTGACGAGCAGGGGCGCCTGAACCAGAGGCTTGCGGGGCAAGCGGATCTGGTCGTGGCGGCGATGGCGGGCCTGCCGATGGTCCTGAAGGGCTGCCTGCCCGAGGGGGTCCTGTGACGCGGCTGCACTGGGTCCGGCACGGGCCCACCCACGCTACGGTGATGCTGGGCTGGACGGACCGGCCGGCGGATCTCTCCGACCGGGAGGCCGTGGCACGGCTTGACGCGGCCCTGCCGCGCAAGGCGCTCCTGGTCTCGTCCGACCTGTCGCGCGCCGCGCGCACCGCCGACCTGCTGGGCGAGGGTCGCGTCCGCCTGCCCCACGACCCGCGCCTGCGGGAGATCCACTTCGGCGCGTGGGAAGACCGGAGCTTTGCCGCAATCGAGGCCGGCACGCCCGAGCGCATCCGCGCCTTCTGGCGCGACGCGGGACCTGCCCGCGCCCCCGGCGGAGAGACCTGGCACGAGCTTCAGCACCGCGTCACCCAGGCCGTGCAGGACCTGTGCACGCGTCACCCGGGCGAGGAGATCGTGATCGTCGCGCACTTCGGCCCGATTCTCACGGGGCTGCAACGCGCGCTTGGCCTGAGCATCCAGGAGGCCTTCGCCCACCGGATCGAACCGCTTTCGATCACCTCGATGACCCTCGGCCCCAGCGGATGGAGCATTGGGCCCATCAACCGGCTCGCGTGAAAGTCGCGGACGACGCACAGCATCCTGTTGCAGGCGCCGCATCAAGCCGCTATACCCCGCTTCGACGCACCCGTAGCTCAGCTGGATAGAGCGCTGCCCTCCGAAGGCAGAGGTCACACGTTCGAATCGTGTCGGGTGCGCCATAAATCAGACAGTTAGCGGCTAGCTGGACAGCAGCGCCACGAATACGCCCCGGAAACGGGCGGTTTCGAGCGCTGCGCGGTCATTTCCGGCGCCTCTCCATCGCCTCGACGGCGCTCGCCTGATGGTCCGGATGGTGGTGGGCGTAAACCTCCTCCATCGTCTCCCGCGACACGCCGAAGAATCCGCCCGCCTCCCACATGTCGGCACCCCGCTGCATCGCCCAGGTGATCGCCGTGTGGCGAAGGACATGCGGCGTCGTGTCGGACAGATCGATCTCGCGCCCTGCCCTCGCCGCCATCTCGGCGGCTTTCACCACGGCTCCCGCCCAGGCCTTCTTGATGTCGGCGACCCGGTTGCCTTCGCTGGTCTGGACGACAAACCGCCGGCCGCTGCGGGCTCCGGCCGCAAGGAGCGCGCGGAGTTGCCGCGGAAGCCTCACCGAAGGCTGGCGCTTGTTCGTCTCGCGCTTCCCGCTGCCAGCCCTGTAGAGGACGCCGCGCTCGGTATCGACCCAGCCCGCGTCTGTGCCGGGCTGGTTGATGCGCAGGCCGAGCAGGGCCGTCTTCCGGGTGCCCGTGTAGAGACCGGCCACGATGAACCACGCGAGGTGACGACCGTCGCGGCGCAGGTTCCGGGCCGCCCGCAGGAGCCAGTAGGCCTCCTCCTGCGTCAGCCAGCGCTCCCGGGCCCTGGGCTTCTCTGGTAGCGTCACCTTCGGCGCGCTGAGAAGATGGCCCTCCCGGACGCAGTGATTCAGCGCCGCCTGCAGCGTGCCCAGCTCGCGCCGGATCGTGCCCGGCGCCCTGCCCCGCTGGCGGGCGTAGGTACGGCACGTCTCTCCCCGGATCGCCGCCACCCTGAGGTTACCCCAGAAGGTCATCAGCGCCTCGATGGCGTAGCCGATCCGCTGGGGATCCGCGACGGTGGGGCCATGCTCCTCCCCATAGAGGGTGAGCGCATGGGCCACCGTCATCTCGTCCGCGGCGAGGCAGCTTCTCGGTCTCGCTCGCTGGTCTCGGTCGGCAATGTAAGCCGCGAGAGCCGTTTCAGCTTCGCCGCGGTGGCCAGTGCGGGTCGAGATCTCGCAGGCGCCGTCTCGGATGACCCAGACCGGGGAACGGCCGGTCCGGGTGACGAGATAGAGACGGGCGCCTTTGGACGGACGCGACATTGCTCAACAAGCTCCTGCAACTCGTCAGGTCTCAGCCGCTTGTGCGGGCAGGTCCATGATGGTGTCTGCAATTGCATCGCGAACGGCTTCGGCACCATGACCGGCAAGAGCCGGTCCATTCTTGATGGACCTGGTCGCTCCATGGCCCTCCATCCGCGGCAGATGCAGCAACATCGTGAAGCGCGTGGTCCGTTCGACCAGGGTGCCGATTGCCGAACTGCCGAGGCCAAGGATGAGATCTCCCTCCCAGTGGCCCGGCACCTCCCTGTCGCCCACTTCCGCCGGGCGGTCGCTGATCATCAGTGCATCCCCGACGAAAGCCTTGCCTCGGTTTCGGGCGCGCTCCCGGGGGAGACGTAGCGCTCGGCCCGAGCGCAGGCAGGCGGAAAGCTCCCGCTTCAGCGCGCCACGCCCCTGAATGTAGAGCGCCTGATAGATCGCTTCGTGGCTGATGCGCATGGTCGGGTCCTCGGGAAAATCCATCTTCAATCGCTGCGCGATCTGTTCCGGGCTCCATGCCAGGGACCATCGTCGCTTTGCCGGTGAACCGCCCGCCGCTTCTTCCATACCACGACAGGCCCGTCGAAGGCGACGCCGTCCGGCGTGGCGATCACACCCGCGAGCCGGTCCTGCACGTAGTCACGCAGGGCCGGATTGTTCGCGAGCTTGCTGGTCTTAGGTCGTTGGGCTGCACGGCCCGCATGCCACTGCGCGGTGATGGCGCGGCAATCGAAATCCCCGCCACGGGTCGCGGAGTTGCGCCTGATCTCGCGTGAGATCGTGCTCGGCGAACGCCCCAGCTTCCGGGCGATGGCGCGCACCCCGGTCTTCCGCGCGCACTCCAGAGCGATTTCCTCACGCTCGGCAAAGGAAAGGCTGCGGCCCAGCGGCCGGGGTGCAGAAGGGGCCAAATGTGTGGGTGGCATCCCGCCAGAACTCCGAAACCAACGGCTTCCGACAGGAGCAGAGACACCAGCTTCGACACCAGCCTCTTCGCTCGAGAGACCTGCTGCGATTCCCCGCCAGAACCGACACAGGTTCTCACGTCGCCAGGCAGGCGGCCGCCCTGGCGAGGACAGTTTGCGCCGAGTGGACCGTCCGGATTGTCGTTTTCCCGTTGCCATCTACACCTCCAAAATCGGCGGTGTTGCGACGATCGGTTGAATCCGTGTAGAGCGTCAACCTTCTTGGCCGTGACCGACAACCAGGATGGCCGGTTTTGACCGCTGCGGTCGTTGGTGTTACTCGGCGCTGATCTCCCTAAGCTTGTCGTTGATGTTGTCGGTGGCTTCGACGCCGATGTTGTCGCTGGAGGCTGTCGGCGCAGCGACAGGCTCGGAGGATCGGCGTCGTGCGGCGGCGCGGCGGCGGAAGCTCTCGCCGTTCATCTCGAGGATGGTGGCGTGGTGAACCAGCCGGTCGATGGCGGCGACGGTCATGGCCTGATCGGGGAAGACGCGGTTCCAGGCGCTGAACGGCTGGTTGGCGGCGATGGCGAGGCTTCGCGTCTCGTAGCGCCGGGCGATGAGCTCGAAGAGCACCGAGCTCTCGGCCTGGTCCTTCTGGGCGTAGGTGATGTCGTCGAGAATGATCAGGTCGAACTTGTCGAGCTTCGCGAGTGCGGCCTCGAGGACCAGATCGCGGCGGGCGGCCTGCAGCCTCTGCACGATGTCGGTGGTGGGGGTGTAGAGGACGCGCTTGCCGGCCTCGACGAGAGCATGGCCGATGGCACAGAGAACGTGGCTCTTGCCGGCGCCCGAGTTGCCGATGGCGATGAGATTGGCGCCGGTCTCAACCCAATCCCCGGCGGCCAGCGCCTCGATGCGGGCCCGGGTCACGCCGGGCAGTGCCTTGAAGTCGAGCGTTGCCAGCGTCTTGCCGCCGGGGAGTTCGGACTGCTGCAGATGGCGCTGGATGCGGCGGGCATCGCGATCGGCGAGCTCGACCTCGGCCAAAGCTGCGAGGAAGCGCGACGCGGGCCAGCCCTCGGCGTCGGCGCGGTCTGCGAGCATCGTCCAGTGGCGCTGGATGCTGGGCAGGCGGAGAGCCGTGAGCATGGCGGGCAACGCATGCACATCGACGGGGCGCGGGGCAGCGGCGGTCATGCGCGCGCCTCCAGCAGTTCGTCGAAGCGGGCGAGATCGGTGAGGTTGACGGGCGTGTCGTCGGGCAGCTCGCGCCGGCGCGGCTCCAGCTTACTCCTTAGCGCATGGGCTTCGGGCAATTCGCCATGACCGAGGGTCTGGGCAATCAGCGCGGCCAGTTCAGCCTCACAGCCCTCCTCATGGGCGAGCCACAGCAGATCGACCATGCGACGGCAGGCGTCGCGACGCGGCAAGGCGGCGGACAACGCGACCCAGGCCTCGGCGTATTCCGATCGCGGGAACAGGCCGTCGCGGTAAACGGAACCGGCCAGCGCCTGCGGCTTGCGGCGCAGGGCGTGGATGACATGGCGATAGTTGACGCAGTGGACGCGGGTGCCGTCATCGCGGCCGCGACGGCGGGGGTGCGTGACGACAGGGGTCGCTCCGAGAAAGGCCTCGATCCGGTCGTCGTAGACATGGACCCGTTTCGCCGGAGGCGAACCTCCGGTTCGACCGCTTGCCGATCAGTTGGGAGGGCGCCGAGTAGAAGACCTGGTGGACCAGGAAGCCCCCGGTCTTCGTGACCCGCGCGACCACCTCGGTGAAGTCGGTGGTGCGCCGGGCCGGCAGCGGCCTGAGCGCCGCCATCTCAATGCGCACCGCGGACTCGCGCCGGCGGTTGCGTCGAGCAACCAGTTCATCGACGAAGCGGCGCCAGCTGGCGAGATCGGCGAAGTCGCGGGAGCCGCGCAGGATCAGGGCCTGATCAAGGGCGACCTTCAGGTGGTTGTTGTGGGCCTCGACAGATCCATTCTCGTGCGCCTCGCCCGGATTGTTGCGGCTGGCGAGCATGCCGTAGTGGGCGCAGAAGGCGTCATAGCGCTTGGTGACGTCCGCCGCGGCCTCGGCATCGAGGTTCCGATAAGCTGCGGACAGGCTGTCGGTGCGATGCTCGCCAGGCACTCCGCCAAGGGTCCAGAGCGCGTTCTGGAGGTTCTCGGCCAGCGCCGGGAAGCTCTCGCCGCCCAGCACCACGGCGGCATGTTCCCAGCCGCTGTAGGCCAGGACGAAGTGGTAGAGGCGCTGCTCAAGCGGCTGCCCCGCGATCGTCACGCAGAGTTCGTTCGCATCGGTGAAGTCCGACAGCGCCATCCGGCCGGGTTCCGGCGTCTGGCGGAAGATCACGTCGCGCTCGGGTCCGTTCAGGGCACGCCAGTCGCGGACGCGCCGCTCGAGCGTCCGGCGCACGCGGTCGTCGGGGAAGGCCTCCGGATCGCTCGTCTGAAGGTGCCGCAACAGGGTGACGGCCTGAACGGCTGGATCACGCGCGAGGATCGGCAGCAGCACCGGTTCCCACACCGCCTCGAGCGGGTCGGGCACGGTGCGGCCCCGGGGGGCCGGACGTTGCGATGGAAGGCGCGGATCGGCATCGATGCGGCGGGCGGTGCGTTCGCTGAAGCCGGCGCGGGCGGCGGCGACACGCTGGCTGTGCTGGAGACGGTCGGTCATGTAGACTCTCACTTGCTGGTCGGTGACGGGTTTGCCCGGCACGGTCGGATCTCCGTTTGGTAGCAGAGACCTCGACCCTACCGGCCCGCAGCGGCCAGCACCTACCCTTCTCCCCCGAAACGAGGGCCAGCCGCTGGGTTCAGCCTCCGGGACGGGCTACGCCCGTCCTCCGGCTGAACCCAGCGGCCAACTTGCCTGACGGTTTCGGCCAACTTGGTTGTCGCTCATCAGCATCCGCCCAATACGCATCTCAAACCTACCGTGATGCCCTTCAGGCCGCGGGTCTGCGCGGCTCCATGAGCAGCGTCGGAAACCCCTATCACAACGCGCAGGCGGAAAGCTTCATGAAGACACTGAAGGTCGAGGAGGTCTATCGGGCCGGATACGAGACCTTCGCTGATGTGGCTGCCCGCTTGCCCGTGTTCATCGAGCAGGTCTACAGTTCAAGGCGACTGCACTCCGCCCTCCGCTACCGAACCCCCGAGGAATTCGAAACCCTATTCGCCCGCAAGGCGGCTTAGTTTGGACAGCCCCCGTGGTCCAGGCCGCGGGGTTCACTCCAGACCCGGGTCGGTTTTGCATGGAAATCAACACAGTGGCGTTCCCATGGCTCGATCTGCAGGTGGCTCTTGTGGATCGGTGGCAGGTCCTTCAGCCCTTCGAAACCCTGCGTCTGAAACCGCCGCTTCCACTCGTAGAAGCTGGTCCGATACAACCCACGCTGGCGACACGCTTCGGCGACGTTGCCGAGCTCCCTGGCCAGCTCCCGCACGCTCAGGCGGTGCCGCGCCAGCTTCGTGTCCGAGTCGCGCCTCCGCCTTTCGAAGCCTTCGTCGACTGATCCATGAATCCATCTCCTTTCCAAGATTTGCACGGAAAGAAGGTCAAGTGGACAGCTTACCTCAGGAAGAACCTGGGGATGGACCAGCGGCGCGAGGAGATTGTCTTCACGTCCGGCGCCTGGACTCGATTGCCTGCCAGATCAAGGCCGCGCCATTGGTTCCGTCGAACCGCTCGAGTTCCTGCAAACCTGTCGGCGAGGTCACGTTGATCTCCGTCAGGCGGTCTCCGATCACGTCGATTCCCACGAAGATCTGTCCCTTCTCGCGCAGCAGCGGGCCTATGGCCGCGCAGATCTCGCGGTCGCGATCTGTCAGCCCCACCCTTTCGGGCCGACCACCCGCGTGCATGTTCGAGCGCGTCTCGCCCGCCTGCGGCACGCGGTTGATCGCGCCGATCGGTTCGCCATCGACCAGGATGATCCGCTTGTCCCCCCGCTCCACGGCCGGCAGGAACTTCTGAGCGATCATGGGCTCGCGGCTCATCGAGGTGAAAAGCTCGTGCAGGGACGACAGGTTGCGGTCCTGCGGGTCCAGACGGAACACGCCCGCGCCACCGTTGCCATAAAGCGGCTTCAGAATGATGTCGCCGTGCCGCTCCTTGAAGGCGCGGATGGTGGCGAGGTCCCGCGCGATGGTCGTGGGGGGGATCAGGTCGGGGAACCGCAGGACGAGAAGCTTCTCGGGAGAATTGCGCACCCAGAACGGGTCGTTTGCCACCAGCACCTTCGGCATCAGCAACTCGAGGATGTGGGTCGTGGTGATGTAGCCCATGTCGAAGGGCGGATCCTGCCGCAACCATACCACGTCGAAATCGCCGAGATTGACCAGGGTCTCCTCGCTGTAGGTGACATGGTTGCCCTTCTCGCGCCGAAGCTCGATCCAGAAGCCGCGGGCCGTCACGCGGCCATCATCATAGGCGAGATGCTCGGGCGTGTAGAAGAACAGCCGGTGGCCGCGGGCCTGGGCTTCCAGCGCGATGCGGAAGGTGCTGTCCGCATCGATATTGACCGATCCGATCGGATCCATCTGAAGGGCGACGTTCAGGCTCATGCGCATCTCCTGCCGATGGAGCCCTTGATGGCGCAGCGACCGGCCGGTTGCAACCGCATCAGGCCGCGAAGGCGTTCTCGATGATCTCGATCCGGCCCATGCCGTCGACAAGCGCCACATCGAAGCGGCTCGCCGTCAGCTGCCCGAGGGGTTCGCCGGCCAGAAATTCCGAGGCCGCGCCATAGATCCGTTCCATCTGCCGGCGGGACAGCCGTGCGGCCGCAGCCGCGTGGCTCTTGCTCTTCTTCACCTCGATGAAGATGACCTCGGCCCCGTCCCGGGCAATAAGGTCGATCTCGCCCGCGGCGCCCCGCCACCGTCGCGCGGTGACCGGCCGATCGGACCGCTCATAGATCCGGGCCACGGCCTCTTCGGCCACGAAGCCCGCCCGATGTGAAACCTCTCCGCTCATCGCTCCTCCGTCAGCCGCAGGGCGGCCTGATACACATCCCTTCGGGCCAGGCCGAGCCGCCCTGCGACCGCCGCCGCGGCCTCCTTGACCGACATCGTCTCGAGCGCCTCCGACAGGGCCACCTCCAGCTCTTCCGCCCCCGCCTTCACCGGCGGGGCCCGGTCCACGACGATCACGATCTCGCCCTTCACGGATCGGTCGCGGAACGCCTCCGCAAGATCCGGCACCGGGCCGCGCGACACTTCCTCGAATCGCTTGGTCAGTTCCCGGCAGACCGCCGCCTCCCGGTTGCCCAGTTCTAGCGCCATATCCTCTAACGTTCGGCTAACGCGCCTGGGCGATTCATAGAACACGAGCGTCGCGGGCACGGCGGCCAGTTCGGCGAGGAACTTCCTGCGGGCCGAGGCCGTGGCGGGAGGGAAGCCTGCGAAAAGGAAGCGATCCGTCGGCAGCCCCGATACCGTCAAGGCCGCGAGCACCGCGGAGGGACCGGGCGCGGCAAGCACCCTGTGGCCCTCGGCGATGGCGGCGCGCGCCAACTGGAAACCGGGATCGGCCACAAGTGGCGTGCCCGCCTCGGACGCATAGGCCACGCTCCGCCCTTCGGCGAGGGCGCGCAGGAGCCGCGGGCGCGCCACCCCTCCGTTGTGATCGTGATAGGCCACCAGCGGCCGTGATCCGAGGGGAATGCCGTGGATCTCCATCAGGTGGCGCAGCGTCCGCGTATCCTCGGCCGCCAGCACATCGGCCGTCCGCAGGATGTCGAGCGCGCGGAGCGTGATGTCACGCGCGGCCCCGATCGGGGTTGCGATGAAATGCAGGCCCGCCTCGAGCGGGCGGCCCCCGCCGAGGTCCGCGTCCGGCTCGGCTTCGCCGATGGTCATGGCGCTGCTCCTTCCAAAGTTGCCATCCCGGGTGCGACCGCTTAGGCTCGGGCCGGCATAGCAACGGGATGAGGAGCCAGCATGTTGTCCGTTCTCAGCCGCGCCCGCAAGTCGCTGGGCCGCGCCGCGGTCGCGCTTGCGGCCCTGGCAGTCGCCGCGTGTGAGCCCGTCACCACGGCCGGCAGCGGCCCTGCGGTGGACAGGTCGCAACCGGTGCCGGTCGCGCTGCTCGTGCCCGCGGGATCGGGCCAGGCGAGCGACGAACTCCTCGCCCGCAGCCTCCAGAACGCGGCCCGTCTGGCGGCCGCCGATCTCGGCAACGTGCAGATCGACCTCCGGGTCTACAACACCGCCGGACAGCCGTCGCGCGCCGCAACGGTCGCCGCTCAGGCCGTCGAAGAGGGGGCGAGGATCATCCTCGGCCCGGTCTTCGCCCAGGAGGCCAACGCCGTGGGCGCCGCCGTGGCCCCCAGCGGCGTGAACGTGCTCAGCTTCTCGAACAATCCCGACATTGCCGGCGGCAATGTCTTCGTCCTCGGTCCGACCTTCCAGAACACCGCCAACCGGCTCTCGCGCTATGCCGTCAGCCAGGGCAGCGGGCGGATCATGGTGGTGAACGATCGCAACACCGCCGGGCAACTCGGCCGGACGGCGGTCGAGCGGGCGGTCGCGCAATCGGGCGGCACACTGGTCGCGGCGATGGACTACGAGTTCTCGCAGAACGGCATCGTGTCGGCCGCACCCGGCATCGTCGAGCGCGCGAAGGCGAGCAACGCGCAGGCCCTGTTCCTCACCGCGGACACGGCGGGGGCATTGCCGCTCGTGACCCAGCTTCTGCGCGAGAACGGCCTGCCGGCGGACACGGCCCGTTTCATCGGTCTGACCCGCTGGGACATTCCCTCGGCCACGCTCTCGCTGCCGGGCGTCCAGGGCGGCTGGTTCGCCCTGCCCGATCCGGGCGTCTATGGCCAGTACGAGCAACGTTATCGCGCGGCCTACGGCGAGGCGCCGCATCCGATTTCGGGCCTTGCCTACGATGGCGTCGCCGCGGTCGGAGCGCTGCTCAAGCGCGGGGCATCCGACGGGCTCAGCGGCCGCGCCCTGACCCAAGGCTCTGGATTCGTCGGCGTGAACGGCATATTCCGGCTGCTCAGCGACGGCACCAACGAACGCGGATTGGCCGTCGCCCAGATCCGCAACAACCAGGTGGTAGTGATTGACCCCGCGCCGCGAAGCTTCGGTGGCGCCGGCTTCTGAGCCCGGCGCTTCGCAGGATCCGCTCTTTTCCGGGCTGATCCTGCCCCGCTCCCGCATCATCGACCCCGAGGCGCTGACGCGCAGCATCCTCGCCGAGATCGATGCGGTGTCTCCCACCGACCCGAAGGCCGCCCGCGCCATCGCCGTCCGCCAGATGACGGAGGCGAAGGCGGCGGGCAACCGCGCCCTTTCCGAGACCTTCGAGGCCCGCCCGCGCGAGGCCCGCGGCCTGATCCGCGCCCAGGCCGTGCTGACCGACGGGCTGGTCACCACCGCCCTCCGCGTCGCCTGCGAGCGGCTTCATCCGCTGCCAAACCCGACCGAGGCGGAGCGCGTGGCCGTCCTTGCCGTCGGCGGCTATGGCCGGGCCGAGATGGCGCCCCATTCCGATGTGGACCTGCTGTTCCTCACGCCCTGGAAGATGACCCCCTGGGCCGAGATGGTGATCGAGAGCATGCTCTACATGCTCTGGGACCTGCGGCTGAAGGTGGGCCATTCCAGCCGCACCGTCCGGGACTGCCTCCGCCTCGGGCGCGAGGACATCACGATCCGCACCGCCCTTCTCGAACATCGCTTCCTTGCCGGGCACGAGCCCCTCGCGCACGAACTCGACGAAAAGCTCTGGACCGACCTCTTCCGCGGAACCGGCCCCGAGTTCATCGACGCCAAGCTCGAGGAACGCGCCCAGCGCCACAAGCGGCAGGGCGGCCAGCGCTACGTGCTCGAACCCAACGTGAAGGAGGGCAAGGGCGGGCTGCGCGACCTCCAGACGCTCTACTGGATCGGGAAATATCTCAACCGCGTGCCCTCGGCCTCGGGTCTCGTGGCGGCGGGGCTGCTCACGCGCGACGAGTTCGAGACCTTCGAGCGCGCCGAGGCCTTCCTCTGGGCGGTGCGCTGTCACCTGCACTACATCACCGGCCGCGCGACCGACCAGCTCACCTTCGACATACAGGTCGAGGTGGCCTCACGCATGGGCTATGCCGACGTCCGCGGCCGCCGCGGGGTCGAGATCTTCATGCAGGACTACTTCCGCCACGCGACGCGCGTGGGCGAGCTGACCCGCGTCTTCCTCGCCCAGCTCGAGGCGCGCCACGAAAAGCGCGAGCCCAAGCTCATGGGTCTCTTCCGGCGCAAGAAGCGGCTGAAGCCGGGCTACAGCCTCGTGAACGGCCGGATCGACGTCAGCGACCCCAAGGCCTTCCTCGCCGACAAGCTGAACATCCTGCGCATCTTCGAGGAGGCGCTGCGCACCGGCCTGCTGATCCATCCCGGCGCCATGCGGATCATCGCGGCCAACCTGCATCTGATCGACGAGGAGATGCAGCACGACCGCGAGGCGAACCGGATCTTCCTCGACACGCTTCTGAAGCACGGCAACCCCGAGCGCGCGCTGCGCCGGATGAACGAACTGGGCGTGCTCGGCGCCTTCATCCCCGAGTTCGAGCGCATCGTCGCCATGATGCAGTTCAACGTCTACCATCACTACACGGTGGACGAGCACACCATCCAGTGCATCTCGACGCTGGCGCAGATCGAGCGGCACGAGCTGGACGAGGAACTGCCGATCGCCAACCGGATCCTGACCGAGGGGATCAACCGACGCGTCATCTATGTGGCGCTGCTCCTGCACGACATCGGCAAGGGCCGCCCCGAGGACCATTCGATCCTGGGCGCCCAGATCGCCCGCCGCGTCGCCCCCCGCTTCGGGCTGAACGCCGAGGAATGCGAGACGGTGGAATGGCTTGTCCGCTACCACTTGCTCATGTCCGACATGGCGCAAAAGCGCGACATCGGCGACCCTCGGACGGTGCGCGACTTCGCCAAGGCGGTGAAGTCGAAGAAGCGGCTTGACCTGCTGACCGTGCTTACCGTCTGCGACATCCGCGGCGTGGGGCCGGGCACCTGGAACAACTGGAAGGCCCAGCTTCTCCGCAAGCTCTACCGCGACACGGTGACGGCGCTGGACGCGGGGCTCGAGAGCCTGAACCGCGAGAACCGGGCCGACGAGGCCAAGCGCGCGCTGCGCGAGATGCTCGAGGACTGGGACCCGAAGGAGCTGAGGGCCGAACTTGCCCGTCACTACCCGCCCTACTGGCAGGCGCTCTCGAACGCAACACACGCGGTCTTCGCGCGGATGCTGCGGAACCTCGGCGAGGACGAGATCCGCATCGACCTCGACCCCGATCCCGACCGCGACGCCACCCGCGCCTGTTTCGCGCTGGCCGACCATCCGGGCATCTTCTCGCGGCTTGCGGGGGCGCTGGCGCTGGTGGGCGCGAATGTGGTGGACGCACGCACCTACACCACCAAGGACGGCTATGCGACGGCCGTCTTCTGGATCCAGGATGCCGAGGGCTCGCCCTACGAGATCAGCCGCCTGCCCCGCCTGACCAGCATGATCGACAAGACGCTCAAGGGCGAGGTCGTGGCCCGCGAGGCGCTGCGCGACCGCGACAAGGTGAAGAAGCGCGAGTCGCAGTTCCGCTTCCCCACCCACATCGCCTTCGACAACGAGGGGTCGGACATCTACACGATCATCGAGGTGGACACGCGCGACCGGCCCGGCCTGCTCTATGACCTGACGCGGACGCTGGCCGCCAACAACATCTACATCGCCTCGGCCGTGATCGCGACCTACGGGGCGCAGGTGGTGGACAGCTTCTATGTGAAGGACATGTTCGGCCTCAAGCTGCACCAGAAGACCCGGCAGGAGACGCTCGAGAAGAAGCTGCGCCAGGCGATCCTCGAAGGCGCGGAGCGGGCGCGGCAGTGAAACCGATCTCTCTTGCACGCGGCTTCCTGACGGTGGGCGGCTGGACGCTGCTCAGCCGCGGCGCGGGCTTTGCCCGCGACGTGATGATGGCGGCCTATCTGGGCGCGGGACCGGTGGCCGAGGCGTTCCTGATCGCCTTCTCGCTGCCCAACATGTTCCGCCGCTTCTTTGCCGAGGGCGCCTTCAACATGGCCTTCGTGCCGATGTTCGCCAAGAAGCTCGAGGGCGGCGAGGATGCCAAGGGCTTTGCGCGCGACGCCTTTTCCGGCCTCGCGGGGGTGCTGGTCGCCTTCACGCTCCTGGGCACGCTTCTCATGCCCTGGCTGGTGCTGGCGATGGCCTCGGGCTTTGCCGGGGACGCGCGCTTCGATCTCGCCGTCGAGTTCGGCCGGATCGCCTTTTCCTACATCCTCTTCATCTCGCTGGTGGCGCTGCTGTCCGGAGTGCTGAACGCCTTCGGCCGCTTCACCGAGGCGAGCTTCGTGCCGGTGCTGATGAACCTGATGTTCATCGCGGCCATGCTGCTGGCCGACCGGCTGGGCTGGGACATGGGCCTGACGCTCGCCTGGACGGTGCCGGTGACGGGCGTCGCGCAGTTCCTGTTCACCTGGTTTGCCGCCAGCCGCGCGGGCTTCACGCTCTGGCCGCACCTGCCGCGCCTGACGCCGGAGCTGAAGCGGCTGGCGGTGATCGCCGCGCCCGCGGTGCTGGCGGGGGGCGTGGTTCAGGTGAACCTGCTTGTGGGGCGTCAGGTGGCCAGCTTCACCGAGGGCGCCGTCGCTTGGCTCTCTTACGCCGACCGGCTCTACCAGCTGCCGCTGGGGGTGGTGGGCATCGCCATAGGAACGGTCCTTCTGCCCGATCTCTCGCGGAGGCTGCGGGCCGGCGACGAGGCCGGAAGCCGCGCCTCGTTCAACCGGGGAACCGAGTTCGCGCTGATGCTGACCCTGCCGGCGGCGGTGGCGCTGGTGATGATCGCGCTGCCTCTGACGCAGGTGCTGTTCGAGCGCGGGGCCTTCGGGCCCGAAGACAGCTGGAACACCGCGCTGGCGCTGGCGGCCTACGGCCTCGGGCTGCCGGCCTTCGTCCTGCACAAGGTTCTGCAACCACTCTATTACGCCCGCGAGGATACGCGGCGGCCGTTCTACTATGCCGTGGTCTCGATGGGCGTGAATCTCGCCTTCGCGGTCGGCCTGATGCCGGTGCTGGGCTTTCTCGCCGCGGCCCTGGCGACGACCGTCTCGGGCTGGGTCATGGTCTGGCAACTCTGGGCGGGGTCGCGCGGCATGGGCGCGGCCACCCGCCTCGACGAGCGGCTGAGGGCGCGGCTGCCCCGGATCATCGCGGCCTCGATCTTCATGGGGTTGGTGCTTTACGGGGCGCACCAGATCCTCGGGCCGTTCCTCGGCGATCCCGGCTGGCGCTACCCGGCCCTCGCCCTGCTCGTGGCCACGGGGATCGTCAGCTACTTCGGCGCAGGCGCCGCGATCGGAGCCTTCCGCCTCTCGGATCTGCGCACGCTTCGCCGGCGGGGCTGAGGACGCCTCAGCGCCGGCGGATCATGTCCCTCACGCGGGCCCAGCCGCCGGGGCTGACGGCGAAGGAGATCAGGAAGCCCGTGACAAAGCCCGCGAGATCGGCCACCCATTCGTAGCCGCCGCCAAACAGCAGCCCGAAGACAAGCTGGATGCCGAGCAGCAACCCGATCAGGGTGAAGGCGCGGTAGCGGTTGCCGCCTGTCGTGGCGAGCCGGGTCCAGAGCAGGAAGGTGAAGGCGCCCACCAGCCCGTAGTCGGCCGGATAGGCGCCGATCAGCGGCGCCCTCACCCCCGGCAGCGCGGTGTAGGCCAGCGCCCCCGCGACGGCCGAGCCGAGGAAGACCGCCGCCACCGCCCAGGGCCGGAACACCTCACCCACCATCTTCCCAAGCGCGAGCAGGATCACCACCGCCATCAGCGCATGGAGGAAGGTGGCGTGGACGAGCGGATAGGTCACCAGCCGGATCATCCCCTGCCAGGGGAAGGTCTGGGTCTCGATCATCGCGCGCATCAGGTCGGGCGAGAAGGCGAACCGCTGCCACGCATCCAGCCGCCAGCCCGCCCCCGCACCGCCCCCCACGATCCCGCTCGCCCCCAGCGCCACGACCGCCTCCACGGCGATGATCGGCAGGGCGAGCAGCCAGACCACGGCCGGCAGCGGATTGACCGGCGGGGCGTTGTAATTGTCGCGCATGGGCACCCTCGTCTGGCGCGGGCGGTCACATTGACGGCCCCTGCCCCGGGGGATAAGGCCAATGGCACCCTTTTACCAGACGGAGCCAACCATGACCGAGCCGGTCCAAACGCCTCAGGTCTTCCCCACCCGGGTCTTCTCCGGCATCCAGCCCTCGGGCGGGCTGACGCTGGGCAACTATCTCGGCGCGCTGAAGCGGTTCGCCGACATGCAGAAGGACGGGGTCGAGACCATCTACTGCGTCGTCGACATGCACGCCATCACCGTCTGGCAGGATCCCGCCAAGCTGCGCCAGCAGACCCGCGAGATCGCGGCGGCCTTCATCGCCGCGGGCGTCGATCCGGTGCGCTCGATCCTCTTCAACCAGAGCCAGGTGACGGCCCATGCCGAGCTGGCCTGGATCTTCAACTGCGTGGCCCGCATGGGCTGGATGAACCGCATGACGCAGTGGAAGGACAAGGCGGGCAAGAACGCCGAAGCGGCCTCGCTCGGCCTCTTTGCCTATCCCGCGCTGATGGCTGCGGACATCCTCGCCTATCGCGCGACCCATGTGCCGGTGGGCGAGGACCAGAAGCAGCATGTGGAGCTGACCCGCGACATCGCGATCAAGTTCAACAACGACTTCGGCGTGAACTTCTTCCCCGTGACGGAGCCCGTGATCGAGGGTGTGGCGACCCGCGTCATGAGCCTGCGGGACGGCACCAGGAAGATGTCGAAATCCGATCCCTCGGACCAGAGCCGGATCAACATGACGGACGATGCCGACACGATCACGCAGAAGATCCGCAAGGCCAAGACCGATCCCGAGCCGCTTCCCGACACGATCGACGGGCTGAAGGACCGGCCCGAGGCGCGCAACCTCGTGAACATCTACGCCGCGCTCTCCCAATCCACGCCCGAGGCGGTCGTGGCCGAGTTCGCGGGCGCGCAGTTCGGCACCTTCAAGCCGAAGCTGGCCGAGCTGGCCGTCTCGGTGATGGCGCCGATCTCGTCCGAGATGAACCGGCTGATGGCCGATCCCGCCGAGATCGACCGCATCCTCGGCGCGGGCGCTGACCGGGCCGACGCGCTGGCGCGGCCGATCCTAGAGCAGGTCTATGACATCGTCGGGATGATCCGCTCGCGGCGGGTGTGAATGGGCAGCGGCCGGCAAGAAGGCTGACACGGGCGCGGGTGCCTGAAACCCGCGCCTTTTTCATGCAGGGGACAGGTGCCGGAGGAACGGCCGGCACCGACCCCGGCCGGATCCGCGGAGCCTTCGCTGCGGGCCGCCCGTTCGACCGCCGAGCCTAGCGGAGGCTGGCTGCCGCGAGGATCGCGCCCGGCCCCTCGTTCTGCAGGATCACGGCGACGGGCTCGGGCCCCGCGGCGCGGGCGTCGATGGCCAGGGGCGCCTGACCGCCCCAGTCGCCCACGACCTCCCACGAGGTCACGATGTTGCGGTAGGTCACGGTCCGGCCCTCGTTCTCGCCGTGCTTGATGGCGACCGTCTCCTCGGGCCGGTAGCGCACCAGCTGGACGCGCACCGCCTGATCCAGCGGGGGATCGGCCTCGGCGCGGATGCGCAGAACATCGCCCTCGCGTTCGAGCCAGAGACCCACGCGCTCGGCCTTCTGCATGTGCTTGAGGATCAGCGCGGCCACCTTCTCGGGCGCGTTGCCCTCGACACGGTCCACACCACCGACAATCATCTGCGGCGTGTAGATCGTGCGGCTTCCCACGGCGCGGGCGTAGGACTTCTGGCGTTGCGTGAACCGCGGGTCGGCGAACTGGTCCTCCCAGCCGATGTAATCCCAGTAATCGACATGAAGCGCGAGGGGGATCAGGCGGGGGTCCGAGGCCAGCGCCGCAAGAAACGCATCCGCCGGCGGGCAGGACGAGCAGCCCTGCGACGTGAACAGCTCGACAACCACGCCGGTGTGCGACTGCGCCTGAGCGAGGCCTGCAATGCCCAGCGAAAGGGCGCAAGCGGCGCCGAGCGTCCATCGCATCTGCATGAGGTCTCCCTGTTCTCTGTCCCCCGTTCTAGCCCTGCCTGCCGCACCCGTTCCAATCAAGGTTTTGCGAGGCTGACCCGCGAAAAAGCCGCAGGATGACACTGGATTTTCGGCATACATCAGTATACAACGCCGCCATCTCCCTTGCGCGACCATGCCCGGTGGGGCAAAACGCGCTCGGAGCACCAAGCCCAACCCTCGCCACGGCGCCAGGAGGACCGAATGACCGTCATCGTCGGACACGACAGCCAGAAGACCCGCAAGACCCTCAGCGTCGGCGGCTCGAGCTATGCCTATTACTCGATCCCGGCGGCAGAGGAAGCCGGTCTCGGCCAGTTCTCGCGCCTGCCCGCCGCGCTGAAGGTGGTGCTGGAAAACATGCTGCGCTTCGAGGACGGCAAGACGGTGTCGGTCGATGACATCCGCGCCTTCTCGGAATGGGGCGCGAACGGCGGCCGCAACCCGCGCGAGATCGCCTATCGCCCGGCGCGCGTTCTGATGCAGGACTTCACCGGCGTGCCGGCCGTGGTGGACCTGGCCGCGATGCGCGACGGGATCCTGGGCCTTGGCGGCAACGCGCAGAAGATCAACCCGCTGAACCCGGTCGATCTGGTCATCGACCACAGCGTGATGATCGACGAATTCGGCACGCCGCGCGCCTTCCAGATGAACGTGGACCGCGAGTATGAGCGGAACATGGAGCGCTACACCTTCCTGAAATGGGGGCAGAAGGCGTTCAATAACTTCCGCGTGGTGCCGCCGGGCACCGGCATCTGCCATCAGGTGAACCTGGAATATCTCGCCCAGACCGTCTGGACCGACAGCGATCAGGACGGGATGGAAGTGGCCTATCCCGACACGCTCGTCGGCACCGATTCGCACACCACGATGGTCAATGGCCTTGCGGTCCTCGGCTGGGGCGTGGGCGGGATCGAGGCCGAGGCCGCGATGCTCGGCCAGCCGGTCTCGATGCTGATCCCCGAAGTCGTGGGCTTCAAGCTGACCGGCCAGATGGTCGAGGGCACGACGGCCACCGACCTCGTGCTCAAGGTCGTGCAGATGCTGCGCAAGAAGGGCGTGGTGGGCAAGTTCGTCGAATTCTACGGCGAAGGGCTCGACCACCTGCCGCTGGCGGACCGCGCGACGATTGCCAACATGGCACCGGAATATGGCGCGACCTGCGGCTTCTTCCCGATCGACGGCGAGACGCTGCGCTACCTGCGCCAGACGGGCCGCGACGAGGCCCGCATCGCGCTGGTCGAAGCCTACGCCAAGGCCAACGGCATGTGGCGGGATGCGGATTACGAGCCGATCTACACCGACACGCTGCATCTCGACATGGGCGAGATCGTGCCCGCCATCTCGGGCCCCAAACGCCCGCAGGACTACCTGCCGCTGACCGACGCCAAGGCCTCGTTCGCGCGTGAGATGGAGGCCTCGTTCAAGCGCCCGATCGGCAAGGAAGTCCCGGTTCAGGGCGAGGATTACACCATGTCCTCGGGCAAGGTGGTGATCGCCTCGATCACCTCCTGCACCAACACCTCGAACCCCTATGTGCTGATCGGCGCGGGCCTCGTGGCGCGGAAGGCCCGCGCGCTGGGGCTGAACCGCAAGCCCTGGGTCAAGACCTCGCTCGCCCCCGGATCGCAGGTCGTTTCGGAATATCTCGAAGCGGCAGGCCTGCAGGAGGATCTGGACGCCATCGGCTTCAACCTCGTGGGCTACGGCTGCACCACCTGCATCGGCAACTCGGGCCCGCTGCAGCCGGAAATCTCGGCCGCGATCAACGAGGGCGACCTCGTGGCCGCCGCGGTGCTCTCGGGCAACCGCAACTTCGAGGGCCGGATCTCGCCCGACGTGCGGGCGAACTACCTCGCCTCGCCGCCGCTGGTGGTGGCCTATGCGCTGGCCGGTGACATGAACATCGACCTGACCTCCGAGCCGCTGGGCATGGGCTCCAACGGGCCGGTCTATCTCAAGGACGTCTGGCCGACCAACGCCGAGATCGCCGAACTGGTCGACCGCTGCGTGACCCGCGAGGCCTTCCAGGCGAAATACGCCGACGTGTTCAAGGGCGATGCCAAGTGGCAGGCGGTCGAGACCACCGACAGCGAGACCTACGACTGGCCGCCGACATCGACCTACATCCAGAACCCGCCCTACTTCCAGAACATGTCGAAGGAGCCGGGAGTCATCACCAACATCACCGGCGCGCGGGTGCTGGCGCTCCTGGGCGACATGATCACCACCGACCACATCTCGCCCGCGGGCTCGTTCAAGGAAACGACGCCGGCCGGGAAATATCTGGTGGACCGTCAGGTGGCCCCGCGCGAGTTCAACTCCTACGGCTCGCGGCGCGGCAACCACGAGGTGATGATGCGCGGCACCTTCGCCAACATCCGCATCAAGAACGAGATGCTGGACGGGGTCGAGGGCGGCTACACCCTCGGGCCGGACGGACAGCAGACCTCGATCTTCGACGCCTCGATGGCCTACCAGGCGGCCGGGACGCCCTTGGTGATCTTCGGCGGCATCGAATATGGCGCGGGCTCCAGCCGCGACTGGGCCGCCAAGGGCACGGCGCTTCTGGGGGTGAAGGCGGTGATCGCCGAAAGCTTCGAGCGCATCCACCGCTCGAACCTCGTGGGCATGGGCGTGATCCCGTTCGAGTTCACCGAAGGCCAGAACCGCAAGTCGCTGGGTCTGACGGGCGCGGAAGTGATCTCGATCGAGGGGCTCGAGGGCGACCTGAAGCCGCTTTCGCTCGTGCCCTGCACCATCACCTATGCCGACGGGACGGTGAAGACCATCCAGCTCAAGTGCCGGATCGATACCGAGATCGAGATTGAATATGTCGAGCACGGGGGTGTGCTGCACTACGTGCTGCGCGACCTCGCCTCGGCCTGAGAACGGATCTGAACGCGATGCGCCCCGGTCGAAAGGCCGGGGCGTTCTGCTGCGCGGGCCGGGCGATGGCGCGACAGGATCGACCGTCGGAGCCTCCGGCGGGGATATTTGGGCCAGAATGAAAGCCGGCGGATGCGCCTTCGGGCGCGGAGGCCCTCAGTTCGTGGGTGCGGCGGCCTTTTCCATCGCGGGGCGGATGGTCTCCTGCAGCGTCCGCTCGGTCACGGGACCGGGGAAGCGCAGGATGATGCGTCCTTCGCCGTCGATCACATAGGTCTCGGGCACGCCATAGACGCCCCAGTCGAGCGCCATGCGGCCGTTCGGGTCGGCGCCCATCGTGGCGTAGGGATTGCCGAGTTCCGCAAGGAAAGCCTGAGCGTTCTCGGGCTTGTCCTTGTAGTTCACACCGTGGATCGCCACACCCTCGGCCGCGAGCTTCTCGAGCGTCGGTGCCTCGACCCGGCAGGGCGCGCACCAGCTCGCCCAGTAGTTCACGAGCTTCACCCCCGGCTCGCGCAGGGTTGCGTCGGTAAAGGGCGCGGCGCCGGTCATCCCGGTCAGCTGCACGGCGGGTGCCGGCTTGCCCGCGAGCGCGGAGGGCAGCTCATCGGGGTTCTCGCGCTGCATGCCGAGGAAGAAGGTGGCCGCCAGCCCCGCAAAGAGCAGCGGCGGCACGAGCATCAGCGCCTTAGCCATCCGTCCGCCCCTGACGCCGTTCGACGTCGCGCAGCAGCCGCCGCACCCGCGCGCCCCGCCACAGCGACAGCACGACAAGCGCGCCGAGAAGCGCGAGGGAGGCGCCGTAGGCGGTCAGCACCGAGAAGGCGTATTTGCCCAGATCCGGCATCATGCCATCCGCTCCCGCGCGAGCAGCGCCTGGACGCGGCGGACGCGGATCTCGGTCCGGGTGCGCAGCAGCACGAGCGTCAGGAAGAGCAGGACGAAGCCGCCGATGCAGACGAGGAGCGGGAAGTAGAAGACATCCGCCACATTCTCTTCCTTGTCGAGCGAGAGCGAGGCGCCCTGATGCAGCCCCTGGTTCCAGAAGTTCACCGCATAGCGGCTGAGGACGGCGAAGACCGAGCCGACGATGCAGAGCACCGAAGTCAGATCCGCCGCCGTATCCGGGTTCTCGATCGCCTGCCAGAGCGCGATGTAGCCGAGGTAGAAGAGCGCGAGGATCAGGAACGAGGTCAGCCGCGGATCCCAGGCCCACCAGGTGCCCCACATCGGCTGGCCCCAGACCGCGCCGGTGACGAGCGCGACCAGGGTGAAGGTCAGCCCCACAGGCCCGGCCGCCTTCGCGGCCAGCGCGGAGACATGGTGCCGGCGCACCAGCCAGATCAGCGAGGCGACCAGCATCATCAACCACGCGTTGATCGCCATCAGCGCCGAGGGCACATGCAGATAGATGATCTTGACGGTCGATCCCTGCTTGTAGTCATCGGGCGTGAAGAAGAACCCCCACACCAGCCCGACCAGCAGGCACAGCAGCGCCCCGGCCGCGGCCCAGGGCAGCGCGATGGAGGAGGTCTCCATGAACTTCTTCGGGTTGGCGTATTCCCAGATCGACATGGCCTTGGAGCTAGGCGGTTCCGTGCGCGGATTCAAGCCGCGAGTTCGTTACCTGAGATTTATCCTGACGGCTGCCGCTGAGGCGAAAGGTAGCAGGGCCGCCACGCCCGCCGTGATGCCTCCGAGGAGGAGGAAGGGGGTGGCGACATCCATGCCCGCGGCCCCTCTGCGCACGGCCTCGGCGCCGAAGACGAGCGTCGGGACATAGAGCGGCAGGACCAGCAGGCTGAGGAGCAACCCGCCGCGCTTCAACCCCACGGTGAGCGCCGCGCCGAAGGTGCCGATGACCGACAGCGCCGGCGTGCCGATGGCCAGCGAGGCCAGCAGGAGCGGGTAGCCGTCGGGCGGCAGGTTCATCAGCAGCCCGAGGAGCGGCGAGACCAGCGTGAGCGGCAGACCCGTGACGATCCAGTGGGCGGCGGCCTTGACCGCGACGACCCCTTCCAGCGGGATCGGCGCCGTGGCCAGCAGGTCGAGCGAGCCGTCCTCGTGATCGAGGGCGAAGATCCGGTCGAGCGAGAGCAGGCAGGCCAGCAGCGCCCCCACCCAGAGGATGCCGGGCGCGATCCGGGCCAGCGTCGCGGGCTCGGGCCCGACGCCGAGGGGCACGAGAACCGCCACCAGCAGGAAGAAGGCCAGCCCGAGGCCGAAGCCCCCCCCGGCCCTCAGCGCAAGACGAAGATCCCGGAGGAGAAGCGCGATCATGCCGTCACTCCGGCAAACGGGTCGTCGTCGGTCCCGGGCCCGGCGGAGGCTGGGGACCGGGCGCGGCAGGGCGTCAGGTCCAGCACCTCGGCCTCGGCCAGCCCGAGGTCGATGTGGGTGGCCATGAGGGCCGAGCCGCCCGAGGCCAGATGCTCGCGCACGACCGTTCCGAAGAGCGCGACGGAGGCCACGTCGAGCGAGACCGTCGGCTCGTCCAGCACCCAGAGCGGCCGCCCCGTCACCAGCAACCGCGCGAGCCCGAGACGCCGCTTCTGGCCGGCCGAGAGATTCTGCGCCTGCCGATCGGCGAGCGCCGCGAGGTTCATCCGCTCCATCGCGCGGGAAACCTCGTCGGTGCCGTAGATCGCGGCCCAGAAGGCGAGGTTCTCGGCCACGGTCAGCGTAGCCTTGAGCCCGTCGGCATGGGCCGCATAGGCCACGGACTCGGGCGCCATCGACACGTCGCCCGCCACCGCCGGCTGCAGGCCCGCCACCGTGCGCAGCAGGGTGGTCTTGCCGATCCCGTTCGGCCCCCGGAGGATCAGCGCCGCGCCCGCCGCAAGCCGGAAGTTCACGCGCTCGAGCACGGTCACGCCGCCACGGGCGCAGGCGAGGTCGGTGACGGTCAGGTCCATGCCCCCGCCCTAGCGCATCCCGCGCGGCAGCGGAAGGGTCGCCGGACCGGGGTCGCGCGAGGGTGCAGGGCTCCCCATCCGGCGCGTGCCAGATCAGACGGGCAGCAGCGCGATGGCGACGCGGCGGCCTTCGGAGAGGAGGACGTTGTAGGTCCGGCAGGCGGCGGGCGAGGACATGGTCTCGACCCCGACACCGGCCTCTTCCAGAGCCGCCCGGAAGGCGCGAGGCACATGGGCCACGTCGGCGCCCATTCCCACGAAGAGCACGTCGATCCGGTCGGCGAGGGCCAGCGGGCCGGACGTGTCCTCGAGCCCGCCCCAGGGGCCGGCGCCCCAGGGCGAGATCAGGCAGGCCCCCTCCAGCACCTGCCCGCCGATGCGGAAATAGCCGGGGCCGTAGCCCTCGACGGGTCGGGCGCTGTCATAGGCAATCTCGGTCAGTCGCATCAGGGATCCTCCTCATCGGGCGCCGGGCCACCGGGGCGGCCCTGCGACAGCCGGCCCGGCGGCACGAGCCGGGCCGGGCGCGGTCGGGAACACAAGCGACCGCAACGGGCACTCTGCAAGCCGGTCCGCGAGGCACGGGGGCGGCGTCCCGCCGCCCCTTGCGTCACGCGTCGATGTTGGCGAACTGGGTGCCCGCCTTGCTGTCCTTCTTCGGCCCTCCGCGGTCAACGCCGAGATAGAGCACGATGTTCTTGGCCATGTAGATCGAGGAATAGGTTCCGATCACCACGCCAAAGGTGATGGCGAAGACAAAGCCGCGGATCACGTCGCCGCCGAAGACCAGCAGCGCGCTCAGCGCGATCAGCGTCGTCATCAGCGTCATGAGCGTCCGGCTCAGGGTCTCGTTGACCGACAGGTTCATCACGTCGCGCAGCGGCATCGACTTGTATTTCACGAGGTTCTCGCGAAGCCGGTCGAAGACCACCACCGTGTCGTTGATCGAATAGCCCAGAACGGTCAGAAGCGCCGCCACCGTCGTCAGGTCGAACCGGATCTGGAACAGCGCGAAGACCCCGATCGTCACGAGCACGTCATGGACCAGCGCCGCCACCGAGCCCACGGCGAACTGCCATTCGAACCTGAGCCAGATGTAGAAGGCGATGCCCGCACAGGCCGCCGCAACCGCCGTGATCGCCGACCAGATCAGCTCGGACGAGACCTTGGGCCCGACCGACTCGACCGACGGGAAGGTGATCGTGGGATCGACCGTCTGAAGCGCGGCCTCGACCGTCGCGATCTGCTCGGGCGTGATCGACTGGGTGTCGTCCTGCGCCCCGATGCGGACCATCGCGACATGCTGATCCTCGCGGAAGCCGGGGTCGAACACCTCGGTGATCGAGATGTCCCCAAGTTCGAGCCCCTGCAGCGCGGTGCGGTAGGCGCCCACATCCACGGGCTGGGTGGATTCGGTGCGGATCGTGGTGCCGCCGCGGAAGTCGATCCCGAAGTTCAGTCCCATCGTCAGCCACACGACGAGCGAGGCCACCATGAGGAACACCGAGAAGCCGAAGGTCAACGGCGCGGCGCGGAAGAAGTTGATGTTCGTCTTCTCGGGGCAGAGCTTGAGGCGGAAGGCCATGGGAACTCCTCAGACGACGATCGCACGCGGCCGCCGCCAGGCGAACCAGGTGGCGACAAGGATCCGGGTGACATAGACGGCCGTGAAGACCGAGGTGAAGATGCCGATGGTCAGCGTGACGGCAAAGCCCCGCACCGGACCCGCACCCACGAGGAACATGATGACGGCGACGAGGAAGGTGGTCGCGTTCGCGTCGAGGATCGCCGAGAAGGCCTTCTGAAAGCCAAGCTCGATGGCCCGCGCGGGCATCTTGCCCTGCCGCAGTTCCTCGCGGATGCGCTCGAAGATCAGCACGTTGGCATCGACCGCAACGCCGATGGTCAGCACGATTCCGGCGATGCCGGGCAGCGTCAGGGTCGCCCCGATCACGGACAGAAGCGCCAGGATCGCCATCATGTTGATCGCGAGCGCGATGTTGGCCAGCACGCCGAACCAGCCGTAGCTTGCGATCATGAAGGCCACGACGGCGATCATGCCGACGATGGCCGCGGTGCGGCCGGCATCGATGGAATCCTGCCCCAGCTCGGGGCCGATGGTGCGTTCCTCGAGGAAGGTCATCTCGGCCGGAAGCGCACCCGCGCGAAGCAGGACCGCGAGTTCCGTGGATTCCTCGACCGAAAAGTTGCCGGTGATGATGCCCGATCCGCCCGCGATATGGGCCTGAATCACCGGCGCCGAGATCACCTCGTCATCGAGAACGATCGCAAAGGGCTTGCCGATGTTCTGCGCGGTATAGTCGCCGAAGAGCCGCGCCCCCGAGGGGTTGAAGCGGAAGCTCACGGCCGGGCGGTTGTTCTGGTCGAACGAGGGCTGGGCATCGACCAACTCCTCGCCCGTCACGACGGGCGCGCGCTCGAGGACGTAGTAGATCCCCTGCTCGTTGGAGGCCGGCAGCACGAGGTCGCCACTGGCGCTTGGCGGCGCCTCGGCGGTGCGGCTCAGGACCGGGTGGAAGGTCAGCTTGGCCGTGGTACCGATCAGCGACTTGAGTTCGGCGGCCGAGCCGATGCCGGGGACCTGGATCAGGATCCGGTCCTCGCCCTGGCGCTGGATGGTGGGCTCGCGCGTGCCCACCTCATCGACACGCCGGCGGATGATCTCGAGGCTCTGCTGAACGGTCCGGCTGTCCATCGCCGTGCGCTCGGCATCCGTCAGGCGGATCACCAGCACGTCGTTCTGGCTCGACACCTCGATGTCGCTCTGCCCCATGCCGGTGAAGGAAATCACCGGCTGGGCCAGCTTGCGCGCGGCGTCCAGCGCGGCGGGCATCCCCTCGGGGCGCGAGATGGCGATGCGCAGCTCGCCCGCGGGGGCCGTCTGGCGTCGGATCGAGCCCACCTGGTCGCGCAGGCCGCGCAGAGCGTCGCGCACCTCGGGCCAGAGCCCGTCCATCCGGGCCTCATAGACATCCTCGACACGGACCTCGGCGAGCAGGTGCGCCCCGCCGCGAAGGTCGAGCCCGAGGTTGACGATGCTCGAGGGCAGCCAGTCGGGCCAGAGCGCCACCGCCTCCGCCTGCTCGGGGGTGGCGGTCCCCCCGGCCTTCTCGATGGCTGCAACCGCATCGTTGTGGGATTCGACACGGCCGTAGAGGAAGTTGGGCGCGGCGTAGAGGATCGCAAGGGCGCAGATGCCCCAGATCAGAACGCGCTTCCAAACGGGGAAATGGAGCATCTGGACCGGACCTTGGATCAGGCGGCGGCAGGTTCGGTCTTGGACATGACCTGCACGATGGTGGACTTCATCACGCGGACCTTCACGCCCTCGGCAATCTCGACGTCGATGATGCCGTCCTCATGGACCTTCACCACCTTGCCGACGATGCCGCCGCCGGTGAGAACCTGGTCACCGCGGCGCAGCGCCTCGACCATCGCCTTGTGTTCCTTCAGTTTCTTCTGCTGAGGACGGATCAGAAGGAAATACATGATCACGAAGATCAGGATGAGCGGCACGAAACTGGTGAAAGCGCCGGCAGCACCACCCGGAGCGGCGGCCTGAGCGAAGGCGGGGGTCACGAACATCATCGTCCTCTTGGATACACCCGGGGGTCAGGCCCGGACTTTGGCGGGGCGCACCCTAGCCGCGGGGTGCCGCGATGGCAAGCAAGCCATGGCGGCCCATATATGCGCGATCCCGCCCGTTCCAAGGCCGGTGCGCGGATCGGGTGCGGGCGGCGCGGGCCAAAGGTGGCTGTAACCGCCTGGATCGGGAACAGGCTTGGCCGCGCCCCGTTGCCCCTCGACACGCCCCGTCCGAAGGAGGAGACCCATGCACAGGACCATCACCCTCGCCGCCGCCGCGCTGCTCGCCGGCCCGGCCCTCGCCCAGCCCGCGCTGGCACAGGACGTGCCGCAACATGCCCACGATGCACAGGCCGCTCCCGGACAGGCGGGCTTCTCCGAGCGCCGGGCAACCTTCATCAACAGCGACGGCACCGCCATCGGCACCGCCCAGCTTGCGCCGCTGCCGCACGGCGTCCTCATCACGCTCGACCTGCAGGGCCTGCCGGCCGAGAGCTGGCTCGGCTTCCACATCCACGAGAACGGCGAGTGCGACCAGGGCAACAACTTCGAGTCCGCCGGCGGGCACTTCGCCCTCGCCGACACCGACCACGGGCTCATGGTCGAGACAGGCCCTCATGCCGGTGACATGCCCAACCAGTATGTCGGCGCCGACGGGATCCTGCGCGCGCAGGTCTTCAACACCTTCGTCCAGCTGGGCAGCGAGAACGACTCGGACCTCGTGGGCCGGGCGCTGATGCTTCATTCGGGGCCTGACGATTACGTGAGCCAGCCCGCCGGCGACGCGGGCGACCGCATTGCCTGCGCCGTCATCGAGTAGGACGGTCAACCCGCCGCGGAAGATTCCGGTTCACCTGGCGGAAGGGATCGGGCAATAGAGGCCCGATCCTCAAGCGAAGGTGAACCCATGCACGACATCCGCGCCATCCGCGAGAACCCCGACCGCTTCGACACCGCCCTTGCGCGGCGGGGCCTCTCGGCGCTCTCGGGCGAGATCCTTGCGATCGACGAGGCGCGGCGGTCGAAGATCCTGGCCGCCGAGACGGCGCAGGCCGAGCAGAACCGCGCCTCGAAGGACGTGGGCGCGGCCAAGGCGCGCGGCGACGAGGCCGAGTTCGAGCGGCTGCGCGCCCTGGTGGCCGAGAAGAAGGCCGAGATTGCCCGCCTGAACGAGGAGGCCGCGGCCGAGGATGCGCGGCTGCGCGACATGCTGGTGGCGCTGCCGAACCTGCCCCTCGACGATGTGCCGGACGGGCCCGACGAGAGCGCCAACGTCGAGATCCGCCGCTGGGGTGCGCCGCGCAGCTTCTCCTTCACGCCCAAGGAGCATTTCGAGATCGCCGGCGCGAAGCCCGGCATGGATTTCGCGACGGCGGCCAAGCTGTCGGGAAGCCGCTTCGTGATGCTGACGGGCGCGGTGATCCGCGTGCACCGGGCGCTCGCGCAGTTCATGCTCGACACCCATGTGGCCGAGCACGGGCTGACCGAGACCTGGACCCCGGTTCTCGTGAAGGACGAGGCCATGTTCGGCACCGGCCAGCTGCCCAAGTTCTCGGAGGACAGCTACCAGACCACGAACGGCTGGTGGCTGATCCCCACCGCCGAGGTGACCCTTACGAACACGGTGGCGGGCGAGATCCTCGAGGAAGCGCAGCTTCCGATCCGCATGACCGCCCATACCCAGTGCTTCCGCTCGGAAGCGGGCAGCGCGGGCAAGGATACGGCCGGCATGCTGCGCCAGCACCAGTTCGAGAAGGTCGAGATGGTCTCGATCACCACGCCCGAGACCTCGCGGGACGAGCATGAGCGCATGACCCGCTGCGCCGAGGCGATCCTCGAAAAGCTGGGCCTGCCCTATCGCACCATCGTGCTCTGCACCGGCGACATGGGCTTCGGCGCCACAAGGACGCACGACCTCGAGGTCTGGCTGCCGGGGCAGAACACCTACCGCGAGATCAGCTCGGTCTCGGTCTGCGGCGACTTTCAGGCGCGGCGGATGAACGCCCGTTTCCGGCCGGCCGGCGGCGGCAAGCCCGAGTTCGTGCACACGCTGAACGGCTCGGGCCTCGCGGTGGGGCGCTGCCTGATCGCCGTGCTCGAGAATGGCCAGCAGGAGGATGGCGCCGTGGAGCTTCCGGCCGTGCTGCATCCCTATCTGGGCGGCAAGGGGCGCATCGCAGCGGACGGCACGCTGGAGTGATCCCCGGCTGCCGCGCTGACACGGATGGTCCCCGCGGGGCCCTCCGTGGCGGCAGGTCAGCCGTTGCCCCAGATGACCTTGACGTAATTCTGCGTCTCCCGATAGGGTGGGATGCCCGAGTGCTTTTCGACCGCCTTCGGCCCGGCGTTGTAGGCGGCGAGCGCAAGCTGCCAGGTTCCGAACTTGTCAAACATCATCTTGAGGTAGCGCGCGCCACCCTCGAGATTCTGATGCGGATCGTTGATGTCCACGCGGAGGAGCTGCGCCGTGCCCGGCATGAGCTGCGCCAGCCCCGTGGCGCCCTTCACCGAAACCGCGCCCGGGTTCCAGCCCGATTCCTGCTGAACCAGCCGCAGGAACAGCTGTTCGGGCACGCCATGCTTCCGCGCGAGCGTCTTGGCAACCTCGAGATACTCGCCCTTGTAGCGCCCGCTGTAGCGGACCGCAGGCAGGGCCGCCGGAATCGGCTCGACCTTGGGCTTCAGCCGGACCGAGCCCTCGTATTGCTGCGAGAGACGGCCGTCGAGAAGCCTCGTCTGTGACTTGAAGATGCCGGCCCGGTTCATCGTCGATCGCTGAAGAGTCTGCCCTTCGGCATGAACCTCGACGGGCACCACAGCCAGGCCAAGACCCAGGACCGCCGCGCCGACAGCACCGATCAATTGCCGCATGAAATCAACCTTCATCTGTCCCGCCGGGAACGTTATACGGAAACCCCCGATCTTCGCTACCGTTTTGACCACAACCCCTGCGGGAGTTTCCGGGGCATGGGCGGGCTCCCTCCCCCGAAGGAGGCAGCCGTTGCGGGTGCGGCCGGCTCGGTATAGGCATCCCTTAACCAGATCCGGGGCACCATGCCCCGGTCCAAGGAATCGGAGGAAGCATGGCGGGCTCGGTCAACAAGGTCATCATCATCGGCAATCTCGGCCGCGATCCCGAGGTTCGGAGCTTTCAGAACGGCGGGAAGGTCGTGAACCTGCGCATCGCCACATCCGAGCAGTGGCGCGACCGCGCCTCGGGCGAGCGGAAGGAGCGGACCGAGTGGCATTCGGTTGCGATCTTCGACGAGAACCTCGCCCGGGTGGCCGAGCAATATCTGCGCAAGGGCTCGACGGTCTATATCGAGGGCCAGCTCGAGACGCGGAAGTGGCAGGACCAGTCGGGCCAGGACCGCTACACGACCGAGGTCGTGCTGCGCCCGTTCCGCAGCGCCCTGACGATGCTCGGAGGCCGCGGAGACAGCGCGGGCTCCAGCGGCGGCTACGAAGACCGCGGCGGCTCGGAAAGCTACGACAACTTCGGAGGCTCCCGCGGCAACGCCCCCTCGGGTGGCGGTCGGCGGAGCGATCTGGATGACGAGATCCCGTTCTGAGGCATTGGCCTCAGGAATCGGAAGAAGGAACCCTTGACCGCGGCCCTGTTGCCGAGATGGTTAAGGGTTCGGGCGTTCTTGCGGGGCGGGAGTGACGAGGTGGGTCTTCCAGTGGAAGGACCGCCCGACGAACGCGGCGACCCCCAGGGCGGCGATGGCCTCATGGCGCTTGCGGGTATCGGAGGCGCCATCGGCGGCGACCTCCTCGGATCTGGTCGAACAACTCGGGCAGCAGGGCGCATCGCCGATGGCACCGATGCGGGAGGTCCAGCGCAACGAATACCGGGACCGGGGCTGGGAGATCCGCGCCGCACGGATCGCGCTGGAGATCCCCAAGCTCGGGAGGGGCAGCTGCCTCTCCGGGTTTCTGGAACCGCCGGACGGCGGAGAAGGCCCTTGGGGCCATCATCGAGGAAGCTTGCGCCCACGTCGTCTCGACGCGGGCGGTCGAAGTTGTCGGGATCGAGTCCGAGAAACGCTGCGGCCAGATCCGCTCTGAGCAGCCAACCAGCGGGGCCTGCCGGCGTATTGAAGGGGCTTCTTTCGCATCGCGGGCAGCCCCGGTCCCGCGCGGTCGAACTGCCGTGCGGAGCGGGAAGTGGACGCGCTCGCCCGGGGACGGAAACCGTGACTCCGTCTCGGGGCTGCGAAGGGGTGACGCGGGTGGGCCAGAAAAAATCCGAAGCAACGCCCCTACGGGGACGCGCCTGCCGCACGGCCTCAATAAATCCTCGGCGTTGAGTGGTACCGACTCCCCGGCTCGAACGGGGGACCCCCAGATCCACAATCTGGTGCTCTAACCAACTGAGCTAAGCCGGCACTCGCGGCCATTTAGACGCCGGGAACACGGAATGCAAGAGGGCATCGTGCATTACAGAAGGATCTCCCACTCCTGTTCGATCACGTCCCGGCCGAAGGAGTGGGCGGGGTGCGAGGTCACCAGACGGAAGCCCACGGAGAGGTAGAGCGCCTCGGACGCCCGCTGCCCGTCGAACGTCCAGAAACCGATGCTGCCGTAGCCGTGGGCACGGGCAAATCCCATCGCCTCCTGCAAGAGGCGGCGGCCGATGCCGCGGCACCGCATCTCGGGCTCGACGAGGAACAGGCCGACCTTCGCGCTCTCCTCGGTCAGGCGCATGCAGAGCAGGCAGCCCACGCGCCGCCCGTCGAACGCGGCGATGAAGGCCCGCTCCCGGATCGGATCGCGCGTGCGGATGAAGCGGGCCATCACCTCGGCCACCTGCGCCTCGAAGGTCATGTCGAAGCCGGCCTCGACCGCATAGATCTCGGCGTGGCGGGCCACGATCCAGCCCGCATCGCCGATCTCGAGGTCACGCAGTTCCAGTTCCTCCAGCATGCACGCGCCCTCCCCTTCCGATCATGGGGCCGCACCCTTCGCCGATCAAGGCGGCGCCTTGCCAGCGCGACCGAAGGGCGCTACGCCCACGCAACTGGCATCGGAGGACAGGATGGGGATCGACAAGCAGAGCGAGATCGCGGCGAACCTGCAGATCGGGCCGACGTCGCTTGGCATGGTGCGGATCTATGTCGAGGGCGACGGCGTAGATCTTCCGCTGGATTTCGACCCGGACGAGGCCGACGAGATCGCCGAAGAGCTGCGCGCTGCGGCCGAGCGGGCGCGGGCAATGGGCAAGCAGAGCGATTCGCGCCCCCCCCGGAAGCGGCCCTGACTATCCCGCCAACGAGCCGGGGTCGCGCAGGCCCTGCAGGCGCAGGGCCGCATGCCGGGCGAAAGCCTGAATCAGCGCCTTGCGCCGCGCCGGGGCGAGCCTGCCTTCCGGCGCCATCCGCAGGATGTCGGCGTCATAGGCGTCGGTGAGGATGAGGCCCGCATCGCCGGGCAGCAGGTCGAGCGGGAAGGCCTGATCCACCGCAAAGAAGAATCGGTCGCACCAGTCGAGATATCCCTGCCACTTGCGGTCCGACAGGAAGTCGGCGCGCGATGACTTGCACTCGATCACCCAGATCTCGCCCTTCGGGCCGAGCGCCATGACATCCACGCGCAGACCGGGCGTCGGAACCAGCTCGACCACCGACACGAAATCGAGCCCGCGCAGGTGCCGACAGACCCCGCGGGCGAGCCGCTGGCCCGGGGCGAGCGCCGCGAGACCGGAATCGGGAAGAGTGGCTGTGTGCATCCGACGATCATGAACGGAAAGAGAACAGAAGTCCATGCTCTGGCGCCGCCAACATTCCCGCCCGCCGGGAACGGATCTGGAGAGGGAGGTTCAGGCTCTCTTGCCGCGCCGGGCTCAAGGCCCTATCTAGAGCGGTGGCGGGTTCTGCCCCTCTCGTGTGTGGTTCTTTTCCAGTGGCCGATAAGCATCTCCGAGGGAGCTGGCTCTGCCAGGGCCGTGGCTCTGGTATCTGGCGACCACCTGACACTCAGGCTCTCGGGAAACGCACGCCACCACGGTTGCCGCGGTTCCCGCCGCATTCCCCGCGCGCCGAAGGTCGTGGGCCTCCGGGCGCAGGAAAGGGGGCGAGTATCCCCGCCCCCCCTATCCTCAGAAACCATAGACCAGCGACACGCCGAGCTTGTTGTCGGTGCGGATCGCGCGCGCCTCGTTGTAGTCGGTGAGATAGCTCACCCGGGTCGAGAAGGCGTCGGTCATCCGGAAGTTCACGCCGAAGTCGTTGTTGACCCGAAGGGCTTCGTCCGACTCGAGAACGTCGGTGTCGTTCGTCAGGAACACGTTCTCGTTGAAGCGCCAGTAGAAGCGGGACGAGGCGATGTAGCCCGTCTCGGTCTCGTCGCGACCGTCTCCGAACTCGAGGTAGCTGACGCCGATACCGGCCTGGACCCGCCAGGTCATGTCGGGGCGGTTCACGACGCGGTAGCCCGGGCCGAAGCCGATGAATCCGTCGGTCTTGACGCGTTCCGCGAGCGGCACATCGGCAAGATCACCTGTCACGTCCAGTTCGTCAGCGAGTCCGTTGAACTCCGCCCGGCCCAACACGAAGCCGTAGAACTGTTCGTTGAAGTAGTAGTTGCCCTCATAGACCATGAAGATGTCTTCCTGGTCCGAGTTTCCGTCGGTCTCGGCATAGTCGAGCACGAGGCCGAAGTTCTGAACGAACGGACCCTGCGCGTGACGCAGGCGGGCGCCGATGGTAAGGTTCTGCTCATCGGTGTTGCCGTCCGAGCCGCTGTAGCCGATCGAGGCGCTGCCGGAGAAGCCGGGACGGAACTCCGGGGTTCCGAAACGATAGGGGTCCTCGGCCTCTTCGAGATCCTCCTGAATGTCTTCCTCGATATCCTCGAGCCGCTCCTCCAGTTGCCGCGTGCCGGTGATCGTGCCGACCTGGGCATGAACCGCGGTGGAGCCGATCAGCAGGGCCAACGCCGTGAGACCGGTCAGGCGAATGTTCTCTTTCATGCTTTTCCCCTTCTTGAAGGTTGCCGCTGAATTGCGGCTGGCATGTGCTGCCGAAGGGACAACTGCAGGTGGTGATGCCTGTTCCGCCAAGGCCGGGCAGCGCCAGGTCCTGTGTCAATATTACAACATTTCATTGGCACGCGACAGAGCCGCCATGCCTCCAATCCGTTCAGATGACCGCATTTTTGGAGCAGGCGAGCCTCAACGCCGCTTTTTGTGATCGCGCGAAACCGCAACCGGAATCGGAACCAGCTCGGTCCGAATCGGGCGCAGGCGGCCGCCGGGTGGGGTGCGATCCTCAGGATCGGCCATGCGCATCACCGCGATGGCGAATTGCACTCCGGCGAAGACGACGCCGTTGAACATCACGAGCATCAGGCCGCCGAGCCAGCCCATGTCGGTGTGCAGCACGAGATGGCCCAGACCCGCCACATCCATCGCGACAAGAGCCACGACGAAGGCAAGCGAGATCCCGAAGCCGATGAGGACGTTCACGATATAGAGTCGGACAAGCTGTGGCATGATCTGGGCTCCTTGCGACCACGATACCGCCAGCCATCCGGCAAGCCACAAGAATCTGCATCCTGGGCGCAGGATTCCTGTCCGCCGCCCCGACCCGCGTGATCTGTGTGCGCCCCCTGCACAGGGGCGTCACTGCCGCGGTCCGGGGGCAGTGCCGCTCCGGTATCATCGCGTGAACAGGAGGCACGGAGGCTTTGTTCCCGGACCTGTCCAAAGGAGCATGGGCCCCGCGCACGCGGGTGGCTCAGCCCTGCGGGAAGGCCTCGGGCCTGGCCTCGCGGGCCATGTGATCGAGCACCGCATTCACGAACTTGGGCTCGCGGCCATCGGGAAAGAAGGCCTTGGCGATGTCCACGAACTCGTTGATCACCACCTTGGGCGGCGTGTCGCTCTCGAGCAGCTCCGAGCCCGCGGCCCGGAAGAGCGCGCGGATCACCGGGTCGATCCGGTCGATCGGCCATTTGGCGACCAGCGCCCGATCGGTCAACTGGTCGATGCCCGCCTGACGGTTCACCGCGCCCGAGACGATGCTGCGAAAGCTGCGGGCGTCGCCCTCGGCCATCTCGTCGCCCTCGTAGATCGCGCCGAACCGATGGGTCTCGAACTCCCGCGCGACCTGCTCGACCGTCTGGCCGGAGCATTCCATCTGGAAGAGCGCCTGCACCGCATAGAGCCGCGAGGCCGATTTCATCTGCCGCTTGTCGGGTTTCACGCTCATGCTTCGGTCTTCCCGGCAAGGCGGAACTCGTCCACCGGCTTGAAGCCCATGCCCTTGCGCTGGCCCGACCACTGCCGCGAGAGGGCGATCAGATGCAGCGCGGCGGCCGCGGCCCCGCCGCCCTTGTCCTGGCCGGAGGGTGCGGCGCGCACAACCGCCTGCTCGCGATTCTCGACCGTGAGGATGCCGTTGCCGATGCAGGCACCCTGCAGGCCGAGGAGCATCAGCCCGCGGCTCGAATCGTTGCAGACCGTGTCGTAATGGGTGGTCTCGCCGCGGATCACGCAGCCGAGCGCGACATAGCCGTCGAAATTCGCCTGACGCTCGGCCATGGCGATGGCCGTGGGCAGCTCCAGCGCCCCCGGCACCTCGACCAGATCCCAGCTTGCGCCGCAGCCTTCGATCACGGCCTTGGCGCCGGCGATCAGATCGTCGGCGATGTCGCGGTAATAGGGCGCCACCACGATCAGAAGCCGGGCGGGCTTGTCGAAGGCGGGCAGCGGCAGGCTGTAGTGGGATTCGGAACCGGCCATCGGTCAGACCTCGGAAATATGGTGCGTGCCGACGATGGAAAGGCCGTAGGCCTCAAGCCCAACCACCTTCGGCGCACGGGAATTGGTGACAAGCACGATCTGCGACAGGCCGAGCGCCGAGAGGATCTGGGCGCCGAGCCCATACTGGCGCAGCGTCTGCGGCGAGGCCTCGTCATCCATCACGAGCTTCATGGTGACGTCGCGCAAGAGCACGACCACGCCGCGACCCTCCTGCGCGATCAGCCGCATCGCGCCGTGCAGATCGCCCGCATGGGCCGAGCCGATGCCCAGCACATCCTCAAGCGGGTTGAGCGCATGCATCCGCACCAGCACCGGCTCGCCGTCCGTGACATTGCCCTTCGAGAGGATCACATGCTCGGCGCCCTGCGTGTCGTCGGCGAAGATGCGCATCAGCCAGTCGCCGCCGTAGCACGAGGTAACATGCTTGACCGCCTTCTCCTTCACGAGATTGTCATGCCGGCGGCGGTAGGCGATCAGGTCCGAGATCGTGCCGATCTTCAGCCCGTGCCGCTGGGCGAAGGCCACGAGATCCGGCAGGCGGGCCATGGTGCCGTCGTCGTTCATGATCTCGCAGATCACGCCCGACGCGTTCAGACCCGCAAGGCGGCTCACGTCCACCGCGGCCTCGGTATGGCCCGCGCGCACGAGCACGCCCCCGTCCCGCGCACGCAGCGGGAAGACATGGCCCGGGGTCGCGATGTCCTGCGGCCCCTTCGTCGGGTCGATGGCGACGGCCACGGTGCGGGCCCGGTCGGCCGCCGAGATCCCGGTCGTGACGCCCTCGCGGGCCTCGATCGAGATGGTAAAGGCGGTCTCGTGGCGCGACGAGTTCTTCGGCGCCATCAGGTGCAGGCCCAGCTGGTCCACCCGCGCCGAAGGCAGTGCAAGGCAGATCAGCCCGCGCCCGTGAGTGGCCATGAAGTTGATGGCGGCCGGCGTGCACATCTGCGCGGGGATCACGAGGTCACCCTCGTTCTCGCGGTCCTCATGGTCCACGAGGATGAACATCCGCCCGTTGCGAGCGTCGTCGATGATCTCCTCGATCGGAGAGATCGCGTCGGAATATTCGGTCTTCGTGTGGCTCATCGCATCGCTCCGGGATCAGACCTGCCCATAGCGCGAGCGTGCGCGAAAGGCCAGAGGCAGCGCCGCCCGCCCGCGACCCGGACTTTCCATCTCCGTGCCGCGAAGGCGCCCCAATCGCAGATCAGAAACGGTGCGTTCATCACGGAGAACCGAATGCACGTTGCCGGGCATGTGACGGGCGCGCTGCGGCACGCTTTCCACGAGAACCGATGGCTGATCCTTGCATGCGGCGCGAACGTCCTTGCGGCAAGGCTTCTCGCGGCCGCCTATGGCCTCGAATACGAGAACAACACGGCTCTCTTCCTCCTAAAGCTGCTGGGGGTGATGCTGCCGCTCTATCTCTTTGTCATGTCGGTGGTCCTGCTGGTCTCGATTGCCCGCCAGCGCCCCGCGGGCCGACCGATCCCGCTCTACCTCGCCGAGTTGCGCCGGCATCTCTCGGACGCACCGCGGCTCGCCTCGGGCGCGGTGGCTCTGGGCGCGTTCAGCTTCTTCTTCGATGCCTTCTCCTACATCAAGAGCATCATTCCGGCCGTGAACCCCTTCGGCTGGGACACAACCTTCGCCGCCCTGGACCGCAGCCTCCACGGCGGGATGGATCCCTACCACTGGACGATGCAGCTCATGGGCAACCCGCTTGCCACGACCGCCCTCAATGGCGCCTATCACTTCTGGCTGCTGCTGCTCTATTTCGTGGTGATGGCCGGCTGCTTCACCGGCACAAATCCCGGTGCGCGCCGCACGTTCCTTCTGTCCTTCACGCTGGTATGGGGACTTGGCGGCAACCTGCTGGCCATTGTCTTTTCTTCGGCCGGCCCCTGCTACTACGCGGCCCTCGGCCTTGGCGACCGCTACGAGCCGCTGATGCAGACGCTCCGCCAGTTCCACGGGACAAGTCCCGTCTGGGCACTCCATGTGCAGGACCTGCTCTGGACGGGCTACCAGTCCGGCGAGGGCCTGCGCGGCATCTCGGCCTTCCCGTCCATGCATGTGGCCAGCACCACGCTGATGACCCTCTATGCCTTCACATGGCGCCGCTGGGCGGGCGGGCTGATGGTGGGCTTCCTCGGCCTGATCCTTGTCGGATCGGTGCATCTGGGCTGGCACTATGCCGTGGACGGCTATGCCAGCATCGCCCTGACCGCAGCCGTCTGGTTCGCCGTCCGGCGGATGATCGAGGGGCGGGCATCAGGCCCCGAGGCGGACCCTCAACCTGCCCGCATGTAACGGTCGGCCTCAAGGCAGGCCGCGAAACGCGCGGCCTGTGACCATTCCCGCTCCAGCCAGCCCTCGCCCACCAGGATCACCCGGTCCGACGGGATGCGCCCCAGCGCCGCGCGCAGGAGGTGGCGCTGTTCGGACCATCCGGCGAAAGGCCGCGGGGCGGGATGAGCCGCGGCCAGCAGCCCCTGGGCCGCGGCGAGCAGATCCTCGGGCGCAAGGCGGCCCTGCGCGAGACCGATGCGCTCGGCCCCGATCCGGCCAAGCCTATCCGACCGATCCGCCGGCATCTCCTGCCCCGGCATCACGCGCAACGCGTTTGACGAAAAGAGGAAGGCCACCACGTCATGCCCGGTCGCGGCCCGAACCGACGCGTAGGTGCGGTAGTCGAGCCCCAGTTCGGCCGCACGGCGGACGCGCGTCCGCAGCACCTCGAGCGGCAAGGTCGGCAAGAGGTCGGCCCGTGCGCGCGACCAGCAGTGCCTCCGCCAGCTTCCGCCGCTCTCGAGCGTCGGCCCGCCGTTGTGGCCGAGGCCCGCGAGCGCCATCTCACGCGAACTCGTTCAGGCGCGCGACATAGCGCGCGAGCGTGTCGATCTCGAGGTTCACACGCAATCCCGGCGCGATACCGCCCCAGGTGGTCACCTCTTGCGTGTGGGGGATGAAGTTGATCCCGAACTCGGCCCCCTCGACCTCGTTCACGGTGAGCGAGGTGCCGTTCAGCGCCACGGACCCCTTGGGAGCGATGAAGCGGGCCAGCGCCTCGGGGGCGCGGAAGGTCACACGCAGGCTGTCGCCCTCGGGCACGGCGCGCACCACTTCGGCCACCCCGTCCACATGGCCCGAGACGATGTGGCCGCCAAGTTCGTCCCCCACCTTCAGCGCCCGCTCCAGGTTGACGCGGTGCCCCACCTGCCAGCCGCCGAGGACGGTCTTCGAGAGCGTCTCGCCCGAGATGTTGACCTCGAACCAGTTCTCGGGCGCGGTGCCGGTGGCGACGACCGTGAGGCAGACACCGTCGCAGGCGATCGAGGCGCCGATGTCGATGGTCTCGACCCTGTAGCCCGTGGCGATGCGGGCGCGCAGGTCGCCCCTGCGTTCGAGTTCCAGAACGCGGCCGATGTCGGTGACGATCCCGGTGAACATGACCTCTCCTTTTCCCTGGCCCAAGGCGTAGCCCCCGCCGCCCCGGCGCGCAACGGATTTGCCACGTCGGGAAGGCTTGTGTTGCCCAGCCCCCCGCCCCAACTGCCGCAAGCCGCCCGTGGGCCGAAGCGCCGCGGGCCGAGCCCAACCTGCCGGTCCCCTGCCCCCGGCGCCTGGCTCTTGTGCAAAACCGCCTTTCGAACAGGCCACGAGAAGACGGCCGGGTGCCGCTGGCGTTCCTGCCGGAACCACAGGATCCCTGCCGTCACCGTCCGGCGCGGACGCGAGCCGCTTGCGCCGGCCGGTGCCGCGTGCAGGGCTTCGACCTGTCGCGGCCCTGAAAATCCATTGCATCCCGCGACCCCGCAGCAACAGTCGCCGACGGCCTTGGGTGCGCGGAAGGCGGCTCTGGCAATCCGGGCCGGGTTCCGCTAGCTTCACGCAAAAAGCGAATTGGACGTGACAAGGTCTGCAAGGAGCCGGGCAGTGACATTTTCGGCAGTCAGGGGCGCGAAGACGCTCACCCTTCTCTTGCTCGTGTCCTCGGTCGCCGCCTGCGGCCTGCCCCGCTCGGGCCCGCACAAGCGTGAGATCTTCGCCGGCTCCTTCGAGAAGCAGGGCGATGCCTTCGTGGTGCCGGTGAACCGCTTCGTCAGCAGGGTGACCGCCGTGACCCCGGCCTTTGGATTCAATTCGAATTTCCGCAGCGCCGATCTCATAGGCTCGGATGTGATCGCGGCCGGCGACACGCTCGGCATCACCGTGTTCGAGAACGTGCGCGACGATCCGCTGCTCGGCAACTCCGGCCAACGCGTGTCCTCGCTCGATCAGGTGCAGGTCGATGGGCAGGGCTATATCTACGTCCCCTATGCCGGCCGCATCCGCGCCGCAGGTCAGACGCCCGACGGGCTCCGTCAGGCCATCACCCGCAAGCTCGACACACAGACCCCGGACCCGCAGGTGTCGGTCCAGCGTCTCGCCGGGGACGGCTCGTCCGTCACGGTCTCGGGCGCGGTGGGCAGCCAGGGCGTCTTCCCGATCGAGCGCCCCACCCGCACCCTTTCAGCCATGCTGGCCCGTGCCGGCGGGACCAGTGTTCCCGTCGAGACCGCCATCGTGCGCGTCACGCGCAACGGCAACACCAGCCAGATCTGGCTGCAGGACCTCTATGACAATCCCGCGCTCGACATTGCCCTGCGGCCGGGCGATGTGATCGTGATCGAGGAGGACGACCGGTCCTTCGTGGCCCTCGGCGCGACGGGCCATCAGACCCGTATCCAGTTCGAGACGCAGAATGTCTCGGCCATCGAGGCGCTTGCGCAGGTCGGCGGCCTCAACACCCAGCTGGCCGATCCCAAGGGCGTCTTCGTGCTGCGGGACGAGCCGGCCGAGATCGCCAACAGCCTGCTGGGGCGCACGGATCTCGTGGGCGATCAGCGCATGGTCTATGTGCTCGACCTGACACGGCCGACGGGCCTGTTCGAGGCGCGCGACTTCATGATCCGTGACGGCGATACGGTCTATGTGACCGAAGCGCCCTTCGTCCAGTGGCAGAAGACGCTCAGCGCGATCACGGGGGCGACGTCCGCCGCCAATCAGGCGTCAAACGTCGGGAACTGAGCCTTCCGGTCGAGGCCCCTCGCCCCGCAGCGGCGGACGTTCCGTCCCCGCAGCAACGGCAGGGCCTCCGGTCGATCGCGAAGCAGGGATCGAGCGACCGAGGAAGGCCGACCGTCCGGCTCGGGATCAGACGGGACATCGGCTAGCGGGCCGCCCGATCGTCAGTAGATGTAACGGATCTGCTCGGTCCAGTAGCGCTCCATCCGTCGGAGCGCCTGATTCAGATCCTCCATCCCCGCGGGGCCGACGATGCCCCGACGCTCCAGCCCCTCGGCATGGCGGGAGAAGAGATCCGACAGGATGCCGCGCACCGTCCGCCCCTTCTCGGTCAGGCGCACACGGACGGAGCGGCGGTCGATCTCGGACCGCTGGTGGTGCATGTAGCCCAACTCCACCAGCTTCTTCAGGTTGTAGCTGACATTGGAGCCCTGGTAGTAGCCGCGGGACTTCAGCTCGCCCGCCGTCACCTCGTTCTCTCCCACATTGAACAGAAGCAGCGCCTGCACCGAGTTGATCTCGAGCACGCCGATCCGTTCGAACTCGTCCTTCACCACATCGAGCAGCAGCCGGTGAAGACGCTCCACCAGCGAGAGGCTTTCCAGATAGCCGAGCAGAAAGGCCTTCTGCGACCCATCGAGAATGCCTGCGTGAACCGTCATTCCTCATCTCCAACACTGCGTTGCCAGAGACAGAATCGGCACAAAGCGCAAACATAACGTAAACTGTCGCCAGATTTCCGGCGCCGGAGGGCCTCAGCGGGCCAGACGCGTGCGGGCGAACTCCCCGATCTCGGAGATCAGCGCGGTCAGGGGCGCAGGCGGCTCCCGCTGGCCGAGAATCCAGGGCAGGAGATCCTGGTCATTCTCGTTCAGAAGAGAATCATAAAGCGCCAGACGCTCCTCCGACAGCTGCGCAAGATGGGCGTCGGACCAGGGGCCGAGGATCAGGTCCATCTCCTTGGTGCCGCGCCGCCAGGAGCGCATGGACATGCGCTTGAGCCGCGCCTCGTCCGCCTCGATCATTCCGCCTCCTTGCGCAAGAGCGCCCGCATCCGCTTTTCCAGCTGCCCCATCTCCTGCGCCAGCGCAAGCATCTGCGTGCGCATCCGCGCCAGCTCGGCCAGCGCCTCGCGGCCCTCGGCCGGCAGCACCACAGGTTCCGACGGGCCCTCGACCCCGTCGCCCTCGCCGGTCAGCAGCCACCGCAGGCTCACGTTCAGCATCCCGGCCATCATCTGCAGCCGGTTCGCGCGCGGCTCGGCCAGGTCATCCTCCCAGGATTGCAGCGTCTTCAGCCGCACGCCGAGCCGGCGCGCCATCTCTTCCTGCGTCAGGCCGGCCGCTTCACGCGCGCCGGCGAGGCGGTCTCCGAAGGTCGCTGTTTCGTTGCTGAACCACCCGGGGCTGTCCGCTGCCATCCTGCCTCTCCCTTGATACCGCTTGATCGCTTTCGGGGCTGAACCTAAGACAAGTGGCCGAAAGTTACAAACCGGCCCCAGCCACCCTCGCCCGGAGTTTTTCCCGCATGGCCTTCCTCTCCGACACGCTTGCCCGCGTGAAACCTTCGCAGACCATCGCGGTGACCAACAAGGCGCGCGAGCTTGCGGCCGCGGGACGTGACGTGATCGGCCTCGGGGCGGGCGAGCCCGACTTCGACACGCCCGACAACATCAAGCAGGCCGCCAAGCGCGCCATCGACGCGGGTCGCACGAAATACACCGCGGTGGACGGCATCCCCGAACTGAAACGCGCGATCTGCGAGAAGTTCGAGCGCGAGAACGGCCTGAAATACACGCCGTCGCAGGTGACGGTGGGCACCGGCGGCAAGCAGATCCTCTACAACGCGCTGGTGGCGACGCTGAATCCGGGCGACGAGGTCATCATCCCCGCCCCCTACTGGGTCAGCTACCCCGACATGGTGCTGCTCGCGGGCGGGACGCCGGTCAGTGTGGCGGCCGGGATGGAGACGGGCTTCAAGCTGACGCCCGCGCAGCTCGAAGCCGCGATCACGCCGAAGACCAAGTGGTTCATCTTCAACTCGCCCTCGAACCCGACCGGCGCGGCCTATACGCGCGACGAGCTGAAGGCGCTGTGCGCGGTGCTGATGCGCCATCCCCATGTCTGGATCATGTCCGACGACATGTATGAGCATCTGGTGTTCGACGATTTCGACTTCACCACCCCCGCGCAGGTCGAGCCCGGCCTCCATGACCGCACGCTGACCTGCAACGGCGTGTCCAAGGCCTATTGCATGACCGGCTGGCGGATCGGCTATGCCGCGGGGCCGGTGGAACTGATCAAGGCGATGGGTACGATCCAGTCGCAATCGACCTCGAACCCCTGCTCGATCGCGCAATATGCGGCTCTCGAGGCGCTGTCGGGGCCGCAGGATTTCCTCGCGACCAACCGCGAGGCCTTCCAGCGCCGCCGCGATCTGGTGGTCTCGATGCTGAACGAGGCCAAGGGCGTGACCTGCCCGAACCCCGAGGGCGCCTTCTACGTCTATCCCGACATCTCGGGCTGCATCGGCAAGACCTCGGCGGGTGGCGCGAAGATCACGGACGACGAGGCCTTCGCCTCGGCCCTGCTCGAAGAGACGGGCGTCGCGGTGGTCTTTGGCGCGGCCTTCGGTCTCTCGCCGAACTTCCGGGTGAGCTACGCCACCTCCGACGAGGTGCTGCGCGAGGCTTGCGCCCGCATCCAGGCCTTCTGCGCCGGGCTGAGCTGAGGCAGGGACGTTCGTCCCGCCCGGATCAGGGCGGGACGGATCGCTCAGGCCAGCGCCAGCCGCGGGGCGCGCATCCAGAAGCGCGTCATGAGCAGGATCGCCGCGAGCGTCAGCCCCACCACCAGCCCGAGCCAGAGCCCGGGCCCGCCCAGTCCCATCGGAAAGGCGAGGAGATAGCTCGCCGGGATCCCCACCATCCAGTAGCTGAAGCTGGCCAGCCACATCGGCACCTGCGTGTCGCGCAGCCCGCGCAGAAGGCCCAGCGCGATCACCTGCATCGCATCCGCGATCTGGAACAGGGCGGCAAAGGCCAGCAGGACCGAGCCGAAGGCCACGATTTCGTCGAACTGCGGGTTCGCGCGATCAAGGAAGAGCGCAATGATCGGTCCCGGCGCAAGCAGGAAGATGGCAACCATCAGGAGCCCGAAGACCAGCGAGAGCAGGATCGCCACCTTGGCCCCGTCGCGCAGCCCCGCGGTGTCCCCTGCCCCGTCCGCGCGCCCGGTGCGGATCGTGGCCGCGTTCGAGATCCCCACATGGACCATGAAGGCCAGCGCCGTCACCTCGAGCGCGATCCCATGGGCCGCCAGCGGCACGGTGCCGAGCCAACCCATCATCAGCGCCGCCGCCTGAAAGATCGACCCCTCGGCCAGTCCGGTCAGACCTATGGGCCAGCCGAGCGCGAAGACCCGCGCCAGCGCATGCCAGTCCGGGCGCCAGAACCGCTGGAACAGGTTGAACCGACGCAGGGGCGGCAGAAGCGCCGCATAGAGCCCAAGCGCCGCCAGCGACATGAGCTGCGCCCCGACCGAAGCGATGGCGGCCCCCTCGACACCCAGCTCGGGCGCCCCCAGCTTGCCGAAGATCAGCACCCAGTTCAGGCCGGCATTCACCACCACCGCGGCCAGCGTGGCCCACAGCACGATCTGCGTCCGTTCCAGCGCCGAGAGGTAGCTCTTGAGCACCATGATCAGCAGCGCGGGCACCATGCCCAGCCCCGCGATCCGCAGGTAATCCTGCGCGAGCGCCGCCACCTCGGGCTGCTGGCGAAGCGCCAGAAGGAGGGTGCCCGAGAACCAGAACAGCGGATAGACCAGCGCCCCGAAGGCGATGGACAGCCAGAGCCCCATGCGGGTGTCGCGCCGCACCTGCGTCTCGTCTCCGCGCCCCAGCGCTTCGGCCACCATCGGCATGACCGCCTGCGCAAAGCCCGAGCCGAGAATGAAGGTGACGAAGAAGAGCGAGGCCCCCAGCACGACCGAGGCCAGCTCGGTCACTCCATACCAGCCCAGCATCACCGTGTCGGTGACATGCAGCGACATCTGCGCCACGTGGCTTCCGACAAGAGGAAGCCCCAGCGCGAGAATCGCCCTCGCGTGGCCGGTAAAGGTCGGATGGTGGAACATGCGCCAGCACTAGCCCGCCGCAGGGGCCGCATCAAGCCGGTGCCGCCCGATCAGGCAGAAAGCGGCTTTCGCGCCACGAAATCCACCAGCCCCGAGAGGCCGGCATGGGCGGAACCTTCCGGGATCGTCTCGGCACGGTCCGCAGCCAGCAGCACCTCCCATCCGGCAGAGCCGGCCTCGAGGTGGGCCGGCTCATGGATGTTCTCCGCGGCCGGCGGGCCTCCGGTGCCGTAGCCGTTCCGCGCCGGATCGGGCGGAAGCAAGGGTCAGGTGCGACGCGGTTTGCGCAAGGCTGGCGGCGTGGCGCTGTCGAGGATGCCGGCGGACGTTCCGATCACCTGCGACGCGCGCCCCACGATCAGCGGATCGGGCTGGCCCACCACCTCGGCATCCTTGCCCGGATAGTCGAGGCTGGACAGGAAGTGCTTCATGCAGTTCAGCCGCGCGCGCTTCTTGTCGTTCGACTTGACGATCGTCCAGGGCGCATCGGCCGTGTCGGTATAGAAGAACATCGCCTCCTTCGCCTCGGTATAGTCGTCCCACTTGTCGAGGCTCGCCTTGTCGATCGGCGAGAGCTTCCACCGCTTCAGCGGATCCGTCTCGCGCGCGAGGAAGCGGGTGCGCTGCTCGTCGCGCGTGACCGAGAACCAGTATTTGTAGAGCCTTATCCCCGAGCGGACGAGCATCCGTTCAAGTTCCGGCGCCTGCCGCATGAACTCGAGATATTCCGAAGGGGTGCAGAAGCCCATCACCCGTTCGACGCCCGCCCGGTTGTACCAGCTGCGATCGAAGAAGACGATCTCGCCCGCGGTGGGCAGATGCTCGATGTAGCGTTGAAAGAACCACTGGCCCCGCTCGCGGTCGCCAGGCTTGGTAAGCGCCACGACGCGGGCGTAGCGCGGATTGAGATGCTCCATGAACCGCTTGATCGTGCCGCCCTTGCCCGCGGCATCGCGGCCTTCCATCAGGATCACGAACTTCTGGCCCGTCTCCTGCGCCCAGATCTGCACCTTCAGCAGTTCGGCCTGCAGCCGGGCCTTTTCCGCCTCGTAGGTGGCGCGCCCCATTCGGCGCGGATAGGGATAGTGGCCACCCTCGAACGCCTGCCGGATCGCGTTCGCATCCACCGCCGGAAACTGCCGCGGCCCGTGCAGCGGCCCGGATGGAGGTGCCTCGTCCACCGGACCCGCGTCGGCTGCAGCCGGTGTCGGGATGGCCTGCGGAATGTCCGCCGTGGGAAGCCCCTCGGTCGCCCGCTCGGCCACGGGATGGTCATCAGCCATGGGATCCTCCTTCTCCGGCTCGATCCAAGTCTGAAGCGCGCGGCTCCGGCCACCTTGATCCGCATCATCTGACGAGGATCCGCTACCAGATAATTCGGGGGCGGTGTCTCCACCGCCCCCCTTCAGGAACAATCTTGCGCAGAAATGAGAAGTTTGTTGAAAAGTCTTGTGAGTGGGTTCCTTACATATGAGCAAGATTCAGCGCATACTCCAATTGCGGTAAAACTATTGTTCGAGATCTTCAGCGCGCGGTAATGGAGCAAAGACGGTTCAGGACTGTCTCCCATTGCTCAAGAAACAGCAGCCGCGCGCAGCCTGCCAGCACCTCGACCTCGGCCCCGGTCCTTGCGGCGAGCGCCGCCACATCGGCAGGCGGGGCCAGAGGGTCAAGCCCGCCCTGAAGAAACAGAAGCGGGCTTTGCGCGGGTCCGGGCGGCAACGCCCGACATGCCTCGATGCGGCTCCGGCAGAAGGCCGCGTGCGCCGATGTCTCGGCCCCGAGGCAGATCTCGCTGCCCACAAGCAGCGCCTCGCGCACTCCCGGGATCCGCAGCGCAAGCCGGTCCGCCGCCGCCCCTCCGCAGGCCCCGAGCAGCCAATGTTCCTTCCCACCATCAAGGGCGAAGGCAAAGGCCGCCTGCACCATCAGCGCAAGCGCCGCGGGCGACCGTTCCGCCGTGCGGGCCAGAAACCCCGGCCAATGGGCGGCGGCCGCGTCCGGCAGGTCAAGGGCGCAGGCGGCGATCCCCGTGACCAGCCCGGGCCGCGACCGCGCGAGCCACAGGGCCGCACCAAGATCCCCGCCAAGCGCCAGGACCGCCACGCGCGGAAGGCCGAGATGACCGGCCAGCGCCGCCAGATCCGCGGCGTTCCCTTCCGCAAACGGGGTCTCCTCGGGCAGGGGATCGCTCCGGCCATAGCCCGCCCGGATCGGCACGATCACCCGCAGCCGCCGCAACCGCGCCGCCCGCTCGGCCGCGGGCGTCCAGCGCGCGAGACCGAACTCGCCGTGCAGATGCAGGACCGGCGCCCCGACCGGATCTCCGAACTCGAGCCACTCGAGCCGTCGCCCGTCCGGCAGCAGGAAGCTCTGCCGCATGAGAGGCTCGTGAAGCCGCCCTGCCGAGCGCGGCGGCGCACCGACCGCCGGCGCAAGCGCCAGTTCCATGAGCCCCATCACCAGGCGCAGAAGCTCGGACTGCGAATGGGTCTCGGTCTTCTGCTGGATCGAGCGCATCTGCGTCCTGACCGTCTCGACCGACCGCCCCCGGAGCGAGGCGATCTCGCGCAGGGGCAGCCCGAGCGTCAGGCCATGGACGATCTCGACCTCGGCCCCCGTGAGGCCGAATGTCTCGTTGAGAAGCTCGCCGAAGGGTTCGGGCCAGACGGGTTCGGTCGCCAGAACCAGCGCCTTGGCCCGGCCCTCCTGCCCGTCGATCGGGCAGACCCGCACGACCACCGTTGTCCCGTTCGGCACCGAGCGCAGGCGGAGGTTCCGCGCAGGCACCGCCCGGCGGGCCACGCGCCGGATGGTCGAGGACAGGGCGACCACATCGGCCGCATCGAAGGGCAGCGCCGCCAGCGGCGCACCGGCCGAGATCCGGAAGGCCGACTCGGCCGCAAGGTTGCAGGCGGCGATCCGCACCACCCCGTCGCTCAGGAAGGCCGGCACCCGCAGGATCCCTGCCAGGATGGCCTCGATCCCTCGGCGCTGGTCCCGGGGAACCCGCTCCAGGAGGCGCCGCGCCCGCTCGAAATGCAGATCGAGCGTCGGCTCCGCAGCGCGCGGCCCCTCCGTCGCGGGTGTCAGCTGCTCCTGCCAAAGGGCTGCGAAGTCGGGCAGCCGAGCCGGATCGAGCGCAAGCTCATAGGCCAGATGCACGAGATCCGTGCCGCCGGCACCCGACGCCGCGGCCCGATCCTCCGGCACCCCAGACAGGTCTTCCATCCTCCCGCGACCCTCGCCGCCCCGATTGCGCCCGCTGGTTGCACAACCCACCCGGCCCGCCAATACGGGTTACCCCGTATGGGCGAATGGGTCGCAACGGCGGGCGGGCGCCCGACCCCCCGTCCCTTGCGCACCCGGCCCTGTCTTGCCATGTGAGGACCGCACACCGTTCCGCAGGCGGGGCGCAGCCGATCCCACCAGATCTTGCGCACTCCTCCCGCGGGATGCTCTATTGGTATTTCAATCGTCCAGAAAGAATCGAGCAGCCATGGCCAACGACCTTCTCTCCGGCCAGCCGGAAACCTATGACGCCTCCTCGATCGAGGTGCTCGAAGGGCTCGAGCCCGTCCGCAAGCGTCCCGGCATGTATATCGGCGGCACCGACGAACGGGCGCTGCACCATCTGGTGGCCGAGATCCTCGACAACTCGATGGACGAGGCCGTGGCGGGCCATGCGACGCGGATCGAGGTCGAACTTCACGCCGATCACTCCGTGACGATCCGCGACAACGGCCGCGGCATCCCGGTCGATCCGCATCCGAAGTTCCCCGGCAAGTCGGCGCTGGAGGTGATCCTCTGCACGCTGCACGCGGGCGGCAAGTTCTCGGGCAAGGCCTACCAGACCTCGGGCGGCCTGCACGGCGTCGGCGCCTCGGTGGTGAACGCGCTCTCGGACACGATGCGGGTCGAGGTCGCGCGCAACCGCGAACTCTGGGTGCAGAGCTTCGCCCGCGGCATCGCGCAGGGCCCGGTCAAGATGGTGGGCGCCGCCTCGAACCGCCGCGGCACCACGATCACCTTCCACCCGGACCCCGAGATCTTCGGCCATCTGCAGTTCAAGCCCGCCCGCCTGATGAAGATGGCGCGGTCCAAGGCCTATCTCTTCTCGGGCGTCGAGATCCGCTGGAAATCCGCGATCCCCGACGGCGACATGGCCCAGGAGGCGGTCTTCCACTTCCCCGGCGGCCTGGGCGATTACCTCGCCGAGCAGCTCTCCGGCGCCTCGACCTATGCCGAGAAGCCCTTCGCCGGGAAGGTAGGATTTCAGGAGAAGTTCGGCGTTCCCGGCTCGGTCGAATGGGCGATCAACTGGACGCCCGCACGCGACGGCTTCATCCAGTCCTACTGCAACACCGTCCCCACCCCCGAGGGCGGCACGCATGAGAGCGGCTTCTGGTCGGCGATCCTCAAGGGCATCCGCGCCTATGGCGAGCTGGTGAAGAACCGCAAGGCCGACCAGATCACCCGCGAGGACATGCTGGCCGGCGGCTCGGCGCTGATCTCGGTCTTCATCCGCGAGCCGCAGTTCGTGGGCCAGACCAAGGACCGTCTTTCCACCGAAGAGGCCGCGAAGCTGGTCGAGAACGCGGTGCGCGACCATTTCGACAACTGGCTGGCGGCCAACACGAAATCGGCCGGTGCCATCCTCGACTTCCTCGTGCTGCGCGCCGAGGAGCGCCTCCGCCGCCGGCAGGAGAAGGAAACCCAGCGCAAGAGCGCGACGAAGAAACTGCGCCTGCCGGGCAAGCTGGTCGACTGCTCCGCCACCGCCCGCGACGGGACCGAGCTCTTCATCGTCGAAGGCGACTCGGCCGGCGGCTCGGCCAAGATGGCGCGCGACCGCACGCTTCAGGCCCTGCTGCCGCTGCGGGGCAAGATCCTGAACGTGCTGGGCGCGGCCTCGGGCAAGATGGGGGCGAACGCCGAGATCAACGACCTGTGCCAGGCGCTGGGCACCGGGATGGGGACGCGCTTCAACATCGACGACCTGCGCTATGACAAGATCATCATCATGACCGATGCCGATGTGGATGGCGCCCACATCGCCTCGCTGCTGATGACCTTCTTCTTCACCCAGATGCGGCCGCTGATCGACCGCGGACATCTCTACCTCGCCTGCCCGCCGCTCTATCGCCTCACGCAGGGGGCCAAGCGGCTCTACGTCGCCGACGACGTGGAAAAGGAGCTGTGGCTGGCCAAGGGTCTCGGCGGCAAGGGCAAGATCGACGTGCAGCGCTTCAAGGGCCTGGGCGAGATGGATGCCAAGGACCTGAAGGACACCACGATGAACCCGGCCACGCGCAAGCTGATCCGCGTCTCGATCGACGAGGACGAGCCGGGCGAGACCGGCGACCTCGTGGAGCGCCTGATGGGCAAGAAGCCCGAGCTGCGCTTCCAGTATATCCAGGAGAACGCGCGCTTCGTCGAGGAACTCGACGTCTGAGGCCGCGCAGGCGCCGGAAAGGCCGCTTGCCGGCCGGCCGGCCCTTCCGTGGCGCCGCCCCCCGCCCTTTCATTCTGGCAAAAATATCCGCGGGGGTCCGGGGGCAGCCAGCCCCCGGCGGCCGGCCCCGGGCGGGTCCGTCTCAGGCCCCGCGCACCAGCGGGTGATCCAGCGCGGTCATGATCCCGCGCAGCTCGGCCAGCCCCTTCAGCCGCCCGATCGCGGGATAACCCGGCTGCCCCTTGCGGCCGAGATCGTCAAGGATGTCCTGCCCGTGGTCGGGCCGCATCGGGATCGAGATGTCCGTCCGCCCCTCGGCCTCGCGCCGCCGTTCCTCGGCCAGCACCGCGGCGATCATCGCCACCATGTCCGTGCCGCCGTCCAGATGTCCGTCCTCGAAGAACGAGTTGCGCAGATCATCCCCTTCCAGCGTGACGTTGCGCAGGTGGAGGAAATGCACCCGCTCGCCCATCCGCTCCATCATGCCCGGCAGGTCGTTGTCGGGCCGCGCGCCGAGGCTGCCGGTGCAGAGCGTGATGCCGTTGGCCTTGAGATCCACCGCCTGCATCACCTCGGCGTAATCGGCCTCGGTGGACATGACGCGCGGCAGGCCCAGCAGCGGGAAGGGCGGATCGTCGGGATGACAGCAGAGCCGGACGCCGACCTCCTCGGCCAGGGGCGCCACTTCCGACAGGAAGTCGATCAGATGCCGCCGCAGCGTCCCGGCGCTCATCCCGGCATATTCGGCGAGATGGCGGCGCACATCCTCCAGCGTGAACTGCTCGGCCGCGCCGGGCAGGCCGAAGACCACGTTCCGCGCCAGCGCCGCCTTGCGATCCTCGTCCATCCCGGCCAGGCGCAGCGCGGCTTCCGCCACGACCCATTCCGGGAATTCCTCGGCCGCGCCGGGCCGCTCCAGGATATGGATGTCGAAGGCGGCGAAGTCCGGCAGGTCGAACCGCATGCAGGTCGCGCCCGAAGGCCGCCGCCAGGCGAGATCGGTCCGCGTCCAGTCGAGAACCGGCATGAAGTTGTAGCAGATCACCTCGATCCCGGCCGCGCGGAGGTTGCGCATCGACTCCTTCCAGGTCTCGAGATGCGCGCGCCAGTCGCCCTTCTGCTTCTTGATGTCCTCGGACACCGGCAGGCTCTCGACCACCTCCCAGTTGAGCCCCGAGGCCGAGCCGTCCCGCATCACCCCGATCTGGCGCTGGCGCCGGGCGATCTCGTCCGGCGTCCAGAGCGCGCCGGTGGGAATGTGGTGCAGCGCCGAGACCACGCCCTCCACCCCCGCCTGCCGCATGTCGTCCACCGACACGAGGTCCTTCGGCCCGAACCACCGCCATGTCTGCCGCATCTCATCCTCCCGCTGTGCGCTCGCAAACTAATATGCAAGTATGCCAGTTAGCAAGGGAGCAGAAAAAACGGGCGCGGAAATCCCCCGCGCCGGCGCTTCGGTCGCTGTGTCGGTGGCGGGGGCCGACCGCCCCCGCCACCCTCCCGGATGGCGCCTTCAGTCCCGCCTGAATCCCTTCAGCGCATCGGCAAAGGGATTGCTCGCGCCACTCTCGCGCGGAGCGGCCTGCCGGGGCAGCGGCTTGCCGCCCTTGCGCGGCGGCTCGGACTTTCGCTCCGACGCCTGCGCGCGGGCATCGGCGCTGTCCTTGCGCATGGTGAGCCCGATGCGCTTGCGCGCCACGTCCACCTCGACCACGCGGACCTTCACCACGTCGCCGGCCTTCACCACCTCGTGCGGATCCTTCACGAAACGGTCGGCGAGCTGGCTGACATGCACCAGCCCGTCCTGATGCACGCCCACATCGACGAAGGCGCCGAAGGCCGCGACGTTCGTCACCGTCCCTTCCAGCAGCATCCCCACCTTGAGGTCCGAAATCTCCTCGACCCCTTCGGTGAAGGTCGCGGTCTTGAAGGTCGGGCGCGGGTCGCGGCCGGGCTTTTCCAGTTCCGCAAGGATGTCGCGGACGGTCGGCAGGCCGAAGCGGTCGTCGGTGAAGTCCTGCGGATCGAGCGCGCGCAGCCGCTGCGGCTCGGCCATCAGGCTGCGCAGGTCGCGCCCGCAGGCGGCCACGATCTTGCGCGCCACGTCATAGGCCTCGGGGTGGACGCTCGAGGCATCGAGCGGCTCGGTCCCGTTCGGGATGCGCAGGAAGCCCGCCGCCTGCTCGAAGGCGCGGGGGCCGAGGCGCGCGACCTTCAGCAGGTCGCGGCGCTTCGCAAAGGGGCCGTTCGTGTTGCGGTGCTGCACGATCGCCTCGGCCAGCCCCGGCCCCACGCCCGAGACGCGCGCCAGAAGCGGCGCCGAGGCGGTGTTCAGATCCACCCCCACCGCGTTCACCGCATCCTCGACCACCGCTTCCAGCGAGCGTCCCAGCCGATGCTGGTCCACATCATGCTGATACTGGCCCACGCCGATGGATTTCGGCTCGATCTTCACCAGTTCCGCCAGCGGATCCTGCAGCCGCCGCGCGATCGAGACCGCGCCGCGCAGGGACACGTCGAGATCCGGGAACTCGGCCGCCGCCAGCGCGCTCGCGGAATAGACCGAGGCGCCGGCCTCGCTGACGATCACCTTCACGGGCTTCGGCATCTCGGCGGGCATGGCGGCCAGCAGGTCGGCCACCATCTTCTCACTCTCGCGGCTGGCCGTTCCGTTGCCGATGGCGATCAGCGTCACCCCATGCGCGCGGATCAGCTTCAGAAGCTCCACCTGCGAGCCCCGCAGGTCGTTCTTCGGCTGGAACGGATAGATGGTCGAGGTGGCGAGCAGCTTGCCCGTCGCATCCACCACCGCAACCTTGCAGCCGGTGCGGATGCCCGGGTCGATCCCCATCGTGACCTTGCCCCCCGCCGGCGCAGCCAGCAGCAGGTCCTTGAGGTTGCGGGCAAAGACGCCGATCGCCTCGGCCTCGGCCCGCTCGCGCAACTCCGCCATGAGATCCAGCGTCAGCGAGGTCTTCAGCTTCACCCGCCACGCCCAGGACGCCGCCTCGCGCAGCCACTGATCGCCCGGCCCCTTGCCCGCCGCCTGAAGCGCCATGCCGGCCATCCGCTCGGCCGGGCTTTCGCCGCGGGCCGCGTCGGCATCGACCTCGAGTTCGAGCACCAGCACGCCCTCGTTCCGCCCACGCAGCATGGCCAGCACCCGGTGGCCCGCAGCGGTGGCCCAGGCCTCGGAATGGGCGAAATAGTCCGAAAACTTGGCGCCCTCGGCCTCCTTGCCCTCGACCACCTTGGCCGAGACGCGGCCGACCTGTTTCATGTGGGCGCGCAGCCGCCCCAGAAGGTCCGCGTTTTCGGACAATCCCTCGGCCAGGATGTCGCGCGCCCCCTCCAGCGCCGCCTTCACGTCCGGCACCGCCTCGGTGACAAAGGCCTTCGCCAGATCGGCCGGCACCGCCGCACGGTCGGCAAGGATCGCCTCGGCCAGCGGCCCGAGGCCGTTTTCGCGCGCGATCATCGCCTTGGTCCGGCGCTTGGGCTTGTAGGGCAGGTAGATGTCTTCCAGCTCGGACTTGGTCGTGGCCTTGCCCACGGCCTGTTCCAGCTCGGCCGTCAGCTTGCCCTGCTCGCGGATCGAGGACAGGATCGTCTCGCGCCGCGCCTCAAGCTCGCGCAGATAGGCCAGCCGCTCGGACAGCGTGCGCAGCTGCGTGTCGTCGAGGCCGCCCGTAACCTCCTTGCGGTAGCGGGCGACGAAGGGAACGGTCGCGCCGCCGTCGAGAAGCTCGATGGCCGCCGAGACCTGCTCGGGTCGGGCCGCGATCTCGGCGGCGATCAGCTTGGGAATGCGGCGGATGGCGTCGGTGCTCATGGGGTCCGGCTCCAGAAATTCGGGAGGCGGACCATAGGGCCAGACCGGCCGGAACGGAAGCTCTAGCGCTGCAGGGTGCGCAGATGTTGCTCAAGCTGGACGAGGCGGATCGGCGTCGGGGTCAGGATCCCGTCGCCACCGTCGAAGGGCACCATCTCGCTGTCGAGAAGCGGGCCGAACTCGGGCATCACCCGGTCGCCGGTCTTCGCATAGCCCCAGATCTGGGCCATGACGCGGGTGCCGGGGAAGTTGCCGCCGTTCCGCGCCGCGAGCGTCGTCAGATCGGTGGGCTTCTGGTCGAGCAGCGCCGCCATGTCGCCGTCGCCGCGCCCGGTGGCGCCGTGGCACCCGGCGCAGAGCGCCTCAAAATCCGCGCGCCCCGTCGGCACGTCGGGCTGCGCCACGCAGGCCGCAAGCGGCAGGGCAAAGAGCGCGATCAAGGCTGGTTTCATGGCATCCTCCCTTTGGGTCCAGATCACCATTCCCGCCGGGGACGAGCCTTGACGCAGATCAGACGACGCGCCCCGCGTCGAGCCGCACCACCCGGTCCATCCGCGCCGCAAGCTCGAGGTTGTGCGTCGCGATCAGCGCCGAAAGGCCGGTGCCCCGCACCAGATCCATCAGCACGCCGAAGACCTGATCCGAGGTGCCGGGATCGAGGTTCCCGGTGGGTTCGTCGGCCAGAAGAAGCCGCGGGGCATTGGCCAGCGCCCGGCAGAAGGCCACGCGCTGCTGCTCACCGCCCGAAAGCGCCGCGGGCCGGTGCCCCTCGCGCGGGCCGACGCCGACGCGGCCCAAGAGGTCGCGGGCCCGCGCCTCGGCCTCGCGGCGCGCGACGCCATTGGCCAGCTGCGGCAGCACCACGTTCTCGAGCGCGGTGAATTCGGGCAGCAGGTGGTGGAACTGGTAGATGAAGCCCACCTCGCGCCGCCGCGCCTCGGTTCGCGCCCGGTCGCGCAAGCCCTCCATCGCCATGCCGCCGATGGCGACGCGGCCCTCGTCGGGCGTGTCCAGAAGCCCCGCGATGTGCAGAAGCGTGGATTTCCCCGCCCCCGAGGGCGCGACCAGCGCCACCACCTCGCCGGTCCCGACCGAGAGCGTGGCGCCGCGCAACACCGTCACCTCGCCGGGCTTGCCGCGGTTGTAGGCCTTGGTCAGCCCGTCGAGAACCAGCATCTCACTCATAGCGCAGCGCCTCGACCGGGTTCATGCGGGCCGCCCGCCGCGCGGGGATCAGCGTGACGAAGAACGACAGCGCGAGCGACAGCGACACCGCCGACAGCACATCCTGCCACTGAAGCCGTGCCGGCAAGGCGTAGATGCCGCGGATCGACGGATCCCAGACCCCGCCGCCCGAGACATAGTTCACCAGCGAGAAGATCGGGTCGATGTAGATGGCAAAGAGGCAGCCCAGCGCCACGCCCAAGGCCGTGCCGATCAGGCCCGTCGAGGCACCGCAAAGGAAGAAGACCCGCAGGATCGAGCCCTCGGTCAGGCCCATGGTGCGAAGGATGCCGATGTCGCGGCCCTTGTTCTTCACCAGCATGATCAGCCCCGAGACGATGTTCATCGAGGCGATCAGCACGAGAATCGACAGGATCACGAACATCACATTGTCCTCGATGGTCAGCGCCCGCAGGAACGCCCCGGCCGAATCGCGCCATGTCCAGAGCATCGAGCCCTCGCCCGCCGCCTGCATCAGCGCGGCCCCCATCGCATCGACCGCCTCGGGGTCCGAGACCATCACCTCGATCTCGTCGGCGCGGCCCTCGCGGTTGAAGTAGCTCTGCGCCTCGGCCAGCGGCATGTAGATCCGCGTCCGGTCGATGTCGTAGCGCCCGGCGGTGAAGACATAGACGACCTCATAGGCCGAGACCCGCGGCGAGGTGCCGAAGGCGGTCTTCACCCCGTCGGGCGAGATCAGCCGGATCCGGTCGCCGACCGTCACGCCCAGCTCCTGCGCCACGCCCGAGCCGATGGCGATGCCCTCGTCGAAGCGCCCGACGTCGCCGACATGACCCGAGCCATGCCCGATCCGCGGTATGGTCGCCAGATCGGCCTGCCGCATCCCGAAGACCTCGACGCCGCTCGACCGGCCGCTGGCGGTGGCCATCACCTGCCCCTTCACCACCGGTGCCGCGCGCACCACTCCGGGCACCGTGCGCAGCCGCTCGGCCACCGGATCGAAGTCGTCAAAGCCGCGGATCAGCTGCCCCGTCTCGCTGACCTGCCCCGCCGAATAGACGGTGACATGGGCGTTGGCCCCGAGGATCGTGTCCACGAACTCGGCCCGAAAGCCCGCCCGCACCGAGAGCGTGGCGATCAGCGCGAAGACCGCAAGCGTGATGCCCACGAGGCTGATCCAGGTCATGACCGAGACCCCGCCCTCGGCGCGACGCGCGCGCAGGTAGCGCCAGGCGATCATCCATTCGAAGGCCGCAAAGGGCCGCGTCCGGCCAGCCATCCCGTCCATCCTTTCACGTCCGCCGCAGGGCCCGGCCACGCCGCAGCCGCCCGCCCCACCTGCTTTCATTCTGGCTCAAATATCCTCGGGGGGTCCGGGGGGCAGACAGCCCCCCGGCGGTTCCCAAGCGCCCTCAGATCCCGGCGTAGATCTGCGCCAGCCGGTCCACCGCGGCGCCCGAGGACATCTCCTCGCTCTCGCCGGTGCGGCGGTTGGTCAGTTCCACCTTGCCGGCCGCGATGCCGCGCGGGCCGACGGTGAGCCGCCACGGCAGGCCGATCAGGTCCATCGTGGCGAATTTCGCCCCCGCCCGCTCGTCGCGGTCGTCGTAGAGCGGCTCGAGTCCCTTGGCCGAGAGGTCGCGATAGAGCGCCTCGCAGGCCAGATCGGTCGAGCTGTCGCCCTGCTTGAGGTTCACGATGCCGACATGGAAGGGCGTGACGCCTTCCGGCCAGATGATGCCCTTGTCGTCGTGGCTGGCCTCGATGATCGCGCCCAGAAGCCGCGAGACGCCTATCCCGTGCGAGCCCATGTGGACCGGCACACGGGCACCGTCGGCCGTTACCACCGTCGCACCCATCGGTTCGGAATATTTGGTGCCGAAGTAGAAGATCTGGCCGACCTCGATCCCCCTCGAGGTGCGGCGGCGCTCTTCGGGGATGGCGTTGAAGATCGCCTCGTCATGCGTCTCGTCGGTGCGGGCGTAGGGGGTCGTCCACTCCTTGACGATGGCCTCGCATTCCTCGCGGCTGTCATAGTCCACCACGCGGTCGCCGAACTTCAGGTCGGTGATGGCCGCGTCATAGAACACCTCCGACTCGCCGGTCGAGGCCAGCACGAGGAACTCGTGCGTGTTGTCGCCGCCGATCGGCCCCGAGGCCGCGCGCATCGGGATCGCCTGCAGGCCCATGCGCTCGTAGGTGCGCAGGTAGCTGACCATGTGGCGGTTGTAGGCGTGGATCGCGCTGTCGAAGTCGAGGTCGAAGTTGTAGCCGTCCTTCATCAGGAACTCGCGCCCCCGCATCACGCCGAAGCGCGGGCGGATCTCGTCGCGGAACTTCCACTGGACGTGATACAGCGTCAGCGGCAGGTCCTTGTAGCTGTTGACATGCGACCGGAAGATGTCGGTGATCATCTCCTCGTTCGTCGGCCCGTAGAGCATGTCGCGCTTGTGGCGGTCGGTGATGCGCAGCATTTCCTCGCCGTAATCGTCATAACGCCCGCTCTCGCGCCAGAGGTCGGCCGGCTGCAGCGTCGGCATCAGAAGCGGGATGTGGCCGGCGCGGATCTGCTCTTCATGCACGATCTGCTCGACGCGCTTGAGCGCCTTGAAGCCCAGCGGCAGCCAGGAATAGATCCCCGCCGCCTGCTGCTTGATCATGCCGGCGCGCAGCATGAAACGGTGGCTGACGATCTGCGCCTCGGAGGGATTCTCCTTCAGGACGGGCAGGAAATAGCGGCTCAGGCGCATGGGGGCCCCGTGTCTGTTCGGTGGATTGTTCCGCAAGGGGTTTAGGCGAGGCCGAGGGGGCAGGCAAGCGCCGCCCGCGCGGCATCCCGCCCATGTCCGACGGGTCCGCCGGGCCGGAAGGTCCGCCCGCACCGTCCGCTCCCCGCCTCGCGCCCCGACCGAAGCCCTGCCTTTCCCTTGCAAGGATCGGGGCCATGAGCCATCTCTGCGGAACATCAGCGAGGTTTCAGGCATGGCTCTTCCGATCAGCGACCAAGCCAAGTGGTGGGGCCTTTCCACCCTCGTCTTCCTGCTTGTCCTGTGGCTTCTCGGCGACGTGATCCTGCCCTTCATCGTGGGCGGGGCCATCGCCTACTTTCTCGATCCGGTGGCCGACCGGCTCGAGCGGGCGGGCCTGAGCCGGGTGGCCGCCACCTCGCTCATCTCGGTCGGCATGCTGCTCGTGGTGGTGCTGCTCGTCCTGGCCGTCATCCCGACCCTGGCCAGCCAGTTGACCGCGCTCATCGACGCGGCGCCCACGATCTTCCGCCAGCTTCACACCTTCCTGCTCGAGCATTTCCCGCAGCTCTCGGACGAGACGAGCACGATGCGCCAGACGCTGCTGTCGATCGGCGACACGATCAAGCAGCGCGGCGGCGAGTTGGCCAACACGGTGCTGATCTCGGCCTATGGCGTGATCAACGCGCTGATCTTCGTGGTCGTCGTCCCGGTCGTGAGCTTCTACCTGCTGCTCGACTGGGACCCGATGGTGGCCAAGATCGACAGCTGGCTGCCCCGCGACCATGCCCCCACCCTGCGCCGCCTCGCCAGCGAGATCGACGAGGTGCTGGCAGGATTCGTGCGGGGGCAGATCTCGGTCTGCCTCGTGCTGGGCACCTTCTACGCGGTGGCGCTGGCCGCGGTGGGGCTTCAGTTCGGGCTTGTGGTGGGGGCGATCGCCGGCGCGATCACCTTCATTCCCTATGTCGGCGCCCTGATCGGGGGCGCGCTGGCCATCGGCCTCGCGCTCTTCCAGTTCTGGGGTGACTGGCTCTCCATCGGGCTGGTGGCGGGCATCTTCGCGCTGGGGCAGTTCCTCGAAGGCAACGTGATCACCCCCCGCCTCGTCGGCGGCTCGGTGGGGCTGCATCCGCTGTGGCTGCTCTTCGCGCTCTCGGCCTTCGGGTCGATCTTCGGCTTCGTGGGGATGCTGGTCGCCGTTCCGGTGGCGGCGGCGATCGGGGTGCTGGCGCGCTTCGGCATCCGGCAATATACGGGCTCCCGCCTCTACCGGGGCACCCACATCATCACCGAGGAGGACATGTGAAGGGTCAGCTCGCCTTCGACCTGCCGATGCGACCGGCCCTGAGCCGCGAGGATTTCTTCGTCTCGCCGGCCAATGCGCTGGCGCTGGCAAGCCTCGACGGCTGGCGCGACTGGCCGCGCGGCAAGATGGTGCTGGTCGGCCCGCGCGGGTCGGGCAAGACCCATCTGGCCCATGTCTGGGCGGCGCAGGCCGAGGCGCGGCTGATCCCGGCCGAGGCGCTGGCGCGCGCGGACCTGCCCGCGCTTGCCGCCGATGGCGCCGTGGCGGTCGAGGATGCCGAGCGGCTGGGCGGCGAACGGGCCGCCGAAGAGGCGCTCTTTCACCTCCACAACCTCATGCTCGAACGGTCGGGCGCGCTGCTCATCACCGCCGACACGCCGCCGCGCGACTGGGGGCTGGTGCTGCCCGACCTCAAGAGCCGGATGCAGGCCGCCGCCGTCACCCGGCTCGAGGCGCCCGACGACGCGCTTCTGTCGGCCATGCTGGTCAAGCTCTTTGCCGACCGCCAGATCGCGGTGCCGGGAATGCTCGTGCCGTGGCTCGTGGCGCGGATGGATCGGTCGTGCGAGGCGGCCCGGGCGCTTGTTGCGGCGCTCGATGCCCGCTCGCTGGCCGAGCGGCGGCCGATCTCGCGCCAGATGGCGGCGGAGCTTCTGGGACTGGCCGGTGCCGAATGAGATCTGTCACATAACCTTCACAAGATACGGGCAAACGGACCCGAACCGAGGCTGAGAGCATGACACCGGCAGATTTCCTGAAGGCCCCCTTCCCCGAACCCGTCCCGTTGCCCGAGGAGGAGGTCACAGGTCCGCGGCGCTTCTTCAACCGCGAACTCAGCTGGCTTGCCTTCAACTGGCGCGTTCTCGACGAAGCCGACAATGTGCGGGTTCCGCTGCTCGAGAGGCTGCGCTTCCTGTCGATCTCGGCCACCAACCTCGACGAATTCTACACCGTGCGCGTCGCGGGCCTGCGGGCGCTGGTGCGCGCCGGCAACCTCGTGCTCTCCGAGGACGGGCGCTCGCCGGCCGAGCAGCTCCAGCTGATCAACGCCGACGCCCGGCGGCTGATGCAGACCCAGCAGACGGTCTGGAACAAGCTGCGCCGCGAGATGGAGGAACAGGGGATCTCGATCCTCACCCGCTCCAAGCTGACCGCCCGCGACCTGCGCCATCTCGAGGACCACTTCCTGTCCAAGGTGTTTCCGGTCCTGTCGCCGCTGGCCATCGACCCCGCCCATCCGTTCCCCTTCATCCCGAACACGGGCTTCACGCTGGGGCTCGAGCTTGAGCGCATGTCCGACCGGCGCCCGCTGCAGGCGCTGCTGCCGATCCCGCAGCAGATCGCCCGCTTCGTCGAACTGCCCGCCAAACCCGGCGAGCACCGTTTCCTGCCGCTCGAGGAATTGCTGCTCCTGCATCTGGGGATGCTCTTTCCCGGCTATGCCGAGCGCGGCCACTGCGCCTTCCGGGTGCTGCGCGACAGCGATCTCGAGGTCGAGGACGAGGCCGAGGATCTGGTGCGCGAGTTCGAGACGGCGCTGAAGCGCCGCCGCCGGGGCGAGGTGATCCGCATGAAGATCTCGGCCGGCGCGCCGAAGGAGCTTCACGCCCTGATCATGGAGGAGCTGGGCGTCACCTCCGACGAGGTGATCGAGGTCCGCGGCGTCATCGGCATCGCCGACCTGAAGGAGCTGGTGATCTCGTCGCGCCCGGACCTGCTGTGGCCCGCCTTCACCCCGCGCGTACCCGAGCGGCTGGCCGATCACGAGGGCGACATGTTCTCGGCGATCCGGCAGAAGGACATCCTGCTGCATCACCCCTACGAGACTTTCGATCTGGTGATCCGCTTCCTCCAGCAGGCGGCGAGCGATCCGAACGTGCTGGCGATCAAGCAGACGCTTTACCGGACAAGCTGGGACAGCCCGATCGTCACCGCGCTCTGCGAGGCGGCCGAGGCGGGCAAGTCCGTCACCGCGCTGGTGGAACTCAAGGCCCGCTTCGACGAAGCCGCCAACATCCGCCAGAGCCGGCGGCTCGAGCGGGCGGGGGCGCATGTCGTCTATGGCTTCATGCATCTCAAGACCCACGCCAAGATCTCGACCGTGGTCCGGCGCGAGGGCGACAATCTCGTGACCTACACCCATTACGGGACGGGCAACTACCACCCGATCACCGCTCGGGTCTATACGGACCTGTCCTTCTTCACCTGCGACCCGGCGCTGGGGCGCGATGCCACCAAGATCTTCAACTATCTCTCGGGCTATGTGCAGCCCGTGGGGCTCGAGAATGTGGCCATCGCCCCCATCACGCTGCGCGGCCGCCTGCACGAGCTGATCGCGGCCGAGGCCGATCACGCCCGCGCCGGACGGCCCGCCGAGATCTGGCTCAAGGTCAATTCCATCATCGACCCCGAGCTGATCGACGCGCTCTATGCCGCCAGCCAGGCGGGCGTGAAGATCAGCCTGATCGTGCGCGGGATCTGCGGCCTGCGCCCCGGCGTGAAGGGCCTGTCGGACAACATCCGGGTGAAGTCGGTCGTCGGCCGCTTCCTCGAACACAGCCGCATCGTCTGCTTCGGCAATGGCGCCGGGCTGCCGTCCAAGAAGGCGCGGGTGTTCTTCTCCTCGGCCGACTGGATGGGGCGCAACATGGATCGCCGGGTCGAGACGCTGGTCGAGGCGCTGAACCCGACCGTGAAGGCGCAGATCGTGGGGCAGATCATGGCGGCGAACCTCGCCGACGATTCCCAGAGCTGGCTGCTTCAGGCGGACGGCCGCTACGTGCGCCCACCGGCCGGCGAGGAGGCCTTCTCCTGCCATGGCTTCTTCATGGAGAACCCCTCGCTCTCGGGGCGGGGAACGGCGGGCGCGAAGGACGTGCAGCGTCTGGCCACCCTGCGCGACGAGGGACCGCTTTGATCCGCCCTACGCCCACCGACCGACCTGCGCACGCCGGCAGCCTCCCGCAGGCGCCGGATCCTGCCGCTTTGCGTATTGACGGACCGGCCGCAGCCATTACCTTGGCCGCAACCAATGCGGGAGATGTGCCGTGAACGACATCCCGGATCCGCATGACGAGTTCGGCCCGTTCGGCAGGCCCCTGTTCGAGGACCCGTCCGCCCGCGCCCTTTCGCGCGTGGGTGTGGTCGATGTCGGCTCGAACTCGGTCCGCATGGTGGTCTTCGACGGCGCCGCCCGAAGCCCGGCCTATTTCTTCAACGAGAAGGTCATGTGCGGGCTGGGCCAGGGCCTTGCCGAGAGCAACCGGCTGAACCCGCGCGGGCGCGAGCGGGCGCTGGCGGCGCTCCGCCGGTTCGCGCTGCTTGCCCGCGGCATGAAGGTCTCGCCCATGACCGTCGTCGCCACCGCCGCCGTGCGCGAGGCCGAGGACGGGCCGGACTTTCAGGCCGAGGTCCTGCGCGAGACGGGCCTCCGGCTCTGGGTCATCGACGGCGACGAGGAGGCACGGCTTTCGGCCCAGGGCGTCCTGCTCGGCTGGCCCGACGCGCGCGGGATTGTCTGCGACATCGGCGGCAACTCGATGGAGCTTGCCCGGATCGGCGAGGGCAAGGTCGGCCGTCGCGTGACCTCGCCGCTCGGACCCTTCCGGCTCCAGCAGGTCAAGGGCAGCCCGAAGGAGCGGCAGGCCCATATCAGCCGGATCATCAAGGAGTTGCGCGACACGATCCAGCCCGACCATGACCGGATCTACCTCGTGGGCGGGTCGTGGCGGGTGATCGCGCGGCTCGACATGGAGCGGCGGGGCTATCCACTGACCGTGCTGCACGAATACCGGATGCTGCCGCGCTCGCTGATCGAGACGCTCGACTGGATCGAGGCCAGCGACCTGGCCGCGCTGCGGGTCCGCACCGGCACCTCGCCCGAGCGGATGGAGCTGGTCCCCCTCGCCGTCGAGGTGCTGCGCGAGCTGATCCGCATCTTCCGGCCGAAGGAGATCGACGTCTCCTCCTACGGCATCCGCGAGGGGCTGCTCTACGAGCAGATGCCGCCGAAGTTGCGCGCGCGCGATCCGCTGATCGAGGCGGCACGGGTGGCCGAGGCGACCTCGGCCCGCACCCCCGGCTTCGGCAAGAAGCTCCACCAGTTCCTGGCCCAGCTCTTCAAGAACGCCCCGCCCGAGCGGCAACGCCTGATCAAGGCCGCCTGCCTGCTGCATGACACAACATGGCGCGCCCATCCCGACTACCGTGCCGAGATGTGCTTCGACAACGCGACCCGCGCCAACCTCGGCGGTCTCGACCATCCGGGCCGCGTGTTCCTCGGGCTCGCCCTGCTTCACCGCTACAAGAACTCGCGTTCGGGCTCGCGGCTCGAACCGCTGTTCCGGCTTCTGAGCGAGGAGCAGATCCACGAGGCCGAGGTGCTGGGCAAGGCCATGCGGTTCGGCTCGATGTTCTCGATCGACGATCCCGGCACGGCGGGCAGCCTGAAACTCATGCCCAAGAAGAAGATCCTCGAACTGACCCTGACGCCCGAGGGGGTGGCGCTCTATGGCGAGGTGGCGCAGGCGCGGTTCAAGTCGCTCGCGACGGCCCTGCGCGCCACGCCGGTGGTGAAGACCACGGCATGACACTCGCCCCGCCCCTCCCCGGTGAGCCGGGCCTGCAGGACGCGCCGCCCTCTGGTCGGCCGCCATCGCTGACCATCCGCCCGGCCCGGCCCGAGGATGTGCCGGCGCTGCTCGCGATCTGGAATCCGATCATCCGCGACACGCTGGTGACCTTCAACGCCGACGAGAAGTCGCCCGAAGAGCTTCGGGCCATGATCGAGACCCGCCCGGCGTTCCTCGTGGCCGACGAGGGCGCGGGACCGATGGGCTTTGCCACCTACTCGCAGTTCCGGGGCGGCGTGGGCTACCGCCACACGATGGAGCACACGATCATCCTCGGCCCGGCCGCGCGGGGGCGCGGGATCGGCCGCGCCCTGATGGCCGCCATCGAGGATCACGCGCGACAGGCCGGCGCGCATTCCATCTTCGCGGGCGTCAGCGCGGGCAATCCCGAAGGCCGCGCCTTCCATGCGGCGCTGGGATATGCCGAGACGGCAGTGCTGCCGCAGGTCGGCTGCAAGTTCGGGCGCTGGCTCGACCTTGTGCTGATGCAGAAATTCCTCTCCTGACACCGGCCGCCGCGGGGTCTATGCTGGTCCCATGTCGATCTGGAGCCGCATCACCGACGCGCTGGCCGCCCTCGCCTCGGGTGAGGGGCTGTCGGCTGTGCTCGACCGCCTTCGCACCCCGCCCGAGCGGTCGGTGGCCTTCACCATCGCCGTGATCGCCCTTGGCGCGAAGATGGCCAAGGCCGACGGGCAGGTGACGCGCGACGAGGTGGCCGCCTTCCGCCAGATCTTTGCGATCCCGCCCGGCGAAGAGGCCAACGCGGCCCGCGTCTTCAACCTCGCGCGGCAGGATGTGGCCGGGTTCGATGCCTATGCCCGCAAGATCAAGCGCATGTTCCGCGACGACGACCAGATCCTCACCGATCTGGCCGAGGGGCTCTTTCACATCGCGGTGGCGGACGGCCATTATCACCCGGACGAGGATGCCTTCCTGTCCGAGGTGGCCCGGATCTTCGGGTTGAGCGACCGCTGCTTCCGCGCGCTGCGCGCCCGCTTTGTCGGCGACGCGCCGCGCGATCCCTACGACGTGCTGGGCGTGGGGCACGATGCGCCGCTGACCGAGATCCGGTCGGCCTGGAAGCGCGCCGTCCGCGACTGCCACCCGGACCGGATGGTGGCGCGCGGCGTCCCGGAAGAGGCGGTGAAGCTGGCCGAGCGGCGGCTGATCGACATCAACCGCGCCTGGGAGGAGATCAGCGCGAAGCAGGCGGCGTGAATGGGACAGCGGCTGCGCATCGCGACCTACAACGTCGAGTGGTTCAACGCGCTCTTTGACGACCGCGGGCGGCTTCTGGCCGACAACGAACTCTCGGGACGCTACGAGATCACCCGCCGGAACCAGATCGAGTCGCTCGGCATCGTCTTCACCGCCCTCGATGCCGATGCGATCATGGTGATCGAGGCGCCGAACCACGGGCGGCGGCGCTCGACCGTCAAGGCGCTCGAGACCTTCGCCCGCACCTTCGAGCTTCGCGCCTCGCAGGCGATCATGGGCTTTGCCAACGAGACCGATCAGGAGATCGCGCTTCTGTTCGATCCGTCGCGGATCGAGGCGCGGCATGACCCGCAGGCCAGCCCCAAGGCGCCGCGGTTCGACGGGATCTTCCGCTTCGACATCGACGTGGATGCCGCGCCCGAGGCGATCCGGTTCTCCAAGCCGCCTCTGGAACTGGCGGTGCGCGCCGATGGACATGCGCTGCGGTTGATCGGCGTCCACGCCAAGTCCAAGGCCGGGCGCGGCGCGCGCAACGGCGCCGAAGAGGTCCGCATCGCCATCCAGAACCGCCGCCAGCAGCTCGCGGAATGTGTCTGGATCCGCAGGCGGGTGGCCGCGTTGCTGGCCCGGCACCAGAGCGTGATGGTGATGGGCGACTTCAACGACGGGCCGGGGCTGGACGAGTACGAAAAGCTGTTCGGCCATTCGGGGGTCGAAATCGTGCTCGGCCTCGACGAGCCGCCGGAGTTGCGCCTCCACGAGCCGCATGCGCGCATGGCCCTGACCCAGCGGGTCGGCGTCCAGCCGAGTTCGGCGCGCTTCTGGCTCGCGCCCGAGGACCAGTATTTCGAGGCGCTGCTCGATTTCATCATGATCTCGCCCGATCTGGCCGAAAAGGGACCGCGCTGGCGGATCTGGCATCCGCTGAACGATCCCAACTGCTTCCGCATCCCAGAACTGCAGGAGGCGCTTCTTGCCGCCTCGGATCATTTCCCGGTGACGCTGGACATCGAACTCTAGCGGGCTGCGACCGCGCGGGCCTTGCGCGTGGCACGGGAAAGGCCGATGGTGCGCGGGACGGTTCCCGGGGGCAGCCCCGGGCGAAGAGGGAATGCGGTGCGGGCCTGTTCGGCCCCAAGCCGCGACTGCCCCCGCAACTGTAGGCGGCGAGCGCGTCCCATCATGCCCACTGGCCCCGGACAGGCCGGGAAGGGCGGGACAAGCCGAGACCCGCGAGTCAGGAGACCTGCCGTCATCGGACCTGTAACAGCCGGGCGGGGTGTCCCGGGCGCAGGGTGCGTGCGCCTGCGCCGCCCCTCCGCCTGCCCGTCCCCAAGATGCGCGGAGGGCGCGATGATCGTGACGCGGAACGGACGGACCTACAGCCTGACCCAGTGCCGACACCGGCACCAACCCTGCCTCAGCGGCCTGTCGGTGATCGAGCATCTGGCGGACTCCGCCCGCTCGACCGAGGGCCTGATGGGGCCCGACTTCGAGATGCAGGGCTGCGTGCGCCTGACCGGATGCAGCCGTCCCTGCACGGCGCTGTTCCGGCTGACGACGGGCGGGCTGCAACTCTTCTGCGATCTCGAGCCCGGCGACTGGTCGCCGGGGCTCGTGCGGCTGGCCGAGATGCTCGAGGGCGGCGGCTCCTTCGCGGGCGCGCTTCCGGCCGAGCCGGCGGCCATGGTCCTCGCCTCGGCACCCGCGCGCCCCTCGCGGACGGGCCTGCAGCCGGAGGCGGCCCTCCATTGATCGAGACGAGGGTAGAGGCGGATGCGGCCGAAGGGTTCGCGCAGGTCGCGGGCCATCTGGGCGAGTTCCTGCAGGGCCGGCTCGGCCCTTCGGGGCCGCTGGCGCTCGTGACGCTGCCCTGCCCTGCGCTCCGGGCCGAGGCGGTTCGCAGGCCCGGCCCGCTCGCCCTCGAACAGCCGGGCGCGCGGATGCTCACCCTGCCTGCCCTGCGCCGGTTGCTGGCCGCGGCCGAAGGAGCGGAAGGGCGCTTCCGCCTCGTGCTCGACCTGCCGCCCGGAGGCGGCGCGGGGGCCTCGACCGCGGCCCGCGTGGCGATCCTCCGGGCGGCGGGTGTCACCGATACCGGCACCCTCGCGCGCGCCTGCCTCGCTTCGGAAGGGGCCAGCGATCCGCTGATGTTCGAGCGGCCGGAACGGCTCCTCTGGGCCTCGCGCGAGGGGCGCGTGCTGGCCGACCTGCGCCCCCTGCCGCGGATGGATCTGGTCGGCGGCTTCTTCGGCGCGTCCCAGCGAACGGATCCGGCGGATCTGTCCTTCCCCGACATCGCCGACCTCGTGGCGGGGTGGGCCACGGCCGACCTTCCCGGCCTCGCGCGCCTTGCGACCCTCTCGGCCCGCCGCTGCCTCGCGCTGAGGGGGCCGGCCGACGATCCCACCGAGGCCCTGGCTGCCCGGCTCGGAGCGCTCGGCTGGGCCATCGGGCACACGGGCCCGGCGCGGGCCCTGATCTTCCCCCCCGGCGCCGTCCCGCCCGCCGCGGGGGGGGCATTGCAGGCGGCCGGCTTTTCCCGCATCACCCGCTTCCGCATCGGCGGGGCCTGAGGAGGGAACATGCGCGACCACGGCGGCAACCTTGACAGCGCGGCGGCGCTCTTCGGCGGCGCGGCGGCGGACTGGCTCGACCTCTCGACGGGGATCAACCGGGTGCCCTACCCGATGCCCCCCCTGCCCCCGCGGGCCCTGACGGCGCTGCCCGATGCGGCCGCCGAGGCGCGGCTGCTGGCGTCGGCCCGGATCGCCTACCGCACCGAGGCGCCGATGCTGCCACTGGCCGGCGCGCAGGCGGCCATCCAGCTTGTCCCGCGGCTGGCACCCGCAGGCCGGGCCCGCATCCTCGGGCCGACCTACAACGAACATGCGGCCAGCCTGCGGGCGTCGGGCTGGCAGGTCGAGGAGGTGGGCGATCTCGAGGCGCTGGCGGGCGCTGACCTTGCCGTTCTCGTCCATCCGAACAATCCCGACGGCCGCCGCCATGCGCCCCACAGCCTCCGTGCGCTGCTGCCACGGGTGGGGCGGCTGCTGGTGGACGAGAGCTTCGCCGACCCGCTGCCCGAGCTTTCGCTCGCGCCCGAGGCGGGGGTGCCGGGGCTGCTGGTGCTGCGCTCGTTCGGCAAGTTCTACGGGCTGGCGGGGCTGAGGCTCGGCTTCGTGATGGGCTCTGCCCTCGACGTTGCGTCGCTGGCGCGGATGGCCGGGCCCTGGGCGGTTTCGGGTCCGGCCCTTGCCGCCGGAGAGGTGGCGCTGTCGGACCGCGACTGGGCCCGCGCGACAACCGGGCGTCTGGCGGCGGAGGGGCCGCGGCTCGACGCGCTGGCGGCCCGCATGGGCTGGCGGCTGGCGGGCGGCGCGCATCTCTTCCGCCTCTATGAGACCGAGGATGCCCGCACCGCGCAGGAGCATCTCGCCCGCGCCCGGATCTGGAGCCGGATCTTTCCCTGGTCGGACCGGCTGATCCGCCTCGGCCTGCCGGGGGGCGAGGCGGAATGGGCCCGCCTCGACGCGGCTCTGCGGCCCGCAAACCCTTAGAAGCCTGCGCCGCATCCCTCCCGGCGTGGCAGGCAGAGGTCGGCGCGGCGCCTCAACCCTCGGGCGCCCCACCCGAGAAGTTGCGATAGAGGAAACGGTCAGAGCCCGCCTCCGCCTCGGCCCCCGCAAGCGAGAAGAGTCCCGCATGAAGGGGCGACTTGGCGCAGGCCGGATCGGTCGCCGCCGCATCGCCCGCAAGCGCAAAGGCCTGGCAGCGGCAGCCGCCGAAGTCCTCTTCGGCGTGGATGCAGGATCGGCAGGGCTCCTGCATCCAGGCCGTGCCGCGATAGAGGTTCAGCGCCTCGGACCGCTGCCAAATCTCGGCCAGCGGCGCCTCGCGCACCGAATCGAACCGCAGCCCGGTGATCGTCTCGGCGGCATGGCAGGGCAGAACCTTGCCCGAGGGCGAGATGTTGAAGAACTGCCGCCCCCAGCCGCCCATGCAGGTCTTGGGGCGCACCGCGTAATAGTCGGGGATCACATAGTCGATGGCGAGCACGCCTGCGAGGCGCGCCTGCGCCTCCTCGACGGTCCGCGTCGCCTCGTCGAGCTGGGCCAGCGTCGGCATCAGCGCCGCGCGGTTCTTCAGCGCCCAGCCGTAATACTGGACATGCGCCACCTCGAGCCGCTGCGCCCCCATCTCGACCGCCATCTCGATGATCCGGGGCAGCTCGTCGAGGTTCTGGCGGTGCATCACCGCGTTGAGCGTCAGCGCCATGCCCGCCTCGCGCACCCAGCCCGCGGCCTCGATCTTTCGGGCGTGTCCGCCGCGGAAGCCGCCGATCCGCTCCGCCAGGGCCGCGCTCGCGCCCTGAAGGCTCACCTGCACATGGGCGAGCCCCGCCTCGGCCAGCTCAGCCACTTTCGCCGGCGTGAACATCACCGCCGAGGTGATGAGGTTGGTGTAGAGCCCCGCCCCGTCGGCATGGGCCACAAGGTCCACCAGATCGCGCCGCACCAGCGGCTCGCCGCCCGAGAAATGGATCTGCAGCACCCCCAGCGCGGCCAGTTCCCCGATCACCCGCTGCCACTCGTCCCTCGAAAGCTCGCGGCTCGCGGCCTCCAGCTCGACCGGGTTCGAGCAATAGGGGCATTGCAGCGGACAGCGGTGGGTCAACTCGGCCAGCACCGCCATCGGCAGGCCGGGCGCGGTGGGCCGCGCGGGGCCGGGTTCGGTGAAGGCGCGATCGTCCATCAGGCGGCCTCCCTGTCGATGAGATAGCCCCGGTCGGCCAGATCCTGCAGCAGCGCCAGCACCTCGCGCGCAATGACGCCGGGCTCGGCCCGGTATTTCTGCTCGAGCATGGCCGTCAGCCCCCCCACCGTCGCGCGCCCGTCGCAGGCCTGCAGGATCTCGACGCAGATCTCGTCGGGCGTCATCACCCGCTCGGGCACCAGAAGCACCCATCGCTCCCGGTTCCGGTCGAAGCGCAGACGGGCGTGGCGCGCAAGCGCAGGCACGCTTTCGGCCGAGAGATGAAGGCGACTCACCGCATGTCCTCCGGGACGAAGGCGCCGGGCGGGACATGGCCCAGCACATAGGCATGATGCAGCGCGTCGAGCTGGGTCCAGAGCACCTGCGTCTTGAAGATCAGCGCGTTGCAGACGGCCGCACGCTCTTGCGGCGTGCGGGCGTGCTCACGCACATAGCGCAGGGCGTAATCGGCATCGCGCGGCGCCTGACTGAGACGGCGCTGGAAATAGGCCATCACGGTCGGGTTCACGAAGTCGTAATGCGCAAGCATCCCCGAGATCCGCTCGGCGTGGATGTGGGGCGCGAAAAGCTCGGTCAGGCACGAGGCGATCGCCTCGAGCGGGCTCTGGTCCCGGACGAAATGGACATAGGCGTCCACCGCAAAGCGCGTGGCGGGAAGGATGCCGTCGGTCGCTTCCACATAGGCCCGGTCCAGCCCCAGCGCGTCGGTCAGCACAAGCCAGCGGTCGATGCCGCCCTCGGCCCCTTCGGCCCCGTCGTGGTCCTCGAGCCGGTGGCGCCATTCCACGCGGGTCGCCCGGTCGCGAAAGCGCGAGATCACCACCGCATCCTTCACCGGGATCGAGCACTGGTAGTAGTAGCGGTTCAGCGCCCAGGCCTGCACCTGCCCCCTGGTCAGCTGGCCGCCGTGCAGCAGGTGGTGGAACGGGTGGCGGTCGTGATAGCGCGCCGCACCGATCTCGCGCAGACGCTCTTCCATCGCGTCGGCGCTGTCGAGGGGCCGGGCGGGAGAGAGGGTGGGCGTCAGGTCGAGGCTCATGCGACGAACTCCATTCCGGGGGCGGGCACGCACCAGCCGGCGCGCTCGGCGGCCGCACGCTCGGGCGTGCCGGGGATCAGCACCGGGTTCGAATTGTTGATGTGGACAAAGACCTTGCGGCCGATGCCGAGCGGCTCGAGCGCGGCCATCGCGCCGTCGGGCCCGCTGATCGAGATATGGCCCATGCGCCGGCCGGTCTTCTGCGACAGGCCCGCGCGGATCATCTCGTCATCGGTCCAGAGCGTGCCGTCGAAGAAGACCAGAGCCGCCCCCCTGAGCCGCCCGGCCAGCGCGGGCGTGACCTCCGCGCAGCCGGGCAGGATGAAGGCGCGGCGGCCGCCGGCCGACAGTTCGAGACCGATGCTGTCGCCTTCCGCCGCCCCCTCCTCCTCGCGCCAGAGCGCGGGCTTTCCGGGAACCGTGAAGGAGCGGATCGTGAGGCCCGAGGGCCGTCCGTCCGCCAGAAGCGGCTCGAACGGCACGTCCGTCAGCATGGCGCGGCGCGGCACGATCTCGTCGCGCAGGACGCCGAAGATCGGGTTCGCGGCCAGCACCGACAGGACGTCGGGATGGGCATGGATGGCAAAGGGCCAGCCTTCGCGCAGCGTCAGAAGCCCGGCCACCGCGTCCACCTCGGCGTTGGTCAGGACCACGCCCGCGATCGGGGAATGACGCAGCCCCTCGCGCGGATGCAGGGCGGGCGTGTCGAGGATCTGCTGGCGCAGGTCGGGCGAGGCGTTGATCAGGAACCAGTGCTCGCCGTCCGCGCTGGCCGCCAGCGCGCACTGCCCGTTGCGCAGCGCGGGCTTGTCCCGCGCCTCGCGGCAGCCCGCGCAGTTGCAGTTCCACTGCGGCAGGCCGCCGCCTGCTGCGGAGCCGAGGACGATGATCCGAAGCATCGCAGCAGGCTCCACTCGTTACTTGCGCTTGGCGCAGGAATACATGTTGATTTCCATCCCCACCGGGGTCTCGTCGTAACGCGGGGTCTTCCAGGCCATTCGCTTCTCCTCCTCTGCGATGGATGCCGCCGGGGCGGCTGCCCTCAAGTATGGAGATGCGGCAAATCGTCGCCAGCTATGCCGCCGATAGGCCGGGCCTATGGGCGCGCCAGCAGCGGCGGCAGCGGCGCGATGGGCGGCAGGCGGACGGCGCGGCCCGCGGCCCGAAGCGCCTCGATAACGGCGGCGTGGCGGCCGGCGCGGTGCTGCGCGGGCTGGATCAGCGCCACGATCCGCCGCGGTTCCATCCCCGCGTGATAGAGGCGCAGGCCCGGCGCCTGCGCCACCGAAAGCGCGGGCACGATGCACACCCCGAGCCCCGCCCGCACCATCGAGAGCGCCGTCTCGAAGCTGCGCACCCGCGCGGTCATGCGGTTGCGCGGCAGCATCTCGGCAAACCAGCTTTCGATGCGGCGGCTGTGCTGGGTGCCGAAGGCGATCTGGATCGAGGCGTTCAGGATGGCCTGCTGCTCCTCGGGCAGGTCCTCAAGACGGCGGACCGCACCGAGATCCACCGCTTCGGGCACGGCCAGCACGGTGGGATCGTTCATGATCGGGATCTGCAGGAACCCCGTGCTGGCCTCGGAGACGGAATTGGCGGCCAGAAGCCCGATGTCCGCGCGCCGGGAATAGAGCATCTCGAGCACGTCGGCGGGCGCACCCTCCAGCAAATCGCACTCGGTCGTGCCGTCGAGGTCCAGATGCTTGAGCGCCTCGGGCAGGATGGTGCGCAGAAGCGACTCGACCCCCGCCAGCCGCAGCGGATGGCGCGCGCCGCTGGCGTAGGTCGCGAGCGTGTCCTCGAGTTCCTGCATCCCGCGCAGGACGGGCTCGGCCTTGCGCAGAAGCAGGATGCCGGCCTCGGTCAGGATCATCCGGTTCGACCGCCGGGTGAAGAGCGCAAAGCCCAGCGACTGTTCCAGCCCGATGATCTGCTGCGAGAGCGACGGCTGCGCGATGCCCAGAAGCTTGGCCGCGCCCGTCAGCGACTGGGACTGCGCCACCGCCCAGAAGGCGCGCAACTTGCGCAGCGTCAGCTCGGGCCCGGCGGCGGCGGCCAGCCGCAACTCGGGCCCGTCGATCTTGCGGGCCAGATCATTCATGCAGGTCTCCTCCCCGTGGAAGTCTGTCAGGCGGCGAAGGTTCCGTCTCCTCCGACAAAGGGAGGACAGCGGGCGTGTCATCGGCGCTTCGTGAACGGCCGCGGGCGTCGCGGTCTTGGCAAATCCGCGCCGACGCGCGAGAAGGCGCCGGGGACAGCATGAGGGACCAGCATGCCTGCGGTGATGATTCAGGGCACCGGCTCGGATGTGGGCAAGTCGCTCCTCGTGGCGGGACTCTGCCGCGCGGCCCGCAGGCGGGGGCTGTCGGTCGCGCCGTTCAAGCCGCAGAACATGTCCAACAACGCGGCCGTCACCGCCGACGGCGGCGAGATCGGCCGGGCGCAGGCGCTGCAGGCACGGGCCGCGGGGCTCGAGGCGATGACCGACATGAACCCGGTGCTGCTCAAGCCGGAAAGCGACCAGGGCTCGCAGGTGATCGTGCAGGGCCGCCGTGTCGGCACGCTGCGCGCCCGCGACTGGTTCGAGCGCAAGCCCTCGCTGATGGCGCCGGTTCTCGAGAGCTTCGGACGGCTGACGGCGGCCCATGACCTTGTGATCGTCGAGGGGGCGGGCAGCCCGGCCGAGGTCAACCTCCGCCGTGGCGACATCGCGAACATGGGGTTCGCGCGCGCGGCAAACGTGCCGGTGGTGCTGGCCGGCGACATCGACCGCGGCGGGGTGATCGCGCAGATCGTGGGCACTCAGGCGGTGATCGACACCGAGGATGCCGCGATGGTGGTGGGGTTTCTCGTCAACAAGTTCCGCGGCGATGTGCGGCTCTTCGACGAGGGCTACCGGCTGATCGAGGAACGGACCGGCTGGCGCGGCTATGGCGTGGTGCCGTTCTTTCCGCAGGCCGCGCTCCTGCCGGCCGAGGATGCGCTCGACCTCGGCCGGCCCACCGGGCAAGGGGCGCTGACGGTGGCCTGGCTCGCCTTCTCGCGCGTGGCCAACTTCGACGATCTCGACCCGCTGAAGCAGGAGCCGGGCCTGACGGTGGTCATGGTGCGCCCCGGCCAGCCGATCCCGGCCGAGGCCGGTCTGGTAATCCTGCCCGGCACGAAATCCACCCGCGGCGACCTCGCCTTCCTGCGCGCGCAGGGGTGGGACGTGGATCTGCTGGCCCACCACCGGCGCGGGGGGCAGGTGCTGGGGATCTGCGGTGGCTACCAGATGCTGGGGCGGACCGTCGCCGATCCGCAGGGGCTGGAGGGAGAGCCCGGTGTGACAGAAGGGCTCGGGCTGCTGGACGTCACGACCGTCATGCACCCCGACAAGCGCCTGACCCGCGTCGAGGGCCGGCATGTCGCCAGCGGCGAGCCGCTCTCGGGATACGAGATCCACATCGGCGCGACGGAGGGCCCCGACTGCGCCCGCCCCTTCGCCGAGGTGGACGGGCGGCCCGAAGGCGCGGGTTCACCCGACGGGCGGGTGACGGGCAGCTACCTGCACGGGATGTTCGGCTCCGATCGGTTCCGCGCGGCCTTCCTCCGCAGTCTCGGCGCCCGGACGTCCGACCTCGCCTATGACGCGCGGGTCGAGACGGTGCTGGATTCGCTCGCCGATCATCTCGAGGCTCATCTCGATGTGGCGGGGCTGCTGGAGCTGGCGCGGTGACGGCCGCCCGGCACGCCCTCGCCCATACCGGCGGCCTGCGCCGTCGCGCCTCTAGGTGATCCCCGCGCCTTCGCCTATATTGGGCGCATGAAACAGAGTGCCATCATCCTTGCCCTCTGCCTCGCCCTGACCCCGGTTCAGGCGCAGGAAGGGCCCGGCCCCGCGCCGGACGAAGAGATGGAAGAGGGCTTCAGCCTGCTGAACGAGGGCGCGAAACTGCTGTTCCGGGGCCTGATCGACCGGATGGAGCCCACGATGCGCGACATGGGCGAGGCGATGGGCGAGTTGCAGCCCGCGCTGCGCGACCTGCTGGCCAAGGTGGACGATCTGCGCAACTACGAGGCGCCGGAGCGGCTGCCCAACGGCGACATCATCATCCGCCGCAAGCCGGACGCGCCGCCCCTGCCCGAAGCGCCGCCCGAGGCCGGGCCGGACGCACCGGGCATCGAGCTCTGATCAGCCCTTGGCCCGCACCGTCTGCAGCAGCGGCATGACGTCGGCCATTTCGGGGCCATGCGCCTGCCCGGTCAGCGCCTTGCGCAGCGGCATGAAGAGCCCCTTGCCCTTGCGGCCGGTCGCCTCCTTGACCGCCGCGGTCCACTGGCCCCAGGTCTCGGGCCCGTAGGGCGGCTCGGGCAGGAGCGCCATGGCCTGCCGGATGAAATCGGCATCCTCGGGATCGATCTGCGGCTCGGCCCCTTCCGAGAAGAGCGTCCACCAGCCGGCCAGATCCTCGAGCACGGCGATGTTGTCCTTGGCGACGCGCCAGAAGGGCTCGGCCAGCGCATCGGGCACACCCAGCGAGCGGATGCGTTCGGCCACCGCCTCGAAGGGCAGGCCCTGCACATAATGGCGGGTCAGGGGGAAGAGATCCTCGGCGTCGAACTTGGTGGGCGCCGCGCCGAAGGTGCCGACGTCAAAGCCCGCCAGAAGCTCTTCATGGGTGCGGAACAGTTCGACCGGCTGAGAGGAGCCCAGCCGCGCCATCAGCGACAGAAGCGCCATCGGCTCCACCCCCCGCGCGCGCAGATCGCGCAGCGACAGGGTGCCGAGCCGCTTCGAGAGCGCCTCGCCCTGCGCCCCTGTCAGCAGCGAATGGTGCGCGAAGGAGGGCGGCGTGCCGCCCATCGCCTGCATGATCTGGATCTGGGTGGCCGTGTTCGTCACATGGTCGGCGCCGCGGACGATGAAGGTCACGCCCATGTCGATGTCATCGACCGACGAGGCGAAGGTGTAGAGCACCTGCCCGTCCGCGCGGATCAGCACCGGGTCGGACACGCTGGCCGCGTCGATCGAGATCGGGCCGAGGATGCCGTCGGTCCATTCGATGCGCTCCTGATCGAGAAGGAAGCGCCAGTAGCCGCCCCGCTCCTCGCGCAGCCGCGCCCGGTCCTCGTCCGACAGCTTGAGCGCCGCGCGGTCATAGACCGGGGGCCTGCCCATGTTGAGCAGCTTCTTGCGCTTCAGGTCCAGCTCGGTCGGGCTTTCGAAACACTCGTAGAAGCGCCCGGCGCGGCGCAGGTCCCCGGCGGCCTCGGCGTAGCGGTCGAGCCGGTCCGACTGCCGCTCGAGCCGGTCCCATGTCAGGCCCAGCCACTCGAGATCCTGCATGATCGCGTCGGAATATTCCTGCTTCGACCGCTCGCGGTCGGTATCGTCCAGGCGCAGGATGAAGGTGCCGCCGGACTTGCGGGCGATGGCCCAGTTCATCAGCGCGGTGCGCAGATTGCCCACATGGATGAAGCCGGTGGGCGACGGAGCGAAGCGTGTAACGGTGGTCATGGGCGGCTCTCCTGATCCCGCTCCTGTTTCACAAGGCGGCGCGATTGTCCAGTTCGGTGCCCGTTGCCGCCAGGCCGTCCGGCGCAGGCCCGCAGGACCATGTGCCGCGTGCCCGCGCCGAGACTTCCCGCCGTGCATCCCCCGCCCTATCATGGGCGGATGACCCATGACCCGGCCCAGGCCACCGCCCCCGACCTCGATCTGCTGGAACGGCTCGCCCGCGAGGCGGTGGAGGGCCTGCCCGACGCCTGGCGCGGAGCGGCCTCGGCCGTGCTTCTCAGGGTGGCGGACCTTCCGCCCGACGAGATCCTCGACGAGATGGAAATCGACGACCCCTACGAGCTGACCGGCCTCTACGAGGGGATCCCCCTCACCGAGAAGTCGGTGATGGATCAGCCGATGCAGCCGGACGCGATCTGGCTCTTCCGCAGGCCGATCCTGGACGAGTGGGTCGAACGGGGCGATGTCACCCTGCGCGAGCTTGTGACCCATGTGATGGTCCATGAACTCGCCCATCATTTCGGCTGGTCCGACGACGACATCGCCGCCATCGACCCTTGGTGGGAGTGACCGGCTCCGCGGCGGCGCGCCGATCATCTTTTCGTCAGAAGTGGTGCAGGCGGCGCCGGCCCGGCTACCATCAACGCCGACGCCGCTTTGACCCGGAGGAAGCCGATGACCATGACCCGCCGCCATGCCCTTCTGGCCGGGGCCACCCTGCCCCTCGTTCCCGCCTTCGCACCGCTGGCCCACGCGGCCGCCGACAAGCTGGGCGCCGCCACCCCGCCCTTCCGGCGCTACAGCCTCGGCTCCTTCGAGGTGACGCCCCTCCTGGCCGGCACGCGGGTGCAGGAGGATCCCAAGGCGATCTTCGCAGGCAACGTGCCGCAGGAAGAGTTCGAGGCCGCCGCGCGCGCCGCGTTTCTGCCGACCGACCGGGCGCAGGGCTTCTTCACCCCGACGCTGGTCAACACGGGGACCGAGCTGATCCTGTTCGACACCGGCCTTTCGCAGGAAGGGATCCTGGCCGCGCTCGAGGCGGCGGGCCATTCCGCCGGCGAGGTGGATCTCGTGGTGATCACCCACATGCACGGCGACCATATCGGCGGGCTGATGGAGGGCGAGACGCCCACCTTCGCCAATGCCCGCTATCTCACGGGGCAGGTCGAAAACGACCATTGGTCGGCGCAGCAGAACGAGGGCTACGAGGGCAAGGTGCGCCCGCTGCTCGAGACGATGTCCTTCGTGGCGGGCGGCGACGAGGCGGCCCCCGGCATCACCGCGGTCGAGGCCTTCGGCCATACGCCGGGGCACATGGCCTGGCGGCTCGAGAGCGACGGGCAGGCCCTGATGCTGACGGCGGATGCCGCGAACCATTATGCCTTCTCGCTCGGCCACCCCGACTGGGAGGTGCGCTTCGACATGGACAAGGCCGCCGCCGCCGCCACGCGCCGCGCCCTGTTCGGGCAGATCGCCGAAGAGCGCATCCCCTTCATCGGCTATCACATGCCCTTCCCCGCGGTGGGCTACGTCGAGACCTCGGGCGACGGCTTCCGCTTCGTGCCCGAGAGCTACCAGCTCATGCTGAACGGCTGAGCCGAGACGCCGGCCCACCGGAGCCCCCCGCATGGGGATCGTCAGTCCAGCCGGAAGGTCTTGTCGCGGCCGGTGGCCCCTCGGACGAGGGTCAGGCGGCTCTTGGCCACGCCAAGCGCCTTCGCCAGCACCTCGGTCACCGCGCGGTTGGCCTTGCCATCCTCGGGCACGCAGGTGACATGGACCCGGACCGTGCCCTCCTGCACGTCGATCCTCTCGCGCGAGGCACGCGGGGTCACCCGCACGGCGAAGGGCACGCCCGGCATGGCAAGATCACTCAGCTTCGGGTCGGTCATGGCTTCCCCCTTGCGCAAGTCCTAGCGCGGACGCAGGCTCGGCGCAAAGGGAGGGCGGCATGACCACGGGCTTCTTCTGGGACGAGCGGTGCTTCTGGCACCATGGCGGCAACTATGCGCTGACGCTGCCGGTGGGCGGGCTCGTGCAGCCGGGCGGCGGCCTGCCCGAAAGCCCCGAGACCAAGCGTCGGCTGAAGAACCTGCTCGACGTGACGGGCCTCTCGGGCGAGCTGCGCATGCTCCACGCCGCGCCCGCCACCGAGGAGGAGCTGCGTCTTGTCCATCCGCAGGGCTACGTGGCCGAGTTCAAGGCGCTCTCCGACCGGGGCGGCGGCGAGCTTGGGCTGCGCACGCCCTTCGGCCGCGACGGCTACGAGGTGGCGGCGCTGTCGGCGGGCCTGGCCACGGCCGCCCTGCGGCAGGTGCTCGAGGGGCGGCTGGCCAACGCCTATGCCCTCAGCCGCCCACCGGGGCACCATTGCCTGCCCGACTGGCCGAACGGCTTCTGCCTTCTCGCCAACATTGCGATCGCCGTCGAGGTGGCCCTCGCCGAACGGCGGGCCGAGAGGGTCGCGGTGGTGGACTGGGACGTCCATCACGGCAACGGGACCGAGGCGATCTTCCTCACCCGCCCCGATGTGCTGACGATCTCGCTCCACCAGGAGCGGAACTACCCACTCGACACGGGCGGCGCCGAGGTGCGCGGCGAGGGTGCGGGTCTGGGGGCCAACATGAACATTCCCCTGCCGCCGGGGACCGGCCACCGCGGCTATCTCGAGGCGATGGAGCGGCTCGTGCTGCCCGCGCTGCGCCGCCACCGGCCGGACGTCCTGGTGGTGGCCTGCGGCTTCGACGCGGGCGCCCTGGATCCGCTCGGCCGGATGCTGGCTTCGGCCGAGACCTTCCGGGCCTTGACCCGGATGATGAAGGAGACCGCCGCCGACCTCTGCGGCGGCCGGCTCGTCCTCGTCCACGAGGGCGGCTATTCCGAAGTCCATGTCCCCTTCTGCGGCCATGCGGTGCTGGAAGAGCTGTCGGGCAGCGGCATCCACGCGCCCGACCCGCTCGGCATGACCATCCAGGCGCGCCAACCCGGCCCCGCCTTCGATGCTTTCCTCAGCGCCCACCTGTCGGACCTGGCAACTCACTTCGCCTGATGCCCCAGGGCGCGTGCACATGCCCGCGCCCGAGGTCCCCCGCCCTCCCCCCGGCTTTCACTCTGCCCAAATATCCCGGGGGTCCGGGGGCAGCGCCCCCGGCGGCCGGACCTCGAGCCTCACGCCCCCCAGGTGCGCTCCAGCACCGCATACCAGTTCTCATGGCAGAGCTTGCGCATCAGCGCCTCGTCATAGCCGTGGGCGCGCAGGGCGGCCTGCAGGGCGGGCAGCCCCGTCACGTCCCCGATCCCCTGCGGGATCGTCGCCCCGTCGAAGTCCGAGCCCAGACCCACATGATCCTCGCCCAGCAGGCCGATCAGGTGGTCGAGATGGCGCAGGACCGGCTCCCAGCCCATCTCGGGCGACTGCCGGCCGTCCTCGCGCAGGAAAGAGGTGGCGAAGTTCAGCCCGACCATGCCGCGGCTCTCGCGGATCGCGTCGAGCTGGCGGTCGGTGAGGTTCCGGGTCGAGGGCGTCACCGCATGGGCGTTGGAATGGGTCGCCACCAGCGGCGCGTCGCTCAGCCCCGCCACATCCTCGAACCCCTTCTGGTTCAGGTGCGACAGGTCCAGCATGATCTTCAGCCGGTTGCACTCGGCCACGAGGCGCCGCCCGGCGTCGGTCAGGCCGCTGCCGGTGTCGGGCGTGCCGGGGAACCGGAAGGGTACGCCATGGCCGAACACGGTGGGACGGCTCCAGACCGGCCCGAGCGAGCGCAGGCCCAGCGAATGGAAGAGGTGGAGCGCATCCAGGTCCGCGCCGATGGCCTCGGCGCCCTCCATGTGCATGATGCCGGAGACGATCCCCTCGGCGTGGCAGGACCGCAGGTCCGCCACGGTCCGGCAGACCTTGAAGCGGCCGCGGGCCGCGCGCTCCATCCACAAGAGGTGGCCCGCCATGGCCAGCGCCACGGGCTGCGCCTGTTCGTGGCGGATCAGCGCGGGCAGGGGCAGATCGAACGGCGGATTGTTCATCATCGCCTCGAAATCGGCCGAGTCATGCGCCTGCGGCGAGGGGATGTAGATGGCGAAGAAGCCGCCCGCGAAGCCGCCCGCCTTCATGCGGGGCAGGTCGAGGTGGCCCGTCCCGTCGCCGCGCAGCCAGATCGTCTCGCGGTTGGCGGGGTTGCGCAGCAGCCGCAACAGGAAGTCGTTGTGGCCGTCGAAGACGGGGATCGTGTCGCTCATCGGATGCTCTCGGCGGGGCGGTATCCTTCGGACGCGGCCAGAAGGTCCCGGGTGTAGGTCTCGCGGGCGGCGCGGGCGCGCAGGTCCGCCCGTGTCAGTTCCTCGACCGCCTGCCCGTGCTGCATGACGAGCAGCCGCTCGCACATGTGCGCGACCACGGCGAGGTCGTGCGAGACGAGGATGTAGGTCAGCCCCCGCTCGGCCCGCAGCCGGTCGAGCAGGTTCAGCACCTCGGCCTGGATCGAGGCATCGAGCGCCGAGGTCGGCTCGTCGAGCAGCATCACCCGCGGCTCGAGGATCAGGGCGCGGGCGATCGCCACCCGCTGCCGCTGCCCGCCCGAAAGCTGGTGCGGATAGCGGAAACGGAAGCCCCGCCCGAGGCCCACCTCGTCGAGCGCGCGCAGGATGCGCGCCTCGCGGTCGTCGAAGCCATGGATGGCCAGTGGCTCGGACAGCACGCGGTCGATCGTGTGCCGGGGGTGCAGCGAGGCGTAGGGGTCCTGGAACACCATCTGCAGCCGGCGGTGAAATCCGGCCGAGCGCCGCCGGCCCAGCTCTTCGCCCGCCACGGTGACGCGGCCCTCGGAGATGGGCGCGAGCCCGCAGATGGCGCGGAGCACCGTGGACTTGCCCGAGCCGCTCTCGCCCACGATGCCGTAGCTTTCGCCCTCGGCCACGCGGAACGAGACACCGCGCACGGCATGAACCTCGCCGAAGCGGACATGGAGGTCGGAGACGTCGATCAGCGCCATCAGAGGGCCCATCCTTCTTCGCGCGTCAGCACCGGAAGGGGGCGCCGGCCTCCCTCGATCCGCGGCAGGCAGTTCAGCAACCCCTGCGTGTAGGGATGGCGCGCCTGCGCCAGTTCCGCGGCCTTCAGCTCCTCGACGACGCGGCCGGCATACATCACCAGCACCCGGTCGCAGAAACTGCCGACGAGCCGCAGGTCGTGGCTGATGAAGACGAGCCCCATGCCGCGGTCCTGCACCAGCCGGTCGAGGATGCGCAGCACCTCGATCTGCACCGTCACATCAAGCGCCGAGGTGGGCTCGTCCGCGATCAGAAGGTCCGGCTCGGCGATGAGCATCATGGCGATCATCGCCCGCTGGCCCATGCCGCCCGACAGCTCGTGCGGATAGGCGCCGAAAACGCGGGCCGGGTCGCGGATCTGCACCGCCTCGAGCATGGCCATCGCCCGGTCCCTCGCCTCGGCGCGCGAGGCGGTGCGGCGGGCGGCCTCCATCAGCTGGCGGCCGATGGTCATCACCGGGTTCAGCGAGAATTTGGGGTCCTGCATGACCATCGACATGCGGATGCCGCGCAGGCCCCGCCACTGGCGCGGGGTGGCGGCGCGCAGGTCGATCCCGTCGAACTCGAGCCGGTCGGCGGTGGCCCGACCCGGCGGAGGCGTCAGGCCCAGGATCGCGCGGCCGGTCTGGCTCTTGCCCGAGCCGCTCTCGCCCACGATCCCGAGCCGCTCGCGCCCGAGGGTGAAGCTGACGCCGCGGACGACCTCGGCCGGGCCCTGCCGGGTCGGAAAGGTCACGCGGAGGTTCTCGACATGGAGGAGCGTCATCGGCGGGCTGTCCGCCCGGCGGAAGCGTCGGAGCCTCCGGCGGGGATATTTGAGCCAGAATGAAAGCGCGCGCCGGAAGAGGCGGCGGCGGCGCGGCGGCGGACGGGGTGCGTGGGAAGGATCATTTGCGCGCCTTGGGGTCGAGCACGTCGCGCAGGCCGTCGCCCAGCAGGTTGAAGCCCAGCGACACGGCAAAGATGGCGAGGCCGGGCATGGTGGCCACCCACCAGTAGTCGATGATGAAGCGGCGCCCGCCCGCGATCATGGCGCCCCATTCGGGCTGCGGAGGCTGGGCGCCGAGGCCGAGGAAGCCGAGGCCCGCCGCGGTGAGGATGATGCCCGCCATGTCGAGCGTCACGCGGACCACGACCGAAGACAGGCAGAGCGGCGTGACATGGCCCCAGAGGATGCGCAGCGAGGAGGCGCCCTGCAGGCGGGCGGCGTTGATGAAGTCGCTGTCGCGGATCGTGAGCGTCTCGGCCCGCGCGAGGCGCGCGTAGGGTGGCCAGGAGGTGAGCGCGATGGCGATGATCGCGTTCTCGATGCCCGGACCGAGCGCCGCGACGAAGGCCAGCGCGAGGATCAGCCGCGGGAAGGCGAGGAAGATGTCGGTCGCCCGCATCAGCACCGTGTCGATCCAGCCGCCGAAATAGCCGGCGGTGGTGCCGATGGCGAGGCCGATGGGCGTCGCGATCACCGCCACAAGCACCACGACCATCAGCGTGAGCCGCGCGCCGTGGATCACCCGGCTGAAGATGTCGCGCGCCAGATCGTCGGTGCCCATCGGATGCTCCCACGAGGGGGGCTGGAGGCGGTCGGTGCGCAGGTCGCCGCCTACGATCGGGTCGTAGGGCGCGATCCAGGGGGCAAGGAGGGCCACCGCGATCAGGGCCAGGACGAGAGTGAGGCCCACCATCGCGAGGCGGTTGGCCTTCAGCGCAAGCCAGGTGCGGTAGGCCTGACCAAGCCGGGCCTGCCGCCGCGAGGCGGGCTGTTCCGACAGAAGCCACTCGGTCCGCGTCATGGCCGCACCTGCCGCCGCGTGCGCGGGTCGAGGATCGTGTAGAGCAGGTCCGACAGGAGGTTCAGCGCCACGAAGATGGCACCGATCACGAGTGTCCCGCCAAGGACGGCATTCATGTCGGCCACCTGCAGGCTGTTGGTGAGATAGAGGCCGAGGCCCGGCCAGGCAAAGACCGTCTCGGTCAGGACCGAGCCTTCGAGAAGCCCTGCATAGGACAGCGCCACCACGGTCACGAGCGGCACGGCCGCGTTGCGCAGCGCATGGACCCAGACGATCCGCCACTCGGGCACGCCCTTGACCCGGGCGGTGGTGACATATTCCTGCGCGAGTTCCGCCAGCATGAAGCTGCGCGTCATGCGGCTGATGTAGGCCATCGAGAAATAGCCGAGCAGCGCGCCGGGCAGGATGATGTGCGAGAAGGCGTTGCGGAAGGCGCCCCAGGCGCCCTGCATGGCGCTGTCGAGCAGGAGAAGCCCCGTCGTCACGGTGAAACTGTATTCATGGGCGATGTCGATCCGCCCCGGCCCCGCGACCCAGCCGAGCCGGGCGTAGAAGACGAGAAGGCCAAGCAGCCCGAGCCAGAAGATCGGCGCCGAATAGCCCACGAGGCCCAGGACGCGCACGACCTGGTCGATGGCGCGGCCCTGTTTCACGGCCGAGATCACCCCCAGCGGGATGCCGAAGAGCGTTCCGATCAGGATGCCCACGGTCGCCAGCTCGAGCGTGGCGGGAAAGACCCGTGCCAGATCGTCCGCGACCGGCCGCTTGGTCAGGAACGAGCTGCCGAGATCGCCCGAGAGCACGTTGCGCAGGTAGATCCAGAACTGCTCCCACACCGGGCGGTCGAGGCCCATGGCGCGATACATCGCGTCGTAGGTGGACTGGCTCGCACGGTCGCCGACGGCCCGCAGCACGGGATCGACCGACATGTAGCGGCTGATGACGAAGGTGACGAGAAGGAGGCCCAGGAAGGTCACCGCGACCGTGAGGGCCACCTTCGTGCCCTTCCAGAGCCAGAGGGAGAGGGCGCGGCCGCGCCCCCTTCCGATCTGCGGGGTTCCGGCCATTTACTTCGTCACGGCACGGAACGAGTTGTCGTTGAACGAGGGGCCGATGATGTAGCCCTCGACGTTCTTGCGCATGGCGACGACCTCGGATTCCTGGAACATGATCACGAAGGGCGAGGTTTCGAGCACCTCGCGCTGCATCTCGCGATACATCTCGGCGCGCTTGTCGGTGTCGCGTTCGAGCACCGCGGCATCGGCCTTGGCGGTCAGCTCGGGGATCTCCCAGGCGTTGCGCCAGGCGAGCGGTTTCGAGGCGGCATCGTCCGAATTGTCGGGGTTCTGCGCGAAGGTCGCGTTGGTGTGCGGGTCCTGATAGTCCGGGCCCCACTGGCCGATGTAGATGTCATGCGTGCGGGCGCGGTATTTCTCGAGCGTCTGGCCGCCGTCGCCGGGGATGATCTCGATGCGGATGCCGGCCTCAGCCATGGTCTGCTGGATCGCCTGCGCGATCGAGGTCACTTCGGGCGTGTTGCGGGTGTCCATCGTGACGGTGAAGCCGTCGGGCAGGCCGGCCGCGGCCAGAAGCTCCTTGGCCTTGGCGGGATCGAAGCTGTAGGGGTTTTCGTCCAGCGCGCCGAGGAAGCCCTCCGGCAGGAAGGTCTGGTGCTTCTTCTTCATGCCCTTGACCAGCGTCTCGGCGATGGCGTCGTAATCGACGAGCCATTTCATCGCCTCGCGCACCTCGGGCTTGGCCAGGTTCTCGTTCTTCTGGTTCAGGCCGAGGTAGAAGATCGTGCCCTTCACCCCGCTCTGGATCTTGATGTCGGGGTTCTGGCTCAGCGCCTCGATCTCTTCGGGCAGCAGCTTGCGCGCGATGTCGATGTCGCCCTGTTCGAGCAGCAGCCGCTCGGTCGCGGCTTCGGGGATGTGGCGGTAGATCGCGCGTGCCATCGCGGGCGTCTCGCCGTCCCAGTTGTCGTTCCGCTCCATCACGACGGCCTCGTTGGCGCGCCATTCGCGGATCGTGAACGGGCCCGAGCCGGCATAGTTGGTCTTGAGCCAGTTGTAGCCCCAGTCGCCGTCCACCTCGTTCGACTGCACCAGATCCTTGTCCACCACCGCGGCGACCGTCGCCGTCAGGCAGTAGAGCAGGAACGTCGGCGCATAGGCCTTGTCCATCTCGAAGGTGAAGGAATGGTCGCCGGTCTGGACGATCTTCTCGTCGACGTTGTCGGGGGTCAGGCCGAACTGGCCCAGGATGAAGGCCGGCGACTTGTCGAGCTTGACCGCGCGGACGAGACTGTAGACCACATCCTCGGCGGTCAGGTCGTTGCCCGAGGCGAACTTCTTGCCCTGACGGACCGTGAAGCTCATGGTCTTGCCGTCTTCGGACAGCTCCCAGCTTTCCGCCACGCGGCCGAAGATGTTCGAGACGTCGTTCACATCGTAGCCGATGATCGTCTCGTAGCTGTTGCCGATGATTTCGGAGGCGGTGAACTCGAACACCTCGGCCGGGTCGAGGGTGATCATGTCGTCGATCGCCCAGGCCTGGATGAAGGTGTCGGGCGGCGTCTCGGCGGAAAGCGGTGCCGTGGTCAGGGCGAATGCGGCAACGGCCGCCGTCGCCAGCAAGCGCGCTCGGATGAACATGGAGAACCCCCTGTCGAAGTGTTTTTCACGGGCTCCTGTCCGTCGCCGGGCGTCTGGACGGGCCCGGCAACATGCTGAGCAGCGGGTTGCGGAACTGTCAAGGGTTGCTCTCGGATCGGGAAACATGCGCCGGCAGACCGCCTTCGTCCGGCGCATCGCACCGCTTCGGCGCCGGATGCTGCCCCCGCGGGGGGCCGAAGTGCGCTTGACCCTGCCCGCCCGATCCTCAAGATCGCGCGCAAAGGAGACGCCCATGCCCGACGCGCGACCCGAGGTCCTCGATTTCCTGCTGAGCCGCCGCTCGCGCCCCGCCAAGACGCTGGCGCTGCCCGTGCCCGGCCGGAACCAGCTCGGCCCGATCCTCACGGCCGCGCTGCGCACGCCCGACCACGGCAAGCTCGAGCCGTGGCGGCTGCTGGTCCTCGAGGCGGGGGCCATGCCCCGGCTGGTCGCGCTGGCCGAGGCGCGGGCCGAGGCGCTTGGCCTCGATCCCGAGAAACGCGCCAAGGGCCGGTCGCAGTTCGAGCAGAGCCACTTGGCCGTGGTTGTGGTGGCCATCCCCAAGCCGTCCGACAAGGTGCCGGCGATCGAGCAGACGCTCTCGGCCGGCGCGGTCTGCCTCGGGCTGCTGAACGCCGCTCAGGCGGCGGGCTGGGGCGCCAACTGGCTGACAGGCTGGCCCGCCCACGACCGCGACTTCGTGCGCGAGGGTCTGGGGCTTGAGGATCACGAGTTCGTCGCGGGCATCATCCATATCGGCAGCGAGACCGTCGCCCCGCCCGACCGCCCCCGACCCGACATTGCCAGTCTCACCACATGGGTAAGTGAATGATCCGCGACTTTTTCCGCGCCATCGCCCAGATCGGCGACCCGCCCTTCCGGCGTGTCGTCCTGCTGGGCATCGGGCTCTCGCTGCTGCTGCTGATGGCCGTCTATGGCGGCTTCCTGTTCCTGCTGAACATGTTCGTGCCCGACACCGTCACGATCCCCTGGATCGGCGAGGTGGGCGCCATCGACACGATCCTCTCCTGGGGGTCCGCCGTGCTGATGCTCGGCCTGTCGGTGTTCCTGATGATCCCGGTGGCCTCGGCCTTCACGGGGCTCTTTCTCGACAGCGTGGCGGATGCCGTCGAGCAACGGCACTATCCGCAGCTCCCCCCGGCCACGCCGCTTCCCCTGATGGACCAGCTGATCGACAGCGCGAATTTCTTCGCGGTGCTGATCCTCGTCAACGTGATCGCGCTGGTGGTCTTCATCTTCGCCGGGCCGGTGGGGCCCATCCTCTTCTGGGCGCTGAACGGCTTCCTGCTGGGGCGGGAATATTTCACGCTGGTTGCGATGCGCAGGCTGGGGCGCGCGGGCGCCAAGGCCCTGCGCGCGCGCCACGCCGGACAGATCTGGCTGGCGGGGACGCTGATGGCGGCGCCGCTGTCGATCCCGATCCTGAACCTCGTGGTGCCGGTGCTGGGGGTGGCGACCTTCACCCACATCTTCCACCGGCTGGACGGCGCCCGCCGAACCTGAAGCCGAACCGCGCCGGCCCCTGGTCGGGCCGGCGCGTGATCAGAGCGGCGGAGGCGGGGGCATCCGCCCCATCACGTCGATGTCGCGCAGGCTGATCACGCCCGACAGGATGATCCCGCAGAGCACCGCCCAGACCAGCGTGCCCCAGAGCGTCGTGAGCCAGGCCTTGCGCCGGATCACATAGCCCGCGGGTGCGCCCCGCGGCGTGCCCGGCACCACATCCCCCGCCTCGTCCTGGCTCTGCACCCGCAGGGGGAGCAGGATGAAGAACACCATGAACCAGGTCACCGCATAGAGGACGATGGCGCCGGTGATGCTCATACCTGCTCAAGCTCCACGAGGCATCCGTTGAAGTCCTTGGGATGCAGGAAGAGCACCGGCTTGCCATGCGCGCCGATCTTCGGCTCGCCCGAACCCAGGACCCGCGCGCCCGAGGCCTTCAGCCGGTCGCGCGCGGCGATGATGTCCTCGACCTCGTAGCAGATGTGGTGAATGCCCCCCGCGGGGTTCTTCTCGAGGAATCCGTTGATCGGAGAGGTCTCGCCCAGCGGATAGAGCAGCTCGATCTTGGTGTTCGGCAGGGTGATGAAGACCACGGTCACGCCATGGTCGGGCTCGTCCTGCGGCGCGCCCACCTCGGCGCCGAGCGTATTTCGATATTGCGCCGCCGCAGCCTCAAGGTCGGGCACGGCGATGGCCACATGGTTCAGGCGTCCGATCATGATCTCTCCCTTGCGTCCGGTGGGGACGTTATGGGAGCGGCCCCCCTTCCGCGCAAGGGGTCAGCCGGTCGCGCGGGGCGCAGGCGGCTTAACCGGATCTTGACCCGGATCGGATTGACTGGCGCGACTCGCCCTTGCCGGAAGATCCCGATGCCCCATCTGCACCTCCTGCCCGATCCGCCGCCGTCCCCTGGCCCTTACCGGCCGCGGGGGCCGCTGCCTCTCGCGGGGCTGACCGTCCTCGCGGTCGAGGACAGCCACTTCGCGGCCGAAGCGATCCGGCTGCTGTGCCACCGCTCGGGCGCGCGCCTCCGACGGGCCGACGATCTCGAGGGGGCCCGGAAACATCTCGAGCGTTACATGCCCGACGCCGTGATCGTCGATCTCGGCCTGCCCGACGGCTCGGGCGAGATGCTGATCGCCCAGCTGGCCGCTGGCCCCGGCCCCGTGATCATCGCGGCCAGCGGTGACCCCACCCGGCGCGAGGCGGCCCTGGCCGCTGGCGCCCATGCCTTTCTGGAAAAGCCGCTCGACAGCCTCGCCCTCTTTCAGCAGGTCCTGCTCGACCATCTGCCGGGACGCCCGCGCCTTGTCGAGGATGAGACCCTGCCCCCGCCCGACCCGTTCTCGCTGCGCGAGGATCTCAATCGCGCGGCGGATCTGACCACAACCGTCCGGCCCGGAACGGCACGGGCGCGCTATCTGTCGGGCTTCGTGACCGGCATCGCGCGCAGCTGCGGCGACAAGGCGCTTGAACAGGCCGCCGTGGCCGCCCCGGACAGCGCCGAGGGGCTCGACCTCCTCCGACGCCTGATCTCCTCCAGGCTCGAGGGCCCGGCCGCAGCCGTCTGACGGCGCACCGTCACAGCAGCGGATCGGCCCCGCCCCGCACGAGCCCCGTCAGGTCCGACAGCCGCTCGATCTGCCGCCCGAAGCCGTCGAAGTTACGCGGAGACAACCAGGCCTCGAACGCCTCGCGCAGGGCGGGCCATTCCTTGTCGATCACCGAGAACCAGGCGGTGTCGCGGTTGCGCCCCTTCACCACCGTGGCCTGGCGGAACGTGCCCTCGTAGCTGAAGCCCAGCCGCTGCGCCGCCCGGCGCGAGGCAAGGTTCAGCGCGTCGCATTTCCATTCGCAGCGCCGGTAGCCGGCGGCAAAGCTCCAGGCCATCATCAGGAACAGCGCCTCGGTCGCGACCGGCGTGCGCTGGATCTCGGGCGAGAGGCAGATGTGGCCGATCTCGATCGAGCCCGCCTGGGGCGCGATGCGCAGGAAGCTTGCGACCCCGCCGCAATGGCCGGTGGCGCGGTCGCGGATCGTGTAGAACAGCGGATCGCCGCCCTCCTCGACCCCGCGCGCCCAATGATGATAGGCCGCCGTCGAGGCGAAGGGACCGTAAGGCAGATAATCCCAGAGCGTGTCATCCCCCGAAAACGCCCGGTGCAGATCGGCGGCATGGCGGTCGGCCGAGAGCCGCTCCAGCCGGGCATGGCGCCCCTCGAGCGCCTCGCCCGAGGGATGCGATGCCGAAACCCAGCCCGGAACCGGCTCGCCGAACCGCTTCACAAGTCAGTCCTTCGGCACGACACGCAGCCGCAATTCGCGCAGCTGCTCGTTGGTCGGCTCCGACGGCGCACCCATCAGCAGATCCTCGGCGCGCTGGTTCATCGGGAACATGATCACCTCGCGGATGTTCGCCTCATCCGCCAGCAGCATCACGATCCGGTCGATGCCCGCCGCGCAGCCGCCGTGGGGCGGCGCACCGTAGCGGAAGGCCTTGACCATGCCGCCGAACCGCTTCTCGACCTCCGAGGCCGGATAGCCCGCCAGTTCGAAGGCCTTGAACATGATCTCGGGCTTGTGGTTGCGGATGCCACCCGAGATCAGCTCGTAGCCGTTGCAGGCGAGGTCATACTGATAGGCCAGAACCTTCAGCGGATCGCCTTCCAGCGCCGCCATCCCGCCCTGCGGCATCGAGAACGGGTTGTGGCTGAAATCAACCTTCCCCTCGTCGTCCTTCTCGTACATCGGGAAATCGACGATCCAGGCGAAGCGGAAGCAGTTTTCCTCGGTCAGCCCCAGCTCGCGGCCGATCTCGTTGCGCGCGCGTCCCGCAACGGCCTCGAAGGTCTCGGGCTTGCCGCCAAGGAAGAAGGCCGCATCGCCCTCGCCCAGCCCCAGTTGCTGCCGGATCGCCTCGGTCCGCTCCGGCCCGATATTCTTCGCCAGCGGCCCGGCGGCCTCCATGGCGCCATCGTCGCCCTTGCGCCAGAAGATGTAGCCCATCCCCGGCAGACCCTGCGATTGCGCGAAGGCGTTCATCCGGTCGCAGAATTTCCGCGAGCCGCCCGTCGGCGCCGGGATCGCGCGGATCTCGGTGCCCTCGTTCTCCAGCAGCTTCGCGAAGATCGCAAAGCCCGAGCCGCGGAAATGCTCGCTCACCACCTGCATCCGGATCGGGTTGCGCAGGTCGGGCTTGTCCGAGCCATACCACAGCATCGCGTCGCGATAGGCGATCCGCGGCCAGTCGGCATCGACACGGCGCCCGCCGCCGAACTCCTCGAAGATGCCCTGGATCACCGGCTGCACCGCCTGGAACACGTCCTCCTGCTCGACGAAGCTCATCTCGACGTCGAGCTGGTAGAAGTCGGTGGGCGAGCGGTCGGCGCGCGGATCCTCGTCACGGAAGCAGGGCGCGATCTGGAAGTAGCGGTCGAAGCCCGCCACCATGATCAGCTGCTTGAACTGCTGCGGCGCCTGCGGCAGGGCGTAGAACTTGCCCGGATGCAGCCGCGACGGCACGAGAAAGTCGCGCGCCCCTTCGGGCGACGAGGCCGTGATGATCGGCGTCTGGAACTCGTTGAAGCCCGCGTCCCACATCCGGTTGCGCAAGCTGCGCACCACGTTCGACCGCAGCATCATGTTGGCGTGCAGCTTCTCTCGCCGCAGGTCGAGGAAGCGGTAGGTCAGCCGCGTCTCCTCGGGATAATCCACCTCGCCGAAGACCGGCATCGGCAGCTCGTCCGCCGCGCCCAGCACCGTCAGCCCGGTGGCATAGACCTCGATCTCGCCCGTGGCGAGTTTCGGGTTCACCAGCGCCGCGTCGCGGCCCTTCACGCGGCCCTCGATGCGGATCACCCATTCGGCGCGCACCGTCTCGAGCTCGGCAAAAGCGGGCGAATCGGCGTCGGCGATCACCTGGGTGATGCCGTAATGGTCGCGCAGGTCGATGAAGAGCACCCCGCCATGGTCGCGCACGCGGTGGACCCAGCCCGAAAGCCGCACCTCCTGACCGACGTGCCCGGCGTTCAGTTCCGCGCAAGTGTGGCTGCGATAGGCGTGCATTCGGCTCCCCTTCCCGAGGCTCTGGTTCGTCCGCGCCGATACACTCCCTGCCGAAGGGGAAGTCAAGCCGCCCGCCTTTTCACTCTGGCACAAATATCCCCCGCGGAGCGGCGCCTGAGCCGCGGCGGCCCGGCCGCTGCGGCGAGGCCGAAGGCTTGGCGGGAACCGCCTCCTTGCGGCTCAGAAGGGCCGGACCGCGTTGGCCGCAACGAAATGCGCGCCGAGCCCCGCGGCAAACATGATCCCGCCCGCCACGGCATGAAGAACCACCGCCATCGGAAAGCTCCGCCGCGTCTCGTAGGCCCAGCCGAAGACCAGCCCGCCGCAGAAGGTCAGCAGCGCCACAAGTCCGCTCCAGTACATCAGGTGGACCAGAGAAAAGAGCGCCGCATTGATCACGATACGCGCCCACCCCGGCGGCAGGAGCGCCCCGTAGCGGCGGAAGAACAGCGGCCGGAAGATCACCTCCTGCGGCAGGACCGACAGGAAGGGATAGACCAGAAGCACAGCCACAAGCATCGCCGGATGGTCGCGCGCCAGATCGAACAGCCGCTCGGGTCGCGTGGCCAGCACGATCGCCACCGCCCCCGCCAGCGTGGCGAGCGCGAAGCCCGCCACCAGCGGCCCGTCGATCGCCCGCCAGCCGCGCACGAGGTGCGACCAGTCGAAGTCCGGCGTCAGACCGAGCAGCACGAGGCCCAGCGCCGTGAAGGCGAACAGCGCCAGGAACATCTGCGAGGGCGGCAGGAAGAGCGCGATCACCACCGGCACGAACAGGTAGAAGGCGACGAACTCGGCCCAGAGCCGTGTTCGCGATGAAGATGTGGCCGGCATGTCCGCATGATCCGTTCGGGGTGATCCCCTGCGAACCGATCAGGAGGGCGCCGGTTCCCTTCCGGCGCCGTCCCCCGCCCATTCCGCCACCATCAACCCGCGCAGCGAATTGCCGACCCACAGCCGCACGCGGGGCAGCGCCTCGCCCGGCAGCGGCGCCTCGCGGCAGCGGCCCGCGTCCAGCATCGACTCGCGCAGGATCCCCGGCAGCAGCCCCGACGACAGGGGCGGCGTCCGCATCCCCTCACCCGCGTCGAAGAAGACGGTCGTGATGGTTCCGTCGCAGAGCTCGCCGCGCTCGTTGAGGAAGAGCAGCTCGTCGATCCCCTCCGGCAGCGCCGCCCGCGCGGCATCATAGGCCGCCCGGCGGCTCGACTTCACCTGCAGCCAGGGATCGGCCGAGCACAGCCGTTCCTCCGCGAGCCCCACCCGCCAGACGCGCTTCGCCGGCGGCAGCGGCACCACCTCGACGGCCATCCGCCCCTCGCGGTCGAGCGTGAGGCGCATCCGGGCAGGCGCCTCGGGCACCGCCGCCTTCAGCGCGTCGCCCGCCCCCCGGCACCGCCAGCCCAGCCGGGCCGCGGCCCCCTCAAGGCGCCTCAGATGGCGCCGGAGCCGCACAAGACGGCTTCCGTCCCACAGCAGCGTCTCGATGAGCCTCAGCTCGGGATCGTCGGCAGCTCCGCGAAGCGGGTCTTCCACAAGGCTTCCTCCCATTCGCCCTCGGCGGTCGAATCCTGCACGACTCCTCCGCCGACATCGAGCCGCAGCCTGCCCTCCGCGAACAGACGCAGCGTGCGGATCGCCACGTTGAAGGCCGCGCGCCCGTCCGGCGCCATCCAGCCCATCGCTCCGCAATAGAGGCCGCGGGGAAAAGGTTCCAGTTCCGAGATGATCTGCATGGCGCGGATCTTGGGCGCCCCGGTGACCGATCCGCAGGGAAAGAGCGCGGGCAGAAGCTCCGCGATCCCCGGCCGTCCGCCGAGACGGCCCGTCACGCGGCTCACCATCTGGTGCACGGTCGCATAGCTCTCGATGGCGAACAGTTCGGGCACCCGGACCGAACCCACTTCGGCAATCCGCCCGATGTCGTTGCGCAACAGATCCACGATCATCAGGTTCTCGGCCCGCCCCTTCTCGCTCTCGCGCAGCGCCTGGGCGAGGGCGGCATCGCGCGCCGGGTCGGCATCGCGGGGCGCCGTCCCCTTCATCGGCCGCGTCGAGATCCGGCCCTCGGCGTCGCAGTCGAAGAACAGTTCGGGCGAGGCCGAGATCGCAACCGGCCCGCCCAGCGCGCAGAAGGCGCCCTGCCCCACCGGCTGCCGCGCACGAAGCGCGCCATAGACGCCGAGCGCGCTGCCCGCCACAAGCTGCCCGTCGAAGGGGAAGGTCAGGTTGACCTGATAGCAGTCGCCTGCGGCAATATAGGCCATCAGCCGGGCAAAGGCCGCGTCATAGTCCGCCCGGGCGATGCGCGGGCGGAAGGGTGCAAGCCTCACCTCGGCCGCCTCGGCCGCCGCGCGGGCCAGCATGGGCCCGCCCGGGTCAGGCCCACGGAAGGCCCCGAACACCAGCAGCGGCTCGTCGCGCCGTGTGGGCATGAGGGGCGCGAGACGCGGCTCGAACACGAGCCCGGCCTCGTAGGCCACGGTTCCCGCGATCCAGAGCCCCTTCGCGCGCAGTTCATCCAGCCGCGCCAGCGCCGGGCGGAGCGCCTGCGGCTCGTCCACGATCACCGTCTCGACGGCGTCCCCAAACAGGGCCGGACCGCCCTCGGGTCCGTTCTCGCACAGGAACACGCTCTTCTCCTTCTGATGGCGGGCATCTAGCACGCTTGCCCCGCCCGGTGACAGCCCGCCCGCGACATGATGCAAGAGGGTTGCGCCGCGCGGCGGCAGGTCTATAACCGCGCCAATTTGCGCAGAGCGTAGAATCCGACCATCCCCGCCCGAACCGGGCGCGGGACCAGAGACATGGGGCCCCCGAATGCCGAAAAGAACCGATATCAGCTCGATCATGATCATCGGGGCCGGGCCCATCGTCATCGGGCAGGCCTGCGAGTTCGACTATTCCGGCGCCCAGGCCTGCAAGGCCCTGCGCGAAGAGGGCTACCGGGTCATCCTGGTGAACTCGAACCCGGCGACGATCATGACCGATCCGGGTCTCGCCGACGCCACCTATATCGAGCCGATCACGCCGGAAGTCGTCGCCAAGATCATCGAGAAGGAGCGCCCGGACGCGCTTCTGCCCACGATGGGCGGTCAGACCGGCCTGAACACGGCGCTCGCGCTGGCCGACATGGGCGTGCTGGAAAAGTTCGGCGTGCAGCTCATTGGCGCCAACCGCGAGGCCATCGAGATGGCCGAGGACCGCAAGCTCTTCCGCGAGGCGATGGACCGGATCGGGCTGGAAAACCCCAAGGCCACCATCATCGCCGCCCCGAAGCTGCCCAACGGGCGCTATGACATCAACGCCGGCGTGGCCGAGGCGATGGCCGCCATCGAATATGTGGGCCTGCCCGCGATCATCCGTCCCGCCTTCACGCTGGGCGGCACCGGCGGCGGCGTGGCCTACAACCGCGACGATTACGAGGCGATCTGCCGCTCGGGCCTTGACGCGTCGCCGGTGGCGCAGATCCTCGTCGATGAAAGCCTGCTCGGCTGGAAGGAATACGAGATGGAGGTGGTCCGCGACCGTGCGGACAACGCCATCATCGTCTGCTCGATCGAGAACGTGGACCCGATGGGCGTGCATACGGGCGACTCGATCACCGTCGCCCCGGCGCTGACGCTGACCGACAAGGAATACCAGATCATGCGCAACGGCTCGATCGCCGTGCTGCGCGAGATCGGGGTCGAGACGGGCGGCTCGAACGTGCAATGGGCGATCAACCCGGTGGACGGCCGGATGGTCGTGATCGAGATGAACCCGCGCGTGTCGCGCTCCTCGGCGCTGGCGTCGAAGGCCACGGGCTTCCCCATCGCCAAGATCGCGGCGAAGCTCGCCGTCGGCTACACGCTCGATGAACTGGACAACGACATCACCAAGGTCACGCCCGCCTCGTTCGAGCCCTCGATCGACTATGTCGTGACCAAGATCCCGCGCTTTGCCTTCGAGAAGTTCCCCGGCTCGAAGCCGGAACTGACCACCGCGATGAAGTCGGTGGGCGAGGTCATGGCCATCGGCCGGACCTTCCACGAATCGATGCAGAAGGCGCTGGCCTCGCTGGAAACCGGCCTGAGCGGCTTTGACGAGATCGAGATCCCCGGCGCGCCGGACAAGGCTGCGATCATCAAGGCGATCTCGGCCCAGACCCCCGACCGGCTGCGCCTGATCGCACAGGCGATGCGCCACGGGCTGTCGGACGATGAGATCCAGGCCGCCACCGCCTTCGACCCCTGGTTCCTCGCCCGCATCCGCGAAATCATCGACGCCGAGGCGAAGATCCGCGCGAACGGCCTGCCGCTGGCCGAGGAGCCGCTGCGCAAACTGAAGATGATGGGCTTTACCGACGCCCGGCTGGCAAAGCTGACGGGCCGCGAGGAAGGCCAGGTGCGCCGCGCGCGCCGGAACCTTGGTGTCAAGGCGGTCTTCAAGCGCATCGACACCTGCGCGGCCGAATTCGAGGCCCAGACCCCCTACATGTATTCCACCTACGAGGCCCCCGCGATGGGCGACGTGGAATGCGAGGCGCGGCCCTCGGGCGCGAAGAAGGTGGTGATCCTCGGCGGCGGCCCCAACCGGATCGGTCAGGGCATCGAGTTCGACTACTGCTGCTGCCACGCCTGCTTCGCGCTGACCGCGGCCGGTTACGAAACCATCATGATCAACTGCAACCCCGAGACCGTGTCGACCGACTACGACACGTCGGACCGGCTCTATTTCGAGCCGCTGACGCTGGAGCATGTGCTGGAAATCCTGCGGGTGGAGCAGGAGAACGGCACGCTGCACGGCGTGATCGTGCAGTTCGGCGGGCAGACGCCCCTGAAGCTCGCTCAGGCGCTGGCGCATGAGGGCATCCCGATCCTTGGCACCACGCCCGATGCGATCGACCTTGCCGAGGACCGCGAGCGCTTCCAGAAGCTGCTGAACGATCTGGGCCTGAAGCAGCCGATCAACGGCATGGCGCGGTCGCGCGACGAGGCCTTCGCCATCGCCGGCCGCATCGGCTATCCGCTGGTGATCCGCCCCTCTTACGTCCTCGGCGGCCGCGCCATGGAGATCGTGCGCGACGACGCCCAGCTCGAACGCTACATCCGCGAGGCGGTGCAGGTCTCGGGCACCTCGCCCGTGCTGCTCGACAGCTATCTGGCCGGCGCCATCGAGGTCGATGTGGACGCGCTCTGCGATGGCGAGAACGTCCATGTGGCCGGTATCATGGAGCATATCGAGGAAGCGGGCGTTCATTCGGGCGACTCGGCCTGCTGCCTGCCGCCGCATTCGCTCTCGGCCGAGACCATCGAGGAACTGAAGCGCCAGACCGTCGAGATGGCCCGCGCACTGCATGTGGTGGGCCTGATGAACGTGCAGTTCGCGATCAAGGACGGGGTGATCTTCGTTCTCGAAGTGAACCCGCGCGCCTCCCGCACCGTGCCCTTCGTGGCCAAGGCCACCGACAGCGCCATCGCCTCCATCGCGGCACGGCTGATGGCGGGCGAGCCGCTGAGCGCCTTCCCGCTGCGCGAGCCCTACCCGGCGGGCGTCGGCCCCGACACCGACCTGCCGCTGGCCGATCCGCTGACGCTGGCCGATCCGATCACGCCCTGGTTCTCGGTGAAGGAATCGGTGCTGCCCTTCGCCCGCTTCCCCGGCGTGGACCCGCTCCTCGGCCCCGAGATGCGCTCGACCGGCGAGGTGATGGGCTGGGACCGCAACTTCGCGCTCGCGTTCCTCAAGGCGCAGATGGGCGCCGGCACACATCTGCCCGAGGGCGGCCGCGTCTTCCTGTCGGTCAAGGATCAGGACAAGACCGATGCGCTGGCCAAGGCCGCCGCCGGGCTGACCGCGATGGGCTTCGAGATCGTGGCGACGAAAGGCACCGCCGCCTGGCTGAGCGCGCAGGGCATCGAGGCGACCTCGGTCAACAAGGTCTATGAGGGCCGCCCGAACATCGTGGACCGGCTGAAGAACGGCGACATCACGCTGGTGATGAACACGACCGAGGGGACGCAGGCGATCAGCGACAGCCGCGACATCCGCCGCGTCGCGCTGATGGACAAGATCCCCTACTTCACCACCGCCGCCGCAAGCATCGCCGCCGTCGAGGCGATGCAGGCCCGCGGCGAAGGCTACGGGGTGCGCACCCTTCAGGGCTGACGCCACCGGGCCCCGGCCGCCTTCGCGCGGCCGGGCCGGCCCTCTTCCCCCTCCTCGTCGGCGGAACCCTGCGCAGCGCGCCGGCCGCGCGCGGCGCTGCGGGACTAATCCGGCCGCGCGCTACGTCCTTCCTTGCAGTCCTGCGACGCCGCAGGGCGCCCCAGTCAAGGAGACCAACGGAATGCCGACGATCATCGGAAACGGCTCGGCCAACCGGCTGAACGGCAGCAACCTCAACGACATCATTCGGGGCCTGGATGGCGAGGACACCATCTTTGGCAATGGCGGGCGCGACCGCATCGAGGGCAACGACGACGACGACCTGCTCTATGGCGGCGCCGGCGCGGATACGATCCTCGGCGGCAAGGGCGAGGACCGGCTTTACGGTCAGGGCGGCGACGACCTGATGACCGACGAGAGCGGCAACGACCGCTTCTTCGGCGGCGCGGGCAACGACACGATCCGCGCCGGCGAGGGCAATGACCTGCTCGACGGCGGCACCGGGGCCGATTTGCTTGTCGCGGGCTCCGGCAACGACACGCTGCGCGGCGGCGACGGCGCTGACCGGCTGCACGGCGGCGAGGGCAACGACCGGATGAGCGGCGGCGCCGGCAACGACCGGATGTGGGGCGGCGAGGGCGATGACGTGCTGAACGGCGGCCGGGGCAACGACGTGATGATCGGCGGCGAAGGCGACGACCGCTTCGTGTTCAACTTCGGCGCCGATGTGATCCGCGACTTCGACGACGATGACGACAAGATCGACCTGTCGTCCTTCGGTCTCACCTACGCGCAGGTGATGAACCGGACCGTCGAGCGAGGCGAGGATGTGCTGATCCGCATCGGCGCCCATTCCCTGCGCATCGAGGACACGTCGCGCAGCGATCTCGACCGCGACGACTTCATTCTGTGACCCGGCGCGACGGGGCGGCGTTCAGGCCGCCCCGTCGTTCCGGCGCGGCGCGGGACAGCTTTCGCTTGACTTGCAGCCGGAAAACCCCCATCTCCGCCAAGACGCCCAAGACCCCGCTGCCGCGTGAGCAGCCGCTCCCGATCGGGGGCCAGGGTCGGGCCGACAGGTTCCCACCGTCACGCAGGGGCACCGCGGCATATCCCGTGCCGCCCCGCCTCCCGCCTCCCCTGAAGGGGAGACACTCCCATTCCGCGGGCCGATGCCCGCCTGCCGAAAGATGACCATGGCTGATTTCAGCACGCTCGGGCTGTCCGAGAAGATTCTTCAGGGCCTTGCCAAGGCCCAGTTCACCAAGGCCACCCCGATCCAGGTCGAGGCGATCCCGCATGTCATGCAGGGGCGCGACCTGATGGGCCTGGCCCAGACCGGCACCGGCAAGACGCTAGCCTTCGGGCTGCCGCTCTTGCACCGCCTGCTGGGCGTCGGCCACCCGCCGCCGCCGCGCACCATCCGCGCGCTGATCCTTGCGCCCACGCGCGAACTGGTGAGCCAGATCGCCGCCAACCTCGAGCTGTTCACCAAGGGCACGCCGGTCAAGGTCGTCACCATCACCGGCGGCGCCTCGATCAATCGCCAGACCGAGCGGCTGGCGCGCGGGGCGGACATCATGGTGGCCACGCCGGGTCGCCTCATCGACCTGCTCGACCGCAACGCGGTGGTGCTCGATCATACGGGCTATCTGGTGCTGGACGAGGCCGACCAGATGCTCGACATGGGCTTCATCCACTCCCTGCGGAAGATCGCGCGCTTCCTGCCGCTCAAGCGGCAGACGCTGCTCTTCTCGGCCACCATGCCGAAGCTGATCGAGGAGCTGGCCCACACCTTCCTGCGCGAGCCGGTTCGCGTGCAGGTGGCCCCGCCCGGCAAGCCGGTCGAGAAGATCGCGCAGGGCGTGCACTTCATCCCGCAGGGTGACAAGGCCAAGCTGCTGGAGAGCTACCTGCTCAAGCATCCGGGCGAGCAGGCGCTGGTCTTCGGCCGCACCAAGCACGGCTCGGAAAAGCTGATGAAGCTGCTGGTCAGCTGGGGCTTCAAGGCGGGCTCGATCCACGGCAACAAGAGCCAGAACCAGCGTGACCGCACCCTGACCGAGTTCCGCGACGGCACGCTCGACGTGCTGGTGGCCACCGATGTGGCGGCCCGCGGCATCGACATTCCGGGCGTGCGCCACGTCTACAACTACGACATGCCGAACGTGCCCGAGAACTACGTCCACCGGATCGGCCGCACCGCCCGCGCCGGCGCCGAGGGCAGCGCCGTTGCCTTCGTCGCCCCGGCCGAGATGGATGAGTTCCGCGCGGTCGAGAAGCTGCTGAAGCAGCCGATCCCGGTCATCGGTGGCGCGCCCTGGGCGGCCGACATCGTGGCCGCCGCACCGCGTCCGGGGCAGAAGCCGCGGCAGGGCGGCCGTCCCAGGGCCGCCGGCAAGCTGCAGGGCAAACCGCAGGGTCAGGCGAAGGCGCATCCGCGCGCCGGACGTGCCTCGGGCGTGCCCGGTGGACAGGCGGCGCCCAAGCGTCCCCAGCGCGGTCCGCGTCGCAGCGAAGCCGCTCGCGGCTGAAAAGATACATCCAGGGCAGCCTGCTTCCTGGTGACGCAGGCTGCGATTCCGGCGGGCGCCGGCATTCAGGATCGCGCATAATGAAGCTCCGGTGAGCCGGAGTTGTAACGAGTATCCGGCGACTGCAGCGCCGGGGGTTAGCCTTACGAGTGAACACGCATTGCGCGAAGGGGCCCGGCAGATGCCGGTGGCAACGCCACCCGCCTGCCGGGCAACCCTTCGCTGCGGATCGGCCCCTCTCCCCACATGTCGCGCCGGATCAGCCCGCCCGACGGCTTGATGCGGATCAAGGCGATCGGAACGGCCTGTGCGGCAGACTGCCCGCGGACACGTTGGCCCTTCCCCCGGAGATCCTCGCCATGACCCGCCTGATGATGATCCTGTTCTCGTTCATTTCCGTCACTCTCATGGGCATCTGCATCGTGATCGCCCTCGTGACCGGGAACGACACTCTCACTCCGATCGTGGTCTCTGCGGCAATCGGCTTCGTGGCGGCGCTCCCCGCGAGCTTCATCATCGCGCGCAAGCTCGCCTGATTCCCGGCCAGCCAGACAAGGAGATCGCGATGAAGAAGGAAGCACCCGCAGGATATTCGAGGATGCAGGTCATCCTGCATTGGGCGGTGGTGGTGCTCATCGTGGTGCAGTTCCTGCTCGGGCCTGCCATTGCGACCGTGTTCGAGGGGATGCAGACCGGCAGCCCACAGGGCGTGACGGCCTTGGCTTGGGTGCATGTGGTGCTCGGGATGGCGGTGCTGCTTTTTGCCTGCTGGCGTGTGGGCCTGCGCTTTGCGCGCGGCGTTCCGGCCCCCGCCTTCGAGCCGAAAACCCCCGAGCAGGGCTTTCTGGCCTTCGTCACCCACGAGCTGACCTTCTTCCTCTACCTCGCGATTCTCGCCATGCCCATTCTGGGTGCGGTTGGCTGGTTCTACGGCAACGGGGTCGCCGCCTCGGCCCATGCCAGCATGAAATACCTGCTGATCCTGGTGGTGGCGGTGCATGTCGGCATCTCGCTCTTCCACCAGTTCGTGCTGCGCGACGGCGCGTTCGAGCGGATGCGGAAGATCCGCGACTGATCCTGCGGGGGCGGGCCGGCCGGCCCGCCCCGCGGCCTTCAGGCGTCGAGGAACACCCGGACCGTATCCTCGAACGCGCGGGGCTTCTCGGCGTGAAGCCAGTGCCCCGCCCCCTTCAGCTCGGCAAAGCGCGCGGCGGGGAAGAGCCGCAGGATCGTCTCGCGATGCTCGGGCCGGACATAGGTCGAGAGTTCGCCGGTCAGGAACAGCGTCGGCCCCTCGAACCGGCCCTCGACCGCGGGCCAGCCGACGATATGGGGCATCTCGGCGGCCAGCAGGTCGAGGTTCAGCCGCCAGCGCGGCGGGTCGGATTTCAGATCCAGCGATTGCAGGAAGAAGGCGCGCAGGCCCGCGTCGGGCAGCACCTCGGCCAGCTTGCGGTCGGCGTCGCCCCGCGTCGCGACCGTCGCCGGATCGAGCCCGCGCATCACATCCACGTTGCGCGTCTGGTCATGGTCATAGGCCACCGGCGCCACATCGGCCACCACCAGCCGCCGCACCCGTTCGGGTTCGGTCAGCGCAAGCATCATCGCGGCCTTGCCGCCCATGGAATGCCCCAGCACATCCGCCTGCCCGCCCTGCGCCCGGATCACCTCGGCGAGGTCGGCGGCCATGTCGGGATAGCGGTGGGTCTCGGTCCAGGGACTGTCGCCATGATTGCGCATGTCCACGGCGATCACCTTGCGCGTCTCGGCAAGGCGGCGGCAGATCACGCCCCAGTTCCGCGCCGAGCCAAAGAGCCCATGCGCGATCAGAAGCGGCGGTGCGTCGGACGGCTGCTCCGCCCGGTAGAGGGTCATGTTCAGCATGGGGCGGTTCTAGCCCGTTGCCGCACCGCCTTCCAGAGCGGTTGATCGCTCCGGTTCCGCTTCCTAATCTGGCGCCGTGGCAGAGGGATGAGCATGAGTGCTTTGGCGATCAGGCAGATGGTGGATCGTGTGGCGGCCCTGATGGAGGAGCGGCTCCATGTGCGCGGGCAGGGCCTGACGGCCAAGTTGAAGCGCGGGGCGGGCCGCCTGCCCCGCCGGGTGCGGGCCGCGGCACGGGATCTGGCGCGGGCGGGCGAGATGGCGCGCGATCCGCGGCTGCTCATGCAGATGGATTTCGAGAAGGTCTCGGCCGACTATGACCTCTGCGTGCGGCATCTCGTATCGATCGATGCCCGGACGCGGATCATGGGTCGGGTGCTGGCGTTGGTTCGGGTCGTGGCGGCGGCGGGCCTGCTGGCCGGAGGTGCGGCCTTCGCCGTGGCGCGCCTGCGCGGCCTGATCTGACGGGGCGCGCGCCCTGCACGAGCGCGCGCCACGCCGGTCTCAGAGCGTCGGGTAGAGCGGGAAGCGGGCGCAGAGCGCCGCAACCTTGGCCTTGACGGCCTCCTCGACCGCGGCATTGCCCTCTTCGCCATGGGCGGCGAGCCCGTCCACCACCTCGACGATCAGGCGGCCGATCTCGCGGAACTCCTCCTCGCCGAAGCCGCGGGTGGTGCCGGCCGGGGTGCCGAGGCGGACGCCCGAGGTCACCATCGGCTTCTCGGGGTCGAACGGGATGCCGTTCTTGTTGCAGGTGATGTGCGCGCGGCCCAGCGCCTTTTCGGTCGCGTTGCCCTTCACGCCCTTCGGGCGCAGGTCCACGAGCATCACATGGGTGTCCGTGCCGCCCGTCACGATGTCGAGCCCGCCCTTCATCAGCTCGTCCGCCAGCGCCTGCGCGTTCTTCACGACCTGCGCGGCATAGGCCTTGAACTCGGGGCGCAGCGCCTCGCCGAAGGCCACGGCCTTCGCGGCGATCACATGCATCAGCGGGCCGCCCTGGATGCCGGGGAAGATCGCCGAATTGACCTTCTTCGCGATCTCCTCGTTGTTCGTGAGGATCATGCCGCCGCGCGGGCCGCGCAGGGTCTTGTGCGTCGTGGTGGTGGCCACATCGGCGTAGGGGAAGGGCGAGGGATGCGCGCCGCCCGCGACGAGGCCCGCAAAATGCGCCATGTCCACCATGAGCCAGGCGCCGACTTCATCGGCAATGGCGCGGAACTTCGCGAAATCGATCTGGCGCGGGATGGCCGAGCCGCCGGCGATGATGAGCCGGGGCTTGTGCTCGCGGGCCAGCGCCGCGACCTGATCATAGTCGATCCGCTGGTCCTGCTGGCGCACGCCATATTGGACCGCATGGAACCACTTGCCCGACTGGTTCGGCGCCGCCCCATGCGTCAGGTGCCCGCCCGAGGCCAGCTCCATCCCGAGGATCGTGTCGCCCGGCTTGATCAGCGCCTGGAACACGCCCTGGTTGGCCTGGCTGCCCGAGTTGGGCTGGACGTTGGCAAAGGCGCAGCCAAAGAGCTGCTTCGCCCGCTCGATGGCCAGCGTCTCGGCGACGTCCACATAATCGCAGCCGCCGTAGTAGCGCTTGCCCGGGTAGCCCTCGGCGTATTTGTTGGTCATGACCGAGCCCTGCGCCTCCATCACGGCGCGGCTCACGATGTTCTCCGAGGCGATCAGTTCGATCTCGTCGCGCTGCCGGCCAAGCTCGCCGGTGATCGAGGCGAAAAGCTCGGGGTCACGGGAGGACAGGCTTTCGGTAAAGAAGCCGTCGTCGCGGTGCGGGGCGTTCATGGGCGTCTCCTGTGGAAAGGGTTGCGCCCATTTAGAACATCGAAGCCGCGACAGAAAGTCAGGAAAACGACGCATGGCCGGGATTGCGCGAAGCGGTGGCGCGCGAGGGGTTGAGTTTGCCGCACGCCGGGTCCAACACTGGCCGCCACGGCAGCCGGAGGGGGACATGACGCCACAGCGCATCGGATTCGTGGCGAGCCCGGCCCCCGTCGCGCAGGAGGCGCTGGTGGCGATGGAGGCCCGATATGGCCAGTGCCCCCTGCCGGAGGCCGAGGTGATCGTGGCGCTTGGCGGCGACGGCTTCATGCTTCAGACGCTGCACGAGACGCAGAGCCTCGACATCCCGGTCTATGGCATGAACCGCGGCACGGTCGGCTTCCTGATGAACGGCTATGCCGGAGACGGCCTGCGCGAGCGGCTGGCCGAGGCCGAGGAAGAGATCCTCAACCCGCTCGTCATGACCGCCGTCACCGAGGCGGGCGAGGTCTTCCACCGGATCGCGATCAACGAGGTCTCGCTGCTGCGGGCCGGGCCGCAGGCGGCGTGGCTGAAGATCTCGGTCGATGGCAAGGTGCGGATGGAAGAGCTGGTCTGCGACGGCGCGCTGGTCTGCACGCCCGCGGGCTCGACGGCCTACAACTACTCGGCGCACGGGCCGATCCTGCCGATCGGCGCCGACGTGCTGGCGTTGACCGCCATCGCGCCCTTCCGGCCGCGCCGCTGGCGCGGGGCGCTGCTGCCCAAGACGGCGACCGTGCGTTTTGACGTGATCGATGCGCGGAAGCGGCCGGTGATGGCGGATGCCGACGGCCGCTCGGTGCGCGATGTGGTCTCGGTCGAGGTGCGCAGCGAGCCGGCGATCCGGCACCGGCTGCTGTTCGACCCCGGCCACGGGCTCGAGGAGCGGCTGATCCGCGAGCAGTTCGTCTAGCGCCCGGCCTCAGCGGAAACGGTCGGCCAGCCTTTGCAGCGCGCTGCGCGTGTCGGGGGCGGCTTCGGGCGCCTCGGGGGCGGCGGCCTTCGCCTCGCCCTTCGGCTTCTCGGGCTTCGGCGGCTGCATCCGCAAGGCCACGGCGTTCTGGAACCGCGCCCCGTCCCCCCGCGCCAGCGCCTCGGCGCCGTCGGCGATCCCGCGCAGAAGATCCTCGAGCCAGCCCTGATCGGCCTTGGCGAAATCGTTCAGCACATAGGAGGCGACCGCATCCTTGTGCCCCGGATGGCCGATCCCCAGCCGCACCCGGCCGTAGGCCTCGCCGACATGGGCATGGATCGAGCGCAGCCCGTTGTGACCCGCGTGCCCCCCGCCCTGCTTCAGGCGCAGCCTGCCCGGCGCGAGATCCAGCTCGTCATGAAAGACGGTCAGATCGGCGGGGGACAGCTTGTAGAAGCGCATCGCCTCGCCCACCGACTGCCCCGAGAGGTTCATGAAGGTCTCGGGCTTCAGAAGCAGCACCTGCTCGGCGCCCAGCCGCCCCTCCGAGGTCACGCCCTGAAAGCGCGAGCGCCACGGACCGAACCCGTGCGCCGAGGCGATGGCCTCGACCGCCATGTAGCCGATGTTGTGCCGGTTGCCCGCATAGCGCGCACCGGGATTGCCGAGACCGACGAACAGCTTCATGGGCAGGCTCCTTTCGGGACCGGGCCTGTTTACGGTCGCGGGGGCCGTCCGGCAACCCTTCGGGCCGCGCGCATCGACGGGCATGGGCCGGAACGCAAAGGGCGGAGGCACCCTGCCCCCGCCCCCCCGCAATCCGCTCGCTCGTGGCTCAGGCCTCGGCGGCTTCTTCCTCATTGTCCGACGAGCGCAGGCCCGACGGCGCCGAGATGTTGGCGATCACGAAGTTCCGGTTGATCGTCGGAACCGCGCCTTCCGGCAGGGCGATGTCCTGGATGTGGATGACATCGCCGATCTGCTTGCCGGTCAGGTCCACGGTGATGTGATCGGGGATGTCGCCCGCGGTCACTTCCAGTTCCACCTCGGGGCGCACCACCGTCAGGGTGCCGCCACGCTTCAGGCCCGGGGCCTGGTCGTGGTTCTCGAAGGTGACGTGGATGAACAGGTTGATCCGGCTCGTGCGGCGCAGGCGCATGAAATCGACATGCGTCGGCAGGTCCTTGACCACGTCGCGCTGCACGCCGCGGCAGATCACACGGACGTCTTCCTGACCTTCGACCTTGAGGTTGAACAGCGTCTGCAGGAAGCGGCCCTTCTTCAGCCGGTTCAGCAGGTCGTTGTACTTGACGTTGATCGACAGAGGCTCTTGCCCACCGCCGTAAACGATGCCGGGTACGTAGCCCTCACGACGAGCTTGACGAGCGGCCCCCTTGCCTGTCCCCGTCCGTACCTCAGCCTGAAAATCCGGGATTTCACCAGCCATTGAGGTTCTCCATATGTGAAACGCCCCATCCTCCAAGGGTGCATGGGGTCGCAAGGCGCCGCCTTAGACGATCCTCGCCCGGAAGGAAAGGCCCCGCGTGCGGATTCCACGCATCCGGCGGCGCTCCGGCCGGGGCTCAGGCCCAGCGTCCCTCGAAGTCCTGCGGCACCAGCAGATTGTGCGGCCCCAGTGCCTTGACGTCCTTCTCGCCGCACAGCGCCATCGAGACGTCCAGTTCCTTCCAGATCACCTCGAGCGCGCGCCGCACGCCCGCCTCGCCCATCGCGCCGAGGCCATAGATGTAGGAGCGGCCGATGTAGGTGCCCTTCGCCCCCATCGCGAGCGCCTTCAGCACGTCCTGTCCCGACCGGATGCCCCCGTCCATGTGGATCTCGACCTGATCGCCCACCGCCCGAACGATCGGCGGCAGCATGCGGATCGACGACAACGCCCCGTCCAGCTGCCGCCCGCCGTGGTTCGAGACGATGATCGCCTCGGCCCCGAAATCCGCGGCGCGGCGGGCATCCTCCTCGTCGAGGATGCCCTTCAGGATCAGCTTGCCGCCCCACTTGTCGCGCAGCCGGGCGATCTTGCCCCAGTCGAGCTGCGGATCGAACTGCTCGGCGGTCCAGCTTGCGAGGCTCGTCGTATCGCCCACCCCCTTGGCATGACCCACGATGTTGCCGAAGGTGCGCCGCGGGGTCTTCAGCATCTCGAGGCCCCAGCCCCATTTCGTCGCCAGATCCATCATCACCGGCAGCGTCATCTTCGGCGGCGCCGAGAGGCCGTTCTTCAGATCCTTGTGACGCTGGCCGAGGATCTGCAGGTCGAGCGTCAGCACCAGCGCCGAGCAGCCCGCCTTCTTCGCCCGCTCGAGCATCGAATCGACGAACTCCTCGTCCTTCATGACGTAAAGCTGGAACCAGAAGGGTTTCGTGGTGGCCGCCGCCACGTCCTCGACCGAACAGATCGACATGGTGGACAGCGTGTAGGGCACGCCGAAGGCCTCGGCCGCGCGGGCCGCCTTGATCTCGCCATCGGCGCATTGCATCCCGGTCAGCCCGACCGGGGCCAGCGCGACCGGCATGGACACCTCCTGCCCGATCATCGTGGATCGGGTCGAGCGGCCCAGCATGTCCACGGCGACCTTCTGGCGGAGCCGGATCTTCTGGAAGTCCGAGCAGTTGTCGCGGAAGGTCTGCTCGGAGTAGCTGCCCGACTCGCAATAGTCGAAGAACATGCGCGGCGTGCGCCGGCGGTGCATCCGCTTCAGATCCTCGATGCAGGTGATGACGGGCATGGTGCTCTCCGGCTGGAACTGGTCATGTTTCCTTACCGGCCATGCCGCAACAGATCAACGGATGATGCAGCGCCGACAGGCACCTCCCGCGCCGCGGGCCGAAATCCCGACAGGGGCCGGCGGGCGCGGATGGCCGCCAGAGAGACCGCGTCCGCTCGTTCCGTGGCAACGCCGTCGGCGGGGGTTCGATGCCCCCGGCGACGGCACCTCCCCCGGCCGTTTCCCCGTCAGGCGGCGTGAGCGCCGGCCGCCAGCGCCGCCACCCGGTCCAGCACCTCCGCGACCGGACGGCCCTCCGCCACGAGCTTCACGATCGCCGAGCCAACCACGCAGCCGTCGGCCACGCCCGCGATGTCCCGCGCCGCCTCGGGCGAGGTGATGCCGAATCCCACGATCACCGGCAGGTCCGTCGCCGCCTTCAGCCGCGCCACCTCGGGCGCCACATCCACCGCCTGCGCGGCGGCCGCCCCGGTGATCCCGGTGATCGAGACGTAATAGACGAAGCCCGACGTGTTCTGCAGCACCTTGGGCAGGCGGCGGTCGTCGGTCGTGGGAGTGGCCAGCCGGATGAAGTTCAGCCCCGCCGCCTGAGCGGGCAGGCACAGCTCGGCATCCTCCTCGGGCGGCAGGTCCACCACGATCAGCCCGTCGATCCCGGCCTCCTGCGCCTCGGCCACAAAGCGGTCCACGCCGCGCGCATGGATCGGGTTGTAGTATCCCATCATGACGATCGGGGTCGAAGCATCGCCCCTGCGGAACTCCCGCACCATCGCGAGCGTCCTTGCCAGCGTCTGCCCACCCTCGAGCGCGCGCTGCCCCGCCGTCTGGATCGTCGGCCCGTCCGCCATCGGATCGGTAAAGGGCATGCCCAGCTCGATGATGTCCACGCCCGCGCCGGGCAGGCCCTTCATCACCTCGAGCGAGGTCTCGAGATCGGGATCGCCCGCCATGATATAGGCCACGAAGGCCTTCTTCCCCTCGGCCCGAAGCCGCCGGAAGGTGTCATCGATCCGCGTCATTGCCCTGCCCTCGCCCGTGTCGGCTGCCGGTTTGCGTCACCGGCGCGGGAAAATCAATGGGCGGAAGGGCGCGCCCCCCTCCCGGATCGTTCGGCCGCCGGCGCACCGGCTGGTTCCATTCCCCTTCGCGCAAGCCCGCGCGCTCGCCGCCGAGCCCCCGGCCGTCGCCTCGCGGCCGCGGCCGGGCAGGCGCTCCATGCCCTCCGCCGCCCGCTTGCCTTGGATGGGGCGCTTCCCTATGAAGCGGCAGAGCTTTCAAGGAGTGGATCATGGGCTTCCGCATGGGGATCGTCGGCTTGCCGAACGTGGGCAAATCCACGCTCTTCAACGCCCTCACCCGCACCGCCGCCGCGCAGGCGGCCAACTTTCCCTTCTGCACCATCGAGCCCAACGTGGGCGAGGTCGCCGTTCCCGACGCGCGGCTCGACATTCTCGCGAAGATCGCGGGCTCCAGGCAGATCATCCCGACGCGCATGACCTTCGTCGATATCGCGGGCCTCGTCCGCGGCGCCTCGAGGGGCGAGGGCCTTGGCAACCAGTTCCTCGCCAACATCCGCGAATGCGACGCCATCGCCCATGTGCTGCGCTGCTTCGAGGACGGCGACATCACCCATGTCGAGGGGCGTATCGACCCCGTGGCCGATGCCGAGACGATCGAGACCGAGCTGATGCTCGCCGACATGGATTCGATCGAGCGGCGGCTGTCGAACCTCTCGCGCAAGCTCAAGGGCGGCGACAAGGAGGCCGCCGATCAGGACCGCCTGCTGCGCGCCGCGCTGGCGGCGCTCGAGGCGGGCAAGCCGGCCCGGACGGTGGCGGTCTCGGCCGACGACCAGCGCGCCTGGCGGATGCTGCAGCTTCTGACCGCCAAGCCCGTCCTCTATGTCTGCAACGTCGAGGAATCCTCGGCGGCCAGCGGCAATTCCCAGTCGGCCCGGGTGGCCGAGATGGCCAAGGCGCAGGGCGCGGCCACGGTGGTGATCTCGGCCCGCATCGAAGAGGAGATCGCCCAGCTTCCCGCCGAGGAGGCCGCGATGTTCCTCGAGGAAATGGGTCTCGAGGAAGCCGGGCTCGACCGGCTGATCCGCGCGGGCTATCAGCTTCTCGGCCTGCAGACCTACTTCACCGTCGGGCCGAAGGAGGCGCGCGCCTGGACGATCACCAAAGGGATGCTCGCCCCGCAGGCCGCCGGCGTGATCCACGGCGACTTCGAGAAGGGCTTCATCCGCGCCGAGACAGTGGCCTACGAGGATTATGTCGCAGGACAGGGCGAGGCGGGCGCCAAGGAGGCCGGCAAGTTCCGCATCGAAGGCAAGACCTACGAGGTTCAGGACGGCGACGTGCTGCACTTCCTGTTCAACGCCTGAGGGAACTTCTCGACCTGCGCCTGGGCCGGGGCACGGACGGGGGCGTCACGCCTGCTGCAGATCGATGATGTTGGCCCCGGGGCAGGCGTCCCGGGCGATCTCGCACAGGTGGCGGTGGTGGGTGAGGTAGATCACCTGCCCCACCCGCGACATCTCGGACAGCAGCGCGAAGGCCGCGGCCGAGCGGTCGTCGTCGAAGGTCTCCATGATGTCGTCGGCGATGAAGGGCACGGCCGGCCGGCTTTGCGCAAGCTCGTGGTAGCCCGCGATCCGCAGAGCCAGATAGAGCTGGAACCGCGTGCCCTTGGAAAGATCCGTCGCAAGCTTGGTGCCACCGTCCGCGCCCAGGGCGACCAGCACCTCCTGCGCGCCGTCCGGCTGGGCGGCAAGACCCGAATAGGCGCCCCGGCTGAGCAGGCGGAAGGCGGCGGCGGCACGGGCGAGCATGGCGCTGCGATGCTGGTCCCGGTAGCGGCGGAGCCCGGCCTCGACCGCGATCAGCCCGAAGCGGGCGGCCAGATGCTCCCGCGCCCGGTCGTGGATCTCGAGCAGCAGGTTCTCCCGCTCGAACGCCAGGCGGGCAAGGGCGTCATCGCCCCCCACCGCCTCGATCTGGCGCGCCGCCTCGAGATGGGCGGCCAGACAGGTCTCGGTCCGCGCCCGTAGAAGCTGCTGATCCGCCTTCAGCGTCCCGATCCGCTGGCGGAGGGCTTCGGGATCGTCCCCCTCGGCCGGACAGGGCCGCCCCGCAAGAGCCGCATCCAGCGCCGCAAGTTCCCGGCGCAAGGTCGTGGCCTCGAGGCAGGCTGCGACATGGTCCGAAAGGCTGCCCTCCTCCCAGCCCAGCGAGGCGCCCAGCGCCGCGGCCTCCTGCTGCCGGGCCGCAAGGGCGCGGCGATCCTCGGCATCCTGGCACCGCTCGTCCGCGATCTGCGCGGCCAGCTGGTGCCGGTCGCGAAGCGCGTCCTGGGCCCGGCGCAGCCGTGCCAGCACCTCAGGCCATGCCGTCGCCTCGTCCAGATCGAGCGCCGTCAGCACCTCGGCCCGCGCCCGGCGGAAGCGATCCCGGTTCGCCTCCATCTTGGAGATCCGGTCCTCGAGCCCGGCAAGGGTGCGGTCGGTCGCCCCCAGCTCGTCGAGCAGGTCGAGCATCCGGCCCAGTTCCGGCGACATGTCGGGATGGTCGGCGAGGAGGGTGCCGCGGCTTGCGGCCGCCCACTCCCGCTGCCAGCGGGCGAGGCCCTCAGCGGCCTCCCGGTCCGCCTGTTCCCGCTCGCGCAGGTCGGAGAGCAGCGCGGCGAGATGCCGCCGGGCCTCGCGCCGCCGCTCGGCCGCCTCGTTGCGCGCGGCAGCAAGGGCCAGAAGCGGCTCATAGGCGCCCTCCGACTGCCCGAGCGCCGCGGCAAGCGCCTGCGCGGCTCCGGCCACGGCCTCGTCGGCGCGGCGGAGGCCGGCCTCGGCCTCGCGGCACGCGGCAAGCGCCGCGAGGGCCGCCTGCCGCAGCTCGAGCCACGCCTTCAGATCCGCAAGGGACATGTGCCCGAGGCCCAGCCGGGCGCATGTCTCCGCGACCGCATCCCGGATGCCGGCCGATGCCGCCGCTGCGCCATCCTGCCGGGTCCGGGACGCGGAAAGCCTGTCCGAGAGCCGGTCCTCATCGGCCTGATCGAGCGCCTCTCGCCGGGCTTCGGCCATGGCCTCGGCCAGCAGGGACGAGAGGCGGTCATCCTCGCGCATCGCCTGCTCGAACCTCGTCGCGCTGTCGGCATCCAGCGTCGCGAGATGGGCAGCCCAGAGCGACTCCCGCCGGCCTCGCACGGCGGCCACATCCGCCAGCGTGGCGCCTACGGCCGTCCCGGCTGCCATTCGCCGCGCTCGGTCGGACCGGACACGGTCCAGATCCGCGCCGACGGCCTCGGCCTCTCGGGCGGCATCGGCCTCTTCCTGACGGGCGGCCTCCAGACGGGCCTCCCATCCGGCGATCTGCGCAGGCGATGGGACGGCAAGGGGCTCAAGGCTCTCGCCGTCGCCACTCCACGGAGCCAGACGCGCCAGCGCAGCCCCGAGCCGCTCCCGCGCCTGATCGCGGTCGCGCAGCGCACGCAGGCGGAGGTCGGCGGGGTCCTGCGCGCGCAGGCGGGCGAGAAGCGGCGACAGCATCGCCTCATCCTCGTCCGGGCCGGGATCGCCCAGCCGGTCGCGCTCGCGCGCCAGATGCTCGACCGCCTTTCGCCGCTCGGCCGCGGCGGCGCTGGCGGCGGCGGCAAGCCCGGACCGTTCCGCCAGCAGCGCCCGCATCCGGCCCAGCGTCGCGGCAGGCAGCACGAGATCGCCCGCGGCCCCCTCGGCGCGGCCAAGCTCGAACAGGAGCGCCTTGAGCCGCGCAAGCGCCTCGTCGGCCTCCTGCCGTCGGCGCGGCAGATCCTTGAGCGCCGCCTCATGCTCGGGCCGCAGCACCTCGGCCGCGTCGATGGCCTCGGACTGCCCGAGCACCGCCGGATCGGTGGCCAGCGCGGCCACCCGTGCGTCGAGCGCCTCAAGACGCACCCCCCGATCCGAGATCCGGGCCTCCAGCGTCAGGCGGTCACGCTCGATGGCCTCGACCCGGTCCCGCAGCGCCGGGTCGGCATCGGGCAGATGACGAATCGGGCCGAGCCGCACCTCGAGCCCCGCGCGCTGGCTGCGCAGCGGGACGGCGGCGGCAAGGTCCTGCAGATGCAGCAACTCGACCTGAAGGGCATCCTCGCGGGCCCGCGCCTCGCGCCACGCCGCCTCGGCCGCCGCCGCCTCGCGCGTGAGCCTCTGCAACGCCCCCGCCGTCACCTCGGTCTTGCGCCGGCGCGCGTCGAGATCCGCCAACTGCCGCCGGGCGTCGCAAAGCCAGCCGCTCCGCTTGCCGGTGCGGTGGAATCCGTCAAGCTCGGCCCGGACGCTCTCGAGTCGGGGCGCGAGATCGGAAAGGCCGGCGCTGGCCGAGAAGAGCATCTCGCCCAGATCGCCCCGGTTGGCGAGGATGCTGTCGCCGCCCTTCTCGAGCGTGTCATCATCCAGCGAGAACATGGCCGAGTAGCCCTCGCGCGAGAGGCCGCCGAGCAGCGATTGCACCACGGTCTCGGGCAAAACGGCATCATGGCCGTCCAGCAGGCTCGCGTTGTTGCGCTTGAGCCGCCTGAGATCGAGCCGCCCCCCCGCATGGCTGAGCTGCGCCCCGATCTGCATGGTCGGGCCGCGGTGGAGGAAGTCGTAGCGGCTGCGCAGCGGGATGCCGAACAGCAGGTCGAGCCAGGCCGAGAAGAGCGTGGACTTTCCCGCCTCGTTCGGTCCGAAGACCACATGCAGGTCCGGCCCGCCGGGTGCGGGGGCGGCGAAGTCCAGGCGCTTGTCGGTGAACCGGCCGTAGCGGGTCAGGTCGAGACGGTCGAGACGCATCACCCGGTCCTGTCGCTGGCGAGGCGGGCAAGAACGGCCGGCGAGCCCTCGGCCAGCAGGCGCTGGCAGAGCGCGGCCAGCTCTGCCTCATCCGCGCCCAGCATGTCGCGCAACTCGGGCGGAAGATCGCGCGCCAGATCCTGCGCGGCCGAGGCAAGGGCCGCGGCAAGGCCCGGATCGGCCGGAAGATCCTGCCGCACCATCCGCACCAGATCCGCGGGCAGCTGCGCCTCGATCGCGGCCGCCTGCCCGTCGGCCAACTGGCATTCGAGCCTGTCGATCCAGACCCCGGCATCGGCCGCGAAGGACCGCGCCTCCTCGGTCAGCCGGTCAAGATCGCGCCGCACCCGCCAGGCAAGCGGCGAGGCGCCCTGCAGGACGGGCCGCAGGACGAGGTGATCCTCGAAGCGGGGGGCGCGGCCGATGCGGTTGATCTCGGTCTCGAGGCGTTTGAGCAGGTCCGGCCAGTCCTCGACCGGGCCGCAGTCGATCGCCATCCGGTCGAACCGGAGAGGCGCGACCTGCCGCGGCTCTGTCGTCACACTCCCGTCATCGGTTACGGTGACCAGCGTGACGGACATCGGCCCCGCCTCGCCGATATCGCGGCCCTGCGGGATGCCGGGCATGACGATGGTCGCCCGTCCCGCATGTTCGAAGCGGCGGTGGATATGGCCGAGGGCCCAGTAGTCGTAGCCATGCGCCTCCAGCTCGGCGAGGCTGCAGGGCGCATAAGGATCGTGACCGGGGCTGCCGTTCAGGCTGGTGTGCAGCATGCCGATGTTGAAGGCGCCCTGTTTCGGCGGAGGATAGCGCGGAAGCAGGCTTTCGGCGGCATGGACCTCGCGGAAACTGAGGCCGTGGATGGCGATCCGGTCGCCGTCGATCTCCAGCTCCTGCGTCGAGGGGCGCCCACCGAATACGAGCGTGTTGTCGGGGGCCTCCAGCTCTCCGGTCTGGCGGGCCATCGCGTCATGGTTGCCCCGGATGATGTAACAGCGGATGCCCGCGCGATGCAGCCTCAGGAGCTCCTGCTTGAGGAAGCGTGGCGTCTTGGTGGAGCTGTAGTCCCCGTCCCACAGGTCGCCCGCGATCAGCAGGAAGGCCGCGCGCTCACCGATGCACAGATCGACGATGCGGGAAAAGGCCGCGCGGGACGCGCCGGCGACCTCGCGGGCAAGGGCGGCGTCACGGAAGGCGATGGCCTTCAGCGGCGCATCGAGATGAAGATCAGCCGTGTGGACGAAGCGAAAGCTCAACGAGAAACACCCATCGGATCAGGCTCGCGACTATGGAGCGCGGGACGTTCGCCCCGCAAGCCCGCCTTGTCGCGGATTTTCCGCAGACGCGCCAGACGTGGGTGGAACTCCCCGTCGCCGCGGACCTCGTCGCCACTGGACCTCGCGGCCGTCTTTCCTTATATAAACTGTCAGAAACGCGCGAGGCTCCCATGAACCAGCAACAGGACATGATCGAGGGCGCCCCCCTCATCAAGCCGTCGACGACCGACCATCCGCTCTACGAGACGATCGTCGAGGCCTGCCGCACGGTTTACGACCCCGAGATCCCGGTGAACATCTTCGACCTCGGCCTGATCTACACGATCGACATTTCGGCCGAGAACGATATCGAGATCATAATGACGCTCACCGCACCGGGCTGCCCGGTGGCGGGCGAGATGCCCGGCTGGGTGCAGGATGCGGTCGAGCCGGTTGCGGGGGTGAAGTCCGTCGCCGTCGGCATGACCTTCGATCCGCCCTGGGGCATGGACATGATGTCCGACGAGGCCCGGCTCGAACTCGGCTTCATGTAAGGGCACCAGGGCAGGATGCGGCTCTCCCGCCGGCACGGGACGCGCCGGCAGCCCGTCTCCGGGACTTGAGACCGGCCCTTCCTCCTCCCATATCCGCCCGACAAGCGAGAGGTTCTTCCGATGTTCTCCATCCCCGGCAAGCAGGCCGTCACCCTCACCCCCGCCGCCGCCCGGCAGATCGCGCGGCTGATGCAGAAGCAGGGCTCCAAGGGGCTGCGCATCGGCGTGAAGAAGGGCGGCTGCGCGGGCATGGAATACACGATGGATTACGTCGCGGACATCAACCCGATGGACGAGACGGTCGAGCAGGAGGGCGCCCGGGTCATGATCGCCCCGATGGCCCAGATGTTCCTGTTCGGAACCGAGATCGACTACGAGACGGGGCTCATCGAATCCGGCTTCAAGTTCCGCAATCCGAATGTGGTGGATGCCTGCGGCTGCGGCGAATCGATCAAGTTCCGCGACGCCGAAGCCTGAGCCAAGGCTTTTCCCGCCGGCCCGCTTGGCATAACAAGTCCCCGACCGAAACACACAAGGGGACGGACATGCGCAAGCTTGCAGCGGGGAACTGGAAGATGAACGGAACCGAGGCCGATCTCGCAGAGATCGATGCCCTGATGGCCGCCCATCCGGCGCCGCACTGCGAGATGCTGATCTGCCCGCCTGCGACGCTGCTGTCCCGCATGGCGGCGCGCGCGACGTCGGACCTGATGGTCGGCGGTCAGGACTGCCACCCCAAGGTCTCGGGCGCCCATACCGGCGACATTTCCGCCGCCATGCTGGCCGATGCCGGGGCCAGCCATGTGATCCTCGGCCATTCGGAGCGCCGGGCGGACCACGGCGAGAGCGACTCGCTCGTCAGGCTCAAGGCCGAGGCGGTCCATGCCGCGGGGCTTGTGGCGATCATCTGCGTGGGCGAGACCGAGGCGCAGCGCGACGCGGGCCAGACGCTCGACGTGATCGGGGCGCAACTCGCGGGCTCGGTGCCCGACGGCGCCACGGCCCTCCGGACCGTGATCGCCTATGAGCCGGTCTGGGCGATCGGCACCGGGCGCACGCCCACGACCGCCGAGATTGCCGAAGTCCACGGCTTCCTGCGCGCCCGTCTGGCCGAGCGTTTCGCGGATGCGAGCGGCTTCCGCCTGCTCTACGGCGGCTCGGTGAAACCCTCGAACGCGGCCGAGATCTTCGCGGTGCCGAACGTGGACGGGGCGCTCGTCGGCGGCGCAAGCCTCAAGGCCGCGGATTTCGGCGGCATCGTCGCCGCCCTCTCGGCCGCCTGACGTCCGCGCGCGCGCCCCTCCCGCCCACGGGAGGGCCCCGCCCGCAATGCACAGGAGGAATGCGCGCATCCGGCGCCCTTTCATTCTGGCCGAAATATCCCGGGGTCCGGGGCAGAGCCCCGGCGGCCGGCCCCGGTTGACCCACCCACCGCATCTTCCTCCGGGATGCAATACTGCCGGGCGGGACCGACCACCCGCCGGCGAACTGGACAGCCAGCGGCCCGTCGGTCATCCTTTCGGGGCGGGGCCCGGTCAGTGGCCAGGCTCCGCCGACAGCGCGGAACCCTTGCCCGGCCGATGAAGACCCTGAGCCAATCGCCCCACGACCGACGCTTCCTCCGCGATCCCTACCGCTTCTACCGGCAGGCGCGCACGGCCGGGCCGTTCTTCCGGTGGGAAGAGCTCGATGTCATCTGCACCACCTCATACGCCGCGGCCAATGCGATCCTGCGCGACCGGCGATTCGGCCGCGAGGTTCCGGCAGAGCGACGCGCCCCGGTGCCCCCGCATCTGGCCCCCTTCGCGGCCGTGGAGGAGCATTCAATGCTGGAGCTCGAGCCGCCGCGCCACACGCGGCTGCGCAACCTCGTGCTCCGCGCCTTCACCACGCGGCGGCTCGGCTCGATGCAGCCCCAGATCGCCCGGCTGGCACACGGGCTCATCGACGATATGCCGGGCGGGCCGTTCGACCTGCTGCCGGCCTTCAGCCAGCGCCTGCCCATCACCCTCATCGCGCGGCTGATCGGCATTCCCGAGACGCTCGCCCCCGAGCTTCTGCGCTGGTCCTCGGCGATGGTCGCCGTGTATCAGGCGGGGCGGAACCGCCAGACGGAAGAGCGCGCCGCAGAGGCCGCCGCCGCCTTCTCGGACTTCCTGAGGCTTCACATCGCGGATCGCCGCGATCGGCCCGCCGACGACCTGCTGACCCATCTGATCGCGGCCGAAGCCGACGGCCAGCAACTCTCGACCGACGAAATCGTCTCGACCTGCATCCTGATCCTCAATGCGGGGCACGAGGCGGCGGTCCATGCGATCGGCAACGCGGTGGCGACGCTCCTTCAGCATCGGACACCGCCCGAGGCGCTCGCACCGGCCCGAATCGCGGCCACCGTCGAGGAGATGCTCCGGTTCGATCCGCCCCTGCATCTCTTCCGGCGCATCGCCTACGCGCCGGTCGAGATCATGGGCCGGACCTTTGCCGAAGGCGAGGAGGTGGCGCTGCTCCTGGCGGCCGCCAACCGCGATCCCGGCCCGTGGGAGCGACCCGACCGCTTCCTCTGGAACCGGCCCGAGAAGCCCCATCTCGCCTTCGGAGCCGGCCTGCACTTCTGCCTGGGCGCGGCGCTTGCGCGGCTCGAACTGGCCACGGCCGTGCCCATCCTCTTCACCCGTCTGCCGGGGCTGCACCTCGTCAAGCCGCCGCGCTGGTCGGACAGCTGGCATTTCCGCGGGCTCGAGCGGCTGATCGTGGCGCCCTGAGCCGGCCGGCGCCGGGGGCTTCGCGCCCCCGCACCCCCGCGGGATATTTGCGCCAGTGTGAAAGCCGGTCCGCTGGGGTGGCGCCGTCCGCGGCGGCGGCCCGGTCAGACGGGAAGGACGGTGGTGGCCTTGATCTCCTCCATCGAGAGGAGCGCCGTCACATTGTAGATACGCACCTCGGATATGAGCGCCTGGTAGAAGGTGTCGTAGGCCCGCGCATTGGCCACGCGGACCTTGAGGATGTAGTCGATGTCCCCAGCCAGCCTGTGCGCCTCGAGCACTTCGGGCCGTTCCCGCAGCGCCTTGAGGAACTTGCGCTGCCATTCGGCCTCGTGCTCGGAGGTGCGGATCAGCACGAAGAAGCAGGCTTCGAGCCCCAGCGCCTCGGCATCAAGCAGGGCGGTCTGCCTGAGGATGACGCCCGCCTCGCGCATCCGCCGGATCCGATTCCACACCGGCGTCTTGGATGAGCCCACCTTGCGCGCGATCTCGTCGAGCGACTGGCTGGCGTCGGCCTGCAGCTCGGCAAGGATTTTCCTGTCCATCTCGTCCAGCCGGACTGCCATCCGCGCAACTCCCCTTTCCGCGGAACCCCGTTCCATCCCGCGCACCATAGGGAACAATCTTCCTTATCTGCAAGGGGATATGGCGCCACACGGGGAAACTGTCCTAGATTGCATGGCGAACTCCCAGCAATGGATGGCAAGGATGCTGCACGCCCCCACCGCCCCCGGACAGGTCATCTTCGTCGGTGCCGGCCCCGGCTCGGTCGATCATCTGACCATGGGCGCCTGCCGGGCGCTGACGCAGGCCGAGGTGGTCATCCATGACCGGCTGGTGGGGCTCGAGATCCTCGAGCTGATCCCGCCGCAGGCGCTCCGGATCGAGGCCGGCAAGGAAGGCTTTGGCCCCTCCACCCCGCAGGGCGAGATCAACGCCCTGATCGTGGACCATGCCGGGTCGGGCCGGCGCGTCGTCCGGCTCAAGTCGGGCGACAGCGGCATCTTCGGCCGGCTGGACGAGGAGATCGAGGCGCTGGACGAGGCGGGGATCGCCTGGCGCATCGTGCCGGGGCTGACCACGGCCGCCGCCGCCGCCGCGACCATCGGCCAGGGCCTCACGAAGCGCGGGCGCAACGCCGCGCTCCGCATCGTGACGGGCCATGACATGGCGGGTTTTGCCGAGCAGGACTGGCGGGGTCTTGCCCGCGCCGGCGAGGTCGCCGCGATCTACATGGGAAAGAAGTCAGCCCGGTTCATCCAGGGCCGGCTCATGATGCATGGGGCGAGTCCCGAGACCCCCGTCACCGTGATCGAGAATGTCAGCCGCGCCGACGAGCGGATCGTTGCCGGCACCCTTGCCACCCTTGCCGAGGCCGTTGCCGGTTTGACCGGCCCGGCTATCGTGCTCTACGGGCTCGCGCCTCGCCGCGCTGCGGCGGCGCTGCCCCAACTGAAGGAAGCCACCGCATGAGCCGTCCGTTCATTCCGAAGGTCGTGACCGCCAACGCGCTGCTCGAGGGCGATGTCGTCTATCTGACGGCCGATGACCGCTGGACGCGCCACCACCATGAGGCGGAGCTGATCGAGGACGAGGCCCACGGCCAGCTTCGGCTGCTGCATGCCGCGGCGCGCAAGTCCGAGGTGGTGGGCGCCTATCTCGCCGACGCCCGGTCGGGCGCGATGGGGCCCGAGCCCGTCCATTTCCGCGAGGTCTTCCGCACGCGCGGCCCCTCGAACTACCGCCACGGCAAGCAGGAACTGGCGGCGCGCTGACGCCGGAGGGAAGCGATCATGTACAGCTACAATGACTTCGACGAGGCCTTTGTCCGCACCCGTGTCGCCCAGTTCAGCGAACAGGTGCGCCGCCGCATCGACGGCTCGTTGACCGAAGACGAGTTCAAGCCGCTGCGCCTGATGAACGGGCTGTACCTGCAGCTTCACGCCTACATGCTGCGGGTGGCGATCCCCTATGGCACGCTCGACAGCCGCAAGATGCGCCAGCTTGCGATGATCGCCGAGCGGTGGGACAAGGGCTATGGCCATTTCACCACGCGCCAGAACATCCAGTTCAACTGGCCGAAGCTGTCGGACGTGCCCGAGATCCTGTCGGCGCTGGCCGATGTGGAAATGCACGCGATCCAGACCTCGGGCAACTGCGTGAGGAACGTGACCGCGGACCATTTCGCCGGCGCCGCCGCCGACGAGATCGAGGACCCGCGCCCGGTGGCCGAACTTCTGCGCCAGTGGTCCACGGACCATCCCGAGTTCCAGTTCCTGCCGCGCAAGTTCAAGATCGCGATCACAGGTTCGCCCAACGACCGGGCGGTGACGCGCGCGCATGACATCGGCCTGCGCATGGTGCGGAACGCGGCCGGAGAGCCGGGCTTCGAGGTGATCGTGGGCGGCGGCCTCGGCCGGACGCCGATGATCGGCCATACGGTGCGGGAGTTCCTGCCAAAGGCGGACCTGCTGCCCTACGTCGAGGCGATCCTGAGCGTCTACAACGAGCTTGGGCGGCGCGACAACAAGTTCAAGGCGCGGATCAAGATCACCGTCTTCGAGACCGGCGTCGAGACGATCACCCAGATGATCGAGGAGCGGTTCGTCGAGACCCGCGCCGAGTTCGGGGGCAACGACCAGGCGCTTCTGGCCGAGATCGAGAAGGCCTTCGCCCCGCCCGCCTTCCGCAACGCGCCAACCGACGCCTACGACGATTTCTACGAGGCCGATCCGGTGTTCCGCTCCTGGGCGGATACGAACCTGACCGCGCACCGGCAGGCGGATTACGCCATCGTGACGATCAGCCTGAAGGCGCATGGCGCGACCCCGGGCGACGCCACGGCCGTGCAGATGCGGGTGATGGCCGACCTCGCCGAACGCTACGGCCATGACGAGCTGCGCATCAGCCACGAGCAGAACGTGATCCTGCCGCATGTCCACAAGTCGGATCTGCCGGCGGTCCATGCGGCGCTGGCGCAGGCGGGGCTGGCCACGGCGAACGTGGGCCTGATCTCGGACATGATCGCCTGCCCGGGCATGGATTACTGCGCGCTGGCGACGGCGCGCTCGATCCCGGTGGCGCAGCAGATCGCGACCCGCTTTGACGAGCTGAAGCTCGAGCACGAGATCGGCCCGCTGAAGATCAAGATCTCGGGCTGCATCAACGCCTGCGGCCATCACCACGTCGGCCATATCGGCATCCTCGGCCTCGACCGGGCGGGGGTCGAGAACTACCAGATCACTCTCGGCGGCGACGGCACCGAGACGGCGGCGATCGGCGAGAAGACGGGCCCGGGCTTTGCCTATGACGAGATCGTGCCCGCGATCGAGCGGATCGTGCGTGCCTATCTCCGGGTCCGCAGCGGGCCGTCCGAGACCTTTCTCGAAACCGTGCGCCGTCTGGGGCATGCGCCCTTCAAGGCGGCCCTCTATGACGCGGAAGGCGCAAAGGATGCTGCGTAAGGTTCCCCAGGGCGCCGTCGCCGATCGTGTGGCGGCGCTGAATGCCCGCTACAGGCACCACGGCGCGACCGCGGTGCTCGAACATGCGCTGAAGGATGCGGATCTGGGCCGGGTGGCGCTCGTTTCCTCCTTCGGGGCCGAGTCGGTCGTGCTGCTGCATCTGGTTTCGGTCATTGCACCCGAGACGCCGGTGATCTTCATCGACACGCGGATGCTCTTTCAGGAGACGCTCGACTACCAGCGCCAGCTGGCCGACACGCTGCATCTGTGCGACATCCGCACGATCCGCGCCACCCAGCCGCGGATCTCGTTCGAGGACCCGGACGGTACGCTGAACCAGTACAACACCGACGCCTGCTGCGCGGTCCGCAAGGTCGAGCCGCTCGAGCGGGCTCTCCGGCATTTCGACGGCTGGATCACGGGGCGCAAGCGCTACCAGAGCGGCACGCGCGCGGCGGTGGACTTCTTCGAGGCCGAGGACGATCGGCGCATCAAGGTCAATCCGCTGGCCCACTGGGGGCGCGAGGACCTCGAGGACTACATCGCCAACAACAACCTCCCCCGGCACCCGCTGGTGGCGAAGGGCTACCCGTCCATCGGGTGCGAGCCCTGCACCTCGCCGGTGGCCGAGGGCGAGGACCCGCGCGCGGGGCGCTGGCGCGGCAGCGCCAAGACCGAGTGCGGCATCCATTTCATCGACGGTCGTGCGGTGCGCGGGCCCGTGAACAAGGAGGACGCGGCATGAGCATCATCGTCACCGACAAGGGGTTCGTGGCGGACGACTGGCCGGGCGAGATTGCCCCGCTCGAGGCGCTGGCCGACGGGGCCGAGGCGGTGGATCTGGCCAACACCGACGATCCGGCGCGGCTGGGCAATCGGCTCGAGCGGCTCGGCCTCATCCGCATCGCCTTTCCGTCCTTCAGCGACGGGCGCGGCTTCACGCTGGCCCGGCGGCTGCGCCGGATGGGCTACCGCGGGCGACTGCGCGCCTTCGGGCCGCTGATCGCGGATCAATATGCCATGGCCCGCCGTTCCGGCTTCGACGAGGTGGAAATCCCGGACGATCTCGCCGCCCGCCAGCCCGAGGATCAGTGGCTCTTCCGCGCCAACTGGCAAAACCATGACTATCAGTCGCAGCTTAAAGGCTGATTCCGGCCTTTCTTCGCAGGGTGCGAAGATTTACTGAAAGAGCGGACCAAGGGGACCGAGCCATGAACCAGAATGCCGCCATTGTGAAGACCCTGCCCGATGCGCAGACCGTGACCACGGTGCAGCATTGGACGGACCGCCTCTTTTCGTTCCGCGTGACGCGCCCGCAGTCGCTGCGCTTCCGCTCGGGCGAGTTCGTGATGATCGGGCTGCTCGACGAGCGCGGCAAGCCGATCATGCGCGCCTATTCCATCGCCTCGCCCAACTGGGACGAAGAGCTGGAGTTCTACTCGATCAAGGTGCCGGACGGGCCGCTGACCTCGCGGCTGCAGCACATCCAGCCGGGCGACCAGATCATCCTGCGCCCGAAGCCGGTGGGCACGCTCGTGCTCGACGCGCTGCTGCCCGGCAAGCGGATCTGGTTCCTCGCAACCGGGACCGGCCTTGCGCCCTTCGCCTCGCTGATGCGCGATCCCGAGACCTACGAGCGGTATGAGCAGGTGATCATGATGCACACCTGCCGCGAGAAGTCCGAGCTGGAATACGGCCGGCAGCTGGTCGAGAGCCTGAAGGACGATCCGCTGATCGGCGAGATGGTGGGCGACAAGCTGCTCTACTATCCCACCACCACGCGCGAGACGTCGGACCGGATGGGCCGGATCACCGACAACCTGACCTCGGGCAAGGTGTTCGCCGACCTCGGCATCCCGCAGATGAACATGGACGAGGACCGCGCGATGGTCTGCGGCTCGCTCCAGTTCAACCTCGACGTCAAGACCGTACTCGAGGGCTTTGGCCTGCGCGAGGGCGCCAACTCCGAGCCGCTGGAATATGTGGTCGAGAAGGCCTTCGTGGGCGACGGTATCTGAACACGGCGACCGCTGTCGGAACGCCGCGCAACCCCCCGCGCGGCGTTCCTGCATTTCGCGCTTCGTGAACGGCGCGACCGGGGTCGCCCCTTACTGCGCGTCGGCCGCGGGCGCGCCTACCCCCAGCGAGGTCCGCACCGTTTCAAGGGCCGATCCAAGCAGTTCGGGGGTCGCCTCGGCCGCCTCGATCGTGTTCTTCAGCCGCTCCTTGGTCGCCGGGTCCAGATCCGAGGAGTCGATCATGGCATCGACACGGGCGCGGTCATAGGTCTCGACCCGCAGCAGGTCTTCGGGAAGCAGCTCACCCGCCGCGTCGGCCGCGTTGCGCGCGGCGAGCGTGGCGGCGGCGGCGGCCTGACGTGCGGCCTCGACGGCCGCATCGGCCGCGGAAGAGGCCGCCTCTCCGGCCGTGCGCGCTGCCTCCTGGGTCGCCGCGGCGGCGGCAGCGGCGGCATCCGAAGCGGCCTCGGTCGCCGCGTCGGCCGCGGCCGCCGCAGCGGCGGCCGCTTCGGCGGCGGCATCCTCGTCGGCGCGGGCGGCTTCGGCCGCCTCCTCGCGCGCCGCCTCGGCGGCAAGACGGGCCTCTTCGGCCGCCCGCGCCGCCTCATCCTCGGCGGACCGAGCCGCCTCGGCCGCCTCCTGCTGCGGCAGATAGCCATACTGATACCAGCCGAACCCCGCCGCCGCGAGCAGCACCAGCCCGACGATGATCGCAATCCTGTTCATTCCCTGTCCTTCACCTGCGGCGCCTCTGCCCAGTGGCAACGTCGCGATGCCGCAGGCCGTTCCCCCACAAGACACCGCGACAAGCCCCGAATCCGGTTGAAAGGGAGCGGTAGGGACACTATTTTGCGCCGCACATTTGTTAACCGCACAAGGAACGCCACCATAGCCCGCAGACCCCACAACGCCCCGCCGCAACGTGAAACGGGCCCCCGTGTCAACGAGCGCATCCGCTGCCCCGAGATCCGTCTGATCGGCGCCAATGGCGAGAACATCGGGATCGTCACCCCCTCGCGCGCCATGTCGATGGCCGAAGAGGCGGGGCTTGATCTCGTCGAGATCTCGCCGAACGCGGAACCGCCGGTCTGCAAGATCATGGACTTCGGCAAGTTCAAGTACGAGCAGCAGAAACGCGAGGCCGAGGCCCGCAAGAAGCAGCACATCATCGAGATCAAGGAGATCAAGTTCCGCCCCGGGACCGATACCCACGATTTCGACGTGAAGATGCGCTCGGTGCTGAAGTTCCTCGGCGAGGGCGACAAGGTGAAGGTCACCCTGCGCTTCCGCGGCCGCGAGATGGCGCACCAGGAACTCGGGCTCGAGCTTCTGAACCGGGTCGCCGCGCAGGTGTCGGAGGCCGAGGTCGGCAAGGTCGAGGCCATGCCGAAGCTCGAAGGCCGTCAGATGGTGATGATGATCGCCCCGAAGTAAGGGCGCCTCGCACGGCGGAACAGGGGGGCCATCGGCCCCCTTTTTCAGGTCCGCTCCCGCCGTTCGCGCGGTTGCGGGCGCAGCGGTATCTCCTTCAGAAGCCCGCCCACGCCCATCGCGGCGATGGCCTCGTCATCGACCTCGAGCCCGCAGGCGAGCCGTTCCAGCACCCAGTCCGCGCCGTTCAGCGCCGGGGATCGGGCGCAGCCGGGCAGGCCGATCACCGGACGGGCGTCGAAGCTGCCGTGGAACAGCAGGTTCCCCGGATCGACCGGCATCCCGAACCGGGCCACCCGGCCGCCCGCCTGCCGCAGCGCCTCCGGCGCGGTGTCGTGGAGGTCGGAGGTGGCCGAGCCGGTCAGGATGAGCAGCATCTCGCCCGGCAGGCGCCGAAGGGCGTCGGCCATGGCGCCCGCCTCGTGGGGCGTCACCTCGCAGGCCAGAAGCTCCATCCCCAGCGCCGACAGCCGCTTTTCGACCGAACGGCGGCCCTTGGAGGTCAGCTTCGCCTCCTGCCCCGGCACCTCGGTGCAAAGCAGCCCTGCGCTCCGTCGTACGACGGGCAGGATGCGGATCGCGGCCCGCGCCAGCGCCTCGGCGCGCGCCAGCTCCGCCTCCTCCACCGCATAGGCGATGATCTTCACCGTGCCGACCAGCATTCCCGGCTCGACCCGCGTGAGCGGCGCGAGCGTGGCCAGCGTCAGGGCCGGATCGATCCGGTTGAGCGCATGGATGCGCGGGGCGTCGAGGGCCACCAGCCCCGGCGCCGTGGCGTTCAGGTTCACCCGCCCCGTGAAGGCCGCCGAACGGCCCAAGCGTGCCCCGGCCTCGTCGGGCACCAGCGCCGCGGCAAGACGCGCGGCGGCGGCATCCTCGGGCACATCCCCGGCCCCCAGTCGCGCCACCGTCACCTCGGTCACCTGTGCCGCCCGAAGCCGCGCGAGTTCGGCCGGCCCCAGCACGAGACCCTTGCGCAGCCGCCCCTCGGGCAGGACGAGCGAGTGGGCGAGGATCGACCCCTCGGCCTCGTCCAGCGGAACCGGGCCGAACCGCATCAGCCCCGCCTCAGCCGCTCGGTGATCTGGGCGAGGATCGAGACCGCGATCTCGGCCGGGCTGCGCGCGCCGATGTCGAGCCCGACGGGCGCATGGATCCGGGCGATCTGGTCCTCGGACACTCCGGCCTCCCGCAGCCGGTCCAGGCGCCGGGCATGGGTGCGGGGCGAGCCGAGGCATCCGAGGTAGAAGGCCGGCGTGGCGAAGGTGGCGAGGATGGCCGGATCGTCGAGCTTTGGATCGTGCGTCAGCGTCACCACCGCCGTGCGGGCATCCGGCTCAAGGCGGGCAAGCGCCTCGTCCGGCCAATCCTCGAGGATCGTTTCGCCGGGGAACCGCGCGGCAGAGCCGAAGGCGCTGCGCGGGTCGATGAGGGTCGGCTCGAAGCCGGCGATCCGGGCCATCGCCAGCAGCGGCTGGGCGATGTGGACCGCGCCCACCACGACCATTCGCAAGGGCGGGTTGTGGATGCCGATGAACCAGCCATCCTCCTCGAGACCCGAGCGGTCCGCGCGCAGGCGCGTGGCCACGCGGGCCTCCTCGGGCCCCGCCAGCCGATGCGCGCCACTCTCGGGATGCACCAGCAGCGCGATCGGCCGCCGGGCCGCGCGCGCCGCCACGAGATCGGCCAGCAGCGCCTCGGGCAGGGCCGTGCCGATGGGTTCGACCAGCACGCGGATCGTGCCGCCGCAGGCGAGGCCCACGGCAAAGGCCTCGTCGTCCGACACGCCAAACGTCATCAACCGCGAGCGGCCGTCCGCGCGTGCGGCGGCGGCTTCGGCAATGACCGCCCCCTCGACACAGCCGCCCGAGACCGAGCCCATCATCGCGCCGTCCCCGGCCACCACAAGCTGGCTGCCCGCAGGGCGCGGAGCCGAGCCCCAGGTCTCGATCACGGTCGCGAGGACGGCCCCCCTGCCCGCGCGGTGCCAGTCGAGGGCGGTTTCCGGAATGTCATCATGGCCGGTCAAGAGCATCTCCCGTCGCTTGCAGGGATCATGCGACGGCCGATGCGGGGGCCGCCACTGCCAAAAGGTGGCATGGCGGCCCCACGTCCCGTCAGTTCGAGGCGGTCCGCATCAGCGGCGTGATCAGGCGCACCGCCACGCGCCGGTTGCGCTGCTCCGGCCCGTCGGTGTCGATCCGCAGATCGCCTTCGCCGTAGCCCTGGACCACCATGTTCTCCGGGGGAACGTCGAAATACTCGGACAGCGCCAGCGCCACCGATTCGGCCCGCCGGTCCGAGAGCGCGAGGTTCGAGGCCTCATCGCCCACGGCATCGGTATGGCCCTCGATGAGGAAGACCTCGCCCGGACGCTCGGCCACCATGTCGGCGATGGTCTGCCCGAGCACGGCAAGCCGTTCCGCCTGGCCCGGATCAATGGCAGCCGAGCCGGTCGCAAAGGTGATCTGGTCCACGTCGATGGCCGGGGCCAGAGCCCGGACCTCACGGTATTCCCGGATCTGGCGCAGGCTGTAGGTCCGGTCGAGGGTCCGGCTCCGGGCCTGTTCCAGCGCCTGCCGCAGTTCGCGCCCGTTCGTGGTCTCGACGAAACTGAAGCCCGGCGCAGGCTCGGGCAGGCGCGAGACATCCACCCGCTCCACCGGAGCCAGATCGTCGATCAGCCGGACCTCGCGGCCGTCGCGGTCGATCGCGGTCCGGCGCAGCACCCGGCCGGCCCCATCGCGGATAGTGACGATCTGCGTTCCGTCGGCGCGCGTCACGACCGCCCGGGTCGAGCCGTCATCGAAGCTCTGGGTCACGACCTCGGACCCCGGCCGGCGGAGCAGCGTGTCATCGTCCTTCAGCACCGAATAGGTGCCATCCGAACGCTGCACCACGACCCGGTCTCCGCTGTTGGACACCACCTCGTCGCGGTTGTTGAGCATCGCCCCCACCGCAAGGCCACCCAGCGCAAGCAGGCCGAACTTCTCGAAGTTCGACAATCCGCTGTCGCGGTCGCTCTCGCTGTCACTCCTCTCCCGGCTGCCATCCAGCAGCGTCCGGAACTCCTCGTCGCTCGAACGGCTGTTGTCTTCGGTGATCTCCTCGGCCCGACCGGCGGCCTCACGCGCCTCGCCGGCGGCATCGCCGGCATCATCGGCAGAGGCCGCGGCCGCGGCAACGGCCCCGGCACCGGCTTCCTCGCTTTCGAGGATGCGCGACAGGAGGCTGCGCGCCTCTTCCTGATCGGCCGGAGAGCGTTCCGCCTCCTCGGTCTCGGCGGTCGTCTGATCGGACTCGGCGGCCGCGTCCTCGTCCGCCTCCGTGCGGGCCGCTTCGGCCTCACCGTCAGCCTGCGCACCGGCACGGTCCGCGCCGCCCCCCGTGGCGTCGCCGTCGTCTTGGGTCGCGGCCCGGTCCGCTTCGGCCCCAGGCGCTCCGTCCTCGAGGTCTGCGGCTTCGGCCTCACCGTCCGGCTGCCCGGCGCCCTCGACCTCGCCTTCGGCCTCCGACGACGCTCCGGTCTCCGGCGCGGTTTCGGCAGCACCATCATCCTCGCCGGCCGCGGTCGCTCCCGCCGTGGCGGCGGCACCGTCCTGACCTTCGTCCGGCGCAGCATCGACCGGAGGCTCGGCATCCGCCTCGAGACGGCGGCGAAGCTCGTCCGCATCCGGCGCAGCCTCTCGCTCGACCGCACGCTCCTGATCGGGCTCGCCCGTGGGTTCGGCGTCGACCGCCGCATCCTCAGGCGCATCCGGACTGCGCGCCGCGCCCTCAGCGGGCGGCGCCTCTTCCCCTGCCTGTTCGGCTTCGGCCGGACCCGCCTCTTCCCCCGCCGGAGCCGCTTCCTCCGGGCCGTTCAGGATACGGCTGATGCCCGAGCGTTCGGTTTCGGCTTCCGCCTCGGCCCCCTCCGCCTCAGCCCCGTCCGGTTCGGCCGCTACCGGCCGGTCTGCGGCATCCGAATCCGGCGCTGGCTCGACGGGCCGGGCAGCCTGCCCGGCGGGCTCGTCCGCCGTATCGACTGCGGCCCCGGCAGGCTCTGCAGCGTCGGCCTGCCCTGTCGCTTCAGCGTCAGCGGGCGGCGCTTCCTCGGCCGCGGCCGCAGGTTCGGCCTCCCCCTCGGCGTCTGGCGCAGGTTCGGCGCCGGCTGCGGCCCCCTCCTCGGCCGCAGGGGCATCGGGTTCGCCTTCGTCGGCCCCATCCTCGGGGGCATCCTGCCCGGCCGGCGCCTCGCCATCCTCGGCAGGCTCCAGCCCCGGCGGGCAATCCTCGGGATTGGCAGCGCAGCGCGCGGCTGCATCTTCCTGCGCGACGAGCGGCAGCGGCTGAAACGTCGAGAGCGCCACCGAAAGGGCGGCCGTTGTGGTCAAAAGACGGCTCTTCATCGGAAATTCCTTTCATTCCTGATCCGGCGGGCAACGCCCGGACCGTTCCTGCTGCAGAAAAACCTTGATCCTGTCGTTTCGTTCCCGAGCCACCTCAACAGGCGCGGCTTGTTCCCGTGCCTGGCCACCACCTTGCACCACCGGCCGTCGCAGCCATGAAAAAAGCCGCCGCTCTTGCCGAGCGGCGGCTTTCCTGACGCACTCTGCCGATTATTGCACGGGAACCGCGCCCTGCGAATCGTCCGTCCCGTCGGGCTGCTCGGTGCCCGGAACCGTCGGAGCGTTGCCGTCGGTCACCACGCCACCGCCCGTGGACGACGGATCAACCGGAGCCGCCGACTGCGAGTCGTCCGTGCCGCCGGGCGTCTCGGCGCCCGGAACCATCGGCGTCATCTCGGTATTGCCCGAGACACCTCCGCCGGTCGAGCTGGTCGGATCGACCGGAGGCGCGGCCGTGGAATCATCCGTGCCGTCCGGGGACTCGGCGCCCGGCACCGAAGCGGCACCCGGCGGGCAGGTCACGGTGGCGGAGGGAATGCAGTCCTCCGTGGTCGTGGTCTGCGCGGCGGCGGCCAGCGGCTGAAGCGCGAAAAGGCCAAGCGACAGGGCGGCGGTCGTCTGGAGCAGTCTGAAGCTCATCGTCGTTCCTTTCTGTCCATGATCCCGGCCTGTGGGACCCGGATCTGCATGGCGCCTCAACAGGCAGGGGACCGGAGCGTTCCAAGCGCGCCGACCGGGCTGGATAACAGATGTGTGAAAACCGCCGGACCCGCAGGCCTGTCAGCGCCGCGAGAGCGCCTCGGCCAGAGCTTCGAGCGAGGCCACCGAATGGGCCGCACGCAGACTGTCCACATGGGGCAGCATGGCGCGGATGCCGCCCGCCCGCGGGGCAAAACCCTCCCAACGCAGGAGCGGGTTGAGCCAGATGAGCCGCCGGGCCGAGAGATGCAGACGCTCCATCTCGCGGGCAAGCGCCACAGGGTCGCCGCGGTCGAGCCCGTCGGTGATCAGAAGCACCACCGCCCCCTGCCCCAGTACCCGGCGCGACCAATCCCGGTTGAAGACGTGGAGGCAGTCGCCGATCCGTGTCCCGCCGGACCAGTCCTGCGCCTCGGCCCCCGCAGCCGCCAGCGCGGCATCCACGTCCCGGCGGCGCAGGTGGCGCGTGATGTCGGTAAGCCGCGTGCCGAAGGTGAAGGCATGGACCCGCGCCCAGCCCTGCCCCTTTCGGTTGGCGACTGCGTGAATGAAGTGGAGAACCAGCCGCGAATAGCGCGACATGGACCCGGAGATGTCGCAGAGCACCACGAGGTTCGGCCAGCGCAGCGCCCGACGGCGGCGGGCGAGCGCGGGGATCTCGCCGCCCTGCCGCAGCGCCCGCACCAGCGTCCGGCGCAGATCGACCCGCGGCCCGCCCGCGGCGGCAACCAGACGCCGCGAGCGGATCGGCGGCACCGGCAGCGACAGCCGCGCGAGCATGCGCCGGGCCTCGTCCATCTCGGCTGTGGACATCTGCTCGAAATCGAGCCGCTTCAGCCGCTCCTGCTCCGAGGCGGTTTCGGCGGCGTCGATCTCGATGAGGCTGCCTTCGGGCTCGGGCGCGGCGCGCTCGGGTCGCGGAGCGCCATCGAGCAGCGCCTCGGCCGCGCGCTTCTCGGCGGGATCGGGCGGTCGATCCTCGGGCGCGGCGCGCAGCTGCGGCAGGAGGAGGCTCATCATCTGCTCGAGGAACTGCGGGTCGCGCCAGAAGAGGCGGAAGACCTGCGCGAAGGTGGCACGATGCTCGGGGCGCGAGACGAAGCAGGCGTGGAGCGTCCAGTAGAAATCCTCGCGCGAGGTGAAGCCGGTGGCCTCGACGGCGCGGACGGCATCGGCCACGCGGCCCGAGCCGATGGGCAGGCCCGCCTTGCGAAGCGCGCGGGCGAACCACAGGATGTTGCGGGTGAGGCTGCCGTCGGAGGGGGCCTGGAGTTCCATCGCTCAGGCCCGGTGGAGCGGGCGCCGGGGGGCTGTCTGCCCCCCGCGCCTCCGGCCGGGGCCGGAGGCCCCCCCGAGGATATTTGGGCCAGACTGAAAGAGGCTCATGCCGGTGCGAGGTCGCGGCGGGCCTCGTCCAGAAGGCGGCGCGCCTCGGAGCCCTGGATCTTCTGGATGTCGTCCTGATATTTCAGGAGCGCGCCCAGCGTGTCGGCGATGAGTTCGGGCGAGAGTTCGATCACGTCGAGCGCGAGCAGGCATTTGGCCCAGTCGATCGTCTCGGCCACGCCGGGGCGCTTGAAGAGATCCTCGCGGCGCAGGCGCTGGACGAAGGCCACGATCTCGCGGCTGAGCGCCTCCTGCGCTTCGGGCGCGCGGGCGGCGAGGATGCGGGCCTCGCGCGGGAAATCGGGGTAGTCCACCCAATGATAGAGGCAGCGGCGCTTGAGCGCGTCATGCACCTCGCGCGTCCGGTTCGAGGTGAGGATCACGATGGGCGGTTCGGGGGCCCGGATGGTGCCAAGCTCGGGGATCGTGACCTGGAAATCCGAGAGCGCCTCGAGCAGGAAGGCCTCGAAGGGCTCGTCGGTGCGGTCAAGCTCGTCGATGAGCAGGACGGGGGCGCCCCCGGGCTGGGGACGCATGGCCTGCAGGAGCGGGCGCTCGATCAGATAGTCCTCGGTGAAGAGCTCGGTGCGCAGGCTGTCGCGGTCGGCCGCACCCGACGCCTCGGCGGCGCGGATCGCGATCATCTGGGCGGCAAAGTTCCAGTCGGCCACGGCGGAAGCCGCGTCGAGGCCCTCGTAGCACTGAAGCCGGATCAGGCGGCGGCCCAGCGCGGCGGCGAGCGCCTTGGCGATCTCGGTCTTGCCGGTGCCGGCCTCGCCCTCGAGAAAGAGCGGACGGCCGAGCCTGAGGGCCAGGAACACGACCGTGGCGAGGGCCCGGTCGCTCACATAGCCCTGCTCGGCCAGAAGGGCGGCGGCGGCGTCGATCGAGGCGGGGAGAGGATGGGTCAAGACGGCACTCCGGTTGCAGGCGCGAGGTTGGCCGAGGTGGCCCGGAGCGGTCAAGCGCCGGCCGCGGCTCTGCGACCAAGGTGGGGGCGCGGCCGATCGGAAGCGGGCGGAGGGCGGAGCCTCCTGCACCCGAGCCCGCAGGGAGGTGTGCGCCGCCGGCGCGTCAGGGCCCTCAGGCCAGGCTGTCCTGTCCGGGAGGGGCAAGCGCCGCATGGGCCGCGGCGGCGGCCTCGTCATAGGCGGCGGCAAGCACGGGATCCGTGGCGCGGCAGGCTTGGGCCACTCGATCCGCGCGGGACAGATAGGCCGCCAGCGCCTCTGGGTCCCACTCTCCCGGCCCGCTGGAGGTGAGGGCCGCGAGGTTCGACGCCTTGTCGGCGAGCCGCAGGCGTTGCGCGGACGGTGAGAGGCCGCGGGCGTCCTCCTCCGGCGGATCGGTCACCTCGGCCACCAGCCGCGCCACCTCGGGCCCGAAGAGCGCCTCGATCTGCTCCTGCGTGGCGCCGGCCTTCTCGACCGTGTCGTGCAGCAGGGCCGCGAGCACCAGCACCTCGTCGGCTGCGGGACTGCGGGCCACCCGAAGCGCCACATCGATCGGGTGGTTGATGTAGGGATGGGCGGCATGGCCCTTCTGCCGCGCGCCGGCGTGCAGGCGCGCGGCGAAGGCGCAGGCTTCGAGCAGTCTCTGCATGGCGTCTCCTTTCGAGGGGCGAACGTGCGGCGGGGCCGCACGTTCCCGGGGATCGACTCACTGGAAAAGGTGCGTCCTTTGCAGTAGGCGGCAGGCATGACCCAGAGCCTCACAATCCGCCGCCCCGACGACTGGCACCTCCACCTGCGCGACGGCGCAATGCTGGAGGGGGTGCTGCCCGAAACCACCCGGCATTTCGCCCGCGCCATCGTGATGCCGAACCTCGTGCCGCCGGTGGTGACGGGCGCCGAGGCCGCGGCCTACCGCGAGCGCATCATGGCCGCCCTGCCCGCGGGCGCCCGGTTCGAGCCGCTGATGGTGCTCTATCTGACCGAGACGACCGATCCGGCGGACGTGCGCGCCGCGGCGGCCTCGGGGCTGGTCAAGGCGGTCAAGCTTTACCCGGCGGGGGCCACGACCAACTCGGCCTCGGGGGTGCGCGACTTCGACCGGGTGCGCGGCGTGCTGGAGACGATGGCCGAGATCGGTCTGCCGCTCTGCGTGCATGGCGAGGTGACGGATCCGGCGGTGGACATCTTCGACCGCGAGGCGGTGTTCCTCGAGCGGGTGCTCGAGCCGATCCGGCGCGCGACGCCGGGGCTGCGGGTGGTGCTGGAGCATGTCACGACGCGGGAGGGGCTCGATTATGTGCGCGGCGGCGGGCCGGACATGGCGGGCACGCTGACGACGCATCACCTGATCATCAACCGCAACCACATCCTCGCGGGCGGCATCCGGCCGCACTACTACTGCCTGCCGGTGGCGAAGCGCGAAACGCACCGGCTGGCGCTGCGTGAGGCGGCAACGGGCGGCGAGGGGTGCTTCTTCCTCGGCACCGACAGCGCCCCCCATGCGGACGCCGCCAAGGAATCCGCCTGCGGCTGCGCGGGCTGCTTCACGGCGACCAACACGCTCTCGATCCTGGCCCATGTGTTCGAGGAGGAAGGCGCGCTCGACCGGCTGGAGGGCTTCGTCGCGCTCAATGGTCCAGCCTTCTACCGCCTGCCGCCGAACGAGGAGCGGATCACGCTGCGCAAGGGCGAACCGCTCGTGCTGCCCGCGCGGATCGAGACCGGCGCCGGCCCCGTGACGCTTTTCGATCCCGGCTTTCCGCTGCTGTGGCACGTCGAGAGCTGACCCCCTTCCCGCCCCCGGCGGGCCCCCGATGAAAGGACGATCCCGATGATCCCCACCTCCTTCCCGCCCCGCGAGGAGATCGCGCGCCTGACCGCGCGGATGCTGCTCGAGATCCAGGCGGTGCATTTCCGCCCGCACGAGCCCTTCACCCTCGCCTCGGGCCTGCCCTCGCCCACCTACATCGACTGCCGCAAGCTGATCTCCTATCCGCGCATCCGCTCGACGCTGATGGACTTCCTGACCGTCACGCTGTTGCGCGACGCCGGCTTCGAGGCCTTCGACAATGTGGCGGGCGGCGAAACCGCGGGCATCCCCTTCGCGGCGATGATGGCCGAGCGGCTGGCCCTGCCGATGACCTACGTCCGCAAGAAGCCCAAGGGCTACGGTCGCAACGCCCGGATCGAGGGCGTGATGACGGAAGGCCAGCGCGTGCTGCTGGTCGAGGATCTGACCACGGACGGCGGGTCGAAACTGTCCTTCGTCGATGCGATCCGCGACACGGGGGCAACCTGCGCCCACACCGCGGTGATCTTCTATTACGGCATCTTCCCCGAGACGATCGGGCGGCTTCAGGCCCACGGCGTCACGCTGCACCATCTGTGCACCTGGTGGGACGTGCTGGCGGAGGCGCGGGCCTCGGATGCGTTTGATGCCGGCACGCTGGCCGAGGTCGAGTGCTTCCTGTCGAACCCGCGGGACTGGCAGGACGCGCGGAAACCAGCCGATCCGGCCGCCGGTCTCTGACCGGCCGCCGGAACCCGTCTGGGGACGAATCCGCCCCGCGCGCCGGGGGCAAGCCACCGGCTGCGTTTTCCGGCTGCACCTTCCGCGAGATATGGTAGGCTTCGGGGGCGCGGAAACGATCCACAACCTTTCCACAGGGTCCGGGCCGGTTCGCCCCCAGGACTATACCCTCTGCCCGGCGCCGCCGTTCGGGGGTATCAGGTGGCACCGCGCATCCAAGGGCGCCCGCTGAAGGTGGCGCCCGCAAACGAGAGCAGAGGGCAGATCCGTGAACGAGGTCAGGGCGCTACGCGAGTCGCAGCCGGAGAAGACTCCGGAAGTTCTTCCCCACAACATCGAGGCCGAGCAGCAGTTGCTTGGCGCGATCCTGACCAACAACGACATCTTCGACCGCATTGCCTCGGTGATACGGGCCGAGCATTTCTTCGATCCCGTCCACCAGCGGATCTTCGAAATCGCGGCGGCGCGGATCCAGAAGAACGCGCTCGCCTCGCCCGTCACGCTCAAGGCGTTTCTGGAAGAGGATGCGGGGCTCAAGGAATTGGGCGGGCCGGCCTATCTGGTGCGGCTGGCCGGTGCGGCGATCTCGGCCTTTGCCGCGCGCGATTATGCACAGATGATCTATGACCTCGCGGTGCGGCGCGAGCTGATCGGGCTGGGGCGCGACATCGCCGCCAAGGCCGCGCGGGTCGATGTGGCCTCGGAGCCGAAGGAGCAGATCGTCGAGGCCGAGCAGAAGCTCTACCGGCTGGGCGAGCAGGGCCATGCCGAGCGTGGCTTCCAGAGCTTCCTCAAGGCGGTGACCGATGCGGTGAACGTGGCCAACGCCGCCTACCAGCGCGACGGGGGTCTCGCGGGCATCTCGACGGGCCTCGCCGATCTCGACAAGAAGCTGGGCGGGCTGCATCCGTCGGACCTTCTGATCCTCGCGGGCCGGCCCTCGATGGGCAAGACCTCGCTGGCCACGAACATCGCCTTCAACATCGCCAAGGCCTTCCGGCGCGGCCGGCTGCCGGACGGGACCGAAGGGGCGGTCGAGGGCGGCGTGGTGGGCTTCTTCAGCCTCGAGATGAGCGCCGAGCAACTGGCGGCGCGGATCCTGTCGGAGGCGGCCGAGGTGCCTTCGGAACAGATCCGCCGCGGCGACATGACCGAGGCCGAGTTCCGCCGCTTCGTCGAGGCCGCGAAGGCGCTGGAGGCCTGCCCGCTTTACATCGACGACACGCCGGCCTTGCCAATCAGCCAGGTCGCGGCGCGGGCGCGCCGGCTGAAGCGGACCCATGGGCTTGACGTGCTGATGGTGGACTATCTGCAACTGCTGAAGGGCTCGGGCGGGTCGCGCGACAACCGGGTGCAGGAAGTGTCCGAGATCACGCAAGGTCTGAAGGCGATCGCCAAGGAGCTGAACATCCCGGTCGTGGCGCTGTCGCAGCTGTCGCGGAGCGTGGAAAGCCGCGACGACAAGCGGCCGCAGCTGTCGGACCTGCGCGAGTCGGGCTCGATCGAGCAGGACGCCGACGTGGTCATGTTCGTCTTTCGCGAGGAATATTACCGCGAGCGCGAGAAGCCGGGCGACCACGAGATGGAGAAGATGGCCCAGTGGCAGGCCATCATGGAGCAGGTGCACGGCAAGGCCGAGGTCATCATCGGCAAGCAGCGTCACGGGCCGATCGGCTCGGTGGAACTGAGCTTCGAGGGCCGCTTTACCCGGTTCGGAAATCTGGTCCGGCCCTGGCAGCAGGGGATCGACGCTTACTGACGCTCCGGGAGGTGCCGGCTCGGGGGGCATCGAGCCCCCGCTCGCCGGTGCTGCCGCGGAGGACGGCCACGGGCGGCCTGCGAACGCTGCGCCGGGGCCGTGGGCCTCCGGCGGGGATATTTGCGCCAGAATGAAGTGGCCGGGTGGTGCGGGCCCGTCAGTAGCCCGCCGCCTTGCGCAGCATGTTCAGCGCCACGATCATGATGAAGACGGCGAAGACCCGCTTGAGGGGCTTGGGGTCCATCGCATGCGCGAGCCGCACGCCGAGCGGCGCCGTCAGGAGCGTCATGGCGATGGTGATGCCGAAGGCCGGCAGGTTCACGGATCCCACCGTCCAGGGCGGGGCGGCATCGGTGGGCGTGAGCAGGAAAAGCAGGGCGGACGGCAGGGCGATGATCACGCCGAAGCCTGCGGCCGTGGCGACCGCCCGGTGGATGGGCACGTTGAAGAGGCTCATGAGCGGGACGCCGAAGGTGCCTCCGCCGATCCCCATGAGCACCGAGAGAAAGCCCATTCCGATGCCGGTGGCGCCGCGCGCCGCACCGCGCGGCATGCGCTCGCCAAGGCGCCAGCTGGCCTTTCCAAAGGCCATGTAGAGGCCGACCGCCACGCCGACGGTGCCGAAGATCGCCTGAAGCACGCCGGAGCGAAGGCCGGAGGCGGCGAGCGTGCCCGCGACCGCGCCCAGCGCGATCCAGGGCCCCCACTGGCGCAGGATGCCGAGATCGACGGCGCCCTTGCCGTGATGGGCATGAACCGACCGCAAGGAGGTCACGATGATCGTGGCGAGCGACGTGGCGAGGCAGACGCGCATCAAGGCCGGGCCGCCATGGCCCAGCGTCTCGAAGGCATAGAGATAGGCCGGCACGAGGATCAGGCCGCCGCCCACGCCAAGCAGCCCGGCGATGATGCCGGCGAAGGCGCCGATGGCGAGGAGGAGCGCCAGCATCGGCAGCAGGAGCGAGGGATCCGGCATGTCAGCCCTTTCGCAAGGAAGGCCCCCGCCATAGCGCCAGAACCCCCCGATGGCCAGAGGCGCGGAGGGTCAGAGGCGCGGAGGGTCAGGCCGCCCGCGGCCGCACCGCCTCGAGCGCCTCGTCGAAGAGATCCAGTCCCGCCCCGGGCCGCGAGGCGCCCTCGGACAGGATGCGGCGCCAGTGGCGCGCTCCGGGGCGGCCGGAGAACAGACCCAGCATGTGCCGCGTGATCTGGTGAAGACGTCCGCCCGCCGCCAGATGTTCGGCGATGTAGGGCCGCATGTCGGCCAGCACCCGGTCGAGATCCCGCGGCGGCTCGCAGCCCCAGAGCCTGTCGGCCCCGATCAGCAGTTCGGGCTCGTTGTAGGCGGCGCGCCCGATCATCACCCCGTCCAGCCCCTGCGCAAGCAACTCCTCGGCCTGCGAGAGGGTCGCCACGCCCCCGTTGAGGCAGATGGTCAGTTCGGGGAAGCGCCGCTTCATGGCGATCACCAGCGGATAGTCGAGCGGCGGGATCTCGCGGTTCTCGCGCGGGCTGAGGCCCTGGAGCCAGGCCTTGCGGGCATGGATCACGAAGTGGCGGACGCCGGCGGCGGCCACGGTTTCGAGGAAGGCGGGCAGGATCTCGGACGGCTCCTGCTCGTCCACGCCGATCCGGCACTTGACCGTGACGGGCACCGGGCTTTCCGCAATCATGGCGGCCACGCAGTCGGCCACCAGGGCCGGGCGCTCCATCAGCACGGCGCCGAAGCAGCCGGACTGGACCCGGTCGGACGGGCAGCCGACGTTGAGATTGATCTCGTCGTGACCATGGGGCGCTGCCACCCGCACCGCCTGCGCAAGCTCGGCCGGGTCGGAGCCGCCGAGTTGCAGGGCCACCGGATGCTCGGCGGGCGAGAAGCCGAGCAGGCGCTCACGCGGGCCATGGATGACGGCCGGAGCCGTCACCATCTCGGTGTAGAGCATCGCGCGCCGGGTCATGAGTCTGTGGAAGAACCGGCAGTGCCGGTCCGTCCAGTCCAGCATCGGGGCAATGGAAAGACGGTGGCTGCCGTAAACCGTTGATTTCTCGTCTATCTCGTTCTGATTCAACGACTTCTCCACAGCTCATCTCGCCCCGTTTGCAGTCCGTAACTGCGCATTTCCGCCCGTTTTTGCCAGGGTCGGCCTACAATGTAGTCCCGACGAAGGTATTGTAGTTCCGTGATCCGCAAGCATGTGAAGAAGGACGGTTCCGCTTCCTATACCGCTCAAGTCAGGATCAAGCGAGGCGGAAAGGCCTCCTGCGTCGAGCGGCACGTCAAGTGGTTCGATGCCAGGCGGAGGAGCAGGTACCGGGTTTTGTTGCGCCGCGGCAGGCTCGCCCTCGCCGGCAAGGTGCTCGGCAGCCCTAAGGACATAGCGCCCTGCGGAGCGTCGAGGACCTGCGGATGGCCAGAGCGATCGACGTCCGGCGCTATGACAAGCGCACCCGCGTCCAGGAGGACCTGCACCGCTTTCAGCAGCATATCGCGGCTTGCCTTGTTCCACGGATCCGGCAGCGACCCACGGTTCTCATGGACGCCGGCCTTGCCGGTTCGGGAGAACGGCGCGCCCATGTCAGCGGCCTCAACCAGCGCCTCCAGCAAGAGGAAGTGCTCCCCATCAACCTGCACACCGGCGGCCCGGCCGTCATCAGTGACCTCCACCAGAACCGGTGATTCCTCATCCCGAAGGTAAAGGTGGATGGAGCTGTCGTGTTTGTAGTTCGCCTTGACGACAGCCCCGCTGACCAGCATGCCGCGCTTGTAGGTCAGGCCGAGTTTCTTGCAGGCCTTCTCGGCCTCATTCTCGGGGGTAGCCCAGAGAGCGCAAGCCACGCGGGAACCGTCCACGATGGCGCTGTTGCCCTTGATGAGGCTCCGCGCATGTCTTGTGGAAAACTGGTGTTCCGCTAAGCCTCTACCTGCAACTTGCCGATGGTCAGATCGCCGACCTGGAAGTGGTTTCTAGAGCGTCGATTGAATTCGCCACTGCCATGCGGGAGATGGCTGAGTTCGTCGACGGTGGACTGGAGACGGTGGACTGGAACTGAAGATCGGAATACAGAACACCGCAGAAGGCAGCCTGCGGCTGAACACCTTGGTCAAGGTCGTCTTGCCGCCCTCGCCTCGCCGAAGGTGCGCGCCGTCTTCGCCGACTATCACGAGAAGATCGGCCAGGACCGCCCACGCGAGGCAGACAACCGGATGACCGTGCTGTCGCTGGTGTTCAGCTATGCCGCCTCCCGAGGCACGATCAAGATGAACCCCCTGGAGGGCTTGGAGCGCCTCTACTCCGCCGACCGATCGGAGATCATCTGGACCGAGGCCGACATTCTCAAGTTCATGGCCGGCGCACCTGTCGAGCTGCAACGCGCCCTGATCCTGGCGATCCACACCGGCCAGCGATACGGCGACCTGATCCGGCTGCGCTGAGCCGACTATGACGGCGAGAACATCAGCCTCAAGCAGCGCAAGACGACCGCGCGCGTGACCATCCACCGTTCCGAGGCCCTTCGCCTCATGCTGGACAGTGCGCCACGGCAGGGACCCTGCATCCTCACCCGGGCCGATGGACGCCCGTGGTTTACCGATGGCAGCGACAAGGAGCTGTCGAAGCAATGGCGGGCGCGCATGCAGGCGGCCGGCTTCTACCCTCGTCCCTTCGATGAAATGACCAAGGCCGAGAAGGCAGAGCATCTGCACTTCAACGACCTGCGCGGAACCGCAGTGACGATGCTGGCAGAAGCCGGCAACGCCATTCCGCTGATCTGTTCAATCACCGGGCACACCCTCCAGTCGGCAACCCGAATTCTGGAGAAGTATCTCGCCCGCACATCGGCCATGTCGAAGGCCGCGATTCTCGCCTTCGAGAACAGCCCGGCAACGGCTTTTGCAAACCGCCTGCAAACCGGCTCGAACCCCTTAGGAGAGGGGAAGAAGAATGCGTAACGAAAACAGGAATTGGCGCACCCGGAGCGATTCGAACGCCCGACCCTCAGATTCGTAGTCTGATGCTCTATCCAGCTGAGCTACGGGTGCGGTATGACCGCCATTTAGCCGGGAGTGCGGGACAACGCAAGAGCATCGGCGAAGTTTTTTCAATAGGTCAGGGTGTAGGTCGCGTCCGTCAATGAGATGTAGAATTTCGGTGTAGCGGAGGCTAGGCTCCAGACTTCTGCGTTTCAGAGCCCGAACAGGACGATGGCTGCGAGTGCGATAGCAGAGAAGAACGTCTCCGGGCTGCGGTCGTATCGGGTGGCAACGCGCCTCCAGTCCTTCAGCCGACCGAACATGATCTCGATGCGAGTGCGGCGCTTGTACCTCCGCTTGTCGTATCTGACGGCTTTCTTGCGAGATTTCCGGCCGGGGATGCAGACCTTCATCCCCTTGTCTTTCAACGCTTCTCTCAGCCAGGCCGCGTCGTAGCCCCGGTCGGCCAGCAACCAGTCCGCCTTCGGCAGGCTGCCCAGCAGCGCCGCCGCGCCTGCGTAGTTCAGCCTGAACAACGCGATCAGGCCGCGGCAGGACGGTAGCTGTCGGTTCGCTCCTGCCGGATCATGGCCAGGACGAGGGCGATGACGGCGGCAAGAAGAGCCCTCAGACGGGCGAGGATCTTGCGGATGTTGTTGCCGCAGCCGCAGAGGACGGCGAAGAGCGCGTCACCAAGTGTGCCCTTCAGAAAGCAGCGGGCAAGGCGACCGTCGGCCTTCATGTGACCGATCTCGGGCTCGATGCTGCTGCGCCGTCGGAGGGCTCTTGCCAGCGCCGGGGTCAGGCCGCGGCGGGTGCCGCTGATCAGGACCTGGGTGTGCTCGACGCCGTGACCCTTGTAGCCGCGATCGACGACAGCCCGCTTCGGCGGGTGGCCGGTGAGAATGGCAACCTGCTCCAGCGCCTCGCCGAGGGTGTGGCCGTCGTAAGGGTTCCCCGGCAGCGAGCGCGTGCCCACCACGAAGCCGCCCTTCAGCGTGGTGGCGATGCTAACCTTGGTGCCGAACTCGTAGCGCACCCGAGCCTTTCCCTTCGAGATGCAGTCGACCTCAGGCTCATGGAGCGAGTAGATCTTGCCCGGGTCCTTCGGCGCCTGGTGGAGCAGCCGCGAGACCAGCACGAGCTTGTCGAGCACCCGCTCGCGCAGCGGCCCCGCGGGGATCTCGTCAAGCTGCCGACGGATGTCCCGCATCACGCGGCCGGTGTAACCCTTGAGCGTCCTCAACGCCTTGCGCATGCGCCGGAACTGCTTCGCATGCGCATAACGGCCGACCTGCGCCGCAAGCCGCGGCCCGAGACGCGCGTAGGTCTGGCGCAGCTCGATCCCGGCGTCCCGGGCCAGATCCACCAGCTGCGCCCGTGCGCGTTCGTAGAGCCGGGAGTCCGTCGGGTGCGCGATGTTCTTCTCCATGACGGTCGTATCCACCGCCACCTCGTCCAGGTTCGCACCCTCGACGGCACCGGACTTGCGACCTGCCTCGATGGTCTTCGTCAGCAGCCATTCGACGCCCTCTTCCCCGATCCGCTTCCGCCACCGGATGAGCGAGGTCGGGTCGATCGGCGGGCGATGCTGAAAGAACGTCTCGCCGGTGAAATGCTGAAAGTAGGGGTTCTCGACCCACCGCGCGACCACGGCCTCATCCGACAGCCGGAACGCGTGCTGCAGATAGAGCAGCCCCGCCACGAGCCGCGGCGACGTCGCTGGACGACCCGTGGTGAATGGGAAGAACCCCGCCCATTCGCGCTCGAAGAACTCCCAGTCGATCAGCCCCGCCAGCGTGACCAACTCATGACGCATGTCGATCATGTCGACGAGGCGCGGCCGGAAGAGGTCGTTCTGCTCGGGAGGACGGGGACGATGCTTCATGCGACGGGCCAAAATTGCAGGGTTCTGGGCCGAATCCTATGAAATCCTGCAGGCCATGGCGACAGAAACCTCGGGTTTCAGACGGAAGATCAAACACTTCGGCGTTGTTCCGGCCGGACTGAGTAGTCGCTGACCTGTCCAGCGGACATGAAGAACCCGATCGGCCGGCCCTGCGCATCGGCGACGGCATGCAACTTGGTGTTCATGCCCCCCGTTCTCAGGGAAACAGTCCCCCGGACTGTTTCCTGATCTTCGAACTGCGACCTATCTGACGCGCGCGCCCCCCTTTTTCACGCACAGGCTGGAAGCCGTGCGATGCGCCTTCAGCTAGGTCGCGTCGATCATGATCGTCTTGTGCTCGGCCCTCTCGGCCGCCAGGCCCATCATGATCCGGGCGAAGACTCCGTTCTCGCTCCAACGCTTCCAGCGATTGTAGAGGGTCTTCGCCGGCCCGTACTCCCTGGGTGCGTCGCACCACCGCAAACCATTGCGATTGACGAAGATTATGCCGCTCAGGACGCGCCGGTCGTCGACACGGGGCTTGCCAATGGCTCTTGGGAAGGAACGGCTTCAGGCGCTCCATTTGCGCCTCGGACAGCCAGTAGAGGTTGCTCATCGGTCAGGTCTCCTTGCGAGGCCTGAATCACGCGATCCCGACGAAATCAATGGGTCTGGAGTCTAGCGCATCATGGCAGATGAGAAAAGCCGGTAAGTCCAGACGGCCCTCGGCGTCAGCTTACGCTGAAAATGCGCTCGCCCCGCGAGTTCATCGCAGCCCAAACCGCAACCGCCTGAGTGTCCGGTGAAACAGGGGCAAGACCAGTAAGGGGCGGTCACGCCCCAGGCCTGAGTTCTGCAACAACGCCGTACTGGTGTCCCGGCTGCTGCACCAGCGGCCGAAGGATCCCGGCAAGATCTACGCGCTCCACGAGCCGGAGGTCGACTGCATCTCGAAGGGGTGAGGGCTGTCGGGCTTGCCCGCGCAACGCTCCAGTGGAGCGTTGCGAAGCCCGAACGCTCAGGTGCGCTACGAGTTCGGCACCAAGGTCAGCGTGGTCACCACGCTGACGGGCGGGTTCGTGGTGGGTACGCGCTCGCTGCCGGGCAATCCCTACGACGGCCACACCCTCGGCGAGGCGCTGAAGCAGGTGGCGATCCTCACCGGCCACCCGCCGAAGCGCGCCGTCGTCGACCGCGGGTACAAGGGCCACGGGGTCGAGCACACCCAGGTGCCGATCAGCGGCACCCGCCGCGGACTGACCCCGGCCCTGGCGAAGGCCCTCCGCCGACGGAGCAGCATCGAACCCGAGATCGGCCACATGAGACTGACGTCCGACTCGCACGCTGCTTCCTAAAAGGGACACTAGGTGACGCGCTCTTCGCCGTCCTCTGCGGCTGCGGCCACAACATCCGCAAGATCCTCGCCCATCTGAGGGCTCTTCTTGCCGCCGTCATCACCCTCATCCTGGCGGTGCTCCGGCAGGCAAGACTCAGCGGCACAGCCTCGCGGCCGCCTGATCGCGTTGTTGAGGCTGAACTAATTGGTGCAGGGGATACTTTCCATCAGCTCTGCTCCACGGCGGGTTCGGATGGTGCAGCTGGGCTTTTCCTCGATCACGACGATCCTGTCCGGCTCGCCGATCAGGATGCGGGTATCGACAGGAGCGGCATCCGCTTCGGTCGTATCGTCACGTCCCACCAGCGACAGCGAGAGGCGACCCGTTGCCTGTGCCTGAGCGAGGCGAGCGACCTGCTGGGGCGAGACCTCCACGGTCACCGTGCGGGCGATGATCGCCGACGTGGCGAGATCCGCGTTCGCCGTCTGATCCACCGCAACGATCGGGATCGTCTTTTCGATCAGGCGTGTGGTCTCGCCATTGGCACCGGCACCCGTCCAGTAGACGTCCACGCGGTCACCCGGCTGCAGGAATCCCGAAACGCCGGAAGCCACATCCACCTTGATGGCGAAGGCGCGCATGCCGCTTGCGAGCCGGAGACCAGCCTCGACACCCGGCTCCGTGACCTTCACCGCCAGCACGGGCTCGAACTTCTCCATCTGGCGGAGGACATAGCGCGGCTTGCCGGTCTCGGGGAAAAGGGCGGTCTCGTCCTTGAAGATCGTCTCGGGCAGCGCGTTGGCGGGCCACAGGATCTTCTGGACATCCTCTCTGGAGAGCGGGGCGCCGTAGTTCAGGGGCTTGTTGGTCACGAAGACCTCGACCATCGGGCCAAGCCTCTTGCGCGCCTCGCGCTCCTTCTCGAGGGCGACCTGGGTCTGGCTGATATAGCCTTGCGCCATGTAGACTGCGGCACCGGCCAGACCTAGCCCCATCAGCAGGACGAGGGCAAACATTCCGCGCATCAGTCTAATCTCCGTGATGTCTCGGGCGCCCCGCCGGGCCTTCAACGAAAATCAACTATAGTCCAGCGCTTGCTGCACTGCGTTGTTGATCTTGTCAGCCGCATCTAGAAACAGGGAAGGGTATAGCAGTGAAATTAGCACCAGGGTCAGAGTCAAGATGGCCGCTGTGAGCACAACCCAATCAACTGTGACTGCCCCTTCTTCGTTACTCCAAACGAACCGCAAAGCCGGCAGCATCAGCGCACTTCCTTACGAACCTGGCTTTCGCGCAGTCAAGCCAAGACTTGAAGCGCTGTTTTCCGCCTAGCGTTGTCAGCATCAAGAATCAGGAAAGGCCGGGGGCGTCCCCGACCTTGATCTTTAGAAGAAGCTTATTCTGCCTCTTCTCCTGTGTAGTCGATCCCCGCCTGCACATCGTTTGCGATGGAGGTGCCGGCTGCAATAATCTTCGGGCCAATTGCCTGCACGACGAGAAGCCCAAGGCCAACGATGGCAGCGGTCAGCACGACCCAGTCGACGGTCACGGCGCCGTCTTCGTCATTGCGGAAGTTCTTGAAGATGTTCAGCAGTTTCATGGTTCCAACCCTTGCTTGAGGTTCATCCTGTCGCCGCCGGTTCGGTGCGCTCTTCCCGGTCTCGTCCGGTCAGGTTTCCGCTTCGGCATGGGGTCAATTAGCCTGTCGAATGTGGCGGCACTTTGGTCTCCCGCAGGTTTTTTGCGGCACGGACGTCAGCGAACCCCATCCATATGCAAGCCCGTGCATCCGAAAGATAATTCCAACCCGGCAAGGCCGGGCGCGGGGACGGACTGTGGGGTTTCGGTCCCATTTGTGACGAATCCGGCAGAAAGGCGGCGGGAAATCTGGCTCGCGACACCGCCTCCTCCTAGAATCGCCGAAAGACAGAACGAGCGGGCAGTCCTGCAATGCGAACCCGGAAAGGCTTGCTGTTTCTCGCCGCGGCGCTGGCCGTGCCCGGCATGGCGTGGGCCGAACTCGGTCCGGCCGGGGATTTCACCTTCCGGCGCGTGAAGCCTCCGGGCGAGGGAGCCTCGCGGAGGATCACGGTGCAGATCGACCCCGCAGAACAGGCGCGCAGGCTGGCCGCCCTTCCCAAGGTCCAGCCGCGCAGGCCCGATCCGCCGCCGGCGCCACAAGCGCCGTTCCAGCCGGGGACGGCGGGGATAACCCCCGGCCCGACGCCGGGCAGCGCCTCCTACGGCTGGTTCTGGGACCGGGTGCCGGTCGCGCTGGCGGCGATGCAGGGGCGCTTTCCGCTCGCACTGGCCAACCTCTCGCAAGGGCCCGGAGGCGCCGCCGTCCGCGCGCCGAGGATGCAGCACATGCAGCAGATCGCCGAGCGACACGGGCTCGACATCCTCAAGGCCACGCTGGGCACGCGCGTTTCGCCGGCGCTGGTGCTGGCCGTGATCGGGATCGAGAGCGGCGGGCGCGTCAATGCGGTCAGCTCCGCCGGAGCGCAGGGGCTGATGCAGCTCATACCCGCAACCGCGAGGCGCTTCGGCGTCACCGACTCGCTCGACCCCGCGCAGAACATCCGCGGCGGCGTGGCCTATCTCGACTGGCTGATGGGAGAGTTCGGAGGCGATCCGCTGATGGTGCTGGCCGCCTACAACGCCGGCGAGGGGGCCGTGCGGGCGAACGGCGGCGTGCCGCCCTACGCCGAGACGAGGGATTATGTGCCGAAGGTTCTTGCCGCATGGCAGGTGGCCCAGGGCCTGTGCCTGACGCCGCCGGAGCTGGTGTCGGACCCGTGTGTCTTCCGTGTCCTGTCCGCAGGACTCTGACCGCCGTGCGGCGAGGGCGACCGCCCGTTTCGTGCAAGGAAGCGAACAGGCCGCGCTCTGTGTTGCCGGTTGTCCACATGCATCTTCACCTGCAAACCCATGAATATTGAATTGATTTGCGCTATGCGTCATCGTGCGGGCCTGCGTGGGCGACAAGACCTGCGGGGAGGCGGCATCCGAAAGGCAGGCCAGATGAGCATGAACCATATACTTCGGATGGGGATGGCCGCGCTCGCGTTCATGGCCTCCGCCGCACCGATGGCCGTCTCGGCCCAGACCTTGCGGGTGATGGAGGGCTCTGCCTCCGGGGCGCTCAATGTGCCGATGAACCGCGCCGTCGTGGTGGAGAGCGACCGCCCCTTTGCCGAACTGTCGATCGCCAACCCGGGCATCGCCGACATCTCCACCCTCTCGGAAACCTCGATCTATGTGCTGGGCAAGGCGCCGGGGCGGACGACGCTCACGCTTCTGGGGGCTGACGGGCGGCTGATCTCGAACGTGGATGTCCATGTCACGCCCGACGTGGCCGAGTTCAAGGAACGCCTTCGCCAGATCCTGCCCGGCGAGAACATCGAGGTGCGCACGGCCAACGACGGGATCGTGCTCTCGGGCACCGTCAGCAGCGCCGAGCGGCTCGACCGGGCGCTCGATCTCGCCAATCGCTACGCGCCGGACCGGGTCTCGAACCTCATGAGCGTGGGCGGCACGCAGCAGGTCATGCTGAAGGTGCGGTTTGCCGAGATGCAGCGGTCCGTGGCAAAAAGTCTCGGCTCGTCGATCTATGCCCGCAACGGATCGGGCTCGGTCATCGGCGGCACCGGAACGCTGCTTCAGAACGGCATCCCGCCCTCGGGCGCCCCGATCACCACAGCGGCGACGGGCGCGCTCGGGCTGGGCTTTTCGGTGGGGGCGCTGGAGTTTTCGGTCCTGCTCGAGGCGCTCGAATCGAAGGGTGTCGTGCGCACGCTGGCCGAGCCGAACCTCACCGCGCTGTCGGGACAGGAGGCGAAGTTCCTCGCCGGCGGCGAATATCCGATCCCGGTCGCAAGCGGCGACGAGAAGATCGCCATCGAATACAAGCCCTTCGGCGTCGAGCTGAACTTCACCCCGGTGGTGGTGGACGGCAGCCAGATCAACCTGATGATCAATGCCGCGGTCTCCTCGATCGACAACACCGTGTCGCTCGAAAGCGCGGGCTTCACCATCAACGCCTTCAAGCGGCGCGAGACCTCGACCACGGTCGAGATGCGCGACGGCGAGAGCTTTGCCATCGCGGGCCTCCTGCAGGACGATTTCCGCAATCTCAACGGACAGGTGCCGTGGCTGGGCGACATCCCGATCCTCGGCGCGCTGTTCCGCAGCGCCGAATACCAGAGATCGCAGAGCGAGCTGGTCATCATCGTGACCCCGCATCTGGTGACCCCCACCCGCGGCGAGGCGCTGGCCCTGCCGACCGACCGGATCAAGCTGCCGTCCGAGAAGGAGCTGTTCCTCTTCGGACGCGTCACCGGACGGGGGGCCGCGGGCGAGGTCGCGCGGCAGGATTTCAGCGGCTCTTACGGCTATGTGATGGAGTGAGCGATGAAGATGCTGCGCAGCTCCCTCCTCGCCGCACCGCTTGCCCTTCTTGCGGCCTGCGGTGACCATCCGGTCTCGTCCGAGATCAACGACGGCACCTTCGGCAACGCCACGATGAACAACTCGCTCCTGCAGATGGGCGAGATCGACGCGACCCAGGCGCTCGGCCAGCGGTTCGCGTCCGAGGTCGAGCCGACCATCACCTTCCCGTTCGACAGCGCCCGGCTGACCCCGGAGGCCCAGCGCGTCCTGCGCGAACAGGCCAACTGGATCCGGCAATTCCCCGAGGTTCGCTTCCGCGTCTATGGCCACACGGACCTTGTGGGATCTGCCGCCTACAACAAGTCTCTGGGCCTGCGGCGCGCCAAGGCGGTGGTCGCCTTCTTCGCCTCGCAAGGCATCAGCCCCTCACGATTGGAGGCGCTTGTTTCCTATGGCGAAACAAGACCGGTGATTCCCGTCGCCACACCGGAAGAGCGCAACCGCCGGACCGTCACCGAGGTCTCGGGGTTCATCGCGGGCCGAGGGATGTCGATCAACGGCAAGTACATGGCGGTTGTCTTCCGGGAATATGTAAGCGGCGCGACGCGCGTTCATCCTGCGAACCGCGTGATCGCCACGCAGGTCGCCCCCGGAGGCTGACGGACGGGGTCCTGTGGGGCCCCGCCTCCCGATCAAACAATAACGTTTTTTTAGCCCAATTCCTGCCACCATTGCGCAGCACCATGTGCGCAACGGGAAACAGTCGGTGCGGCAGGTCGGCTCGTGCCGCAGCTTTGGGTGTTCAGGGCCGCTCGGGTCCGAAATCGGTTTGACGATGGTCACCCGTTCCGGCGCCCGCCAGGGGAAGGACGTGTTGGGATGAACAGCGTGGCGACGCTTCAACCGGATCCTGCGCCGATCGTGGCCTGCACGATCTCGCGGGATGTCCAGAATTTCGAGATCCTGATCAATGACATGGAGATCGAGCTGGGCGAGAGCTGGGGGGACCTGTCGTTCGAGGATGCCGAGCTGTTTCTCCGCCAGCCCGAATCGCGAACGCTGGAATTCGTGGCCCTGGCGGTCAATGGCGAGGATGAGGGCGACCTCGCGCGGCTGACGGACATCATCCGCACGGCGAGGGACAAGGGCATCAAGATCATCCTGATCGCCGATCAGGTCAGCCCGATCGCGCTGCACCAACTGCTGCGACTCGGGGCCGATGACTTCGTCCCCTACCCCCTGCCCGAGGGGGCGCTGCATGAGGCGATCGACCGGATCCGCAAGGCGCCGCCGCCCGTGTCGGACCTGCCCGCCGCGGTGCCGGCGGCCCCGGGCACGCCCCATGCGCCGACGTTCAAGGCCCGCGGCGACCGCGACGCGATCCTCTTGCCGGTGCATGGGATGGCGGGGGGTGTGGGGGCCTCGACCTTCGCCTGCAACCTCGCGTGGGAACTGGCCACCGTCACCCGGACCGACGCGCCGCGGGTCTGCCTGATCGACCTCGACTTCCAGTTCGGCGCAATCTCGACCTACCTCGACCTGCCGCGGCGCGAATCGGTGTTCGACATCCTGTCGGACACGGAATCCGCCGACAGCGACAGCTTCCTGCAGGCGATGATCACCTTCAACGAGAAGCTGCATGTCTTCACGGCGCCCCCGGACATGCTGCCCCTCGACATCGTGACGGCCGAGGACATCGGCCGGCTGCTCGACATGGCTCATGCCAATTTCGACTTCGTGGTGGTGGACATGCCCACCACCGTCACCTCCTGGACCGAGGCGGTTCTTGCCCGTTCCCACGCCTATTTCGCGATGATGGAGCTTGACCTGCGGTCGGCGCAGAACGTGCTGCGTCTGGTCCGCGCCCTCAAGGCCGAAAGCCTGCCGCACGAGAAGCTCCGCTTCGTCCTCAACCGCGCGCCGCGCTTCACCGATCTTTCGGCCAAGAGCCGGGTCAAGCGCATGGCCGAGAGCCTCGACATCACGATCGAGCTTCAGTTGCCCGACGGTGGTGCCGCGGTGACGCAGGCGAATGATCACGGCCTTCCCCTCTCGGAATCGGCCGGAAAGAACCCGCTCCGGCGCGAACTGCAGAAACTGGCCAGGTCCCTCCACGACCACAGCCGAACCGCCGAGGCCGCCAAGGCCTGATGAACCGGAAGGTGCCCTGAATGTTCTCGCGCTACCGCAAGTCTCCGGACGGCCAGAAGCCCGCGCCCTCGGCGGCGGTGGGGGCGGCGACGCCGTCGGTCACCGCTCCGGCCGCGCCCGCCCCGGCCAAGCCCGTTCCCGCCCGCCCGGGCCCCTCCGTTCCGCGTCCGGGCGCCGAGGCCATCGCAAGCGACAAGGAAAAGAAGCGCCGCGAACGGCTGATGGAGCTGAAGGTCGAGCTTCACCGCCGGCTGCTCGACAACCTCAACCTCGCCGCCCTCGAAAAGGCGTCCGAATCCAGCCTCCGCACCGAAATCGCCGCGATCTGCGGCGAGGCGCTCGAGGAGATGAGCGTCGTCCTCAACAAGGAAGAGCGCACGATCCTCAACCAGGAGCTTTACGACGAGGTGATGGGCCTCGGCCCGCTCGAGCCGCTGCTCAAGGATGAGACGATCAACGACATCCTCGTGAACGGCCCGAACCGGATCTTCGTCGAGCGCGGCGGCCGGCTGGAGCTGACCGACACGACCTTCAAGGACGAGCGGCACCTGCTGCGGATCATCGACAAGATCGTCTCGGCGGTGGGCCGGCGCGTCGATGAATCGACCCCCTATGTCGATGCCCGCCTCGCCGACGGCTCGCGCTTCAACGCGATGGTGCCGCCGATCGCGGTGGACGGCTCGCTCGTCTCGATCCGCAAGTTCAAGAAGGACAAGCTGGGGATCGCCGATCTCGTGCGCTTCGGCGCCTTCACAGAAGAGATGGCGGCCTATCTGCAGGCCGCGGTGGCGACGCGCCTGAACATCATCGTCTCGGGCGGCACGGGCTCGGGCAAGACCACCACGCTGAACGCGCTGTCCTCCTTCATCGACCATTCCGAGCGGATCCTCACCATCGAGGACACGGCCGAGCTTCAACTCCAGCAGGTCCATGTGGGCCGCATGGAAAGCCGGCCCCCGAACGTCGAGGGCAAGGGCGCGGTGACGCAGCGCGACTGCCTGCGGAACGCGCTCCGGATGCGCCCCGACCGGATCATCGTGGGCGAGACCCGCGGCGAAGAGGTCATCGACATGCTGCAGGCCATGAACACCGGCCACGACGGCTCGATGACCACGATCCACGCCAACTCGGCCCGCGACGGGATCAGCCGTCTGGAAAACATGGTGGCGATGGCCGGGATCGAGATGCCGATCAAGGCGGTGCGCGCCCAGATCGCCTCGGCCGTCAACCTCATCGTGCAGGCCAGCCGCCTGCAGGACGGCTCGCGCCGCATGGTCTCGATTACCGAGATCACCGGGATGGAGGGCGACGTGATCTCGATGCAGGAGATCTTCCGCTACGAGCGTCTCGGGGTCGAGCCGTCGGGCAAGATCGTCGGCCGCTTCAACGCGACAGGCGTGCGCTCGCACTACTCGGACCGCTTCCGCCAGTGGGGCTACAACCTGCCCGCCTCCATCTACGAACCGATCGTCTGAGGGCCCCATGCAACTGAGCGCGGCACCCATCATCTACATCCTGATCTTCGTCGCGGTGCTGCTGCTGGTCGAGGGGATCTACCTCACCGTCTTCGGCAAGTCGATCAGCCTCAACTCACGGGTCAGCCGGCGGCTCGCGCTGCTGGAAAAGAACCAGAACCGCGAGCAGGTGCTGGAACAGCTCCGCAAGGAGATGAGCCAGCACATGAACGCCCGCGGCATCCCGCTCTATGCGGTGCTGGCCTCAAAGGCGCAGAAGGCCAACATCGCCTTCTCGCCCAAGGCGCTGGTGGCGATCATGGCGCTGCTGTCGGCCGTGGCCTACATGGGCCTGACCATCGGGACGGCCGCCTCGCCGGCCGTGCGGGTGGCGGTCGCGATCTTCATGGGCGTGGGCGCGGTCTATGTCTGGGTGAACAACAAGGCCAAGAAGCGCATGGCGCTGATCGAGGAGCAACTGCCCGACGCGGTCGAGCTGATGGTCCGGTCGCTGCGCGTGGGTCACCCCTTCTCATCCGCCATCCAGATCGTCGCCAAGGAGGTGCCGGACCCCCTCGGCACCGAATTCGGCGTCATCGCCGACGAGGCCGCCTATGGCCGCGACGTGGCCGAATGCATCCGGGCCTTTGCCGAACGGATGGACAGCCAGGACCTGCGCTTTCTGGCGGTCGCGGTGAACATCCAGCAGCAGTCGGGCGGCAACCTGGCCGAGATCCTCGAGGGTCTGGCCAAGGTGATCCGCTCGCGCTTCAAGCTCTTCCGCAGGGTCAAGGCCATCACGGCCGAGGCGAAATGGTCGGGCACCTTCCTCTCGGCCTTCCCCATCGTGGCGCTGGTGATGATCTCGGTTCTCAAGCCGGACTACTACGACGGCGTGAAGGAGACGCCGCTCTTCATCCCCGCGGCGCTGGTGGTCGGCGCGTTTCTCGTCGCCAACGTGATCTTCATGAAGATCATGGTCAACATCAAGGTATGAGCCGATGGACCTTCTCAACCGTCTCGAAGGCTACCTGATCGACAGCCTGGGCCCGCTCGGGCCGCTGATGGCGATGGGGATGCTGGGCATCCTGCTCATCGCCCTTACGCTTCCGGTCATGCTGAAGAAGCGCGACGAGCCCTTCGACCGGATCAAGGCGCAGCGGACGGTCGGGGCCGCGCCGGTGAGCCAGGCGCTGCGGCGCTCGTCGGGCACCGAGAAGCTCGACAGGTTCGCCAACCTGCTCGAGCCGAAGACGGCCGAGGAGCTGTCCGCCTCCCGCCTCAAGATGATGCGGGCGGGATACCGCTCGAAGGGGGCGGTGCGCGCCTTCCATGCCGCCCAGTTCGCGCTCGGCGTGGGTTTTCTCGTGCTTGGGGTGCTTTATGCGCTGCTGGCCTCGGCCACTGCACCGCTGACCATGCAGCAGATGGTGATCTACACCCTTCTGCCCGGCGCGATCGGCTATTACCTGCCCGTCTACTGGATCAAGCGCCGCGCGCAGGAGCGGCACGACCAGATCGTCGCGGGCTTTCCCGATGCGCTCGACATGATGCTCGTCTGCGTCGAGGCGGGCCAGTCGCTCGACCAGTCGATCCTGCGGGTCGCGCGCGAGTCGGCGTCAGGCTATCCGGCCCTCGCCGAAGAGTTCGAGATGGTGGCCCACGAGGTGAAGGCCGGCAAGGAGCGCGTCGCCGTTCTCAAGGACATGGCCGAGCGGGTGGGCATCCCCGACGTGTCCTCCTTCGTCACGACGCTGATCCAGTCGGCCACCTTCGGCACCTCGATCGCCGAGGCGCTCCGCGTCTATTCCTCCGAGATGCGCGACAAACGCGTCATGAGGGCCGAGGAAAAGGCAAACACCTTGCCGACCAAGCTGACCCTCGGCACAATGCTGCTCACCGTGCCGCCGCTGATGCTGATCCTGATCGGCCCTTCGGTCTATGGCATCGCCACGCAGCTGGGCGGACAGTGAGAGAACGTGACCCGAGGCCTGCCGATCCTCCTTTCCTGCGTGATCCTTGCGGCCTGCGGTGCGCCGGACGCGCTGTCCCGGCAAGCGGTTGCGCGCAATGCACCCTTTGCCGTGGATCCGGGTCGGAACGGGGTCGATGGGCTCTTGGTCGGTCACCGGCTTCTGGCGGCGGGAGAGGCCGAGCTGGCCCTTCGGGCCTACCTGCGCGCGGCGTCCGAACAGGGGATCAACGCCGACGTCCTTTCGGCGCTCGGCTCGGCGAACCTGCAGCTCGGGCGGCTGAACCAGTCCGAGCAGTTGCTGCGGCAGGCGATCCAGATGGATCCCGCCTTCGTGCCGGCTGTCAACAATCTGGGCGTCGTCCTGATGGAGCGGGGACGGACGGCCGAGGCGAGGCTCGTCTTCCAGCAGGCCTTTGCGCTCGACAGTGGCGCAACGGACGCCATCCGCGAAAATCTGCAGCGCGCCATCGTGAAAAGCGCCTCGACCCTTTATCCGGAAGAGGAAGAGCGACACGAGTTCTCCCTCGTGCGGCGCGGGCAGGGGCAGTATGTGCTGCTCTCGCAGCTCTAGGGGGCGACCGGGATCGAGCAGCAAGAGGACGCAAGAACATGCGCCACCCTGTCCTGACCGCCTTGTGCCTTGCCGGCACGACCATGTTGAGTGCCTGTGGCGGCCGTGATGCCGATGTGGATCGCGCCCTGAAGGGCGTCAACATCATCGACGAAAGCAACCTCAACGACATCATGCTGACCGTCGGGGCGCCGGACGAGGCGGTGGCCTATTTCCGCGGCGCCGTGGACAAGGCCCCGGACCGGATCGACCTCAAGCGCGGGCTGGCGAAGTCGTTGGTGCGCGCGCAGCGTCCGGCCGAGGCGGCCACCGTCTGGAGTCAGGTGGTCAACACCCACGAGGGCACGAACGAGGATCGCGTGGCCTTCGCCGACGCGCTGATCCGGGCGAATGACTGGAGCCGGGCCGAGCAGGAGCTGGCCAGCATCCCCCCCACCTACGAGACCTTCCAGCGGTATCGGCTCGAGGCGATGGTGGCCGACAGCCGGAAGCATTGGAAGAAGTCGGACAGCTTTTACGAGACCGCCGTCGGCATGACGACCCAGCCCGCCGGCGTGCTGAACAACTGGGGCTTCTCCAAGCTGACGCGCGGCGATGCGGCCGCGGCCGAGCGGCTGTTCTACGAGGCGCTGACCTACGACCCGACCTCGTTCACCACCAAGAACAACCTCGTGCTGGCCCGCGGCGCCCAGCGGAAATACGACCTTCCCGTGATCCAGATGACCCAGAAGGAGCGGGCCGAGCTGATCTACACGCTCGCCCTGGCCGCGGTGAAGAAGGGCGATGTGACCGTGGGCAAGGGTCTGCTGCAATCGGCGATCGACACGCATCCGCAGTATTTCGAGGCGGCCGTCCGCAGCCTCGAGGCGCTCGACGCGGGCTGACGATGCAGGGTCTGGTGGCAACCTCTCCGACGGCGGCGCTCTGGTTCCTGCCCTTCGTCGTGCCGATCGCGCTCTGGGTCGCCTGGAGCGACATGAAATTCATGAAGATCCCGAACAAGGCGGTGATGGCCCTGGCGCTGGTCTTTCTGGTCGTCGGCCCGATGGCGCTCCCGCTCGAGGATTGGCTCTGGCGCGGGCTTCACCTGCTTGTCGTGCTGGTCATCGGCTTCCTGATGAACCTGGGCCGGATGGTCGGCGCGGGAGACGCCAAGTTCGCCGCCGCGATGGCGCCGTTCTTCGCCCTGGGAGACCTGCGCCTCGCCATGGGCCTGCTGGCCGCGTCCCTTCTCGGCGCCTTCGCCAGCCATCGTGGGCTGGGTCTCGTCCCTCCGTTCCGCAGCGCCACCGCCGAATGGGAGAGCTGGCGGCGCCGTGACTTTCCCATGGGGCTGGCGCTGGCGGGTATGCTGTTCCTTTACCTTCTCGCGGCAATCCTTGACGGCTGATCCCCGCTTCCGGTGCAATCCATGAACATGCAGAACCCAGACGTCACAGCTCCTCCGTCGCCGCGCACGCTGGCGGACACGGGCCTGCCCCTGGTCATGTTGCGCGACATCCTGATCAAGACCATGTTCCGCATGAACCTGGACCTCGTGTCGCAGATCGCGCGGGTCATCTGCCTGCCCCCCCAGCTCACGCAGGAGCTGGTGGATCTCGCCCGTGGTCAGCGGCTGATCGAGGCGACCGGGACGCTGCACGCCACCTCGGGCAACGAGATGGGCTACCAGCTGACCGACGGGGGCAAGGCGCGGGCGCTCGATGCGCTGGGCCAGTCGGAATATTACGGCGCCATGCCCGTTCCGCTTGACGACTATCGCAGCCAGGTCGAGCGGCAGTCGGTGCGCAACATCAAGCTCACGCGCGCGCAGCTGACCTCGGCCATGGGGCACCTGATCCTGCCGGACGAGCTGCTGGATCATCTCGGCCCGGCCGTCACCTCGGGCCGGTCGATCCTGATGTATGGCCCGCCCGGCAACGGGAAATCCTCCATCTCGAACGGGATCCGCGACGCGCTCGGCGACCGGATCCATGTGCCGCGCGCGCTGGAATATTCCGGCCAGGTCATCACGGTCTATGACCCGATCGTGCACCGCTCGGCCGAGGCGGCGGTGGATGATCCCAACAGCCTGCGCCGCACCTCGAACCGGTTCGACAACCGCTATGTCTGGTGCGAACGGCCGACGGTAATCACGGGGGGCGAGTTGACGCTCGACATGCTCGACCTGACCTACAACCCGGTGGCGCGCACCTACCAGGCGCCGCTCCAGCTCAAGGCGACCGGGGGGATCTTCATCGTGGACGACCTCGGTCGGCAGGCCGAGCCCCCGCAGAAGCTGGTCAACCGCTGGATTGTCCCGCTCGAGGAAGGGCGCGACATCCTGGCGCTGCAATCGGGCGAGAAGTTCACCGTGCCCTTCGACACGCTGGTGATCTTCTCGACCAACTTCCACCCGAACGAGATCTTCGACGGCGCGGCCCTGCGGCGGATCTTCTTCAAGATCAAGATCGAAGGCCCGACCCAGGAGAACTTCCTCAAGATCTTCGCGATGGTGGCGCGAAAGCGGAAGATGCCGCTCGACGAGGCGGCCCTGCTGCATCTGATGAAGGTGAAGTTCCCCACGATCGGCAACCGCTACGCCAATTACATGCCGGTCTATCTGATCGACCAGATGGCCGCCGTCTGCGAGTTCGAGGGCCTGCCCTACCAGATGAGCCCCGCCCTGATCGACCGCGCCTGGTCGAACATGTTCGTCCGGGACGAGACGATCGCCCGCTAGATCCGCGGTCCGCGGAGCGGGATCGGCCCCGTCTCGGTCAGGATCGCGTCGAGCGGCTGGTCGGTCGGCTCGATCGGCACCTCGGGCAACTCCTGCGCGCTGAAGGCGAAGCCCACCGCCGTGACGGGATGCAGCGCACGCAGCCGCTCCAGCGTCCGGTCGTAGAACCCGCCCCCATAGCCCAGACGATAGCCACGGCGGTCGAAGGCGAGCAGCGGCACGATCAGCAGTTCGGGATCGAGCCAGGCGCCCTCCGGCGGCACGCGGGCACCGAACGGTCCCTCGATCATCGGGCAGCCCGGGCTCCATTCGCGAAAGCGCAGCGGCTGGCCGGGGCCCACGATCACCGGCACGCAGACCGGCCCGTCATGGGCGATCATGGCCGCAAGCGGATCGATCTCGGACCGGATCGCCATATAGCCCGAGAGCACGCGGCCGCGGTGCGGCGCCAGCCAGTCCGCCAGAAGCTCCGCCGCCTGCCCCTGCCCCGCCTCGTGCGCCAGCGCCCGCGCGGCGCCGGCGGCGCGACGGGCCTCGGCCTTCCGCGCCGCAAGCGTCATGTCAGCACCAGCGTGGCAAGCCCGAGGAAGACGAAGAACCCCATGACATCGGTCAGCGTCGTGACGAAGGTGCCCGAGGCAAGCGCCGGGTCAAGCCCGAGCCGGTTGAGCCCGAGGGGCACCAGCACCCCGCCCAGGGCCGCCACGACCTGATTGCAGATCATGGCCATCCCCAGCACGGCGCCCAGCAGAGGGTCGCCGAAGATCACGAAGCCCGCCAGCCCCAGGATGAGCGCAAGCCCCAGCCCGTTCAGCAGACCGGCCATCAGTTCCCGCCGGACCACCCGCGGCGCGTTGGCCGAGGTGAGGTTGCGCGTCGCCAGCGCCCGCACGGCGACGGCGAGCGACTGCGTCCCCGCGATCCCCCCGGTCGAGGCGACGATGGGCATGAGGGCCGCCAGCGTCACGAGCTGCGCGATCGTCGCCTCGAAACCCGAGATCACGAGGGCCGAGAGCGAGGCGGTGAAGAGGTTCGCCACCAGCCAGGGAAGCCGCTGGCGCGCGGTGGCGACCGGCCCGTCCGAGAGGCTGCTCTCGTCGCCCACACCGGCCAGACGAAGGATGTCCTCCTCATGCTCCTCATCGAGCACGTTCATCGCATCGTCGATGGTGATGATCCCCACCAGCCGGTCGTTCTCATCCACCACCGGGCAGGAAATCAGGTGATACTGGTTGAAGATATAGGCCACCTCCGACTCCTCGATGGTGGCGCGGATGGTGCGGAAGCTCTCCTCCTCGATGTCGGCCAGCCGGACCTCGCGGCGCGACGAGAGCAGCCGGCCGAGCGTGACATAGCCCTGCGGCTTCATCCGCGGATCGACGAGGATGACGTGATAGAACTGGTCGGGCAGCTCCTCGCTGCGGCGCAGGAAATCGATGGTCTCGCCCACCGTCCAGTGGATCGGCGCCACGACGACCTCGCGCTGCATCAGGCGGCCCGCGGAATATTCCGGGTAGGCCATCGCCTGTTCGACCGCCACCCGGTCGGCGCGGTCGAGCGCGCCGAGGATCGCCTCCTGCTGCTGTTCCTCTAGGTCCTCGAGGATGTCCACCACGTCGTCGGTGTCGAGTTCGCGCACCGCCTCGGCGATGACCTCCGGCGGGAGATGCTCGATCACCTCCTCGCGGATCGAATCGCTGATCTCCGAGAGGATCTCGCCGTCGATGCCGGCGGACCAGAGCGTCAGCAGCTCGCGCCGCTCGGCCGGGCCGATCTGTTCGAGCACGTCGGCGATGTCGGCGGCGTGGAGCGGCTCGAGCAGGTCCGACAGGCGCGCCTCGTCGCGCTCGTCCACGGCCTCGAGAACCGAGGTCACCACCCGGTCGGGCACACCCGACCGCTCTTCCTCGCGCATGTCGCCCGTTTCTGCCTGCAAGGTGGCGCCCCCGTTCCGCTTACGCCGCGACCATATCGGAGGATGGCGCGCAGAAACAGGGGCGGCAGGAAATTTACGCTGCCCTCGAAAGGGTCTAGGTTGAGCGCTTGACCAGAGGGGAGACCTGTCATGACCGACCTGCTGCTGGGACAGGTCCTGTCCTTCGCCGGCGACCCGTTCCTCGAAGGAGAGGCCGCGGCCCGGCACGAAACCCGCGGCGGCGTTCTTGTGGACGAAGGGCGGATCCGGGCCGTGGGTCCGGCCGACAGGCTCCGCGCGGCCCATCCCGAGGCGCGGGTGACCGACTACGGGCAGGCCCTGATCTCGGCGGGATTCATCGACGCCCATGTGCATTATCCGCAGACCGCCATCATCGCGAGCTGGGGCAAGCGGCTGATCGACTGGCTGGTGACCTACACCTTCCCTGAAGAGATGCGCTTTGGCGATCCGGGCTATGCCGCCGACATCGCCGGCCGTTATCTCGATCTCACGCTGGCGCAGGGCACGACCACCGTCTGCAGCTACTGCACCATCCACCCCGAGAGCGTGGACGCCTTCTTCGAGGCGGCCGGCCAGAGGGGTGTGCGCGCCTTTGCGGGCAAGACCTGCATGGACCGCAACGCCCCGGAGGGGCTGCGCGACACGGCCGAAACGGCCTATTCCGACAGCAAGCGGCTTCTGGAGAAGTGGCACGGGCGGGACCGGCTTTCCTATGTCATCACGCCCCGCTTTTCGCCCACCTCGACGCCCGAGCAGCTTGCGGCGCTTGGCGCGCTCTGGCGCGAGCACCCCGGTTGCCTGATGCAGACCCACCTCTCCGAACAGCTCGACGAGATCGAATGGGTGAAGGAGCTTCATCCGCAGGCGCGCGACTATCTCGACACCTACGAGGCGCAGGGCCTGCTGCGCGAGGGTGCGGTCTTCGGCCATGCGATCCACCTCGCCCCGCGCGAGCGCGCGCGGCTGGCCGAGGCGGGGGCGAGTCTCGTCCATTGCCCGACCTCGAACAGCTTCATCGGCTCGGGGCTGTTCGACATGGGCCTCGTGGCCGAGGGCATCCGGGTCGGGCTGGCGACCGACACGGGGGGCGGTTCGTCCTTCTCGATGCTGCGCACGATGGCCGCCGCCTACGAGATCGGCCAGCTGCGCGGACAGGCGCTGCATCCCGCGCAGCTCTGGTGGCTGGCAACGGCGGGCTCGGCCCGCGCACTCCGGGCCGAGGACCGGATCGGCAACCTCGCGCCGGGCATGGAGGCCGACATCGTGGTGGTGGATCTCGCCTCGACGCCCGCCATCGAACAGGCCACCCGCCGCGCCGAGACGATCTGGCAGGCGCTCTTCCCGACCATCATGATGGGAGACGACCGGGCCATCCGCGCGGTCTGGGTCGGCGGCCGAGCCCGGAGCTGAACCTCGCGGCCCCTCAGCCTCAGCCGCAGTCGGCGGCCTGCCAGAGGCGGAGCCCTTCGCCCGCCTCGGCGCCGAGTTCGTGGCATTCTCCTGCCGCGCACAGCCGCCAGCCCCCGGCCGCCATGCCCGAGGCCGCAAGCCGGACCTCGCGCTGCGGCGGCAGGCGCGGGACGTAGTGCCAGCCGTCCGCCTCGCGCCAGGCATCCGGTGGAAGCTCCATCCCCGCGCCCGAGCCCTGGATGCGGGCCTCGACCGGCCGCAGGCCCGCCTCGGTCGCCTCCCACCGCTCCCACCATTCGATGCGTTCGACCGAATGGGTCCAGCTCAGCGTGAAGCTCGAGGTGGCAAGCGACAGCACCGCCACCCCGGTTGCGATGCACAGGCTCATGCCGTCCGCGCGCTGCGGCGCAGGCGCAGCCAGTGCACCAGCGCGAAGAGCAGCGCGAGACCGAAGCCCGCCTCGTCCGTCACCGGCATCGCGAGGATCAGCGACACGCCCGCCGCCAGCGCCAACGCCCGCTCGAACATGTTGGCGCGTCCGATGAACTGGCCGACGACCGCCACCCCCCAGAGGCCGATGGCCAGCATCGCCTTGAGGAAGATGTAGATCACCTCGACCGGATAGCCCCAGGCCTCGGCGATGGGGCCTCCGTCCTGCAGCATGAGCGCGGGCGTATAGACCGCCATGAAGGGGATCACGAAGCCCGCCGCCGCCAGCCGCACCGCCTGCAGCGAGATCTTCAGCCCCGAGGCCTTGGCGATCGGACCCGCCGCAAAGCAGGCCAGCGCCACCGGCGGCGTCAGATCCGCCATGATGCCGAAGTAGAAGACGAACATGTGGCTCACCAGAAGCGGCACGCCCAGATCGAGCAACGCCGGCCCCGCCAGCGAGGAGGTGATGATGTAGTTGGGGATCGTCGGGATACCCATGCCGAGCACGAGGCAGGTGATCATGGTCAGCACGAGCGACAGGAAGAGGTTCTCGCGCCCGATGGCGATGATCGCGCCGATGAAGGTCGAGGCGATGCCCGTCAGGGTGAGCGTGCCGATCACGATGCCCACCACGGCGCAGGCGATGCCCACCGGAAGCGCGTTCCGCGCGCCCTGCGCCAGCGCATCGCGCAGGATGCCGATGGTTGGCCGCGTGCCCCGGAAAAGGGCGCAGGCCAGGATCAGCACCCCGATGACCAGCACGAGGAAGTTGACCCCGAACCTGAGGAAGCTCGCCGCGGCCAGCCCCAGCGCGATCCAGAAGACCATGCGGAAGGCGGTCGGCCCGATCATGGCGGCGAGCGGCGTGCCGAGGATCAGCACCGCCACCAGCGCAAGCCCCATCGTGCCGGCAAAGATGGGCGTGTAGCCCGCGAAGAGCAGATAGACGAGCGCTGCCAAGGGCAGGATCAGCGGCCACCGGTCGCGGACCGCGTGCCAGGGGTTCGGCAGCTCGGCCCGCGGCAGCCCACTCAGCCCGTCGCGCCCGGCCTGCAGCCAGACCATCCAGAAGACCACGCCGAAATAGAGGACCGCGGGCAGGATCGCCGCCTGCACCACGGCCGCATAGGGCACGTTCAGCGTCTCGGCCATGATGAAGGCCACCGCCCCCATGACCGGCGGCATGATCTGGCCGCCCATCGAGGCCGTGGCCTCGACCCCTCCGGCGAAGGCCGGCTTGAAGCCGAAGCGTTTCATCATCGGGATGGTGAACTGCCCCGAGGCCACCACATTGGCCACGCCCGAGCCCGAGATCGTGCCCATGAGCGCCGAGGAGAGAACCGCCACCTGCGCCGGCCCGCCCCGCACCCCTCCGACGAGGCCGAGGGCGAAGTCGTTGAACAGGTTCAGCATCCCCGCCCGCTCGAGGAAGGCCGCGAAGACCACGAAGATGAAGATGTAGGCCGAGCTGACATAGACCGGCGTGCCGTAGATCCCCTCGGTGCCGAAGGCGAAATGCTCGACGATCTGCTCGAAGTCATAGCCGCGGTGGATGAAGGGCGCGGGAAGATGCTGGCCGAAGAAGCAGTAGGCCAGGAAGATCCCGGCGATGATGGCCAGCGGCCAGCCCATCAGCCGACGGCTCGCCTCGAAGACCAGGAGCACCAGCACCGTGCCGACCACGAGATCCGCCTGCGTCAGGAAGCCCGTCCGCCGGATCAGCTCTTCGTAGAAGACCCAGTTGTAGATGCCCGTGCCGAAGCCGATCAGCCCCATCCCCCAGAAGATCGCCCGCGTCAGCGCCGTCCGGGCCAGCAGGTTGCCGACCAGACCGAAGCCCAGCAGCAGCAGAAAGGCCACATGCATCGCCCGCACCACCTGGCTCGGCAAGGTGCCGTAGCCGGCGGTCCAGAGCTGGAAGAGCGAGAAGGCGACAGCGATCCAGAAGGCCACATGGCCCATGATGCCGGGTCCGAAGCCGGGCGGCAGGCCCTCGGTGACTTCGGGTTCGGCATGTGCGTGGGGAGGGGCCGCCCCCGATGCGGCGGTCTGTGCAGACATGGCTTTCTCCGAAAGGAACGAGCCGCGGCGGCCGGGCGCCGGTGCGCTCCGGTCCGCTGCGGCAGGAGGAAGGCCCGGGCGGCTCCGCCCGGGCGGTTCTGCGGGGCGGTTACTGGATCAGGCCGATTTCGCGGTAGTACTTCTCGGCGCCCGGATGAAGCGGGATCGGCAGCGCCTCGATGGCCGTCTCGGGCTTGATGTTCGCCGCGGCGGCGTGGGCCGACTTCAGCCGCTCGATGTTGTCGAACATGAGCTTCGTCATCTGGTAGGCGGTTTCCTCGCTCACGTCCTCATGCGTGACCAGCAGGTTGCCCACGGCCGCTGTCGGCACGTCCTGATCCTGGCCGCTGTAGGTGCCGGCCGGGATGACGGCGGGCACATAGGGCGCACCGATCTTCTCGACCACCTCCGAGGGGATGCCCACGAGGGTGATGTCGTGGGTGGCCGAGAGGTCCTTGATGAAGGCCACGCCCAGCCCCGAGGATTGCAGCGTCGCCTGCAACTGCCGGTTCTTGATCAGTTCGGCGGATTCCGCGTAGGGCAGATATTCGACCTTGCCGAGATCGTCGTAGCTCATCTCGGCCGCGCCGAAGATCGCACGCGCGTTGAGCTCCGTCCCCGACGCCGGAGCGCCGACCGAGAGCGTCTTTCCCTTGAGATCCTCGAGCGTGGCCGCATCCGCCGAGGCGTCGGCCACGATCTGGATGTAGTTCGGATAGATCGCGGCGATGGCGCGCAGGTTGGTCAGCGGGCGCGGGAAGCCGGCTTCCTCGTTGCCCTCCCAGGCCATCGTGACGGAATCGCCCAGCGCGAAGGCCAGCTCGCCCTTGCGCTGCGCGAGCAGGTTGAGGTTCTCGACCGAGGCCTTCGTGGCCTGCACCTGCGTGCGGGAGCCCTCGATGTTCTCGGCATAGATTTCGGACAGACCGACACCGAGCGGGTAATAGACGCCCGAGGTGCCCCCGGTCAGGACGTTGATGAACTCCTGCGCGGCGGCCGCTTGCGGCTGCAGGCTCAGCGCGGCAGCGGCCAGGGCCGCGGACAGGGTTGTGCGGCGGAACATGCGTTCTCCTCCCTTGCATGGTCGTCGCACAGAGAGTGGGCAACCCGCGCACGACAGGCAAATGTGCGTGATACCGGCAGCCGGACGGCACCACTGAGAAAATCATGCCGAACTTTCTGATATTTAGGCGACGCCACGTCGGCCAATGCGCGGGCGCTCTGGCGATCATCCGCCAGATGCCGCTTCGAACCGGGCAATTCTCCGCCCGATCAACCCTCCCGCAGGCCGTAGCGGGCGATCTTCTCGTTCAGCGTCCGCCGGGGGATTCCCAGCCGTTCGGCGGCCAGAGCGGACGAGCCGCCGCAATCCTCCAGCGCCTCGGCGATGAGGCCGGCCTCGATCCGGGCGATGCGGTCGGGCAGCGGCAGGGGCTCGGCCTCGGCCGCCTGCGGGCCCGCGCGCAGGCCCAGCACGGCGCGCTCGGCCGCGGCCTTCAGCTCGCCCACGTTGCCCGGCCAGCGGTGGCCACGCAACGCCCGCAGGTCGGCCTCCCGCAGGGCGGGGACCGGGCGGCCGAAGCGGGTCGCGGCCTCCTCGGCAAAGCGCATGAAGAGGAGCGGGATGTCCTCGGCCCGCTCACGCAGCGGCGGCAGATCCAGCGTCACCGGCGAGAGGCGGTAGTAGAGATCCGCCCGGAAGCGCCCGGCCGCCACCTCGGCCGGCAGGTCCACCCGCGTCGCCGCCATGATGCGCAGATCGACCGGGCGCAGCGCGTTCGAGCCCAGCCGCTCCACCCCCCGTTCCTGCATCGCCCGGAGGAGACGCGACTGGAGCGAGAGCGGCATGGTCTCGATCTCGTTGAAGAAGACCGTCCCGCCGCTCGCATGTTCGAGCTTGCCGATCCGCGCGGCGGCGGTCCCGGCCAGATAGCCGCGCTCGTGGCCGAACAGCTCGGCCTCGAACTGCGCCTCGGGCAGGCCCGCGCATTGGATCGCCACGAAGGGCCGGCGCGCGCGGCGCGAGAAGTCGTGAAAGGCGCGCGCCAGCTCTTCCTTGCCCGATCCGGTCTCGCCGCGGATCAGCAGGTCCACCGCCACGTCCGACAGGTCCTGCACCATCTGGCGCAGCGCCGCGATGGCCGGCGAGGCGCCGATGAGCCGCCCCTCGAGGCGGGCCGAGGCCAGGTCCGACCAGCGAGCCGTTCGCGCCTCGCGCCGCACCCGGCGCAACTCCACCGCCCGGTCGAGAACCTCGACCAGATGCTCGGCACCATAGGGCTTTTCCAGAAAGTCGTGCGCGCCCATCCGCATCGCCTCGACGGCCACCGGCACGTCGCCGTGCCCCGAGAGCAGGATCACCGGCAGGTCGGGATCGGCCACGCGCAGCCGCGCCAGCACCTCCTGCCCGTCGAGGCCGGGCATCCGGAGATCCGTCACCACGCAGTCGCAGCGCGAAGGATCGATCCGGGCCAGCGCCAGCGCCGCGTCGGTGAAGGTCTCGACCTCGAAGCCGGACGCCTCGAGCCAGTCCGCCGCCGCCGCGCAGAGCTGGGGTTCGTCGTCGATGAAGGCGATGGAGCCGCGGGTCATGCGCGTCTGCGTAACGCCTCGCGGCCCGGCTCGTAAAGCGCGAGATCGACCCGCGTCAGCGTTCCGCCAGCCGGCCGCTCGGCAAAGCTCAGGTGCCCCGCCATCTGGTCGAGCATGGTCCGCACGATCGAGAGACCGAGGCCGAGCCCGCTGGTGCGGGTGGTGAAGAAGGGTTCGAGGATCTTCTCGCGCATCGCCTCGGGAATGCCGGGGCCGCGGTCGGCGATCGTCAGGCGCAGGCCCCCGCCCGCGCGCTCGAGCCGCACCTCGACCGGATCGCGCCGCCCGCCCGCCGCCGTCGCCTCGGCCGCGTTCAGGATCAGGTTCGTCGCCACCTGCTCGAGCCGGACGGCATGGCCGCGCACGGGCGGCCACTCCTGCACGGGCGGCAGGTCGAGCGTCACGCCCAGCTCGCGCAGGCGCGGGGCCAGCACCTCGGCCGCCGCGGCCAGCACGCCGCCCATGTCCACCGCCGAGGGAGGCTCGAGCCGCTGGCGCGATCCGAAGCTCTTCAGCGCCTTCACCATCTTCTGCATCCGCACCAGCAGGTCGCGCCCCGACCGCACCGATCGCAGCGCCCGCGCCGCATCCTCGCGGTCCAGATGCAGTTCGGCCGCCGCCAGCGTCGTGTCGAGCGCCGAGAGCGGCTGGCTCACCTCATGCACGATGGTCGAGGACATCCGCCCCAGCACCGCGAGCTTCGCCGCATGGACGAGATGTTCGTGCGTCTCGCGCAGCTCGCGCTCGGCCCGGCGGCGCTCCTCGATCTCGTGGGCCAGCGCCTCGGTCCGCTCGGCCACGGCGCGTTCAAGCAGCGCATGCTGGTTCAGCCGCTCGCGCAGAAGCTGGCGGCGCTCGTGCAGCACGAGAAGGCCCGCCGAGGCGAGAAGCCCCGCCAGCGCCACGATCAGCGCCGAAAGGCGGGCGGTGGCGATGGCGGGCGCAACCGGCAGGCCGACGAGAAGCCGCCAGTCGTCGGGAGCGATCGTCGCATCGGCCATGCGCAGCGCGCCGCCCGCATCCGTGGCCATCGCCGGGCCCAGCGGCGCGGCCTCATCCACCGCAAGCCCGGAGTAGCGCCGCTCGGCGCGCAGCAGATCAAGGCTGTCCGCGTCCAGCGGGGTGAGCGGGCGGTAGAGCCAGCCCTGCGGCCCCGCCAAGAACACCACCCCCAGCGGATCGGCCAGCGCCACCGCCTCGCCCGCCCGCACCCAGGTGGCCTGCAGACCGGCCAGATCCACCTTGGCCACGGCCACGCCCAGCGGCCGCTTGGCCGTTCCGAGGCGCGAGGCCAGGAAGTAACCCGGCTTGCCGGTGGTCACACCCACCGCGTAATAGCGCGCCTCGCCCTCATCCAGCGCGCGGCGGAAATAGGGGCGGAAGCCGTAGTTCTGGCCGAGAAAGCTGCCGGGCTCGTTCCAGTTGCTCGCGGCCACCGTAGTGCCCGAAGGGTTGATGACATAAAGCTCGTCCACCCCGGACAGTTCGCGCACCCGGCGCAGGTAGAGATTGGCCTCATCCGCAGACGCCGTGCCGGCCAGCAGCGCCAGCACCCGCGCGTCCTGCCCCACCACGCCCGGAAGGTAGCGGAACCGCTCGACCTCGGTCACGACCGCATGGCGGGCGACCGTCAGCCGGTCCTGAAGATCGGCATCGAGGGCGGCAAGACCCGCGTAGCGGATCCCCAGAAAGGTTGCGATCGACAGGGCCAGCGTGGCGGCCAGCAGCAGGGCTCCGGCCGCAAGGCTGCCGGGGCTGCGGCGGAAGGGACTGGGCACGGAACGGGGCACGGCGATCCTCCTGTCCGCATCCTGCGGCGGACGGGGCCGGAGGGGCAAGCGGCTTGCGCCCCTCCGGCCCGCGGGTCAGAGCGTGGCGCCGATCTTCCACGGCACGAACTCGTTGTCGCCGTAGCCGAACTCCTCGGACTTCGACCTCTTGCCCGAGGCCGTGTCGAGCAGCAGGTCGTAGATCCGCCGGCCCATCTCCTCGAGGCTCACCCCCTCTTCGACGACCACGCCGCAGTCGATGTCCATGTCCTCGGGCATCCGGCGGGCGAGGTCGCTGTTCGAGGCGAGCTTGATCGAGGGTGCGGGCTTGGCGCCAAAGCAGGAGCCGCGCCCCGTGGTGAAGGCGATGAGGTTCGCCCCCGAGGCCACCTGCCCCGTCGCCGCCACCGGATCGTAGCCGGGGCTGTCCATGTAGACGAGGCCCGGAATGCGGATCGGCTCGGCATAGGCGAAGGCGCCCGCAAGCGGCGAGAGCCCGCCCTTGGCCACCGCGCCGAGGCTCTTCTCGAGGATCGTGGTCAGCCCGCCCCGCTTGTTCCCCGGCGAGGGGTTGTTGTCGAGCGAGGCGCCGTTCCTCGCGGCATAGTCGCGCCACCAGTCGATCATGCCTTCGATCCGGCGGCCCGTTTCGGCGTCGGCGCGCGCGATCAGCAGATGCTCGGCGCCATAGATCTCGGGCGTTTCCGAGAGGATCGAGGTGCCCCCCGCCGCCACCAGCATGTCCGAGGCCACGCCGAGCGCGGGGTTCGCGGTAATGCCCGAGAAGCCGTCCGAGCCGCCGCACTGCATCCCCAGCACCAGCTTCGAGACCGGCTGTTCGCTGCGCCGGTCCTGATCGGCCGCCGCGCAGATCGGCTCGAGCAGTTCCAGCGCGCGGCGCACGGCCGAGGCCGAGCCGCCCACGTCCTGGATGTTGAAGATGCCGATGCGCTCCTCGGTCCAGTCGGTGCGCTTGTAGAGCGTGAGCTGGTTGACCTCGCAGCCCAGCCCCACGATCAGCACGCCGCCGAAGTTCGGATGGTCGCGGTAGCCCTTGAGCACGCGCACGAGTGCGTCGAAGCCCTCGCCCGCGCTGGCCATGCCGCAGCCCTGATCGTGCACAATGGGCGCAAAGCCGTCGATGCCCGGAAAGCGCGGCAGCAGCGTCCGGTTCGCGGCCTCGGCGATGGCGTTGCAGACGGTCGAGGAGCAGTTCACCGAGGCCATGATCCCGATGTAGTTGCGCGTCCCCACCCGCCCGTCGGGGCGCAGGTAGCCCTGGAAGGTCTGCCGCCCGGGCGCGGCATGGAGCCTGCCCTTCGCGTCGGCCCGGTCCGAGTGGCTGTCGGACATGGCGCAGTTGTGGCTGTGGACATGATCGCCCGGTGCGATGTCCGCCGTGGCCACGCCCATCACCTGCCCGTATTTCACCACCGCCGTGCCCGCGGGCATCGCCACCACCGCGAACTTGTGGCCGAGCGGCACATCGGCCCGCAGCGTCACCCCCAGCGCCTCCTCGCCCGAGGGCAGGGCGCGCAGCGCGATACCCACCGTGTCGGCGGGGCTCAGATGCAGGAAGGCGGGGCGGCTTGCGGTCATTCGCGGGCTCTCTTCAGGATGGCGTTCGGGCTGACGGACGGGTACGGGCCCCGCGGCGGGCGCAGGATCAGCGCCGCCGCGGGACGGATCTCAGACGCGGATGATGGCCTTGATCAGGGTGCCCCGGTCCTCGGCCCAGAGGGGCAGGTTGGTGACGGCATCCTCGAAGCCGGTCGCGTGCGTCGCCAGCGCCTCGACCGGCACACGCCCGTCGCGGATGCAGGCGATCACATGCTCGAAATCCTCCTTCAGCGCGTTCCGGCTGGCAAAGAGGGCGGTCTCACGCTTGTGGAACTCGGGATCGGCAAAGCAGAGGTCGCCCTTCACCACCGAGAGCAGCACATAGGATCCGCCATGCGCCACATGGTGCAGGCCCGCGTTCATGGCCCGGATGTTGCCCGTCGCATCGAACACCACATCGTAGGCGGCGGGGTACTCGACCCCGACCAGCTCGAACCGGGCCTCCGGCAGAACCTTCCGCGCCAGCGCCAGCCGCGAGGCCGACGTGTCGCGCAGCGTCACCTCGGCCCCCTCGATCGATGCGAAGAGCGCAGCCCCGATCCCGATCGGCCCCGCCCCCACCACCAGCGCCGACATCCCCGCCCGCACGCCGCCCCGCCGCACCCCATGCGCACCGATGGCCAGGAACTCCACCATGGCGGCCGATTGCTCGGTCAGGCCCTCGGCCGAATAGACGTTGCCCTCGGGCACCACGATTTCCTCGCACATGCCGCCGTCGGTATGAACGCCAAGCACGGCGATGTTCTCGCAGCAGTTGGGCTTGCCGGCCCGGCAGGCCCGGCAGGTGCCACAGGTGAGATAGGGGTTGATCACCACCAGATCGCCCTCGGCGATGCGTCCGTCGGCCGAAGGCTCCATCGCCCGGCCGGACAGTTCGTGGCCCATGATGCGCGGATAGGCCAGGAACGGCTGATGACCGGCATAGATGTGATAGTCGGTGCCGCAGATCCCCACCTGCAGGATGCGCACCCGGACATGACCCGGCTTGGCTTCAGGGCGGGGGCGGTCCTGCTGCTCGAACCGGCCGGGTTCGACGCAGACGAGGGCTTTCATCAGGCTCATGGGTCACTTTCGCATGGAGGGCTGTGTCGGAGCGTCTTGCCCGGCATCGTCGTTTTTTATTTAATAAGAACCGTTCGCGTCAAATCAATTTCTGCGGACAGCCGATGGCAAGGGGAGTTGCATGGCGCGCGACAGGAACCTGTTCAAGATGCTGGTGAATCGGCTGCTCGACCGGCTTGCGGGGTTGCCGCCGGGGGCCGAGCTGGGCTCGGAGGGCGAGCTTGCGACCGAGCTTCAGGCCAGCCGGACGACGATCCGGGCCGTTCTGGCGCATCTGGCCGAGGCGGGCCTCCTGTCGTGGGAGGGGCGGCGCAAGGTGCTGCTCCGCCCGCCCTGCCCCGCCGACCGTTTCGACGAGGGCGAGACGCGCCCGCGGCAGGAACTGGTCGAGGAGCCCTTCCTCACCTGGGTGCTGCAGGGCGACCTGCCGCCCGGAATGCTGCTGCACGAATCCGACCTCGCCCGGCGGTTCGGCGTATCGCTGGCGACGGTGCGCGAGTTCCTGATCCGGTTCGAACCGTTCGGCCTGATCGAAAAGCAGCCGAACCGGCACTGGGTGCTCAAGGGCTTTACCCGGGACTTTGCCGAGGAGATGTTCGCCGTCCGCAAGATGTTCGAGTGCCACGCGCTGTCGGGCCTTCTGGCCGAGGTCGCGCGGGGCGGCATGCTGCGCGCCGAGCTTGAAGCGCTGCGCGCCGAGCACGAGACCATGGCCGCCGGACCCGAGGCGGGGCTGGCGGCCTTTCCCGCGCTGGATGCGCGCTTTCACCGGCTGCTCTGCCGCGCGGCGCGCAACCGCTTCATCCTCGACTTCAGCCGGACGATCTCGATCATCGTCCATTTCCACTACCGCTGGAACAAGCGCGACGAGCTGCGCCGCAACCGCGCCGCGCTGGCCGAGCATCTCGAGATCATGGCCGCCGTGCTGGAGGGCGATGCCGGGGCCGCCCGCGCCGCGCTGGAGGCCCATCTCGCCACCGCCTACCGCACCCTGATGGATTCGGTCACCTGGGCCGAGGCCTGAGATCCCGAGACCGGATGCAAGGTCGCAGGCCGCCGACATTCGTCAGCGTTCCGCAACCTTCCGCCCGCCGCTATGATCCCGCGCGGGGCTGGCAGCGCGAGGGCAAGGAATGGCACAGCATCACGGGCATCTGGGGGCGGTCTATGGCGCGGCCGGACCGCAGGAGGTGGCGGCGCTCTATGACCGCTGGGCCGAGACCTACGAGAGCGAGATGGCCCGTGCGGGCTACCGCCATCCGGCCGTGGGCGTGGCGCTTCTGGCCCGTCACCTGCCGCGGGGTGCGCGGCCCGTGCTCGACGCCGGCGCGGGAACCGGCCTCCTGGGGGAATGGCTGGGGATCGTGGGCTATCCCGAGGTGGAGGCGCTCGACATCTCGGCCGGGATGCTCGAGGTGGCCCGCTCCAAGGGGATCTACTCACGCTTCCACAACCTGCCGCTCGGGGCGGCGCTGCCGTTCCGGGACGGCAGCTTTGCGGGGATCATCTCGACCGGGGTCTTTACCACCGGCCATGTCGGCGCCGAGGCGCTGCCCGAGCTTCTGCGGATCTGCCGCTCCGGCGGGGTGATCGTGCTGACCGTGAAGGAATCGCTCTGGCAGGGCGGCTTTGCCGTCAGCCTCGAGGCGGCGGTGGCCTCCGGCCGCGTCAGCCTTGCCGAAATGACCGATTCCTACGTCTCGATGCCCGGCGAGCCCGGAACCACGCCAAGCCGGGCCGTGGCCCTGCGCGTCACCCCCTGACCGGACGTTGCCTGCGCCTACGTGGTCGCGACCGGGGGCGCGGATGTGCGTGCGCCGAGCGCGATCGTGGCCCCGGCCAGCGCGATCAGCGCCATGCCCACCACGGCCATCGGCGAGAGCATCTCGGACCAGAGCAGCCAGCCCCAGAAGGCGGAGGCGGGCAGGATGATGTATTCGAACACCGACACCCGGCTGGCCGTCGCCACCTGATAGGCCCGGATCATCATGCCGACGGCAAAGAGCGAGCCCGCCGCCTGGACGAAGGTCCAGAACCAGAAGCCCTGCGACGGCAGGACGAGCCCGCGCATCACGAAGCCATCCGCCCCTTCCGGCACGGCCAGCGGAAAGAGGCCGAGCAGGATCAGCCCCAGCGCACCCATCCCGCCCAGCGCCGCGAAGAAGCCGGCCAGCAGCGTGCCCGCGCTCTCCTGCGCGCACCAGGCGCGGGTGGCGATGTTGCCCATGCCGTAGAGCAGGCCCGCCGCAACCGGCAGCGCCGCCGCCAGGCTCGCCCCCGCCATCGCCTCGGGCCCCAGCACGAGCAGCACGCCAGCGAAACCCACCAGCACCGCCAGCACCCGCAGCGGCCCGATCCGCTCGCCATACACGAAGCGCGAAATGACGAGCACGAAGATCGGCGCTGTGAAAAGCCCGGCGGCCACCTGTGCCACGGGCAGAAAGGCCAGCGCGCCGAAGTAGATCAGCATCGCCGCGCCGTGGATCGACGAGCGGGCCGTCACCGCCCGCCAGTTCACCGGCCGCAGGCGCAGCCGCAGGACCCGCGCCGCCACCGCCAGGATCGTCAGCGCCAGGGCCGAGCGCGTCAGATGGAACTGCCACAGCCCCGCCTCGGCGGCGATGACACGCACATAATTGTCCGTGAATCCGATCACCACGGCATAGAGCGCGATGAAGCCGGCGGCAGCCAGCGTCCGGTCCTGGGAAATCATCGGCTCTCCTCCTCGTTCGGCCCTTCCCTAAATGCCGATCCCGCGCCATTCTGCGCGCCGGAAAACGACATATCCGGCACAACGAGGGGAGGCGTTGCAATGGGTTGGCTTGCCGACGAGCGCGGACTGGAAAAATGCGCGGCGAACCATGCGCCGCTCACGCCGCTGTCGCACCTCAGGCGCGCCGCTGACGTGCATGCCGAGCGCACCGCGCTGGTGCACGGCTCGATCCGCCTCACCTACGGCGAGTATCACGCCCGCGTCAGCCGCCTCGCCTCGGCCCTCGCGGGCATGGGCATCCAGCCGGGCGATGTGGTGGCGACGATCCTTCCCAACATCGCGGCCCATGCCGAGGCGCATTTCGGCGTGCCCGCCTGCGGCGCGATCCTGAACGCGATCAACACCCGCCTCGACCTCGATACGGTCAGCTACATCCTCGAGCATGGCGGCGCCAAGCTCGTCCTGTGCGACACGGCCTTCCTCAAGCTTGCCTCCGAGGCCGCAGCAAGGCTCGGGGCCAGGGCGCCCGTCATCGTCGAGGTCTGCGACCGCGAGTCCGGCTTCACGCCCAGCGGCGACTTTCTGGAATATGAAGAGCTGATGGCCCGCGGCAATCCCTGGGCCGCGTGGGTGATGCCCGAGGACGAATGGGAGAGCCTAGCCCTCAACTATACATCGGGCACGACGGGGCGGCCCAAGGGCGTGGTCTATCACCACCGCGGCGCCTATCTCGCGACCTGCGGCAATGCGATCGCCTGGCGGATGCAGCTTTTCCCGGTCTATCTGACCATCGTGCCGCTCTTTCATTGCAACGGCTGGTGCCACACCTGGATGGTGCCCATGCTGGGCGGCACGGTCGTCTGCTGCCGCGACATCACCGCGAAGGCGATCTATGCGGCCATCGCCGACGAGCGCGTGACCCATTTCGGGGGCGCGCCGATCGTGCTGAACACACTGATCAACGCGGCCCCCGAGGATCGGCGCCACTTCGATCATGTGGTCGAGGTTTTCACCGCCGGTGCACCTCCGCCGGCGGCCACGCTGGCCGCGATCGAGCCGCTGGGCTTCAACGTGACCCAGGTCTATGGCCTGACCGAAGTCTATGGACCCGCGACGGAGTGCATCTGGAAGCCCGAATGGGAGGGAACAACGGGCGACGAGCGCGCCGCGCTGAAGGCGCGGACGGGCGTGGCCATGGCGACGCTGGAAGGGGCCGAAGTGCACGACACCCACGGCCAGCCGATCCCGCGCGACACCGTGCATCTGGGCGAGATCGCGATGCGCGGCAACATGGTGATGAAGGGCTATTACAGGAACCCCGAAGCGACGGCCGAAGCCTTCCGGGACGGCTGGTTCCGCTCGGGTGACATCGCCTTCCAGCACGAGGACGGCTACATCAAGATCACCGACCGCGCCAAGGACATCATCATCTCGGGCGGCGAGAACGTGAGTTCCGTCGAGGTCGAGGGGGTGATCGCCCATCACCCGGCCGTCAGCCTCTGCGCCGTGGTGGCCAAGCCCGACGAGCGGTGGGGCGAGGTGCCCTGCGCCTTCGTCGAGCTGAAGCGCGGCCGCGAGGCCACCGAGGACGAGATCATCGCCTTCGCGCGCGAACGCCTCGCCGGTTTCAAGACCCCCAAGCAGGTGATCTTCTGCGAGCTGCCCAAGACCTCGACCGGCAAGATCCAGAAGTTCGAGCTGCGTGCGGTTGCCAAGCTGGCCGTGGAGACGGAAGAGGCCCGTTGATTGTGGGTGGCGGTGATTGTGGCTGCCGGTGAGGCAGGCTATCGTCGCGCGGCAGGAACTCAGGGCCGGGGCCGACCGCGCGCATGACGGCGCTGAAGAAATACCAGAAACTCGAATGCACGGGCCTCTGGCGCAGCGCGCCGGGCGAGCAACGGCGCGAGGTGGTCGTCAACTTCGGCGAGGCGTCGCTGATCATGTCCGATCCGCGGACCGAGCAGGCGCTGTCGCACTGGTCGCTGCCCGCGGTCGAGCGGTTGAACCCCGGCGAGCGGCCCGCCCTCTACGCGCCGGGCGCCGATTCCGACGAGACGCTCGAGATCGAGGACGGCGACATGATCGCGGCCCTCGACACCGTGCACGAGGCGCTGGTCTCGACGCGGCCGCATCCGGGGCGGCTGCGCACCACGATCCTCGCCGGCGCAAGCGCCCTCATCCTGACCTTGGGCATCTTCTGGCTGCCGGGCGCGCTGGTGGATCATACGGTGGCCGTCGTGCCGCCGGCCACGCGGGCCGAAATCGGCCGCCTTGTGCTGGCCGACATGATCCGCCTGACCGGCAAGCCCTGCGCCGAGCCGCTGGGCCGGCGGGCGGCGGACCGGCTGGCGCGGCGGCTCTTCGGCGAAGAGCGGATGCGGATCCTCGTGGTGCGCGACGGGGTGCGGACGCCGGTCTATCTGCCGAACCGTCAGATCCTTTTTGGCCGCACGATGGTCGAGACGGCGGAAGAGCCCGAGGTTCTGGCCGGTCACGCCCTCGCGCTGCAACTGCACGCGCGCCAGCAGGATCCGCTGATCCCCGTGCTCGAACATGCGGGTCTCACCGCCACCTTCCGCCTGCTGACGACGGGCACCCTGCCCTCGGATGCCGTTCAGGGGTATTCGGCGGAACTCCTGCAACGGGCGGCCGCGCCGCTCTCCGAACAGACCCTGATCGCGCGGTTCGAGGAGACGGCGGTGGCCGCGACGCCCTACGCCTTCGAGCTTGATCCGACAGGCGAGTCCGTGCTGGACCTCATCGAGGCGGACGACCTCCGAAGGGACTCTGTCCGGCCCGTGCTGACCGACGAGGACTGGGTCAGCCTGCAGGGGATCTGCGCGGACTGACCCACGCGGTCATTCGCGAAGCGCGAATTGCAAAGGCGGTGCCGGCAGGAAAAGACGCGCCCCACCGCACAAGCGAGGGGCGCGAGGTTTATGGCTGCCCGGGTTTCCGATTGCCCTGTATCTAGCGGATGAACGCGTCGTGAAATCCGGCCCGGCGCAGATCGCGCAACGCGCCGCGGGTCGCGGTGCGGTCCTCGAACGGCCCGGCGAGGATGATCTCGAGGGCGCCGCCTTCGGCCACCGCGACCGGCAGGCCCAGAGCGGTGAGGCGTTGCCGGGTGCCGATGGCGTTGCCCCGCCGGGCGTAGGCGCCCACCTGCACATAATGCCCGGCCGCCTGACTGGCCTGTCGGACGTCAGGGGCGCGCGAGAGCAGCGCCATCTCGGGCGCCGGCAGTCGGGGGACGCGCGCGCCCTGCAATCCTCCGCCGGGGCGCGTGCACAGAAGCGTCGAGCCTCCGTCCGAGGTTGCGAAGCGGCGCGGGCGCGGCGCCGAGGCCGGACAGGACACACCCGTCGGCAGGTCGGCGGCGGCCCGGATCTCGCCCGGGCCGAGCGTCAGCCGCCGCAGGGCCAGCGCCTCGGTGGCATCGGCAGGCTGGATGGTCACGGGCTGCGGCTTGTGCCTGCGCACGGCCGTGCGGCGCGGAGCGGGGTCGGCCACGGCAGCCGCGACCGTCGCCCGCGCGGCATCGGCCGCAGCCTGCGTCGCGGAACCGGCCGTTGGCGCCCCATCCGCAGGACTGTCACCCTGCGGCGCCGCCGCTTCGCCCTCCGGCGGCAGGGGCAGAGCCTCGGCAACGGCAGGTCCGGGGTCGGTCACGGCGAGCGAGGGGGGATAGCCACACAGCGGCTTGCGGTCCGGCGTCACGCGCGGAACCCATGTCACCGCCCCGCCGAGGCCCGCGCGCAGGAAGACGCAGCCCTGGCTGTCCACATATTGCGGCGCACGGAAGCTGTCCGGCGGCAGCTCGGCCGGAGCACCCTGCGCAAGGGCCAGACCCGTCCCTGTAGCCAGAGCACAGACCGCGGCGGAGACAGCCTTGGACAGCATGGAAACTCCCATCGAACCTCGGGCGATCTTGCCTCGGGCCGGGCCTTCTGTAAAGGCGCTTTACCTTATTTGGTGCCGAACATCCGGTCTCCCGCATCCCCTAGACCGGGGACAATATATCCATGGTCGTTGAGCTTTTCGTCCACAGCTGCTGTCACGATCGGCACGTCGGGATGGGCCTCCTTCATGCGCTCGATGCCCTCGGGCGCGGCCAGCAGGCAGAGGAAGCGGATGTTCTTCGCGCCCTTTTCCTTCAGCAGGTCGATGGCCGCGACCGAGGAGTTGCCGGTGGCCAGCATCGGATCGACGGCGATCACCAGACGATCCTCGAGCGCCTCGGGGACCTTGGCGTAATATTGCACGGGCTTCAGCGTCTCGGGGTCGCGGTAGAGGCCGATGAAGCCCACCCGCGCCGCCGGAACCAGTTCGAGGATGCCATCCAGAAGCCCGTTGCCCGCCCGCAGGATCGAGATCAGCGCCAGCTTCTTGCCGTCGAGGATCGGCGCCTCCATCTCGCAGAGCGGCGTCTGGATCGTGGTCGTGGTCATGTCCAGCTCGCGCGTTACCTCGTAGGCCAGAAGCAGGCTGATCTCGCGCAGAAGGCGCCGGAACCCGGCCGTCGAGGTCTCCTTGTTGCGCATGATCGTCAGCTTGTGCTGCACGAGCGGGTGGGTGACGACGGTCAGATGGTCAAGCATGGTCGGGCTCCAGTAGCTTGGCGATGCGGGCGCGGGTATCGGGGTCGCAGAAGGCCGCGTCAAGGGCCGTGCGCGCGAGGGTGCGGAACACGCCCTCGTCCCAGTCGAAGGCTTCGGCCAGCCGGTCGTATTCGCGCGTCATCGTGGTGTGGAAGAAGGGCGGATCGTCGGTCGAGACGGTGACCTTGACGCCGCGGTGGAAGAGTTCGCCGATCGGATGCTTGCGCCAGCCGGGATAGAGGCCGAGCGCGATGTTCGAGCCGGGGCAGCATTCAAGGACGATGCCCTTTTCGGCCAGCTCGTCCACCAGCGCCAGATCCTCGATCGCGCGCACCCCGTGGCCGATCCGCTCGACGCGCAGGTCGCCGAGTGCGGCGCGGATGCTGTCGGGTCCGTCCCATTCGCCGGCATGGCAGGTCAGCCGCAGCCCGGCCTCGCGCGCCATGTCGAAGGACCAGGCGAAATCCTTGGGCCGGCCCGTCTTCTCGTCTCCGGCCAGGCCGAAGCCCACGACGAAGCGCCCCGCGGTCTCGGCGGCGCAGAGCGCGCTCTCCTTCGCCTTGTCGGGGCCGAAATGGCGGATCGGCGTGACGATGGCGCGCAGGGTGACGCCCATCGTCCGCTCCGCCTCGGCGGCGGCCTCCTCGATGGCGTGGAGATATTCGCGCCACGCCCCCAGATCGCGGCCGCCGCAGAAATCGGGCGAGAGGAAGGTTTCGGAATAGACCACGCCGGAGGCCGCGCTTTCCTCCAGCACGGCAAGCGTCAGGCGGCGGTAGTCGTCGGGGCTGGTGAGGACGGAGGTCGCCGCTTCATAGACCTTCAGGAAATGCCAGAAATCGGTGTAGGCGTAGCTGCCGTCGGGCGCGAAGATGCCCGAGATGTCGATGTTCTTCTCGCGCGCAAGGCCCCGGATGAACGCGGGTGGCGCGGCCCCTTCGAGGTGGAGGTGAAGCTCGATCTTCGGCAGGCTCACGGCAGCGCCCTCCCCGGTCCCGGATTGGGCAGGCCCAGATGGGCCGCCACCGTGGCCGCCACATCCGCGTAGGCGCAAAGGCCGAGTGGCCCCGCGCCCGTGCCCGCGATCAGCACCGGCACCCGCTCGCGCGTGTGTTCGGTGCCGCGAAAGGTGGGGTCGTTGCCGTGATCGGCGGTGAAGATGGCCATGTCGCCGGGACGCAGCCGGGCGAGGAAGCCCCCTGCCCGCCCGTCGAACCATTCGAGCGCCCGTGCGTAGCCCGCCACGTCGCGCCGGTGGCCATAGAGCGTGTCGAACTCCACGAAGTTGGCGAAGATGAGCGCGCCTTCCTCGGCCGTCTCGGCCAGAGCGTCCAGCCGGTCGAAGAGGGCGGCATCGTCGCGCCCCTTGTGGAGCCGTCCGATCCCGCGGTGCGAGAAGATGTCGCCGATCTTGCCGACCGCATGGGTCGCCCGCCCAGCCGCCGCCGCCACATCGAGAATCGTCGGCGCCGGAGGCGCGATGGCATAATCCCGCCGGTCCGGCGTGCGGGTGAAGGCCCCCGGCTGCCCGACGAAGGGGCGCGCGATCACCCGGCCCACGCGCATCCCATGGACAGTGGGCGCCAGCCCCTCGCACAGCGCCAGCAGCCGGTCGAGGCCGAATCTCTCTTCGTGCGCCGCGATCTGGAGCACGCTGTCGGCCGAGGTGTAGCAGATCGGCCAGCCGGTGCGCAGGTGCTCCTCTCCCAGCGCGTCGATGATGGCCGTGCCCGAGGCGTGCCGGTTGCCGAGAATGCCGTCGGCGCCCGCGCGCCGGCAGATCTCGGCGGTGAGGTCTTCGGGAAAGGAGGGGCAGGAGTCGGGGAAATAGTGCCAGTCCCAGGGCACCGGCACGCCGGCCAGCTCCCAATGCCCCGAGGGCGTGTCCTTGCCTTTCGAGACCTCGGTCGCGGCGCCCCAGCGGCCTGCGGGCTCGGCTCCGAGACCGGGCGGCAGGAGCCCCGACGCCAGCTCCACCGCCCGGCCGAGGCCCAGCGCGTCGAGCACGGGCAGCCGCAGCGGGCCGCTGCGTCCGGTATCGGCACGGCCCGCGGCGCAGGCCTCGGCAATGTGGCCGAGCGTGTTGGCGCCCTCATCGCCAAAGGCCGCAGCGTCGGGTGCGCCGCCGCATCCCACCGAATCCATCACGATGAGAAAGGCGCGCGGCATCAGGCGATCCTCGCATGAATGAGCGGCGGTTCGGCCGGCTCCTGATCCGAGATCACATAGGCCGCCTGAATCGCCGAGATCGCCGCCTCGGCATCCGCTTCGGTGGCGGCATGGACCATCGCGAGCGGCAGGTCCTCGGACACTTCCTCGCCGATCCCCGCAATGTCGGCGAGACCCACCGAGGGATTCACCCGATCGGTTTCTCGCAGCCTGCCCCCGCCGAGCCGCACGACCGCCTGGCCCAGCGCCGCCGTGTCGATCCGCAGCACGAAACCCGTGCGCAGGCTGGGCACCTCGCGCATTACCGGGGCCGAGGGCAGCCGGTCGGGCCATCGCTCGACGAAATCGACGGGCCCGCCCTGCGCCGCCACCATGCGGGCGAAATATTCGGCGGCGTGGCCGCTTTCCAGCGCCTGCTCGATCCGGTGCGCGCCATCCTCGGCGTCGGCCGCCAGCCCGCCCAGCGCCAGCGCCTCGCCGCCCAGCGCCACCGTCACATCCCAGAGGGCCGCGTTGATCGAGGTTCCGGTCAGGGTCTCCATCACCTCGATCACTTCGAGCGCGTTGCCCGCCGCGGTGGCGAGCGGCTGGCTCATGTCGGTGATGAGCGCCGAGGTCATGCAGCCCGCCCCCTGCGCCGTGCCCACCAGGGCACGCGCCAGCGCCTCCGCCTCGTCCATCGACTTCATGAAGGCACCCGACCCCACCTTCACATCGAGCACCAGCCCCTCGAGCCCGGCCGCGAGCTTCTTGGACAGGATGGACGCCGTGATGAGGTCGATCGACTCGACCGTGCCGGTCACGTCGCGGATCAGGTAGAGCCGCCGGTCCGCCGGGGCCATGCTCTCGTCGGCGGCGACGATGGCGCAGCGCACATCCTCGATCTGCCCGCGCAGGCGGTCCTCCCCAAGAGCGACCCGAAAGCCCGGGATCGACTCGAGCTTGTCCAGCGTGCCGCCGGTGTGGCCGAGCCCGCGGCCCGAGATCATCGGCACATAGGCCCCGCAGGCGGCGAGCGCGGGCGCCAGCAGCAGAGAGGTGCAGTCGCCGATCCCGCCCGTCGAGTGCTTGTCGAGCACCGGCCCCGGCAGGTCCCATTCGAGCACCCGGCCCGAGTCGCGCATGGCGCGGGTGAGCGCCACGCGCCCCTCCTCGCCCAGGCCCTGCAGGCAGACCGCCATGGCGAAGGCGCCGGCCTGCGCGTCGGTGACATGGCCCGAGGCAAGCCCCTGCGCGAACCAGCCGAGTTCGGCCGCCGAGGGCACCTCGCCGCGGCGCAGCCTGGCGTTGATCGAACGCGCGTCCACGTCAGGCCCGATCCATATGCGCGGCGCGGAACACTCCGGGCAGCAGATCGGCGACCGTGGTCCGCAGGCTCTGGCCGTCGGTGGTGCAGAGCGTGACAGGCACCTCGGGCGCGGCGAATTCGGCGATCTTCTGGCGGCAGCCGCCGCAGGGGGGCACAGGGTCAGGGCTGTCGGCGATCACGACCATCTCGGCGATCCGCGTCTCGCCCGCGGCCACCATGGCGGCGATGGCGCCGGCCTCGGCGCAGGTGCCCTCGGGGTAGGCCACATTCTCGACATTGCAGCCCGCATGGACGGTGCCCGAGGCCGTGCGCAGCGCCGCCCCGACCTTGAAGCGGGAATAGGGGGCATAGGCGTTCTCGCGGACCGCCGTGGCGGCTTCGAGCAGGGACATGAGGTCCTCCATTTCAGTTGCGCCGACTTTGGGGCGTGGGCGACCCGGATGCAAGCGGAGGCCTTGGCCGTTCGGCGGAGGAGGACCGGCTCCCAGCAGGCCGCTTCGCGGTTGCGCGACGCGGCAGATGGTTTAGTGCTGAACCATCGGCAAGGGAGGCGAGGAATGGACGAGGCTCGGCAGGACAACGCGCGCCATGCGGCGCTGGATTACCACGAGTTCCCGCAACCGGGAAAACTCGAGATCCGGGCGACGAAGCCGCTGGCCAACGGCCGCGACCTTGCCCGCGCCTACTCGCCGGGCGTGGCCGAGGCCTGCCTCGAGATCAAGGCCGACCCGTCCACGGCCAGCCGCTACACCGCGCGCGGGAACATGGTGGGGGTGGTGACGAACGGCACCGCCGTCCTCGGGCTGGGCAACATCGGGGCGCTGGCCGCCAAGCCCGTGATGGAGGGCAAGGCCGTCCTGTTCAAGAAATTCGCCGGCATCGACTGTTTCGACATCGAACTGGCCGAGCCCGACCCGGTGAAGCTGGCCGAGATCGTCTGCGCGCTCGAGCCCACCTTCGGCGCCATCAACCTTGAAGACATCAAGGCGCCCGACTGTTTCGTGGTGGAAAAGATCTGCCGCGAGCGGATGAACATTCCCGTCTTCCACGACGACCAGCACGGCACGGCCATCGTGGTGGGTGCGGCCGCAACCAACGCGCTGCATGTGGCGGGCAAGCGGTTCGAGGACATCAAGGTGGTCTCGACCGGCGGCGGCGCGGCCGGCATCGCCTGCCTCAACATGCTGCTGAAGCTGGGGGTGAAACGCGAGAACGTCTGGCTCTGCGACATCGCGGGCCTCGTCTGGAAGGGCCGCGAGGCCGAGATGACGCCGCAAAAGGCCGAATATGCGCAGGACAGCGATCTGCGCACGCTGGCCGAGGTGATCGAGGGCGCCGACCTCTTCCTCGGCCTGTCCGGACCGGGCGTTCTGACGCCGGCGATGGTCGAGCGGATGGCCGAGCGGCCGATCGTCTTTGCGCTGGCGAACCCGACGCCCGAGATCCTGCCCGACGAGGTGCGCTCGGTTCGCCCGAACGCGATCATCGCCACGGGCCGCTCGGACTATCCCAACCAGGTCAACAACGTCCTCTGCTTCCCCTTCATCTTCCGCGGCGCGCTCGACGTGGGGGCCACCACGATCAACGACGAGATGCAGCTGGCCTGCATCGAGGGGATCGCGAGCCTCGCGCGCGCCACCACCAGCGCCGAGGCCGCCGCCGCCTACAAGGGCGAGCCCATGAGCTTCGGCGCCGACTACCTGATTCCGAAGCCGTTCGATCCGCGGCTGATCGGGGTCGTGGCCCTCGCCGTCGCGCGCGCCGCCATGGAAAGCGGCGTCGCCAGCCGCCCGATCGCGGACCTCGCGGCCTACCGACGCAAGCTCGACGGCTCGGTCTTCCGCTCGGCGCTGATCATGCGCCCGGTCTTCGAGGCCTCGGCCGCCGAATCGCGCCGCATCGTCTTTGCCGAGGGCGAGGACGAGCGCGTGCTGCGCGCCGCGAACGCGGTGCTGGAAGAGACCGTCCACAAGCCCGTCCTGATCGGCCGCCCCGACGTGGTCGAGATGCGCTGCGAACGCGCCGGCCTGCCGATCCGGCCGGGCCGCGACTTCGACCTCGTGAACCCCGAGAACGACCCGCGTTACCGCGACTACTGGGAGAGCTACCACGCGCTGATGGCGCGCAAGGGCGTGACCCCCGACACCGCCCGCGCCGTCATGCGCACGAACACCACCGCCATCGGCGCCATCATGGTCCAGCGGGGCGAGGCCGACAGCCTGATCTGCGGCACCTACGGGCAATATCTGTGGCACCTGAACTATGTCACCCAGATCCTCGCCCACCATGGCCGCCGGCCGATCGGGGCCCTGTCGCTGATGATCCTCGAGGACGGGCCGCTGTTCATCGCCGACACGCATGTCCACCACGAGCCCACGCCGGACGAGATCGCCGAGACGGTGCTGGGCGCCGCACGCCATGTCCGCCGCTTCGGCCTCGCGCCCAAGGTCGCGCTCTGCTCTTCGTCGCAGTTCGGCAACCTCGACTGCTCGACCGGCCGCCGCATGCGCTCCGCGCTGGAGATTCTCGACCAGCGCCGGCCGGACTTCGCCTATGAGGGCGAGATGCACATCGACGCCGCGCTGGATCAGGGCATCCGTGACCGGATCTTCCCCGGAGGACGCTTCGAAGGACCGGCAAACGTGCTCGTCTTCGGCAATTCCGACGCCGCGTCCGGCGTGCGCAACATTCTCAAGGTGAAAGCGAACGGACTCGAGGTCGGCCCGATCCTGATGGGCATGGGCAACCTGGCCCATATCGTGACCGCTTCGATCACGGCGCGCGGATTGCTGAACATGTCGGCTCTCGCGGGAACTCCGGTCACGCACTACGGCTGATTTTTTCTCACCCCGACAAGATGTGCCAGCGTCCTGCGGCCGATGGTAGCGCAAAACGTGACCAAAGGCCGCGGGACCCCTCTCGAAACATCCTTGAAACAATCTTGCGTCGGAGCGCAACCCGACATAACAGAACATGCGCGCCGAGGGGAGGGTATACGATGGCATACGCAAGTCTCTACAAGTGGTCTCTCGAAGATCCCAACGGCTTCTGGATGAAGGCGGCCGAACAGATCGACTGGATGAGCCCGCCCTCGAAGGCGCTGTTCGACGAGAAAGAGCCCTTCTACGAGTGGTTTTCCGACGGCATGGTCAACACCTGCTGGAACGCGGTCGATCGCCATGTCGAGGCCGGTCGCGGCAAGCAGATCGCGATCATGCACGAAAGCCCGATCACCCATTCCTCGAAGGGCATCACCTATGCCGAGCTGCAGCAGCGCGTGGCCTCGCTGGCCGGTGCGCTGCGCGCCAAGGGGGTCGAGAAGGGTGATCGCGTCATCATCTACATGCCGATGATCCCCGAGGCGCTGGAGGCGATGCTGGCCTGCGCCCGCCTTGGCGCGATCCATTCGGTGGTGTTCGGCGGCTTTGCCGCGCACGAGCTGGCCGTCCGCATCGACGACTGCAAGCCCAAGGCCATCATCGCGGCCTCCTGCGGTCTCGAACCGAGCCGCGTGGTCCATTACAAGCCGCTCCTCGACCAGGCGATCGAGGAGGCTACCCACAAGCCCGACTTCTGCGTGATCTTCCAGCGCGAACAGGAAGTGGCCAAGCTGATCGACGGCCGCGACGTCGCCTGGCATACGTTCCAGTATGGGGTGGAGCCCGCAGAATGCGTGCCGGTCGAGGGCAACCACCCGGCCTACATCCTTTATACCTCGGGCACGACCGGCCAGCCGAAGGGCGTGGTGCGGGCGACCGGCGGCCACCTCGTCGCGCTGAACTGGACGATGAAGGCGATCTACGACATCGACGCGGGCGACGTCTTCTGGGCGGCCTCGGACGTGGGCTGGGTCGTGGGCCACAGCTACATCTGCTACGGGCCGCTGATCGCGGGCGCCACCACCATCGTCTATGAGGGCAAGCCCGTCGGCACCCCCGACGCGGGCGCCTTCTGGCGGGTGATGCAGAACCACAAGGTCAAGACCTTCTTCACCGCCCCCACCGCGCTGCGCGCCATCAAGCGCGAGGATCCGCAGGGCGAACTGATCAAGGATTACAACCTGCGCAACCTCAAGGTGCTCTTCCTTGCGGGCGAGCGCGCGGACCCCGACACGATCGTCTGGGCGCAGAAGAACGTGGGCGTGCCGGTGATCGACCACTGGTGGCAGACCGAAAGCGGCTGGGCGATCGCGGCGAACCCGATGGGGATCCAGCCGCTGCCGGTCAAGGTCGGCAGCCCGTCGGTGCCGATGCCGGGTTATGACGTTCGCGTGCTGGACGAGGGCGGCCACCAGCTTCCGCCCGGCCAGCTCGGCGCCATCGCGATCAAGCTTCCGCTGCCCCCCGGCACTCTGCCGGGCCTGTGGAACGCGCAGGATCGCTTTGTCAAAAGCTACCTTACCCACTTCCCCGGCTACTATGAGACCGGCGACGCAGGCTACCTCGACGAGGACGGCTACGTCTATATCATGGCCCGCACCGACGACGTGATCAACGTCGCAGGCCACCGCCTCTCGACCGGCGCGATGGAAGAGGTGCTTTCCTCGCACAACGATGTGGCGGAATGCGCCGTCATCGGCGTCTCGGACGAGCTGAAGGGCCAGGCGCCGCTCGGGTTCCTCTGCCTGAACAAGGGCTCGAACCGCTCGCCGGAGGATGTGGTCAAGGAATGCATCAAGCTCGTGCGCGAGCAGATCGGCCCGGTTGCCGACTTCAAGCGCGCCTGTGTGGTGGACCGGCTGCCCAAGACGCGCTCGGGCAAGATCCTGCGCGGCACCATGGTCAAGATCGCCGACGGGCAGGAGTTCAAGATGCCCGCCACGATCGACGATCCGATGATCCTGGACGAGATCCGCGAGGCCCTGCGGACCGTCGGCTATCCGCGCGCCTGAGCCGCCGGACTTGCGCCGCAGCCCATGCTGCGGCGCAAGTCAGCACAACCGAAGGCTGAAGGGCCCACTGGACTTTGGCACCCCAGCAGGTAACCTGCGGGCCACATGCTGCCCCGAAAAGACCCATGCCAATGACGGCCCCTCAGGATGCTCTCACCGCCGGCTCGGACGACGCGGCGACTCGCGGACGTCCCGCAGCGGATGTCGTGGCCACCCTCGCGGAGGCGATGGAGCGGCTTGCCGAACTGGAACAGCTCATCGGACCGGGGCCGACGGCGGCGTTGCGACAGACGCTCTCGCGGCTGCGTGCGCAGATCCGGGTGGATGAACCCGCATCCGAGGCCCGCTCCTCCGAGGCGGTGGATGAGGTCCGGTTCCGCCGTCTGCTCGAGATCGCGGGCCCCGACACGGCGGACGAGCTGGTCCACCGCCTCCACCTCGACCTCAAGAGCACGCGCGAGCGGCTCGACGAGGCGATGGCCGCGGCCGACTGGATGGAGATCCGCGCCCAGACCCATGTGCTCGTGAGCCTTGCAGGCACGGTCGGCGCGGCGGATCTGCAGCGCCTGTCGGAAGAGCTGAACGCGGCGGCCCATCTGCGCGACCGGACCCAGGCCGTCGGCCTCAAGACCGAGCTGTTGATGCGTCTCGACGGTCTCCTCGCCTTCGTGGCCAGACAGCGGGATGGTTCATGAGCCCCGCTGCCCGTCCGGTCGGCACGGACAGCCGCGCCCGCGGAGGGGCGCCCGCCGAAGCGGGGCGCCCCCGGCCGATCCTGCTGATCGAGGACACGCCGTCCCTGCAGATGGTCTATCGCTCGGTCCTCGCCTCGGCCGGGCACCGGGTCGCCGTGGCCGGGACGGCGGCCGAGGGCCTGACCCGCTTCGGCGAGGTGCTGCCCAATGTGGTCCTGCTCGACCTGATGCTGCCGGACCGCGACGGGCTGGACCTCATGCAGGACATGCTCCGGCTGCGCCCCGAGACGAACGTGATCGTGATCACCGCGAACGGCTCGATCAACAAGGCGGTCGAGGCCATGCGGGCCGGCGCGCACGAGTTTCTGGTCAAGCCCTTTGACGAGCAGCGGTTTCTCGGCGCGGTCGAGAATGCCTCCATCGCGCGCGAAACCCGCCAGCTGCGCCGCCCCCTGCCCGAGCCGAACGCGCCTCCGCCGCCGACGAGCGCCTTCCTCGGCTCCTCCGAAACGATGGCCCGGATCCATGCCAAGATCCGGTCTGCGGCGCGGTCGATGGCGACCGTCTTCATCACCGGCGAGAGTGGCACGGGCAAGGAACTCTGCGCCCTCGCCGTGCACGACACCTCGCCCCGCGCCTCGGGTCCGTTCATCGCCCTCAACTGCGGCGCGATCCCGCAGGACCTGCTCGAATCCGAGGTCTTCGGCCATGTGAAGGGCAGCTTCACCGGCGCGATCGCGGACAAGCCCGGCGCCGCGGCGGCGGCCGACGGCGGGACGCTCTTTCTCGACGAAATCTGCGAGATGGCGCCCGCGCTGCAGACCAAGCTCCTGCGGTTCCTGCAGACCTCGATGGTCCAGCCGGTCGGCGCCACCCGGCCGCGCAAGGTCAATGTGCGCATCGTCTGCGCCACCAACCGCGATCCGCTCGATGCGGTGCGTCGCGGCCAGTTCCGGGAGGATCTGTATTACCGGCTGTTCGTCGTTCCGATCCACATGCCCCCGCTGCGCGAGCGCGGCAACGATGTGATCGAGATCGCCGAGGCCGCCCTTGCCCGCTTCGCCGCCGAAGAGGGCCGCGAGTTCTTCGGCCTCGACGCCGAGGTGACGGCGCTGTTCCGGCGCCACCCGTGGCCGGGCAACGTGCGGCAGGTGCTGAACGTGATCCGCAACATCGTCGTGCTCAATGACGGCGGCCTCGTGACGATGCGGATGCTGCCCGACGCCTTCACGGACCATCTCGAACTGCCGCAAGAAGAGCCGCCCACCCCCGCAGCGCCGACCGATGAGCTGACGGCCGACAGCCTGATCGGACGGACGCTCGCCGAGATCGAGCAGATCGTGATCGAAGCCACCATCGCGCGGCACGGAGGCTCGGTTCCCAAGGCGGCTCGGGTTCTCGACGTGTCGCCCTCGACGCTCTACCGCAAGCGCGACGCCTGGAAGAGCTGATCCCGCCCGTGTGGCGCATCGAACGCCGGTTCGGGCGTCAACGGCACGATTCGGTGCGGGTTTATGTGATCGTGACTGTAGTAGTAATGCTGCAGAATGTGATCGAAATGCACCGTCTGAGCCACTCCCGGCCATTGCCACAGCTCGCGCAGCCACGCCCACAGGTTCGGATACTGGACGATCTGGCGGCGGTTGCACTTGAAGTGGGTGTGATAGACCTTGTCGAACCGCACCAGCGTGGTGAAAAGCCGCCAGTCGGCTTCGGTGATGCGGTCGCCCACCAGATAGCGCCGGCCCGCCAGCCGATCCTCGAGCCAGTCCAGCGTCTGGAACAGGGCGGTGGCAGCCTCGTCGTAAGCCTCCTGCGAGGTCGCGAACCCCGCGCGATAGACGCCGTTGTTGACGGTCGCGTAGATGCGCTCGTTGAGCCGGTCGATCTCGTGCAGATGCTCGGCCGGCAGGAAGTCCGCGTCATTGCCGGTCAGATGGTCGAAGGCCGAATTGAACATGCGGATGATCTCGGCCGATTCGTTGTTCACGATCGTCTCACGCTCGCGATCCCACAGCACGGGCACCGTGACGCGCGCCGACAGGCCCGGATCGGCCCTCAGATAGACGTCGCGCAGGAACGCCTGGCCATGAAGCCGATCCCCCGTCGCACCGGCAAAGGAGGCGTCGAAGGTCCAGCCATCCTCCAGCATGTGCGGATGCACGACCGACACCTCGATCAGCGGCTCAAGCCCCTTGAGGCTGCGAAAGATCATCGTGCGATGCGCCCAGGGGCAGGCGTGCGAGACATAGAGATGGTAGCGACCCGGCTGGGCGGCAAATCCGGCCTCTCCGGAAGGGCCGGCCTCGCCGTCCGCCGTGATCCAGTTCCGAAATTGCGCCCGGCTGCGCACGAACCGCCCGCCGCTCGAGCTGGTGTCGTACCAGTTCGGGTGCCAGACACCCTCGATCAGTTCACCCATGAGATCCTCCTTCCCCCCAGCTAGCGCGAAGAGCTTGAGGGCAAGGGCTAAAAGAAGATGTCGTCCAACTCGACCTCGGATCCTTCGGGCGCTTCGGCGAGAGGTTGCGCCTCGACCGGCGCGGGATCGGCCACCGGATCGGCAGGGGCTTCTGCCTGAGCCCCGCTGCCGCCGGCGCATGTGGCGGCCGCCACGATGGCATCATGGATGCGGCGTTCGTCGGGCACCGTGTAGCGGCCCCGCACCGATGCCAGCAGCGTCCCGGCGGCCGAGCCGGGTTCGAGCGTGATCGCGCTGCCCTGCAACATCATGCGCCGCCGCACCATCTGCTCGCGGAAGACCTGCAGACTGGTCAGGTTGCGCCTGTAGCCGCTCATGAGGCCAGCCGCGGTCTCGAGGCTGGCGGTCAGGATGCGGCCCGCCTTGCCGAAGGCGTGCCCCGTCTCATCATGCGCCTCGTTCGCTTCCCGCAGGATCTCGCGGATGGCCCGCGCCCCATGGGCCACCCGTTGCATCTCCTGCTCCAGCCCCGAGACCGCCTCGGTTCCGATGGCCGACGCCCGCTCCTGCGTCAGTTCCAGCCGGCCATGGAGCCGCGTGAACACGGCCGCGGACACCTGGGTGAGATCACGAAGCTGGCGCGAAATCTCCTGAAGCGCGCGCCCCTCCTGGCCAAGCTTTGCGCAGACGATCACCGCGTTCAGACCGAAGAGACGCACGAGATCCTCGATCCGGCGCATCCGCTCCTCATGATGGCGGATCTTCTCCAGGTGCGCGGCGACGCGGGCGGCATGTCCGGCCAGCAAACGAAGGTGCTCGGTGCAACGCGCCAGCCCCACCTCCACCGCTTCGGCACGCCCGACCATCGCGTGCAGGGCACCGCCGCCGCGCTGCGCCTCGCCGAGGTAGAGCCCGCGGGCAACGGCGATGGCCGCGTCGGCGTTGCCCTGCACATCCAGGAAATTGCGGGTGGCGTCGTCGAGGTCCCCGGTCAGGCCGCGGACGGTCGCATCCGTCTGGCCCACCCCGATCTCGAGCAGCAGGGCCTGAAGAGCCGGCTGCCCTTCGGCCTGCTCCAGCGAATCCGAGGTGAGATCCCGGATATGCTCGAAGCGTTGCCGGGCGCTGTCGCCCGCCTGCAGCGCGAGAATGAGGTGCGAGACGCCGGTGAAGATCCCTTCCATCCGCCGCGCCAGCGCCAGATTGCCGTCGGCAATGCGCTGCTGGTCGGACTGCACCTCGGCCGCGGAGGCCCCGATGGCGGCCAGATTGGGCAGCACGAGTTCGCGCAGGGTCTGCGACAGATGCGCCGCCTCTCCGTCCATCGCATCGGTGGCGGCCGCGATCTCGTTCATGGCCTCATCCACCTCGGCCACCAGATCGGCGGCCTCGGCGGCCATGCGCGTCAGCCCGCCCGTGAAGGCCTCGACCCGCTGGCGGCTGCTCGTCAGCATGTTGCCGATGATCCGCGCCTGCAGCTTCACGATCGAGATGGCACGGATTGTGGCCATCAGATCGGTCACTTCCGAACGCATGGCCGACACGGCAGACCGCAGCGCGCGGGAGGCCTCTTCGGAGCGCGAGAACTCCTGCGCCAGTGCGGTGATCTGGGCCCCGGTGTCGGCCGTCAGGGCGGCGAACTGGGCGTTGCGGGCAGGTCCGAGCGCCGCATCAAGCCGCACGAAATCCGCGCGCAGCCCGTTCAGCTGACCCACGGCCATGGAGAGCGTCTCGCCGGCACGCAGGAAGGTCTGCTCGGTGCTGAGCAGCACGAAATCGAGAGGATGGGCCGGTTGGGCGGTACGAGCATTTTCCCGCAGGCTCGCTTCGTATTTCACCGGACCATCCTTTCTGCAAATCTGCGTCCGAACTCGGTGATGCGGACCGCGATCCTGTCGAGCGGCTCAACCTTCTGGATGCCGCCATGGGCCACGGCCTCGCGCGGCATCCCATAGACGACGCAGGTCTCTTCATTCTGGGCAATGGTCTCGGCGCCGGCCGCACGCATCTCGGCCATGCAGCGCGCGCCGTCATCGCCCATCCCCGTCATGATGATGCCAAGGGCATTGGCGCCGGCCTCCTGTGCGGCCGAACGGAACAGGACATCGACCGAGGGGCGGTGCCGGCAGACATAGGCGCCGTCGAGCACGGAGACGCGGTAGCCCTGGTTTCGGCGCCGGAGCAGCAGATGCCTGTCCCCCTGTGCAATGATCGCCCGTCCGGGCAGGACCTGCATCTCGTCCTCGGCCTCGAGCACCTCGATGGCACACAGGGAATTGAGGCGTCGCGCGAAGGCGGCGGTGAAGCCCCTCGGCATGTGCTGCACGATGACGATCGGCGGCGCCGAGGCTGGAAGGGCGGTCAGAACGTCCCGCAGCGCCTCGGTGCCGCCGGTCGAGGCGCCGATGCAGACCACGGGCATCGTGTCGGGCACCGACCGGGGCGGACGCGCGGGCAGGATTTCATCCGCCGTCAGCTTGGGTCCGGGGGCCAGGGGACGGGGCTCGGGCTGCGAGCGTCGGCGCTCTGTCTCGGAAGACGCCCGGATGGCGTCGCAGATGCGGATCGAGGCCTCCTGCCGTTCCAGGTCATTGCGGGCCGCGGGCTTCGAGATCACTTCCCGGGCCCCGAGTTCGAGCGCGGCCACCATCGCGTCCGAGCCCGCGCCCACATGGCTTGAGCAGACGACCACGGGGATCGGGTGCTGCTGCATGATCTTTCGCAGGAAGGTGAGGCCGTCCATGCCCGGAAGTTCCAGATCGAGCAGGATCACATCGGGCAGTTCGGTCCGCATGGCTCGGGCGGCAGCATAGGCATCGGGAACGGCGGCCATGACCTTAAGCGCCGGATCGCTCTCGACGATCACCTTGAACATGGCCCTTGCCGCTGCGGAATCGTCCACGATCAGGACGCGGGTCGGGGTAGAGGGGGCTGCCGCGCGAAGAGCCATGATCAGGTCTTTCGGAAGATGGAGGGGGAATGCTGTGTCAGATGCGGATGGCTCACCACCATGGATTCGGAATGGCCCACCATCAGGTAGCCGCCGGGCCGGAGGTGGCTCACCATCCGTGAAACCACCGCGGCCTGATCCTCTGCGCCGAAATAGATGAGAACGTTCCTCAGGAAGATGACATCAACATCCCGATCCACGGAGTAGGTCTGATCCATCAGGTTCAGATGCATGAACTGCACCCGGTCGCGGAGTTCGGGAACAATGCGCGCGGTTCCCGCGTGCGTGGGCGCGCGCGCTTTCATCGTGTAGCGCGCGCGCAACTCGGACGGCACGGGGGCCAGCTGCTCGGTCGAGTAGATGGCGCGCTGCGCTCTTTCGAGCATGCGCCGAGAGATGTCGGTTCCCAGGATGGCGTAGGAGAAGCGCTGCCCCGCCCGCTGCGCTTCGGCAAGGACGATGGCCGTGGTGTAGGCCTCTGCCCCTTCGGAACTTGCCGCACTCCAGATCTTGAGGCGGGGGGCATGCGGGGCCGTCCGCCGGATGGCTTCCGGGACGATCTCGCGCACAAGCACATCGAAATGGACCGACTCCCGGTAGAAGTCGGTCTTGTTCGTGGTCAGCAGATCGATGACCAGCGGCAGCTCTTCCTCGAGAAGACCGTCGTCGAAGAGGCGGGAGAGGTAGTTGTCGAACCCGCTTGCCCCCACGGCCGAGATCCGCGGCCGGAGCCGCGACTCGATCATCTGGCGGCGATGGACCGGCAACTGGATGCCGGTCCGGCTGCGGATCAGGTCCGAGAAGCGCTGGTCATGCGGGCAGCGGAGCATCTGGTTCATCAGACGAGACCCTGACGCGCCTCGGCAAACACCGTCAGCCGCGAAGGATCCATGAGCCGGTCGATGTCGAGCAAGGTGACGAAGGCGCCGTTGCGCTTGCCGATGCCCAGGACCGCCGTGTCGGTCCAGTTCAGCATGTCGGCGCTGCTCATGTGCTGCATCCGGCCTTCATCGAGCGTTGTGACTTCAATGACCCGCTCGGTCTTGATGCCGACGACATGACGCTCTTCCGCCCCGCCGATCCAGGTGACCAGGATCCGGCTGTGGCCCGTGTCCTCCGTCGGAGGAAGGCCAAGGAGGCTGCGCAGGTCCACGACAGGAACTCCGGCCCCGCGAACGTCGCAGAGCCCGAGCAGATGTGCCGGCGCGTTCGGGAGCGGCGCGATGGGGCGCAGGTCCAGGATCTCCTGAACCCGCTCGACGGGCAGAGCGTAGAGCATCTGCCCGGCTGCGAACGTCACCACCGAAGGGGCCTCGGCAGAGGTCACCTCTTCACGCGGCGCCAGTGCGGAGAAATCCGTCATCGTGTTCATTCTCATTCTCCAAAGCCAAGTTCGCAAACGCGCAGTCCGGTTCGCCCGCGCCCAGGTGATCGTGTGGTGCCGGCACCCGGCCGCCTGATGCGGCCCGCCGCAGCCTCAGGCAGCGGCCGTTCCGGAAGCGGAAGCCAGAGAGGCGAAGATGTTCGACAGATTTGGCAACAGCAGCAGCCCCTTCTTCGTGCGGAAGACGCCTTGGACGAAGGCGTGCGGCCAGCTGCTCCCCTTGGGGGGCAGCGCCTCCATCGTCGCACGATCCAGCTCGGTCACTTCAAGCACCGCATCGGCCGAGATCGCGACGATCATCGGCTCGTCCGCCAGTTCGACCTCAACAACCAGCATCTTGCTTGCGTCGGTCCGTGGCTCTTCCGGGATGCCGAAGGCGAAGCGCAGCTCGGCCAGGGGCACGACAGCCCCCCGGACGTTGATCACCCCCGACACCGAGCGGTCGGCCGTCGGCACGCGCGTCACCGGCAGCGGATCAAGGATCTCGCGCAGCGCCGAAGCGGGAATCGCCAGCATCTGACGCCCGAGCCGCATGGTGACGACCGTCATCAGGGCCGCCGGTTTCAGTTCGACGATGTTGGTCATGCCGCCACTCCCCTGCGATCCTCGACGCCCTGGCCCACGCCGGCCAGATGCGGCACATCAAGGATCAATGCCACGGTGCCATCGCCCAGGATCGTGGCGCCCGAGAAGGCCCGGACGCCCGAATGGAGGCGAGACATCTGCTTGATCACGATCTGGTTCGTCCCGATGATCCGATCGACGACCGCCCCGGCGCGTGTCTCGCCCGCGCGAACGATGACAACGGTCTGGAACTCGCCCGGCGCGCCGGGACTGGAGAACATCCTGCGGAGACGGACGAGCGGCACCAGGCGGTCCCGCACGTCGAGGAAGTCCGAGCTGCCATCCTCTTCGATCCGGTCGGCCGGAAGCTCGACGATCTCCTGCACGGCGGCGAGAGGGATCGAGAACCGCTCTCCCGCCACTTCAACCAAAAGACCCTCGATGATGGCGAGCGTCAACGGCAGGCGCAGGGTAAAGGTGGTTCCCCGGCCTTCGACCGATTGCACCTCGATCGAGCCGCGCAGGCCCTCGATCGTCTTCTTCACCACATCCATGCCAACACCGCGGCCGGAGATCTCGGTGATCGATTCGGCCGTCGAGAAGCCCGGTTCGAGGATGAGAGCGTTCATCGCACTTTCGGTCAGGATCGTGTCGGCGCCGATGAGGCCGTTCGCGATCGCCTTGGCCCGTATCCGGTCGCGGTTGAGCCCGCGTCCATCGTCACTTATGCGGATCACGACTTCGGCGCCGGAATATTCGGCCTCGAGCATGATCCGGCCCTCGGCCGGCTTGCCCGCGGCGGCGCGGTCGGCGGGCGACTCAAGTCCGTGATCGACCGAATTGCGCAGCATGTGCACGATGGGATCGGCAAGCTGTTCGATGACCGTCTTGTCGAGTTCGGTCTCCTCGCCCCGGACGATGAAGCTCACCGGCTTGCCGATGGTTTCGGACAGGCCGTGGATCAGGCGGCGGAAGCGGCCGATCATCGAGCGGACCGGCACCATGCGGATCCGCATGGTCGTGTCGCGCAAGCCGGCTGCGAGGCGGCTGATCTCTTCCGCGGCCGCCATCAGCGCCGGGTCACGGCTTTGCTGGGCCAACTGCAGCAGCCGGGCATCGGCGATCACGAGTTCGCCCACACGGTCCATCAGGTGATCCAGACGCTCGGCGGCCACGCGCATCGTCGCGCCGCCCTTGTCAGCCTGCGGCCCCTCTTCCGACGGCTTCCGCGCGGGCGCAGAGACCGGCTCTGCCACGGGCACAGGATCCGACGCCGCTACGGGCACTCGATCCACAGCCGCCTGGGGCGCCTCGAGCCGCAGGTCCACATCGTTGAACAGGAACACATTGTCGATCGCGTCCCGCGTGATGCCGTTCGGAAAGTCCATCGACCAGCCGATCATGCAGACTTCAGGATCGAGCGCATCCAGCGCCGGCACCTCGGAGAGGTCGGCGCGGATGTCCGTGGCGCCAAGCTCACGAAGCTCGGCCAGCAGCAGGTCCGGGCGAGCCCCCAGAGCCAGCGCGTTGCCGGTCAGGCGGAACCAGAGGCGATGCGCCTGCCCCGTGGGCGCCGCTTCCGGCAAAGGCGCCGTGCCAACGGCATTGCCGGTGGCGCCCACCGCCGCCTCAAGTGCCGCAAGGATCGCGGCGCGCCGACCGTCCGGGTCGGCCTGTTCCGACAGGAACCCGATGATCTCGTCGCGCGCCTCGAGCGCGAGGCGGATGATGTCGGGCGTCACGGCGGCCTGCCCCGACCTGAGCAGGTCGAAGGCCGATTCGAACGCATGGACGAAGGCCGCCATGTCGGCAAAGCCGAACATCGCACCCGAGCCCTTGATCGTGTGGAGGTCGCGGAACACCGCGTTGATCAGGTCACGATCCCCCGGCTGGTCGCTCAGATCCAGAAGGCCCCGCTCGAGGCTTTCAATGAGATCCGTCGCTTCCTGCCGGAAGACGGCCATCATGTCGTCGTCCATCATCCGAGCACCTTCTTGATGACGGCGAGCAGCTGCGGCTGGGTGAATGGCTTGACCATCCACCCCATCGCCCCTGCCTCGCGGGCCTGTTGCTTGAGAGTGTCGGCGGAATCCGTGGACAAAAAGATAATGGGTTTGCCCTTGCTCTCGGGATGCTGCCGGAAGGCGCGAATGAAGCCGAGCCCGTCGAGGTTCGGCATGTTCTGATCGGTGAGAATGGCGTCCACATGGTGGCTGAGGGCCTTTTCGAGGCCCTCCTTCCCGTCGGCGGCCTCGATCACCTCATAGCCCGCCTCGCGGAGGGTCATGGCAACCATGCACCGAATCGACGGGGAATCATCAACGGCGAGAACGGTCTTGGTCATGCGCCGACCCCGTCCGGCGCGATCCCGAGCGCCTCCAGCTGCGCGGCAAGGGGAGACCCTGCGCACTGCAGCGACAACGTCCTGCCCGTCATGGACGCACTGCGCGCCGCCGAGAGCAGCACCTGCACGACCGCCGCATCCGCCCCGGCAAGCTCCGAGGCATCGACCTCGACGTCGCCCGTGGCGAGGGCTGCCTCGAGCCGCTCGATCAGACCGGGCGCGTCCTGCAGACGCAGGTTCCCGGAGAGCTTCAGTGGGTTCATCCGCTTCTTCCCTTGGTCTCGTCCAGCCCCGGCAGGCCTGCACCTGGGGTCATCGGCTGGAGGCTAGCCAAAGGAACGGCGCAGCACGCCCCGGGTTTATGGCGAAGGCGGCCTGTCTTGAGAAAAGGGGCGCAGCCTTTCGTCTCGAATACATCCGAAAGATGGGCGCCGCCGGGCGAAGATCGCACACGCAGGACAAGGGTTCACGCCACGCACGAACCCCGCCCCGCAAGCGGGGCGTTCAGGAGCGTCAGGAAAGGGCAAGGGGCGACTCGGCTGAGAGGCAGTACGGGCGGGAAAGGCCCCGCCGCAGACTCACCCGCGCCGATCGGGGGGCAGCGGCACCAGCGGCCGCCGCCTCAGATGGTTCACCGTCAGTCCCGGTGCTTCGCCTCGAGCGCGGCGATGCGCGCGGAGAGGGCCTCGTTCTCTTCGCGCGCCTTCTGGGCCATGGCGCGGACAGCATCGAATTCCTCACGGGTCACGAAGTCGCGGTCGGCCAGCCACCGGTCGAGAAGGCTCTTCATCGCCGTCTCGGCCTCGGTCTTGGCGCCCTGCGCCACACCCATGGCGTTGGTCATGAGCTGCGACATGTCGTCGAAGAATTTGTTGCGGGTCTGCATGCGGTTCCCTCCAGCGATCGGCCCTATATGGTCTTGCACCTCCTTGCGCGCAAGGTTGACTTCGCCGCAGCCGCGCCGGACAACCCGGGCCGAAAGGAAAAGCCATGTCCTATATTCCCTTCCCCGACATCTCGCCCGAGATCTTCTCGGTCGAGCTTTTCGGAGCGACCTTCGCGCTCCGCTGGTATGCGCTGGCCTATATCGCGGGCCTGCTGATCGGCTGGCGGCTGGTGCTGCGCATGATCCGGTCGGACCGGCTCTGGACCTTCGGCGCCCCCATGACCGAGGACCAGCTCGAGAGGTTGCTGACCTGGGTGATCCTCGGCGTGATCCTCGGAGGCCGGCTGGGCTTCGTGCTCTTCTACCAGCCGTCCCACTACCTCGCGCATCCGCTGGACGCGCTGAAGGTGTGGGAGGGGGGCATGTCCTTCCACGGCGGCTTCCTCGGCGTGATGGTCGCCGTCATCGCCTTCTGCCTCAGGGAGCGCATTTCCATCCTGCCGGTGGCGGACCTTCTGGCGGCCGCCACGCCGCCGGGCCTGTTCCTCGGGCGGATCGCCAACTTCATCAATGCCGAGCTGTGGGGCCGGCCGACCACCCTGCCCTGGGGCGTGGCCTTCCCCGGAGAGGCCGCGCAGACCTGCCCCGGCATCGAGGGCATCTGCGCCCGCCACCCGTCGCAGCTTTACGAGGCGGCGCTCGAGGGGATCGTGCTGTTCGCGATCCTCGCGATCCTCATCTGGCGGCGCGGCTGGCTGCGCTGGCCCGGTGCCGTGACCGGCGCCTTCCTCGCCGGCTACGGCTGCGCACGCTTCCTCGTCGAGTTCGTGCGCCAGCCCGACGCGCAGTTCGTGACGCCCGGCAATCCGCTCGGCCTTGCGTGGGAAATCGGCGGCTACGGCCTCACGATGGGGCAGATCCTGTCGCTGCCCATGATCCTCCTGGGCCTCTACTTCATGCTCCGCGCACGGCGGACCGCGTGACGGCGCTGGCCGGCATCCTCGCACGACGGATCGGCGCCACGGGGCCGATCACGGTGGCCGACTACATGGCGGAGTGCCTGCTCCATCCCGAGCACGGCTACTATTCCACGCGCGAGCCCTTTGGCGCGGCCGGCGATTTCACCACGGCGCCGGAAATCAGCCAGATGTTCGGGGAACTGCTGGGCCTCTGCCTCGCGCAGGCCTGGCTCGACCAGGGGGCGCCGGCCCGCTTCACGCTGGCCGAACTGGGGCCGGGGCGCGGAACGCTGATGGCGGACGTTCTGCGCGCCACGCGCGGCGTTCCGGGCTTTCACGCGGCCGCGCAGGTGCGGCTGGTCGAAGCCTCGCCCCGGCTTCGCAACCTCCAGCGCCAGAGGCTTGGGAACCATCCGGCCGAGTGGCTCGATCGGGCGGCGGACCTGCCCGAGGCGCCCCTCTTCCTTCTGGCCAATGAGTTCTTCGATGCGCTGCCGATCCGCCAGTTCGTGCGCGGGCCCTCCGGGTGGCACGAACGGATGATCGGCCTTGACGGCGGCCGCCCCGCCTTCGGCCTTGGTCCCGAAACCGGCCTTGCAAGCCTCGAGCATCGGCTGAAGGACACGCAGCCCGGCGAGATCGTCGAGCTTTGCCCGGCGGCGGGCCCCATCATGGCAGAGATCGCCCGGCGCATCGACGGCCACGGAGGGCTGGCGCTGGTGGTGGATTATGGCGGGTGGCGGTCGCTCGGGGACACGCTGCAGGCCCTTCGCTCTCATCAATTCGACGATCCGCTGGCCGCGCCCGGCGAAGCGGACCTGACGGCCCATGTGGATTTCGAGGCCCTGGCCACGGCGGCCCGCCCCTGCGCGACCGCCTTCACGACGCAGGGCGCGCTGCTGCTGCGCCTCGGCCTAGCCGAACGCGCCGAGCGGCTCGCCCGCGCCCTCGAGGGAGAGACGCTTGCCAGTCACCGCGCCGCATCTCACCGCTTGACCGACGCTGCCGAAATGGGAACGCTCTTCAAGGCGCTGGCGGTGTTTCCGCCGCAAGGACCGGCGCCCGCAGGATTTGACGCATGATGGAACTGATTACGGCCGACGCTCTCGCCCCCCTCCGCCACGGGTTCTTCACCCGGAAGGGAGGGGCCTCGTCGGGCATCTTCTCGGGCCTGAACTGCGGCCCCGGCTCGAGCGATCTGGCAGAGGTCGTCACCATCAACCGCGCCCGCGTGGCCGAGGCGATGGGAGTGCCTGCGGATCATCTCGTCACGGTGAACCAGGTTCACTCGCCGGACGTGCTGCATGTGACGGGCCCGGTGGCGGACCGGCCGCGGGCGGATGCGCTGGTGACGGCGACGCCGGGCCTCGCCATCGCGGTGCTGACGGCCGACTGCCAGCCGGTGCTGATGGCCGATGCCGAAGCGGGCGTCATCGCCGCCGCGCATGCCGGCTGGCGCGGCACCCGGGCCGGGGTGCTCGAGGCAACGGTCGCCGCGATGGAGGGGCTTGGCGCCCGGCGCGACCGGATCGCGGCCGTGATCGGCCCGACCATCAGCCAGCGCGCCTACGAGGTCGGCCCCGAGTTCGTCGAGGAATTCATGGATGAGGACCCGGACTCAGCCCGGTTCTTTGCGCAAGGGACGGCGGACCGGGCCCTGTTCGACCTGCCGGCCTTCGGGCTCGCGCGGCTGCGCGCGGCGGGGGTGGGACACGCCGAATGGACGCGGCACTGCACCTATCACGATGCCGAGCGGTTCTTTTCCTACCGTCGCACGACCCATGCCGGCGAAGCCGACTACGGGCGGCTGATCTCGGCCATCCGGCTCTGAGCGCCGCGGGCCCGGCGGGATGCCGGCTCAGGCGCTGCGCTGGAGCCGCGCCTCGAGCACGTCGAAGGGAACCCCCGGCTCGTCCTTGGCGCAGCGGATCACGAGGCTCGTCTTGACCGAAGCCACATTCTCGGCGGCCGTCAGTTCCTGCGTCAGGAAGCTCTGAAAGCTGGGCAGGTCGGGGGCCACGCACTTCAGGATGAAGTCGATCTCGCCGTTCAGCATGTGGCACTCACGCACCAAGGGCCAGGCGCGGCAGCGCGCCTCGAAGGCCGAAAGATCACTCTCGGCCTGGCTGTGCAGCCGCACCATGGCAAAGACCTGAACCTCGAACCCAAGCTCGCGCGGGTCGATGTCCGCGTGATAGCCGCGGATATAGCCCGCCTCCTCCAGCGTGCGGACGCGCCGCAGGCAGGGCGGCGCCGAGATCCCCACGCGCTTGGCAAGCTCGACATTGGTCATTCGGCCGTCGCCCTGCAGCTCCGCCAGAATGTGACGGTCGATGGGGTCCAGTTTCGATCCGGCCATGAAGCTCTCCTTGCTGCCGGGAGATTCTAGAGGCTCCGGCCGCGCTGCGCAATATTGTTTCGCGAACGCATCAAAAACCTTGGCTCCATTGCGGAAAACCGTCGCCGCGCGCAATGCGGGTGCGGGGCGGGGATCCAGGGCCGGCCCCGGCGATGAGGGCTTCCGGCCCGCTGCGGCAGGTCCTATATGAGGCGCCGGGAAAAGACCATGAGGGGCAAGGCATGTCCGAGACGCGGCACACGAGGGTTCTGATCATCGGCTCGGGGCCCGCGGGCTATACGGCGGCCGTCTATTCCGCCCGGGCGATGCTGAACCCGCTGCTGATCCAGGGGCTGCAGCCGGGCGGCCAGCTCACCATCACCACCGAGGTCGAAAACTGGCCGGGCGACCGCGAGGTTCAGGGCCCCGACCTGATGGTGCGGATGGAAGAGCACGCGAAGGCCATGGGGGCCGAGGTGATCTCGGACTACATCGCCTCGCTCGACCTGTCGCAGCGGCCCTTCACGGCCCATGCCGACAGCGGCACGACCTACACGGCCGACGCGGTGATCCTCGCGACCGGCGCGCAGGCGCGCTGGCTGGGCCTGCCCTCCGAGGAGAAGTTCAAGGGCTTCGGCGTCTCGGCCTGCGCCACCTGCGACGGCTTCTTCTACCGAGGCAAGGAAGTCGTGGTGGCCGGCGGCGGCAATTCGGCGGTCGAGGAGGCTTTGTTCCTGACCAACTTCGCCACCAAGGTCACGGTGATCCACCGCCGCGACTCGTTCCGCGCCGAAAAGATCCTGCAGGAGCGGCTGGTCAAGAACCCCAAGATCGAGGTGATCTGGAACCACACGATCGAGGAGGTTCTGGGCACCGAGGCGCCCCTGGGCGTGACCGGCGTGGTCGCGAAGCACGCCCAGACCGGCGAGACGGTCGAGATCCCCTGCGCGGGCTTCTTCGTGGCGATCGGCCACGCCCCGGCCAGCGAGCTGGTCAAGGACCAGCTGGAGCTGCACCACGGCGGCTATGTGAAGGTCGAGCCCGGCACCACCCGCACCTCGATCCCCGGCGTCTTCGCGGCGGGCGACCTGACCGACCATGTCTATCGCCAGGCCGTCACCTCGGCGGGCATGGGATGCATGGCGGCGCTCGATGCGGAACATTTCCTCGCGAGCCAGTAGGTCGCAGGGCACATCGTCCCCCTCCGGCGGCGCCCTCGGACGGGCGTTCGCCGAAGGACTCGCAGGGTGGCATTTTCGCCTTATTGCTCGCGCATCGCGGTATCAGCGCTTGAACCGCTGCAGGGCACGGGCTACTCCCGCCGCGAAACCGGGGTAGCCCCGTGCCACACCTGCAAAGGCCATTCGTGATGTCCCTTCCGAATCATGCTCCCGTTCCAGAACTCTACGTGTCCCACGACTCGGCGCAGAAGCTGAAGGCCGACGCGGGCAATTTGCCCTCGTGGGACCTGACGCAGCGCCAGGTCTGCGACCTCGAGCTGCTGATGAACGGCGGCTTCCATCCGCTGAAGGGCTTCCTGACCGAAGCCGACTACGACGGCGTGGTCGAGAACATGCGGCTTGCCGATGGCCGACTCTGGCCGATGCCGATCACCCTCGACGTCAGCGAGAAGTTCGCGGAAGGCGTGGAGCCGGGCCAGGACATCGCGCTGCGCGACGCCGAGGGCGTGATCCTCGCCATCCTCTCGGTCACCGACAAGTGGGTTCCGAACAAGGACCGCGAGGCCGAGAAGGTCTTCGGCGCCAATGACCTCGCCCACCCGGCGGTGAACTACCTGCACAACACGGCCGGCAAGGTCTATCTCGGCGGGCCGATCACCGGCATCCAGCAGCCCGTCCACTATGACTTCAAGATGCGCCGCGACACGCCGAACGAGCTGCGCGCCTTCTTCCGCAAGATGGGCTGGACCCGCGTCGTGGCCTTCCAGACCCGCAATCCGCTGCACCGCGCCCATCAGGAACTGACCTTCCGCGCCGCCCGCGAGGCGCAGGCCAACCTGCTGATCCATCCGGTCGTCGGCATGACCAAGCCGGGCGACATCGACCATTTCACCCGCGTGCGCTGCTACGAGGCGGTGCTGCACCAGTATCCGGCCTCGACCACCACGCTCAGCCTGCTCAACCTCGCCATGCGCATGGCGGGCCCGCGCGAAGCGATCTGGCACGGTCTGATCCGCCGGAACCACGGCTGCACCCACATGATCGTCGGCCGCGACCATGCCGGGCCCGGCAAGAACAGCCAGGGGCAGGATTTCTACGGCCCCTATGACGCGCAGGAGCTGTTCAAGGCCCATGCGGAAGAGATCGGCATCGAGATGGTCGATTTCAAACAGATGGTCTATGTGCAGGAAAAGGCCCAGTATTACCCGGTGAACGAGGTTCCCGAGGGCTCGACCGTGCTCGACATCTCGGGAACCGAACTGCGCCGCCGCCTGCGCGAAGGGCTGGAGATCCCCGACTGGTTCTCGTTCCCCGACGTGGTGACGGAACTGCGCCGCACCTCGCCCGCGCGCTCCAAGCAGGGCTTCACCGTCTTCTTCACGGGTCTGTCGGGCTCGGGCAAGTCCACGATCGCCAACGCCCTGATGGTCAAGCTGATGGAGATGGGCGGCCGGCCGGTGACGCTCCTTGACGGCGACGTGGTGCGCAAGCACCTCTCTTCGGAACTGGGCTTCTCGAAGGAGCACCGGGACATCAACATCAAGCGCATCGGCTATGTCGCCTCCGAGATCACCAAGAACGGCGGCATCGCGATCTGCGCGCCGATCGCGCCCTACACGGCCACCCGCCGCGCCGTGCGCGAGATGATCGAGGCGTTCGGCGCCTTCATCGAGGTCCATGTCGCAACCCCGATCGAGGAATGCGAGAAGCGCGACCGCAAGGGGCTCTACAAGCTCGCCCGCGAAGGCAAGATCAAGGAGTTCACCGGGATCTCGGACCCCTACGAGACGCCCACGAAAGCCGAACTCGTGGTGGACACCACCAATGTGGACGTGGACCACTGCGCGCATCAGGTGATCCTGAAGCTCGAGCAGATGGGCCTTATCCGGGCCTGAGACCGACATGTGCCAGACATGGGCGCCCGCCGGGTGCCATGTCTGGCGGCTCAGGACAAAGCCCGCCCTCGAACGGGGCGGGCTTTGTCCTGACCATACGCGTGCGAAGGCGAGGGGCCGGCCGTCGATCAGCGGTGGCTTTCAGGGACGACGGCTGAAGGTCTCAACCTCTGGAGGGGCAGGACCGTCGCGGCAGGAAGGGCCGCGTTCTTCGGGACAGGCGCGGCTGTCGGGTTCAAGCCAATGCGTCCATCTTCTGCGCGAGCTTGAGGTCGCGCGCCGTCAGCCCGCCCGCGTCGTGGCTTGTGAGGGTCACCTCGACCAGCCCGTAGGAGTTGCGCCAGTCCGGGTGGTGATTCCACTTCTCGGCCCAGAGGGCTGCACGGGTCATGAAGCCGAAGGCCGCCACGAAATCCGGGAACCTGTAGGTCTTGCAGATCGCCCGCTGATCCGCACTCAGGCTCCAGCCGGCGGCGAGGACCGGGGCGAGGTCAGGCGTCTCAGACATCGGCCGATCCTCGGGCCAGTGCGTCGTCAAGCGCGTTGGCCCGCAGCAAGGCGGGGCGATCCTTCAGCCGGTTCCAGTAGGCGCGGAAGGCCGGCCGGTCCGGGATCGTTCCGAACTCGAGCCCCCAGCCTATCTGCAAACCCACCTGCACGTCAGCCGCGCTGAAGCTCTCGCCCGCAATGAACGGAGAGGCGGATACCGCCTGTTCGAGGGTGGCGATGGTCCGGTCGAAGTCTCCATAGCCCACCATGACCGTCCGCTCCGGTGGGATCTGCAGGCCGAGCGCCCGGTCGAAGACGGCAGCCTCGAACGGACCTGCGGCAAAGAAGAGCCAGCGGTAGTAGGAGGCGCGGTTGGCCGGCAGCAGGCCCGCTTCGGGGAAGGCGTCGGCAAGATAGGCGCAGATCGCGGCGGTCTCGGTGATCACGCGCGGCCCGTGGGTGACGGTCGGGACCTTCCCCATCGGGTTCAGCTCGAGATAGGCGGGGCTGCGCATCGGCGCCCCATAGTCCAGAACCACCGTCTCGTAGGGCTGGCCGATCTCCTCGAGCATCCAGCGCGCGATCCGCCCCCGCGAGCGCGGGTTCGTGTAGAACGTGAGTTTGTCCATGCCTCTCTCTTTCACTCGTCGCCGCCGCCCCGGCGGAAGGGGCCATAGGCGGTCAGAACCTCGATCTCCTCGTCGGTGGCGCGCCGCTCGGCCTCGAGATAGCGCGCGACCGCATCGCCCAGCCCGGGATCCGCAAACCAGTGCAGCGAATGGATCGGGACCGGCAGATAGCCGCGGGCGAGCTTGTGCTCACCCTGCGCCCCCGCCTCGACGCGGGCAAGCCCGTGCGCGATGGCCCAGTCGATCGCCTGATGGTAGCAGAGTTCGAAATGCAGGCACGCGTGGTCCTCGATGCAGCCCCAGTAGCGGCCGAACAGCGTGTCGCGCCCGATGAAGTTGAGCGCTCCGGCCACGGCCCGCCCGTCGCGCTCGGCGAGGACGAGCAGGATGTCCTCGCGCATCGTCTCGTGGAATTCGGCGAAGGCGCGGCGCGTGAGATAGGGGCGGCCCCACTTCCGGCTGCCCGTGTCCTGATAGAAGGTCCAGAAGGCGTCCCAGTGCTGCGGTTCGATCGCATCGCCCGTCAGGCAGCGGATGGTGCCGCCGAAGGCCTGGGCGGTCTCGCGCTCCTTTCGGATCGCCTTGCGCTTGCGCGACGAAAGCACTGCGAGGAACGCGTCGAAGTCGGCATAGCCCCGGTTCAGCCAGTGGAATTGCTGCGTGACGCGGGACAGAAGCCCCATCCGCGCGCCGGCCTCGGCCTCGGCTTCGGTGCAGAAGGTGGCGTGAAGCGACGAGAGCCCGTTGCGCCCGGCGATCTCGACGGCGCCCTGCACCAGCGCCGCGCGGCCCGTGTCCTCGAGCCCCGGCAACGTGAGGAAACGCCGCCCGGTGGCGGGGGTGAAGGGGACCGCGATCTGCAGCTTGGGGTAGTACCGCCCGCCGGCCCGCTCGTAGGCATGGGCCCAGCTGTGGTCGAAGATATACTCGCCCTGACTGTGGAGCTTGGCATAAAGCGGGGCGGCGGCGATGATCCGACCGCCCATCCGCGCAACCAGCGGATGCGGTTGCCAGCCGGTGCCCGCTCCGACCGATCCCGAGCGTTCGAGGGCGATCAGGAACCGGTGGGTGGTAAAGGGATCGAGCGGACGGCCGCCGCCCGCCGCCTCGGGACAGGCGACGGCGTCCCAGTCGGCGGCGGAAATGTCGGCGAGACCGGAATGGGCGGTGATCTCGATGTTGGCGGTGCTCATGCGGGCGCGGGTCCGGCGGTCTGGGGCGTCAGGCGAAGTCACGGAAGGCCAGCGTCCGCGGGGGCTGTCGGCCCCCGCACCCCCCGAGGATATTTGTCCAGAGTGAAAGTGCCTCCGGGCCGCCTCTCAGGTGGGGCGGCCCGGGCCGGGGTCAAGCGGGCAGCGCCGCCGGATAGTGCTCGAAGGTGACGTTGGCGGCGATCCGGCGCGCCTCGGCCTCGGCGCGGGGCGAGCGGATGGTCCAGCAGAGGATGGCGGCGCCCTCAGCCTTCAGCTCGGCCACGCGGGGCCGGGCGAGATCGGCGGCCTCGTGCGAGATGAAGCTCGCCTCCACCCTCTCGTAATCCGGGATCGCGCGAAGCTGCGCGCAGGTCTCCGGCGGCACGGGGGCCCAGTCGGCCGGGTCGTAGCTCGAGGTCACGAGGCCGCGGGGCAGCGCGGGCGCCAGCCGGGCCATCTCGGCCACGGAATGGGGGTTGAAGGACATGACGGCCACCGGACCCGCATAGCCCTCGAGCGCGGCGGCGGTGGCGGCTTCGAGAGCGCCGACGGCGGGTCCGAGCGCGCCATCCTGGTCCTTGATCTCGATGAGAAGCGGCACCTGGCCGGCAACCAGCCCGAGCACCTCGGTCAGGGTGGGGATCGTTCCGCCGCCGTGGCGGAGCGGGATGCGGCCGAGCTCCGCCGCAGTGCGCGCGGACAGCGGGCCCGTCTCGGCGGTCAGCCGGTCCAGATGCTCGTCATGGAACACCATCGGCACGCCGTCGGCCGAGAGCTGGAGATCGATCTCGATCCCGTAGCCCGCCTCGATCGCCGCGCGCACGGCCTCGAGCGAGTTCTCGGGCCGGCCGGCCACGGGATCGTGCAGCGCACGGTGCGCGATGGGACGCCGCAGGAAGGCTTCAGGCAGCGGGGCGCGCATCAGCGGATCTCGAAGATCGCCTCGATCTCGACGGCCACGCCGAAGGGCAGGCTTGCCGCCGAGACCGCGGACCGGGCGTGGCGGCCGGCCTCGCCCAGCGCCGCGACGAGGAAATCCGAGGCGCCGTTGATCACCTTCGGCTGATCGGTGAAGTCGGGCGTGGAATTGACGAAGCCCACGAGCTTGACGACCCGGACGAGCCGATCGAGATCGCCGTCGCAGGCGCGGCGAAGCTGCGCCAGCAGGCTGATGGCGCAGGCGCGGGCGGCGCCGGCGCCGGCCTCGACATCGAGATCGGCACCGAGCTTGCCCGTGATCAGACCCTCGGGGCCCTGGCTGATCTGGCCCGACACATGGACGTGATGGCCGGTCACCACGAAGGGGACATAGTTGGCCGCGGGGGCGGGCGCGTCGGGGAGGGTGACGCCGAGTTCGGCGAGGCGGTCTTGGATGGACATGGCAGGCTCCGGTGGTTCGGCCCGGAGGCTAGACCTCGGGACCGCAGCAGGCAAGCCGCTCGCGCGAAGGGCCTTGCGCCGCCCGCCGCCGGACCAGCGAACGGATGAAGTTGCGAGTCATTCTCATCTTTGCCCTTGCATTATTGCGAATGCGTCGCATTATCGAGATCAGGAGGTGCCGAGATGAATGAACGCGGAACGGGGATGGCGGCCCTGCTCATTGCGCTGGGGCTGGCGTTGCCCGCGTCAGCCGAGGATGGACGCATGAAGGTCGCCACGACCTTCACGGTGATCGCGGACATGGCGCAGAACGTGGCGGGAGAGGCGGCCGAGGTGGTCTCGATCACCCGCCCGGGGGCCGAGATCCACGGATATGAGCCCACGCCTCAGGACATCGTGCGGGCATGGGACGCGGACCTGATCCTGTGGAACGGGCTCAATCTCGAACTCTGGTTCGAGCAGTTCCTGTCGAATCTGGAGGACGTGCCCTCGGTGACGGTCAGCGAGGGGATCGAGCCCGTCGCCGTTGCAGGGGGCGAGTATCGCGGCAGGCCCAATCCCCACGCCTGGATGGGGCTCGACAATGCGATGATCTACATCGACAACATCGCCGCGGCCTTTGCCGAGCACGATCCCTCGAACGCCGACATCTACCGCGCCAATGCGGAAAACTACAAGGAACGGCTGCGCGCGACGATCGGGCCGCTGCGCGAGCGCATCGCCGCGCTGCCCGAGGATCGCCGCTGGCTCGTGAGCTGCGAGGGCGCCTTTTCCTATCTTGCGCAAGACTTCGGGCTGAAGGAGCTCTATCTCTGGCCAATGAATACGGATCAGGTGGGAACGCCGCAGCAGGTGCGGGCCGTGATCGACGGGGTGAGGCAGCACCGGATTCCGGCTGTCTTCTGCGAGAGCACGGTGAACAACGCGCCCGCGCGGCAGGTCGCGCGCGAAACGGGCGCCGCCTATGGCGGGGTGCTCTATGTGGACAGCCTGAGCGCGAGGGACGGGCCGGTGCCGACCTACCTCGACCTGCTGCGCGTCACCGCCGAGACAATCGCCGCCGGACTGGAGGGCAGCCAGTGAAACCCGAGAGGCCGGCGATCGCGACAGACGCCGAGGGCTTGTCCGTCAACGATGTGACCGTGACCTACCGCAATGGCCACACCGCCCTGCGCCACGCGAGCTTTGCGCTGCCGCGCGGCACGGTGGCGGCCCTCGTGGGTGTGAACGGCGCGGGCAAGTCCACGATCTTCAAGGCGATCATGGGCCTCGTGCCCATCGGCTCTGGCGAGATCCGGCTGCTCGGCCGGACGGTTCCGGAGGCGCTGCGGCAGAACCTCGTGGCCTATGTCCCGCAGTCCGAGGAGGTGGACTGGAGCTTTCCGGTTCTCGTCGAGGATGTGGTGATGATGGGGCGCTACGGCCACATGGGCTTCCTGCGCCGCCCGAAGGCCGCGGACCGGGCGGCCGTGAGCGAGGCGCTGGAGCGCGTCGGCATGGCGGACCTGCGCCACCGCCAGATCGGCGAGCTGTCGGGCGGCCAGAGGAAGCGCGTGTTCCTGGCGCGCGCGCTGGCGCAGGAGGGGCAGGTGATCCTGCTTGACGAGCCCTTCACCGGCGTCGATGTCCAGACCGAGGCCGAGATCATCGCGCTCCTGCGCGAACTGAGGGCCGAGGGGCGGGTCATGCTGGTCTCGACCCACAACCTCGGCTCGGTCCCCGAATATTGCGACCGGACCGTGCTGGTCAAGGGCACGGTGCTGGCCCATGGGCCGACCGAAACCACCTTCACCCATGCCAACCTCGAGGAGGCGTTCGGCGGCGTGCTGCGCCGCTTTACCCTGTCGGGCGCCCTGCTGCATGACGACGACGACCCGCGCGAGGTCAGCATCCTCACCGACGACGAGCGGCCCTTCGTGCAATATGGCGGCCGCACCCACCGGCAGGAGGGCGAGGATGAGCGCGGCTGAGCTGTGGGAGCCCTTCCTCTACGGCTACATGACCAACGCCATGTGGGTCTCGGCGCTGGTGGGGGCGGTCTGCGCCTTCCTGTCCTGCTTCCTGATGCTCAAGGGCTGGTCGCTGATCGGCGACGCGCTCTCGCATTCGGTGGTGCCGGGCGTGGCCGGGGCCTACGTGCTGGGCCTGCCCTTTGCGATCGGCGCCTTCCTTGCGGGCGGGCTGGCGGCGGGGGCCATGCTCTTCCTGTCGAACCGGAGCGGGCTCAAGACCGACGTGGTGATCGGGCTGATCTTCACCTCGTTCTTCGGGCTGGGGCTGTTCATGATCTCGGTCGATCCGATGTCCGTCTCGATCCAGACCATCGTGATGGGCAATATCCTCGCCATCTCGGCCTTCGACACGGTGCAGCTCGTGATCATCGGGATCGTGTCGCTGGCGATCCTGCTCGCGAAATGGAAGGATCTGATGGTGACCTTCTTCGATGAGACCCATGCGCGCTCGATCGGCATCCGCACCGGCGCGCTGAAGGTGCTGTTCTTCACGCTGCTCTCGGCCTCGGTCGTGGCGGCGATGCAGACGGTAGGGGCCTTCCTCGTCATTGCCATGGTGGTGACGCCGGGGGCCACGGCCTACCTGCTCTGCGACCGCTTTCCGCGCCTTCTGGCGCTTGCGACCGGCATCGGGGCCGCGACCGGCTTCGCCGGGGCCTACCTGTCCTACTTCCTCGACGGGGCGACGGGGGCGGTGATCGTGACGCTGCAGACGGCCCTCTTCCTGCTGGCCTTCACCTTCGCGCCGAGGCACGGGATGCTGGCCGCGCGCCGCCGCGCGGCCGAGGCGCTGGAGCAGCCATGATCGACACGCTCCTCTTTCCGTTCCAGTTTCCCTTCATGCAGAACGCCTTCCTCGTCTGCCTCCTGGTGGCGGTGCCGACGGCGCTTCTGTCCTGCCTCCTCGTCCTCAAGGGCTGGGCGCTGATGGGCGACGCGATCAGCCACGCGATCCTGCCGGGCGTGGTGCTGGCCTACATCACCGGGATCCCGCTTCTCGTCGGGGCCTTCGGCGCGGGCATGGCCTGTGCGCTCGCCACGGGCTTTCTGGCCGGCAACAGCCGGGTGAAGCCGGACACGGTGATGGGGGTGGTGTTCTCGGGCATGTTCGGGCTGGGGCTGCTGCTCTACACCGCCGTCGAGACGGACGTGCATCTCGACCATATCCTTTTTGGCAATATGCTGGGCGTGGGGCGCGAGGATCTGCTGGTGGCGGGTGCGATCTCGGCGGGGGTGACGGGGGCGCTCCTGCTGACGTGGAAGGATCTGCTGCTGCATGCCTTCGATCCGGCGCAGGCGCGGGCGTCGGGCCTGCGGGTGGGGCTGCTGCATTACGGGCTGCTCACGGCACTGGCGCTGACCATCGTGGCCACGCTGACGGCGACGGGCCTCATCCTCGCCGTGGGCCTGCTGATCGCGCCGGGGGCCATCGCCTTCCTGACGGTGCGCCGCTTCGGGCCCATGCTGATCGTGGCGGTGGCCGTCTGCCTGGCTGCGATGCTGGCCGGCACCTATGCGAGCTTCTTTCTCGACAGCGCCCCGGCCCCCACCATCATCCTGATCCTGACCGGGATCTTCGTGCTGGTCTTTCTCGACCGGCTTCGTCGGAACCGGCGCGCGGCGCTCAGCGCGGCAGCCCCGCCTCGCTGAGCAGCGCGGCCAGCTCCACCGCGTTGCGCGCGCCCATCTTGGCGATCAGGCGCGAGCGGTGCAGTTCGACCGTGCGCATGGCGATGCCCAGCGTGTAGGCGATCTGCTTGTTGAGCCGCCCCTGCAGCATCAGCCGCAACACCTCCTCCTCACGGGTCGAGAGGCTGGCGAGGCGGCGCGCCACATCCTCGCGCGCGCCGCTGTGGGCCACCTGCGCCGCATGCGCCTCGATAGCGGCCAGCACGAGATCGACGAGCGCATTGTCGTTGAAGGGCTTCTCCACGAAGTCGAAGGCTCCGGCCTTCAGCGCGCGCACCGCCACCGGCACGTCGGCATGGCCGGTGAGGAAGATCACGGGCGCAAGGCAGCCCGCCGCGCGCAGCCGGTCGAACGTGTCGGGCCCCGAGAGCCCGCCCATCCGCACGTCGAGCATGATGCAGGCGCAGTCGGGCAAGGGCAGCGCCTGCAGGAAGTCCTCGCCCGAGGGCCAGCCCTGCACGCGGAGCCCCCGCGAGGCGAAGAGGAACGAGAGCGCGTCGCGGATCGCCTCGTCATCGTCGATGATATGGACACATCCGGTCATTCGGCGGCCACTCCTTCTTCAGCGGCGGCGGGCAGCGCCACCCGGAACACGGTGCCGCCTCCGTCGCGGGGGCGGTGGGTCAGGCGGCCGCGGTGCATCTCGACGATGGTGCGGCAGATGTTCAGCCCGATCCCCATGCCCTCGGCCTTGGTCGAGGTAAAGGCATCGAACAGCCGGTCGGCCACCTCGGGCGCGATGCCGGGGCCGCGGTCGGCCACCTCGATCACCGCGCCGCCGGGCTCGGCGCGCAGGCTGACGGTCAGCGCGTCGCCGCGCCCCCCCTCGCCCATCGCCTCGATCCCGTTGCGCATGAGGTTGATCAGAAGCTGCTCGAGCAGGATGCGATCCGCGAGCACCGGCGCCACCGGCGAAAGGTCGAGGGCAATCCGCACGCCGCGGGCGCGCGCGTCCGACGAGAGGAAGCCCGCCGTCTCGCGCACCACCGACGCCAGATCGAGCGTGGTGAAGCGCGGCTCGCGCTTGCGGACGAGATCCTGGATGCGGCGGATGATCTGGCCCGCCCGGTCGGCCTGATGCGACAGCTTGGACAGCGCCGACGCCAGGAGCACGGGGTCCGCCCGGCCCTGAGCGAGAAGGTTCGCGGCCCCGGCCGCATAGCTCGCGATCGCCGCAAGCGGCTGGTTCAGCTCGTGCGCCAGCGTCGAGGCCATCTCGCCCAGCGTCACCAGACGGCCGGTCCGCGCAAGGCTTTCCTCCTGCTCGCGGGCGTGGCGGGCGGCGCGACGGGCCTCGGTGATGTCGATGATCGAGCCCATCCAGCCGCGATGCATCCCCTTGGCGTCGATCAGCGGCGCCTCATAGACCTGCACATCGATCTCGCGGCCGTCGCTGCGGCGGAAGCGCGTCTCGAAGCTCTGCGGAACGTCGCCCCCTTCGGCGAGGATGCGCTGGCGGCGCAGCGTCTCGTCCAGCCGGTCGGGCGCCCAGTAGGGCATCGGCTGGTCGCGCCCCACCAGGTCGGCCGCACTCCAGCCCACCAGCTTGCAGAAGGCCGAGTTGGCATAGAGCACGCGCCCGGCGTGATCCTTGGCGCGCAGGCCCACGGTCAGGCTTTCCTCCATCGAGCGGCGGAAGGCCATCTCCTCGTTCAGCCGCAACTCGACCGCCCGCCGGCGCTTGCCGTTGCGGTAGAGCGCCAGCAGAGCCAGAACGGCAAAGGCCGCCAGCCCGGCGATGGCGGCGGGCAGGAAGGCGCGGGTGAAGGGCGCCCCCCCTTCGTAGGAGGTGATCCGCAGCGCCGCACCGGGGATCGGCGGGTCGAAGCTGATCGTGTGGCTCGGGCTGTCGGCCCCCGGCGTCCCGCGCGAGCGGCTGGCGCGCACGGCGCCGCTGCCGTCGAGCAGCCAGACCGCATATTGTTCGGCGATCCACCAGGGGATGTGCCGCTCGAGCATCAGGGGCAGGGACACGGTGGCGGTGATGACGCCCTCGGCGCCCTGCGGCCTCAGTCCCATGGTCACGGTCTGCCCGTCCATCAGCGCATAGGCCGGCCGGGCCCGCGGCCCGATCCGCAGAAGCTGCGTGGCGAGTGCGTCGTCGGCGCTGGTTTCGGCAGGCCCCGGCACCGCGCGGCGGATCCGCCCCGCGCCGTCATGCCAGACGATCGAGAGGATCTCGGGGTTGGCCGCGATGTGGCTCCGGGCGCGCGCCTCGAGCACGGCGGCGGGCGTTCCCCCCGCCTCGTCGAGCGCAAGCCGCGCCAGCATGTCCTCATCGACCGAGAGCTGGAACCGCAGCGTCTGCTCGACCCAGAGGGCATCCGTGGCCAGCTTGGTGCGGAGCTGCTCGGTCTCGCTGCGGCCCGCGATCCAGACAGCGGCGCCGACCAGCGCCAGAAGCGCCACGATGGCCAGGAGCGGCATCAGCGACAGCAGGTCCAGCCGCCCGCGATCCGGGGGTGGCTCGAGCGCCCAAGGCTCGCCCGGACGTGCGCCCGCCTGCCGGCCCGACCGCTGCTGCACCCATGCCTCCTGCCCTTGCGCGCGTGCGACAAGCTGTCATGGCCGCCGCCCCTTGCGGAAACCCACAATAGCGGGAGCGCGTGCGGACTGGCAAGGAAGGCCGGAACCGCCGGGAGGGCGGCACACAGGAGGATAGTCATGACGTTCCGTCGCAACCTTGCCGTGCTGGCAGGGTCGGCCGCGCTTGCGCTCGCCGCAGCCCTGCCGGCGCTGGCCCAGCCGATCGTGATCAAGTTCAGCCACGTCGTCGCCCCCGATACGCCGAAGGGCAAGGGCGCGGCGAAGTTCGAGGAGTTGGCCGAACGCTACACCGACGGCGCCGTCGATGTCGAAGTCTATCCCAACAGCCAGCTCTACAAGGACAAGGAAGAGCTTGAGGCCCTGCAACTGGGCGCGGTGCAGATGCTCGCCCCGTCGCTGGCCAAGTTCGGCCCGCTCGGCGTGCAGGATTTCGAGGTCTTCGACCTGCCCTACATCTTCAAGGGCTATGACGCGCTGCATACCGTGACCCGCGGAGAAGTCGGCCGGATGCTGTTCTCCAAGCTCGAGGACAAGGGCATCAAGGGCCTCGCCTACTGGGACAACGGCTTCAAGGTCATGTCGGCCAACAGCCCGATCGCGACGCCCGATGATTTCCTCGGGCTCAAGATGCGGATCCAGTCCTCGAAGGTGCTCGAGGCGCAGATGAACGCGCTCGGCGCCGTGCCGCAGGTCATGGCCTTCTCGGAGGTCTATCAGGCGCTGCAGACGGGTGTGGTGGACGGCACCGAGAACCCGCCCTCGAACATGTTCACCCAGAAGATGCACGAGGTGCAGAAGCACGCCACCGTGTCGAACCACGGCTACCTCGGCTATGCGGTCATCGTGAACAAGCAGTTCTGGGACGGCCTGCCCGAGGACGTTCGAGCCGGTCTCGAGAAGGCGCTCGACGAGGCGACCGACTATGCCAACTCGATCGCCAAGGAAGAGAACGACGCGGCCCTTCAGGCGATGAAGGACGCCGGCACGACCGAGTTCCACGAGCTGAGCCCCGAAGAGCTTGCCGCGTGGGAAGAGGCGCTCGCCCCGGTCCATGAGGACATGGCCGGCCGCATCGGCGCCGAGACCATCGCCGCCGTCAAGGCCGCAGCCGCCGGCCACTGAGGCCAGTCCTTCGGGCGGGCAGCCGGTGTCGCCGGCCGCCCGCCCTTGCCTTTCCCGCAACATCCTAGCCTCAGGAGGGTCGCCATGATGCGCCTTCTCGACCGGCTGGAAGAGACGCTCATCGCCTCGCTCATCGCGGCGGCGACCGGGCTGATCTTCGCCTCGGTCGTCCACCGCTACTCGCTGGGCATTCTTGCCGATGGCGTGGCCTTCTTCCGCAGCCACGATCTGCCCGAACTGTCGGCCATGATGCGCAGCGCCTATTTCTGGCTGCGCGGCGTCAACCTCGTCTGGGCGCAGGAGCTGTGCATCATCCTGTTCGTCTGGATGGCCAAGTTCGGCGCAGCCTACGGCGTGCGCACCGGCATCCATGTCGGCATCGACGTGCTGATCAACAAGCTCGACATGCGCCGGCGCGGCTTCTTCATCCTGCTCGGGCTGATGGCGGGGGCGCTCTTCACCGGCATCATCGCCACCCTCGGGGGCAACTTCGTCTGGCACATGTCGCAGACCAGCGCGATCTCGCCCGACCTCGAGATGCCGATGTGGATCGTCTATCTCGCGATCCCGCTCGGCTCGGCGCTGATGTGCTTCCGCTTCCTGCAGGTCGCCTTCACCTTCTGGCGCACCGGAGAGCTGCCGCACCACGACCACGGCCATGTCGAGGGGCTGGACGAAGAGGCCGAGGCCATCGCCGACAGCCCGCTGACGTTGAAGGACAAGTGAGATGAACGCAGCCCTCATCTTCGGCGGTCTCATCGCCCTGATGCTCACCGGCATGCCGATCTCGATCGCGCTCGGCCTGACGGTGCTGACCTTCCTCTTCACCATGACCACGGTGCCGATCGACACGGTGGCGCTGAAGCTGTTCACCGGGATCGAGAAGTTTGAGATCATGGCGATCCCGTTCTTCATCCTCGCCGGCAACTTCCTGACCCACGGCGGGGTCGCCAAGCGGATGATCAACTTTGCCACCGCGATGGTCGGCCACTGGCACGGCGGCCTCGGGCTCGGTGGCGTCTTTGCCTGCGCGCTCTTTGCGGCCGTGTCGGGGTCTTCGCCCGCCACGGTGGTCGCCATCGGCTCGGTCATCCTTCCGGCCATGGTGGCGCAGGGCTTCCCCACCCGGTTCGGCGCGGGCGTCATCACCACGAGCGGCGCGCTCGGGATCCTCATCCCGCCCTCGATCGTGATGGTGATGTATTGCGTGGCCACCTCGGGGATGCTGGTCGAGGGGCCGGACGGCCGGATCGTCGATGCCGCCTCGGTGGGCGAGATGTTCATCGCGGGCGTCATTCCCGGCATGATGCTGGCGGGCATTCTGGCGCTGACCACCTGGTATCGCGCCCGCAAGTTCGGCTATCCGCGCCTCGCGAAGGCCAGCTGGGCCGCGCGTTGGCAGGCGTTCCGGCGCGCGATCTGGGGGCTTCTGCTGATCTTCGTCGTGATGGGCGGGATCTACAGCGGCACTTTCACCCCCACCGAGGCCGCGGCGATGAGCGCCGTCTATGCCTTCGTGATCGCCGTCTTCGTCTACAAGGACATGACGCTTCGCGACGTGCCGCGGGTGCTGCTGCAATCGGCCAACATGTCGGCCATGCTGCTCTACATCATCACCAACGCGGTGCTGTTCAGCTTCCTGCTCACGCACGAGAACATCCCGCAGGCGCTGGGGCAGTGGATGGTGGATTCGGGCCTGACCTGGTGGATGTTCCTGATCGCGGTGAACATCATCCTGCTGATGGCCGGCAATTTCATGGAGCCCTCGTCGATCGTGCTGATCATGGCGCCGATCCTGTTCCCGGTCGCGGTGCGCCTTGGCATCGACCCGGTGCATTTCGGGATCATGATCATCGTGAACATGGAGGTGGGCATGTGCCATCCACCCGTAGGCCTGAACCTCTATGTGGCCTCGGGGATCACCCGGATGGGCATCACCGAACTGACCGTCGCGGTCTGGCCCTGGCTGCTCACGATGCTGGGCTTCCTCCTGCTCGTGACCTACGTGCCGCAGATCTCGCTGTTCCTGCCGCAACTGCTCGGGATGCACTGAGGAAGCCATCTGCGGGCGGGCCGTCCCCGGATGGCGCGCCCGCAGCCCCAGAGGGACCGAAGCGACCCGCCCGTCTGGAGCCCCCCTGCTTCGGAACCATCCGGCAAGGCGGATGTTGAGCCCGCAGACATTCATGCCCGGAGAACCATCATGAAGAAAGTGCTTTTCATTCTGCCGGTCGTGGCCCTGTTCGCCGGCTGCGAGACTGCGGACCAGACGACTGCGGCGAGCGCCCTTGGCGGCGCGGCCCTCGGAGCGGCGGTCTCCAGCGACAACGACCGTGTGCAGGGCGCGGCCCTTGGCGCCGCGGCCGGTGCGATTGCGGGCACGCTGATCGGCCCGGCGGGCAACGGCACCTGCTACTACCGCAACGCGCGCGGCCAGCGGTTCACCGGGCCCTGCTGACACGCCTCGCGCAGGGCGCGGAGGGCCTCAGGGCAGGATCTCGAACCGGTCCACGTCCACGATGCCCCGGTCGGTGATCTTGAGATGCGGGATCACCGGCAGCGCGAGAAAGGCCAGCTGGAGGAACGGCTCCTCCAGCGTCACGCCGAGGCCGCGCGCGGCCTCGCGCAGCGCCACCAGCGCATCCCGCACCTCCTCGAACGGGCGCAGGCTCATCAGCCCGCCCACCGGCAGGGCGAGTTCGGCGAGGATTTCGCCCTCGGCCGCCACCGCGAACCCGCCCTCGATCTCGCGCAGCCGGTTGGCGGCCAGCGCCATGTCGGCGTAATCCACGCCGACCACCGCCAGGTTGTGGTGGTCGTGGCAGACGGTCGAGGCGATCGCGCCGCGCCTCATCCCGAAGCCCCGCACGAATCCCACGGCGCGCCCGCCGTTCCGGCCATGCCGCTCGATCACCGCGATCCGGGCAAGGTCGCGGGACGGGTCGGGGCGCTTGTCGCCGTCCACGGGCTCGATCGCGTCCGTCAGATGTTCGGTGATGATCTTGCCCGGCAGGATGCCGATCACCGGCGTCTCGGCCCGGTTGCCGGGGCAGCGGAAGGCCGCGGCCTCCACCGGCGCCACCCGCACCGAGGCCCGCGCCACCGGCGCAACCGTTCCGCGGGCCGCGAAGGCCCCGGCATCAACCACCACGCCGCCGGCCACGACCAGCCCGGCGTGGCAGCCCTCGAGCGACTCCAGCGCCACCACATCCGCCCTCTTGCCCGGCGCGATCAGGCCGCGGTCCTTCAGCCCGAAGGCCTCGGCCGCCGACAGGCTCGCGGCGCGGTAGACGGCCAGTGGCGGCGCCCCCAGCCGGATCGCGGTGCGGATCATGTGGTCGATATGGCCATGCTCGGCGATGTCGAGGGGGTTCCGGTCGTCGGTGCACAGGCACAGGTAGGGCGAATGCCGCTCGGTCAGCAGCGGCACGAGCGCCTCAAGATCCCTCGAGACCGATCCTTCGCGGATCAGCACCCGCATCCCCTTGCGCAGCTTCTCGAGCGCCTCCTCGGCGGTCGTGGCCTCGTGTTCGGTGCGGATGCCGGCCGCGATGTAGCCGTTCAGATCCTTGCCGCGCAGCAGGGGCGCGTGGCCGTCGATGTGCCGGCCGCGGAACGCCTCGAGCTTGGCAAGGCAGCCCGCGTCCTTCGCCAGCACACCGGGAAAGTTCATGAACTCGGCCAGTCCGATCACCCGCGGATGATCCATCAGCGGCACGAGATCCGCCGCCTCAAGCGCCGCGCCCGCCGTCTCCATGTGGGTCGAGGGCACGCAGGAGGACAGCTGCACCCGCAGGTCCATCACCAGATGCTCGGCGGCCTCCAGAAAATAGCGGATGCCTTCCAGCCCGCAGACATTGGCGATCTCGTGCGGATCGCAGATCGCCGTGGTGATGCCGCGTGGCGTCACGCAGCGGTCGAACTCGAACGGGGTGACGAGCGAACTTTCCACATGGAGATGGGTGTCGATGAAGCCGGGGACGAGGATCCTGCCCCGGCAGTCGATCTCGCGCCGGCCCTCGTAGGTTCCGAAGGTGCCCACGATCCGGTCGCCGCAGATCGCCACGTCCGTCTGCACCAGTTCGCCCGTCACGAGGTCGAAGATCCGGCCGTTCTTCAGCACGAGATCGGCCGGAGCCTTGCCCCGCCCCTGGTCGATGAGATCGGAAAGGCTGCGCCGCATGGATCCTCCTGTGCCGGACACCAGAGAAACCCATGCCCGCCGCCGCGTCCAGCGGATTGCGGCAGCGCCGGAAGAGCCTGATCGGTGATGTCGTCGGCAGGGTGTGCCATTCGCCCTTGCGCCCGGCGGCCGGGAGTGATCCTTCTCTCGTATCAATCCGAGAGAGTCCCATGCATCCGCTGCGCGGCATCGGCCTGAAGGTCGCCTCCGTCCTCATCTTCATCATCATGTCGGCGCTCATCAAGGCGGCCTCGGACCGGGTGCCGGCGGGCGAGGCGGTCTTCTTCCGCTCGTTCTTCGCCATGCCCGTGATCATCGTCTGGCTGATCTGGCGGCGCGAGTGGCGCACCGGGCTGCGCGCGGTCAACCCGATGGGTCACGTCTGGCGCGGGCTGGTGGGGACTCTGGCGATGGGGCTGGGGTTTGCCGGTCTCGCCTATCTGCCGCTGCCCGAGGTGACGGCGCTCGGCTATGCCGCCCCCCTCCTCACGGTGATCTTCGCCGCCATGTTCCTCGGCGAGGAAGTGCGCGCCTTCCGCATCTCGGCCGTCATCCTCGGGCTGGTGGGGGTGCTGATCGTGCTGTCGCCGCGCCTGACGCTCCTGTCGGGCGGGGTGGGCCATCGCGAAGCCTTCGGCGCCTCGCTCGTGCTGGGGGGCGCGGTCTTCGCGGGCCTCGCGCAGGTCTTCATCCGCAAGCTCGTCCATACCGAGGCGACCGCGGCCATCGTCTTCTATTTCTCGCTGACGGCCACGCTTCTGTCCTTTGTCACCCTCCCCTTCGGCTGGGTCTGGCCCACACCGGCCGAGGCCGCGCTGCTGACCGGGGCGGGCATCCTGGGCGGGGTGGCGCAGATCCTGCTGACCTCGGCCTACCGCCACGCCGATGCCTCGCTGATCGCGCCGTTCGAATATGCCTCGATGATCTTCGCGCTGCTGATCGGCTTCTTCGTCTTTGCCGAGGTGCCCACGCTCGTGATGCTGGCCGGCGCGAGCCTCGTGGTCAGCGCGGGCATCCTCATCATCTGGCGCGAGCGTCGGCTGGGGCTGGAACGGGCACGCCAACGCAAGGCGATGACCCCGCAGGGCTAGGGCCAGCGGATCCGCCGGTCCGCCGGGGCCGAGCCGCCGATCACCCGCCGCACGTTCGGCATGTCGTTCGAGGCCACCCACGCCGCCCCGCCCGGCCGTGCCGCCCACCGCGCAAGCAGCCGCCGTTCGAGTTCGGCCTCGGGCACGTCGAGAAAGAGCGTGAGGTCGAAGAAGCCGCGCAGCCGCCGCCACGGCTCTTCGTCGAGCAGCAGGTAGTTGCCCTCGACCACAAGGATGCGGTCCTCATCCGTCACCACGTCGGCGCCGGCACGGGCCAGTTCCATCGCGCGGTCGAAGACCGGGATCGCGATCTCGCCCCCCGCCCGCAGCCGCTCCATGAGGTTGAGAAAGCCCCGGACGTCGAAGGTCTCGGGCGCGCCCTTGCAGTGCGCAAGCCCGCGGGCGACCAGCACGCGATCGTCGAAGTGGAACCCGTCCATCGGCACGAGGCGGGCGCCGGCGCCGAGGGCGGCCACCAGCGCCTCGGCCAGCGTGGATTTCCCCGCCCCCGGCGGCCCGGCGAGCGCCACCACGAACCGCTCCCGCCCCTCCGCCGCCGCCCGGATCTCCTGCGCGAGCGCCTCGGGGCTCATGCGAACTCGTTCAGTTGCTCGGGCGCCATGGCGCCGGTCATCAGCGCCACGGCATCGGACATGGAATGGCGCCGGGGGTCGATCACGCAGAGCCTCTGTCCCAGCCGGTGGACATGCACGCGGTCGGCCACCTCGAACACATGGGGCATGTTGTGGCTGATGAGCACTATGGGCAGGCCGCGCCGCTTCACATCGAGGATCAGCTCGAGCACGCGGCGGCTCTCCTTCACGCCCAGCGCCGCCGTCGGCTCGTCCATGATCACCACCTTCGAGCCGAAGGCCGCGGCGCGCGCCACCGCCACCCCCTGCCGCTGCCCGCCCGAGAGGGTCTCGACCGCCTGCCCGATGTTCTGGATCGTCATCAGCCCCAGCTCGGTCAGCTTCTCGCGCGCCTTGTGCTCCATCGCGGCGCGGTCGAGGGCACGGAACCACCGGCCCATGATGCCCGGCTTGCGGATCTCGCGCCCGAGGAACATGTTGTCGGCAATCGAGAGCGCGGGCGACAGCGCGAGGTTCTGATAGACCGTCTCGATCCCCGCCTCGCGCGCATTGAGCGGCGAGGCAAAGTTCATCGGCTTGCCGTCGAGCTCGATCGTGCCCTCGTCCACCCGGATCGCGCCGGACAGCGCCTTGATCAGCGAAGACTTGCCCGCGCCATTGTCGCCGATCACCGCGAGAATCTCGCCGGGATAGAGGTCGAAGTCGCAGTTGTTGAGCGCCGTGACCCGGCCGTAGCGTTTCACGAGGCCACGGGCCTTCAGGATCGGTTCCATCACGCAGCCGCCTTTCTGATCCACTGGTCCACGGCCACCGCCGCGATGATGAGGATGCCGATGAGGAGGTAGGTCCATTGCGGGTCCGTCCCCATGAGCTTCAGCCCCAGCGAGAAGACACCCACGATCAGCGCGCCGAAGAGCATCCCCAGCACCGAGCCGCGGCCGCCGAAGAGGCTGATCCCGCCGATCACCACCGCGGTGATCGATTCGATGTTGGCAAACTGCCCCGCGGTCGGCGACACCGACCCGAGGCGGCCGATCATCACCCAGCCCGCCAGCGCGCAGATCAGCCCCGAGAGCGTATAGACGGTGACAAGGACGGTCTTCGTCTGCACGCCCGCGAGTTCGGCCGCTTCGGGATCGTCGCCCACGGCATAGACATGGCGGCCCCAGGCCGTCTGACGCAGCACATAGGCGATGAGCAGCACGAGAACGATCAAGAGGACCGCGCCATAGGTGAAGACGGCGCCGCCCCGGCCGGCCTCGTCCGCACCGATGCGGAAGGTGGAGCCGAAGAACTGCAGGATCTGCGCCTCGGCCGCGATGTCCTGCGAGCGGATGGTCTCGTTCCTCGAGTAGAGGAAGTTCGCCGCCAGCACGATCTGCCACATGCCCAGCGTCACGATGAAGGGCGGCAGCTTCATCCGCGCGACCAGCGTGCCGTTCACGAAGCCGATGGCGGCCCCGACACCCAGCCCGCAGAGCACCGACAGCGGTGCCGGGATTCCGTAGCGGAAGGTGAACTGGCCCATGACCACCGAGGACAGGACCATGATCGCGCCCACCGAGAGGTCGATGCCCGCCGTCAGCACCACGAGCGTCTGTGCCGCGCCGACGATGCCGACGATGGCCACCTGCTGCAGGATCAGCGTCAGCGTGAAGGCCGAGAAGAACTTCTGGCCCAAGAGCGCCCCGAAGATCGAGATCGAGACGACCAGCACGATCAGCGGCACGAGCGAGGGCGTCTGATGCAGGAGGTGCCGTGCCTGTTGCACGGGCGACCTGCGCTGCGTGAATTCGGCCACGGCCTCGGGCTTGCGGGTCAGCGCAGCCTCGAAGCCCTGCGGCCCCTGGGTTTCGGTTGCCATGTTCCGTTGACCTCCCGCTTCGCATTGCGGACCGCCGGACGCGGATCCCGCTCGGGGGCGGATATGACCCCGCCCCCGGTCCAGGCTGCCGCGGCTCAGCCCCAGCAGAGTTCCGCGCCGCGGGCGCTGTCGATCGACTCCACGCCCTCGACCGGCTGGTCGGTCACAAGCGCCACGCCCGTGTCGGTGAAGTCCTTGCCCTCGGTCGTCGCGGGCCGGGTGCCGTCCTTGGCAAAGGCCGCGATGGCCTCGACCCCCAGCGCCGCCATCTGCAGCGGATATTGCTGCGAGGTGGCGCCGATCACCCCGTCCTTCACGTTCTGGACGCCCGGGCAGCCGCCATCGACCGATACGATCAGCACATCGCTCTCGCGCCCGATGGACCGGAGCGCCTCGTAGGCGCCGGCCGCCGCCGGCTCATTGATCGTATAGACGAGGTTGATCATCGGATCCTGCGCCAGCAGGCTCTCCATCGCGCGGCGCCCGCCCTCCTCGTTGCCGTCGGTCACGTCATGGCCGACGATGCGCGGGTCGGTCTCGTCGCCCCAGCGGTTCGGGTCGCCCAGATCGACGCCGAAGCCCTGCAGGAAGCCCTGAGCGCGCAGCACGTCCACGGAGGGCTGCGAGACGCCGAGGTTCAGCATCGCGATCCGCGCATCCGCTGCCGCATCGCCCATCTTGGCCTGCGCCCACTGGCCGATCAGCTCGCCCGCGAGGAAGTTGTCGGTGGCGAAGGTGCCGTCGGCCGCGTCGATCGGATCCAGCGGCGTGTCGAGCGCGATCACGAGGATGCCCGCGTCGCGCGCCTTCTGCACCGTCGGAACGATCCCCTTGGTGTCGGACGGCGTCAGCAGGATGCCCTTCGCCCCGTCGGCGATGCAGGTCTCGATGGCGGCCACCTGGCTTTCGCTGTCGCCGTCGATCCGGCCCGCGTAGGACTTGAGGTTGATGCCGAGTTCCTGTGCCTTCGCCGTGGCCCCTTCCTTCATCTTCACGAAGAACGGGTTTGTGTCGGTCTTGGTGATCAGGCAGGCGCCGACCTCCTGGGCCAGGGCCGGAGCGGCCGACAGGGCAAGCGCCCCCGCACACCCCATCAGGGCGATCTTGAGTCGTGTCACGATGTCTCCTCCCACTGGCGGGCCTCTCCCTGCCCGCCGATCTTGCGCTGCGCAGGCACCCGCCCGCCGCGACGCCCTTCATGGAAGCCGATTCCCGGCGCTGCGTCAATAAATAAATCACTCTGATTTAGTATTGACAGCCGAGGCCGCCAGAGGCCCAATGGCAGCCGGGAGGCCCGCGGTGCCGGGCAGGGAGATGACCGTGAGACAGGGACAGGAGACCGCAGAGCGCCCGGCCGCAGCCGAACCCGGGCTGCGCGGCTCGAACCAGAGCGGGATGCGCGCCCGCAACGAACGCCTCGTGCTCTCGCTCGTGCGGCGCGCGGGGGCGCTGGCCAAGTCGGACATCGCGCGGATGACGGGCCTGTCGGCCCAGACCGTCTCGGTCATCATGCGCGAGCTTGAACGCGACGGCCTCCTGTGCCGGGGAGAGCCAATCCGCGGCCGCATCGGCCAGCCCTCGGTTCCCATGTCACTCGCGGCCGAGGGCGCCTACTTTCTCGGCCTCAAGATCGGACGGCGCTCGGCGGAACTCGTGCTGATCGACTTCCTCGGCCAGCCGGTCGCGGCGCGGCGCCGGATCTATTCCTACCCGACGCCGGATGCGGTCGTGGACTTCACCGCCGAGGCGCTGCCCCTGCTGACCGGAAGCCTGCCGCCCGAGGCGCGCGCGCGTGTGGGGGGCATGGGCATCGCCATGCCGTTCCAGCTGTGGAACTGGGTACAGTATGTCGGCGCCCCCCAGTCCGAAATGGACGCCTGGCGCGAGCGCGACATCCAGACCGAACTGGCCGCCCTCACCGGGCTGCCGGTCCATCTGCGCAACGATGCCACGGCCGCCTGCGGCGCCGAACTGGTCTTCGGCACCGGCGAGCGCCCGAAGGACTTCCTCTATTTCTACTTTGCCTATTTCATCGGCGGCGGGCTGGTCCTGAACGGGCACCTCTATGCCGGCCGCACCGGCAATGCGGCCGGCGTCGGGCCGATGCCGGTGCCCGACCGCTCCGGCCGGATGCGTCGGCTGCTGAACGTGGCCTCCATGTCCGTCCTTGCCGAAGCGATGGAACGGGCGGGCGAAGACCCGGCAGCCCTGTGGGAGAACCCCGACCACTGGGAGGTGAGCGCGCCCGTCCTGTCGGACTGGCTCGACGGCGCGGCGGCGGGGCTTGCCTCGGCGATTCTGTCGGCCTCGGCCCTGGTCGAGATGGAGACGGTGATGATCGACGGCTGGATGCCGCCGGAGATCCGGGCCGAGATGGTGCGCCGGACCCACGCCGCGCTGCACCGGCTGGACCTGTCGGGGATCGAGCCCCCGCAGATCCGCGAGGGCACCGTCGGAGCCCAGGCGCGGGCCCTCGGGGCGGCCGCCATCCCGCTTTCGCAGCGTTACCTTGTCGAGGCCTGGGGCGCCGCCGCCGAAGGCTGAGGTTTTCGGTCCGTCCGCAGTTGACTTGTGAAGGCCAGAACACCAGTTTGGCCCCGAACCGAACCCGAATGTGAAAGAAATTCATGAGAGCGCGACGTTTCGCATCTGGAATGGAGGCGCCGGCGGCATGTCCCTTGCGCTGATAGCCGCCCTCCCGTTCCTCGGGGCCCTGCTGCCGGGCCTCATGATCCGATCCAGCCGCACAACCTGCGCCTTCGTCACGGGCAGCGTCACGGCCCTCGCCCTGCTGATGCTGGGGCTGCATGCCCCGGCCGTCCTGCGCGGCGAGACCGTGCAGACGCGCATCGAGTGGATGCCCGCGCTGGGTCTGAACGCCAACTTCTTCCTCGACGGGCTCGGCCTCCTGTTTGCGGGGCTGATCCTCGGGATCGGCCTGCTGATCATCCTCTATGCCCGCTTCTACCTGTCGAAGCAGGACTCGATGGGGCAGTTCTACAGCTACCTCCTGCTCTTCCAGGGGGCGATGGTGGGGATCGTCCTGTCGGACAATATCCTGCTCCTGCTGGTCTTCTGGGAGCTGACCTCGCTCTCCTCCTTCCTGCTCATCGGCTACTGGAAGCATCTGCCCGCCGGCCGTCAGGGCGCGCGCATGGCGCTGGCGGTCACCGGCATGGGCGGGCTCGCGATGATCGCGGGGATGCTGATCCTCGGCCAGATCGCTGGAAGCTACGATCTGACCGTGATCCTGCAGGCGGGCGACGCGATCCAGGCGTCGGAATGGTATCTGCCGGCGCTGGTGCTGATCCTGATCGGCTGCTTCACCAAGTCGGCGCAGTTCCCGTTCCATTTCTGGCTGCCGCACGCGATGGCGGCGCCGACGCCGGTCTCGGCCTACCTGCATTCGGCGACGATGGTGAAGGCGGGGCTCTTCCTCATGGCGCGGATGTGGCCGGCGCTGGCCGGCACGCCCGAGTGGTTCTACCTGGTGGCCACAACCGGCCTCGTGACCATGGTCGTGGCCGCCAAGATCGCGCTCTTCAAGGACGACCTCAAGGCGCTGCTGGCCTTCTCGACCGTCTCGCATCTCGGGCTCGTGACGATGCTGCTGGGCTTCGGCACCCAGTCCGCCGCCATTGCCGCGATCTTCCACATCATCAACCATGCCACCTTCAAGGCCGCCCTCTTCATGACCGCGGGCATCGTGGACCACGAGACCCACACCCGCGACCTCAAGCGCCTCGGCGGCCTGCGCAAGCTGATGCCGATCACCTTCACCATCGGCACCCTCGCCGCGCTGTCGATGGCGGGCATCCCGCCGCTGAACGGCTTCCTCTCCAAGGAGATGATGCTTGAAGAGGCCGCCCATACGGCCTGGGCCGGGCAGGCGTGGCTGATGCCGGTCTTTGCGACGCTGGGTGCGGTCTTCTCGGTGGCCTATTCGCTGCGGTTCGTGGCGCACACGTTCCTCGGGCCGGTGCGCAACGACTATCCGCACAATCCGCACGATCCGGGCTTCGGCATGTGGGCGGCCCCGGCCTTCCTGGCGCTGCTCGTGGTGGCGATCGGGATTGCGCCGATGCCGGTGGCAGGCTGGCTCGTCGATGCGGCGGCGGGCGCCACGACCGGCGAGGCCCTCCATGCCCACATCTACCACTGGCACGGGCTGACGCCGGCGCTCTGGATGTCGATCGCGGCCGTCGGCGGCGGCCTCGTGCTGCTCGGCCTTCACGCGGGGCTGATGCGCGGCTGGCTCGCCACGCCGCGGCCCGAGGCCAAGCGGATCTTCGACGGCATCGTGGACCCTCTCGCGCACTTCTCGCGCAGGTTCTCGCAGGGGCTGCATGACGGGGCGCTGAGCCGCTACTTCGCCATCGCCACCTTCGCGATGGTCGCCGCCGGAGGCTACGCCTTCTTCTCGGGGGGCCATACGCCCGGCACGCGGGCTCTGACGCCGGTCGATGTCGTGCCGGTCATCGGCTGGCTTCTGCTGATCGTATCGACCTGCACGCTGGTGATCGTCCATCACAACCGGATCCTCGCGCTGGTCGTGCTGGGGGTGGTGGGCCTCGTCGTCTCGATGGGCTTTGCCTATCTCTCGGCGCCGGACCTCGCGCTGACGCAGATCCTCGTCGAGGTGGCGACGGTGATGCTCCTCCTGCTCGCGCTCAACTTCCTGCCCAAGCGGACACCGATGGAGAGCAAGGCCCCGCGCCGCATCCGTGATGCGATCCTGTCGGGCACCGCGGGGCTGGGCATCGGCAGCCTGATCTACATGATGATGACGCGTGACTTCGCTTTCCCGAGCATCTCCGGCTATCACCTCGAGAATGCCAAGACCGGAGGCGGCGGAACGAACGTCGTCAACGTCATCCTCGTGGACTTCCGCGGATATGACACGTTCGGCGAGATCACCGTCCTCGGTATCGCAGCGCTCGTGATCTTTGCCGTGACGGAGACGATCCTGCGGCCGGGCCCGGCCAACAACCGGCTGCTCTCATGGGCGCAGGAGCATCGCCACGCCGGCGACCGTCATCCGCTGATGCTGGTGGTGGCGACGCGGATGATGCTGCCCGTCGCGATCATGGTCGGTGTCTACATCTTCCTGCGCGGCCACAATCTGCCGGGCGGAGGCTTCATCGCCGGTCTGGTCGTCGCCATCGCGGCGCTGATGCAATACATGGCCTCGGGCTTCGGCTGGACGGCGGCCCGCAAGCGGGTCGAGTATCACGCGCTGATCGCCATGGGCGTGCTGATCGCGGGCGCGGCCGGCGTCGGCGCCTGGTTCGCCGGGCGGCCGTTCCTGACCTCGGACTACGGCTATGTCCACCTGCCCCCGCTCGAAGAGTTCGAACTGGCGACCGCAATGATCTTCGACACCGGCGTGTTCCTCGCTGTTCTGGGGGCGGTGCTGCTGGCGCTCGCCTCGATCTCGCGCATCGCCGTGCGTGCGGGAGAGGAGGTCTCGTCAACTCCCTACGACATCGACCTGCCGCGCGACCGCTTCGGAGACCGCTGATGGAGATCCTCGTCGCTTCCGCCGTAGGAACGCTGACCGCCGCAGGCATCTATCTGATCCTGCGCATGCGCACCTTTCCCGTGATCGTGGGCCTCGCCCTCCTGAGCTATGCCGTGAACGTCTTCATCTTCGCCTCGGGCCGTCTGGCCGTGGGCCTGCCGCCCGTCCTGTCCTACACCGCCGAGGGCTACACCGACCCGCTGACACAGGCGCTGGTGCTGACGGCGATCGTGATCTCGTTCGGCATGACGGCCGTGATCGTGATGGTGGCGCTCGGCGCCTTCCTTGAAGCCGGCACGGACCGGATGGACAGCGACGACGAGGCCGGACGATGAACCACTGGATCATTGCCCCGGTCGTGCTGCCGGCGGTGCTTGCGCCGCTGATCGTGCTGTTCATGCGCCATGACCTCGTGTTGCAGCGGGTCTTCTCGCTGGCGGGCACCATCGCCCTTTGCGGCGTGTCCGGGGTGCTGCTGGTCAGCGCCTCGACCAACCCGCCCGAGGCCTATTTCCTCGGCAACTGGCCCGCGCCCTTCGGGATCGTGCTGGTCCTCGACCGGCTTGCCGCCGTGATGGTGGCCCTGACGGCCTTCCTTGCGCTGATGGTGCAGCTTTATGCCATCGGCACCGGCTGGGACCGGCGTGGCCAGCATTTCCACGCCCTCTACCAGTTCCAGCTCATGGGGATCTGCGGCGCCTTCCTGACGGGGGACGCCTTCAACCTCTTCGTCTTCTTCGAGGTGCTGCTGATCGCGAGCTACGGCCTCATGATCCACGGTGGCGGCCGCGCGCGCCTGCGCTCGGGCGTGCAGTATGTGGCCTACAACCTGATGGGTTCGACCCTGTTCCTGTTCGCGCTGGCCACGATCTATTCGGTGGCGGGCACGCTCAACCTGGCCGATCTGGCCGAGCGGGTGGCAGCCATGCCCGAGGCCGAGACGGCGATCCTGCGCGTGGCCGGCGTGCTGCTGCTGATCGTCTTTGCCATCAAGGGTGCACTGGTGCCGTTCCAGTTCTGGCTGCCCGGCACCTATGCCGCGGCGCCGGGCCCGGTGGCGGCGCTGTTCGCGGTGATGACCAAGGTTGGCGCCTATGCCGTGATCCGCGTCTTCAACCTGATCTTCCCGCCCGAGACCCCGGCCACCGGCGGCTTCTTCGCCGAGCTTCTGCTGCCCGCGGCGCTCGTGACGCTTGCCATAGGCGCGATGGGCGTGCTGGGGGCCGCCAGCATCGGGCGGCTCGTGGCCTTCGGTGCCATCGCCTCGATGGGGACGCTGTTCACCGCCGTCGCGGGCTTCACCCCCGCAAGCACCTCGGCCGCGCTGTTCTACCTTCTTCACTCGACGCTTGCGACGGCGGCGCTGTTCCTCGTGGCCGATCTGGTGCTGGCGCGGCGCGGCAGCGAGGATCTGACCCAGCGCCAGCCCCCCGTGGCGCAGGAGGGGCTGATCGCGGCGCTCTTCTTCGTTGGGGCGATCGCCCTGGCCGGGATGCCCCCGCTGTCGGGTTTCCTCGGCAAGCTGTTGATCCTCGACGCGCTGCGCGGCCCCGGCATGGCCTTGATCTGGGGCACGGTGCTCGTCACCTCGCTCCTCATGATCGTGGGCTTTGCCCGCGCGGGCAGCCTCCTCTTCTGGAAGTCGCACGAGACGCTGGCCGAGCCCGAGCCCCACCGCCCCGACACGCTCGCCTTCGTCGCGGTGGGCGGGCTTGTGGCCGGGCTGGTGGCGCTGACCGTTGCCGCAGGCCCGGTGTCGGCCGCGCTCGGCTCCATCGCCGATGAACTGGCCGAGCGGACGCCCTACATTGCCTCCAACCGCCTGACGGAGCCCGCCCGATGATCCGACGGCTCTTTCCCCACCCGTGGCTGAGCGTCACTCTGATCGTGACCTGGATGCTGCTCGTCAACCAGCCGGCGCTCGGCAGTCTTGTCTTTGCAATCATCCTGGGGATCCTGATCCCGCTGCTGGTCGCGCCCTACTGGCCGGGGCAGACACAGCTTCGCAGTCCGCTGCGGCTTGCGGCCTATGTGCTGCTGGTGATCGGTGATATCGTCAGGGCCAACGTGGCGGTGGCCAAGATCGTGCTCTTCTACCGCAGCGACGACATCCACTCCGCCTGGATCGCCGTCCCGATCGAACTCACCTCGCCCGAGGCGATCTCGATGCTGGCCGGCACCATCACGCTGACGCCCGGCACGGTCGTCACCGACGTCTCGGCCTGCGGCCGTGTGCTGCTCGTCCACTGTCTCCATGCGCCCGACCCTGATGCGGTGCGCGACGAGATCAAGGCCCGCTACGAAGCCCGCCTCAAGAGGATCTTCGCATGATCGCACTTGCCCTGACCTACGCGCTCGGCTGCTTCGGCGTGGCGCTGCTGTTCAACCTCGCGCGGCTCCTGCAGGGGCCGACGATCGCCGACCGCATCCTCGCGCTCGACACGATGGTGATCAACATGATCGCGCTGATCGTGCTCTTCGGCATCCGCGGCGCCGGAACGATGACCTTCGAGGCGGCCTTGCTGTTCGCCATGACGGGCTTCGTCTCGACCGTGGCCTATGCCAAGTTCGTCCTGCGCGGCAACATCATCGAGTGATGCTCATGGATCTGGCCCTGGAAATCCTCGTCTCCGCCCTTCTCGTCATCGCCGGCACCTTCGGGCTGGTCGGCAGCTTCGGCCTGCTGCGCCTGCGCGATGCGGTCCAGCGCCTCCATGGGCCCACCAAGGCCACGACGGTGGGTGTCGGCGCGGCGCTCATCGCCTCGATGGTCGATCTCTACCAGTATCGCGCGACCCTGACATGGCAGGAGCTGCTGGTCGCGGCCTTCCTCTTCATCACGGCGCCCATCACGGCGCTGTTCCTCGGCAAGATCCACATGCATCAGTCGATCCCGCGCGACGCCCTGCCCAACACCGGCACGGATCGCGACTGGGCCACGTTCGACCCGACCTTCAAGGGACCGGAACCGAAGTTTCCCGGAGAATGATCGCGGCCCCGGTCGCCCGCGCGTCCCGCCGGCGGCCTGGTCTGCCGTCAGGCGTGACCGGCGGTCGAGGACAGGGTCAGCGGATCAATGCCCATGTGGCGCAGCATCCCGCTCCACTTTCCCGTATCATCATCCGAAAAGACCAGCTCCGCCGGGGCCTCGGCCGTCAGCCAGTCGTTGCGCTGCACCTCCGCCTCGAGCTGTCCCGGACCCCAGCCCGAGTAGCCGAGCGCCATGAGGGCCGAGCTTGGCCCCTGCCCACGGGCCAGCGCCTCGAGGATATCGACGGTCGCCGTCATGCCGAACTTGCCCGAGACCAGCATCGTGGCGCCCGCGCTCATGTAGTCGGGGGTATGGAGCACGAATCCCCTCCCCCGCTCCATCGGCCCGCCGAGATGCACCCGGATGTCGCGTCCGTTGGGCGCGCGCGGAATGTCGAGCTGTTCGAGCATCCCCGCGAAGCTCAGGTCGTTCACGGGCTTGTTGACGACAAGCCCCATCGCGCCATCCGTCGAATGGGCGCAGATCAGCACGAGGCTGCGCTCGAACCGCGGGTCGGCCATGCTGGGCATGGCGATGAGCAGGTTGCCAGAAAGATCCATGAGCGTTTCCTTTTCCCGACTATGGGGCGGCGGACGCATCGGCTCAAGGGGGTCGCGGCGGCACAGGCGCCCGGTCGCGCGGTCGCTTGGCGGGATTGTGACTTCCCAATCGCGGCCTGCTGCGGAATTGTGCGGCTCATGCTGATACGCTCGCTTCTCGCCTCATGCCTCGTCCTGTCGGCCCTCCCGGCCGCTGCGACCCCGCCCGACCAGATCTTCAGGGCCGAACTTCTGCCCGGCTGGCGTGAGGGCGGCCGGCACATCGCCGCCCTCCGGCTGCGGCTGGCGCCCGAGTGGAAGACCTACTGGCGCAGCCCCGGAGAGGCGGGCATCCCGCCCGAGTTCGACTGGAGCGGATCGGAGAATGTCGCGCGCGTGCACATGCACTGGCCCGTGCCGAGCGTCTTCAACCTGAACGGAATGCAGACGATCGGCTACCGCGACGAACTCGTGCTGCCCTTCGAGATCGAGACGCGGGACCCGACGCGCCCGGTGCATCTGAAGGCGCGGGTGGATCTCGGCGTCTGCCGCGACATCTGCGTGCCGGCCGAGTTCGAGCTGCAGGCCGAGCTTCCGCCGGCCGGCGCGCCGGATTCCGTCATCTCCACCGCGATGCGGTCCCGTCCCGAATCGGGCCGCGAGGCGGGTGTCGGCCGCATTGCCTGCCGGGTCGAGCCGATCAACGACGGACTGCGGCTCACGGCCGAGCTCGATCTGCCCGCGATGGGCGCATCCGAGGTGGTCGTGCTCGAGCCCGGAACATCCGCGATCTGGACCTCCGAGGCGGTGACCTCGCGGCAGGGCGCGCGCCTCACCGCCGTCTCCGATCTGGTCGGGCCCGACGGGGCGCCCTTCGCGCTCGACCGCTCCGCGCTGACGGTGACCGTCCTGGGTGACCGGCGTGCGGTCGAGATCCGGGGCTGTCCGGCGCCCTGAGGCGGGGCTGCCGCGCCTGCGGCCGCCGGGGCGGGGGCTCGATGCCCCCGGTCCGGCGCCACCCGGCGCAGTCCGGCAGCCGAGGCGATCGGCGGTGCCGGCGTCAGGCCGACAGCCGCGCCTTCAGCTCCAGCAGGTCCGCCCAGGCCTCGCGCTTGGCCTCGGGGTTGCGCAAGAGATAGGCCGGATGGCACATCGGCATCACCGGCCGCCCCCAGGCCTCGGCCCAGCGCCCCCGCAGCCGGGTGATTCCCGTCCGCCCCAGCACCGCCGAACAGGCCGTGTTGCCCATCACCACGATCAGGTCCGGCGCCGCCAGCTCCACATGCCGCTCGAGGAACGGCGTCATCATCGCCACTTCCTCGGCCGAGGGATCGCGGTTCTGCGGCGGCCGCCAGGGCATGACGTTGGTGATGTAGAGGGCCCCCGCCGGGTCCGGGCTCGTGCGGGCGATGCCGATCGCCGCGAACATCCGGTCCAGCAGCTGCCCCGCCCGCCCCACGAAGGGCCGGCCCGCCGCATCCTCCTCGCGCCCCGGAGCCTCGCCGATCAGCATCAGCCGGGCCGAGGCGTTCCCGTCGCAGAAGACCGTGTTCCGCGCCCCCCGCTTCAGGTCGCAATGCTCGTAGGCGGCCATCGCGTCCCGCAGCGATCCGAGGTCGGTCGCGGCGGCGGCCGCCCGGCGCGCCTCCTCGACCGGATCCGCCGCCGCGGCAGGATCGAGCGCGACCGTCGCCACCGCCACCGCGGTGGCCTTCGGCACCGGCTGCGCCGCCACCAGCTCGTAGCGGTTCACCGGCGCGTCGCAGATCGCCTCGGTCACGCCGAGATCCACCTGCCAGGCCAGCGCCGCCAGCGCCGCGTTCCAGTCGAGCCCGTCCATCGCCCCTCCGACTCAAGGCAGAGACCCTAGGCCGCGCCCGCCCCTCCGGCAACCGCCTTGCCCCGCCCGAGCGGCCTTCCTATAAGCGGCCGAGCCGAGCCCGCGCCCTGCCTGAGCCCTCGACGGAGACGCCCATGACCTTCCGTGCCCGCCACCTTCTCGGCATCGAGCAACTGGCCCCAGACGAGATCCGATCCGTCCTCGACCTTGCCGACAGCTATGTGGACCTGAACCGCCGCACGATGAAGCAGTCGGACGCGCTGGCGGGGATGACCCAGATCAACATGTTCTTCGAGAATTCCACCCGCACCCAGTCGAGCTTCGAGCTGGCGGGCAAGCGGCTCGGGGCCGACGTGATGAACATGGCGGTGGCCCAAAGCTCGGTGAAGAAGGGCGAGACGCTCCTCGACACCGCCATGACGCTGAACGCGATGCATCCCGATCTCCTCGTGGTGCGCCACCCGGCCTCGGGGGCGGTCAACCTGCTGGCCTCCAAGGTGAATTGCGCCGTTCTGAACGCGGGCGACGGGCGGCACGAACATCCGACGCAGGCGCTGCTCGATGCGCTCACCATCCGCCGCGCCAAGGGGCGCATCCAGCGCCTGACCGTGGCCATCTGCGGCGACATCGCCCACAGCCGCGTGGCGCGCTCGAACCTGATCCTGCTCGGCAAGATGGAGAACCGCGTGCGCCTGATCGCACCGCCCACCCTCATGCCGCCGGGCGTGGGCGAGTTCGGCTGTGAGCTTTACGACGACATGAAGAAGGGCCTCGAGGGGGCCGACGTGGTGATGATGCTGCGCCTTCAGAAAGAGCGGATGGACGGCGCCTTCATCCCCTCCGAGCGCGAATATTACCACCGCTTCGGGCTGGATGCCGACAAGCTCGCCTTCGCCAGGGAGGATGCGATCGTCATGCATCCGGGCCCGATGAACCGCGGGGTCGAGATCGACGGCACGCTCGCCGACGACATCAACCGCTCGGTGATCCAGGATCAGGTCGAGATGGGGGTGGCGGTGCGCATGGCCTGCATGGATCTTCTGGCGCGGAACCTGCGCGCCGAACGCGGCCGCGCCGCGGTGGGGGTGATGGTATGAGCCTGTTCCTGACCAACGCCCGCCTGATCGACCCCGAGGCCGGGACCGAGACCGAGGGCGACCTGCTGATCGAGGGCGGGCTCATCGCCGCCGTGGGCGCGCTCGAGCCGCCACCCGGCACCGAGGTGATCGACTGCGGAGGCAAGTGCCTCGCGCCCGGCATCGTCGATCTGGGCGTGAAGGTGGGCGAGCCCGGCGAGCGCCACCGCGAGAGCTTTCGCTCGGCGGGCCTGGCCGCGGCCGCGGGCGGCGTCACCACGATCATCGCCCGCCCCGACACGATGCCCGCCATCGATACGCCCGAGGTGCTGGAATTCGTCACCCGCCGCGCCGCCGAGGCGAGCCCGGTCCGCATCCGCCACATGGCGGCGCTGACGAAGGGCCGCGAGGGGCGCGAGATGGTCGAGCTGGGCTTCCTGCTCGACACGGGCGCCATCGCCTTCTCCGACTGCGACCATGTGATCGAGACCACCAAGGTCGCCGCGCGCTGCATGACCTATGCCCGCAGCCTCGGCGCGCTGGTGATCGGCCATCCGCAGGATCCGGGCCTCTCGGCGGGCGCCTCGGCCACCAACGGCAAGTTCGCCAGCCTGCGCGGCATCCCCGCCGTTCATCCGATGGCCGAGCGCATGGGCTTCGACCGGGACATGGCGCTGGTCGAGATGTCGGGCGTGCGCTACCACGCCGACCAAGTCACCACCGCCCGCACCCTGCCCGCGCTCGAGCGGGCCAAGGCCAACGGGCTCGACGTGACGGCCGGCATCGGCATCCACCACCTGACGCTGAACGAGTTCGACGTCGGCGACTACCGCACCTTCTTCAAGCTGAAGCCGCCGCTGCGCTCGGAGGAGGATCGGCTGGCCATGGTCGAGGCGGTGGGATCGGGTCTGATCGACATCATCTCCTCGATGCACACGCCGCAGGACGAGGAATCGAAGCGCCTGCCCTTCGAAGAGGCCGCCTGGGGCGCGGTGGCGCTCGAAACCTTCCTGCCCGCAGCGCTCCGGCTCCATCACGCGGGCCTCCTGAGCCTGCCGCAGCTCTTCCGGGCGATGGCGCTCAACCCGGCGAAGCGGCTCGGCCTGCCGCAGGGGCGGCTCTCCGAGGGGGCACCCGCCGACCTCGTGCTGTTCGACCCCGATGCCCCCTTCGTCCTCGACCGCTTCACCCTGCGGTCGAAATCGAAGAACACGCCCTTTGACGGGCAGCGGATGGAGGGGCGCGTGCTGGCGACCTTCGTCGGCGGCCGGCAGGTCTTTGCGGTCGCGTGACGATGGCGGCCCCTGTCATTCACGCGTCGCGAACGGCAGGCACGTCTTCAGGCGTCCCCTGCGGCGGCGCGCCCTCTTCCCTCGGGCGCCCCGGCGGGACCAGACCGGAGCAGATCCGTCCCGGCATCCGGGACCAGAGCGGGAGAGACTGACATGCCGGCCATCGAGAGCGGCCTTCTGGCGCTGATCCTGACGGGGGTTCTGGGCTACCTGCTCGGCTCGATCCCCTTCGGCATCGTCATCACCCGTGCCTTTGGGCTGGGCGACCTGCGCCGGATCGGATCGGGCAACATCGGCGCCACGAACGTGCTGCGCACCGGGAACAGGCCGGCGGCGCTGGCGACGCTGCTGCTCGATTCGGGCAAGGGGGCCATCGCCGTCCTGATCGCCCGCGCGGCGGTCGGAGAGGATGCGGCGCAGCTTGCGGCCTTCACCTCCTTCCTGGGGCACCTCTATCCGGTCTGGCTCGGGTTCCGCGGCGGCAAGGGGGTGGCCACCTTCCTCGGCACGCTGCTTGCGCTCGCCTGGCCGGTGGGGCTGGCCTGCTGCCTCACCTGGCTCGCCACGGCCGCGGTGAGCCGCATCTCGTCGCTGTCGGCCCTGGTGGCGGCGGCGAGCGGCGTGGTCTGGATGCTGCTGCTCGGCCAGGGGCAGATGGCGGCGCTCGGGCTGGTGCTGGCGGTGCTGATCTTCATCCGTCACCATGAGAACATCCGGCGCATCGCCAACGGGACCGAGCCGAGGATCGGCAAGAAGGCCAGCCAGGACCAGAGCGCCGAACAGTGACGCAGGATCCCGACGACCTCCCCCCGCAAGGCACGGGCGCCGACGAGGATATGGCCTATGCCAACGGAGCCTTCATCCCGGGCGCAGAGGCCTATCCCCCGCGCTGGGACGCCGCCGCCGCCGCCTTCCGCACGAGCCTGGGCGAGCGCGCCCGCCTTGGCCTCCCCTATGGCCACGACCCGCGCCACCGACTTGACCTCTTCATGCCCCACGGGCCGGTCCGTGGCCTCGTGGTCTTCCTCCATGGCGGCTACTGGATGGCCTTTGGCCGCGAGAGCTGGTCGCATCTGGCCATGGGGCCGCTTGCACGGGGCTTCGCCGTCGCGATGCCGTCCTATCGGCTCGCGCCTGCGGCCCGCATCCGGGACATGGTCGAGGATGCCGCGCAGGCCGTGGACCACGCCGCCGCACTGATCCCCGGCCCCATCACCGTGACGGGCCACTCAGCCGGAGGCCATCTGGCCGCCCGGCTGGCCTGCGCAAACGCTCCGCTGCCGGCGGCGGTGGCGGAACGGCTCGTCCGCAGCGTTCCGATCTCTCCGCTGGCCGAGCTGGGGCCCCTGATGCGCACGCGGATGAACGAGACCCTCAAGCTTGATCCGCAGGAGGCCGCGGGCGAAAGCCCGGCCCGTCGGACGCGGCGCCCCTCGACCGAGGTCATCGTCCATGTGGGGGGCCAGGAACGGCCCGCCTTCCTCTGGCAGGCCCGGCTTCTGTCGGAGGCCTGGTCCTGCCCGTGGCATGTCGCACCCGGCCGCCATCATTTCGACGTCATCGACGCGCTGGCCGACCCGTCCTCGCGCCTCGTGGCCGACCTGACCGGGGGCTGAGCCCTCCGGCCGCGTCAGCCTGCGCTGATCCGCTCGATATAGGCGCGCATCTGCTCGGCTTCGGCGCGGGCCTCGCGCAGCCCGTCCATCGCGGCGCGCAGCTCGGCCTCGGTCTGCGCGAGCTGGGCGCCCAGCTCGGCCTCGCGGCTTTCCAGATAGAGAACGGCCTGATCGCGCTGTTCCTCGGCCTCGTGCAGATGCTGCGCGAGCCGGTCCACCTCGGACATGTCGCCCGTCACGCGCGAGAAGCGGCTGACGAGCCAGTGAGCAAGCCATCCCATGCCAAAGGCAAGAAACAGGATGACGGCGGTCGCGATGATGAATTCTGTCCGGTTCATGCTCTTCTCGGTCGCTCAAGCCACCCGCCTCGGGCAGCGGCAGCCCCGCCTTCAGCCGTCCTGCGGGCGGCGCTTGGGGCGGAGCGTCATCTCGGCCGGGGCCGCCGAGGGCCCCTCGGATGCCTCCGCCGTTTCCTCCACGACCGGGGTCTCCTCGTCAACCGGATTGCCGTCATCGCCCAGCAATGTGAACTCGATCCGGCGGTTGGCCTCGCGCCCCGCCTCGTCGCGGTTGTCGGCGATCGGGCGCTCTTCGCCGTAGCCCACGGCCTTCATGCGCCCCACATCGACCCGGCGTCCCTGAAGCGCCATCAGCACCGCCTCGGCCCGCGCCTGGCTGAGCGCCTTGTTTCCACCCTCGCTGCCCTGGCTGTCGGTGTGGCCCGAAATCTCGAGCGGCATTCCCTTGCAGTCCTTGAACACCTCGGCCAGCCCGTCGAGCGTGCCGCGCGCGCTCGGGTCGATCTCGGCCGATCCGGGCTCGAACGTGATTTTCTGCCCGGCAAGGACACGACGGATGCGGGTCATGCATTCCTGCGGCGTGGGCAGCGCGGCCTCGGGGTCGAACTTCTCGTCATAGATCACGTCCACCTTGAAGCTGCGCCCCTGCCCCAGCCGCGCCGACAGAACCTGCGAGATCCGCGCGCTCGCCTGTTTCGAGCCGGTGACGCCGTTCACCTCGACCGTGTCGGCCCGCACCAGAAGCTCGCCATGCTGAAGCTGGGCCAGCGACTCGAGCCCGGCAAGCACGCGCACGGGCCAGCCTTCGGGCAGCTCGCCGTCGAGCCGCGTGGTGCTGCGCACCTTCGAGGCCCCGAACTGCGCGCGGGCAAAGCTGTCCACAGCCTTGCGGGTCAGCTCGTCCGTGACGCGGCCGGCCAGCTCCACCCGTCCCGCTTCGGACAGCGTGGCGCGGAACTCGGCCGGGCCTTCCGGCACCGCCTGCGGGGCTGGCGGCAGCGTCGCCTCAAGCGAGAAGACCGGCGGCAGCGCGGCCTCGAGCGCGCCCACCGCGCGGTCGAAGGCGGCGCGCGGGGTGCCCGGCCGACCCTCGAGGGTCACATCGGCGTCCGAGAAGGTCACGCTGCCCGCCCCCAGTTCGGCCACGGCGCGCAGGCCGGCCTCGGCGGCCTCGGCCCAGCGTGGCGACGGCACGCCGAGGCCGATGGTGCAGGTCGTCTCGCCCGCCACACCCGCGGCCCGACCGGCGGCCAGGATACGGTCGCGTGCGCGGGCCGTGTCGGCGGAACAGGCGTCGAACCGTGCCCCCTCCTCGTCCATGACGAAGCGCAGGGTGAAGGGCGTCAGGACCGGGCGCGGCGCGCTGATGTTCATCACCAGCTCGAGCCCCTCGGGCGCCAGTCGCAGGATCTGCCCCTCGAGCCTGCGCTTCTCCTGCTCGCTGTCCGAGATGGCGGTGATCGACACACGATCCGCCGCGACCGAGATCTTGGATTGCGGCAGCAAGCGCAGCGCCTTCAGGCCGAAGTCAACGGCGGCCGACCAGCCTTCGGGCGCGGGGAAGTCGGCGGTCTCGAGCATGTCGGCCACCTGCAAGCCGGTCGCCAGTCCCCGCGCGGCTTCGGCAAGATCCTCGGTCCCGGCCGTCTCGGGCAGGAGGCCGATCAGCGACACGCCATCGTCGTTGCGCAGCATCTCGACCGAAAAGCGCGGCGCCTCGATCTCGCGCACGGGGATCACCTCGAGCGCATCGCGCAGGCGGGCCGCATCGACCACGCTTCCGGCGGCATTGACGGCACGGAAGCGGGCGGCCTCGTTCGGGGCCGTTCCGGTCAGCCAGACCTGCAACCCGTCGGCCCTGACATCGACGAAGGTGAGGCCCGCCGTGGTCAGGCGGGACCGGACCGCCTCGGCGGAGCGGTCCTCGATCATGGTCGCGGCCCACGAGGCACCCACCACGGCAAGCGCCGCGGCCGTGGCGAAGGCGGCAGAGGCGAGGAGGTTCGATCTCAGGGGCATGGCAGGGAATCTCCCGTCGGACAGGCGTCGGTCGCCCGTGCTTAGGCCCTACGCCGCGGCCCTTCAATCAAAGGAGCGCCGCCACGGCAAGAAACAGCGCAGGGATCAGGCCCGCGTCGCGGTTCGAGCGGAAGAGCCGGAGGCAGCGCCCCGTGTCCTCGGTGTCGAGCTGCGCCAGCTGCCAGGTCATGTGCGCCCCGAAGCCCCAGACGCCCGCCAGCGCGATCATCAGTTGCAGGATCGAGCCCTGCGGCAGCACCGCGAGCAGGACAGCCAGCGTCATCAGCAGGGTCGCGATCACCATGAAGGCCACGAGCCACCTGCCCGTGTTCTGCCCGAAGAGACGGGCGGTGGAGCGGACCCCGATCAGCGCATCGTCCTCCTTGTCCTGGTGGGCGTAGATCGTGTCGTAGAAGAGGGTCCAGGCAATGCCGGCCCCATAGAGGGCGACGGGCGGCCATCCCAGGCTGCCCGTGTGCGCGGCCCAGAGCAGGAGCGCGCCCCAGTTGAAGGCCAGCCCGAGGAAGGCCTGCGGCCACCAGGTGAAGCGCTTGGCAAAGGGATAGATGCCGACCAGCGCCAGCGAGGCGATGCCGAGCAGGATCGCCGCCGCGTTGAAGCTGAACAGGATGAGAGAGGCCACCAGCGCCTGCACCACCATCCAGACCACCGCGCCCTTGGTGCTCACCTGTCCCGAAGGGATCGGGCGCGAGCGGGTGCGCGCCACCGCCGCGTCGAAATCGCGGTCGGTGATGTCGTTCCAGGTGCAGCCCGCCCCGCGCATGAGGAAGGCGCCGACCGCACTGCCGATCACGAGCCACAGGTCGAGCGGGCGGTAGCCTTCGGGCTCGGCCAGCGCCGCCAGCGCCACGGCCCAGAGGCAGGGGATCAGCAGCAGCCATGTTCCGATCGGACGATCGGCCCTTGACAGCCGCAGATAGGGCCGCGTGACGCCCGGCGCGTGCCGGTCCACCCAGTTGTCCGGCGGCGCGTCCGCCACCTTTCCCTGCGACGCTGCCACCGACGTGGGAGCCTCTGGCGCTTGGCTCGGCTGCTGCATAAGGTGCCCCCATGTCGGATGCGAAAGTCAGGCTCTATGTAGATCAGCCCCTCGGACCCGGGCAACCCGTTCGTCTGACGCAGGATCAGGCGCATTACCTCTTCGGGGTGATGCGACTGGCGCGCGGCGCGGCAGTGCTGCTGTTCAACGGGCGGGATGGCGAGTGGCGCGCCGAGGTGACCGAGGCGGGCAAGCGCGGCGGCACGCTCACCTGCGCGGCGCAGACGGCACCGCTGCGCCGGCCGCCGGACCTCTGGCTGATGTTCGCGCCGATCAAGAAGGCGCGCACGGATTTCATCGTGGAAAAGGCGGCCGAAATGGGCGCCGCGCGCATCCTGCCCGTGCAGACCCGCTTCACCAACTCCGAACGCATCCGGCAGGATCGCCTTCAGGCCCACGCGGTCGAGGCGGCCGAGCAGTGCGGCGGCACCTATGTCCCCGAGGTGGCCGAACTGGCCGCCCTCGACCGGCTTCTGTCCGACTGGCCCGCGGATCGGCGGATCATGTGGTGCGACGAGAACCTGCTCGGCGCGCGGGCGGGGCTGCTTGAAGGGGCGGGCGCGATCGAGGCCCGCGGCTTCGAGGAGGCGCCCAGCCAGCCCTCGCCGGGCCCGTGGGCCATCCTCATCGGCCCGGAAGGCGGCTTCTCCGAGGACGAGCAGGCGCGCCTGCGCCGGATGCCGCAGGTCGTGCCGGTCAGCCTCGGCCCGCGCATCCTGCGCGCCGATACGGCCGCGGTGGCGGCGTTGACGCTCTGGCAGTCCGTGCTGGGGGACTGGGTGTGAGCTTCCTTCGCCCGGAGGTGCAGGCGCTCCTCCTGCGCTGGCGTGAACCGGCGGCCGCGGCGGGCGGCATGGCCCTGGCCCTCTGGCTCGGCTCGTTCGGCGGCTGGTTCTTCGTGCCCCTGGGGGCGCTCGTCTTCGCGGCCTCGGTGGCCTGGGGCATCATCGCGCTTCGGCGGATGCGGTTCCGGCAGGCGGCCGGCGCGCCCGGCCTTGTCGAGCTGGACGAGGGCCAGATCGGCTACCTCGGGCCGGAGTGGGGCGGGTTCGTGGCGCTGGACGATCTCGAGGAGCTGCGGCTGGTCACGATCCGCGGCGAGCGGCACTGGCGTCTGGCCCAGTCGGACGGGCAGGTGCTGGCCATCCCGGTCGGCGCCAAAGGGGCCGAGCGGCTCTTCGATGCCTTCGCCACGCTGCCGGGCCTCGAGATGCGGGTGCTTCTGGCCGCGCTCGACACGCCGCCCTCGGCCGCGCCGACCGGCCCGAATGTCATCAGTCTTTCGTCGCAGGCCCCCACGATGGGGCGCGTGATCTGGCGCAGGCCCGCCCGCGCGGTCTTGACTTGACTGCGACGAAGCGACAGGTCTTGCGTCCCGAATGAGCGATCGGAGCGCGTGCATGTCCATTCCCCAGTCCGGCGGCGGGCCGATCGAGAATTTCGAGCAGCTGGCGGCCTACATGGAGGCGGGCTGCAAGCCCGCGTCCGACTGGCGCATCGGGACGGAACACGAGAAGTTCGGCTATCTGACCTCCGGCCTCGCGCCGTTGCCCTACGAGGGCGAGGCCTCGGTCCGCGTCGTGCTCGAAGGGCTGCGCGACCGCTTCGGCTGGACGCCGGTCATGGAGAAGGACGCCATCATCGGCCTGTCGCGGGAGGGCGCCAACATCTCGCTCGAGCCGGGAGGGCAGCTCGAGCTGTCGGGCGCGCCGCTGGCCACCGTGCACGAGACCAGGGCAGAGCTGGAAAGCCACCTGCGCGAGGTGGCCGAGGTGGCCGAGCCTCTGGGCGTGCGCTTTCTCGGCGCCGGCGCCGCGCCGATCTGGACGCACGACGAGATGCCGGTGATGCCGAAGGGCCGCTACCGGCTGATGACCGATTACATGGGGCGCGTGGGCACCCACGGCACCCAGATGATGTATCGCACCTGCACGGTTCAGGTGAATCTCGATTATGCGTCCGAAGCCGACATGGTGAAGAAGCTGCGCGTGGCGCTGGCGTTGCAGCCGGTGGCGACCGCGCTCTTTGCCTCGTCGCCCTTCTTCGAGGGCCGGGTGAACGGACACAAGAGCTGGCGTTCGCGCATCTGGCGCAGCCTTGACGCCTCGCGGACGGGAATGCTGCCCTTCGTCTTCGAGGAGGGGATGGGCTTCCAGCGGTATGTCGATTGGGTGCTCGATGTGCCGATGTATTTCGTCTACCGCGACGGCCATTACATCGACGCCCTCGGCCAGTCGTTCCGCGACTTCCTGAAGGGCGAGCTTCCGGCGCTGCCGGGCGAGAAGCCCACCCTGTCGGACTGGGCCGACCACATGACCACGGTCTTCCCCGAGGCGAGGGTCAAGAAATACATCGAGATGCGCGGCGCCGACGCCGGACCGCTGTCGCATCTGGTGGCGCTGCCGGCCTTCTGGGTCGGACTGATGTATGACGGATCGGCGCTCGACGCCGCCTGGGATCTCGCACGGGGCTGGAGCGCCGAGACGCGCGAAGGGTTGCGGGTTGCGGCTTCGGTGGACGGGTTGCAGGGCGAGGCGGGCGGCGTGCGCCTGCTCGATGTCGCCCGCGAGGCGGTCGCCATCGCCCAGGGCGGCCTGCGCGCACGGGCGCTGGCGGGCGAAGGCATGGCGGACGAAGCCGGCCATCTCGAGGTGCTGGCCGAGAGCGCCGCCTCGGGCCGTGTGGTGGCCGACGATCTCCTGGCGCGGTTTCATGGCGTGTGGGAAGGCGACCTGCGCCGGATCTATCCCGAGTTCAGCTACTGACGCGGTTCGCCGCGGCGCGGTCTTTCTCTGCCCCGGACTGGACATGTCCGGCGCTGCGTGGTCAGCATGAGAAACGTGCCCCGCCCTCTTGTCCGTGCGGCGGCAAATCCAGTCCCCCGGGAGGATCTCATGCTCGACTCCGTCACCGACCTGCGTTCGATACTCAAGGATCCGTCGCTGCTCGAAACCCGCGCCTTCGTGGCGGGCGAGTGGGTGGCGGCCGATGACGGTGCCAGCTTCGAGGTAACGAACCCCGCCCGCGGCGACGTGATCTGCACCGTCCCGGACCTCGGCCGGGCCGAGACCGCGCGTGCCATCGCCGCCGCGGCCGAGGCGATGAAGGACTGGGCCGCCCACACCGGCAAGGAACGCGCGCAGGTGATGCGCAAGTGGTTCGACCTGATGATGGCCAACCAGGACGACCTCGGCGCGATCCTGACGGCCGAGATGGGCAAGCCCCTCGCCGAAGCCAAGGGCGAGATCGCCTATGGCGCCTCCTTCATCGAATGGTTCGGCGAAGAGGCCAAGCGCGTCTATGGCGAGACCATCCCCGGCCACATGCGCGACAAGCGCATCACCGTGCTCAAGCAGCCGATCGGCGTCGTGGGCTCGATCACGCCCTGGAACTTCCCGAACGCGATGATCACCCGCAAATGCGGCCCGGCGCTGGCCGCGGGCTGCGGCTTCGTCGCCCGCCCCGCCGCCGAAACGCCGCTGTCGGCGCTGGCGCTGGCGGTGCTGGGCGAGCGCGCGGGGCTGCCCAAGGGCATCCTGTCGGTCATCACCTCGAGGAAATCCTCGGACATCGGCAAGGAGTTCTGCGAGAATCCGGCCGTCCGCAAGCTGACCTTCACGGGCTCGACCGAGGTGGGGCGCATCCTGCTCAGGCAGGCGGCGGATCAGGTGATGAAATGCTCGATGGAGCTGGGCGGCAACGCGCCCTTCATCGTCTTCGACGACGCCGATCTCGACGCGGCGGTGCAGGGCGCCATGGCGTCCAAGTTCCGCAACAACGGCCAGACCTGCGTCTGCGCGAACCGCATCTATGTGCAGGCCGGCGTCCATGACGCCTTCGCCGAAAAGCTGGCGGCCGCGGTGAAGAAGCTGCGCGTCGGCGACGGGCTGGTGGAGGGGACCGAGGCCGGCCCGCTCATCAACGAGAAGGCGGTCGAAAAGGTCGAGGAACATATCCGCGACGTGCTCGACGGCGGCGGCGAGGTGTTGACCGGCGGCAAGCGGCACGCACTGGGCGGCACCTTCTTCGAGCCGACCGTCGTGACCGGCGTCACGCAGGAGATGAAGGTCTCGACCGAAGAGACCTTCGGGCCGCTCGCGCCGCTCTTCCGGTTCGACACCGAAGAGGAGGTGATCGGCTATGCGAACGACACGATCTTCGGCCTTGCCTCCTACTTCTACGCCCGCGACGTGGGCCGCATCACCCGCGTCCAGGAGGCGCTGGAATATGGCATCGTCGGCGTCAACACCGGCATCATCTCGACCGAGGTCGCACCCTTCGGCGGGGTGAAGCAATCCGGCCTCGGCCGCGAGGGCTCGCGGCACGGCATCGAGGATTATCTCGAGATGAAATACATCTGCCTCTCGATCTGAGGCAGGCACCGCATCCCTGATCGAGACACCGATCCCGGACGCACTGACGGAGACCGCCGATGACGTGCGTTTTCCGCCATCGCCGGTTTCGGAGGGCTTTTGCACAGGTCGGACATGCTCGGCCCCGAGGGTGGGCCGCGGCCATCGCGCTCGCCGAGGGGGCCCGCGGGACGGACGCCTTGGGCTGCCGGGTGGAGGCCGTCCAATTCATGCCGCACGCAGAGCCTGAGCCGCTAGTTGCATTTCGCGCTTCGTGAATGGCAGGCGGACAGACAAGGGACGCGCCTCGCGGCGCGCCCCCAAGGCAACAGCGACGGATCAGGCCTCGTCCGGGTTCTTCACGGCCTCGATGGTCCGGGTGGAGGCCGCGTCACCGCGCGCGATCTCGATCCGGCGCGGCTTCAGCGCCTCGGGCGTCTCGCGCACGAGGTCGATATGAAGCATCCCATGCTCCTGGCTCGCGCCCGTCACGCGCACATGATCGGCCAGGGCAAAGCGGCGCTCGAAGGCGCGGGTGGCGATGCCACGGTGCAGGTAAGTCCGCTCGGACTCGTCCGCGGCCTTGCGCGCTCCGACATGGAGCGTGTTCTCCTTGACCTCGACGGCCAGTTCCTCGGGCGCAAAGCCCGCCACGGCGATCGAGATGCGGTAGGCGTTCTCGGCCGTCTTCTCGATGTTGTAGGGCGGGTAAGTCGGCTGGGCGACCTCGCTGGTCATCACCCGATCCATGAGATCGGCGATCCGGTCGAAGCCGACGGTGGCGCGGTAGAGCGGCGAGAAATCGTAGTTGCGCATGTTCATCCTCCTGGAAGCGATGCGGGTCGGCCCTCCCACCGGGGGACGGGCCCAGAAGCGCCGAGCCCGTTCCGGCACTCGGCAGGGGGAATCTGGGAAGGTCGCGCCAGCCTTTCAAGGGGTTCGCGGGCCAAGCCGGACGCTGCGGCGGCCGGGCCTCAGGGCGTTTCGGGACGCACGAACTTGGCGCCGCCCGATCCCGCACGCTCCATCCGCACCAGCGGCTGCACCCGGCGGATCAGGCCGTCACCCCGGTCGAACTCGGCCAGCACATCCTCGAGCGGATCCTCGATGTCGGTTCCCAGCGCGATGGGCCGTCCGTGCAGCTCGGCCTTCGCGGACACGACCGAGACCAGCCGCGGCGCCCCCTCGCGCATGGTGAAGACCGGCGCGCCGGACGAGCCGAAATCGACCGAGCAGGACAGGACGAGCGTGCCCGGCATCCGGCCGATCACGCGGCAGATCTCCTGCAGCGAGGGCGCCTCGGCCCGGCCCTGCGCATAGGACACCACCCCCACCCGATCCCCCGAGAGCGTGCCGCGGTCGATCCCGAAGGGCTGGACCGACGGCAGCCGGATCGGCTGGTCCAGCTCGAGCACGGCCAGATCGAAAGCCACGCGATCCACCGGATCCTGGCCGGAGTAGGCATAGTCGGGATGCACCACGGCGCGCCGCACATGACGGTAGGCGGCCGCGCGCCCGTTCCGCCATCCGGCAAGAAACTCGACCCGGTCCGGTTCGATCCGGCTGCCGCTGTCCTTCTCGAAGAGGCAATGGGCCGCCGTCAGCACGAGATCGGGCCGGATCAGCACACCCGTGCAGAAGCCGCGATCGCCGAGCAGAAGCTTGCCGACCGCGTTCCAGCCGCGGCTGTCGTCCCCGGTCTCGAGGCTGCGGAGCCTCGCCTCATCGGCCATCGCCGGCAGGGCGAGGCCGAGGGCCAGAGTGAGAATCGCGATCAGTCGCATGGCCGCTCCGGTAGCCGCTGACCAAGGGCTAGGCCTGCGATATGGCCATTTCAAGGCGGATCGTTGCCGAGGTCGAGCCTCCGGGGCTTTGGCCCGCCCGTCGCCCAGTCCAGCAGCTCGACCGTATGGACGACAGGCACCTCGGTGCCCGAACCGATCTGCATGATGCAGCCGATGTTGCCCGCCGACACCACGTCGGGCCGGCGCGCCTCGATGGTCGCGACCTTGCGGGCCTTCAGCTCGGCCGAAATCTCGGGATGAAGCAGGTTGTAGGTCCCGGCCGAGCCGCAGCAGAGATGCGGATCGGCCGGCTCGGTCACCTCGAATCCCGCGCGGATCAGCAGGTCCTTCGGGGTCTGCCGGATGCGCTGTCCATGCTGGAGCGAACAGGCCGAGTGATAGGCCACCCGCACCCCTTTGGGCGCTCCTTCGGGCAGGCCCAGCCGCTCGAGCAGTTCCGTGACATCCAGGGCCAGTGCCGACACCTCGGCCGCATCCGCCGCCAGGGGATCGTTGCGGAAGATGTGCCCGTAATCCTTGATCGTGGTGCCGCAGCCGCTGGTGTTGATCACGACCGCATCCAGGCCACGCGCCCGCTTTTCGGCCATCCAGGCGCGGATGTTGGTGGCGGCCAGCGCATGGCTTTGGTCGGCCCGCCCCATGTGATGGGTCAGGGCCCCGCAGCAGCCCATGCCCTTCGGGATCACCACCTCGCAGCCCAGCCGCCGCAGAAGCCGGATGGTCGCGTCGTTGATGTCGGTGTCGAGCGCCCGCTGCGCGCACCCCGTGAGCAACGCCACCCGCATCCGGCGCGGAGCCGTCGCCTCGAACACCTGCGGCCGGTCGTTCGGCGAGGCCTTCGGGATGTGGTGCGGGGCAAGGGCCAGCATCGCCTTCAGCCGCGCGTCGGGCATCAACCGGGCGAAGGGCCGGCCAAGCTGCGCCAGCCGCAGCGCCAGCCGGAACCGCCCCGGATAGGGCAGAAGCTGCGCCACGGTCCAGCGCATCAGCCGCTCCAGCGGCGGGCGGCGGTAGGTCTTCTCGATATGGTCGCGGGCGTGATCGACGAGGTGCATGTAATGCACCCCCGAGGGGCAGGTCGTCATGCAGGCCAGGCAGCCAAGGCAGCGATCGATGTGCTTGACGGTCTTCTCGTCGGCGGGGCGCCCCGCCTCGAGCATGTCCTTGATCAGGTAGATCCGGCCGCGCGGGCTGTCGAGTTCGTCGCCCAGCACCTGATAGGTGGGACAGGTCGCCGTGCAGAAGCCACAGTGGACGCAACTCCGCAGGATCTCGTTCGCGCGTGCGACGCCGGGATCCTTCAGCTGCTCGTCGGTGAAGTTCGTCTGCACGTGATTCTCCCGTCAGGCCATGAGACCGGGGTTGAAGAGACCGCGCGGATCGAATCGCGCGCGCAGCCCGGCGGCGATGGCCGCAAGCGGCCGCGGCTCGGGCTGGAAGACCGCCACCGGCGCCGAGCCCCGGATCAGGGTGGCATGACCGGCGAAGGGCGCGATCCGGGCCCGAAGGTCGATGCCCGGATCGCAGAGCAGCCAGACCAGTCCGCCGCCCCAGTCAAAGAGCGCCTCGCCCCCCGCCCGAGCGGCCACGGCCGGCGCGTCCGATGGCTTGAGCGACAGCCGCCAGACATCGCCTTCGCGGCCGTGGAAGGGCGCCACGTCGCGGATCGCCTCCCACGGACTCTCCACCTCCTCCGCCACGCCGAAGGGCGCCAACAGGGCGCGCAGCCGCATGGCCCGGTAGCGCACCGAGGCCTCGAACCCCTCCACCCGCAGGAAGGTCCCCCGCCCGGGCCAATGCGCCGCGGCCGACGGATCGAAGGGCGAGCCCAGCGCCGCCGCCATCGCCGCAACCGCCCGGTCGGGCGCCAGATCCGGCAAGGCCAGCGTGACGGTCGTCTCCGGCATCGGCAACAGCTTGAAGGCCACCTCGGTCAGAACCCCCAGCGTCCCATGACTGCCGGCCAGCAGCTTCACCAGATCGTAGCCGGTGACATTCTTCATCACCCGCCCGCCGTTCTTCACCACCTGCCCCGCCCCATCGACAAAGCGCACGCCGATCAGGCTGTCGCGGCAGGCGCCCGCCTGGATGCGCCGCGGCCCCGAGGCATTGGCCGCAACCACCCCCCCCAGCGTCGAGGCGCCCGCGCGCCCCAGAAGACCGCGCATGTCGGGCACCTCGAACGGCAGCCGCTGCCCCTCGCCCGCAAGCAGCGCCTCGATCTCCGCAAGCCGGCTTCCCGCCCCGGCCACCAGGGTCAGCGCGCCCGGCTCATAGAGCCGTACCCCCGCAAGCCCCACCGTCTCCAGCAGATCGCCCGCCGCGTGCCCGATCGCCCGCGTGCCGCCGCCCCGGATCCGCAGCGGGCCCGCCGCGCCCTGCACGATCTCCGCCAGTTCCTCCTCTGTCGACGGCCGCATCCTGCCCCTTTCATTCTGGTTCAAATATCCTGCGGGGGTCCGGGGGCGCAAAGCCCCCGGTGCCTCAGCCCGCACGCCGGACCCCGCTCGCCTCCAGCGGAAAGACCTTGGCCGGATTGAGCAGCCACCGCGGATCGAACACGTCCTTCACCCGCATCTGCGCCTCCAGATCCACCGGCGAGAACTGCACCGACATCAGGTCGCGCTTCTCGACGCCCACGCCATGTTCGCCGGTCAGGCAGCCGCCCACCTCGACACAGAGCTTCAGGATCTCGGCCCCGAGCCGTTCGCAGCGTTCCAGATCCCCCGGCCGGTTGGCGTCGAACAGGATCAGCGGGTGCATGTTGCCATCGCCCGCATGGAAGACATTGGCCACCTCGAGCCCCGCCTCGGCCGAAAGCTCGCCGATGCGCCGCAGCACCCGCGGCAGTTCCGTCACCGGGATCGTGCCGTCGAGGCACATGTAGTCGTTGATCTGCCCCATCGCCCCGAAGGCCGATTTCCGCCCCAGCCAGATCCGCCGGCTCTCCTCGTCCGAGCGGCTCTCGCGCAGCTCGACCGGATCGTGCCGCCGCGCGATCTCGACGATCCGGGCCAGCTGGTCGTCGATCTCTGCGGCCGAGCCCTCGACCTCGACGATCAGCAGCGCCTCGCAATCGGGATAGCCCGCCTTGGCGAAGGCTTCGGTGGCCCGGATGCAGGGCCGGTCCATGAACTCGATCGCCACCGGCAGGATGCCCGCGCGGATGATGTCCGAGACGCAGGCCCCCGCCACCTCGTTCGAGGCAAAGCCCATCAGAACCGGCCGCGCGCCCTCGGGCTTGGGCAGGATGCGCAGCGTGGCCTCGGTCACGACGCCAAGCTGCCCTTCCGAGCCGCAGATCACGCCCAGCAGGTCCAGTCCGCCCGCGTCGAGATGCGCGCCCCCGATCTCGACCACGGTTCCATCCATCAGCACCAGCGTCACGCCCAGCAGGTTGTTCGTCGTCACGCCGTATTTCAGGCAATGCGCCCCGCCCGAGTTCATGGCGATGTTGCCCGCGATGGCGCAGGCCAGCTGGCTCGACGGGTCGGGCGCGTAGAAGAAGCCATCCGCCTCGACCGCCCCCGTGACCGAAAGGTTGGTCCGGCCCGACTGGACCCGGATGAAGCGGTTGGCGTAGTCCGTCTCGAGCACGCGGTTCAGCCGCGCGACCCCCAGGATCACGCAATCGGCCGTGGGCAGCGCACCGCCCGCAAGCGACGTGCCCGAGCCGCGCGGCACCACCGGCACCCTCTCTTCGTGGCAGACCCGCAGGACCGCCGCCACCTCATCGGTCGAACGCGGCAGGACGGCGGCGAGCGGAGGGCAGCGGTAGGCCGTCAGCGCATCGCATTCATAGGCGCGCGTCTCGGCCTCGTCATGCACCACCGCATCCTCGGGCAGCACGGCCAGCAGGCGCTCGACGATGCGGGACTTGCGAGCCAGAACGCCCGCGTCCGGTGGCGGCATGTGCATGGCGATCCTCCCTGGCGTGGTCAGCTTTTATAACCAATTTTACCTCATGGCAACAGCGCGCGCTTGGCTTATCGTGCCGCCATGCTGATCAACCTGTCCGCCGCGCTGATGCCGCTCGACCTCCTGGCCGTCTCCCTCCTGCTCTTGGCTTGGGCGGGCACGGGCTACCTGTGCGAGAACCCGCCCTCCGGTCGCCCCTCGGTCTCGGTGCTGATGAAGGACCATCGCCGCACCTGGATGCGGGAAATGGTCAGCCGCTCGCCGCGGATCTTTGACGCCAGCGTGATCGACAGCCTGCGGCGCGGGACGGCCTTCTTTGCCTCGGGCTCGATGATCGCCATCGGCGGCGGCATGGCACTGATCGGCAACCGGGACCGGCTCGAGACCCTGGTCGAGGATCTGACGCTGGCCACCGATGCGGTGCGGCTCGAGCTGCGGGTGATCCTCGTGCTCTTCATCGTGGCCAACGCCTTCCTGAAGTTCGTCTGGGCGCATCGGGTGTTCGGCTATTGCGCGATCCTGATGGCGGCGGTGCCGAACGATCCCGAGGACGCACGCGCCTATCCGCTGGCGGCGCAGGCGGCCGAGGTCAACATCAACGCGGCGCGCAACTTCAACAGCGGCCTTCGCGCGGTGTTCTTTGCGCTGGCGGCAATCGGCTGGCTCCTGGGCCCCGTGGCACTGATCCTGACGACCCTTGCGACCAGCTTTGCGATCCTGCGCGCCGAGTTCCTGTCCGGCACCCGCGCCGCGATCCTCGACCCCAGCGGGCTCGATCCGCGCCTGCTCTACCCGCCCGGCTTCGGCCCGCGCCCGCCGGACCTCCGGGACTGATCCGAAGGCGGCCCGGTCAGGCCCTGCGGCCAAAGCGGCCCTCGCGCAGCCAGGCGCCCAGGGCGAGGCTCGCGGCCAGCAGCAGGTAGAGCCAGCCGGGCAGCAGCGCCGCCACCCGCACATCCTGCGTGACATGGGCGCCGCGCGGGGTGATCCCGATCCAGCCCCGCCCCGCCGCCACCCGTCCTTCGCGGACCGCCCGGATGTCCGGCGCCCCCTCCTCAAGCCGGAGCGTGCCGCCATTCGTCGGCCCGATCACCGGCGCGAGCCTGTCGCCGCTGGCAATCGTTTCCTCAAACTCGCGCGGGGCCGAGGGGCCGACGGCGATCACCGCCCTCTGCTCGCCCTGGGCCAGCCGGTAGACCCCCATCTCGGGCGCCTCCCATACGACGCTCCAGCGGCCGGGCGCCGTCTCCTGCATGGAAAGCGTCGTCTCCGCGCCATCGGGGCCGGTGATCGTCACCTCGCCCGGATCCTCGCCGATCGTGCGGCGCGTGATGGTCATCCGCGCCCCCTCGCCCGCGGCGATCAGCGCCTCCTCCTCGAGGTCGGGCTCCTTCATCATCCAGTGCGCCAGCCGCCGCAGCAGTTCGAGCTGCGGCCCGCCCCCCTCGTAGCCCCGCCCCCAGAGCCAGATCTGATCCGAGGCAAGCACGGCGATCCGACCCTCGTCCACACGGTCGAGCACGAGGAGCGGCCGGTCGCCGGCCCCGTTCATCACCACCTGACCCGAGGTGGCCGACAGTTCGATCTGGCGGAACCAGCGGCCCCAGCCGCCCTCTGGGGCCTGCGCCTCGAGCCCCTGAGTCACCGGATGCTTGCGGCCCACGTCGGTCAGGGTCGGGCGGAAGCCGCCCTCGGTCACGCGGCTGGTGGCCTGCACCGGCATCACGTCCGCCAGCGGCGAACGCCAGAGGCTGTCGGCCGAGCCGAACTCGGGCCCCGCGGCCACCAGAACCGTGCCGCCGTTGCGGACATAGTCCCGCACATTCTCGAGGTAGGAGGTCGGCAGAATCCCCCGCAGCCGGTAGCGGTCGAAGATGATGAGGTCGAACTCCTCGATCTTCTCGACGAACAGTTCGCGGGTCGGGAAAGCGATCAGCGACAGCTCCGAGACCGGGATGCCGTCCTGCTTCTCGGGCGGGCGCAGGATGGTGAAATGCACCAGATCCACCGAAGCGTCCGACTTCAGCAGGTTGCGCCAGACGCGCTCGCCCGCATGGGGCTCGCCCGAGACCAGCAGCACCCGCAGCCGGTCGCGCACGCCGTTGATCTGCACCACGGCGGAATTGTTGCGGTCTGTCAACTCGTCCGGCGAGGCCGCCACCTGGAACTGGAGGACGTTCATGCCCCCGTGCGGCAGCGTCACGGGCAGTTCCAGATCCTCGCCCACCGGCACGCGCACCGTCTGCGGCTCGCCCCCGTCGATCGAGATGGTGAGGTCGGCCGAGGTCCCGGCCGAGGCGGGCACCCGCCCCTGATCCTCGATCCGCAGCACGAGCGAGACCGGCTCGCCCAGGATCGCGAAGGCCGGCGCGTTGCGGATCACCAGCCGGCGGTCCCAGTCCTCCTCGTGGCCGGTCAGCAGCACATGGAGCGGCGCGGGCATCTGCGGCGCAAGCTCGAGGTCATGGACCTGCCCGTCGGTGATCAGGATGGCCCCCGCGATGCGCGCCCGCGGCTCTTCGGCCAGCGACTCGGCAAGGGCGGTCATCACGAGAGAGCCCTCGTCGCCTTCGCCATCGCCCACCCGCACCACGCGCAATTCGGTATCGGGCAGGGCCCGGATCTCGGCCTCGACCGCCGCCAGCGCCGCCGCGCTCTGGGCTTGGCGGTCGCTGATCCGCTGGCTTGCGCTTTCGTCCACCACCGCGATCACGATGTCGGAGAGCGGCGCGCGATCCTCTTCCTGCAGCGCGGGATTGGCCAGCGCCACCAGCAGCACGCCGAGCGCCAGCCCGCGCAGCCACCAGCCCGAGAGACCGCGCCAGAGCGCGAACGCCACCATGACCGCCCCGAGGGCGGCCAGGGTCCAGATGACGGCCCAGGGCAGGATCGGGTCGAAGACGACGCTTCCGGTCATTGCCCGAGCCTTTCCAGCAGCGCCGGCACATGAACCTGGTCGGACTTGTAGTTGCCCGTCAGCACATGCATCACGAGGTTGATCCCGAAGCGCCAGGCGATCTCGCGCTGCCGGTCGCCCGCATAGCCGCGGCCCACGGGCAGAAGCTCCATCCCGCGCTCGTCCACCGCCCAGGCCGAGGCCCAGTCATTGCCGCCGATCACCACCGGCGTCACGCCGTCGTTGAGATTGCGGAAGGGCATCCCCTCAGCCTGCTGGGCATCGGGCGGTGCGGCCTCGACCCAGACGGGCGCGTTCTGGTAGCGGCCGGGGAAGTCCTGCAGCAGGTAGAAGGTGCGGGTCAGGACATGATCCTGCGGGATGGTCTCGAGCGGCGGAATGTCGAGCGGGGCCGCCAGCTGCTGCAGACGCCGCGCCTCGGGGGTGGAGCCACCGCCCACGCCCGCGTCACGCGTGTCGAAGAGGATCATCCCGCCGGTGCGCAGATAGGCGTTGAGGCGGCTGTAGGCCTCGGCCGAGGGCATGGGCTGACTCGCCGTCACGGGCCAGTAGAGAAAGGGGAAGAAGGCCAGCTCGTCCCGCTCGATGTCGAGACCCATCGGCGCGCCGGGCTCGACCGACGTCCGTTCGCGCAAGCGGAGGCCGAGGCCGCGGAGGCCCGCCTCGGCCACGCGGTTCACCTGCGCATCGTCGGTCTGGACAAAGGCGAGGTGAACCTCGGCCGTGGCCTCGACGGCGAACGTGTCGTCGGGCGCATCGGGATCGGCCTGCGCCCGCGCCTCGCCTGCGCCAAGCGCGAGGCAGGCCAGCAGCGCCGCACCCCGCACCGCGCCCATGCCCGACCCGAGCCGGCCCGAGACGAACAGCGCCGCCAGCACGTCGATCAGCAGAAGCCCCAGCGCCCCGGCGAGGAACGCGCCCTTCAGGGCCTGTTCCTCGGTGGCCTCGAGCCCTTCGACGGGGATCCGGTCGGGCCAGGTCGTGGCCACCAGCTCGGTCTCGGGCCCGACCGCGTTCAGCGCCACCCGCCGGTCCGTGCCCGCATAAAGGCCGGGCGGCAGCGCCGGCCCCGGTGTGCCCTCGGCGAGACGCTCGCCCGCCACACCCGCCACCTCGCCCGAGTCGCGCGGCGTGCCGAACCCGTCGAGCACCACCTCGGGCACCCAGACCTGCCCCGCCAGATCGGCCGCATCCGGCGCGGTGGGGCGGGTCGAGACGGCCAGCCGTTCGAGCATCTGCACGAAGAGGCCCGAGAGCGGCAGGCTCGACCATTCGGCATTGGCCGTGACATGGACCAGCACCACCTGCCCCTGCCCCACCGCCTTGCGCGTCACAAGGGGCGTCCCATCGGCCAGCGAGGCGATGGTGCGCTGGCCCAGCTCGGGATCGGGCTGCGCCAGAACCTGCGCCGACACCGACACTTCGGGCGGGACCGGCAGGCCGTGGAAGGGCGAGCCTTCGGGGAAGGGCGCCAGCGTCTTTGGCTCACCCCAGCTCATCGCGCCGCCGACCGTGCGGCCGCCCTCGCGCAGCCGCACCGGCAGCAGGGGATCTTCGGTCATCCGGCTCACGTCCGACGAGGCCAGTTGCGGGCCGGCGAAGCGCAGCAGCAACCCGCCGCTGTCGAGCCAGTCGAGGATGGCATCCTGCTCGGATTGCGTGAGGCGCGCGACATCGGCCAGCACCACCACGTCCGGGCTGGCCAGCAGCACATCCTGGAGCGATCCGTCGATCAGGTCGGCCACCGGCTCCAGCGCCTGCCGCAGATAGTGGGTCGGCGACAGAAGCTGAAGCTGCTCGCGCCCCGCGCGGCCCGCGATCAGCGCCACCTTGCGCCGCTTGAGGCTGTCGTCGGTCAGGCTGACGGCGCCCGCCGACCGCACGCCCGCAATCTCGAAGCGCGAGATGCGGTTGCGCAACTCGGGCGGGAGCGAGAGCGCGGCACTGGCCTCGTCCGAACCGGCGCCGAACTCGACCGTGGCACGGGCCAACTCGCGCTCGATCCCGGCGGGGTCGAGGCCGCGGGCCAGAACCTCGACCGTCACCGCGTCGGCCGCCGGTTCGCGCAGCGCCGTCAACTGCACGGCCCCGTCGGCAAAACCCGCGGGGCGCAGGGCGAGGACAGGGCGCGGGCTCTGGAACAGGGTCACCGGGCCACGGGACTCGAGCGCCACCAGCAGCGTCTCGCGCCCCGGATGATCCAGCCCGTCCGACAGCCAGAAGCTCTGGAACCGGCCCTCGGGCAGCGCCTCGGCCCAGGGGCCGAGGTCGGGTATCCAGGGATGCGGGGCCAGGGCCGCCAGCCGGCCCTCCCATGCGCCCGCGCTCTGGAAGGCGGGGGGCTCGGGCCGGTCGGTCAGACGCACCACCGCTACGGGGCGGCCGTCGCGGCCAGCCTCTTCCACCAGCGCCGAGGCGCGCTCGATCCGCCGCGGCCAGTCGCGCGCGTCGGCCCAACTGCCATCGAGCAGGATCAGGAGCGGCCCGGTTCCGGGCTCGCGCACCTGCGGATTGAGCACCGGCCCCGCAAAGGCCACGATGGCCGCCGCCACGGCAAGCATCCGCAGCAAGAGAAGCCACCAGGGGGTCTTGTCGGTCTCGGTCTCGTCGTCGGTGAGGCCGAGCAGCAGCGCCACCCCCGGAAAGCGCCGCCGGATCGGCGCTGGCGGCACGGCGCGCAGCAGGAGCCACAGCACCGGCAGCAGCACGAGCCCCAGCAGGATCCAGGGCGCGGTGAAACCGACGGGGCCCAGGATCCACATCAGGAGGTGCGCTCCAGCGCGCGATAGAGCCAGAGCAGTGCGGGCAGCGCCCCCTGCCCGGTGTGGTGGCAGTGATAGTGCCAGCCCGAGGCCCGGGCGAGCGTCGCCAGACGATCCTTGCGCTGCGCCAGCCGCTCGAGATACCGGGTGCGCAGGTCGCCCGCGCGCAGCGTCTCGTGGCGCAGGCTGCCGCCCATCGACTCGAAGATCGTGCGCCCGTCAAAGGGAAAGGCCTCTTCGGCGGGGTCCAGGACCTGCAGAAGCGCGCCGCGGACGTCGCGATCCGCCGCCCGCTCCAGCGCGCGCTCGATCGCCTCCAGGTCGCCCAGGAAGTCCGAGATGAACACCATCCGCCCGTGCGCCACGAGGCCTGCGAGGTCGGGTCGGCCGTAGTCCGAGGCGCCCTCGTCGGCCAGCGCATCGGCAAGACGCAGGATCTGCGACCGACCCGAGCGGGGCCGCGCGATCTCGCCGGCCAGCCCCACCCGCTCGCCGCCGCGCAGCAGCAGCACGGCCAGCGCCAGCGCCACCAGCCGGGCGCGGTCGGATTTCGGCTCGCGCGCACGGTCGCCCGAGAAGGACATCGAGCGCGACCCGTCCACCCAGAAGAGCACGGTCTGCGCCGCCTGCCATTCACGCTCGCGCACGAAATGGCTGTCCGAGCGGGCCGAGCGGCGCCAGTCGATCATGCGGGCGCTGTCCCCCTCATGGGCGGGGCGGTACTGCCAGAACTCGTCGCCCATGCCCGCCCGCCGCCGCCCGTGCTCGCCAAGGATCACGGTCGCGGCGAGATGCTCGGCCGAGGCCAGAAGGGGCGGCAGGGCCTGCCCCAGCGCCTCGGCCCGCGGGCGGAGGGCGAGGATGTCGCTCACTGGGCCGCCCAGTCGGCCGAGCCGTCGCCCATTTGCCGCGTGACGACGCGATCAATCACCCCGGCAAGGCTCTCGCCACGCGCCCGGGCCGCGAAGTTGAGCTGCATCCGGTGGCTGAGGACAGGCCGGGCCAGCGCCGCCACATCCTCGACCGAGGGCGCCAGCCGCCCCGAGAGCAGCGCCCGCGCCCGCACCGTCAGCATCAGCGCCTGCGCCGCCCGCGGCCCCGGCCCCCACGAGAGCACCTCGGCCAGCCCCGCGCCCTCGGGCTCGCCGGGTCGGCAGGCGCGGACCAGATCGAGGATCGCCTCGACCACCGCATCGCCCACCGGCATCCGCCGCAGAAGGCCCTGCGCCGCGATCAGCTCTTCGCCGGTAAAGACCTGATGCACCTGCGCATCCTCGGCGCCGGTGGTGGCGATCAGGATCTCGCGCTCGGTCGCCCGGTCGGGGTAATCGACGTCCACCTGCACGAGGAAGCGGTCAAGCTGCGCCTCGGGCAGGGGATAGGTGCCCTCCTGCTCGATCGGGTTCTGGGTCGCCAGCACATGGAACGGCCGGCCCAGCGGGCGATGCTTGCCGGCAATCGTCACCTCGCGCTCCTGCATGGCCTGCAAGAGCGCCGACTGGGTGCGGGGACTGGCGCGGTTGATCTCGTCGGCGAGCAAGAGCTGGCAGAAGATCGGCCCCTCGATGAAGCGGAAGGCCCGCGCGCCGTCGGCGGTCATGTCCAGCACCTCGGAGCCGAGGATGTCGGCGGGCATCAGGTCGGGCGTGAACTGGATGCGGTTGCCCTTCAACCCCATCACCGTCGAGAGCGTGTCCACCAGCCGCGTCTTGCCCAGCCCCGGCAGGCCCACCAGCAGCGCGTGCCCGCCGCAGAGCATCGCGCCCAGAACAAGCTCCACCACCCGCTCCTGGCCGATGAAGCGGCGGGAAATGCTGGCCTTGGCCTCGGCCAGCTTCGCCTCAAGCGCTTCGATCTCGGCAACAAGTGCAGCGGCGTCGGCCATGACAACTCTCCCGGGGGCGTTATATGAGCATCTGACCAAACTATGACGTGCGGCACAAATGGCAAAAAGCGGGAAGGCACAAATGATCGTGAAACCTTCGGCCGAAGGCGTGATGGCCCAGGCCGCGGCCGCCGCGAAAAAAGGCCCCGCGCCGGTCCATCTGTGGAATCCGCCCTTCTGCGGCGATCTCGACATCCGCATCGCGCGGGACGGGACGTGGTTCTATCAGGGCACGCCGATCGGCCGGCCCGAGATGGTGCGGCTCTTCTCGTCGATCCTGAAGCGCGAGGACGGGAAGTATTTCCTCGTCACCCCGGTCGAGAAGGTGGGGATCGCCGTCGATGACGCGCCCTTCGTCGCCGTGGATTTCGAGGCGACCGGAGAATGCCCCGACCAGACGGTGACCTTCACCACACAGGTCGGCGACGAGGTGACGGCTGGCCCCGACCACCCGATCCGGGTCGCGCGGGCCGAGGACGGCGAGCCCTCGCCCTATGTCATGGTGCGCGCGGGGCTCGAGGCGCTGATCGACCGCAAGTCCTTCTACCGGCTGGTCGAGATCGGCGTCCATCACGAGGGCTGGTTCGGCCTGTGGTCGGGCGGCGCCTTCTTCCCCATCATCCCCTCGGACGAGTTGCCCGCATGATCCCTGCCCGCTTCGCGCCGGTCCTGTTCGGCTTCATCCTGTCGGGCCTGATGTCGGCCATCGTGTCGGGGGTGGCGACGCTGAAGGCCGTGGGCCTGCCGCCGGGCTTTGCGCTGCAATGGCTGGGGGCCTGGCTCACCTCCTGGAGCATCGCCTTTCCCTCGGTCCTTGTGGTGGCGCCGGTGGCGCGTCGGGCGGTCGATCGCCTCGTGCGTCGCTGAGGGGCCTTGCCCGCGCGGCCCCGGTCGCTATCATGCGCCGCCAGTCGCAACCCAAAGGAGCCCGCCCGCATGCCCATCGACGCCCCCGAAACAGTCGTCGTTTCGACCTGGAAGGTCGCTTGCGACGGAGGCGAGGGTGCACTCGGCCATCCGCGCGTCTGGCTGACGATCCCGCACGAGACCGGCTTCGTCGAATGCGGCTATTGCGACCGCCGCTTCGTGCATGAGACCTTCGCCCAGGCGAAGTGACCGAAGGGCCCTTCTCGGGGCGACCGATACATTCCGGGGAGGGCGCCATGACGTTCGGCAAGGGCCACCATCTGCATCTCATCGACGGCTCGGCCTTCATCTTCCGCGCCTATCACGCGCTGCCTCCGCTGACGCGGAAATCCGACGGCCTGCCGGTGGGCGCCGTCGCGGGCTTCTGCAACATGCTGTTCCGCTATGTCGAGAACAACAAGGGCCCCGACGCGCCGACCCATGTCGCGGTGATCTTCGACCATTCCTCGAAGACCTTCCGCAACGAGATCTACCCGCTCTACAAGGCCCAACGCCCGGAGCCGCCCGAGGATCTGCGCCCGCAGTTTCCCCTGACGCGCGAGGCGACGCGGGCCTTCAACATCCCCTGCATCGAGACCGAGGGCTTCGAGGCCGACGACATCATCGCGGCGCTGGCCTGCCGCGCGCGGGAGGCGGGAGGCACCTGCACGATCCTGTCCTCGGACAAGGACCTGATGCAGCTGGTGGGCGACGGGGTCGAGATGCTCGACCCGATGAAGAACAAGCGCATCGGCCGCGACGAGGTGATCGAGAAGTTCGGCGTCCCGCCCGAGCGGGTGGTGGACGTGCAGGCGCTGGCGGGCGATTCCGTGGACAACGTGCCGGGCGCGCCGGGCATCGGGATCAAGACCGCGGCGCTGCTGATCCAGGAATACGGCGACCTCGAAGGCCTGCTTGCGCGGGCGGGCGAGATCAAGCAGCCCAAGCGCCGCGCCGCCATCGAGGACAACGCCGAGCAGATCCGCATCTCGAAGCGGCTGGTGGAACTGGACTGCAACACGCCGCTCGACTTTGCGCTCGAGGATCTCGAGGTGCGGCTTCCGGTGGCGGACGAGCTTCTGGGCTTCCTCAACCGGATGGAGTTCCGCACGCTGACGACCCGTGTGGCCGCGAGCCTGAAGGTCGAGCCGCCCCCTGCCCCCACGGCCTTCGTGGTCCAGAACGAGAGCGTGCCCGAGATCGTCGAGCAGGTCGAGGCGGCGCTGCCCGTCGACAGCGCCTCCTATGCCTGCGTGCGCGACGCCGAGGCGCTGGCCGCATGGATCGCGCGCATCCGCGAGCGGGGCCATGTCGCCATCGACACCGAGACCACCAGCCTCGACGAGATGCGGGCCGAACTGGTGGGCATCTCGCTCTGCGTCGAGGCGGGATCGGCCTGCTACATCCCGCTCGGCCACCGCGCGGGCGGGGGCGATCTGTTCGGCAGCTTGGATCTCGTGGCCGACCAGATCCCGCTCGATCTGGCGCTCTCGATGCTGAAGCCGGTGCTGGAGGATGACGCGATCCTCAAGATCGGCCAGAACATGAAATACGATGCCAAGATCTTCGCGCGGCATGGCATCCGGGTCGCGCCGATCGACGACACGATGCTGATGTCCTACGCGATGCACGCCGGCCGCCACGGGCATGGCATGGACGAGCTGTGCGATACCTACCTCGGCCACAAGCCCATCGCGATCAAGACGCTTCTGGGGTCGGGCAAGAGCCAGATCACCTTCGACCGGGTGCCGGTGGATCAGGCGGTCTGCTACGCCGCCGAGGATGCCGATGTCACGCTGCGGCTGTGGCGGCTGTTCAAGCCGCAGCTGCACCGCGCGCGGGTGTCGACGGTCTATGAGACGCTGGAGCGCCCGCTTGTCCCGGTCCTGGCCGAGATGGAGATGGCGGGGGTGCAGGTCGACCGCGATACGCTTTCGCGCATGTCGAACGCCTTCGCACAGAAGATGGCCGCGCTCGAGGCCGAGATCCACGGCCTCGCCGGCGGCCCCTTCAACGTCGGCAGTCCCAAGCAGCTGGGCGAGATCCTGTTCGAGCGGATGAGCCTTCAGGGCGGGGTCAAGGGCAAGAACGGCGCCTGGGGCACCGGCGCCGACGTGCTGGAGGATCTGGCGGCCGAGGGCCACGACCTGCCCGCCCGCGTGCTGGACTGGCGCCAGCTCTCCAAGCTGAAATCGACCTATACCGACGCGCTGCAGGAGCACATCCACCCCGAGACGGGACGCGTTCACACCTCCTATTCCATCGCGGGGGCGAACACCGGACGCCTCGCCTCGACCGACCCGAACCTGCAGAACATTCCCGTCCGCACCGAGGAAGGCCGCCGCATCCGCGAGGCCTTCGTGGCGCCGAAGGGCAAGCTGCTGGTCAGCCTCGACTATTCCCAGATCGAGCTGCGCATCCTGGCCCATATCGCCGACATCCCGGCGCTGAAGCAGGCCTTCCGCGAAGGGCACGACATCCACGCCATGACGGCCGCGGAGATGTTCAACGTGCCGCTGGAGGGGATGGACCCGATGGTGCGCCGGCAAGCCAAGGCGATCAACTTCGGGGTGATCTACGGCATCTCGGGCTTTGGGCTGGCGCGCAACCTGCGCATCCCGCGCGCCGACGCCCAGGGCTTCATCGACCGCTATTTTGAGCGCTTCCCCGGCATCCGCGCCTACATGGACGAGACGGTGGCCTTTGCGAAGGCCCACGGTTTCGTCCAGACCCTGTTCGGCCGCCGCATCAACACGCCCGAGATCAACGCCAAGGGCCCCGGTGCGGGCTTTGCCCGCCGCGCGGCGATCAACGCGCCGATCCAGGGAACCGCGGCCGATGTGATCCGCCGCGCCATGATCCGCATGCCGAAGGCGCTCGACGGGCTGCCGGCGAAGATGCTGCTGCAGGTCCATGACGAACTGCTGTTCGAGGTGGACGAGGCGGCGGTGGACCCGGTGATCGCCCGGGTCCGCGAGGTGATGGAAAGCGCCTCCGAGCCGGCGGTGAAACTGTCGGTGCCGCTGACGGTGGATGCGGGCCGCGGCGCCAACTGGGCCGAGGCCCACTGAGCCTCAGTCGCGCCGCGACAGCATCGGCCCCAGCGGCCGGCCGGCCAGGATGTGCATGTGGTAGTGGGGCACCTCCTGCACCGCATCGAGCCCTGCGTTCGAGACGGTGCGGAACCCGTCGCCGCCCGCGCCGGGGCTGATCCCCAGGTCGGCGCAGACCCGCGCGGCGGTGCGGTGGAAATCCACGATCTCCTCGGCGCTCGCCTCGGCCGCGAAATGGTCGAAACAGACATAGGCGCCCTTCGGGATCACCAGCAGGTGATGCGGCGTCTGCGGGCGGATGTCGCGGAAGACAAGCGTGTGCTCGGTCTCGAGAACCGTGTCGTTCGGGATCTCGCCGCGCAGGATGCGGGCAAAGATGTTCTGCGGGTCGTAGTCGTAGGCCATGCGTTCATCCATCCTCGGAGATACCGCCCGGAAGCGTCCGGCCAAACCTCCGAAATCCCCGCGCCAAGCGCAAGGGGCCGCGGCGCGCCGGGTCCGCCTTCCGCGGCAGCGGCGCGCGGCGATGGCCCCGGAGGGGCCTGAGCCGCGCGCCTCCCCCCGCTCAGATCGCGCCGTGACGCTTGAACAGCGCCTTCAGATCGGCCTCGGCCCGGGCGCCGATATGGCTGATGACCTCCGAGGCCGCGATGCAGCCCATCCGCCCCGCCGCCTCATGGCCATGCCCGTTGGTGATCCCCCACAGGAACGCCCCGGCGAACAGGTCCCCCGCCCCGGTCGCATCGACGATCTTCGTCGGAATGGCCGGCACATGCCAGTGCTGCCCCTCGGCCAGCACATGCGCCCCCTTCTCGCTTTCGGTGCAGGCGACGATCGCCACCTCGGCGGCGGCGGCCTTCAGCGCCGCGCCGAAATCCTCGGTCTGGTACATCGACAGCAGTTCCGCCCGGTTCGCGAACAGCAGGTCCACGTCCTCTCGGATCATCCTGCGGAAGGCGTCGCGGTGGCGCTCGACGCAGAACGGGTCGGACAGCGTCACCGACACCCGGCCCCCCGCCCCCTTCGCCGCCGCGATGGCCTTGGCAAAGGCGCGGTGGCTGTCGGGCCCGTCGAAGCGATAGCCCTCCAGATAGATCCACTCGGAAGCCGCCACCTGCGCCTCGTCGATGTCATCGGCGGTCAGGAACTCGGACCAGCCGAGATAGGTGTTCATCGACCGCTCGCCGTCCGGGGTGACCAGCACGATGCAGCGCCCCGTCTCCTGCGCGCCACCCTTCGGCGCCATCGGCGTCTCGTAGACCGCCCCCTGCGCGCGCAGGTCATGGGCGAAGATCGCACCCAGCTGGTCGTCGCAGACCTTGCCGACATAGGCTGTCCGGCCGCCCAGATGCGCGATCCCCGCGATCGTGTTGGCGGCCGACCCGCCCGAGATCTCCTGCGCAGGGCCGATGCGACCGTAAAGCTCCACCGCGCGATCCATGTCGATCAGCTGCATGATGCCCTTGCCCACCCCGTTCGCGTCAAGGAAACCATCGTCGCAATGGGAAAGCACATCGACCATCGCATTGCCGATGCCGACCACCTGGAACGTCTTCATGCTGTCTTGTCCTCGTAAAGGCAGAGATCGCGGATCGGGCAGATGCCGCATTTCGGTTTGCGCGCGACGCAGATGTAGCGGCCGTGCAGGATGAGCCAGTGGTGCGCATGCAGCGCGAAGGGCGCGGGCACATGATCCTCGAGCGCCCGCTCGACCGCCTCGACATCGCGGCCGGGCGCGATGCCGGTGCGGTTGGCCACGCGGAATATGTGCGTGTCCACCGCCATCGCCGGCTGGTGGAACCACATGTTCAGCACCACATTCGCCGTCTTCCGCCCCACCCCCGGCAGCGACTGGAGCGCCGCGCGCGACGCGGGCACCTCGCCGTCGTAGTGATCGACGAGCAGGCGGCTCAGCGCGATCACGTTCTTCGCCTTGTTGCGGTAGAGGCCGATGGTGCGGATATGCTCGGTCAGCCCCTCCTCGCCCAGCTCCAGCATCTGGGCGGGCGTTGTCACCCGGGCAAAGAGCGCGCGCGTGGCCTTGTTCACCCCGGCATCCGTCGCCTGCGCCGACAGCGCCACCGCCACGAGCAGCGTGTAGGCGTTCACATGTTCAAGCTCGCCCTTCGGCTCCGGCTCCAGCGCATGGAGGCGGGTGAAGATCTCGTGGATCGTGCGGTAATCGAGTTGGCGCGCCATTGCCGCAACCTATGCCCGAGGCCGCAGGGCGGGGCAAGCGAAGCCGCAGGAATCGGGTCGCGGCGGCCCGTCGCGGCCGCTAGGGTCGGCACAACAGATCCGAGGAGCCGCCATGACCGACAGCCTCGCCCCCGAGCGCCCCGCCTATCATTACGCCGTCATCGCCCGCGCGCTCGCCGAGATCGACGCGGGCGGCCCCGGCCTCTCGCTCGAGGATCTGGCGGCCCGGATCGGCCTCAGCCCGGCGCATTTCCAGCGCATCTTCTCGCAATGGGTCGGCGTGTCGCCCAAACGCTACCAGCAGTATCTGACGCTGGACCATGCGCGCCGGCTTCTGGCCGAGCGGTTCACCGTGCTCGACACGGCCCTGGCCACGGGCCTGTCCGGGGCGGGCCGGCTCCATGACCTGTTCCTGCGCTGGGAAGCGATGAGTCCCGGCGACTTCGCCCGCGCCGGCGCGGGACTCGAGATCCGCTGGGGGGTCTTTCCCTCCCCCTTCGGCGAGGCGCTGGTCATGGCCACGCCCCGCGGCATCTGCGGCCTCGCCTTCTGCGCCGAGACGGGCCGCGAGGCCGCCATGGCCGACCTCGCCGGCCGCTGGCCGGCAGCCCGGTTTGTCGAGGCCCCCGCGGACGTGGCACCCATGGCCGAGGCGGCCTTTGCGGGCGGGGCGGCCGACCTGCACCTGATCGGGGCGCCGTTCCAGATCAAGGTGTGGGAGGCGTTGCTGCGCATCCCTTCGGGTCATGTGACGACCTATTCCGAGATCGCGCAGGCCATCGGCCATCCCGCCGCGGTGCGCGCCGTGGGCACGGCCGTCGGGCGCAACCCCGTCTCGTTCCTCATTCCCTGTCACCGCGCGCTGCGCAAGTCGGGGGCTCTGGGCGGTTATCACTGGGGCCTGCCGGTCAAGCGCGCCATGCTGGCCTGGGAGGCCGCGCGGACGGACGCAATCGCGTGATCTCGGCAGCTTTTCGCCATGCTGCTCCATGGAACCCTCTCCCTCGCCTGTCGCTTGTGCGATATGCAGGGGCGCACCCATCTCCGGGAGCCAAGGACAATTCGTGAGGCGGCAATGAAGATCGTGAAATCCCCCTTTGTGCTGATGACGGCCGGCGTCGTGCTTCTGGCCGGCTGCGACCCCTACGCCAGCGGCGGCAATCCCGGCATGGGCGCCCCCGGCAGCTACACCCGTGAGAACCCCCGCGCTTCGGCCGGCATCGCCACCGGCGCGATCCTCGGTGGTCTCGTCGGGGCCTCGGCCAGCGACAACAAGCTCGAGAAGGCCGTGGTCGGCGCGGCGGTGGGCGGCATCCTGGGCGGCGCTGTCGGCTCGGCGCTCGACCGCCAGGCCGCGGACCTGCGCAACTCGATCGGAAACAGCCAGGTGAGCGTGACCAACACCGGCTCGGAGCTGGTCGTGACCATGCCGCAGGACATCCTCTTCGCCACCGACAGCGCGAACCTCCGGCCCGACCTGCAGCGCGATCTCGCCGCCGTGGCGCAGAACCTGCTGCGCTACCCGAACTCCACGATCATGGTGGTGGGCCACACCGACAGCACGGGCTCGGCGGCCTACAACCAGGATCTGTCCTTGCGCCGGGCCCAGTCCGTCGCGGGCGTGCTGATCGGAAACGGCGTGCCCTCCTACCGGGTCGCATCCCTCGGCCGCGGCGAGGATCAGCCCATCGCCTCGAACCTGACGCCCGAGGGCCGCGCCCAGAACCGGCGCGTGGACATCATCATCCGCCCGACCAACTGACACGGGCGGCGGGCCTTCGGGCCCGCCCCCTTCCCGGGACGCCTTTCCCGTTGAGCTTCCGCCCCTGCGGTCATAGATTCAGACCGGTTCGAGGGGAGCTTTGATGCCATTCCAGAAGATCCAGTCCGAAAAGCTGTCGCAGAGTGTGATGCGGCAGATCGAGCTTCTGATCCTGCGCGGCGTTCTCCGGCCCGGAGAGCGGCTGCCCTCGGAGCGGGACCTCTCCGAGCGGCTGGGCGTCTCGCGCCCCTCCCTGCGTGACGCGATCGCCGAACTGCAGGAGCGGGGACTGCTGGTCAGTCGCCCCGGCTCCGGCATCTTCGTCGCCGAGGTGCTGGGATCGGCCTTCGCCCCCGCGCTGGTCGAGCTGTTCGCCAGCCACGAAGAGGCCGTGTTCGACTACATCGACTTCCGTCGCGACCTCGAGAGCCTCTCGGCCGAGCGCGCGGCCAGCCGGGCCTCGGACACCGACCTCCAGGTGATCGACACGATCTTTCGCAAGATGGAGGCCGCGCATCTGAAACGCGATCCCTCGGACGAGGCGGCGCTCGATGCCCAGTTTCACATGGCCATCATCGAGGCGAGCCACAATGTCGTCATGCTGCACATGATGCGTTCGATGTTCGACCTGCTTCGGAACGGGGTCTTCTACAATCGCCAGATGATGTTCCGGCAGCGCACGACGCGCGAGTCGCTGCTCGACCAGCATCGGCGCATCAACGGGGCCCTGCAGGCGCGCGATCCGCAAGAGGCGCGGGCCGCGGTGGAGCTGCACCTCGGCTATGTCGAGAAGGCCGTGACCGAGGGGCTCCGCGCCGATCGGCACGAGGCGGTGGCCCGGCAGCGGCTCGAGCATGAGAAGAACCGCTAGGCCGGCCGCCTCTCGCAGGGCAGCAAGGGGCGCCGCGATGAGGGGGCAACCCCCGCTTCGCCCGGAAGGCCGGCCTATGACAAAGGCCCGGTCCTCGCGGACCGGGCCTTGCCTTTGATCTGTCAGCCGCTCAGTGGAAGCGGGCTTCCACTTCCTTGATCGACTCGTCGATGGAGGCCGAGGTCGCCGCCGGCGTCATCTGGCGAGCCAGCACGTCCGAGGCCGCGGCCACGGCGACCGAGATCGCCTGCTCGCGGATCGCCCGCACCGCACCGGCCTCCGCCGAAGCGATCTGGTCCTCGGCCGCGGCGAGACGCCGGGCGATCGAGGCCTTCAGGTCGGCCTTGGCCTGTTCGGCCGCGGCCTGCGCCTCGTCCCGGGCCGAAGCCACGATGCGAGCCGCCTGCTCCTGCACTTCCTTCTGCTTGCGGTCGTAGGAGGCGAGGATGGTCCGCGCTTCCTCGCGCAGGGCGCGGGCCTCTTCCAGCTCGCTGCGGATCTGCACCGCGCGCCGATCCAGCATCCCGAGGATGCGGCCCGGCACCTTGGCATAGACCAGGATCCCCATGAAGATGAGGAAGGCGAGCGTCACGATGAAGTTCGTGTTCGACAGCGAGAAGAACGGCCCCGTGGCCGCCATCGCCGGCGAAGCGGCCAGCGCCGCGAGGATCGAGAGCTTCTTCATCCCGCTCACCCCTTCATCCGGGCCGCGACGGCCGCATCGACGCTGGCCGCGTCGGACTTTCCGCCCAGGGCCGCAACGAGCGCCTCGGCCGTATCCTTCGCCACCTCGGTCACGCTTTGCAGCGCGCCCGCGCGGATCTCGGAAATGCGCGACTCGGACTCGGCCGATTTCGCGGCAATCTCGGAATCGGCCTTCGCCGTGGCCACGGCCAGTTCGGCCTGGATGGCCGCCCGGGTCTCGGCAATGATGGCCTGAGCTTCGGCACGGGCCTTCGCCAGCGCCTCGTTATAGGCTTTCTCGGCCAGAACGGCCTTCTGCTTCAGCTCTTCGGCCGCGGCCAGATCGTTGGTGATCGTGCCACGACGTTCGGCGAGAACGGCCCCGATCCGGGGCAGAGCCACCCGCGTCAGCAGGAAATAGATCGCGACCAGTGTGACCAGAAGCCAGAAGATCTGGTTCGGCCAGTAGTCGAAGTTGAGCTGCGGCATGCCAACGGCTTGCCCAGCGTGGCCGGCCGCACCCGCCGCTTCATGCACTTCGGTTTCCATCTCGTTCTCCTGCAGCCCCGATGCTCCGGCCGGAGGGGCGCGAGGCCCGACCGGCCGGGTTCGCCGTCATCAGACGGCGAACATCAGCAGGAGCGCGATCAGGAACGAGAAGATGCCGAGAGCTTCCGCGAAGGCGATGCCAACGAAGAGGTTCGCCATCTGGCCCGGAGCGGCCGACGGGTTGCGGAGGGCGCCGGCGAGGAAGTTGCCAGCGACGTGGCCCACGCCGATACCAGCACCGCCGAGGCCGATGGTGGCCAGGCCCGCGCCGATGAATTTGCCCATTTCTGCGATATCGCCTTCCATAGCATTCAGCTCCTTGGTGGAATGGTCAATTGAGGGTTTTCGGGGTCCGACCTCAGTGGTGGGCGTCGCCCACCGCGTCACGAAGGTAGACGCAGGTCAGGATGGTGAAGACATAGGCCTGCACGACGGCGACCAGCAGCTCGAGCGCATAGATCGCGGTCACGGCGCCGACGACGACCGGCGAGACCACCGCGATCGAGGCAAAGCCCGCGATCACCTTGATCACCGCGTGGCCGGCCATCATGTTGCCGGCAAGTCGGATCGAGTGGCTGACGGGGCGCACGAAGTAGGAGATCACCTCGATCACGGCCAGCACCGGACGGATGGCCAGCGGCGCCGACGTCACCCAGAACATCTTGAGGAAGCCGGGGCCGTTCCTCATGAAGCCGAGAGCTGTCACGCCGACGAAGACCATGAGCGCGAGCGGCACGGTCACGGCCATGTGGCTCGTGGTGGTGAAGGAGAGGGGCAGCAGGCCCAGCACGTTCCCGCAGAGGACGAAGAGGAACAGCGTCATCACATAGGGGAAGTATTTCACCCCCTCGTGGCCGGTCACTTCCTCGACCATATTGTGGATGAAGCCGTAGAGCAGTTCCGCGACCGACTGGCTGCGCGAGGGCACGATCGCCCGGCGCCGCGTGCCGAGCACGAGGATCGCCGCGATCACCAGCACCGCGATCGCCATCCACATGGTGACATTGGTGATGTCATACCAGTGGATGTTGGTGGTGCACTCGTTCATCGGCGAGGCGCTCTCCGTGTGGCAGAAGAGCTTCCTCACGATGAACTGGTCCATCGGGTGAATGGCCAACCCGGTGTGCTCGACTTCCGTTTCCACGCGTCAATCCCCTCTTGCAGACGTGTCTGCCGTCCTGTCCCGATCCGACACCTGAAGCTGCCGCGCGGTCCGCAGCATTGTCTTCACCCCGGCGACGAACCCCAGCAGGGCGAAGATCATCAGGAAGATGGGCATCGTGCCGAACGTCCAGTCCAGCCCGTAGCCGATCGCCAGACCCAGCACCATGCCGGAGACCAGTTCGATCACCATCCGCCAGGCAACTTCACCCTGCGAAAATCCCTTGCCTGCCGTCGAACGCCCACTCTTGCGACCCGAGTTCGCCTTCGCGATCCGCTCTTCCAGCGCCCGCAGCCGGTCGGGATCGGGCTCTTCCGCCATCCTGAGCGTCCCTTCAACAGTCCCGGCCTTCCTAAGCAGGGGTCGGCACCGAGTCAAGCCGCCATTTATCGGCGCTTTACCATTGAAATACAATGGTTTTCCCGAGGGTCGGGCCACGCCGGGACGGCGGTTTGGGCGCTAACGGAGGCCCCGCACACATTCAACCTCGAGGTTGACGATGCCGCGGCGCCGCGTCACACCAAGGCCATGACCGGCGCTCTCGACATCATCTTCTCGGCCTTGGCCGACCCGACGCGGCGGGCGATCCTGACCATGCTGCTCGAGGACGACATGGCGGTGACCGACGTCGCCCACCCGTTTGACATGTCACTGGCCGCCATCTCGAAGCATCTTCAGGTGCTGGCCGAGGCGGGCCTCATCACGCAGGAAAAGCGCGGCCGGGTGAAATGGTGCAAGCTGGAACCCGACGCGCTCAAGGCGGCCTCGGTCTGGATGCAGGGCTTTGGCCAGTTCGAGCCGGTGAACCTCGACGCGTTCGAACGGTTCCTGGCGTGCGAACTGGACGAGCGCCACGAGCCGCCAGACGCCCCCCTGCCCTGAGCCCTTCAGAAGTCGGGCTTCACACCGGGCAACTTCAGCTCGATCAGCAGGTCGCGCACCTCCTGCCGCGCCGCGATGTTCGAGAGGCTGAGCTGCTCCACCCCTGTGTCGCGAAGGTCGAGAAGCGTCAGACCGCGCGGAAAGAGTTCGCGGAAGATCACCCGCTCGGAAAAGCCCGCGGCGACGCGGAAGCCGATCCGACGCGAGAGATCCTCGAGTGCCGCCCCCACCTTCTTCTTGTTGTGCATCTGCTGGGCCCCGAGGCGGTTGCGCAGCACGATCCAGTCGATCGGCTTGAGCCCGGCCTGCGCGCGGAACTGCCGCGCGCTCCAGACCATCTCGGCGTAGATCGAGGGCCCCTTGACCTTGCCGCTTTCGGGATCAAGGCGGGCGAGCAGGTCGAAATCAACGAAACTGTCGTTCAGCGGCGTCACCAGCGTGTCCGCGAGCGAGTGGGCCACCTGGCTCAGCCGCGTGTGCGAGCCGGGGCAGTCGATCAGGATGAAGTCCGAAACCGGGCCGAGATCGGCCATCCCCTTGGCAAGCCGCACGTCGAGCGGGTTCTCTCCCTCGGGCACCTCACCCTCCTCGACGTCGGGCAGGAGTCGGTAGTCGGGCATCGGCAGCGCAAGCCCCGAGCTGGCCGCAAAGGCCTGCCGGTTCTCGACGTAGCGGCCGAAACTGCGCTGGCGCAGATCGAGGTCGAGCGCGCCCACGCGGAAGCCGAGCCGCACGAGCGCGGTCGCTACATGCATGCAGGTCGTGGATTTGCCCGAGCCACCCTTCTCGTTGCCCACCACGATGATATGCGCCACGGGAAGCCCTCTTTACTTGCCCCTCCGTCCGCGACTAGCCGCTGTCTCTCATCGGCGCAAGGGCACGGGGGGCCGCGGCCCCATTCCCGCGGGCAGGCATGGCGCGAAGAGCGCAGCCGACGAGGCGACGGGCGCGGGACCGCCATCAGGCGCGGATCGACGCGGGCCGGTGGTTCGGCGGCGACCGCGTGCCGAAGACTCCGCTCCAAAGGAAAAGGGCGCACCCGAGGCGCGCCCTTCGCAGAAGTCGGTCCGAACTCAGAAGCCGAGGCCGGCGTACTTGTTCTTGAACTTCGACACGCGGCCCCCGGTGTCCATCAGCTTGGCGGTGCCGCCGGTCCAGGCGGGATGGGCGAGCGGGTCGATCTCGAGCGCCATCTGTTCGCCTTCCTTGCCCCAGGTCGAGCGGACCTGGAACACGGTGCCGTCCGTCATCTTGACGTCGATCATGTGGTAGTCGGGGTGGATGCCCTTTTTCATCGGCGCCGCTCCTTACTCGGATTTTTCTTTGTAGTTGGTGACTTCCGCGATCCGGGCCGACTTGCCGCGGCGCGAGCGGAGGTAGTAGAGCTTCGCGCGGCGCACGCGGCCACGACGCACCACCTCGATCGAGTCGATGTTGGTCGAGTAGAGCGGGAAGACGCGCTCGACGCCTTCGCCGAAGGAGATCTTGCGCACGGTGAACGAGGCCGAGATCGTGTTGCCGCCCTTGCGGCCGATCACGACGCCTTCGTAGTTCTGCACACGCGAGCGGGTGCCTTCGGTCACCTTGTAGCCGACGCGAACGGTGTCGCCGGCCTTGAAATCCGGGATGGTCTTGCCGAGGGCGGCGATCTGCTCCGCCTCGAGTTGTGCGATCAGGTTCATCGCAAGTCCTTTCCTCTGCTCGCGGTTTCCCCGCGAAGTGATGCCGCCTCAGAGCTCTCGGTCTTCGTCCGGGTCCCTACCCTGCGCCGCAAGGTAAGCCCGCCAGAGATCAGGCCTGCGTTCCTTCGTCAGCCTTTCGGCCTCGGCCCTCCGCCAGCGGGAGATGTTCGCGTGATGGCCGGAAAGAAGAATCTCCGGGATCGCGCGATCCTGCCAGACGGTCGGCCTCGTATACTGCGGAAATTCAAGAAGTCCCTCCGAAAAGGATTCCTCTTCGGTGGAGACATGATTCCCGAGCACGCGCGGTATAAGACGCACGGTGGCGTCGATCAAGGCCTGCGCCGCGATCTCGCCCCCTGTCAGGACGAAATCGCCGAGACTCACTTCCTCGACCGCGTAGGCATCGAGGACGCGCTGGTCCACCCCCTCGAAGCGGCCGCACAGAAGCGTCAGCCCCTCGGCCTGAGCCCAGTCCCGCGCCATGGCCTGACTGAACGGCCGGCCGCGGGGCGAAAGATAGACGACGGGCCAGCGCGGCCGCTCGGGCGGGGTGCCCACGGCCGCCGCATCGAGCGCACGGGCCACGATGTCGGCCCGCAGCACCATGCCTGCTCCCCCGCCCGCGGGATTGTCGTCCACGTTGCGGTGCTTGCCCTCGCCGAAGCTGCGCAGGTCGATCGTCTCGAGCGCCCACAGGCCCATGTCCAGCGCCTTCCCGGTCAGCGACAGGCCCAGCGTGCCGGGGAAGGCCTCGGGAAACAGGGTCACCACGCGCGCCTGCCACGCGCCTTTCAGCGTCGGAGGTCCGCCCAGCTCGCGCGGCTGCAACGAGGGGCGGATGGCAAGTCGGCCGTGAGAACGGGGAACGTCGGGTCTGTCGCTCATGGCCGTGGTATGGGCGAAGCCGGCCTTGCGGGCAAGGGCGGAAGCCCACCCCCTGCGTCAGGCGGCCCGGCGCCGGCCGATCCGGTCCAGCACCGTCGCACGGGAGGCCGCGGCCCGCAGATCCGGGATCGAGGGGCAGTCGCCCTCGGCCTGCGGGCGCTGCTCCAGCAGGTCGCGCAGCCGCAAGGTCAGCAGGTGGAGGAGGCCCCGGTCGTCCGCCGCCACGCGCAAGGCCCGCATCGGCTCGGCCCGTCCCTGGCAGGTGTCGGCCGTGGCCACCGACGTGGCCTGAAGGATCAGCGCGCGGCGTGCGGCGCGGGCCGGCCCGTCCGCCGCTTCGATCCCCCTGTCGAGCGCGTCGAGCAGCGCGGCGCTCGTCAGCGCGGGCGCCAGTGCCACGAGCCGCCGCATCAGCTCGACCTCGCCGGTATCGTCCGGCAACCGCAGGAAGGGCGCCACCAGCCGGTCCGCGCGCTGCCCCTCCAGCTCGACGGCCAACTCTTCGGGCACCTCCTCAAGGTAGCCGCGGGCGAACGCCAGCCGCTCGGGATCGAGAGCCAGCCGCGACAGCGGGATCGACACCAGCGCCAGTGCGAGCGGCAGGGATAGCGGGATGGTCACGTCGGGCAGAAAGCCCCCGATGCCGCGGCCGATGGCGTGGAGCAGCACGACGAGGAACGTCTGCATGGCGGCCGTGGCAGCGACCCGGACGACCACGCCCGGCCCTCGCCAGCCGGCCCGATCGCGCGGCCACTGCGCGGGGCGCACCACCATCGTCCAGAGGAGGAACAGGGCCACGAAAGCCGGGACGACGGGCCAGGGATGCCGGCCGACACCCGCGAACAGGGGCCCGAGGTAGAGAAAGGCCGTGAACAGCAGCGAAAGACGGAGTTGAAGCCCGAGCGGCATGGGATCACCTTTTGCGGTCCGGCGGACAGCATCCCGGGCAAAAATGGTGAAGGTTTGGCAGGCGCGGGCTGATTGCGCGGCGCCCGAGGTGGCCCTTATTCGAGACCTTCGGGCGGGTCGGCCACGATCCGTCCAGTGGACAGATCGACCGTCGGCACCACGGCCCGGGTAAAGGGCAGAAGCAGCGCCTCGCGCCGGCCCGCCCCCGTCACCTCGAGGATGTCGCCCGCGCCATGATTGTGCACCGCATGGACACGCCCGAGCAGGGCGCCGCCGGTGTCACGCACCTCGAGCCCGATCAGATCGGCGTGATAGAACTCGTCATCGCCCAGCGAGGGAAGCCGGTCCCGGTCGGCATAAAGCTGCACGCCGCGGAGCGCATCGGCCTCTTCCTTGGTGGCCACGCCGGACAGACGCGCCCCGAGGGCCCCGGCGACCGGGCGGGTGAGGGTGACGCGAAAGCTGCGGCCGCCGTCCTCGGTGAAGAGCGGACCGTAGGAAGCGATGTCGGACGGCTCGGCGCAGAAGGATTTCAGCCGCACCTCGCCCTTCACGCCGAAGGCTCCGGCGATGGCACCCACACAGAGGCGGTCGGTCCTGGTCATGTTCGGCCCCGGATGCAACGATGCCGCGACGGGCCGGGCCTCCAGGCCCGAACCCGTCGCGGGAAGGTGGCGGCCCCCGCAGGGGCCGCCGGCCCGATCACTCGGCCGAAGCCGCGGCGCGCTCGGCCTTCTTCTTGGCCAGTTCGGCCATGCGCTTGCCCGGCACGGCGGCCTTGGGGTTGTTGCGCACGGCCTTTTCCTTCAGGCCGGCGGCCTCGAGGAAGCGGGCGACGCGGTCGGTCGGCTGGGCGCCCTGCGAGAGCCAGTACTGAACGCGCTCGACGTTCATCTTGATGCGGTCCTCGCTGTCCTTGGCGAGCAGCGGGTTGTAGGTGCCGAGCTTCTCGAGGAAGCGGCCGTCGCGCGGCATGCGGCTGTCGGACGCGACGATCGAATAGTGCGGACGCTTCTTCGAACCGCCACGGGCGAGACGGATTTTCATAGCCATGGGTCTTCTCCTGTCTTGGCTTTTGCCGGGCAGAACCCGGTCATTTCTGCAGTTTCTCGTGATGCCTGATGACTTCGGAAATGATGAAGTTCAGGAATTTCCTTGCAAACTCCGGGTCGAGGTCGGCCTCTTTCGAGAGCCATTCCAGCCGCTCGATCTGGCGCGCCTCGCGCGCGGGATCCGAGGGCGGAAGATCGTGCTCGGCCTTGAGCCGGCCGACCGCCTGGGTCTGCTTGAACCGTTCGGCGAGCGTATAGACGAGGATCGCGTCCAGCCGGTCGATGCTGTCGCGATGTTCGCGCAACAGCGCCTGGGCGCGGGCAGCAGCGTCGGTCATGGGAACGGGACCCTCTGGATCGTCGGAACAGGGGACACTCATACGGACAACTCCGGCACGGGGTGACGGTACACGAGCACGCCATCCAGCGTGCCGGGATCGGGACGGGCGCCAAGCCTTTCAGCCAGCCGGCGCGACCGGAAATTCTCGGGTGCGATGCAGGAGACCAGCCCCGGCAGCCCCAGGTCGCGGAACGCATGGGCGCGCGCGGCCTCGGCCGCTTCCTGCGCGTAGCCCTGCCCCTCGGCCTCGGCGGTGAAGAGGAAGCCGAGTTCGGGCTCGGGGTCGCCGGGCTCCATCCCGATCAGGACGAAGCCCAGAAGCCCACCCTGCCCCTCGACCGACCAGAGCCCGTGGCCGCGCAGCAGCCAGGTGGCCACCATGCGGCAGAAATCGTCCCAGGCCTCGGCCGGATCCATCGGGCCGCCGACGTGGAGCCCGCGGTCCGAGCTCATGATCTCGGCATAGGTGCCGAAGTCGTCGAGCCGGGGCGCACGCAGCCGAAGCCGCGCGGTGCACAGTTCCGGCAGGGCCGCCGCGATGCCCGCGGCCTGCATCGCAGCCTCGCGGGTCAGGGGATGGGTCCAGGGCTGCCTCATCGGCGCGCCTCCGGGCCCGGATGCCGGAACACGAGCGCGGGGCCGTCGCCGGGGAAGGACGCATCCTCGTCACGCACCGCGCCCAGCCGTTCGGCCAAGGCAAGCGAGCGGACATTGTGCGGATGGATGTAGCTCACCGCCGTCTTCCAGCCGAGGTTCTGAAAGGCATGGCGGCGCGCGGCCTCGGCCGCCTCGCGGGCGTAGCCCTGCCCCTCGCCCGCCTCGGAAAAGACCGACCAGCCGATCTCATGCTCGGGCCAGCCTTCGGGATACCAGGGCCCCGCCATGCCCAGCGCCTCGTCGCTGCCGCGCAGGGTGAAGATGAACATGCCGTAGCCGCGCAACACCCAGTGGCCGACCATGTGGCCGAAGGCGCGCCAGGCCTTGTCCCGCGTGAGCGTGCCGCCGATGTAGCGGACCCGGTCGGACGTGAGGAAGCCCGCGACCGGCTCCCAGTCGCGCGCTGCGGGCATCCGCAGCGTCAGCCGCTCGGTCGTGATGGCGGGGCTGCCGGTGACGGCGATCATGCGTAGGCCTCCATCCCGCCATCCTCTTCGCCCGGGTGACGGTAGATGTGGATGAGGCGCCCGCCCTCCTCCAGCACCCGCTCGAGCGTGGCGCCGAGGCGCCGGGCGAGCGAGAGGCTGCGGAGGTTCTCGGCATCGATCATGGTGATGAGCGGCCCCATCCCCAACTTGCCCTGCATGTGGTCCCGGACCGCCAGGGCCGCCTCATAGGCATAGCCCTTGCCCTCGTGCCCCTCATAAAGGTGCCAGCCCAGTTCGGGCTCGGGCCAGCCGATGTGGTTGATGACGCCGACGCGGCCAACGAAGGCGCCCCCGCGGGTGTCCACCGACCACATGCCGTAGCCGCGCAGGGCCCAGTGGCCGATCCCGGCCAGGAAGATCCGCCAGGTTCCGAAGCTGTCCTGCCGCCCGCCGATGAAGCGCGTGCGGTCGCTCTGGCCAAAGGCGATCATGGCGGGCAGGTCGCTTTCGCGCGGCCCGCGCAGGACGAGCCTGTCGGTCTCGATCACGGGGATGGGGAAGGGAAGGCTCATGCGCGCACCCACGGCCCATGCGCCGACACCCGCGTGCAGGCGGGATCGGTCGCAAAAGCGGACTGCGCGCGAGCCATCATTTCTTCTTGCCCGTGCCCAGGCCCGAGAGGCCCGGCGGCAGCTTCATCCCGCCCGGCATCCCCGGAAAACCACCCATGCCGCCGGGCATCCGGCCCTTCATGGCCGCGGCGGCGGCCTGCATCTCCTCGGGGCTGATGCCGGACATGTCGGGCGCACCGCCCTTGCCCATCATCTGCTTGAGGGCCTGCTTCATCATGCCCCCCTTGCCCATCTTCTTCATCATGTCGGCCATCTGCCGGTGCTGCTTCAGGAGCCGGTTCAGCTCCTGCACCTCGAGCCCGGCGCCGGCCGCGATCCGTTTCTTGCGGCTGGCCTGCAGAAGGTCGGGGTTGGCCCGCTCCTTCTTGGTCATCGAGTTGATGAGCGCCACCTGGCGGCGGATGAACCTGTCGTCGAAGCCCGCCTCCTCGGCCGCCTTCGACATCTTGCCCATGCCGGGCATCATGCCCATCATGCCCTGGATACCGCCCATCTTGAGCATCTGCTCCAGCTGCATCTTCAGGTCGTTCATGTTGAAGAGGCCCTTCTGGAACCGCTTCATCATCTTGGCGGCCTGCTCGGCCTCGAACGTCTCCTGCGCCTTCTCGACGAGCGCCACGATGTCGCCCATGCCGAGGATGCGGCCGGCGATCCGATCGGGCTCGAAGGTCTCGAGCGCGTCCATCTTCTCGCCCAGACCCACGAAGCGGATCGGCTTGCCGGTGACGGCGCGCATCGACAGCGCAGCACCGCCGCGGCCGTCGCCGTCCATCCGGGTCAGCACCACGCCCGAGATGCCCACCTTGCCGTCGAATTCGGCCGCGACATTCACCGCGTCCTGACCCGTGAGGCCATCGACCACCAGCAGCGTCTCGCGCGGCTGGGCCAGATCGCGGACGGCCTGAACCTCGTCCATCAGCACTTCGTCGATGTGCAGGCGGCCGGCGGTGTCCAGCATGATCACGTCATAGCCGCCCATCGACCCTTGGGTCTTGGCGCGCTTGGCGATCTGCACCGCGGTCTCGCCCTTGACGATCGGCAGCGTGTCCACCCCGATCTGCGCGCCGAGGATCTGCAGCTGCTCCATCGCGGCCGGACGGTTGGTGTCGAGCGAGGCCATCAGCACCCGCTTGCCCTGCTTCTCGCTGAGCCGTTTGGCCAGCTTCGCCGTCGTCGTCGTCTTGCCCGAGCCCTGCAGGCCCACCATCAGGATCGTCGCCGGCGGGTTGTCGATCTTCAGCGCATCGGCCGGACCCTCGCCGCGCAGCACGGTGACCAGCTCGTCATGGACGATCTTCACGACCTGCTGGCCCGGCGTCACCGACTTGGTGACGCCCTGCCCGGTCGCCTTCTCCTGCACCCGCTTGACGAAATCGCGCGCGACCGGCAGCGAGACATCCGCCTCGAGCAGCGCCACGCGCACCTCGCGCAGCGCGGTCGCCACGTCGTCCTCGGTCAGCGCCCCCTGCTTGGTGAGCCGCTCGAACACGCCGCCAAGGCGTTCGGACAGACTTTCGAACATCGCGGTCTCCCCCGACCTGTTGAACTCTGCCCCGACCTAGGACGGGACGGCCAAAATAACAACGTCACCCATGGGCGCATCGCGCTGATGGGTGGCGATCCCGGACAAGCACCGGGACCGGAGGCTCCAACGGAACTCCGGAAATCCCTGCGGCGATACGCGTGCCCGCCCGGAGAGTCAAGCCCGCCCGAACGCGAGGGTGCCCCCGCGCGCGCCAGACGCGTCACCCGGCGCTTCTCGTTGCCGGCCATCGTGACGCGCAGGGAGGTGCCGGCCGTGGCCGGAGTCAGACGAGGGGCCGCGCCTTGCGGACGCGGTCCCGGATGGGTGGCGGTCCGCCGTTCAGGCGCGCTTCACCGGCACGCCATACTTGTTCTCGTGCGGCTGGCCCTCCACGACCAGAAGCAGGACCGTCGCGATCAGGGCAATCAAGGCGCCCACGTAGGGAATGAGGCTGATCGCCGTCACAACGAAGATGATCCACCCGGGCTGGCCGAGGTCGTGCAGCCGCCGAAAGTTCACCGCCCAGGACGGGACGATCAGCGCGAGAAAGACAATACCCAAGATCACCAGAGGCAGCGTCATTGCCTCGTCTGACCCGGTTGCCGCCGCAGGAATGAACAACAGCGACGGGATCAGCAGAAGCAGGAAGTAGATCACGCCAAACCCCCAGGCTTCCTTGCGGCGCGCACGACCACTGAAAGCTGCGTACTTGGCAGTGACCGCTCGCCAGCCATAGCCGAACAATCCCAGATCAGGTTCGACCTTGCCCACGTAACTGCCTTGATGGGCAGCCGCGGCCCCGCCGATCACATAGATGTCGCGCGCGGCGCCGTTCCGCGGCTCGAAATCGACTTCCGCTCCCACCGCTGGCCGGACCGGCTGCTTCAGGTCCTGCTGGCTGAAGTCATAGCGATGGCCGTCCGCGCCGGAAATCCGGCCGGTCGAGGTGGCGTTGTCGAAAAAGATCACTCGTCCTTGCATCATCAAGTCCCTGGTACTGAAATCAGAAGTTCGTCCCGGCAGCGGAGACTGCCGGACATATGCGGCAGGATTGCGGCTCGAACCGCAAGGGTCCGGACACACATCCGGATACTGCCTCGCGTGGGCGGTGCTGGACAGTGCATGACTCGGTAAAAGGCGGGATGTGGCACCCGCATCGCACCCAACCCTCTTGCCCGGTCGAGCGGCCGATCAAGGCGTCGGCGCTGCGGTGGGTGCAGGATCCGCAAGGCGGGACATGCAGGAGCCACCGGCCAAACCGAGCCTGAAAGAACGCCCTCCGCTACGAAAGGCGGGCTGTTCAAAACTTCATGCGGGAAATTGGTCGGAGCGAGAGGATTCGAACCTCCGACCCCCTGCTCCCGAAGCAGGTGCGCTACCAGGCTGCGCTACGCTCCGACCGTGGCGTGCGGAATAGATCGTCGCGCACGCGAATGCAAGGGGGTCCGCGCGCTTTTCGCTACGCGCCGTCTCGCGTGTCGCGACGGCGGAGCAGACGCGGCATGAGCCCGACCTCGGGGCGCAGGCGCGTCTGGCTCGCCGGACGGTGCTCGGACACGTTGCGGCGTGCCTCGCGCCCCACGATGTAGAGGCCACTCGCGATGATCACCCCCGCCCCGAGCCACGTCCAGACATCAGCGCGCTCGCCGAAAACCAGCCATCCGAAGATCGCGGCCCAGATCATCTGCGAATATTGCATGGGCGCCACGATCACGGCCTCGGCCATGCGATAGGCCGCGATGGTGAGCAGCATCGCCACAAGACTGAAGACCGCGATGATGCCCATCATGCCCAGATGCTCGAGCGGCATGGGCCGATAGACGAACGGCAGCGCGAGGCCCAGGACGAAGAAGTTGGCCACCATCGGATAGAGGAGCAGCACCACGGACCGCTCATCCTGGCCGATCTTGCGCACGATGACCGATCCCAGCGACGAGGTGGCCGCGGCGAGGAGTGCGGCCCCATGCCCCAGGCTCAGCGGCTCGGCGCCCGGGCGCAGCACGATCAGGACACCGCAGAGCCCCGCCGCGATGGCGCAGCCGCGGTGGAGGCCGATCGTCTCGCCGAGCAACGGAATGGCGAGCAGCGTCACGAGAAGCGGCATGGTGAAGAGGATCGCGTAGGTCTGCGCCAGGGGCAACACCGAGAAGGCATAGAAGGCGCAGAGGGCCGTCGTCACGATGCAGCCCGTGCGCAGCAGCACCCACCAGGGATGGCGGGGCCTGAGGTTGCCCGAAACCCGGTCGCGCATCAGGATGATCGTGGCGAGCGGGAAGCCCAGGAGCGTCGCGAAGAACAGGATCTGGACAGCCGAATAGTCGCGACCGAGGAGCTTCACCACGACGTCGTGGGTGGCGTAGATCGCGAATGCCAGCAGCGCGAGAAACGCGCCGCGCGTGTTGGATTTGGCCACGGGAAGGGACCGCCGCTTGCTTTCGGGAAGGTTCGGCGCACCATTGCCCGGAACCGCCGCGAGCGCAAGCGGCCGCCGGATAAAAAGGGGCGGCGGGCCGCCCCTTTTCAGCGGATCACAGGCTTGCGTCGAGCGCCGCGAGGATCGCGTCGCCCATGCCCGAGGTCGAGACCGGCGTGCCGCCCTCGGGGCCCATGAGGTCGGCGGTGCGGATGCCGTCGGCCAGCACCTTCTCGACCGCCTTCTCGAGGCGCGTGGCCTCGTCGCCCATGTCGAACGAATAGCGCAGCGCCATGGCAAAGCTGAGGATGCAGGCGATCGGGTTGGCCTTGCCCTGCCCGGCAATGTCGGGAGCCGAACCGTGCACGGGCTCGTAAAGCGCCTTGGGGCGACCGTTCGCCATCGGCGCGCCCAGGGAGGCCGAGGGCAGCATCCCCAGCGAACCCGTCAGCATGGCGGCGCAGTCGGACAGGATGTCGCCGAACAGGTTGTCGGTCACGATCACGTCGAACTGGCGCGGCCACCGCACAAGCTGCATGGCGCCATTGTCGGCATACATGTGGCTCAGCTCGACATCCGGATATTCGTTGTCGTGGACCCACTGCAGCTCTTCCCGCCAGAGGATGCCCGACTCCATGACGTTGGCCTTCTCCATCGAGCAGACCTTGTTGTTGCGCCGGCGGGCAAGCTCGAAGGCCGAGCGGGCCACGCGGCGGATTTCCTCGGTCGTGTAGCGCTGGGTGTTGATGCCGACGCGGCCGCCCTCATTGTCCGGGAAGATCCCGCGCGGTTCGCCGAAATAGACGCCCGAGGTCAGTTCCCGCACGATCATGATGTCGAGCCCGGCCACGATCTCGCGCTTGAGGCTCGAGAACTCGGCCAGCGCGTCGAAGCACTGGGCGGGGCGCAGGTTGGAATAGAGGTCCATCTCCTTGCGCAGGCGCAGGAGGCCACGCTCGGGCTTTACCGAGAAATCCAGCACGTCGTATTTCGGCCCCCCCACGGCGCCGAGCAGAACCGCATCCACCTCCTGCGCCTTGGCCATGGTGGCATCCGCCAGGGGCACGCCGTGAACGTCATAGGCCGCGCCCCCGACGAGATCCTCGGACAGGTCGAAGGTCACGCCGCGCTTCTCACCGAACCAGCCGATGATGCGTTTCACCTCGGCCATGACTTCGGGACCGATGCCGTCGCCGGCGAGGATGAGAAGGGAGGGATTGGCCAAGGGACGCTCCTGCTAGCAATGGGATGTGCCGTGGCTACGCTCTCGCCCCTGTCGGGTCAAGCATCGCCCCCTCGGGGCCACGGGTGCCGGAGCCCGATGGGCAACGGCCCTTGTGGCGGCCGCGCCGTCAGGGAGGCTCAAGCTCCACCCAGACCGGGCGGTGGCGCGAGGCCCGCGCGACGACATGTGCCAGCGGATCCTCGGGCGGTGGCCAGAGGACGCCGGAGCGCAGCACCCGCAAGCCGCGATCCGGCAGGATATAGTCCGTCCGCAGCAGACCCGGTCCGTTCGCGGCCCGGAAGTCGGCCGTGGCAAGGCTGCCGTCCGGCCCCGCCGGGGCCGGATCCCGCAGGCCTGGATAGGCCAGCAGGGCACGGATGGCACCCTGCGCCCCGTCTCCGGCCGAAGGGTCGATGTTGGCCTTGCCCATCAGAAGAACCGGGCCCTGCGGCGGCGCATGAGGCAGCCGCCCCTCCAGCAGGTGCAGCCAGAACAGGGCCTCATCTCCGCCGCGCCGCCCGTTTCGATCTTCCGGGCCATCGAAGATCGGCGGCGTGGCCGACCAGAGCAGAAGCCGCAGATCCGGCCCGTCCGGCAGGCGCAGGGGGACGTCCCAGTGGCCGGTCGTGGACAGACGCTGCACCGCCCGCGCCTCGGGCGCCATGGGGGGCAGGTTGGCCGCGGGCAGATCGCGCCAGAGGACATCGGAGAAGTCGCGCGCCTCTCCGAGCGGCAGCCGCGACAGAAGCGCCATCCCCCCCTGCCCCGAGAACCGGCCCCACCCCTGCGCGTCGCCCGCACCTCCGCGCCGGCCATCGCCGTCGAGGTCGAGCCCGGTCTGGAGCCCCGTGTTGGGCCTCAGCGCGAACAGATGGGGATAGAGGTCACCGGCCAGCGCCCGCACCGCGAGATGGCCGGCATCATAGTCCACATCGAGCAGCAGGAGCACATCGGCATCGAGCGCCTCGATCACCTGACGAACCGCGAGGATCTGCGGATCCTCTCCCCTCAGGATGTCGCGAAGCAGCAGGCCGGGCCCCTTCCGCGACAGCCCGGCATCCCATACGGCGAAGCGAAGGACCTCTGCGCCGGCCGCTCGCGGCAGGAGCAGGAGGAGCGCGATCAGACAGGCACAAAGCCCGCGTTGCCAATCATCTCTCCCATGCGCCGCTTCTCGCGGATCATCTGCGCGATACGGGCCATGCCCACGCCGCGCATGAAGAGACTTGCCGGAAGGAAGGCCCATGCCGCCGTCGTCCACACCAGGGTCTGTGGCGATTCCAGCGTCAGCGGATCGAGCCCGCTGCTGCCCATCTTCACCACCGTCGGGATCAGGAATGGCAGCAGAAAGCCTAAGGCCACGTTAAGACGCGCGTCCCGCTGAAGGCGTTGCACCACGTCTCCGCCGGCCGTGGCCTCGAAGGTGGGCAGGTTGACCCAGACGTTGAAGGCGGCGTGGCGCGAGGGCCAGCGGTTCAGCCGGATCACCGCCACGAAGACGGCAATGGCGGCCGTGGCCACGAGATAGGCGATGCCCGCCGCGTTGCGCACCGCCTCCAGATCCTCCTGCGTGGCGCCCTCCGAGAGCATCAGGGTGGCAAGCCGGACGGGGCTGTAGGGAAAATCCATTGCATCGCCGATGGCGGCAGCCACCGCCGCGAAGAGCGTGGTCAGCGTGGAGGGGTCGCTTGCGTCCCGCTGCATCAGCGTGAGCGACAGGACCAGCACGAAGAGCAGCGCGTAACGCAGCCGGTTGAAGGGGGGCGCATCTCGGAACTCCACCAGCCCGGGATAGGTCGCGTTGTATTCGACAAAGGTGAGGACGCCCCCGAACAGGGCGACGAGGGCCACCATCTGCTTGCCGTCCGGGCCTACGCCCGGCAGCAGGATCGAGGGGGTCGCCAGAAGAATGACGACGAGAAACGCGCGCAGGAGCGCGCCCGCCAGCCTTGGAATCACGTCCGTCCCACCCCTATCCGGATTGCCCGGAGCACCTGCCCCGGCCTGTTTCCGAAATTTCCCGCTCGTTTCGGCGGGTTGTCATGTCTCTGCTCAAATTGCCGTCTTCCACTTTCGGCCGCAATCTGGGGTAAGAGTAAGCTAACCTTTGTGACGTAATCGGGGAGATTGTGTCGCCGAACTGCACCAAAAGGAGGTAATAAAAAGGCCGCCCGAAGGCGGCCTCTCATCCATAGGTAGACAGGGCTTCAGACCCATGGCCTCAAGGTTGCGGCCGTCTTCTCGAAGCCGTCGATGGCCGCCACTTTTTCCAGCGTCAGACCGATGTCGTCGAGGCCGTTCATCAGGCAGTGACGGCGGAACGAATCAACCAGGAACGGGAAGGACTGCCCGTCCGAGGTGGTGACGGTCTGCGCTTCGAGATCCACGGTCATGCGGGCGTTGGCGCCCTTGCGGGCGTCCTCCATCAGCACGGCGACCACTTCGGGCGGCATCACGATGGGCAGGATGCCGTTCTTGAAGCAGTTGTTGTAGAAGATGTCGGCGAAGCTGGTCGCGATCACGCAGCGGATGCCGAAATCCAGAAGCGCCCAGGGCGCGTGTTCGCGGGACGAGCCGCAGCCGAAGTTGTCGCCCGCCACGATGATCTGGGCCTGCCGATAGGCCGGCTGGTTCAGCACGAAGTCGGCGATCTCGGTGCCGTCCTGGTTGTAGCGCATCTCGTCGAACAGGTTCTTGCCGAGACCCGAGCGCTGGATCGTCTTCAGGAACTGTTTCGGGATGATCATGTCGGTGTCGATGTTCACGAGCGGCATGGGCGCCGCGACACCGGTCAGCTTGGTAAATTTGTCCATTTCGATTTCCCTGGGTGGTCCGCCGCAGCGGCGCCGGAGGCGGGCTTCGCCTCCGGCCGGGGATCAGACGGTCTCGGCCATCATCTCGCGCACATCGGTCAGGTGCCCGGTGATCGCGGCGGCGGCCGCCATGCCGGGGCTGACCAGATGCGTGCGGCCGTTGCGACCCTGACGGCCCTCGAAGTTCCGGTTCGAGGTCGAGGCGCAGCGCTCGCCCGGCGAAAGCTGGTCGGGGTTCATCGCGAGGCACATCGAGCAGCCGGCAAGCCGCCATTCGAAGCCCGCGTCGATGAAGATCTGCGCCAGACCCTCTTCCTCGGCCTGTGCCCGCACGAGGCCCGAGCCGGGCACGACCATCGCCCGCATTCCCGGCGCGATCTTCTTGCCCTTCAGGATCTCGGCCGCGGCGCGCAGATCCTCGATCCGGCCGTTGGTGCAGGAGCCGATGAAGACCGTGTCGATCTTGATGTCGGTGAGCTTCATGCCGGGCGTGAGGCCCATGTAGTCGAGGCTGCGGCGCGCGGCCTCGACCTTGCCGCCCGAGAACTCCTCGGGCGAGGGCACGGTCGCGGTGATCGGCAGCACATCCTCGGGGCTGGTGCCCCAGGTCACGACGGGCGCGATGTCCTCGCCGCGTATCGTCACGACCTTGTCGAAATGGGCGCCCTCGTCGGTGAAGAGCGTCTTCCAGTAGGACAGCGCCGCCTCCCACGCCGCGCCCTTCGGCGCGTGCGGGCGGCCCATGACATAGGCGAAGGTCACCTCGTCCGGTGCGATCAGGCCGGCGCGGGCGCCGCCCTCGATCGCCATGTTGCAGACCGTCATCCGGCCTTCCATCGACAGTTCGCGGATCGCCTGCCCGCAATATTCGATGACATAGCCGGTGCCGCCCGCGGTCCCCGTGAGGCCGATGACCGAGAGCGTGATGTCCTTGGCGGTGACGCCGGGGCGCAGGCTCCCGGTGATCTCCACCTTCATGTTCTTCGACTTCTTCTGGATCAGCGTCTGGGTGGCGAGCACATGCTCCACCTCGGAGGTGCCGATGCCGTGCGCCAACGCACCGAAGGCGCCGTGGGTGGCGGTGTGGCTGTCACCGCAGACGACCGTCATGCCGGGCAGCGTCCACCCCTGCTCGGGGCCGACGATGTGGACGATACCCTGACGGATGTCGGACACCGGGTAGTAGTTGATGCCAAAGTCCTTCGCGTTCTTGTCCAGCGCCTCGACCTGGATGCGCGATTCCTCGTTGTCGATCTTCGTGTCGCGCCCCTCGGTGGTGGGAACGTTGTGGTCCGGCACGGCGATGGTCTTTTCCGGCGCGCGCACCTTGCGGCCGGTCATGCGCAGCCCCTCGAAGGCCTGCGGGCTCGTCACCTCATGGACGAGGTGGCGGTCGATGTAGAGCAGGCAGGTGCCGTCTTCGGCCTGATGGACGACGTGATCGTCCCAGATCTTGTCATAGAGCGTTCTCGGAGCGGTCATGGCTCTCTCGCGATGGCTGTGGATTTAGGGGGGAAGGCAGGCGAAAGCCGCACGCCGACTCAAAGTCGGGCGAGGATCGAGAGGCTGGCGCCGTAGAACCGCCAAGGCAGCCGGGCGCGATCGTCCATGTCGAAGATGCGTTCCATGCCGGGGCTTTTACGTTGTTATGCGCGCGCAGGCAACAACTGCGTGAACCGGAAGCACCTTCGCGGAGTTGTTCCCGATCCGCAAAGGAGTCGCGAGATGAATGGTGTCATCGACTACAAGGGATACGAGCAGCCCCACTACCAGGTCGAATCCGTCGATGCCGGCGCCGAGATCCGGCAATATGGCTCGCATCTCGTGGCCGAGGTCGCCATGAGAGGCGATCGCTCCACCGCCATCACCCGCGGCTTCCGCGTGCTCGCCCGCTACATCTTCGGCGGCAATGCCCAGAGCCGGAAGATCGAAATGACCGTTCCGGTAAGCCAGTTGCCGGAAGGGTCCGACGGGTGGGTCGTCCGCTTCATGATGCCCGCCGGGATGAGCGCGGGCACCCTGCCCGTGCCCAACGACAGCCGCATCCGCTTTGTCACCGTGCCGCCATCGCGGCAGGCGGTGCGCCGCTTCTCGGGCTGGCCCACGTCGAACCTGCTCCAGCGCCAGTCGGGCGAGCTTGCGCAATGGATCGACGCGCGCGGGCTGACGATACGCGAAGGGCCCTTCTACTACTTCTACGATTCGCCCATGACCCTGCCCTGGCAGCGGCGCAACGAGGTTGCCTTCCGCCTCGGCGAGGGCTAACCGCAGCCTGCCGCCCGCATTGAGATTCCGGCGCGGCAATGTTACCTTTGACGGATAGCCCGGCGCCGGGGCCTGTCGGCGCGCCACACGGGAGGACGACCCTGTCACATTCTGACCCCGCGACCGGACTTCCGGTCGGGCAGCGGCCGGCTCGCACGAGCACCGCGAACGAACCCGCCAACGAGCCTTCGAGCGAGGAGCTGCTGCAGGCTGTGCTCGCCTCGGTGGAAGATGACAAGGCCGAGGACATCGTCCAGATCGATCTCCGCGGACGCTCGGACATGGCCGATTACATGGTCATCTGCTCGGGCCGCTCGTCGCGTCAGGTCGCCGCGATCTCGGAAAAGCTGATGGACCGGGTGAAACAGCAGTTCGGCCGGCTCTCGAAGGTCGAAGGCAAGGAAACCGGCGACTGGGTGCTGATCGACACGGGCGACGTGATCGTCCATGTCTTCCGACCCGAGGTGCGCGAGTTCTACCAGCTCGAGAAGATGTGGATGCCGGGCGGCGCCCAGGGCCTGTCGCGCGGCTGATGAAGCTGCAGCTCTGTGCCGTGGGACGGCTGCGCAGCGGCCCCGAGCGGGATCTGGTCGAGGATTATCTCGGCCGGTTCGAGCGGACGGGCCGCCCGCTGGGCCTGCCCCCGGTGCAGCTTCTCGAGGTCGAGGACCGCAAGGGCGGCGGCATGGAGGCCGAGGCCGACCTTCTCGCGCGGGCCATGGCGCCGGGTGCGGTTCTCGCCATCCTGGACGAGCGCGGGCGCACCCTCTCCTCGCCCGAGTTTGCCGAGCAGCTCGCGCGCTGGCGCGACGCCGGGCGGGACGTGGCGCTGGCGATCGGCGGGGCGGACGGCCTCGCCCCGCGCCTGCGCGACCGGGCCGATCTCGCGCTTTCCTTCGGACGGATGGTCTGGCCGCACATGCTGGTGCGGGTGATGCTCGCAGAACAGCTTTACCGGGCCGCCACCATTCTCGCCGGCTCGCCCTACCATCGGGTCTAGCGCCCAAGCCACCCGCTTGTGCACCGCCGCCGCTTGGGCTAGGCCCGCACCATGTCAGATCTCTTTGCCTATACCGATGGTGCCTGCAGTGGAAATCCCGGCCCCGGAGGCTGGGGCGTGCTGATGCTCGCCCGCGACGGCGAGGCGGTGGTCAAGGAGCGCACGCTTCAGGGGGGCGAGGCGCTCACCACCAACAACCGGATGGAGCTGATGGCGGCGATCTCGGCGCTCGAGGCGCTGACGCGGCCGACCGAGATCACCATCGTGACCGACAGCGCCTATGTGAAGAACGGCGTCACCACCTGGATCCACGGCTGGAAGCGGAACGGCTGGAAGACGGCCGACAGGAAGCCCGTGAAGAACGCCGAACTGTGGGAGAGGCTGGACGCCGCGCAGCAGCGGCACAAGGTCGTCTGGCGCTGGATCAAGGGCCACGCCGGCCACGCGGAGAACGAACGCGCGGACGCGCTGGCTCGCGCGGGCATGGCCCCCTTCAAGACGCGCTAGTTTTCGAGCCTTCGTTCGGTTACAGTCGGGCGATGGCCCGACCCCGCTCCCTGCCCGACGCCGAGGTTCATGACACGATCTGCCGGATGCTCTCGGGCAACGGCGACCGGGCGGTGTCCTTCGGCACCGTCTCGCGGGCCACCGGCCTCGCGGCCGCGACGCTCGCGGGGCGCTACGGCACGCGCGACGGGATGGTGCAGGCGGCGCTTGGCCACTTCTGGGACCGGCTCGAGGCGGCGGCCGAGGACAGCGCCGCAGAGACCAAGGCGCCCGCCTTCCTGAAGGCTCTGGGAGAGGCGGCCGATCCGCATCTCGTGGCCCTTTCGCTCACGCTGCCCGAGTTGCGCCCGCGCGCCGAGGCCTGGCGCCAGACGGTCGAGGCGGCGCTTGCCCTGCGTCTCGGCCGGGCGGAACCGGCGGCGATGATGTTCGCGCTCTGGCAGGGCCAGCGGCTCTGGCAGGAGGCGGGCGGGCGCAGCTTCAGGCTGAAGGACGCCGCCAGACGGCTCACCCCCTCGGGCTGAGGCCTGCGGGCTCAGGACATGTAGCGCCGCCAGAGCCAGATCAGCAGCATCGCCCCCGCCACCGCGCCCACGAAGGTGCCGATGGCGCCGGTCAGGGCCATGAGCAGGCGCAACAGCAGCCAGCCCACCACCGCCCCGCCCATGCCGATGGCGACGGTCGTCGGCACATCGGTCTCGACGCGCATGATGCGCGTGGCGAGGAAGCCCGCCGCCGCGCCAATGATCAGAAGCATGAGGAACAGGGCCATCGGCCACCTCCGGGAACGGGTTGAACCGCGCCGCCCGGCCCCCGCGGGAACGGAGGCTCAGGACGCCGTGGCGAGGCTGCCCCTAGGCAGCGCAAAGCCGCGCAGGAATTCGTCGCGCTCCATCGGGCGCTTGCCCTCGCGCTGCGCGAGCGTGATCTCGACCGCGCCCGAGCCGCAGGCGATCACGAGCCCCTCGAGCAGCTCGCCCGGAGCGCCCTGCCCCTCGGCCAGCCGGCAGCGCAAGAGCTTGACCCGCTCGCCGCCCAGCATCGTCCAGGCGCCGGGGAATGGCGAGAGGCCACGGATCTGCCGATCGATCTCCGCTGCCGGGCGACTCCAGTCGATGCCCGCCTCGGCCTTGGCGATCTTCTCGGCATAGGTGACGCCCTCTTCGGGCTGCGGCTGCGGCACGAGATCGTCGAGCGCCTCGATCGCGCCGAGGATCAGCCGCGCCCCCATGCCGGACAGCCGGTCATGCAGATCCTGCACCGTGTCTTCGGCGCCGATGTGGGTCTTTTCGCACATCAGCACCGGCCCGGTGTCGAGCCCGGCCTCCATCTGCATGATGCAGATGCCGGTCTCATTGTCCCCCGCAAGGATCGCGCGGTGGATCGGCGCCGCCCCCCGCCAGCGCGGCAGCAGCGAGGCATGGATGTTCAGGCAGCCGCGGTCCGGCGCATCGAGGATCGGTTGCGGCAGGATCAGCCCGTAGGCCACGACCACCGCCACCTCGGCCCCGAGCGCCGCGAACTCGGCCTGCACCTCGGGCGTGCGCAGCGATTTCGGGTGACGGACCGGCAGGCCCAGCTCTTCGGCACGGGCCTGCACCGGCGTCGGCCGGTCCTTCTTCCCCCGCCCCGCGGGCCGGGGCGGCTGGCAATAGACGCAGACGACCTCGTGATGGGCGTGCAGCGCCTCGAGCACGGGAACCGAGAAGTCGGGCGAGCCCATGAAGACCACGCGCATGGCTCAGCCCACCCGGCGCAGGTATTTCTCGGACTTCGCGATCACCATCTTCCGCTTCAGGGCCGAAAGATGGTCGATGTAGAGCTTGCCGTTCAGGTGGTCGATCTGGTGCTGAACCGAGGTCGCCCAGATGTCCACGAAGTCGCGTTCTTCCATCTCGCCGGCCGGGTTCAGGAAGCGCACGGTCACGGCGCGCGGGCGCGAGATCACGGCCGTGGCGCCGGGCAGGTTCGGGCTGCCCTCCTCATGCTCGCGAAACTGGCCCGAGGCATGGAGGATCTCGGGGTTGGCGAGCCGGATCGCCTTGCCGCGGCTGTCCGAGCAATCGACCACGGCGAGCCTCAGCATCACCCCGATCTGCGGCCCGGCAAGACCGTAGCCCGGCATCGCGTCCATCGTCTCGACCATGTCGTCCCAGATCGCGCGGATCTCGTCGGTGACGGCGCCAACCGGCGCGGCGGCCGTCTTCAGCCGCTTGTCGGGATACATCACGAAGGGGCGGATCATGGCTGCATCTCCCGCAGGGCCGCGTCGCGCGCCGCGGGCGCTGCGCGGTCGAGGATCACGATCCCGTCCAGATGGTCGATCTCGTGCTGGGCGCAGATGGCGGCAAAGCCCGAGAGCAGCGCCTCCTGCTCGGCGCCGAAAAGGCTCGTCCAGCGCAGGCGGATCTCGGGCGCGCGGGCGACGGTCAGGCGGGGGCCGGCGATCGAGAGGCAACCTTCCGGCCCCTCCACGCGCTCCCCGGACATCCAGAGGATCTCGGGATTGACGAAGACCTGCGGCTCGGCCGGCCCGTCCTTCCAGACCGCATCCATCACGAAGAGCCGCACCATCTCGCCCACCTGCGGCGCCGCAAGCCCGCGGCCCTGCGCGTGATACATGGTGGCCAGCATGTCCGACGCCAGCTCTTCCAGCGCCGGCCCCGGCACGGCGGGGGCGCAGGGCTGCGACAGGCGCGGGTCTGGCCAGCGCAGGATCGGACGGACCGCCATCAGGCCTTCTGCACCAGACCCGAGGCCTGGGCCCGCTTGAACTTCTCCATCTTGCGCGTGATCATCTGCCGCTTGAGGGGGCGCAGGTAGTCGATGAAGAGCTTGCCGTCGAGATGGTCGATCTCGTGCTGCACGCAGGTGGCCCAGAGGCCCGAGAACTGCTCCTCCTCCTCGCGGCCGTCGATGCCGGTCCAGCGGACCTTGACCTCGGCCGGGCGCTCCACCTCGGCGAAGACGTTGGGCAGCGAGAGGCAGCCCTCCTCGTAGGTCGAGAGATCCTCCGACGCCCAGACGACCTGCGGATTGATCAACGCGATCGGGCGCCGCGGCGCTTCGGGCTGCTTGTTGCAGTCCATCACCACGAGCCGCCGCATCACGCCCACCTGAGGCGCCGCAAGCCCGATGCCCGGCGCGTCATACATCGTGGCCAGCATGTCATCGGCCAGGCGGCGCAGATCGTCCGTGATCTCGGCGACGGGGTCGCAGATCTTCTTCAGGCGCGGGTCCGGGTGGATCAGGATGGAGCGTATCATGGGCGTGATTTACGACCTGCCGAAGCTTCGCGCAATGGGCGGGGCGCCCGGCGGCTGCGGCACGCTCTCGCAGATCCCGGCAGGCCCGGCCGCCCTTGCGCCTGCCGCCGCGTCGGCTAGGCTCGCCCCAAACAGGAGCGACCATGAACTTCGACGAGCGCATCGACCGCCGCGGCTCTCACTCGGTCAAGTGGGACATGATGGAGACCCTCTACGGCGTGCCCGCCTCGACCGGCATCGCCATGTGGGTGGCCGACATGGAGTTCCGGCCGCCGGCCGCCATCCAGAAGGCCGTCGAAGGCATGGCGGCGCATGGTCTCTACGGCTACTTCGGCGACGACCGCGACTATCTGGCCGCGATCCGCTGGTGGATGGAGCACCGCCACGGCTGGGAAGTGGCGCCCGAATGGATCTTCACCGTCCACGGCCTCGTGAACGGCACCGCCCTCTGCGTCGATGCCTTCACCCAGCCGGGGGATGGGGTGGTGCTGATGACGCCGGTGTATCACGCCTTCTCGCGCGTGATCCGCGCGGCGGGGCGCGACGTGGTCGAATGCCGGCTGGCGCAGGACAATGGCCGCTATGTCATGGACCTTGACGCCTGGGACGCGCAGATGACGGGGCGCGAGCGGATGCTCATCCTCTGTTCGCCGCACAATCCCGGCGGCCGGGTCTGGACCGTCGAGGAACTGCGGCAGGTCGCCGATTTCTGCGTGCGGCACGACCTGATCCTCGTGTCGGACGAGATCCACCACGATCTCGTCTATCCCGGTCAGCGCCATACGGTGATGCCGCTGGCCGCGCCCGAGGTGCTCGAGCGGCTGGTCATGCTCACGGCCGGGACCAAGACCTTCAACATCGCCGGCGCCCATTGCGGCAATGTCATCATTCCCGACCCCACGCTCCGCGCCACCATGGCCCGCAGGATCGGGGCGCTCGGGATCTCGCCGAACTCGTTCGGGCTGTTCATGGTGTCGGCCGGCTATTCGCCGGAAGGCGCGGAATGGGCCGATGCGCTGATGCGCTATCTCGAGGGCAACCGCGCGCTGTTCGACGAGCGGATCAACCGGATCCCCGGCCTGCGCTCGATGCCGCTCGAGGCGACCTATCTGTCCTGGGTCGATTTCGCCGGAACCGGCATGAGCGCCGAAGAGATCCACTGTCGCGTGCAGTCCGAGGCGCAGATCGCCGCCAACCACGGCGCAACCTTCGGCGCGGGCGGCGAGAGCTTCTTTCGCTTCAACATCGCGGCCCCGCGAGCGCAGGTCGAAGAGGCGCTGGAGAGGCTCTCCCGTGCCTTCGCCGACCTGCAATGATCAGGCGCGCGGCAGATATCCGGCGGGCGGCTCCTGCTCCTGCCAGAAATCCAGCGGCGGCCGATCCGTCGGAGCGGTCGCGCGTTTGAAGTCGCAGATGAGTTCGCCCTTCTCGACCACCGCGCAGACGATCAGGCACTGGCACACCAGACGCTCACCGTCATACAGGTTCACAAGGCCACGAAGGGTCCGGATCTGGTCCGCGTCGAGCGCGAACCCGCCATCCCAGAGCCGCAGCACCGGGATCTCGGTGCCGCCGAAGCGGACCCGGAGCCGCGACTTGCGTTTCATCTCGGCCTTCTGCGCCGCGGCGAGGCCGTCCCTGATCTCTTGAGGCAGATACTCGAGCATGAATGACTCCCTGGTGCTCAAATGTGAGTCTGGGGGCAAATGGTAAAAAATCAAGCTATCCGAAAGAATATTTCACAATACGGGGGTCGTATGATAATAATAATGCGCACCCTAGGCGGCGTGAACGTAATGTTCGACAATGGTTGCCAGATCGTTCACGGGAGTCGAGATGGCAAAATAGCCACAGGCGTTCTGGCAATGGCTGAAGATCGACCCGTCCGAGAACACGGCCGTGTCCGTCAGGAACACCACCTTCGCCCAGGGCTGCCGGAAGGCCGCGAAATCCGCCACCGCCAGCGCCGAGCCTTCATCGAGCATCAGGTCCAGCATCACCACCTGGATCCGGTGCGCGCAGAGCACCCGCACCGCGCATTCCTGGCTGTGGGTCACATGAACCGTGATGCCGCCCTCGCGCAGCCGCTCGGCCCATTGGCTGGCAAGATCCTCGCGGCTTTCCACGATCAGGACATGCATTCTGGCTTTCCTTCGATTTTGCCGAGAACTTGTCTCACCTTGGGCCAGAATGTTTTAACGTGTCGTTAACGCAATCGATCATGTTGGGAAAATTGGCGTGAGCCGGCGGATCCCGGCCGCCGGACCCCGAACGGGCCGACGCCACGGCTCGCCGCGTTCCGCACGGGTTTGCCGAGATCCCGTCGGCGCATCCATGGCGCGTTCCCGCGCGGGGAGGCGGCACGAACCCTGCCCTTTCCGCGCAAACCTGCCTTCCGGCCGTGCCCTCCGGTATCCGCGCAAGCTTATCAGTCCAAGAAGATCTGGAGCGCCACTGCGCTCGGCCGGTGCCGCCGCCGCTCGGGCGCTGGTCCTGCAAGATGCGATAGCCGCAGCCGATGGAGGCGGGGTGGCTTGAACGTCATGCGCGCATCGAGCGGCCGCTCGGGCGCAGGACGATTCCCCGCGGCGCACGCCCGTCAGGCGACCAGCGCCTCGGCCTTCTTCAGATCCACCGAGACAAGCTGGCTCACGCCCTGTTCGGCCATCGTCACGCCGAACAGGCGGTCCATGCGCGCCATCGTCACCGCATGATGGGTGATGATCAGGAACCGCGTCTCGGTCCGCCGGGTCATCTCGTCCAGCAGGTCGCAGAACCGCGTGACGTTGGCATCGTCGAGCGGCGCATCCACCTCGTCGAGCACGCAGATCGGCGCCGGATTGGCGAGGAACACCGCGAAGATCAACGCGAGCGCCGTCAGCGTCTGCTCGCCGCCCGACAGCAGCGACAGAGTCGACAGCTTCTTGCCCGGCGGCTGGCACATGATCTCGAGCCCGGCTTCCAGCGGGTCGTCGCTTTCCACCATCACCAGCCGCGCCTCGCCGCCGCCGAAGAGATGGGTGAAGAGCGTGCCGAAACTGCCGTTCACCTGCTCGAAGGCGGTCAGCAGCCGTTCGCGCCCCTCGCGGTTCAGGCCCTGGATGCCGGCGCGCAGCTTTTTCACCGCCTCCTCGAGATCGATCTTCTCGGCCTTCAGCGTGTCATGCTCGGTCTGGACGGCCTGCGCATCCTCTTCGGCGCGCAGGTTCACCGCGCCAAGCGCCTCGCGCTGCCGCTTGAGCCGCGCGACGTCGGTTTCCAGCGCCTCGACGGAGGGAATGGCCTCGGGATCGACCGCCAGCGTCTCGAGAAGCTGCTGGGGCGTCCGTTCGGTCTCTTCCCGGATCCGCTCGGCGGCCAGCTGCAGCGCCTCGGTCGCGGCATCGGCCCGGGCCTCGGCGCGGGCGCGCGCCTCGCGGCTCTCGCCCGCCTGACGCTCGGCCTCGCGCTCGGCCTCCTGCGCGGCGCGCAGCCCGGCCTCGGCGGCGGCCAGCGCGTCGGCGGCACGGGCACGGCGCTCCTCGGCCGCCTCGATGGCCTCGGCCAGCTCCTCGCGCCGGGCCGCGATCTCTTCGGGCGCCTCGGCGGCCTCGCGCAGATCCTCCTCGGTCTCGGCCTTGCGCTCGGCCAGCTCGGTGCTGCGCTTCTCGGCGGTCTCCAGCCGGTGCTTCCAGCCCGAGAGGTCCTTCGTCACCTCCTGCCGCCGCTTCACCCGCGCCTCGCCCTCGCGGCGCAACTCGTCATGGAGCGACCGGCGCGACATCATCGCGATCCGGGCGGCCTCGACCGCCATCTTCAGATCCTCGATGCCCGCCCGCGCCGCCTCGAGATCGGGCAGGGCCGCAGCCACGCCTTCCGCCTCGCGCAGCCGCGCGCGGGCCTCCATTGCCTCGTCCTCGTAGCGCTTCACCGCAAGGCGCGCCGATTCGAGCTTGCCACCCGCGATCGAGCGTTCGGCCTCGGCCTTCGAGGCCGCACGGCTCGCCTCGGTCACGCGGGCGTCGGCCGCCCGGCGGGCCTCGCGCGCCTCCTGATCGGCGCGGGTCAGTTGCGCAAGCCGGGCCTGCAGCGCCTCGTGCCCCTGCCGCGCGCCCTCGGCGCGGGCCGCCACCTCCTCCAGGTCGCGCTTCAGAGCCACCAGCCGGTTCAACTGCCTGAGCCGCAGGGCCGCGGCCGATGGGGCATCCTCAGCCCCCGCGCGAAACCCGTCCCAGCGCCAGAGGTCGCCCTCGAGGCTCACCAGCCGCTGACCCGGTTGCAGCAGCGGCTGGAGCGCCGCGCCCTGATCGCGGCCGACGAGGCCGATCTGGCCGATCCGGCGGCGCAGCACCTCGGGCACGCCCACATGCGGCGCGAGGGGCTCGGCGCCCGCAGGCAGCGGGGCCGTCGCGTCATAATCGGGCAGCGCGGCCCAGCCAGAGGGCGCATCCGCCGCCACCTCGGGCGCGCGCAGATCGTCGGAGAGTGCCGCACCCAAGGCCGCCTCAAAGCCCGGCTCGACCTGAATGCGGTCGAGAAGCTGGCTGCCCGCCTGCGCCTCGCGCTCGACGAGCCGCGCCAGAGCCGCCACCTCGGCCCGCAGCGCGTTGGCCTCGCCCTCGGCCGCCGACCGCTGCGCCCGCGCCTCGGCCTCGCGCGACTGCGCCTCGGCCCGCGCCTCGTCGGCCTGAACCAGCGCCTCCTCGGCGGCCTCGGCGCGCTCCTGCGCCTCCTCCTGCAGGGCCGCCGCCTCTTCCCAGGCCTCGGCCGCGCGCTCCTGCGCCTCTGACGCCGTCTCGACCGCCTCACGCGCGCGCGCGGCCTCGGCTTCGGATCTGGCCAGCGTCGTGCGGCTGTCGGCCAGCATCCGCTGGGCCGACTGGTGGCGCGCCGACAGCCGCGCCACATCCTCGGTGCGCTCCGACAGGATCTCCTCACGCTCGCTGAGCGCGGCCCCCGCCTCCCGCGCCGCCTCGGCGGCCTCGGCCAGCCGCTCGTCGTGGCCCTCGTGCGCCGCCTCGAGCGCCCCGCGCTCCCATTCCAGCCGTCCGATCGTGTCGGCCGCGTCGCGGTTCAGGCCGGCCTCACGCTCGATGTCGCGGGCCAGCTGGTCCACCCGCGAGGTCAGGGTGGCGATGGTGGCCCGCGCGCGATCCTCTTCGGCGGCCAGCGCATCGCGCTGCACCGACAGCCGCTGGAGCACGGCGCCCGCAATCGCCTCTTCCTCGCGCTTGGGCGGCAGCGTCTCCTCGGCCTCGGCGCGGGTGAGGACGGCCTTGCGCGCGGCGGCCTCGGCGTTCCCCGCGGCCATCATCCGCTCGCGCAGGATCGCGAGCGCCTCGGTCCGCGCCAGATCCGCCTCGCGCCAGCGGCGATAGAGCAGCGAGCCCTCGGCCCGCCGCAGTTCCTCGCCGATCTCGCGATAGCGCGCCGCCTGCCTCGCCTGCCGCGCCAGCGTGGCGAGCTGCTGGGCCAGCTGGTCGAGCACATCCTCGACCCGCGCAAGATTCTGCTCGGTCGCCGCCAGCCGCAGCTCGGCCTCGTGCCGGCGCTGGTAGAGGCCCGAGATGCCCGCCGCCTCCTCGAGGATGCGGCGACGGGCCCTGGGCTTGGCGTTGATCAGCTCCGAGATCTGGCCCTGCCGCACGAGCGCGGGGGAATGCGCCCCGGTCGAGGCGTCGGCGAACAGCATCTGGATGTCGCGCGCCCGCACATCCTTGCTGTTGGCCTTGTAGGCCGAGCCCGCATCCCGCGTGATCCGGCGCACGATCTCGATCGTGTCGGCGTCGTTGAAGCCCGAGGGGGCCAGCCGGTCGGCGTTGTCGAGAACCAGCGCCACCTCGGCGAAGTTGCGCGCGGGCCGCGTGGCCGCCCCGGCAAAGATCACATCCTCCATACCTGCGCCGCGCATCGCCGTGGGGCGGTTCTCGCCCATCACCCAGCGCAGGGCTTCCAGAAGGTTCGACTTGCCGCAACCGTTCGGCCCCACGACACCCGTCAGCCCGTCGTGGATCACCAGGTCGGTGGGGTCCACGAAGCTCTTGAAGCCGTTCAGTCTGAGGCGGGTGAACCGCAAGGCCGGATCCTTCTGATTCCCGTCGGGGGCGGCATCGTCCGGCCTGACGCGCCTCAAGTCAACCGCACCACCCTCGATCTGGCGGCAACCGGCCGGTTATCCCCAAGATGTTGCCGTCAGCAGGCGTCGGAGAGCCGACCCTGCGAAAAGCGGCGAGCGATCCTCGCACTGCTCCTGCGCGCCTTCACGGGGGCTGGATCGTTCCACACTGCCCGGCCCGACCAGCCGACCGCGCTCACCTTCCGGCGCGCGCCCGTGCCCGCACCTGCTCGCGCCAGAGGGTGAAGAGCCCCGCCGAAACCACCACGCAGGCGCCGAGGATGACATTGATCTCGGGACGCTCGTTGAAGACGAAGAAGCCGAGCAACGCCGCAAAGGGAAGTTGCAGATAGGCGAAGGGTTGCACCGCGCTCGCCTCGGCCACCTCGTAGGCCCGGATCAGGAACCAGTGCCCCAGCGCCGCCGAACAGCACAGCGCCGCCATCCAGAGCCAGTCCTGGGGGGCCATCGGCTCCCAGTGCCAGAGGCCGACGGCGCTCATGGCGATCGCGCCGACCGTCCCCGTCCAGAAGAAGCTGACGGCCGCCGAGTCGCCGCGCGCGACATAGCGTGTCAGCAACGAGTAGATCGCGAAGAGCAACGCCGCTCCCAGCGGGATCAGCGCCCAGGGCGAGAAGACGGCAACTCCGGGCTGAAGGATGATGAGGATGCCCACGAAGCCCGCCGCAATGGCGAGCCAGCGGCGCCAGCCCACCCGCTCGCCCAGCACCGGCCCCGAGAGCGCGGCAACCAGCAGCGGATAGCAGGTGAAGACCGCGTGACTGGCGACAAGGCCCAGCTTCACGAAGCCCAGGACCATGATGCAGACCTCGGCCGCCAGCAGCAGCCCGCGCAGCACCTGAAGAACCGGAAAGCGCGACCGGACGGCCGGCGCGAGACCGCCCGCCTGCCGCGCGGCCATAGCGATCACGAAGGCCGCGAAGAACCAGTAGCGGATCATCACGACCATGAAGACGCTGTAATGTTCGGCCAGGTGGCGCGAAATGCCGTCCTGCAGGGCGAAGATGCAGGTGGTGAGCACCATGAGCCCGATGCCAAGCCGCGTGTTCTGTTCGGTCATCCGCCGAGGACTCCGGTCGTCATGTGCCGCTTGCGGCCGTGGCCGGGCTGGCGCGTGACGGCAAAGCCGGCCTGCGCCAACGCGCGCCGGACATGGCCCGCCGCCGTGTAGGTGGCGAAGGTGCCGCCGGGCGTCGTATGGCGCCCGACCTCGGCCATGAGCGCGTCGGACCAGAGTTCCGGGTTCCGGGCCGGTGCGAATCCGTCCAGATACCAGGCATCCGCCCGACCCTCCCAGCCCGGCAGACGGGTGCGGGCATCGCCGATCAGCACCTCGACCTCGAGCCCGTCATTCACGAAGCGCGAATGACCGGCGGCCCAGGCGTCCAGAAACGGGCCGGCCACCGCTTCGGCCTCGGGGAAGGCCCGGAGGGCGCGGGCGATGTCGCGCGCCTCCATCGGAAAGGCCTCGAACGAGGTGTAGCGCAGCCGCCCCGGCCGCCCCGCCTGCCGCCAGGCGATCAGCGTGGCCAGCATGTTGAGCCCGGTGCCAAAGCCGAGTTCGGCGATCGCAAACCCGTCCCGGAAGCGTCCCGGCAGCCCGTTCCCGGCCAGAAAGACGTGCCGCGTCTCGGCCAGCCCGTCGGCGAGCGAGAAGTAGGGATCGTCGAACCGCGTCGAGACCGGCACGATCCCGTCGCGCCATTCCAGGCTGGCCGGGCCGCCGGCCGTCGCTGCGGGGTCCTGCGCGGAAGCGACATCCGTGCTCTGGCCTGTGGCTGGCATCTGTCCTAAGCCTGCTGTCTTCGAAGGTGCGGACATTGGGCGAGGACAGGGCGAATGGCAACGCCGGATCTGACAATTCGCGGCGGCGGGATCTTCGGTCTCGCGGTCGCCTGGGCGGCGGCACGGCGTGGCGCGCGGGTGCGGCTGATCGAGACGGCGCGGATTGGCGCTGGCTCGTCCGGGGGCGTGGTGGGCGCGCTGTCGCCGCATGTGCCCGAGCAGTGGAACGAGAAGAAGGCCTTCCAGTTCGAGAGCCTCGCCATGGGCGAGGAGTGGTGGGCGGCGGTGGCCGAGGCCTCCGGCCTTGCCACGGGCTACGACCGGCTCGGCCGGTTCCAGCCGCTGGCCGACGCGCGCGCGGTGGACCATGCCCGCGCCCGCGCCGAGGAGGCCCGGACGCTCTGGCAGGGCCGCTTTGCCTGGGAGGTCGTGCCGGCGGACGGCGAGTTCATGCCGCAAAGCCCCACGGGCCTCGTGATCCACGACACGCTGACGGCCCGACTCAACCCGCGGCTCGCGGTGCCGGCGCTGGTCGAGGCGATCCGCGCAAAAGGCGGCGAGATCCTGATCGGCGAGGGCGATGAGGCGGGGCCCGTGGTCTGGGCCACCGGCGTGGCGGGGCTCGAGGCGCTGTCGCAGGATCTGGGCAAGCCGGTCGGCAACGGCGTCAAGGGACAGGCGATGGTCGTGGGCCTGGACGCCCGCGACCGTCCGCAGATCTTCGGGCCGGGCCTCCTGATCGTGCCCCACGCCGACGGCACGACCGCCGTCGGCTCGACCGCCGAGAAGGACTGGGTCGCGCCGGACACGACCGATGCCCAGCTCGACGAGGTTCATGCCCGCGCGGTGGCGCTCTGCCCCTGGCTCGAGGGGGCGCCGGTCCTGACCCGCTGGGCCGGCCTGCGCCCGCGCGCCCGCAGCCTCGCGCCGATGCTGGGCGAATGGCCGGGACGGCCCGGGCACTTTGTGGCGAACGGGGGCTTCAAGATCGGCTTCGGCATGGCTCCGAAGGTCGGCGAGGTGATGGCCGCGCTGGTTCTGGAAGGGACGGACGCGATCCCCGAGAGCTTCCGGGTCGAGGCCTCGCTGAAGAAGAAGGTGAAGTCCGAGGATTAACCCACGGAAGGCACGCCATCGGCGGGCATCGGGGGTTGGCGCACACGACAACAACCCGGGCCCGCGATGCGGATGCCGCGCGGCGCCGCCCATCGGGCACCCACGGGGCGACCGTTCGGGGCTCGGACGCTCCACCGGAGCGTCCGCGAGACGCCGCCCATTGGCCGCCCACGGGGCGACCGTTCGGGGCTCGGACGCTCCACCGGAGCGTCCGCGAGACGCCGCCCATTGGCCGCCCACGGGGCGACCGTTCGCGGCTCGGACGCTCCACCGGAGCGTCCGCGAGACGCCGCTCACCCGGTAAGCTCGGGGGTGATGCGGACGGGGCCGCCGCTGCCACGCAATTTCGCCCGGTAGATCACCACCGACTCCGTCACCCGCATGACGTAGGTGCGCGTCTCGGCGAAGGGGATCTGCTCGACCCAGTCCACCGGATCCACATCGCCGGAACGGGGATCACCGAACTCGGTGATCCAGCGCCTCGGCCGGCCGGGCCCGGCATTGTAGCCCGAGGCCACCAGCGCAAGCGACGGTCCGAACTCCTCGACAAGCTGCGCGAGATAGGCCGTGCCGAGTCGAACGTTGTAGGCCGCATCCTGCGTGAGCCGGGCAGGCTCGTAGTCGAGCCCCAGCTTCGGCGCCACCAGCTTGGCCGTTCCCGGCATCACCTGCATAAGACCGCGGGCACCGGCCGGGCTGACGACCACCGGGTTGAACTCGCTCTCGCGCCGCGCGATCGAGAGCGCGAGCGCCCGGCTCACCGGCAGCCCATCGCCCGGCACGAGATCGGGAACCGGGAAATAGGCTTGCGGCAGGATCGTCCCCTGCTCGGCCGCCTGCTTGGCGATCAGCACCGCCACATGCGGCTCGCCCATGTCCAGCGCCATCTCGGCAAGCCGCCCGAGATCGCCGGCATCGAGGCTCTCGGCCAGATGCAGCAGGAACCGCTTGCCCAGATCGCGCTCACCCGCCGCCAGCAGCAGCCGACCCGCGGCCAGCACCGACGAAGAGGCAAAGCCCGCTTGCCGCCAGTCGCCCGCACGCGGCACCGAGATGAGGGCCGGATCGAGCGGAATGCCCGCCCGCTCGGCCGACAGAAGCCCGTAATAGGCCGTCTGGTAGCGCGCACCCTCGGCGAAGGCCGCCCCCGCCGCGTCGTAGCGGCCCAGCTGCTCCAGCGCACGGCCCTGCCAGTAATGCGCCCGTGACAGGCTGATCGGCGTCCGCACCGCCGCCTGCAGGCGCTGGAAATGCGTCAGGGCTGCCGCCGGATCGCCCAGCTTGCGCAGCGCGATGAAGCCCGCAAGGAACTCCAGCTCGGCAAAGTCCGCGCCGCCCTCGAGATGATGGCTCGCCGCGATCCGGTAGGCCGTGCGCGCCTCGCCCCTTTCGTTCATCGCCCGCGCCAGCCCCGCACGGCGGCCCGACCACAGTGAGGGGCTGCCAAGGCCCGCCACGCTCTCGGACCGTTCGATGAGCAGCGCCACCGCATCCGCCGTCCGCCCCTTCCGCGCGCGCCAGAGAAACCGCTCATAGGCCAGGCCCGGATCCGATGAGAGGGCCGCGGGCACGGCCGCGATCAGCGCGTCCACGCCGTCCGCATCGGCGCGCAACGCAAGACGCGCCGCGGCGAGGCGCTTCCAGCCGTCCGGAACGCGGGTCAGCATCCGGCGCGCCTGATCGGGCCGGTTCTCCCACAGAAGCATGTCGAGCCGCGCCTCATGCGCCTGCACAAGCACGTCGGGAAAGGCGGCGATCGCGGCCGATTCCTCTTCGGCCGTGAAGGCCAGCGTCGTCCATGCCCGGCGGATGACGGCTTCGGCCTCGGGGCGACGGCTCGATTCCGCCAGTGCGCGGGCAAGCGCAAGCGCCCCCTTCGCCGTCGCCGGCGTCCGCGAGCCGAAATAGTCGATCACCCGGGCGGGTGTCGAGGAGCGCGCCACCGCCTCTTCGCCCTTGTCCTGCAAGAGCTTCAGCCCGGGCCAGTCGGGATGCCGCGCCAGAAAGCCCTCGTAGTCGCCGAGAAGCCCTTCGCCCGCGCGCAACCGGTGCCACTCGACGAGGGACTGGGCGAGCGGCCCCGCAACCCGCGCCTGCGCCGCCGCCTCGCTCCAGTTCTTGGACCAGGCAGCGCGGAGCGCAAGGCGGAGCGCGCCCGGATCCTCGGCCCGCGCGGGCAGGGGCGCGCAGATCAGCGGCAGGATCAGGCAGGCCACGAGGTGAAGCGTGCGGAGGCGGGCGGGGGCGGACGTGGGGCGCGACATGGGCGCAATCTGCCCAAGCCCGTGCCCGCCCGCAACACACAAGCTGTCGAGCGCGTCGTGGCTTGGGGACAACTTGGCAAGTCCTGCGCCGGGCGCTAGGAAGACGCGGTTCAACCGGGCGAGTCTGCCCATTCAGATGGAGTTGCGTGTCATGATCAGAGGGTCCATTCCCGCCCTTGTGACGCCGTTCAAGAACGGCGAACTGGATCTGGACACGCTGAAGAAGCTGGTTGACTGGCAGATCGCCGAAGGCTCGACCGGCCTTGTGCCGGTGGGCACCACGGGCGAAAGCCCGACCCTCAGCCACGAAGAGCACGAGACGGTGATCGAGGCGGTGGTGCAGGCCGCCGCGGGCCGCGTGCCAGTGATCGCGGGCGCGGGGTCGAACTCGACCACCGAGGGGATCCGGCTGATCCGCTTTGCCGAGCGGGTGGGGGCCGACGCGGCGCTGGTGGTGACGCCCTACTACAACAAGCCCACGCAGGCGGGCCTGATCGCGCATTTCACCGCGCTTCACGACTGCTGCAACCTGCCGATCGTGATCTACAACATTCCCGGGCGCTCGGTGGTGGACATGACACCCGAGACGATGGGCCGGCTCGCACAGCTGCCGCGGATCATCGGGGTCAAGGACGCGACCGGCAAGATCGAGCGCGTGAGCCAGCAGCGGGCCTCCTGCGGGGCGGAGTTTCTCCAGCTTTCCGGCGAGGATGCGACGGCGCTCGGCTTCAACGCGCACGGCGGCGTGGGCTGCATCTCGGTCACGGCGAACGTGGCGCCGCGGCTCTGCGCCGAGTTCCAGCAGGCAACCCTGCGCGGCGACTATGCCACGGCGCTGGAGTACCAGGACCGGCTGATGCCGCTGCACGAGGCGATCTTCCTCGAGCCGGGGCTCGTCGGGGCCAAATATGCGCTCTCGCAGCTCGGCCTCTGCTCGGACGAGGTGCGCCTGCCGCTCGTGGGCCTCACCGATCCGACGAAGACACGCATCGACGCCGCCATGCGCCACGCCGGACTGATCTGAGCCGGGCGTTCCGCGTCCGCGGCAGCGCCGTCCGAGGGGGTTCGATGCCCCCTCGGACGGCTCCCCCGCCCCATCACGGCGCGCCGGACGCTGGACAGCGGCCCGGCTCTCGCCTATCTCCGTCCGGTCATGGTCAAGCACTCCGATCCCAACAGCAAGCTCATCGCCGAGAACCGGCGCGCCCGCTTCGATTACTTCATCGAGGAGGAGATCGAGGCCGGGATCATTCTCATGGGCTCCGAGGTCAAGTCGCTCCGGCAGGGCGGCTCGAACATCGGTGAAAGCTATGCCTCGGTCGAAAATGGCGAGCTGTGGCTGATCAACGGCTACATCGCCCCCTACCTGCAGGCCAAGACCTGGGGCCACGAAGAGCGGCGCAAGCGCAAGCTGCTCGTCTCGCGGCGCGAACTGGCCCGGCTCTGGAACGCGACCGCCCGCGAAGGCATGACCATCGTGCCGATCCGCATGTATTTCAACGACCGCGGAATCGTGAAGCTCAAGATCGGCATCGCCAAGGGCAAGAAGCTGTCCGACAAGCGCGCGACCGAAGCCAAGCGCGACTGGGGCCGCGAAAAGCAGCGGCTGCTCAAGCAACATTCCTGAACCACGGGCTTGCGCGCACGCGCCACGCCCGAGCGGGCTTGCCTGCGGGCACCGGCAGGATTAAGCGGGATTGGCTTTCCGAGGAGCCCGACATGACCGATGATCCCCGAACGCTCGTCTCCACCGATTGGCTCGCCGCCCATCTGCGCGACCCCGACCTGAGGATCCTCGACGGCTCCTGGTATCTGCCGCAGGAGAACCGGGATCCACGGGCGGAGTACGAGGCCGAGCACATTCCCGGCGCGCGCTTCTTCGACATCGACGAGATCGCCGACCGGCGCTCGGCGCTGCCGCACATGGCGCCGCCACCCGAGAAGTTCATCAGCCGGATGCGGGCCATGGGGATCGGCGACGGCCATCAGGTCGTCATCTACGACGGCTCGGGGCTGCGCTCGGCTGCGCGGGTCTGGTGGACCTTCCGCCTGATGGGCAAGACGGACGTGGCCGTGCTTGACGGCGGCCTGCCGAAATGGAAGGCCGAGGGCCATCCGACCGAGGACATGCCGCCCGTGATGCGCGACCGGCACATGACGGTGCAGCGCCAGGCGGGGCTGGTGAAGGATGTGACGCAGGTCGCTCATGCCTCGAAGCTCGGCGAGGCCGAGATCATCGACGCGCGCTCGGAAGGCCGCTTCCGGGGCACCGAGGCCGAGCCGCGGCCCGGCCTCCGCTCCGGCCACATTCCGGGCTCGAAGAACGTGCCCTTCCCGACGCTCCTCACGCCTCAGGGCACGTTGAAGTCGCCCGACGAGCTGCGCGCCATCTTCGAGGCGGCGGGCGTGGATCTTTCCAAGCCCGCCATCACCACCTGCGGCTCGGGCGTGACGGCCGCGGTCCTGAGCCTCGCGCTCGAGATCCTCGGGCACCGCAACCATGCGCTCTACGACGGGTCCTGGGCCGAGTGGGGCATGTATGACGATCTCAAGGTCGCGAAAGGATGACGACGGAATGCTGACCGCCCTGAAACCGCAGCCTGCGGACAAGATCCTGCAACTGATCCAGATGTTCCGCGAGGATGCGCGCGCGGACAAGATCGACCTGGGCGTGGGCGTCTATAAGGATCCGACCGGGCTTACCCCGGTCATGCGGGCCGTGAAGGCGGCCGAAAAGCGGCTGTGGGAGGTCGAGACCACCAAGACCTACACGGGTCTTGCGGGCGAGCCGGCCTACAACGCCGCCATGGCGAAGCTGATCCTTGCCGGGGCGGTGCCGTCCGACCGGCTGGCCTCGGTCGCCACGCCGGGGGGCACGGGCGCCGTGCGTCAGGCGCTCGAGCTGATCCGCATGGCCGCACCCGATGCCACCGTCTGGATCTCGAACCCGACCTGGCCGAACCACCTGTCGATCGTGAAATATCTCGGCATTCCCATGAAGGAATACCGCTACTTCGACGTCGAGACCGGCGCGGTGGATTTCGACGGCATGATGGCCGATCTCGCGCAGGTGAAGGCGGGTGACGTGGTGCTGCTGCACGGATGCTGCCACAACCCGACCGGGGCGAACCCGAACCCGGTGCAGTGGCTCGCCATCTGCGAGGCGCTGGCCAAGGCCGGCGCGCTGCCGCTGATCGACCTCGCCTATCAGGGCTTCGGCGACGGGCTCGAGATGGATGCGGCGGCGACGCGCCTTCTGGCCACGCGGCTGCCCGAGGTGCTGATCGCGGCCTCCTGCTCGAAGAACTTCGGCATCTACCGCGAGCGGACGGGCATCCTCATGGCCATCGGCGACGCGTCGGCCAAGGCGACGGTGCAGGCCAACCTCAACTTCCTGAACCGGCAGAACTATTCCTTCCCGCCGGATCACGGCGCGCGGCTGGTGACGATGATCCTCGAGGATGAGATCCTGACCGCCGACTGGAAGTCCGAACTTGAGGAGGTGCGGCTGAACATGCTGACCCTGCGCCGCCAGCTCGCCGATGCGCTTCAGGCCGAGACCGGCTCGAACCGCTTCGGCTTCGTGGCCGAGCATCGGGGCATGTTCTCGCTGCTCGGCCTCTCGCCCGAGCAGGTCGAGAAGCTGCGGATGGAACATGCGGTCTATATGGTGGGCGACTCGCGGCTGAACATCGCGGGCCTGAACAGCACGACCGTGCCGGTTCTGGCGAAGGCGGTGGCGCAGGTGCTGCGCGGCTGACGACGGCTCGGAGACGCTTCGGGGGGCGCAGGCACGGACCTGCGCCCCTTTTGCATGGGCTGTGCTGCGGGGGGCCGATTGGAAAGGGAAGAAGGCCCGGATCTTCATCCGGGCCTTCCTCTCGAACGGCGGGGGGAGGAGATCCCGCCGCTCGATCCGCATCATCCGTGATAGGCGGCCTCGCCGTGCGCGGTCTGGTCGAGACCGATGCGCTCGCTCTCGGTATCGACGCGCAGGCCCACGATCAGATCGGCGATCTTGAAGGCCACAACCGACACGACGGCCGTCCAGATCAGCGTCACGACGACGGCCTGGATCTGGATGATGGTCTGGCCGACGATGGAATAGTCGTCGCCGTTCACGCCGCCCAGCGTCGCCGCCGAGAAGATGCCGGTGCCGACCGCACCGATGATGCCGCCGATGCCGTGGATGCCGAACACGTCGAGGCTGTCGTCATAGCCCATGGCGTTCTTGACCGTGGTCACGAAGAAGTAGCAGACCCCCGAGGCCGCGGCGCCGAGCACGATGGCGCCCATCGGGCCGATGGTCCCGCAGGCCGGCGTCACCGCCACGAGGCCCGAGATCATGCCCGAGGCGGCACCCAGCATCGAGGCCTTGCCGCGGGCCAGAGCCTCGATCAGCGACCAGGCCACGACGGCGGCGGCGGTGGCGACGAAGGTGTTGATCATGGCCAGCGTTGCGCCGCCGTTGGCTTCCAGGTTCGAGCCCACGTTGAAGCCGAACCAGCCGAACCACAGCATCGAGGCGCCGATCATGGTCATGACCATCGAATGCGGAGCCATGTTCTCCTTGCCGAGCCCGATCCGCTTGCCGACCATGATCGCGCCGATCAGGGCCGCGACGCCCGCGTTGATGTGGACCACGGTGCCGCCGGCAAAGTCGATGGCGCCCCAGTTGAAGATCAGGCCCGAGCCGTCCCAAACCATGTGGGCGATCGGGAAGTAGGCGAAGGTCACCCAGATCACGGTGAAGATCATCACCGCCGAGAACTTGATCCGCTCGGCGAAGCCGCCGATGATCAGCGCGGGCGTCAGCGCCGCGAAGGTCATCTGGAAGCAGATGAAGAGATATTCGGGAATGACGAACTCGTCCGAGAAGGTGGCCGCCATGCTGTCGGCCGTCACCCCGGACAGGAACAGCTTGCCCAGTCCGCCCCAGAAGGGGCTGGTCCCGCCGCCGAAGGCGAAGGAATAGCCATAGATCACCCAGATCACCATGACGGTGCAGGCGATCAGCGTGGTCTGCATCAGCACCGAGAGCATGTTCTTCGCGCGCACGAGGCCGCCGTAGAACAGCGCGATCCCCGGCAGGATCATGAAGAACACGAGCACGGTGGACATCAGCATCCAGGCCACGTCGCCCTTGTCCATCACCGGGGTGACGGTTTCGGCCACGGCCTCGACGGCATCGGTCGCGGCCTCCTGGGCCCAGGCCGGCAGGGCCGCCGCCGCGGCGAGCGCCGAGAGCCCCATGAATTGCGAGATTTTCTTCATTTTACCCTATCCCTCTGCCGGCCCGCGTTACAGCGCGTCGTCGTTGATTTCGCCCGTGCGGACGCGGACCGCCTGTTCGACATCGAGCACGAAGATCTTGCCGTCGCCGATCTTGTCGGTCTTGGCGGTGGTGCGGATGGTCTCGACAACCGAGTCGGCAAGGCTGTCGGCCACGACGATCTCGAGGCGGACCTTCGGCACGAAATTCACGGCATATTCGGCGCCGCGATAGATTTCCGTGTGACCGGACTGCGAGCCGAAGCCCTTGATCTCGGTCACCATCATGCCGCGCACGCCGATGGTGGTGAGCGCCTCGCGCACCTCCTCCAGCTTGAACGGCTTGATTGCTGCAATGATCAGTTTCACGACGATCCCCTGTTCTGCACCGGGCCGCTGCGGACCCCACGAGGCCAAGAGGCTCGTTGGTGGGGTCCTGCACAACAAAACGGCGCCAGACGGAGAGGGCCGGGACGCGGAAGTTGCACATTTTTTGCACTTACCCGCCGGATAGCCCATTTTTAATGCAACATGCGGAGAGGATTCAAAGCCACTTCACCTCCACATTCGCGGCCCCTGCGGGTAGAGTCGCACGAAGGTCCACAAGAGCCAGAAGGCGGGCAACGAGGCATGAGCGGGTCGAACGGGCGGCGTCCGCCGCTGGTCGCGGACAGGCGCTACGGCGCGCCGGCCGCGAAGAAGACGACATCGAAGGGCGGCGGCGGCGGGCGGGGCGCGAAGCCTCCGCCCAAGTCAACGCCTCGGCGGCGGCCCCGCAAGCGCGATCCGCTCTCGGCGGCAGTAGCTTGGGTGCTCGGGCTGATCTGGGGGATCGTGATGTTCTTCTGGCGCATCCTGTGGGGCGTGGGCTGGCGCATCGCCGCGGTGGTGGGCCTCGTTCTGGGGCTCTCGGCCTATTACTTCTACTCGCAGCTTCCCGAGGTGACGCAGCTCGTGGACGGCCGTGCCCGCGGCTCGGTCACCATGCTCGACCGCGAGGGCAAGGTCTTCGCCTGGCGCGGCGAGACCTACGGCGGCCTCGTCACCTCCGACAAGGTCTCGGAACATCTGCGCGAGGCCGTGGTGGCGACCGAGGACCGCCGCTTCTACCGGCATTTCGGCATCAGCCCCCGCGGCATCGCCTCGGCGGTCAGGATCAACCTGGCCGAGGGGCGCGGCCCGCTTGAGGGCAACGGCGGCTCGACGATCACCCAGCAGGTGGCCAAGCTGCTCTGTCTCGGGGTGCAGTACGATCCGCAACAGTGGAAGAGCGAGGCCGACTATGAGGCGGACTGCCGCCGGGGCGGCATCTGGCGGAAGGTGAAGGAAGTGCCCTTCTCCCTCGCGATGGAGGCCAAGTACACCAAGGCCGAGATCCTGACGATCTACTTCAACCGCGCCTATCTGGGGGCTGGCGCACGCGGCTTCGAGGCGGCGGCGCAGCGTTACTTCGGCAAGTCCGCAAGCCAGGTGAACGCGGCCGAGGCGGCAATGCTGGCGGGCCTGCTCAAGGCGCCGTCCTACTACGCTCCGACGGCGAACCTTCAGCGGGCGCGCGACCGGGCGAATGTCATCATCGGTCTCATGGAAGAGCAGGGCTACCTGACGCGCGCCGAGGCCGAGCAGGCGCGGCGCAATCCGGCCCAGCTCTCCGAGGCGGCCCAGAGCCGGTCCGGCGGCTTCTTTGCCGATTGGGTGATGGAATCGGGCCCCGCTTTCCTCACGCGCGACACGACCGAGGACGTGATCATCCGCACCACCCTCGACCAGCGGCTGCAGAAAGCCGCCGAAGGTGCGCTCGCCGATGTCTTCAAGTCCAAGGTGAGCGAAGGCTCCAAGGCGCAGGCGGCCGTTGTCGTGATGTCGGCCGACGGCGCGGTGCGCGCGATGGTCGGAGGCCGGAAGCTCGAGGCCGCGGGCTCGTTCAACCGGGCGACGCAGGCGCTCCGCCAGACCGGCTCGGCCTTCAAGCCCTTCATCTATGCGGCGGCGATGGATCTCGGCTACAGCCCGGCGGATTTCGTGGACGACAGCCCGCTCACCGTCATGGTGAAGGGCTCCGGCCCCTGGACGCCCGCGAACTACGACCGGAAGTTCCGCGGGATCGTGACGCTGACCGCGGCCCTGAAACAGTCGCTGAACATTCCGGCGGTGCGGATCACCGAGGCCGTGGGCCGCGACAAGGTCCGTCAGGTCGCCTCGGAGTTCGGCATCCAGAGCAACCTTGCCGCCGGCCCCGCCCTCGCGCTCGGGGTCTCGGAGGCCACGCTCATCGAGATGACGGGCGCCTATGCCGGCATCCTGAACGGCGGCTCGGCCGTCAAGCCCTATGGACTCGTGGAACTGCGGCTTCAGGGCGAGGAGACGCCGCTCATCGGGCAGGAAGGCGGCATCGGCGAGCGGGTGATCTCCGAACAGGCGGCGCAGCTTCTGACCTACATGATGACCGAGGTCATCAACAGCGGCACGGGCACCCGCGCCCGCCTGCCCGACCGCGAGGCCGCGGGCAAGACGGGCACGACCCAGGCTGCGCGCGACGCATGGTTCGTCGGCTTCACCGCCGACTATGTGGCCGGCGTCTGGATGGGCTATGACGACAACACACCGCTCAAGGGCGTGACCGGCGGGGGACTGCCGGCCGAGATCTGGCGCGAGGTGATGGTCCGGGTGCACGAGGGCGTGCCCCCTGCCCCGTTGCGCAAGATCGTGCCCGAGCCCCGGCTGCCGCCCCAGTCCACGGCCGAGGTCCGCACAGAACCCGTGCCGCAGGATACGGGCGACTGGCAGGCCGCCCGGCCGCGGGACACGGGCGACTGGCAGGCTGCACCCCGTCAGCCGAGCGCCGGCGAACAGATCGTGCGGGACGTGCTCGGGATCTTCGGCGGCGGCCGGAACTGACCCGTCCGCCGGATGCGGGGCCGCCGGTTCGCGGGGAGGCCCCGCGAAAGCTCCGAAAGCAGAACGCCGCCCCAAGGGCGGCGTTTCAGGTCGCTCCGGCGGCGTCTCTCAGCTTGAACGGCGCAGCTGCTCGGCCAGGGCCGGGATCGAGCCGCGGTTCCGGTCGAGCAGCGCCCCGATCTCGGCCCGCTCGGAGGCAAGCATGTTGACGCCCTCGATGATGATGTTGAAGAACGCCGGCCGGCCCGAGCGATCCGACACATGCCAGCGCACCTCGAACGGATTCTCGTTGCGCAGGTAGGCCGTCGAGATCACCTCGACCGCGCTCTTCATCGGGCGGGCGTCGATCACCTTGATCTCGCTGCCGACGAACTCGCGGAATCGCTTGCCATACTTGCGCGCGATGTAGCCCTGATAGGCCTGGGTGAAGGCGGAAAGCTCGGACTGGCTCGCGCCGCGGGCAGCGACCCCCAGGGCGGTGCGCGCGATGGCCGGCACGTCGGCATAGCGCGAGAAGAGGCGCTCGAACTCGACATACATCTGCTGCTCGGACTTGCCGGAGTTGATGGTCTGGTTCACCTGAGCCACGGCCTCGACCACAAGCGCACGCGCGCTTCCGGTGTCGAGCGCCAGCGCACGCCACGGCAGGACGGTGGCGGCGATGCCCGCGGCAAGGCCCAGCGTCATGGTCCGGCGGCTGGGCCGTGCGTCGAAGAAAAGGTCATTGGGCATCGTATTCCTCATAGGGATCGGCGGCGTAGGGATCGATGAAGACGTCATCGGTCCCGCCGGTCTGACCAAGTTCGAAGCGCCGGTTCTGCAGGTAGAGCAGACGGGCCTGCGAATAGCTGTCCGCGCTTTCATATAGGACAGAGTCGATCGTTTCGGAATACTGCGCCCGATCACCAAGTATTGAGCCCGCCTCGGCCGCCCGTCCCGCCGTCCGCACGCCGGGCGGCACGATCAGCCGCACCGGGTTCAGCGCAATGTCCACGACATCGCCCACCAGATCGCGCTCGGTCCGCGGCCCGAGGAACGGCACCTCGCCATAAACCCCCTCGTCGGCGCCCCAGGTATAGAGCGTCTCGCCAAAGCCGGTTTCGCGCCCCTCCAGCCCCATCGAGCGGGCCGGGTCGAACAGACCCCCGATCCCGATCGTGCTGTTGACGACGAAACGCGCCGCATTCTCGACCGCAGCCCCGGGCCGCCCCTGCAGAAGGCTGTTGAGCGACTCGCCCGGCAGATCGAGGTTCTCGGCAAAGTTCTCGATCCCGCGCTCCACCGGATCGGGCAGGACGGCATAGGTCCGCGACGCCGGCCGCAGGACCGTCCGGTCCACATCCTTGTTGAACTCGTGGATCTGGCGGTTGTGGGCCTCGTCTGGGTCATTTATCGCCTGCGTGGGCCCCGCCGTGGCGCAGGCAGAGACGAAGGCGCCGAGAACGGCTAGAAGGGCGCCGTGAGCCGCGATTCGGCATCCACGGAAATTGGCAGTTCGATGTTCCACGCTGATGATCCCGGTCTGCGAAAGATGCCGTGCGAAGAGGAATCGCTATTACGAACAAGGGTCAAGGCATAAGCAGCTTGCAGGGACAAGGCAACGCGCGAATGCAGGACCACCTCGGGGCTCGGGGATTCTCGCCCAACTTTGTTGCGGCGGATAACGAAATCGTAAGTCGGCCGTGCGACATGGATGCAGGGCCGAGAGGGTTCAGATGAACGGAATGGACATTCGCAAGGGGCTGGCGGAGTTGCGGGCCGCGCGACACAGCTCGATGGGCTCTCTGGCCGCGGTTTTTCTCTTCAGCATCTTCGTGAACCTGCTGATGCTGACCGGGCCGCTCTACATGCTTCAGGTCTATGACCGGGTGCTCGGTTCGGGATCGGAAGAGACGCTCCTCGCGCTCTCGCTCCTGGTGACCTTTCTCTTTCTGGCCATGGGTTTCCTCGACCATGCCCGCGCCCGCGTGATGGCGCGCGTGGGCGCGGGCTTTCAGGAGAAACTGGATCGCCGGGTGTTCGAGGCATCGGTCCGCAGGCTCTCGCTGGCCCCCGGCGATCCGTCCGCCGTGGCTGCCCAACGCGACCTCGAGGCGGTGCAGCGCCTGTGGGCGTCGCCGGTGCTGATCGCGCTCTTCGACATCCCCTGGACGCCCCTGTTCATCGCCGCGATCTTCATCTTTCATCCCTGGATGGGATGGCTGGCCGTCGGTGGCGGCGCCGTGCTCGTGATGGTGACGCTGCTGAACCAGCGCCTCTCCGAGGGGCCGATGCAGCGCGCCAACATGGTCTCGTTGCAGGCGGACCGTTTCGCCGAGAACCTGAAGTCCGAATCCGAAGTGGTGCAGGCGCTGGGCATGGCCGGCAACGGCTTCGACCGCTGGCAGAAGGCGCGTTCGGTGGCCCTCGCGTCGAACATGTCGGCGTCCGACCTCACGGGCGCCTTCGGCACGCTGACCAAGACGCTCCGTCTCTTCCTGCAGTCGGCGATGCTGGGTCTGGGCGCCTGGCTCGTCCTGCAACAGGAGCTGACCGCCGGTGCGATGATCGCCGGCTCGATCCTGATGGGTCGGGCCCTCGCCCCGATCGAAAGCGCCATCGGCCAATGGTCGCTCGTGCAGCGCGCCAGCGAAGGGTGGAAGCGGCTGGGAGAGCTGTTGTCGCGTCAGCCGGTCGAACCGGCACGCATCGCCCTCCCGCGGCCGCGAGCGCTGATCGAGGCCCAGAACCTGACCGTCGTTCCACCGGGAGAGATGACGCCCGTCCTGCGCGGCGTGACATTCCGGCTCGAACCAGGCCAGGCGCTCGGGGTGATCGGCCCGTCCGGCTCCGGGAAGTCCACGCTCGCGCGCGCGCTCATCGGCGTCTGGCGCCCGGCGGCGGGTCATATGCGCCTCGATGGTGCGGCGCTGGACCAGTATGATCCCGACGTGCTGGGCGGCTACATCGGCTACCTCCCACAACGCGTGACGCTCTTCGAGGGCACGATCGGAGAGAACATTGCCCGTCTCCGCGGTGCACCGGATGGCGAGGCGGTGGTCGCGGCCGCGCGCAAGGCCGCCGCCCATGACATGATCGTGGCCCTGCCTTCCGGCTACGACACCCGTGTGTCGGCGCTGGGCGGCCGCCTCTCCGGCGGCCAGATCCAGCGAATCGGCCTGGCGCGGGCCATGTTCGGAAATCCGGTGTTCCTCGTTCTGGACGAGCCCAACTCGAATCTGGACAATGAGGGGTCACTGGCCCTCAACGCGGCGATCCGCGCGATGAAGCAGGCCGGAGGGTCGGTCTTCATCATGGCGCACCGGCCCGCCGCCATTCAGGAATGCGATCTGTTGATGGTGATGGAAAACGGCATGCGCGCGGCCTTCGGCCCGCGCGACACGGTCCTGCGCGAAATGGTCAAGAACCACACCGAGATCGTCCGAAACGCCGGCCCCGGAGGCGTGTCATGAGCCGCTCCCCCTCCTGGTCAAGCCGCAGGCCGCTCCTGATCGGATACCTCACGCTCGGCGTTCTCGTCGGCGGCTTCGGCACCTGGAGCGCCTTCTCCTCCATTGCCGGCGCCATCGTCGTATCGGGCCAGATCGAGGTCGCTCAGAACCGCCAGGTCGTCCAGCACCCGGATGGCGGCGTCGTCGAGAGCATCGAGGTCACGGAAGGCGCGAGCGTCCGCGCCGGCGACATCCTGCTGCGTTTCGACGGCGCGTCCCTGCGCACCGAACTTGCGATCGTCGAGGGGCAGCTCTTCGAGATGCTCGCCCGCCGGGCACGTCTCGAGGCCGAGCGCGACGACGCCGAAGCCCTCGCCTTCCGGCCCGAGCTTCTCGAGGCCGGCAAGGGACGCACCGCCGTCGCCGAGCAGGTCGAGGGCCAGCAACGCCTGTTCGTTGCGCGGCGAGAGAGTTTCGCGCAGCAGATCGACCAGCTCGGCAAACGCAAGGGCCAGATCAACAGCCAGATCGCGGGTGTTGACGCGCAGATGGCAGCGCTCGGCACGCAGCTTCGCCTGATCGAGGAAGAGCTCACAGACCAGCAGGGACTCCTCGCCAAGGGGCTTGCCCAGGCAAGCCGCGTGCTCAGCCTGCAGCGCGAACAGGCTCGACTGCAAGGCGAACTGGGCGAGCTCGCAGCTTCACGCGCCAACGCCGAGGGCCGCATCACGGAACTGGACATCGAGATCCTGCGCCTCGGCTCCACGCGCCGCGAGGAGGCCATCACGCAGCTTCGCGACTTCGGCTACCGCGAACTCGAACTGGCAGAGCGGCGGGGCGCACTGATCGAACAGATCCAAAGGCTCGATCTGCGCGCTCCCGTCTCGGGGATCGTCCTCGGCTTGCAGGTGACGACACCACGGGCCGTCATTCGCCCCGCCGATCCTGTTCTCTACCTGATCCCCCAAGACCGACCGCTGGTGATCGCCGCTCAGGTTCCTCCGATCCATGTCGACGAAGTGCGGGAAGGCCAGCCGGTCCGTCTCGTCTTTTCGGCCTTTTCCAGCCGCACTACGCCCGAACTCGCGGGACATGTATCGGTCCTTTCGGCAGATGCCTTGACCGACAACCGAACGCAGACCGCCTTCTATCGGGCAGAGATCGCGCTTGAGCCGGGCGAGATGGAGAAATTGGATGATCGCACTCTTCTTCCCGGCATGCCCGTCGAAGCTTTCATCCGGACGTCGGAACGCTCTCCCATCGCGTATCTGCTCAAGCCCTTCACCGACTATTTCAACCGCGCCCTGCGGGAAACATGAGAACCGGGCGCGATAGTCGCCAGCCTCCTGCGCCTGGCTGGCCTCGACCAGCCGGTTCCGGACTGCTCCGCTCTGTGCCGTCGTAGATGTCTCTGGTTGAGGGGATTCCGTATCGCCGCGCCGACGGGCCACCGAACTGCTGGGCGACGGCACCGGGATCACGTTGAGGCAGGACCGTGGACCAGCAATCAAAGGCTACGATGCTGCGCCTCAAGGCCTATGGAGAACCCTGACCGTCAGACCACCGACATCCACGCTCGCGCCGCGCTTCAGCGCCCTGGGACCACCAAGTTCTGCTCCGTCACCCGAACCGATCGCGGAGAGCGGCGGTCACGCCTCAGGCCGGTGCTTTGCAGCGCACTTCCGGTCAGCTGTCCGGCAGCCCCCACCATTGCCAAGACGATGACGTTGCGCAGGACGAGGCGCGCATGGTCATCACGATCGAGACGAAGGTGCGGGAACTCGCCGCAGCCGCGGTGCTGCGCGACCGCTTCCACCGCATGATCCGAAAGCGAAGCGCCGAGCATCTGGCCGAGTGGCTGGAGGCAGGCCGCGCATTGAAAGGCGGGGTTCATGGAAGTGATCGATGAGGATCCGGGCAAGGCTACGGCCCTCGTCTTCCGAAACAGACAAAACTCCGCTGGAGATGCGGAGTTTTTTGCGACCCGAGCTTTCTGTATTTTTGGTGGAGCCAGGCGGGATCGAACCGCCGACCTCTTGAATGCCATTCAAGCGCTCTCCCAACTGAGCTATGACCCCACCGGAGGTGCGGACCGTTGCCGATCCGCTTGGGCTTTGCGATCCGCTTCCGGTTCGCTCGGGCTGTCTAGTGTCTCACGACGGAAGGCGCAAGAGGAAAAATCGCCTTCCGCTGCTCTCAACCTTCCTCGTCGTCGCCGGCCACATCAGCCAGTTCGTCGAGCGACACGTTGTCGTCCGAATCATCTTCGAGCAGGTCATCATCGACATCCGTATCTTCCGTCGCTTCGGAGTCGAGCAGGTCATCTTCGCCGTCGATGTCGTCCACGAGCAGTTCGTCGTCCTTCTCGGGCGCGACGCGCGATATGACGGCCGCCACGGCCTTCCGGCGCGCGCTTTCGATATCCACGACCTCGCCGGTATAGGGGCTGACGACGGGTGAACGGTTGAGGTCGTAGAAGCGCTTGCCCGTCGTCGGGCAGACACGCTTCGTGCCCCATTCTTCCTTGGGCATGGTGATCCCCTTGCAAGGCTGTCTGCTGCAGAATTGGGGAGCCATGCCACAAGCCCCCGGGACTGTCAAAGCCTTTCCACCCGCAGGTTCCGCCGAATTTTCACTGCTTTTTCTTGGACCGGCCGCCCGTTAGACTGCCGCCCGGAAGGAGATTTTCCATGCCCGTTCTGCCCGGTTCCCCTCCGGTCGAGGTCACGCTGCGCCGGTCGGCGCAGGCTCGGCGCTTTTCGCTGCGGGTGTCGCGGCTTGACGGGCGCGTCACCCTGACCGTTCCTGCACGGGCGAGAGAGGCCGAGGCGCTGGCCTTTGCCCGGGATCAGGAGGGCTGGATCCGTCGCGCCCTGCTGGATGTGCCCCGGACGGCGTCGGTCGGGCTGGATACGCTTCTGCCTGTCGAGGGGCGACAGCTTCTGGTCCGGCCGGGAAGCGGGCGCTGCGTTCGGATCGAGGATGATTCGCTTCTTGTGCCCGGCGATCCCGCACTGGCGCCGGTGCGGCTGGCTGCCTTCCTCAAGGCGCTGGCGCGGGAGCGCCTCGCTGCGGCCTGCGACCACCATGCCCGTACACTGGGACGCTCTTATGCGCGCCTCACCTTGCGCGACACGCGGTCGCGCTGGGGGTCGTGCACGCATGACGGCTGCCTGATGTTCTCGTGGCGGCTGATTCTCGCGCCGCCGCCGGTTCTCGACTATGTGGCGGCCCATGAGGTGGCGCATCTGGCGCAGATGAATCACTCGCCCGCCTTCTGGGCCGAGGTCTCGCGGCTCATGCCCGACTATGCCCCGCACCGCCTCTGGCTGAGGCGGCATGGGCAGGCGCTGCACGGCTTCCGCTTCGGGGATTGACCGCAGGCGGGCAGGAGTGCTTGCTCGCGCACATGCCGACCCAGACGCGCCCCTCAGACCTGACCGCCGCCGCCCATGAGAGGCTTTATCGTGCCCTGAGGGCACAGGTGATGCATGGCGAACTGTCGCCGGGGCAGGCTCTCACGCTGCGCGGTCTCGCGCGCAGTTTCGAGGTCTCGATGACCCCCGCGCGCGAGGCCGTCCGGCGCCTCGTGGCCGAAGGTGCCCTGTCGCTCTCATCGTCGGGCCGGGTGGCGACACCCGACCCCAGCCCGGAGCGAATCGAAGAGCTGGCGGCGATCCGGGCCCTGCTCGAGCCCGAACTCGCGGCTCGCGCCCTTCCCCGCGCCCATTTCGCGCTGCTCGACCGGCTGGCCGCCATCAACGCCGCCAATGCCGAGGCGGTCGTGAAGGGCGATGCCGTGGCCTACATCCGCACCAACCTCGAGTTCCACCGGACACTCTACCTCCGGGCCCAGGCGCCCGCGATGCTCGCGATGGCCGAGACCGTCTGGCTGCAGCTCGGCCCGACCATGCGCGCGCTCTATGGACGGCTGCGGAGGAACGAGCCTCCGCAGCATCATCGCAGCATCCTGGCCGCGCTGCGGGCGGGGGATGAGCCGGGGCTGCGGCTGGCGGTCCGCATGGACGTGACGCAGGGGCTGCGACACCTGATCGGCTGAATTGGTCACTTTATTTGACCGGGATCATGTTTTGCGCGCGGGTAAAAGGTTACTCGTGGGTCGACGAAATGGATCAGACCCAGGGAGAATGGCCATGCTGGACCGAGTTCGCGCTTTTTTCGACCGTTGGCACCGGCTTCAGGAAGTGCACGCGATGACCGACCGCGATCTTGAGGATCTGGGCATCACGCGCTGGCAGATGGAGCAGTTCGCGCGCATGCCCGAACATGTGGGCGATCGTCTGCTGCAGATGGCGCAGGTCTTCGGGCTGGACCCGGCGGAAGTCCAGCACGCCTATGCCGATTATCTGGAACTGCTGGAGGTGTGCCGGCACTGCGGCAGCACGCGGCTCTGCCAGTGCCGTCTGGCCGAAGCCGACCGGCTGGCGCCCGCCGACTGCGGCTTCTGCCCGAACGCCGCCACCTACGAACTGATGGCCCGACACACGCTGCACTAGCGACCCGGGCCGCCGGAAAGGCGAACGGCGCCCTCTCGGGCGCCGCGGATGTCAGATGACGCGCTCGACCATCATCTTCTTGATCTCGGCGATGGCCTTGGCCGGGTTGAGGCCCTTGGGGCAGGTCTTCGCGCAGTTCATGATCGTGTGGCAGCGGTAGAGCTTGAACGGATCCTCGAGCATGTCGAGCCGTTCGGGCGTGGCCTCGTCGCGGCTGTCCACGATCCAGCGATAGGCGTGCAACAGCGCCGCCGGCCCGAGGTAGCGGTCGCCGTTCCACCAGTAGCTCGGGCACGAGGTCGAGCAGCAGGCGCACATCACGCATTCATAAAGCCCGTCGAGCTTGGCCCGGTCCTCGACCGACTGGCGCCACTCCTTCGCGGGCTCGACCGTCTTGGTCTCGAGCCACGGCATGATCGAGGCGTGCTGCGCGTAGAACAGCGACAGGTCGGGGATCAGGTCCTTGATCACCGGCATGTGCGGCAGCGGGTAGATCTTCACGTCGCCCTTGATCTCGTCGAGACCGTAGATGCAGGCCAGCGTGTTGATCCCGTCGATGTTCATCGCGCAGGAGCCGCAGATCCCCTCACGGCAGGAGCGGCGGAAGGTCAGCGTGGGATCGACCTCGTTCTTGATCTTGATCAGCGCGTCCAGAACCATCGGGCCGCACTTGTCCATGTCGAGGAAGTAGGTGTCCACCCGCGGGTTCTCGCCCGTGTCGGGATCCCAGCGATAGATCATGAACTTGCGGACGTTCCTGCCCTCGGGCTTCGGCCAGGTCTTGCCGGTGCGGACCTTGGAGTTCTTGGGGAGCGTGAGCTGGACCATGGTTCATCCCTTCCGGTCTTAGCGGGAGTAGAGCGGCCGCGTCGGGGGCTGGCCGGATTTCTGATAGACGCAGGCGTCGTAGATGGCCGAGGGATCCCGGCCCATGAGATAGTCCGAGGTCACGGTCAGCTCGACGTTGCTGACCATGCCGCCGCTGCCGGCGCCCACCCCGACCGACCCGCGCGGGGCCTCGGCAAGGCGCGCGCGCTCGGCACAGGCCCTCTCGGCCTGCTCGACCGTGACGGGTCCGCAGGCGGCGAGAAGCAAGACGAGCAGCAGCGGCTTTTGCATGGCCTAGACCGCGGGCAGGAGCGGCAGGCCGCTCGTCTGGAGGCACCGGATCGTGTCCGGCCGGGTGGCGATCGTCACCACGTTCTGCACCGTGGTCGTGCCGGCGCGCACGCCCACGTCGCGGGACAGGGCGCTGAGTTCCTGCGCCGTGGCATTGTCGATGATGCAGGTGGTGACGCCCTGCGCGGCGGGGCCGGGCATGTATTGCTCGACCACCGGCAGCACGACGGTGCGCGCGGTCTGCCGCGCCACGCTGTCGGCCACCGACTGCGGACTGCAGGCGGCGAGCGCGAGGGCGCAGGAGGCGAGAGCCGCGCCCCGCATCAATAGACCCGCGCCTTGGGCGCGATCTTCTTCAGGTCGATCCCGCCTTCGGACTGTTTGGTCAGCGGGTCGAGATGGACCGGCCGGGAGGCGAGCGTGACCTCGTTGCCCTTCACCGTGGCGAGGCTGTGCACGCGCCAGTTCTCGTCGTCGCGGTTCGGCCAGTCCTCGTGGGCGTGGGCGCCGCGGCTTTCCTTGCGCGCCTCGGCCGCTACGATCGTGGCCAGCGCGTTCGGCATCAGGTTGGTCAGTTCCAGCGTCTCCATCAGGTCCGAGTTCCAGATGAGGCTGCGGTCGGTGACCTTGAGATCCGAGAGCTTGGCCGCGATCCCCTTCATCTTCTCGACGCCTTCGGCCAGCGTCTTGTCGGTGCGGAACACGGCGGCGTCGGCCTGCATGGTGCGCTGCATCTCGAGCCGCAGGTCGGCGGTCGGGATGGCGCCGTTGGCGTGGCGCAGGTCGTCGAACCGGCCGAGGATCTCGTCCACCTGGGCCTTGGGCACATCGGCGTGGAACTCGTGCGGTTTCACGATCTGGCCCGCGCGGATCGCCGCGGCGCGGCCGAACACCACGAGGTCGATCAGCGAGTTCGAGCCCAGCCGGTTCGCGCCATGCACCGAGGCGCAGCCGGCCTCGCCCACCGCCATCAGGCCCGGGAAGACGCGGTCGGGATCGTCCGCGATGGGGGCGAGAACCTCGCCCCAGTAGTTGGTCGGAATGCCGCCCATGTTGTAGTGCACAGTCGGCAGGACCGGGATTGGTTCCTTGTGAACGTCCACGCCGGCAAAGATCTTCGCCGATTCCGAGATGCCGGGCAGGCGCAGCGCCAGCGTCTCGGGCGGCAGGTGGTTCAGGTGCAGGTGGATGTGGTCGCCATGCTCACCCACGCCGCGGCCCTCGCGGATCTCCAGCGTCATGCAGCGGCTGACCACGTCACGGCTGGCGAGGTCCTTGTAGGTCGGAGCGTAGCGCTCCATGAACCGTTCGCCGTTCGCGTTCGTGAGATAGCCGCCCTCGCCGCGCGCGCCCTCGGTGATCAGGCAGCCCGAGCCGTAGATGCCGGTCGGGTGGAACTGGACGAATTCCATGTCCTGCAGCGGCAGGCCGGCCCGCGCCACCATCCCGCCGCCGTCGCCGGTGCAGGTGTGGGCCGAGGTGGCCGAGAAATATGCGCGGCCGTAGCCGCCGGTCGCCAGAACCGTGAGCTTGGCGTTGAAGACGTGGATCGTGCCGTCTTCCAGCCGCCAAGCGACGACGCCGGTGCAGCGGCCGTCCTGGATGATGAGATCCAGCGCGAAATATTCGATGAAGAACTCGGCGTTGTTCTTGACCGACTGGCCATAGAGCGTGTGCAGGATCGCGTGGCCGGTCCGGTCCGCCGCGGCGCAGGTGCGCTGCACCGGCGGGCCTTCGCCGAACTGGGTCGTGTGGCCGCCGAACGGGCGCTGGTAGATCTTGCCTTCCTCGGTGCGCGAGAAGGGCACGCCGTAATGCTCGAGCTCGTAGACCGCCTTCGGGGCCTCACGCGCGAGATATTCCATCGCGTCGGTGTCGCCCAGCCAGTCCGACCCTTTCACGGTGTCGTACATGTGCCACTGCCAGCTGTCCGGCCCCATGTTGGCGAGCGAGGCGGCGATGCCGCCCTGCGCCGCAACCGTATGGCTGCGGGTCGGGAAAACCTTGGTGACGCAGGCGGTGCGCAGGCCCTGCTCGGCCATCCCCAGCGTCGCGCGGAGGCCGGCACCGCCGGCGCCCACCACCACGACGTCGTAGTCATGCGTCTCGTACGTGTAAGCAGCCATTACTTGATCCTCAGAGGGCGATCTTGGCGAGGGCGAACAGCCCGATCGCCGCCACGCCATAGGCGAAGGATTGCGCGCAGATCACCAGCAGGCGGCGCGGCACGCCCTGCCAGTAGTCCTCGATCATCATGGTCGAACCTTCGGCGAAGTGGCGCATGCCGAAGAACAGCACCAGTCCCGACAGGATCGCGTTGAACGGATGCGAGAAGATCTCGAGCACGCGCTCACGGCCTTCGCCGATGGCATTGCCGACGACATAGACGAAGATCGGGATCAGGACCGCGAGACCCACCGCCGAGACGATCATGTACCAGTGGCGGTCGGTGCCGTGGTGGGCGGCGCCCATGCCCTCGGCGCGCTTGCGGGCGGTGATGAAACGCATCGGGTGCCCCTTCAGATGAGGATGACGGTGAGCAGGGTCAGGATCAGCGAGCCGCCGATGCAGGCCCAGCCGAGCTTCTCGGCGGTGGTGATCTCGAGCCCCTTGCCGGTGTCCCAGTAGAGGTGCCGCAGCCCCGCAAGGTAGTGATACCACAGCGCCCAGACCGACAGCAGCAGAACGATGTCTCCGAACCACGAGGTCAGCACCGCGTCGGCGGTGGCGAACTGCTCGGGGCCGAGAGCGGCGGCCAGCAGCCACCAGGTCACCAGCATCGTGCCGACGATCAGACCGTTCCCGGTGATGCGGGTGAAGATCGAGGTCGTCGAGGTCAGCTGCACCCGGTAGATCTGGAGATGGGGGGAAAGGGGCCGCTCGACCCGCTTCGTTTCAGCCATGTCGTTGCCTTTCGCTGGCCGGCCCCGCCGGAAGGGGCGGCTGTCTCGCTGGTGTCACTCAATAGCGGTTTTTTCGTCCGAGTCACGGGGGCGGTGCCTCCCCCGTGCTTCAAAATCAGGCTCGCATCAAAAAAAGTCTGCCATGTGATCACAAAAAACGGGGGCGTGATCACATGTTTGCGCAATCAGTCCGGGGCCCATTGCCCGCTGGCGTCTCAGCGGGGGACGAGCGCCCAGTAGTCGAGATCGAGCAGAACGCCGGGCTGGTATTTGCCGGCCTCATCCCGAAGGCCGAAGGGCTCTGCCCCATGTTTCACGGCCACGAGTCGCAGCCTCAGGGCGCCGACGCCGGGGGCGGAGGTCTCGGCCTTGTCGAGAACTTCCGACCAGGCCCGCACCGTGTCGCCGGCGAAGCAGGGGTTGGCATGGGCGCCCGCGTTCAGCGCCACGATCATCTGCGCGTTGGCAAGCCCGTTGAACGACAGCGCCCGCGCCATCGAGATCACATGGCCGCCGTAGATCAGCCGCTTGCCGTCGGGGCGGTTGGTGGCGTCGAAATGGACCTTGGCGGTGTTCTGCCAGAGCCGGGTGGCGAGCATGTGCTCGCTCTCCTCGATCGTGACGCCATCGACATGGTCAATCCGCTCGCCGATGTCGTAATCGCCCCAGCGGTGCGGCTCGCCCGCAAGGGTGAAATCGTAGCGCGAGAAGTCCAGCCCCTCCGGCACCACCAGATCCGCCGCCGGAACCGCCTTGGAGAGCGCCGGAACGTTGGCTTCGGGTGCCGGCGCCGCCTCGTCACGCTTTCTCACCATCACCCAGCGGACATAGTCCAGCACGGCCTCTCCCTGCTGGTTCAGGCCGCGGGTGCGGACATAGACCACTCCGGACTTGCCGTTGGAATTCTCCTTCAGCCCGATGACGGTGCTTTCCGAGCGCAAGGTGTCGCCCGGAAAGACCGGCTTCAGCCAGCGCCCCTCGGCATAGCCGAGGTTCGCCACGGCGTTCAGGCTGATGTCCGGCACCGTCTTGCCGAACACCAGATGGAAGGCCACCAGATCATCGACCGGAGCGGCGGGAAGGCCGCAGGCGCGGGCAAATTCATCCGAGGAATAAAGCGCATGACGCGCCGGATAGAGCGCGTGATACAGCGCCCGCTCGCCGCCCGAGACGGTGCGCGGCACGGCATGGACGATGGTCTCGCCCAGCCGGTAATCCTCGAAGAAACGGCCCGCGTTGGTCTTCATTCAGTGGTCTCCCAGCTTGGTCTCGGGCGTGTAGGTGCCCGGAACATCCTTCACCACCGCCTGACCGCAGCGCATCACGCCCTTGCCCGCGTCGAAGGCGTAGGTGGGCCCACCATGCAGGTGCCAGCCCTTGTTCAGAGCGGCGGTCACCTTGTGGCAGAAGGCCTGCGTGTCGTCTTCGGTCAGGAAGCGGTAGAGTTTCATGCGTAGGTTCCGGCAAAGGGGTTGTGGCCCGTCCAGATATGGACGAGGGCAATCAGCCCGTACATCACCAGAACGACGCCCACGAGGGCGAGGTCGCGCTTCGGCCCGCCCGAGACGGGGCGCACCCAGTCGGTCTGCTTGTTGATCAGCACCACCTCGGCCACCGCCCAGGCGCCGAGGCCGCCGAACAGGATCAGCGAGGCCACGTCGCCGTTCACCAGCAGGTGGGCAAAGGCCCAGAGCGCGAAGCCATAGAGCATCGGGTGGCGGATCTTCGTCCAGAGCCAGCCCTTGGCCATGCCGGCGCCGAAGATGATCAGCGCGAACAGCATCAGCAGGTTGTTGGCGTGGCCCATGCCCGGCGCCGGCGTGTAGATCGAGATGAAGTCGGCCTGACGGTAGCCCACCACCATCATCACCACCGACGCCACCAGCAGAAGCGCCGCAACACCCTTGCCGGCATTGCCCAGCGGCGCGCGCAGGCCCGGCGCCACGCGCTTGAACAGATGGGCCGCCGACCAAAGCGCGACCCCGCAAATCAACAGAAGCATGGCATCCCTCAGCTTGCTCCGAACGCGGCAATCGCCTCGGCCTTGGCCAGAGTCTGCCGCGCGGTCACGATATGCAGGTTCTCGACGATCTTTCCATCCACCACGGCCACCCCCTGCCCGTGGCGTTCTGCCTCTTCGAAGGCAGCGATCTGGCGGTTGGCCAGTTCGATCTCGGCCGACGATGGCGAGAAGACCTCGTTGGCAATCTCGAGCTGCGCGGGATGGATCAGCGTCTTGCCGTCAAAGCCCATGTCGCGGCCCTGCTCGCATTCCGCGCGCAGGCCGTCCTCGTCCTTGAAGGCGTTGTAGACGCCATCGACGATGGTCAGCCCGTGCGCGCGCGCGGCCAGCAGGCAGAGGCCGAGGCCGGTCTGCAGCGCGAGGCGGTCGGGCCGGAAGCGGCTGGTCAGTTCCTTGGCGAGGTCGTTCGTGCCCATCACCATGCCCGTCAGGCGCGGATGGGCGGCGATCTCGGCCGCGTTCAGCATCCCCAGCGCCGTCTCCATCATCGCCCAGAGCGGCACGTCGGGGATGAGGTCGGCCACCGCCTGCACATGCGCCGCCGACGAGACCTTGGGGATCAGGATCACGTCGGCCTTCGAGCCCGCAAAGGCCGCCACGTCGTCGCGGCCCCATTCCGTATCCATTCCGTTCACCCGCACGATGCGGATGCGCCGGCCATAGTCGGCGGTCTCGAGCGTCTTCCTCAGCAGGTCGCGTGCATGGATCTTCTCGTCATGCGCCACGGCATCCTCGAGGTCGAAGATGATCGCATCGGCGGCGAGGCCCTGCGCCTTCTCCAGCGCCCGCTCCTTCGAGCCGGGGATATAGAGCACGGAGCGGAAGGGATGAGCCTGATGCGCCATGACGATTCTCCTTCAAGCAACAATCTTTCGCTTGGGAACATATTTGCGGCATATCCGGCAAGACCTGATTTGCCGCGCCGCAGAAATCAGGCGACGGCCTGCCAGATCAGCCGCAAGGAAATCAGGAGCAGCGCCCAGATCACGATGCGGAAGAAGAGCGCCTGAGGCACGATCCGCACCAGCCGGTATCCCACGAAGACCGAGAGCGCCGCGGGCAGCATGAGCCAGGCCGCCACCCGCAGGTTCTCGGTGGAAAGCTGGCCGAGCGCCGCATAGGGGATCAACTTGATGGCGTTGATGTAGGCAAAGAGGATCGTGGAGGTGCCGGCAAAGACCGTCTTGGGCATCTTCAGCGGCAGGACATAGACCTGATAGGGCGGCGCGCCGGCGTGGCTCACGAAACTCGTGAAGCCGGTTGCCGTGCCCCAGACGAGGCCGGGCGTGACCTTGGCCACCCTGGCCGGCGGATCGGTGCGGCGGAGCAGCAGGTTCGTCGCGAAGGCCGCGCCAATGAGGCCCACGAGCCCTCCGACAACCGTCTCGGGCACGACGCTTGCCGTAAGCCAGCCGATCACGACGCCAACCGTGGCGCCGGGGATCAGGATCTTCAGCACCCGCGCGTCGAACTCGTGCCGGTAGGCATAGAGCCCGAACATGTCCGAGACGACATAGATCGGCAGCAGAAGCCCCGCCGCCGTCACGGGCGAGATGACCAGCGCCAGCAGCGGCACGCTCATGATCCCGACCACGGGCAGGCCGCCCTTGCTCATGCCCACGAGAACCGAGGCGGTCACCGCCAGCGCCCAGAAGCCGAAGCCCTCCATTCACCTCTCCGAATCACCCCGGCCGCTCCGGTATGCGACTGGATACCGCATCCCGCCGCCATGCCGGAGCCCCGGGGCTGCTTTAGCGCAAACATCTGCGGAGAAACAGCCGAAGGGGCTTGCGCGCAAGAATGTGAAGGTCTACCCATCGCCGCGACAATTCCTCACGGGAGATCCACTCATGGCCAGACCCAAGATTGCGCTGATCGGTGCGGGGCAGATCGGCGGCACGCTCGCCCATCTCGCCGCGATCAAGGAACTGGGCGACGTCGTCCTGTTCGACATCGCCGAGGGCACCCCTCAGGGCAAGGCTCTGGACATCGCCCAGTCGGGTCCCTCGGAAGGCTTCGACGCCGTGATGAAGGGCGCCAACAGCTACGAGGACATCGCGGGCGCCGATGTCTGCATCGTCACCGCCGGCGTGCCGCGCAAGCCGGGCATGAGCCGCGACGACCTGATCGGCATCAACCTCAAGGTCATGAAGTCGGTCGGTGAGGGCATCAAGGCCCATGCGCCGAACGCCTTCGTGATCTGCATCACCAACCCGCTCGACGCGATGGTCTGGGCGCTGCAGCAGTTCTCGGGCCTGCCGCCGGAGAAGGTGGTCGGCATGGCCGGCGTGCTCGACTCGGCGCGCTTCCGCCACTTCCTGTCGGTCGAGTTCAACGTCTCGATGCGCGACGTGACGGCCTTCGTGCTGGGCGGCCACGGCGACACGATGGTGCCGCTCGTCCGCCGCTACTCGACCGTGGCCGGCATCCCGCTGCCCGACCTCGTGCAGATGGGCTGGACCTCGCAGGAGAAGCTCGACCAGATCGTGCAGCGCACCCGCGACGGCGGCGCCGAGATCGTGGGCCTGCTGAAGACCGGCTCGGCCTATTACGCGCCGGCGACCTCGGCGATCGAGATGGCCGAAGCTTACCTCAAGGACCAGAAGCGCCTGCTGCCCTGCGCGGCCTGGGTGGACGGCGCCTTTGGCCTGGACGGCATGTATGTGGGCGTGCCCACCATCATCGGCGCCGGCGGCATCGAGAAGGTCGTGGACATCAAGCTGAACGCCGACGAACAGGCGATGTTCGACAAGTCGGTCGATGCGGTGAAGGGCCTTGTCGCGGCCTGCAAGGGCATCGAGCCGTCGCTGGCCTGAGTCGGCGCGAAGCGGAAGCACGGGGCGCGCCAGATCGCTGGCGCGCCCTTTCTCATGTCGCGCCAGATGCCGCAGGGCAGCATCTTCAACCCTTGTGATCACGCCCTTCCGGCCTGTGATCACAAAACTTTCTTTTTGTGCGGAAAACCCCTTGGTAGCGCAAAACCCGTTTTGAACACGCTCGTTTCTGTGGCATCACGCCGCAAATCATCAGCGATGGGACAGTTCAATGAACATCCATGAATACCAGGCGAAGGCGCTCCTGCGCAGCTACGGCGCGCCGGTGTCCGACGGCCGGGTCGTCCTGAAAGCCGACGAAGCCAAGTCTGCCGCAGGCGAACTTGGCGGGCCGCTCTGGGTCGTCAAGGCGCAGATCCACGCCGGCGGCCGCGGCAAGGGCAAGTTCAAGGAGCCGGAGGCCGGCGAGAAGGGCGGCGTCCGTCTGGCGAAGTCGGTGGGCGAGGCCGCCGAACTGGCCAAGCAGATGCTCGGCCGCACGCTGGTCACGCACCAGACCGGCGCCTCGGGCAAGCAGGTCAACCGCATCTACATCGAGGAAGGCTCCGACATCGCGCGCGAACTCTACCTCGCGCTGCTGGTGGACCGCGGCACCTCGCGCATCTCGTTCGTGGTTTCGACCGAAGGCGGGATGGACATCGAGGAAGTGGCGGCCTCGACGCCCGAGAAGATCGTGTCCTTCTCGGTCGATCCGGCCTCGGGCCTGTCGGACTTCCACGGCCGCCGCGTGGCCTTCGCCCTCGGGCTGGAAGGCGCGCAGGTCAAGCAGTGCGTGCAACTGGTCAAGAACCTCTACCGCGCCTTCGTCGAGAAGGACATGGAGATGCTCGAGATCAACCCGCTGATCGTGATGACCGACGGCAACCTGAAGGTGCTCGACGCCAAGGTGGGCTTCGACAACAACGCGCTCTACCGCCAGCCCGACATCATGGCGCTGCGCGACGAAACCGAGGAAGACCCGAAGGAACTCGCCGCCTCGAAGTTCGACCTGAACTACATCGCGCTCGACGGCGAGATCGGCTGCATGGTGAACGGCGCGGGCCTCGCGATGGCCACGATGGACATCATCAAGCTCTACGGCGCGGAGCCGGCGAACTTCCTCGACGTGGGCGGCGGCGCCACGAAGGAGAAGGTGACGGAAGCCTTCAAGATCATCACCTCGGACCCGAACGTGAAGGGCATCCTGGTCAACATCTTCGGCGGCATCATGCGCTGCGACATCATCGCGGAAGGCATCATCGCCGCGGTGAAGGAAGTGGGCCTGCAGGTTCCGCTGGTCGTGCGACTTGAAGGCACCAACGTCGAGAAGGGCAAGGAGATCATCGCGAACTCCGGCCTGAATGTCATTGCGGGCGACAATCTGTCGGACGCCGCTCAGAAGATCGTCAAAGCGGTGAAGGGGTAATCCGATGGCCGTTCTCGTCAACGAAAACACCAAAGTCATCTGCCAGGGCATCACCGGCAGCCAGGGCACCTTCCACACCGAGCAGGCGATCGCCTACGGGACCAAGATGGTCGGCGGCGTGACGCCCGGAAAGGGCGGCTCCGAGCATCTGGGCCTGCCGGTCTTCAACTCGGTCTTCGAGGCCCGCGACGTCACCGGCGCCAACGCCTCCGTGATCTACGTCCCGCCGCCCTTTGCGGCCGACTCGATCCTCGAGGCGATCGACGCCGAGATGGAGCTGATCGTCTGCATCACCGAGGGCATCCCGGTGCTCGACATGATGAAGGTCAAGCGCGCCCTCGAAGGGTCGAAGTCGCGCCTGATCGGGCCGAACTGCCCCGGCGTCATCACCCCCGGCGCCTGCAAGATCGGCATCATGCCGGGCCACATCCACAAGCGCGGCTCGGTCGGTGTTGTCTCGCGCTCGGGGACGCTTACCTATGAGGCCGTGAAACAGACGACGGATCTCGGGCTGGGCCAGTCTTCGGCCGTGGGCATCGGCGGTGACCCGATCAAGGGCACCGAGCACATCGACGTGCTCGAGATGTTCCTCGCGGACCCGGAAACCACCTCGATCATCATGATCGGCGAGATCGGTGGCTCGGCCGAAGAGGAAGCGGCGCAGTTCCTGGCCGACGAGAAGAAGCGCGGCCGCTGGAAGCCCACGGCGGGCTTCATCGCCGGGCGCACGGCGCCTCCGGGCCGCCGGATGGGCCACGCGGGTGCCATCGTCTCGGGCGGCAAGGGCGACGCGGAATCCAAGATCGAAGCGATGAAGAGCGCGGGCATCGTCGTGGCCGACAGCCCGGCCCATCTGGGCGAGGCCGTGATGCAGGCGCTCGGCAAATAATACCTTCGGGTCCGCGCCATGTTGGTGCGGACCCATTCAGATGTCAGGTGCAGCCATGACGGAACAGTCTCCGAACGCGCAGTTCCACGCCTCGAGTTTCCTCCAGGGGCAGAATGCCGAGTATATTGACCAGTTGCAGGCACGTTATGCCGAAGATCCCGCATCGGTGGATGCAGGCTGGGCGGAGTTGTTCCGTTCGCTGGGTGACAGCGAACTCGACGCCAAGCGTCAGGCGCACGGGCCCAGCTGGGCGCGCACGGACTGGCCCCCAACGCCGGCCGACGATCTGACGGCCGCGCTCACCGGCGAATGGCCCGCAGCCCCGCCGAAGGAAGCCCGCACCGCCGGTCAGAAGATCGCCGCCAAGGCCGCCGAGAAGGGCGTAAGCCTGTCCGACGCGCAGGTGCAACGCGCCGTTCTCGACTCGATCCGGGCGCTGATGATCATCCGGGCCTACCGGATCCGCGGCCATCTGGCCGCCGATCTCGATCCGCTCGGGATGCGCAACACCTCGAACCACCCCGAACTCGACCCCAAGTCCTACGGCTTCACCGAAGCGGACATGGACCGGCCGATCTTCATCGACAATGTGCTCGGTCTTCAGGTCGCTTCGATGCGACAGATCGTGGACATGGTCAAGCGCACCTACTGCGGCACTTTCGCTCTGCAGTACATGCATATTTCGGATCCCGAGCAGGCAGCCTGGCTCAAGGAGCGGATCGAGGGCTACGGCAAGGAGATCCACTTCACCCGTGAGGGCCGCCGCGCCATCCTGAACAAGATGGTCGAGGCCGAGGGCTTCGAGAAGTTCCTCCATGTGAAATACATGGGCACCAAGCGGTTCGGCCTCGACGGCGGCGAAAGCCTGATCCCCGCGATGGAGCAGATCATCAAGCGCGGCGGTGCGCTGGGTGTGAAGGAGATCGTGATCGGCATGCCGCACCGCGGCCGCCTGTCGGTCCTGGCCAACGTGATGGCCAAGCCCTACCGCGCCATTTTCAACGAATTCCAGGGCGGCAGCTTCAAGCCTGAGGATGTCGATGGCTCGGGCGACGTGAAATACCACCTCGGCGCCTCGTCCGACCGCGAGTTCGACGGCAACACCGTCCACCTGTCGCTGACCGCGAACCCCAGCCACCTCGAGGCGGTGAACCCGGTCGTGCTGGGCAAGGTCCGCGCCAAGCAGGAGCAGGCGGGCGACAAGACGCGCCATACCGTCCTGCCGATCCTGCTGCATGGCGACGCGGCCTTTGCCGGGCAAGGCGTGGTGGCCGAGTGCTTCGGCCTGTCGGGCCTTGTCGGGCACCGCACCGGCGGCACGATCCATATCGTCGTGAACAACCAGATCGGCTTCACCACCGCGCCGTCCTTCTCGCGCTCGTCGCCCTACCCCACCGACATCGCGCTGATGGTCGAGGCGCCGATCTTCCACGTCAACGGCGACGATCCCGAAGCCGTGGTCCATGCCGCGAAGGTGGCGACCGAGTTCCGGCAGAAGTTCCACAAGGATGTCGTCATCGACATCTTCTGCTACCGGCGCTTCGGGCACAACGAGGGCGACGAGCCCATGTTCACCAACCCGGCGATGTACACTTCGATCAAGAAGCACAAGACGACGCTCCAGCTTTACACCGAGCGTCTGGTGCAGGACGGCCTCATCCCCGAGGGCGAGATCGAGGACATGAAGGCCGCCTTCCAGGCCCGGCTCAACGAGGAGTTCGAGGCCGGCAAGGACTTCAAGCCGAACAAGGCCGACTGGCTGGACGGCCGCTGGAAGCACATCGACCGGCATGGCGACGAATACCAGCCGGGCCGCACCTCGATCGCGGCCGAGACGCTGCAGGAGATCGGTCAGGCGCTGACGCGCGTGCCCGAAGGGTTCGACCTGCACAAGACGGTCGGCCGCCAGCTCGAGGCCAAGAAGCAGATGTTCGAGACCGGGAAGGGCTTCGACTGGGCGACGGGCGAGGCGCTGGCCTTCGGTTCGTTCGTGGTTGAAGGTTACCCGGTGCGCCTCTCGGGGCAGGACTGCACCCGCGGCACCTTCAGCCAGCGGCACTCGGCCTTCATCAACCAGTCGACCGAGGAACGCTACTACCCGCTGAACAACATCCGTTCCGGTCAGGCGCGCTACGAGGTCATCGACTCGATGCTATCGGAATATGCCGTGCTCGGCTTCGAGTATGGCTATTCGCTGGCCGAGCCGAATGCGCTGGTCATGTGGGAGGCCCAGTTCGGCGATTTCGCCAACGGCGCCCAGATCATGTTCGACCAGTTCATCAACTCGGGCGAGTCGAAGTGGCTGCGCATGTCGGGCCTTGTGGTGCTGTTGCCGCACGGCTTCGAGGGCCAGGGCCCCGAGCATTCCTCGGCCCGCCTTGAACGCTTCCTGCAGATGTCGGCCAACGACAACTGGATCGTGGCGAACTGCTCGACGCCGGCGAACTACTTCCACATCCTGCGCCGGCAGATCCATCGCAACTTCCGCAAGCCGCTGATCCTGATGACGCCGAAATCGCTTCTGCGCCATCCGCTCTGCATTTCGAACGCCGAGGATTTCACCACCGGATCGGGCTTCCACCGGGTGCTGTGGGACGACGCGCAGAAGGGCCACTCCGAGACGGTCCTGAAGCCCGACGCCGAGATCCGGCGCGTGGTGATCTGCTCGGGCAAGGTCTATTACGACCTGCTGGCCGAGCGCGACAAGCGGGGCATCGACGACATCTACCTCCTGCGGCTCGAGCAGTTCTACCCCTTCCCGGCGCTGAGCCTCGTGAAGGAGCTGGGCCGCTTCAAGGAGGCCGACATCGTCTGGTGCCAGGAAGAGCCGAAGAACCAGGGCGGCTGGACCTTTGTCGAGCCGAACCTCGAATGGGTGCTGACGCGGATCGGTGCCAGGCACCACCGCGCCCACTATGCCGGCCGAGCGGCCTCGGCTTCGCCCGCCACGGGCCTGGCCAGCCGCCACAAGGCGGAACAGGAGGCGCTGGTGAATGACGCGCTGACGATCGGGAGCTGAGGATGGGAACGGAAGTTAGGGTTCCGACGCTGGGAGAAAGCGTCTCGGAGGCGACGGTCGCCACCTGGTTCAAGAAGCCGGGGGACCGTGTGGCCGCCGACGAGATGCTCTGCGAACTCGAGACCGACAAGGTGACGGTCGAGGTTCACGCGCCCGTCGCGGGCCGCCTGACCGAGATCGTCGCCCCCGAGGGGACGACGGTTGCGGTTTCGGCCCTTCTGGCGCAGATCGGAGCAGCGGAGGCCGGCGACGAACCGGCCCCGGCAAGGACTCATGGGGGCGCCGAGGCACAGGCCGGCGCGGGAGAGAGCAAGATGATCGACGTGATGGTGCCTGCCCTTGGCGAATCGGTGTCCGAGGCAACCGTGTCCACCTGGTTCAAGAAGCCGGGCGACACGGTGGCGCAGGACGAGATGCTCTGCGAGCTCGAGACCGACAAGGTGTCGGTCGAGGTGCCCGCGCCCGCGGCGGGCGTGCTGGCCGAGATCCTCGTGACCGAGGGCACGACCGTCGCCGCGGGCTCGCGCCTTGCGCTGATCTCGACCGATGGCCAGGGCGTGGCTGCCGCGCCGAAGGCCGAGGCTCCGAAGGTTGACGCGGCCCCCGCCAGGGCCGCGAAGAAGGACGTCGAGGATGCTCCGGCCGCGAAGAAGGCGATGGCCGAGGCCGGCCTTTCGCCGGATGCGGTGCAGGGCACCGGCCGCGATGGCCGGATCATGAAGGACGACGTCGCCCGCGCGGTCGCGGGCGCATCGCAGGCTCAGGCCCCGGCACCCGCGCCGCAGCCCTCGCTGCCGCGCCAGCCGGTCCCGGCCGACGATGCGGCCCGCGAGGAGCGGGTCAAGATGACCCGCCTGCGCCAGACCATCGCCCGCCGCCTGAAGGAGGCGCAGAACACCGCCGCCATGCTCACCACCTACAACGAGGTGGACATGTCGGGCGTGATGGCGCTGCGCAACGAATACAAGGACCAGTTCGAGAAGAAGCACGGCACCAAGATGGGCTTCATGTCCTTCTTCGTGAAGGCCTGCTGCCACGCGCTCAAGGAAGTGCCCGAGGTCAATGCGGAGATCGACGGCACCGACATCGTCTACAAGAACTACGTCCACATGGGCGTGGCGGTGGGCACGCCCTCGGGCCTCGTGGTGCCGGTGGTGCGCGACGCCGACCAGATGGGCTTTGCCCAGATCGAGAAGAAGATCGCCGAGCTTGGCGCGCGGGCGCGTGACGGCAAGCTCTCGATGGCCGAGATGCAGGGCGGCAGCTTCACCATCTCGAACGGCGGTGTCTATGGCTCGCTCATGTCCTCGCCGATCCTGAACCCGCCGCAGTCGGGCATCCTCGGCATGCACAAGATCCAGGACCGGCCGGTGGTAGAAAAGGGCCAGATCGTCATCCGCCCGATGATGTATCTCGCGCTCAGCTACGATCACCGCATCGTCGATGGCAAGGGCGCGGTGACCTTCCTCGTCCGCGTCAAGGAGGCGCTGGAAGATCCGCGCCGCCTGCTGCTCGACCTCTGATACCCGCGTGGGCCCCGGGACCGTCCCGGGGCCCTCCCGTCTCCGGGGACCATGATGACCACCGAACTCACCGTTCTCTGCCTGGCCGGCCTCCTGCAGGCCCTGACCTTCCTTCCCTTCGCGCTCCTCGCCAACATGGAGCTCGGCTACAAATGGACGACCGGCCCGCGGGACGAGCCGCCGAACCAGCCGCTCTCCACCGTGCCGGGCCGGCTCCAGCGGGCGCTGAACAACCATTTCGAGGGGCTGATCCTCTTCACGCTCGCGGTGGTCGTCGTGACGCTCGGCGGCCAGGCCACCGGCTTCACCGCCGCGATGGCCTGGATCTACCTCGCCGCCCGCATCCTCTACATCCCGGCCTATGTGCTCGGCTGGCGCCCCTGGCGCTCGGCCATCTGGGCCGCAGGCTTCACCGCCACCGTGGCGATGCTCCTCGCCGCGCTCGTCTGATCCTTTCCGCGCCCCTTCACTCTGTCCAAATATCCTCGGGGGGCACGGGGGGCAGACAGCCCCCCGCCTCTCCCCTCGCGGACCCGCAGGGCGCTCGCAACCCGGAGGCCACAATGGCAACTTTCGACGTCATCATCATCGGCGCGGGCCCCGGCGGCTATGTCTCCGCCATCCGCTGCGCGCAGCTCGGGCTGAAGACCGCCGTGGTCGAGGGCCGCGACACGCTGGGCGGCACCTGCCTCAACGTGGGCTGCATCCCCTCCAAGGCGCTGCTGCACGCCACCCACAACCTGCACGAAGTCCACGAGAACTTCGAGAAGATGGGCCTGATGGGCGGCCATCCCACCGTGGACTGGCCGAAGATGCAGGCCTACAAGCAGGATGTGGTGGACGGCAACACCAAGGGCATCGAGTTCCTGTTCAAGAAGAACAAGATCACCTGGCTCAAGGGCTGGGGCTCGATCCCCGAGGCCGGCAAGGTCAAGGTCGGCGACGAGATCCACGAGGCGAAGTCCGTCGTGATCGCCACCGGCTCCGAGCCCGCAAGCCTCCCGGGAGTCGAGGTGGACGAGAAGATCGTGGTCACCTCGACCGGCGCCCTCAGCCTCGACAGGATCCCCGAGACGATGGTGGTGATCGGCGCGGGCGTGATCGGGCTCGAACTCGGCTCGGTCTATGCCCGGCTGGGTGCCAAGGTGACAGTCGTCGAATATATGGACAAGATCATCCCCGGCGCGGATGGCGAGATCATCAAGGGCTTCCAGCGCATCCTGGCCAGGCAGGGGCTCGAGTTCGTCCTCGGCGCCGCGGTGCAGGGTGTCACGGTGCAGGACGGCAAGGCCACCGTGACCTGGAAGGCCAACAAGGACGGCAAGGACTCGAGCCTCACCGCCGACACGGTGCTCGTCGCCACCGGGCGCAAACCCTTCACCGAGGGGCTGGGGCTCGAGGCGCTCGGCGTCGAGATGCTCCCGCGCGGCATGGTCAAGATCGACGACCACTTCCGCACCAACGTTCCGGGCCTCTACGCCATCGGCGACTGCGTGCCGGGGGCCATGCTGGCCCACAAGGCCGAGGACGAAGGCATGGCCGTGGCCGAGATCCTCGCCGGCAAGCATGGCCATGTGAACTACGGCGTGATCCCGGGCGTGATCTACACCACCCCCGAAGTCGCGAGCGTCGGCCAGACCGAGGAGATGCTGAAGGAGGCGGGCCGCGCCTACAAGGTCGGCAAGTTCCCCTTCATGGGCAATGCGCGCGCCAAGGCGGTCTTCCAGGCCGAAGGCTTCGTGAAGCTGCTGGCCGACAAGGAAACCGACCGCATCCTTGGCTGCCACATCATCGGACCGGCCGCGGGCGACCTGATCCACGAAGTCTGCGTGGCGATGGAGTTCGGCGCCTCGTCGCAGGATCTTGCGCTGACATGCCATGCCCACCCGACCTGGTCCGAGGCCGTCCGCGAGGCAGCGCTGGCCTGTGGTGACGGCGCGATCCACGCCTGATCGGCTGCGTGACCCTCGGGAGGGGCCCTGCGGCCCCTCCCGTCTTGCGACATGGGCCGCCGGACCGCGGTCTCAGCTCACGTCTCCGAGACCGAGCCCCTTGGGCAGGCGGATGATGAACTCGGTTCCCTGCGCATCGCTGCGCAGCAGGTCCAGACGCCCGCCGTGCCCCCTCACCAGTTCCGACGAGATCGCAAGCCCGAGCCCCGATCCGCCCTTGCGCGCCCCGCCCTGAAAGGCCGTGAACAGATGCTCGCGCGCCTTGGGCGGCAGGCCGGGCCCGGTATCTCCGACCCGGATCCACCACTCCTCCTCGCCCTCGCCGGCCGACAGCTCGATCGTGCCCTGCTGGCCGGTCGTCTCGATCGCCTGCCGGGCGTTGCGCACGAGGTTGCCCAGAACCCGGTAGAGCTGTTCGCCATCGGCCCGGATCACCATGTTCGGCGGAACATCGATCAGGCAGCCGACCTCACCGCCGCCGACGAGCGATTCGGCCTCGGCCACCTCCTCCATCAGGCGGCGCAACGGGACGCGGGTGATCTGCGGTGGCGGCTCCTCGGCCCGGCCAAAGGTCAGCGTGGCTTCGCACAGGGACACCGCCCGGCGGATCGAGCCCAGCAGCTTGGGCGCTGCCCGCGCCACCGCCGGATCGTCCGAGGACGAGAGCCGGTCGGCAAAGAGTTGCGCCGTCGTCAGGATGTTGCGCAGGTCGTGGCTGATCTTGGCGACCGCCCCGCCAAGCTGGGCAAGGCGCTCCTTCTGGCGCAGCGCCCCGATCAGCTGGGTCTGCATCATCTGCAGCGCCTCTTCCGCCTCGCGCAGCTCGCGGATGCCGGCGGTGGGCGTGATCACCCGGCGCGCATCCTCGGGCGCCTCGGCGTAGGATGTCATGTGCGTCACCACGCGCCGGATCGGCAGCACCAGAAGCCGCCGCACCGCCAGGAACAGAAGAAGCGCCGTCACCATCGAGATCAGCGCCGAAAAGACCAGCACGCGCGCGCCATGTTCCAGCATCGCCGTGCGCATCGGGCCCCGCTCGAGCGCGACCTCGATCTGCTGGCCGCCGCTTTCCACGGGCTCGCCGATCACCCGGATCACGCCCTCGCGATCCAGGAGGTCCATGAACGTGTCGCGGATCATCCCCAGCGGCCCGGCAAAGCGCAGGTCGTAGGTCACCTCGACCGGCACCGGGATCGGCGAGGACAGCACGAGTTGCCGGATCTCGTCGCGCCGCAGCACGACGTTGTAGACACCCGCGTTGGCCAGCAGTTCGGCTTCCAGCTCGGGCGTGATCATCTCGTCGGCCGCCAGGAGCGCAAGCGAGGCGATCTGCGCCTTCTCGAGCCGCAAGAGCAGGTAGCCTTCGCGGAAGCGCGCCACCGAGGGCACGAGAATCAGCACCTCTGCCAGCATGACGAAGGCAGCGGTGAGCATCAGGAACCGCCCCGAGAGCGTGTTCAGGAACCGCCGCAAAATCCCGTCCTTCCGACTCTACCTGCTACCAACGCGCCCGCCGGATCCTGGGTCCGTCAGGGCAGGAGGCGCTGCAGGGTGCGCACCGCCGTCCCGACCAACCGACTATCAAACAGTCTGGGGGAAAAATAGGCTCCTGCCGCCCGCTTGGACAGTTCGTTGAGGGTGGGATAGGGCAGCACCACACCCGCAACCGTCGAAAGCTTCGCCCCCGAGGCCAGCGCCATGGCCCAGAGGCCGATCATCTCGCCCGCGTGCGGGGCCGCGATGGACACGCCCACCGGGCGCCCGCGCGCCACCATCAGCTTCACGAGCCCTTCGGTCGCGCCCTCCGCCTGCGCCCGGTCGCTGCCCGAGACGGGCACGCGCAGCACCTCGAGCCGCGACCCATGCCGCTCGCGCGCCTCGGCCTCGGTCAGCCCGATCTGCGCCAGCTCGGGTTCGGTGTAGGTGACATGCGGGATCAGCGCCGCAGCCTTCGACGGCAGCCCGAACAGGATCGAGCGGATCACGACCGAGGCATGGTATCCGGCCAGATGGGTGAACTGCAGCCCGCCCGCGGCATCCCCCACCGCATAGACGCGCCGGTTCGACGTCCGCAGGTCGGGGCCGACCTTCACGCCCTTCGCGGTCACCTCGACCCCCGCCGCGGCCGGATCGAGCCTCTCGAGGGCCGGCCGCCGTCCGGCCGCCACCAGCAGGTGAGAGCCCACGATCCGACGGTCTCCGGCCGTTACCGCAATCCCTTCCGGGCAGGGATCGACCGCCGCGGCCGAGGCGCCCTCGAGGATCTCGACACCCTCGGCCCGCAGCCGCCCGAGGACGATGGCGGACAGCTCCGGGTCGTCCTTGGGCAACGCCTTGTGCCCCGCGATCACCGTCACGCGGACCCCGAGGCGGCGATGCGCCTGCGCCATCTCGATTCCCACCGGACCGCCGCCGATGATCACCAGATGCTCCGGCCGTTCACGCAGCGCGAAAATCGTCTCGTTCGTCAGCACCTCCACCCGGTCGATGCCCGGGATGGACGGCACGACCGGACGCGAGCCGGTGGCGATCACGAAGCGCCGCGCCGTGACGGTCCGCTCGCCCACGCGCAGTTCGGCGGGCGAGACGAACCGGCCCCAGTCGCGCAGGACGCGCACGCCCAGCCCCTCGAACCGCTCCTGGCTGTCGTGGGGTGCGATGGCGGCGATGGTTCGGGCCACATGATCCTTCACGGCGGCAAAATCGATCTCGGGCTCGACCGGGCGGATGCCGAGGGGCCCGACCGTTCGCATCGCCTGCGCGGCCTTGGCCGCGGCCAGCAGCGCCTTGGAGGGCACGCAGCCCGCGTTCAGGCAGTCGCCCCCCATATCGCCCGCCTCGACCAGCACGACCCTTGCGCCCATCTGCGCCGCCCCGGCCGCGACCGACAACCCGCCCGAGCCCGCGCCGATCACGCAGAGATCCGTCTCGATCCGCTCCATCACCGCCCCCTTCGTGCGAGTCTGAGCACGATAGGCAGCGCCGAGAGCGCGGCAAGGCCCAGAAGCGGCCCGAGCACCTGTGGGGTGAAGATGATGCCCAGATCCGGCGCTTCGCCGCGCGCCAGAACCGCCCCGAGGCCGGTGCCGACCGACGTATAGACCAGCGCTCCCGGCAGGATGCCGAGCACGGTCGATATGGCAAAGCGGTGCAGCGGCACGTTCAGGAACGCGGGCAGGAGGTTGGCCACGAAGAAGGGCACGACAGGCACCAGCCGCATGAGGAACAGCACCGACCATTCGCTTTCCTTCAGCCCCGCCTGAAGCCGAGCCACCGCCCCGCCCTGCGCGGCCATCCGTGCCGCAATGCTCGCGCCGAAGCCCGCGCGCGCGGCGAGAAACAGAAGCACCGCTCCGGCCGAGGCCGCCGCGACATTGTAGAGCACGCCGGGAAAGAGGCCGAAGAGAAAGCCTCCGGTCAGCGTGCAGATCAGCGCCCCCGGCAGGCTGAACAGGACGATGGCCATGTAGGCCGCGACGAAGGTCAGGGCCGCCGCCGCGTGATTGGCGTCGCGGAAGGCCAGCAACGCCTCGCGGTGCCGCGCCAGCCCCTCGAACGACAGCCGGTCATGCAGCAGGAGGGCGCCTCCGATCGCGACCACGAGGATCAACAGGATGGGCAGGCGGCGGGCGAGGGCGGGGGATCGGCTGAGGGACAAGGGCGGCTCCTGGCGGGTCGCCCACAAGATGGGGCCGAGGGGCGCCGGCGGCCAGTGTCGCCGGGGCCCGAGCCCGATTTTCTTGAACCGGACGAATTGACTTGCGCCCGCGTCGCCACTAAGAGGCGGGCTTCAAAGGAACGTGGCCTGCGAATCCGCGGGGGTTCCGGCTGCATACCTAGGAGATCCGCGATGAAGCGCACTTTTCAACCGTCGAACCTGGTCCGTGCGCGTCGCCACGGCTTCCGCGCGCGCATGGCCACCAAGGGCGGCCGCCTCGTGCTGAACGCCCGCCGCGCCAAGGGCCGCAAGAAGCTCTCGGCCTGAGCGACGCCCCGGGCCCAGTGACATGACGCCGCCGGAGGCCGGAGGGACGGGCAGCGATGCCGCGCCCGCCGGATGTCCGGCGGCGTCGCCACATCCTGCGCCCGAAATTCTGAGGAAGCGCGCCGATTTCCTGCGCGCCGCCCAGGCCCGGCGTCAGGGAACGCCCGGCTTCCTGCTGCAGGCCCGGCGCCGCGAGGCGGAGGGCGGCATTCGCGTGGGCTTCACCTGCTCGAAGAAGGTCGGCAACGCCGTCATGCGCAACCGCGCCAAGCGGCGGCTCCGCGCGCTTGCGCGCGAGCTGCTGACGACGAGGGGGCATCCGGGTTGGGACTACGTCCTCGTAGGCCGTCCGGGGGCCACGATCGAGCGTCCCTACGCCGCGCTGCTCGCCGATCTCGAACGGGCGCTGCGCCAGATCCACGGCGAGCGGGGATGAGCCCTCTCGCGCAGATCTTCGCGCTGCCGGTGCGGGCCTACCGCCTGCTCCTCAGCCCCTGGGTCGGCCACGGCTGCCGCTACCAGCCCACCTGCTCGGTCTATGCGCTCGAGGCGCTCGAGCGGCACGGCGCGCTGAAGGGCGGCTGGCTCGCCGCCCGCCGCATTCTGCGCTGTCATCCCTGGGGCGGGTCGGGCTACGATCCCGTGCCGGGCGCCGATCCCGAGCACGACCGGCGCCCGCGCGGCTGAGCGCCCGTGCTCGACGATCGGGACGAGATCCATCCGCTGCTCGCCGGAGCCCCACAGACGACTCGAGTTGCGCAAGCGCATCGGGCGCGAGGTCCGCAAGGCGATCGGGACCTGCGGCATGGTCCAGCGCGGCGCGCGCTGGACTCGTCTGCCTGTCGGCGGCGAGGGGCAGGCCATCTTCCGCGGCCTCTTTTCCCGCAGGCGTCCTGCGGCTAAAGCTCGGCCATGGAGATTGCCTGCCCCGACTGGAGCCACGAATCCGCCGCCTTCGCCGAGGGCTTTACCTGCATCGTCGGTGTGGACGAGGTCGGCCGCGGCCCGCTGGCAGGCCCGGTGACCGCCGCCGCCGTGCGGCTCTTTCCCGGACGCGTCCCCGAGGGCCTCAACGACAGCAAGAAGCTCACCGCCGCCCGGCGCGAGACGCTCGCCGCCGAGATCCTCGCGGTGGCCGAAGTGTCGGTGGCGCACGCCTCGGTCGAAGAGATCGACCGGCTCAACATCCTGCAGGCAAGCCATCTGGCCATGGCGCGGGCGCTGGCGGGGCTGCCCTGCCCGCCCGATTTCGCGCTGATCGACGGCCACCTGATCCCGAAGGGCCTCGCCCACCGCTGCCGGGCCATCGTGAAGGGCGATGCGCTGTGCCTGTCGATCGCCGCCGCCTCGATCGTGGCCAAGGTCGCCCGCGACCGCATCATGGTGGATTTGGAGCAACAGCATCCCGGCTACGGCTGGCGCACCAACGCCGGTTACGGCACACGGGATCATCTTCAGGCTCTTCTAAATCTTGGCCCGACCCCTCACCATAGGCGTTCCTTCAAACCCGTCCACAACATCTTGTATCAAGAGGCTTCCGTAAGCCCTTGATTCAAAAAAGAATTTGACGGCGATTCGCCAATGACTCATCCTTTGCCCCCATAGAACGGCGAATAAATGCCGGCGACAGAGGCAGAGAATGGCGACCAAGACGAAGACGACGGAGGCCACGGCGCTTCCGCTGAACCAGATCCTTGCGGGCGATTGCATCGAGGTGATGCGGTCGCTGCCCGAATGTTCCGTGGATCTGATCTTTGCCGATCCGCCCTACAACCTGCAGCTCCGCGGTGACCTGCACCGGCCCGACAACAGCCGGGTGGATGCGGTGGACGACCACTGGGACCAGTTCTCGAGCTTTGCCTCCTACGACCAGTTCACGCGCGAGTGGCTGGCGGCCGCCCGCCGCCTTCTCAAGCCGAACGGCGCGATCTGGGTGATCGGCAGCTACCACAACATCTTCCGCGTCGGCGCCGCCCTTCAGGACCAGGGCTTCTGGATCCTGAACGACGTGGTCTGGCGCAAGTCGAACCCGATGCCGAACTTCAAGGGCAAGCGGCTGACCAACGCGCACGAAACGCTGATCTGGGCCTCGAAGCAGGAGGCCAGCAAATACACCTTCAACTACGAGGCGCTGAAGGCGCTGAACGAGGGCGTGCAGATGCGCTCGGACTGGGTGATCCCGATCTGCACCGGGCACGAGCGGCTGAAGGACGAGCACGGCGACAAGGCCCACCCGACCCAGAAGCCGGAGGCGCTCCTGCATCGGGTGATGGTCGCCACCACGAACCCCGGCGACGTGGTGCTCGATCCGTTCTTCGGCACCGGCACGACGGGTGCGGTGGCCAAGATGCTCGGCCGCGACTTCATCGGCATCGAGCGCGAGGAAGGCTATCGCAAGGTCGCCGCCGAGCGCCTGTCGCGCGTGCGCCGGTTCGACGCTTCGGCGCTGGAGGTTTCGGGCTCGAAGCGGGCCGAGCCGCGCGTGCCCTTCGGCCAGCTTGTCGAGCGCGGGATGCTGCGTCCGGGCGAAGAGCTTTACTCGATGAACAACCGCCACAAGGCGAAGGTTCGCGCCGACGGCACGCTGATCGGCAACGACGTGAAGGGCTCGATCCATCAGGTCGGCGCCGCGCTGGAAGGCGCACCCTCCTGCAACGGCTGGACCTACTGGTGCTACAAGCGCGAGGGGAAGATGATCCCCATCGACATCCTGCGCCAGCAGATCCGGGCGGAGATGGAAGAGCCCCGCCCGAACTGATCCTCGGACATCCGGTTCCGCCTGTGCCGTCGGTCCTGCGCCACGGCACCACTTCCCTCGCCGTGTCCTCACGGCGAGGTCTTTTCGTGTGGCGGATCGCCCGGACCGGGCCGAAGACGTGTCCCCGCCGGATCGCCCGGCGGGGATCTGCCCGTCAGATCGCGGGCTCGCTCTTCTGCGTCTCGGGGGCAGCGGCCGGCGCAGCGGCGACACGGGGCGCCTCGGCCGGCGGGGGGCTGGCGACAGCACCGCTGGGGGCGACCGGCTCCGCCGGGGCTGGTGCGGCTGCGGGCGGGCCACTGTCGAGGGGCGCCCAGTCCGTGACGTCGGGATAGTAGGTCTTCCGCCAGTCGAGCAGGCGCGGGTTCATCCGGCTGTGCCAGACCTTCGGGAAGAGCGCCAGGGCCGCCATCTGCAGGAAGCCGTGGGGCAGTTGCGGGGCCTGCTGCTCGGGCAAGGCCTGCAGCAGCGGGTAGCGCCGCTCGGGATGGGCGTGATGGTCCGAATGGCGCTGAAGGTTGATCAGCAGCCGGTTCGAGGCCTTGCCATCCGCGTTCCAGCTGTGATGCGGCATGACAGGCTCGGGCGTGCCGTCCGGCAGGATGCGGCGGGTGAGGCCGTAATGCCCGACAAAGTTCAGCAACTCGAGCTGGCAGACCGCCACGAAGGCCTGCACGAGGAACAGCAGAAGCCCCTGCGCCCCGCCCAGTGCGAGCGCAAGGCCCACCATCACGATCTGCAGCGCCCCATAGACCCAGAACGGGTTCCTCAGCGAATGGAGAGGCCGACCCATGTGCTTGAGCTGCTCCGCCTCGACTTCCCAGGCGTGCCTGTGCCCTCCGGCAAGGACGCGCTGGAAGTAGCGGTAGAAATCCTCGCCGGGGCGGGCCGTCGCCGGATCCTGCAGCGTGCCGACATGAAGATCGTGGACCTTCAGCCGCTCCGTGCGGACGTGGCTGTAGAGGGTCATGGCGAGAAGGATGTCGCCCAGCCAGCGTTCGAGCCGGCTGTTGCGGTGAACAAGCTCGTGGGCATAGACCATGCCGACAAGTCCGGTCATCACGCCGATGCCGAGGAAGAGGCCGATCTTCTCGATCAGGCCGAGGTGGGCGGCGTGGCTGACATATCCGACGAGGCCGAAGACCAGCAGGAACTGGATCGGCACCCATATCATGGTGAGAAGACGGAACCAGAACAGGTCCTTCTCGTCCGTCGCGGGGTCCTCGTTCGTCGTGTCCTTCTTGAACACGAGATCGAGCAGAGCGAAGAGCCCCCAGCCGAAGAGGGGCAACAGCAGGATCGTCCAGCCGCCATAGGCGGCGCCGATCAGGGCAAGGGGCACCATCGCGAGCGAGATCGCGAAGGGCAGCGCGCGCTTGAGATGCGCGATCGGTGGCGGGTTTGGCGTCACGACGTCAGGAGGAGAAACCATTTCACTACTCCACTTGCTACGGTCGATCCGCGGAGACTAGTCGAGTCGCGCCTCCCCCCTCGGGTGACGGATCGCCGCTGCGGCAACGTTCCATGCCTTTTGCATCACGGTGGGAAGACTGGACGGGCGGAACCGCTCGTGCGGCACGAAGCTCCCTCGGGCGGGCACCGCCTCCTGGGCCACCTCGGCCAGCAGCACCGAAAGCCGCAGGTGGAAATGGCTGAAGGTGTGACGCACCTCGACGCCCGTCGCGCGCCAGTCCGCCGCGATCGGCGGATCGGTCGGCCCGCCGCTCCGGTCCCAGTCGGTTCCCGGCCAGCCGAGCATCCCCCCCAGCATCCCCGTCTCGGGCCGCGTCTCGAGAAGCAGCGCCCCGTCGGCCCGGACGGCGATCCAGAGCGTGCCTTCGCGGACGGGCTTGACGGCCTTGGGTGCCTTGCGGGGCAACTCAACCTCAAGACCGTCGCGCCGGGCCGCGCAGTCCGGGCCAAGCGGGCAGAGGCTGCAGACCGGCTTTCTCGGGGTGCAGATCGTCGCGCCGAGATCCATCATCGCCTGAGCATGGTCGCCCGGCCGCTCCTGCGGGGTGATGGCGGCGGCCAGACGGGTCAGCGCGGGCTTGGCCGCCGGAAGCGGGGTCTCGACCCGGAAAAGGCGCGCAACCACGCGCTCGACATTGCCATCTACCACGGTCGCGGGCTCGTCGAAGGCGATGGCCGCCACGGCAGCGGCCGTGTAGGGGCCGACGCCCGGCAGGGTCAGCAGGCCGTCGCGCGTCTCGGGGAAGCGGCCGCCGTGATCGGCCACCACCGCCCGCGCCCCCCTCAGCAGGTTGCGCGCGCGGGCGTAGTAGCCCAGCCCCGCCCATTCGGCCATGACCTCGGCATCCTCGGCCGCCGCGAGCGCCCCCACATCGGGCCACCGCTCGGTGAAGCGACGGAAATAGCTCCGCACCGCGGCCACCGTCGTCTGCTGGAGCATGATTTCCGACAACCAGACCCGGTAGGGATCGGGCCGCACGCCGGCGCGCCGGTCGGCCGGGCCCACGCGCCACGGCATCTCGCGCGCGTGGCGGTCATACCAGCCAAGCAGGCGGGCCGAGATGTCCGCCACCTCCTCCTCCGGGCTTTCCTCGGTGTCACGCAATCTTTATGCTCTCCCCTGCACCGCGGCTCTGGCGCCCCCGGGCGCGGCGCCTAAGATAGGCGCGCGATCAGGAATGAACAGATGACCCGAGCCCCCGCTCCACCTCCAGCCAAGCAGAACCGCCGGATGCGCGGGTTCGAGGCGGCGTCGGGGCTGCTGCAGGAGCGGATCCGCAAGGCCGGCGAGAAGCGGGGCTTTGCCGTGACGCGGCTTCTCACCCACTGGCCCGAGGTTGCGGGCGAGGATCTGGCCCGCATCACCCGGCCGGTGAAGGTGGGCTACGGCGCCCGCGAGGGCTTTGGCGCGACGCTCACGATCCTTGTCTCGTCCGCCCATGCGCCGCTCGTGCAGATGCAGCTTCCGACCTTGAAGGAGCGGGTGAACGCCTGCTACGGCTATGCGGCGATCCACCGGATCGTGCTGACACAGACGGCACCTTCCGGTTTTGCCGAGGGGCAGGCCCTGTTCGATCCGGCCCCTCCGGCGCCCCGCGCCGCCGATCCGGTCGTCAAGGCGCGCGCGGCCGCGGCCGCCGATGGCGTGCAGGACGAGGGCCTGCGGGCGGCCCTTGAAAGGCTCGCCGAGAATTTCCTATCACGCTCCAAAGCATGAAGAGGCACGGAATGGTCAAGAAACTCGGGCTGGCGGCGCTGGCACTCACCACGGTCGCGGGCTTCGCGCTCTGGAACGGCGGCCGCGAGCCGGCACAGACGCTGCTGCCGCCGATGGCGGCCTCGGCGCAGGAAGCCGGCTCGTCCGAGACGGCCCCCGTGATCGAGGACATGGTGATGGGCGCCGAGGATGCGCCGGTCACGATCGTCGAATATTCCTCCTTCACCTGCCCGCACTGCGCCACCTTCGAGAAGGAGGTGCTGACACCGCTCAAGCGCGACTACATCGACACCGGCAAGGTGCGCTTCGTCTATCGCGAGGTCTATTTCGACCGCTACGGTCTCTGGGCCGCGATGGTGGCGCGCTGCGGTGGCGAGATGCGCTACTTCGGCATCGCCGATCTGATCTTTGACCAGCAGCAGGAATGGGTGACGAACGACCCGGCGCAGGTTGCGGAAAACCTCCGCAGAATCGGCAAGACGGCCGGGCTCGACGATGCGGCGCTCGACGCCTGCATGAACGATCAGGCCAAGGCCGAAGCGATGGTTGCCGCCTTCCAGAAGAACACGCAGGCCGACGACATCACCGCGACCCCCTCGCTGATCATCAACGGCACCAAGCATTCGAACATGGGCTACGACGAGCTGCGCAAGATCATCGAGGCGGAGCTGGCCAAGGGATGAGCACGCCCCTAGCCGGCGTCCGGGTCGTGGAACTGGCCCGGATCCTGGCCGGCCCCTGGGCGGGGCAGGTGCTGGCGGACCTTGGCGCGGATGTCGTCAAGGTCGAGGCGCCCGAGGGCGACGACACCCGTCGCTGGGGCCCTCCGTTCATCGAGCGCGAGGGCGACCGGTCCGCCGCCTATTTCCACGCCGCGAACCGCGGCAAGCGGTCGGTCACCGCCGACTTCCGCACGGCCGAGGGGCAGCAGATCGTGCGCCTTCTGGTGGCCGAGGCCGACGTCGTGATCGAGAATTTCAAGGTCGGCGGGCTTGCGAAATACGGGCTCGACTGGCCGTCGCTGCGCGAGGTGAACCCGCGCCTTGTCTATTGCTCGATCACGGGCTTCGGGCAGGACGGGCCCTACGCGCACCGGGCCGGCTACGATTTCATCATCCAGGGCATGGCCGGGCTGATGAGCGTGACCGGCGCGGCCGAGGGCCAGCCGCAGAAGGTGGGCGTGGCCGTCACCGACGTCTTCACCGGCATCTATGCCGCGACGGCGATCCTGGCCGCCCTCCACCAGCGGGCCAGCACGGGGCGCGGGCAGCAGATCGACATGGCGCTGATGGATGTGGCCACCGGCATCATGGCCAATCAGGCCATGAACTATCTCGCGACCGGCACGGCCCCGCGCAAGATGGGCAACGAGCATCCGAACCTCGCGCCCTATGCCGTCTTCGATTGCGCCGATGGCTGGATCATCATCGCGACGGGCAATGATGGGCAATACCGCAGGCTCTGCGGCTTGCTCGGGCTGCCGGGCCTCGCCACGGCGCCGGCCTTTCTCACCAACGCCGACCGGGTGGCGAACCGGGCCGAGCTGACGCGCGCGTTGACCGCTGTCACCTCGGGCTGGAGGAAGGCCGACCTGCTGGCCGCCTGCGAGGCCGAAGGCGTTCCCGCCGGTCCGATCAACGACATGGGCGAGGTGTTCGCCGATCCCCAGATCCTCCACCGCGGGATGCGCATCGCGCCCGAGGGGGTGCCGGGCGTGCGCTCGCCCTTCCGCTTCTCGGAGGCGGAGCTGGCGCTCGGCCGCCCGGCCCCGCGGCTTGGCGAGCATCAGGCCGAGGTGCTGGGCACCCCGGCGGAGCAGGACTGACGCGGCGGGGCCTCAGGCCTGCCGCGTCAGCCCCAGCCGGTCGAAGGCCGCATCGAGCGCGGTCCAGTCATCCAGCTCCAGCCGGACGGGAAGGGTCAGCACCTTCTGCCGGAACGAGGGCGGCAGGCGGACTGCGTCCTTTTCGGTCGTGACAAGCTGCGCCCCCAGCGCCATCGCCTCGATCTCGAGCCGCCGCATCAGCGCCTCGCCGAGGGGCTGGTGATCGTCGAGCGCCTCGGCGCGCAGAAGCACCGCGCCCTCGGCCCGCAGCGAGGCGAAGAACTTCTCGGGCCGGCCGATCCCGGCAAAGGCCAGAACGCGCGCCTCCTGCCAGTCCATTCCCATCTGCAAGGTGGCCAGCCGCCCCGTCAGCCGGGGCACCGGCAGCGCGGGCCAGTCCGCGGCGAAGCGGCGCTGCGCCTCGGCCTCGCCGATCGAGAGCAGCAGGTCGGCGCGCGCCAGACCCTCCGCCACCGGCTCGCGCAGCGGGCCTGCCGGCAGGCAGCGGCCATTGCCGAAGCCCACCGCGGCATCGACGACGACGACGGATAGATCCTTGACCACCGAAGGGTTCTGGAAGCCGTCGTCCAGCAGGATCGCCTGCGCCCCCGCCGCCTCGGCGGCCCGGACGCCCGCGGCGCGGTCGCGCGCGACCCACGCCGGGCCGAAGGCCGCCAGCAGCAGGGGCTCGTCGCCCACCTCGGCCGCGCGATGACGGCGCGGATCGACCTGCACCGGCCCCTCGAGCCGCCCGCCATACCCGCGCGAGACGACATGCGCGGCCACGCCCCGGTCGGACAGCCGTTGCAGGAGCGCGATGGCCGTGGGCGTCTTGCCCGTCCCCCCCGCGTTCAGGTTGCCGATGCAGATCACCGGCACGCCCGCGCGGTGCCCCTCGGCCCGCAGCCGCCGCGCCGTGGCCGCCGCATAGGCCCGCCCCAGGGGGGCAAGCAACCGCGCGGCAAGGGACGGACGGGCGGGCGGCGTGAACCAGAAGGCGGGCGGTCGCATCAGGGTTCCCTCTCCACAAGGCGGCCAGCCAGCGCCACCACCCGGTCGGTCACTTCCGTTCCTTCCGAGGCCACGGCCCAGCCCGCATGGGCCAGCCGCGCCACCCGGTCGGGCGCGAGCAGGTCGGCCAGCGCCTCGGCAAGATCGCGCGCCGTTTCCACCGTCATCGAGGCCCGCGCCGCCGTCAGCCGGCCCAGCGTCACGCCATGAGATCCAGCACGCGGCCCGTGAATCAGCGCCGATCCGAGCGAGGCCGCCTCCAGCGGGTCGAGCACGCAGCCGGTGCTGAGGCTGCCGCCCAGCCAGGTGACCTGCGCCAGCCGATACCAGAGGCCGAGTTCGGCCGCACCATCGGCGACGAAGACCTCGGTCTCGGCATCCGGCTCTTCGTCGGCGGCGCGGCGGGCAACCTTCCAGCCTTCGGCCTCGAACCGCTCGGCGAGGGGGCCCGCGCGGTCGGGCTCCTGCGGAACGACGATGAGAAGCATCCGGTGGGCGAGCTTCAGCGCCGCATGATGCGCCCCGATCACCGCGGCCTCCTCCTGAATCGGAAGGCCCGCCGCAAGCCAGACCTGCCGCGTGGCGAGCAGCCGGGCCATCGCCGCCCGCTCGGCCTCGGTGCAGGGCAGCGCGAGGCTGCCTTCTTCCAGCCGCCCGGCGACCTGCGTCACCTGTGTCGGGCTGCCGGCCTTGCGAAAGGCGCGCGCGGCCGCCTCGTCCACGGTGAAAATGTGGCTGAACCGCCCGAGCAGGTTGCGCATCTGCCCCGGCCACCAGCTTTCGCGCCCGGGCAGGATGCGCGGCGCCACGCCATCGACCAGCGCCAGCGGCACGCCCCGGTCCGAGGCGGCCTGGATCAGGGAAGGCCTCAGTTCACCCTCGGCCATGAAGGCCGCATCGGGCCGCCAGTGTTCCAGGAAGTCCGCCGCCGCGGCCTGCGTGTCGGGCGGCGGGGTCTGCACGATCAGGATGCCGCCCGAACTCACCGGGGCGTGGGTGGTCAGCAGGACCGGAAACCCCTCGTCGAGGATGATCCGGCGTCCGAGTTCGGCCATCGGCCGCGCCGACTCGCGCGAGGGCGCATGGAGCCAGACCAGCTTGCCAAGAGGGCGCTGGGGTCGGACCGGGCCCTCGGCGGGCTCACGCCGCAGGGCAGTCCCGAACGGGAGGCCGAAGGCGGTCGCCATGGGGGGATCTCGTCAGGCCCCCAGTTCCTCGGTGGCCGAGGCCGGCTGCTCTTCGTCGCGGAGGCGGTGGAGATGGGCAATGAAGTAACGCACATGCGCATCGTCCACCGTGCGCTGCGCCTCGGCCTTCCATGCGGTGTAGGCCGAGGCATAGTCGGGGAACATGCCGACGATATGGATGGCCTTCACGTCCTTGAACGCGTTCTTCGTCGGGCTGACGAGTTCGCCCCCGAACACGAGGTGAAGACGCTGGGCCATGGCGTTGCTCCTTTGACTGGCGGAATGTCGCGCACCCTAGACGATGCGCCGCAGGGGTCAAGGAGCCAGAGGCCGCCGGCCCTGCCGTCTCAAGCGAGGTCGCGGGCGAGAAGCTGCCCTCCGGGGCCGGCCTTCACCTCGAACCGGCTGATCTTCTTGATGAGATCCGACAGTTTGGCCGAACCATAGGTCCGGGTGTCGAAATCGGGATTCGCCTGCGTGATGAACTGGCCGACCTGGCCGAGCGTGTACCATTCGCCGTCGGGGTCGATGGCGCGCATGGCGGCCACGATCAGGGGGATCGCCTTCATCGGCTCTTCCTTGCCGCGCTGCGCGGGCGCCTGCTGCGGTTCGTCCGCCGGGCGCGGCCCGCGCGCCGGAGGCTCGTCCGAGCCGAGGTTCTCCACATAGATGAACCGCTTGCAGGCCATGCGGAAGGCTTCGGGGGTCTTCTTCTCGCCGATGCCATAGACATCGAGCCCCTGCTCGCGGATGCGGGCGGCGAGGCGGGTGAAGTCGCTGTCGGACGAGACCAGCACGAACCCGTCGAACAGCCCCGAGTGCAGGAAGTCCATCGCCGCGATCACCAGCCCGATGTCCGAGGCGTTCTTGCCCTTCGTGTTCGAAAACTGCTGATCCGCGACAAGCCCCAGCGCGGCCACCTTCTTGGCCCAGGCATTGAGGCGCATCGCCGACCAGTCGCCATAGATCCGGCGCACCGAGGCTTCGCCCAGGGCCGCGATCTCCTCGAAGATGGCCTCGGCGTAGTTGGCGGGCACGTTGTCTGCGTCGATCAGCACGCAAAGGCGAGGGGCGCGGGGTTCGGACATGATCGCTCCTGTTTTCCCCTTCCTGCCCCAAACGCTGCATCGGCGGAAGCCCGGAAACGCGGCCTTGGGTGACGTGGGCGGATCGTGCCCCGGCCCCTCGGTCGCCCGCGCACCTTCACGGAGGCGTCATCGGGCCTCTGCCGCGCCCGCGTCGGCTTGTGTCGGGATGCGCGCCCGACTAGTTTGCGCGCCGTTCGACCGGAGACCTCGACATGCGCCGCACACTTCTTCTCCTTTCCGCCGTTGCCAGCCTGTCGGCTTGCAGCAAGAAGGAAACCGAGATCATCCTCCCGACAGACAGCTGCGGCGCGGTTCGGCTGCAGGGCCTTGTCGGCCAGCCGGCCGAAGTGCTCGAGACGATCCGCTTCACCCAGCCGGTCCGGCTCGTGCGGCCGGGAGAGGCCGTGACGATGGATTTCAGCCCCCACCGGCTGACCGTCGAGGCGAACGAAGCCGACCGGATCGTCCGGCTGGCCTGCGGCTGATCCCGTCCCGGAGTCGGTGACTCGACTCCGTTCCATGGCCTGCGGTATCCTGAACGAAACAGGAACAACATGGCAATGGCACAGCGACGGATTCTCTGCCTCTGGTTTCCCCGGCTCGCGGCCGAGCGGGTCCTGCGGCGGCGCGACGATGCGCTGCCGCCCCCTTTCGCGGTGGTGGGAGAGCGGCGGGGGGCGCAGGTCCTCACCTCTGTCTCGACCGAGGCCGAGGCGCTGGGGCTGGGGCCCGGACAGGGCCTTCGTGACGCCACCGCGATCTGCCCGCATCTTGTCACCGCCGCCGAAGACCTGCCGGGCGAGGCGGCCTTCCTGACCGTGCTCCGCCGCTGGGCGGGAAAGTTCTCGCCTTGGGTGGCCGAGGAGCCCCCGGCGGGGCTGACGGTCGATCTGACCGGCTGCGCCCATCTGTTCGGCGGCGAGGAAAAGCTGCTCGGCGTGGTCGAGGCGGATTGCGCGGCGCTCGGCCTGACGGTGCGGGCGGCGGTCGCCGATACGCCCGGCGCGGCCTGGGCGCTGGCCCGCCATTCCGGGCGCGCGGCCCCGGCCCTCCGCAGCGGGGACGCGATCGAGCAGGAGGCCCATGCCACACGGTCACGCGCGACGAAGCGCCGGAGGCTGGCCCCGCCCACCGGCGGGCCCCTCGGCGTGATCGCCGCCCCCGGCCACATGCGGCAGGCGCTGGCCCCGCTGCCGGTCGCGGCGCTCCGGCTGCCGGACGGGGCGGCCGAGTCGCTGGCCCGGCTCGGCCTGCGCCATGTGGGCGACCTGCTCGACCTGCCGCGGGCCGCGCTCGCCCGGCGCTTCGGCACGGCCGTGCTGCGCCGGCTCGATCAGGCCCTGGGTTTCGAGCCCGAGCCCGTCTCACCCGCCCGCGCGCCGCTGCATTTCGCGGTGCGGCTGACGCTGCCCGATCCGATCGGCCTGCGCGAGGATGTGGAGGCCGGCCTCGACCGGCTGCTCCCCCCGCTCTGCGACCGGCTGAAGGAGAAGGAGCGGGGCGCCCGCCGGGTGCGGCTGCAGGCCTTTCGCACCGACGGGCAGGTGCCGACAATCGAGATCGGCCTGGCCCAGCCCGCCGATACGCCCGACCGGATCCGCCCGCTGCTGGCCCTGAAGCTCGAGACGATCGACGCGGGGTTCGGGATCGACATGCTGCGGCTTTCGGCCATCGAGACGGAACCGATGGTGACAACGCCCCATCGCGGGCCCTCGTCGGCCGCACGTCAGGCCGATGCGCTGGCCGATCTCGTGGGCCGGCTCGGGGCGCGGCTGGGAACCGAGGCGGTGACGCGGCTGCATCCGGCCGAGAGCCATGTGCCTGCGAAATCCGCCTTGATCCTCGCCGCCGCCTGGTCCGAGCCTGCCGGCCCCTGGCCCGAACCGCACGCCCCCCGCCCGCTGGTCCTTTTCCCGCCCGAGCCCGCCGAAGCCGAGGGCTCTCCTCCTTCGCGCATCCGTTGGCGCCGCCGCGAGCGCCGGATCATCCGCGCCGACGGGCCCGAGCGCATCCTGCCGGAATGGTGGCTCGACGATCCCCAGTGGCGCAACGGCCCCCGCGACTACTGGGTGGTCGAACTCGACGGAGGCGAGCGGATCTGGCTCTTCCAGGCGCTTGGGGGGCTGCTGTCGGGCGGCTGGTGGGTCGAGGGTGAAATGGCCTGACACAGACCCGCCCCCGTGATCCGTCCGGCCGGGCCGGAGGCAAGGGCCCGTTCAGAGCAGGTGCCGCAACAGCGCCATCGGATGCGCCCGGAGTGTCAGGCGAAAGGCGGCGTAATCCTCGACCACCTGCTCACCCAGCGTCATCTCGCGCAGGGCGACCGCGGGTTCGACGATCCCCTCGCCATCCATGTCGCCGGAAAAGAGCGGCAGCGGCTTGTCCCCGGTCAGCGCGCGCGCCTGCCACAGGGCCTCGCGCCGCGAGAGACCGAGGGCCGCGAAACAGTCGGCCTCGGCCAGCCGGGTCACGGTGGCGGGCGGGGTCCCCGCCCGGCGCCAGACATCCTCGACCGCGCGGTAGCCGTTGCCGCGGGCCCCGACGATCCAGAGCGCCTCCTCCTCGGCCACGCCCCTGATCTGGCGCAGCCCCAGCCGGAGCGCCAGACGCCCCCGTCCGTCCGGCTCCATCACATTGTCCCAGCGGCTGGCGTTGATGCAGGGCGGCAGCACCGTCACCCCGTGGGCGCGGGCGTCCCGCACGATCTGCGCCGGCGCATAGAAGCCCATCGGCTGCGAGTTCAGCAACGCGCAGGCGAAGATGCCGGGGTGGTGGCACTTCAACCAGGCCGAGGCATAGACGAGGAAGGCAAAGCTTGCCGCGTGGCTCTCGGGAAAGCCGTAGGAGCCGAAGCCCTCGATCTGCGCGAAACAGCGGGCGGCGAACTCCTCGTCGTAGCCGTTGGCGCGCATCCCCTCCATGAAGCGGTCCTTCAGCGCCGTCACGTTGCCGTGCTTCTTGAAGGTGGCGAGCGCGCGGCGCAGGCGGTCGGCCTCGTCCGGGGTGAAGCCCGCGCCGATGATGGCGATCTGCATCGCCTGCTCCTGAAAGAGCGGCACGCCCAGCGTCTTGCCCAGCACCTCTCCCAGCGCGTCCGAGGGGAAATGGACATCCTCTTCGCGGTTGCGGCGCCGGATGTAGGGATGGACCATGTCGCCCTGGATCGGACCGGGGCGGATGATGGCGACCTGGATCACGAGATCGTAGAAGCGGCGCGGCCGCATCCGGGGCAGGAAGTTCATCTGCGCCCGCGACTCGACCTGGAACACGCCCAGCGAATCCGCCTGACAGAGCATGTCGTAGGTCGGCCCGTCCTCCTGGGGCAGGGTGGCGAGCGTGTAGCGCGTGTGGTGGTGCATCTCGATCAGGTCGAACGCCTTTCGGATGCAGGTCAGCATGCCCAGCGCCAGCACATCCACCTTGAGGATGCCCAGCGCGTCGATGTCGTCCTTGTCCCAGCAGATGACCGTCCGATCCTCCATCGCCGCATTCTCGATCGGCACCAGCTCGTCCAGCCGTCCCTCGGTGATCACGAAGCCGCCCACATGCTGCGAGAGATGGCGGGGAAAACCCTGGATCTCGTCGATGAGTTGCAGGGTCAGCCAGAGCCTCCGGTCGTTCGGATCAAGGCCGATCTCGCGCAGGCGCTGCTCGGTCAGGGCGCCGGGCCCGCCCCATCCCCAGATCTGGCTCGACATGGCGGCGAGCGTGTCCTCCGAAAGCCCCATCGCGCGGCCGACCTCGCGCACCGCCCGTTTGCCGCGATAGTGGATCACGGTGGCGCAAAGGCCGGCGCGATGCCGCCCGTAACGCTCGTAGATGTGCTGGATCACCTCCTCGCGCCGCTCATGCTCGAAATCCACGTCGATGTCGGGCGGCTCGTTCCGCGCCTCGGACACGAAGCGCTCGAAGACCATGGTGCCGATCTCGGGGCTGACCGAGGTCACGCCCAGCGCATAGCAGACGATGGAATTGGCGGCCGAGCCGCGGCCCTGGCAGAGGATGCCCCGGTCCCGCGCGAAGCGGACGATGTCATGGACGGTGAGGAAATAGGGCTCGTAGCCGAGCTTGCCGATCAGTTCCAGCTCGTGCCGCGCCTGGGCCGCAACCTTGTCCGGCACGCCCGACGGATAGCGCCAGTCGAGACCCTCGCGCGTCAGCCGGGCCAGCCGGTCCGAGGAGCTTTCGCCCTCGGCGATCTCGGAGGGATATTCATAGCGCAGCTGGCTCAGGCAGAAGCCGAGCCGCCCGGCGATCTCGCCGCTGCGGAAGACGGCCTCCTCATGGCCGGGATAGAGGCGCAGCATCTCGGCCTCGGACCGGATGCGCTGCTCTCCGTTCGCCAGCGCCCGCCGGCCGAGTTCCTCCACCCGGCAGCCGGTGCGGATCGCCGTCAGCACGTCGGCCAGCCGCCGCCGCGCGCCATGATGCAGGATCGGCAGGCTTGAGGCCACGGCCGGCACCCCGAGCCGCGCGGCCAGCGCCGCGAGCCGCTCGAACCGGGCCCGGTCCTGCCCCGCATACTGGGGGGCAAGGATCAGCCCGACCCGCCCGGGGCAGGCCTCCGCCAGCCGCCCGGCCAGGGCCCGCCACTCCGGCGCAAGACGCGCCGGCGGATGGAGCAGCAGCTCCTGGCCTTCGGCATGGGCCAGCAGATCCCCAAGGCCCAGATCGCAGCCCCCCTTGGGCGCCGCCCGCCGCCCAAGGGTCAGCAGGCGGCAGAGCCGGCCCCAGGCGGCGCGGTCCCGGGGCAGGACGGTCACGGCGACACCCTCACGCACCACGACCCGAGCCGCCGGGACAAGGCGCGGGGCGGTGCCCGTCTCGCGCGCGATCTCTTTGGCCTCGCAGAAGGCGCGCACGATCCCGGCGACCGAGTTCTCGTCGGCAATCGCCAGCGCAGGCAAGCCGAGAGAGGCGGCCCGCCGCATCAGCTCCTCGGGATGCGAGGCGCCGGTGAGAAAGGTGAAATTCGACGTGGCCGACAGTTCCACGAACGGCATGGCAGTGCCCGAGTCGCCTGAACGAAAAGGGAACATACCTTGCGTGGGAGCGGAAGGGGAGTCCCTCCTGGCCCAGCCCCTGACCGTAAATGTTGAAGCTCGCGGCCCCTGGCTGCGAGCTTCTTGCGTTCAGCCGATTGGCTGAGCCAACACAGGCGATCACAGCAGGTCCCGTTCATAGATTCGGCCTTTCGCGAGTCCTATGCGCATCGCGGGCGTCTTCCGATCGACACCTGGCTCCATCCAGTTGTGGTAGAAGCGGTAGATCTCGACGAGCTTCGACAGAATGACCGGGTCATAGAGGTGGTGGCGTCCCCAGGTCCGCCCGTGGCTATTCGTCGACACCTGAGGTCGACTCGCGAAACGCACATTCGAGCGGAAGCGGTGGAAATAGCTATCGACGCTCCGAAGCGTGGCCAGACGCATTAACTTCGCCGTCTCCTCGATGGTCAGGTTTGGGACGAGGCTGTGTGGAAACCCCTACCTGTGGTAGACTTTCTGAGGTCGGAGGGGTTCGGGATGGCAGGTTTCATCGAGGGCGCCGAGCGCAGCCAGACGGTGCTGTTTCCGGATCGGCTTGAGGATTGGATCAGCGAGGATGCCCTTGTGCGCGTCGTCGATCTCTTCGTTGACGAACTGGATCTGGCGGAACTCGGCTTCGTCCGATCGGCTGCGGCACGCACGGGTCGGCCGGGGTATCACCCGGCCGTGCTGCTCAAGCTGTTCATCTACGGGTACCTGAACCGCATCCCGTCGAGCCGCCGACTGGCCGGGAGGCCGGCCGCAACGTCGAGGTGATGTGGCTGACCGGCAAGCTGGTGCCCGACCACAAGACCATCGCCGACTTCCGGCGCGACAATGCAGCTGCCATCCGCAAGACCTGCGCGCAGTTCGTCGAACTCTGCCGCCGGATCGGCGTGCTGAAGGGCGACTGCGTCGCCATCGACGGAAGCAAGTTCAAGGCGGTCAACAACCGCGACAGGAACTTCACCAAGGGCAAGATCGCCAGCCGGCTGACCCATCTCGAAGCGGATGTCGCGCGCTGCATCAATGAGATGGTCCGGATCGACCGGCAGGAGGAGGGAGAGGCGCGGGCGGAGAAGGTTGCCCATCTCGCCCGCCGCTACGGCCGCATCCGGCGGGAAATCGAGCGGCTGAAGGCGATGGACAAGGCCTTGGCCGACGCACCGGACGGGCAGATCTCGCTGACTGATCCTGATGCCCGTGCGATGGCGACCAGTGCCAGGAACAGCGGCCTGGTCGGATACAACGCGCAGTGCGCGGTCGATGCCGAGACGCACCTGATTGTCACCCATGATGTCACCAACCACGGCTTCGACCGCGACCAGCTGAGCCCGATGGCGACGGCGGCCAGGGAGGCTCTTGGTCACGACGACCTGCACGCAATCGCCGACAAGGGCTATTTCAGCGGCACCGAGATCCTCGCCTGCCATGAGGCCGGCATCACCACGACCGTGCCGCGGCCCATGACCTCCGGCAACGAGGCCAAGGGCATGTTCGTGAAGACGGACTTTCTCTACGACCCGGCGCGCGACATCTACACCTGCCCGGCTGGCAACGGGTTGACCTACCGCGGCACCCGCGAGGAAGGCGGCCTGCAGGTCCGCCGATACTGGATCAACGACTGCCAGACCTGTCCCATCCAGCGCCGCTGCACGAGCGGCACGGAGCGGCGGATCACCCGTTGGGAGCACGAGCACCTGATCGACGCGATGCGGGAACGCCGCGCCCGCGATCCCGACCCGATGACGCTCCGGCGCTGCACGGTCGAGCATGTTTTCGGCACCCTCAAGGCCTGGATGGGCACGACCCATTTCCTGACGCGGCGTCTGAAGAACGTCCGGACGGAGATGGCGCTGAACGTGCTGGCCTACAACATGAAGCGGATGATCTCGTTGATCGGTGCCCGGCGCCTGATGGAGGCGATTCCCGGCTGATCGGCGGAAACGAGCGCCGCTATTTGCAACGAGGAGCCCCACGCGGCTCCTGCCGCCGCCGAACCATCCCCCAGATCCGCTTGCCGGAAATCCCACCCTACAGGGCGCAGGGCCGTTCCTAACGAACGTCAGGCCGGGAGTTTCCACACAGCCTCGGCCATCTGTCAGCAGGAGAACGCGCTTGTTGGGCTCGCTCTTGGTCGAGAAAGGATCGGAGAACCAGCCGCCGATGGGCGTGCCTGCGAGCCGGGTCGCGATCTCGGCATCGACGATCTTGGCGTAGAACTCGGACGGGATCAGGTTCAGTTCCGCGGGGCTGAGGCCGGTTGATCTACAGAGGTCTTCACGACCCTCGGCGACAACCGAGTTCCTCTTGTCGTTCGTCATCGCCTTGTCGAAGTCGATGACTGCCAGATGGGCGCGGCCGGCACAAATCTCGGGTTGGAAGACAGCCTGAAAAGCGAGCTTCAGCCCCGCGTCGCCATCAATCACGAAGATCAGCGGCACCTCCCCCTCGCCAATATGCTCACACAGACGGAGCGCGTGGGCAATCTGCATGATGTCGTAGCGCAACATCGAGCCCGTCGCCGGTAATCCGTATTCCTCGACCTCTGCAAGGCCGGCCGCCTTGGCCAAGCGAACCAGATGCGCATCAAACTCGGATTTCGTCCAGATGCGGGCGTGGTCGCGGTATGCTGTCGAGATATGGTCTTCCGCAGCTGCCGCAGCCTGTGCCTCGGCTTCCTTGGGCGAGACCGCCGGGTCCAGCTGGAATGACGCTTCCATGATGAAGCCGGAGCGAGCGTGCGCGGTGCAAAGATGCTGAAACACCACAGGGAAGCGACGCTTCCGGCTGGGCCAGTTGATCGTCAGGGCCTGGCTGTCGGGGGCAAACCTGGAACCCGCATCGCGAAAGTCGATACGACCGAAGTCCTCTCGCCGGGCAACGAAACCCTGAACCCGTTCGAAGTAGAAATCGACCCGCCGGTAGATGTCGCGATAGGCGAGGCCAGAGATCCTGGACATCTTGGCGAACGACAGGTCATTGCAGAGCATATCCAGGACGAGGCGGTTCTTGTCGGAGCGCTTGTGCCTCCGAGCAGGCTTTCCGACCGAGAAGGTCTTGCCGCAGCCTTTGCAACGCCAACGCGCATCCCCGCCCTTCGTCTTGCCGAAGCGCTGATACATCCCGGGATGGGCAGCGATCGAAAGGCCGTGGTTCGCGCAGTCGGTGTTGCGACAGGCAGGAGCGGATGGGTCAGTCGAACGGATTCTCCGCAGCCGCTCGACCTCCTCGGCAACTGCGCGGTTGTTCTTCAACCGATGGGTTGTCCCGCAACTGTCGCACTGGTAATACTCCTCGTGCTTCTTGCCGGAAACGGCACCACGAGGAACTCCGGGCAGAGCTGGTTCGGAACCATTGGGGCGCTTGAACGGGTCCGGTAATATGCCATACTCGGCGCAGGCCGGATTGCGGCAGAAGTTCAGGTCGATCCCCGCCACCGGATACGGCATTCTCCGTTCCAGTGGCGCTGACAATGTTCCCGAAGATATCTTCGAAACGCTCGACACCAGTCTTCTCCCATTCGGATATCGGTCAAGCGTTGTCTCAAAGGCAAGATTGGCCGCAGTGCGGCCAATCAAAGGAGCTTTTTCAACATTTACTGTCAGGGGCTGGCCCTCCGTGCCGGCCCTTCGGCTCAGGCCCCCTCGCGCAGCCGGTTCAGGATCGCCTCGTTGGCATAGCCGTCGGCGACGAGACCCCGCGCCGCCTGCCAGGCCCGAAGGGCCGCGAGCGTGTTCGGCCCGATCATCCCGTCCGCACCGCCCGTGTCGAAGCCCGCCGCCGTCAGCAGCCGTTGCAGCTCGGTCCTCTCGGCCGCAGCCAGCGCCCGGTCGCCCCGCGGCCAGCCGCCCGTGAAGGCAGGCCCGCCCTTCAGCCGGTCGGCAAGATGGCCCACGCCGATCACATAGGCATCGGCCGGATTGTAGCGCGAGATCGCGCGGAAGTTCGGATAGATCAGGAAGGCCGCCCCCTGCGCCCCGGCCGGCAAGAGAAGCGCGGCCTCGCCCGCCGGCAGCGGTGCGCCATCGGGCCGGCGGAGGCCGAGTGCCTGCCACTGCCCGACAGGCTGGCGCAAGGCCTTGCCGCTCCGCGCGAAGTCGAAGCCCGGGGGCAGCCGCACCTCGACGCCCCACGGCTCGCCCGTCCGCCAGCCCGAACCGGCCAGATAGGCCGCCGTCGACGCCAGCGCATCCGACGGATCCTCCGACCAGATGTTGCGCCGCCCGTCGCCGGTGAAATCCACCGCATGGGCAAGGTAGGAGGTCGGCATGAACTGGGTATGCCCCATCGCCCCCGCCCAGCTTCCGGTCATCGCCTCGGGACGCACGTCGCCACTGTCGAGGATCTTCAGCGCCGCGATCAGCTGCTCCTCGAAGAAGGCGGCGCGCCGCCCGTCATGGGCCAGCGTCGCCAGCGCCCCCACCAGCGGATGATCGCCGCGCCGCGTCCCGTAGGAGGTCTCCATCCCCCAGACCGCCACCACGATCTCCTTCGGCACGCCGTAGCGCGCCTCGATCCGCTCGAGCAGCGCCCCGTGCCGCACCAGCGCCGCCCGCCCGTTGGCGATCCGCACCTCCGAGACGGCTGAGTCGAGATAATCCCAGAGTGTCCGGTTGAACTCGGCCTGGTTGCGGTCGCGCGCCACGGCCTCGGCGTCGTAGCGCACGCCCCGGAAGGCCGCGGCCAGGGTCTCGGGCCGGATCCCCGCCGCCAGCGCCCGCGGGCGGAACTCGACGATCCACCCTTCAAGCCCGGCCTGCGCCTCCCGTTCCGCCTCGGTCACCGTCACCTCCCCGCGCGCCACCGGCCGCTGCGACCCTGCCGCCGGATCCGCCACCACGGGCGAAGCCGCCACCACCAGACCCAGTCCGAGAAGAAGTTTCCGCACCATCTGCCCCATCCCTGCCCTCGCTCTTGTCGTTTTGGCAACCCTAGCGCGAAACGCCCCACCCGAAAAGCGCAAGCCCATGCCCCGATGCCGGCAACCGCCGGATCCGGCGCAACTCCCTCCTCTCACTCTGGAAAAATATCCTCGGGGGGCGCGGGGGGCAGACAGCCCCCCGCCCTGGCCGTGGCGCGGCCCGTCACCGCCGCGTGCGCAACACCCGGCGCTTCGCCTTCCCGGCCCTTGCCGCGTCACGGGCGGGCTTGCGGGGCGCCGACCGGCCACGCCGCCGCTTGGGGGCGGGCAACCCCCGATCCTCGACCGTCAGAAGTTCCAGCGTCAGCCCCCCCGTCAGCGGCACGGCTTCCGCAAGGCGCACCGTCACCCGCTGCCCGATGCCCAGGACGGTTCCCGTATCCGCGCCCATCAGGGTCTGGCTCTCGGGATCGAAATGGAAGAACTCGCGCCCCACGGACCGGATCGGGATGAGACCGTCGGCCCCGCTCTCGTCGAGTTTCACGAACAGGCCGAACCGCTGCACCCCCGAGATCCGACCGGCGAATTCCGCCCCCACCCGGTCCGAGAGCCAGGAGGCGAGGTAGCGGTCGGTCGTATCCCGCTCGGCCGCCATGCTGCGCCGCTCGGTGTCCGAGATCTGCTTGGCCGTCTCTTCCAGCATCTCGATGTCCTGGGCCGACAGCCCGTCATCGCCCCAGCCATGCGCAAGGATCAGCGCCCGATGCACGATCAGATCCGAATAGCGACGGATTGGCGAGGTGAAATGCGCATAGCTGCGCAGCGCCAGACCGAAGTGGCCGAAGTTCTCGGCATGATAATAGGCTTGGGTCATCGAGCGCAGCGTGGTGATGTTCAGCAGCTCGTCGAACTCGGTGCCCTCGGCCTGAGCCAGAAGCCGGTTCAGATGCGCGGTCTTCAGCACCTGCCCCTTGGCCAGCGTGAAGCCGGAGGCCTCGGCCACCTCGCGCAGCGCCTCGAGCTTGTCGGGCGACGGCTCCTCATGGACGCGGAACAGCAGCGGCCGGCGCAGGCGCGTCAGTTCCTCGGCGGCCGCGACGTTCGCCAGCACCATGAATTCCTCGATCAGCCGATGGGCGTCGAACCGCTCGCGGAAGGCCACCGACAGCACACGCCCGTCCTCCGACAGCTCGATCCTGCGCTCGGGCAGGTCGAGGTCGAGCGGCTGGCGCACCGCGCGGGCGTGCTTGAGCGCCCGGTAGGCCTCGTAGAGCGGCCGGATGATGGTCTCCAGGAGCGGCGCCGTCGCCTCGTCGGGCTGGCCGTCCTGCGCCTTCTGCACCTGCGCGTAGTTCAGGCTTGCGCGCGAGCGCATCATGCCCCGCGTGAAGCGGTGAGAGATCTTCTCGCCCTGCGCCGAAAGCCGCATCCGCACGGCCATGCAGGGCCGGTCCACCTCCTCGTGCAGCGAACAGAGATCGCCCGACAGCGCATCCGGCAGCATCGGCACGACGCGGTCGGGGAAGTAGGTGGAGTTGCCGCGCTCGCGCGCCTCGCGGTCGAGCGCCGAACCGGGACGGACGTAGTGGGCCACATCGGCGATGGCCACCCAGACGACATGGCCGCCCGGATTCTGCGGATCGGGGTCGGGCTCGGCCAGCACCGCATCGTCCCGGTCGCGCGCATCGACCGGATCGATGGTGACGAAGGGCAGGTGGCGCAGATCCTCGCGCTCGCCCATCGGCGCGGGGCCCGCAGCCTCGGCCTCGGCCAGCACGGCGTCGGGGAAGCTGTCGGGGATGCCGTGCTGATGAATGGCGATCAGCGACACCGCGCGCGGACCCGCCGGATCGCCCAGCCGGGACGTCACGCGGGCCAGCGGCAGGCCGAGACGGCGCGGCCCGACCTGCTCGGCCTCGACCAGTTCGCCGTCACGGGCCCCCGCCGCGCCGTCGCGCGCCACGCGCCATTCCTTGTCCTCACCCTTGTCGATCGGCAGGATCCGCCCGCCATCCGCACTCGCCCGGAAGATGCCGAGGATCCGTGGCTTCGCGCCCCCGAGCCGCCGGATCAGCCGCGCCTCGTGGCTGTGCTCCTCGCCCTCGACCTCGGTCAGCCGGGCGAGGATGCGCTCGCCCTGCGCCATCGCGGGATCGCCCTTCTTGGGCACGAAGAGGATGCGGGGCGGCTCGCCCTCGGCGTCCCATTCCAGCGGCCGGGCGAAGAGGTCGCCCTCGGCGTCCGGGCCCGTGATCTCGAGCACCGAGACCGGCGGCAGGGCGCCTTGCGGGGCGAAGCTGCGCTTGCGTTTTTCCAGCGCGCCATCCGCCTCCATCTCGCGCAGGAGGCGCTTCAGCTCGATGCGCGCGGCACTGCCCTTGATGCCGAAGGCGCGGGCAATGTCGCGCTTCGCGGAAAGGGCGGGGTTCTGGGCGATCCAGTCGAGGATCTGGGCTTTGGAGGGCAATTGGTCCATCGTTCTGGCCTAGCACGGGCCGCGGGACTCGTCATCCGCAAAGCCTCAGAGGTCCAGCACCATGTCGCGGTGGGGGATGCCCGCGTCGAGATAATCCTGGCCCACCGGCCGGAAGCCCAGCTTGGCGTAGAACCCCATGGCGTGGGTCTGCGACCCGAGCCTGAGCTGGCGGAGGCCCGGCTCTTGCCCAAGTTCGGCCACCGCGGCACGGATCAGGGCCGCGCCGACGCCCCTGCCCCGGCATTCGGCCAGCACGCAGACCCGGCCGATCTTGCCGGTCTCGCCCCGGATCAGCAGGCGCGCGGTGCCGACCGCCCGGCCGTCGTCGGTGGCCAGCAGATGGATCGCCTCACCGTCCAGATCGTCGATCTCGTCGGCCTCGGACACGCCCTGCTCCTCGATGAAGACCGCCCGCCGCAGCGCCCGGCAGGCATCGACGTCACGCGTGCGTTCGATCTTCATGTGAAATAATCTTTCAGGATGCGCTTGTAGATGGCCTTGAGCGGTTCGATCTGCGCCACCTCGACCCGCTCATCGACCTGATGCATGGTCTTGCCGACGAGGCCGAACTCCACCACCGGGCAATGGGCGCGCACGAAGCGCGCGTCCGAGGTGCCCCCCGAGGTCGAGGGCTCGGGCCGGAGGCCGGTCTCGGCCTCGACCGCACGGGCCACAAGCTCCGAAAGCTCGCCCGGCGGCGTCAGGAAGCTCTCGCCCGAGATCTTCGCGCTGAGGCCGATCTCGACCCCGGTCTCCGCCGCCACCTCCGCGGCCTCCTGCTCAAGCCAGCGGATCAGGCTGGCGCCGCTGTGCCGGTCGTTGAAACGGATATTCACCGTGGCCCGGCAGAGCGCCGGGATCACGTTGGTGGCCGGGTTGCCGGTGTCGATGGTGGTCACGGCAAGCGTGGAGGGATCGAAATGCTCGGTGCCCTTGTCCAGTTCGTGCGAGGAGAGTCGGTCGATCAGCCGCGCCATCGCCGAAACCGGGTTCTTCGCCCGCTGCGGATAGGCCGAATGACCCTGCACCCCGCGTGCGGTGAAAAAAGCCGTCATCGAGCCGCGGCGGCCAATCTTCATCATCTCGCCCAGCCGCTCGGGGCAGGTCGGTTCCCCCACGAGGCAGACCGTCATCGCCTCGCCCTCGGTCGCCATCCAGTCGAGAAGGGCCGTCGTCCCGTCCACCGAGTCGCCCTCCTCGTCGCCGGTGATCGTCAGGATCACGGCCCCGTCGGGCGGTGTCTCCTGAACGAAATCCACCGCCGCCGCCACGAAGGCCGCAACGCCCGACTTCATGTCGGTGGCGCCCCGCCCCCAGAGCCAGCCGTCCGCGATCTCGCCGCCGAACGGGTCGCGGGTCCAGGCGGCGGCATCGCCCACCGGCACCACATCCGTATGGCCGTTGAAGCCGAAGGTCCGGTTGGCGCCCTTGCGCCCCCAGCGCGCAAAGAGGTTCGGCACGCCGTTCCGGTCCACCCGCCGGCAGTCGAAACCCGCCTCGGTCAGGATCCGCTCGAGCAGGACGAGCGCCCCGCCCTCCTCGGGCGTCACCGAGGGGCAGCGGACGAGGTCGGCGGTCAGCGCGACGGGATCGAGGGGCATCTGGGTCTCCGGGCAGATCGGTGCGGTCGCCGCCGTCGGGGCGATCCGCAAACGGGTCAGTCGTAGAAGGGCGTCACCTGCGCCACGACGACCGAATTCTCGGCAAGCGCCCTCTGCATCAGCGCGCGCTCTTCCTCGTCGATCTCGTCGCCATTGGCGAGCCGCTCTTCAAGCGTGCCGTAGCCCGACACATCCAGCGGCGCCATCTCGGCGGTCTTGAGCAGCGCCACCGTCTCGCGCACGGCCTCGGCCTCGTCCACGCCGCTGGCGTAGCAGATGAGGGCCGCGCCGGTGGCATCCTTCGGAAGCCCGTCCCCCTCACAGCGGCCGACCTCGATCACCAGCGTATAGACCTGCTGCGGCCGCTTCGGCTTCTTCTCGTCCGCCATGGGCGTCCCTCCCTTGGTCTCCGGCACGGGTTCGCAGGAAACGGCGGCCCGCGCAAGGGCGCCACCTCCTGCGTCCGCCCGCCGGATCAGTCGCGCAACAGCTCGTTGATCGAGGTCTTCGACCGCGTCTGCGCATCGACGCGCTTCACGATCACCGCGCAATAGAGGTTCACCCCGCCCTTCGACGGCATCGAGCCCGCGACGACGACCGAACCGGCCGGGACCTCGCCATACATGACCTCGCCGGTCTCGCGGTCCACGATCTTCGTCGACTTGCCGATGAAGACCCCCATGCCCAGCACCGAGCCTTCGCGGACGATGCAGCCCTCGACCACCTCCGAGCGGGCGCCGATGAAGCAGTTGTCCTCGATGATCGTCGGCCCCGCCTGCATCGGTTCCAGCACGCCGCCGATGCCCACGCCGCCCGAGAGATGCACGTTCTTGCCGATCTGCGCGCAGGAGCCGACGGTGGCCCAGGTGTCCACCATCGTGCCTTCATCGACATAGGCGCCGAGGTTCACGAACGAAGGCATCAGCACCACGCCCTTGGCGATATAGGCCGAGCGGCGGACGATACAGTTCGGCACCGCGCGGAAGCCCGCGGCCTTCCACTGCGCCTCGCCCCACTGGGCGAACTTGCTGTCCACCTTGTCCCACCAGGTGCCGCCCTGCGGGCCGCCCGTCTGCACGTCCATGTCCTTCAGCCGGAAGCCGAGCAGCACCGCCTTCTTGGCCCACTGGTTCACATGCCAGTCGGCGCCGCGCTTTTCGGCGACCCGCAGACTGCCCTTGTCGAGCGCCTCGAGCGTCGCCTCGACGGCGTCGCGCGCCTCGCCCTTGGTGGCGGGGGTGATCGTGTCGCGCGCCTCCCAGGCGGCTTCGATGGCGGCTTCGAGCGCGGAATACGACATGCGGATCACCCTTTTTCGTGGTTCTTTACCCCCGAAGCCTATAAAGGCTGGCCCCATTCGCCGCAATGCGCCGAAGGATCATCATGAAAGACGACCGCCGCCACCCGTTCCGCGACAGTTCGCAGGACATGGAAACCGCCCATCGCGTGCCGGACACGCCGCAAAGCCGCGCGCCCGCCTACCGGCTCGCCTTCGCGGACCCGGAATTTCTCATGCGGGACGAGTTGCGTCCCGTGCGCCTTCAGCTTGAGCTGATGAAACCGCAGATCGTGATGGACGAGCGTGGGATCGTCTCGACGGTCGTCATGTTCGGGGGCGCCCGCATCCCCTCGCCCGAGCGGAAGGACAGCACGACCGAAGGGCTGGCCTCGCTGGCACCCTACTACGAGGAAGCGCGGAAATTCGCCCGCGCCGTGACAGAGCGCAGCATGGAAACCTACGGCCGCGAACTCGTGATCGTCACGGGCGGCGGGCCCGGCGTGATGGAGGCGGGGAACCTCGGCGCGCATGAGGCGGGCGGCCAGTCCATCGGGCTGAACATCGTGCTGCCGCACGAACAGGCGCCGAACGCCTATGTGACGCCGGACCTGTCGTTCAACTTCCACTATTTCGCGGTGCGCAAGATGCATTTCCTGATGCGCGCCCGCGCGGTCGTGGTCTTTCCGGGCGGCTTCGGCACGCTTGACGAGATGTTCGAGAGTCTGACGCTGATCCAGACCAAGCGGATGAAACCGATCCCGTTCCTGCTCTTCGGGCGCGATTTCTGGGAGAAGATCATCAACTGGCAGGCGCTGGCCGAGATCGGGACCATCTCCCCCGAGGATCTGCGGCATTTCCGCTTTGTCGAGACCGCGGACGAGGCGCTGGACGCTCTGGACGAATGGGAGTGACGGCCCTCCCGCCGCGTCACTCCACCGGCCGGATCAACTTTCTCTCCAGCACGCGCAGCACCTGCGCCAGATCCTGGCCGCGCCGGAGGATCTGGCCATCCATGCCGACCACCGCATACATGCCCTGCCGCCCGCGCAACCGGGGCCTTTTCTCAATCCGATAAAGGGCATTCTCGGCCGTGCGCCGGAAGATCGAGAAGACCGCCACGTCGCGCAGATGCGAGATGCCGTAGTCGCGCCACTCGCCCAGCGCCACCATGCGGCCATAGAGGGCCAGGATCCGCCCCAGCTCGTGCCGGTCGAAGCTCACCTGATCGGGGAGGTGCGAAGCGAACGGGTTCGGCGGCTGCACGGTCATGTCACGAGGCTGACGCAATCGGCGAGGCATGGCAAGCCCGCTTGCCCGCCACCGCGCGGCTATCCGGACACCTCCTGCCGGGCGGCCGCGAGAGCGCCCGAAAAACGCCCCGGATCGACCGTTGCGCGGCCGCATTCCTGCGGCAACTTCCCGTCACGTAGCGAGTGACCGGACACCCGGCGGCGGCACAAGCTGTCCCCTGTCTGCCGCCGGCCCGGCATAAGAGACCCGCGGAAGCCCCGCTCTGCCGGGGCTTCCGTCGGCCCATTGCCCTGGGTCGCGGCGCCCGGACTCAGGCAAAGCCCTCGGCCTTGCGGATGATCCCGGTCTCGATGCCGCGCCAGTTGCTCTGCACCGCGTTCAGCCGCTTGAGCGTGGCCGGATGCCCGGCGTCCAGCATCCCATGCCGCACCAGAAGCGCCGCAATGGCGGCCTCGGAGGCGCGGGTCGCGCCATCGACGATCTTCAGCGCGATTCCCAGCCGCTTTTCCGGCACGATGGCGACAAAGACCGCCTCGGCGCCAGTCTTGATCGCGGCCCGCCCGCGCATCGCGCGCATCAGCTCGGTGCAGGCGCGTCCCTCTCCGGCGACCAGATCGGGATGGGCGATCATGGCCTCGACCAGCCGCGCGGCCGCCCTCTCACGCGCACCGCCGCCCGCGGAGGCCGCGGCAAAGAAGGCCATCGCCCGCGCCAGCCCCGCAACCGTGGTGGCAAAGTTCGGCGCCGAGCAGCCGTCAATCCCGAAGCCCGGGCTCTCCTCGCCCGTCACCTCCTCGAAGGCGGCGCGCACCGCACGCTGCACCGGATGGTCGATCTCGACATACTCCGGCCCGGCCTTCAGACGCTGCGAGAGCATCAGGAACCCGGCATGTTTGCCCGAGCAGTTGTTGTGAAGCTGGCACGGCGCCTCATGCGCCCGGACCAGCCGGTCACGCTCGGCCACGTCGGCGGGCATGTGGGCCCCGCACCGCAGGTCGCCCTCACCCAGTCCCAGCTCCGAGAGCCAGCGTCCGACCTGACGGGTGTGACGCTCCGACCCCTGATGGCTCGCACAGGCCAGCGCCAGACGCTCGGACGACAGACCCTCGCCCGCGCCGCTCTCCAGCAGGGGCAGCGCCTGCAGCATCTTGCAGGACGAGCGGGGGAAGATCACCGTCTCCGGCTCGCCCCAATGCTCGATCAGGCCCGCATCCGCGCTCCAAACCGCCGCATGACCGACATGCCAGCTTTCGAGCAGGCCGCCGCGCCAGAGTTCGACCATCTTCACGGGACCTGTCATGGCTCCTCTCACAGCTGCGCGATTTTGTGCCCAAGGGGGCTTTTTACCGGCCCGATGCTTGCGCTATGAAGCGTTATCGGGTTGAAACGGCCTGCGCTACTGGAAAAGGTCGCCTCAAGGCGGCGTAGAGCGGGCAGAGGCACTGGCAGCTGGAGGCTGTAACGACATGAGAACCACGATGGGGCGCCTGCTTCCGGCGGCGGCGATTGTGCTCGCCGGTCTCGCGACGGGTGCGGCCGCGCAGACTTCCAACAATCTGGTTGCGACCAAGACGGACTGGAGCGTGTTCGCCGAGAATTCGCCCAAGGAATGCTGGGGCGTCTCGATGCCGAAGCAGACCGAGGCGACGCGGGACGGCAAGGCCGTCTCGGTGCGGCGCGGCGACATCCTGCTGTTCGTGACCTATCGCCCCGGCTCTGGCGCGAAGGGCGAGGTCTCCTTCACCGGCGGCTATCCCTTCGCCCCGGGATCGACTGTCAATGTCAATATCGGCGGCACCACCTACGAGTTGTTCACCGACGGCGAGTGGGCCTGGCCGGCCAATCCGCAGGATGATGCGTCGCTGCTCGCCTCGATGAAGCGCGGCAGCACGGCCGTTCTCACGGCCCGCTCGGCCCGCGGCACCCAGACCAAGGACACTTTCTCGCTCTCGGGCTTCACGGCGGCCATGTCCGACGCCGAGACGCGCTGCAAGTAAGCACGGCTGCGATGCGGCCCTGTCGAGCCCCGGCCAGTGCCGGGGCTTCGTCATGTCGCGCGGCGGGTTCCGTTTCAGCGCCGAATCCCCTATATCAGGCGCTTCCCGCTTCCCGAGGCATTGCCATGACCGCCACCGCTCCGATCACCCAGGACGTAATGACCCTTCCGCGCAAGCTGCCCGAGGGCGGCCCGCTCAACATCGTGGGCCTCACGCGCGAAGAACTGATGGCGGCCCTCCTCGCCGCCGGCACGCCCGAGCGGCAGGCCCGGATGCGCATGGGACAGGTCTGGCAGTGGGTCTATCACTGGGGCGTGCGCGACTTTGCGCAGATGACGAACCTCGCCAAGGACTACCGCGCGCTGCTGGCCGAGCATTTCGCCATCGTCCTGCCCGAGGTGGTGACCCGGCAGATCTCGGCGGACGGCACGCGGAAATATCTCATCCGGATCGCGGGCGGGCACGAGGTCGAGACCGTCTATATCCCCGAGGAAGGCCGCGGCACGCTCTGCGTTTCCTCTCAGGTGGGCTGCACGCTGACCTGCTCCTTCTGCCACACCGGCACGCAGAAGCTGGTGCGCAACCTGACGGCGGGCGAGATCGTGGGCCAGCTCATGCTCGTGCGCGACGATCTCGGCGAATGGCCCGAGCGGGGCGCACCCAAGGACGAGACGCGGCTTGTGTCGAACCTCGTGCTGATGGGCATGGGCGAGCCTCTCTACAATTTCGAGAATGTTCGCAACGCGATGAAGGTGGTGATGGACGGCGAGGGCCTCTCGCTCTCGCGTCGGCGGATCACGCTCTCGACCTCGGGCGTCGTGCCCGAGATCGCGCGCACGGCCGAAGAGATCGGCTGCCAGCTTGCCATCTCGTTCCACGCCACGACCGATGAGGTGCGCGACATTCTCGTTCCGATCAACAAACGCTGGAACATCCGCACGCTTCTCGACAGCCTGCGCGACTATCCGCGGCTGTCGAACTCCGAGCGGATCACCTTCGAATATGTCATGCTCGACGGGATCAACGACAGCGACGCTGACGCGCGGCGGCTGGTCAAGCTGATCTCGGGCATCCCCTCCAAGATCAACCTGATCCCCTTCAACGAGTGGCCGGGCGCGCCCTACCGCCGCTCGACGCCCGAGCGGATCGCGGCCTTCGCCGACATCATCTACAAGGCGGGCTATGCCTCGCCGATCCGCACCCCGCGCGGCGAGGACATCATGGCGGCCTGCGGCCAGCTCAAGTCCGCGACCGAGCGCGCCCGCAAGAGCCGGGCCCAGATCGCCGCCGAAACCGGCCTCTGACCGGGCCGGCGGCCGTGATCCTCTCCAATCCGCTTGCGCGCCGGCTGTTCCTGCATCTTCACGCCCTTGCCGAGCCGCCGACCGGCCCGGCCAAGGGCGAGGCGCTGCTGGCGCTGATCGACCGGCTGGGCTTCGTGCAGATCGACAGCATCTCGACCGTCGCCCGCGCGCACCACATGATCCTCTTCGCGCGCCGGCAGGCTTACCGGCCCGAGGCGCTCGACCGGCTGCTCGCGCAGCGGCACCTGTTCGAGCACTGGACCCATGACGCTTCGGTGATCCCCACCCGTTTCTTCCCCTTCTGGCACCACCGCTTCCGGCGCGACCGGCCGCGCCTGCTCGCCCGCTGGCGCGGCTGGCAGCGCGAGGGTTTCGAGGAACAGTTCGAGACGGTCCTTGCGCGGATCGCCGAGGGCGGGCCGGTCTCGGCCGCCGAGGTGGGCGAGGAAGAGCAGCGCGGCACCGGCGGCTGGTGGGACTGGCACCCGTCGAAGGCGGCGCTCGAATATCTGTGGCGGGTGGGCGAGCTGTCGATCACGCGCCGCGACTCGTTCCGAAAGGTCTATGATCTGTCCTCGCGCGTGATTCCGGCCGACGTCCTTGGCATGGACCCGGGCGATGCGGCCACGATCCACTGGGCCTGCTCCGAGGCGCTGGACCGGCTGGGCTTCGCCACCTCGGGCGAACTGGCCGCCTTCTGGGCCGCGGCGACCCCGGCCGAGGCGCAGGCCTGGTGCCACGACGCGCTGGCGCGCGGCGAGATCGTCGAGGTCCGAATCGAGGGAGCGGACGGCAGCCTTCGCCGCAGCTATGCCCGCCCGGGTCTCGCCGCACTGGCCGAGGCCGCTCCCGATCCCACGCCCCGCCTGCGCATCCTCTCGCCCTTCGATCCGGTGCTGCGCGACCGCGCCCGCGCCGAGCGGCTGTTCGGCTTCCGCTACCGGATCGAGGTCTTCGTCCCCGAGGCCAAGCGCACCTACGGCTATTACGTCTTCCCGATCCTCGAGGGCGACCGGCTGATCGGCCGGATCGACATGCGCGCCCACCGCGAGAGCGGCGGCCTGCGCATACGCGCGCTCTGGCCCGAGGCGGGGGTGCGGCTCGGCTCGCGCCGCTTGGGGCGGCTCGGGGCCGAACTCGACCGGCTGGCCCAGTTCGCGGGCTGCGATCAGGTCACGTTCGAGCCCGACTGGCTGCGCGAGACCCTGCCCGAAGCATCGGACGGATAGCGTCGCCCGCGCGCTTCAGGGCCTGCGGCGGGCCAGAACCGGCCCCTCTCCCGCCGCGGCGATCCGGGCAATGGCAGCCTCGATCTCTTCCTCGATCACACCCATCACATAGCCCGTGGCATGGATCATCCGCCGCGCGTCGATGGCCAGGGCGACATGGCCCTTCCAGAACAGAAGGTCGCCCGCCTGCAACTCGCCCGTGACCTCGGAGCCGACCGCCTGCTGCAGGTCGCTGTCGCCCGGGCACTCGATCCCGCAGGCCAGCAGCGCCGCCTGCGCCAGACCCGAGCAGTCGATCCCGGCCCGGCTGTTTCCGCCCCAGAGATAGGGCGTGCCGTGGAACAGCCGCGCCACCGCCACCGGGTCGGAATGGAGCCGATCCACCGGCCACAGATGTCGCGCCGGCACCCAACCAAATGTCGTTTCGAAGAAATTTCGCGCTTCGCCAATGACCGTCAGCCGCGCACCGAAGCTGAGGGCCCCGATCTCGTGCGCCTGCACCCGCGGCTCGGGGTAGAGATGGCTGGCGGGAACGGCAACGTGGTGCGTGGCTGTCTCGGGCGCGGCCAGCGCCGCCTCGGGCAGCCAGCCGCAGTAGCCGTCCCTGTCGGCGCGGCCGAAGGCATGACCCTCGCGCCGGTCGATCACGAGAAACCTCTCGCCCAGCAGGAGCTGTCGGTCCCGCGGACCCTCGGGATGCGCCAGCAGATCGACCAGCGGGATCCCCACCTGCGCAGGCTCTCCTTCGGTGAAACGCGCGGCCGCCACCTGCCCCTTCAGCGCGACATGGGCCACCTCGCCGCTGTAGGGCGTCGTCCGGCGGTCCATCACAGGCCCAGCATCTGCGGCAGGGCAGTGAGGATCGCCCGCGCGCCCTGCCCCACCCCGCCCTTCGGCCGCGCCGGCGCATCGGACGGTGTGTGGCCGTAGATGTCGAAATGCATGTAACGCGGATTCTCGACGAAGCGGCGCAGGAAGAGCGCCGCGGTGATCGAGCCCGCAAAACCGCCCGAAGGGGCATTGTCGAGATCGGCGATGCCGGGCTCGATCAGCGGCTCGTAGGGGTCCCAGAAGGGCAGGCGCCAGACCGGATCGCAGGCCGGGCCGGCGGCCGCCTGCAGCGCGGCGGCCAGACCGTCGTCGTCGGTGTAGAAGGGCGCGAGATCGGGACCGACCGCCACCCGCGCCGCGCCCGTCAGCGTCGCCATCGAGACGATGAGGTCAGCCTCCTCCTCGTCGGCCAGCGCCAAAGCATCGGCGAGGATCAGCCGCCCCTCGGCGTCGGTGTTGTTCACCTCGACCGTCAGCCCCTTGCGCGAGGTCAGGATGTCCCGCGGCCGCATCGCAGTGCCGGATATGGCATTTTCCACCGCTGGCACCAGCACGCGCAACCGCACGGGCAGGTCGAGCGCCATGATCATCTGCGCAAGCCCCATGACGGTCGCGGCCCCGCCCATGTCCTTCTTCATCAGAAGCATGCCGGCTGAGGGCTTGATGTCGAGCCCACCCGTATCGAAGCAGACGCCCTTGCCCACCAGCGTCACGCGCGGCCCGCGCTCGCCCCAGCGCAGTTCCATCAGCCGGGGTTCGCGCGGAGAGGCGCGGCCGACGGCGTGGATCATCGGCAGGTTCCGCTCGAGCAGCCTGTCGCCGCGGATCACCACGGATTCCGCCCCGAAGCGATCGCCGAGCGCGAGGAAGGCCGCTTCAAGCTCCTGCGGTCCGAGGTCGGACGCGGGCGTGTTGATCAGGTCACGGGTCAGCATCTCGGCCTCGGCCATGGCGAGAAGCCGCGCGCCGTCGCAACCCTCGGGCAGCTTGAGCCGCGCCTTGGGCGGAGTGCTGCTGCTGCGATAGCGCGTGAAGGCGTAGGTGGAGAGGAGCCAGCCGAGGACGGCCTCATCGGCGGCCTCGGGCGAGAGATCCCCCTCGAGGTGCCAGTCGCCTGCGGGCAATGCCGACAGGCCGCGGGCAAGTCCGAAGCGGCTGCGCGCACGGGCCCTTGCGGTGCCCGAACCCAGAACGGCCGCAGCGATCGTGCCATCGGGCGCGGGCAGCAGCCGCACCTCACCCAGTCCCGCCTCGAAGCCGGTCTCCGACAGCCACATGCGGACCGGCTCGGGCCGGGCGGCGAGCCATGCGGCGAATGCGTCGGACGCAACGACATGGACCGGGCGCGAGGCCGCGGCGGGATCAGCGAAGGCGAGGGACATGGGTGCGTTCCACCAGGCAGGGCAATCGCGCCGAGCCTAGCCGTTCCAGCGCCACCCGCAAGTCCCGGCGCCTAGAGGCTCTGGTCGAGCAGGTCCTTGTCGGAGGCGAGCGAGCGTTCCGCCACCCTGAGCAACCGGGCCCAGATCGCGGCAAAGGCGGTGGTGTCCCCGGTCTCGAACACGCTGCGCGCATCCGCCGCAACGAGCCCCAGGCTCACCATCCCGAGGTTCTCGGACATGCGTTGCAGCCGCCGCAGGCGGCGCGGAAGATCGACCAGATCGCGGTTCTTCACCTGCTGCGAGAGGGTCGCGATGGTCAGGGCAAGCTCTCCCAGAGCCCGATTGACCACCTGCTCTGCCGCTTTCGTGCCCATGTCCCGATACATGGCGGCAATCGGCTCTGCGTCCTGTCGCACGCGATCCACCGGCCGCAAGGCCGTTATCATGCAGGTCATCACACCTACCCCCAGTTTCACACCCGGTCCCAACCTGCAGCCGACTGCTGAACAAAAGGTTGCGGTGCGCTGAAGAAATCCCTCGAATTTTCCGGGGCCGCCCCCTATTCAGTCGCGTGGACCCGACTGAGGACGATGCGATGCACAATGCGAGGCCGCTTCCGAACTACCTTGTCCAGCGCTTCCACGGCTGGCGCGCGACCACCTTTGCCGACAACAAGGCCTGGTATCGCCGACTGTCCGAAAGCGGGCAGCATCCGCGCGCCATGGTGATCTCGTGCTGCGACTCGCGCGTGCATGTGACCTCGATCTTCGGCGCGGACGAGGGCGAGTTCTTCATCCACCGCAACATCGCCAATCTCGTGCCGCCCTACCGCCCCGACGGGCAGCAGCATGGCACCTCGGCCGCGGTGGAATATGCGGTCACCGCGCTCAAGGTCGCGCATATCGTGGTGCTGGGCCATTCGAACTGCGGCGGCGTCAAGGGATGCCACGACATGTGCTCGGGGGCGGCGCCGCAGCTCGAGGAAACCTCGAGCTTCGTCGGCCGGTGGATGGACATCCTGCGCCCCGGCTACGAGCGGGTGAAGGACCTGCCCGAAGACCAGCGGATCACCGCGCTGGAGAAGGAGGCCGTTCTGGTCAGCATCGGCAACCTGATGAGCTTTCCCTTCGTGCGCGAGGCGGTCGAGCAGGAAGTGCTGACCCTCCACGCGCTCTGGACCCACATCGGCGACGGCTCGCTCGAGCAATACATGCCCGGTCAGGGCTTCATTCAGGTGTAAGACCCGGACTGCGGCGTCAGAAGGACGAGCGCAGCCCCAGCACCAGTCCGTTCGACGACCCGCCCTCACCGATCGCGCCGTAGGCGTCCGATCGGTGATGGATGCGGGCGAACAGGCTGCAGCAGTCGCGGCTTCGCGACCGGTGCTCGACTTCGGCGAACCAGTAGACCTGAGCCTTCTGCGCCTCGCCTCCGCGCATCTTTTCAAGCGCGGGGGGCTTGTCGGCCAGCGAGGGGCCGATCCCGAAGGCCGCCGTGTCGAAGAGACCGAGCAGCGGCTCCTCGGGGACCAGCCGGGCGGTGACGGGAAGGTTGAATTCCCAATTCGACTGCACCCCGGCGTGGCGGACGATCTGGAACTCCACCTCCCAGCGGATCTCGCCGAAGCGGGTCTCGAAGCCGCGCCCCAGCGGCTGGGTCAGGGCGACGCCGAGGAAGCCGGGATCCTGCGGATCGGTCTCCCACGGCGTCAGGAAGTAGTCTTCCCAGGTGTTGTCGGTCAGGATGCCGGCGAAGAGGCTGTAGGACCGCCGCTCCTCGCCGGAGGCGGCAGGAGCGAGGAGGACGAGAGCCAGAACCGCCGCTGCCCGCCAACCCGCTCGCACCATGCGTTCACCCCTTCTTCAGGCAACGGTTGCCCAGCACCTCGGCGATCTGCACCGCGTTCAGCGCGGCCCCCTTGCGCAGGTTGTCCGACACGCACCAGAGGTTCAGGCCGTTGTCGAGCGTCGAATCCTGCCGGATGCGGCTGATGTAGGTGGCATAATCGCCCACGCATTCCACGGGCGTAATGTAGCCGCCGGCCTCGCGCTTGTCGACCACCAGAACACCCGGAGCCTCGCGCAGGATGTCCCGGGCCTCCTCCTCGTCGAGGAAGTCCTCGAACTCGATGTTGATCGACTCGGAATGGCCCACGAACACCGGCACGCGGACGCAGGTCGCCGTGACCTTCACCTTGGGGTCGAGGATCTTCTTCGTCTCGGCCACCATCTTCCACTCTTCCTTGGTGGAGCCGTCCTCCATGAAGCTGTCGATGTGGGGGATCACGTTGAAGGCGATCTGCTTGGTGAATTTCTCGGGCGCGACCTCCTGACCGGGGACATAGATGCCCTTGGTCTGGTTCCACAGCTCGTCGATACCGGCCTTGCCCGCGCCGGAGACGGACTGGTAGGTCGAGACCACCACGCGCTTGATCCTCGCCCGGTCGTGCAGCGGCTTCAGCGCCACCACCATCTGCGCGGTCGAGCAGTTGGGGTTCGCGATGATGTTCTTGGCCTTGTAGCCCTCGATCGCGTCGGCGTTCACCTCGGGCACGATCAGCGGCACCTGCGGGTCGTAGCGGTAGAGCGACGAGTTGTCGATCACCACGCAGCCGGCGGCCGCGGCCTTGGGCGCATAGACTTTCGTCGCCTCCGAGCCCACGGCGAACAGCGCGATGTCCCAGCCGGTGAAGTCGAACGTGTCGAGGTCCTTGGTCGTCAGGGTCTTGTCGCCAAAGCTCACCTCGGTGCCGAGCGACTTGCGGCTCGCGAGAGCGGCAATCTCATCCACCGGAAACTCGCGCTCGGCGAGGATGTTCAGCATTTCACGGCCCACGTTGCCCGTGGCACCCGCGACGACGACCCTGTAGCCCATCGGGGACCCCTTCTCATGTCGGAATGACGCGCCCCCATAGCGCAAGCGGGGTCAGGGGGGAAGCAAATTCGGGCCGGGCGGGCTTGCGGCGCAAGGGATGCGCCAACCTGGCCTCAGCCCTCGGGCCTGCGCAGCGCAAAGCGCGGATCGGTCTCGAGCAGCGCCTGCACGAAGCGCCCCTCGGCCGCGAAATCGTGGGGCACCTGCGCCGCCGTCCGGCTGCCCGTCAGCGAGAGGCTTGCGAAGAAGTCGAACCCGTAGAGCGTGACCGAGGCGGCACGGCTCCGTGCCAGCAGGTCGATCATCATCAACCCGGTCGAGGGCGGTGCCCCCAGGCGGCGCCGGAGGTGGCCGTAATCGCTCAAGGGGTGCAGGTAGAACCCCCTCCGGCTCGCCACATGCCACGGCAGCCGCTTGCGCTTGTGCGACATCCACAGCGTCAGATGCGGGGCCAGCCCCTCCAGCGCCTCGCGCGGGAGCGAGGTGGCCAGCGCCAGCGCATCCGTCCGGGTCCCGTGGCTCTGCGTGGAGGGCATCGGCGCCCGGTTCAGCCGGATCACGAGGTCGGCCGCGTCGATCTCGTCGCCAAAGGAGGCGCCGGTGAGGCTCCGCGCGTTGCCCACCAGCGCGATCCGTTCGGTGGCAAAGCGGGCCAGCAGCGCCTCTTCCGACAGCGACAGCGCCGACAGGGCGGCCTCCCGCCGCAGGGTCCGGGCCAGAAGGAAGGCCAGCCGGTTCATGCAAGAAGCCTCCGGTAAAGGGCGACCAGCGCCGCCGCCTCGTCCTCGATGCGGAAGCCTGCAAGGGTGCGGGCGCGCGCGGCCTCGGCCATGCGGGCGCGCAGCGGGCCATCGTCGAGCAGCGCCGCCACCTCGGACACCATGGTCTCCAGATCGCCCGGCGGCACGAGGCGGCCGGTCTCGTCGCTCAGCAGTTCCTCGAAGGCGCCGACGCGGGTCGCAACGACCGGCACACCGCAGGCCATCGCCTCGATCGGGGTCAGACCGAACCCTTCCCACCGCTGCGGCGCCACATAGAGGTCGAGCGCCCGATACCAGTCGGGCATCCGGTCCACCGTCACCTCCGGCCGGAAGAGGATGCGCTCGGCCAGCCCCGCCTGCGCAACCTCGGCCTTGAGCCCATCGAGGAAGGCCTGATGCTCGCCCACCGCGCGCCCCATCACCACCGCGGCCACGCCCGGCCGGTCCGGCAAGAGGCGCATCATGGCGCGCACGAAGACATCCGTGCCCTTCTGGGCGCGGATGCGACCGTAGCAGCCCACCAGCACCGCCTCGGGCAGGCCCAGCCGCGCCCGCACCTCGGCGCGGTCTCCCGGCCGGAAGGTTCCGGTGTCGATCCCGTGCAGGATCACCTCGCACGGCCGCTCGAGATACGAGGCCGAGCGCCGCGAGGTGGCAACCAGCGCATCCATCCGCCCGATCAGCCAGCGTGTGTAGCCGGTGTGGCGCCGCTGCGAGGCCGTGGTGAACAGCAGCTTCAGCCGGCGCCGCAGCACATGCCGCAGCAAAAGGCCCATCAGCATCTCGGTGTTGCGCCGCGCGTGCCAGACGCGCCAGCGGTCGCGCGGCAGGAACGGCAGGCGCCACAGGGGCAGGTGCGGGATCCCGGCCGGCAGGCCCGGACCCGTCGCCACGATGCCGATCATCGACGCCTGCACCGGCACGAGCCGCGCGATGGTGGCCGTCACCCCCGACAGGCGGCGCTTGAGGTTGGGCGCGATGACCTCGATCCGTTCGGGCTGCACTGCCATGTCTCCTCCCTGCGCCTCTGGTTAGCGCAGGACGCACCGGACGGGAAGTCAGTCCGTCCGGTCGCCGCTGAAGGCATAGACGGCGCAGCCCGCCAGGATGAAGAGCGCGAAGAAGAGGAAGAGGGCCTCATAGGGCGCCTCGGGCGGCACCGGCGCCACCGCGCCGTGCACCGCGCCCGTCGCGAACTGCATGATCCCGGGCGAGGCGATCCCGAAGAAGTTCAGCAGCGTCACCCCCCGCCCCATCAGATGCGGCGGCACGAAGGCGCGCCCGTGGGCGATCACCATCGGGAAGGAGGCGCCAAAGAGCCCGATCCCCGCAAAGAGCAGCAGCCCCGTCCAGCCGCCCGCCACAGGCCAGATCCAGAGCGCGATCAGGCACAGCGCCGCCAGCAGGTTTCCGCCAAGGATCAGCCCCTTGCGCGTGCCGAGCAGCCGGTCGAGTGGCCCGTAGGCAAAGCTGCCCGCCACCATGGCCAGCCCCATGACCAGCGTCGCCCGCCCGATCTCGACCGCCGAGGCGCCGAAGACATCGGCGTAATAGGGTCCGATCCACAGCCCCCGCAGCCCCGCCGCCGGGGCATAGCAGACGACCATCATGATCAGCACGGGCCAGAGCGCCGGCATCCGCAGAAGCTGCCAGAGCGACCCGTTCGCAGACCCTTCGATGCGGCCCGGATCGCGCACCAGAAGCCCGATGGCCCCCGCAACCCCCAGGGTCACGCCCGCCAGCGCAAACAGCGTCTCGCGCCAGCCGAAGGCCTCGACGGCCCAGGCGAGCGGAACCGACCCCGCGATGTTGCCGAGGCTTCCGATCCCCACCACGGCGGCGGCAAGCGTGCCGAAGACCGCCGGGCTGTAGCTGCGCGCAAAGATGTAGTAGCTGGCCATCAGCACCGGCGAGCAGCCGATCCCGATCAGCGCCATCGCGGCGAGGATCGCCGCCGGCCCCTGGGCCATGCCGAAAACCAGCGCGCCGCCCGCGCCGCCCGCCCCCAGCAGCACCATCGAGGTGAGCCGCGGCCCCACACGGTCCAGCGCCCAGCCCACCGGGAACTGCATCAGCGCGAAGGCCAGGAACCAGATGCCCGAGGCCGCCGCCAGATCCTCGGACGTCGCGCCCAGCTCGGTCTTCAGGACGGGCGTCAGCACCGCCAGGAAGGCGCGGTAGAACTGGCTCAGCACATAGGCCAGCACAAGGCAGGCAATTCCGGCGCGCATGACGTCTCCTCCAGGGCGGACCGAGGTATATCCGGCGCGGCGGCAGGGGCAAGGACCTGCCCCTCGGGCCCATGTCGTTCGCGCTTCGTGAAACCGGCACGCTGCGGCGCCATGCGGGGCAAGGCGCCTCTCAGGCCGGCTGCAGGGCCGGCGCGCGATTCTCGCGGATCGGCAGATGGACGATGGCCGAGAAGGCGCCGACGCCCACCCCGATCCACCAGACCAGCGTGTAGTCGCCCGTCATGTCGTACATCCGCCCGCCCAGCCAGACCCCCATGAAACTCCCGAGCTGGTGGCTGAGGAAGACGAACCCGTAGAGCGTGCCCATGTAGCGCAACCCATAGAGGTGGGCTACGAGACCGCTGGTCAGGGGCACCGTCGCCAGCCACAGCGCCCCCATCGACAGCGAGAAGACGAGCACCGTGGCGGGCGTCATCGGCAGCAGGATGAAGAGCGCGGCGGCGATGGTCCGGCCGGTGTAGATCGCCGCCAGCAGGTACTTCTTGGAATAGCGTTTGCCGAGCCAGCCGGCCGTGATCGTGCCCACGATGTTGGCCAGCCCGATCAGCGAGATCGCCACCGCCCCCAGGGCCGAGGTCGTGGTAATCCCCAACGCCGCCAGCGGCCCGCGCGGATCGATCGCCCCGCACATCTCGGTCACGAAGGCCGGGAAGTGGGCGGTGATGAAGGCCAGCTGGTAGCCGCAGGAAAAGAAGCCCACGAAGATCAGCGTGTAGGACGGGTCGCGAAAGGCGCGCAGCACCACCTGCCCCAGCGATTCCTCCAGTTCAGCCTTCGAGGCCGTCACCGGCGAGCGCATGAAGGGCAGCGCGAACAGCGCCAGCAGGATCACCGCCGCAAAGATCAGGAACACCACCTGCCACGAATAGAAGCCCAGCAGGATCTCGGCCACGGGGGCCCCGAACACCTGCCCCGCCGATCCCGCCGCCGTGGCGATGCCCAGCGCAAGCGAGCGGTTCTCGGGAGCCGCGGCCCGGCCGACCACGGCCAGGATCACGCCAAAGCCCGTGCCCGCGATCCCGAACCCCACCAGAACCTCGAGGACCTGGTGCTGGAGAGGCGTCACGGCAAAGCTCGACAGCACCAGCCCCGCCGCATACATCAGGGCCCCGGCCACGATCGCCCGCCGGTCGCCGAACTTCTCGGCCAGCATGCCGAAGATCGGCTGCCCGATGCCCCAGGCCAGGTTCTGGATCGCGATCGCCATCGAGAAATCCGCGCGCAGCCAGCCGAACTCTTCGGCGATGGGGATCTGAAACACACCAAAGCTGGCGCGGATCGCGAAGCCGAGCATCAGGATGATGCAGCCCGAGATCAGGACGGGCGTGAAGATCGGAGCTTTGGTCATGAAGGGTCCGGGCAGGCTGGAGAGCGGGCGCGAAGCCTGCGCCGCGCCCCGAACCCCCGTCAAACGCTATTTCCTGATGACACCTTTGACATTCCGTGATGTGGCAGCCGGGCCGGCCGCAACCCCTGTCCGCGCCCTTCATTCTGGCCCAAATATCCTCGGGGGAGCCATCCCGCAGGGATGGCCGGGGGCAGACAGCCCCCGCCTCCGCCGGCACCGGGCGGTCGGCATGGGGATCTCGGCGGGAACCCACGCCCGGCCGGTCGCTTGACACCGGAACAACCGAAGGAGGCAGCATGTCGGACTGGTGGCGCGGCTCGGTGACCTATCAGATCTATCCACGTTCGTTCCAGGACTCGAACGGCGACGGTGTGGGCGACCTGCGCGGCATTCACGAGCGGCTCGATCATGTGGCCTGGCTCGGCGCCGACGCGATCTGGCTTTCCCCGTTCTTTCCCTCGCCCATGGACGACATGGGCTACGACGTCTCGGACTATACCGGCATCGACCCGCTCTTCGGCCGGATGGAGGATTTCGACGCGCTTCTCGCCCGGGCTCACGAGCTGGGCCTCAAGGTCATCATTGACCAGGTCCTCAGCCACTCCTCCTCGCGACATCCCTTCTTTCAGGAAAGCCGGCAGAGCCGCGACAATCCGAAGTCGGAATGGTATGTCTGGGCGGATCCGCAGCCCGACGGCAGCCCGCCGAACAACTGGCTCTCGGTCTTCGGCGGCTCCGCCTGGGAGTGGGACGCGCAGCGGCGGCAATATTACCTGCACAATTTCCTGACCACCCAGCCCGACTTCAACTTTCACAACCCCGAGGTGCAGGACTGGCTGCTCGAGCAGATGCGCTTCTGGCTCGAACGCGGCGTGGACGGCTTCCGCCTCGACACGGTGAATTTCTACTTCCACGACGCCGACCTCAGGTCGAACCGGCCGAACCCGCAGAACGGACCCGTCCCGCCGGTCAATCCCTACGACATGCAGGACCACGCCTTCTCGAAATCCCGTGACGAGAACATCGCCTTCCTGCTCAGGATGCGGAAGCTTCTCGATGAATATCCCGACCGGACCATGGTGGGCGAGGTGGCCGACGGGCTTCGCGGGCTGTCGATCATCGCCGAATACACCAGCGGGAACGACCGGCTCCACATGGCCTACACGTTCGAAATGCTCTCGCGCACCTTCACCGCCGGGCATTTCCGCAGCCGGATCGAGGAATTCTTCGCCACCGCCCCGCACGGCTGGCCCTGCTGGGCCTTTTCCAACCATGACGTCGTGCGCCACGTCACCCGCTGGGCCGGGCACGGCGCCTCCGACGATGTGGCGCGGCTTGCGGCGGCGATGCTGCTGTCGTTCGAGGGGTCGGTCAGCCTCTATCAGGGCGAGGAACTCGGCCAGACCGAGACCGAGCTTCTCTACGAGGAACTCACCGACCCGCCCGGCCTGCGCTTCTGGCCCGAGGACAAGGGCCGCGATGGATGCCGGACGCCGATGGTGTGGGACGGTGGGCCGCACGGAGGCTTCACCTCCGGCAAGCCCTGGCTGCCCGTGAAGCCGCCGCAGCTTGCGCGGAACGTGGCCGCGCAGAAGGGCGTGGCGGGCTCGGTGCTCGAGACCTACCGCGCGCTCCTGCAGTTCCGCCGGAGCGAACCCGCCCTCATCCGGGGGAAGAGCCACTTCTTCGACCTGCCCGAGCCCGTCCTCGGCTTCACCCGCAGCCATGAGGGACGCACCCTTGCCTGCCTGTTCAATCTCGACACGGCGCCCGCAACCCTGACCGTCCCCGGCCACGGCGGGCTCGTGGGGCCCTCGCAGGCGGCGCGGATCGAGGGGGATCGCCTGACGCTGGGCGCGAACGGCTACGCCTTCCTGCCGGTGCCCGAAACCGCCGTCGTCAGCTGACCGATCGCGGCGGCGAGGCCGCCCAGCGTGCAGGCCCGAGCCGGCAGGAGGCGGGCCTGCACGCCTTGCGCGGCGAGGGCCGCGGCATAACGCTCGGCCAGCCCCTCGTCCGCCACCAGCACCACCGGCTGGCCGAGCCAGTAGCTGCGCGCTCCCACCAGTTCGAGCCCGATCAGCAGCCCCGAGAGGCGCGCCCGCGCGGACGCAGGGGGCAGATCCTGCAAGAGCCCCTCGGCGCGAAGGGCAAAGAGCTTGGAGCCAAGCTTCTGCGGATGGGACATCCCGTCCGATACGGCGGCGAGGAAAACATCCGCGTCCCAGCCCTCGCCGACCAGACCCTGCCGCAGCACCGACTGTTCCGACAGAAGGGCAAAAAGCTCTCCGGTCAGGAAGCTGCGGAAGCTGACCACCTCGCTGGCCGAGACCTGCACCCATTTGGAATGGGTTCCGGGCAGACAGATCACGCCGTCGAAGTCTCCCAGCACCGCCAGCGCGCCGGCAATCTGCGTCTCTTCCCCCCGCATCACGTCGGCCGGCCGCGACTGAGCGAGGCCGGGCACGATGCGGACCGAGATCCGTGCATCCTCGGCCGCAACCGGCACCAGCGACTGCGGATCGACCGGGGCGCAGGGCAGCATCCGGTAGGGCGCCTCGTGCCAGCCCCGCCGCGCCCCGGCCATGCCGCAGATCACCACGGGCACCGCCTGTCCCTCGTCCAGCCACGGCCAGATCAGCCGCAGAAGCGCAATCTCGAACCCGCCCTCATCAAGCCGGGCCATGCCTTCGGCCGACTGCGCCTCGGCCAGCACGCCCTCCGCCCCCATCGCCCAGGCGCGCAGGCGGCTCGTCCCCCAGTCCACCGCGATCCAGTCGGGCCTCATCCCGTCACCACCACGCCACCGTCGATCACCAGCGCCTGCCCCGTCATCATCCGTGAGACGTCCGACGCAAGGAACAGCACGCCCCCCACGATGTCGTCGGGCTCCAGCGGATCCTTGAGGCACTGGCGGTCGAGATGGGCCTGCAACCCCTCCTCGGTCACCCAGAGGTCCTTTTGCCGCTCGGTCAACACCCATCCCGGCGCCAGCGCATTGACCCGGATCCGATCCGGCCCGAACTCGCGCGCGAGGCTGCGGGTCAGGCCGTTGATGCCGGAGTTGGCGGTCGTGTAGGCCGGATAGCCCGCATTGCCCATCATGTAGGAGATCGACGAGAAATTGATGATCGAGCCGCCACCCGCGGCCTTCATAGCCGGCACCACCGCCTGAGCGGCAAAGAAGTAGTGCCTGAGGTTCACCGCCATCGCCCGGTCCCAGTAGTCCTCGGTCACCTCGGCCGTCGTGTGACGTTCGTCGTGCGCCGCGCCGTTCACCAGAACCCGGATCGGTCCCTGCCGCTCGGCCGCCTCCGCCAGCGCCTCCCGCAGCGCCGGGATGTCGGTGACGTCACAGGGCAGGAACAGCGGCCGCGCGCCCGTCTCGTCCTCCATCCGGTCGCAGAAGTCGGTGGCATCCGAACGCTGCACGAAGGCGACCCGTGCACCCTGCCGAAGAAAGGCTTCGGTCACGGCCGCCCCGATCCCCGAGCCGCCGCCGGAAATGAAGACCGAGGCGCCGTGCAGATCCGGGAAAACGGGGTGCGAGGCTGTGTCGGCGTCTGTCACGGGGAACCTCCGGTCCGGGCACCGGCCCGGAAGCGGAGGCCGTGGCCGGGATTGGGCGGGAAAAGGGCTTCCTCTCCACATCTTGTCACCCAGGGCGGCGGCGTGCGTCAAGGCCGGCGCGGCATGCCCTCCATTGACCTCCGCGCCGGCACTCCTTAGCCCTTGGCAACGGAATTTCCTACGGAGGCGGACATGCGGCCCCTGACCGAAGCCCTCATCGTCATCGACGTGCAGAACGACTTCTGCCCGGGCGGGGCGCTTGCCGTCGCCGGAGGGGATGCGATCATCCCCCGCATCAACGCGCTCCTGCCGGAGTTCGGCGCGCGGATCTTCACGCAGGACTGGCACCCGGCCGATCATTCCTCCTTTGCCGCCAACCACGGCGCCGAGCCCTTCTCGCTGGTCGAGATGCCCTACGGTCCGCAGGTGCTCTGGCCCACCCATTGCGTGCAGGGCACGACGGGGGCCGAGTTTCACCCGGCGCTGGACACCGACCCCGCCGAACTCATCCTCCGCAAGGGGTTTCGCGCAGGCATCGACAGCTATTCGGCCTTTTTCGAGAACGACCGGACCACGCCCACCGGGCTCGAGGGCTACCTGCGCAGCCGCGGGATCGAGGCCGTGACGCTCGTGGGCCTCGCCACCGATTTCTGCGTGGCCTATTCCGCGCTCGACGCGGCGCGGCTGGGCTTCCGCGCGACGGTGCTCGAGAGCGCTTGCGCCGCCATCGACCTCAACGGCTCGCTTGCCGCGATCAAGGCGCAGATGGCCGCGGCCGGCGTCCGGCTGGAGGCCTGAGATGGTCGAGATTGCCACCCGCGTCTATAACCACAAGTGGAAGATCGACCCGATCGTCCGATCGCTGATCGACACCGACTTCTACAAGCTGCTGATGTGCCAGTCGGTGTTCCGCAACAAGCCGGACACGATCGTGCGCTTCAGCCTGATCAACCGCACCTCGTCGGTGCGGCTGGCCGAGCTGATCGACGAGGGCGAACTGCGCGAGCAGCTCGACCACATCCGCACCCTGCGGCTTTCCCGCGGCGAAAGCACCTTCCTGCGCGGCAACACCTTCTACGGCAAGCGCCAGATGTTCCGCCCCGACTTCATGGAGTGGTTCGAGAACCTGCGGATGCCGCCCTACCATCTGGAAAAGCGCGACGGGCAGTACGAGCTGACCTTTGAGGGCAAGTGGCCCGAGGTCATGCTGTGGGAGATCCCGGCGCTGGCCGTGCTGATGGAGCTGCGCTCGCGCGCGGTGCTGGCCACGCTGGGCCGGTTCGAGTTGCAGGTGCTCTATGCGCGGGCGATGACCAAGCTCTGGGAGAAGATCGAGCGGCTGAAGCGGATCGAGCGGCTGAAGATCGCCGATTTCGGCACGCGGCGGCGGCATTCGTTCCTGTGGCAGGACTGGTGCGTGCAGGCGATGATCGAGGGGCTGGGCGATGCCTTCACCGGCACCTCGAACTGCCTGATCGCCATGCGGCGCGAGGTCGAGGCGATCGGCACCAACGCGCACGAGCTGCCGATGGTCTATTCCGCCCTCGTCCGGACCGACGAGGAACTGGCCCGCGCGCCCTATCAGGTGCTGGCCGACTGGCACGAGGAGCATGACGGCAACCTGCGGATCATCCTGCCCGACACCTACGGCACCGAGGGCTTCCTGCAACGGGCGCCGGACTGGCTGTCGAAGTGGACGGGCATCCGCATCGATTCCGGCGACCCCGCCAAGGGCGCCGAGACCGCGATCCGCTGGTGGGAAAGCCACGGCGAGGATCCGCGCAAGAAGCTGGTGATCTTCTCGGACGGGCTCGATGTCGAGAAGATCGAGGAACTGCACCGCCAGTTCCACAACCGCGTGAAGGTCAGCTTTGGCTGGGGGACGATGTTCACCAACGACTTCCGCGGTCTGGTCCGGGACGACGCGCTCGCTCCCTTCAGCCTCGTCTGCAAGGCGGTGGCGGCGAACGGGCGGCCGACCGTCAAGCTGTCGGACAATCCGCTGAAGGCGATGGGGCCCGCCGACCAGATCGAGCGGTACAAGCGCGTGTTCGGCGTGGGCGAGCAGGTCGCCTACGAGGTCAAGGTCTGACCGCGAGGGCCTTCAGGCGTCCTCGTCGCTCACCCGACCGCGCCCGGCCTTCACCTCGCCCCGGATCGCCTTGGCGGCCAGACGCCTCCGTTGGCTGCCGAGCGTGGGCTTGGTGGCGATCCGCCGCTTGGGCGCGACCAGCGCCGCGCGCACCAGCTCGACCAGACGCTCGCGCGCCAGTTCGCGGTTGCGCTGCTGGCTGCGGGTCTCCTCGGCCCGGATGACGATCGCCCCCTCCTGCGTCCAGCGGCGGCCCGCGAGCCGCTTGAGCCGCGCCTTAACCGCAGGCGCCAGATGCGGCGACCGCTCGGCCTCGAACCGCAGTTCCACCGCCGTCTCGACCTTGTTGACGTTCTGCCCGCCCGGCCCCGACGAGCGCGAGAAGCTCTCGGTCAGTTCCCAGTCGGCGAGCGTGATCTGATCGGTGATGCGCAGCATGAGAGGGGCCTACCGCGGCGGCCGGCCCGCCGCAACGGCCCCGGCCAACAGAGAAAGGGTCGCCAAGGCTGGCGACCCTTTCCGAGATCCAAGGAGATGAGCCAGTTAGGAGCTAGCCCAACTTCCGGTGCGTTTTAGGAGGGGCTGCCCTCAGAAAACACCCCCGCAAGCTGTCCCGACACGTCTCTCCAATATCACTCTAGACACTGGATCACCTCCTTTCAAATGGTTGCCGATGAGAGGAAGGTGGCACAGATCTGGTGTTTGTCAAATGATGATTACGCAACCTCTGCGGTCATCCGCCTGACAATTACGCGGAAAGGCAGAAGTGCCACCAAAGCGAGCAGAAGTTTGACGGACCAGTCCGCAACGGCCAGCGACAGCCAGAGCGGAGCCTCGGGGCCGGCCCCCAGAAGCGGCAGGATCTCGTTCGCCCATGACACATCGCTGCCCGGCTCCAGCCAGACGAGCGAGGCCGAGAAGGCGACCCCGAAGAAGATCAGCGTGTCGAGGCTCGAGCCGACGAGGGTCGAGGTCAGCGGCGCCCGCCACCAGCGGCGCGAATGGCGCAGCCGGTCGAACAGCGTCACGTCCAGCATCTGCGCCACGAGGAAGGCGAGCCCCGAGGCCAGCGCGATGCGCAGCGTGACCAGCGGGCCGAACTCGCCCATGATCTGCGTGCCGATCAGCGAGCAGAGGATGCCGGTGGCGAAGCCCGCCAGCACCACACGCCGCGCGGCGGCCGCGCCCTGCAGGCGGTTCGTCAGGTCGGTCACGAGGAAGGCGAGCGGATAGGTGAAGGCGCCCCAGGTCAGCCACTGGCCGAACAGGAACTGCACGAGGATGTTCGAGGCCACCACGATGGCGGCCATCGCCAGGATGGCGGGGATCAGGCTGCGGGTCATGTCGGTTCCGTTTTGACAAGGTCGCGGAGACTTGGCCCCCGTCGGGGGACAGCGCGGCCTACAGCCCCGAAGGGCGGCCTGTCAATCCGGGAGTCGGACCTCGACCACTTCCGTCCGCTGCACGAACAGGAAATTGTCGTCCGAGACCATGCTCACGACGATCCCGCCGCCCGGCTCCTGCCAGACCGAAATGCCTTCGAGGTTGTCGTAGCGGCCCGAGGGCGTCTCGAACAGGACCTCCTCCGACACAACCCCCTGAGGCCCGAACTCGAAGCGCCGCACCCGGCTGGCAAAGCCGAGGAATCCCCGGAAGTTGCGCTCGAGCAGGTAGAACCGGCCGTCGGGTCCGAAATCGGCCCCCACGGCGAGATAAGGCCCGCGGCGCGGCAGGTCGAAGGGCTGCGTCCACTCGCATCCGTCGAAGCGATAGACCGGGAACGGCCGGTTCAGGCGCCCCGACCGTTCGGGCAATGTGTAGAGCGCGCCCGTTGCGTCGATCGCCAGCGCCTCGAGCGCGCTGTTGTTCTGCATCAGCTGGAAATCCGGATGCACGGGCAGGTTCTCGGCCGGCCCCGCAAGGTCGCGATAGCGCAACACGCGCGCGGCGCCCTCGAACGACACATAGGCGGTGCCGTCGCGGGCAATGGCCAGGCCCTCGCTGTCGCTGCGACGGCGGGCCAGCGGCGCCTCGCCCCGGCCGCGCAGCATCCGCATCGGGTCGGTCTCGATGCCGGTGATCCGGCCGCTCGCGTCGCGCCGCACCTGGCCGCGGGTCCAGCTGCCCCGGTCGGACAGGAGCGTGAGCGACAGACCGTCGTCCGCCATCTCGATGGCCGAGAACCCGCCGAAGAGCGGGTCCTCCTTGCTCCAGGAAAAGCTCGTGAAGCGGTCGTCGCCTGGGCTGCCCGCGCTGCCGCCCAGCGCAAGCCCCCCGACGATCGCCGCGATCAGCGCGATGCGAGAACTTCGCGGCATTGGGCCGGCAGATCCGACAGGGTGAAGTCGCGCGCGCCCTTCGGCCGCGGGCCGCTTGGCCTCTGCGGCGGCGTCTTGGGCGGGTCCAGATAGTCGGTCACCCACCAGGTCAGCGTTTCGTCGCAGCCGTCGCCGCCCTTGGAGAGATCGGCCACCGTGGGTGTCTGCGTCTGACAGGCGACGGCGCCCCTCGGGCATTTCAGCCGGATGTGGAAATGCGTGTCATGGCCGGGAACCGGCCGGATCTTCTGCAGCCACGCCCGGTCGGCGCGGGTCGCGGTCCGGCACATCTCGAGCTTCACCGCGGCGGCCACGAAGATCCGGTCCACCCGGTCATCCGACGCGGCCGAGCGCAGGAGCGTGTGGTGCGCCCGGCTCCAGTTGGCGGTGACGCTCCGCTGATCGGCCGAACGGACGGGGATCGACGAGATCCGTTCGCGGTCCGCCACCGTGAGATCGAGCCGGCGCGGCGGCAGCATCCAGACATCGGCATCCAGACCGATCTGGTGGCTGGCATGGCCCGACGTCATCGGCCCGCCCCGCGGCTGGCTGATGTCGCCGATATAGAGCCCCGCCCAGCCGATCTGCCGGGCCGCGACCGACAGCGCCTGAAGGAACTCGATCATCTCGGGATGGCCCCACGCGCGGTTGCGCGACAGGCGCATCACCTGCCAGGTCGGCCCGCTCTCGGGCATCTGCACCAGGCCCGCCGCGCAGCCCCGGTTGTAGCTGCCGATCGGCATCGGTGCCTGCCGCGAGGCGGCCGTCTGCGCGCCGAAGAGCTGGTTCGCCTTCGGTTCGGCCTGAGCGGCGGTCGCCATCCCCATGGCGAGGATGAAAGAGAGGATGCGCATCATGTCACTGCCCGCTGTTCGCCTTCCGGTTTAACCCAGACTAGCAGAACGAGCCCCGCAAGGAAGAGCACGATCAGAGGAGCGATCCCCACGCGCTGCGATCCGCTGAGGCTGGTCGCGATCGCGATCAGCAGCGGGGCGAGGAAACTCGTGACCTTGCCCGACAGCGCATAGAGGCCGAAAGCCTCGGTCGCGCGCTCGGATGTGGTGTGGCGGGCCATCATCGTCCGGCTCGCCGCCTGAAGCGCCCCCCCGGCCCCGCCGATCAGCGCACCGCAGAGGAAGAAGATCTGGTCCGGCAGGCGCGAGCCCTCGGGCAGCGGCTGGCCGAAGAGGCTGTCGCGCGAGGTGGCGACGATGAGGATGCAGGTGGTGCAGAGAAGCAGGATGCAGGTGGCGATGACGGGCTTCGGGCCCCAGCGCCGGTCGGCGTGCCCTCCGAGCCACGAGGCGACGGTGGCCGTCACCGCCCCCACCACTCCGAAGACCCCGATCTGGATGATGCTCCAACCCAGCACGCCCGAGGCATAGACCCCGCCAAAGCCGTAGAGCGCATTCAGCGCGTCGCGGTAGAGCAGCGACGAGCCGAGATAGGCCGACAGGCTGCGCCTCCGCGGCAGGCTCATCAGAAAGCCGCGAAGCGAGGCCAGGCCTGCCCCGAGGCTCATGCGGCGCGGCTGGGCGGGTGGCTCCTTCACCCAGAGGAAGAAGGGCAGCATGAAGAGCAGATACCAGACCGCCGTGAACGGCCCGACCGCCCGCGTTCCCTCGCGCAGCGCCGGATCGAGGCCGAAGGCCGGCGGCAGTCCGATCAGCGTCCGGCCGGTGCTGGCGCTTTCGGCAAAGAACAGAAGCATGAGGGCCAGCGACAGCACGCCGCCGAGATAGCCGAAGGCAAAGCCCGATCCCGAGATCTCGCCGATCCGGTCCCGCGGCCCGAGCGCGGGCAGCAGCGCGTTGGTGAAGATGGTGGCAAACTCCATCCCCACGAAGCCAAGCCCGAAGCAGGCCAAGGCCCAGATGAGGGCGTCTCCGCCCGGCGTCAGGGCCCAGAGGCCGGCCGAGCCCACGAGGTAGAAGGCGGAAAAGCCCCAGATCCACACGAGCCTGCGGCCGCCCGCATCCGCCACCGCCCCGAGCAGCGGCGCAAGAAGGGCCACGACGAGGCTGGCAGAGCCAAGGCCCGTCGCCCACAGCGACTGCGCGGCCGCGCCGGCGGCCGACGGATCCATGCCGTCCGCGACAAAGCGGGCCCGCGCCACTTCGGCGAAATAGGGCGCGAAGACGAAGGTCAGCAGCAGCGTGTTGTAAGGCTGGCTTGCCCAGTCGAAGAAATACCAGCCCCAGATGCGCTTGTTTCCGCGTGCCATGGCCCCTCCGACGGATCGCGCGGATCAAGCCCGAAATGTCGCCGTGGCGCAAGCGATCGTCGGCCGCTCAGTGGGTCGGCGGCCAGGGCCGTGTCGCATCCGCCTCGATCCAGGCCGTCACCCAGTCCGGCAGGGGAGGACTCTCGTCGGCCTCGAGCAGCGCCGCCACCTCGGTCGGCGGGACGATCCCCGCGGGCGAGGTCACCGCCGCGCGCAGCAGCATGTGGCTCGTGCAGTCGCCCTTTCGCCAGAGGCTCTGCTCGATGTAGAAGAACCGCTCGTCCCAGCCGAGACAGCGGCTCACCATGTCGAGCCGGTCCATCAGCACGATCCGCCGCCGATAGCGCAACGAGCTGCCCGCCACCGTCAGGCCCCAGCCCCTGGCGGCGCAGGCGCGCGCCATTCCGGTCCGGTGGATCAGCGGCAACCGCCCGAGATCGAAGAGCGTCAGCGTCCGGCCGTTGTTCAGCTCGCGCCAGGGATCGAGATCCCAGGGCAGGCAGCGGTGCGAGGAACGGTGCGTGCCCAGAACGGGCAGCGGCGCGAGATCGCGCGTGCGGCGCATCTCCATGAAAAGGCGGAGGTAAGGATACATCAATCACTCCTTCACGCCTTGGGTGCTATGTCCTCACCAGGTCGTCAAGCCGCGACGCTGCGGAACGAGGTTGCCCTTTGCCGGGCCCGTCTATACCTGTCTGAGTGATTTCCCGTGAAGGATGCGTCCATGATATCCCTCTTCCAGATCCTGATGCTGATCCTCGACATCGCGAAGTTCATCATCTTCGTGCACATCATCATGAGCTGGCTCATCAACTTCGAGGTGCTGAACCTGCGCCAGCCGCTCGTCGGCCAGATCTGGGACGGGCTGAGCCGCCTGCTCGAGCCGATCTATTCGCAGGTCCGGCGGATCCTGCCCTCGATGGGGGGCCTCGATCTGGCACCGCTGATCGTGCTGGTCGCGATCTATGCGCTGCAGATCGTGCTTCGGAACAACATGGCCGCCTTCTACTGACCTGCCCCTTCGCACCTGCCGGTCCGGCCACCGCGCCGGACCCTACCGGATTCCGACATGCCGGCGCCGCGTGACCTTCTCCATTCCGTCTTTGGCTTCCCCGACTTCCGTCCGGGGCAGGAAGAGATCGTGCAGGCCGTGCGCGCCGGTCGCAACACGCTCGCCATCATGCCCACGGGGGGCGGCAAGTCGCTCTGCTACCAGTTGCCCGCGCTCTGCCGCGAGGGGGTGACGCTCGTCGTCTCGCCATTGATCGCGCTGATGCGCGACCAGGTGCGCTCGCTGCGCGAGGCGGGGGTCGAGGCGGGCGCCCTGACCTCGGGCAACACCGAGGCCGAGACGGACGAGGTGTTCCGGGCGCTCGACGAGGGCCGGATCAAGCTGCTCTACATGGCGCCCGAGCGGCTCGCCTCGGCAGGCGCCTTCGCGCTGCTGCGTCGGGTGGGCGTCAGCCTCATCGCGGTGGACGAGGCCCATTGCGTCAGCCAGTGGGGACACGACTTCCGCCCCGACTACCTGCGCATCGGCGAATTGCGCCGCGCGCTCGACGTGCCACTTGCGGCCTTCACCGCGACGGCCGACGCCGAGACGCAGGAAGAGATCGTCGCGCGCCTCTTCGACGGCGCGCCTCCCGCGACGTTCCTGCGCGGCTTCGACCGGCCGAACATCCACCTCGCCTTCGCCGTCAAGTCGAGCCCTCGGCAGCAGATCCTGTCCTTCGCGGCCGCCCGCAAGGGCCGCTCGGGCATCGTCTATTGCGCGACGCGGGCCAAGACCGAGACGCTCGCCCAGGCGCTGCGCGAGGCGGGCCATTCCGCCTGCCACTACCACGGCGGGATGGAGGCCGACGATCGCCGCGCCGTCGAGATCCGCTTCCAGCAGGAGGACGGGCTGATCGTGGTGGCGACGGTGGCCTTCGGGATGGGGATCGACAAGCCGGACATCCGCTGGGTGGCCCATGCCGACCTGCCCAAGTCGATCGAGAGCTATTACCAGGAGATCGGCCGCGCCGGCCGCGACGGCGCCCCGGCCGAGACGCTGACCATCTACGGACCCGACGACATCCGCCTGCGCCGCGCCCAGATCGACGAGGGGCTGGCCCCGCCCGACCGCAAGGCCGCCGATCACGCCCGGCTGAACGCGCTTCTGGGGCTGGCCGAGGCCACCGGCTGCCGGCGGCAGGTTCTGCTCGGCTATTTCGGCGAGGCGTCGCAGCCCTGCGGCACCTGCGATCTCTGCGAGCGTCCGGCCGAGCTGTTCGACGCGACCGAGCCCGTGCGCAAGGCGCTCTCGGCGATCCTGCGCACGGGCGAATGGTTCGGGACCGGCCATCTGATCGACATCCTGACCGGCAATGCGACCCAGAAGGTGCGCGACCGTGGGCACGACCAGCTTCCCACCTTTTCGGTCGGCCGCGATCTGTCCCGCCCGGCGTGGGAGGCGGTGTTCCGGCAGATGATGGGGCGCGACCTCGTGCGCCCCGACACCGAACGCCACGGCGCGCTGAAGATGACCGAGGCCGCGCGCCCCATCCTGCGCGGCGAGGAGCAGATCACGCTCCGCCGCGACACGGTGAAATCCGCCGCGGCACGGCCGCAGGCCCGCGCGCTGGTCTCGGAAGAGGATGCGCCACTTCTCTCCGCGCTGAAAGCCAAGCGCCGGGCGCTGGCCGAGGCCGCGGGCGTGCCGGCCTATGTGATCTTCACCGACCGAACCCTGATCGAGATGGCCGAGCGCCGCCCGCAGAGCCTGGATGACATGGCCGGCATCACGGGGGTCGGCGCCAAGAAGCTGGACAGTTACGGCGCGACCTTCCTTGAAGTCATCACCGGCGAGGCCGAGGCCGCCATGCATCCCCAGCGCCGCCGCCTCGCAGGGCGCAACTCGGCCGAGCTGTTCGACCGGCTGGCCGAGGTTCAGGTCGCGCTGATGCGGGGCGAGGACGGAACGGGCAAGCCCATGAGCCTGCCGCAGAGCACGCTGCGCCGGATCGCCGAGGCGCGGCCCTCGACGCTGGCGGATCTCGACCGCGTCGGCGATCTGGGCGCCCAGAAGATGGAGCGGTTCGGCGACGCCTTCCTCGACGTGCTGCGCGAGGCCTGATGCTCACCGTCCTGTCGCCCGCAAAGCGCCTCGCGGCGCGGCCCCGGCTGGATCTGCCGCGCGGCCTCTCGCCCACCTCTCCGTGGTTTCAGAACGAGGCCGACGAACTGGCGGCGGTGGCCCGCGGGCTGACCGCCGCGGACCTGCGCCGGCTCATGCATATCTCCGAGCCGCTGGCCCGGCTGAACGTCGCGCGATTTGCGGAATTTCACGAAGCGCGAACGGCAGCCGTTCCGGCGCTCGCGCTCTTCGACGGCGACACCTATACCGGCCTCGAGGCGCGGACGCTGGACGAGGATGCGCTTCGCTGGGCGCAGGACCGGGTCTGCATCCTCTCGGGGCTCTATGGCCTGCTGCGACCGCTCGACCTGATCCAGCCGCACCGGCTGGAGATGGGGACCCGGCTCAAGACCGCGCGAGGGGTCAGCCTCTACGAGTTCTGGGGCGACCGGATCGCCCTCGCCCTGAACGAGCGCGCGACCAAGACGGGTGCCCGCGCACTGATCAACTGCGCCTCGGCAGAGTATTTCTCGGCCGTGGATCTCGAGGCACTGTCCCTTCCGGTGATCTCGCCCGTCTTCCTCGAAGAGCGCGAGGGGGAACGCAGGATCGTCAGCTTCTGGGCCAAGCGGGCCCGCGGCGCGATGGCCCGTTTCATCGCCGAGAACAGGCTCGAGCACCCCGAGGAGATCCTCTCCTTCCGCGCGGGCGGCTATGCGTTCGAACCCGACCTCTCGACCGACGACCGGCCGGTCTTCCTGCGCACCGCCTGACGGAACCGCCAGACATCAGGGCCCGGTGCCTGTTGCGGCCGCATCCGCGCCGGGATGCAAAGGGCGGGCCTCGGCCGGGCAGAAGGCCGCCAGCGTCTCGAGGATCGCGGCGCGCCGGAGCGGCTTGGTCAGCGTCCGGTCGATGCCCACGGCGGCGCTGGCCAGGGCGTCGCTCTCGAGCGCATGGGCGGTGAGGGCGACGATCGGCACATGATGGCCGTCGGCTTCACGCGCGCGAATGGCCCGGGCGGCGGCGCGGCCGTCCATCTCGGGCATCGAGATGTCCATGAAGACAAGATCGGGCTGGAGCCGGTCGAACAGCTCGACCGCCTCGCGGCCGTTGGCGGCGAAGCTGAGGTCGATGTCGAGGTCACGCACCATCTTGCGAAAGACCAGCTGGTTCGTCCGGTTGTCCTCGGCGGCAAGCACGCGCATCCGGCGCAGTTCGGGCATGGCGGCGGGAGGCGGGGGCGCCTCGGGTTCGGCCGGGGCCACCGTCAGGCTCTGAAGCCGCCGGTAGAGATCCGATCGCAGCAGCGGCTTTTGCAGCACGCCCGCCAGCAGCGCCGCCGCGGGGTGATCGCGCACCCCCGCCGGGTTCGAGGTCAGAAGCAGGATCGGCATCAAGGACCCGCAGGCCCGCACCCTCTCGGCGAGGGCCAGCCCGTCCAGCTCGGGCATCTCGTGATCGGTCAGCAGCAGATCATAGTCGGGGTCCGAGATCAGCTCGGACAGGGCCTCGCTGCCCGACCGGCAGAGCCGGACCTCGATCCCGCAGGGGGCAAGCTGGCGCTCGAGTATGGTGCGGTTGATGAACTGGTCATCCACCACCAGCGCCCGACGCACCATCAGCGGCTCGGCCGGAGCGGCCTCGTCATCGCAGGCCGGCAGCGAGAGCCGGAAGCCGAAGCAGGAACCGCGCCCCAGCTCGCTCTCGACCCAGACCGTGCCCTGCATCATCTCGATCAGCCGGCGGGTGATGGCCAGGCCCAGCCCCGTCCCTTCGAACCGGCGCGTGGCCTCGGCGTCGATCTGGTTGAACTCGCCGAAGACGTGGTCGAGGTTGCCGGGGGCGATCCCGATGCCGGTATCCTCGACCGTGACATGCAGATCGTGCCGGCCGGGCTCGACCTCGAGCCCCACGACGCGGATCAGCACATGGCCCGCTTCGGTGAATTTCACCGCGTTGCCGATCAGGTTCGTCAGCACCTGCCGGAGGCGGCAGGGATCGCCCACAAACCGCGTGGGAAGGAACATGTCGAAATCGATCAGCAGATCGAGCCCCTTGGCCCGCGCCTGAGGCTGGAGAAGCATCGCGACCTCGTGGATCGTCCGTTCGAGGTCGAAGGGCTCGGGGTAAAGCGTCAGCCGGTTCGCCTCGATCTTGGAGTAATCCAGGATGTCGTTGATGATGACCAGGAGCGCCTCGCCCGAGGAACGGATCGTCTCGGCAAAGAGGCGCTGATCCTCGGTCAGCGGGGTCTCGCAGAGCAGGTCGGCCATGCCCACGATCCCGTTCATCGGCGTGCGGATCTCGTGGCTCATGTTGGCGAGGAAGGCGGACTTGGCGCGGCTTGCCGCCTCGGCCGCGGCGCGGGCCGTCTCGAGCGCGGCCTGCTGCAGCTTGAGCTGCGTGATGTCCACCCCAAGGCCCACCCGGCCGCCATCGGGGGTCTCGTGCTCGATCACCCGCATCCAGCGCCCGTCATCGAGCTGCTGCTCGGCCGCTCCGCCCAGTTGGCGGAAGGCGGCGAGCCTGTCGGTCAGCCACTCCTCCTCGCGGCCGGCGGCGTCGGGGAACTGACCGTTGGCAAGGCCGTGGCGGAGGATCTCTTCGAAACGCGCGCCGGGCTGCATCGCCGGCGCCGAGCGGGGATAGATCTCGCGGTGGCGGTCGTTGCAGAGCACGAGCCGCTCGGCACGGTCAAAGAGCACGAAACCATCGGGAATCGCGTCGATCGCCGCGCGCAGCCGCATCTGTTCGGTGATGTCGATCAGAAGGCTCACCATGTCGCCGTCACGGGCGCGCCGGTTGACCAGGCGCATCCACTGGCCCGACGTCCGCCGCAGGATGATCGGCTGGACCGGATCCTCATCCCAGCGGCTGGCCATGCGCGCGCACCAGGCATCGGGCGCCTCGCCGCCAAGGTCGATCAGCCCGTTCCCGACCGTCACCTCCAGAAGATCCATCAGCGTCATGCCGAGCCGCACCTCGACCCCCGCGAAATGCGCGCGATAGGCCTCGTTCGCGGCCACGAGCCGCTGGTGCGAATCATAGACGGCAAAGCCATCCTCGATCGTGTCGATGGAATCCCACAGGCGCCGTTCGGCCATGACGGCCGCCGTGTGGGCCCGTTCCAGTTCGACCAGGAAGCGGCTGTTCTGGCCCTTGAGCCGTTCGGCCTCGGAAAGGGCGGTCTTCACCACGGCGCGCTGCTCGATGATCTGATCCGACAGCGCCCGCGCGTGGATCGCGAGCTTTTCGTTCGCGGCGAACAGCTCCCGCTGCTTGTATTCCAGCAGGCGTTCCGCCGCGAGCCGCGCCCGCCGCTCCTTCGCCAGCCTTTGTTCGATATCCATCCGCCCGTCCCGCCTGTTCCGCGGACATGTTGCGGCGGCCATGATGAATCCCCGCTTAAGCGCGAACCGCGCGACCGAAGAAAAGCCTCCCGCGAATCCTTGCCTCGGCGTGGGGGCGGTGACAGCATCCGGGTGACTTCAGGAGGAGAACCCGATGCGCACCCGTCACTTGCTGCCGGCCCTGATGCTTGGACTTCTGCTGCCGCTCTCGGCCATGGCCCAGGACTGGCTGCCGGACCGCCGCTTCGTCCTCAGCGCCGACACGGACCTGCCGGGCAGCGACATTGCCACCCTCCTCGACACCACGCTCGAGGCCTGCGAGCGCGCCTGCCTGTCGCGCGCGGGCTGCGTGGCCTTCACCTACAACGCGCGCAACGGCTCGTGCTTCCCCAAATCCGCCTCGGGCGACGAGGCGCCCTATCAAGGCGCCACCTCGGGCGTCGTGGTCCCGGCGGACCCGGCCCGGCAGGAGACGGCGCGCCTTCGCGCGTCCGAGCTGGCCTTCCTGCCGGACTACGACCTGACGCGCGCGAAGGAGCAGGCCGCGAGCCTCGGAAACGAACATGCGGTGAACGGCTTCACCGCCGACGAGCATCTTCGCAGCGCCTCTCGCGCCCAGGCGCAGGGTGATCTCTTGGCGGCGGCGAACTTCACGGGCGCCGCGGTCAACGCCTCGGACCGGGGCGAGACATGGATCGACTACGCCCGCCGACTGCGCGCGGCGGGCGAGCCCGACACGAGGGGCCGCGACATGCTGCGCGACCGCGCCTTCCGCGCCGCCATCAACGGCTATCTCCGCGCCGCCACCCCGGCGCTGCGCCATACGGCGCTGGTCGAACTGGGGCTCGCGGCCGAAGCGGTGGACCGCGGGCGCGACATGGTGCAGGCGCTGCGGCTGGCCCAGTCGATCCAGCCGCGGGACGATACGGCGCGGCTGCTGGCCTCGGCGGCGGGCAAGTACGGGTTCCGCATCATCGAGGACACGGTCGAGGCGGACACGGCGCGCCCGCGGATCTGCGTCACCTTCTCTGAAAGTCTGGTCGAGAGCGGCGTGGACTATTCCAGCTTCGTCCAGCTCACCGAGCCGGGTCTGACGGTCGAGGCCGAGGACCGACGGATCTGCGTGGGCGGCGTGAGCCACGGCGCGCGCCATGTGCTGACCTTCCGCGAGGGGCTGCCCGCGGCCGACGGCCAGACGCTCGCCCGATCGGTGCAGATCGCGGCCTATGTGCGCGACCGCGCGCCCTCCGTCCGGTTCCCGAGCCGCGCCTATGTGCTGCCACGAACCGGCTCTCCGGCAATCCCGGTCGAGACGGTGAATACCCAGACACTCGATCTGGCCGTCTATCGCGTGTCGGACCGCAACTTGTTGCGGGCTATCCAGCAGGACTATCTCGGCCGGCCGCTCGATCAGTGGCAGGCGGACCAGTTCACCTCGGAGGTGGGCGAAGAGATCTGGACGGGCACGGGCGAGGTGGCCATGGAGGTCAACCGCGACATGACCACCCGCCTGCCGATGGACGCGCCGCTGCGGGGCCTGCCCGGGGGCATCTACGCGCTGAAGGCCGCGATCCCGGGGCAGGACCGCTACGAGCATCCGCCCGCCTGGCAATGGTTCGTGGTCTCGGACCTGGGTGTGACCACGCTCTCGGGGACCGACGGGCTGCATGTCTTCGTGCGCAGCCTCGGGACGGCCGAGCCAAAGGCGGGCGTCGAGGTCGAGCTTCTGTCGCGCGCGAACGCCGTTCTCGGCACGGCCACGACCGACGCCGAGGGCCTTGCCGCCTTCGATCCGGGCCTGACCCGCGGCACCGGCGCGGCCGAGCCCGCGCTCGTCGTGGTGAAGGAGGGCGAGGCGGATGTGGCCTTCCTCTCGCTGACCGACCCGGAGTTCGATCTCTCCGACCGCGGCGTCGAGGGGCACGAGCCTGCCCCTCCGGTGGATGTGTTCCTTGCGACCGACCGCGGGGCCTACCGGGCTGGCGAGACGGTCCATGCGCTCGCGCTGGCGCGCGATGCCGCCGCCGCGGCCATCGAGGGCCTGCCGCTGACCGCGATCCTCAAGCGCCCGGACGGGGTGGAATATTCCCGCGCACTGGCCTCGGGCACCGGCGCGGGCGGCCATGTGTTCGACCTGCCGCTTGCGGGCACCGCGCCGCGCGGCGTGTGGCGGCTGGAGGTGCTGGCGGATCTCGAGGCGGCCCCGCTGGCCGCGAAGACCCTGCTGGTCGAGGATTTCCTGCCCGAGCGGATCGACGTTGCGGCCAGCCTGCCCGAGGCGCCCATTAAGCTCGGCGATGCGCCCGAACTGACGGTCGAGGCCAGTTTCCTCTATGGCGCGCCGGGGGCGGACCTCGCCATCGAGGGCGAGGTGCTGCTGCGCACGGCCGAGGGGCTGCCCGGCTTCCCCGGCTATGTCTTCGGCCGGTCCGACCGCCGGTTCGATCCGCAGATCGCCTCGTTCGGCGGCGAGCGCACGGACGAGACAGGAGCGGCCCGCTTTGCGATCCGCCTGCCGCAGGTGGAGGATCCGGCGCGTCCGCTCGAGATCCTTGTGGCGGCGCGGGTTTCGGAAGGGTCAGGTCGCCCGGTCGAGCGGACGATCACCCGCCGGCTGCGTCCGGCCGAGCCGATGATCGGCCTGCGCCCGCTCTTTGACGGGGTGGCCGCGCAGGGGTCCGAGGCGCGTTTCGCGCTGGTGGGCGTGGGCCCCGAGGAGACGCCCGTGCCGATGCAGGTGCGTTGGACGCTGAACCGGGTCGAGACCGACTATCAATGGTATCAGCAATGGGGCAACTGGGCGTGGGAGCCGGTCGAGACCCGCACCCGCGTGGCCGAGGGCGAGGCGCAGCTGGGCACCTCTCCGGTCGAGATCGGGGCCCCGGTGGACTGGGGACAATACGAGCTTGTGGTCGAGCGCGCCGACGGCCGGCCGGCCGCGAGCTCCACCAGCTTCCATGCCGGCTGGTATGCCCCCGCCGATGTCACCGCGACACCCGACACGCTGGAACTGTCGCTCGACAAGCCCGCCTACCGGCCGGGCGAGACGGCGCAGCTTCGGATCGTGCCGCGCGCGCCGGGCAAGGCGCTGGTGACGGTGCTCTCGAACCGGGTGATCGCGATGAAGGCGGTCGAGGTCGGTGAGGGCGAGACGCTGGTCGATCTGCCGGTGACGGACGACTGGGGGACGGGCGTCTATGTGACGGCCACGCTCCTGCGGCCGATGGACGTGGCGGCCGGGCGCAACCCGACCCGCGCCCTGGGGCTGGCCCATGCGGCCATCGACCCCGGCGAGAAGAGGCTCGCGGCCACGATCGAGACCGCCGCCGAGGCCGCGCCGCGTGGCCCGATGGAGATCGCGGTCAAGGTCGAGGGGACAGCGCCGGGCGAGACGGTCCACGCCACGATTGCCGCCGTCGATGTGGGGATCCTGAACCTCACCGGCTTCGAGACGCCCGACCCCGAGGATCATTACTTCGGCCAGCGCAAGCTCGGCGTCGGCATCCGCGACCTCTACGGGCGGCTGATCGACGGGATGAACGGCGCGCAGGGCTCGGTCCGCTCCGGCGGGGATGGCGGGCGTGCGCAGATGCAGGCGCCGCCTCCGACGGAAGAGCTGGTGGCCTTCTTCTCCGGCCCGGTCGAGGTGGGGGCCGACGGCCTCGCCCGCGCGCGCTTCGATCTGCCGGCCTTCAACGGCACGGTGCGGGTGATGGCGGTCGTCTGGTCGAAGACCGGCGTCGGCCATGCCGAGCAGGATGTGCTCGTGCGCGATCCGGTGGTGGTGACGGCGAGCCTGCCGCGCTTCCTCGCGCCGGGCGACGAAAGCCGCCTTCTCCTCGAGATCGCCCACGCGACCGGCCCCGCCGGACGGGTGAGCCTCGATGTCTCCTCGCCGGGCCTCACGGTCGGATCGGTGCCCTCGGGCCTCGATCTGGCCGAAAAAGGCCGAGCGCGCGTTGAAGTTCCGGTTTCGGCCGGCCGGACGGGCCTGCAGGAGATCGAGGTCGCGCTCACCACGCCGGAGGGCAAGCAGCTGACGAGGCGCCTTGTGGTGCCGGTGCAGGTGAACGACCCCGAGATCACGCGGCGCGACCGGCTGACGCTCGATGCGGGCCAGACATTCACGCTGGACGACAACCTGTTTGCCGGCTTCGCGCCGGGCACGGGGCGCGCGACCATGGCCATCGGCCCGATCGCGCGGCTCGATACGGCGGGGCTGCTGGCCAGCCTGGACCGCTATCCCTATGGCTGCACCGAGCAGATCACCTCGCGGGCGCTGCCGCTCCTCTACCTGAGCGGCGTGGCCCGGGCGCTCGATCTGCCCGGCACCGAGGACATGTCGGCGCGCATCGGGCAGGCCATCGACGAGGTGCTGACCAACCAGACGGCCGAAGGGGCCTTCGGCCTCTGGCGGGCGCAGTCGGGCGACTTCTGGCTTGACGCCTATGTCACCGACTTCCTCTCCCGCGCGAAGGCGCAGGGATACAAGGTGCCGGATCTGGCCATGCGCCGGGCGCTCGACAACCTCCGCAATCAGGTGAACTACGCCGCCGACTTCGACTCGGGCGGCGAGGGGCTGGCCTATGCGCTGATGGTGCTGGCCCGCGAAGGAGCGGCCGCCATCGGCGACTTGCGCTACTATGCCGATGTGAAGGGCGACGCCTTTGCCACGCCCGCGGCGCAGGCCCAGCTTGGCGCGGCGCTCGCCAGCTACGGCGATCAGGTCAGGGCGGATGCGATGTTCCGCAAGGCCGCCGCCCGGCTCAACGCCGCGCTTGCCGCGCCATCCGAGCAGCTGTTCCGTGCCGACTACGGCACCCCGTACCGCGACACGGCCACGGTGCTCACGCTGGCGGCCGAGGCCGGCTCGCAGGCGGTGGACCGCGAGGCGGTGACGACCGCGCTCGCCACGCGGACCGGCACGCTCTCCACGCAGGAGGCGACCTGGACGCTTCTGGCCACGAACGCCCTGATCGACCGGCCGGAGGTGGAGGGCATCGCCCTCGACGGCGCGCCCGCGACAGGCCCGCTCGTGCGGCTCTTGCGCGACGGGGATCCGGCGGTGGCGGTCACCAACTCGGGTGGCCCGCAGGTGCTGACCATCACGACCACCGGGGTTCCCTCGGAGCCCGCGCCCGCCGGGGGCAACGGCTATGCCATCGCGCGAAGCTACTACACGATGGAGGGCGAGGCCGCCGATCCGGCCTCGGTCGCGGCGGGCACGCGGCTGGTGGCGGTGCTGGAAGTGACACCCTTCGGCAACGGCGAGGGCCGGCTCATGGTCAACGACCCGCTGCCCGCGGGATTCGAGATCGACAACCCGAACCTGATGCGGGGCGGACAGGTCGATGCGCTGGACTGGCTCGCGCCGGTCGAGGATGTGGCCCATGCCGAGTTCCGGCAGGACCGTTTCCTCGCCGCGCTCGACCGGCTCGACGGCGAGGCCTTCCGGCTGGCCTATGTCGTGCGCGCCGTCTCGCCGGGCACGTTCCACCACCCCGCGGCCTCGGTCGAGGACATGTACCGGCCCGAGTTCCGCGCCTGGACCGAGGCGGGCCGCGTCTCCGTCACCCCATGATCCGGGCGCGGTGGCTGTTCGCGGCGGCGGCAGGCCTGTTCCTCGCCGCCGCCGCCCGCGACGGGTTCGACGGCTTCATCGCCGCGACGGACATGCCGCCCCTCGCCCTGCAGACCTCGGTCGAGGTCGAGGCGCGCGACGGCACGCTCCTGCGCGCCTATACGGTCGCAGACGGCCGGTGGCGGCTGGAGCCTGGGCCGGTCGATCCCTTGTTCCTGAAGATGCTGGTGGCCTATGAGGATGGCCGCTTTGACCGCCATCCGGGAGTGGACGGCCGGGCCTTGCTGCGCGCGGGCTGGCAGGCGCTGCGCCATGGGCAGGTCGTCTCGGGCGGCTCGACGCTGACCATGCAGGTCGCGCGGTTGCTGGAAGAGAGCGGCACCGGAAGGATGGCGGGCAAGCTGCGGCAGATGCGTGTCGCGCTCGCGCTGGAACGGCGACTGTCGAAGCCGGAGATCCTGTCGCTCTACCTCCGCCTTGCGCCCTATGGCGGCAATCTCGAGGGGGTCCGGGCGGCCTCGATCTCCTATCTCGGCAAGGAGCCCGGCCGGCTGACCGCGGCCGAGGCGGCGCTTCTGGTCGCGATCCCGCAATCGCCCGAGAGCCGGCGCCCCGACCGCCACCCCGAGCGGGCCGAGGCGGCGCGGGCCCGCGTCCTTGCCCGGGCCGTGCGGGCGGGCGTGATCGAGGCCGAGCGGGCCGAGGCCGCCCTGCGCGAGCCGGTGCCCCGCGCGCGCAAGCCCTTCCCCGCCCTCGCGCCGCATCTGGCCGACCGCGTGGTGAAGGCCGATCCCTTGCGCCAGAAGCATCGTCTGACGCTGGACGCGGCCCTGCAGAAGCGGCTCGAGGCGCTGGCCGCCGAGACGCTCGAGGCGCGGGGCGAGCGGCTTCAGGTGGCGATGCTGGTGGCCGACCACCGCTCGGGCGAGATCCTCGCCTCGGTCGGCTCGGCGGCCTATCGCGCCGATCGGCGGCAGGGCTTTCTCGACATGACCGTGGCGCTGCGCAGCCCTGGCTCGCTCCTCAAGCCGCTGATCTACGGGCTCGCTTTCGACGAGGGCCTCGCCCATCCCGAGACCCTGCTCGACGACCGGCCGATGGATTTCGCGGGCTACCGGCCGCAGAACTTCGACCGGATATTCCGCGGCGAAATCCGCGCGCGCGAGGCGTTGCAGCTCTCCCTCAACCTGCCCGCGGTCGCGCTGACCGATGCGCTGGGACCGGCGCGGCTTCTGTCGGCGCTGGAGCAGGCCGGGGTGAAGCCGGTGCTGCCGGGCGGGCAGCCGGGCCTCGCCGTGGCGCTGGGGGGCGTAGGGGTCACGCTGTCCGACATGGTGCAGCTCTTTGCGACGCTGGCGCGGGGCGGCGTGGTCCTGCCGCTCCATGTCGCGGGTGAGGGCGCGCCGGGGCGCCGGCTTCTGTCCGAGGTGTCGGCCTGGCAGGTGGCCGACATCCTCGCGGGTCTGGCGCCGCCGCCCGGATCGCCCGCGAACCGGCTGGCCTACAAGACCGGCACGAGCTACGGCCACCGTGACGCCTGGGCGGTGGGGTTCGACGGACGGCATGTGGTCGGCGTCTGGCTCGGGCGGGCCGACGGAACGCCGGTGCCGGGTGTCTTCGGCGCCGATCTCGCGGCGCCGGTTCTGTTCCGCACCTTCGCCCGGCTGAAGCCCGCGCTCGATCCGTTGCCGCCCCCGCCGCGCGCGGCCCTGACCGTGAGCAACGCCGAGTTGCCCCAGCCGCTCCGCCGGTTCCGCTCGCGTCTTGCGGCCTTCCAGACGGCGGGCGGGCCGCAGGTCGCCTTCCCGCCCGACGGGGCCGAGGTCGAGCGGCTGCGCGGCGGCCTGAAGGTGAAGGTCGAGGGCGGGGCCGCGCCCTTCACCTGGCTTGCCAATGGGGCGCCGGTCGCGGTCTCGCTCGGCGGGCGCGAAACGATGCTCGACCTGCCGGCGGGATTCCTCACCCTGTCGGTGATCGACGCGGACGGCCGCTCGGCCCGGACAAGCGTTCGGCTGCGCTAGGCGCGGCCGTCAGACCCGTTCCAGCGCCAGCGCGATCCCCTGCCCGCCGCCGATGCACATGGTGACAAGCGCGCGACGCCCGCCGGTGCGGTGCAGCTCGTGCAGCGCCTTCACCGTGATGATCGCCCCCGTGGCGCCGACCGGATGGCCGAGCGCGATGGCGCCACCGTTCGGATTGACCTTCGCCGGATCGAAGTCGAGCGCGCGGCTCACCGCCAGCGCCTGCGCGGCAAAGGCCTCGTTCGACTCGATCACGTCGAAGTCCGCGACCGAGAGGCCCGTGCGTGCGCAGAGCGCCTGCACCGCCGGGATCGGCCCCAGCCCCATCACCTCGGGATCGACGCCCGCATGGGCATAGCCGATGAGCCGGCCGAGCGGACGCGCGCCGGGCACCGCCCCCTCGCGCGCCAGCACCAGCGCGCCGGCTCCGTCGTTGATGCCGCTCGCATTGCCGGCCGTCACGGTGCCGCCCTTCTGGAAGGCGGGGCGCAGACCCGCCAGCGCCTCGGCCGTGGTGGCCTTGGGATGTTCGTCCCGCGCGAAGGAAACCGGCCCCTTGCGGGAGGCGATCTCCACCGGGGCGATCTGGCCGTCAAACCGCCCCTCCTCCTGCGCGCGCGCGGCACGGGTCTGGCTTTCCAGCGCGAAGGCGTCCTGATCCTCGCGGCTGATGCCGTGCCGCTCGGCCACGATCTCGGCGGTGATGCCCATGTGGCCGGTGCCGAAGGGGCAGTTCAGCGCCCCCGTCATCATGTCGAGCGCGCGCGTGTCGCCCATCTTCTGTCCCCAGCGGGCCGAGGCCAGCACGTAGGGCGCGCGGCTCATCGATTCCGCCCCGCCCGCCAGCGCCACCTCGGCATCGCCCAGCATCAGCGCCTGCATGGCCGAGACGATGGCCTGCACGCCCGAGCCGCAGAGCCGGTTCACGTTCATTGCCGGCACGCCCGAGGGGATGCCCGCCTGCATCGCCGCCACGCGCGAGAGATACATGTCGCGCGGCTCGGTGTTGATCACATGGCCGAAGACCACATGGCCGACGCGGTCCGGCTCGACCCCCGCGCGCTCCAGCGCGGCGCGGGTGACGGTGGTGGCCAGATCGCCCGGCGGCACGGCGGCGAGCGCGCCGCCGAAGCCGCCGATGGCGGTCCGCACGGCGGAGAGGATGAGGATGTCGGACATGGCGCGGCCTTTCTCTCTGTTCGAGGCACAGCTTACCGTCCCGTCGGCGGGCCGCTGCCGTGACGTTGCGTTCCGCGAAAGGTCAGGCGATCGGGATGCGCCCGTCGGGGCCGAGTTGCCAGACGGAATGGCCCTCGATCACCACCGCCGAGAGGGGGCCGCCATAGGCCGCCCCGCTGTCGAGGTTCAAGCGGTTCCCGTAGTGGGTCACGGCGTCAATGGCCGTGTGCCCGTGCACGACGAGGAATCCGTGATCGCGCGTGTCCGACAGGAAGGGCTCGCGGATCCAGACCAGATCGGTCTCATCCTGACTGGCGAGCGCAACACCCGGCCGGATGCCGGCATGGACGAACAGCGCCTCGCCGCGACGATACTGGACCGGAAGCGCCTCGATGAAGGCCACATGCTCGGGCGGCACGAGGGCGAGGGCCTCCTCATGCACCGGGCCGAGCGGGCGGTCGGCGGCGTGGTGGACACCGTAGGACTCCAGCGTCGGCCCGCCGCCAAGCCGGGGATGCAGCCACGACAGCTCGCGCCGGAGGCCCGGATCGTGGTGGGTCAGGTCGCGCATGAAGCCCGCGAACATCCGGTCGTGGTTGCCCTTCAGCACCACCCAGTTCTCGCCCTGCTCGATTCCCTGCCGGAGAAATTCCACGACACCGCGGCTGTCGGGGCCCCGGTCCACCAGATCGCCGATATGGACGACAGGCGCCTCGTCGTCCCCGGTCTGGCGCCGGTCCGCGGCGATCCGGTCGTGGATCTCCTGCAGAAGCGACAGATGTCCGTGGATGTCGCCGATGGCGTAGCTTCGCATCTGGGTCCTTCCAAAATGATACGGAGGCCCGGCCAAGCCGGACCTCCGCACCATATGCGCCCCCGCCGGAAACCGGAAGGGCAGCCGGACGCCCGGTCAGGCGACGTCGAACTCGAGCGGCTTGACCTGCTGGAACATGCCGGTCGATTCGAGCGTCTCGACGACCTTCGGATCAATGGCCTGATCGAGGTAGAGGATCGCGATGGCCTCTTGCCCGACCGAGGTCCGGCCAAGGGTGAAGTTCGCGATGTTCACGCCGTTCTTGCCCATCGTCATGCCGAGAAGGCCGATGATGCCCGGCACGTCCTCGTTCGTGGTATAGAGCATGTGGCGGCCAACCTCGGCGTCGATGTTGATGCCCTTGATCTGGATGAAGCGCGGCTTGCCGTCCGAGAAGCAGGTGCCCGCGACCGACCGCTCGCGCTTGTCGGTCACCACGGTCAGCTTGATGTAGGCGTCGAAGCTGCCCGATTTCTCCTGAGTGGTCGTCGAGATCTGGATGCCGCGCTCTTTCGCGACGACCGGCGCCGAGACGAGGTTCACGTCGGGGTTCGTGGCTTTCATGATGCCGGCGATGGTGGCGCAGTTCAGCGCGGCGAGGTTCATCTCGCCCACGGCGCCGTCATAGAGCACGTTGATCGCCTTGATCGGCTCGTCGGTCATCTGGCCCACGAAGGCGCCAAGGTGACCGGCAAGCTTCACCCACGGCCCCATGACCGCGGCCTCTTCCGCCGTCACCGAGGGCATGTTCAGCGCGTTCTGCACCGCGCCGGTCAGCAGGAAGTCCGACATCTGCTCGGCGACCTGCAGGGCCACGTTCTCCTGCGCCTCGGTGGTGGAGGCGCCGAGGTGCGGGGTCACGACGACGTTCGGCAGGCCGAACAGCGGGCTCTCGGTGGCCGGCTCCACCTCGAAGACGTCGAAGGCGGCGCCCGCGACATGGCCGGACTTCAGCGCCTCGGCCAGCGCGGCCTCATCGACCAGACCGCCGCGGGCGCAGTTGATGATCCGCACGCCCTTCTTCGTCTTGGCGATGTTCTCGGCCGAGAGGATGTTGCGGGTCTTGTCGGTCAGCGGCACATGCAGCGTGATGAAATCGGCCTTGGCCAGAAGCTCGTCCAGTTCGACCTTGATGACGCCCAGCTGCTTCGCGCGCTCTTCCGACAGGAAGGGATCGTAGGCCACGACCTTCATGTGAAGCCCGACCGCGCGGTTGCAGACGATGCCGCCGATGTTGCCCGCGCCGATCACGCCGAGGGTCTTGTTGAAGACCTCGACACCCATGAAGCGCGACTTCTCCCACTTGCCGGCGTGGGTCGAGACGTTGGCCTCGGGCAGTTGCCGCGCCACGGCGAACATCATCGCGATGGCGTGCTCGGCGGTGGTGATCGAGTTGCCGAACGGCGTGTTCATCACGATCACGCCCTTGCGCGAGGCGGCCGGGATGTCGACGTTGTCGACGCCGATGCCGGCGCGGCCGATCACCTTCAGGTTGGTGGCGGCTTCCAGCAGCTTCTCGGTCACCTTGGTGGCCGAGCGGATGGCGAGACCGTCATACTGGCCGATGATCTCGGCCAGCTTTTCCTTATCCTTGCCGAGTTTCGGCATGTAGTCGACCTCGACGCCACGGTCGCGGAAGATCTGGACAGCGGTTTCGGAGAGTTCGTCGGAAACGAGAACGCGGGGGGCCATGTCGGGCATCCTGTGGAATGGGGAAACGTTGGCGGGGGCTGTCCCCCGCCTTTGTCATGTCTGGAGAAGGTGGCTCAGGCGGCCTTGGCGAGCGCCGCGATCTCGGCCTCGAAGGCCCATTTCAGCCAGGGCATCAGCGCCGCGACATCCGAGGTCTCGACGGTCGAGCCGCACCAGATCCTGAGGCCCGCCGGCGCGTCGCGATAGGCGCCCACGTCCAGCGCCACGCCTTCCTTTTCCAGCCGCTTGGCCACCGCCTTGGCGAAGGCCGCGCCGTCGGTGATGCGCGGATCGGTGAACTTCAGGCAGACCGAGGTGGTCGAGGCTGTCGCCGGATCGACGGCAAGGTTCGCGATCCAGTCGTTCGCCGCCACGAAATCGGCCACGGCCTTCGAGTTGGCCTCGGCCCGCGCCACCAGCGCCTTGAGCCCGCCGATGGACTTCGCCCATTTCAGCGACACGAGGTAGTCCTCGACCGCCAGCATCGACGGCGTGTTGATCGTCTCACCCTCGAAGATGCCCTCGATCAGCTTGCCGCCCTTGGTCATGCGGAAGATCTTCGGCATCGGCCATGCGGGGGTGTAGCTTTCCAGCCGCTCGACCGCGCGGGGGCTGAGGATCAGCATCCCGTGCGCGCCCTCGCCGCCCAGCACCTTCTGCCAGGAGAAGGTGACGACATCGAGCTTGTCCCACGGCAGGTCCATGGCGAAGGCCGCCGAGGTCGCATCGCAGATGGTCAGGCCCGCGCGGTCCGCGGGGATCGCGTCGCCGTTCGGCAGGCGCACGCCGGACGTCGTGCCGTTCCAGGTGAAGACCACGTCCTTATCGAAATCGACCTGCGCGAAATCCACGATCTCGCCATAGGGCGCCTTGCGGACGGTCGCGTCGAGTTTCAGCTGCTTGACCGCGTCGGTGACCCAGCCTTCGCCGAAGCTTTCCCAGGCCAGCATCTCGACGGGCCGTGCGCCCAAGAGCGACCACATCGCCATCTCGACCGCGCCGGTGTCGGAACCGGGGACGATGCCGATGCGGTATCCGGCGGGGACGCCGAGGATCTCGCGGGTCAGCTCGATCGCCTCTTTCAGCTTGGCCTTGCCGACGGCGGCACGGTGCGAACGGCCCAGCGGGGCGTCCGACAGAAGGTCCAGCGAATAGGCGGGAATCTTGGCGCAGGGGCCGGAGGAGAAGCGCGGATTGGCCGGCCGCGCGGCCGGGGTCTGCAGATCAGACATAGTATCCTTCCAGATAGATGCCTCTCGTTGGGGAGAGGTGTCCCGCCGCCGCCATTACGCCTCGCCGGGCTCTGGCGCAAGGAAAAGAATTGCCCTAGAGCGGCGTTCGACCTCGTGAAAGCGACCTTGGGAGAGTGCGATGTTCGTTGCCGTCCTCATGACCGATCCGACCTCTCCGGGCCTCGAGCGCGCCACCGTCGAGTCGCTGCGCAACGCCTGGGGCGGAGGCGATGCGCGCTGGTTGCAACCGGGGGTGGCGGCGGAATTTCCCGTGTCTGCAATGCCTTCGAACCTTTGGCAGGTCTGGGAGGATCTGCAGGCGCTGAAGGTGGATCTGGCCGTGGTTCCCGCCGAGGGCCGGCGCAAGAAGCTGCTTCTGGCGGACATGGATTCGACCATGATCCGTCAGGAATGCATCGACGAGCTGGCCGACGAGGCGGGCGTTGGCGAATATGTCGCAGGCATCACCCGGCGCGCGATGAACGGCGAGCTGAACTTCGAAACCGCGCTGCGCGAACGGGTGGGGCTGCTGAAGGGCCTGCCGGCCTCGGTGATCGACCGGGTGCTCGAGACGCGGATCCATTACATGCCCGGCGGCCGGGCGCTGGTGCAGACGATGAAGGCCAACGGCGGACGCGCGGCGCTCGTCTCGGGCGGCTTCACCGCCTTTACCGCGAAGGTCGCCGCGGGCCTCGGCTTTGACGAGCATCGCGCCAACATCCTCCATGTCGCGGATGGCGCGCTCACCGGCACGGTGGCCGAGCCCATCCTTGGCCGGGAGGCGAAGCTCGCGGCGCTCGAGGAGATCACCGCCCGCATGGGGATCGGGGTCGAGGCGGCCATGGCGGTGGGCGACGGGGCGAACGATCTGGGCATGCTCAAGCGGGCGGGCGCGGGCGTGGCGCTGCACGCGAAGCCCGTGGTGGCGGCCGAGTGCGACATCCGCATCAACCACGGCGACCTGACCGCGCTGCTCTTCGTGCAGGGCTACGCCGAGGACGAGTTCCGCACCTGACCGGCGCGGCCGGCCCCGCCCTGCGCCCGGCCGGCCGGGGCTAGGCCCCCCACTCCGCCGATTGCATCTCGCGCAGGCGGCTCGCTGTGCGCTCGAACTCAAAGACGCCTTCGCCTTCGATATAGAGACGCTCGGGCTCATCCGCGGCGGAGGCGATCAGGCGCACCCGCGCCTCGTAGAGCGCGTCGATCAGGGTCACGAACCGCTTGGCCTCATTGTAATTTTCCGCAGACAGCCGCGGAATGTCCTCGAGGATCAGCACCCGGCAGGCCTCGGCGATCGCGAGGAAATCGGCCGGTCCCAGCGGGCGGGCGCAGAGGTCCCAGAAGGTCGCCCGCCCCACGCCATTCGCGAAGCATGGAATCTCGACCGTCCGGCCATTGACCGGAAGGCGCAGCGGATGGCCGCGGTCGCCGCCCGTGAGATCGGTCCAGATGCGGGAGATCTCACCCTGCGCACGGCTTGCCGGATGGAAGAAGACCTGCGCCCCCTGCAGCCGGTGCTGGCGGTAGTCCGTCGGGCTTTCCAGCTCGACCACCTTCATCCGCTCGCGCAGGAGGTCGATGAAGGGCAGGAAGACCTGCCGGTTGAGGCCGTTCTCGTAAAGATCCTCGGGCGGCCGGTTCGAGGTGGTCACGATCACCACGCCCTGATCGAACAGCTTCTGGAACAGGCGCCCGACGATCATCGCGTCGGTGATGTCGGTGATCTGCATCTCGTCGAAGGCCAGAAGCCGGACCTCGCCGGCCACCCGGTCGGCCACCGGCTGCAGCGCATCCTCGACCCCCTTCTTGCGGGCCTCGTGCATGCCCTGCTGCACCTCCTGCATGAAGGCGTGGAAATGCACGCGGCGCTTCGCCGGGATGTCCACGGCATCGGCGAAGAGGTCCATCAGCATCGACTTGCCCCGCCCGACCCCGCCCCAGAGATAGAGCCCCTTCGGCAGCTCTTCCTTCGCTGCAAAGAGGCCGAAGAGGCCCCGCTTGCGTTCGGGATGGGCCTCAATCCACTGCCGGATGTGCTCGAGATCCGGCAGGACGGCGTGCTGCGCGGGATCGGCCCGCAGATCCTCGGCATCGACGCGGGCTTCGTAGATTTCGGTCAGGGTCTGGCGCATGGCCTTCCTTAGAACGTCGCCGCCGCGTGGAAAAGGCGCCCGCACCGTCGGATCAGCCCCGCCCCCGCCTGCGCCGGATCGGCCTCAGGTGTCCAGATTCTCGACGTTCAGCGCGTTCTGCTGGATGAACTCGCGCCGCGGCTCGACCACGTCGCCCATCAGCTTGGTGAAGATGTCGTCGGCCTCGGCCAGATCCTCGACCTTGACCTGCAGCAGCGTGCGCGCCTCGGGGTCGAGCGTGGTTTCCCAGAGTTGCTCCGGGTTCATCTCGCCAAGGCCCTTGTAACGCTGGAGCGACAGGCCCTTCTCGCCCTCGGCCAGCACCGCCTTCAGAAGCGCGATCGGCCCGTGGATCGGCTGCTCGCGGTCCTTGCGGACGAGCCGCGCCCCCGGCGCATAGACATCGCGCGTCTGGCCCGAGACCTGCGACAGACGCCGCGCCTCACCCGACCGAAGCACGGCCCCGTCAAGCGTCCGAAGCTCTTCCACCCCGCGAAGCACGCGCGACAGACGGATGCCGTGGTCCTGCGTGATCCGGCCCTTCCAGCCGCGCTCGTATTCCGCGGCCGTCAGATCCAGCCGCTCGGCCACACGGTCGGCCACGAGTTGCAGATCGTCATCGGCCCGGCCCGGATCGAACGCCCCCGAAAGGGCCGCCTGTTCCAGGATGTTGCGCGGGTAATGCGTGGGGAAACCCTCCAGCACGCGGCGGAACTGGCGCGCGCCCTCGATCACGCGGAGCAGGTCCTGCCCGGCGATCTCTTCGCCCGTCGCCAGCCGCAGGATGGCCCCCTCGATCCCCTGCTGGATCAGGTAATCGTCCAGCGCCGCCTGGTCCTTGAGGTAGACCTCGGACTTGCCGCGCGCGACCTTGTAGAGCGGCGGCTGCGCGATGTAGAGGAAGCCCCCCTCGATGATGGCGGGCATCTGCCGGAAGAAGAAGGTCAGCAGCAGCGTGCGGATATGGGCGCCGTCCACGTCCGCGTCGGTCATGATGATGATCTTGTGGTAGCGCAGCTTGCCGATGTCGAACTCGTCGCGCCCGATGCCCGCGCCGAGCGCGGTGATCAGCGTGCCCACGGTTTCCGAGGACAGCATCCGGTCGAAGCGCGCGCGCTCCACGTTCAGGATCTTGCCCCGGAGCGGCAGAACCGCCTGGTTCTTCCGCGCGCGCCCCTGCTTGGCCGAGCCGCCGGCCGAGTCCCCCTCGACGATGAACAGTTCCGACAGCGCCGGGTCCTTCTCCTGGCAATCGGCCAGCTTGCCGGGGAGCGAGGCCACGTCCATCGCGGTCTTGCGCCGGGTCATCTCGCGGGCCTTGCGCGCCGCCTCGCGCGCCAGCGCCGCCTCGACGATCTTGCCAACGATGCCCTTGGCGGCGGCCGGGTTCTCCTCGAACCACTCGGCGAGCTTCTCGTTCACGAGGTTCTCGACCGCCGGGCGCACCTCGGACGAAACCAGCTTGTCCTTGGTCTGGCTGGAGAACTTGGGGTCCGGCACCTTGACCGACAGAACGCAGGTCAGCCCCTCGCGCGCGTCGTCGCCGGTGAAATCCACCTTCTCGCGCCGGGCGATCCCGCTGTCCTGCGCATATTTGGTGATGGTCCGCGTCAGCGCGCCCCGGAAGCCCGCAAGGTGGGTGCCGCCGTCACGCTGCGGAATGTTGTTGGTGAAGGGCAGCACCGTCTCGTGGTAGCTGTCGTTCCACCACATCGCGATCTCGACCCCGATCCCGCCGCGCTCGCCCGTGATGAAGATCGGCTCGGGCATCACCGGGCTCTTCGATCGGTCGAGATAACGGACGAACTCGCGCACGCCGCCCTCGTAGAACAGCTCGCTGTGCAGCGGCTCCGCAGGGCGCTCGTCCTCGAGCAGGATACGGACACCGGAGTTGAGGAAGGCAAGCTCCCTCAGGCGGTTCTCGAGCGTCTTGAAGCTGTAGTCGAGGTTCGAGAAGGTTCCGTCAGGTCGGTTGGTCTTGGCCGCGGCGAGGAAGCGCACCTCGGTGCCCTTCTCGCCCGGCGCGTCGCGGACCACGCGCAGATGCTCTACCGTCTCGCCGTTCTCGAACCGGGCGAAATGCTCCTTGCCGTTGCGCCAGATGCGCAGTTCGAGCCAGTCGGACAGGGCGTTCACCACCGAGACGCCCACGCCATGCAGGCCGCCCGAGACCTTGTAGCTGTTCTGGTCGAATTTGCCCCCGGCATGGAGCTGGGTCATGATGACCTCGGCCGCCGACACGCCTTCGGAGGCATGCATGTCCACCGGGATCCCGCGCCCGTTGTCGCGCACGGACACCGAACTGTCGGCATGGATCTTCACCGTCACAGCGGTCGCGTGGCCCGCCAGCGCCTCGTCGATCCCGTTGTCCACCACCTCATAAACCATATGGTGGAGGCCCGAGCCATCGTCCGTGTCGCCGATATACATGCCGGGACGCTTGCGGACAGCCTCCAGCCCCTTGAGAACCTTGATGGAATCGGCGCCATACTCTTCCGGCACGCGGGCAGCTTCGGCCATTCGGACAAACCCTTTGCTTTGCGCGCGAGTTATAGCGGTCCTGCCCGGGAATGTCACGCCCGGGGCCCAAGATTTAGCCCCGCCCCGCCGTCAGGGCAGCGTGAGGCTGCCATCCTCGGCCAGCGGCCACAGGGGGTTCATCGCCACCTCCCAGACATGACCGTCAGGATCGGCCCAGTAGCCCGAGTAACCACCCCAGAATACCTTTTCGGGCCGCTTCAGGGCTGTCGCGCCCGCGGCAAGCGCCGCGTCGAAGGCCGCATCGACCTCGGCTTCGGTCGCGAAGTTCTGTGCCAGCGTCACGGCTCCCGTCCCGAGGCCGGCCCCCGGCCGCCCCTGATCGGCCGCAAGCGCAGCGCTTCCGAACAGCGCCAGGGCCGAGCCTTGCAACTGGAAGAAGGCCACGTCCTCCTGCGCCCGGTGCTGCTTCCAGCCCAGCCGCTCGTAAAAGGCGACCGAGGCCGCCAGATCGCCCACGCCCAGCGTGATGAGCGTGACGCGCTGCGGTGTCATGGCGACATCTCCCTTGTCTGCGAAAGCCCCTCGGCCTCCGTCACCTCGATCCTCTGCGCCCGCCCCCCGAGCGCGGTGAACAGCTCCGGCCCCGTGCCGGTCATGTAGGCCTGCGCCCCGAGCGCGCAGATCTCGTCGAACAGGGCCGCCCGTCGCCCCTCATCGAGATGGGCCGCCACCTCGTCGAGCAGCAGGATCGGCGCCGCCCCCAGATCCTCGGCCAGCGCGCGCCCATTGGCAAGGACCAGCGAGATGAGAAGCGCCTTCTGCTCGCCCGTTGAACATTGCGCCGCCGGAACGCCTTTGGCCGCATAGATCGCCGTCAGATCGGCGCGGTGCGGCCCCAGCAGCGTCCGCCCCGCCGCCATGTCCCGCCGCCGCCCCTCGGCCCAGGCCGCGGCCAGATCCTCGGGATCCTCCGAGGCGACCGACAGCACGGCCCGCGGAAAGGCCGTCTCGGCCGCCCCCTGTGCCGCCATCAACCGTGCCACCGCCGCCTCCCGATGCGCCCGGATCACCCGCGCGGCCTCGGCCATCCGCCCCTCGAGCGCCGCATGCCAATGGGCATCGGCCACCTGCTCCTTCAGAAGCCGGTTCCGCTCGCGCATCGCCTTCTCGTAATCGAGCACCGCCTCGGCATGGTCGGGCGCGAAACTCATCGCCACCCGGTCGAGAAACCGCCGCCGTCCCTCCGCCGCCTCGGTCCAGAGCCGGTCCATGGCGGGCACCAGCCAGACGATGCGCAAGAGCCGCCCCAGCATCACCTGCGTCGCGGCCTTGCCGTCGATGCGCACCTGCCGCGCCCCGCCGCCCTCGGCCCAGGTCTCGACCTCATGGTCGGAATGGAGCCCCCGCACGGCGGCGGCCACCTTCCATCCCAGCGCCTCGGGCCGCCGCGCGATCTCGTCGGCCGCCGCGCGCCGCAACCCCCGCCCGGGAGAAAGCAGCGAGATCGCCTCGAGCACGTTCGTCTTGCCCGCCCCATTCGCGCCCACGAAGGCCACCGGCCGCCCGTCGAACGCCATCCGCGCCGCGCGATGCGAGCGGAAGTGCGAGAGAGCGAGGGATGTGACGGCAAGCCCGCGCATCCCTTCTCCTTTCATTCTGGGAAAAATATCCCGGGGGCGCGGGGGCAGCGCCCCCGGCTGTCTTCCGTCACACGCGCATCGGCATGACGACATAGACCGCCGACATGTCGTTGCCTTCCCGCATCAGCGTCGGATCGCCCGACGAGTTGAACAGGAACACGGCGTTCTCCCGGTCCACCTGGCTTGCGATCTCGAGCAGATACTTGGCGTTGAAGCCGATCTCCAGCCGCTCGTCGCCATAAGCCACGGCCAGTTCCTCCTCGGCCGCGCCGGAATCAGGCGCATTGACCGACAGAACCAGCCGATCCTCGTCGAGCGACAGCTTCACCGCCCGCGACCGCTCGGACGAGACGGTGGCCACCCGGTCCACAGCCTTCGCGAACTCCTGCGCATCCACCTCGAGGCGCCGCGCATTGCCCGTCGGGATCACACGCGAATAGTCGGGAAAGGTGCCGTCGATCACCTTCGAGGTCATGGTGATCTGCGGCGTGGCGAAGCGCACCTTGGTCTCCGACACGGAAACCTTGATCTGCGCCTCGTCGTCGTCGAGCAGCTTGCGCAGTTCGTTCACGGTCTTGCGCGGCACGATCACCCCGGCCATGCCCTCGGCACCCTCGGGCAGCGGGGCGTCGATCCGCGCGAGACGGTGGCCGTCGGTCGCCACGCAGCGCAGCACCGGCCCCTCCTCGCCCGTCGCCACATGCATGAAGACGCCGTTGAGGTAATAGCGCGTCTCCTCGGTCGAGATGGCGAACTTCGCCTTGTCAAACAAGCGCCGCAGCACGGGGGCCGGCGCGGTGAAGTTCGAGCTGTATTCCGAGCTTGCCATCACGGGGAAATCCTCCCGCGGCAGCGTGGCAAGGCTGAAGACCGACCGGCCGGCCGTCACCGTCAGCCGGCCCGAGGCCGCATCCTCGCTCAGGCCGACCAGCGCGCCGTCCGGCAGCTTGCGGACGATCTCGTGCAGCATGACCGCCGAAACGGTCGTCGCGCCGGGCCGCTCCACCACCGCGGGCGTCCGGTCCACCACCTCGATGTCGAGGTCGGTGGCGCGGAACGAGACGGTGTCGCCTTCGGCCTCGATCAGCACGTTGGCGAGGATCGGAATGGTGTTCCGCCGCTCGACGACCGACTGGGCCTGGCCCACGGCCTTTAGCAGAGCGCCGCGCTCGATACTGATCTTCATTCCCTCACCCCTTCTTGACGCGGACGCCGAAACTGCCCGGTTTCGCACCGAACCTCAAGATTTTTCCCGACTATGGATGGTTCAAGGGGGGCGTCAAGCGCCCCCGTGGCCACAGATCAGGCCTGCAGCAGGCGGCGCAGAAGCTGCAGGTCGTCCGCCAGTTGCGAGTCGGTGGCCATCAGCTCCTCGATCTTGCGCACGCCATGCATGATCGTGGTGTGGTCGCGGCCGCCGAAGCGTCGGCCGATCTCGGGCAGCGAGCGGGGCGTCAGGTGCTTGGCCAGATACATCGCCACCTGACGCGGGCGGGCGATGGTGCGCAGGCGCTTGGGGCCGATCATGTCGCTGAGGCGGATGTTGTAATGCTCGGCCACCTTGCGCTGGATCTCCTCGATCGTGACCTTCCGGTCGCTGGCTCGGAGAATGTCGGCCAGGCAGTCCTGCGCCAGATCCAGCGTGATCTCGCGCCCCACGAGGCTTGCGAAGGCAAAGAGGCGGGTGAGGGCGCCTTCCAGCACGCGGACGTTGGTCGTGATGCGGTGGGCGAGGAACTCGAGCACGCCGTCGGCAATGACGAGGCCGCGATACTGTTCGCGGTAGAAGTCGGCCTTCTGCTGCAGGATGCCGAGGCGCAGCTCGTAGTCGGTCGGATGCAGGTCCACCACGAGGCCGCATTGCAGGCGGCTCTTGATCCGCTCCTCGAGATCCTTGATCTCGCCGGGCGCACGGTCGGCCGAGATCACGATCTGCTTGTTCTGATCGACCAGGGCGTTGAACGTGTGGAAGAATTCCTCCTGCGTCGAGTCCTTGCCGGCGATGAACTGCACGTCATCCACCATGAGCACATCGACCGAGCGGAAGAGTTCCTTGAAGCCGAGGATCTCGCGCTCGCGCAGCGCCTGGACGAAGCGGTACATGAACTGCTCGGCCGACAGATAGAGAACCCGCGCGCCCGGCTGGCGTTTCTGCAACTCGTGCGCGATGGCGTGCATGAGGTGCGTCTTGCCCAGCCCCACGCCGCCATAGAGGAACAGCGGGTTGAAGGTGACGGGCCCCCCTTCGGCGACGCGGCGGGCGGCGGCGTGGGCAAGCTCGTTCGGCTTGCCGACGACGAAGCTGTCGAAGGTGAAGCGGGAATCCAGCGGGGCGCCGCGAAGATCCTCTTCGGCCGGTGCCGGGCGGGCCTTGGCGACGGGGGCCGCGGCCGTCCTGACCTCCTTCAGCGGCGGGCGCGGCGAGTTGGAGACGGCGAACTCCAGCCGCTCGACCGGCGAGCCGGCCTCGGTCAGGCGCAGGCGGATATGATCCGCGAAATTGCGCTGCACCCAATCGCCGAAGAAAAGTGTCGGGACTTCAAAGCGCGCCACGCCATCGTCGAGACCCATGAGCCGCAGAGGCTCGATCCAGGTCACAAAATTGTTCCGGCCCACTCGCTTGAGCAGCCCTTCGCGCACTTGAACCCAAGTCTCATTCGTCAT